>JADLKH010000002.1 GCA_015657435.1 Synergistales bacterium | reverse complement strand
TTCGTTGTAAAGGAGATGGGCTTCTTCACCCGGCAGGTTGGATTCAACCGCCTTGGCCATTTCGCTGAAAGCGGATTTGATGGCCTTCCTGTCGCTTTGCGTGTGCCGAAGCGCGGCCAAACCGGAGGCCTCCGCTTCTAGGATGGCTCTCATTTCATAGAGGTGGTTCGCCTCCGCACGGGAAATACTCTCGAACACATCCGAAAACCGGAAAGCCTGGCGTTCTCCAGGGGCTTTGACGATAATTCCCCTTCCTTGCCTCGATTCCAGAATTCCGTCGTATTTCAGGCTGGCCAAGGCTTCGCGGATAACGGTGCGGCTGATCCCGTACTTCTTTGCGAGATCGATTTCGGTGGGGAGGCGGTCCCCAGGCTGAAATGCGCCGGAGCGGATCTCACCGAGCAATAGCCTGGAAACCTGCTGGGAGAGGCGTTCCTGCTGTTTTAGAGGCGATTGGGGTTCTTCTTCCCAAGTTCCGGTTTTTTCGGTCATGTATTCCATCCTTTCAGGTCACTTTCTCATCAGAGCTCTGGCCATAACGTTGCGAATTCATGTTACCCCCTGCCCGGGGAGCGGACAATCCTCCCTTGGTGGGCAGTCGGCGGTTTCCCTCTTGACAAAAGTTTGTATGATTATAATATTATATGATCGTAGAGGGAAGATGGGCAGGGTGAAAATCCGTTCTTCATGCGAAAGGTCGAATCTTTTGAAAAGGAGAGGCTGTCGTTGAGAATGAAGGAAGCCTTGATGCTCAAAGGGGCACGTACCATCGTCGACACGTGTGTTTCGGTGAAGGCGAACGAGCAGGTCTACATCGTGACGGATATGGTGCAGGAAGGGATCGGGAAGGTTCTTGCCGCCGCTGCGGTGGAGCGGGGAGCCGAGGTGACGGTGGGGATCATGACCCCGCGCGCGCGAGCTGGTCAGGAACCGCCGAAGATGATCGCGGAGGGCATGAAGCACGCCGACGTCGTCCTCTTGCCCGTCAGTTTTTCGGTTACCCACACCTACGCAGTCAAGGAGGCCGCTGCGAACGGGGCCCGACTCCTTGTATTGACTGATTTTACCGAGGACATGTTGATCCGGGGTGGGATCGAAGCGGATTTTCGGCAGTTGAAGCCGGTGTGCAAATCGGTTGCGGAAGCTTTTGGCCAGGGGAAGCGAATTCACCTGACCTCTCCGGGTGGAACCGACCTGGTTATGGATGTCACGGGGCGTCGCGGCAATGCGCTTTACTGCATCGTCGAGCCGGGAGAGTTTTCCACGGTGCCGACGGTCGAGGCGAACGTTTCTCCTGTTGAAGGAACGGCAAATGGACGCATCGTCGCCGATGCGAGCATCCCTTATCTCGGAATCGGCGTTCTGGATGAGCCGGTCGTTGCCGATGTCAGGGATGGGTTCATCACGAAAATCACCGGGGGTCGCCAGGCAGAGACCCTTTTGAGAGATCTGGAAAGCCACAACGACAAAAACAGTTTCAATATCGCGGAACTGGGAGTGGGGCTCAACCCGAAGTGCAGGATGTGCGGGATCATGCTTGAGGACGAAGGAGTTGTGGGCACGGCCCATATCGGGATTGGAACAAGCATCACCCTTGGAGGGCATACGAAGGCTCCCTGCCATTATGATCTGCTCATGTGGAACCCCCGCGTCGAAGTCGACGGGGTTTGCGTGATAGATGGGAAAAAAGTCGTTTTATAGGCGAAAAGTAATTCGGAAAGAAAACCGAAAAAGGGAGGAATCACGATGAATGCACAAAAGAAGATCTTTGGGGTCGTTCTTGCGCTTGTCGCTCTCGTCGGGTTCGTTGCCGTTTCTCTGCCGTCTGCGGCTTTGGCAGCCCCCTATCCGACGAAGCCGGTTGTGGCCGTTGTACCCTTCTCGCCCGGCGGCGGCAACGATATCCTGCTTCGCCTGATCGCGAAATACATCACTCCATCGCTCGGACAGGCGATGATCGTGGAAAATAAGCCTGGTGCGGGCGGTCAGGTTGGATGGACTGCACTATCCAGGTCGAAACCGGATGGATACACGGTCGGGGCGACGAGCCTGCCCTCGATGATCCTCATCAAGAGCCTTCGCCAGAATGTCCCATTCTCAATGGACGATTTCCAGTACGTCTGCAATTTCCAGGTGGATCCCATCGTCTGGGTTGTCAACAAGGACAGCAAGTTTGCGACCGCCCGGGACATTGTCGAATTCGCACGGGCCAATCCGAAGAAGCTGAACGTTGCGGGTGACGGACCGCAAAGTAATGTGCAGCTTCAGCATCTCGTTGCAGCGAAACTGCTCAAGATGACTTCCAACTTCGTCTCCTACAGCGGTTCAGGGCCGGCCCTGACGGCTCTCCTCGGCAACCAGGTGGATATGGCCGCGACGACGCTCAGCTCGGCGCTTCCGCACATCGAAGGAGGCCGCTTGCGCCCGGTGGTGCTGTTCTACTCGAACAAGATGTCTTCGATTCCCGGTACCCCGACGGCGAAAGACGCCTTTGGATTCCAGATTCCGTCAATAGGCATGGCGTTGCGGGGGATCGCCGCGCCGAAGAACGTGAAGGCGGATCAGATCGCAAGGCTCGAAAAAGCGTTCCAGGCTGTGGCCAAGTCGCCGGAATTCCTGGCACAGGCAAAATCGCTCGGGCTTGAAATCAAGTTCATGGGATCAAAGGAATCGACGACGCTGGTGAAGGAATCGACGGCGCTGGTGGAGCAGTACAAGTCCCTGTTCCAGGAATAAGGCCAGGCATTGACGGGGGCGCCGCCTCTTATGGCGGGCGCCCCTTCTAGGAGGCATGACGGCATGGCAGAGAATTCTTACAGGAAGGAAATAGGTTTTGCCCTTGCGGTCACGGGAATTTGCGCCCTGTTGACTCTTCGGGCCTTCTCATATTCTGAAGAATCTTCACAGTTCCCCCGTTTCTTAACCTTGATCATGACTTCACTCTCGTTTCTCCTGATTTTCAGAACCCTCAGGGGGAAGCCGCAAAAGTCCGCTGCGGAGGAAATGGCGAGAACGAAAAACGCCTTCTGGACAAAATACAAGGCGCCAGTCCTGGTTTTTCTTTTTACGGCGATCTATGTGGCCTCGATTCAGGCGGTTGGTTATTTCACAAGCACTCTCCTCTTCCTGGTGGGCAGCATGGCCTTTTTCGGCAGACATCGTGTGNGGTTGATGCTGATCTTTTCAATGCTTTTCATGGCCGTGGTCTATATCCTGTTTGTTCGGTTTCTGGGACTCCGGTTGCCGGAAGGTCTTCTTTTTTAGGAACGACCCGTAAAGGAGTAAAGGGGATGATCCTTTAATGGAAACACTGTTTTCTGGTATCGCAAGCGGTTCGCTTTTGCTCCTGAACCCGCTGGCCCTATCCCTGATCATGGCGGGCACCGTTTTCGGCATCGTCATCGGTGCGTTGCCCGGTCTGACGAGCACGATGGGGGTTGCGCTTCTTGTGCCGGTGACGTTCGGGATGAGCCCGGAGATGGGGTTGGCCCTGTTGGGGGCGATCTATTGTTCTTCCACCTATGCCGGAGCCATTAGTGCCATTCTGTTGAATATTCCCGGGACCCCGGCGAACTGCTGCACTCTTTTGGACGGCTATCCGATGACCCAGAAGGGTGAATCGGGCCGAGCCATAGCCTTGTCTACGGCTGCCTCTGCCGTAGGCGGTTTCCTAAGCATTTTCGCCCTGCTGTTCCTGGCTCCTCCATTGGCCGAGTTCGCCCTCAAGTTCGGAGCACAGGAATATTTCCTTCTGGCGATTTTCGGCGTGAGCGTCATCGCTTCCCTCTCGGAGCGAAACATGATCAAAGGCCTGATCGCAGGGTTTTTGGGCCTGTTCCTAAGCATTGTCGGGATGCACCCCCTGACGGGAGATGTCCGATTTACCCTCGGCATCGCGGAGCTTTACAACGGTCTGCCTCTTGTGGTGGCTCTGATCGGGCTCTATTCCATTCCCGAAGTCATTGCAACCCTGGGCGGCAGGCAAGAGGTCGTCAAACAGTCCCGGAGTGTCGGAAGCGGCGTGTTTGGGCAGATGTTTGAGCTTTTCAGGTACAAGATGCTTGTCTTCCGGGCGACGGTCATCGGCATCATCGTGGGGATCATCCCCGGTGCGGGCAGCAGCATCGCCAGTTTCGTCGCTTATGACGATGCCAAGCGCTTCTCGAAGAATTCGGGACTGTTCGGGAAAGGTTCTCCGGAGGGGATAATCGCCTCTGAAACCGCCAACAACGCGGTCGTCGGCGGTTCGCTCGTGCCTGCCTTGACGCTGGGAGTTCCCGGCAACGCGGTTTCCGCCGTCCTTTTGGGGGGATTGATGATCCACGGGCTGAAGCCCGGGCCGACGCTCTTTCTCGAAAACAGCGCGATTGTCTACAGTTTCATCCTCAGCCTCTTTGTTTCCAACCTCGTGTTTGTCCCGGTGGGTCTTTTCATCTCCCGCTACTGCGTCCGTTTCATCGAGACTCCCGCCTCGATTTTGGGCCCTCTCGTGATTGGACTAGCCGTGATCGGGTCGTATGCCATCAATATGTCCATGGTCGAAGTGTGGATCATGATGGCCATAGGGCTCCTGGGTTATCTGATGAAGGAGTTCGACGTCCCTCGGGAGCCTCTGGTGCTGGGGCTGGTGCTGGGAAGCATGGCTGAAGGGGAGCTGTCCAGGGCGATGTCTCTGGTGCATGGAAGCGTTCTTTCTCTCTTGAAGGGGATGGCGACAAGCCCGATTTCCCTGATCATCATTGGTCTGACAATCCTTTCCCTGTGGCAGGGCATCAAGAAACAATTGCTTGCCAGGGGATAGTCAACGCCGGAAGAGAAAAAGAGCGTCTTCAGGAAGGACGCACTTCGGATTTCATCGTTGCGAGCCTTGAATTAAGCTCCAGGGAATCTCCCGATTTCAAGATCGGGGGTTCCCTTATTTTTTGTTCTCCGCTATTTTTGTGTGAGAAGCCGCTTGTTCAGGCTGCCGTGCTTTTGAAGTCGTGCCCCGTCGGGTCGTTCGACCGGGCATCGTCGTATCGTTTGGCCCGCTCCAGAGAGGAGGACAAAGGGATGAAACGGGTTTTTCTTTTGGCGATAGCGTCAACCCTCATGTTTGCCCATACGGCATGCGCAAAAAGCCTGGGGCTTTTGATCGTTACGGTCGAGCCGGTGAGAATCAGCAACGAAATCGTAAGGACTCTTTCGTCGGCCTTTTCCTCAAAGTTCCCGGATTGCGAGATCTTGCCGCTTTCAGGCGAAGGTTTGTTGCAGGGACAAAATTCGATATCACAGGTGACGGCGGAGAAACAATGGGACTACGGTGCGGTGGTCCGGCTGGAAATGACAAAGGTGGTCGGGACGGTCGCTTTCTTTAACCGAAAAACCGCAGTGACGGCGTATGCCCATATCGAGATCGCCACAAAGGACGGTTCGTTCTTCGACGGGAGATTCGAAGGCAAGGCCGTCGGAGATTCCGCCCCCCCAAACCTGGGATCGATTTACCTCAAGGCGTTGAATAAAGCCCTGGAGACTTTCGGAGAAACCTTTAAGCAAGGCGGCTGAGTCCCACATCAGGCCGTTACCGTGATAACCCTGCCGCTGCGGTCCCCTTGCGGGGCTTCAGGCTCTCGAGAAGGGACAGGTTTTCCTGCAGAGATTGCAGGTCAGCATGAATCCTCCGCCTTCGCTCTGCGAGGCTGAGATTGCCCGGCATTTGATCTGCTCGATGGTGGTCCCGTCGAGTGCCGATTGGGGGCAGGCATCTCGGCAGATCCTGCAGCCCTCGGGGCAGTTTCCCGGTTTTTGGGCATCGGATTTCAGGGGGCATCGGAAATGACGGCTCCCAGCCAGAGCCGGTTGCCGTACTTTCCGTTAATGAGCAGGGTGTTTTTCCCAATGAAGCCGAGCCCCGCGAGCTGAGCGGCATGTTTCAGGGAGAGGATTCCTCGCCCGTGGCGCAGTGTGGGGTTCCAATATTCATAGGGCTCGGAGGAGGGAACCGGGACCGTCATAAAACCTTCCTTTTCCATTTCGGCCGACAGGCGGATGGAGATGTGGTCCACGATATCGATCAGTTTGTTCCGGAACAGGGTGTAAGGGGCGTTCGACGAAGCGGCGAAAAGGGATTTCGGGAACTGCCTGCCGTAGACGACCACCGATTTCGCCCCCGGCAGGATGTCGGTCGGGCGGAACCCCTCCGGTGCTTCGATAAATCGATCCGTTCCAGCGATACCGCAAACTTCGGCTCCCAGGGAAGCGGCCAGTTTCCTGATTTTCTCTCCTGCCATTTCGATCCCTTCCTCCTCACGAGATCTCCCTTCGAAAAGCGGCGGGAGTCGTGCCCAGAATTTTCCGGAACCAGCGGGTTAAATGACTTTGATCCGCAAAACCGACGGCGACCGCCGCATCGGCGGGAGCCGTTCCTGACCGGAGCAGTTTTTCGGCCCGGCGCACCCTGGCTTGTGAGAGATAGGCGTGAGGCGTCAGGCCGGTTGCCCTGGAAAAGGTCCGGAGGAAATGCCATGGACTGAGGGAAACCAGGTCGGCCAGTTCCTTCAGAGAGACCTCGCCGTCCGCGTTTTCCCGGAGGAATTCGACGGCCTTGTGAATGTCGGGGCGTAAAAGTCGTTTCTCCGGGTATTCCCCATGGCGCTTGAGGGTCTCCGAGATGAAAAGGATCCAGAGCGTCGAAGCCTCCAACTCATCCAAAGCGTGCTCGCGAAGGCGGATGTAGAGGCTGCGGAAAAGGGCAGCCAGGTCGGGAGCTTCGATCACTCCCTTCCTGATGAACGGCAAGCCGCGGTCCCTTCCCCACAGTCCGATGGAAGCCTCGCGGACGTTTTCCGGGGAAACGTAGGACATTCGGTAGCTCCATCCTTGCCCCGATGCCGCATGTCCGTCATGGACCTCTCCCGGTACGACGAGGTTGACGGTTTTCGGCACGGCGACGAGCGTTTCCCGCCGATAGGTGAAGCCAAGGGCGCCGCTTTCCACGGTTCCGAATGCGTAGGTCTCGTGGCTGTGCTTCGTGAAAGACAGGTCAAGGTGGTTGCCGTCCATGAAGAGAATGGAAGGCAACAGGGGAGATCGCCAATAATGAATGCCCTTCCGGTTTTCTCTTCCCGAGTTTCTTTCGCGGNNCTGGCGTGCTCCATCATGGCCTCCCGAAGCAATTTTGTTCAAGAAACCGCAAAGCATATCCCGTATCTTAAGCCACGTGGCAGGAAAGGTAAAAGAANNAGGGGTGGAAGCATGATCAACGTTTCCGACGCTTGGAAAAGCGCTTTTCCCGGGACGCATTTCGCGGTCCTGGCCATGGAAGAGGTGGAAAATTCGTCGGAGCATCACGGGGTCGAGGCGTTCAAGGCAAGTCTGGAGAAAGACCTTCGGCTGAAGTGGAGCGGAAAAGGCAGAAGCGACTTGAAGAACGCGCATCCCTTCGACGCCTATGAAGCGTACTTCCGGAAATTCGGCCAGGGATACCCTGTCCTGCACCAACTGGAGAGTGTCGCTTTGAAGGGAAAGCCGATTTTTTCCCCTTCCGCTCTGGTGTCGTGCATGTTCATGGCCGAGCTCAAGAACGGAATCCTGACGGCGGGGCATGCTCTGGAGCGGTGCGCTGCACCCTTTTTACTGGATGTCGCTCAGGGAACGGAAACCTACAAGGTTCTGGGAGGAAGGGAAAAGAAACTGCTCCCGGGGGATATGTTCCTTTCAGACAGGGTCGGCATCCTTTCGAGCGTGCTTCATGGCCCGGATGACCAAAGCTGCATCGCCCTACAAACCGGCCGGGTTCTCTTTTGCTGCTACGGAGTCGCCACGGTTGCGGCCGCGGAATTGTTTTGCCACCTGGAAGAGATCGAAAGGCTGGTCCGGATTCTGAGCCCGTCTTCAAGGCGGACGGAACTTGCCGTGTTTCCCTAGCCGCATGCCCCGGGGTTCGACCGGAAGACAAAAAAACAAGGGCCCCAGGTTTCCGCCCAGGACCCTTTTCGAGATAGAGAACCGCTTCCTTTTGGACCGGTTCCTGCCTGTCGGGCTGTGCCGCACCCATACGGGCCGCACCTCGCCTTTTCAGGCTGGACTTCCCCTCGCCGGCAACCGCCGCCTTTGGAGAAGACCCCCCGTTTGACCGTGACAAACCGCTACTTGCTTGTTTGGTTTTATCCGTGCCATGTCGTGCTTCGTCTGCCGTGCCTTGGACAGCCGTGCCTTGACGAGCCGTACCGGCCGTGGTTTCCCAAACTTTGCCGTGGTAGCCCTGCCACGTCATGTCCTATCTCGTGAGACACAGTATAGACGGATAAGGCTAACTTTGCAAGACCTATAGATAGTAAATAAAAAAATAAATCATTGACTAAAAGACAACTTTCGAGGCAATGACGCTGTCCTGCGGCCCCGCTTCGTGCTGAGGGAAGCTCCTGGAATGGTAAAGTTGTTAAAATCCTCAGTCACGGTGTTCCGTCTGCTCAGGAGGAAATGGAATGTCCTTGATCGATGTAAGGAATCTCACCTTCGCCTACGAAGGCAGCGGTACCAGAGTATTCGAAAATGTCACCCTACAGATCGACACGGACTGGAAGCTGGGGTTTATCGGAAGGAACGGCAGGGGCAAGACGACATTCCTCAACCTGCTGCTTGGCAAATACGACTACGATGGCCAAATTGCGTCGAAAGTCCATTTCGATTATTTCCCCTTCGACGTCAGACCGGGGAGGCTTGACACGATCGATGTCATTCGCCGAATTCTCCCGGGCAGTCTCCTTTGGGAAGTCGAGCGGGAACTTTCCCTGCTGCAGGTTGACGGAGAGGCCCTGTATCGTTCTTTTCAGACGCTGTCCTACGGGGAACAGACGAAAGTGCTGCTTGCATGCCTGTTTCTCAGGGAGAACAATTTTCTGCTGATCGACGAACCGACGAACCATCTCGACATGGACGGCCGGAAAACCGTCAGCGAGTACCTCTCCTCCAAGCGGGGATTTATCCTTGTTTCCCACGACCGGGCATTCCTGGACGACTGCGTCGACCATATCCTCTCGATCAACAAAACGAAGATCGATCTCCAGAAAGGTGATTTTTCGAGCTGGTGGGAAAACAAGACGAGGCAAGACACGCTGGAGCTGTCCGAGAACGAGAAACTCAGGAAGGAAATCGTCCGCCTGTCCGAATCCGCCCGACGGACGAACCATTGGTCTAGGGAAGTCGAAAAGACGAAGTTCGGAACGAGAAATGCCGGGCTCAGGCCGGACAGGGGGTACATCGGCCACAAGGCCGCCAAGATGATGAAACGCTCCAAATCGATCGAGAATCGGCAGCAATCCGCGATCGAGGAAAAGAAGAAGCTCCTGAAGGATATCGAGGATACGGAAAAGCTGAAGATCTTCCAGCTCGGCTATCACGGGAAACGGCTTGCCGAACTGGAGAAGGTTTCGATTTTCTATGGCTCCAGGATGGCCTGCCGGGAGGTCAGCTTCACGATCGACCAGGGGGACCGCATTGCGCTGACCGGAAGGAACGGATCGGGCAAATCGAGCCTGGTCCGGTTGCTCCGTGGGGACGACATCCGGTACACGGGAACCTTCCGGAAAGGAAGCCAACTGGAAATCTCCACGGTTTTGCAGGAGACGTCCTTCCTTCAGGGCAGCCTGGACGATTACGCCAAGGAAAACGGTGTTGATGGGACCCTTTTCAGGTCGATGCTGAGAAAGCTGGATTTTTCGAGGGACCATTTTGGGATGGATATGTCCGATTTCAGCGCCGGGCAAAAGAAGAAGGTCCTGATCGCCAGGAGCTTATGCGAAAAGAAGCATTTGCACATTTGGGACGAGCCGTTGAATTTCATCGACGTCTTTTCCCGTATCCAGATCGAGGAATTGCTGCTGGAATACTCGCCGACGATCCTTTTCGTCGAGCATGATCGGGATTTCTGCAGGAATATCGCGACGAAGACCGTCGAATTGTAGCTTCACGCGATTCCTTTCGTTCGGCGGAGACTCCTTCGATCGGCAGGAATAGGCGAAAAGCGATGATCGAGAGCCGCATTCATGAAACTCGGAGGGAACCAGAGGCAGCGGTCGGTCTTCGTAGGGGGTTACGGCCTGCGACGGCGGGGCTTTCGAGGAAAGCTGGAACGACATGCTCCGGATCCAGGTTGAAAGGGGGGACCGTGCAGGAACCGGGTCCCCCTCGCTTCGTTCTATGCGCGATGATGAGGATGGTAAACGATGCGATGCCTAGATGACGAACTTGCTGTACTGCTCACGCATGCCCGCGACAGCCTTTGCGAGGGCTTCGGTGTCGAGGACCATTTCCATCATGCTGATCTGCTCTTCCCAAAGGGCTGCATCCGCCTCTTCCCGAATCGCTTCTTCGAAAACGTGGTAAACAGCGAGTCCCAACGGGACTCCAGCCAGGGGACCTGCGAAAGTCGGATCGCCGTTCGCAACCGTTTCGGCATAGATCTCCGCGCCTTCGGCATCGGAGGAGCCCAGGATCACGACGACATTTTCTGCTCCGAATTTCTCAGCCGCGTCCTTGACGCGTTGCTGATTCTGCAGGTCCATGGCACCGGCGGCGGTTCAGACAAAGCATTCAGTCACGGAAAAAACGATGTCGGCGCCCGAAGACTTCAGGCAGGTCTCCATCGCCGGTGCAGGGACACCGTCCCTTTCACCGAGAAGAACAACCTTTTTCCCAGCCAGCTTCCCCATGGATTTCACCTCCTTGTATGAATTTAGTCACCTGCAAGCTTAACCTATTATAGCCGTTACGCTATTTCCCATCGCATGGAAATTTGCTAAAGTTTTCAATAGGCGGCCATCCGGGCGAGAGAAGGAGGGAGAACGCTGATGACAACGATGAAAATCGCACAGTGTCAATTGCCTGTTCCTGTCGATAAAAGCGAAACGATTGCCCTGCTGGAGCGAACGTTCAGTGAAATCGCACCTCTGGGTGTAGACTTCGTGATGTTCCCCGAAATGTTCTGCTGCCCGTATCAGGTGGAGAATTTTCCGCGTTACGCGGAAGAGGAACAGGGGCCGATGTGGAAAGCGTGTTCCGACCTGGCCCGAGCTCATCACGTCAACTTTTCCGCAGGATCCATGCCGGAGCGTGACCCGTCCGGGCAGATTCACAACACGGCCTATGTCTTTGATCGGTCGGGCAGGCAGGTCGCGAAGCACCGCAAGATGCACCTGTTCGACATCGACGTGAGGGGCGGCCAGCGATTCAAGGAATCGGAAACCCTGGCTGCCGGCAATGCCGTAACGACATTCGAGACGGAGTTTGGCACATTCGGTCTCTGCGTCTGCTACGATTTCCGCTTCCCGGAGCTGGGGCGGCTGATGGCCCTGGATGGGGCACAGGTCATTCTTGTTCCTGCCGCGTTCAATATGACCACCGGTCCCGCCCACTGGGAAACGATGTTTCGTTCCCAGGCCCTCAACAACCAGGTCTTCGCGATAGGAACGGCTCCGGCCCGGGATGAAACGGCCTCGTACATCTCGTGGGGGCACAGCATTGTCACCGACCCCTGGGGACAGGTGGTCAGCCAGATGGATGAAAAACCGGGCGTGTGCGTTGCGGAACTGAATTTGTCCCGTGTCCACGATGTCCGTGAACAGTTGCCGCTGCTCAAGCACCTGCGGACAGACGTCTACGAACTCGTCAGGACCCATGGCGCTTAGCGGGAGAGAATGACATCACTGAAAGGAGTGGCTGTTTTATGTTTAATGTGCGTACCGTGGAGATTGCAGCACGATGGGGAGGTGTATGCAAAGGGTAGGGAATGTGTATGCCTCCCAAAAGTCGAGAAATATAACTTTTGGAGGAGATAAAGTTGAAACAGACAAATATGGATAGTATCGGGCTCAGCCAGCGGTTCATCACTGAGTCTGCTTTATATTCGGGTCTATATGTCGGGCGCGTTATTTCCCAATACAAGGACCTATACAGGGTCGTCACAGAGGACGGCGAATTGGCGGCGGAAATATCCGGCAAACTTCGTTTTGATGCGAAAACGTTGTCGGATTTTCCAGCCGTGGGCGACTTTGTCATGCTTGACCGGAACGAGGACGCCTTTGGGAACGCAATCATCCACCATGTCCTGACGAGGAAAAGCGCTTTTGTCAGGAAGGCGGCCGGAACATCGAACAATGAACAGGTTGTCGCTTCAAACATCGACACGGTGTTTATCTGCATGTCGCTCAACAGCGATTTCAACCTCCGCAGGGTGGAACGTTATCTTGGAATTGCCTGGGATAGCGGGGCTGTTCCGGTTATCGTACTCACCAAGGCGGACTTGTGCGGCGATGATCTTTCCCGAAGGCTGCCGGAAATCGAGAAGATCGCCTGCGGGGTGGATGTGCTTGTCACTTCGAGCCTGGCTGAGGATGGATACAAACCCGTCCTGAACTATCTGGCCCACGGCAGGACGATCGCCTTCATCGGCTCATCCGGTGTCGGCAAATCGACCCTGATCAATCGGCTTATCGGGCGTGATGCGCTCAAGGTCCGGGAAATCGGAAGCGACGACCGAGGCCGGCACACGACGACCAGCCGGGAACTGATCGCCCTTCCCGGTGGCGGTATCGTGATCGACACCCCTGGAATGAGAGAGATCGGGATTGAAAGCGCCGACCTTGCAAGAGCCTTTGCCGACATCGACGAACTGTCTGCGGGATGCAGGTTCCGCGATTGCACGCATACCCGCGAACCCAACTGTGCCGTGCAAAAAGCCGTACACGATGGGTTTCTGTCCCCGGAACGGCTTGCCAATTATTTAAAGCTGAAAAAGGAAAAGAAGTATGAGGGGTTGAATTCAAGACAGATCGAGACTGAAAAGATCACGGCCATGTTTGCGGAAGTGGGCGGGATCAAAAATGCGCGGAAATTGGCGAAGGCGAAAATGTGCAGGGAAAATCCCGTGCCCCGCGGCAAAAAGCAGGGGAGGGATTACCGGTGATGATTCGCAGGGAAACACAGGAAGACTTTGAAGAGATCCATGACCTGGTCTATCCCGGAGCTAGCGGATTTCGGAATCACGTACAACCATGAGATCCCCGTTGAGGATGTGATGGCCTGTGAGCTCGTTCCGGACGCTCTCGCGAAGGTTCACGGGGAAATCGATTGTTTCTAGCGACCGGTCGGGTATCAGCACAAAACCTAAAAACGCGGAACAGGGGAATCCTCTTTACGGGGGTTCCCTTTTCGTATGACCCATGCGACCTTTCACCGCCGAGAGCCTGCTTGTTCCCCCGGATTCGATGACTTTGTTTCCTTCACGCCGATACGGGGCGGTTCCGTTTAACGGGTCGAACCGCTCGTCAGCGGGCGAAAAAAGAACAGAGGAGGGACCTTCGCATGAAAGTCCCTCCTTCCTTCGGAAGCGCCCGTTTCCGTTCACTAAAAGGAAATCTTGCCGAACTCCTCGACCTGCGCCCGAATGGCCTTCTCGGTCGGCAGGCGTTCCATGCTGCTCGCTCCGTAGAAACCCTGAAGGCCTTCGCACCTTTTCAGGATGAATTCCGCATCCTCCGGCATGGCGATCGGTCCTCCGTGGCAAAGGACAATCACGTCCTCACGGACGGACCGGGCTGCAGCGGTCCACCCGTTGATGACGGAGACGCATTCTTCAAGCGTTTTCGAAGTTTTCGCCCCGATGGCCCCTTTTGTTGTCAGGCCCATATGGCAGACGATGATGTCCGCACCGGCCCGGGTCATGGCTGTCGCATCATCGGAACTGAACACGTAGGGGGTTGTCAGAAGGTCCTTTTTACGGGCCAGCCGAACGGCTTCGACCTCCAGGTCGTACCCCATGCCCGTCTCTTCCAGGTTCTGCCTGAAAACCCCGTCGATCAAGCCGACGGTGGGGAAATTCTGGACGCCGGCAAACCCCAGCGACTGCAGGTCGTCGAGAAAACGATCCCAGATGGTGAAGGGATCGGTCCCGTTGATCCCGGCCAGGACGGGGGTGTTCTTGACGACCGGGATCACTTCCAGGGCCATTTCCCTGACGATTTCGTTCGCGTTCCCATAGGCAAGGAGACCTGCGAGGGATCCGCGCCCCGCCATGCGGTAACGGCCGGAGTTGTAGATGACGATCAGGTCGATGCCGCCGGCTTCCTCGCATTTGGCCGAGATGCCTGTTCCTGCACCGCCGCCGATGATCGGCTTGCGGGCCGCGATCTTTTCTCCCAGTCTCTGCAGGATTTCCTGTCGGGTCAATCGTTTCATTCGTTGCGCCTCCTTTGGGGGACTCGTCCCCTAGCGGCCGACTTCCAGGAAGAATTCAACGAGAGCCGCGGCAAATTCCGGATCGTTGATGTGGTAAGGCAGGCGAACGACCTTTCTTCGCTCGTTCTGGCGGACCGTCTTCTCGATCGCCTCGAAAAGGCACCTGTCCGCTTCGGGATCGTGAAAGGGCTGTCCAGGTGCGTCGATCATGGAAACACCTTTTTCGGGGATCACGAAACGGACCTCTCCCCCGCAAAGGTTCAGTTTTTCACCGATCCACCGGCCCATGACCGTGTTCTCCTCCGGCGTCGTCCTCATGAGGGTGACCTGGGCATTGTGGACGTAAAGGTTCCTGGAGCGGTATTTCTCCGGAACTGTTTCCATCGCTCCGAAATTCACCATGTCGAGGGCTCCCAGGGACCCGACGTAGGGGATCCCGGTTCGGCTGATCGCTCCGAGTCGATCCTCGCCGGCGCTCATGACCCCTCCCATGTGCAGGTCGCAGACTTCCGTCAGAGTGATGTCTAGGACCCGTTTCATCATGCCCGAGTCGATCAGCTTTTCCATCGACTGTCCGCCGGTTCCTGTCGCGTGGAAGACCAGGCAGTCGAAATCCTTTTCGAGCAAGGCCCGCACCTGGGTGACGCAGGGGGTCGTGACGCCGAACATGGTCATTCCGACAACCGGGCGGTTCTCCTCGACTTCGGGCAGAGGATTCTTGATCATCCCTGCAAGGGCATGGGCGGCGTTTCCCAGGACTCTCGCCGAAATGCGGTTCAGGCCCGCGATGTCGGTCACGGAGTACATCATCGCGATATCGTTCGGGCCGACGTAGGGGGCGACGTTGCCCGAGGCAACGGTCGAGACCATGATCTTGGGTACGCCGATGGGCAGACGCCTCATCGCGGTAGAGACCAGGGCGGTTCCTCCGGAGCCGCCAAGCCCGATCACTCCGCCCAGGTCTTCCCGGGAGGGAAGGAACTCGGCCAGGGCCTCCGACATCGAGGAAACGGCGATCCCCCGATCCTTCACCCGGGCGAGAAAATCGGGAGCGGCGGGGTGGTGCTTCGCGACCGTCTCGCGGGAGACGTCCACGGGGTGCTCGTGACCGAAGATGCCCACGTCCACGAGCACGGCCTGGACCCCCGCCTTTTCGATCAGATCCTTCACAAAGGCAAGCTCCTTGAACTTCGTGTCGCAGGTTCCCACGACATAGGCTTTTTTCATTCCCATCCCTCCCCTTCGCTTGGTCTAGCCTTTTGCCCTTGTTGCGCGCAGTTGGCGCTCTACAATTTTACCGCTGCGCCATCCCATGCAGGCCCGGGCTAGTCCCCGGGTGACCGTAACTCTCGTACAGGACGGTTTCCTCCAGCGGTTTTCGTTCGGTCTTGTGCCGATCCGGGCTCAGGAAGCCGTCCGCGGGGTAACCCAGGAGGAGCAGGGCGGTCGGCTCGATGGTTTCGGGGATGTTGAATTCGTCCCGGATGATTTTCGGATCGAACAGGCCCACCATGACGCTTCCGATATTCAATTCCCTCGCGGCCAGCATCATGTGGTCGCAGACGATGCCGATATCCAGATCCCCCGAACATTTTCCGTCGAAGGGGCGGACCAGGGGATCCGTTTTGTCCTGGCAAAGAATGAGGACGCATCGGGATCCAAAGGTCCGGTAGGCTTTTTGGACACGGAGGAGGTTTTCCGGGTTCTGCACGACGATGATACGCTGCGGTTGCCTGTTGCAGGCCGTGGGCGCCACGCGCCCGGCAGCCAGGATCCGTTCGAGATCCGCCTTGCCGATCCGCTCGTCCGTAAAACCCCGTGTCGTGCATCGACTCTTGGCCAATTCCAGGAAATCCATTCTCGATCCCCCCGGGGAAAGTATAAGGCAGAAGGCTGTCGATCCGAGCCCGGCATGTTGTAAGATGACCTTGGGTTACATTGGAAGAAAGCCTTACGACTGCAAGGAGGGGACGAGATGGGCAAGGAACTGCACATCGATTGGGCCAGCCTGGGTTTCAAGTACATGAAGACGGACCTGCGCTACGTTTCCGTGTGGAAGGACGGGCAATGGGACGACGGACGCCTGGTGGAGGACAACAAACTCTGCATCAGCGAGGCTTCGACCGTGCTTCATTACGGGCAATCCTGTTTCGAGGGACTCAAGGCCTACCGCACGAAGGCGGGGAAAATCCAGTTGTTCAGGCCGGACATGAATGCGAAGCGGATGCAGGATAGCTGCCGAAGAATTCTGATGCCGGAAGTGGCGCTGGAAAAATTCATCGACGCCTGCGTTCAGGTGGTCAAGGCAAATGAAGTCTACGTGCCGCCCTATGGGACCGGGGCCACCCTCTACCTGAGGCCGTTCCTGTTCGGAACGGGCGACACCGTCGGTGTTGCTCCCGCACCCGAATACATCTTCAGCGTGTTCTGCCTGCCCGTGGGAGCCTACTTCAAAGGCGGACTGAGCCCGGTCAACTTCACCGTTTCGGATTACGACAGGGCGGCTCCCTTCGGGACCGGAGCCGCGAAGGTCGGGGGAAACTATGCCGGAAGCCTGATGCCGCACACTCTGGCGGTTCAGAGGGGCTTTGCGGACTGCATCTATCTCGATCCCGCGACCCACACGAAGATAGAAGAAGTCGGAGCGGCAAATTTCTTCGGGATCACGAAGGACGGGAAGTTCGTCACGCCGAAATCTCCCTCGATCCTCCCGAGCGTCACCAAAATTTCCCTTCTACAGCTGGCGAAGGAAACTCTGGGAATGGAAACCGAGGAACGGGACGTTTTCATCGACCGGCTGGATGAGTTCGCCGAGGCGGGCGCCTGTGGAACCGCCGCGGTCATCACTCCCATCGGAGGGATCGAATACAAGGGGAAACTGCACGTGTTCCACAGTGAAACGGAAGTTGGCCCCGTGACGAAAAAGCTTTACGAGACCCTCACGGGGATCCAGTTCGGAGACATCGAAGCCCCTCAGGGGTGGATGGTCGAGGTCGAATGACGGGTCAATCCGGCGAATAGAAGTTGCGGCATCGAGAGCGGAAGCGTAAAAAGGGGAGCCTTTATCGAGGTTTCCCTTTTTCCGTCTTTTGAACACGGAGGATAATGAAATGCAGGGAAGGAGGGAGGAGAAGGTATGGCAAAACGGGTCGTTGTTATCGGGACGGGAGGCGCGGGCCTTGTCGCGGCCATCGCGGCGAGGATGTCAGGGGCTGAAGTGGCGGTGATTTCGAAAACGAGCCGGGGGTTGGGAACCTGTACCGCCTATTCCGCCGGAGTGTTTTCTCTGGCCTGTGGCGGAGTTTCGTCGGAAGAACATTACGAACGGACATTGAAAACGGGTCAGTTCGTGAACGACCCCTCTCTCGTGAAGATTTTGTCTGAGGAGACCGAAACGGCACTGAAGACTCTTGCCGGATGGGGTGTCGGGATCGAATTCAAGAGGGGAATGGCGACGGTTCGTTTCACAGCCCGCAATGAAATCATGGGTGGGGCCGGCTTTGTCGCCGAATTGGTCTCGATCGCCGAAAAGGCAGGGGTCCGGTTTGAGGACTGGACGGTTGCGACATCCCTCAGGCTTCTTGGCGACCGCGTAGTGGGAGTCGAAGTGCAGGACTGGCGCACGGGCAGGCAGGAATGTCTCGGTGCAGGTTCCGTCATCCTGGCGACCGGCGGAGGCGGTCGGCTTTTCAGCCGCACCGACAACCCGAGCCGGATCACGGGCGACGGTTATGCCCTGGCCTTGAACGCGGGGGCGAACCTCAGGGACATGGAATTTGTGCAATTCTACCCGGTTGGCTGGGCCGAGCCCGGGTTCCCGAGATGGCTGGCCGACGTGGGTTTGGTCGATTACCTTCGGATCACCGACTCGAAGGGTGATGAGTTTCTCAAGAAAGCGCTGAAGGAGTGGGGATTCAGGAACGGTCGTGAAGGGAACCTTTATGCCCGCGATCTGTGCGCCCGGATTATGGCGGAAAAGGACCTGGAAGGGGGAGTTTATGCCCATCTGGAAGACCTGACCGAGGACCAGTGGGCGGACCCTTACCTGGAATATTGCCTGACCCTGGATTCAAGGCTCTTCAAGGGTGTCAGGCGCCCCCTTCGGGTGGCTCCCCTTGAACACTATTTTTGCGGCGGCGTGGTGATCGACGGCTGCGGGCGCACTTCCGTCGGCGGTCTTTATGCCTGCGGCGAAGCTGCGGGAGGCGTGGACGGGGCCAACCGGGTCGGAGGAAATGCGCTGAGCAGCGTCGTCACCTTCGGCCTGAGGGCGGGGCATGCAGCGGCAGAAGAGGGCAGGAGTGGTTTCGAGACCCTTGTTGCCGGTTCCGCCCGCGATTTTCTTGCGATTTCCGAAGAGGGAGAAAATCCCGAGAAGCTCCGCCGCGAGCTTCAGGAAGAAGCCTGGGCCGCTTTGGGCCCGATTCGGGAAAACAGGAAAATGGAGCGTTTTCTCGCGTATCTCTCGGATTTCAGGGCCCGTCGGATTCGGGTGGACTCGTCCGTCGGTCGATTGCAGGCCCTTGAGATGGAGGGGCTTTTCATGACGGCAAGAACGGTTGCGGAGGCGGCGCTGAAGAGGGAAACAAGCCTGGGGACCCACTATATGTCCGGGCAATGATCGGATGTTTTGTGCAAGGCTGCGGAAAAGACACGGAGGGATCCCAGGGGCAGCGAGGGGGATGAACGGGATAAACCGATTTCCGTGAAGCCGTATTGGTCCGCCTGACCGATGCGTGTCCAAGGGGACTTTTTCCCTTAGCCGGCGGAAAATCGTGGGATCGCTTTGGCCGGTTGTCCTACCAGCTTCCGGACAGTTTCTGGACCAGCAGGGAAACGGTTGCCACAGCCGCCCAGCAGCACAGGCCGGTGAAGATGGGTTTGAATCCGTTCCGTACCAGCCGGCCGAGGTTCGTGTTCAGACCGATCGCGACCATCGCCATGACGATCATGAATTTCCCGGTCGTGACGAGCGCGCCGGATATCGCCGGAACCCCCCAGAACGTATTGATGACGGCCGCGGCGGCGAAGCCGATGACGAACCATGGAAACACTCGGACAAAGCTGAATTGCCCCCCGCTGTCGCTTTGCCTGGCCCTCTGTGCCTTCGCTGCATGGTAAACCGCCAAAAACAGGGTGATGGGGACGATCATCAGGGTGCGGGTCAGCTTGACGATCGTCGCGAAACCAAGTGCGGTGTCGTTCCCGGCCGCCTCGCTCCAGGCGGTGGCGGAAGCCACGACGGAGGAGGTGTCGTTGATCGCGGTTCCGGCCCACATTCCGAAGCCCGTGTCGCTCAATCCCATAAGGCTTCCCAAAGCAGGAAAGATGAAAACGGCGATGATGTTGAAGAGAAAGATCGTGGAAATCGAATGCGCGACATCCTCATCCCGTGCGGCGATGACGGGAGCGGTTGCGGCGATGGCCGAACCGCCGCAGATGGAGGTGCCGACCCCGATCAGGACGGTCATCTTCCCGTCAAGTTGCATGGCTCTCCCGGCAATGTAGGCCGTCAGGAAGGAAGCCGACAGAGTAAAGACGATGACGCTCAGGGATTGACGCCCGACCTCGAGCACCTGGAAGAGGTTCATGCCGAAACCGAGCAGGATGATGGAGTACTGAAGAAGGGCTTTGGAGGTGAACTTCACCCCGCTGCAGAAAAGCTGATCCTTCCCTTGTATCCCCGGGAACGCCATGACCAGGATCATACCGGCCAGGATGCCGAAAACCGGACCGCCCGCGATGGGGAACACCTTTCCCAGAAACCAGGCCGGGACAGCCGTTGCAAGGCAGAGAAACGCTCCTGGCAGAACTTTTCCGAATGTTTTCATCGGGTTTTGACTCCTTGGATTAAAGATTGCTCCAATCCTAAGAGGGTTGTGTGTTTTTGTAAAATACTATAAATCTATAATAAGTATAGGCATTGGGCTATACATGGCGAGGGGAGGGAGAGCGGGTGACCCTAAGGCATTTAAGGATCTTCATCATGGTCGCGGATTTGGGAAGCATGACCGCAGCCGCCAGGGCGATGTTCATTTCCCAGCCGACGGTCAGCCAGGCCGTGTCGGAGCTGGAGGACTATTACGGGATCAAACTATTCGACCGCCTTGCAAAACGTCTCTTCATCACTGAAAAAGGGAGCCGATTGTTGAGCTATGCAAGGCATATCACCGCTCTGGCGAACGAGATGGAGCAAGCGGTGAGGAATCCGGAAAAAACTGGGACGATCAACATGGGTGCAAGCCTCACGATCGGAACCTGCCTGCTGCCCGGGCTGATCGGACGGTTTGCCCGGGAGTATCCGCTCATACAGGTCAAGGTGACGATCAGGAACACTCAGGATATCGAGGCGCTGATCACGAGAAACGCGATTGATTTTGCCCTTGTCGAAGGGGCGATCCATACGGCGGATATCGTCAGCCGGAGTTTTATGGAGGACCGGCTGATGCTGGTCTGCGGTAAAGGACACCCGTTTTATGGCGCCGGGAAGATCTCCCTCGCGGATCTCGAGAGCCTGCGTTACCTTGTCCGTGAACCGGGGAGCGGTACAAGGGAGTTGTTTGAGAACCTGATGTCCCTGAATGAAATCAAGTGGCAGGCGGCCTGGGAATGCAACAGTTCGGACGGCCTGAAAAGCGCTGCGGTTGCAGGGATGGGTGTCGCGGTCATTTCCGCGCGGCTGGTCGAAGAGGAGTTGAAGACCGGGGTCCTTTCGAACCTCCCGGTTGAGGGACTCGACATGAGGAGGAGCTTTTGCGTCATCCATCACAGGAACAAATACCTTTCACCGGCCATGACGGCCTTCATCAGCCTGTGCCGGGATGGGGCCGGTTTATAGGGGGGCCTTGACGGCGGAGCTGGTTTGTATGTAATCGACAATAGGACAAAACCAAAGAAGATGTTTCGCATGGGGATTCTGTCCGACTCGGAGGGTATCCAGCATAAAAGCCTCGTCGAGAACATCGTTGAAAACATCGAAGCGAGGGTTTTGAAGAGGGAACTCAAGCCCGGAGAGCGATTGATCGAGCAGGCGATGTGCGACCAGTTGAAGGTCAGCGGATCCCCTCTTAGGGAAGCATTTCGTATCCTGGAAAACCGCGGATTCCTGGTCAACAGGGCGAGGAAGGGCGTTTTTGTCAGCGAGCTCAGCAAGACGGACGCAATCGACGCCTACACGATCCGGGCGAACCTGGAGAGCCTCGCGATTTTCCTTGCCGTCAAGAACGATGACGGGACTCTGGCGGACCGCCTTTCGGAAATCAACGGGCAGATGCTCTTCTTCGCGGATAAGGGCGATTCCTGGAATTACGCGGACTACAACCAGCGTTTCCACGAAACGATGATCGCGGCATGCAGAAACCAGCGACTGATCGACATGCTGGAGATTTTCGGCAGGCAGACCGTTCGCTGCCGGGCGGAAGTCATGCTCTCGACGGGCAGANTGCAGGATTCGATCAGGAAACGGGATGCGGAGCAGGCTGAAAAGATCCGCAAAGAGTCGATTCTCGCCAATATCGACATCGTGTCCAACCTTTTCTAAAAACGGAACCAGGGAGAAGGCTGTTTGAGAATCAGCGAAGAGAAATGTATCGGCTGCGGAAGCTGCATTTCTTTTTGCCCCGTGGGCTGTATTGTCGAGACGAACGGCAAGGTGTCCATCGAACGCGACGAATGCGTCGACTGCGGGGCCTTAAGGAGAGCCGACGTTTGCCCGACGGATGCGTTCTACATGCCGGCTGAATGTTGGTTCTTCGCTATTTGGTGTCGGTAACTAGTCTCTGTTCTTGTTGCTGAAAGCTGGTAATCTGGGCTTGTCGTTCACTTTCCCGAGAGGGGAGACCATCCCGTGGACGAAATCAGGCCCTTCATGGAAGCCCTGCCAGACCTGAAGGATCCCTGGATTTTGACACGCATCGAAGCCGATCCTGAAGCCAGACAAGTGAACCTGTACGTCGACTTCTTCCCGGGTAGCCGGTGGCCCTGCNCCGAGTGCGGGAAAGGAAGCTGCCCCGTCCACGACACGGCGGAATTGACCTGGCGGCACATGAATCTCTTCCGGTACAAGGCCTACGTCCACGCCCGAGCCCCGTGGGTCAAGTGCCCCGATCATGGGATGAGGCAGGTGAAGGTTCCCTGGAGCCGGGAAGGAAGCGGCTTCACCCTCCTCTTCGAGAGTCTCGCCATGTCTTTGGTCAAGTTCATGCCGGTATGGGAAGCAGCTTTGATCCTGGACGAATGGGACACCCGGATCTGGAGGATCGTCCGGCATCACATCGAGAGGTCCGTGGAGGGACAGAACCTGTCCGGCTTGACCTCCGTGGGCATCGACGAGGCGAGTTGGAAACGGCGCCACCGGTACCTGACGGTTTTCATGGACCTGGACTCGAAGCGGGTGGTTTTCTTCGTCGCTCCCACCTGACAGAAAGACACCTTGAAGGGGTTCCTGGAGTTCCTGAGAAGCCACAACGGGAACCCGAGTTCGGTGCGGCACTTTTCCTGCGACCTTTCGGGGGCCCATGCCCTGAAGGAGGGGTTCCGGGAGCAGAAGTCGCTATTCTCCGGTGTTTTTCTAACCGAATCTCCAACGGCCTGCTGGAGGGACTGAACAGCTTGTTCCAGGCGGCAAGGACAAAAGCGCGCGGATATCGAAGCCTCAAATACGGCATCCTGGTTTTTTACATCGTGGGCGGTCGTTTTGAATTCCAGTTATCAAAGTCCTATGCCGTTACCCACACCAAATAGCGAAGAACCTTTTGTTACGCTGATGGCGCCTTGACGACTAACGAATCGTAATTATAATAAGATATATTTTTCGAAACAGGAGAAAATAAGAATGAATAGTAACGATACAAAGCTATTGATTCGTCTGATGGAGAAGGGCAGGTCCTCCTGGGCGGAATTGGGAGGCCTGATCGGTCTAACGGCACCCGCGGCGGCTGATCGAGTGAGGAAACTGGAAGAATCGGGCGTCATCAGGGGTTACGCCGCAAGGGTCAATCCCGAAGAAGTGGGGTGCGGCCTCGGCGCCCTGGTTTCCGTCACGCTGGAAAGAACGGATGCGAGGGGGGCGTTCCTGGAGTTGATCCAGAGCATGCCGGAGGTCCTTGAATGTCACCACGTGGCAGGTTCCGAAGACTTCATCCTGAAGATCCGCTGCGCGGACACGCGCGCGCTTGAGCAGGTCATCAGCGAAAGAATCAAGAAACTGGATGGCATCAGGACACGGACCACCGTGATCCTGTCGACCGTCAAGGAAACGCCGGTTTTGCCGGTAAGGATGGAATGAAGGCGGAATGCCTCCCGAACTGGTTTTTTTCGTAAAAGGGATTTTTCTCGGCTTTTCAATTGCGGCGCCGGTCGGTCCCATCGGTGTCCTTTGCATCCGGCGCACCCTGGAAAGCGGAATGCTGAATGGATTCCTTTCCGGGTTGGGGGCGGCTACCGCCGATGGGATCTACGGGTGCCTGGCGGCCTTCGGTGTGACTGTGATTTCGAATCTCCTGCTGGAGCGGCAGTCCCTGATCAGGCTGGTTGGCGGGCTTTTCCTGCTTTATCTCGGCCGTGTTACGTTCAAGGCTGTCCCCGCCGCCATGAAAACCGGGGAGGGGCGCAGGGGGCTCTTGAGCGACTACATCTCGGTTTTCTTCCTGACGGTCACGAACCCGATGACGATTCTTTCATTCGGGGCGGTTTTTGCGGGACTGGGGATCGGGTCAACCCGTGGAAATCCGGCCCTGGCCGGATTGATGGTGCTGGGTGTCGTGTCGGGTTCTGCGCTTTGGTGGCTCGTGTTGAGCGGGACGGTCAACCTGTTTCGCACGAGGTTCGACCACAGGCAACTCAGGTGGGTGAACCGCTTTTCCGGTTTCATCATCTGCTGCTTTGGAATGGCGAGTCTTGGTTCTCTTTTGAACCGGCTTTGAAAGACAGAGGCTAAATCGGGATATGGGAGTGGACGCCGTGAAAGCGGAACGCAGGATTTTTAGCTATACGATGCAGATCGAGGCAGAACCGGAAACGGTTTTTCCCCTGTTGTGCCCGACAATGGAAGCCGAGTGGATCGAGTCCTGGAAATGCGACATGCTTTATTCGGAATCCGGATATGCCGAACTGGACGGCATTTTCAGGACGTTCAACCGTGAAACCGGCCTGGAGGATACATGGGTGATCAGTCGCCACGAAAGACCGGGTCGAATCGAATTCGTGCGGTGGAACGAGATCCGGGCCATTCGATACTCCATTGCCCTGAAGCCCGCGGGACCCGGCAGGACGGAATCGGAGTGGACACAGGTGGTCACCGCCCTCAACGAGCGGGGGAACCGGTACCTCAGGGGCCTTGAGGTCGCTTCTTTCGAAAAAATGTGCCAAACCGAGGAGAAGATGCTGAATCACTACCTGAAAAGCGGTCAAAAACTTATCGGCGGGTAGGGAGCACGCGGTTGTTCCGATGGACCTTCAACCGAGCTGAGGAGCGATCGCTGCCGATGCTTCGGCGGAAGTACGGACCGGGATGATCTCGAAATCGACAAGGTCTTCCCACTTCGCCGTCCACGCATGAACCTTCTCCTCGCTTTCCGCTTCCATGACCTGGAAGCAGCGTTGGAATTCCAGATCCACCCAGCTCGAATGGTAGAGCAGCCCTTCCGGAGCCATGCGCCCCTTCTCCCGGAAACGGCGATAAACATCGGGAGCTTTTCCCTGCTTGAATTTCTCGATGATCATGAACAGCATCGCGTTTCGCCTCCGTTCCTATTCGTCCGTCTCTTTTCCTAATATACTCCGTTCGATGGCTTGGACGCCGGTTTGGGAAAAGCAAGCCCCCTGAGGTAAAATGTCATGAAAGTGATGTCAAACACAGGAGATCGCCAGATGCACTTCTTCTGCCAGTGCCCGCCACCCCCGGCTCGTTTTTAGCCGACGGGCTGTTTCATCCCGTCCCGTCCGTTTTCTGAATCCCCGTTGCAGACAGTTCAGCGATGATGATGACTGTTGCTTCCGCGCTTTCCGGAAGCTTCAGGGGCGTATGCGTGGAAGAAGGGTGGGGGATCATGGGAAACAGAACCTCGTCATGGGCACTTTGCGGTGCCGCGTTCATACAGATGGTGGGAGTCGGGCTGATTGTGGCGCTCCTGCCGCACCGGGTGATCCAGCTTTCCGGTTCGATGGGAGGCGTCGGCTTTATCGCCTCGGCATTTGCGGTTCCGTTCGTCCTCTTTCAACTGCCGGCCGGGCAGCTTGGAGACCGTTACGGTTACAAGAAGTTTCTCGTCGCCGGGTATTTTCTTGCCTGCTTGACGGGATTGGTGTACTTCAAGGCAAACCAGGTCTGGGGCCTTCTCGCCGGCAGAGCCTTGCAGGGAGTCAGCGAGGTGCCTGCATGGGCCCTGGCTCCGGCTCTGCTCTCTCTGCTGTTCGTGAACACGAAAGGGGAGGAAATCGGTAAATATAACGCTTCTATCCATTTGGGGCTGACGGTGGGAAGTCTCCTGAGCGTTTGGGCGACTTCCAGATGGAGCGGGAACGAAGCCTTTCTGTTGTATGCCGCTTCGGGTTTGGCTGGAGCCATTTTGGTGGTGCTCTTCGTCAAGGATTCGGCGATCGGCGGCACCATGCCAGGGGACACCGGGTACGGGGAGATCCTTCGGGCGATAAGGGAAATACGCCGTCCGGCCGTCTATTCCGGGATTGCCCTTTACGGCGGCAGCTACGGAGCGTTCCTGACGGTGATCCCGGGAGTTTTGCTGAGCCAGAAGAATTTCAGCCAAAGCGGGGTTGCGGTTTTCTTCAGCCTGTTCTACATCGCGATAAGCCTGGCCCAGGTGATCGCGGGGAGAATCTCGGACCAGCGGGGCCCCAACGTCACGATGGCCGCCGGACTGTTGCTGGTGGCAGGGGGAATTGCCCCGTTCATGTGGCTTAACGGAAAGGTTGTCTATCTTTCACTGTTCCTCGCCAGCTTCGGCCTGGGCATGTTTTGCATTTCCGCGATGGTCCTGCTCAATGAGGCCGTTCCGGTTTCATTGAAGGGGGCCATCTCGGGGGTTTTCTATCTTCTTTGGGGCCTTGGGTTCTTCCTCGTGCCTCCCGTATTGACGAAGCTGGGCGCAATCCTCGGCTACGGAGGTGTTTTTGCCTTTGCAGCCGTGGTGGTCCTGGTGGAGCTGTTTGCACTGCGGATAAAACCCGCCGATTGGCGGTGATGCCGGCTTGTGTTCCCAGGTTCCGCCTCTCGGGTCCGCCTGCCGCTTCGCTGCTCGGATCCTCTGCGGTTCCTGCCGGAAGAGGGAACGGGGAACTCGGGCAATCGTGCCGCCTTTCGTCGAGATTCAGTAATTCTGCCTGGACTTTCGAAGCCGGCGAAGGTAGAATTTGAGCTCGCAGCTTGAAACGACCAAAGGAGGGTCTCGGATGATTTCCTGCAGGAAAATCGTTCTTTTATCGGTTCTTTCGGCCTTTATTCTTACAATGGCCGTCGGTGCGGCTTTGGCGGGAGAGAAGGTCGGCGTCATCGAACCTCAGACGGTGCTTTCCCAGCACCCCAAGATGCCGCAGGTCAAGAAGCAGATCCAGGCGATCCTCCAGAAGAAGCAGGAAGAAGCCAAGGCTGCGATCGAGAAGGAAAAGGACAACAACAAGAAGGCCCAAATCTACCAAACGAAGCAGAACGAGGCGGCCGCCGAAGAACAGAAGCTCATGGCTCCTCTCCTGAAGGATATGGACGCGGCGATCCGCAGTGTGGCAAAGGCAAAGGGACTGACGATCGTCCTCGATGTGGCCCAGGCCCTGATGGGCGGAGTGGATATCACAAATGACGTCGTCGCCGAACTGAAGAAGACGGCCGCGAATTAGGAAGAACCACACGGAGCAGAAAAAAAGGGGAACTCCCGTTTCTTCGGTCGGGAGTTCCCCTTTTTCGAACCGGACACCCGGCTTTTCCCGGGCATCCGCTACGGGCGAAAGAGGGAACGAAACGCCGGAAAGCGATTCTTTCGGGAGGTGGGAAGTCGGGATGGCAAAGAGGTTGTTTATCGTCTTCGCCTTGCTGCTTGCGGCAGCTTTCGGCATGCTCGGGGGCGGTCTCTTTCCCGACCGGGGTGACGCTCCCCTTTCGAAATCGGTTTCCTCGGGAGACGAAATCCTGGCGCGTCTCTTCTCGGAGCGTAAAAGTTCGGTCCAGGTCCAGGGATCCGGAGTCGTCCGAAAGGTGCTTCCCGATGACCGCGACGGGAGCCGCCACCAGCGGTTTATCGTTTCCCTGGCGACGGGGCAGACGGTGCTCGTCGCCCACAACATCGACCAGGCTCCGAGGGTCGAAGGGCTCAGGAAGGGAGATCCGGTGGAATTCTGCGGAGAGTACGAATGGAATCCACAAGGCGGAGTCATCCACTGGACTCATCGGGATCCCTCCGGGGTCCACATGGAGGGCTGGGTCCGCCACAACGGACGAATCTACCGATGATCCGGCGGAAAAAGCCGAAATTCAGTTATTCGGAAGCTCGCGGCGGGACGGTTTTTCCAGGTGGAGCGTGTAGGCGAACCGGTGTCCGAAAGAAGCCGTTTCCCGAAATCCCGCCTTGCGGGAAAGCCGCAGGACCGTTTGGCATCCCTGGAAATGGGGATCGAAGATAATCTCGGTGACGGAGAGGATCCCTCCCGGTTTCAATGCAAGGAAAAGCTCCTCCAGCGCAGCTTCCCGGTCCGGTATTTCTCCAAGGACGGCGACCAGCAGTGCACGGTCGAATTGGTCGTGCCCCAGTTTCCCTTCGCCGATTCCTCCAGTCAAATAGCGGATATTCCCGAGTCGATGGGCATCGGCTTTTTTCTCGACCCTCTCGAGCATCCCTTTCTGGATATCCATGGCGACGACTCGTCCGACCAGGCCGAGTTCCATTGCAAGAGGAACGGTTAATCTTCCCGGTCCGCATCCGGCATCGAGGATCGTCATTCCGGGTCGCAACCCCAGTTGCCCGATGATAACCGCCGCTCGGTTGGTCTTCGTGAATGGGTTGTCAAGTTGGACCATCCACCGGAGCCAAACAGGACAGGGGAGCGATTGACGGCGCGAAACCGAACGCCAGAGCATCGTGACCAGAAAGAAAAAAAACGAGGCCGCCCAGGATGAATTTCAGGCTGATCCCTCCGCGTGTCTTGGTTATCGGGAGATCTCCCCGATCGCCATCTTAAGCCATTCTGCCGACGGTGTATGATGAGCTTTGCACGACATTCGGGCCGAAACGCAACGGAGGGGTGAAAGATGATCAGACGAGAAAGGACGGCATCACGCCGGGGCTTCCTGATTCTGGCTTGTGGACTCTTTTTGATCCTCTTTTTCGCCCCGAATGCGACAAGTGCGCAGGCGGACTGGCCCCGGATCGCGATCTCCAGGGATGGAACCCCCATCTCCTACGAAGCCCTGGGTAGAGGAGAGCCGACTCTCGTGTTCGTGCACGGCTGGAGTTGCGACGCCCGTTATTGGCGGGAGCAGGTTTCCCATTTTTCGAAAAGATTCCGTGTCGTCACGCTCGATCTGGCCGGACACGGCCATTCCGGCGTGGGGCGGGAAAAGTACACCATGGCCTCCTTCGGTGAGGATGTGAAGGCTGTGACGGATGCGGTGGGCAGCCGCAGGGTGATTTTGATCGGCCATTCGATGGGGGGCTCCGTGATCGCGGAGGCAGCCCGCCTCATGCCGGACCGGGTGATCGGACTGATCGGCGTCGACACGCTCGAGAATGTCGAATACCCGATGACGGGGGAGGAACTCGAAGCGATGGTCGCTCCTTTCGAGAAGAATTTCGTGGAAGCCTGCAGAGGGTTCGTGGGAGAGATGATGTCCACCGACTCCGATCCCGAGCTGCATGAATGGATCCTCGCCGATATGTCCTCCGCCCCGCCTCCTGTGGCCGTGAGCGCGATGAGGGAGATGCTGTCGCAGTTCGTCTCGGGGGAAGCCGCGAGGATTTTCGAGCCGCTGCGCATCCCGGTCATCAGCGTGAATGGCGGCCTTTGGCCGATCGACATCGCGGCAAACCGTCGGCACATGCTTTCCTACGATGCCATTGTTTTGGAGAAAGCGGATCATTTTCTCATGATGAACAGGGAGAAGGAGTTCAACCGGGCTCTGGAGAAGGCGATCCGCAGGCTGCAAAAAGCGGCTGACCGATAGGCGTGAAGCGAGATTGAGTAATTCTACTTGGACTTTTCAGGGTGTCGAGGGTAGACTGTTACCCGCAGCCCGGGAATGCCGAAAAGGAGGGTGTTTGATGTTTTCTTGCAGGAAGATGGTTATGAGGACAGTCCTGGTCGCTTTTGTCCTGGCAATGTGCGCGGGTGTCGCTTTGGCCGAGGAGAAGGTGGGGGTCGTCGATCCACAGAAGGTTCTTTCCCAGCACCCGAAGATGGCTCAGGTCAGCAAGCAGGTTCAGGCGATCGTCCAAAAAAAGCAGGCCGAAGCCAAGAGCGCCATCGAAAAGGAAAAGGACAACAAGAAAAAGGAAGAGATCTACAAGACCAAGCGCAATGAGGCCGCGACCGAGGAGCAGAAGCTGATGGCGCCCCTTTTCAAGGACATCGACCTCGCGATCCGGTCCGTTGCCAAGGCGAAGGGATTGACGATGGTGATCAGCAAGGCTCAGGTTTTTGTGGGCGGTGTGGACATCACGGGCGACGTGATTCAGGAATTGAAGAAGAAATCCCAGTAACAGTGCGGCTTCAACATATCGGAACGGAAAGGCGGGAGCGGATTCCCATGGGATTTCCGCTCCCGCCTTTCCGATTTTACGGGTTATGATGAAGGAAGCCCTTAAAACAAAGGGTTTCAATCCCGGGGAGGTGCTGAAATGGGAAAAATCAATATCGGCAGCAACCCGTTCCTTCTGCCTATGCCGATGGTTATCGTGGGGACATGCATTGGAGAAAGGCCGAACTTCATGGCGGTAGGCTGGGCAAGCCGGGTCAACGTGAAGCCGGCGATCATGAGCGTCGCCATCGGCCGTCATGCGACGGCTGAGGCGATCGTCGAAACGGGCGAGTACAGCATCAATATCCCATCCGTCGATTTGATCCGGCAGGCCGATCTGGTGGGGATGTTCAGCGGGGCGGAATTCGACAAGTCGGGCCTTTTCGAGGTCTTTTACGGTTCTCTCGCGAAAGCCCCGATGATAAGGGAATGCCCGGTGACCATCGAGTGCAGGGTGATCCAGACCGTCGCGCTCCCGATGGATCGCCTCTTCATCGGGGAAGTCAGGGGAGTCTGGTCGGAAGACAGGTACTTGTCGGGAGGGATCCCCGACATCGAGAAGGTTCGTCCCTTCTGCCTGACGATGCCCGACAACCGTTACTGGTCGTTGGGACCTGCCGTCGGCAGCGCCTGGCATGATGGGTTGGCCTTGAAGGACCGGTTGATGAAGGTCTCAGGCCAGGGGCAAAGGGCCTGACGGGAAACGCGGGCCCGTAAACGCCGCAATAGGGTTCCGGCAAAAGGTGAATTTGCCCGTAAGGGAGATCCCGCCGCGGATCTCCCTTACGGCTGTTCAAACCGCAACGGGCTTTGTTCGCTTTTCGTCTTCCGCCCGTGTCGCTGGTTTTGCGAGTCTCTTTCCGATTGTCGCGGACCGGATCGGGACAGACATCGAGACGTCAGGAGGGCCATCCGGGGAAGAGGGCGGGCCAGTGGATGAACGGCTTGGAAATTGCAAATTTAATCATGAGGAGTAAAGTTATAGCGTCGTCAAAAAAGGAGGTATCGCTCATGCCGTTCCGTTATTGGCGTATTGTTCTCGTTCTGCTTTTCTCTGCATTTTTCCTGCCCTTTTCCCAGCCTTCGGCCGCTTCCGATGGGCCGGACCGTCCTTTTGACGCGGCTTCGGCTCCCGAGGCCCCGGACTACAGCCTTTCCTCCAGTTGGGCTGTTCCGCCGGAAAGCGGATGCCCGTATCCCGCAGATGTCTTCTTCATCCATCCCACGACCTACGACGGCGACGAGAATTGGAACCAGTCCTTGAAGGGCGAATCCGAGGACCCAAAGGTTCATGCGGTCATGAAAAACCAGGCGGGCGTCTATTCCTCGTTCGCCCGCCTGTGTGCGCCCTACTACCGCCAGGCCAACCTGGCGGTTCTGCATACGGCCGAAGACAGTCCCAATCGGCAAGCTCTTGATGTGGCCTACTCCGATGTCGAGGCCGCCTTCAACGCGTACATGACCAGGTGGAACAAGGGCCGTCCCTTCATCCTGGCGGGGCACAGCCAGGGTTCGGAACTCCTTTTATGGTTAATGGAGCGCCGCTTCGGCGATCCCGCCCTGCGGGAAAAGCTCGTTGCGGCGTACCTGGTGGGATGGTCCGTCACGGAAGAGGACCTTGCCCGATTTCCCCACTTGAAGATCGCTGCGACTCCCAAAGAAACGGGAGCCATCGTCACCTACAATACCCAGGGGCCCAATCCGGGTTACAGCATTGTCAGGAAGAAAGCCGTAGCGGTCAACCCCCTTACCATGACGATCACGGACGAACCTGTCCCGGCAGAACAAAACCTGGGAGCCGTTTTCTTCACGGAGAACGGGGTCCTGGACATCNCCCGCTACACGGGTGGCCAGACCGTGAACGGGGGCTTCGTCATTCCCACTCCCTTCAACATTGGCGAGCTGGATGCCATGAAGATCAAGGAGTTCTATCACCCGTACGATTACACGTTCTTTTACCGGAATCTCAAGGAAAATGTAAAGGTTCGGATTCGGTCCTATCTCGGAAAAGATTCATAGAGCGGTTTTGCAGAAAGGCGTAGAACAGGGGTGGTCCCTGATTTGCGCCTTTCAGTTTGTCATGGACTGGATCGGGGCGGGGATCCTCCCGCCCCGGGCCACGAAGGCGTCTGCGCTTTCCCGGTGAACCGGCATGACGGGAGCCCGTCCCAGCAGGCCGCCGAATTCAACCGAATCGCCAACTCCCTTGCCCGGGACGGGGATGACCCTGACCGCCGTGGTTTTCCTGTTGATCATGCCGATCGAAGCCTCGTCTGCGATGATGGCGCTCAGGGTGGAGGCCGGGGTGTCGCCCGGTACGGCGATCATGTCTAGCCCGACGGAGCAGACGCACGTCATCGCCTCCAGCTTGTCAAGGCACAAAGTTCCCTCCTCGACCGCGCGGATCATGCCCGCGTCCTCGCTGACCGGGATGAAAGCACCGGTCAGCCCTCCAACATAGGAGGTCGCCATTGCGCCGCCCTTCTTGACAGCGTCGTTGAGCATCGCCAGGGCCGCGGTCGTGCCGTGGGTGCCGCAGCGCTCCAGCCCCATGGCCTCCAGGATTTCGGCCACGCTGTCCCCCATNGCGGGAGTTGGGGCAAGCGAGAGGTCGATGATGCCGAACTGGACGTCAAGCCGTCGGGCGGCTTCCCGGCCAACCAGTTCTCCCATGCGGGTGATCTTGAACGTGGTCCTCTTGATGTGATCGGAGAGTTCGCCAAGAGGAGCTGCGGGGTGCTTTCTCACGACGTTGAGGACCACTCCCGGCCCGCTGATTCCCACGTTGATGACCGCCTCCGGCTCGCCGGTGCCGTGAAAGGCGCCGGCCATGAAGGGGTTGTCTTCCGGGGCGTTGCAGAACACCACGAGCTTGGCGCAGCCAAGCCCTCCCCTGTCTGCCGTCAGTTCGGCCGTCTTCTTGATGACATGGCCCAGGATCCCGACGGCGTCCATGTTGATCCCCGCTTTCGTGGATCCTGCGTTGACGGAGCTGCAGACCCTTTCCGTGTGGGCGAGGGCTTCGGGGATCGAGTGGATGAGTTTCAGGTCGCTTTCGGTCATCCCTTTCTGCACGAGGGCGGAAAAGCCGCCGATGAAGTTCACGCCGACTTCCTTGGCGGCCCGGTCCATCGCCAGGGCGATTTCCACGTAATGGTCGGTTTTGCAGGAAGCCGCCACAAGCGAGATGGGGGTGACCGAGATGCGCTTGTTGATGACGGGAATACCGTATTCGTCGGCTATGGATTCTCCGGTGGAAACCAGGCGTCCGGCTCTGCGGACGATCTTTTCGTAAAGGCGGCGGGCGGTTTCCCGGACGTCGTCGTGGGCGCAATCGAGGGCTGAGATGCCGAGGGTGATGGTCCGGATGTCGAATTTCTCGTTGTCGACCATCCGGATCGTCTCCATGATTTCGGAGGGACTGATGTGAAGCGCCATGGCCTTGCTCCCCTAGATCCGGTGCATATAATTGAAAACGTCCTCATGCTGGGTCCGGACGTCCACGCCGAGTTCCTGTCCCTTATTCTCGAGTTCTTTCTTCAGATCCGTAAGGGGAATACTGCACCCCTCCAGGTCCACGACGGTGATCATGGTGAAGAACGTGTCCAGGATGGTCTGGTTGATATCCAGGATGTTGACGCCATGGGCTGCCAAAACAGAAGTGATGCCTGCGATGATGCCGACCTTGTCGTTTCCGATGACGGTGATGACGGCACGGGAATGTTGTCCGAACATGTCGCGTTCCCCCTCGTTAATGAAATGACCTGCGGGTTTGAGGCAAGATTTTATATGAGAGGGCGTTTTATGTACAGCGCTAAAGATGCGTCATTTTCATTTAATCATTAGAAGAGGGGGGAGCGATAACAGGAAGGCCGGAAAAATCCCGGAAGCGTGCGGGAAAGTCGCTGCAGGCGGAAAATGGAGGAAAGCGGAACGAACCGCTTGCCGTTGGAGGGGAGTGCCATGGTCATTGTTGAAAACTGTCCGTTGGACACGGTCATCCTTGAACGGATGATCAGGAACCCCGAGGATTTGAACCTCGTTTGGCCGCTAGCCCACAATCCATTTGACCACGACCAGTGGAGGGAGGTCCTCGATCCGGGAAGAGGGATCATCTCCTTTTGGGTTTACGAGGGTGAGAGCCTTATCGGGCATGCCGCGCTCGACAGGGCGGAAGATCCTCACACCCGAGTGGTGAGATTTCTTTACATCCTTCCGGAAATGAGGAACCGGGGCATGGGGCAGAAGCTCCTGGATCTTCTGGAGGCGTACGCCAGAGACCGGTTGCAGGCCAAACGCCTGATCCTGAGAGTCCGGAACTTCAACGAGAGGGCGATTGCCTGTTATCGGAAATGCGGCTTCACCGAATTCTTCAGGGAAGGGACCCTCATGATGATGGAAAAGACCCTCTGAATTGAATGCCATCGCCGGGGTCTTCCCGGAGCGAAGAGGGGGCCGATGGAACGGATGCTCCTCACGCTTGTTCATTTGCGGCCGTTTCCCGCGGCTGTTTGTCTGTGATCGCCTGCAGTGGGCGGATTGGGGGATTGGCCGGATGGTTCCGAAGCGTTCCATGATTTTTGCCGACGTTGCTCTTCTTGGGGTGGCCCTGTTCTGGGGAGTCGGTTATGCTGCCATGAAGACGGCCCTCGAGAGCTTTACGCCTCTTTGGATGATCGCATTCCGGTTTGTTCCCTCTTTTTTTCTTCTGTGTCTGGTCTTCCGTGGCCGAATGTCCAGGCTCGATTCGCGTGCGGTCAGGTCGGGCCTTCTAGCGGGTGCCGTTCTTGCTTTTTCCTTCCTGGCCATGACGACAGGGCTTGTCCTCACCTCGGCCGGGAAGCAGGCCTTCATCACGACGAGCTATGTTGTTCTTGTTCCCATTCTTCTCTGGATAGCGACAAACCGCTTTCCTGGAACGGGTGCCTTTTTTTCGGCCTTGCTCTGTTTCTCCGGAATGTCGATGCTGACCCTTCAGGGCGACTTTTCCATCGGTCTCGGCGACGGACTCAGTCTGCTCAGCGCCCTTTTTCTTGCTCTTCACATGATCCTCGTCGAAAAATTCGTGAAGGACCATGACCCCATATCTCTGGCCATTCTCCAGATTGGAGTCGTCGGTTTCATGGCTCTTCCGCTAGCCCTGTTTTTCGAACGGATGCCTGTCGGTATCAGTTCCACAGGTTGGTGGGCGCTGGCCTATAACATCTTTTTTGGGACCGTTTTTGCCCTTGTGACCCAAAATCTGGCCCAGAAGCACACGACGTCGACCCACACGGCCTTGATCCTCAGCCTGGAGGGTGTTTTCGGGGCATTTGCCGGAGCTCTGCTTTTGGAAGAAGTCTTTACCGGAAAGATGATCATCGGATGCGCTCTCATCTTCGTCTCGATCGTCGTTTCCGAACTGATGCCGCTCAAACAAGCCCCCGCGGCAGTGGAATCGTCATCCTCCGCGCTTTCCTGATTCTCCGGAAAGGGCTTGAACCTGCAATTTCCGCGGTGATCGAACGCTTTTCGGAGAGGCGTCCGAGGGAGTGGTTTAAAATGGAAAAAAGGGGGGATTTCCAGTGGATGCCGATGAGAATTTGGTGTATGCGGGACGGCTTGAAGATCTTCCCGTGATTCCGACGGAGGATCACGGCGGTGCGGAGAAAAGGATCGTGTTCGGGCCGGGTCGGTTCTGGGAAGACTACGTCGCAAGGCTCTTCACGATCCGTCAGGGAGCAACAACACCCTTCCATGCGCACGATTGGCCGCACTACGTCCTGATTTTGGAAGGCACGGCGAAAGGGATGATCATGGGACAGGCCATCGACCTTTCTGCCGGTTCCTGGGCTTTTGTTCCGCCGAACACGGACCATTTTTTTGAAAACGCGGGAAGCGGGGACCTGAAGTTCATTTGCATCGTTCCGAAAAAAGGCGATACATACTGGCTGGATAGCAAGGGGAGTTGTTGAGGAGTCTGAAACATGCCTCGTTGAGGCGTGTCGGTTTGACGGACCCCGGCAGATCGAGCCGGGGTCCGTTTTATTATGTATACGTTTTAAATTTAATTTTAACTATATTTTGCAAAAAAACATCAGCGGTATAATATCAATGGTTTTGGTGGAATGCACTATGAATAGAAAAAAATAACATTAACTATGGAAGGAGGTGGGGGAAAGGTCCGTCCGGGTAAAAACGGGAGCGCATATCTCACGAGACCGAGGAGGAGGAGACCGGCATGTCGAGGATGAATCCGTATGAGATGTTTCTAAAACAGGTCGACGAAGCAACTCCGTACCTGAATGTCGAGCAGGAATTCATCGACATCCTCAAGGAACCCAAGGAAGTCCTGGAGATTTCCATCCCGTTGCGCCTGGAGGACGGGACCGTCAAGCTCGTGAAGGGATGGCGCAGCCACCACAACAATGCCCTGGGCCCCTACAAGGGGGGTGTCCGTTATCATCCGAACGTTTCGAAAGACGAAGTCATGGCCCTTTCGGCCTGGATGTCGATAAAATGCGCGACCGCTATGCTCCCCTACGGAGGGGGGAAGGGCGGAGTTCGAATCGCCCCGCGTGAACTCTCCAAAGGCGAACTTGAGCGGCTGAGCCGAGCCTATGCTCTTGGAATTTCACGTTTCGTCGGGACCGACGTGGATGTTCCGGCCCCGGATGTCTACACCAACCCGCAGGTCATGTCGTGGTTCCTCGATACCTTCGAGAAGGTGAAGGGATGGAGCGAACCTTCCTGTTACACCGGCAAGCCCATTGAACTCGGAGGATCCCTCGGGCGCGGGNACGCCACGGCGAGAGGAGGCATGTACGTTCTCCGCGAGGCGCTGAAGGAAATGGGACTTCTCGGCAAACCGCTGACGGCGATTATCCAGGGGTATGGAAACGCAGGCAGCTTTGCCCATGCCCTTTATGAGGATATCGGGATCACCGTTGTCGGGGCATCGGACAGCAAAGGCGGAACCTTCAATCCGAAGGGACTGAAATACGAGGATCTGATGAAGCACAAGAAGGTCAGTGGAACCGTGGCGGACTTCCCCGGAGGCGAACGGGTAACGACCGAAGATATCCTCGAGGCCCGGGCCGACATCCTCATCCCCGCCGCTCTTGAAGGAGTGCTGAACGAGGCCAACGCAGGGAAGGTCAACGCGAGAGTGGTCCTTGAGCTTGCCAACGGGCCGACAACGCCGGAGGCCGAAGCGATCCTGAACGATAAGGATATCCTGGTGATCCCCGATGTTCTCGCGAACTCCGGCGGCGTGACCGTCAGTTGCTTCGAATGGATCCAGGGACGCACCGGGGATTTCTGGACCGAGAAGACCGTCCACGAAAAACTCGATGAACGCCTCACCCACGCCTTTCACGAGATCTGGAAAATCAGGAAGCAGCACAATATCCGGATGCGCCAGGCGACGTACGTGAGGGCGATGGGCCGGATCATTTCCGCGATGCGCTTCCGCGGGATATGGCCCTGAGGAGGTCGACGCCAACGTCAAGTCGGTGTCGGTTTCTTCTTCCTAGTGCCGTCCCGGAGGAGCGGAAATGGAGGAACTTCGCGAGAAATTGCTGGGAAAAGTCAAGGATTTGCCCGGTTTGACAGACCGGGAAATAGCCGACCATCTTTTGGGCAAGAGGGCCAGGGTGCAGTCCGTCAACTGGGCCGCCCATTGCCTAGAAAAAAGGCATCTCATCGAGCGTCGCCGTCGCCCCGACGGGAAGATAGGAAACTATGCGGCCGGTTGGGCTGCGGGTCGGGTCAGTCTTGATGCGGAAGAAAGGCTCGAAAGGGAAAAGGCGCCGGTTGTCCAGATGTCGGAAGAGGAAGTGAAGAGAAACGTCAAGGAGTGGCTGGAGCGGGACGGATGGTCCGTGACCGTCAATCGGAACCCCGGACGCGGCGCGGATATCGAAGCCCAGCGGGTAAGCGGGCACTGGATCATCGAAGCGAGGGGCAGCGGGTCGAAAAACGAGATCAGGAGTCACTACTTCCTGTCGGTTCTTGGTGAAACGCTGCAGCGGATGGACAGTCCGGGAACGCGCTATAGCGTCGCTTTTCCCGACATGAGGAAATTCCGGAACCTTTGGGAGAGGTTTCCCGTTCTGGGGAAAGCACGGACCGGCATTACCGCTCTCTTTGTCGGAAGCGATGGGGGAGTGGAGGAAATACAGTAGGGACAGAGAAGAGGAGGGCCCCGTCACACGTGACGGGGCCCTCCTCTTCTCTGCTTTTTGAGGACAAGCGGGCGACTTGGCTAGTTTTCGAGCGCAAGGGTGATCTGTTCTTCCAGGCGGTCGATTTTCCTCATGAGAAACAGGGCGGAGACGGCGCAGAGGACACCACATGTGAACAGGGACCAGCCGGTTCCGACAAGGTCTCCCAGTTTTCCCGAAAGGAGGCTTCCGAACGGCGGGATGCCGAGGATCGCGAAGGTGTAAAGCGCCATGATCCGACTCCTGCTTTCTCTCGGAACCATCGTTTGCAGCAGTGTGTTGCAGCTGATGGTGCTCGTGACCATGCAAAAGCCGACCGGCGCGGCGAGGACGATTGCCAGAGCAATGCTTCTTGAAAGGGAAAAAAGGAGGACTGACACCCCGAATCCAACGCACGCTCTCGTGCACCACCAGCCGAGCTTTCCGCTGGACTTCAGCGAAGCCATCAGGAAGGAGCCGCCAAGCGCCCCGATCGCGACTCCCATCAGCAGGAAACCGAGAGTCTCGGAAGTGCCGCCGAGAACGCTTTTGGCCATGGCGGGCATCAGGACAAGGCTGGGAAAGGCGAAAAAGCCCGTCGAAGAGATCAGGACAAGCAAATAGCGGGCGGGGGCAAAATCCCTCGCCATCCGGATTCCGGCAAGCATATCCGCAAGGGGTTGGTTCTTTCCCTGGTGCGTTATCCCGACGGGGGGCCGCTCCATCTTCATGACCCTGGCGGCATAAAGTGTCGAGGAATAGGCCAGCCCGTTCAGGAGGAAGCAGATCCCTTCTCCGACCAGGTGGATCACGAACCCTGCGACCGTCGGGCCGATCATCCGGGCGACGTTGAACACGACGGAATTCAGGGCGACGGCGTTGGAGACGTCCTCTTTGCGGTCAACCATATAGGAAACCAGCGAATATCGGGTGGGGAGCTCGAAAGAATCGATCAGGCCGAGAGCGAGAGCCATGCAGACAACGATCCGGAAGGTCGCCAGGTCCGTGATCGTCAAAAAGGCGAGCACCAGGGCGATACCCATGCAGAAAGCCTGGCACCAGAAAAGGGTTCTGCGCAGGTCCCAACGTTCGATCAGGGCTCCGGCAAAAGGGGACAGCAGGAATATCGGCAGAGAAGCGGCAAAATCCATGATCCCCAGAGCGCTGTTTGAGCCCGTCAGGCGGAAGACGAGCCATCCCATGGCGACTCGGTGCATCCACAGGCCGGATAGGGAGATCGACTGGGCGGCGAAGAACAGCCTGTAGTTTCGGCTCCGCAGAGCTCGAAGGGTTTCCGGAATTTTCACGTCCAAGAAGAGGGCTCCTCGCGTATCGGGAGGTGTAAGCCGGCTGGAGATTTTCTCCATTCTGTCCCAAAATGGATGTGAATGCAACCTTTTGGTTCAATCGCCTGAAGAAGCCGAACTGATGGTAAACTTATAAAGTATGCTGCCAGATTGACAAAAAAATGAAAGGAGCTTGAGCATGATCCGTTTCAAACGAATTATCAACACCGTGGACGCGCACACGGCCGGAGAACCTATCCGGATCGTGACATCCGGTTTGCCCCTGATCAGGGGAGAAACCATGCTGGAAAGACTCGAATGGTTCGAGAAAAACCTGGATGGGGTCCGCAACCTGATGATGAGGGAGCCCAGAGGCCATAGGGACATGTTCGGCTGCATCATCACCCCTCCGGCGTCCGAGGACGGAGATTTCGGCGTCCTGTTCACCCATACCACCGGCCAGGCGACCATGTGCGGCCACGGCACGATCGGGGTTGCGAAGGTGGCTTTGGAAACGGGGATCGTTCCGGCGATCGAGGGCAAGAACACCGTCCGAATCGACACTCCGGCAGGCCGAGTCACGGCAACGGCCCTTGTTGAGGACGGATATGTGAAGGAGGTCTCCTTCAGGAACGTTCCCTCCTTCCTGTATAGGGACAACGTGAAGGTTTCCCTGCCCGACATCGGAGAGATCGAAGTCGCGATTTCGTACGGCGGTGATTTCTACCTTTTTGTCGAGGCAGACAAACTGGGAGTGGAAATCAGGCCTGAAAACGCCTACGAATTGGCGAAAAAAGCAATGGCCCTGAAGGATTGGGGAAACGAAAACCTGGACCTCGTTCATCCCGAATGCCCGGAAATCAACGAACTTTACGGAACGATCGTCACCGGCAGAACGGAGAGAACGGAAAAAGGCTGGAAATCGCAGGAGGTTTGCGTATTTGCGGATGGGGCGGTGGACCGTTCACCTTGCGGGACGGGAACTTCCGCCCGAATGGCGCTCCTGTACGGCCGGGGCCAGATGAAGCCCTCGGAGGAACTGGACAACGGAAGCATCATCGGCACCCGCTTCAGGGGGACCATCGATGAGACGGTAACGGTGGGAGGAATAAAGGGGATCATCCCCAGGATTGCGGGCTCCGCGTGGATCACCGGCTTCAACCAGCTTGTCCTGGACCCGACGGACCCTTTGTCGGAAGGCTTTCTGGTTTAGCGCCGGGTTTCGGCGATCAAGCCTTTCAAGCGGAGGGATCCAAAGATGTCGGAAAAGTACCCGGAACAGCTGTCGTATCTTCGGAAGCCTGACGAAAGCGAGGTCCCGCCCGAACTGCAGGAGTTGTTCGACAAGACCACGGACGCAATGATGGAAAACTGGGGGTTCATCAACAACCTGTTCAGGGTACTCCCGCTGAACGCCAGGCAGTACAAGGGGTTTCTGGATTTCAAGGACTCGCTGTTCAACGAGCGGTTTTGCTACTTGAGCAATATCGAGAAGGAAATGATCGGTCTGGTCGTTTCCTCCACGAACGGATGCACCTATTGCCTGACCACCCATGGAGACTACCTGCGGGGAATGACCGGAGATCCCGTCTGGGTGGACAAGCTTTGCTACAACTACAGGAGTGCGGAATTGACAGCCAGACAGCGCGCCCTGTGCGATTTCGCCTATTTCCTGACGGCCTATCCGAGGGAAATCACCTCGGAATGGGTGGACAAACTCAGGGATGTCGGATTGAACGATCACGAGATTCTCGAGGCGAGTTACGTGGTGGGGTTCTTCAACTACACCAACCGGTGGGTTGCCGTGATCGACCCGAAGCCGAACGATGGGCATTATTCCCACAACCGTGAGGTTTCGAAGGGCGGGACGACAAGTTAGGCAAATCACAAAAGTGTCGTTTCATCCCTTCACTTGCACGATTAAACGGAATGTGTTAGAGTACCTCCAACCTCAAATCTGTACCACCACCTCCTGATAGGCTCCGGCCTGACCACCCGGGGCCTTTCGCGTGCCCTGACGGCTCCTTTCGACGTCACTCTCCTGAAAAGTTGCGGGATACAGGGTAGACGATGTCCCCTTGGTCGTCTTCCCCGAAGCGTTCTTTCAGTCAGTGAACCGGCCCTGTTCGGCCAGGTTTTCCAGGTCCTGAAGGTTGAGCAGCAGGACCTCGCCGCGGCAGTCGCGAATAAGACCCCGTGCGGAAAAGTCTGAAAAGATGCGGGACAGGGTTTCGGGCGTCGTTCCCAACATGCCGGCAATCTGGGCTTTTGAAGAACCCAGTGAAACATGCAGCTCTCCGCCCTGTTTCCTGGAGAGGCTCAGGAGATAGCCGGCCAATCGTCCCGGAACCTCTTTAAGGGCCAGGCTTTCCACCTGTGCCGTCAATTCCCTCAGGCGCATGGAGAGGACCGAGAGCATGTTCAAGGCGAGCGTGGGGTCTCTGCCGATAAGGCTGACAAAAGCCTGCCTGGGGAAGAAGAGGAGGTCGCTTTCAACCAGCGCTTCGGCTCCGGCGGGAAATGTTTTCCCCGCATAGACGGCCACTTGCCCGATGTGGTCGCCTGCTCTGGAGATGTGGAGGATGGCTTCCCTGCCGTCAGGGGCAACTTTGAATATTTTGACCCTGCCCCTGACGACAACGTAGAAGCCATCGCCGTCATCGCCCTCGACAAAAACGGTTTCTCCTTTTTTGAAGGTCCGGAGAACCGACAGCGATTCGATTTTTCGTAAGTCTTCCTTTGAAAGTCCATCGAAACCGGGGACCTTGGCCAGGATCTCCGTTTTCATTTTGCTCCCCTCCCATGGAAAAATGGTACCTGAGTACTTGATATAGATCAAGGAGAAATTCCGGACCCCCGCTATCATAAACAATCATGAAGGGAGGGAAGGGGATGAATGTCGTCAATGTCTTCGAAGCGGAAGGGATGCAGACGCCTCATGGAGTCAAGGTGGCCAGGATATACGACACGGAACACGCTCAGGCGGTCCACATTACCCTGGAACCGGGCGAGTCGCTAAAAAGGCATATCACCCCGGTGGATGTCTTCTTCTATGTCCTGGAAGGCACCGGTATCGTCGAGATCGGCGAAGAACGGCGCGAGATCGAGCGGGACATGCTTGTCGAAAGCCCCAGGGACATCCCGCACGCCTGGATAAACGAAAGTCAGAGACCATTCCGGGTGCTTGTGGTGAAAGCTCCGCGTCCTGTTACCCCCACAAAGGTTATATAATAAATAAGTAAAGCGATCTCAAGTTAGACGACGATCAGAAGGAGGGCGATCGAATGTTCTGTTTCCAGTGCCAGGAATGTGCGCAAAACAAGGGGTGCACCGTCAGGGGCGTATGCGGAAAGCCGGAAGCCACGGCAAACCTCCAGGATTTGCTGATCCATGCGCTGAAGGGGATTGCCCTTTGGTCGGAAAAGGCCGTCGAACTTGGGGTTTCCGACAAGGCGGACGGTTTATTTGTCGCACAGGGACTCTTCACCACCATCACCAACGCGAACTGGGACGATGAGCGCTTTATCGCGCTGGTTCGCCAGGCGCTGGGCCGCCGAGAAGCGGTTCGGGGGCGGGTTCTTGCCGCCTACCGGGCAAAGACCGGCCATGCGTTCGACGAAGCGATGGCCGATGCCGCCACCTGGACGGCGACGGAGGAGTCGGAATTCCATGAAAAGGCGCGGTCGGTGGGTGTTCTGGCCACCGAAAACGAGGATGTCAGGTCACTGCGGGAGTTGCTGGTTATCGGCGTGAAGGGCATCTCCGCCTATGCGGATCATGCTGCGATGCTCGGATACGAAGACCCGGCCATCTACGATTTCTTGATGGAAGCCCTGGCCTCGACGACGAAGAACCTGTCGGTGGACGAGATGGTCGCGATGGTGATGAAGGCGGGGGAGAAGGCTGTCCAGACGATGGCCCTCCTTGACAAAGCGAACACCGCCACCTACGGGAACCCGGAAATCACGAAGGTGAACATCGGTGTCCGCGGCAACCCCGGGATTCTCATCAGCGGCCACGACCTCCACGACATGGAAGACTTGCTGAAGCAGACGGAAGGAACCGGCGTGGATGTCTATACGCACAGCGAGATGCTGCCCGCCAACTATTACCCCGCATTCAAAAAATACGCCCATTTTGTGGGGAATTACGGGAATTCCTGGTGGAAGCAGAACGAGGAGTTCGAAACCTTCAATGGTCCGATCCTGATGACCACGAATTGTCTGGTTCCCCTGAAAAAGGAGAACTCCTACCTGGGAAGGCTTTTCACGACCGGCATGGCGGGTTATCCCGGCGCGACCCATATCCCGGACAGGAAAGAAGGTCAGGCCAAGGATTTCTCCGCGATGATCGAGATGGCAAAGACCTGCAAACCGCCTGTCGAAATCGAGACGGGGCATATCGTCGGAGGATTCGCCCACAACCAGGTCCTGGCTTTGGCCGACAAAGTCGTGGATGCGGTCAAAAGCGGCGCCATCAAACGGTTCGTCGTCATGGCCGGTTGCGACGGACGCCACAAGGCTCGTGATTATTTCGCGGAAGTCGCGAAGACCCTGCCTGGGGATACGATCATCCTGACGGCAGGTTGTGCCAAGTACCGCTACAACAAGCTGCCCCTTGGCGATATCGGCGGCATTCCCAGGGTACTGGACGCGGGGCAGTGCAACGATTCCTATTCCCTGGCCGTCATCGCCCTCAAGCTGAAGGAGGTCTTCGGCCTGAAGGATATCAACGACCTGCCCCTGTCCTTCGACATCGCCTGGTACGAGCAGAAAGCCGTCGCGGTATTGCTGGCCCTGCTGCACCTCGGAGTGAAGGGGATTCGCCTCGGTCCGACCCTCCCTGCCTTTGTCTCGCCGAATGTCCTGAAGGTTCTCGTGGACAATTTTGGCATCAAGGCCACCGGCGAAGTTCAGACCGATGTCGAGGCGATCATGGCCGGGAAATAGGGCATACCGGTCTGAGAAAATGAAGAAGAGCCCCTTGGTTTTCCATGGCCAAGGGGTTCTTCTTTTTGACGGCATTCCCTGAAAGGCCCAAATTAAAGTAAAATAACTACAAGAATCGAGTCCGGTTAATGAGGAGGGATTGGTCATGCCGATCGTGCGGGTTGAAATGTGGACAGGGAGAAGCCGCGAATGCAAGGAAAGCCTGGCGAGGGCGATCACGGAAGTGGTCGTTGAAAAACTTGGTTGTCCCCTGCAGGCCGTGACGGTGGTGCTGGAGGAAACCNCGAAGGAAAACTGGATGATCGGTGGGAAGCCCTGCGGGGAGCCTCACGAGGGGAAACCCTGATGGAGGCTTCCGTTGGCGGCAATCCCGCGCTGGAGGTGCTGAGACGAAGGCGGAGCATCCGGAAGTATCGGGATCAGCCGTTGGAAGGGGAAGAAATCGAGGTCCTGAAGGAGATCGTCCTGAGGGCGCCCTCCGCGCACAATTTCAAGTCGTGGGAGTTCATTTTTGTGGATGACCGGGACCTGCTCAAGCGCCTTTCAGAGGTTCGCGGGGGCAGCTCCGCTTTCCTTGCGGGCGCGTCCCTCGGGATCGTCGCGCTTGGGAACGAAAAGACCCAGGATGTCTGGGTCGAAGATGCCTCCGTCGCTTCGATGCTCGCCCAACTGGCTGCCGCGTCCATGGGGATCGGCTCCTGCTGGGTGCAGATCCGCAACAGGGATCATGCCCCGGGAGTTACGGCGGAGGATTATGTGCGGGAAGTTCTGGACATTCCTCTTCCATTCAGGGTTCTTTCGATCCTCGGGATGGGATACCCGGCCGAGGAAAAACCGCCGGCGCCGATCGAAACCCTTTNNGCCGCGAAAAAAATCCATTTTAACGGTTTTTAAGCGCACTCTGCGGGAAGAGGAGAATCTCTCTTGGGCCCTCTCCTGAAAAAAATGAAGATGATTGAACGGTACGGCAGGTATACCTGCCGGGCCTTCTTCAGGGATGCCGCCAACCGGATCATCTATGGCCCTGAGGCCNCCCGCTACGCCGAGAGGATCTGGATCAACCCGCAGGAATGCACGGAATGTCTCGGCGGTTTCGGGGACAGGTCTTCCGGCAAAGTCGTTACGGGGGCATGGCCCCCCTCGGGAGGCACGCTGATCAGCCTCATGGAGTGGNAGAAGGTGCGATGCTGCATCGATCACTGGAAGCGGGGCATCCCCTGGGAAAAAACGGGGATCTTCACTTTCCTCGAGTTGAAGATCGCCAGGCATCCCGGTCGCGCGTTTGACGACTGCAGGACACGGGAAGACCTCGAAAAGAGGTACGAGAAACTTGATCGGCTGTTTGAAACCGTTCGGGCGGAATGGGTGCTCAAGACGAACGGCGAGGTCAGCGCCTGGGCATTCCGGGAACGGGACGGCGTCTTCTTCCACGTGGGGCCTGAAGGCCGTTTTTACCTTGGCGGGAATGGAACCCACAGGTTTGCGATGGCCCTTGTGCTGGGCCTGACTCGAATTCCGGCAAAGATCGGGTGTGTCCACGTCAGCGCAATTCCGTTCCTGCAGAGTCTGCGCCAGTGAAGAACGAGCCCCGGATTTTGACTATCGGCTCAGGGCCCCTTCCTTAGAGCAGTTCTTCGATCCATGCTTCGACCTTATTCCGGATCTGGTCACGGATCAACCGGGTCTTTTCCAGTTTTTCTTCCCAAGATCCTTCAAGTTCTGCGGGATCCTCGAAAGGCCAATGGAGCCTCTTGCAGGGGCCCGGGAAAATCGGGCATTTCCCAGCCTTGGCGGCGTCGCAGACCGCGATGACGTAATCGAAAAGCTGTCCCGCCCGGAAGATGTCGAAGACTCTTTGCATCGATTTTCCGCTCAGGTCGATGCCGATTTCCTTCATCACTTCCACGACAAGCGGGTTGATTCGATCCGCGAGTTCCAGCCCCGCGCTTTCGACCTCGAACACCCCGTTTCCCGCCTGCCTCAGGAAGGCTTCGGCCATCTGACTTCGGGCGCTGTTGTGCCCGCAGAGAAAAAGGACCTTGATCGGTTTTTCCCGCATCGCTTTCCCATCCCTCGCTTGGTTTCCGTTCGTGTCCCATACGGGCGGAGTGGAGAAAGGTTCCTGCATGGGGCGTGTTCCGGTCCCGTTAGGAAATCTTCACCAGGATCTCTTCTTCGGGGGCTTAAAAACGGAAAATGGTTCCCGATCCCATCGTGGAAAATCGGCTGCCGAATTTCGCGTATAACGAAGCCTGGGCCCTGAAACCCGTGCAATGTCCTGCAGCCACGAGTGAAGGAGAGAACCCGGCCAGGGCCGATGCGGTTTTCTCGATTCTCTCTTCGGATGCTTCCACCAGATGCAGCCCGCCGATCACTCCTTCGATGCGCTCATCGGGGGCGGCGGAATGCTTCAGGATGTTGATGATCCCCGCATGGCTGCAGCCGGTGATAATGACGAGCCCCTTTCCCTTGACCCTTGCGGCAAGGGAAAGATCGTCCGGCATGCCGTCCGTGACGACCCGGCCGTTTTCGTCCAGCGTGGAAAGCGCGATGCCCACTTCTTCGAAGTCCGTGACGCGGGGCACTTCCCCGGTGGTTGAAAGACCGGGCATCAGCTGGAGGGGGCCGGAAACCAGGACAAGTTCGGCGCCTGCTGCCCGAAGCTCCTCGGGTTTATCGCCCTGCATCACGCCGACGTGCTGAAAAAAAGGAGAGGTGACGAAATTCAGCCTGAAAAGGGCCGGATGGGCGATGACGGGGATGTCCTTCCTTCCGATGGCTTCAAGAATCCGGGTCAATCCCTGCGTGTGGTCGTAGTGGCAATGGGTCAGCACGACTGCGTCGGTCTCGGTGAGCGGCACGCCGAGTTTCTCGACATTGAAAAGCAGGGCTTCCGGGTTCTGCCCCACATCGACCAGGATCCTTCTGGTGATACCTTCCCTTTCCGCTTCCAGCCAGCAGGACATGCCATGCTGGCCTAAAAGCGGGCTTTCGTAAGGAACGCTGTCTTCCGCCAATACGGTTACGGTCAGTTTATCCAGCAACTTGTCCGCCTCCTTATCCTGTCGTGCGGGAATGGCCCTGGGGCTTCCCCCCTCGTCACAAGTTCGAATCACAGGTCTTCGTAAAGGTCGGTGCTGAGGTATTTCAACCCGCTGTCGTTGAGCGTCAACACGATGTTGTTTCCGTCTTCGGGGCCCTTCAGGAGCTTGATGGCGGCGCATACGTTCGCGCCGGAGGAGAAACCGGCGAACACCCCTTCGGTTCTGGCGAGTTCGCGTGCCGTCTCGGTCGCTTCCTGGTCGGAAACCTGGACGAAACCGTCGATCAGATCCCTGTCCACGAGGGGCAAATCCATGCTGTATCCGCCTCCCTGGATTTTATGGGCGCCATCGGTAATGGGATGTCCGGCGTAGATGGCTGCCGCGCAAGGTTCGACCGCATAACAGCGGATCTCCTTCCTGAATTTCTTCAAACCGAGCGCGCATCCCTGGAACGTGCTCCCACTGCCGAGGAAATCGACAAAAACGTCGATATTTCCGGAGGCCTGTTCCCACATCTCGACGGCGGTGTGCCACTCATGGGCGTGGACGGTGGAGGCCAGGTTAAACTGATCCGCACGGAAAGCGCCTCGGTCCTCGGTGATCTTTTTCGCGGCCTGTTCGACGAGTGCCAGGTCCTCGCCGGAGACTTGTCCCCTGACGGAACCGGGCGCCTGATCCACCAGGACAACCTCCGCCCCCAGAGCCTTCATCATTCGCGCCCGCTCCGTGGAGTTCCCCTTGGACATGCAGGCGATGAAACGGTATCCCTTCACCGCGCAGACGATGGCGAGGCCCGTTCCGGTGTTGCCGCTGGTCAGCTCGACGACCGACTGTCCTTTCTTCAGCAATCCCGTGGATTCGGCTTCTTCGATCATCTGCAGGGCGATCCGATCCTTTTTGCTGAAGCCCGGGTTGAGGTATTCCATCTTCGCGAAGATGTTTCCCCTGACACCGGCGCGGGCGGCAATTCGCGAGAGATGGACCATCGGGGTATTTCCGATCGCTTCGTGGACGCCGTTTAGGATTTTCGACATCGTGCATCCTCCTTTTCGTTATTGAATCTTCTCCGACCGCTCCATCATAATGCTGAAACCCCGATGGAGAAGAATGTCCAGAAAACGGGATGCGCCGATCCGTGTTGCATATTAAGATGGAAATGCGGCACACGTGTCGAACTGCGAAACGGAGGCGATCGAAGGTGAGAAGGAGCGACCGGGCGATAACGGATCCGGCGGAACTGGCGTCGGTCCTGGCAAGCGCACTTGTCTGCCGGATTGGGCTTTGCGACGGAGATCAACCCTACGTGGTTCCCATGAATTACGGCATCCGCGAGGGGAGCGTTTTCCTCCATTCGGCGACGGAAGGACGGAAGATCGAAATCCTGCGCAGGAACCCGAAGGTTTGCCTGGAGTTCGAGAAGGACGTAGAACTGGTTCCCGCCGAAGCGGCCTGCAGCTTCAGCATGAAGTACCGCAGCGTCATCGCCTCGGGAAAGGCCGTTTTCCTCGACGGGGCCGAAGAGAAAGCGGACGGACTCAACGCGATCATGCTGCAGGTCGCCGGGAAGGAATTCGAGTTTCCTCCGCAGGCTCTGGAAAGGATCGTCGTCATCAGAATCGATCTGGAAGAGTGTTCGGGCAAACACAACCGCTGCTGAAAATATCCGGAGGAGGGAACATCCCTTGAAGAAGATATGCCTGTTGCTGGCGGACGGGTTCGAAGCCGTCGAGGCCAGCGTTTTTACCGATGTTCTCGGTTGGAATCTTTACGAGGGAGACGGTTCGACGAAGGTCGTGACCTGCGGGACGCTCCCCGAGCTTCGGTGTACCTGGAACTTCACCGTGATCCCGGAGATGGTGATCGAAGACCTGAAGGTGGAAGAATTCGACGCCCTTGCCATTCCCGGGNGGTTCGAGGAAGCCCATTTCTACCGCGGGGCGTTCAGCGAACCTTTTCTGGACGTCATCCGGGAGTTCGACCGGCAGGGCAAGATCATCGCCACGATCTGCGTCGCCGCCCTTGCGGTTGCGAAAAGCGGCGTTCTCAGGGGCCGGAAGGCCACAACCTACAACCTCGGCGGCTGGAGGCAGAAGCAGCTTTCGGAAATGGGGGCCATCCTGGTTCCTGACAGCCGGATCGTCGTGGACGGGAACATCATCACGTCATACAACCCCTCCACGGCTTTCGATGTCGCCTTTCTCCTGCTGGAAAAACTGACGTCGAGAGAGAACACGGACAAGGTCAAGGCTCTGATGGGCTTCAAGTAGGGCCCTGGGCCCGGCTTATTTCTCCAGCCACCTCCCCGCCAGCAGGCTTCCCTCGAAAACAAGGTAGAGGGGGAGCCCCAGCAGGATCTGGGAAACCACATCGGGTGGGGTGAGCAGGGCGGCGGCAAAAGCGATGGCCATGATGATCCACGGGCGCAGCCGGGACATGGAGCGTGTCGAGACGAGTCCCGTTCCGACAAGGAAGAGGATGAGCAGAGGGAGCAGGAACACGAGACCCGAGGCGACCATCAGGGTGAAGAGGAAGGACGCGTATTCGCCGAATCCCCAGAAGGGGAGGACGTTGTCTTTCGGCGAGAAGGAAAGGAAGAACCGGAAGGCCATCGGGGCGATCACCCGGTAGGCGAAAGCCGAACCCGCGACGAAAAACAGGGGCGCCGCGAGGACCGTGAAAAGGAAATACCGGATCTCGTTCTTCCGTAGCGCGGGGTAGACGAACAGGCTCGCCTGGAGGATGGCCAGCGGAAGGGAGAGGATCGTCCCGCCCCAGAAGGATATCCTCATGTAGGTCATGAACTTTTCGTAGGGCTTGAAATAGTAGAGCGACAGGCCAAGCCCCTCCAGGGGACCCTGAAGGAAAGCAAAAAGGCGTTCTGAAAAGACAAACAGAACAACAAAAGCGACCAGGAAAAAGAGCAGGACGCTCAGAATCTTCCTGCGGAGTTCTTCCAGGTGTTCGGTGACGTCGCCCTCATTCTTCACTCTTGCCGTCCTTTCCGTCCTCCGTTTTTTTATCGTCGCTTTCGCCTGATTCAAACCCCTTCTTGAATTCCCGAATGGCGCTTCCCGCGGATCTCCCGATCTCGGGGAGCCGTTTCGCCCCGAACAGAAGCAGGGCAAGCGCCAGGAGCACCAGGATTTCACCCATGCCAAGATTCATGTCAGTCCCTCCTTCCCCTCAACCTCGCCCCTTAGAAAGGGAATTCCTCGATCGGGTCGAAAACAGCTCCTTCTCCGGCATCTTCCGGACGCTTCGCGGTCCCGTGATGGCGCAGGCCTTCAACCGTCATCGCTTTCGGCAGGGCCGGGCAGGCGAACTGGCAGGCCCCGCACCCGATGCAGAGGGCACAATCCACCTCGGGGATGGAAAGACCATCCCTGTAGGGGACCATGTGGGCCGCCTGGGTGGGGCAGTGTTCCGCGCAGGCCCCGCAAGCCGTCCCCCTTTTCACGACGATGCAGGCGTTTGAGTCGAATCGGGCCCGCCCGATCTGGACCCTTTGCTTGGCTTCGACCGACAGGGGCTCGATGGCGCCGGTGGGGCAGGTTCCCGTACAGGTGTTGCATTCATACTGGCAGTAGCCATAACGGTAGTCAAGGCGGGGCTGGAAAAGCCCGGAAGCCCCCCAGGCCGAAAGCGTCGGGCGGATGATCCCCGCCGGGCAGGCGCTGACGCAGGATGAGCAGGCGATGCACTTCCGTCTGAAATGATCGTGGCTTCCGGAACCCGGAGGAGAAACCGGCAGAACGGCCAACGGCAGGGCCTCGGACCGGGCCGAGATTTCAACCCGGCTTTGGATCCCCGAAAAGGCGAGGGCAGCGGCAGCGCCCAGGACGGTTCGGATCAGTCCTCTCCTTTGGAGTCCCTCTCCGGCTGAGGGCATCCCCAGGCGGAGAGCTCCCGTCTTGCAGGCGCCCAGGCATGACAGGCACAGGATGCAACGGTCCCGCTCGATTCTCATCTCTCCTGACGAAAGGCATCCGGTGGGGCAGACTCGTTCGCATCGGCCGCAGCCTGAGCAGGCGTTCGTGTCGAACCGGACGGAAAGCAGGGGGGATGAGGAGAAAAGGCCCAGGAAAGTCCCCACCGGGCACAAAGTGTCACAAAAAGGACGCCCGCGCGTGATCGCCCAGGCTGCCAGAGCCAGGAAGAACAGGGATGTCCAAAGGAAGGCGGAGGCCGTGACGGGGGCCGCGGGCAGGTGATGAAGAATCGGGCTGGGTTCTCCGGAGATCGATGCCGGCACGTTGTTTACCGCCACCAGCAACGGCTTCAGGATTTGAGTGACGCCCCTTCCGAAGGTTGCGAAGGGGTCGAGCAGGTTGAGGAGTCCCAAGCTGCCCGCAGCCATTGAAAGGATTGCAGCCGCCAGCACCAGGTATCGAAGGATCCTACACGGCCGATAGCCCGGCAGGGCCCTTCCGCCCAATCCGTGAACGGCCTCCTGAAACAGCCCCAAAGGGCACAGGAGAGAACAATAGAAGCGACCTGCCAGAAGGGCCGTCCCGGCAAAAAACAGGATCGTTGCTCCCCACCTGAGAAGTGCGGGCAAAACCTGCACCCTTGCGGCGAACTGCCAGGGGGTGTTTCCGTCCTGACCTCGAAGGAAGAAGCCGGTCGTGAAAAGGAGGAGCCCTCCCCACACCAGCAGGGAACGAAAACGGAACCTTCTCAAAGAGGTCCCTGCCTTTCAGAGAGAGATTCTCTCGATCCTGAGCCGCTCCAGGTCCATTGTCCCGACTTTCAGCTCCGACGCCTGCCGGATATAGCCGATGGACCCCGGCTCTGTGCCGAAGATTTTCGCTGCGGCGGCATCGGCCGCAACGATGTCGGCCGAGAGAATCTGCGCTTTCCGGATTGTCACATCCTTTGCGGACGTTCCCCTGGGGCCGCTTCGGGTCATGACCCGGTAGGCGTCCACCACGTTCAGGTCCGGTTTCCTGAGGAGGCTCAGGTCGGCGATGCACGGATGGAGTCCCCGGGAGTGCATCTCTCCACGGTCCCACACGATGCCCATGAGGTTTTTCATGGCGATCGTGAGTCCCGCTCCGCCGTGGCTTTTCAGGATGGGAACGTTGATGAAGACATCGCTTTGCAGGATCAGTTCATGGACCCGGGTCTCCTTCAGGACTTTTGCCCCCCTGATTACCGCCTTTCGGTACGCCTCTGCCTGGTCCGCCGGGACGACCTTCGCTCCCGCACGGGTTGCCGCTTCCTCGATTCCGCTTTTCGCGTAGCTTCGCTTCCAGAGGTCGCAGGTGTGGTCGAAAACAAGGACTTTCGAAGCCCCCGCTTCGAGGCACCGCCGGACGATCCTTGCGACCAGGGCGGGATTCGTGTTCGCTCCGAGCTCTTCCTCGACGTCCCAGGCGATGTTCGGCTTCACGACGACCGTCTGTCCTTTCGACACGAAACGTCCGATGCCGCCCAGGGCGGCAAGCCCGCGGTCGAACATTTCCGGCGTCTCGCCGCCCTTCACCGCTGCGAGATCCGCCGGAGCCGCCACGGCAACTCCAAGGCCTTTGCCCAGGTTCCCGGGAAGGGCAAGGGCCCCGGCGCCGACCGTGAGGGCCAGGCCTTTTTTCAGGAATTCCCTGCGATTCATGTTCAGACCCTCCTTTTTTGGGCGGGCACAGAAAAGTGCAATAATTCAAATCATTATAAAATAGAAAAGAGAGAGAGGGAAGCCTACCTTCCGAAAAATAGTCATATAATGCGTAGCAGGAATTTGCCGACTTGATGGAAAAATGGAGGGGTTCGGGTGAGGAGGTTTCTTCGCGTATCTGTTCTTGTGCTGGCTGTCCTTTTCCTGACGGGTTGCATCACTTCGCCTTCGCTTGCCCTAGAGGAACTGGGGCCGGTATCGTCCTATGGAATGGACGAGTACTGGTACTGGCCGACCTTTCATCCGACGGTCGATTCGGCGCTTGGGGCGCTCAAGAACCTGCAGGGCAAGGTCGTCGGCTGGCAGGGGTCCTTCGTGACCCAGTGGGATGCGGACCTTTACGGACTTCGCGCGTTGGGAACGGTCGTTGAGGTTCAGCAGACCGGCCTGTTTTTCTCCAATACCGTCCAGGTGCCGCAGGTCGAGTCGACCGTGATCCCTTTCCAGGAAGTGGCGGGGTTGCATCTGGTGCATGTCTTTGTGGATCGTCAGTTCACCTGGGGGGTCAGGTGCGACTTGAAACAGGAGATGAAAATGTTCCGCGTCCCTGACTATGGGGTCGCGGTCCAGGTTTACGATGCCCTGGCAAGCCTCGTGATGGCCTCGGGACAGCTTCTGCCCTTTCCGGTTCTAGGGGCGACTTTCCGGGATATCACCGAAAAAGACCTCTGGATTCCCGGGCTCAAGGAAGCCAAGGGCATGATCGTGACCGGAATCCTGAAGGGCAGTCCGGCCGAGAAGGGTGATCTGCGGGTTCGAGATGCGGTTGTTCTCTGCAACGACCAGTCCGTCGAGAACTTTGCCCAGTGGTCGGAAAAGATTAAGCCGGGCGCGGCGTCCTTTGCGTTCAAGGTCCTGAGGAAAAGCACTCCGCCGGCCGTCTGTCACGTGACCCTGCCGCCGGATAACCTTTACCCGAAACCGCCGCAGGGACTTGCCTTCAAACCCGCACAAAATCCGTCCGCCGCGCAGGTGCCTGCGCAGGCTCCGTCTCAGCCGGCCTCCACCGAGGCTCCGGCTCCGCCTAAGATGGGATTTTCCCTAAGGTACCCGAACGAGGCCGAGAAGGGGCTCCTTGGCGGGAAAAACGGGGCCGTCATCGTGGAGGTATCCCCGGGAGGAGCGGCTGAAAAGGCCCTTTTGCGGGTGGGCGATATCCTCATGGAATGCAACGGGAAACCCATCCTTTCCCCTGAAGGGCTGGGGGCTCTCCTCGTGGCGGGAGAAAACCTCTTCCTGGTGAAGCGGAACGGCCAGGAAGTCCCGGTCAAGGTCGGGTCCACCCTCGTCAGTTATTGACCGCCCGGATTTCCAATACGGGTCCGGCTAGTCGACGATGAAGAGCCGGGCCCCGACGCTCGTCCAGGATCGATGAGGATTTTGGGCATCATCCTCGGCGTGGTAGCTCATTCCCGGGAGAAGCTCGAATACCCGACCGTCCTTCAGTTCCGTGGTCAGCCGCCCCTCAAGGACGAGAAGCACATGACCCCGGGCGCACCAGTGATCCGCCCGGTACCCTGGCGAATATTCCACCATTCTGACTCGGATGTTTCCCTGTTCGAACGTTCTCCAGAGGGCCTGTCCGGTGTCCCCCTTGTGGACCGTCGGTTCAATGTCCTTCCAGTTGACCGTGACGAAAGGAACGCCTTCGATCTTCATTCTCCCGTCCTCCTTTGCAGAATGATCAGCGCCAAGCGGCTGCCCGGGTTTACGGACGAACCGGGAACGATTCCTTCCGGCGGTGTCTGAGGATGAAATCGTCGATCAGCTTCCTGGAAATGCTGATCGAGGGCGGGATTTCCGGGAATTCTTTCGGAGCGAACCAGTCCGCCTCTCCGATTTCCCTGGGATCGATCGAGATCTCCCCGGAATCCCAAACCGCCGTGAAGCCCATCATGAGGGAGTGCGGGAACGGCCAAGGCTGGCTGCCGAAGTAGCGGATATCCTTGACCCGCAGGGAGACTTCCTCGAAGATCTCTCTCTGCACAGCTTCTTCAAGGCTTTCGCCCGGTTCGACGAAACCCGCGAGGACACTATAGCGGCCCTTGGGGAAATTGAGGCCCCGAGCAAGCAGCAGCTTCCCGTCGCGTTCGATGGCAACGATGATGGCGGGCGAAACCGTGGGATAGACCGTAAGCCCGCATGATTCGCAGGTCCGTGCCCCGTCGGTTTCATGATCGGCCATCCGTCGGCCGCACCGCCCACAGAAGTTCGTCTCCCCATACCAGTCCATGAGCTGACGGGCACGGCCCGCCTCGACGAAAGCCTCCTCCCCCAGAAGTTTCCACACCTCCCTGAGCGAAACCAGTTCCATGCCTTCGGGCAAGGAGGCGCCTTCTCGCAGGTTAGCCCAGTTCCGGTCAGGGCTCCTGGATTGGGAAAGGCGCAGGAGCAACCCCTCGGCGGGCACCGCCTCCGGGATTTCCGGGAGGAGGGGCAGGCAGGGGACGGGGTTGAGGCGCACGATCAATCGGTCCCCCTGAAACGCGAATGTTTTCCCGTTTTCGGCCGGCTTTGGCGGCAACGTGATCCTTCCTTTCCGACAGGCGGAATTCTCGTCCAAGTTTACGGTGAAAAGGATAACGCGGATTTCGAAAATTGTGCAGGTCTCCGTCGAAACCGTCAGGGGTTGCGGCGGGGCCTCCGGTTTTCGCCACAATGAAAGGGTCCGGAAATTCCGGACCCTTTCATTGACCAGGCTACTCTTCTTCCTTGATTTCCAATTTCCTGCCGGTTTCGATGTTCTGTTTTTCCGGCAGAACGAGGCAGAGGAGGCCGTTTTTGGTTTTTGCCTCCGCAGCTTCCGGATCGATTTCGACCGGCATCGGGATTTCCCTGTAGAAACTGCCACGGCTTCGCTCGATTCGGAAAAACCTCTCGGACTCGTCCTTTTTCTCTTCCTCGCGTTCTGCCTTGAACACAACTCGATCGGCGTAAACCTTCAGGTCGATTTCCTTGGGATCGATTCCCGGGATCTCCATTGCAAGATGGATCTTGCCGTCCTTCCTGTAAAGATCCATTCGGGGAGCGATTGTCGCCTCGATCGTGCGCGTCGCCGGGAGGATCCCCGTCGCGAAATCGTCGAAAAGCCGCGACATTTCGTCGTGGATCTGGGCGATATCCCGGAAGACCGACAAATTTTCCTCCCGCCCCGCACCCGGACCTGCCAACCAGAACCGTCTCATGAACCGCACCTCCAATCTGACCTTTTGTGACCTTATAGGTTGATTCTAATAGTCAGTATTGGTCAGTTAAAGTTCGAAGAGTGGTTCTCAGGTTGGGAAAATCATACTGAAAGACGAATGTTCCCGATTTTGCCTTCCTATCGGACCCAAAGGCGCATTTCTTCCGAAATCTAGGCGCCAAGCCCGTCGAGAGCTTGGCTGAGGTCCTCGATCAGGTCCTGGACATCCTCGATTCCCACTGAATAGCGGATCAGGCTTTCGGGGATCCCCAGAGCTTTTCTTTCTTCGGCGGTGCATTCCACGTGGCTGGTGGTGGCCGGAACTCCGGCGATCGTCTCCACGGCTCCGAGGTTGGCCGCCTTATGGGCAAGGTGCAGCTTCGGGAGGAATCGCCGTACCGTATCGAAAGAGTTTCCCTTGAGGGTGAAACTCATCATTCCGCCGAATCCCCTCATCTGTCGAAGCGCGATCTCGTGTCCGGCGTGCGATTCCAGACCGGGGTAGTACACCCGGTCGATCGCCGTGTGGGCTTCCAGAAAACGCGCGATGGACAAGGCGTTTTCGTTCTGGCGGGCGATTCTCAACCCCAGGGTCTTCATGCCGCGCAACAGGAGGTAGGCCGACATGGGAGACAGCGAGGCACCGTTGATTTCCCGGTAGTGGTAGATTTTACGGATCAGATCGGCCTTTCCGCACACCACTCCTCCGAGGACATCGGCGTGCCCCCCNAGGTACTTCGTCGCACTGTGCAGGACAAGGTCCGCCCCGAGTTCCAGCGGGCTCTGATTGATGGGTGTGGCGAAGGTGTTGTCCACGACAACGATGGCGCCGGCTTTGTGTCCCGCTTTTGCCAGGCGCGCGATGTCGATGATCTTGATCGTCGGGTTTGTGGGGGTTTCAAGGTACAGCAACTTGCAGCCCAGGGATATTTCCTCCTCCAGCGCCTCGTGGTCCGTAGTGTCGCAAAGGGAGGAAACCACTTTCTGCCTCGGGAGGAACTCGTTGAACATGATGCTGGTGCCGCCATAGGTGTCCTTTACGGATACGACGCGATCGCCGGAATCCAGCAGAGAGCAGAGCACGCTCGAGATGATGCCCATTCCCGTGGCCGCGCTCGTGGCAGCCTCGGCGCCTTCCAGAAGACGGATTTTTTCTTCGAAGACGCGAACGGTGGGATTGGTGTTCCGCCCGTAGATGTGTCCCGATTTCTTCCCCAGGGAGACGTCGATCCACTCGTCAAGGTCTTCGTATGCATGGGCTACCCCCAGGAAGACAGGGACCTGGGTCGTATGCTCCGCGAAAACCTCTTCCTCTCCTCCCCAGACCGACAGTGTTCCTTTTCCGGGGTTCTTTCCGTACCGCATCTCAATCCCTCCTCGATTCGAGGCAGTCGATGAAAGACATGACCGCTTCTTCGCGTGTTGCCCATGACGTGACCAGCCGGATCGATGAATGGCTTCCGTCGATTCTGGACCAGGTGTGGAAATCGAAATCCTTGCGAAGTTTTTCAATCAGGCGGTCGGGCAGGATGGGGAAGATCTGATTGGACGGCGAATCGGTCAGGAAGCCGTATCCGGCCTTTCGGATGCCTTCCCTGAGCAGGTCCGCCATCCGGTTTGCATGTTTTGCGAGGTCGAAATACAGGTCGTCCCTGAAAAGTTCGAGGAACTGGATCCCCATCAGCCTTCCCTTGGAAAGAAGGGCCCCTTTCTGTTTCAGGTGAAAGCGGAAATCCTCCTCGAGGGATGGGGTTCCTATGACGAGTGCTTCTCCGATCAGGGCTCCGCACTTGGTCCCGCCGATGTAGAAGGCATCGGTCAATCGTGCCAGGTCTTTGAGCTCGAGTTCGGTCTCCGGCAGGCAAAGCGCCGAGCCGAGGCGCGCTCCGTCCATGTAGAGCAGGAGCCGGTGCGCATTGCAGAAGTTTCGGAGATCTTCAAGTTCCTTTTTCCCGTATACGGTGCCGACCTCGGTCGGGTTGGAGATGTAGACCAGCCTGGGTTTCACCATATGTTCGTCGGTGTGGAAATCCAGGGCGGGCTTGATGCGNTTCGGGGAGAGTTTCCCGTCGGGAGATTCGATGGAGATGACCTTGTGCCCGGTGGCTTCGATGGCGCCCGTCTCATGCACGAGGATATGGCCGCTGTGGGCTGCGATCGCCGCTTCGTGGGGCTTCAGGAAGGCGGAGATCGCGATGAGGTTCGTCTGTGTCCCGCCCGAAACGAAGTGAATGCCCGCCTCGTTCCTGTCGATCCTTCGCCGGAGAAGGTTTGCCGCTTCCAGACAGAAGCGGTCTTCGCCGTATCCTTCGGCCTGCTCCAGGTTCGTCTCCGTAAGGGTTTTCAGGATCCTTGGGTGGGCTCCTTCGCTGTAGTCGTTCTTGAAGCTGATCATCGACCATCGTTCCTTTCCCGGGGGATTTCGCAGCATTTTCATTCTACCCCAAGAGGGAGGATTTCCCCGGTCGTCAAAACCCTAGGAGGGGATGCTCTCCGATTTTGCCCCGCAGTGCGTGCAATAGGGGAGAAGGGAATGGCGAACCTGTCCGCAGGAAGGGCATTCTTCGAAAATCCGGCTTCCGCAGGAGGGGCAGGTATAGGGTTCTTCCCTCTCGCCCTGCCCGGTCGGAACGACAATCCGGTTGACGGTCCGGCGGGTCCAGAACAGAAACCTCCGCGGACCGATACGGATCGGGTATTCGCAAACGGGGCAGAGAAACCGTTCATAGGCTTCCCTGTACTGCCTGGCCAGGAAAGTTTTAGCCGGGAAGGCCACGGTTCGGATGAAATGGACCAGCAGTTTCATGACCGCGGCGATCAGCGCCAGGGTGAGAATATAGCGAAAGACCCGGGCGGGGAAATACTGGTGGATGACGAAGGCGACCCGAGCCAGGGAAGCCGCGCCGATAGCGAGGTAAACGGGAGCGTACAGGCCCCCTCTCTTTTTGGCGACCAGCCATGCCGCAATCAGAAGGATCGGCAGCAGGACCGACAGCTGGATCGAGGCGAGCCTTAGCCGATGCCGGGCCAACTGCCTTTCAAACTCTTCTCTGGCGGGCTTGCGCTGTTTCTCGATTTCCCCGGCGATCCGGTCCCTCTCTGCGGCGAGCAGCTGTTTCCGTTCGGTCAACTCGGAAAGCGACTGGCTCAGCGCCTGATATTGCCTCTGGTTTTCCAGGAAAAGGTTCAGGCTCTCGGAAAATCCGGCCTGTTGTCTTTCGGTGAAGGCGACGTTCTTCTGGAGCCCCTGCTTCTGAAGCTCGATGATCTGGGTCAGGGTTTGCTGAAGGCTTCGGGAGCCGTCCCCGATGATCCTCTGTTTCTCCGTGAGGTTTCCGGCCTGTCTCGAAGTCTCCGCAATTTGGGCGTCGAGGAGGGTTTTTTTCTCGACCAAACGGGCGTCGAGATACGATTGTTCGACGGTTTTGTATTCAGGTCCCTTGATGGTCCTGATATCCTGGAGCAGGAACCCGATGAGCCAGAAGAACAGCACGGCGAGGGCTACCGTGAAGAAGCGGATGGCAATCCTGTGCGCCCATGTTCCCTTCGGTTTTTCTGGATTCGGCATTTTCCTCACCCCTTCATCAGTTCTCTTCGTTCAATCCTTTTTTAGTTTATCATGGGACCAAATTCCCAAAGGAGGGAGATCCATGTTGAGAAAAGCCTTCAGCCCCGAGGGGGCCGTTGCGGTGGGTCCGTATTCCCACGCGGTTGAATCGGGAGACGTCCTCTATCTTTCCGGCCAGACCCCGATCGATCCGGCCACCGGGCACCTCGTTGCGGATGACGTCGCGATACAGACGCGGCAATGTTTCAGGAATCTTTTTGCGGTGCTCGCGTCGGCGGGGCTTTCTCAGGGGAACGTGGTCAAGGTCAACGTTTTCCTCACCGACATGAAGGATTTTTCAGGAATGAACGAAGTGTACCGGGAGCAGTTCGAAGCTCCTTTCCCTGCCAGGAGCACGATCGGCGTGGCAGCCCTGCCCCTGGGTGCGCGGGTCGAGATCGAGATGGTCGCAAGAAAGGGATGAATCCTTCTTCGCGCGGGGTTCGCCTTTTATCCCCCACCTGTTGAATTTTCATTGACCGGAGTATAATTTACTTGTGCGAATAAGCACTATTTCATTCGAAATACTTCGGTAAGGGGAAAGGGGGGCCCTGGCATGAAAAGAGTCGTTGTCGCAATTGACGGCAGTGAGGTCAGCAAGGGGGTCGTCGACTACGCGATCCACTACGCCAACCGGGAGAAAGACGCGGAGATGTTGTTCCTTCACGTTGTCGAGCCTTCCGAGCAGAGGGAGATCTTCTACCGAGGGCACGTGGTGAGCGTGCCTCCCTCGCCGGATGACGTCCGCGTTGAGTTTCAGGCGTTCATCAAGGCACGGATGGACGCGGTCGGAGAAGGGATTCCGAAAATGTCCGTGTCCCTTCGCAGCGGCAGTCCCTATGAGCAGATCGTCAAGTTCGCCGAAGAGGAAAATGCCGATATCATCATGATCGGCCACAGGGGGCTGGGGAACGTTCAGCGCTTTTTCCTCGGCAGCGTTGCCGCCAAGGTCGTCGCGCATGCCCCCTGCAGTGTGTACGTCCACAGGCCGAAGAAGGAAAAGGCAGAGGGCTAGCGCCCCTTCCACGTCGGTTTCCGCTTGCCGAGAAAGGCCTCCAGTCCTTCTCTCGCGTCCTCCGAGGCGATGAGGGCTGCAAAGAGTTCTCCGCCAACCTCGACGGCCTTTTCGAGGGGCAGCCCGTCCATTCGCTGAAACCCCCGCTTGCCAGTTCCAACGGCAAGCGGGCTTTTTTCTGCAAGTTTTCCGGCGAGCCGCAGAGTTTCCTCCTCGAGGTCTTCGTCCCTCACGACTTTCCAGGCAATACCCAGCCGGTGCGCTTCTTCCGACGAGATGAAGTCGCCTGAAAGGACATACTGGAGGGCTCGTTTGTTCCCGATCCACCCGGCAAGCTGGATCCCCGGCTCCAGGCAGATCAGTCCCACGTTGACGGCGGTGGTTCCCAGGACGGCGCTTTCCGATGCGACGATGAAATCACAGGCCAGTGCGAGGCCCGCTCCGTTGGCAAGGGTGTATCCCCGAATGGAGGCGATGACCGGCTTGACCATGGCAGCGATTCGGTGGTTGTGAAGGTCCATGAGCCGGATGAAATCCCGGATCTCATGCCGCTCGCAAGCCATGACTTCCTTCAGATCGATGCCGGTTGAAAAATGCTTGCCCGCGGCATCCAGGACGACAACGCGTACGGCAGGATCCCTCTCCATCGAATCCAGCGCCTCGGAGAGCCTGGACGCCAGGTCCCTGTTGAAGGTGTTCATCGCTTCCGGCCGGTTTAACGTGATCGTTCCTATTCCCTTTTCCACCCGCGTCAGAATGGGTTGAGCGGAACTGGTCATGATTTTGGGCCTCCTTCTTCCTGGTCGTCCCGCCAAAGGGCCAGGACATCGAAGGGAAGCGAAAGCTTCCCGCGGTGAGCGACGATTTCCCGTCCCCTCCAGGCTGATTCGGGTAGTGCGCGCAGAGGGGTGAGGATTTCCCCGGAACCGTCGCGACAGGCAACCGGGACGGGAACTTCCTCGAATTCGAGTGGGTAACCCAGGCCTTTTTCCAGGGCCTGGCTCAACTGAGCGGCTTCCTGCGGGGTAAGGAACTCATCCAGGAATCCTCTCGCAATGCTCAATTCGTCCGGACGCAAGGTCTCGAAATCCGCCAAGAGCTCGCTGATCGGCCCGAATCGGATCCTTTCCGCCCTGAGAGGCACCCAGATTACCCTGGCAACCTTCAGACCATGGAAATTTTCCAGCGAAGAGCGGGCTCTGTAAAGGAAAGCATTCAATGGTTCCACCTCCCGGTAGTTAGCTTAAGACAATCCGTAGCTTCCGCAAAGGGATTCGGGAAGGGGATGGGAGAAATCCTTTGCGAATCTCAATAAAATTAGGTAAAATGTTATTTGATAAAGTCAAATATAAACGGAGGAGAAGAGAGATGGACCAGGTTGAGATTGGCAGGATCCGTTCGTTCAACCGATTTTTTACGAGGTTGGCCGGAGTCCTCGATCGCTCTGTTCTGAAAAGCGGTTTTTCGCTGGCGGAAGCACGAGTCCTTTTTGAAATCGGGACCCACCCGGGAGGACATTCCAGAGACTTCACCGCGAGACTCGGACTTGACCCCGGGTATTTCAGCCGGATCATCGGGAGGTTCAAGGCAAGGAAGCTGGTTGCAGCGGAAAAATCGGAAAGGGATGGGCGCCTGTCCTGTCTGTTCCTGACCGATGAAGGGAAGGCAATCCTGCAAAATCTGGAATCGAGGGCCAACAGCAAGGTAGAGGCCAGTTTCGGGGACCTCCCGGAAGAGGGCCTTCGCGAAATTCTCTCTTCGATGGCGGGAATCCTCTCCCATAAGGAACCCGTATCGCCGAAGGAGTTGCTGATTCGTCCCTGCCGTGCCGGGGAACTCGGGGTGATTGCCTATCGGCATTGCGTTCTTTACGGGGAGGAATACGGATTCGATGCGACGTTCGAGAATTACCTCCTGGACGGGATGTCCCGTTTCCTTTGGGAGCACGCGGGAAAGGGAAAGGTCTGGGTTGTCGATTACNTGGGCCGCGTGATGGGGTCGATTGCCATTGTGGAGACGGGGGAAAAAGAGGCCCAGTTGCGCTGGTTTTACCTTGAGCCTTCATGCCGTTCGGTGGGATTCGGCAAAAAACTGATGGAAACCGCCTTGGATTATTGTGAAAAGCGGGGAATGGAAATCGTTTTCCTCTGGACGGTAAAGGATTTGGAGGCGGCCCGCCACCTGTACGAGAGGTACGGCTTTTCGCCCGTCGAGACGAACGAACACTTTCTCTGGGGAAGGGAGATTGTCGAGGAGAAATGGGAACGCCGGATGACCTGCGGGAAAGATCCGTGCTAAGTTATCCCTAAAGAGGTGAGCCGGGCTATGCGTGTGACGGAGAATGAAGATATCCTCTACCTGGTCTTGAAAAGCATCGAGGATTCGGCCGAGCCGATAGGGGCCGGCACGATACGCAGAGCCATCCTTCCGCAGGCCAGCCTGAGCATGGCGACGGTGGGGATCATCCTCCGCGACCTGCAGGAGAGGGGATTCGTCGTTCGTGAGGGATTCAGGGGCCACCGGTTGACCACGAACGGCAAATCCTTCCTGGAAACCTACCGCAACCGCCAGAAAAAGGCCTGCCTTGCCGACCGCATCTTCGATTACCTGACGGGAAGCGACCGGCAACGCCTGGTCGATATCCTCGAGGCCCGCAGGGCGATCGAAACGGAAGCCGCCCGGCTGGCCGCCACAAGAGCGGAAAAGGCGGACCTTCTGCGACTTTCCAGGAATATGGAGGACCAGAGACGGGCTTCGTCGGAACGGCAAAGAGCCGCACTGGATCGAGAGTTCCACGCCGTGCTCCTTGACGCGGCGCACAACGCACTCCTCAACACCCTGTTTGATTTTTCCGAGCAGGTGACTTCCGCCTCGGACGGAGACCCTGTCGATGGCTTTCTCCTGAAAGTCCGGGAAGAAATCGGTTTCGACCTGGTGGAAGACCACGCCCGGATCCTCCTGGCCATTTCCCGCAAGGACGCAGCCGGCGCGGAAAAGGCGATGGGTGAGCACATGGATCGGGTTTTGGCTTTCCTGGAACACCCTCCCGAATCGCTCCCCGAAAAATAAACTTTGGTCGACTTTCCCTTGCCTTTCGGCATTGACAGAGAGGGGCGATGTGATACGATCATGTCGCTACTAATAAAGTAGTGGCTATCGCGCTTGCGAAAGGGGTGGAACGAGATGGACCTGATCAAGGAGCATCCCATCCTGGATTTCCAGCATGGGAAGAAGGTCAAGTTTTTCTTTGACGGGAAGGCGATGGAGGGTTTCGAGGGAGAACCGATCGCGGCGGCGCTGCATTCGAACGGAGTGGTCATCTACCGGGAGACGCCGGAGATGAAGAGGCCGCGGGGATTTTTCTGCGCCATCGGCAAGTGCAGTTCGTGCTTCATGGTCGTGGATGGGGTACCGAACGTCCGGACCTGCGTCACCGCCCTGACGGAGGGGATGCGTGTGGAGACGCAGCGCGGCAAGGGCCTCGTGCCTGCGCTGTCCTAGGGAAGGAAGGTGGGGGCGTTGCGTCAGACGGAAGTGATGGTCATCGGAGGAGGACCTGCGGGTCTGTCCGCGGCAGTGGAGGCGGCGAGCCTGGGCTGTCAGGTGCTGGTGGTGGACAGCGACCTGAAGCTTGGGGGTCAGCTGATCAAGCAGACGCACAAGTTTTTCGGTTCGAAGGAAGAGCACGCGGGGACGCGCGGCTACCAGATCGCGGACATCCTGTTCAGGGAGCTTGAGGAGAACAAGGATCGGATCCAGATCCTGTCGAACACGACGGCGGTGGGTTACTACAAGGAGGACGGAGTCATCTCCTGCGTGACGGGAGAGGACGAGTACTTCCGGGTGAAGCCGCAGCGGGTGATCATGGCGACGGGAGCGCAGGAGAAGATGATCCCGTTCCCGAACAACGACCTGCCGGGGGTGTACGGTGCGGGAGCGGTGCAGACCCTGATGAACGTGTACGGAGTCATGCCCGGGAAGCGCGTCCTGATGGTGGGGGCGGGCAACATCGGCCTTATCGTGAGCTACCAGATGAAGCAGGCGGGAGTGGACATCGCGGGGATCGTGGAGTTCATGCCGCATGTGGGGGGCTACTGGGTGCACGCGGCGAAGGACCGTCGCCTGGGGATTCCCATCTACCTTCGGCACACGATCCTGGAGGCGCTGGGGGACCGTTTCGTGACGGGAGCGGTGATCCAGGAAGTGGGAGCCAAGGGCGGCCTGGAGGGCGAACCGAAGAAGATCGACTGCGACGTGATCTGCATGGCGGTTGGGCTGACGCCGACGTGCGAGCTGCTGTGGCAGGCGGGCTGCGAGATGGTGTTCGTGCCGGAGCTGTGCGGATATGTGGCGAAGCGCGACAATCAGATGCGGACGAGCGTGCCGACGATCTGGGTGGCGGGAGACGCCGCGGGGATCGAGGAAGCGAGCTCGGCGATGGTGGAAGGCCGAGTGGCGGGCCTGAACGCGGCGCGATCGCTGGCGCGTCTGATGGACAGCGAGTTCGACGCGAGGTCGTCGCTGTACTGGAAGCGGCTGAGCGACCTGAGGGCAGGGCCTGTGGGGGAGAAGATCCGCTACGGGATCTCCCAGGCTTGCTGCGGCAGCTGGGAGGTGTAGGACGNNATGGAGATGGACATGCTGTTCAACAGCGGAATCCTGACGGGAGAGCGGCCGGGAGCGGTGAAGCCGCCGCAGGAGCTGTGGGAGACGAAGCAGAACGGTCTGGTGATCATCGAGTGTCCGCAGAGGATTCCGTGCAATCCGTGCCACACGAGCTGTCCGACGGGAGCGGTGCTGCCGTTCGAGGACATCAACGACACGCCGCGGATCGACTATTCGAAGTGCACGGGGTGCACGATGTGCGTGGCGAAGTGTCCGGGGCTGGCGTGCTTCGTGGTGGACCTGACGTACGGAGGGGCCGACGAGGCGCTGATGAAGCTGCCGTACGAGATGCTGCCGGTGCCTGAAGTGGGAGCCGAGGTGGACTGCCTGAACCGTAGCGGAGAAGCGGTGTCGAAGGGGAAGGTCGTCCGAGTGATGGAACCGTGGAAGGACAAGACGCTGGTTGTCCACGTATCGGTGCCGAAGGCGCTGGTGATGGACATCCGTGCCATCAGGGTGGTGAAGTAGGCATGGAAGACAAGAGCAAGGACATCATCGTCTGCCGTTGCGAGGAAGTGACCATGGGCGAGGTGCGGGAATGGATCGCGAAGGGTTACGACACCTTCGACGAGCTGAAGCGCCTGCTCCGTGTGGGAATGGGCCCGTGCCAGGGGCGCGGCTGCCGCGAGATCATCATGCGCGAGATCGCCAGGGCCAAGGGAATCCCCATGGCCTCCGTGGATCCCGGGGTGTTCCGGCCCCCCGTGAAGCCCGTCAAGCTCGGCGTCCTGGCCACGAGTCCGTATACCAAGGAATAGGAAAACCCGATCGAAAAAGGCCTGAGGGGCGGCGCGGGAAAAGCGCCGCCCCTCAATTCATGTTGAGCGATTTTCGGGCCTTGGCCACACGTTCCTCCAGACCCGGGATTTCAAGTTCGGCCGCGACTTGTTTCAGAAGCGACGGGATGGGCAGGTGCTGCGGGCATTTTTCAAGGCACCTTCCGCAATCGACGCACTGGGAAGCATAGCTCGGAACGCCTTTGCGGAGGATGCCGCTGTTCCGCATGGCATAAAGGGCGAGGCCTTCCTGGATGTTGCCCGAAAGATGCATTTTATTGTAGACCTCGAAACAGGATGGGATTGCCACCCCCGACGGACAGGGCACACAGTAGCCGCAACCGGTGCAGCCGATCCTCATCGAGTCCCTGAGCGTGACCGCCGCCCGTTTGACAAGCTCCAGCTCGATGGAGGAGAGGGAACCCGGCAAGGCCCTGTCTGCAATCGAGATGTTTTCCGCGATGTGCGCTTCGTCGTTCATTCCGGACAGGACAACCGTGACCTCGCGGTGATTCCAGATCCAGCGGAGCGACCATTCGGCAGGCGTTCTCCGGACCGGCGCCGAATCCCAGATTCCAGCGACCGCCTGGGGCTGGTTCGGCATGCCCAGCAGTCCGCCTCGCAGAGGTTCCATGACGATCACGCCAAGTCCCTTTGAAGCCGCGTATCGAAGCCCCCTCGTGCCGGCCTGATATTCCTCGTCCAGGATGTTGTACTGGATCTGACAGAACTGCCACGGGTAGGCATCGACGATTCTCTCGAAATCCGATGGCGTTCCGTGAAAGGAAAATCCGGCATTGGCGATGCGGCCTTCCCTCTTTGCCTTTTCCAGGAAATCACGCACCCCCAGGGCTTCAAGGTGATCCCATAAGGGGCCCGTAAGCGAGTGCAGGAGGTAATAGTCGATCAAGCGGGTTTTGAGTCTATCCAGTTGGGCATCGAGAAAACGAGGCATGTCTGCGGCGGTTTCCACGAGGAAGGACGGCAGCTTGGTGGCAAGGCGAATTTTTTCCCGATACCCGCCCGAAAGGGCTCTTCCCAGGAAGGGTTCGCTTTCCCCCGCGTGATAGGGCCAGGCGGTGTCGATGTAGTTCACCCCGCAATCGATCGCCTGCCTCAATTGGTTTTGCGCCCTCACTTCGTCGATTTGCCCTTCCTGAACGGGAAGGCGCATGCAGCCGAACCCGAGGATCGAAAGCCTGTCTCCGTTGCCGGGCATGGTCCTGTAGAGCATCGTCGTTCCCTTCTTTCTCAGGAGTTCCAGGGTTTTTCGAACGCGCGCCAGGCTTCTGCCTGGGCTTTTCTCATGACCTCTCTCAGGGGCAGGTCCGCCCTTTCGGCAAAGGAGAGGCAATCTTCATATTCAGGGGAAACGTTGAGGATTTCTCCGTTCTGGTCGAATGCGATCTTGACGGGGATCTCCGTCGTTACGTTTCCGGAGGCGAGAGGGACGGACCGCATCCTCCTTTCCGCTGTGTAACGGTGAACGCAGGGCAGGACACGAATGCCGAGGGATCCTGTTTGCTTCATGATCTCGCGGGCCAGGTCATGGCTCCTTTCCGGCGAGGTGACAACCCTGACGAGATGCCCTGGGCGTCCCTTCTTCATCGTGAGGGGGGAAACGCTCACATCCCTTGCCCCGAGGCTCATCAGCCTGTCGAACAGCGCACCCAGTATTTCTCCCGGGATGTCATCCAGGTTCGTTTCGAGAATGTCGACCCTGTCGCCGCCGGACTCCGTTTCCAGGTCCATCAGCAGTGCGCGGAGAACGTTCGGCTGTTCCGTATCGGCGTCTCCCGCTCCATAGCCGGTCGCAAGGGCCTTGCCCAGAGGAATGTGGTCGACGGGGCGGGCGAAATGGGCGAGGATTGCGGCGCCGGTAGGCGTCAGGAGTTCCCGGTTCCCTCTTCCGTAGAAGGGAAGGCCGGATTGCGTCAGGATTTCCAGGGTAGCCGGCGCGGGGACCGGGCATGTTCCGTGAGCGGAATGGACCTGTCCCCCTCCCACGTTGATGGGAGTGCTAAGAACGGAGCCGGCTTTGAGCTCCGATAGGGCGAGACAGGTCCCGATCACATCGGCGAGGGCATCGTCCTGTCCCACCTCATGGAAATGAAGCCCTTCCATCGGTTCGCCGTGAACCTTCGATTCCGCCCCCGCGAGGATTGCGAAAACGCCCAAGGCATCTTTGCGCACCGTTTCAGGCAAGGATGCCCTTTCGATGGTTTCAAGCAATTCGGTGTAGGGGCGGGCATAGTTTTCCCCGCGGACGCGGACCTGGACGTCCACAGCACGGATGCCCCTTTTGGTGACCGCCCCCACGGTCACCGAGACGCCGATGGTCGATTCCAGAATCGAAGCGATCCGCCTCCCGTCGGCTCCCAGGTCAATAAGGCTTCCAAGGATCATGTCGCCGGCCGCTCCGGAGAAGGCGTCGAAAAGAATCGTTCTCATTTTTGGAGCACTCCTTTTCTTCAAGTGGGATCTCTTTTCCAAGGATATCCCTCAACGAGCCTTCCATCAAATAAACTCAGTTGATTTATAAAAAAATATGGATCGAACCAATAAAACCATAAACCAGATAAGCAAAAATATTGCGAAAAGTAGAAGAAGAACTCCCATTCGATTGTTAGGATAAAACACGAGTCAATTCCAATAAGCCCCTGAACCTGGGTAAATGAACGTGGATTGGCTTGCTTTTGTTTGCCTTAAGGTTAAAAAAATCACCAAAAGTATGCTTTTTTTACAACAGATGCACCTTGAGACTACTTGCTTTGGTGAATGGACTAAACTAGCATGGCCCTAGCACAAAAGATATTCTCTTGTATAGCCGTAGAAATTTAGGATTTGTGGTTTGTATTTTTTATGCTTCATAAAATCTAATGCCGAGACCTTGGCGGACGGAAAGGGGGATCGTGGAAGGCGCAAGGGGTGGTGCACCACAAAGGGTCAAAGAAACAGAGATGAGAGGAGGATGATTATGGCTAAGCAACTTGAGGGCAACATGTGGAGCAGCCGGTGGGGACTGATCCTGGCTTCCATCGGGATGGCGGTTGGCACGGGTAACATCTGGCGGTTCCCCCGGGTTTCTGCGGCGAACGGTGGGGCTGCCTTCTTCTTTGCCTACGTGCTGGCACTTTTCCTCTGGGCGATTCCCCTTATGGCCGCCGAAGGCGTATGGGGGAAAGTCTCCCGCATGGGCATCATCGGTTCCTTCAAGCATATGTGCGGCCGCGGCTGGACCTGGGCGGGAGCCTTGATGGCCGTCATCGTTCTGGGCATCGTCTTCTATTACGGCGTGGTCGTGGGCTGGTGCATGCAGTACCTTGGCTATGCCGTCATGGGCGTGTTCAAGACCGGCATGGACACCGAGGCGCTGTGGAAGGCATTCGCCGGGAACGGGGTGCAGCAGAGCATCCTGTTCACCGTAGTTGTCGCCATTTGCATGTTCATCACCTCCAAGGGTGTGGCCGGCGGTCTTGAGAAGGCCTGCAAGGTCATGGTTCCCGGTATCTTCATCCTTCTTGTTTTCCTCGCGATCCGGGCCGCCTTCCTGCCCGGCGCAGTGAAAGGCTACGAATTCTATTTCACGGCTCGCGCGGCGGACTTCCTGAATCCGAGGACCTACCTCGAAGCCTTTACTCAGGTGGCCTGGTCCACGGGGGCCGGCTGGGGGCTCTTCCTGACGTATTTCGTGTATGTCAAGAAGAGCGAGGACATCATGCTCGCGGCGACGACAACCTGCTTTGCGGATACCACGGCAGGCTTCCTGGCAGGGCTGTGCGTCATCCCCACCATTTTCGCCTACTCGCCTGATCCCATGGCGGCGGTGAAATCGGGCAACACGGGGCTGGCCTTCATCCACATGACGAAGCTTTTCGCTGAAATCCCCGGCGGGACGATCATGGCCATCGCCTTCTTCCTCGCCCTGGTCCTGGCGGCCCTCAGCTCCGAGATCGCCATGATCGAAATGGGCGCCCGTATCCTGGAAGATGCGGGTTGGGACCGGAAAAAGGCGACCTGGGGCATCGGCATCACCACTCTGGTCCTGGGGCTGCCTTCCGCCATGAACATGACCTTCCTGGACAACCAGGACTGGGTCTGGGGGATCGGGCTGTTGCTGGCCGGACTTCTGATGGGCCTCGGCGCGATGAAGATCGGCGTGAGGAAGATTTGGGACGAGCACATCGAACCCTACACGCAGATGAAGCACTACTGGATGTTCTCCGCGATCCGGTTCTTCCCCATGTGGTTCCTCTTCATCTTTGGATGGTGGACCTGGCAGGCCATCACCTGGTACCCGGGCGAGTGGTACAAGTGGCTTCCGATCAGTAAGTACACCTTCACCGTGGGCACGATGTACTGGCAGTGGGCCATCGCTGCCGTGGTCTGCATCCTCCTCAACAACTGGCTTGCCGACAGGATGACCCACCGCCTGGAAGTGTAGTCGGGCAGGGATGGAAGGAGAGGGTCTTAATGTGGATGATTAACATGGCGGTCGTGATGGTGGTCGTTTTTGGAGGGCTGATCTGGTGCCTGCGGCACATTGCCATGGCCAAAGACGGAGAATAAAAGAGAAGGAAGAACGGTTGCCGCACCGATAGCCGGGGGCGGGGGAAGAGCGGAACTCCCCGCCCCCCTTCCTTTTCCTTTGGGGAACTTCTTCGTTATGATTGAAAAGGTCTTCGGGAAAGGGGGATTTCGCTTGAAAAAGGTTTTTGTCTCCGGGGCGTCGGGCAACGTCGGCCGACTGGTGGTCCGGAATATTATCGCGCGTGAGGGATTCGCCCTGGCGGGCGGCTATTGCCGGGAGTGCGGAGAGGATCTCGGAAGTCTGGCAGGGGGCGCTCAAATCGGTGTCGCGGCATGTTCGGACCTCAGGAAGGGGCTTGCCGGCAGCGGAGCGGATCTTGTCATCGATTTCACCCATACGGCCGTCCTGATGGAACACCTTTCCGTGTATGCCGAGCTGGGGCTGGATGCGGTGATCGGGACGACCGGTCTCTCCGAGGAAGATTTCAAAAAGGTGGAGTCTATGGTGAAGGTTCATGGGCTTCGCTGGGCGATCATCTCCAACTACGGCTTGGGCATCAACCTCGTGATGGATTTCCTGGCTGGGGCCCGCCCGTTCTATCCGTACCTGGCCATCACGGACCGGCATCACCCCGGAATGGCAAATGCCCCGAGCGGAACCGCCGTGATGCTGGCTCAGTCCGTTTCGNGGGGCCCCGAGGGAACCGTGGAAAGCCGGGAAGTGTACGAAGGGGTGCTTGGCGGAAAGATAGCCGGGATCCCGGTTCATTCCGAGCGGCTTCCTTACCCCGGGCCTTTCTCCGAGCACGAGATCGTTCTCGGAAGGAAGGACGAGATCATCCGCATCACCGTATCGGATTTCACCAGCGAGATCTATATGGACGGGGTTTTCCTGGCGGCCGGGAAGATCGCAGACCTTCCTCCCGGGACGCTGGTGCGGAGATTGTCCGAACTTCATTGACCCTATGCGGTGCGGAGTGCCTGAATGAACGGACCTAGGGTCCTGATCAGGGGGTGGATGGATTTCCCCGGAGGGCCGGAACAGGTCGAGATGTTGCTGGACGCTCGATCAGGGATTGTTTCGGCACTGGCGTCCCGGGGAGAGATCGCCGTCCCGCCGGATACCCCGGTCAGGGAATACGATGCCTCGGCCCGCATTCTGCCGGGCGACGTCAACGCCCACAGTCACCCGGAGCAATCCGTCTACGTGGATCACGTGGACCCGTCGTGGGGGCTTGCGGAGTGGTGCAGAAAGACGATCTACAGGCACAGCGTCGAGCTAAGTCCCGAACACATCCGTCTGGGGTGCTGCCGGGCCTTTTCCCGGATGCTCGCAAGAGGCGTCACGACTGCGGTGGTTTCCTTCTACTGCCACAACCGGAGAGGGAACGAGCTTGACCGCGAAGTGATCCGTGCCGCAAGGGATACGGGAATCCGGCTTTATTTCGGACGCATGCATTACGATCTCGTCTTGCGGGAAGCGTACCCGGAAAAGAAAGCCTCTCAGGAATCCTATTACGAAACCATCGCCGCATACGAGACCGCCTTCCTTGAGCTCTTCACGGAAGTGGGCGACGATCCTATGGTGGCCGTCGCCCCGTCCCTTCACAGTTTTCACGCGAACAGCCTGGAGGCCATTGCCCACGGGATTCGACTCGGGGCGGATCTGGGACGCCTGGTCCAGTTCCATCTTTCCGAGGATGAGGGGGATGTCGCGCTCTGCCTCGACCGGTACGGGATGCGCCCGGTGCAGGTTCTTGACCGCCTTGTCCATAACGGAGAGGTTCCTGGGCTTTCCCATCTGTTGGTCTCGGACGGGATATGGACCGACAGCCTCGAAAAGGACCTGATGGCCGCCCACGGGATCCGCCTGGTTCTCGACCCGAGGATGAACAGGCGAATGAAGGCGGGCAGGGCCGATCTGTCAGGTTACCTTGAAAGGAACGTTGCCCTGTACCTGGGGACGGATGGGGAGGCCAGCAACGAGGATCTCTCCATCGAGGGAGAAAGGCGGTTCCTCGCGAATGATTTTCCCGAGGTCGATCCGGTTTTGCTCCGCGATCTGGGGCGCAGGGATTTTCCCTTTTCGGGCTGCCGCCTGGGGAATCTGGCGCCGGGTTACTGTGCAGACCTGAAAATCGTCGATGCCGCCGGGGTGCGGGATGTGTATGTCGGGGGGAGACTCACGGTCAGCGGGGGAAAACTCCTGACACTGGACCCGGCAAGGGATATCGAAGATCCTCTCAGGGAACTGCTTTCGGGTTGGTGAGCCCCCATGGGCGACGGGCCGGAAGGATAGGCCGGGTTGCCCCGCAGATCCTCCCCCGGAATCGGAGGAGAAGCATGACGGAAAGGAGATTGAAGCCCCTTTTTACGGAGATTGTCGGGTCGTCTTTTGTGCGGAAAACAAAAATATCGATAAAGGAGGATGGAGAGATGTCGGTTTACCGCATCAAGAGCAAAACACGGTCCTGGGATGGGGAAACGATCGGAATCCTGATCCTGGACTGCGCCTATCCCTGCGTTCCGGGCAATGTCGGGAACGCCACGACCTATCCCTTCCCCGTCCGCTACAAAGAGGTCAAGGGATCTTCGATCGAGCGTCTTTTGAACGAGAGAGACCCGGAACTGCTCAAGCCGTTTATTGAAGGAGCGAAGGAACTCGAAGCTGAAGGGGTCTGGGCGATTACCGGGGCCTGCGGCTTCATGGCCCTTTTCCAGAAACAGGTGGCGGAATCCGTCGAAATTCCCGTGTTCCTTTCCAGCCTCCTGCAGGTCCCTTTCATTTGCCGGACCCTGACCTCGAAGCAGAAAGTCGGCATCATCTCCGCGAACGCCAGTGTTCTGACAGACGAACACTTCGCGAACGTGGGCATCACGAAGGACATGCCGATCGTCCTTTACGGGATGGAGGATCAGGATGAGTTCAGGACCAGCGTGCTCGAGGAGAAGGGGACGATGGATTCGGACCTCGTCGAGAAGGAAGTGGTCGGGGTTGCGGAGCGGATGATCCGGGAGCATCCCGAAGTCGCGGCGATCGTGCTGGAGTGCAGCGATCTTCCTCCCTACGCGGCGGCGGTCCATGCGGCAACGGGACGTCCGGTCTTCGATTTCATCACCATGATCAAGTACGTCCACTCGGCTCTGGTGCCGACCAAATACGAAGGGTACATGTGAAAGCGAGTCCGGTCGCCCGGCCGGCATCCTAGGCGAAGACGACGGCCAGGATTCCGGCGATGACGAGGGAGGGGAGCATGTTGACGATGCGGAGGGGCTTGATCCCCAGAATCGTGATTCCCATCCCGATCATGAGAACGCCTCCGGTGGCCGTGATTTCGTTCACCACGGCGGGCACGAGAACTGGCTCCAGANNAAGCCCCGCGAACAGGGTGAGTCCTCCCTGATAGAGGAAAAGCGGAACCGCGGAAGCCACGATGCCGACACCGAAAGTTGTCGCGAAGGCGATCGCGGCAAAACCGTCGATCAGGGATTTCGTCAGGAGGATGGTCCGTGTCCCGTGAAGGCCTTCCTCGAAAGCGCCAAGAATGGCCATGGATCCGGTGCAGAAGAGCAGGGAAGCGGCGATCATGCCCTCGCCGAACCGCTCGTTCCTGGACCGGATCCTTTTTTTGATCACCTCGCCGAGCCGGTTGACGCGGGCTTCGAGCTGGAGAGCTTCACCGAGCAGAGAACCTGCCACCAGGCTGAACGCCAGGATGAGGATGCGGGTGCTTTTCAAGGCCATGGAAAGCCCGATGAAGCCCGTGAAAAGCCCGAGGGCCTGGAAGGTGATCTCGGAGTACCGGCCGGGCAGGCGCGAACCGACGGCGAGTCCCAGGACCCCGCCGAAAGCGATCGAAATGGAGTTGACCAGAGACCCCGCGAGGGGGATATCAATCGGAAAAGCGGGCAAGAAGTTCCCTCCAATGGGTAAAATGGGACTCGGGACATCATAGCAGAAAATCGCGGGTTGAATTTGGCCGGTTCGGATGGCAAGGCGAGGGAGGGTGAAATCGTTGTCCAGGATCTGGATCTTTATCCTGATGCTTTTTGCCGGGGCGGTTTCGGCTCTCCAGCCTGGCGTCAACGCGAGGCTGGCCCAGAAGGTCGGTCTCCTGGAAAGCGCCTTCGTGTCCTTTCTGGGAGGGACCCTTTGCCTCGGGGTGATCGTGGTCCTTTTCGGGAGGGGAAACCTGAAGGCTATATCCGGGGCCGCTCCGTGGGAGGTTCTCGGGGGTCTGATGGGAGCCGTTTACGTCACCTGTCTCGTTCTTGCGGTTCCCCGTATCGGCACCACCGCCGCCATGGCCGCGGCGATAGCCGCACAGCTGGCCGCCAGCCTGATGCTGGACTCGGTCGGAGCCTTTGGCTTCCAGAAACTCCCATTGGACCTCCCCCGGGCGATCGGCGTGCTTTTCCTCGTCCTGGGGTCCCTGCTGGTTTTGAGAAAATAGGGCGGATATCCGGGGACGGGTGCGTCCCAAATTGGAGTCAATCATCAAGACTGTGAAGGAGGTCCCTATGGAAACTTCAAGCGAATCGGTTCTGGAGAAGGCGGCCAGGGAGGCTTGCCTCAACGAAGTGCGGTATCACCTGTGCAGCCAGGGGACACTTGCCGCCCTGATGAGGTCCTTCGGCATTCATAACCCCGACGTCCTGCGCGCCTCAACGGCGTTTGCGGGGGGAGGCGTCAGGAGGGGGCACATGTGCGGGGCCTTGAGCGGCGCCCTCATGTTCGTCGGCCTCCTGGTCGGACGGGACGACCTCGAAATGCGCGACCAGGCGGTGAGAGGGCTCGGGTATTGCGACAGGATCTATCGTGCCTTTGAGGAACGATTCGGGTCCGTCCTTTGCCGAAGCATCCAGAAGGATCTCTACGGGCGGGAGTATGAACTCACCCGTCAGGAAGAGCGGGAGGAAATGCATGCCCTGATGGAGAAAATGGGTTTTGCCTGTCCCCAGGTTTGCGGAGAAGCGGCCCGAATAGCGGCGCAGGTTGCCCTGGAGATCCTGGAATCGGGCCATCCGCTGGCAAATTCGATAGCCCGCCTGCCACGTTAGCCCGTTTTTTGAAGCCCCCGGAAACGGGGGTTTTTTGTTTCCCTCTTGCGGGTGTGGAAGAAGGTGTTTATAATTCGGACAATGATTGCATATGCAACTAATAGCGGAGGGGATTGATATGGACCGGCAGGAACGGTCTCTCGGACGCTGGATCGCCACTCTGTTCCGGCGGAGCCGGGTTCACCTCGATAGGGTTTTTGAGCCGCTTGGATTGGGCAAAGGGCTCTATCTTTACCTCGCACTTCTCTCGCGGAAGGAAGGATTGACACAGCACCAGCTGGCTGTCGAGCTCGCCTTTGATGAGGGAACGGTTGCCCGTGCCGTCCAGCGCCTGGCTGCGGCCGGGTGGCTGAGGAAGGAAAGGGATGGCCGGGATGGCCGGGCGTTTCGGGTTTACCTGACGCGGCAGGCCATCGAAAGACTGCCGCTGGTTTCTCGTGAACTGGAGGCATGGAATGCCTTGCTGGTCGAGGGTTTAGGCNCCGAAGAAAGGGAAATGGCTCTCGGGCTGCTAGTCCGGATGGCGGACAATGCCGAGCGGCAGGGAAAGTGAGGAGGAACGGGGAAAATGGAAAAACTGGAGTCAATGAAGGAGTTTGCGGCAGATTTGGATGCGCGGGATTCTCTCGGCCAATTTCGGGACCGCTTTGTCATCCCTCCCGGACGGAACTATATGGACGGAAATTCTCTCGGCCTTCCTCCCAAAGCATCTCTCGAAGGCGTGCAGCGCGTGCTTGAGGAATGGAAGGTCCTGAACATCGACGGGTGGCTGGAGGGCAGGATCCCATGGTTCACGATGCCGGAGGAGATGGGCAGAAGGATGGCTCCCCTGGTGGGGGCGCTGCCCGGGGAGGTCGTTATGTCGGGCTCCACGACATCGAATCTGCACTCTCTCGTCAGCACCTTCTACCGGCCTGAAGGGAAACGGCGAAGGATCCTGGCCGACGAGCTCAATTTTCCGTCTGACCTTTACGCCCTGGCAAGCGAGATCCGTCTTAAGGGAGGAGACCCCGCAAGAGACCTGGTCCTTGCCGGATCCCGGGACGGAGGGACCCTTGTAGAGGATGATCTGATCGCCCTGATGGATGAAACCGTTTCGGTGGTCCTTCTTCCCTCGGTGCTTTATCGCAGCGGCCAGCTCCTGGATATGGAAAGGCTGACCCGTGCGGCCCACGAAAAGGGAATCGCCATCGGGTTCGATTGTGCCCATTCCGCGGGGTCCGTTCCCCACCGCCTCCATGAGTGGGGGGTCGACTTCGCTTTCTGGTGCAGCTACAAGCACCTGAACGGTGGGCCGGGAAGCCCGGCGTTCCTGTTCCTCAACGAACGCCATTTTGACCTTGAGCCGGGATTGGCGGGCTGGTTCGGTTACGTGAAGGAAAAACAGTTCGACATGGCCCTGGGTTTTGAACATGCACGCTCGGCGGGAGGCTGGCAGCTGGGCACCCCCTGCGTTCTTTCCGCGGCGACGCTGGAGGCAGCCCTGACGATTCAGGAAGAGGCCACAATCGGGCGCATTCGGGAAAAATCACTTCAGTTGACGGACTTCCTCATCGACCTGGTCGACCGGTTCCTTTCTGAGGAACCCTACGGCTATTCCGTCGCCACTCCGAGGGATCACGGGCGTCGGGGAGGGCACCTGGCCATCGAGCACCCGCGGGAAGCCTGGAGGATTTGCTGCGCCCTGAAGGCTCGCGGAATCATTCCGGATTTCCGGCCTTCGCGAGTGATCCGGGTTGCCCCGGTCGCCCTATACAACACCTTTGCGGAGGTGTGGGAAGTGGCTGACGCCCTGAAAGGGATCATCGACCGCCGGGAGTACGAAAAATTCCCGGTGGAAAGAAGCGCCGTCTCCTGAACTTCCGGCGGAAACGCCCATTCGCGACTGGAAGGCCCCGGTTTGAAGCCGGGGCCTTTTTCATGAGGGCCACGCTTCATGATATTAGCGTGATATGATAATCATGCCTGTTCTTGCCTGACGATTCAAGGATCTCGTATCTACATGGAAGGGGGAACGGGGTGTGCCTGCGAAGGAGCCCCTCTGGAAGCTTGAGAACGTGACGAAAACCTACACGATGGGACAGGTTCAGGTGACGGCCCTTCAGGAAACTACTCTGGAGATCTGGGAAGGGGACCTGATGGTCATTCTCGGTCCCAGCGGTTCGGGAAAGACCACATTGCTGAACATCCTGGGGGGGCTGGATCTTCCGACCATGGGACGGGTCCTGTTCGAAGGGGAAGCTCTTGAAGGGGCGGACGAAAAGCGGCTGACCGCCTACCGGAGGGATGTCGTGGGGTTCGTTTTCCAGTTTTTCAACCTGATCCCGGACCTCACCGCCGTGGAAAACGTAGCGCTGGGGGCTCACCTCGCCCAAAATCCGCTCGCTCCTGAGGAGATCCTCAAAGAGGTGGGCATGGCCGACCGAATGGGGCATTTCCCCGCCCAGATGAGTGGAGGAGAACAGCAGCGGGTTTCCATCGCAAGGGCCGTCGTCAAGAATCCCCGCCTCCTGCTTTGCGACGAGCCGACGGGATCTCTCGATTGCTCCACCGGGAGGCTGATCCTTTCCCTACTCGAGAAGGTGAACCGGACCTACGGGACGACGGTGGTCATCGTTACGCACAATGCGGCCATCGGAGGGATGGGGAAGCGCGTGGCCACGATGAGCAGCGGCCGGATCGTGGGTTGGGTCGAGAATCCCGTTTTGGTGCCGCCCGAGAAAATCGAATGGTGAGATCGCCGTTGGTTCTCAAGCTCGCGAGAACGATATCAAGCACGCTGGGGCCTTTTGTCGGGGTGGTGGCCGTTGTTGCCGTCGGGTTATCCGTGTTCGTTGCCATGACCGCGGTTTCGGACAATCTCGCTCGATCGAGGGAGACGTTCTACCGGGACACGGATTTTGCGGATCTTTTCTTTCACGTGGTGCGGGCTCCGGAGGGGATCCTGGAAAGGGTTTCCGCGGTCAGGGGCGTGGTCCGCGCCACGGGAAGGATTCAGAAGGACGTGTCGCTCTTCAGGGAGGACGGGACGCGGGCGACGCTTCGTCTGACGAGCTTCCAGGTGCCCATGGAAAAGGAATTGAACCGCCTTTTGGTGCAGAAGGGGCGTCTCTTCGAGAAAAACCCCGAGGGAGGAGCTCTGGAAATCCTCCTGTCACCCCAATTCGCCGAAGCGAACGGCCTTCGCCCGGGAAGCACGGTGTCTGTGGCCGCCGAGGGAAAAGAAAAGCCGATGGAGGTCGTCGGACTCGCGGCAAGTCCGGAGTTCGTCTATGTCATCAAGGATGCGGCCTCCGTGTTCGAAGATCCATCCGGTTTCGGGGCCGCGATGATTTCACGGAAACAGGCCCAGCAGGTCCTGGACATGGAGGGCTCCATCAACCAGGTTCTGGTTCGGCTGGCCCCGGGGATCGACGGAGAGCGGGTCAGGGAAGAGATCCGTGCGATCCTGGAACCCTACGGGAACCTGGCGGATTATCCGCAAAAGGACCAGGTCAGCGAAGCGATCCTGAGGGGAGAGCTGGAGCAGCTCAAGGTCGCTTCCACTTATCTGCCGGCATTTTTCCTCGGCCTCGCGGCTCTCATGCAGGCGGTCTTTCTCAGCCGGCTGGTGAAGGCGGCCCGGACGCAGATCGGCTTGATGAAGGCCCTGGGATTCGATAATGGCAGGATCATGCTTCTTTATGGCGGATACAGCCTGGCTTCCTCGGGGATCGGAGCCCTGGTCGGGATTCTTGCGGGATACGGACTGGCCGGATTCTTTATCCGGCTCTATGCCGCATACTTCAACCTGCCGCGGCTGGCTGCGGGTTTTGATTTCCGGGCTGCGCTCCTCGGGCTGGCGCTCAGCCTCTCGCTCGGGCTCCTGTCGGGAATCGCGGCAACCCGACAGATTCTGGCGATCCGTCCTGCGGAATCCATGCGTGCTTCGGCTCCCTCCAGGACCTCGAAAACATTCCTGGAGGGCATGAAAACGCTGTGGAACCGCCTGGATCTCTCCTGGCGAATGAGCCTGCGGTCGATGTCCCGCAATCGCTTCCGGTCGGCCGTCACGCTCCTGGGCGTCTTCGTTTCGATCGGGATGCTGGTGGTGTCGCTTTTCACCCGGGATTCGATGGATTCCCTGTTCGACCGGCATTTCAACATGGAACTCCGGTACGACCTGCTCGCCCGTTTTTCCTCTCCCGTCAGGGGAATGGAGCTGCTGAACCTTGAACGGCTGTCAGGGGTAGATCGCGTGGAACCTCTCTTCGAGCTGCCGGTTCGGCTTCATTACCTGCGCCGCCGCGAAGAGACGCTTCTGGTGGGGCTTTCGGCCGAGCAGTCCCTTTTCGGGATAAGGGACGGAAACGATCGCCCCTGCGGGCTGCCGGCCGCAGGACTGCTGCTCGACTGGAATGTCGCGCGCAAGCTGGGCATCGGGGCAGGCGACACGATCGAGGTGGAGACCCTTCTCGGGAAAGGGCCGTCGCGCAGGGGCAGGCTTGTCGTCGCGGGCTTCAGCCGCAAGTCGGTCGGGGAGGCTTCATATCTGGATCTCGGTGAACTGAACGCGCTTCTGCGTGAAAAAGGACTTGTGACGGGAGCGGCGATAAGGGTCGAACAAGGGAAGGACAAAGAGGTCGAAAAGGAAACGGTCGACATGGTGAACATCTCTTCCGTGCTCAGCCGGGAGAAGGAAAAGCGTTACCTGAACGAGAACCTCGCCTACCTTTACGTGTCGATCGCCATCCTGGTTTCCTTTTCGGTCCTGCTGGGTCTTGCCATCGTTTTCAATGCGTCGGTCCTTGCCTTCTCCGAAAGGCGCAGGGAGTTGGCCAGCCTCAGGGTCATGGGATTCACGAGGTCGGAGGTCGCCGTTTTTCTCCTGAAGGAAAACCTCCTGCTGCTTCTGGCAGGAACCCTGGCCGGACTTCCGTTCGGAAGGTTGCTTTCCGAGGGCTATGCGAGGGCGGTCAGCTCGGATCTATTCACCTTCGTCGCCGTCGTTNTTCCCGAGACCTATCTTCTGGCGTCCCTGGGAGGAGCGGCATTCGTCGCACTGGCTTTCACCATGGGGCTTCGCAGCCTGGATCGGCTGGATTTCGCGGAAACCATCAAGGCAAAAGATTGATCGGGGGGCCTTCGATGAAAAGAATCCTTTTTCTCTTCCTGACGGTTTCGGTTCTTGCCGCGATTGCGTGGTTTTTCCTCGGCAGGCGCATAACGGTCGAGACGGTTCGGGTTTCGAAGGGAGACCTCGTGAGAACGGTCGAAGAGGACGGAACCGTCGAGGCCCCGGACGACCGGAAGATTTTCGCGACCCAACTGGCCAGGGTGCTGGAGGTCCCGGTGGAAGACGGCGATGCCGTCCGTCAGGGACAGATCCTTGTCCGGATGAAGAATCCCGACCTCGACGTCAATGTGCAGGAAACACGAACGCTTCTCGAAAAGGCGACGAAGGAGCTTCGCGGCGCCGAGGCCCGTGTGGAATCCGCACGGCTCCTTCTCGAGGATGCCGTCCGGAACGCCGCCCGATGGGAGCGTCTTTACGAAGCGGGGGGCATTTCCCTTTCCGAACTTGAGGGGGCTCGCCTTGCCGAGGGACGGTCCAGGGAGGATTTTCTGGAGGCCCGTTCCGCGGAGGCATCCGCATCGGCCCTCGAGTCGGGGTTGAGGCGAACCCTTTCGGAACTGCGGGCCAAGGGGGGAGAACTCGTCGTCAAGAGCNCCATCAAGGGAGTTGTTCTGGAACTTCCCGCCGAAAAAGACAAGGTTTTGCAGCCCGGAGATCTCGTGGTGACGGTCGCTCCGGAGGCCAGGATGGAAGTGGTTTCCGATGTGCTGAGCGACGCGCTCGGAGGCGTGGCTGTCGGCCAGAAGGTCCGAGTGACGGCCCGANTTCTGGGGGACCGCATCCTAGAAGGTCGTGTTTTTAAGATTTACCCGCAGGCTTTCGAGAAGCTTTCCGCCTTGGGTGTAGTGCAGCGCCGGGTGAAGGTGAAGGTCCGCCTGCCCTTTGAACCTCAACTGAAGCCCGGTTTTGAGGTCCGGGTTGCGATCGAGACGGAACGCCGTTCCGACGTCCTGCTCCTGCCCGTCGAAGCCGTCCGCACGACGGAAGACGGCAGGCGACTGGTGCGAAGGATCGAAGGGAACCGAGTCCAAAGCGGAGAGGTCACGACCGGGCTCACGGACCGTCGTTTCCTCGAGATCCTGGGAGGGATTGGCGAGGGGGACGAGGTCTTGAGGGATGCCGGGCTGGATATCGAAGACGGAGCGCGGGTGAAAAAGGCGNGACGATTCCCGCTGAAGGGCGAGTTCTTCTTTCGGAGCCGGACAGGGCGGTTTGTGGTAAGGTCAAAACAGCAGGATCAAACAAGGCCTCGTGCCGCATTTGCAGGGGGGATTTCTGGAAATGGACAGCCAATCTGTCGCCTTCGGTTCCTTTCACAACCCCGTGAAGCTTGTTNTTCCGCCCGGCGCCCTTTCGGAATTGCCGGCAGAGTTCGCCCCCGGGGATGTCCCCCTGATCGTGACGGATCCGGGGGTCGAGCAGGCTGGAATTGCGGACCGGGTCTGCCGTGTCCTCGATGAGGCCGGATTCGGATACGCCCTGTTCGCGAAGGTGGAAAGCGATCCTCCGATCGAAACGATCGAAGCCGCCGCGGCTTTTTACCGCGAGAGGGGATGCGGTCCCATCATCGGCCTCGGGGGAGGCAGCAGCATGGATGCGGCCAAGGCCCTCGCCGTCGTCGTTTCCACGGGTGAGGACCTGCGGGCCTTTAGGCAGGGCCGCCCCGTGACGGCTCCGCTCTTGCCGGTGGTTGCCATCCCGACGACAGCCGGAACGGGATCGGAAGTGACCGGTGTCATGGTCATCAGCGACCTCCAGCAGAAGGTCAAGATGGTCATGCGCGGCCCCTCCCTATTCCCGAAAACAGGAATCCTGGACGCGAACCTGCTCGAGGGCATTCCCTCCCGTGTTGCGGCCGCAACGGGAAGCGATGCCTTTGTTCACGCCATCGAAGCCTTCGTTTCGCGAAAGGCCACTTCCATAACGGATGCGTTGGCTTTCGAAGCGGTGCGCCTGCTGTCCTCCCACGTGAGAAAAGTCGTCGCAGACAGCCATGACCTGCAGTCTCTCCACGCGATGCTCATGGGAAGCTGCATGGCAGGGCTCGCCTTCTCGAATGCCGGGCTTGGCCTCGTGCATGCCCTTGCCCACCCGGTGGGGGCCTTCTACCACGTCCCCCACGGTCTCTGCTGCGGGATGTTCCTCCAGCCCGTTCTGCGCTACAACCTGTCGGTTTGTGCGGAAAAGCTGGCACGGCTTTCAGGGGCGCTTGGCGTGGACACGGGCAGGGACAACGCCGTTTCTGCGGCAAAGCGGGTGGTGGAAAACCTGGAGGAAATCTTCGGCGATATCGGGATTCCCAGAACTCTTGGGGATTTGGGTGTTTCGGATTTCCGGGTGAACGATGCCATGCTGGACGATGCCATGGGAGCGGCGCCGACAAGGCTCAATCCGAGAGCATCCGGAAGGGAGGATTTACGCAGGTTGTTCGAGGCTGTAGGGTAGGAGGGCAAAAGACCGGAAGGCTGTGCACCCGAAACCGTATGCCGGCGAAATCGGGATGGAGGTGAGGGGATTGGCAGGGGAGGACGAGTTCGGAATAATCCTTTCTGCCTTCAGGGAAAGCGAAAGGCAGGTTCCCGCAAGCCTGATAAGGAACAAGTCCGTAAGGGTTCCGACTGAAGAGGGTGTGTACGCTTGGTTTTTTGAACCGGCAAGGCTGGGGATTCGGGGAGGGTACTACGAGGTCCTGGTCGAAGGACGCGCGCTGGTTTACGTCGGGATGGTGCCGAGCCGCCGAGACAGCAGAAAAAAGCTCAGGGACCGCCTGAGGAATCACCTCAGAAACACGGCAAGGCAATCGACGCTTCGATTGAGCCTGGGCGCCCTCCTGATGGAAAAACTGTCCCTTGAGCCCAAGGCCCGTTCGGATGGCCGTATCGACTTCGGTGTGACCGAAGCCGCCCTGGGCGACTGGATTGCAGAGCACGGATGGGTTTCCTGGATGCCCCACCCGAGCCCGTGGCAAATCGAGGGCCAATTGGTTCACGCCCTTCGAACTCCCCTCAACCTTCATGGGAACGAGACGCACCCGTTTTTCAGCATTCTTTCCGTAGCCCGTGCCCGGGTTCGGGAAAAGGCCAGGGGCAGCAACCGGCTTTTCCCGGAAGACGAAAAAGCATGATGGGAGCGAAATCGTCGATGGAGCCCTCGACGGGCCCCATCGACGATTTCGCTTTTTTGAGGAGAGTCGATCAGGCTTTGGCTTTTTCGATGATTTCCTTTGCGATGCCTTCCGCGTTTTCTCCTTTTGTTCTGATCAATTCATCGACAACCGATTCCGAAATTTCGTAGTCGGCAATTTTGAAAATTGCGGCACAAACGTACTGGATCGCCTTGGCTTCTTTTTCCTTTGATCGGGCTCTTAGCCTTCTGGCTTTTTCCTGCGCTTCCTTAAGCCGTTCTTCAAGCGGCCGCCTAACTCTGGTCACCTTTTTGAGCGGATCTTTCCCCACGGTCATTTTCACGCACCCCCTTCAGGAATTGTCTTAAGAATCAGGAAACGAATCACCTTAAATAAACAGTATAGAAAAAACCGGGTGAAACGCAAGCTGTCATAATGTATCTTATGGTAAGTGGCGTATTGAGAAACATCTTTTCCAGCCTCTAGAAAAGGAACCTTTTTTCAATACCGGATGAGCCGCGGTTATTGAATTCGGAGAGTGACGAAGATGCAATGTGAAAAAGCCCTTCCCTATGAGGTTCTGGAAAGTCGTCGGGCCAGAAATGTCCGCATCCGCCTGTCCAGGGAGGGGCGCTTGTCGGTGGTCGTGCCCGCCGGTTTTCACCGCGACAGGGTTCCCGGACTGTTGGAGACCAGGCGGGAATGGATCCAAAGAACTCTGGCAAAATTCCGGGGCAACCCGGTTCAATCCATGGCCGAGAGCATTGGCGGACCCGAACGCCTGGACCTGGCCGCATTCGGTGAAACATGGGACATCCTTGTCNGGGGGACGCCCTCCCTCTCCGATGACCCGGTGGAGGCGTCTACTAAAAGGCGGCTTGTTCTCGGCGGCTCATGGCAGGATGCCGGAACCCTTGAAAATTTGAGAAAGTGGCTCGTCATGCGGAGCCGAAGGGGACTGGGTCCTTGGCTTGAAAGACTATCGGCCCGGCATCGACTGCCGTACCGCAGATTTGCCGTGAGAATCCAACAGACCCGATGGGGCAGCTGTTCCGCGAAAGGCACGATCAGCCTGAACGCGAAACTGGCCTTCCTTCCTCCCAGCCTCGTGGAGTATGTCCTCTGCCACGAATTGTGCCACACCCGTCATCTCGATCACTCCCGTTGTTTCTGGGATCTTGTGGAAAGTGTTCTCCCGGGGAGTCTCTCTCTCAGGAAAGTCTTGCGCGAAGCCGGAGCCCGCGTTCCGGCCTGGGTCCAGCCCCAAAGGAAAACGGAGCGATTAACGGCCCGCGATGGATTGACATTTTATCTACAGTAATTATCCTATATGAAGAAATATCTTCGCATAGGGGGGAGCGCTGTTGCCGCCTGAAGTTCAAGACGTTCTCGCGCGATTGGCGGAACTTTCGGGAAAGTTGGCTCCCCAGCAACTCAAGTTGGCCCGTTTTATCCACTTCAATCTTCGCGGGGTGGCCTTCATGAATTCCGTTTCGCTGGCTCAAGCCGCCGGAGTCAGCAATCCGACGGTCATCCGGCTTGCTTTCCGTCTTGGTTATTCGGGTTTTCCCGAATTCCAGAAGGCCCTCCAATCGGCTACGGAGAAGCAATACGATTCCCTTGAGCGCTTCCAGGGAGATCCTGTTTCAGAGGAGGAAGATTTTTTCCAGCGGGTCCTGTCCCTGGAATTCCATGTTCTCCGCCAGATGAAGGAAAAAATCTCGGAAGAGGCCGTTCAGCGCTCGGTGGAACTCATGGAAAAGCGGAAGACGGTCTTCATTGTCGGCCTTCTTGCCAATACCTGCCTGGCTGAATACCTGGGCTATTTCCTTTCCATCCTCAGGGAGAACGTGCAGGTTCTTACGGATTTCGACCACGAGGCCTACGGGAAAATCCGGGATGCGGGGGAAGATTCTGTTGCCGTTGTCTACAGCTTTCCGCGCTACCCGGTGGGAACCCAGTCCCTGGCAAGGCTTTTCCGCAAGGAAGGGATCCCGGTCGTCGGGATCACGGACAGCGGGATGTCGCCGCTGGCTCCGCTGGCCAACGTGCTCCTGGAAGCCCCGATGAAGTTCATCACCTTCATCGATCCTTGCGCGGGAGCCTTCGCGATGACCCATGCCCTGCTCACGGCTTTTTACATGAAAAACCCCGGGAAGATGCGGAAGAAGCTGAGAGATTTTGAAGAGTTTGCCGCCGGAAAGGATCTTTTCGAGCGGAAGGATATCGATATCGTCGAGCTCGTCTGATCGGGGAATCGAAAATCAACCACGGGAGGGATGAAAGGTGAAGGTTCTGTGCATTTCGCAGGAGCAGGTCGAGTCTCTTGGAATCCCGGTTTCGGAAGTCATGCGCGTTGTGGAGGAAGGCTGGACGCTGAAGGGGCAGAAAAAAATCGAGATGCCCGCCAAAATCGGGGTCCATCCGCGTCAGGACTGCTTTATCCATGCCATGCCCTGCTGGCTGGGGGGAGAAGTGGACGCGGCCGGAATCAAGTGGGTTGCCGGTTATCCGATCAACCAGGCGGCCGGATTGCCCTATATTACGGGCATCATGGTCTTGAACGAATCCCAGACGGGGTTTGTCAAGGCCATCATGGACGCGAACTGGATCACGGCCTGGCGCACCGGTGCGGCCAGCGGGGTCTGCGCGAAGCACATGGCCGACCCGAACTCCGAAACGATTGCCGTAATCGGCCTTGGCGTCCAGGGACGCACGAACACGGTGGCTCTCCTGGAAGCCCTGCCCGGAGTCAAGACGATCAAGATTTACGACAACTACCCCGGTCAGGCCGAAAAATACACCGCTTTCCTTTCGCCTTTCCTCAAAGGGCAGAAGATCGTTCCCTGCCGCACGGTCCAGGAGGCGGTGAAGGACGCAGATGTCGTCGTGACCTGCACGCCCATCGTCGCGGAACCGAAGCGTTTTGTCCGTTCCGAGTGGCTGAAGGAAGAAATGCTCGCCATTTCCGTGGACTACGATTCCGCTTTTGATGCCGACGTCATGACCGGGGCAACGGCCTTCGTGTGCGACGACCTGCACCAGTACCTCTGGACCCAGGAACACGGCGTCTATTTTCAGGAAGGCTACCCGCAAAAGGAACAGATCACGGGGGATATGGGACAGGTTTGCGCGGGTTTGGTGAAACCCTCGATGAAGGGGAGGAGGAGTGCGGTCCTCATGGGCATCGCGAGCCACGACGTGATGACCGCCCGCCTGATCCTGGAGAAGGCGACCGAGAAGAAAATCGGCACGGCGGTGGATCTCTAGGCAATACCGGTAAGGTCGAAAGATCACTAGACTGTTGAAAAAGGCCCTTTCGGGGCCTTTTTTCGCGGGTCACTCCAGGAGAAGCGGGCCCGTGTGGAAAGGAAAGATCTGCGAAGGTTTTGTGAGGCGGGATCAGAGAAAAGGAGGGAATGTCATCTTCCGGCACATGCGTCGGGTTCCGGAGCGCGTAGAATGAAGAACGACGGCGGAAAGATCCGGGAGTGGAGGCTTTCCTATGAAAGAAGGCGGGAAGATGCCGGGACGAATACGGGTGACGGCTGCGGTGATCGAAATGGAAGGCAAGATCCTTCTCGCCCAGAGGGGCACTGGAGACCGCCTTGCCGGTAAATGGGAGTTTCCGGGAGGAAAGATCGAGGACGGGGAAACGCCCGAAGAGTGCCTTTCCCGTGAGATCCTGGAGGAACTGGGGATCGTCGTGCAGGTTGAGGACTTCCTATGCTCCGGTTGCTTCGATTACGATCACGCGTCCGTGGAGATTTTCGCCTACCGTTGCCGGTGGATTTCCGGGCAGCTCCGGAAAAACGCCCACCAGGCCCTCCAGTGGGTCCTGGCGGAGGATTTCGATGGGATTGATCTCGCCGCGGCGGATCGACCGATCGCGGGATGCCTTTGCGGAAAGACCGATCGCTGAAGACGGCGGAATGAACGGAAATCCCCCAATGCCCTTCCTACCACCCGCCTCCGCCGCCCCGCCCCCTCCTCCCCCTGAAGACCCTCCGCCTCCGGACCCACCGGAGGAACTTGAAGAAGCGGAGGAAACCGCACCGGAAAAGGCTGAGGAAAAGCCGCTGACGAATCCGGCGCCGCCCGTGAAGGAACCGCCGCGGTACCAATCGGGAGCGTAGCTTGTCCCGAGCTGGTCTGCGAAACGCCCGGCCCAGGCTTCCTCCACGTCGAGGGCCATGGCAAAGGGGAGATGGCGCTCGAAGAGGGCGGGGCTCGGGGAAGGAGAGGACAAGCTTTTGAGGGGGCCTTCTTCGGCCATCGAGAGGTAGAGACGATAACCTTCCACCTTCGCCCGCAGGGATTGTCCCTCCGCCGAATATCGTTTCAGCAGGACCTTGAACAGGGCATCAGCGGCGAACACGATGGCGATCGCCGGGAGCGTCTGCTTCAGGATAGGAGTGTAGGTGACCAAAGAAAGCTGGTACAGGACGAAAATTTCCGCTGCCACGAAGGGGAACGCGAACAGGGTGAAAAGCAGGGTCATGAAAAGTCCCGACAGGGAAAAAGCGGCGAGCAGTCTGCCCCATAGCAGGACGGTCGCCGTCACAAGCAGGATCACTCCGATCGTCCATAGGGAAAGCCATAGGGCCAGGAAGAGTCCTCCTCCCTCGATGAAGCCCGTAGGGTCGTTCGCGTAGAACATCCCGGCAAGGGCGATGAGAGACCCGACAAGGCCGAGGACCCACTTGCCCGTGTTTTTGGAAAAAAGGCTGCGTGAGGCCTGTTTCGCTTCAAGATCCTTGCGCAGGGCGGCCCAGGACGATTGCAGGCCGGCGGCATGGGCACGGGACAGGGGAAGTTCGATCCGGTTNCGCCGGGTCGTCGGGGTTGCGGCGGCCTTTCCCATTTTGAGGCCCATGCGGGCCAGCCGGCCGATGAGTCCGTCCCGACCGGCCGCGGCAAGGATCGACTCCAGCCTTCTGGAGGATTCCAGGGCCGTCGCGATCAGGGAGGTCACGAGAGTCTTCTGGTGTCCCGGCAAATCGGAAAGGGCGGGCTGGCGCTCCATGGTGAGAGAGAATTCCCCATCACTTTCTTCTATCCGAAGAATTCCCTTGACGGCCAGATCCACAAGTTCGGCGGGGAATGCCGCCGTATCCAGAGCCATCCGGTGGATCCGCCTGGCTTCAGCCGGGGTCATCTTTCCGGGCGGCTCGAACAGAGGAGTGACGATTTCTTTCGGCGCGTCCCTACCGGATAGAAACCAGGCGCCGAGATAGTAAAGAAGGACCAGCCCCATTCCCACCGCAAAGGCGAACCAGCCCGCGTACCGGGAGGACGGGGGGGGAAGGCGNACAAGCCCCTTGGGCCAGCCGACTGCGACAGTCAAGCCCTCTCCGGGTTCGAGCGGGCGGGTTGTCGTGAAACGGACTTCTTTGCCCGAGACCTCGTGCCGGTAGTTCGTGCCGCGCGAGCCTTGAGGTCCGGTATAGGCCGCGATGCGCAATTTTGCCCCGTTTTCGAGTCCGCTCGGAGGGAGAACAAGGCAGGAGGCGCGGTCGATGGGGAAGACCCAGTCGTTTCCCGTGACGTTCCAGTAAATCTCGTCGCGATCCCGCAGATTTCCCACCTGGCTGCTCATGCGGTAGGAAAGCGAAAACAGGTGGATTCCGGGTGGCAGTTCGCTGTCGGGATCGCCAAGGTAGATGCGGGTTCCCTGAGTGATGGATTCTCCGCGAAAAGCAATCGGGCTCCCATCAAGGCTTGCTCCGAGAACTTCGATCCGCGACGGGCGCCCTTCCCAGTTTCGAAGAAGGATATCCCGATAGATGCCGTGGCGGATCTCGCTGCCTTCCGAACGGACCGAGATTTGCTCTTCCACTTTGATCGAGGCGTCTTCCAGACATTCCACCCGTCCCCGGAAATCCAGAATCCGCTCGTCACCCCGGCATTCGGTGCCCCAGAGCGACCTCGTCGCGATGATCGCCGCGGCGAGAAGGATCAGAAGAAGGCGAAACTTGCGCCGTACGCCCAGGGGAATCACCTCCGTCCAGATCGCAATAAAAGGCTGAAGCGATTATCGTATAACGAGATAAAGTTTGCAAGGCCTTGACACTGCAAGGGATGAGCTCATAATGACCCTTAAATTTTCCGAACTGGCGGGTGAGTGGAGTGGATCGCGAAACTCAGGCAGTGCGGGTCACATGGATCGGGCTTGCCGTCAATACGGTACTCACGCTTTTCAAGTATGTCGCCGGATTCCTGGGCGGAAGCGCCGCCATGATTGCCGATGCGACGCATTCGCTGACCGATCTCGTGACCGATATCGTCGTCATCCTCGGTTTCCGCATCGTCCGGAAGCCGGCGGACGAGACCCATGACTACGGGCACGGGAAGGTCGAGGCCCTGCTTGCCGGTCTTTGCGGCATCACGCTCATCGCGGCCGGGTTCGGGATCTTCTGGTCCGGAACGCACGCGATCTGGCACCATTTCACCGGTCAGGAGATCGGAAGGCCCGGGATGATCGCGTTTGTCGCCGCGATCATTTCCGTCGTTTCGAAGGAATGGCTTTACCGATACACGATCGTTTGGGGCAGAAAGCTCAACAGCAACGCCGTTATTGCGAAAGCCTGGGATCACCGCTCCGACGCCTTTTCCTCGATCGGGACGACCCTGGGGATCGGCGGTGCCCTTTTTCTGGGAGAGCCCGCGCGGATTCTCGATCCCATGGCGGCCGTCATCGTGAGTGTTTTCATCGTCAGGGCGGCCATCCCCATCCTGAAGGAATGCATGGACGAGCTGCTGGAGGCCTCGCTATGCGAAGAACACGAAAAAGTCCTGGAAAACCTGATCTTGAGCGTGGAAGGCATCCGTGGAACCCACAAGCTTCGGACAAGGAAGATCGGGCCCGTGATCGCGATCGACGTGCATATCCTGATGGACGAATCCCTTTCCCTTGTGGAGGCTCACGAGATTTCGACGCGAGTCGAACGCCTTCTGCGGGACAATCTCGGAACCGGGACGTATATTTCATTGCATATGGAACCGGTCTCCTACTATTTGCCGGTCGTGCCCGGGAGTTTTGACGCACCGCCTTCCGGATCCGCGGGAATGAACAGCCAGGACTAGCCTTCAAGACGCTTTCCCGAGAGGCCCGTTCCGTTTAGGATAAAGGCGGAGACGACTGGGGGGAAAAAGATGCGCTTCAGCATTGATGCGGCGATTCTCGAGCGATACCCTCAAACCGAGGTCGGCTGGCTTGTCGCAGACGTTTTTCCGGTCTCGGCCGACCCCGTTGTCGACCGATGGAAAGCCGCCCTTGCCGGGGAAATGGCTTCCAACGGCCTGACGCTGGAAAACCTCTCGTCCTGCCCTGAGGTGGCCCGGTGGCGACAGGTTTTCGGCTCGATGGGGGTCAAGCCGAGCAAATACAGGTGTTCCCTGGAGGCGCTGTTGCGGAGGGTCCTGAAGGAAAACGCGCTCTGGACGGTCAACAGCGTCGTGGACCTGTACAACTGCGTTTCAGTGAAAACCCTGCTGCCGATGGGGGCTTTCGACCTCGACAAGATTCGGGGAAACCTGTTTCTTCGATTCGGGAGGCAGGATGAGACCTTCGAGCCCCTGGGGCAGGGGGAAACGGAGGAGGTTCTTCCGCAGCATGTCGTCTACGCAGATGACGAGAAAGTCTGCTGCTGGCTGTGGAACCACAGGGACAGCCGGCTCGTGGGCCTGGATGAAGGAACACGGAGAGCGGTCTTCCTCATCGATCACGCCTTTTCTCCAACGACGACGTCAACGGAGGCGGGCCTGGAAATCCTGTGGGAAAAGCTGGCGGAAACGGGATCAAACCCCGTGGAAAAGGGAATTTGTTCGGTTTCGCAACCGGAACAGGAGATCTCATGAGTGACGTGGCGGATCCTTCGGCAATCCGGATGGCGCTGACGGCAAGCGGTTTTGCCTTCGAACTCCTCGAAAACCGGGTTCGCCTCAAAAGCGCTGCCGATGGAGCGGCCTATTGGGGAATCAGCCTTGGCTCAACGGCTCCCGCGCTTGTCCTTCGAGCAGCGGATCGTTTCCTGCTTTTGATTCTTTCCGGCGCCGGCGGAAAGGTGGACTTTCAGGCGCTGGCTCATCGAACGGGAGAGAAAGGGCTGCGGATGGCCACGCCTGGCGAAATCAGGGATCGCTTCAGGCTTGGCCCCGGAGAGGTTCCGCTCTTCGGCCTCGATTTGCCGACCTTCGTCGATAGGCGCCTTCTGGCGCATGATCATGTCTACGGGGGTTCGGGAATCCCGGAGCTGACTTTGAAGATTGCTCCGGGAGCCCTGCTGGTTCTGAACCGCGAAAGCCGCTTGATCGACGTTCCAGGCCTGACTGATGAAAACGGGAGGGAGGAGATCGCGTGAGAAACCGTTTGGCGGTGGCTGCGGCAGTTTTGGGTGCCCTGGTGGCGTTGGGTTTGGCCCTGGCGGGCTTTTTTGTGNGGGAAGCCCTGAAGGAAGCACGCTCTGCGGAACGTTTCGTGACGGTCAGGGGTTTCGCGGAACGGAACGTTGAAGCGGACCTGGTGATCTGGCCCATTACGTTCCGCGACACGGGCAACGACCTTGCGGAACTGCAGAAGGTCGTGACTCGCACAAGGCTGAAGTCAAGACGTTCTTTGCGCACTGGGTTCAAGCCGGAGGAGNTCTCGAAATGCCTCCTCAGATCAACCGATCTTAAGGCTCAGGCCTACAGTGACNGGGCAAAAGAGGATTACCGCTACATCGCGACGGTGACGATCACCNTTCGAACGGCGGATGTCAAGGCCGGCAAAAAGGCCATGNAGGGTTCCGGCAAGCTGGTTCTCAGAGGANTTGTCCTGGCGAGCNAGGATTATGCCCGTTCTACGGAATTTCTTTTCACGGCCCTAACAACAATCAAGCCGGCGATGATCGCCGATCAGCCCAACAAAAACGCGCGAAGCGCCGACGGCAGTTCCAGGGATTCGGCGCAGGTGGGGGCACCGAGGACTCTCAGGATTGTTACGATCGAGACCGGGGATAAAGGTTCACGATCACAAAAGGTCAGGNTTCTGACCAACTTGGAATATTTCCTTGCGAGTTGAATTAGAAAGCACTGACGGCAAGCTTTTCGCCAAAACTACGGGCACAAAGGTGGAATGGCCTTCCGCTTTTTGCACGCTAGTATGGATATTGAACTCAAACGGGTATGGTTTACCATTCTCTGGCGATCGGATCTCAAAGACGGAGCAGAAGACACCATGAGGATCACCGAGGTTGTTCTCGCATTGAGAGCAAATGCTCTGCAGAACGGCAACTCACCAAACCGCGAGCCCAGTCTACAGTTGGTTGACAAAGACCGCACTATCTGCCGCAGATCAGCAGCAAAGTTACGAGAATGCCCATCGTTACGGCAACGTGCCCAGTCGGACGGATTGTCATGGGCAAGTGAATATGACTTCGAAGGAACCCTTCCAAATCCCGCCATGCCTTCGATGGGTGCGGCCATAGCCAGGATACATCGCTCTCAATTCCAGCAGGCCTCCCCGACGCCCTGAGAAACCGCACCGCAACGTGCCTTTCTGCACCAGTCGCACACACGGTCGTTGTGACTCCAGAACGATCGCCTCCGCAATCTCCAACCGATCGGCCCATTCTACTTCGAGGGACGAGCGCTGCCGGATGAGAAAGGAAGGCTCTCCATGAGGGAAGATGGCGGAGGGGGTTAGCGCGTGCGTTCCCTCACCCGAACCGAAAAACAGCTGAGCTTTCCCCACAAGGGATTCATGGACCTACAGTCGTCATCAACGGCAGGTGGGAAGACATCCGTCATCGCAGAACATGGACGGATCCCTAACGTGGTTCGCGCGGTCAACGACAAGATCTAGGCTCACGGCAGCGCTTGCGGAGACTCGAGGGGCGGAGAAACCCATCTTTTGATCCTGAGGAGGCTACAGAGTTTGCGCCCCACTACAAGAAGCCCGACATCAGCGGTTATCGAGCACATGACGGTTCCGAAAGCCATCACATACATGGAGAAGGCATCCTCGCCACGAGCAATGCTGCCGAACGTCATGGCCGCCTTCAAGTTCGCCCGACTTCCGCCGGAATGCATCATCCACATCCTTCTTCCAAGGCGGTCGATGCCTTGGGAGAGGAAGTTAGAGCGCCTTCGCTCACGATTGTCCTACCCAGAGGACCATTTTTCGCGACAATACCGTTGGATCGCGCCTCCCTGAGGGCGCTCCTTTTTCTTACGGTAAATATAAAAAGTGCAGAAAACAGACTTTCCTAGCGTGGAGGACGATTATGGCGCTTGCGCATCTTCCCGGCATGTGACCTGAAACGCATCCTCGGACTGAGGATGTACGTCCGGGTGTCGACGAGCGAATACATGTATGCGACGACGCCAGCGGTGTTTCCCGTATCTTCAGCAAGAGAATTTCGACACACGAGCGCAACGAGCTGGACATCAAGCGGACACCTGGCCGGGCAGGACTTTGGGCTCTCAGGATCTCGGTGGTTTTGCACGCGGACATACCCTGTGAAGAGTTATTAACACCCGGCCCTTTGCCGCTCATTTCGTCTGGGCATTGAAGAGGAGCAGGCCTCTGGGGCTCGTCGGGCCAGCAGAACCCCGGTCACGCGTGTGGCGAAGCGGTGCAGAGGGGCCTGGTGCCGGCCTCAAATCTCTGTTCCAGAGAAGACCGAAGAGTCTGCACTTGTGCGAGTCTGGGGGGAGAGGAGCCAAGTGAAGGTCATGAATGCGCGGCCGGGCACTGAATCGCGTGATCGCCTGCGACAGGACCCTGAGAAAACGAAAGCCACGTCGCGACGATGCAGATAAACGCTTCCCGTATCGCCCTTTTGAGGGATCCGGTTTCGAGACTCATAGCGGAGGCGCCGAGGCGTACGATCATCGTCCCTGCACTCTGCGACAGCCGTCCTTGAAAATCCGTGGATCAGGCGGAACTCACATCAACCGTCGGAGCCGACCTGCGGGAACCGGAGTCCCGAAGTCGTAGTGTCGCCGTCCGCCAGATCGTGGGGGATTCGACGGATCATGGGTTGGCGCAGGGAATGCCAGACGGCTTCAGCGCGGGCTCATATCCGCGGAGTGATCGGCTAGATTGGATACTTTCTCGGCCTGAAGCCCTGTAGATCTCGGAATAGACAATCACATCTTCGACGCCACGGAGTGCGCCAGACCAGACCCTGACTGCCAACTTGCCCTTGCGGGCGGCGCCGGGAAACTACGGCATCCTGTGGAAACTGAACTCAAGGTGTCAAATGTGGAACAGCATCAGCCCCCGAGCCCTGTTCACGATAGTCCTTGTTGACCTTCCGTTCCTGAAGGTAAAGTCAGCAACGCCTAACAGTTTCCTATACTCCTTCGAGATTCTAGCTCAAGTCTCTCAAGGGAGATCAGCACGATGTGATCGTTTTAAATCCGCGGGGCANTGAAGCGAATGTACGCGCTCACTTGCGAAGAGCGAACCAGAGGGGTTGTGACCGCTTCCTCGGGAAATCATGCCCAGNGGGTGGCGACGGCCGCCGCTCTGTTGCAGGTCAGGGCCGTCATCTGTGTTCCGNGGATGTGCCCCGAGACGAAGAAAACGGCANTTCGCAGGAGGGGCGGGGATTGGGTCGACCTGAGGGTGATCGGTCATTTCTACGATGAGGCCGAGGACGAGGCCAAAAGGCTCGCTGCCGTCGAAGGAATGACCTTCGTTTCTGCCTACGAGGATTTTCACGTGGTATGCGGGCAAGGGACCCNNGTCGCAGTGGAAATGCTGCTGGACGAACCGGACCTGGACGTCCTTGTCGTCCCGATCAGTGGAGGAGGCCTCATCTCCGGAATTTCGGCCGCTGCACTTGCCCTGAAACCGGGGATCGAAATCTGGGGGATCCATGCCGAGGCGAACCCCTCCTGGAGTCGCGGGTGGAAGGAAGGGCGCATCGTTCCCGTAGAGGAAGAGGATACCCTTGCGGATGCCCTTTCCGGCGCGGCTTCGCAGGTCCTCTACGAATACCTGCGGCCTCGCCTGAAGGGGGTCGTCCCGGTGAGCGAGCGGGCGATGGCAACCGCCGTGGCTTTTTTGCATCGGGAACATCACCAGGTTGTGGAGGGATCCGGGGCGATTGGGGTGGCAGCCCTTCTCGATCACCTGCTTGAGGTTCGGGGAAAGAAAGTTGGGGTTGTTGTATCCGGAGGCAACATCGACGAAGGCAGGCTGCTCAAAATTCTCGAAGAGAACAGGAAATAGGAAAGGGGGCGTCCTCTTGTCCCTTGGGAAGCGGATGAACCGAAGGATCGAGCACCTGGATTGGATCGACATCGCTTGCATCAAGGTTGGGGCGATGCTCTTCGCCCTCCTTGCGGTCAAGATTTGTCCCGTTCTTTTGGCGCTCGACTCGTGGGTTTATGCTGCAGCTCTCGTTTCCGTTTCAGTCAGGCCGGTTTTCCGCATGCTGGCCCCTCGGGGAGCGACAGAATATAGGATGCGCCGGGGGGAGTAGGAGTGCGGATCGTCCTTTACAATATCCGCTACGGCACAGGGACGGGTTGGGATTTCCACCTTCCATTGCCGTTCTCGGGCCTTTTCAGAAGGACGGAGACCTCGCTGAGGCACCTTTCGACTTTTATCGACGGGGTGAAACCGGACCTCGTCGGTCTCGTTGAAGTGGACGGGGGATCCTACCGTAATGGAGGCGAATCGCAGGCGAGATGCCTGGCGGAAAACCTGGACCTGGACCACTTTTTTTCCTGCAAGTACGGGAGGGATTCGATCTTCAGGAAGATCCCGCTTCTAAGCTCGCAGGGGAACGCGATTCTTTCCAGAGTTCCTGCGCTACGGACGAAGAAGGTCGACTTGACGAGGGGAATGAAGAAAACCCTTCTGGAGGCCGAGTTCGAGGACTTTGTTTTTCTTCTCGTCCACCTGCCCCTGGGGCAGNGGGCCCGCCAGGCGCAGCTTGAAACCCTTGCCGGAATGATCAGGGAGCACCGTAAACCCGTCTTGTTGGGGGGCGACTTCAATCTCCTTCATGGAAGCGGCGAACTGAGCGGGTTTCTTGCCGAAACCGGGTTGCGCGATGCCGACCCTTTGTCGCGAAAAACCTACCCCAGTCGTCTGCCCCGCTTCCGCCTCGATTTCCTGCTGACGGGGCCTGGAGTGAAGGTTCATCGTTTCGACGTGCCGGATGTCCGGTTTTCGGACCATTTGCCTCTTGTCTGCGATTTTGATGTCATCCGAGGGGGTAGGGAAACGGAATGAGCCTGGGTGTTCTTTTCCTGGCCATTCATAATGGCCTTTCCTTTTTTACCCGGATCGCGGCCTTGTGCTGGCTACCCTTGCGGCACAATCCCCAGACGGCGATGGCCTGGCTCCTCGTCATCCTGCTCTGGCCCCTGCCCGGCGGGCTGCTCTACCTTTTCCTGGGCTCCACCCGCCTGCCGAGAGAAAGAAAATCGCGACACGAAAAGGCTGTCGCCACCCTCCGGAAAGCCCATCAACGAGTCTGGAAGAAGGACCCCGGTGGTGCGCTGGAAAGCATGCCCGAGTCTCTGGCCCGTTTTGCACGCCTCGGACGGAAACTCGGGGAGTGGCCGATTGTCCCGGGAAACGCCATGACCTATTTCGACTCGGCCCCGGCACTCTTTGAAAGCCTGGCGAGGGACATCGACAAATCGCGGCACCATGTCGACCTTCTCTTCTATATTTTCGTCGTCGATCCGTCGACCGACCCCCTTGTGAGGGCCTTGAAGCGAGCCGCCTCAAGAGGGGTGGAATGCAGGCTTCTTGTGGACGCCCTGGGGTCCAAGCCGTTCCTGAAAAGGGAGGCGCAGGACCTCCGGAAAGCAGGGGTGCAGGTTGTGGAAGCCCTGCCTCTCGGGCGCCTGTTCCGCCGGAACAGGCTCACCGCCCGGTACGACCTGAGGAACCACAGGAAGCTTGCCCTCATGGACGCGGAGGTCGGCTACATGGGATCGCACAACGTCACCGACCCGACCTACGGCGGGAAGGCCGGAGGGATGGCCTGGCATGACCTGACCATCCGGTTTGAAGGACCGGTGGTCTCTCAGCTAGAGGGGGTTTTTCTCGAAGACTGGTTTGTGGAAACCGGGGAAATCCCACCGCAGGATCGTGTGCCGCTGATTCCCTCGAGGCGGGGAGACTTCGTTCTGCAGACGGTTCCGAGCGGACCCGCCTATACGACGGAGAACTTTCAGCGGCTGGTCGTTTCCGCCCTCTTCGAGGCCCGGGAACGAGTGGTCATCACGACTCCATATCTGGTTCCCGACGATGGTCTTTTGCAGGCCCTGGAGGTGGCGGTGCTGAACGGAGCCAAGGTCGATCTCATCGTTCCGGAAAGAGTGGATCAGTTTCTGGTGGGAAACGCGGCCAGAGCCTACTTCGGAAAACTCCTCGACCTGGGGGTCGCCCTTCATCTGTATCAGCCGGGGATCCTCCATTCGAAGACCATGACCGTGGACGGGTGTCTCGCATTTTTCGGTTCGAGCAATTTTGACATCCGGTCTTTCGCCCTGAACTTCGAACTCAACATGATTCTTTACGGTAAGCAGGAATCCCTCGGACTTCTGAAGATCCAGGAAACCTACCTTGCCGCCTCCCGCCGCCTGAAGGTGGAGGAGTGGAGGAATCTTCCCGCCTGGGAGAAGAGCCTTCATGGGATGGCGAAGCTGTTGAGCCCCATCCTGTAACCCGATCTCGCGAGTCGGAAATTTACCCCCTTCCCACAGCCCTCCCTTTCTGCTACTATCAGCCAGTAGCAGAAAGGGAGGGCTGTGCATGGAGCGGAACGAAAGGCTTGGGAGGATCGCCGAGCTCCTTCAGGCCGCAACCGAACCACTCAGCGGAACTGGACTGGCGGAGCGGTTCGGGGTCAGCCGTCAGGCGATCGTGCAGGACATCGCACGCCTGCGTGACTCGGGGTGCGCTATCCGGGCGACTGCGGCGGGTTACTCCCTGGATCGCCTGGGATGCGGCGTAAGGCGACTGATTGCCGTCCGGCATCGGGCCGAAGACGTCAGAGAAGAGCTGCTCGCCATCGTCGGGCAGGGGGGGCGCGTCATCGACGTGATCGTCGATCACCCCATCTATGGGGAACTGAGGGGAAACATCGACGCGGCAACTCCGGAAGAGGTTCACCGGTTCGTCAATCTGCTGGAAAGCACGGGGAGAGGCACGCTTTCCTCCCTTTCGGGCGGATTTCATCTTCACACCATCGAGGCGGACAGCGAGGAAATACTGGATCGGATCGAATCCGTCCTTGGAGAAAAGGGATTTCTGGGGAGGTAGGAGGAAGTGTCGAAAACGGAAAAGAAATGGGCTCTGTTCGGTGTGGCGGCTCTCATCATGAACGTCGTCTTTCCTTACGGTCCGTTGAAGGGCTTGGAAGGGCCTGGAGGAGCGTTTCTGTTCTGGTGCGTGACGACCTTGGTTGTCATTGGAGCGGGTGTTGCCGTGATGTCCCGCTGGGGAGAGAGGAGCGACTTCCGATGCCGTTGAGCTGGCTGCTTGTCGGAATCCTCGCATGGTTTCTCATGGGGGCCGCTCTTTCGGCCAAGGCGCGCCGCGGGATGGGCCGGGGAGTGATTGACTATTTCCTCGCAAATCGCACGGTGGGCGGTTTCGTCTCCGCGATGAGCTACAGCGCCACCACTTACAGCGCCTTCATGATGGTAGGGCTGGTCGGCCTGACCTACAAGGGGGGGATCACCTCTCTCGGTTTCGAGTTGACCTACCTGGTGGGGACCGTCTTTCTTCTGGTTCTTTTCGCTCCCCGATACTGGCTGGCCGGCCGCCGGTATGGACTGATGACTCCTTCGGAACTGCTGAGCACCCGCTACGGTTCGAAATGGGTCGGGGCGACGGCTTCTCTGCTTTGCCTCGTGACGCTGATTCCCTATGCCTCGGTCCAGCTGATGGGGATGGGCTACCTGCTTGAAGGAGTGTCGGGAGGAGTATTTCCCTTCTGGGCCGGGATGGCGGTTGCGGCTGTGATTACCGTCGTCTTTTCGGTTTGGGCGGGGTTGCGTTCGGTTGCTCTCACCGATGCCTTGCAGGCCTCGATCATGCTGGTCGTTTGCTGCCTTCTCGTGGCCTTCATCGCTCTCTTTCTGTTCCCGGGGGGATGGATGAACGCGATGGAGACACGGCCGGATCTTTTGAAGGTGAGCTGGCCGTTCCCGATGTTCCTCGGTTTGACCCTTCCCTGGACCTTTTTTGCCCTCACGAATCCGCAGGTCGTCCAGAGACTCTACGCGCCGAAGGACATCCGAAGCATTCGGGGAATGGTGGCGGGTTTTTCCGCCTTCGGATTTCTCTATACCGTCCTTTGCGTGCTTCTCGGCCTCTCGGCAGCCCTTCTGGTACCCGGACTGAAAAATCCGGATGGGGCCATGGCCGCCCTTCTGACCAAAGTGCCCCGCGGGCTGGCGCTATTGGTGGTGCTTAGCATCTTCGCCGCGGCGGTTTCCACGCTGAACTCGATCATCCTGACTTTGAGTTCGATGTTCGGGAGGGACCTCCTCCGGGCCGTCATTCCACTTTCGGAGGAGAGGGAACTGGCTTGGGGCAAGCTGCTGATTCCCGTCCTGACGGTTGCCTGCTACGCCTTCGGAAGCCTGAAGCTCGGTCTGATCGCCGTGCTGTCCTCCATGGCTTCTGCAGGTCTCATGGCGCAACTGCCTGTGATACTCGGAGCCTTTTTCTGGAAACGGGCGACGGCCGCAGGGGCCATTGCCGGGATGGCGGCTGGGGCGACGGTCACGGGAGCGCTTTACGTCGGAAAGATCAATTTCCTTGGCCAATGGCCTCCCGTCTGGGGGCTCGCGGCAAGCGTCGGAGCCTTTGTCCTGGTGAGCCTCGCGACCCAGCCGGACCCAGCCGGTGCGGCCTTCATCGACACGGTGCAGTCGGACGTTCGGGAAACCTTCTGGTCGAGCCAAAAAGCGTAACGGCAAACGAAAAGGCGGCCTCCCGTGATCCCACGGGAGGCCGCCTTTTCGTTTGCAGGGTTATTCCTTCGCGAGGCCTTCCTGCAGAACCCCGAGGGCCTTCCCGAACTGCACCCGGTAGCCGCTTTTCGCGCAGGCCCGCTCCACGGCTCCTACGGCCGAAACAAGGGTGTGCTTGTCGATGTTTCCCATGTGCCCCATCCGGAAACCTTTGCCCTGGAAATCGCCCAGGCACCCTGCCGACTGGACGCCCTCCTCGGCCAGCATTGTCCGGAACGTGGTGTCGTCGATCCCAGAGCCTTCAGGGTAGAGATAAACCGAAAGCGTAGGGGCACGGAAGGGCTTCTTTGCGGCAACGGTGAAACCGATGGCCTCCAGGGCGGCGTCCACGAGAGCGCCTTGGCGTTCATGGCGGGCGTACCTTTCCTCGAGACCTTCCTCCTTCATGATCCTGAGGGATTCCTTCAGGGCCCAGATGAGGTTGACAGGAGGGGTTCCCCAGTACTTGGCGGGGTTGTGCATGATGGGGAGCCACTTGTCGAAATCGATGTAGGATTCCGGAATCCGGCCCAGGGTCGCCCGCTTTTCCATGGCCCGTTTTCCCGCCCAGAGCATCGCAAGGCCGGGAGAGACCCCGAAGGCCTTTTGGGAGCAGGTCAGGAGGACATCGATTCCCATCGGGTCGATTGTTTCTTCTACTCCGCCGGTTGCCGCAACGCCGTCAACGACATATAGAGCCGAGCTTTTCTTTCGGACGATCCGTGCGATCTCCGCGATGGGCGCAGCGACCCCGGTCGAGGTTTCCACATGCGTCACGGTGACCAATTGGTAGTCCTTCGCGGCAAGCCGTGATTCGACTTGTTCCGGCGTAACGGATTCCCCCCATTTTGCCGGGAGAACATCCAGGTTCAGCCCCTTGCGTTCGCAAAGATCGATAAAGCGGTCTCCGAAGAAGCCGTTCGAGCAGACGAGGACGTTTTCACCCTTACCGGCAATGTTTGCGATCGCCATCTCCATCGCGAGAGTCCCCGAACCGGCGAAGACGAACGCTTCTCCTCCGCACTTCCAGAGGGCCTTCAGGTCCGAAACGACCTCGGCGAAATCGGCGACGAAGTCCGCGTCCCCGAAGGCGACGGTTTCGCGTCCCATTTGGTCCTGGATGGACCGGACAACCGGAGTCGGTCCCGGGATCATCACGAGTTTCCGGGTCTTCAGCACCTTTTCCACTCCCCTTTTCGGTGGCATTGATGATAATGTTATAGCGCGATCGCGGATTTGCCGCTACATTATGGGGCAAAGCTTTTGCGTGGAGTGCACCAGGCCTTAGAGAAGGAGGAGTCAGCAGTGAACAACGTGGGCCTTTTCCTCTTCGACGATATCGAGCTTCTGGATTTCGCCGGTCCTTACGAGGTTTTCTCGGTGACGTCGGAACTGAGCGACTACACCCTCTTCCGGGTGTTTTCCGTTTCCGAAGACGGCGAGGAGATCCGCACCGTGAACGGCTTGAAGGTTCAGCCCGATTTCGCCTTCGACAATCACCCGCCCATCGATATCCTGATCATCCCGGGTGGAGTGGGGACAAAGAAGGAAATGGACAGGTCCGCCATCGTCGAGTGGATCCGGTGGAACAACGATCGGGCGAAAATGACCGTATCGGTGTGTTCGGGGGCGCGCATCCTGGCCAGAATGGGCCTTTTGGACGGCATGGAGGTTACCACCCACCATGAAGTCCTGGACGAAATCCGCCGTATCGCCCCAAGCGTCACGCTCAATCCGGAAGCCCGTTTCGTCGACAACGGCCGCATTCTGACCGCCGGCGGGATATCGGCGGGTATCGATGTTGCTCTACACATCGTCAGGAAGCTGCATGGGGATCAAATCGCGGACCGTACGGCCCGATACATGGAATACGGCGACTGGCAGGCCCTGCCGGAGGAGAAATAGCAGATCGAGGAGGAAAACCCGTCATGGAACTGAAGCAGGTTGGCGAAAACACCCATGTCATCGAGGGGCCAACGAACCTTGGCGTCTACGTCGAGGGGAGAGAGGCGTTCCTCATCGACAGCGGGAACGACGAATCCGCGGGCCGCAAGATATGGAAGCTGCTGGAAAGCCGGGCCTGGAACCTGAAAACCATCCTGAACACCCACTCCAACGCGGATCACATCGGCGGCAACGCCTTTCTCCAGAAAAGAACCGGTTGCCGGGTTGCGGCGACCCGAAACGAGGCTCCCATGATCTCGGATCCCTCCCTGGAACCCCTCTTCCTTTGGNGGGCCTCCCCCTTCAAGGAACTGCGGGGGAAGTTTCTTCAGGCAGAACCCTCAAGGGTGACGGATTTCCTGCCTTCGGAGGGGCCCGTTGAGGGAACTCCTTTTTCCGCGATCGCCCTGCCGGGGCACTATATCGAAATGGTGGGTTTCCGGACTCCCGACGACGTCGTTTTCCTGGCCGACAGCCTTTTCTCCGAGACGATCCTGGCCAAATACGGCTTCGTGGTCTGCTGCGACGTCGCGGGACAATTTGCGACTCTGGACCGGATTGAAACCCTCAAGGCGAAACTTTTCGTTCCATGCCACGCTCAAGTCGCCACGGACATCCGTCCCCTCGTGGCCGCCAACCGCAACGCTCTGCGGAAGCTTCTGGAAAACGTCCTTACCGCCTGCGTGAGCGGTGCGTCGCGGGAGGACGTGCTGGCGAAACTTGTCATGACGTACGGGATCAGCCTATCCTCAGTCCAGTACGTTCTGACCTCCATCACCGTCTCCGCCTGCCTGTCGTTCCTGGCCGACCAGGAACGCCTTTCCCCTTCATTCGAAAACGGCCGCATGCTCTGGCGACAGAAATCATGAATCACTCCGTCCTGTGGGCCGACATCGGCCTTCTCGCTACCGCCGTTGTCTGGGGGGCGGCCTTTGCCGTGCTCAAGGATACCCTGAACACCTTCCAGCCGATGACTCTTCTTGCGGTTCGCTTTGCTCTCGCCGCGATGATCCTGTCCATGATCTTCATCCGCAGAGTTTCACGAATGCGCTGGGTGGACCTCAAGGCCGGATTCATCGTCGGTTTTCTCCTGTTTCTCGGATTCATCGCCCAAACATATGGACTCGTCTACACCACGGCGGGGAAGAACGCCTTTCTCACCACCACCTACGTAGTGGTCGTTCCCTTCATGGGGTGGGTTCTCACCCGGCGGTTTCCGGGCTTTCATGCCTTCCTTTCTGCGGGCCTGTGCATCGCGGGAGTGGGTTTCCTGACCCTGGGAGGGGAGGGGGTTGGCGGCTTCAACAAGGGAGACGCCCTCACCCTGCTTTGCGCCGTTTTTTATTCCGCCCAATTGATGAGCATCGATCATTATGCGAAGCGGATGGACCCCATCCTCCTGGCGGTGACGCAGATGGTCGCCATGGTTGTATTCTGCGGGATTTTCGCGATCCCTTTCGAAACCTGGCCTACCGACATCAGTGTTCGTGGGCTGATGGGCATGGCCTATCTGGTCCTGTTCGCCACCGTGCTGGCATTCGCCGTCCAAATGACCGCCCAGCGTCATTCTCCACCGACCCACGTCTCCCTGATTCTTTCCACCGAGTCTTTTTTCGGGGCCCTGACGGGGGTGGTGTTCCTTGGGGAGCGCTTCACCGGAAAGATGACCCTTGGAGCCGCCTTCGTTTTTGGGGCCATCCTCGTGGCCGAGGTGTTGCCTCGCTGGGTGAGGCAGAAGACGGAAACCGGATCGGTTGGGATTTCGAAATGATGGGATAATGATTTATAATGGTATCAAGGCAGTGCGCAGCGGCGATTGCCCAAGTCGAGCGAAAGAGGGGGAATGGCGATGCCGAACAGCGTCTACAAGATCATCGAACTGGTGGGGACGAGTCCCGATTCCTGGGAGGATGCGGCAAAGAACGCCGTCAATACGGCCTCGAAGAGCCTGAAGGACCTCCGTATCGCGGAAGTGGTGAAGCAGGACATGGTCATCGAGGAGGGAAAGCCCCTCCTCTTCAGAACCAAGATCAGCCTGTCGTTCAAGTACCATACGGAATCCTAGCCAAGGGGGAAAAAAGAGGAGGGGGCCATGGCCCCCTCCTCTTTTTTCCCCCTTGGCGTTACAACTTCTTCCAGTAAACGACGCTCATCTTGTTGAAAGTGCTTGCTGCCGAACCCGATCCGACGCCAGCGTATTCCAGGCCGGTCGGGAGCGAGAGCAGGGTTTCCCCCTCTTCACCAATCAAGACCAGGTTTCCCTTGGAATCGACGAACATGTTAACGACTCTTTGTTCTTCCAATTCGTACAAAGCACCCGGGATATCCGTAAGTTTTTGAATATTTCCGCTCCCGATCATGGAAGCAAAGGGGATGACATAGAGTCGCGATAGATTGATTTTTTTGCTTGTGGTCAATTCGTAATAAGCGAGGTAAAGCTTTTCCTTGATGAAAACCGGTGATGCCATAACCTCCTTGGTTCCAGTGGTATAGGCTCCCTTCGCTCCTTGAAGTTGAACGAGCATGATGGGGTCGTTTTTAGGCGAGCTAACGATATCCCCCTCCTGTCCGGCGACAGGGTCCCTCTGGAAAACCCGATCCGTTACATCCATGCTTTCCACGGCAGTAAGATCAACGCTCATCAAACCAGAAGTCTGGTGAGCCGAAGCTCCGTTGTAGGTGAAGGCAACCGTAGCCGCGAGGTAGGTTTTGCCATTCAGGTAGGAGATGTCGAAGTCAGTCAAAGGGGCTAGCGGCAACCCTTTTTTATTTTGAAAGGTAGCAATCCATTTGGGGGCTTCCCCATCGTTCAAATTCCAGCGGTAGAGAGAGCCGTTGGAAAGATAAACGTAAATCGAGCTAAGCAAGGGTTTCTGAAGAGGATAGTCGGGTGGCGGAAACGCCGCCAAAATCCGGCTTGGGTACAAGGTTTCGACCTGCTCAGCAGAAAGAATGGTTCCGTTGTCCGAAATAGCTGTCAGCATTTCATCTTGAGAAGCGACGATTATTTTGTTGTTATCGTCAAGCTTTACCGGTCTCGTAAATACCCCTGCGCCCAGAGCATTTTGAAGGTTTTTCCCATCCTTTGGATTCGCATCTATCCATCGGTAGAGGTTGTTGGCATCTACGCCCAGCAAGATGGTATGCCAAGTCCTTGCGCTGCTTGCGGCCGTGTAGCCGATAAGCGGTTTGCTGACTGAAAATTTGATATCCGAGTAGCCATTGTAGGAGTCCGTCGTGTTCGAACTGTTCACAGGGTAAAAGCCGCTGAAGTTTCGCCCGGAGTGTGTGAAATTGACCTTCGTTGTCGACCAGCTCGGTTTTAAAGTGGATGCATATGGAGTGGTGGCTAGCTGAGTGATGTCATAAGCGTAGACACCGAAGATCCGGCCCCTGCCGCTTTCCTCCATCGTTGGCATCGGTTGGGGGATAAGGCCGGGTGCCTGGGCAAGGGTGTCCCATGCGTCTTGCGGTTTAACGGATTGCGGAGTCCCCAGGCCTGTTGTGCCGACCAGGATTCGCTTCCAAGTTCCATCGATCTCGACGTCCCTGACCGTGAAGGGGCCATCCATAAGGGTCAAGCGTTTGAAGACTCCGGCATACATCTTCCGCAGGGAATGGAAAATCGATTGCCGGAAGACAGGGTTTGGGACCGTGACCCATTTCCTTTCGGCGCGTGGTGCAGTTTCTTCCGGGTAAATTTCGAACCCCTGCAAGGTCCCCTGGTTTGTCGAGACGATTCCGACAACACGGTCAACCCAGGCGGAAGGGGGTGTGTACTGGTTTACCAGGAAGGCTTCCAGCCAGGGGTCCACATCCCAGACGATCTGCGGAGGAGCATGCCCGGTGTCTGCGTACTTGAAGGACGCGGAGTAGGTTCCTCGGAGGAAGTTCCTCCAGTCATCAAGGTCCAGCCAAGCTTGGTTGTCTCGGAAATGTTCGTTGGGATAGCCCACCGCGTTGTTGCTCAGCCAAATGTCCCTATATTCCGGGAACACAGCTGCCGGGGCTCCCGATGATCCCCGGAGCCCGGTTAGGATTTCACTGTTTGTAGGCGATTGGATGGCCGAGGCGCCCGGGACGATGAACAGCGCATCTGTCGCCGCTATGTCAGGCTCAAAAGTGTGGATGGAGCCATCTGTGGCCGATTTTTTTACCAAATAATAGACGTCTGCAGAGACAAACCCGTCATCTGAAGGGCGTGTTCCGAAATAGACCCAGGAAATGACGTCGCGGCCAATGCTCAGGAAGGTCGCGGGCTCCCAAACCTCCATCCCGTTGATCCGTCCGTTCGGATTGGGCCAAGTCGGCCAAACATCCGTACTGACGTTTATGGAAGTTGCTGCGGAAACGCTCCTTTCCGCCCGGATGAGGCCGAAAGGCAAGATTAAAAGCAGGGAAACTGTGAAAACCGCAATTAACACGAGTCTCTTTTTCATTTTTCCACCACCACCATGGATTCCAATTCGGTGCTTCTCCCAAAGCCTGTGGCCCGACTCCTGATCACGAAGCTATGACTCGTGACTCCTCCACCCAACGGCAGGAAGTGGCTTGGATCAATAATGACCGATGTCCCCGGCGGAATGGTAGGCGTCCCTGTACCGCCGCTTCCGGTTCCAGCCAGGACACGTGGAGGCAGGTCGGACACCGTAACGCCTGGTGCGAGGCTGTAGTTGCAGTCAAGCAATCTAACCGTGAGGGTTATGCCGCTTTCTGTTTCCGGCAAATCGTCAAGGGCAAGGTACATGTCTTCTCCGAATCCCTCTGCGGTGTTATCCTGTCGGACCTGTAGAAAAGTAACGTCATGCCCAGAGGGGATCGTAATCAAGTCTGCCTCAATATTGTCCTTGTTTTTCCAAATCTGGCCCATTCCCCACTCAATCCCGCTCTGGGCTGCGTTGTAGAGTTTGGATTCGATCACGACCCCCTGTGAACTCCAGAAGAGGTTTCGGACGACGTAGGCTCCCACACCGACGAACACGAAACCGACGATGACGAGAAGAATGACCAGAGGCAAGGCCATCCCTCGACGTCTTTTCACGGTTGGCGCAAGTTTCGGTCCAAGGTCTGTCATCGGTTTCTCAACCCCCATGTTCTCTGGACGACCTTGAGACGGTAATGACGATTTTCTGGTCCAATGGGTTCGAATTCGTCCGGCCAATCGGGAAGCGTGCTTCCGGTTATTTCGTTGTCGTGCCGAGTGCTTCCTCGCGCCAGAACCCAGATCGTCAGGGATTTGCCGTCCGTGGACTTGTCGAATCGGATATCCGCTATCCCTTCGACCACATGTCTAGTGACTTCGGGTTTGAGATCGGTCATGACGAACCAATTTGCTCCATCGACCGAACAGCGAGCCGCTCTTACCAAGTGAAGGCGGTCATGATCGTAAACGATCCCCGTCCCCTGTGGGGTTAGAACAAGAGGACTCACCTGAGGAGTGTCGTCGTTGACCATCAACGCGACGCCTGTCGCGGGAAAGACTACCCACCCGGCCGCAACGGCAGGCTGTTTTTTCAATTCAGCAGCGATCGGCATCGTTCCGGTTAGAGAGATCGAGACATCGCTGCTGGTCAGTGAAGTTTCCCCTGAAACGACCGCTTCCGCGGGTACGGCATAGATAACCGTTAATTCCGTGTCACCGCTCACCATCACCGCGGAATCCCAGCTTGAAGGTGACGAAAGGGTTGAAAACTGGTCAAACGATGCCGTTGCCGGCATGCCCACTCCAGCAGCCAGGATCTTCGGGCCCAATGCCGTCAGGACCATTTCGCCTCTTTGTTGTGCAGTGGTAATGTCGTTGGATTGTTCAAAGTGCATCACGATCGCAAAAAACAAGCCAAGTACGGCTCCCATAATCAAGCCGAGGATGATCATCGAAATCAGGATTTCGGTTAAGGTGAAACCGCTCTTTCTACTGCCTTTCCCACTCGCCATTAAGCCAAAGCCCCCTAGTCATTCTCTCTTTTCAGTCTACGTCGGTGACTTGGCGTTTGAATTCGAGAGTCTGTTGCTTCATCACTCCCGGCCAGGTTACCGTGAGTGTTACAAATTTGGAATCCGAGGTATCAGCGCTTGAGGTCCACGAAATCACGTAGGGGGTATGTGTCAGATCGGAGGAAATTCCCCCTACCGGAATTCCCGAGAAATTTGCCGAAATCTCGTCCAGCTTGCTGACGGCGAGGAGGACTGCCTTTTCCCGCTCCACGGTGTCTCCCATCAAACGCGTCGACATGATCGGCACAAGGGTCAGGGCAAGCAGGATAATTCCCAGGATGACAAACGCAACGACAGTTTCCACCAGGGAAAAACCCTGGTGGAAACCGCAACGGTCCGGGCAGCGCTGTTTGTTGAGGAGGATTGAGCTCTTCATCGATTGTTCCGGTCCCTTTCGCATTCTTAATTTATATTGAAATGACTTGGGAATATTCTAGCATCATCCCCGGTTGCTGAAAATTACATGCCTTATCCAAGTTTTGCCAGCACACCCTTCAGGGTTTCCTTCCTTTCCTTCAGCATGTTCCGGTACTCTTCCTTGTCGCTGGCCGCGATCTCGGCACGGAGGTTTGCAACGGCCTCCTCCAGGAATTCCAGGAGGACTTCCTTTTCCCGCACGGTGAATTCGGGCATGGTCGGCACCCCCCTAAGAGTCATTTGAAATCACTTCTATAATTATAATTCAACTCGTCAGTAAAGCAATAGGATGAGAGGCCTTCTGTGGTGTTATGCTTTGATCATGAACAAGAGAGTAAAACTTCCATGCATGGGGGGAGACACTTTGGAAAACTACGAAAAGCTGGGAAGTTTCTACCTCGGAAAGCTTGTGGAAGCCGGGACCCGCAAAACCACGGAATCGCTTTGCCTGTACGATTCCCGCGATCTGGTCACACATGCGGTCTGTATCGGCATGACGGGTAGCGGAAAAACCGGCCTCTGCATCGATCTGCTGGAAGAGGCCGCCATCGACGGCATCCCGGCCCTGGTCATCGATCCCAAGGGCGACATGGGTAACCTTCTGCTGGCTTTCCCGGAACTGTCGCCCTCGGATTTTCTGCCGTGGGTGAACGAGGAGGAAGCCGCCAGAAAGGGCCTTTCGCGGGAAGATTTTGCGAAAAGCCAGGCTGACCTGTGGCGCAAGGGCCTGGACTCCTGGGGCCAGTCGCCCGAACGGATCCAAAACCTGAGGAACTCGGTGGACTTCGCCATTTACACCCCTGGCAGCACGGCCGGGCGTCCGGTTTCGATCCTGAAGTCACTGTCGGTGCCGGGGGAATTGGTACTGGAGGATTCCGAGGCCCTGAACGATGCCGTGGGGATGACGGTGACGAGCCTTTTGGGCCTGCTCGGGATCGACTCGGATCCTTTCCAGGGTCGCGAGCACATTCTGCTGTCCACTCTTCTTGCTTCCGCCTGGAGGGATGGACGGGACCTGGACTTGTCCAATCTCGTCCGGGACATTCAATCCCCGCCGTTCTCGCGGATCGGCGTGATGGACCTTGAGTCGTTCTTCCCGGCCAAGGACCGGTTCGGCCTTGCCATGCGGGTGAACAGCCTTCTGGCTTCGCCCGGTTTTTCGCTCTGGCTTGAGGGGGAGTCCCTCGACCCGGCAAAGCTGCTTTACACCCCCGAAGGGCGCCCGCGCATGGCGATCTTTTCCATCGCGCATCTGGGAGAGAAGGAAAGACAGTTCTTTGTTTCGATCCTGCTGAACGCCGTGCTCGGATGGGTGCGGGGCTTGCCCGGGACAACCAGTCTCCGGGCGATTCTCTACATGGACGAGATCATGGGGTATTTCCCGCCGGTGGCGAATCCCCCGACGAAAGATCCTTTGCTCAAGCTGTTGAAGCAGGCTAGAGCCTACGGGCTGGGAGTGGTGCTGGCGACGCAGAACCCGGTTGACCTGGACTATAAGGGGCTGGCCAACGTCGGGACCTGGTTCGTCGGGCGACTGCAGACCGAACGGGACAAGGCCCGGGTTCTGGAGGCTCTGCAGGGGGCCGAAGCCAAAATGGAAAAGGATACCCTCGATGGAGTGCTTTCTTCCCTTGGGAACAGGGTTTTCCTGCTTCACAACGTCCATGACGAACAGCCCGTTCTTTTCGAAAGCCGTTGGGCGATGAGCTACCTGTGCGGCCCTTTGACCCGGGCACAGATCAAGAGTTTGCAGGCTCCAGTCGAGGTTCAGCCTAAGGGAGCGTCACCCGAAGCTGTCCCTGCACCGGCCAAGGCGGCCGAAGCGCGTTCCTCTCATGCTGGAGCCGGAATCGGAACGGAGAACCCGAAAGCGCCGGTTCTCACACCGGACCTGGCGCAGGTCTTCGTCCCGCCTGCAGCGGAAGCGGGCGAGGGGCCTTTCTACTACCGACCTATGCTGCTGGCCTCAGGAAACGGCGCTTACGCGAACACTCGGCTGAAGGTGGACGAGAACCTTCCGTTTACGATCCTGTGGCCTTTCGCGGAAGGTCCCGTTCCGGTGGAGTGGGAACAGGGGATCGATTTGCCGGACGGCCATACCGGGCTCGATAAAAACCCGCGCGGGGAAGCGGCCGGTTTCGAGGAACCTCCGGCTTCCGTTACTTCGGGCAAAGAAATCTCACGCCTGGGTCGCGAGGCGCTCAAGTGGGTTGTCCGCTCTCGCAGGTACGAGCTTTTTGAGAGCCCGTCCTTGAAAATGGTTTCCCTGCCGGGGGAATCCGAAGGTCAGTTCCGGGTTCGGCTTCAGCAGGTTGCGAGAGAGGTCCGCGATGAGGCGGTCGGCAAGCTCCGGGAGAAATACGCTAAAAAGATGGAGACGCTGCAGGGACAGATCGATCGGGCGGAATTGGCGGTGCAGCGGGAGGAGCAGCAGGCGAAACAGGAGAAGCTGCAAACGGCGGTTTCCTTCGGGGCGACTCTGCTCGGGGCTTTCATGGGCAGGAAAGCCGTCAAGCTGACCTCTCTGGGTCGGGCGACAACGGCAGCACGTGGAGTCGGCCGCTCCCTGCGCGCCCAGGAGGATGTGGCGCTTGCAGGCCGAAAGCTGGAAGACCTCCAGGCGAAACTTGAGGAACTGGAGTCGGAGTTCGAGGCCGAAGCGGCGGCCCTTGGGGGGAAAATCGATCCCGCGACGGAGGTATTGGAAAAGGTGACGATCCGTCCTTCGGTTACGGGGACGGTCCTGCACCTTGCAGCCCTTGCATGGCTTCCCTTTATCGAAGGGCCCGGCGGTTCGCTGAAGCCGGCGTGGAAAAGGGGTCCGGCTTAGGCCGTGGGTTTTTCTTCGCTCGCTCCGGCGGCCTTGTCGCCGCGCGGTTTTCCTCTCCAGAAGCTTTCGTCGAGGGAAAGCCGAATGGTCCTTTCAGGTTCGTTCGGGTTGGCGACTTTCAAGTAAAGAAGGGGAGCCCCGCTCGCCGGGTTTTCGATGATCCAGGTGGCGAGGGTGCGGGAACGGGTTGGGTTGCTTCCAGTCCGGCAAATGCTGTTGTCCGGACCGGCGTTTTTGTCTTCGCTGAAGGCGACGAAATCGTCCAGTGAAAAACCGTCCGGATCCTTCGACAGGAGTTCGCGGATTCGATCGTAGCGCGCACGGCTGCTTTTGGAGACCTTCTTGTTCAGGATCCGGAGTTGTTCGTTGAGGTAGTGGTTCGTCTGCGCAAGAGTCCCGTTTTCCGTAATCCTTGCGGTGGCCTTGCCGCCGGGCCCGACTTCGATGACGGCCAGTTTTGCGTGATCGGCGACGAGATAGTAGGAGGCGTGGGTGAAACGATCGAGAAGGGCTACGACTTCCTCGACCGTCGAGCAGGTTTTGAGGATTTCGGCGCTTGAGATGGACTTCCGGTCCGGGTTTCCGCGTTTTTCGCCCGGAACGACCGAAGCAGTGGCGGTGACGACGACCAGCCCATGTTCGTTGACGCCCGCCTTCAGGCCCGTGCCCTCCTCGTCGGTCGCGAAAAGCCCGAGATAGCGGAAACCCTCTTTGGGAACGACCCGGCGGACATCCTGGACCTGTGTGGGCGTCCAATCTCTATTCTTGGCGATGAGGGTGCCGCCTCCCTCCGTTTTTTCCCCCGCTGCTCCCCACAAAGTGCAGGCGGATGCGGCCGGGGCAAAGCTGAAGGAAAGCGCGAAGAAGCCGAGCAGGACGGCGATTTTCACCATGAATTGTTTTTTGAATGCGGGCGTTTCCCGGTCCATTATGATCCCCCTGGATTTTCGGGGGCTCAGGCGCGGGTGGGGAAGGCGGGATTTTCGAACCTTCGGCAACCCGGCTGTCCTGGCCCTTCGGCTTTAGACCCGTGGTTTTGCGTCACCGCCTTTCGGCGGTTTTGCCATTTTCGAGTTCACATAGAAAAGGCCTCCGGCACTTTGCCGAAGGCCTTGGCTTCAAAGCATCCACCTTCGGTAACCCGGCTATCATGGCCCTTCGGCTTTAGACCCGTGGTTTTGCGTCACCGTCTTTCGGCGGTTTTGCCTTTTCGTGGCGTGCACGGAACAATTGTTCACATATACTATATAACGAAGCTCAACCTGTCAAGTGTGCCTATAAAAATGAATTTATTGAGGCATGAGTCATGGAACATGCAAGTTGGATGATGGCGAGGGGTTTTTAAAGAGACATTCCGGAGGCGAGACGACATGATGATCAGAAACCGCATTCTGCAACGAACCGCAATTGTGCTTTGCCTGCTTTTGTCGGCCTTCTTCTTGAGTTTTCAGAAAGCGGAAGGCCAAACCAGAGACCTTCCGAACTTCAACCAGTTGGGAAAGCCTCTACGAGATCTAGCCCCCGGTGAAGCGGAGGTCCTGGTTTCCGCAATGGTTTCGAGAATCCGGGGAGAGAAGGGCACGATGCCCTTGCCGGAGAGAATGAAAAACGATATGGAACCGAGGATCTGTTTCGTCACCCTTGCCGACGGGAAGGGGAAAAGAAAAGTCTCCGTCGGGTCGGGTTGGGGACTTCGGGATGCGATGAACAGGGCCGCCGAGGCACTTTCCCGGGATCCTCTTTCCAAATCGTTCCGTTGGGTCAAGCTGGATATCGTCAAGGGTGCCCAGGTCTTGAAAACCTTTGACCTGAAGCAATCCCTTCCCTTCGACATCAGCCTGTTTGGCCTGTCCGTCCGGGGAGAGGCGGACAAGTCCGTGTTGCCCGAAGAGTTGGTTCTGATTGCAGGCGAGAAGGGAAAGCGCTTTTCGGCGGAGGGGGCGAACCGTTTGCTTGGGGAAACCAGGCTGGTGCCTCCGCAATTCAATATCGTGGCCGGAAAGGAAAAAGTGGTTGTCTTCAACACGATTTCGATTTTCGGAAACGGGAGTTCCGCTTGGCCGCTGTTCAGGGGAAATCGACAATGGAAGGCTTTCTCGAAGACGGATATCGGTGTTGCCTTGAAAATGGCCGGTCGGTACCTGGCTCAAGCGGTTCAGGATGATGGAAGTTTCATCTACGAATACAACCCCTTACGGGACCAGGTCATTCCGGACTACAACATCATCCGCCACGCCGGAGCGGTTTTCTCGATGATGGAGCTTTACGGCCGCTACAAAGACCCCGAAATACTCAAGGCGGCGGGAAAGGCGGTCGGTTTCCTTTTGCGACATATTCGAGAGGGGACTCTTTCCGGGAAGCCGGTCAAGTTCGTGGAGGAGAAGAACGAGGTCAAGCTGGGAGGGAATGCGCTTACCGCTCTTGCCCTTGCCGAATATGCCCGCGTGACCGGGGATCGATCCCATGATGCGGTCATGAAGGGATTGGGAGAGTGGATATTGGCGACACAGGATGCCAACGGGCGCTTCACTGTCCACAAACAGGACTCTTCGTCAGGCCGGATTTCTTCTTTTCAGTCCGAATATTACCCGGGCGAGGCCATTTTTGCCCTGATGCGTCTTTATTCCCTGACTGGAGAAAGAAAGTGGCTTGACGCGGCGGATAAGGGCGCTCTTTACCAACTGAAGACTTTTTCCCGACTGGGTGATGAGAAGCTGCCGCATGATCATTGGCTTTTGTACGGTCTGAACGAAATCCACCGCAAGAGACCAAGACCGGAGTTCCTGGAGGGAGCGATGCGATTTGCGAGGGTCATCATCATGGCCCAGCACACGCGGATGAACCAATCCCAACCGGATTGGGAGGGCGGATACTACAAGCCGCCTCGTTCTGCCCCGACGGCGACGAGAATGGAAGGCCTGGATTCGGCTTATGCGCTTGCGAAGGATTTCGGAAAAGTGGCCGAAGCGAGAGAAATACGACAGGCCCTCGGAAGAGGAATGGGCTTCCTTCTGCGGATCCAGGTCGGGCCTGAAGCGGCCATGTACTGCCGGAATCCGGAAAGAAGTCTTGGCGGTGTCAGGGAAAGTGTGTGGAGCCCGATTGTCCGGATCGATTACGTCCAACATGCGATATCTGCCTTGCTTCACCTTCCCGAATGAACGAGTGGCCCTGCTATTGACCTAAAGGTTATCTATGTTAAAATAATATAGATTCATTTTAAATTGCGCATGGAATCGTTTTTGGCGGACAAGGGATTGATAAGGGAGAGTGGTTATCGAAAGACGGAATATGACTGGAATCATTGGATAAAATTTATTTAATATTAAAAACATGGTTTGGGGAATCAGCGGGGGAAGAAAAATGGGCTTCCTCTATTGTTACTAATAATAATCCTTTAAATAAGCTTCTGAAAGTGATCGGCCGGAAGGAGTGAGGAGAATGAGAAGGAAATTGAGCAGCATCAGAGGCGTCAGTGTCGCTCTGATTCTTTTGTATGTGATTTTTACGCGAATCGTGACACCGAGTTATATGGCCTTTGCATTCCGGGGGCCTGTCAGTGATCTGGAGAACGAGTACACCTGCAACTGGAACCTCATCAGCCCTGAGGACGTGACGGAGGAAAACCTCCAGTTCCTGCTGGATACGGGCGTCTGCCAGAAGATCGGTGAAGAGGCGGAACAACCGATGCTCCCTGCAGGCGACGACGATGATGACGACGATGATGACGACGATGATGACGACGATGATGACGACGACGATGACGATGACGATGACGACGACGACACCGGCGACGATGACGACGATGATGACGACGACGATGACGACGACGATGACGACGATGACACCGGCGACGATGACGACGATGATGACGACGATGATGACGACGATGATGACGACGACGATGACGATGACGACGACGACACCGGCGACGATGACGACGATGATGACGACGACGATGACGACGACGATGACGATGACGACGACGACACCGGCGACGATGACGACGATGATGACGACGACGATGACGACGACGATGACGACGATGACACCGGCGACGATGACGACGACGACGATGACGACGACGATGACGACGACGACGATGATGACGACGATGATGACGACGATGATGACGACGACGATGACGATGACGACGACGGCGACGACGATGACGACGACGACGGCGACGACGATGACGACGACGACACCGGCGACGATGACGACGACGATGACGGCGATGACGACGACGATGACGGCGATGACGACGATGATGACGGCGACGATGACGACGACGATGACGGCGACGATGACGACGACGATGACGACAAGGATAAGGATAATAAGGGAATTGGAAATGGTCCTGAGCCTGGAGATGACCCCGGTGGTAAGGGCGACGACTCCGATAATCCCGGACAGGGGCATAAGAAGGATAAATAGCGAGCATTTTAAAGCTAAAAAGGGTAATGCGGGAATATTCCCGCATTACCCTTTTTTTATGTCCCGTAGAGCATATGTGATCGGGTATAAAAGTAATATAATTTTAAATAGGTAGATAGACAGAGTAAAAGGGAAAAATGGAGGAGAGACGAGCGAGGAGAGGGAAAGAGGTGAGGAGCGATGAAATCGAGAAAAGTGATGCTTTATGCGGTGCTGTTTTTCGTTGTCGTGAGCCGCTTGGTGAGCCCGAGTTATTTGGCGTTTGCATTAAGGGCCCGGTGAGCAACCTGGATGAGGAGTACACCTGCAACTGGAACTTGGTCAGCCCTGAAGACGTGACGGAGGAGAACCTTCAGTTCCTGCTTGATACGGGAGTCTGCCAGACGGTCGGTGAAATGGCCGAGCAGCCCGTGCTCCCCACAGGCGACGACGATGATGACGACGACGACGACGATGACGATGACGACGATGATGACGATGACGACGATGATGACGACGACGACGATGACGATGACGATGATGACGACGATGACGATGACGACGATGATGACGACGACGATGACGATGATGACGATGACGACGATGACGACGATGATGACGATGACGACGATGATGACGACGACGACGATGACGATGACGATGATGACGACGATGACGATGACGACGATGATGACGACGACGACGGAAAGCCCGGGCACGGGTATGGCGATCCGAATCACGAACACAGTGGGCCTCCCGGACAGGAAGACAAGGGAGACGACGATGACGACGATGACGACGACGACGATGACGATGACGACGGAAAGCCCGGACACGGGTATGGCGATCCGAATCATGAACACGGTGGACCTCCCGGGCAGGAATAAAAAGAGACTTGAGTGGAATTTCCAGCCGTTGTCGAAAGCGATTGACGTAAAAGAGGGCGGGACCGAAAAGGGCCGCCCCCTTTTACGTTTACTTATGTGAATCGTGGACGAGTTCTTGACAAGACGGGGCACCCGATTGTGATGACCTTGTAGGTGGCGGTGGTTCGGGTAACGGCAATGAAATCGGCTACGGCTCCGATGGTGGTCAGTATACGGAATGAGCGGAAGTAGGCGAGCCTCCACTTTATCCTTTTTGCAATGCACTATAATGGCAAAGTAGAAACAAAGAAAACAGGAGTGTGAAATCACTTGCCTTGGCGTGAACTGGAACATCCTGCGGACCTTCGTCTGGAGATCGAGGCGGAAACATTGGAAAAGCTTGTGGCAGAATGCGCGAAGGCCTTCTATTCGGCCGCATCGGGAGAAGAACTGGGGAACATTTCCGGTGGTGGTTTCGGCGAAATCGACGTCCGTTCTTCGGAAGGGGACCTTGGAGGTCTTTTGGTCGTCTGGATGAATGAGCTCCTGTATCGCCTTGAAACGGCCCGGGAAATATTTCTGCCGGAAACGGTCGAGGTTGACCTTAAAAAGGGATGCCTTATTTCGAAAGGGAAGTGGGCTCCGGCTCCCCGCCCGGGAAGTCGGGTCAAGGCGGTGACTTACGGGGGCTAGAAGTGGATGTCGGGCCTCCTTGGAGGTTGAGGGTGATCCTGGATGTTTAGGAGGGTGATCCCATGGTCATCCGGATCGAAAGGAAGGGGCCTGTTCGTTGCCTGATCCCGGAATCCAGCATGGATGGGATGAGGGTCCCGGGTCTAATTTACGCGGACGGCAGAATCCTGTCGGAGGTTAGGGGGGACCCCGTCCTCCAGCAGGTCGCGAATGTGGCGTGCCTTCCCGGCATTATAGGTTACAGTTTCGCGATGCCGGATCTGCATTGGGGCTATGGTTTTCCGATTGGAGGCGTGGCGGCTTTTGCCCGCGATGAGGGAGTCGTTTCTCCGGGTGGAGTGGGATACGACATCTCTTGCGGAGTCAGGCTTCACGTTTCCCGCCTTGAAGAGGAGGAGGTCAGGCCTGTCCTGCCCGCTTTGCTCGATGCCCTATATTCTTCGATCCCCTGTGGTGTGGGTTCGGAAGGACTGACAACCCTAAAAGGCAATCGGCTGAACGCGGTGCTGAAAGGAGGGGCTGCCTGGGCTGCACGGAACGGTTTCGGGGAAATGGCCGACCTCGATCGGATCGAACATCGCGGATGTCTCGACGGAGCCGATCCGGAAATGGTTTCGCAGAAAGCTAAAGATCGGGGCAACGGGCAGCTGGGAAGCCTTGGCTCGGGCAACCATTTTCTTGAGATCCAACGCATCGACGAAATTTTCGACCCGACTCTGGCTCATTCGTTTGGGCTAGAACCGGGCAGGGTGACGGTCATGATCCACTGCGGTAGCCGCGGGCTAGGGCACCAAGTCTGTGACGACCACCTGCGGTTTCTTTCGCGTTCGGTATCCCGCCGCGGGATTGAGATCCCCGATAGGCAACTGGCCTGCGCTCCAATTGGTTCGGAGGAGNGGCGGGCTTACCTTGGAGCCATGCAGGCTGCGGCGAATTTTGCACTGGCGAATCGGGAGGCGATCGGTTCAAGAGTCAGGGAGGTGTTTTCCCGTTTTTTCCCGGATGAATCTCTTGAACTTCTCTACGATGTCAGCCACAACATGGCTCTTATGGAAAAACACGTGCATGAGGGGAAAGAGGGCTGGTTCTGCGTTCATCGAAAAGGGGCGACCCGCGCGCTCCCACCTGGACATCCCGGATTGCCTCCGGCTTTTGTGAAGATGGGGCAACCGGTCATCATCCCGGGCAGCATGGGAACGGCCAGTTATGTCCTGGCGGGCGCACAGGGTGCTTCAGAGTGCTTCTGCTCCACCTGTCACGGAGCCGGGAGATTAAAGAGCCGAAGCGCGGCCAGGAAGGCCGCTGATTCGGCAAGTGTCGTCGCTGCTTTGGGCGCGAAGGGGATCCTTGTCCGGGCAGGCGATTTGCGCACCTTGGGGGAGGAAGCGCCTGAAGCCTATAAGGATGTGGACCTCGTGGTCGATGTCGTGGAGAAAGCCGGTTTAAGCCGAAAGGTAGCCCGATTGAGACCTCTTGCGGTCATCAAGGGATAGCGCAGTGTCACGAAGAGGCGGGTGGCAGGCTACAGGAGCCTGTCACCCGCCTCTTCGTTTTCTGAACGCTGCGGGTTCCTAAAGCATCCCGTCTTTTGAAGAGATGAGTTCCTCGGTGGATTCTTTTTCGATCCTTGCCATGTTGCCCACCTTGGCAAGCCGCTCTTCCGCCCAACGGGCTAGCCTGACGAAAGGCAGCCCCAAAAGCAGATAAATGACGGCAACGATGATTCCGGTCCCGAAATAATCGTAGTAGGTTGTGGCCAGTTGCCCGTAAGCCTTGGTCAGGTCCACCATCGTGATGACCGAGACGAGCGAGGAGTCCTTGAGAAGCGAGATAAAATCGTTTGTCACGGGGGGNAGCACAAGCCGGAAGGCTTGCGGGATGACGACATGGCGCAGGGCCTGCCAGCGTGTCATCGCCAGGGCCAGGGCCCCTTCCATCTGGGCTTTGGGGACGGAAATCAGCCCGGCCCGGTAGTTCTCGGCTTCGTAGGCGGCGTAGTTCAGCCCCAGTCCGACGGCACCGGCCAGGAAGGGGGAGAGCTTGATCCCGATGTTCGGCAAGCCGTAGAAGATGAAGAATAGCTGGATCAGCACCGGGGTTCCACGGATCGTTTCGATGTAGGCCACCGCGATATGCGAGAGGAATGTGGGGCCGAAAACTCTGGCGACGGCAAGGACGAAGCCGAAAGCCATCGCCAGGAGCATCGCCACGATGGAAACCTTCATGGTCGTAACGGCGGCCTTGCCCAGGACGGGCATGAAGCTTGCATAACGCTTCATCCGGTCCTTAAACGTGAATTCGGGTTTCTGCTGTTCGGCCCATTCGTTGAACATGACGGCGTCGACCTTGCGTGGGCTGTAGTCGTTGAATTCCTTGGCCATCATCGGGCTCCAGAGGTTCCATCGGTCGTAGATCCGCCGAAGTTCTCCGCTGTCCCGTAAGGCCACCAGTGCTCCGTTGATGTCTTTCAGGAGTTCGGTGTCTTCCTTCCGGATGGCGATCCCGTATTCCATCCGGCCGATTTCCGGGCCGACGAACTTGATTTCAGGGTTGAATCCCGCATAGAAGACGGCGATGGGAGCGTCGAACAGGGTCGCGTCCAGGCGACCGTTGACCAGGTCGCTGTAGGCGTTGATCTCGTCCTCGTAAAGGCGGATTTCGATACCCCCGAATTCTTCGAGCACCTGATGGGAGTAGGCCTGCTTCAGGGTTCCGACGATTTTGCCGCGGCAGTTTTCCAGGGTTTCGATCGTTTTGTTGTCCCGCCTGACAGCAAGCTGAAGGAACGTGGCGTAGTAGGGGATGGAGAAGTTGACCTCCTGCTTGTGTTCAGGGGTGATTTCCAGCCCGTCCAGCGTGACGTCGTAAAGCTTGCGCTGAAGACCCGGGATCAGGTTGTCCCATCCGTTCTGCACGAATACCGGTTTTCGGCCCAATTGTTTCGCGATGGCTTCGATGATCTCGACTTCGTAGCCGATGATCTTTGTCGTGTCTTTCGGGTCCTGGAACATGTAGGGGGCACCGCCCTCGGTATCGCCTCCCCAACGGAGCTCCTGCTCCGAGGCGATTGAAGGGAAGGCTGCGAAGAGGACCAGGAGGAGGGAAAACAGCAGGATTTTCATTTTCCGTCTCATAGGGCATCCCCCTCGAAGTGTCTCAAAAACTCCCGGGTCCGCTCGTTTTTCGGATTGGTGAACAGGATGTCTCCGTCATCCACCTCGACGATTTCACCCTTGTCCATGAAGACGATATAGTCCGAGGCCTTCCGAGCGAAGCGCATTTCATGAGTCACGACGATTTGGGTCATCCCCTCTGCGTCGAGGTCGCGCATAACCTGGAGGACTTCCTTGACCAACTCCGGATCAAGGGCGGAAGTGGGTTCGTCGTAAAGCATGACCTTGGGGTTCATTGCGAGAGCCCGTGCGATGGCCGCCCTCTGTTTCTGCCCTCCCGAAAGAGTTCCAGGATCGCGGTGAATGCAGTCTTCCAGGCCCACCTTTTTCAGGAGCCGGACGGCATTTTCTTCGGCCTGCTCGCGGCTTTCCTTCTTGACCACCATCGGCGCGAGCATGATGTTTTCGAGGACGGATTTGTGGGGAAACAGGTTGAAGATCTGGAACACCAGCCCGACTTCCTGTCTGAGCAGGTGCGCCTTGTTGAGAAGTTCGTCGGTGATGGGATCCTCCGGTCCCTTACGGGAAACGGCGACCCCTGCGATCGAGATGGTTCCCGAATCGAGGATTTCCAGACAGTTGAGGCAACGGAGAAACGTGGACTTGCCGCAACCGGAGGGACCGATGATGGATACAAGGTCTCCTTCTCGAATGGAGATGCTGATGCGGTTCAGCACCTCCCCCTGTTCGAAGCTCTTGCAGAGGTTATCGACAACGATCAAGGGCTGGTTCGTTTGAGCCACCCCTTATCTCCCCCCCTTCTTTATTCTGTGCACGGGTATTATGGGGTACCCCGGGGCAATTGACAAGGCGGATTATTTTGAAAGATGCTCGATCAGGATTTTCAGGCCGATTCCGATCAGAACAAGCCCGCCGACCACTTCCATGCGTTTGCCGAAAAACCGGCCGATCCGGCGACCTCCCACCATGCCGACCCAGCAGGTGGCAAAAGTCACCGTTCCAATGACGGCCACCGTTCTCCATACGTTCAAATCCATGGCGACAAAGCTGAAGCCCACCGCCAGGGCGTCGATGCTTGTGCCGACCGCCAAAGTCAAAAGAGGCCATCCGGAGGTGGGATCGCATCGGGTGTTGCATTCATCCGTTCCCCCCATCCCTTCCCGGGCCATTTTCCCCCCGATGAAAGCCAGAAGAGCGAAGGCGATCCAATGATCGAACGGGGCAATCGCCTTGGCGGCAAGGTTGCCTAAAATCCAACCCATCAGGGGCATGAAGGCCTGGAAAAACCCGAATGCCCCGGCGACACGCCAGACCTGGCGTGTCGAAAGCGAGGGGACACAGAACGGCATTGCCACAGAGACGGCGAAGGCGTCCATGGAAAGGCTTAACCCCAGAAAAACCGGGAACAGCGGGTTCATTTGCATCCCTCCATAAAAAAAGACTTTCGGCAAGGGGCATCCTCGCCAAAAGTCTCGCTAATCGACCCGTCACGGTCAACGACCACACCAGGCGCTCACACGCCAGTCTGTTGATGCGGCCTCTCTAGCTACTCCCTCTTGAGCACCTTCATCCTAAGCCAAACAGGTCCAGGGGGTCAAGTCCGGTACCGACTGCGCTTGCGAAGGAATACCCGAGAAGATATCCTGATAAAGAGAATAAGGGGGAAGTCCGGAAATGTTCATTGAAACGGCCGATATCGTTTTCCTTCGACTTTATGACGTGGCGGATGAGATCCGCCTTGACAGGCTTTCCGGCAATCTGTTTTCGGGAAGGCTGCCGTTCAGGCAGGGACTGGTCAGGGTCGACAACCAGTCCATCGACTTGGTGCGCCCCCCTTCCGCCGTGGAACTCGGACCGCAGTCCTGGGTAGTCGGCGGGGAACGCGTCGAGGTCCATCTCTCGGCGCGGTTCTTCGATTTCGGGGTGATCTCGCTGGGAGCCACGGCAACGCTGAAAGACCTGGACTTGGACCAATTCACGGACCGTGCGGTCCAGATGAGCCTGGGGCCGGACCTTGACCGCCTGTTCGAGAACGAACTGCGCACGCTGATGGATTCCGTTTCGGAAACCCTGGTGGATCGGCGGGAAGCAGCCCGGTTTTCGGAGGAGTACACCTTGTACGTGGTCCGAAAGACTTCAGAACCGGTTACGAAAAGCGATCTTCGAGAGCTTCCGGCCCTGATTCGTCTCATTTTCGGGGAAAAAAAGCCCCTGAGTCGCCAGCAGGCGCACCTGGCCCTGGAAAATGCCTTTTCCTACACGGCGGATGATCTGGTGATCCTCAACTACAACAACGCCTTCCTTGTGGAAGAAGGGGATTATGCGGACCTTCGCCTTCTGCTCGAGTACGCCAACGTCCAGCTTCTCGAGGCGCGCTATTATGACGACCTGTTGAACCGACGGCTTGAGAGGCTTTTCAAGGATCTCGGGGAAACCCGGTGGGGAGTGACCTCGGTTTTCTCGGGCAAAATGAGCCGTATCGCACGGACCGCAATGCAACTGATCCTCGAGACCGAACTCATGACCGACCATCTGACGTCGGCGGTCCGAGTGACGGAGGATGTCTATTACGCCCAGATCTACAATCGAGCCCTTCAGCTCTTTCGGACAAAGGCATGGCTGAACCGCATGGATGAGAAACTAAGAGCGATGCGGGAAACGGTCGAGCTGCTGAACCAGGAGTTCACAAGCCGGAGGGCGGAGGTCCTGGAATGGATCATCATCATCCTGATCGCCGTGGAAGTCGTCAGGATCTTCCTATGAGCAAGGCGACGGCACGGGAGGCCTTTCTCCCGGTCTGCAGGCAGGACATGGAGATCCGGGGATGGGGCGAACTCGATTTTCTGGTGGTCAGCGGGGATGCCTACGTGGATCATCCGAGTTTTGGCCACGCGATCATCGCCAGGGTCCTGGAGCGGGAGGGCTACCGGGTCGGGATTCTAGCCCAGCCAGACTACCGATCCCCGGAGGCTTTCCTTGCAATGGGACGACCAAGGCTGGGAGTGCTCGTGTCCGCCGGAAACCTGGATTCGATGCTGAACACCTTCACAGCGGCAAAGAAACGCCGTCACACGGACAGCTACTCGCCCGGAAACCGCGCGGGCCGGCGGCCGGAGAGGGCTACAATTGCCTACTGCAACCGGATTCGTCAGGCGATGGGCAACATCCCCCTGGTGATCGGCGGAATCGAAGCGAGCCTAAGGCGGTTTGCCCATTACGACTACTGGGATGATGCCGTCCGCCGTTCGATCCTGGTGGACAGCGGAGCGGATCTGCTCGTTTTCGGCATGGGGGAGTTGCAGATCGTGGAGATCGCCCGCCAATTGGACTTGGGAATCCGTTCCGGGGACATCCGGGACGTATCCGGCACCTGCTGGATGGCTTCAGAAAGAGACGAAGTCTGGGGCGAGTCCGTTGAACTGCCCTCTTTCGAGTCCGTGCTGACTTCAAAGGAGGCGTTCTCGGAGGCGTTTCGGCTGTTCTACCTGGAGCAGGATCCGATCCGGGGGAAAACCATCCTGCAGGCCCATGGCCCGAGATGGGTCGTCCAGAACCTGCCCGCAAGGCCCCTGACGACACCTGAACTCGATTCGATCTACGACCTTCCCTATGTGCGGGCCGCCCATCCGGATTACGCGCCCGAAGGCGGAGTCCCGGCGATCCAGGAGGTCCAGTTCAGCCTGGTCAGTCACCGGGGGTGTTTTGGGGCTTGCAGCTTTTGTGCCATCACCTCGCACCAGGGGAGGATCATCCAGCCCCGAAGCAAGGCGTCTCTGCTGAAAGAAGCGGTTCTGCTGACGAAAATGCCCGGCTTCAAGGGCTATATTCATGACGTGGGGGGACCGACGGCGAACTTCCGGCACCCGTCCTGCGAAGGCCAGCTTCAACGGGGAACCTGCAGGGGAAGGGACTGCCTGGGTTCAAAAGCCTGCCCCAAGCTTGACACGGACCATTCCGACTACCTTGATCTCCTCCGGGCGATCCGGGCCCTGCCCGGGGTCAAGAAAGTGTTTGTCCGATCGGGGATCCGGTACGACTATCTTCTCGATGGAGAGGTGGAGCCTTTTCTGACCGAGCTTTGCGAACACCATGTCAGCGGACAGCTCAAGATCGCACCCGAGCACGTGTCGCGGAAAGTGACCGATCTGATGAGCAAAAGCGGCAAGGAGGCCTACCTCGAGTTCGCGGAGGCTTACAGGCGTGTAAACCTGAGGCTGGGAAAAGAGCAGTATCTCGTGCCTTATTTCATGTCAAGCCACCCGGGGGCGGGTCTGAGGGAAGCGGTCGAGTTGGCCGAGTTCTTGCGTGACACGGGGCTTCACCCCGAGCAGGTTCAGGATTTCATCCCGACTCCAGGGACGCTTTCGACCTGCATGTATTACACGGGAATCCATCCCCTCACGGGAGAGAAAGTTTTCGTGGCAAGAAGCGCACACGAAAAAAGACTCCAGCGGGCTCTCCTTCAGTACAGGGATCCGAAGAACGTCGACCTTGTCAGGGAAGCCCTTGAAAGAGCCGGGCGACAGGACCTCGTCGGCCTTGGCTCCCGTTGCCTGGTCCGCCCGAGAGGAGTTTCCCCCGGCGGATCGGTCGCAAGGAATAGGGTCAGGCAAAAGGAGAAGAGGGAACGTGACGACAGGAAGAAAAGGTGAGGACCGACTGCAAACCGCAACGTTCGCACTCGGCTGATTCTGGGGTCCCGACGCCCGGTTCGGGAGTCTCGATGGAGTTGTCAGAACGCGCGTCGGTTACACGGGGGGAACTAGCCCGAACCCTACATATCATGATCTCGGCGACCATTCGGAATCGGTCCAGATCGATTTCGATCCGGGGATCATTCCTTACGGACGACTTCTGGAGGTTTTCTGGGAATCCCACGCTCCGACTGAAGCGGCGTGGTCCCGCCAATACGCTTCCTTGATCTTCGTGCATTCCGTCGCCCAGGAAGACGAAGCCAGGACAAGCGAGGGGCGCCTTGTCGAGATCCATCGACGCCCCCTGGTCACGGAGATCGTTCCCTACTCGGGTTTTAACCGGGCCGAGAGTTTCCATCAGAAATATCGTCTGCGGCTGGATCCTTTCCTGATGAAGGCCTTCCGGGACCGGTTCCCCGACGAACGTGCCTTCGTCGATTCGACCGCCGCCGCCCGTGTGAACGGTTTCCTTGCCGGATTCGGCAATCCTTCGATCTACAACCGGGAAGTCCCGCTGTGGGGTCTTTCCGGCGAGGCCTGGGAGCGCCTACGCAGGATCGCTGCCGGACGCCTTTAGCCCGACTAGGGGTGGGGCAGGCGGAGCGATCCGACCTACGGTTCGGGCGTCTGTTCCTGGGACGGATCCGAAGATTCGGGAGGGGCCTTGACGGGCTCGATGTCGATTGAAACCGTTGAAGCCAGGTCGGCCGATTCGGGAACGGCCGGAGGAGCAACCGGCTGCTGTGCCTGTAGCGGTTTGGCACCCGCGGGGGCGGAGGCTTTGCTCTTGTCGCTTTGAAGGGCTTTCTCCCGGATGACGAGTTTCATCCCCGGCCTGACGTTCTTCACCAGGTCCTCGATGTCGGAGTTCTTCAGGCGGATGCAGCCGTGGGTCACCGCCTTTCCAATGGACCACGGGGCATTGGTTCCATGGATCGCCAGGTTCCACGGGTTCCGGAAACTGATGGCCCATTTCCCGTAAACGTCCTTCTGGGGTTCACCGGGCTCGTTGAAGACCTTCGGATCGAAGATCCAGTCCGTGGGGTCCGCTATCCGGCGGATCGTGAAGACTCCGACGGGCGTGATCTTGTCGATCGGACTCTTCTTGGTTCCTTTTCCGCTCCCGATGGCGACCCTGTAGGTCTTCAGGATCTTTTCCCCCTGACGGAGGTGGAGCCTCCGGTCCTTCTTGATCACTTCCAGCCACCTTTCTCCGGCTTTCGGAGCCCACTCGGGGGTTCCTTTGGCCGGGGTCTGGGCAGCCGCAGCAGGCAGTGCGAATAGGCAAAGCGCGAAGGCGGCAAGGAGCCACCGTTTCCCGAAATTCAAGACGAGATCCCCTCCATGGCGCGAATTCACATCCATAAGTCTACCAGCAGGGCAGCGGCTTTGCACCCGGCAGGAAAGGAAGGGCCGTCGGCATTTTTCGCCGACGGCCTTTCCTTTCTCAGGGGACTACATCCCCATATAGGCTTTCCTGACCGAATCGGATTCGAGGAGTTCCCGTGCCGTGCCTTCCTGCACGATCCGTCCGGTTTGGATCACATAGCCCCTGGTGGCGATTTCCAAAGCTTCCTGGACCATCTGCTCGACGAGGAGGATCGTGGTTCCCTTGCGGTTGATCTCCACGACGGTTTCGAGGACCTTTTCGACGAGGGAGGGCATCAGCCCCAGGGAAAGCTCGTCCAGCATCAGGAGTTTCGGTTTTGACATGAGACCGCGGGCGATAGCGCACATTTGCTGCTCCCCGCCGCTCATGGTTTCGGCGACCTGGTTCGCCCTGTTCTTGAGGATCGGGAAGAGGGTGAACACTTCTTCCAGACGTTCCTCGATCACTGGCCTGTTGTTCTCCGTGTAGGCCCCGAGTTCCAGATTTTCGCGAACGGTAAGCTTCGAGAAAAGCCGCCTTCCTTCGGGGACGAAGCTGATCCCCTTCGTGACCATGGCGTAACCCGCGGTTCGCGTCACGTCTTCGCCGAGGAAGGAAACGGTTCCCTGCGTCGGGTGCATGAGGCCCGCGATCGTCCGCATCGTCGTCGACTTGCCGGCTCCGTTTGCTCCGACGATCGCCACGATTTCTCCTTCCCTGACCTCCAGGGATATGCCGTGAATGACGGGAACGGCATCATAGGCGCAATGAATGTCGTGGACTTTCAGGATCGCATCGCTCATGATGGCGCACCGTCTTTCATGGCTTTCAGCCGTTTGCTGAATTTTTCGCCGAAGTAGGCCTTGATGACGCTTTCATTCTCGACGACGGCCCGAGGCCGATCCTCGGCGATCTTGACCCCGCCGTCAAGGACGACGATTTTGTCCGCGATCGGCATGATCGCCTCCATGATGTGTTCCACCATGAGGATGGTGATCCCGCTTTCCCTCAAGCCCTTGATCAGATCGACCATCTGTTTGACCTCGGTGGAGGTCAATCCGGCAACCGCTTCGTCCAGCAGGAGGAGCTTGGGGCTTGTTGCAAGAGCCCTGGCGACCTCTAGCCGTTTTTTGTTGCCGATGGTCAGCCCTCCCGCCGGGCGATCCCTGAACTGTTCGAGAAAGCAGGTCTTGAGGCAGCCTTCCGCGATTCGTAAAGCTTTTTGCGGGTCCGCCTCCCGGAGATAGGCCCCGACGAGGATATTCTCGAGGACGGTCATTTCCTTGAGGGGGCGCACCACTTGAAAAGTTCGGGCCACTCCGAGCCGGGATATCCGGTAGGCCGGGAGATTCGTGACGTCCTGTCCGTCGAATGAAATCCGGCCTTCGGTAGGCTTGTAAAAGCCCGCGACGCAGTTGAAGAGAGTTGTTTTGCCCGCGCCGTTCGGTCCGATCAGGCCGACGATCGTGCCCTTTTCGACGTCGAAGGAAACATCGCTGTTGGCCACGAGGGAGCCGAATTTCATCGTGAGATTGCGAACTTCAAGAAGGGCCATCTCAGTTTTCCTCCCCTTCCCGTTTCCGGTTGCCGAGGCCGAGGTCCTGNNAAGGATTCCCATGATTCCCTTGGGTTGCCTGACCATCATCAACATGATGATGATCCCGAAGATGATCAGGTCGACGCCGCTCCCGAGAGCGGTGAGGTAGGCCCGGCTGTATTCCTGCAGGGGGATCAGGATCGCCGCCCCCAGGAGGGGGCCCCAGAAATTGCCTACGCCGCCCAGGATGGTGATGAGAACGAATTTCATCGACATGTCGAGAGACATCACCATGGGTGGGTCGACCCGGTAGTTGTACTGAACGAAGAATCCCCCGCAGAGGGCTGCGAGGAAAGCGGAAAAGGCCATGGCCGCGAGTTTGACGGCCGAGCTGTTCACACCCAGGGATTCGGCGGTCTCCTGTCCTTCACGTACGGCCCGGAGATAATACCCCAGACGGTGAGTTTCGATCCATCGCACGATGCCGAATATCAGGATGAAAAGTCCCAAGGCTCCGTAAAAAAACCCGACCTTTGTCTCGGACCAGACAAAGTTTTTCCATCCGTCCGGCAGGATCGGGTAGTCGAGTCCAAGGGCGCCGCCGACCCAATCCCAGACCATGAAGAGGCGGTTGAAGATTTCAACGATGGCAAAGGTCGCGATCGCGAAATAGTGTCCCTTCAGCTTGAAGCAGGGGTAACTGATGAGAACCGAGACGAGGGCGGCGAGGATGGCTCCGGCAAGGAATCCCGGCCAGGGGGTGAGTCCGTACGTGACGACGGCCATCCCCGCTCCGTACGCTCCGATTCCGAAGAAGACCGAGTGCCCGAACGAAACCTGGCCGGCGTAGCCGCTGACGATGTTCCAGGACTGGGCCATGCTCGCATAAAGCAGGACGAGGATCAGGACGTGGGCGCGGAAAGAGTTCCCGACCAGACCGGGAACGAGAGGAAGGGCGGCGAGAAGGCAAACCAGCCCGACCCAAAGGAAATCTTTCTGTTCCAGCTTGCGCGCTTTCATTTCCGTCACCACCCGAACAGGCCCTTGGGCCGGGCCATGATGAGCACAAGGTAGATGGCGAAGACCGCCACATACTTGAAGACCGGGGCGATATAGAATCCCGCCAGGGCTTCGACAAGACCGATGATGATTGCTGCGGCCAGTGCGCCGGGGATGCTCCCGAAACCTCCCATCGCCACGATGAGAAACGCGATGAGGCCGAAAAGGGCGCCGACTTCGGGATGGACCGCGAGGTAGGAGGTCAAGAGTCCGCCGGCGATGCCGACGCAGGCTCCACCGAGGCCGAAGACCAAAAGGTAGATCCGGTCCGTATTGATGCCCATGAGCTCCGCAGCTTCACTGTCCATTGCCGTTGCCTGGATTGCCCAGCCAAGGCGGGTCTTTTTCATGAGGTAATAGAGGGTGAACAGGATAGCGAGGGAAAACAGCCCTGTGACGAGTTGCGGCAGGCCGATCACGATGTCGCCCAGGATGAACTTCCTGCCTTCGAGAAGGGTCGTCTGCAGGATCCTGAAATTGGGGGAAAAGCGGTTCAGGCAGAAGTTCTTGAGGAACATGGAAAGGCCGAATGTGGCCAGAAGCGGAGCCATGGCAGCTTTTCCGATGCAGCGGGAGACGATGAAGCGATAGGTCAGTGCTCCCAGGATGAAAACGAAAGCTCCTGAGGCGACCCAGGAGATGATCGGGTCGATGTGGGCCAAAAAGCCCAGCCAGTAACTCAGGTACATGGCCACCATCAGGAATTCGCCGTGTGCGAAATTGATGACGTCCATGACGCCCCAGATCAGGCTCAAGCCTGCTGCCACCAGGGCGTAGAGCATCCCGGCCAGAAGACCGTCCAGCAATACCTGCACGAAAGTGCTCATGCGAGATCCTCCTAACGGAACGGGTCAGGTTGAAAAAAAGGGGCGGGGACAAAGCCCCGCCCCGGGCCAAGAGTTTTCCGGATCAGTGCGGTCAGCGCTTATCCCAAGGCGTCATCGGCACGGTCGCCTTGATCTCGGCATAGCTGGCCGGGTAAACCGGCATGTATTTGCCGTTGTGGAGCTGGGTGATGATGCTGGTGGCCTTCATGTTCTGGCCGCCGGGCCCGAAGGCGACTTTGCCCCCGAGGGAAAGCGGGGAGTCGAAAGTCGTCGTGCGAAGCACTTCCGCAACTTTCTCGACATCGAGTGAACCGGCCTTCTCGATGGCCTGGGCCAGGATGAAAAGAGCGACGGCTTCCTGGATTGAATCGCTGTCGAAGGGGACGCCGACTTTCTTGGTGTAGATCTTCTCGACGGCGGCAACCTTCTTCATGTACTTCGCGCCGATCTCGGGTGAGTAGCCCGTTCCGCCCATGAAGAAGTTCCCGTCGGCAGCAAGCTGCTGGGCGATCTTGGGATCCTGGTATCCCGTGCAGTAATTCAGGACGACATTCGGTAGCCAGTTCATCTGCTTCATCGTCCGGACCCAGAGGGTATAGTCGCCGCCAAGGCATGCCCCGAACACGGCATCCGGGTTCTTTGCCTTCAGGGTCTGGACCTCGCTGTTCAGGTTCGTGGCGCCGGGGTTGAAGGCGACGTCGGCGACGATTTCGAAGCCCGCGGCTTTCGCAGCGGCTTTGCCCTCATCGGCGGCATGTTTTCCGAACTCGGTGTTCTCGTAGATGAGGCCGATCGTCTTGATGCCGGCTTTCTGGTTCTTGTTCAGCCATTCGATGTATTCGACGAATTCCTTGGACTCGGTCTTGTCGGTCGGAGCGAGGCGGTAGAAATATTTGAAGTCGCGGTCGGTCAGGGCGGCGGAGCTGGAGCAGCCGCACATGAAGAGTTTCTTCGAGCGTTCGGTGACGGCGGAAGCGGGCTTGGAAGCGGAGCTGTTGTAGGAACCGATGATCGTGTAAACGCCTTCCTGGTTCACGAGTCTCTCTGCCTCGGATTTGGCGACATCCGGTTTACCCTGGGTGTCGGCAACGATCAGCTGGATTTTCGTTCCTTTCAGGATCCCTTGCTGTTTCGCAAGAGGAACATCCAGTTCGGGGTGTTTGTTGTTGATGACCTCGGCCGCCGTTTCCACGGCAGCCACGCATCGTTGTCCCGCCGTTGCGCAGGGGCCGGTCAACGGGAACAGGACCCCGATTTTGAGGACGTTCTCCGCAGCGGGCGCACAGCCGGCAGAGAGGAGCAGGGAGAAGACGAGCAACGAAACGACGGACAAAACCTTGTGCTTTTGCATGACTTCCATCCCTCCTTGAATTTGATGACTCGAACCTGAACGCCGTAGCCTGAATCAGGCCCGCACCGAAGGTGGTATACAACAAACGATAAAAAACACAGCAAGCGAATTACAAGAAAAAATGACGGACAGCGATGAAGCTGAAGCTCGTAGATATGGAAACGACAAGTCCTTTCACAATACGACCTGAACAAAGCAAGTTTGTAAAAAAGGGACGGACCGCTTCCGTTGTCTGCGCTCATCGGCCTTGACAATACACGAATAAAGGCATCAAATAACCTAAATAAACGAATTCGGGAAAGAGGTGACGGGATGTCGGAAATTGTCCAGGTAACAGAGGCTGTATCCCTGGCATTCCACGGGTTGGGGCTTCTGGTCTCGAGGGGGGGGCGGCTAAGCGTCCGGGAAATGGCTGCCGAGATGGGGGTCTCCGAGGCCCATATGGCCAAAGTGTTTCAGCGGCTATCGAAGGGGGGGCTGGTTCTTTCCCTGCGGGGACCCGGTGGAGGCTTCGTCCTGGCCAAGGCGCCGGAGGAGATCACTCTGTACGAGGTTTACGCGCTGATCGAAGGCGAACCTAGCGTGAAGGCGTGTCTTCTCGATAGTGGGAAATGTCCGTTCGAAAACTGCCTTTTCGATGGACTTTTGGGGAAGATGAAGCTTGAGTTTGTCGATTTCCTGAGAAGAAAACGCTTAAGCGACTTGGTCGAATGAAAAAGGGCGATGCGCCGTTCGGCGCACCGCCCTTTTCTCAGTGTCGATCCGGTCAGGATTTTCCCTCTTCCTTCTTCGCGATTCTTTCAAGAACAAGGGTAAAGCCGTCTGCACCGTGTTCGATAAGGTTTTTTGCCCGACTGATTGTCGCCGTACTGGCTCCCGTCTTCTGGACCACCTGCGGGTAGTTGTTGCCTTCGTAGAGAAGGCGGGCGACCTCGAGCCGCTGGGCAAATGCGATGATTTCGCCGATTGTGGCGACATCTTCGAGAAAACGATAAGCCTCCTCCTCAGAATCGAGAGAGAGCAAGGCCTTGCAGAGCTGATCGGTCAGGCGGTCTTTCCACTTTTCGGACACGCTCACCAACTCCTTTAGAAGTCTTTCAAGGCTTCGGTGCGTAATTATAGCAGAAAACTTTAATGCGTTCAATCGCCATTAAGTCCTTGCTTCTCAAACCGGTTCTCCGTTGCCGGACCAGACCCGGCACCTGGGGCAGTAGGACCGGGCACCTGCGAGAGCGTCGCAGAGCCATTCCCCGCATCGCGAGCAGTGAATGGCTCGCAGTTCGGTTCTGACCGGGGCGGTTTCCCTCGATGGGGGGAGGATCGTCGGTTTTTCCGGGGTCGGCGGATCGATCGGTGATTCCTTCGGGAGATCCTCGGGGAAAAGGTCCAGCTGATTCTGTTCGGTTTTCATCCCTTCGCTCCCTCCTTGGCCGGCGGATTTTCAGAGGTTTTTTCCAGCCGTGCCGAATTCTGCCGCCGGGTTCTCCTCCCCGTCAGGGAGAATCCGGTTTTCCCAGACCTGGAAACGATCCATCCTCGCGGGCGGATTGCGGATCGCCGGGTTTGATTCCTTGATCCGCTTGACTACCCTCATTTTCGATAACGGGCCCGAAGCCGTATGAACGCCGACTTCGCCATCCGGCCGTCATCATAACACCCCGTTTCGAGGTTGTCTCCCCCGGTCCCGGGAACGAATTGTTCCCGGCCTCTTGATTTCCTCTCCTATGATGTCAGAATATGCGCAAAATCATTGAATCGATTCTCAGGGAGGGACAGTCATGGAAGAGGAAGAAGTCCCGCTGATACCGGTCAGGACGGTAGGCATCACTTTCAACCTCAAGACGGGCCATGGGGAGGACGAAGAGGAGTACGACCCCCTGGAGACGATCCTCGCCCTTCGTGCGGAGATCGAGCGACATGGATTTGAGGTTCTGCTTTACAACCAGGATGATTCCTTTCTGGAATCCATTTCGAGAACACCCCCCGACTTTGTTCTGAATATCGCCGAAGGAAGGGGAAAGTCACGGTCCAGGGAAGCTCAGGTTCCTTGCATCCTGGAAAGCCTTGGCATTCCCTATTCGGGCTCCGACGCCCTTGCGCTGGGCATGACCCTGGATAAGTTCACGGCTGGGCAGTTCCTGCGCGCCAGAGGCGTGGCGGTGCCCGGCCAAATGGTTGTGGGCAGGCTTGAAGAACTGGATTCTCTCGACGGGATTTTCGGAGGGGGCAAACGCTACATCGTCAAACCACGCTGGGAAGGGTCCTCGAAAGGGGTTTTCGCAGATTCCGTCGTCTCCGACGAAAGGGAACTCCGGGAAAGGGTCGCGACGATCCTTGAAAGGTACGAAGAACCCGCCCTCGTCGAAGACTTCCTGCCGAACGACGAGGTCACCGTGGCCCTGGCCGGCAATCGAAAAGCCCGGGTTCTCGGGATCATGAGAGTCCTGCCCAAAACGGATTCGGAGGGTCACTTCCTTTATTCCATCGAACGAAAACGCCAATGGCGCGAGTGCATGCGGTACGAAAACGGCGGGGGATTGCCTCCGATGGTTCGTTCCTCGATCGAGACCGAGGCAGTGAAGGCGTTCGAAGCCCTGGAGCTTCGGGACATGGCCAGGATCGATCTACGCCTGGATATGGACGGGATCCCGCGTGTGATCGACGTCAACCCTCTCCCGGGCTTGAACCCGGAGTTCGGCGACTTGCCGATTCTTTTCGGATTGAACGGCGGAGATTATCAGACCCTCATCCGCATCCTGCTTGAGGAAGCGTTCAGCCGGTGCGGTCTGGCTTGGCCTGTTGGTTGCGGGCATGCCTGATCCCGGACGCGTCCTTATCGCCGTAGGACTGGAGCGGACCGATCGTCCGGATGTGCTTGATGTCCTTCGCTGCACACAGTCGGTCGAGTCGGTTTTCGCAGGGATGGGCGTTCCGGTGGAAAAGCTTTTCGTGCACTCGGATGATTTCCCGGGACTGGAACGCGTACGGGAAGAGATCCTATGCAGGACTCCCCTGAAGGTCTTCAACCTGTTCGAGGGATTCAGCGGAGATTCCGGCAAGGAGATTTCGTTTGCCTCAATGCTGGAGAATCTGGGAGTGCCCTTCACGGGGAACCCTTCCAAGACTCTTGGAAGATGCCTGGACAAGGAAAGCGCGAAACAGCTGTTGGCAAAAGGCGGAATACCGGTACCGCGAGGGGTTTTCATCGATAAACCGGGAGGTTCCCCTTGGAAGGGGCTGGAGTTTCCCCTTTTCGTCAAACCCTGTTTCGAGGACGGCAGCGTGGGGATCCAGAAGGACAGCCTGGTCCAGGAAGAGGCGGGAATTGAGCGGACCCTCCGGCGGAAGCTGAAGGAGTTTCCCAGGGGGATCGTTCTCGAGGAGTTCATCCCCGGAAGGGAGTTCAATGTCGGTTTTCTGGGAACGCCTCCCTACGAAGTCCTGGGAGTTTCCATGATCGACTATTCACGCTACTCGGGCAGCCTCCCGTTTCTGCATTACGGTTCCAAGTGGGACCCGGCCTGCGTGGAGTTCAACGAAATCCTTCCGGTCCTCGAGGAGGGGATCGGTTCCTCCCTTAGGGAGAGCTTGGTGAAGACGGCACGGAAGGCCGGCGAGGTCCTGGGTTGCCGGGGGTATTTCAGGGTAGATCTGAGGGAACGGGAAGGTTGCCCCTATGTGCTCGATGTCAACCCGAACCCGGATATCAACGAGGATAGCGGTTTTGCCCGACAGGGCCAAAAGCGCGGGTACTCCTACCCGGAAGTTGTGGAAAGGATCCTCGCCTATGCCGGTTGACCCGTGTCGCTCGCCTTCAGGCAGGCCCGTGGAAGAATACCTTGAGGTGGCGGAACGGACGGGCGCCTTCCGTCCCTGCGAGATCGAGGTTCTCAGGGAAGTTCTGACGGACGCCTTCGTCGATCCCGCCAAGGGCTACTGTTTCCTCGAAAATCGGGAGAACGACAGAATCGAGGCATTCGCGGTTTTTGGTCGGGCTCCTATGACGGAATGGGCCTGGGATCTTTACTGGATCGTTGTTGACAGGTCGTTGCAGGGTAGAGGGCTGGGCAGAAGGATTCTTGGGAGGGTTGAAGAGGCCGTGTCGGCTTCCGCCGGGAAAGCGATTCTGCGGGTGGAGACGTCCGGGAGACCGGAATACGAGGGGCAGCGGCATTTCTACCTTCGCACCGGCTTTCGCGAAACCGGACGAATTCCCGATTTTTACGAGGCAGAAGACGATCTCGTGACCTACTGCAAGTTCCTCTCAGGAGGGCTGGCTCCCGAGATGGCTTCTTAAGGCCTCTTTGAACCGGGCGGCTCCCTCCCTGGACTGTTCCGGTGAAACCTTGGCGAAGGCAAAACGGATCGATTCCTCTCCCGTGCCCTCATTCGGGTAAAAAAAGCGCCCGGGGATGAATCCGACTTTTTTCTCGATGGCTGCATACCGGGCAAAAGCAAGCATGTCACGAATTCCCTCGCAGGTTCCCCACAGGAAGAACCCCCCTTCCGGAACGCTCAACCTCAGCCCGAGTCCGGAGGCTTCGCTTTCCAGGGCCCCGACGAGAGCGTCGCGTCGAATCCTGTAAGCGAAGGCGAGCCCTTCAATGTGCTTCTTGAGGTCACATCCCCTCAGGAATTCAAAGACTGCGGCTTGCGTCAGCGCGGGAGAGCAAAGCTCGATGCTTAGCCTGACCTCCAGAAGCTTGTTTCGCAGACAGGCAGGGAAGGCGCACCATCCGCATCTCATCCCCGGGGCGACGATTTTGGAGAAACTCCCCAGGTAGATGACTCGCCGATCTTCGCCAGCCATCTCGAAATAGCTTCTGGTCGGGGATCCCTCGAAACGCAGGTACCGATAGGGGTCATCCTCAAGGATGAAAAAGCCGTGCCTGCGTGCCAGATCTAGGATGGCGGCCTTGCGGCGGTCGGAGGTCGTGCAGCCGGAGGGGTTCTGGAAGTTGACGACCGTGTAGAGAAACTTGACTCTGTTTCCCGAGAGTCTTTCTTCAAGCTCTTCAGGGATGGGGCCTTCCGAATCGATCGGAATCGGCAGGATGGAAGCTCCTTCCCTGCGGAAAGCAAGTAGCGCCTCGGGGTAGGTGGGGCTTTCGGTGAGGATGATGTCCCCCGGATCGATGAAGGTCTCGGCCAGAAGGTTCACGGCTCCTTGTGAGCCGTTCGTCAGAATCAGGCAGGAGGGGTCGAGCCAGGATGGGGCCAGATTTTCCCTTGACATCCATTCGACGATCCACTCCCGCAGGGGAAGGTAACCGGCGGTCGAGGGGTAGGAAAAGAGTTCGGCTTTTCCGAGGACTCTCCTGAAGGAGGCATCGAGTTCCACGAGGGGGATGAGGTCCGAGGATGGCTCCCCGCTGGTGAACGAGATGCCGTCCGGTCCCACCATCCCGGCCATTTCAGCGATGATCGAAGAACCGATGCGCCCCGTTTTCCGGTTGAAATGCTCTCGAAGGTCCATGCGGATCCCTCCCCTGGGTCGACTTCTCCTCCATTTTACGGCTTCGGGGATCCCCACGTCATGGCTTTTGCCCTCTCGGATAAAATAAAAGGCAAGGTCGCATCAACTCATTTCGACCTTTGAGGTGAATACGGATGAACCTGAAGGGAATACGCGCCAGCGGTATCCTGTGTCACCTGACATCACTGCCCTCCTGCGCGGGGATTGGGGATCTCGGCAAAGGCTCGACCGCGTTCCTCGATTTCCTTGCGGAGGCGGGGCAAAGCTTTTGGCAAATGCTGCCGGTCGGCCCGGTCGACCGGGCTCTCGGCGGTTCTCCTTACTGCGGCGTTTCCGCTTTCGCCGGCAATGAACTGCTGGTCGATCTTGAGGAGCTGGAAAGATTGGGGTTGCTCCCTTTGGGGGAGGGAGTGCCGCACTGGACCGCTGCGGATGCCCCGGTGGACTGGGATCTCGTGTTCGACCGCAAGGGCTCGGCCTTGGACAGAGCCTGGGCTCGTTTTGCGACAGGCTGCGGGTCCGGGGTCATCGAGAAGGACTTCGAGACTTTTCGCTCGAGGAATCTCCGGTGGTTGAGCGATTACTCCCTGTTCTGCGCCCTCAAATCCTCTCACAAAGACAAATCCTGGGTCGAGTGGCCGGTCCTGCTCCGATCGAGAGAGCCGCGAGCGTTGCAGGAGGCCGCCGGGCTGCTGAAGCGCGAAAGGGAAAGAATCGAGTTCGGACAGTGGCTTTTTTTCCGGCAGTGGCATCGTCTCCGGATGGAGGCCCGGAAACGGAGAATCACCCTTTTCGGGGATCTTCCAATTTACGTCGGACTGGACAGCGCTGACGTCTGGAGCCGGCAGGAAGGCTTCGACCTGGATGCGGACGGAAGACCGGTGGCGGTTGCAGGAGTGCCGCCCGATTACTTCAGCGCAACGGGACAAAGATGGGGAAACCCGACTTACCGGTGGGAGATTCATCGGCGGGAGGGTTTTTCCTGGTGGAGATCCAGGGTTGCCCACGGCCTTGCCATGTTTGATTGTCTTCGCCTGGACCATTTCAGGGGATTGGCCGCATTCTGGTCGATCCCGGCGAAGGAAAAGACGGCTGTATGCGGGAAATGGGTCGCGGCTCCGGGGGAGGAGTTCCTGGAGTGTCTGGCGGAGGATCATCCAGGCTTGCCCATCGTGGCTGAAGACCTCGGCCTTATCACTCCGGATGTCGAAGGGCTGAAGGAGAGGTTCGGCCTGCCGGGCATGCGGGTTCTCCAGTTCGGCTTTTCCGGCGAAGTCGGATCAAACCCCCATGCGCCCCACAACCTTCCCGAAAACTGCGTCGCCTACACGGGAACCCATGACAACAACACGGTGCGCGGCTGGTTCGAAGAGGATCTCACCCCGGAGGGACGCAATATCCTTTCCCGCTACCTCGGACACCCGGCGACAGCCGAAAACGTGGCCGGTGATCTTGTCAGGCTGGTCCTGTCTTCTCCCGCGGCCTGGGCGGTTTGCCCCCTTCAGGATGTGCTGGGCCTGGACGGCCGATCGAGGATGAATCAACCGGCCGGGGTTTTGGGAAACTGGACCTGGCGATCCATGATTCCGCCTTTCGAATTCGCGCGAGACCTGGCGGAAAAGGCCGCTCTTTTCGGCCGGTCGCGCATGCCTTGAGGTAACGTGATAAACTAGCCTTGATTTAGTAAAAGGATGGCGATACAATTAACAAATCCTGAACCCGCGGCTTTATTCGGACATTCGAACGACATCACAACAGCGCAAGGGGGTCGGAGAGTATGGAAATCCTCAAGGTCTCGGCCACGTCACAACCAAAGTCCGTTGCGGGAGCCATGGCCGCCGTTCTGCGTGAGAAAGGGGTTGTGGAAGTGCAGGCCGTGGGTGCGGGAGCGGTGAACCAAGCCGTGAAATCCATCGCCATCGCGAGGGGCTACGTCGCCCCGAATGGAATTGACATGGTCTGCATTCCGGCTTTTGCCAAGATCGAAATCGACGGGGAGGAGCGGACCGCCATCAAATTTCAACTGGAGGCCCGCTAGTTTTTATTCCCGGAGAAAAGGAGACGACATGGCGGCTCTCCCTCCGCAAGGGGCGAGGCCGCCTTTTTTTTGCGGAGCGGATGAAATTGTCCCCCTTTCGGGTAAAATACACGTCACGAACTCAAACTTGCAGGAGGTCAGAACGGATGGAAAACATCAAGGCGCCTCGCGGCGTGAGAGACATACTTCCCGACGAATCCTGGAAATGGGCGTCGATTTTCGATGTGACCCGGAAGATCGCGGAGGATTTCGGATACCGTGAAGTCCATCTGCCGATTTTCGAACAGACCGAGTTGTTCTCGAGGGGAATCGGAGAAACTACGGATGTCGTCGAGAAGGAGATGTACACGTTTTCCGACCGTTCCGGCCGGAGCCTCACCCTCAGGCCCGAGGCAACGGCTTCGATGGTGCGCGCATACCTGGAGCATGGCATGGCAAGCGGGCCGCAGCCTTCGAAACTGTGGTGCGCCGGACCGATGATGCGCTATGAACGCCCGCAGAAGGGCCGGTATCGCCAGTTCTGGCAGCTTGATTTCGAGGCGATCGGATCTTCGAGCCCGCTGGTGGATGTCGAGGTGATCGCCCTTTCCCTCGAGATCTTCCGCAGGCTTGGCCTGTCAAACCTGGAGGTCCTGGTGAACTCGGTAGGGTGCCCGGTCTGCAGACCCGTCTACCGATCAGCGCTCCAGGCGTATCTCGGGGGGCATTTTGAATCCCTTTGCCCGACCTGCCAGGGGCGGTACGACCGAAATCCGCTCCGGATCCTGGACTGCAAGGTGCCGACCTGCCGAAGCATCACCGATGGAGCGCCGGATGTCAGGGATCACCTCTGTGAAGAATGCCGGGTTCATTTTGACGAGGTCCTGAAGGGGCTTGCCCTGATCGGGGCTAAATTCCGGATCGACAAACGCCTTGTCAGAGGCCTGGATTATTATACGAAAACAGCCTACGAGGTTCTTTCCGGAGACCTGGGGGCGCAGAACGCGGTTTGCGGTGGCGGACGTTACGACAATCTCGCCGAGGCGATCGGCGGACCGCACACCCCGGGAGTCGGTTTTGCGGCCGGCCTGGACCGGATCGTCCTGACCATGGAGCAACAGGGGCTCGGTTTCGGAAAGGAACCCTCCATCTTCGCGACGGTTGTCATCGCCGATGAGGGCGCAAGGGACGAGGGGCTTCGCCTTCTCTATGAGCTGAGGAAAGCCGGAGTCCCGACGGACATGGATGCCTCCGGCAAGGGAATGAAGGCCCAAATGAAGGCTGCCGGGGCGGCAAAGGCAGCCTACGTCTGCCTTTTGGGATCCAGCGAGGTCGTGAAGGGCGTGGTCGCCCTGAAGGAAATGTCAACGGGAACCCAGGCGGAAATCGAACGCGACCGGATCGTTGCAGAACTCGTTCTGAAGGCCGGGGCGGCGCGTTGTTGAAGGTTTGTGTTTTTCTCTTGAAGGGAGTCCTGAAGCGGTGAGTACCCGATATTTCGACGATGCATGGAAGAAAACAGTCTATTGCGGTCAGGTCGGTTTAAAGGAAGAGGGTCAGGCAACGGTCTTGAACGGGTGGCTGAGAAAGCGCCGCGACCTGGGAGGGATCATTTTTCTCGAGATGTGGGATCACACCGGCACAATACAGGTGGTCTTCAACCCGGAGGCGACTCCCGAGGCTCACGAGATGGCGAAGGACCTCAGAAGCGAGTTCGTGGTCGCCGTCAAGGGGAAGGTCCGGCGACGTCCGGAGGGTACCGAAAACCCCAACCTGTCGACGGGCCAATGGGAATTGCTGGCCGAAGACCTCCTGGTGCTTTCTCCCTCCGCCCCATTGCCTTTCGAGATGAGCGAAGTGGACAGGGTCGACGAGAACCTTAGGTTGAGGCATCGCTACCTGGACCTGAGAAGACCGAAAATGCAGGAAAACCTAAGGATCCGAGCCAAGGCCGCGAAGTTCACGCGCGACTACCTGATGGACCACGGTTTTCTCGAGGTGGAAACTCCCATCCTGACAAAATCGACCCCGGAAGGCGCGAGGGATTATCTCGTTCCCAGCCGTGTGAACCATGGGGAATTTTATGCCTTGCCCCAATCTCCTCAACTTTTCAAACAAATTCTGATGGTCAGCGGTTGCGACCGGTACTTCCAGATTGCCAAATGCTTCAGGGACGAGGATCTGAGGGCGGATCGCCAGCCGGAGTTCACGCAGATCGACATTGAGATGAGTTTCATCACCGAGACCGATATCATCGGGCTTCTCGAGGGATATGTGAAGGGACTTTTCGGGGAGATCCTTTCGGAGAGGATCGAGACCCCCTTCCTTCAGCTGACCTGGCGGGAGGCCATGGAGCTCTATGGGAGCGACAAACCCGATTTGAGGATTCCCATGCGGATCTGCAACCTCGATCCTGTTTTCGGAGAGGCCGGTTTCGAGCCTTTCAGGAAGATCCTGTCCGATGGCGGAGCCGTCAGAGGGCTTCGGGTTCCGGGCGGGGGCGTCTTTTCACGCAAGGAAGTTTCAGATCTTGAAGAGAGAGCGAAAGCCTTGGGCGCCAAGGGATTGGCGTCTTTCCAGCTCAAGTCGGGGGACCTGAAGGGACCTTTGGTGAAAACGCTCGATGAAAAAGGGATCCGAGCCCTTCTTGAAGAGTCGGGTCTCCAGGAAGGGGATGCCCTCTTCGTCGCGGCGGGGGATTGGGCGGCGACTTGCTCGATGCTCGGAACCCTGAGGCTCGAAATCGCGTCCAGGCTTGAACTTGTGGATCGCTCGGCCTGGGCCTTCCTGTGGGTGAGGGATTTTCCGCTGCTGGAATGGGACGACGAGGATGGCCGGTGGAGCGCCATGCACCATCCCTTCACGGCTCCTCACCCGGAGGACCTTCCGATCCTTGAAACTGACCCGGGCAGGGTCCGGTCAAGGGCGTACGATCTTGTTCTCAACGGGAGCGAAATTGGCGGAGGATCCATTCGTATCCACGACCCGGCCGTGCAGGAACGCGTTTTCGGAGTGCTGTCCTTCACGCCTGAGCAGGCGAGGGAACGGTTTGGTTTCCTGCTCGAAGCCTTGAGCTACGGGACCCCGCCTCATGGAGGCCTTGCCCTGGGTTTTGACCGCTTGGTCGCGCTTCTTTGCGGATGTCGTTCGATACGCGAGGTCATGGCGTTCCCGAAGACGGCCAAGGCTCAATGCCTCATGTCCGGGGCCCCTTCCGAAGTGGAGGACAAGCAGCTCAGGGAACTGGGCGTCGGAATTCGCGAGGGTGGCAAAGAGGCGTGAGGGAGATCGGCGGCCGCGGCATCCGGGAAGGCTCTGCACGGTGGCCGTGGCGTTACCGCCTAAACCTTGATCCCGTTGCCGGTACCGTGTGCGGCGAATTGGCCGTGGAAGGCTGGGAGGAATCCCGGGCGATGGCCGATTGGGCGGAAGCCCGTTCCTGCCAAGCGGTCAAGCTGGCGCTCGGCGAAGGAAAATACGAGATCGAACTGCGGATTTTGGGGGTCAGGATCCATGAATCGGGGCATTACAGCGAAACCGATGTCCAGGTTGAGGGGAGGCTTGTGAAATGTCCATGATCCGTTACCTGGGGCATTCCGCTTTCCAGGTGAGCGCCCGGGAGCTGGAATGCCTGGTCGATCCGTTCCTGAAAGGCAACGTGCAGTCTTGTGCCCTTCCCGAGGAATTCGATAACCTGACGCACATTTTCGTGACACATGGCCATGGAGATCATCTCGGGGACACGATCCAGCTGGGTCTCAAAACGAATGCGACGGTGGTGGCGAATGCCGAGATTTGCCGTTATCTTGCCGGAAAGGGCCTGAAAACCCACCCTATGTACATCGGGGGCTGGGTTGGTTTCCCCTTCGGCCGGGTCAAGTTCGTCCCGGCCGTGCACGGGTCGGGAATTACGGAGGGCAAGGAAACTCTCTACGGGGGAGTCGCCGTCGGGGTTATCCTCGAATTGGGGGATTTCCGGATCTACCACGCGGGAGACACGGGCCTGACCGCGGATATGGGCCTGCTTCAAGCCTTGGGCATCGACCTTGCCCTGCTGCCGATCGGCGGGCGCTACGTCATGGACATACCGGATGCCCTGCGGGCGGTCGAGATGATCCGGCCCAAACAGGTGATTCCCATGCACTTCAACACGTTTCCGGGGATAGAGGCCGACCCGGCGGAGTTCCTGGAAGGCCTGCCGGAATGGGTCAGGGGAATTCGGCTTGAGTCCGGGCAAAGCCTGCAGTTTTGACCCGGCCTTGACCGGAGGAGGGAGTGTGGCGATGCGCGCTCATCTGAAAGGGATACGTCTTTTCCTTGTCCTGCTGCTGGGCTTGACGCTGCTTTCGGCGATTTCCGGCATGGCGGGGGCAAGCGAGGTGAGCCTGACTTCCGATACCTTGATCTATGACCCGGCAAGCCGTCTCGTCCGTGCCGAAGGGAACGTCCGGCTGGACAGGCAGGGACTGAACCTGACCTCGGCTTTCGCGGAAGGAGATCCCGCAGGAGAGCGTTTCCGGGCATGGGGTTCGGTGAAGGCCCGCTGGAGCGAGCAGAAGATGGAACTTGCCGCGGAGGAGGTTTCCCTCGTTGAGCGAGTTCCACGACGCGTTTCCGCTTCGGGAAATGTTTTGCTCACCCGACCGCAGGAACGACTTTCCGCTTCTTCCCTTGACTGGGTTTTCGGTCCCGTGCCGGAATATGTCGCCAGGGGGGGCGTACGGGCGGAGATGCCGGGCAGGGTATTGGAGGCGGAGGAAGCGGGTCGCAAGGGGGACCGGTTCTGGGCTTCGAAGGTCCTGCACTTCGAGGACCGGCGGGAGAAGATCTCCATGAAGGCCGGCAGGGTAGAGGCCCTCACCGAAGGGGAGGAGTTGCGCGAGTTGACCGCCTCCGGTCAGGTGTCCGCCGTTGTCGAAGGAGCAGACGGAACTCCGGTCCGCCTCCGGGGGGATCGGCTTCTGTATTCGAAAAACAAGGGAACGGTTGCTCTGGTCGGCAGCGCGGAAGCCGTGCAGTCAGGCCGCAGCGTTCGTTCGGAAAGCATTCTTTACGATCTCTCTTCGAGGAGGATCGAAGCGCAGGGACGCCCCCAGCTGACTTTCACTCCCGGCAAGGAGAAGAAGGAACCGTGACGGCTTCGCATGTCCTTCGCGCCGTTTCTCTGGAGAAATCGTACAGGGGCAGGCAGGTTGTCGGCTCCGTTTCGATAGAGGTCAAACAGAGAGAGATCGTCGGTCTCCTGGGGCCAAACGGGGCGGGAAAGACGACCACTTTCTACATGATAGTCGGGCTGGTTCGGCCGGACGCGGGTTCCATCCTCATCGATGACCGGGACATCACCGGTCTTCCGATGTATAAAAGGGCCCGGCTGGGCGTCGGTTACCTTCAGCAGGAGGCTTCCGTCTTCAGGAACCTGACGGTCCGCGAAAACCTGGAACTGGTCCTTCAGGAACTGGAAAAAACGCCGGCTGAGCGCGCCAGGATGGTTGATCACCTCGTCGCGGAATTCGGGATCGACCGCATCCTGGATTCTCCCGGTTATGCGTTGAGCGGCGGGGAGAGAAGACGGGTGGAACTCGCCAGATGCCTTGCGGCGATGCCCGAATTCCTCCTGCTGGATGAACCGTTCAGCGGGATCGACCCCATTGCCGTTTTCGACATCCAGCAGATGATCCTTGGGCTGCGCGGAAAGGGGTACGGCATCCTGCTGACCGATCACAACGTGAGGGACACTCTTGCCATCACGGACCGTGCAGCCATTCTCCATCAGGGAAAGATCATGGTCGAGGGGGCGCCGAAAGACGTCTCGGAGAGCGAGGTCGCACGGAAATACTATCTTGGGGATCGTTTCACTCTATGAGGAGGGGCCGGGAAGGCGAGCCCACTCCCCATTCCTCAGGGCCCGGGCAAGCTTGCGGGCAGCGGATTCGACTTCCGCGCTGAGAGTGAGGGAGAGACCCGTATCTTTTGGCTCGATGCCGATGACGACGATTCTTTCTCGGGGGAGAATTTCCTTGAGGATTTCACCCAGCGGCAGGCCGTGTGTCGTTTCCGTGAGGCCGTCCAGATTTTCGGGATCAAGGAGCCGTATGCTGCCGGGAGCCGTTCCCATGACGCAGGCGTCGATGATGATCAACTTCTCTGGAGGGGTTCTGCGAAGAGGCGCAGCAAAGTTCTCCGGAACCGTTTCGCACAGGACGACCTCAAGATGAGAGACGGGGTTCTCGAGAAGCAATTCCCCGCATCGGACGCCCACTCCGTCATCGCCCCGAAGCGTATTGCCCAGGCACCAGACGGTCGTGATGGTTTCTTTCACGGCAACTTCCCCTTTCACCTTGGATTTCAGGAGGTCTTTTCTTGATGGCATCCCCATTGAGCAAGATGGTCCGGCATGCCATGCGGATGATGGTCGGGACGTTTGCCAGCCGAATCCTGGGGCTTTTGCGGGAGATCATCACCGCCGCCCTTTTCGGCGCGACCCGGCAACTGGATGCCTTCTTCGTGGCCTATACGCTTGCCAACCTTTCCCGCCAGCTTCTCGCAGAAGGGGCGCTATCTGCCGCCTTCGTGCCGGTCTTTTCAAAAGTTGTCGCGGAAGACGGCCGGGAAAAAGCGGCGCGATTGGCCCGGCAGATGATCACGGTTCTTCTAGTGGCTGGAGGAGCGGTGGTCGCCATCGGCCTTTTGGGAGCTCCCCTGCTCGTGAGGCTGATGGCTCCGGGCTTCTCGGGAGAGGATGCCCGGCTTGCCGTTGCCCTGACCCGGCTCATGTTCCCGTTCCTGCTTCTCGTTTCCGTTGCGGCGCTCGCGATGGGAGTCCTCAATACCCTCGACAGCTATTTCATCCCCGCAGTTGCCCCGGCTCTCAGCAATCTTCTCTATATTGTGCTGTTGGCAATTTTAGCACCGCGCCTGGGAGTTTGGGCCCTCCCTGCGGCGGTGCTGATGGGGGGCGCGGCCCAGATGCTCCTTCAATGGTGGAGGGCCAAAGCCTTGGGGATGCCACTTGTTCCGGCCAGGCCGGATTGGAAGGATCCGGAGCTGAAAAAGGTGATCTGTCTCTTTTTCCCCTATATGGCCGGTTTGTCCCTGAACCAGGTGAATCCCGTCATCAGCCGCATGCTCGGTTCTTTCCTGGAAGGGGGAACCATCTCCGTCCTGAGTTATGCGGACCGTGTGATCCAACTGCCGCTGGGGCTATTTGTCATCGCGATCTCCCAAGCGGTCCTTCCGATGCTTTCTCGTTTGGGATCCGACGAAACCGCCGGGTTCGCCCTGATGATCCGTGATGCCCTGCGATTCACGCTGTTCGTGATCCTGCCGGTTGTCGTTGGGATCACGCTTCTGGCCCGTCCCATGGTTCACCTCCTGTTCGTCCGCGGAGCGTTCAACGAGTGGGCCTGGGAAGCGACAAGCCGTGCCCTTGCCCTGTACGCGCTGGGATTGCCCGGGATGGCCTGCTCGACTGTGGTGATGAGGGGATTGTATGCCAGGCGCCTGCCCCGAGAGGCCTTGAAGGTGACGGGTTTCACCGTGTTGCTCAATCTGGTTTTCTGCCTGGCTCTGGTGCGCGCTTTTTCCTATGCCGGATTGGCTCTTGCGTCTTCTCTCGCATTCAGCGGCGGCGCCCTCATGGGGGCGTGGACTCTCCGTCGCCACCTGGGGACGCCCATTCAGGTCCTGACCCGCAAGTGGGTGGTCCCGCACGGAGCGGCCCTCGCGATCATGGCTGCGGTGATCCTTGCGGGATCCCTTCTTTTCCCCTATGATCCGGCTTTCAGGCTCTGGGTTAAACTTGCCTGGGTCTTTGCTGCGGTCGCGGCCGGGGGGGTTGTCTACGGCTTCGCTTCCTGGGTGACGGGATGTTCCGAGTGGAAATGGGTCTTCGGGGCCTTTGAAAAGGAGGAGAAGAGCGTTTGAACGAACAGGAAAGGCCGATAGCCTGCAAAGGGGAGCCGATGGCTNNGTTGTTTCACGGGGGTTGTTGGCTGGAGGCAACTTCAGGATCTTTGCAGTCAAGGCGGACGGACTGCTGGAGGAATCCATGAGGAAGCAGAACCTGAGCCCGCTTGCAGCGGCGGCTCTCGGCCGTCTCATGATGGCTTCGATGATGATGGCACTCGACATCAAGCTGAAAAAGGCCCGGGTTACGCTCAAGCTGGATGGCGGAGGGCCTCTGGGCCTTGTGGTGGCGGACGCGGAGCCGCAGGGACGTGTCAGGGGCTACGTCGCCCACCCCGAAGTGGACCTGCCCCCTTCCGCATCCGGGAAACTGGATGTTGCCGCCGGAGTCGGGCGGAACGGAACGATCAGCGTGTTCCGGGACGTAAGATTGAAGGAGCCCATCTCGAGCCAGGTGCCTCTCCTTTCCGGAGAAGTGGCTGAGGATGTTGCGCAATACTACCGTCTTTCCGAACAGACGGCGACTGCCGTCGGCCTGGGTGTGCTTGCTTCGCCGGGGAGAGTGTTCGCCGCGGGAGGCTACATGGTCCAGGTCCTGCCCGGCGCTTTGGACCCACTCATCGGCGCGGTCGAGGAGCGGGTGCGGAACACGCCCGCGGTGAGCCGTTTCCTGGAAGCCCACGCGGACGCGAGAAACGCCATGGAGGACCTTTTCAGGGGGATGGACATCGAATGGTTCGACGATGTGGAATTCTCCTCCTCGTGCCGGTGCAGCCGCGAGCTTGCGAGAGCCATCCTGAAGGGATCCGCCGGAGAAGGGGATCCTGGGGGCGCGAGCGAGGTCCGTTGCCATTTCTGCGGGACAACTTATCGCTTCGAAGCGGAAGAGTTGAACGGGGCTTTGGGGGAAACGGTCGCCCCGAATGCGTGAGCCAAGGGGGAATGAGTAAGAATGAAGCGCCTAGCCCGTGTTTGCGTTTTTCTGCTCGCGGTCAGCATTTTCCCAGGAGCGGCCTGGGCCGCACAGCCGAAGAGCCTGGATGATCTTCTCGCCGAAAGATCCGCCAATGTCTGGATCGATGGCCAGGTCCTGGGCGATCTTGTTCTGGGGGCAAAAGCAAGGCTGACCTTCGTCTATGTCGATACGCCCCTCGCTACAACCGCAAGGAACGATCCGGGTGCTCCCGAATGGCTCACATGGCACAGCAGGCATCTCGGGGAGAAATACCTCAAGGGCAGGGCACTCTTCATCCTGCGCTTCGAAACCTTCACCCCATGGGAGCTGGTCCCCGGGAAACTTTTCGTCGGGACATACGCCGTTTCATCCGAGGATGTCCTCTCGCGGAAAGAGTACACGCCTTCCGGGGAACTCCCGAGCGGCTTTACGGGAACGCTGCCATTCTCAGTTCCGAAAACGGCCTTGAAAACCGGGGCGGAAGTTGCCCTGGGCTACGAAAAGGAAGCGGCCAAATGGAAAATGCCGGAGAAATAAGCGCGATTCACCGCTATCGTTGTGCATCCTGCGACCACCGGTTCGAGTCGGAGAATTTCGCAAGCCGGTGCCCGAAATGCCGAGGCAAGGTTCTCCTTCATGAGAGCGGTCCGGCTCGACGTTCGAAAAGCTGCAGGTGCACCACCGGTTCCTGCGGGGGATGCAGGGGGTGCGGAGGGCATTGACCCGCAAACGTTTCTTGACCCTGGGAATCGAAAGCAGCTGCGACGATACCGCGGTGTCGATCCTGGAGGGGCCGTCGAGGGTCCTGTCGTCGCTGATATCGAGCCAGCTCGATCTTCACGCGCCCTACGGCGGTGTGGTTCCGGAGCTGGCTTCGCGTGACCATCAGGAGAGGATCCTTCCCCTTGTCTTTTCCGCAATCGAGGAGGCGGGAGTTACGGAACCCCGCAGGGAGCTCGACCTCATCGGCGTGACGGCCGGCCCGGGACTCATGGGTTCTCTCCTCGTCGGCGTCATAACCGCCAAGGCTCTCGCTCAGGCCTGGGGGCTTCCCCTTTTGGGCGTCAATCACCTCGAGGGGCACCTGTTTGCAAACGTCATCCATTCACCGGGTCTTGCCCCTCCGTTTTTGACCCTTCTCGTATCGGGAGGACATACCGAAGTGATCCTCGTGAGGTCATTCGGTGATTACGAAATCCTCGGCTGCACGAGGGACGACGCAGCCGGTGAAGCCTATGACAAACTGGCCAAGCTTCTGGGACTGGGTTATCCTGGCGGACCTGCCATCGACAGGCTCGCCGGGAGAGGAAATCCGGAGGCTTTCACGCTTCCCGTGCCGATGGCCGACACTCCGCGGGTGGAGTTCAGCTTCAGCGGCCTCAAAACGGCGGCTTTAACACTCCTTCGACACCTCGAAAAGGAGGGGGCGCTTCCGGTTGAAGACCTCTGCGCTTCCTTTCAGAAAGCCGTGGTCGAGGCTCTTTTGATCAAAGTCGATTTGGCCGTCCGGTTAACCGGCGTCTCGAAAGTGGCTCTTTCAGGGGGAGTCGCCGCGAACAGCGGGTTGCGCGGAGCCTTTCTCGCGAGAAAGGATTGGCAGGTCTTTCTCCCGCCTGCCCAGCTTTGCACGGATAACGGGGCGATGGTGGCCGCGGCTGCCTACAACGGCTTTTGGAGAGGACGCCGAAGCGGGCTGGAGCTTTCACCGGATCCCGCCCTACCCCTTCTATCCGACTGAAAACGGAGAAAAACGAAGCAAGCGAAAACTTATGAGGGAAAATCAAGCCTATTTCCTTTTCTTGATCCCAAAGGCTGTTTGAGGGAAAGGCGACTCCCCCTACACTTTTCTCCGGGAAATTAGCACTCGCTACCAGTGAGTGCTAATACAATAAACCAAATCGCAGGAGGGATGTCCCATGCAGTTGAAGCCTTTGGCGGATCGCATCGTCGTCAAGGTCCTGACCCAGGAAGAGAAGACCCGCGGAGGGATCGTGCTCCCGGACACGGCGAAGGAGAAACCTCAGGAAGCCAAGGTGATGGCCGTCGGTTCGGGCAAGGTTCTGGAGAACGGGCAGAAGCTCGCACCCGAGGTGAAGGTCGGCGACCGGGTTCTGTTCGGCAAGTATTCCGGCACCGAAGTCAAGGTTGACGGCGAAGAATACCTGATCCTGAGCGAGCGCGATATCCTCGCGATCGTTGAATAACCCTGAAAAATCAAGAACGGGAGGGACCCAGACATGGCCAAGATCCTGAATTTCGGTGAGGATGCACGCCGCTCTCTTGAGAGGGGCATCAATAAGGTCGCAGATACCGTGGGCGTCACGCTCGGCCCCAAAGGGCGCAATGTCGTCCTCGAGAAGAAGTTCGGTTCGCCCACCATCACCAACGACGGCGTGACGATCGCCAAGGAGATCGAACTCGAGGATCCGTTCGAGAACATGGGAGCGCAGCTCCTCAAGGAAGTCGCATCTAAAACCAACGATGTCGCCGGCGACGGGACAACCACGGCAACGGTGCTCGCCCGCGCCATGATTCGCGAAGGCATGAAAAACGTCGCGGCGGGTGCGAACGGAATCCTGATGCGCAGAGGGATCGAAGGAGCCGTGGATGTTGTCGTGGACGAGCTGAAGGAGCTCTCGATCGCCGTCAAGGAGCGCAACAAGATCGCTCAGGTCGCCGCTATTTCCGCCAACGACAAGGTCATCGGGAACCTCATCGCCGAAGCCATGGAGAAAGTCGGCGAGGACGGCGTCATCACCGTGGAAGACGGGCAGACGGTCGGCACGACTCTTGAAACCGTCGAAGGGCTCCAGTTCGACAAGGGATACATCAGCCCCTACATGGTCACCAATGCGGAGCGGATGGAAGCGGTCCTTGAGGATGGCTACATCCTGATCAACGACGGCAAGATCAACAACGTCAAGGACCTTCTTCCCGTGCTGGAAAAGGTTGTCCAGACCGGAAAGCCTCTCATGATCATCGCCGAAGATATCGAGGGTGAAGCTCTCGCCACCCTGGTCGTCAACAAGCTGCGGGGCATCCTGCAGGTTGTCGCGGTCAAAGCCCCCGGTTTTGGCGACCGGCGCAAGGCCATGCTCCAGGATATCTCCATCGTCACCGGTGGCCAGGTGGTCAGCGAGGAAGTCGGACTGAAGCTCGAGAACGCCGATCTTTCCATGATGGGCCGGGCGAAGACCGTCCGGGTGACCAAGGAAGAGACGACGATCGTCGAAGGCAAGGGCGATTCAGAGAAGATCCATGCCCGTGCCGCCCAGATCCGCAAGGAGCTGGAAGACTCCACTTCCGAATACGACAAGGAGAAACTGCAGGAGCGCCTTGCGAAACTGGTCGGCGGAGTGGCCGTTATCCAGGTCGGAGCGGCTACCGAAACCGAGCAGAAGGAACTGAAGCACCGGATCGAGGACGCCCTCAACGCGACTCGCGCGGCCGTCGAGGAAGGGATCGTCGCCGGTGGCGGCGTTGCCCTGGTGAACTCCCTTTCGGCTCTCGACAGCTACATCGGTTCCATGACGGGCGATGAGAAGACCGGTGCTACGATCGTGCGCAAGGCCCTCACCGAACCGCTTCACCTGATTGCCTCCAACGCGGGCTACCAGGGCGACGTGGTCGTCGAGAAGGTCCTGGGACTTCACAAGGGCGAGGGACTCAACGCAGCCACCGGAGAGTATCTCGACATGGTCAAGGAAGGGATCATCGACCCGCTCAAGGTGACCCGGAGCGCGGTGCAGAACGCGGCTTCCATCGCCGCCATGGTCCTGACGACCGAAGCTCTCGTCGGGGACAAGCCGGAGAAGAAGGACGCCATGCCCGCCATGCCCGGCGGGATGGGAGATTACGACTAGTCGACGGGATTTTCCGTTTGTGGCCCCCGCCTGAGGCGGGGGCCATTTCATTTCGTGAAGCCGGTGTTCCGTCGAAGTCTTTGTCTGTTAAGATAATCGCGGTACGCTCACCAAGATTTCAAGCCGAAGGGAGAGAAGCCCTCAGGGCTCTTTCATGTCTTCTCATTCGAACATCGTCATACTGGATTGCGGTTCCCAGTACACCCAGCTCATCGCAAGGCGCATCCGGGAACTTTCCGTCCACAGCGAAATCCTTCCCTGGGATTCGTCGGATAAGGTGATCCTGGCCCACAACCCGAAAGGCATCGTCATTTCCGGTGGCCCGAGGAGCGTGCTTGAGGAGGGGGCTCCCTCCATTTCGGATTCGATCCTCCGTTCCGGCGTTCCGATTCTTGGGATCTGCTACGGCATGCAGCTTCTGGCCCATCGGCTGGGTGGGGCCGTCATGCAGGCTCCCCTGGCGGAGTACGGGCCCTCGGAGGTCCGGGTCCTCGATTCCGAGACCCCCCTGCTGAGAGGACTGCCCGAAGCCCTTTCCGTTTGGATGAGCCATTGGGATAGCGTTACGTCTCTTCCACCGGGGTTTTCCGTCATTGCGGAAAGCGGTGGTGGCCTCATCGCGGGCTTTGCCGACCCGGAAAGCCGGATCACCGCCCTGCAGTTTCACCCCGAGGTGGCTCATACACCGAAAGGGATGGAGATTCTCAAAAATTTCCTTTTCTCGATCTGCGGCTGTGTGCCGGATTGGGATCTGAGCGATTGGGCCGATCAGTCCATCCGCGATATCCGGGCTCAGGTGGGGGCCGACCGGGTTGTCTGCGGCCTGTCCGGCGGGGTCGATTCGACGGTTGCGGCCATCCTGACGGCCCGGGCCATCAATGACCAGCTCGACTGCATTTTCGTCAACAACGGCCTCCTACGCCTGAACGAGGCCGAGGAAGTTCTCGAAGCCTACCGAGAGATGAACCTCAGAATCCACTATGTCGATGCCACGGATCGCTTCCTGGGAGGACTCAGGGGAGTTTCCGAGCCGGAACGGAAGAGGAAGATCATCGGCGAACTCTTTGTCCGGGTCTTCGAGGAGAAGGCAGCGGAAATCGGCGGGGCGCAATGGCTTCTCCAGGGGACGCTTTACCCCGACATCATCGAGAGCGGACACAAGGGCAAAGGGGCTGCGGTCATCAAGACCCACCATAATGTGGGAGGGTTGCCCGAGCGTATGTCGCTCAAGGTCCTCGAGCCCCTGAAGGATCTTTTCAAGGACGAAGGAAGAGAGATCGGGCGCATGCTCGGCGTCCCGGAGGCCATTCTTGGAAGGCATCCCTTTCCGGGGCCGGGGCTCGCGGTGCGTTGCCTGGGTGAAATCACGGCCGAACGCCTGGACACCCTGCGAAGGGCGGATGCCGTGTTCATCGACGAGATCAGAAAAGCCGGGTTTTACGACCGCCTGTGGCAGGCCTTCTGCGTGCTATTGCCAGCCCGGAGCGTCGGTGTCATGGGTGACGTGAGGACCTATGCCGAAGCCGTCGCTTTGAGGGCCGTTGAATCCCTCGACGCGATGACCGCCGATTGGGCCAGGTTGCCGGCGGACCTCCTCAACAGGACGGCCAACCGGATCTGCAACGAAGTCCAGGGGGTCAATCGGGTCGTGTATGACGTCACGAGCAAACCTCCCGCAACAATCGAATGGGAGTAGGGTTGCCGGAGGCATGATGTCAACCTCTGAAGAGACCTTCAGGGACTTCCTGGAGCGGGTCCAAAGCGGGCAGCTGTCGGTCGACGAAGGTCTGGAAACGCTTTCGGGAATGGTCACCCTGCACATGGATGACATACGGCTGGACGTGCACCGGAACTTTCGGTGCGGCATCGGCGAAATCATCTATTGCCCCGGGAAGACCGCCCTGCAGATCGGAACAATTGCGGAAGCCTGCAGCAGGAGGGATGAAACCGTAATTTTCAGCAGGATGAACGGACCTCAGGCTGAAGCCGTCGGAGGAATCCTTCCCGGTTTCATCTATGAGGAAATCTCCCGGCTCGGCTATCGCATAGGATCGGATCGCCCCAACAGGGGGCGCGTCGCAGTCATCAGCGGGGGGGCTGCCGACCTGCCGGTTGCCGCCGAGGCGGCCTTGACGGCGGAGCTCTGCGGCTGCCGGGTCGACCGCTTCTATGACGTGGGGGTTGCGGGGCTTCACCGCCTGCTTTCGGTATTGCCCGAACTCCGAAAGGCGGATGTGGTCATCGCTGCGGCGGGGATGGAGGCGGCGCTGCCGACGGTCGCCGCGGGTCTTCTGAAAACCGTGGTCGTGGCGGTTCCGACTTCGGTGGGTTATGGTTCGAGTTGGGGAGGACTAACGGCTCTCCTGGGGATTCTCAACAGTTGCTGCCCGAATGTTTTGGCTGTCAACATCGACAACGGACTGGGAGCCGGAATCTCCGCAGCCCTGATCTCGGAAGGAGGGGGTCGCCGTGGTGGAACCGAGTGGCACCGTACCGGTCAGGAACCGGCCTAGAGGGACCTATGTCCCTTTCGTCGTCTTTTTCGCTGCCCTTTCGACGATAGCCCTCCTGCTGGCTTTTCCTCTCCTGCGCCCCCTGGCCTGGTCGATCATCCTGTCGTTTTTCAGTTATCCCCTTTTTCAGCTGCTTCACGTGCGGTTGTTCCGCAGGCGCCTTGCAAACGTGGCGGCCGGGCTGACCACGGCCGCGATTATCGCGATGCTGCTGCTGCCGGCGATCCTTTTCGTGTTTTACCTGGCGCATGACGGCATGGCCCTTTACGGGCGCATGACGGCAATGGTGGAAAAACTGGAGCGGCAGGACCTTTCATTTCTTTTCAGCCTCTTCCCTCAGTCGGTTCAGGCATTCCTGAAGCCCTGGCTTTCACAGGTGAACCTGTTCAACGACCTTCTCGGGCAACTGGGAAGATGGTTCTCCGGATGGATCGCGAATGTCTCCAGGGGGGTTTTCGAGAGTGCGCTCAAGCTTGTGTTCCAGATGATCGTCATCACGGTTTCCTCCTTCTTCATGATCCGTGACGGGCATGTGATCGTCGAGTACATCCGGGATATTGTTCCCCTCTCCGCCGAGGAGACCGACGCAATGCTCTACCGGGGGCGTCGGATGCTGCAGGCTGTCGTTTACGGCTTTACCTTCACCGCAGCGGTCCAGGGGTTCCTGGGCGCTCTCGGGTGGTGGTGGGTGGGGCTTCCGAACGCCTTTCTCTTCGGAGCCCTGATGTTCATCTTCGCGATCATTCCCTTTGTGGGTACGGCATTGGTCTGGGTACCGGGCGCGATCTACCTGTTTGCCGCGGGCCAACATGGAGAGGCCCTGACTCTGGCTTTCTGGGGGCTGATCGTCGTCAGTACGGTGGACAACTTCCTCCGGCCGGTGTTCATCTCGGAAGGGAGCAAGGTCCACATCCTCATCGTCTTCGTTGGGNTCGTCGGTGGTCTCGCGACGCTCGGTTTGCTGGGGATCTTCCTTGGACCGCTGGTCATGACCCTTTTCTTCTTCTGTCTCGACGCCTATCGCAAAACATGGCTGAACCTCCGCCAGGCGGCCAACCCGGAGGGGCCGCGCTCGTGAAGCCGGTTGTGGCCATCAGCGGGTTCAAGGATTCCGGGAAAACGACCCTTTGTCTCGCCTTGGCTTCCCGAATGAAAAACATGGGAATTCAAGTGGGTTTCATCAAAAGGACACACGAAGCAGGCATTCTCGGTTCGCTGGAAAACGATACCGGTCTTCTGCTCGGGGAAAACTTTCCGACGGTTCTTTGGGGGCCTGACGGCTTGCGGGCGGAGAGCAGAGAGGAAAGTCCCGATCTTGATTGGATGATCGAACGGTTCATGCCGGGTGTGGATTTCGTGCTCCTTGAAGGGGGGAAAGGATTGCCCCTGCCGCGCGTTTGGGTCGGCCCACCCGGGGATTGTCCCGAAGGTTTGGGCGGCATCATGGCCTGGTATGACCGAAACGGTGATATGGCCAAGCCTCCTTTCTTCACCTCCGGGCAAGAGGACCAGCTGGCACGTTTTCTTGTCGAGCGACTCCTCCATGGCAGGACTTTCCCGTCGATCAGCCTTCACGTGGACGGGAGGAAGGTTTTCCTCAAACCCTACCTCGAGGGGTTCCTGGGAGAGGCGATTCTGGGCATGGTTCGATCCCTCAAGGATACCGACGGGAAGGAGATCTCGATCCGCATCCGGAGGGAAAACAGAGGTTCAGAGTGACGGTTTCGCAGGATCCCTTGTGCAGGATGCTCGGGATGTCTATAATAATGGGCGCTTTTTATGCCAATGCCCGCCCTGAAGGGGCGGGCAAGTTGTTACGCCGAACGGAATTTTCATAGTCCAAAGGAGGTTTCATCGATGGGAACACAGGTTATTTTACTGGTGGCGCTGGCCGGAGTGCTTGCTCTGGTTTACGCGATCTGGGCCACCGGCAGGATCGGCGCCGTCAGTGTCGATAACGAAAGGATCAACGAACTGTCCGGCATCATTCACGGAGGAGCGCTGGCTTTTCTATACAGGGAGTACAAGGCTCTCGTCCCGTTTGTCGTCGTGGTCGGAGGATTGCTCTTCTGGAAGATCGGTTCCGGGACGGCGACCTGCTTTGTTCTGGGGGCCTTCTGCAGCGCGATGACCGGCTATTTCGGGATGAACGTCGCGACAAAGGCCAACGGCAAGACGGCCTTCAGCGCGACCAGGGGCATGAACCAGGCCTTGACCGTTGCCTTCACCGGTGGTTCGGTCATGGGGATGAATGTGGTGGGCATCGGCATTCTCGGAATCCTTCTCTGTACGCTTCTTTTCAAAGACCCGAACGTCATTGTCGGTTTCGGCTTCGGGGCCAGCTCCATCGCGCTTTTTGCCCGTGTCGGAGGCGGGATCTACACCAAGGCTGCCGACGTCGGCGCCGACCTTGTCGGCAAGGTTGAAGCCGGCATCCCGGAGGATGACCCGAGGAATCCTGCGGTCATCGCCGACAACGTCGGGGACAACGTGGGCGACATCGCAGGCATGGGAGCCGACCTGTTCGAATCCTACGTCAACGCGATCGTTGCCGCGATGGCGGTTGGGATCGTCACGTTCGGAAACGCGGGCATGATCTACCCGTTGCTTCTCGCGGCGCTCGGTATTCTGTCTTCCATTCTTGGAACCTTCTTCGTCAAAGTCAAGGAGAACGGGGATCCCCAGGCAGCCCTGAGCCGGGGCACCTACGCGACGGGAGCTTTCCTGATCGTGGGAACGTTCTTCCTGACCCGTGCGATGTTCGGCGAGCTGACCCTCTTCTACGCGGTGGTTGCCGGAACGATCGCAGGGGTCGCGATCGGCTTCGCGACGGAGGTCTACACCTCATCCAGCTACAAGTCCGTGAAGGAGATCGCGGAAGCATCCCTGACCGGGCCTGCAACGAACATCCTTTCAGGTCTGGGGATCGGCATGAAGTCAACGGCCATCCCTGTTCTGCTGATTTGCGCCGCGACGCTCGTCGGGGTGCGGTTCGGCGGCCTTTACGGGATCGCCTGCTCTGCAGTCGGGATGCTGGCGATCACGGGGATGGTCCTGAGTGTCGATGCCTACGGGCCGATCGCCGACAATGCAGGCGGCATCGCTGAAATGAGCCATCTGCCTCATGAGATCCGGCAGATCACGGACAAGCTGGACGCAGTCGGCAACACGACGGCGGCGGTCGGGAAAGGCCTGGCTATTGGCTCCGCAGCCCTGACCGCACTGGCCCTTTTCGTTGCCTATGCGCAGGCTGCGCATATCGACGTCATCGACTTGCGCGATCCGAAGGTCATGGTGGGACTTTTCATCGGCGGATTGCTGCCCTTCATCTTCGCCGCGCTCTCCATCGGAGCGGTTGGCCGCGCCGCGCAGCACATGATCGACGAAGTTCGCCGCCAGTTCCGTGAGATCCCCGGCATCATGGAAGGGACCGGCCGTCCCGAATATGAACGTTGCGTCGATATTTCCACCGCCGCAGCCCTGAAAGAAATGATCGTCCCCGGGCTCATGGCCGTCATCGCTCCCGTTGTCGTCGGTTTGATTCTCGGAGCGGCGGCCCTTGGCGGGCTCCTCGGCGGTTCGATCGTGACGGGGGTCATGCTGGCCATCTTCATGGCGAACTCCGGCGGTGCCTGGGATAACGCGAAGAAGTACATCGAAGAAGGACACCATGGCGGCAAACGCACCCCTGCCCATGCCGCTGCCGTCGTAGGAGATACGGTTGGCGACCCGTTCAAGGACACCGCGGGTCCCAGCATGAACATCCTGATCAAGCTGATGTCGGTCGTGGCGGTGGTTATCGCCCCCTGTTCTCCTAGGCGAGAAAGCCGGTAACCTTCCGCAGTTTCCCTGGCATGGAAGAGACATCGAGGGGGGCAGGCCTGCCCCCCTCGATGTCTCCAAATCTGGAGGTGTCGGAATGAGCCAGGATGAGGCGGTTCGTGAGATCAAGGAAAGGATCGACATCGTCGAACTCGTCGGGGATTCCGTCCCCCTCCGGAAGGTGGGGAAAAACCTGCGGGGGCTCTGCCCCTTCCATGCCGAAAAAACTCCCTCTTTCTATGTTTCCCCTGAAAGGCAGACTTTTCATTGTTACGGTTGCAGCCGTGGCGGGGATATTTTTTCCTTCCTGATGGAGAAAGAGGGCCTTTCATTCCCGGAAGCCCTGGAACTCCTGGCAGAGAGGGCGGGAGTGGAGCTTCGGCGGAATTCCGGCGGAAAGCGCAGCCTATCGGAGATCATGGAGATTGCTCTTGCCCATTACCGGGAGAATCTGCAGGCCGCTTCCGGGGAACCGGCCCGCAAATACCTTCAGGCCCGCAGACTTCCGGCTTCCTCGTGGACTCAATTCGAGCTGGGATGGGCTCCGCCTGCCTGGGACGGTTTATGGACCATGCTCCGCAAGAGAGGCATCTCCAGGCAGGAGGCCTTGTCCTGCGGTCTGATCATCGAGGGACAGAAGGGTGATTACGATCGGTTTCGAGGTCGGATTCTCTTCCCGATCCGCGACATTGCAGGAAAATTGACGGCTTTCGGGGGAAGAATCCTGTCGGGGGAGGGAGCCAAATACATCAACAGCCCGGAAGGGCCCCTCTTCAACAAGCGCAGCCTGCTTTACCTGCTTCCCGTCGCAAAGGGGGCGATCCGCGAATCAGGACAAGCCCTTGTCGTCGAGGGGTACATGGATGCCCTTCGGCTTCACCTTTGCGGTTATCGGAACGCGGTTGCCACACTCGGGACATCGCTGACGACGGAACAGGCGGCCCTGTTGAAAAGGATGACCGATCGCGCGCTCATCTGTTATGACAGTGACGCAGCCGGGCAGGAGGCGACCTTGAGAGGGATGACCCTTCTCCAGAAGGAAGGGCTGGATGTTCACGTGGTGGAATTGCCGAGGGGCAAGGATCCCGATGAACTCCTCGCCTCCGAGGGAGGCCCGGATCTCTTTGCTCAGGCTCTGTCCGATGCGTTGCCGCTTCCTCTTTATCATGTGCACGCGAGGAGAGGTGCCCTCGATGGATCGAGCAGGAAGAAAGTCATTGAAGAGATCCTGGGAGGACTTTCAGAGTTGTCCATGCTGGATTTGGCGCCGCACTTGAGCTCAATCGCCGGCACGCTCGGAATTTTCCCGCATCAGCTCGCCGAAATCCTGCGGGTGCGACAGGATCAGGAAAGAAAAAATTCCCCCATTTCGGAAAAGAGGGAATCCGCCGTTTCCTGCGTATCTATAGATGAGAAAGGGAAGCGGACAAACGAAGAACCGCCTGATCCGAGGGAAGCCGCCCTGCTGTTTCTCCTTTGGAGTATGCAGGAAAGACGCGCGGCGGCCGCACCCGAGGCGATCCTGCCTCTGCTCTTCGACGGCAGAATCCAGAGCGCCGTCGCAGCCCTTCTCAACGGAGAATCTACGGAGTCGCTCAGGAGGCTCTGGTATGAAACGAGCAATCGTTTTCTGGAATCGGCTCTCGCAGCCGGAGGGGATTTTTGCGAAACATTCGCCAGCGGGGAGGAAGCCTGGCAAAAAGTCGAGGCAAGCCTCAGAAAAAGAAACGTGGAGAAGGAGTATCGAGGTTTGAGAGAGAAGATGACCCGTGGTTTGGCGACCAGCGAAGACATGTCCAGGTTGAACGAACTGGCTCGGATCCTGAAGGGGAGGAGATGACCGGAATGGCGAAAAGGGAAAAAACGAAACCCAAGGCTGTACCGAAGGAAAACCTTCCGGAAAGCGGAGAAAACCTGGCGGCCTCGACGGCCGAGGTTCCTGTAGCGGCTTCCGATGCGGCCCCCGTAACTGTTGCGGATGGGGCCGCGGAAGCGGCTCCGGAAGAGATGTCGAAGTATATCGAGAATGTCCGGGACCTGTTGCACGAAGGAAGGGAGAAAGGGTTCGTCACCTACGAGGATATCGAGAAGCACCTTCCCCGGNAATACCTCAACGCGGATACGCTGGACAACCTCTATTTCAACTTGATGGAACTCGGCATCGACGTCATGGAGGAAACGAAAGGCAAGGAGGAGGTTCCGGAGGAACCGGTTCCCACTCCGGCCGCAGCTGCAGCGGATGATTCGGGGGATTTGGAGGATCTGCCTCTTTCCGATCCGGTCAGGATGTACTTGAGGGAAATCGGGAAAATCCCGCTTTTGACCCCGGAAGAGGAAGTCGACCTCGCAAAGCGCGTGGAAGCCGAGGAGGCGGAAGCGAAAGCCAAGCTCGTCGAGGCGAACCTGCGCCTCGTCGTCAGCATCGCCAAGAAATATATCGGGAGAGGGATGCTCTTCCTCGACCTCATCCAGGAAGGCAACCTCGGTTTGATCAGGGCCGTGGAGAAGTTCGACTACCGCAAGGGCTACAAGTTCAGCACTTATGCCACCTGGTGGATCAGACAGGCGATCACGCGCGCGATCGCCGATCAAGCAAGGACGATCCGGATTCCCGTGCATATGGTCGAAACGATCAACAAACTGATTCGGGTATCGAGGCAATTGGTGCAGCGTCTGGGGCGGGAGCCCCGAGCGGATGAAATCGCCAAGGAGATGGAGATCACTTCCCAGAAAGTGGAGGAGATCCAGAAAATAGCCCAGGAACCGGTTTCTCTTGAGACTCCAATCGGCGAAGAAGAAGACAGCCAATTGGGGGATTTTCTTGAGGACAAGGACCTTCCCAGCCCAGAGGATGCGGCCTCCAGGCAACTTCTCAGGGAGCAGCTGGAAGAGATGCTCGACGACCTGACGGATAGGGAAAGGGAAGTCCTGCACCTGCGCTTCGGCCTGGAAGACGGCCATGCCTATACCCTGGAGGAAGTCGGAAAGCGGTTCGGGGTGACCCGTGAGAGAATAAGGCAGATCGAAGCCAAGGCCCTTCGCAAGCTCCGCCATCCCAGCAGAAGCCGAAAACTGCGGGATTTCCTCGAATAAGGATGGAGGCGTTTGTGACAGCCGGGAGGGTTTGCTATACTTCGGAGGGTTTGTGATATGGAGAGCAAACATGCGGATCGACCTTTTTCTCAAGCTCTCGCGCCTTGTTAAAAGGCGTGCGCTGGCGCGCGAGATGGTCGAAATGGGAGCGGTCAAGCTGAACGGCCGAAATATCAGGCCCTCTGCGGAAGTCCGCGTTTTCGACCGGATCGAGGTCGCATACCCCAGACGGGTCGTGACGGTGGAAATGCTGACCGATGACGAGCGGATCATCAAGAGGGGAGAACCGTCGTTCCGTGTAATCGAGGATCGACGCGTGGAGGTTGGAGATGCCGGAGATTGTTCGTCGGACCCGATAGAAAAACCATCCTGAGAGGAAGTGGCACAAGTGAAAAAAATCATTTCAACCGCAAACGCTCCGGCAGCAATTGGTCCCTACAGCCAGGGAGTGTGGTCAGGGGAATTGTTGTTCCTGTCCGGCCAAATTCCGATCGATCCCCAAAACGGGACGATGGTGAATGGCGATGCGGCAGCACAGGCGGAGCAAGTCCTGAAAAATATCGGGGCGATCCTCAAGTCTCAGGGGTTGACCTTCCGTAACGTCGTGAAGGCCACTGTCTTTTCGACCGATATGGGAACTTTCTCTGCTGTGAACGAGGTTTACGGGCGTTTCTTCGACGAGGAGCCGCCTGCCCGGTCCTTTGTCGAAGTTTCCGCGTTGCCGAAGGGGGCCCTCGTCGAAATCGAGGTTGTCGCCAGCCGCTTCTGACCCGGCAATCCAGGTCGACGATCGGAGGATTGTGTCGATGAAAGTTGCTGAGCCGACTATTGAACGGCTTGTCCAGTATTACCGCCTCCTTGAACTCCTTCACGAAGAGGGGAGGAGAGTCGTTTCCTCCCAGGAAATCGGAGAGATGCTCTCGCTCAAGGCGAGCCAGGTCCGAAAGGACCTGTCCTATTTCGGAGAGATCGGCAAGCGAGGCGTCGGATACCACGTCGAGAGACTTTACGAGCATATCAAGAGCATTCTATCGACCCCTCGCCTCTGGCGGATCGCCCTGGTCGGTGTGGGGCGGCTGGGAGAAGCCCTGTTGGGGCACAAGGCTTTCCAGAGCAGCAAATTCAAGGTGTTGGCCCTGTTCGACAACGATCCGCAGAAGTTCGGACGGCCGATTATGGGCATTCCGTGCCATCCCGTTGAAAAGATCACGGAAATCCTTAAGGAAGAACAGGTGGAAATTCTGATTCTGACCGTTCCCGCGCCTGCTGCTCAAAGTTGCGTCGATCGGGCGGTGGCGGCGGGGACGATACGCGGTATCCTGTCCTTTGCGCAGACGGCGGTCATTGCCCCCAAATCTGTTCTCGTCTACCATGTGGATATCGCGACTGAACTCGAAAAGCTTCTTTTCTTTCTCAAGCAGCTCGAACGGTAAAGTCGTGTTAGAATTGTCCATGCCGAAAAACGAGATTGAAGACAGGAGGCGTTCGGTTTGAACAGTGGAGCTCAGGGTGGACTGATGGGAATGCTTCTTCCCCTCGCTTTGTTTGTTGTCATCTTCTACTTCCTGATTATCCGCCCCCAGAAGAAGCGGCAGCGTCAGCACCAGGAGATGCTGGCCTCGATCAAAAGGGGCGATCAGGTCGTGACGGCCGGCGGTTTTTTCGGCGTTGTCCGGGAAACGAAGGATGACAGCTATATTCTGGAGATCGCTGACGGCGTGAAGGCTCGTATCCTGAAATCTTCCGTCCAGTACAAGCGCACGGAAGAAGCGGGAAAGAAGGAAGAGACGCCAGCAGTTGAAGGGATTCCCGAAGCTTAGCAAACGGGCTGATGTGCGGAGTGGGTCATTGCGCCTGCTCCTTTTTTTCTGCCCCGAACGGGCAAGGACGCTCTTCGAAGCGTCCTCGGCAGCGTTCGGCCATCCGGACTTGATTGGTTCTTCGAGGAGGTTTGTCCCATGTTGAAGAGGGATCGCTGGCGATTGATCTTGGTCGCAGCGGTGATTGTGGCAGGACTTTTTGCAGTTTTCCCGATCCAGGGGAAGGTTCGGCTCGGCTTGGACCTCAAGGGGGGCGCGCATATCGTCCTCCTGGCAAAGGATACGCCGGAAAGCCCGCTGACCGACGACAGCCTCGAAAGGCTGATCGCGGTCCTGCGGAACCGTGTTGACCAGTACGGTGTCACGGAGCCGGTCATCCAGAGGCAGGGGAAGGATCGGGTCATCCTCGACCTTCCGGGTATCCAGGATCCTGAAGCGGCCCTTGAGCTGATCGGACGGACTGCGCTTCTGGAATTCAAGGAGGTCCTGCAGTCCACGGCGGCTGTTCCCCCCGCTCCGAACCGGCCCAATTATTCGAGCGACGAAGATTTCCTTGCGGCGCAGTCCCGTTGGCAGAAAGCCAAGGATGAGGTGGATGCCGTCGCGAACGAACTGAAGGCGAAAGTGGCAAATACGCCCGGAGTCTCCGTCGGGAGGGATAACGACGGGCGGGCGTATCTCCTTGGGAAAACCTATGTCGTCGGGAAAGACCTGAAAGATGCAAAAACAGGTTTTGACAGCCTCTCGAGACCGATGGTTTCATTGAAATTCAGCCCGGAAGGGACGCGGCTTTTTGACGAGGCGACAGCCGCCAACATCGGTCGCCAAATTGCCATCGTCCTTGACGGGGAGATCATCTCCGCGCCGGTCGTTCAGGAAAGGATCAGCGGCGGTGAGGCCCAGATCACGGGAAGGTTCACCGTCGACGAGGCCAACCGCCTTGCGATCATGCTTCGGGCAGGCGCCCTGCCGGTGCCGGTCGAAGTGGCCGAGAACCGGACGGTTGGTCCTACCCTTGGTTCCGACTCTATTCGATCGGGATTGAGGGCCGGAATCATCGGTGCCGTTCTTGTCCTGATATTCATGCTGGTTTACTACCGCTTCCTGGGTATCGCGGCCGACATCGCCCTCAGCGTAGCCCTGCTGCTCGTTTTTGCCGGATTGATCACCTTCCGGTCCACGCTGACCTTGCCGGGTATTGCCGGGATCGTTCTGACGATCGGTATGGCGGTTGACGGCAATATTTTGATCTATGAGCGGATGAAAGAAGAACTGCGGGCGGGCAAAACCCGGCTGGCGGCTCTTGACGCCGGATTCCGGAAAGCCCTGACGACGATCCTCGATTCCAACCTGACCACGCTGATTGCCGCGGCGATTCTTTTCTACTTCGGGACCGGCCCGATCCGCGGTTTTGCCGTGACCCTGAGCATCGGGATCGTCTCCAGCGTTTTCTGCAATGTCCTGGTCACCCGTGTTATCCTGCAGTTTTTGATGGATATCAGCCGCAAAAAGGCCCTCGGGTCGGACTGAGGGAGGGACTGACATGAAACTGCTGCACGATAAAAAATTCGAGTTCATGGCATTCCGGAAAGTGGCCATAGGCATCAGCCTGTGCCTGGTTATCGGAAGCCTTTTGCTGATCGCCTTCAAGGGGTTGAATCTCGGGATCGATTACACGGGAGGGACTCTTCTGCAGGTCGAGTTCCCCGCCGCCGCATCGGTCGAGCAGGCTCGCCAGGCGTTGTCGACGGTTGGGCAGGAACAGGCCGTGATTCAGGCCTACAGCGATCGCGGCATGATCATTCGCCTCAAGGCGGGGGAGGAAACAGTCGGACAACAGGCGCGGGAAGCCTTGAGGCAGAAGTTCGGCGAGATCCAGGTTCTCCGTCTGGAGAAGGTCGGGCCGGTCGTCGGCAAGGAACTGACCCGCGGGGCGTTGATTGCGTTGGTTCTCGCCCTTCTCGGGATCCTTCTCTATGTCAGCGTTCGGTTTCAGTTCCGCTTTGCGGCGGTCAGCGTTGCGGCTCTTGCGCATGACGCGATCATCGTAACCGGAGCCTTTGCCTTGACCGGCCGGGAGATCTCCCTGACCTACATCGCGGCGATCCTGACCGTTGTCGGGTACTCGATCAACGATACCATCGTGGTTCTGGACCGCGTCAGGGAGAATTGGGGAAAAATGCGCCAAATTGGAATCGAGCGACTGCTCGATGATTCGGTGAATCAGACGCTGTCCCGAACGATCAATACGTCGTTGACGACCATGCTTCCGGTGATTGCGCTCTTCCTGTTCGGAGGGCCCGTCATTGCCGATTTTTCCTTTGCGCTTCTGGTCGGACTTGTTGTCGGGACCTACAGTTCGGTCTTTATCGCCTGCGCCCTTCTTTGCGAATGGTATAAGCGTTCGCCCCGGTAGCGGCCATCCTGCTTGTTTTGAAGACGGGGACGGCGTGAACGCGCCGTCCCCGTCCTTTTAAGGCGAGGTTTATAATGGAGCGGGGAAAGGAAGGTGGGAAACGAATGGAGACGGTCCTGCAGCTTCTCATGGAGGGGCTCGGCACCGGAACGGCTGCGCTGACGATCGTGAGGGAAAACATGACGACCCTGGTCCATAAGGGGGCGATGAGTCAAGCTGACCTTGATGGACTGCTTTTGGATGTGGAGCGATCGCTTGAGGAAAGGCGGCAGACGCTGATCGCGGGTTTCCAGAAAGAACTCCAGCGTCTGATCTCGCATCTTCCACTCGTGTCCAAGGAAGAATTTTCATCGCTTGAAAGGAACCTCCGCCACATCGAGGAAAGGGTCGCAAGGCTGGAAACAAAACAGGCTTGATCCCTTTGCAGGAGCCACTTTCAGACCGGGTTGCGGAAAGTTTTCACTTTCGTTTTCGGGGACTCTTTCCGTTTTGGCGATTGAAGAAACCCTGGAAAAAGGGCTTGCCGATTCAAGAAAGCCTGCAGTTGCTGAACCGACATCGCTAGAGAAGGGGCAAGAGCGGGTTCTCAGGGCTCATGCCGCATAGATGGGCAAGTGCGTGGTTTGCCATGATCAGTGAGCAGCCGCTGGAGGTTGAAAGACCTTCGCCGGCATTCGGGTACACGGCACGCAGCCCAGTCAGGAGTCTATACTGAGAGAGGCGTTGCGGAGGATTCAACCGAGATGCCCGAACGGCGATAAGGAACACCGCCCGGTAGGGAGGTGTTCGCAGGAGAGTTAAACCGGCGATTCAATGGGTTTATTCCCCTGATCGCAGAATATCCCGGCAGGAAGCGCTGAGCGGTACCGGGGCCGCAAAGAAGGAGGGAACAATGTGAAGAGTTACGCCCTGGCAATCCTGCTGGCCATGTTGGTGGCGGCCGGCTACGCTTTCCAGAACACGGGAGATGTGGTTGTCCGTTTCATCATTTGGGAAAAAACCCTCCCCCAGGGGCTTTGGGACATCCTTCTCTTTGCGGCGGGAGGACTCCTCATGTGGATCGTCTCCCTGGCTTCCTTGGTTGAAGTTCGGGGTGCCCTGCGCCGCAAGATCAAGGACCAGGAAGAACGGATTCGGGCTCTGGAGCAGGAGAAGCAACAATTGCTCGACGCACTGAAGACACCTTCCGTCGAACTCCCTCAGCCCGCCGTCGGGACGATGGAGACGGAACTTCCCTCTAGTGGGGATGTGCAGTGATTGCAGGCGTAGAACCGGGATCTCTCCGGCATTGGAGAATCGATCAAGAAGCAGCCGACCTTTCGGGAAAGGTCGGCTGCTCTCCACTGGTCGCCGCAATTTTGAGGATGATGGGGGTTGAGGTCGAGGAAGAGGTCCAAAGCCAGTTTTCCCCGGATTTGCATTCCTTACTGGAACAGCTCGACCTTGGAGAGGGTGTAGCCGAAGCGAAGGAGCTTTTTGACGGGATCGGTCCGGGGGCCCGCGTTGTCGTCTACGGCGATTATGATGTGGACGGGGTTTCAGCAACGACCCTCGCGGCACGGCTTTTCTCGGGACGCAACGCAGATGTTCGCTACTTCATCCCTCACCGCCATCAGGAAGGTTACGGATTGCACGAAAGAGTGATCAGAAAGATCGCCGAGCGGGGTTGCGACGTTCTTGTCGCAGTGGATTGCGGGACTTCCAGCAGGGCCTCGATCGCGACGGCCCGCAGACTCGGGATGAAGGTCCTGGTTTTTGATCATCATCTCCCGCAGGAGGGGCACGGAATCTCTTCTCCCGACGCGATCCTCGTCAATCCCCAGCTTTCCGGAAACTCCGAAGCGAAAACACTTTGCGGAGCCGCGGTGCTCTGGGCCTGGGCCTGGAAGTGCGGGGCGGGTGATAAGGCTTCGTTGCAGGATAACCTGGGGTTGATTGCCCTGGCGACGGTTGCGGATTGCGTGCCCTTGGGGCCGCTGAACAGGGCGCTTCTCCGGGAAGGCCTGAAAAAGATCCGGGAGGGCGGGGAACCCGGGCTCACGGCCTTGTCGACACAGCTCGGACTGGACCTTGAAAGCCTCGACGGCGAAGCCCTGGCGATGAAGTTGATTCCCTGCCTGAATGCTCCGGGAAGGTTGGAGCTTGCGGACCTTGCCGTCAAGGTCCTTTCGGTGGAGCCGCCGCTGGGAAAATCGGTCGATGAACTCGTGTCTCTCAATCGGAAGAGGCAGGGGCTCACGGCGAAGATTCTCGAAGAAGCCGCGCCTCTTTTGAACGGAGAGCGAAACTTTGTTGCTGGGAAGGAAGATTGGCCCGTGGGAGTTTTGAGCGGTGTCGCAAGCCGGCTCTGCAGCGAAACTGGGCGCCCTGTTGCCCTTGCGGCGCCGGTGAGCTCCGGCCTGGTCCGCGGCACTCTGCGCGTTCCGAAGGGCGGAAACGCGGTTTCCGTGCTGGAAAGGCTATCTCCTACCCTCCAGGAATGGGGAGGCCACAGGTTGGCGGCTGGCTTCAGCGTGAGCAGACAACAATGGCCGGTTGTACGGGATTCACTGGAAAGCCTGCTCGCAGAACTCGAGTCTCCAAAAGAGGAGATAATCGACGTCCTGGACCTTCATCCGGCAAAATTGTCCTTGGAATGTCTTGAAGAAATCGAACGATTGGGCCCCTTCGGGATCGGGAATCCGGGACCTCTCTTTTATGTTCCCTGCGAGGAGGCCGATCGACTGGTTCCTCTGGGAAAAACGGGGCAGCACCTCCGGATCGCCTTCGGAGACGTTTCGATCGTTGCTTTTCGCTCAGCCGAGTTGTTGAGGAGTACGGGGTCTGTAAAAGGATGGATCTATCGGGCCCGGAAGAGTTTCTGGAGAGGTCGCTTGCGCGTCGAGCTTCTTCTGGAGAAGCCGGTCCTTTCCAAGGAGCCCCGTTAGGAGGTGACCTCCTTGAAGGAACCTGAGATCCACCGATCGGCTAAATTGGGGGAAGCGGCATCGCAGGAGGGAAGCAAATCCCTTCGCCTCCTGAGAGACAGTTTTCTTGGCCGGATCGGGGAACCGCAGAGAGTGGCGCCGGTCAAGCTTGCCTGGCAGGAGCTTTGGGGAAAGGTGTCGAGATACCTCCCCAGAGACGAGTTGAGCCGCCTCGGCGAGGCCATGGTCATGGCTTCGGTCGCGCATGAGCACCAAACGCGCTCCTCCGGTGAACCCTATATCGTTCACACGATCTCGGTTGCCTCGATCCTTGCGGACATGGAACTTGATATCGACACCCTCACTGCGGCGCTCCTTCACGATGTCCTTGAGGATACGGACCTAACGGGAGACACGATCCGGAACGCGTTCGGGGAGAATGTTCTCGTCATGGTCGACGGGGTCACGAAACTCGGCAAGCTGCCCTTCAATTCGTTCGAGGATTATCAGGCTCAGAATCTAAGGAAGATGTTCCTGGTCATGGCGAAGGACATACGGGTTGTCCTCATCAAACTTGCCGACCGCCTCCACAACATGAGGACGATCCAGACCCTCCGCCGCGACAAGCAGGTTCGCATCGCCAAGGAAACCGTGGAAATCTACGCACCGCTGGCGCACCGTCTCGGGATCTACCAGATCAAGCGGGACCTGGAAGACCTCTCCTTCAAGGTCCTTGATCCGGAGATGTTCTACGAGATCCGTCGAAGGGTGCGCAAGAAGCTTCCCGAGCGGGAGCAGATCATCAAACAGGCGATCGACATCCTTAACCAGAAGATGAAGGAGATCGGAATCGAGGTCTCCATCACAGGGCGTGCCAAGCATTTCTTCAGCATCTACGAAAAGATGCAGAGAAAGAACCTTTCCCTTGAACAGCTTTACGACCTCCTTGCCCTGCGGGTCATCGTCGGAACGGTGGCGGAATGCTATTCGGTACTGGGGATCGTCCATACGATCTGGAAACCCATCCCAGGCCAGTTCGACGATTATGTGGCAAACCCCAAGAACAACATGTACCAATCCCTCCATACGACGGTCATCGGGCCAAGCGGAGAGCCGCTTGAAATCCAGATACGGACGAGAGAGATGCACTGGTTGGCAGAATACGGCATTGCAGCCCATTGGCACTATAAAGAACCGGGGACCCGGCTCAACGAGATGGACAAGCGGCTGGCCTGGGTTCGGCAGGCTTTGGAGGGGCAGGGCGAAAGCCCATCCGAGTTCATGGAAAACCTGAAGGGCGATGTCCTGACCTCGGAAGTGTTCGCCTTCACCCCGAACGGAGATGTCATCTCCCTCCCGACGGGATCGACTCCCCTCGATTTCGCCTACATGATCCATACCGAAGTGGGCAACAAGTATGTCGGGGCGATGGTGAACGGGAAGATCGTACCGATCGATTACGAGATCCAGAACGGCGAAATCGTCCGAATTCTGACCTCCCCACAAGGGAAGCCGTCGCGCGATTGGCTCAAGATCGCTCGGAGCAGCAAGGCTCGTTCAAAAATCCGTGGATATTTCAGGCAGATTGAGAGAACCGAAAGAGAAGAACGCATCCTCAAGGGAAGAGACCTCCTGGAGAGGGAGTTCCGCCGCAGGGAGACGGGATTCGACTGGGCTGCGCCGACGATGGCCGGGGCTCTGAACAGGGTTGCCCACGAACTGGGATATTCCAGCGGGGAAGAGGTGATCGCCGCGGTGGGAGCCAACAGCCAGAGTGCCTCCACCGTCGTGATGAAGCTCCTTGAGAACCGCGCGGTTCCTCAGGCCGAGGCGCATATCGAAACCGCACAGACGGCCGTGACGCCGGCCATGGTCCGCAAGGAATTCGACACGGAAATTGTGGTCGAGGGAGCAGGAGGGGTGCTTGTCTCGCTGGCGAACTGCTGTTGTCCCGTCCCCGGAGATTCGATCGTCGGCTACGTCACCCGAACCCGGNGGATCACCATTCATCGCTTTGACTGCCGCAACGTGGAGGAAGCCAAATCCGAAAGGGCGATCAAGGTCGAATGGGGGCGGCTGATCTCGGATCGCTACACGGCCCGACTGAAGCTTGAGGGGGTGGACCGGTCGGGCCTCTTTGCGGATGTGTCGCAGGCCATTGCGTCACTGGATGGAAACATTGTGGGAGTGAAGGCCAGCGTCATTGCGGCAAACAGGGCCAGAATGACCATCGAGATCCGGGTCAAGGACGTCGAACACCTTTACCGGATCATGGCGAAGCTTAATACACTGAATGGTATTATCGAAGTGTTCCGGGGGTGAACCGTCTTGAGATCGATCGTCCAAAGGGTTTCCTGGTCCAGAGTCGAGGTGGAAGGGCAAGTGAAGGGGCAGACCGGATCGGGACTCTGTGTTCTTATCGGAGTGACCCATGAGGATGGGCGTCAGGATGTTGCCTGGATGGCGGAAAAACTGGCCAACCTCAGGATTTTCGAAGACGAGCAGGGTAAAATGAACCGATCCGTCAAGGATATCGGTGGAGAAATTCTCCTTGTCTCGCAGTTCACGCTTTACGGGGATGCGAGGAAAGGGCGACGGCCTTCGTTCACGTCGGCTGCTCCACCTGCCCAGGCCGAAAAACTCTACAGCGACCTGATCGCTGCCTTGGAAAACGAAGGGCTTCCGGTTGCAACGGGGGTTTTCCAGGCGATGATGCAGGTTTCACTTTGCAACGATGGACCCGTAACGCTCATCATCGACAGCAAGGGAGTATTTTAGACGATGGAATACCGACGTTTTCCAATGGGAGCTCTTTGGACCAATGCCTATCTTCTCTGGGATGAAAGAGGCGTTGCGCTCCTGGTAGATCCGGGAGGAGACCCTTCCGAGGCGCTCGATTTTGCGGAAGGGAAGAAGCTTCAGATCGAGTGGGTTCTCCTGACCCATGGGCACGGGGACCATATCGGTGGCCTGGATGAGGCCCGCGCCAGATCCGGCAGGGGGGTCGCGATTCACCGTGCGGATGCCGCGATGCTCACCAGTCCGGAGGAGAACCTTTCACGTTGGATGGGTGCACCGATCCAGTCCGTAGCGGCCGAGAAAACCCTTGAGGACGGAGAAACGTTTTGCGTAGGCCAAATGCGTGTCCAGGTCATCCACACGCCGGGACACACGGCAGGCAGTTCCTGCTTCCTCGTTTCGGGCGAAGGAAGCGAAGTCCTGCTCTCAGGCGATACCCTCTTTGCAAGGAGCGTGGGGCGAACGGACCTGCCCGGCGGGAGCGAAAGCGATCTCAAGGCTTCCCTGGTGAAACTGGCTGTGCTCGATGAACGGCTGCCGGTCCTCCCGGGACATGGTCCCGAGACGAGCCTGGGGAAGGAAAGGGCGGAAAACCCTTACTGGCCATGAGCCTTTCAAATCTGCCGGCAAGCGAGCGTCCGCGGGAAAGACTCTTGAGAATGGGTTCGGCATCCCTTTCCCTGCAGGAACTTCTTGCGGTCCTTTTGAGGACCGGGCGGAAGGGATCGGATGTGATGTCCCTTGCTGCTAACCTACTCAGGGATTACCCTGACGAGCGAGCGCTGGCGCGGGTGACGCCGGCGGAACTCTGCAGTTTCCCGGGGTTGGGGGAAGCGAAGGCGGCAGCTCTTCTTGCGGCGATCGAGCTGGGGCATCGGTTGAATGGCGACCCGAAGAAGAACGGGGGACCGGCCTGGCAAGGAATTTTGCTTACACTTGAAAAGAGGATGACCCCAGAGGAACGGGAGTTCATCCTGGCCCTTTTTACGGATAGGGAAGGCCATGTCCTGGGTTCGGAGAAAATTTCCTTTGGAGGGCTTGACGGTGCTTTCCTCGATGCTCCATATCTTTGCAGAAGGGCGGTTCGCGTGGGGGCTGCAGGGTTGGTCCTGATCCACAACCACCCGGACGGCAATCCGGAACCGAGCGAGGAGGACCGTTCGCTGACGGTGGCGGTCGCAAGGCAACTTAAGTTGCTGGGTATAGAGTTGATCGGTCATTTCGTTGTCGCGGGCGGGACCTCTCGCTCCGTGACGGTGCATTGAACCACGAAAGCGGGGGGAAGACTTGTTTCGTCTATTTTCTGGTTTTTTCGGAAGTGACATCGGGATCGACCTTGGAACGGTCAATGTCGTCGTTTACGTCAAGGGAAAAGGGATCGTCATCAACGAGCCGTCCGTGATCGCCATCCGCAAGTCGATACGGGGTGGCCGGAAAGAGATCCTTGCCGTGGGACACGAAGCCAAGGCCATGGTGGGAAAGACTCCTTCGGGGATTGAAACGGTGAAACCCCTGAGAGAGGGGGTCATCTCGGATTTCGACATGACGGAAGCGATGATTTCCCATTTTGTCCGCGCCGCGGATGACCGGAGAGGATTCTTTTCGCGCCCGAGGGTGGTCGTCTCTGTCCCGGCCTGCGTGACTGAGGTTGAAAGGCGGGCGGTCGTGGATGCGACCCTTTCCGCGGGAGCCCGGGAAGCGTATGTGGTCGAGGAACCGCTGGCTGCGGCGCTGGGAGCCTCCCTGCCCATCCATGAGCCCAGGGGGAACATGGTCGTCGATATCGGGGGAGGCACATGTGAAGTGGCGGTCCTTTCCATGGGCGGCATCGTGGTGAGCAAATCGATCAGGGGGGCCGGGGACGAAATCGACAGCGCGATCCTGACCATGCTTCGCCTGAATCACAAGCTCGCCATCGGGGAAGGAACGGCCGAGCAGATCAAATGGGAACTGGGGAGCGTCCTTCCACTTGAAGAGGAACTCCGGATGGAAGTGAAAGGCAGAGCCCTGACGGATGGGTTGCCTCGCTCGGTCACGCTTTCTTCCGTTCAAGTGAGGGAAGCCATCGAGCCCATCATCCAGAGGATTGGCGACACGATCAAGGAAACCCTCGAGACCACTCCGCCGGAACTGGTCAAGGACATCTACGAGCAGGGGCTGGTCCTTGCCGGTGGAGGAGCGCTCCTGAGGGGGTTGAGCCAAAGACTGTCCCAGGAACTGAACGTTCCCGTCTTTGTGGCGGAGGAACCCCTTATCGCCGTTTCGCACGGGCTGGCGAAGATCCTGGATGACCTGGATTCGAAGCGCCCGATCATGAGCACGGTCGAACGGGGTTCCCTATAAGGGAGAGGGCGGCGATGGGGCGTACCGGGACGCGATACTGGATTTCGTTCCTGGGGACGCTTTCCTTTAGCCTGCTTCTTGCCGCCGTTTCACCGGGGTCGCTTCTCGCAGACAAGGCGATCGACCTGGTCGGTTTGGTCATGAGGGGCCGGAATGGCCTGCGCGGGTGGTGCGCGACCTGGTCGTCAAAACGGTCGACCTGGCTGCGGGCGAGAGGTCCTTAAGAGAGAGAATCGATCGACTGGAGAAAGAAAACCTTACGTTGAGGGGCCTCTTGCAGACAACCCTCAACTTCGGATCGGGACTTGACGCGAAGGAAGGGCATGTCGTGTTGAGGCCGCCGACCGGCTGGTGGTCGGAAGTCAGGATAGACAAGGGATCGAAGGACGGGCTTCGCCCCGGCATGGGAGTCACCCAGGAGGGCGCGTTGGTGGGAAAGGTCTCCCGGGTTGAATCCAATTCCTCCTGGATCGAGCTCTTGACCTCCTCATCCCTCTATATCCCGGTTGTGGTCGAGGAAACGAGGGATCTCGGCGTCTTGAACGGGGAAGGGAACGGGAGCGTCTGGCTGCTCTATGTCCCAGTGGAAAAGACCTTGAAGCCGGGGATGGGAGTCGGCACCGCGCTCGTGTCGGAGGAACTTCCTCCGGGGATCCCGATCGGCAGGATCTCGGGGGTCGGCGAAGAGATCGGAGGGTATCGCCTCTACCGGGTGACCCTGACTGCGGATCTTTCAAGGTTGTACAAAGTCAAGGTCGTGACGGGAGGTCACCCCTGATGGGAGTCCTGTGGTTTTCTCTTCTGGCGAGGGACCTCCTCCAAGTTGCCTTTTCCGGAACGGCGTTGGTGCCCGATTTGACGGTTTTCGCCATTGTCTGGCTTGCCGTGTTCCGTTGTGAGGATGCAACGCCTCTCTTCATCCCCTCCTTTCTGGCCGGGCTTTTCTGGGACCTGAGGTGGACGGCGCTTCCCGGTATGACTTCAGCCGCATACGCACTTACTGTTGCCGCCAGCGCCTGGGTCTGGTACCATATCCCCCCCTCCAGGCGGGGGAGTCCGGTTCTGTTTTTTATCTGGGCTGTTGCCGCGCATGCTTTTTCATCTCTTCTTCCGGTTTTTTTCACAGGGAAAGGCCTGGGGTTTTCCCCCTCGCTGGCGACTCAGCAAGGGATGGCCGTCGCCTGCGTGCTGGGGTTGACGGCCTTGTTCATCAGACGCTGCAGAGCCCATCATGACTAGGGATATCGGCCGCCGGTCCCAACTGAACCTCCGGTTGAATCACTGGCGGATGTTCATGGCATACTCCCTTTTGGGACTCGCTGTGGCCCTCTTTTTCTTCCAGGTGCTGAGAGGCGGGCATTACGGAGACCTTTCGACGCAGAACAAGATCCGCGTGATTCGGACATCGAGTCCCAGGGGCGAAATCACGGATGTCCACGGAGCCTCTTTGGCCGTAAGCGTGCGGACGTTCGACATCGTGGGGTACCCCCGGNATCTCAGGCAGGACGGAGTTAGGGCCGAAGTGGCGACCCTTCTGCGCAGACAGGGGATCCCCGCGACGGCCGAAGGGCTCGGGCAGAGCATCCAGAAGCAATACTGGGCTCCCTATCGTCCCGTGACGGTTGCGTCCAACCTGACTCTTGGCCAGGTGGCAAGCCTTGTTTCCGACNCCCGCTTTTCCCAAGTTTCTTTCCCGACACCGGTTTTTAGACGGGTATACCCTGCCGGAGCCCTCGCCGCCCACGTTGTGGGATATGTCGGCGAGGTGACCCGTGAGGAACTTGAAACCCGAGTCGAGCAGAACTATATGGTTGGTGACCTGATCGGGAAAACGGGGATCGAACTTGTGCACGAGGGAACGTTGAGGGGGGTGGCGGCTGAAGAGGCGGTCGAGGTGGACGCGATGGGAAGAAGACGACGACGGTTGAGCATGACGCCACCGACCAAAGGGGAGGATCTAAGGCTGACCCTGGACCTTGGGGCCCAGCGTGAAGCCCAGCAGCTTCTGGGCGGCAAGAAGGGGGTCATCGTCGCGATGGATGTCCGGGATGGGGCGGTCAAGGTCCTCTACTCGGCACCTTCCTACGACCCGAACCCGCTGACCTGGGGCGTCTCCTCGGGAGAGTGGGCTCGCCTGCTCAAGGACCCGGACAGGCCGATGATGAACAGGGCGATCAGTGGCGCGTATCCTCCGGGTTCCACTTTCAAGGCCGTTCCGGCATTGGCTGCACTTGTGGAAAAAGTGATAACTCCGCAAACGACGGTTTACTGTCCAGGCCAATTCAAGCTCGGAAACCGTGTGTTTCGCTGCTGGAAACGCGGGGGGCACGGAACGGTGAATCTCGTCTCGGCTCTCAAGGATTCTTGTGATGTATACTTCTACCAGGTTGGTCTCTGGCTAGGGGCCGACCGCCTTATCGATTGGTCGAGCAGGCTGGGAGTCGGCACGTTGACGGGCATCGATCTTCCAGGGGAATCCAGGGGGAACCTCGCCGGGCGCGAGTGGAAAAAAAAGCGCTTCTCGGAATCCTGGTTCCAGGGAGATACGGTCAACTATTCCATTGGTCAGGGCTTTCTCCTCATGACTCCCTTGCAGTTGGCCCGTGTCTATGCTGCCCTTGCGAACGGAGGAACCCTCGTCGTCCCTCATCTTTCTGCCGAGGATCACCCCAAGGGAGCGGACCTGAAGCTTCCGGCCGAGTCCCTTCGTTGGGTCCGCAAGGGGATGGAAGAAGTTGTCAGGTCGGGAACCGGAAGGGCTTCCGGGGTTTTTGGCGTATCCGTCACGGGCAAGACGGGAACGGCCCAGAACCCGCATGGGGATGACCATGCGTGGTTTGTGGGGTATGCTCCTTCGGACAAGCCGCGCTTTGTGGCGGTTGCTCTTGTGGAGGGCGGTGGACACGGCAGTTCGGTTGCCGCACCTCTTGTCGGGCAGGTTTTGGCTTACCTCGTAGGCGTCGAGCGATGAAAGGGGAGGGGAAGGGGATGGAAGTCGAAAGGGAAAAGCCTGCCGTCACCCTGAAAGGAGGCGCCGGTCACCTTCGCCTCGTCGTTCCGGAAGGGCTTGCCGATCCCGAGGTTTGGCCCGCTCTGGAAAAAGCGGTTGTGGAGGCCCATCATCTCCTTGCGGGAGGTCGCGTTGTCCTCGACCTTCAGGGGCGGCCACTCTCGGAATCTTTTATAGGGCGGATGCTGACGGACGTGATATGGAACCACGGGCTGAATGTCCTGTCCTGGATCAGCTTCGACAATGAAGGTCTGGGATTGCTCCGGAAAGCGGGCCTGGCCGTGNGGGAACCGATGACGACTATTCCGGAAACCCGGCAGGCAAGGTCCTGCCAGGCGCTTCTTGTCGACCGGTCGCTCAGGTCGGGACAGAAAGTCGAGCACCCGGGCGACGTGTTTATCGTCGGCCAGGTGAACGATGGTGCGGAAGTGATCTCCGGGGGCAACATCGTCGTTTGGGGCAGGCTTCAGGGATTGGTCCACGCAGGGGTGGAAGGAAACGTGGCTTCAAGGGTCATCGCAAAGTCTTTCGAGGCAACGCAGGTTCGGATCGGCCGTCTCTTCAGCACCTTTGACAGCGCATCGCCATGGTACGGGAAGAGCGTCCTTTTCGCCGTAGAGGGAGACACGCTGATCGCAAGGGAATTGCCTTGATCACACTTGATTGAAGAGGAGGGGGCTTCATGGATCCGAGAATCATCGTTGTGACATCGGGTAAGGGAGGAGTCGGCAAGACGACGACGACGGCGAACCTGGCCGTCGCCCTGGCCAAGGCGGGATACAAAACCGCCGCGGTTGATGGGGATATCGGTTTGAGAAACCTCGACGTCGTCCTGGGGCTTGAAAACCGGATCGTCTTCAACCTTGTCGATGTCGTGGAGGGGTCGTGCAAACTGCAGAAGGCGATGGTCCGGGACAAGCGGGTCGAGAACCTTTTCCTGCTCCCCGCCGCCCAGACGCGAACCAAGGATGCGGTCAGCTCGGACCAGATGCTGAAACTCTGTGATGAGCTTCGGGAAAACTTCGACATTACGCTCATCGACAGCCCTGCGGGGATCGAGCAAGGTTTCAGGAATGCCGCGATTGGTGCCGACGAAGCAATCGTCGTGACCACTCCGGAGGTTTCTGCCGTCCGGGACGCGGACCGGATCATCGGCATGCTCGAGTCGATGTCGAAATCGCCGATCCGGCTGGTTCTCAATCGTCTGCGCCCGGCAATGGTTAAATCCGGTGACATGATCGACGTCAAGGATGTCCTCGACATCCTGGCGATCGACCTGATCGGCGTGATTCCCGACGATACGGCGGTCGTTGTCTCGACCAACAAGGGGGAACCGCTGACCCTAGGAGACGATTCCACCGCGGCCAAAGCCTTCTCGAACGTTGCCAGGCGCATTCTCGGGGAAGAAGTTCCCCTCCTTGACCTGGATTCCCCCGATCAAAAAGGCTTTTTCGGATTTCTCCGGAAAGCCCTGGGGCTTTAGGAGGTGGGGACGGCATGAATTTCCTGGCCAGGCTGTTCCAGATGATCGGAAAAGAGAAATCCAAGGAGACCGCGAAAAAGCGTCTTCAACTTGTGCTGATCCACGATCGGACGGACATCTCGCCCGAGATGATGGAAAACCTCCGCAAGGACCTGATCGGCGTCATCAGTAATTACCTCGATATCGAGGAGGACAAGATCGAACTCGATTTCTCCAAGGAGGAGCGTTCCGTGGCTCTTGTGGCGAACATCCCCGTCAAGAACGTCAAGAGGAGAGCGGAGCGCAGGGCGGAACCTGCATGAAGCTAAGGGAGGAAAAGGGGAACATCCTGCGGCTGCTTTTCGTTTTGTCGGACCGCAACCTGCTGTCTGCGGCAGTCGGCCTTTTCCTCGTCGGCCTTTTTTCGATCTTCAGCGCCGGACTCGGCATGGAGAAGAACGCCGGGGCTTTCGTCATCCGGCAGGCTACCTGGGGTGCCGTTTCCTTTGCGGCCTACGTCGCGGTCCTCAGGATAGGTTATACGCGCCTTCTCGATTGGGCCTACCGGATTTACGGGATCGTGATGATCCTTCTGTTTTTCGTGCTTATCCTCGGCCATACCGCGAAGGGGGCTCAAAGCTGGATCGGTTTAAGGGGGATCCGTTTTCAGCCCACCGAACTCGCCAAGGTGGCCCTGGGACTTTTTCTGGCCAAACACCTCTGCAGGCACCCTGTAGAGGAAGCGAAAGATCTGGTCGGTGTTCTCGGCCTGGCGGGGATCAGCCTGATTCTTGTTTTGCTCCAGCCTGACCTGGGGAGTGCGATCGTCCTTTCCGTCATGATCTTTACCGCCCTCTATGCGGCGGGAACTCCGGTCCGTCACCTGCTTGGCCTTTGCGGGGCCGCACTATCGGCCCTGCCCGTGGCCTGGCATTTCCTCAAGACTTACCAGAAACTGCGCCTGATGGTTTTCTTGAATCCCTATATCGATCCTCTGGGAGCGGGCTACAACGTGATCCAGTCAAGGATCGCCGTGGGTTCGGGGCGGCTGGTGGGCAAAGGCTACATGTTGGGGACTCAGAGCAAGCTGGGTTTTCTGCCTGAACCCCACACGGACTTCATCTTCAGCGTTTTTGCCGAGGAATTCGGTTTCCTGGGCGGAATCGCCTTGCTGGGACTTTTTTTCTTCCTGTTGTGGCGGATACTCGCGGCGGGGGTCAAATCACGGGACCTTCGGGGCAAAGTGCTGGTCGCCTCGATCGCCGGATGGATCTGGTTCCAGGTGCTGGAGGGCATGGCGATGAGCATGGGCCTTGCTCCCGTGACGGGGTTGCCCTTGCCCTTCCTTAGCTATGGGGGAAGTTCCCTTCTTGGGTTGGGAATCGCCCTAGGGCTTGTGCAGAGCGTTGTCGTCGAAAACCCGCGACCAGATGACGATTCCTGAGGTGAAAAATGACGGTGGAACGACCTTTTGAAATGGACAACCCTTTATGGCCCCTTTTGGCGACGGTCAAGCATCCTTCCCGCTACATCGGGCAGGAATGGGGAGCGGTGGCGGGACTGAACGGGAGCGGGAAACCGACCGTTCGGCTTTGTTTGGCTTTCCCGGATGTATACGAGGTCGGCATGAGTTTTCTGGGGTTCCAGATCCTTTATGCCCTGGGAAACTCCCTGGAGGGGATCGTGACGGAGAGGGCCTACTGCCCATGGATCGACATGGAGGCCTCTCTGCGTGCCGCAGGTCTTCCATTGTCCTCTCTGGAATCGGGAACGCCTCTCAATCGTTTCGACGCCGTTGGGTTCACGCTCCAGTACGAGCTGACCGCGACGAACATCCTGACGATGCTGGATCTTGGAGGAATTCCCCTGAGGGCGGAGCTTCGAGGCGATGGCGACCCGCTCGTCATGGCGGGAGGACCAGGAGCCCTTGCGCCGGAACCTCTTGCCCCCTTTATCGACTTCTTTTGCCTTGGAGACGGGGAAATTCTCCTTCCCGCCGTTTTGGAGGCCCTATCGGAAACGCGGGGTCTTCCAAGAGAAGACCGGTTGGCGCGGATCGCGGAAATACCCGGCGTTTACGTCCCGGCGCTCTCAACGTGCGAATTCTCTGCGAATGGGGTCGAGATCCGCTCAAAACAGGTTTTCCCGGTCAAGAGACAGTTTGTTCGAGACATGGATTCCGCGTTTGCGCCTCGATCCCTTGTTGTTCCCGATACCGGCATCATCCATGACCGGGTCCCCGTCGAGATTTTTCGCGGATGCACGAGAGGTTGCCGTTTCTGCCAGGCTGGCATGGTTTACCGGCCCCTGAGGGAACGAAGCCCGGAAAAAGTCGTTGAGATCGCGCGGCATCTCTTGGGGAAGACGGGGTGGGAGGAGGTCGGCCTGGTTTCTCTTTCCTCCTGTGATTACACGGGGCTTGTCCCCGTCCTCGAAGCTCTTTCGGGAGATCTTCGGGACAGCGGGGTCAAACTGAGCCTGCCGAGCCTGCGGATGGATGCTTTTTCGGTCGCTCTGGCAGCTCGGCTCGAAACGGTCAAAAGAGGCGGATTGACCTTTGCTCCCGAAGCCGGAAGCCAGCGCCTGCGGAATGTCATCAACAAGGGGATCGGCGAGGACGATATCCGGACGACGATTGAGTCGTTGAGCGAGCATGGGTGGGACCGGGTAAAGCTTTACTTCATGGTGGGACTCCCGACGGAAACGGAGGCGGACCTTGCCGGAATCGCGGATATCTCGAGGGAAGCGTTTGCCATACTCCGCAAGCGCCATCGAAGGGCGGAGGTGTCGGTTTCGGTCAACGGATTCATCCCGAAGCCCCATACCCCCTTTCAGTGGGAACCCCAGCTTCCATTCCAGGAAACGGAATCCCGTTGCAGAGGACTCAAAAGGCAAATCGGAAACCCGAAAATCACCTTGAATTACCATGATCCGCGCCAGGGTTTCATCGAGGCGGTTTTCGCCCGGGGGGACAGGCGTCTAGCGAATGTCATCGAGAGAGCCTGGAATACCGGATGCCGCTTCGACGGATGGACGGAAACGTTCCGCTTCGAATCCTGGATGCAGGCTTTCGAATCGGAGGGACTGGATCCGCATTTTTTTGCCACCCGGTCGAGGGAGAAGGACGAACGCTTCCCATGGGACCAGATCGACACGGGGGTGAGTCGCGAGTTCCTTTGGCGAGAAAGAGGAAAGGCCTTTTCGGAAGACGCGACGCCCGACTGCCGTACGGGGAAATGCCAAGGCTGCGGTTTCTTGCCTGAAGAATGTTCTCGCTTACGGGAGGCGGCTGAAGAATGAGCCGAATTCGGTTCCTTTTTTCGAAACGGGGCTTGCCGCCTTCGTCCCGCATGTCGAGATGCCTCCTCTCCTTTCCAGGTCCGCGAGGAGGGCCGGGTTGGAAATCCTCCAGACGGAGGGGTTTTCCCCCCACCCGAAGATCAGCCTCGGACCCGCGTTGCCGGTTGGGGTTCCCGCCCTGGCCGAACCCGCTGAAATCTGGGCGGAGAACTGGAACGAAGAGGCGCTCTCGGAGTGGAGAGTCTCCATGCCCAGGGGATTCGACATCCTCCGTGCCTCGGTGGTTGAGGGACCGGCCCTGAGTCGCCTCTGCAAAGTGGCGGAGTACCGGATCTTTTTTAGAGGTCGCTTCCCTGGAGAGGAAGCCTTGAGAAGGGTGATCGAGACGGCGCTTCATGAAGAAGGGTTGCTTTACCGGGTGGAGGGGGATGGCTTTTCCGCCGGGGTTGTTCTTGCCCAGCCGGACAGGTTCGGGCCGGGCTTTTTCGTCAAAGCCTTCACGGCTTCCGGACTTGTTGAGGGATGGAAAGACCTGCTGATCATGAGAACGGCAGTGGGGATCTGGGACGAGAGCACCGTAAAGCCTCTGGTTTGACTTGGGGAGTGACGGGATGGCGATAGAAAGACAGATCATCGCGAATGTGCTCGACTCTGAAGAGATGCGCCTTGCGATACTGGAAGAGGGGCGTGTTGCGGAGATTTTTTGTGAGCGGATGTGGGAGACCCAAAAGGCGGGAGAGATTTTCAAGGCCCGGGTAGACAGCGTCCTGCCGGGGATGAACGCCTCATTCGTGAACCTCGGGGATGGGCGAAATGCCTTCCTCTACCTTGAGGACGCACGCGGAGTGGACGTCCGTGCCAATGCGGAAGTGGTCGTCCAGGTTGTGAAAGCGGCAAGGAGAGGCAAGGGAGCAAGAGTCTCGACCAGAGTGTCGCTACCGGGGCGCTTCCTGGTTTTGGTCCCCGGAGGAAACGAAACCGGCGTTTCCAAGCGCATCCTTGACGAGGGGGAACGCAAGCGGCTCAGGCAACTTGCCCGAGCCCTTCGACCGCAGGGCTTCGGCGTCATCGTCAGGACCGTTGCCGAGGGAGTCTCGACGGAAGCCCTTCAGGGAGACTTGGCAATGCTCCTGGACCTCTGGCGAGAGATTTCCGCCCTCGCTGAAAGACAACCGGCTCCTTCGCTTTTGTACCGGGATATCGGCCTGGTCGGGCGGATCCTTAGGGATGAACTGAACGGGGATGTTTCGGAAATCGTCGTAGACTGTCCAGAGGAATATGACAAAGTGACGGCGTATGTCCGTGATTTCTTTTCCGACTGCCCGCCGAAGGTCGAGCTTTACGGGGGTTCCGTCCCGATTTTCGAGTTCTACGGCATCGAAAAGGAGCTTGCCGCCGCCCTCGAGAGGAAAGTCTGGCTTCCGTCCGGTGGAACGCTTGTTGTGGATCAGACCGAGGCCTTGACCGTCATCGACGTGAACACGGGGAAATACGTCGGAGCGACAAACCTGAGGGAAACGGTCCTGAAGACGAATCTTGAGGCGGCGGAATCGATCTACAGGGTATTGCGTCTTCGATCCATCGGCGGGATTGTCGTTGTCGATTTCATCGACATGGAATACGAGGAAGACAAGAGCGCCCTCCTGCAGAGGCTCGAAGAGCTCTTCAGGCACGATCGGTGCAAGGCGAGGGTTTATGGGGTTACTCAGCTGGGTCTTGTGGAGATCACTCGAAAGCGCGCCCGCGGCGATCTCAGAGGGACCTTCACGAAGAACTGCCCGTTCTGCTCGGGCAACGGCTGGGTTCTCAAGGAAGACACCTTGGCCCTTTCGATCAAGCGGTTCCTGAGGAAAGTCTGCCGGTCAGGAAAAGCCGAGGCGCTAATCCTCGAACTTTACCCGGCTGTGGCGCGGCATGTTGCCGAGAATTACCTGGAGGGCTGGGAGGAAGAATTCGAGAGGAAAATATTCCTTCGGGAGATGCCGCTCTTCCCGTGGGAGAAGTTCCGGCTTGATTTTCAGGGGGCTCTCGCCCAGGCGGAACATAAGATCAATGTACATCGCCCAACTTCTGCTTAAGGGTTTTAAGAGCTTCGGAGGCGACCACGATCTGTCGCTTTCTCCCGGGTTGACCTGCATCGTCGGGCCGAACGGGAGCGGAAAAAGCAACCTCCTCGATGCCATGAGATGGGTCCTCGGTGAAGGTGCGCCTTCCGATCTCAGGATCTCCCGGCAAACCGACCTGCTTTTCCAGGGGAGCGCGAGCCTGCCCCCCTGCAAGGAAACGGAAGTGGCCGTTCGGCTGCTTGCCGGGAAAGAAGCATGCCAGATCCGGAGAAAGGTCGACAAGGAGGGGACGGGTCTTTTGACCGTCGACGGAAACCGCATCCGCCTTCAGGACCTGGACCAGATCAAGCGGACATGGGGATTGGAGGGCATTCGGTTCGCCTTCATGGGGCAGGGAGAGATCGCTGAAATCATTCAGCAGAAACCTCTTCAGAGAAGAATGCTCCTGGAAGGCCTGTTCGGGATCGACCTCTATCGGAGGAAAAGGGAAGAAGCGGTTGATCGGCTGAAGAGAGCCGAGGAGGAATTGCTGCGCCTTGCGACGCTTCTTTCCGAGCTTTCCGCGCGGCGGGAGGAAATCGCTCCAATGGTGGAAAAGGCCCGCCGTGCCCGAGAAATCCTCGATGCTCTTGAAGACCAGCGACGCCACTCCTACTGGTTGCGCAGGGAACGGTCGGAAGGTGCGGTTCAGTCCCTCAGGAATCGGCACGACATTCTCGAACGGGAACAGGCGGTCCATTCATTTTGGAGTGCGGGGTGGAGCCGAAGGAGAGATCTGCTTGAGCGAAGCCTCTCGATCCTAAGAACCGAAATGGAAACCTGCCGCCAGGACCAGGCAGCGGGACTCCATCTCCTGCAGGAAACGCTGCGGCAGGCCGCCTCTCTGGCTTCAGCCCTCAGGAGGGACAAGGATCAGATTCAGGGCGCAAAGAGCGAGTGCTCCAAGAAACGGGAGGCCTTGCTCGTCCTTGAACAGGAGGAGAAAGTCCAACGAGAGCTGGCCGCATCCATTGAGTCAGAGCTTTCCAGGAAGAGGGCCGCGGCGCTGGAAGCCAGGGAAGAAAGGCTGAGAAAACGGCAGGAAGCCGAGAAACGGGCCAAGGAATTCAAGATCCTTTCCCGCCGGAAAGCCGAACTGGGGGCCGAGGCGGAGACATTGAAGGCCAGGCTGGCCGCTCTGGGACGACAGTGCGGCTCTCTTGGAAAGGAATGGTCTGAGATTTTCTCCGAGTCGTCCCGGTTGGTAAAAGCTCTGGAGGAGGCAAAAACCTGCGATGATGCAATCGGCAGGAATTGCGAGGCCGCAGTCGAATCCCATTCAGCGGCATTCGCGGCTTCCCAGAAGGCAGCGGTTGAGAATACACGGCTGAGGAAACAGGTCCTCCAGGTTTCCTCAGAGCTGGAGAACCTCAACCAGAAAATGGACGGGCAGGTTTTCCCTCGACCCGTCCAATTTCTGGTCGCGGCCGCGAAGCTGGGGCGTCTCCCGGTTTCTCCCGTTCCCGTCATTGAGGCTTTTGAGTGCCCGAACCGTTATGTGAAGGCGATCGAATCCTACCTGGGGGCAAGGCAGTTCTGGCTGATCGTCAAAGATATGGAAGAAGCGCGTCTTTGCATCGACAAGCTTCGTCAGGCTCAGGCAGGGAGGGCGACTTTCCTGCCGCTGGAACGATGCCGTTCGTTAAGGTTCTCCCGTGACACCGGTTTGGAGAAAGAGCCGGGTGTTCAGGGCTGGGCCCTTGATTTGCTTGACATCAATGGAGAGTGGAAAGGGGCCGTCGAGCACCTGTTGGGCGATCTTCTCCTTCTGGAAGATTACGGTTCGGCTTCGAACCTCGTTCGCCTTCGGCCAAGGCTTGCGGTTGCCACCCTTGATGGGGAGGTTTTCATGCCCGGCGGTTCCATTTCGGGTGGGACGCAGCGAAGCGGAGCAGGAGGAATCGAGATCCGGCGTCGCCGGAAGGAACTTGAAGCCCTGCTTGAAAGCCTTCACCAGGAGGAAGAGAGGGTGCAGGCGACACTTTCCGGGGCTGAAGCAACGGAAATTCAAACTGCGGCAGAAAAGGAAAGCGCTTTTGCCCAGAAGCGGGAATCGCAGGAAACTCTTCGGCTTCTGAAAGGGCAGAAGGAAAGAGCGGATCGGGAAACACAGCAGCTGCTGGAAGCCCGGAAGAAGGTCCTGGAGAATCTCTCCGCAACGGGAGAAAAATATCAGGCGGTTTCCAGCGAACAGAAAAAGATCAGTGCGCTTCTGGATTCCATGGGAGAGGCCATCGAAGACCACTCCTGGGAAGAGGAACCCACAACTCCTGAGACGGAGGTCCTTCTGGCAGAAGAGAAGCAGCGGGGCGCACGGGAATTGCTGGGACGGGTCGAAAGGGAAATCCGCGGAGTTCGGGAATCCCTAAAGGTGACGGAGGCGGAAATCGCCTCGCGTGGGAGCATCCTCGCGAAGCTTCTTGAGAACCTGTCGGGGCTTGGCAGGCAATACCTCGTTTCGTGGAGGCAGAAGAAAGAGCTTGAGGACAGGGGAAATGGCCTTTCATCCCGATCCGAGAGGGACAGGAAGGACCTTGTCAGGGTTGTTGCCCGCGAAGGCAGGGCCCAGGAAGCGGATCGCCGCTGCAGAACCCGGCTGGAGGAACTGGGACGGGAAACCCTTGAAGCGGAAAACAGCTTGGCGGAGCTGGTGGCGGAGTGGGAGGAGAAGCATCCCTATCCCGGAGCCGGATTGTGCGAAGCAACCGATCTGGAGGAAGTGAAGCGGAAAATCCGGAACGCTGAAAGGATTCTTCGGTCCATGGGTGAGGTGGAGATGGGAGCCCTGTCCGAAGAGGAATCCCTTCGGGAACGAACGGCATTCCTTTCCGAACAGTGTTCGGACGTGAGCGAGGGGATCCGGACCCTGCAGGGTTTCATCGCTGATACGGACCGGGAAGCTTCGAGGGTTTTCGGCCTTGCCATGGATGGGATCGACCGGCGTTTCGACACCCTGTTCCAGCGCCTTTTCGGGGGTGGTGAAGCCCATTTGGAGATTGAAGGGGCCGGTGAAGGGTGGGAGGCCGGCGTGGATGTCACGGCCCGTCCACCAGGGAAGCGGCCTCAAGGGCTGGCGCAGCTTTCAGGGGGAGAGCAGTCGTTGACGGCGATCGCTCTCCTGTTTGCGGCCATGGAAGAAGCCCGTGTCCCCATCGCGATTCTGGACGAGGCGGACGCTGCCCTGGATGAGGTCAACCTGCGGCGGTACGTGGAGCTGGCGGCGGAATATGCCGGCAACCTCCAGATCCTTGCCATGACTCACAGGAGGACGACCATGGAAAAGGCGGACGTTCTCTATGGCGTCACCCTTTCGGAACCGGGGCTTTCCCAGCTGGTCGGGGTGCGTATGGAGGACTGGACATGAGCGAAACGACAACCGACGACATCCTGTTTGGCGAGTTGAAACTCAATCAGCCTGTGGAGGGCCCGCGCGTTTCCGTGGATACGGTCCTTCTCGCGGCCTCGGTCAAGATCCGAAGAGGGGAAAGAGTTCTGGAGCTGGGCTGTGCCCATGGGGCCGTCCTGCTCATCCTCGCCCGTAAATTTCCGCAGGCCGCGAAATTCGAGGGCCTCGAGATCTGCAGGGATCTTGCGGATATGGCCGTGCAGAACGCCCGGTGCAACCGGCTGGAAGAGAGGGTCGGTTTTGCCTGTGGAGACCTCAGGGAAATTCGGACCCATTTCCCGGCCGAGTCCTTCGACGTGGTCCTTATGAACCCCCCTACAACGACCCGGAAAAGAGCCGGGTCAGCTGCCATTCCATAAAGGCCGTGGCCCGCCACGGGACGGCATGCAGCCTGGCCGACGTGGCCGCTGCCGCAAGCCATCTCCTGAAGCCGAGGGGAAGGTTCTACCTCGTCATGAGGGCGAATCGCACGGCGGAAGCCCTCAGTCTCTTCCGGCAAAAGGCTCTGGAACCGAAACGGATCCGTTTCATCCATCCCGGCCCGGGGAAGGAGGCCTCGACCTTCCTCCTTGCCGCCATGAAGCAGGGGAGGGGAGGAGTGGTGATCGATCCGCCTCTTTTCATCACGGACGAGCATGGAGAGTACACTCCTGAACTTCTGTCCGCCTACCGGCTGGAGAGTCCACCATGCCTCTGATCCTGGTCCCGACACCGGTCGGCAATCTGGAGGACATCACGCTGAGGGCGATTCGCGTGCTGAAGGAGGCTGACCTGATCGCCTGTGAGGATACGCGGAGAACGCTGCGCCTCCTGAACCATCTCGACATCCGGGTCCCTCTTGTTTCCTCCCATGAGCACAACGAGAAAGAAAAAGCTCCGCTCCTTTTGAGGGCGCTCCGTGAGGGGAAAAGGATTGCTCTGGTCACGGATGCCGGGACGCCGGGCATTTCGGATCCCGGGGCTCACCTTGTCGGAGAAGCCATCCGCGAAGGCATTCACGTCGAAGTGCTGCCCGGCGCCACCGCATTGATCCCGGCACTCGTGCTTTCGGGACTTCCCACGCACACTTTCCAGTTCGAGGGATTCCTTCCTCCCAGAAGGGGCGATCGGCAAAAACGCCTGATTGCGTTGAAGGACGTTCCCTGCACGCTTGTGTTCTACGTTTCTCCCCACCGCCTCAAGGATGAGGTGGCCGATTGCGTTCATGTCCTCGGCAACCGTCCCTGTGCCCTGGTTCGTGAACTCAGCAAGGTCCACGAGGAAGTCTTGAGGATGGAGCTCGAAGAACTGGTGGAAAAAGTCCAGTCACCCGTGAAGGGCGAAATGGTCCTGGTGGTCGGAGGCGCCCCGGAGAGCTCCCGAAACGAACCGGAGGAATCCTGGGAGGAGTTCGCGCGCGAGGCCATCGGGCAAGGCCTTTCGGTGAGGGCTGTTGTCAAAACGGTCCACGAGCGCTATGGTATTTCGAAAAATCGCGCTAAGGCTTTTCTGATGACCGGAGAGCCGAAGGAAAGCCATCCCTCATGAAGAAGAGGATGAATCCGCGAAGGGGAGGACCGAAAAAATGAGCAGGGAGCCTTTTTACATCACAACCCCTATCTACTATGTCAACGATGTCCCTCATATCGGGCACGCCTATACGACGATCGCAGCCGACGTGAGCGCGCGTTTCCACAGGATGATGGGGCAACCCGTCCTTTTCGCAACGGGCACCGATGAACATGGCCAGAAAATCCAGCAGGCGGCGGAGGGCAAAGGACTGACGGCCCAGCAGCTTGCGGACCAGACCGTGGAAAATTTCCGGAAACTCTGGACAGTGCTCGGCATTTCCAACGATGATTTCATCCGGACGACGGAAGAGCGGCATTTCAAGGTCGTCACGGCGATTTTCGAGAAACTCATCGCCCAGGGGGATGTCTACAAGGGAACCTACGAAGGATGGTACTGCGTTCCTTGCGAAACGTATGTTCCTGAGGCCCAGATGGGAGAAGGCAAGACGTGTCCCGACTGCAAAAGACCGCTCGAAAAAATGACGGAGGAGAGTTATTTCTTCCGGATGTCCAACTACCAGGAGCCTCTCCTGCGCTTCTACGAGGAGAACCCGGATGCGATCCTGCCCCGGACCCGGTACAACGAAATCGTCAGTTTCATCAGGAGCGGGCTGAAGGATCAGTCCATTTCCAGGACAACACTCAAATGGGGGATCCCTGTGCCGGGCGACAGCCGTCATGTCATCTACGTCTGGTTTGATGCCCTGATCAATTACCTGACCGTGTGCGGATACCCCGGGGATGAGGAGAAATGGAAACGGTTCTGGCCCGTTGTGCGGCATCTCGTCGGGAAGGACATCATCCGCTTCCACTGTGTTGTTTGGCCCGCCATGCTCCTTGCCCTTGGAGTCAATCCGCCCCGCCAGGTTTTTTCCCATGGATGGTGGACGGTCGAAGGGGAGAAGATGTCGAAGTCCAAGGGCAACGTGGTGGATCCCTTCGAGATGGTGGACCTTTACGGTCAGGATGCGTTCCGGTACTTCCTCCTTCGCGAGGTCCCCTTCGGGCTCGACGGAGATTTTTCCGAGAACGGGCTTGCCCGCCGGATCAACTCGGACCTTGCCAATGACCTTGGGAACCTGCTGAACCGTACCCTCCAGATGATCGAACGATTCAAGGGCTGCATGGTCACCGGGTGCGGCCCCTCCGACCCCCTGGATGCGGAAATGGAGAAACTGGCCTCCACGACCTTCGAGACGGTTTTCGACAGGATGTCCGAGTTCGCGTTCGACGAGGCGCTGAAAGCGATCTGGACCTTTATTTCCCGGATGAACAAGTATATCGACGAGACAGCTCCGTGGAAGTTGGGAAAGGATAACGACCCTCGCCTCGACTCCGTCCTCGGAACGCTCTACCAGGCCCTTGTCCAAATTTCCCTCATGGTGGCTCCCTTCATGCCGGAGACCTCTCGCCGCATGTGGGGCCAGCTCGGGCTCGGGGAGNATCCGAGCAGCGCCCTTTTCGAAGATTACCCGTGGGGATTCCTTCCCGAGGGGACGGCGATCCGCCGGGGGGAAATCCTTTTTCCCCGAATCGACATGAAGGAATGGGAAGCCGCCAAGGCGGAGAGGGAAGCGAAAAAGAGCCTGCTTCCGGACCCCGGGGAACACGAAGCGGAAGTCGGCGTCGAGGACTTCAGGAAGATTGAGCTGAGAACGGCACGGGTCCTGGGTGTCGAGCCTGTCCCGAACGCCAATAAGCTCTACAGGCTCGACCTGGATCTGGGGTACGAGAGAAGGACCATCGTTTCGGGAATTCGGGAGTTCTACGAGCCTCAGGAGCTTGTTGGGAGAGACATTATCGTCATCTGCAACCTGAAGCCCGCCAAACTCAGGGGGGTCCTGAGCAACGGGATGCTTCTCGCTGCGGAGAGCCCGGATGGGAAGGAACTCGCTCTCCTGACGCTCGACAGGCCGATCACGCCTGGAAGCCGAATCCACTGAATTGCGATTTCGTCAAGGAATTTTCCGGGAAACCGGCTCTAGAATCGCGGGCAGAAGCCGGCCCGCGATTCACTTTCGGAGGGCTAGATGAAATATATAGACAGCCATTGTCATCTCAACATGGATGAGCTTGCCGGCAACCTTGGCGCGGTGCTTCGCTCGGCCAGGGAATCGAACGTCCTTCGCCTGCTTGTGGCGGGTTTTGATGAGCCGTCGAGCGCAAAGGCCCTGGCCCTGGCGAAGTCCCACGTAGCCGAGGGCGTCTTCGCTGCGGTTGGCATCCACCCGCATGACGCGAAAACCTGTCCGTTGGGAAGATTGCCGGAGAATATGTCGGCCTGGGTCCGGGACGAACGGGTGGTGGCCATCGGAGAAACCGGTCTCGATTATCACTATGATCTGTCTCCGCGGGAGCTTCAACGAGAGTGCTTCCGGCAGCATATCGCCTTGGCGGCGCGGACAGCAAAACCGCTGGTCGTCCATGTTCGTGAAGCCTACGACGAGGCTCTCGGGATCCTTCGGGAAAACGCCGCGGGGAAAAACGGCGGGGTGATCCACTGCTTTGCCGGTGAGTGGAGACATGCGGTTGAATCCCTGGATCTGGGTTTTTTCGTCTCCTTTGCGGGTCCGGTGACCTTCCCGAGGTCAACGGTATTGAGGGAAGTGGCGGCCCGTGTTCCGCTCGACCGACTGCTTTGCGAAACCGATTCCCCTTACCTGGCCCCGCAGCCTTGGCGGGGGAAGCCCAACCAGCCGGCCTACGTGTCTGCTGTTTATGAGACGATTGCCGAGGTCAGGAAGATTCCTGTGGAAACCCTGGCGGAACAGGTTTGGCAGAATGCCGCCCGGCTTTTCGGGTGGGGGGTCTGAGATGTTCGAGTTTCGTGTCGAAGCGCGCTGCCCCGTGACCGGGGCGCGGGCAGGTTTCCTGACCACCCCTCACGGGATCATCGAGACGCCGGTATTCATGCCCGTGGGAACACAGGCGACGGTCAAGGCCATGACTCCCGATGAACTGTCCGGAATGGGCGCCCGGATCATCCTCTCGAACACCTACCACCTCTTCCTCAGGCCGGGGTCAGATCTCATCAGGGACGCCGGAGGACTTCACCGGTTCATGGACTGGGAAGGGGCCATCCTGACCGATAGCGGGNGGTTTCAGGTTTTTTCCCTTTCCGACCTTCGCAGAGTGACGGACGAAGGAGTGACCTTCCGTTCTCATCTGGACGGTTCATCCCACTTCATGACTCCGGAAAAGGCGATTTCCGTGCAGGAGGACCTCGGGAGCGACATCGCCATGTGCTTTGACGAATGCGTTCCCTATCCCTCGACGGAAGCCCTGTCCATGGACGCGGTTCTCAGGACGACACGATGGGCCCAGCGGTGCAAAACCGCCCACCGTAAGGCCGGCCAGGCCCTCTTCGGTATCGTGCAGGGGTCCGTCTTTGAAGAACAGCGGCTTCGTTCGGCAGAGGCTCTGATGGAAATCGGTTTTGACGGCTATGCCATTGGAGGACTTTCAGTCGGAGAACCGCATTCCGAAATGTATCGGATTCTGGATTTCCTGAACCCGGTTTTGCCGGACGAACGCCCCCGTTACCTGATGGGGGTGGGGTTGCCTTCGAATCTTCTTGAAGGGGTGTCGAGAGGGATCGACATGTTCGATTGCGTGCTGCCGACGCGTACCGGAAGGAACGGGACCGTCTTTTTTTCGGGAGGCCGACTCAACCTCAAGAACGCGGCTTTTGCGCGTGATTTCGCGCCCATCGACCCCGGATGCGACTGCATGGTCTGCAGGCGTTTCACCCGCGCCTACCTCAGGCACCTCTACAAGGCCGGGGAGATCCTGGCCGCGAGACTGTGTTCCTGGCATAACCTCCATTTTCTCGTTCACCTCATGAAAAATGCCCGGGAAGCGATTCTTGAAGGTCGCTTCCCGGAGTTCAAGGAAGCTTTCCTGTCCAGGTTCGGTGAAGGAGGGCCGGTTTCATGAGGGCGAAAGTTCTGGACGTTCGCCGGGAACAGGACGGGCAAGCCCTGCGTGAGGCGGCCAGACTGCTGAGAGAAGGCCGTCTCGTGGTTTTTCCGACGGAAACGGTTTACGGGCTAGGCGCGAACGCGCTTGACGGGGAGGCGGTGCTCAAGGTTTTCGAAGCGAAGGGGCGGCCTGCGGACAACCCGTTGATCGTCCACGTGGCGGACCCTTCCGGGGCCGAAAGGGTGGCTTTTGTTCCGGAACTCGGACGGAAGCTGATGGAACGCTTCTGGCCCGGACCGCTCACGCTCGTGATGCCGGCCCGTGACGTTGTCCCTTCCACGGTGACTGCGGGGCTGTCGACGGTGGCTGTCCGGATGCCCGCTCAGCCGATTGCGCTTGAACTGATCCGTCTGGCCGGAGTTCCGGTGGCGGCTCCCAGCGCCAACCTGAGCGGCAGGCCCAGCCCCACCGATGCCGCAGCGGTCGAGGAAGATCTTGGCGACAGGGTGGAGATGATTCTCGACGGAGGGCCGACGCATTTCGGGGTCGAATCGACCGTTCTGGACATCACGGGAGAAAGAGCCGTGCTTTTAAGGCCCGGCGGGATCGGCCTCGAATCCCTGGAGGAATTTTTGGGTTACCGTCCCGTTCTACCCGGTGCCGGAGAAGCGGCAACTCATCGTTCGCCCGGAACCCGATACCGGCATTATGCCCCGAAGATCCCCCTCTTCCTCAGAGAGGACGAGTCCGTTTGGGACAAGGTCGAGCCATGGGCGGCCGGCCAAAGAGCCTACGTGGGAATCCGTCCTCCGCTTGCCTCCTGCGCTTTCATCCGTCTCTTCCCGGACGTTGAATCCTACGCGCGCGGGCTTTTTTCTGCCTTGAGGGAAATGGAAAAATCAGGTGCCCGAGTGATTGTCGCGGACTGGCCGGATGCCGCCCGGGTCGGTTTCGCCCTCAGAGACCGGTTAAGGCGGGCTTCCGGAGGATCTTCCATCCCGGAATAGAGAAAGAAGCTCTTGCCAAAAAGGGGCAGGGTTGCTAAAATCCCGTTTGTCAGTCGTGATGTCGGGGTGGCGGAATTGGTAGACGCGCTAGACTCAGGCTCTAGTGGGCATTAGCCTGTGGGGGTTCAACTCCCCCCTCGACACCAAAATATTTACGAGGTTGTTCGTCAGGTCGTGCCTGTCTGTTGACATCGCACGGCCTTTTTGCTATTATGCCCCTTCGTCACGTCTAGGATTGTCCCCACTAAACCCCTTAAGGGAGGTCGTAACTCCCATGACAGTTTTAGCCCCCACGAAGAAGCACATTCAGCGCCGCGTTTTTGGGAGAGCCAAGGATCTCATTGATCTGCCCGATCTTGTCGAGGTCCAGCGGAATTCCTACCGATGGTTTTTCCAGGCAGAAACAGAATCGGATTCACGCGAGTCCCAGGGGCTCCAGGAAATCCTGGAGGAAATCTTCCCCATCGAGAGCTACGATGGATCCTTTGCGCTCGAGTTCGTCCGCTATTTTGTGGACGATTCCCCGATCCTGGAGGAGGAGGCCCGCCAACGCGACCTGACCTGGTCCATGCCCGTACGCGCTACGATCCGGCTGGTCAACAGGAAGAACGGTGAGATCAAGGAAGAGGAAATCTACCTCGGCGACTTCCCCGTCATGACGGACAGGGGAACGTTTATCGTCAACGGGACCGAACGTGTCGTGGTCAACCAGCTGGCTCGGTCGGCCGGTGTCTACTTCAGCGCGGACACCACCGTTCCCGGGGAGNAATCCTATGCGGCCAAGGTGATCCCCGACAGGGGAGCCTGGCTTGAATTCGACCTCACTCCCGGCGATGTGCTGTCCGTCAACATCGACAACCGGAAGAAGATCCCGGTGACGATGCTTCTCAAAGCGTTCGGGGCGACCAGCGACGAGGAAATCCTGAAGCTTTTCGGGGCCACACCGGAACAGGTCGATCTTGTCGAGCTTCATGACGAGGCGCGGGGACGCCTTCTTGCCGAAGCGGTCCTGGACAAGGAAGGGCAGGTCCTGATTCGCCGTAATGATCGGCTGACGAAGGAACACCTTGAGCTCCTTTTCGAAATGGGAATGACGAAAGTCTGGGTCTGGAATGTGGACAACGCGATTGCGGCCACTCTAGAAAGGGACACCTCCCGATCCGGGGAGGACGCCGTTCTTGAGCTTTTCCGCCGTCTTCGTCCCAACGAGCCCGCCCGGATGGAAAACGCCCGCGAGTACGTGTACGGGCTCTTTTTCGACACCCGCAGATATAACCTGGGACGGGTGGGGCGCTACAAGCTCAACAAGCGCCTGGACCTTGAAATCCAGGAAAGCCAGCGTCTTTTGACCATCGAGGATGTCGTTGCCATCATCAAGGGGATCCTTCGGCTGAGGAACGGCGAAGAAACCGAAGATGACATCGACCATCTCGGGAACCGCCGCGTGAGGGCCGTTGGAGAGCTTCTCCAGAACCAGGTCCGCATCGGCCTTTTGCGGATGGAACGGATAGCCAAGGAGCGGATGACCACCCTTCCGGACTTGACCAACGCGACGGCGAAGGACCTGATCAACGTCCGCCCGATTTCCGCCTCTCTTCGGGAGTTTTTTGGGTCCGCCCAGCTTTCCCAGTTCATGGACCAGACGAATCCCCTTGCGGAACTGACGCACAGGCGGCGCCTTTCGGCCCTGGGGCCCGGCGGGTTAAGCCGGGAGCGCACCGGGTTTGAAGCCCGCGACGTCCACTATACCCATTACGGCCGGGTATGCCCGATCGAGACGCCCGAAGGTCCGAACATCGGGCTTGTGACCTCTCTGGCGACGTATGCCCGGATCAACGAGTACGGTTTCCTCGTGACCCCGAAGAGGCGTGTGGTCGACTCCCGCGTCACGGATGAAATCGTCTACCTTTCGGCCGACGAGGAGGACGAGTTCTTCGTCGGGAGGGCGAACACGCCCGTCGACGGCGAAGGCCGGATCCAGGGCCCGGAGGTCCACGTCCGTTTCCGAGGTGAAATCGAAACGGTCGAGCCGTTAAAAATCGATTTCGTGGATGTTTCGCCCAAGCAAATCGTGTCGATCTCGACAGCTCTCATTCCGTTCCTTGAACACGACGACGCCAACCGGGCGCTCATGGGTTCGAACATGCAGCGCCAGGCCGTTCCCCTGGTGCTTCCGCAGGCTCCCATCATCGGCACGGGGATCGAACACCATATCGCGAAGGATTCCGGATGCTGCGTCCGGGCCCGCCGGGCCGGAACGGTTGCCTTTGTCGACGCGAACCGCGTGGAGATCCGCTCGAATGGCGGGACACTCGATTCCTACAATCTGACGAAATTCCGCCGTTCCAACCAGGGGACCGTCATCCACCAGCGCCCCATCGTGTCGAGCGGGGACCTGATCGAAGCAGGCGCGATCATCGCAGACGGGCAGTCGGTTGACCAGGGGGAACTGGCCCTGGGCCGGAACGTCCTCGTGGCCTTCGTTTCCTGGGAGGGCTACAACTTTGAAGACGCGATCCTCCTGAACGAGAGGCTAGTCCAGGAGGACCACTATTCGTCCATCCATATCGAGGAGTACGAGGTCGAAGCCCGGGATACGAAACTTGGCCCGGAAGAAATCACCCGCGACATCCCGAACGTTGGAGAAGACGCGCTCAAGAACCTGGACGAAAACGGAATCGTGCGGGTCGGAGCGGATGTCCGGGCAGGCGATATCCTCGTCGGCAAGGTCACTCCCAAGGGAGAATCCGACCAGTCTCCGGAGGAAAAACTCCTGAGGGCCATCTTCGGGGAAAAGGCCCGGGAAGTGCGAGACACGTCCATGCGGGTGCCGAACGGAGAGGGTGGCAAAATCGTTTCCGTCAAGCGCCTGACCATCGACCAGAACAGCGATGACCTGAGCCCGGGCGTGAACGAGGTCGTCAAGGTCTACGTGGCCCAACTCCGCAAGATTTCCGAGGGAGACAAGATTGCGGGACGTCACGGCAACAAGGGGGTCGTCTCGAAGATCCTTCCGGTGGAAGACATGCCCTATCTGCCGGACGGAACCCCGGTCGACGTGGTTCTTAGCCCTCTGGGGGTTCCCAGCCGCATGAACCTTGGCCAGGTCATGGAGACCGTCATGGGTTTTGTCGCGGTTCACAACGGATGGAAAGTGTCTACGCCCGTTTTTGAGGGAGCGAACGAGCAGGACATCTTCGACGGCGTCAGGAGGCTTTCCGAAGGCGCCTATCCCGAGATGGCCGAAGACGGCCGCATCACCATCTATGATGGACGGACCGGAGAGCCGATGGAGAACAAGGTCACGGTCGGATACATGTACATGCTCAAGCTGATCCACTTGGTTGACGACAAGATCCATGCCCGTTCGATAGGTCCGTACAGCCTCATCACGCAGCAGCCCCTGGGCGGAAAGGCACAGTTTGGCGGCCAGCGGTTCGGTGAAATGGAGGTCTGGGCGCTCGAGGGCTACGGGGCTTCCCATATTCTTCAGGAGATCCTGACGGTCAAGTCGGACGACATCCGGGGAAGGTTGAAGACCTACGAACGGATCGTCAAGGGGCAAAACCTCACGAAGCCCGGCGTGCCCGAGAGCTTCAGGGTGCTCGTCAAGGAACTGCAGGGGCTGGCTCTCGACGTCGAGATCATGTACGACGACGGAACGGTGGGAGAAGTCCTGTTGGACGACGAGGACGAGGAAGTCGCCGTCCAAGGGGCCGCAAGGCCACGACCCGCCATGGTTGACCTGGAATCCGGAGAAGAGGTGCTTCCTCCGTCTTCCGGAGGCGTGACCGAGGAAATGCTTTTCGTTGACCCCAATGAACTCGATTCCGGCTTCGAGGAAGAAGAAGGACCGAGCGAGCAGGATTTGGCCGACGAAGGGGAGGATGCGTAAATGAGCCGTCGCGAAATCGTCGGAGTCCGCATCAAGCTGGCGAGCACGGAGCGGATTCGTGAACTCTCCAGCGGAGAAGTGAAAAAGCCCGAGACGATCAACTACCGGACGCTTCGCCCGGAGAAGGACGGGCTGTTTTGCGAAAGGATTTTCGGGCCCACCCGCAGTTACGAGTGCGCCTGCGGCAAATACAAGAGAAGCGGCCCCAAGTACAAGGGGATCCTTTGCGACCGGTGCGGTGTGGAAGTGACCGACAACCGTGTCAGGCGTGAACGGATGGGGCACATCGAACTCGCTGCTCCTGTTGTCCACATCTGGTACCTGAGGGGCATTCCCAGCCGCCTGAGCCTTCTGCTCGGAACGGCGACGAAAGACCTGGAAAAGGTGGTTTACTTTGCCCCGATCCGGAAGAGGAAACCCGTCTTCAAGGTCGTCAACGAAGGAAGAAGGACCGACCTGGCGAGACGGGGAGATCTCATCGACGCTTCCGAGGAGAGGATCCACGCCCACTACGACCCGAAATTCAAGGCCGAGGAGGCGTACCGCGTCTTCCAGGTTGACGATGTCCCCGTAGACGAGGGAGACATCGTCTCCGCCAGCCAGGTGTCGCGCTTCAAGGCGGATTATGGGGACGATATCTTCAAGGTCGAACCCGCCTTCAGGATCGGGNGGGGAGAAACCGAGGCCCCGGCGGAAATCCTTTCGGCCGGTGAGATGGAGGCCCGAGGCGGAGCGGAAGCCTTTCCCGGGATCCAGAGGGCGCTGGTCGGCAACCAGGAAGCTTTCGTCGTTACGGCTGTGGCCCATTTGCCGTTCCAGAAGAACGACGTTCTGGCCCTCAGCGAAATCCAGCTCTACAACCAGAAGTACCCCGGGCGCTTCCAGGCTCAGCAGGAAACAGCCACGATCGAAGACCCCTGCTATCTGGTCATAGACGGTGGAGAATCCCCCTTTGTCCGCGGCGATATCATCCTGGAGAGGGAACAGCATCTCTGCGCCGCCTACGACAGGGAATTCTCCGCGGGAATCGGTGCGGAAGGCGTCCAGTTGCTGCTGAACAAGCTGGGGCTTGACGAGATGGCCGCTTCCCTGAGAGAAGAGATTTCTGAGACGACGGGACAGAAGAAGCGAAAACTGATCAAACGGCTGCAGGTGGTCGAGGATTTCAGGAAGAGTGCGAGCAAACCGCAGTGGATGATCCTGGAAGTACTTCCGGTCATCCCGCCGGATTTGCGCCCGATGGTCCAGCTCGAAGGGGGCCGGTTCGCCACCTCCGACCTGAACGACCTCTATCGCCGCGTGATCAACCGGAACAACCGGCTTCGCAAGCTTCAGGAGCTGCGGGCCCCGGAGATCATCATCCGCAACGAGAAACGGATGCTGCAGGAATCGGTGGATGCTCTCATCGACAACGGCAGGATGGGAAAGGCCGTCCTGGGAGCGGGCAACAGAACCCTCAAGAGCCTCAGCGACCTCCTCAGGGGGAAGAAGGGGCGTTTCAGGCAGAACCTGCTCGGCAAGCGCGTCGACTATTCCGGACGCTCGGTCATCGTCATCGGTCCCAAGCTCAGGATCTATCAGTGCGGGCTTCCCAAGCAGATGGCTCTCGAGCTTTTCAAACCCTTCGTCATGCATAAGCTTGTGGAGCGAGGTCTGGCTCCGAATGTCAAGAGCGCCAGGCGCATCATCGAGAGGGGGCGCGACGAAATCTGGGCGATCCTGGAGGAAATCATCAAGGATCACCCGGTCATGCTGAACCGGGCCCCAACTCTGCACCGCCTCGGAATTCAGGCTTTCGAACCCGTTCTGATGGAAGGAAAGGCTATTCGACTCCCGCCTTTGGTCTGCACCGCCTTCAACGCCGACTTCGACGGAGACCAAATGGCCGTCCACGTTCCGCTGTCGCTTGAAGCCCAGGCGGAGGCGCGTATCCTGATGCTGTCCGCCAACAACCTGCTTTCACCCGCCAGCGGGAGGCCTGTGGTGACTCCCACCCAGGATATCGTCCTCGGAATCTTCTACCTGACCGGAATGCGGGAGGGCTTGAAGGGAGAGGGGATGGCATTCAGAGGCGTCGAGGATGCCCTCGTGGCGATCGACCACGGCGTTGTGCACCCCAACACGAAAGTGCGGATGCTTTGGAACGGGGAGTGGATCGAGACAACGCCCGGGCGGGCTCTCTTTAACAGTGTCCTTCATCCGGATTTGCGGTACATCAATCGGCAGATCGGCAAGAAAGATCTCGGGACGCTTCTCGACAAGGCCTACGACAAGGTGGGGCAGGCGGCGATCGTTGACATGCTCGATGCCATCAAGATCCTGGGCTATCACTGGTCGACAAAGAGCGGAATCAGCTTCGGGCTTGACTGCGCGGTCATCCCTCCCAGCAAGAAGACGACGGTCGATGAGACCATGAAACGGGAGGAAGAGCTTTCCGCACAGTACGGAATGGGCGTCCTGACGGAAGAGGAATACCTGCGGCAGAAGGAAATACTCTGGTCGGAAGCCGCACGGCAGATTGCCGATGACATCGTGGCGAACATGGACCAGGTCAACCCCTTGCGGATGATGATCGATTCGGGAGCCCGAGGAAGCAAGAACCAGGTTGCGCAGATGGCCGGCATCCGAGGCCTGATGGCGGACCCTTCCGGACGGATCATCGACTACCCGATCGTGGCCAACTTCCGGGACGGCCTGAACATGCTCGAGTATTTCATCTCGACGCACGGCGCCCGGAAAGGTCTGGCCGACACCGCCCTTAGAACCGCCAAGTCGGGGTACCTCACGCGGCGCCTGGTCGACGTGGCTCAGGATCTGATCATTACCGAGGAGGACTGCGGCACCGACAAGGGAACGCGGATCAGCGCCCTCGTCCAGGACGGGAAAACGGTTGTCACGCTTGCAGATCGCATCTCAGGGCGGACTGCGCTGAACGATATCGAGGACCCTTCGACGGGCGAGACGCTTGTCCAGGGTGGCGACGAAATTTCGCAGGCGTTGGCGGCAAAGATTGAGAACGCCGGTGTCGAGGCGGTCTGGGTCAGGAGCCCGATGACCTGCGGCCTCCGCAACGGGATTTGCAGGAAATGCTATGGACGCGATCTCGCGACAAGGAAAACCGTGGCGATTGGGGAAGCGGTGGGTGTCGTAGCCGCCCAGTCCATCGGGGAACCCGGGACTCAGCTCACGATGCGGACCTTCCACACCGGCGGCGTTCGCTTGACGGGGGAAGACATCACGCAGGGGCTCCCGCGCATCGAACAGCTCTTTGAAGTCCGCCGGCCCAAGAAGGTCGCCCAGCTGGTGGAAGCGGACGGCCGAGTCCTCGAGATTCGCGAGATGGAAGGGAAACGGAAGGTTATCGTCGGGAAGGAAGAAGACGAAGGGGAAAAGGTGGTCTGCACCGTCCCTGCCTCCCAGAACCTGCTCGTCGAAGAAGGACAGCTGGTGAAGAAGGGACAGAGCCTCACCGAAGGGTACATCGATCCCCAGCAGCTGCTGGAGGTTGAAGGACTGGAAGCGGTCCAGAAATACCTCGTCGATGGCATCCAGGAAGTCTATTTCTCCCAGGGCGTCTCGATCAACAACAAGCATATCGAGGTTATCCTGCGGAAAGTCGCCCCGGTGAACCGTGTCCGGATCACCGAAGAGGGGGACAGCTCCTTCGTGGCGAACGAACTGGCCTGGGTCGATGATCTGGACCAGGAGCTGGACCGTATCCGGAAGGAAAACGACCGTTGTCTCGATGAAGCCATGGATTTCCTGCAAGGCAAGACGCTTCGGGATATCGAAGGCCACAGCGGCATCGATAATATCCTTTCCCTGAAGGGGAGACCTCTCGAACCCGATACGATTCAGCGTCTTCTGGCTCCCGGCTCGGCTGTTCGGGAGATCACGGTCGAAGACAGGGACGGACAGGTACGGGTCATCCTCGGGGAAGCGGCGTTCAGGAGGGAGATGGAGGGACTTGAACTGATCGCACCGGTTTCCGTCGGGGACAATGCCGAGATCTCGCCGACGGAATCCCTGAGCCTGCAGGACCTCCTGAATATTACCAGGNGCAAGCCCCAGAGCCTCTGCGTGCGGGACACCGATACCCTTGGGTCGCTGGAGAGGGGAGCCTACCTGGCAGAGGATGTTGTTTCGAACGGGGAGGTTGTCCTGAACCGCGATCGGCCGCTGACGCCGGAGGCTCAGGAACGGCTCAGGAAGGCGAACGCCTCCCTTGTGAAGATCTGGCGTATGCCCAGTCGCCACAATGTTGACGACGCGCTGAATCATCACCTGATCGAAAAGTTCTTCAGCAGGCCGATCAAACAGGCGATCAACGCCCAGGGCAACCCGGTCAACGATATCGGACGAATCCTGGACGGACGGGTGGTGCGCGGCCTTGTCGAAGGACAGATCGCCGCGGTTGAGCTCGACGGCGAAACGCAGGAGATCGTCACCCGCGAGAAGCTGCTGGGACAAGTGTTGGGAGAAATTGCGTACGGGAAGGTCCTCCTTGAGCCGGTTCACGATTCCAAAGGCAACCTGCTTGTCGAGGCCGGGACGGAGATCAGTCGCGAAGTCATCGACCGGCTGGTGAAGGGCGAATTCCAGGAACTGGTCGTCAGGCCGATATCCAGCTCGCTTGAAACGAAACGGCTGATTCAGCGGGTTTCCTTTGTCCGCAGGATGAGGGAGGAGCCGCAATGGCGTCCGGTCGTACACGGCGTGACGAAAGCCGCCCTTGCCACCGACAGCTTCATGAGTGCGGCCTCCTTCCAGCAGACGGCCCAGATTTTGGCCCAAGCGGCCGTTCGGGGCGATGTCGACACCTTGAAGGGCCTTAAGGAGAACGTGATTATCGGGCACTTGATTCCCGCCGGGACCGGAGCCGAAAATTATCGGCGCATCGATATGCAGGAAACCTGTTAGCCCGACCGTGGAATTATTTCCTTGCACGAACCGGGGGAGCTCCCGTCTTTTCTTGACAGGGGCTCCCCCGGTTGATATTATGTCTCGGTGCGTCCGCACAGGAGGGGATTGCTGTGCCTTTAAGTGAGCTTGCTTCGGGCCGGCGGGTCGTGGGTGTCCGCCAGGTTCTCCGCAAAATCAAGATGGGACAGCTGGAAAAGCTCTTTCTCGCGCGGGACGTCGCAGAAGAACGCGTCATGGAACTCCTTGAAGAGGCCCAAAGGCAGAACGTGGCTGTGGAATGGTGTGAAAGCATGGAGATGCTGGGCCGAGCTGGGGCCATTTCCAGAAAGGCTACTGCCGCTGGTTTGATCAAGGAGAATTTGAAGAACATCGAGTAAGGAAAGGAGGGAGTTCTGTGCCAACGATCAGTCAGTTGATCCGAATCGGGCGGGAAGACAAGAGGCAGCGCTCGAGCGCTCCTGCCCTTCAGGGGAACCCTTCTCGCAGGGGAGTGTGCACGCGAGTCTATACCGTAACGCCCAAGAAGCCGAATTCCGCTTTGCGGAAGGTTGCGCGTGTCCGTCTCACGAACGGGATCGAAGTGACCGCCTACATCCCGGGAGTCGGCCATAACCTGCAGGAGCACTCCGTGGTTCTCGTCCGCGGCGGGCGCGTCAAGGACCTTCCGGGCGTACGCTATCACATTATCCGCGGAACCTTGGACTGTGGCGGGGTGGATGGCCGCCGCCAGAGCCGTTCGAAGTACGGGGCACGGCGCCCGAAATAGTTTTTTTACCGGAAAGGGAGGCTTTAGCCCATGCCACGTAAGGGGCACATCAGGAAAAGAACCTTGCCCGCGGACCCGGTTTTCGGAGTCCAGGCGCTCTCGAAATTCGTCAACTGTGTCATGTATTGCGGAAAGAAAAGCACTGCTGAGCGTATTGTCTACGGGGCGCTCGAGCTTTCCGCCAAACGGCTGAATTCACAGCCTGAGGAAGTGTTTCGCAAAGCGATGGACAACGTGAAGCCCGTTGTCGAGGTCAAGCCCCGCCGCGTGGGCGGCGCCACCTACCAGGTTCCCGTTGAGGTTGGACCTGAAAGGGCTGAGGCTCTCGCCATCCGTTGGATCATTCAGTATGCCCGCGCTAAGAAGGGGATGCCGATGGTTGAGCGCCTGGCCCGTGAGTTTACCGACGCCTTCAAGGGTGAAGGGTCGTCCATGAAAAAGCGCGAAGACACGCACAAGATGGCGGAGGCCAACAGGGCGTTTGCGCATTACCGCTGGTAGAACCGATGCATCAGCACGGGAGCTGCCGGCTCCGGGGAGCCTGAAACCATGCCGAAAGTTGATCTGAAAAATATCCGGAACATCGGGATTGCCGCCCATATCGATGCAGGGAAGACGACGACCACCGAGCGCATCCTGTTTTACACGGGGCGCAAGCACAAGATGGGCGAAGTCCATGAGGGCGCTGCCACGATGGATTGGATGGAGCAGGAGCGAGAGAGGGGCATCACGATCACCTCGGCCGCAACGACGTGCCTTTGGAACGAGGCGCATGTCAATATAATTGATACGCCCGGGCACGTGGACTTTACCGTTGAAGTCGAACGGTCCATGCGCGTCCTCGATGGCGCGGTGGCCGTTTTCTGCGCGGTGGGGGGGGTTGAGCCCCAATCTGAAACGGTCTGGCGGCAGGCTGACAGGTACGGAGTTCCCCGAATTGCCTTTGTCAACAAGATGGATCGTGTAGGGGCGGATTTCAATGCCGTCATCGACGGCATGAGGGAGCGACTCGGTGCAAGGCCGCTTCCGATCCAGATCCCGATTGGACTCGAGGACAGCTTCACCGGCATGGTGGACCTCGTTGCCTTCAAGGCAGTGATCTACCAGGATGACCTGGGGACCGACTACAAGGTCGTGAGCGTTCCCGCCGAGCTCCAGGAAGATGCGATGATGGCAAGGGAACTTCTCGTCGAAACCCTTGCGGATGTGGACGAGGAAGTGATGGAGCTTTATCTGGAAGGCAAGGAAATTCCGCTTGAAACACTCAAGCGGGCGATCCGAAACGCGACGATCGCCATGAATGTCGTCCCGGTGATGTGCGGTTCCGCTTTCAAGAACAAGGGAATTCAGCTTGTTCTCGACGCGGTTGTGGATTATCTTCCCAGCCCGCTCGATCTTCCGCCGATCAAGGGCGTCAACCCGGACACCAATGCCGAGGAGGAGAGAATCCCTTCCGACGAGGAGCCCTTTACGGCGCTGGCCTTCAAGATCATGGTGGATCCCTTCGTTGGGCGTCTCGTTTTTTGCAGGGTGTACAGCGGGCGGGTCGAGGCGGGGCAGAGCGTCCTGAATGCCACGACCGGTCGTCGCGAGCGGATCGGCCGGATCCTGCGGATGCACGCAAACAAGCGGGAAGAGCTTGAAGAGACCGAGGCAGGAGCGATCATTGCTCTTCCAGGCCTGAAAGGAACCCGGACGGGAGAGACGCTTTGCGAAGAGGGGCACCCGATTGTCCTGGAGTCCCTGGAGTTCCCGGAACCGGTCATCGATCTCGCGGTCGAGCCTTTAAGCAAGGCGGACCAGGTGAAGCTCTCCAAGGGGCTTTCCGCCCTGGCTGAAGAAGACCCGACTTTCCGCGTCCATGTCGACGAAGAGACGNGGCAAACCATCATCCAGGGGATGGGGGAGTTGCACCTCGAAATCCTGGTGGACCGCCTGAAAAGGGAATTCGGGGTCGAGGTCCGGGTCGGGCGGCCCCAAGTCGCTTACAGGGAGTCGATCAGGCACGCGGCAAGCGCCCAGGGAAAGTTCGTCCGGCAGAGTGGTGGGCACGGCCAGTACGGCGATATCGTCATCGAGATGGAGCCGTTGCCCGATCACGTGGGGTTCGAAATCGAGGACAAGATCGTCGGAGGCGTTGTCCCCAAGGAATTTATTCCGGCCGTCCGAAAGGGCCTCGAAGAAGCCAAGAACAATGGCATTCTTGGTGGCTACCCGGTCCTCGGAATGAAGATCGCTCTCGTCGATGGAAGCTACCACGACGTGGACAGTTCCGAGCTTGCGTTCAAGATCGCCGCTTCGATGGCCTTCAAGGAAGCGATGAGAAAAGCTTCGCCGGTTCTTATGGAACCGGTGATGGAGGTGGAGGTCGTCACCCCCGAGGATTATGTCGGGGATGTTATGGGCGATCTCGCCTCAAGGCGGGGCAGCGTCGAGGGGATGGAAATGCGGAGCAATGCAAGGATCGTCCGAGCCCTCGTTCCGCTGGCGGAAATGTTCGGCTACGCGACGGACCTGCGAAGCAAGACATCCGGACGGGCTTCCTACTCGATGAAATTCCAGAAGTACGCGGAAGTCGGCCCCGAAGTGGCCGAAAAGGTCTTGAAGCGGTAACGCCGAGGGCGGTNNTCTAAACAAGGAGGGGTATCGAAGATGGCGAAGGAGCATTTTGAGAGGACGAAGCCGCACCTGAACATCGGCACGATTGGTCACATCGACCACGGCAAGACGACGCTGACGGCGGCGATCACGAAGACGCTGGCCCGGAAGGGATACGCGGACTTCACGCCGTTCGACATGATCGACAAGGCGCCGGAGGAGCGGGAGCGGGGCATCACGATCAACATCGCGCACGTGGAATACCAGACGGACAACCGTCACTACGCGCACATCGACTGCCCGGGACACGCGGACTACATCAAGAACATGATCACGGGAGCGGCGCAGATGGACGGAGGGATTCTGGTGGTGTCGGCGGCGGACGGTCCGATGCCGCAGACGCGGGAGCACGTGCTTCTGGCGCGACAGGTGAACGTGCCGGCGCTGGTGGTGTTCATGAACAAGGTGGACATGGTGGACGATCCGGAGCTTCTGGACCTGGTGGAGATGGAGGTTCGGGACCTTCTGAGCAAGTACGATTTTCCGGGAGACGACGTGCCGGTGGTGCGCGGGAGTGCGCTGAAGGCACTGGAGTCGGACGGAGACAACGAGTGGACGGAAGGGATCATGAACCTGATGAAGGCGTGCGACGAGTACATTCCGGCGCCGCTTCGGGAGACGGACAAGCCGTTTTTGATGCCGATCGAGGACGTGTTCACGATCACGGGCCGCGGCACGGTGGTGACGGGTCGAGTGGAGCGGGGCCAGATCCACGCGGGCGAGGAAGTGGAGATCGTGGGGATGCGGGACACGCAGAAGACGGTGGCGACGTCGCTGGAGATGTTCCGGAAGATTCTGGACGATGCGATGGCGGGAGACAACGTGGGAGTGCTGCTTCGCGGGATCGACAAGGAAGACGTGGAGCGCGGCCAGGTCGTGGCGAAGCCGAAGAGCATCACGCCGCACAAGCATTTCAAGGGCGAGGTGTACGTGCTGAAGAAGGAAGAGGGCGGCCGCCACACGCCGTTTTTCTCGGGCTACAAGCCGCAGTTCTACTTCCGCACGACGGATGTGACGGGAGACATCGCGCTGCCGGAAGGCGTGGAGATGGTCATGCCCGGAGACAACAGCACGTTTGAAGTGAAACTGATCGTTCCGGTGGCGTTGGAGCCGGGTCTGCGCTTCGCGGTCCGCGAGGGCGGCCGTACGGTGGGCGCCGGCGTCGTCACCGAGATCCTCGACTAACTGTCGGGAGGGAACAGCCTTGGCAAAAAAGATACGCATCAACCTAAAAGCGTTCGACCACCGCGTGCTCGACGCCTCCGCCGTTCAGATAGCGGAGACCGCGGAGCGTACGGGAGCCAGAGTCTCCGGACCGATCCCGATTCCGACGGAGATCAACAAGTTCACGGTCCTAAAGTCCCCGCACAAGGACAAGGACGCGCGTGAACAGTATGAAATTCGGACACACAAGCGCCTCATCGACATCGTCGACCCGACGCAGAAGACGATGGAGGCCTTAATGCAGCTGAATCTCCCTTCCGGGGTGGACATCCAGATCAAGTTGTAACCTTCGGGGGGAGCTCTGAGCGAAAAGGAGCTGAATCGAATGAGCATGGGAATTTTGGGACGGAAGATTGGAATGACCCAGATTTTCGACGAAGAAGGAAGAGCCGTCCCGGTAACGGTTGTCGAAGCGGGCCCCTGCCCGGTTCTGGCGATCAGGACTCAGGAGAGGAACGGGTATACGGCGGTGGTTCTGGCTTTCGGCGCAAAGAAGGCGAAAAATGTCGCGAAGCCGATGAAGGTCGTTTTCGAAAAGGCGGGGATTGAGCCGAAGCGGTGGATCAGGGAATTCCGCATTGATGAACCTGCGGCTTATCAGCCCGGCATGGAAGTCCAAGCCTCCATTTTCGAGACCGGCGAGATCGTCGACGTGACGGGAGTGAGCAAGGGCAAAGGCACGGCCGGCGGTATGAAGAGGTATGGCTGGGGCGGCGGGCCCGCCTCCCACGGCCAGTCCAAGTGGCATCGGCGCCCTGGTTCTTCCGGTGCGCACAGCTATCCCGGCCGGGTCTTCAAGGGACACGGAAACCCTGGCCGGATGGGAAACGAAAAGGTCACGGTCAAGAACCTGAAAGTGGCTGCCATTGACGCGGAAAACAACCTGATCCTGATCAGGGGGGCCATCCCGGGGGCTCGCAACGGCCTCGTTTTGGTCCGCAAGAAGCATTAGGCGGCGGAAGGAGGGCAAGAAGACCATGCCTACCATGAAGTTGATCAATTTTGAGGGCGAAGTCGTAGGAAGCCTCGAACTTTCCGACGCCGTTTTCGGAGCGCCCATTCATGTTCCCGCGATGCACCAGGTCGTCGTGGCCCAGTTGGCGAATGCCAGGCAGGGGACGGCGAGCGCAAAAACCCGCGGTGAAGTGAATGGAGGAGGACGCAAGCCGTTTCGTCAGAAGCACACGGGACGGGCGCGGGCAGGGAGCACCCGCTCACCTCTCTGGCTCAAGGGTGGCGTCGCCCATGGACCGAAACCGCGCGACTACAGTCAGAAGGTGAACCGCAAGGTCCGGCAGCTGGCCATGCGGAGTGCGCTTTCCCTGAAAGCGACGGAGGATCGCATGCTGATCCTGGAAAACGGCAACCTTGAAACTCCGAAGACGAAGGCCATGCTGGCTTTTCTCGGAAAGATCGAAGCGACGCGCAAGCCTCTCATGGTCATCGATGAGTCGAACGAGAACATTTACCGCTCTGCGGCGAACATCCCGGGAGCCAAGGTGATTCACGTGGACAGCATCAATGTCTATGACATCCTGAACCATGAACACCTGATCATGACGGCTGCGTCCGCCCAGAAACTGCAGGAGGTGTACGGCCGATGAATCTCGTGTCGCATGATGTGATTATCCGGCCGATCATCACGGAGAAGTCGAATCGCCAAATGGAGCAGAACAAGTACGCTTTCGAGGTTCACCCGAAAGCGAACAAGGTCGTGATCCGCCAGGCGGTTGAGGAAATCTTCAAGGTGAAGGTCGAAAGCGTCAACACGATAAGGGTGCGTTCGAAGCCGAAGCGCCTGGGCGTGTTCCTGGGGCGTTCCCGCTCGTGGAAGAAAGCCGTCGTCACCCTCGCAGCGGGTGAGCGCATCAAGTTCTTTGAAGGCGCGAGCGCGTAGGGTGCGGGAGGAGAACGAACATGGCGATGAAAAAATTCAAACCCACAACACCCAGCCGCCGCACCATGGCGAACTCGGATTACAAGGAGATCACCTCGACCGAGCCGGAAAAGAGCTTGCTTGAGCCAATTCGGAAGACCGCCGGCAGGAACAATACGGGACGGGTGACGATGCGTCACCGCGGGGGCGGGAACAAGAGGCAGTACCGGAAGATCGACTTCAAGCGGGATAAGATCGGAATTCCCGGGAACGTGGCGACGATCGAATACGATCCGAACCGTTCGGCCCGGATCGCCCTGATCAACTACGCTGACGGCGAGAAGCGGTACATCCTGGCCCCTTCCGGACTGACCGTGGGCACTCGGATCATGGCGGGCCCCGGCGCGGACATCAAACCCGGGAATGCGCTGAAGATGATGGACATCCCCGTGGGAACCGTCGTCCACAATATCGAACTGGAGCCAGGTAGGGGCGGCGTCATGGTGAGGTCAGCCGGCTCGAGCGCACAGCTGATGGCCAAGGAAGGCAAATATGCCTATATCAGGATGCCGAGCGGTGAGCTGCGTCTCGTCCTGCAGCAATGCATGGCGACGATCGGCCAGGTTGGCAACGAGGAGCACGAGAACATCGTTGACGGGAAGGCAGGCAAAGTTCGTTGGCTTGGCCGCCGGCCGAAGGTGCGCGGGATGGTCATGAACCCCGTCGATCACCCCATGGGTGGCGGTGAAGGCTGCAGCAAGTCGAACAAACACCCTGTCTCCCCTTGGGGAACCCCAGCGAAGGGTTTCAGAACCCGCAAATCGAAGCCGTCCGACAAGATGATCGTCCGGCGCCGGTACGCGAAGTAAGGGTTGAGGAGGGAAGGACATGGCAAGGTCCACCAAGAAAGGTCCTTTTATTGAACTCAAGCTCCTCCACCGGGTAGAAATGATGAACGAGGCAGCGAAAAAGGCGGTCATCAAGACCTGGTCGAGGCGCTCGACGATCGTGCCCGCCATGATCGGACACACGATTGCGGTCCATAACGGGAAGACCCACATCCCCGTTTTCATCACGGAAAACATGATCGGGCACAAGCTCGGCGAGTTCGCGCCGACCCGCAAATTCGGCGGGCATGCCGGGCAGGAACGCGCTTCCGGCGTGAAGTAGGGGGTTGACGAAAGATGGAAGCGAAAGCGATATCCAAGGGACTGCAGATTTCCCCGACCAAGCTCCGGCAGGTTCTCAACCTGATCAGGGGCAAGAAGGCCGGAGAAGCCCTCGCGATCCTGAAGTTTACCCCCAAGAAGGCGGCCCGCTATGTTGAGAAAGCCTTGCAGAGCGCTTTGGCGAATGCAGACAATAATTACGGAATGGATGTTGACAAGCTTGTCGTTTCCGAAGCCTTCGCCGACAGGGGAACAGCCATGAAGCGGTTCCGCCCCGTCTCGATGGGCCGGGCACATCCGTTCAAGCGGACGTCCAGCCACTTGACCATCGTGGTCTCGGAACGCTAAGGAGGGGTGACCGTGGGTCAGAAAATTCATCCTGTGGGGATGCGGCTGGGCATCATCCGCGATTGGGAATCAAAGTGGTATGCCAGCGGAAGAAATTACGCGAAGAACCTTCACCAGGATCTAGAGCTTCGCCAGTGGCTCATCGACCGGTGGAAGGGCGCAGGTGTCGCAAAGGTGGAAATCGAGCGGATCGGCAACGTCATCGCTTTCACGATTTCGACCGCCCGGCCTGGGGTAGTTATCGGGAAAGGCGGTACGGAAATCCAGAAAGTACGTGAGGAACTTCAGGCGAAAACCGGTCTTCGGGTCATGATCAACGTCCAGGAGATCAAAAACCCGGATATGGAAGCCTCCATCCTTGCCGAAGGCGTGGCTTCCTCTCTCGAGATGAGGGTCAGTTTCCGCCGCGCCATGAAGAAGGCGATTTTCCGCGCCATGAAATCAGGCGCCAAGGGGATCAAGGTCCAGTGCGGGGGGCGCCTCGGAGGAGCGGAAATCGCGAGGACGGAGTGGTACCTTGAAGGCCAGCTTCCGCTTTCGACCCTCAGGGCCGATATCGACTACGGATTTGCCGAAGCCCGAACGATCTACGGAGTCATTGGCGTCAAGGTATGGGTTTACCGTGGCGATGCCGCCTACCGGCCCCGGAAGACGGCCAAAGAGGGCGCAAAGGAAAGGGGTTAACGCACCATGCTTATGCCTAGCCGTGTCAAATACAGGAAGCCGTTCCGCCGGCCCCTGAGTGGCCGAGCAAAGGGAGCCACCGAGGTGGACTTCGGCGATTTCGGGATGCAGGCTCTTGATTGTGCCTGGATCACCGCAAGGCAAATCGAGGCGGCCCGTGTCGCGATCTCGCGGAAAATGAAGAAGGGCGGCAAGATCTGGATCCGCATCTTCCCGGATCGCCCCTTTACGAAAAAGCCGCTTGAAACCCGTATGGGAAAGGGAAAGGGAAGCCCGGAATTCTGGGTTGCCCCGGTCAAGCGGGGCCGGATCATGTTTGAGGTAGCCGGTGTCACGCGGGAGGTTGCCGAGGAGGCTTTCCTCACGGCAGGACATAAACTCCCGATCAAGGTCCGGTTTGTTGCCCGAGAGGGACTGGGTGGTGAATAGACCATGAAGGCCAAGGATTTCAGGGACCTTACGATTGAGGAACTCGGCGACAAGCACCGCCAGTACAAGGAAGAACTCTTTAACCTGCGTTTCCAGAGCGCCATTGGACAGCAGGGGAACCACAGTCGAATTTCGGAAGTCAAGCGGACCATCGCGCGGATTCTCACGGTCAAACGTGAGAAGGAAGTCGCAGTGGAACGCGCGACCGCGAGGAGGTAACGGACGATGGAGGAGAGAACCTCTCATCGGAAGACGCGGATCGGCACGGTCGTCAGCAACAAGATGCAGAAGACGATCGTTGTCCGTGTGGACCGGATGGCCAAGCATGCCCTCTACGGCAAGCCGGTGCTCAAATACAAGAAGTACATGGCGCACGACGAAGAGAACACCTGTCGAATCGGAGACCAGGTTCTCATCGAGGAGACGCGACCCCTGAGCGCCCATAAGCACTGGGCCCTTAAGGAAGTCCTCCGCCGCGCACCGATCCTCGGTGTCGAGACCGGCGACGAGGAGGCGTAAGGAATGATCCAGCTTAGGACAGTCCTTAACGTAGCCGACAACTCAGGCGCGAAAAAGATCATGTGCGTGCATGTCGTTGGCGGAAGCCAGCGATTTGTCGGCTCCATCGGCGACGTGATTGTCGCTTCGGTGAAGGAAGCCATTCCCAACAGCAATATCGGGAAAGGGCAAGTGGTCAAGGCGGTCATCGTCAGGACGAGCAAGGAAATCCGCCGGAAGGACGGCTCCTACGTCCGTTTCGACGACAATGCGGCCGTGATCATCGACAACAACGGCGATCCCAAGGGAACACGCATCTTCGGCCCCGTTGCCAGGGAACTTCGCGAGAAGAAATACATGCGCATCGTCTCGCTTGCCCCTGAGGTCGTGTAGGAGGCTTTTGTCATGGGAAAGATGAGGATCAAGAAAGGTGACCGCGTTCATGTCCTTTCAGGGAAGGATGCCGGGAAAGAAGGCAAGGTCCTCCGCCATATCCCGTCGAAGGACATGATCGTCGTAGAGGGGATCAACCTGGCTACGAAGCACGTTCGCCCGACCCAGAAGAGCCCGAAGGGCGGGATCGTCAAGCAGGAAACCCCGTTTTACGCAGCCAAAGCCATGCTTGTTTGCCCTGCATGCGGCAAGCCCACACGCNGTCGCCCGCGCCTTNTATGGATGACGGTCGCAAAGTGAGGCTGTGCAAAAAGTGCGGGGAAATCGTCGACAAGGTGTAGGGAGGAGGCTTCTTTAGCCATGGTTCCACGCTTACAGACAAAGTACAAGGAAGAGGTCGTCCCGCGCCTGATGAAGGAGTTTGCCTTCAAGAACATCATGGAGGCTCCGCGTATCGAGAAGGTTGTTGTCAATATCGGTGTCGGCGAGGCGAAAGTGGATATCAAGTACATGGATGCCTCGATCAACGAGTTGACCCAGATCACGGGCCAGCGCCCGGTCCTGAAAAGAGCGAAGAAATCCGTTGCGGGTTTCAAGC
>JADLKH010000005.1 GCA_015657435.1 Synergistales bacterium | reverse complement strand
AACCGCCGACCGCGAGAGTAACCGGACGATGGAGGACGAGAACCCTCTCATCGGATGAGGAAATGTACGCACGTCGGTTCCACTTCTCGGCTGCGTCCAATGGCCGCCTCGGTGGAAACGCCTCGCTGTTTAAAAGACTCTCTTTACCTCTGATAACTAGGGCAGAAGGACTAGTGCGCTTGTCGCCGACTTCTCTCATATCTCGTAAGGTCCGCTGGAAATCCTGGTGAGCCATTTGTGCCCAAGCATGCCCCTCTACGGGCAAGCCAGTGGTCTATTGTCTCAACACACTACCAAGAAGTACATGGACGTGCTCCCACTACGTCAGAAGAGGGCAAACTCTCCCACGATCGCCTTGGAGACTACGGGTGGTGCTCATCGAGGAGACGCGACCCTAGCGCCCTTAATATAGCACTTGCGCTGCGGCCTTAAGGAAGTCCTCCCCGCGCCCGCAACCCGTGGAGATAAAGCTCTTCCCTCGTGTGTCCAACCCTCCGGAGACCGGCGACGCGTGTGACAAGGCCGGCGCTTAAGCGACTCCTACCAAACGATGATACGAGGAGTCCCCTCTATATCGATACGCGGCCCGGCAAAACTCAAGGCGCGAATATCACAGGGGCTTTCACTTGGCGCCGCGTTTTGCCGCATAATCGTGCGGTTTGTGTCCGAGGAAGCAGGGCGATTCTTTCGGCATAAAGGGCGAATCCTGCGAAATGATGGCGCGGAATAACCCTCAGAATCTTGTGTTGCGCCTTCGGTTCGAACGTGTCTTCAATTTCCTTCACACAGGCCTATAGGAGGAATACAGGCAGAAGTCGGCGGTGACCAGCCGTGCGTGAATTTTCGCTCCAGGATTCGCGCAAGGAGATTTGCCACTCCCGGAGGCACAATCAAGAGGCCTGCATCCCGCAAATCGCCGAAGCTCCACCTAAGGACGCTCCTACTCCCGTTTCGACGACAATGGGCCCGTGATACTCGACAACAACGGCGATCCAAGGGGAACACGCCATCTTCCGGCCCCGTTGCCAGGAACTTCCGCGAGAAGAAATACATGCGCATTCGTCTCCGGCTTGCCTAGGTCGTGGGTTAGGCTGCGGAGCGCTTCTTTGTTTGCTACTCTGGGCCGAAAAGTCTCATAGGCCGGGGAATCAGAAAGGTGCAGGAACCAGCGCCGTTGCTATTGCCTGCTCACTTGTACATCGGGGGCTAGGCAAATGTGAGAGACATGTGGGGGATGAACGAAGCTCTCAAGCGTCCTTCTCCCGCTTTGTGATCCCATCTTTGGCCGTGCCTGCATATGTCACGCGGGCGGTAGCATTGATCGTGGCGTATTCAGCCGACGGAGATTAAACCCCAATACCTGTGCTAACCGAGACCGAGTCGACACTCTCTGTCCGCCTCAGGATCCGCTCAGGTACAGAGCGCCTCTCGAGCGAGAGATCCGTAGGTACGGATTTCTCACTCTGGAGCGGAAGTCCGACGACCAACGCGTGGTATAGTTCATCCGCCAGCCTAACAGCAACATGCTGGTGTATCCCATGCCCGTCATCTCCGGGACCTTTACAACGCCCTCCACCGTGTCCCCCCAGCGGGGCCCCCCGCCCACTGGACCTTGATCCCCTTTTGATCGCGCGGCATCGAGTTCAGTCGCAGCAGGATGAAGGACTATTGCTATAGAAGCTCGTTCCGGGTATATCATTTGGCTCCGGGTCCCGAGAACGGTGACCCTCTATTAGGGGAGGCTTCTTTAGCCATGGTTCCACGCTTACAGACAAAGTACAAGGAAGAGGTCGTCCCGCGCCTGATGAAGGAGTTTGCCTTCAAGAACATCATGGAGGCTCCGCGTATCGAGAAGGTTGTTGTCAATATCGGTGTCGGCGAGGCGAAAGTGGATATCAAGTACATGGATGCCTCGATCAACGAGTTGACCCAGATCACGGGCCAGCGCCCGGTCCTGAAAAGAGCGAAGAAATCCGTTGCGGGTTTCAAGCTTCGCGAGGGCATGCCGGTCGCCTGTGCCGTAACGCTTCGCGGGACGAAAAAGTGGGAGTTCCTTGACAGGCTGCTCTCCCTTGCCCTCCCCAGGATCAAGGACTTTCAGGGGGTCTCCCGGAAGGGATTTGACGGCCGTGGAAATTTCAATCTCGGGCTCAAGGAACAACTGATTTTTCCTGAGATCGATTACGACAAGGTTATCCGCGTGNCGAGGCATGAACATCACCATCGTCACCACGGCGAAGAACGACGAAGAGGCCTACCTCCTTCTTAAGGAGCTAGGGATGCCCTTCAGTCGTTAAGGGGGAAAGTCGAGATGTCGAGAACGGCCCTTGAAATCAAGGCGAAGAGGGAACCGAAATTCAAGGTACGGAAAGTCAACCGCTGCCCTCTGTGCGGGCGCGTCCATTCCGTGCTGCGCAAATTCAACATGTGCCGCTGCTGCTTCCGCAAGCTGGCCCGCGAGGGGAAAATCCCTGGCGTGGTCAAGTCGAGCTGGTAGCCGCAAGGACAGAAGGAGGCAGGGGAAATGTACGTGACCGATCCCATAGCGGATATGCTCACGCGCATCCGGAATGCGAACATGGTTTTCCAGGAAACCGTTGATATCCCCATGAGCAAGATGAAGCTTGAGGTCGCGAAGATTCTCAAGGAAGAGGGATACATTCGCAATTTCAAGGTCCTTAATGATGCAAAGAAGCCTGTTTCCATGCTCAGGCTGATGCTGAACTATGGGCCTAACCGGGAACGCGTGATTCAGGGGCTGCGGAGAATCAGCAAGCCCGGTCGTCGAATCTACGTCGGCAGAAGCGATCTGCCCAAGGTCATGGGAGGGCTCGGAGTGGCCATCATTTCCACCTCACAGGGATTGATGACGGATGCCACGGCCCGTTTCAACGGGCTGGGGGGCGAANGTCATCTGCTACGTCTGGTAGCGGGGGTGTAGGCCTTGTCACGAATTGGAAGGAAAAGCATTCCGCTCTCCAAGAACGTCCAGGTTTTGGTTGAAGGGCGGCATATCATGGTAAAAGGGCCGAAGGGAGAGCTTTCTCTCGATCTTCTTCCCTGCGTGGATGTGTCTCTGGAAGAGGGCCAGCTGGTCGTCACCCGCAAGGATGACGAGATCAAGTCCAGGGCTTTCCACGGGATGACGCGCGCATTGCTGAACAATATGGTTGTGGGGGTCAGCGAGGGCTTCCAGCGGCAACTCGAGATCGTCGGAGTTGGTTACAGGGCGCAGATGCAGGGCAAAACCCTGATGTTGAGCCTTGGATACTCCCACCCGATCCAGGTTGAGCCGCCCGCCGGTGTGGAAATCCTGACCGACGGCCCGACAAAGATTCTCATCAAGGGTGCCGACAAGCAGGTCGTCGGGCAGCTCGCGGCAAACATCCGCGGCTTCCGCCCACCCGAGCCCTACAAGGGGAAGGGGATCCGCTATGCGGGAGAGTACATCATTCGTAAGGCCGGCAAGGCTGGATCGAAGAAGTAGTCGAGGTGAAAGAGCATGATTAGGAAGCGAAGCCGAAACGAGATGCGACTGATCCGGCACCTGCGCCTGCGCCAAAAGCTTTCGGGGACCGCAGAAGCGCCAAGGCTTTCCGTGTTCCGGAGCCTGAAGCATATCTATGCCCAGGTGATTGATGATGACAAGGGCACGACCCTTGTTGCCGTTTCCACGCGTGAAAAGACCGTCGCGGAACAGCTCAAGGGAACCGGGAACATCGAAGCGGCGAAGTTTGTCGGCAAGCTGGTTGCGGAGCGAGCCCTGGAAAAGGGGATCCAGGCTGTTGTATTCGACCGGGGTGGGCATATGTTCCATGGTCGGGTCAAGGCCCTGGCCGATTCCGCCCGCGAAGCCGGGCTGAAGTTCTAGGGAGGAATGGCCAATGGCAGCCAGAATGCAGAAAGGAACCGAGACCGAACTGACCGAACGCGTTGTTTGTATCAAGCGAGTCAGCAAGGTGGTCAAGGGCGGCAAGCGCTTCAAGTTCAGCGTGTTGGTCGTCGCCGGGGATGGAAACGGACAGGTCGGCGTCGGAATGGGGAAAGCCCGTGAAATTCCGGAAGCCGTGCGCAAAGGCATCGAAAAAGCCAAGAAGAGCATGGTGACACTGAAAAAGGTCGGCAACACCGTGGCTCACCCGATCATCGGCCATTTCGGTGCCGCAGAGGTTCTCCTCAAGCCGGCGGCTCCGGGAACGGGCGTTATCGCAGGCGCTGTGGTTCGTGCCATCATGGAGCTCGGTGGAGTCAAGGATGTTCTGACCAAGGTCATCGGCAGGACGTCGAACCCGATCAACGTCGCCTACGCTACCTTCGAAGCGTTGAGGACGATGAGGACGCCGGAAGAAACCCTACGCCTTCGCGGCAAGGACCGGAAACCGGTTCAGGCGGCCTAGGAGGNNTTCAATCATGGCGATGCTGAAAATCACCTGGAAGCGGAGCTGCATTGGGCGTCCAGACAAGCAGGAGCGGACAATCCGGGCTTTTGGATTCCGAAAGCTTAACGACACGGTCGAGATGGAAGACACTCCCCAGATTCGGGGGATGATCGCTGCCGTCCATCATCTGGTCGACTGGGAAGCCATCGAGAAATAGGAGGGAGATCCCNNATGCACCTGCATGATCTCAGTCCCGCCCCGGGATCCCGCCGGAAGCCCAAGAGGCTCGGATGCGGAGTCGGTAGCGGTACAGGTAAAACAGCTGGAAAAGGTCACAAGGGACAGAAGGCCCGTGCCGGAGGCGGTGTGAGCCGTGGTTTTGAAGGCGGACAGATGCCGATCCAGAGGCGGGTTCCGAAGCGCGGCTTCAACAACGCCCGCCACGCGGTGAATTACGAGGTGGTCAACCTCAAGTCGATCGAGGAGCGTTTTGAGGCGGGTGCCGAGATCACGGCCATCGAACTTCTTTCCGTCGGTCTGATTCACGGGACCATGGATGGAGTCAAGATCCTGGGGACGGGCGAATTGACCAAGTCCTTCAATGTCAAAGCCAACGCGTTCAGCGCGAAGGCCATCGAGAAGATCGCTGCTGCGGGCGGAAAGGCAGAGGTGATCTAGGTGTTCGACTCCGTCCGCAACGCGATGCGGTTGCCTGACCTCAAGCGTCGGATACTCTTTACCCTGGGCGTTTTGTTCGTTTTTCGCCTCGGTGCCCACATCCCGACGCCGGGAATCGATGGGGCCGCGATGTCGAGGTTGTTTGAGCAGGGCGGGGTACTAGGTTTCCTGGATCTGTTTGCGGGCGGGGCGCTCCGGCGCTTCAGCGTATTTGCCCTTGGTGTGGGGCCTTATATCAACGCGAGCATCGTGATGCAGCTCCTCGTTGTGGTTTTCCCCGCCCTTGAAAAGCTTCAAAAAGAAGGCGAGGAAGGCCGCAAGAAGATCGTGGCCTACACCCGCTGGAGCACGGTCGGGTTTGCCGCCGTCCAGGCCTTGGGCCTTTCCTTCTGGCTCCGGGGATTGGGAATCTTCTCAGGCACGCCCTGGGATCTTGTCATGGTCGTAGCGACGATTACGACTGGCTCCGTCGCAGTGATGTGGCTGGGTGAGGTCATTTCGGACCACGGAATCGGGAACGGCATCAGTCTCTTGATTTTCGCGGGGATCGTTGCCCGCATTCCGGAGGCTATCGTCCAAACCTGGACAAGCGTCAGCTCGGGCCAGATGAACTTCCTGGCGCTGCTGGTCGCGCTCGTGCTCATGGTCGCCGTCGTCGCAGGCTGCATCCTTCTGCAGGAAGGGCAGAGGCGGTTGCCCGTGCAGTACGCGAAAAGGGTTGTCGGCAACAAGGTCTACGGCGGGCAGAGCACTTTCATTCCGTTGCGGGTGAATCAGTCGGGGGTTATCCCGATCATTTTCGCCTCTTCGGTTCTGCTGCTTCCGTACACGATCGCCCGTTTTTTCCCGGGAGGCGTCGGAGCCTTCATCCAGAGGGCCTTTTCGCCGAACAGCCTGATTTATACCGTGCTGTACGTTGCTCTGATCATCTTCTTTGCCTACTTCTACACAGCCGTGGTTTTCAATCCGGTTGACGTGGCGAACAACATGAAGAAGTACGGCGGGTTCATCCTGGGCATACGCCCTGGAAAACCCACCTCCGATTACATCGAGAAGGTCATGACCCGGATCACGCTTGCCGGTGCCATCTTCCTTTCTCTGATCGCGCTATTGCCCACGCTGATGACGCAGGTGATGGGGATCAACACGTTCTATTTCGGAGGAACGGCGATCCTGATCGTCGTGGGTGTGGCCCTGGATACGGTTCAGCAGATCGAGGGACAGCTTTTGATGCGCCATTACGAGGGCATCCTGAAGCGGCGCGACCGGGCTGGGCTGTTCAAGATGTGAGGAGGTCGTCATGCGGTTGATCTTTTTGGGTCCTCCCGGTTCGGGTAAAGGGACCCAGGCGGCAAAACTGCTTGAAAGAACCCAAGTGGCCCATATTTCCACCGGGGATATCCTGAGGGAAAACGTCAAAAAAGGAACGGATCTCGGGTTGCAGGCCAAGGGGTACATGGATTCCGGGAAGCTTGTTCCGGATGCGCTGATCGTAGAAATGATGAAGCAACGGCTCCAGGCCGAAGACTGTTCCAAGGGATTCATCCTTGATGGTTTCCCGCGGACGGTTGCTCAGGCCGAAGCCCTTGAAAAGATGCTTAAGGGACTCGGGATGAACCTTGATGCGGTGGTTCTTTTCAAGGTGTCCGATGCGGTCGTCATCGAGCGGCTTTCTGGACGGCGAGGGTGTCGGCAGTGTGGGGCGATCTACCACGTCCGCTTCAATCCGAGTTCAAAGGGGACGGCCTGCCAGGTTTGCGGGGGTGAGCTCTTCCAGAGAGACGACGACCGAGAAGAAGTCATCCGGAATCGCCTTGATGTTTACCACTCCCAGACCGCGCCACTGATCGGTTTCTACAGCCAGAGGAACCTCCTCGTGGAAGTGGAGGCTGAAAAATCCAGCGACGAAGTCTTGAAAACCATTCTGGACGCCCCTNTGGGGAAGGTCAGAATGATCACCTTGAAAACCGAAGAACAGCTTGACATCATGAGGCAAGCGGGGAGGGTCGTTGCGGATACGTTGCGGCTCCTCCGTGAAAGGGTGAGGCCCGGAGTGGACACCTTCACCCTGGATGAAGAGGCTTTCGCCTATGTTGCCAAGTGCGGAGCACGCCCGGCCTTTAAGGGGTATCGTGTTCCAGGCGTCAAGAGGGCATTCCCGGGCACGCTGTGCATCTCCATCAACGACGAGGTGGTGCACGGGATTCCCGACCGAAGGCGCCGACTGGAGGAAGGGGATATCGTAAGTTTTGACATGGGTGTCGAGTACAGGGGATACTACGGAGACGCAGCCTGCACTTACGGGGTAGGCAGGGTTTCGGCAACGCGTCGCCTGTTGATGGAAAACGCCCTTGAATCCCTTCACCGTGCGGTTTCGGTTGTTCGTGAAGGTGCGACCGTGGGAGACGTCGGTCACGCGGTTGAAAGTTTCATCGTCCCGAAAGGCTATGGTCTTGTCAGGAGCTATGCAGGGCACGGAATTGGCAGGAAGCTTCACGAAGCTCCCCAAGTGCCAAATTTCGGACGACCCGGCAGCGGGATCACCCTTAAGCGGGGAATGACCATTGCCGTTGAACCTATGGTGATGACGGGCAAGGAAGAAGTCGTCACGGGGGAAGACGGATGGACAGTCCTTACGGCCGATCATTCCGATGCCGCCCACTTTGAGCACACGGTCCTGGTTTGCGAAAGCGGATCGGAGATCCTCACGCCATGGGAGAGTTGATCTCTTTGACCGGAGAGGAATGGAGCAAGTTGGACCGGATTGCCGCTTCCGGGCAAAGATCCCGTAATGAGGAGGTCGATTGATCCGCATGGCGAAGGATGATGTGATCGAAGTCAAGGGTAAGGTCGTGGAACCGCTCCCCAATGCCATGTTCAGGGTGGAGCTGGAAAACGGGCATCGGATTCTTGCCCATGTCTCGGGGAAAATGAGGATGCATTTCATCCGCATCCTACCGGGAGACCAGGTCCTGATTCAGCTTTCCACCTATGACTTGACACGGGGTCGGATCGTGTATAGATATAAATGATCGCGATAAGGCCTTCCCCGCTTTCGGAAGGTTTGAAGCGTCGAAACGGAATGGGAGTGTGAGGATATGAAGGTTAAGCCTTCGGTAAAACCTATTTGCGAACATTGCTCAGTCATCAAGAGGCACGGTGTTGTGCGCGTGATCTGCAGCAAGAACCCGCGGCACAAACAGAGCCAGGGACCAAGGAGGCCATAGGACGATGGCGCGTATTGCTGGTGTGGACCTGCCCAGGGAAAAACGGGTTGAAATCGCCCTAACCTACATCTATGGGATCGGGCTTGCGAAGTCGAAAGAGATCCTCGCCGCGACCGGCGTCAACCCGGATACCCGCGTGAAGGATCTGACGGACGAAGAGTCAAAGCGGCTTCGCTCCGAAATCGAGTCGAACCACAGGGTAGAAGGAGACCTCCGTCGGGAAGTCGCGATGAACATCAAGCGCCTGATGGAGATCGGTTGCTACAGAGGCCTGCGCCACAGGCGCGGACTTCCGGTTCGCGGCCAGAGGACGAAGACGAATGCCCGGACCCGCAAGGGACCGAAGAAGACGATCGCCGGCAAGAAAAAGGCGACGATGAAGAAGTAGCGCGGCGAGGAGGTCGACCCAATTGGCAAAGCGGGTTCAGCGANNAAGGGAAAGCGCAAGGAAAAAAAGCACGTTAGCTACGGGGTGGCTCACATCCACTCCACGTTTAACAATACGATCATCAACATCACGGACAAGCAAGGGAATGTTCTGTCTTGGGCGTCGGGCGGCAACGTGGGCTTCAAGGGAGCCAGAAAATCCACTCCATTTGCGGCTCAGATCGCGGCCTCGCAGGCGGCGAAACTTGCCCAGGACCATGGCCTGATGGAAGTCGACGTTGTCGTTCAAGGCCCCGGTCCAGGTCGTGAGTCCGCGATACGCTCCCTTCAGGCTGCCGGACTCCAGGTTCGGCTGATCAAGGACGAGACGCCGATTCCCCATAACGGCTGCCGTCCCCCGAAGCGGCGGCGCGTGTAGCGCAGACGAAGTTAAGGAGGGAACCAACACCCCATGAGCAGATATGTCGGTCCAGCCTGCAGGCAATGCAGGGCTGAAGGAATCAAGCTTTTTCTTAAGGGTGACCGTTGCTACACGGAGAAATGCGCCATTGTCAAACGCAACAAGAAACCCGGACAGCATGGCGACAGTAAAAGGCGCGCCAAGATGAGCGAATACGGATTGCGTCTCCGCGAGAAACAGAAGTTGCGCCGTTACTACGGCATGCACGAAGCGCAGTTCCGCCGTTTCTACGAGATGGCGACGAAGATGGGTGGGCAGGCTGGCCATAACTTCCTGCAGCTTCTCGAGCGGCGACTTGACAACGTCGTCTACCGCATCGGATTTGCCGTTAGCCGCCGTCAGGCGAGGCAGCTTGTCTGCCATGGCCATTTCGAGGTCAACGGCAAGAAGATTGATATTCCGAGCTACCTGGTCAAGGCGGGGGATGTTCTCTCGGTTCGCGAGGGTAGCCGTGATGTGGGCTACGTGAAGGAAAATGCCGAAGTGGCGGGTAGCCGCTCCATCCCTGCCTGGCTTGAAGTGAGCGGGGAGAACCTGAACGCCAAGGTCATCGCACTGCCCAACCGCGATCAAATCGACTCGCCGGTCAACGAGCAGCTTGTCGTCGAGTTCTATGCCCGCTAAAGGGTAGAAAGGTGGGGGGAAGATGGATCCCATGCGACCGGAGATCAGGCTGGAGGAGGGTACCCCCCGATATGGCAGGATTGTCGTCGAACCGTTGGAACGGGGTTACGGCGTCACGCTCGGGAATGCGCTAAGGCGGGTTCTCCTTTCGTCCATAAAGGGAGCCGCGATTACGGCGGTTCGGATCGAAGGAGTGCTGCACGAATATAGTACCGTTCCGGGCCTGAAAGAGGACGTGCTGGGGTTGATGATCAACCTCAAGCATATCCCGCTCAGATGCCATAGCCCCGAGGCCCGGATCCTGCATATCGAGACGGAGGGCCCGAAGGAAATCACTGCCGCGGATATCCAGCCGGACAGCGAGGTCGAGTTCATTGACCCGTCGAGCGTCATCGGAACCCTTGAAAAAGGTCACAAGCTTGTGATGGATCTTTACGTGGAACAGGGAGTGGGGTATGCCACGACCGACCGTCCGAGGCCTCCCTACCTTCCGATCGACGCCCTGATGGTGGACGCGATCTTTTCGCCGATCCAGCGCGTCAAGTACGAAGTCCAAAACGCTCGGGTCGGACAGAGGACCGACTATGACCGACTAGTCCTCGACATCTGGACCAATGGGGTCGTTCCTGTCCCCGAGGGCATGTGCGAAGCTTCCAATATCCTCAAAGGCTATTTCGCCCTTTTTGCGGACGAAATCCGGCTTTCGGAGGGAGAGGCGCATGGCCGGATCGGGCAGGATGAGCAGGAAGAAGAGAGCCTGTCCGAAGAAGTTGCCGTTCCCATCGCAGATGGAGACACGATTCTGTCCAGGGGGATCAAGGACCTGGAGCTGTCGGTTCGCAGCGAAAACTGCCTGCTGCGGGGCGGAGTCCATACGATAGGCGACCTTGTCAGCAAGAGCCGATCGGAATTGATGAAGATACGCAATCTGGGCAAGATTTCTCTCAGGGAAATCGAAGAAAAACTCGAGAAGTTCTCGATTACCCTGCCTGGGGAAGAAGCTCCGGAAGAGCCCTTGAAGGAGGATTAGTTTATGAGGCATAGAGTCGATACCCGGAGGCTTGGCCGTTACACAAGCCACCGCTTGGCCATGTTGAGCAACATGACGGCCAGCCTGATCCTGGAGGAGAAGATCACGACCACCCTGCTCAAGGCAAAGGAACTGCGTCGTGTTTCCGAGAGGCTTATCACCCGTGCCAAGGGGGGACGCTTCAGGATCGTCGGCTGGTTGCTTCCCGCATGCCGAACAAGGAAGCCGTCAAGAAACTCTTCGACGAGATCTCACCGCGGTACGCGAATCGGCCGGGCGGTTACACCCGCATCGTCAAGTTGGGGAACCGGGCGGGCGACGCTGCCCCGATGGCGGTCATCGAACTGGTTCAATAAACGATGGAAAATGAGGATGTGTGCGCGCTCCGGGGCGTGAGTTTCACGTACCCGGGCGCGACCACGCCCGCTCTTCACGAAGTGGACCTTTCGATCCGCAAGGGTGAGTGGGTAGCCCTGATCGGAGCGAATGGATCGGGGAAGTCCACTCTGGCCAAGCTTCTCAACGCCCTGCTGATCCCGACGCGGGGCGATTGCTTTTCCTGTGGTTTTCGAACCGACAGGGAGGAGAATTATTGGGCGATCCGGAGCCGGATCGCGATGGTGTTCCAGAACCCGGACAACCAAATCGTCGCCTCGGTGGTGGAGGAGGATGTGGCGTTTGGACCCGAAAACCTGGGACTGCCGGCGGCAAGAATTCAGGAAAGGGTCCTGGAATGCCTCTGCCAGGTCGGCTTGGAAGACAAGCGGAGAACTCCGACCTACGCCCTTTCGGGAGGGCAAAAACAACGGCTAGCGATCGCTGGGGCCTTGGCGATGCAGCCGAATTGCCTTGTCCTTGACGAAGCGACCGCCATGCTGGACCCGCAGGGGCGGGCGGATGTTCTCGATATCTTGAGGAAGCTGCACGGCCAGGGCATGACTCTTGTCCAGATCACCCATCGGCTTGATGAGATTCTGGACGCCACAAGCGCCGTCGTCCTCGAAAAGGGGAGAATCGCCTGGGAGGGTGACATTGCGGGGCTTTTCTCACGGAAGGAACGTTTCCCGGAATGGGGGTTGGAAACCCCGGGCCTCGTTCGTCTGTCAAGAAGACTGAAAGAAAGAAGACTCCTGCCGGAGAGTTGTCTGCCCTCCGTAAAGGAGATGCTGGAACACTTATGTCCATAAGGGTCGATTCACTTTGCCATGTCTATCATCCCGGGACTCCTCTCGAAACACGGGCTCTGGCCGGTGTGAACCTTCTTGTGGAGCGCGGGGAATGGATTGCGGTCGTCGGCCAGACCGGGAGCGGCAAGTCCACTCTTGCGCAGCACCTTAATGCCCTTCTGCTGCCGACAGGCGGGTCCGTCACGGTGGACGGCATTTCGACGACAGGGGAAACGGCGGCCCTACGAGAGGTCAGGAGGAAGGTCGGCCTGGTTTTTCAGTACCCCGAACACCAGCTATTCGCGGAAAGCGTTCGCGAGGAGATGGCTTTCGGTCCGAAGAACTGGAATTTCTCCGAAGAGGAAATCAATAGGTCAACGATCGAGACGCTGACCCTTCTGGGATTGCCGCTGGAATTCCTTGACCGGAGTCCCTTCCAGCTTTCGGGCGGGCAGAAGCGGCGGCTTTGCATCGCTTCGGTCCTGGCCTCACGCCCCGATTACCTTGTCCTTGACGAACCCACCGCCGGAATGGATGCTCCCGGTCGCAAGGAACTCCTCGCGCTTCTGAAATGCCTTGTCAAGGAAGGGATAGGCGTGGTTCACATCACTCACGACCTCGAGCTTGCCCTGGCTCTGGCTGACCGCGTCCTTGTGCTCGAAAAGGGAAAGACGATTTTTTGCGGAACACCGGATTCATTGATGGACGAGTTGCTCGACAGACCCCTCAAGGGACTGTGCCTGCCTCCCATCCTCGATCTGGTGTCGGGTTTGAGGGATTACGGATACTCCATTCCCTACACGCTCGATCCCGACGCGCTGGCTGAACGCCTGGAAAGGGAAATCCGGTCTTGAAATTCCTAAATCACCTCACCCTGGGGCAATATATCCCCGCAGATTCACCCGTTCATCACCTGGATCCCAGGTGCAAGATCATTTCCGTCGTGTTGCTGCTTGCAGGCATATTCATGATGAAGCATCCAGGAGCCTTTCTCGCGTGGGGCCTGTTCCTGCTCTTCCTTTCGTGGTTTTCGCGCATCCCTTTCAGAGTAGTCATCCAGGGAGCACGTCCGATCATTGTCCTTGTCCTCTTCACGGCGGGAATTCATCTTTTTCTGACGAAAGGGGTTGTCCTTTGGGACTGGGGACCGCTTTCCATAACCCGGGAAGGGATCACAATGGCATTCAGGATGGGGTTGCGACTTTTCTTCCTCGTCCTATTCGCAGGTTTCCTCACGTTGACAACAAGCCCCATGGAATTGTCGGATGGGCTTGAGAGCCTTTTTCGTCCCTTCCAGCGCATTGGCTTTCCAGCGCATGAAATGGCGATGATGATGACGATCGCCCTCCGTTTCATCCCGACTCTCTTTGATGAAACGGACCGGATTCTTCGAGCTCAACTCGCAAGGGGTGCGGATCTTGATCATGGGGGCCTGTTCAAGCGGATGAAAGCGTTCATCCCTGTCCTCGTTCCGCTGTTCGTCATCGTTTTCCAGAGAGCGGAAGACCTCGCCCAGGCGATGGAAGCCCGCTGCTACAGGGGAGGAAGCNGGACGGACCCGGATGAACCCCCTGAGATGGAAGAAGGCGGATACCGTGGCATTGGCGGGGATACTGTCCGTTGTCGTGTTCTTTGTCCTGCTTGACTTGAGAGCCTGANNACGATGCGGTATGCGGTGGAAATCGCCTACGATGGACGTTCCTTCTCGGGCTGGCAGAGGCAGCCAGGGCGGAGGACCGTTCAGGGAGAGGTTGAAAACGCCCTGAACCGGCTTGAGGGGACAGAGGTCTTCACTGTGGGGGCCGGACGGACGGATGCCGGGGTCCATGCGCGAGGTCAGGTCATCTCTTTCGACCTTTCGAAAAAATGGGAGCCTGGCCGCCTGCTGAGGGCGATGGAAAACAACCTGTCCCCGGAAATCGGGATCATACGGGTGACGCCCGTCAAGGAAGATTTCAACGCCCGGCATGATGCGATCTGGAGGGAGTATGTCTATTTTCTGTGGACGGCGCCTTATTGTTTCCCCCAGGTTCGGCCGTTCGTCTGGCGGGTGAGGACGGATTGGGCCTCAGGTGAGGTCGCGGTTGCCTGCAAGGCCCTTCCCGGGGAACATGATTTCGGCCTGTTTTGTCCCCCAAGCGAGCGTCCGGCCAACCCGGTTCGGCGGATCCTCAGGGTCGGGCTTGTACGTAGGAGAGAGTGGGTCGCCTTCCGGATCAGGGCGACGGGTTTTCTCTTTCACATGGTTCGAAACATCGTGGGAGACCTGAACCGGGTAGCAGATGGGAGACTTCCCGTGGAAGCGTTCATGAAAAACCTTTCGGGTGATTCGGATGGCGGGAGGAATTACGAAATGGCCCCCGCGTCGGGCCTTTCTCTCTGGCGCATCGGCTACTCCCCATCTCCATGGGAGTGATAAACTCATAAGGGCCAGGCCATTGGAGAGAAGAACCACAAGGAGGTTATCGGACTTGCTGGGAAAAGACATCGGCATCGATTTGGGGACGGCGACCGTTCTCATCTTTCTTAGAGGCAAAGGGGTCATTCTCAGGGAGCCCTCGGTTGTCGCGATTGACCAAAACAACGGAAAAGTGCTGGCCGTTGGAGAAGAAGCTAAGCGGATGCTTGGCCGGACACCCGGCCATGTCGTGGCGGTACGGCCCCTGAGGGATGGAGTGATCGCGAATTACACGATGACCGAGGCCATGTTGAGGCACTTCCTGAACAAGGTCTCCTCGACGTTGAAAATGGGCTCCCTTTTCAAGCATCGCGTCATGGTCTGCGTTCCTTCCGGAGCGACCGACGTTGAGAAAAGAGCGGTCCTGGAAGCCGCCATCGAAGTCGGGTCAAGGGAGGCCTTCCTGATCGAAGAAGCCATGGCGGCTGCGATCGGGGCCGACCTTGAAGTGGCCGAGCCCCGCGGGAACATGATTGTCGACATCGGCGGAGGGACAACCGATGTCGCGGTGATTTCGCTCGGCGGAGTCGTTGTTGCCGAGTCTCTCCGTATCGGTGGTGATGAGTTCGACGAGGCGATCGCTCGACACATCAAGAAAGAGTTTAACCTCGCGATTGGAGAACAAACAGCGGAGGCGCTCAAGATCAACATCGGGACATGCAAGGTTAAACCCCATGACGAAGAGGAAACCCAGATCATCAAGGGGCGAGATCTCATTCAGGGGCTCCCGAGACAGATCGAGGTCACCAGTTCGATGGTGGCCAGGGCGATCGAGGAGCCGGTCAACGCAATCATAGCAGGGATCCGTAGAATCCTCGAAATCACGCCGCCCGAGCTTTCCGCGGACATCATCGACAGGGGCATCTGGCTGACGGGCGGCGGGGCGCTCCTCAGGGATCTTGCCGAACGCGTTTCCGAGGAAACGGCGATGCCGTGCCACGTCGCCGAACACCCGCTGGAGTGCGTGGCTCTCGGAACGGGAAAGGCCCTGGATTCGCTGGATCAGCTCAAGGCCTCGGGCGCAATCCTTTCCGTTATCCGGAAGGGGTTGCTGAGGGGACGCTGAAGGACGGACATTGTGGAGTGACGAAAGTGAGCCGGCATGAATAAACCCTGGTATTCAAACGGTTTATTATTTTCATGCATGCACTGCGGGCGTTGCTGCCGGAGGCCCGGAATCGTAAGCTTAACGGAGCATGAGGCGGACGTGATGGGGGATTTTCTAGGTTTGTCGTCAAAGGACTTTTTGCGCCGTTACGTAACGAGGGAAGGTGATCACCTGGTTCTCAAGGATGGCGCACGAGGAGAATGCGTCTTCTATGATTGGGATACCTCCCGTTGCCGGGTGTACCCCCTCAGGCCAGCCCAATGTCGGACCTATCCGTTCTGGTTGCGGATCCTGAAAAGCAGGGGAGATTGGGAGCGGGAAGGGGTGTTTTGTCCCGGAATCGGGGAGGGAAAGGAACATGCCGGGGGCTGGATCGACTCCGTGATGTTGGAGGAAAGGCCAGTCCCTTTGGTTTCCGGGACCGCTCAAGGCGACAAGGGAAGAGAGAACGTGTTTCCAAAAAACACCCAATAGTTGTAATTTGTATGGAAATGTCTGGAAAATACTCCTTGCAGAAAATAACCTGAGACCCTAGACTAGTTCACAATGGTCGTGATAAAATAAACAAGCAGGGTTGGATGGTGTATTTTCAAAATTCCCAACAAGGAGGAAAACGGAATGTCCTACACGTGCGGCCGTAACTTCAGCGTAAGCCCGGATGAGGTTTTCCCGACGATTGCGAGCAATCTCCTGCGTGATGGTTTCGATATCATCATCGACATGGAGAAATCGAAGGGCAGCCACATCGTCAATATCAAGGATGGAGCGGAATGGCTGGATTTCTACACCTTCTTCGCTTCAGCTCCGTTTGGGATGAATCATCCCATGTTGACCACCGACGAGTTCAAGGAACGGATCTTCCGTGCCGCGATCAACAAGGTCGCGAGTTCCGACATCTATACCATGGAAATGGCCGATTTCATCAAAACCTTCAACGAAGTGGCGAAGCCGGAGGGCTTCAATCACACCTTCTTCATCGACTACGGCACCCTGGCGGTGGAGAACACCTTCAAGACCTCGATGGACTGGAAGGTCCGCAAACTCATGAAAGCCGGCAAGATCGGCAAGGGGGAGGCCATCGACGGCAGGAAGGGAACGAAGGTCATTCATTTCCGAGACGCGTTCCATGGCCGGAGCGGATACACCCTCTCCACCACCAATACCTATGACCCCAACAAGTATCAGTATTTTGCGAAGTTCGACTGGCCCCGCATCATCCCGCCGAAGATCTCCTGGCCGCTGGAGCAGAACCTGTCGAGCGTGGAATGGCTTGAGGAAGTGGCTGTGAGCCAGATCAAGAAGGCGATCTGGAACAACCCGGACGACATCTGCGCCCTCATCATCGAGACGATCCAGGGTGAAGGCGGGGACAACCAGTTCCGGACCGAATTCTTCAAGCAGCTGCGCCAGATCTGCGACGAAAACGAGATCGTCCTGATCTTCGATGAAGTCCAGTGCGGCATGGGCATTACCGGCAAAATGTGGGCCTGGGAGCATCATACCCCGGTCAAGCCCGATATCTTCAGCTTCGGCAAGAAGGCCCAGATCTGCGGTTTCGTGGCGGGTCCCCGGTTTGATGAGTTGGAAGAGAACTGCTTCACGGTTTCCAGCCGGATCAACTCGACCTGGGGCGGCAACGTCGTCGACATGGTGAGGGCGCAGCGCTATCTCGAGATCTACCGAGAGGAGAAGATCCTCGACTACGTCAGCAACGTCGCAGGCCCGCACCTTCTCAACGGGTTGTTTGAGATACAGAAGGAGTTCCCCGATATGGTTCGCAACACCCGCGGCAAGGGACTGATGTGCGCATTCGACCTCGTGACGCATGATCTTCGGGACAAGGTCCTTCATGCCTGCTGGGATGAAAAGATGCTGATCCTGCCCTGCAGCACCCAGTCGATCCGCTTCCGCCCGGCGCTCAACGTCCCCACGGGAGATCTCGACAAAGGGCTTGAGATCGTCCGAAAGGCTCTTAAAAAGGCCAAGGGTTGCTGCTGCTGCTGCTAAACACCACGTCGATCCGCAATCGAAGAGCAGGGGGGACGGGAGACCGTCTCCCCTTTTTTGTCCTGACGAAGGCCAGTGATCCTACCGATTTGCATCACTGAGTTTTTATGGTAGGCTTGAGCCGTTTCGAAAACCGGAAAAAAAGGAAAACCAAAGAGGGAAAGAGGACGGGAAATTGCAGGACTTCCTTTCAGAGCTCAATTGGATGCTGATCCTGTCTCTCATTGGGGCCAGTGCCATTGTGGCCTATGTTGGCGATGTCGTCGGGATGAGAATCGGCAAGAGACGGATTTCCCTTTTTGGACTTCGACCCCGTTATACTTCCTCCTTCATCACTGTTCTGACCGGAATCCTCATTACGGTTGTCACCCTCTGGTTTTTGTCCATGACTTCCGAAACGGTGAGGACGGCGCTTTTCAGCATGAAATTCGTCCAAAGGCAGATTACCCAGTTGACTTCGCAGCTTCAGGGAAGCCGTCAGGAACTGCAGGAAATGGAGTTCAAGCTCTTTGCCAGCCAGGAGGACCTTCAAAAAAAGCAATCTGAGTTGAAAGCCGCTCAGGATAAGTTTGAAGCGGTTCTCGCACAATTGGCCCAGAGCCGGAAAGACCTGAAGGTTCAGGCCGACAGATCGGAGGCCGTAGAGGCGGAACGAGTGCGCCTTGAAGGCGAACTGAAGGGGCTGGAGGCAAAGCGGGCTTCTCTGGAAAAATCGGTCGCCAGCCTTCGCTCGGAGATGGAATCCCTCAAGAAGGGACTCGAGCAGGTCCGGGAGGGAAGAATTATTGTTCTGGCGAAAGAAGTCCTTGGGCAGGTTCCGCTGCCTGCAAAAAGCGGCAAGGAGGCGGTGAAGCAAGCCCTTAAGACGCTTGTAGAGCAAGCCCGTGTCGAGCTTGCGCTGCGTTCCGGCCTCAAACCGGAGCAAGTCCGCATCCTTTCCGAAACGGAGAACGAACTTGAAAATCCCGATCCGTTTACGGGCAAGGCGGAACGTCTGGTGTTACGGCTTGTCGCGGGATCGAATGCGGTTCGTGAAGAACCCGTTCTCGTTTCACTGGAATCCCAGGAAAGCCGGCTGGTTTTCCGGAAGGGACAGGTGCTCGGGAAGAAAAGAATTGCAGTTGCGCTTAAGAGGGAAGATGCCGAGAGGGAACTGTTCGTTCTTTTGAGGGAAGTCAACACGCTTTCAGTGAAAGAAGGGGTTATTCCGGATCCTCTGAGAGGAACCGTCGGGAACCTTTCTGCGGGAGATTTCTACGGGTCGGTCGAGAAGATGACGGAAATCGAGGCCCCCACCACGATTGTCGTGGAGGCGGAAGAAGATGTTTTTAGCGAAGGCCCGGTTCGGGTTAAAATAATCCTGAAGCCGTCTTCCTGAGCCTTTGCCAGAGAGAGGAAGGATCGAGGATGTTGATCGTGGCATGTCAAGTTTGCGGCAGCGTCAAGATATTGCCGGGCACCCCGATAGCGACGGGATGGCCCGTGCGACCTGGATTTGCGAAAGCTGTGGAACAGGCCAGGTCCTACAGCTTTCCGTCAGTGCGGATGCACGTGGAGGAGATCTTCGTCGCATTCTAGGCGGGATGTCCTTCGCCTGCAGTAGCGATCCCGTCGGCGTTAAATAAAAGAGAGCCGGATGTTTCTGGAGAAAGGTACTCTTTTTTACGACAGCAAACTGGCGGTCAAGGCGGACGAACTTCAGGACCTCTATCGCTTCACGCGGTGGGGGCGGAGTCGGTCCCTGGATCAGATTGAGCGCATGCTTGCCGGAACCAGCATCTGTTTTTCGGCAAGACATGAAGGGAAGCTTGTTGCATTTTGTCGCATCTTGACCGATTTTGTGTTCAGGGCCTCTCTTTGGGATGTCCTCGTGCATCCGGATCACCAGGGAAAAGGACTGGGTACGGCGTTGATCCGCTATGCCGTGGAGCATCCGGCCCTGCGTGAGATTCCCCTGGTCGTCACATACACGAGCGAGTTGGCTCCATTTTTGGCGCAGCTTGGTTTCGAACCGAAGGAGGGACTCCTGATGCTCCTTCGTTGTCCGATAGAATATTCCTAGGGATCCCGAACTTGAGGGAGAAGGGGACAGATCGGTCGCTTTTCCGGAACGGTTTCATTGCCCTTGACCCCGAGAAGGACACGGGGGAGGGCTACTTTTTTGAGGGGGTGCAACGGGTCTATGCTTAACGAGAAAAGTTTCATTACTTCCGAGTCCGTCACGGAGGGACATCCTGACAAACTCGCGGACCAGATTTCCGATGGGGTTCTCGATGCGATCCTGAAGGAAGATCCGATGGGGAGGGTTGCCTGCGAATGCATGGTGGCAACCGGTCTTGTGATGGTGGCGGGCCAGATCACCACGGAATGTTATGTCGATATCCCGAACCTTGCCAGGAAGATCGTCAAGGAAATCGGATACACGAGGGCGAAATACGGTTTCGACGGAGACACCTGTGCTGTCCTGACTGCGATAGACGAACAGTCCAAGGATATCGCTCAGGGGGTCGATCGTGCCCTGGAGGTCAGGGAATCCCACATGAGCGAAGAGGAGATCGACCGTATCGGGGCCGGCGACCAAGGCATGATGATCGGCTATGCTTCGAACGAAACGGAGGAATTCCTCCCGCTTCCCATTGCTTTGGCCCATCGTCTTTCAAGGGGACTGGCCTCCCTCAGGAAAGAAAAGACCTTGCCTTACCTTCGCCCGGACGGAAAGACCCAGGTGACGGTGGAATATCATGGGGATAAGCCCGTGCGTGTCGAAACCGTGGTGGTGTCGACCCAGCATCACCCCGCGGTCGATCAGGCGGAAATCGAAGCCGACCTGGTGGAAAGGCTCATTCTTCCGACCATCCCGGCGCATTTGAGGGAGAGGAAACCCCGTATCCTGATCAACCCGACCGGACGCTTTGTTCAGGGAGGTCCCCTTGCGGATACGGGGCTCACTGGACGAAAGATCATCGTGGACACTTACGGCGGAGTTGTTCCTCACGGGNGCGGCTGTTTTTCCGGGAAGGACCCGACCAAGGTCGACCGGTCGGCAGCGTACATGACCCGCTATGCGGCCAAGAACCTTGTCGCAGCGGGACTTGCGGATCGTTGCCAGATCCAGGTGGCTTATGCCATAGGAGTGGCGCATCCCGTTTCCTTGATGGTGCACACGTACGGCACCGGCAAGCTTCCGGATGAAACCCTGACGGGGCTGGTATCGGGAGTTTTCGACTTCAGGCCCGCGGCCATCATTCGCGATCTTGACCTCCGCAAGCCGCAGTATCGCCGCGTTGCCGCCTATGGACACATGGGTCGCATCGATCTGACGCCCCTTCCTGCCTGGGAGAGGCTTGACAGGGTCGAAAGCCTTGCCTCTGCGGCAAAGAACGCCTGATCATCGCCCGTTTGGGAAATGAAGGGTAGAGTGGAGGCCGGGATAAGGCGAAGCTGGGAAATTCTTTGCCATCTTCTCTGGCCTTCCGCTTGTCCTGTCTGCGGGAGGCTTGGAAGCGTCGGTTGCCCGTCCTGCTTGGACGGGCTGCTGTTTCCGATGCCGGATCGCTGTCTTGAATGCGGAGGAGGAAGCGCCCCATGCGGGGTTCCCTCGCATGTTTCCTTTATCCGAGCGGGAGCGTGGCATGAGGGGAAAGCGAGAGAATTGGTCCACCTGGCGAAATATTCCGGACACCGAATGCTGGCATTTGAAATGGGAAGGGCTTTGGCCCGGCTCTATCGTGAGGACCGTTGCGTGACCCTGGTTCCCGTGCCTTTGCGCAGGGATTCAAGCCGCCCCTACAACCAGGCGGAGAGAATGGCCAGGGGAATGTCGACCGTGTGGGGAGGAGAAGTCCTGGATGGGCTTGAGTGGACCTCATCGTTTCCCTCCCAAGTCGGCAGGAACTCCTTTGAAAGGAGGGCTTTGCCGAGAGATGCTTTTCGATGGAGCGCTTCCCGAATCGACAGGCCGGTCCTGCTCATCGACGACGTTTTCACGACCGGGACGACCCTGATGAGAGCGGCGGAAGCACTGAAACGCGAGAGAATCTCCGTGAAGGGGGCCTATTGTTGGGCCGTGAGCCCTGTGGAGACTCTGTCCGTAACGTGGAAGGAAGAGACCGATCGTGTTTAGGAAAGGGAACAGCTTTCCGGCAGGTAGAGGGCGCATCCTGATGTGGGCTTCCATTCTGATTGCCGCAGCATGGAGCCTTTATCCGTTTCTTTCGGGAACCGCCCGAAGCCCTGTCCTGCGGCAAGGGCGTCATTTCCCGGGAAACGTCGGATTAGCCCTCGTGTCCGTGCTCGTCGTTGCGGGAGGGGTGCTCTTCTGGTGGGGTCTGGATCGCCTTTTCTGGCACAAGTATTTCCCGACGCAAATCCCGCCCAAGCCCCCGATGAAGGGGACAGGAAAAAGGGAAGATTGAGGCGGGGTCGAGTTTAGATGTGGTGGAAACCGGAGGTTTCCACCCGTTTTTCGTGGCAGATCCGAATAACCGCTTCCTCGCTTTCGCAAGGGTAGGAACAGGCCAGCCCGCAGCTTGCGGAGAGTTCACGCGGAACGGGGATGATCCTCGCGGAAAGACCGGCGCCTCTGCATGCTTTTTCGAAGAGAAGGGCCATATGCGTTGTGTCGAACGTGGCAAGACATTCCAAGACGGGAGTCCTCCGATCAGCGGGGAATGGATTGTTACGTAATTATACCTAGACTTCGGATGCGCGTGAGAGTAGAATCTATCACCGTAGCCCGGAAAAATCCAAAGGAGGGTGTCCGATGGTTTCAAGCAAGAAAATGATTCTACTGGCAGTTCTCTCGGCTTTCATCCTGACGGTCGTTGCCGGTGTTGCTCTGGCAGATGAGAAGATCGGTGTCATCGAACCCCAGAAGGTCCTTTTCCAGCACCCGAAGATGGCCCAGGTTCAAAAGCAGGTCCAGGCGGTGGTCCAGAAGAAACAGGATGAAGCCAAGGCTGCGATCGACAAGGAGCCGGACAACAAGAAGAAGGCTGAGATCTACCAGACGAAGCGCAACGAGGCCGCTACTGAAGAGCAGAAACTGATGGCGCCTCTCTTCAAGGACATCGACCTTGCGATCCGCTCCATCGCGAAGGCCAAGGGGCTGACGATCGTTCTCGACAAGGCTCAGGTTTTCATGGGCGGGCTCGATATCACCGATGATGTGATCCAGGAGCTGAAGAAGAAGTTCTCCAACTAAATCGAAACAAAGCCGCTTTCCTCGCATGAAAAACGGGACCCCGTTCTTTACGGGGTCCCGTTTTTTTATGTACAAAAAGCCTGGAGAGGGAAGAATCCCTAATGGGATTTTTTCCCGGTTCCCAGGTAGGCCGCCTGGATTTCCGGATTGTGCAGAAGCGCCTTGGCCTCACCTTCCATGACCAACTGCCCGGTTTGCATCACGTACCCCCGATGAGACAGAAGAAGGGCTTGGCGGGCGTTCTGCTCGACGAGCAGGATCGTGACGCCTTCCTCATTGATCCGTTTCAGTTCCTTAAAGATGTCCTTGATGATGATCGGAGCCAGTCCAAGGGAGGGTTCGTCGAGCAAAAGCAGCCGGGGACTGGCCATCAAGGCCCGCCCGATGGCCAGCATCTGCTGTTCGCCACCGGATAGGGTTCCCGCATATTGCCCCATTCTCTCCCTGAGGCGCGGGAAAAGCGTGTAAACCCATTCCAGGTCCTTCTTCACCTTCTCTTTGTCCTTAACCGGGAAAGCCCCCATCATGAGGTTCTCGTAGACGGTCAGCGGAGCAAAGACTTTTCGTCCTTCCGGGGAAAGGGATATCCCTTTCGTAACGATCTGAAAGCTTTGTCCGTCCAGGGGGTTCCCATCGAAGAGGACTTGTCCTGACTGGCGCTTGACATTCCCCATGATCGCGTTCATCAGGGTCGATTTCCCGGCCCCGTTGGATCCGATGACACAGACGATCTCACCCGGGTAGACATCAAGGTTAAAGCCNGCGAAGGGCTTTGATCGCTCCGTATGAAACATGCAGGTCCTTCACGGAAAGCAGAGGTTGCTGCTGCGGGCTGGCGATCATGCTTCCAACACCTCCTCGCCGAGGTAGGCCTTGAGGATTTCCGGGTGGTTCTGGATGTGCTCGGGATCTCCCTCGGCAATCTTGGCGCCGAAATTCATACAAACGATATGGGGGCAGATTTCCATCACCAGCTCCATGTGATGTTCGATCACGAGGATCGTCAGCTCGAAATCGCGGTGAATTTTCGTGATCAGGACGTTCAAGTCCTGAACCTCATCGGGGTTCATGCCTGCCGCCGGTTCGTCGAGGAGGAGCAAACGGGGTTGGAGCGAAAGTGCCCTGGCGATTTCCAGCCTTCGCTGGTGCCCATAGGGAAGCGTTCCGGCCGCCTGTTCTGCCAGGTCGGCAAGGCCGACGCGTTCCAGGAGTCCCAGGCTTTGCTCGCGGATTTTCTTTTCCTGCGACCTCCAGCGCCCCATATGGGTCGTTGCTTCGAAGAAGTTGTAATGGTGATGCTGCTGGCATGCCGTCATGACGTTCTCGAGCACGGTTGAGCGAGGGAAGAGCCGTAGGTTCTGGAAGGTCCGGGCAATGCCCTTGCGGATGACCTCGTATGTCTTGTAGGGAGTGATGTCCTCTCCCTCGAAAAGGATGCTGCCGTTGTCCACATCGTAAACACCCGTGATGAGGTTGAAGATCGTCGTCTTTCCGGCTCCGTTGGGACCGATCAGACCGCCCAGTTCGCCCTTCTCGAGGCTGAAGCTCATATCCTGGACGGCATGAACGCCGCCGAAGTATTTGTTGACGTGATCAAGCTTGAGGACGGTTTCNGCTCATAGACCGTCACTCCCTTCGACTGCTTTGGATGGGGTCTTCTTTTTCCCGAAAAGGGATTTGATCAGACGGGGTCCCAGCTCGTGCTGTCCCATGATTCCTTCGGGACGGGCGACCATGATGATCACCATGACCGCGCCGTAAATTAGCATGCGATACTGGGAAATCGGGCGGAAAAGCTCCGTAACCAGAGTGATGACGGCGGTTCCCAAGATGCTTCCGCTGAGCGAACCCAGGCCGCCGAACACCACGACGGCAGTCAACTCGGTCGATTTTCCGCTATCGAACATGACCGGTTGGATGAAGGTCAGGAAACCGGCCATCAGCGCCCCCGCCACGCCACAGTAAAAGCCGGAGATCGCAAGGCTCAGAACACGGTAGCGGGCGGTGTTGAAACCGAGGAGCGAAGCGGCGACGTAGTCGTCGCGGCAGGCCTTGAACGCTCGCCCGAAGTTGCTTCTGATCAGAAAGAACATGAGGGTGGCCATAGCCAGGAAAAAAACTGCCGCAACGCCCAAAGTGGTGAAATTGTCGATTCCGGGAAATCCGCGGGCTCCTCTTGTGAAGTTTCCCCCGTTTTCCAGGGCGAGACGGATGGTTTCCCCAAGGCCGATGGAAGCGATGGCATAGTAGTCTCCCATGAGTTTCAAGGTCGGGACGCCGATCAGGTATGAGATGACCATGGCGACGATTCCGCCGGCAAGGATGGCCGGAAGCCAGTGAATGCCGTAACGCACGGTCATGATGGCGGCCGTGTAGGCGCCGAGGGCCATGTAGCCGGCATGTCCCAGGGAGAAGATCCCGGTGAAGCCGGTGAGGAGGGAAACCCCCATTGCAGCGATTCCGTTGATGAAAAGGAGGATGATGATCCCCTCAACGNNTATCCGGACATGGGTATCCCCCTAAACCTTTTCGCTGACCTGTTTGCCCAACAGGCCGGATGGCCTCCAGAGCAAGGTCAGGATAAGCATGCCGAACACGACGATGTCACGCAACTGGCTTGAGATGAATCCTGCCGTCAGCATCTCGGCGAGTCCCAGGATGAGGCTGCCGAGCACGGCCCCTGGCAGGCTTCCAAGCCCACCGATCACGGCCGCGACGAAGGCCTTGATCGTGATGAAGCCCAACTGTGGGTACAGAGTGTACCGGACCGAAAGGAAGATGCCTCCGACCGCCGCGAGGAAACCTGCGACGAAAAAAACGATGGAAATCAGGCGATTGACGTTGACGCCCATCAGGCCGGAAGTCCGGAGGTCATAGGAAGCGGCGCGAATGGCCAGTCCCCATTTTGTCTTTGAAAGGAAAAGCTGCAGGCTGGTGAGAAAGAAGATCGCCATGACGAGGGAGATCAGGTCGAAAGCGCTTGTGGTGGCCATCCCGAAGAAATTGACGGGGTCGGTGGGGATGACGGGTGGAAGCGCCCGGAAGCGGCCGCCGACCGTAACGACGAAGACGTTCTCTATGACGATGCTCATGCCCATCGAGGCGATCAGCAGGTAAAGGGTCACGCTTGTCCTTTCCCTGATGGGCTTGTAGGCAAGCCTTTCCACCATGATGGCGACGACTCCCGCACCGATCGTCGCGGTCAGAGCCGATAGCCAGATGTTGTTCCCCATGGCGGACAGGGTGTAGTAGCAGATGTACCCTCCGATGACAATGAAACCTCCGTGGGAAAAATTGGAGAAGAGGAGAATGGAGTAGACCAGCGAATAACCAACGGCGATCAGCGCATAAACGGAACCGAGGGAAAGCCCATTTATGATCTGCTGTATCAATGTGTCCAAGTGGCCAACACCTCTCTTGCCAGTGGGATGATGCTCATGCCGAATGTTTCTGTCCGTTGCGGCAACGGGGCTTGAAATCGTCATGGAGGCGGTCGCGGACCTCCGCGCCCGCCTCCATGACGACGGACTCTTATGTTTTGCTGTTCTTACTTCGGCTGGATCTTCGTGTAGTAAACCGCCTTGCCGTTCTTGGCGACCAGGACGACTGCCGTCTTGTTCATCGGGTTGTGGGTCTTGGGATCGGTCGACATGACGGCGTGGTGCAGCTTGACGTCTTTTGTCTTCTCGAGCGCATCACGGATCGCTGTGCTGTCAGCTTTTCCGGCCCTCTTGATCGCATCGACGAGCCAATAGACGGAGTCATAGGCGAGAACGCCGTTGACGAACTCCTTGCACTCGTCATTGTACTTCTTCTTGTAGGATTCAAAGAAAGGTTTCATGGCTGGGTCGGCCGGGTCGACGTGGTTGATCCAGTAGCTGCCCTCCATGGAGGGACCCGCGATCTCCCACATGAAGTCGCCGTAACCGTCGCCGCCGATGAAAACGATATCCTTCATTCCCAGCTCACGTGCCTGCTTCATGATCAGGGCCATTTCCTTGCCCATGTTGGGGAGGACGAGAACATCTGCCTTGCTGTCGCGGATCGTGGTCAGCTGGGCGCGGAAGTCGACGTCGGTCCCGGCGCGGAATCCCTGGTCGGCAACGATGCTTCCGCCGAGTTTCTTATAGGACTGCATGAAAAAGTCCCGAAGTCCCTGGGAGTAGTCGCTGCCCACGTCGTAAAGAAGGGCAGCCTTCATTTTCTTCAGGTTCTTGGCGGTGAAGAAGGCGATGACCTGGCCCTGATAGGGATCGGTGAAGCAGATGCGGAACATGTAGGGGTTCAGTTTGCCTTCGGGGGTGACCGTGACGTTCAGGTTCGTGGAAACGGTGCCGATCTGGGGNATCTTGTACTTTGTGGAAAGAGGAGCTGTTGCAATGTTGATTCCGCTTCCGTTGGCTCCGATGACTGCGACGACTTTGTCATTTTCCGCCATGCGCCGGAAAGCGTTGACCGCGTCCTCGGGGCGGGTGCGGAAATCATAGGGGACGAGTTCGAGTTTCTTGCCGAGAACGCCGCCCTTGGCGTTGATTTCGTCAACGGCGAGCTTCGCGGAGTTCAGTTCCGTCTGTCCATAGGCGGCCCAGTCGCCTGTCAAGGCAGCCAGGTAACCCACCTTGATCGTGTCGGCGGCCATCGCCGAACCGGCGAACACAATCGCGAGCGCAAAAGCGACCAGAAGCAGACCCAGTTTCCTCAAAACCAACCACCTCCAATGAATTTTTGGAGCCTTTCGACGCGTTTCGATTCTATCATAAACTCAGTCACGCGGGAGGTTCAACGAAGGTCTAGGGCTGGTAAAATGGGGCTGCGGGGAAAGGGGAGGCAAGAATTGAAACTGCTCGTAACGGATATCGACGGGACGCTCACTTCGGAAAATCACGTTCCCGCGGAGGTCGCAGAAGCGTGCAGCCGCCTGCGTCGGGACGGATGGCACCTCATGATCGCAACGGGGAGGATCTGGGCTTCGGCCCGTCCTTTCGCCGAGGCGATCGGCTCCGACATGCCTGCGATCGTCTACGATGGGGCCAGGATCCTGCAGGAAAATACCGGCAAGACTCCTTTCAGGGAGTGGAGAATCCCGAACCGGCTTGCCGGCGAAATCCTCCGTCTCGGCTGGAGCTCACCGCTTCTTGTCCAGGCCTACGGCGACGAAGAAGTGACCTGCCGGCCCGATGACGCCCTCACACGGGGATTCTTCACGAACCTTGGCGTCCGCGCCAGGCCGGATCTTACGGCTCCAAGGCTTTCATACGATCCATACAGGATTATTTTCTACGGGGATCCCGGTGAAGCAAGGAAATTGAGGATGAGAATCATGTCCGTCATGGGAGGAAAAATTGAAGCGACTCTCGCGGGGGAAGGATTTCTGGATGTCCTTCCTCAAGGAGTGTCGAAAGGGCGGNCTCTGAGGGTTTTTCGCCGGGATTCTGGATTGAAGTTCGACCGGATCGTGGCAGCGGGTGATCATCTGAACGACCTGGATCTTCTCAAAGAGGCGGATCTGGCGGTCACGTTCCGGGATGCGCCGGAAGAAGTTGTGGCGGCTGCCCATCTTGTCCTGCCTCCGGCTTCGTGCATGGGATTCCTCGAGCTTTGCCGTTTTCTGGAAGATTCCGGTTCGGATTCGTTTCCCGCGGGAACGGGATCGACATACAGGAGGGGGCGCCCTCTGCACCTTGGAAGCTCGCCCGCCTAAATCCAAAGGAGGTGCCGGAATGCCGGAAATCAAGAAATGGGAAGTCGTCAGAATGGAAATTCCCGAAGGATGCAACATTATCCTGGGGCAGAGTCATTTCATCAAGACCGTAGAGGACCTGTTCGAAGCTCTTGTGACGTCCTCGACGGGACTTCAGTTCGGGATCGCGTTCTGCGAGGCCTCGGAGCCCTGCCTCATCCGCCGCGATGGAAACGCGGAAGATCTTGTCGCGGCAGCGGTCCGGAATGCCGAGACTCTCTCGGCAGGGCACGCCTTCGTTATCCTCATCCGCAACGGGTATCCGATCAACGTCCTCGATCGAATCAAGGGAGTTCAGGAGGTCTGCGGCATTTTCGCGGCGACGGCAAATCCGCTAGAGGTCCTGGTTTTCGAAACGGGCCAGGGGCGCGGAATCGCCGGCGTTGTTGACGGTTTTTCTTCGCGGGGAGTTGAAGGTGAAGATCAGGTCGCGGCCAGGAAGAGCCTGCTCAGGAATATTATCGGGTACAAGCGCTGAAAAAAGTGTGTGAAATACCGGTTCAGGACAGGGACGGCCGATTCTTGGCCGTCCCGTTTCTTTTCCAGCCCAAGGCGCAGCACAAGGCGGAAATGAAGAGCCCTGAAAGGAGAGGGTCTCCCGGCAACCCGGACAAGGGCCAGAAGAGGACGGTCGCCAGGCCGGACAGGGAGGAAAGAAAAGCCCAACGGGGCATGAGTCGCCCNGGAGCGAGCAGAGCGACCGCGAACGGGAGGAAGGTCCCGGCTCCGCGAAGCCCCATGCTGAGGTAACTCCAGGAGAGGATCAGTGAACCCGGAGCGAGGCGGGCCAGGAGGGCTGCGCCGAAAACCAGCACGACAAGCGTCGCCCGATTCAGTGTGAGAAGCCGCCGATCCGACGGCCGGGATAAACCTAGGGCGAAAGGAAGATCCCGGGCCAGGTTCGTGGCGATGCCGAGGCAAAGACCTGCAGCGGTCCCGATGATCGTGATGGCGATTCCGCTCCAGAGGCATCCCGCGAGAAGCGGCGGGAAATTTTGCGAGATGAACCGCGGAAGGACCTGCGAGGCGACCAGTCCGGGCTGCCGGATTCGCATGTCCAGGCCGACCCAGATGGCAAAGAGGCCTAGGGGGGGCATCAGCGCGGCAGAAAGGAGGGCTCCCTTTCGGGCCGTGTGTTCTCCTGAGGCGGCGAAGACGGCCTGAATGTAAATCTGCGTGGTCATCACGCCGACGACGAGAGACAGCCCCGCGTTCAGGTCGATTGCAGGACCGCGGCCTAAAAGATTGAACCATGGATGGAAGGGCAATCCCCCNCAGAGGGCCGCAAGGGTTGCTCCCTTCGCGGCGGCGACTCCGGCGCAGGAGACGAGAACCAGATAGAGAAAGGCAATCTTTGCTTTTCCCAGAATGCCGTAGCTTTTCAGTCCCCCGAGCAGGATGAATCCCAGAATGGCCATCGCAACACCGGCTGCGGCGGCCGAGTCTGAAAGCGGCCAGATTCCCTGGAGCATGGCCAGGCCGGCAAGAAACTGGGCCACAACCGAGATGAATGTCCCGAGGGTTGAAGCGGCCAGGGCCACGATGCCGGTTCCGCGTCCGTACTGCTTTTCGAGAAGCTCCGGAATCGTGGTAAGCCCGGTCCGGCGCAGGGGGCGTGCGAACCATAGCCCGAGGATCAGGCAGCCGATACCCCCTCCCAGGGTGAACCACCAGGCGGCCATGCCCCAGCGGTAAGCCATTTCAACAGTACCGACCGTGCTGGCCCCTCCGACGAGAGCTCCGAGCAGGATCCCGCTGACTTCCAGAGATCCGGCCTTGCGGCCGGCGAGAGTGTAGTCCGAGGCGGAGCGGACCCCGCCTGCGGCGAGAGTTCCGAGAATGACAAAGACAAGAAGGACGATCGAGACCCCTGCTCCGAAAGTAAACATTGGTTATCCCCGCTCTCTTCAGCCGGTTTACCCCGAAGCGGAAAAGGGGTGTCATGACGGATAAAGGCCGATATGTTATTTTTATCACAGGGAACGACCATGATGACAAGGACAGGGGAGGTCGGAATTCTTGAACCTGAAGGAGATCGTATCCTGCATCGGGGCGGAAACCCTCCACGGGGAAGATCTGCTCGAAAAGGTGGAAGTCGAAAAAGCCTATGCCTCGGACCTGATGAGCGACGTTCTGGCTTTTGCTTGGCCCGGAACGCTCCTGCTGACGGGCTTGACCAACGTGCAGATTGTTCGCACGGCACAGATGATGGATATTCCGGCGGTTGTATTTGTCAGGGGCAAAAGGCCTCAGGAAGAAGCGGTCGCGCTGGCGAAAAATATCGGGATGCCTCTGCTGGTTTCATCGATGAGCATGTACGAAACCTGCGGCCTGCTTTACAAGGCAGGCCTGTCGCCTTGCGTCATCCCCGCCCGGGAGGCATAGCGTTTGGACAGTCGTTACGAGGTCGAGTTCAAGGTCAGAGGTGACGATTTCCTTGCTGCAGGGGAGGCGTCCAACCAGATCAAGGAAACGCTGATCATGCTTGGAGTGCCTTCCCCGATTTCGCGACGGGCTTCCGTCATCACCTACGAAGCGGAGATGAACCTCGTGATCCATTCGGGTGGAGGCATCCTCCGGGCGATCATCACACCTGAAAAACTGACGATCGAGGCCAAAGATCAGGGGCCGGGAATACCGGATCTCGACCTGGCGATGCGGGAAGGGTTTTCAACCGCTTCCGACAAGGTGAGGGAGATGGGGTTCGGGGCAGGCATGGGGTTGCCGAACATCAAGCGCAATTCCGATTGCCTGCAGATCGATTCGCTGATCGGCAAGGGAACGATACTGACTGCAACGGTTTTCTTCCATCAAGGGGAGGGGAACAGGGGGTAGGGGCATGGAGACGGGGATCAAAGTTCTGGAAGGCAGCTGCAAGGGCTGCGTGAACTGCATCAAATCCTGTCCCACCGAGGCTCTGCGGGTGGTCGACGGGAGGGTAAAAATCCTGTCGGAGCTTTGCATCGACTGCGGGGAGTGCCTGCGAAGCTGCAGGGAAAAGGCGCTCGCCCTCGACGAGGACGATTGGGATCTCATCAGAAGTCATGGACCGGTCGTGCTCATGGCCGATCCCACCTTCTGCGCCCAGTTTTCCCATTACTGGAGCCCCGGCCTGGTCAGGAAAGCCCTGGCTTCGCTGGAGGCGAAGGATCTGTTCGACCAGGCCGCCAAAGCGTTCGACCTTGCAGCCTTCGCAACGGCAAGGCAAGTCGAGGAGGCTTCGAAGGAAAGCCTTCCGTTGATCTCGGTCTATTGTCCCGCAGTCGTCCGGTTGATCCAGGTCCGGTTTCCCGAGTTGCTTCACAGGCTGGTCAGAACCGAAAACCCTTTGGAAACAGGAACTCTTCTCTGGCGCCGGCAAAACGGTTCCAATGAAGGAGTCATCCTTGTGACGCCTTGCAGCGCAAAGGTGATGCTGGTTCGCGGCCCTGTCGGAAGGGGCACGAGCATGATGGATCATGTCGTGTCGGTCAAGCGTCTGGCACGCGATCTTTTGGCCGCGGGTCCGAAAGTGGACGGCACGGGCACGGATCCCGTGGGCAGTCGTTGGCTGGCCTGGGCTCTACGGGGAGGGGAGAGCCGCCATGTAAAGGCCTTCTCAAGGAAACCCCTTACGACCATGGCCGTTTCGGGGCTCCGGAACACGATCGACCTCCTGCAGGATTTGGAACTGGGAAGGTTGAAAGGGGTCGATTTCGTGGAGTGCCGGGTTTGCGACCTTGGGTGCATAGGCGGGATCGGGAATGCTGAATCCCGTTTCCTGTCCGAACTGCGGCTTTCTCATCAGCCTGTTGAATGGAACGTCACGGAAAGCGAAAAAACTGAGCTGTCCACCCTTTACGAGACCGGGGTCTGGGCCCTCGAACAGCCCATTCAGCCACGGCCCCGCCCTTCCCTGGCCGACACTCTGGACGAGGCCATGAAGAAACTGAAAACGATGCAGGCTGTTTACGCGGAGTTGCCGCACATCGACTGTGGGGCCTGCGGTCGCCCCTCGTGCCGGGCTCTTGCGGAAGATGTGGTGAGAGGAGAGGGAGAAGTGACCGACTGCGTCTTCAAGCTGAGGGAGCGGATCGCGATCCTCGGTGAGGAGATCACCTCGCTGAGTGGGAAACTGCCGCACGCCTTTCATGAAAGGAAGCATGCCAAATGACCGTCACGTCACTGATCGAAGCGCTCGGCCTGGATGTCCATCACGGAGGAAACGGAAACGTTCACGTTTCCCGGGGCGTCGTCGGGGATCTGTTGAGCTTCGTGATGGGAGGAGCGCCGGAAGGTGCGGTCTGGGTCACGCTTCAAACCCATGTCAACATCGCCGCAGTCGCTGTTTTAAAGGAAATTCCCCTGGTCATCCTTGCATCGGGGAGAATTCCCGACGCGGAACTTCTGGAGCGTTGCCGAAAAGAGGGCATCTCAATCGCGACCGCTTCGGATTCCCCATTCGATCTCTGCGGAGCCCTCCATGACCTGGGGTTGAAAGGCTAGTGCGAAATGAAGCAGGTCAGGGCGGATCTCCACATTCACACCGTCCTTTCCCCGTGCGGAGAGCTCGACATGGGGGCCCCCGATATCGTGGAGCGTGCCCTGGACCTGGGCATCGGGATTCTTGCGGTGACGGATCACAACACTGCGAAAAATGCAGACGCCGTGAAGAAGGCGGCAAGGGGGACGGGGCTTCTCGTGATTGCGGGGCTGGAGATCCAGAGCGCGGAGGATGTCCATGCCGTCACGCTTTTTCGGACCCCGGAAGAGGCGCTCGATTTCGAAGCGTGGCTTTGGGAGGACTTCCCGCGTATTTTGAACCGGCCTGATCTCTTCGGCCCTCAGATTCTGATCGATGAGCAAAACCGGATCCTTGGCGAGGAACCGGTTTTGCTGGTCCAGGGAGCCCGTCACGGGATCGATGCGATTGTGAGGGAAGCCAGGCATAGGGGAGGAATCTGCTTCCTGAGTCACGTCGATCGGGAAGCCTTCTCCTACACGGCGATCCTGGGGCCAGTGCCGGCGGGTTATCCTGTCGATGCGCTCGAGTTGACGTGCAGGGCCACGAAAGAGGCGGCGGCGTCTTTTTGCCGGAGCAATCCGGGGTTTCCGCTGGTGCGGAATTCGGACGCGCACGGGCTGGACCAGATGGAAACGCGCTGCACCACGGTTTTCTGTTTGGAGGAGCTGGATTTTTCCGAGTTGCTCCTGGCGTTTCGGGGTGAGGGGGGGCGAGGGATTCTGGATCCCTGGGGTTAGTTGATACAACCCCTCGACTTGGGATAATGCGATTAGGTGATAAAATAAAGCATGGGGGTGGCCGGGATGGAAGAAAAAAACCATGAGGAGCTCAGCGCGCCGGAAACGACCCTTCAATGCTGGTGCGGCAGGAAGATGACGCTTGTGGAGGCCTTTCCCGATGACGGGACGTTTCGTTATGCCTGCCCTCTGTTTTTAGCCGGGGACGCAAGTCACGACCAGTTGCTCAGCGAAGAGGAATTCGTCGAGGAACCGGACCAAAAACGCTAGAACGGTCAATTGGGCTTTCTGATAAACCAGAGAGCGGCATTGTGGACCGCGGCGTCGAAGGGCTCGGGATTGTCCGGTATCGAGCTCACCGGCCCCATGACTTTCATCCCGTAAAGCGAATAAGCTGTGCCCAGAGATTGAAGTCTTTCCAGTGTTGTTTGGCTGACGGAAGTTGAAATGAAAATGACGGTTGCCTGTCCGCTGTCTCCGGAAACGCCGGCGACACCTATCCAGTGATCCGGGGCCAGGGGATTTTTTTCCATGTACTTCTCGGGATTCGCATGCCCATTGACATCCATGATGGCTGTTCCATTCTTCATCCAGATGGGCCAGGTTCCGTAATCTGCAAAATAGAGGGTGGCCGCGCTCTTCATCGACCTCATGTCCTCGATGATTCGGGTGGCTTCCGCCTTGCTTGTTGCCGAGAAGGAAACGAGCATCATTGCACCGGCCAGGATTCCGACGAGAAGCAGGACGATCAGGATCTCCACGAGCGTGAAAGCCTTTGTTCGGAGGCGGATTCCCTTCAAGTCTTTTCCCCTCGCTTTGCCTTCAATTTCATTAAAACACCCGAAGAAGCATAATGGAAAAAAGTGAAACAGGCAAATCCCTCCCGGTAGGGGGCAGGTGCCGGACCCATTCGGGCAAGGCGGGGTCTTCCTGACGGTTGTGACCGAATCCGGCCCCGGGTTTCCCGCGCACCCCTCCCGGAGGATGTTAAGATATCGTCATGGGGAAAAAACGGAAAATTCACATCGATCTGCAGGACGGTCCGGCCGAGCGCCCCTTGCTGGGGGATCTTCTGAGGTCTCATGGGCTTCTCCCGGTCGAAAGGGAAGAAACGAAACCGACAGAGGGTGGCGTTTCGAAAGAGGAGCCCTTGGGTGGGCCGGATTTTTCACGGGTCGGACGCCTCGTGCTGCAATTCGAAAAAAAAGGACATGGGGGCAAGCAGGCGACCCGGGTGGAGGGATTGCCTTTCAGCCTCGGGGAAATAGGCAGCCTCGCCCGCGAGCTCCGAAGGGAAATGGGATGCGGTGCCTGGGTGGACGGGACTTCCATCCTGCTCCAGGGGGACCTTGCCGAGCGTCTGAGGGATTGGTTTGCCCGAAAGGGTGTCAAACGTATCGTCATCTCTGGAAGAGGGGGACGCGCAGAATGATTTCCAGGAGCTTCGAGGAAGCGGACTTGGAGCGGCTTGTCGTCGAGACGAGGCCCCTGGGCGCCGACGGAAAGGTCGCGACGTACATCCCCGAACTGGCCGGAGGAAATCCCTGCGTTCTTGCGATTGCCGCGATGGATGCGGGAGGTTCGCTTGTTTCCGGAGGGGACCGCGATGTCCGGTTCACGATGCAGTCCATCTCGAAGATCGTGTCGCTTTCCCTTGCCTTGTTGGAGCTCGGCGAGGAGAAGGTATTCAGCAAGGTTGGAATGGACCCGACGGCCGATCCTTTCAACTCGGTCATGCGGCTGGAGATGATCCGTCCCCATGTGCCGCAAAATCCTCTCATCAACGCGGGTGGGATTGTCATCGATTCCCTGCTTCCCTACACCGACCCCGAAAACGCTTTCCGAGCGGTTCGGGACATGGCTCGCCGCCTGGCGGGCAACCCGGAAATTAGGGAAAACAAGGCAGTGTACCTTTCCGAAAAACGAACCGGGGACCGGAACCGCTCCCTGGCGTACTTCCTGAAGAGCGTCGGGACGATCGAAACGGATGTCGAGACGGTCCTGGATGTCTATTTCAGGCAGTGCAGTCTTGAGGTCACCGTTTCGGATCTTGCCGTCCTTGCGGCGACGATTGCCATGGACGGGAAAAATCCCAAGACGGGTGAAGAGGTCCTCCCAGCGAAAATTTGCCGAACCGTGCGAGCTTTGATGGCCACTTGCGGACTCTATGACGGTTCCGGCGCATTTGCCGTGCGGGTGGGCCTTCCGGCGAAAAGCGGGGTCGGAGGGGGAATCGTCGCCGCCATCCCGAAGTCGATGGGAATTGCGGTTTGCGGACCCGCGCTTGACCGCCAGGGGAACTCGATAGCCGGTATCGCTCTCCTTGAGCGCCTGTCCGACCGTTTTGGCCTGCGGGTCCTCTAGGCCCGGCGCCTGAAATCAACGAAGCGCGGCCCAGGGAATCGGGCCGCGCTTCGTTGATCTCGGACTAGTCGATCCTTCGGTATGCCTGTTTCCTGGCTCCGCAGATGGGGCAGGCATCGGGCGCTTCTCCTTCTGCAATGTGCCCGCAGACGGTACAAAGGAAAAGGTCCGTCGTCTTTCCGTCGCCGAGATTTTTCAGGGCTTTCTCGTACAGGCCGGCGTGGACCGCTTCCGCTTTGCCCACCAGGGTCAGCTTCTTCGCAATGGCTTCCGCATTTTCTTCTTTGGCCGTGGCGATGAAATCGGGGTACATCTTCGTGGACTCGTAGGTTTCGCCCTCAACGGCGGCTTTAAGGTTTTCTTCCGTGGAGCGGATCATTCCCAGTGCCTTGAGATGGTCCGTTGCATGGATCGTTTCCGCTTCCGCGGCCGCCCTGAAAAGCTTCGCGACCTGGGGGTACCCTTCCGCGTCGGCCTGCCGCGCGAAGGCGAGATACTTGCGGTTTGCCATCGACTCGCCCGCAAAAGCTTCCTTCAAATTGTCATGGGTCTGGTCCATCCTGATCATCTCCTCTTCTTAGATTATAATGATTATAAATAAAGGATCGCCAGGGGGCAAGCATGAAAAGGAGCAGATCAAGTAGAAAAAATCTTCAGACAATCAAGGATCACGTTCAGTTCGTTCATTTCTTCCCTGCGGGGCAAGGGAAGGCCCAGTGTACGGCGTCCAAGGTCGTAGTCAGAGGGAAATGAGAAGCGGAGTGAGGGGTTCAGATCCCAAAGAGAGGGGCAATTCAAGCCTTTTTCCCAAAAAAGGGCTGACAGATGGTCCCGGTTCGTCCGGACTGCCACGGGAAGGACAAGGGGAGCGGCGTCATCCGGGATGGAGGAGAGCAGGGGCTGGATCCGGCGGTTCAGGGAAAAGGATGCGGTGATGCTCTCAAGCAGGAGCCTTCCCGCCTCCCTTCGGTGAAGCGCTTCCGAGCGGAAAGGCATTTTTTTCAGCTCTTCCCAGGATTTAAAAGAAGGGCTGCGGGGTAAGAGAGGAAGCGCCCTGTCCAGTTCCGCTTCAGCGTCTTTCAGACTGCAAAGCCCCGTCTCAAACGCCCCGGCCCGCATGAATCCAAAAGCGTTATCCCGCTTTTCCGCGAGGCGCGAATCCGCGGGGTTCAATTCGGGCTGAACCGGGAAACGGGAAACGAGGGCCGCTCCGTCGGCGACTTCGAAGAATTTCCTGAAGCTGAAAAAGGAAAAATCCGCGTCGAATCCGATGCTTTCAGTCAGCGAAGACCCGGCGCAGTCTTCGATCAGGAATGGGCGTCTTTCAGGGGGGATCGAGCGAATCCACCCCAGGACCCGATGGTTTGAGAATCCGAAATAGTGGATGACGAACACAATGTCTTCCTTCGCGGGTCCGGGGTTTGGGAATATCGGCCGGAAATCGGAGGCGGTTCCGTACCGGTGGAGGCGCATTCCTTCGTTCCTGAAGACGGGAGGAAGGGAAGGGCACGCATAGGCCGGTATCCAGGCCGTACCCGAACAGCCTTTTCGGACGAGTGTCCGGAGGGCGAGAACGAGAGCTGACCTCCCGGTATCCGTGGGGATGACCATCATGCCGTTTCTTTCGAAGCGGCGAAGGAATTCTTCGACTCCATCCGCATTGGTGACGGGCAAGTGCTCAGAGTAAATCATGAGGATATCATATCAGGGAGAAGCGGCACGGTCGCTTGCAGGGAAATGGGCGAAGGGGGGCCCGGAATGGGGAGGACGTTTGATCGGATCGCACCGCATTACGATCGCTGGATAGGCCGATTCATGTCCCGCAGGTTTGACCTGATGGCGGAGCTTCTGGCCTGTTCTTCCGAAGAGGTGATCCTCGATCTGGGCGGGGGCACGGGGCTTTTTTCCCGTCGGATCGTGGACCGCTGCAAAGCGGTCCACCTGCTAGACGAAAGCCCGCTCATGATCGAGCAGGTTCCTGCTGGAAAAATCCTTTCGCGGCTTGGAAACGCGACGGAAACAGGATACCCGGGCCGTTTTTTCGATGCGGTGGTCCTGTCCGACGTTTACCACCACATCCGGGAACAGGATCTTCTTCTGAGCGAAATCGCCAGGATTTTAAAGCCGGGTGGACGCCTTCTGGTGAACGAGGTCGACCTCGACAGAGCATTGGGCCGAGTCGTTGCAGGGATGGAAAACCTGTTTTTCGCCGAGGTTTACCCGACCGGTTTTCAAGCCTTCTCCGATTTGCTGGAACAGCGGGGCTTCGCTCTGCTGGAAAAGGCGAGGGACTTATGGAGCTTCATTGGCCTATGGCAATTCCGGTAACCTTCACTGGGCCGGCTTCCGGTGGCGCGTTCGCAACTCGCGGAGGACATCAACCGGTTTCAGGTCAAGAAAGATCAGGGCCACCAGCAGATGATACAGAAGGTCCGCCGCCTCGTAACGAGCCGAATCCCGATCCCGAAGAGCGACAGCAAGGGCGGTTTCAACCCCCTCTTCGCCAATCTTCTGAGCGATGCGCGAAGGGCCTTCAGCGAGCAATCGGGCCGTATAGCTCTCATCAACGGGCGCATGGCGCCTCCGCAAAAGAGATCTCCAGAGTTGTCCCAGAAGGTGCAATCCGTTCCGCCCTCGCCCCAGAGAGAGCGGAAGAAGCAGGTCCTTTCTCCGGTATGGCAGGCCGGGCCCGCGGGTTCGACAAGGGCGAGCAGGGTGTCCCCGTCGCAATCGATCTTCATCTCCACGACTCGCATCGTGTTGCCGCTCGTTTCTCCTTTCTTCCAGAGCCGATTCCGGGAGCGGCTGAAAAACGTCAGATCACCCGTCCGTTTCGTTTCCTCAAGCGCTTCGCTGTTGGCCCAGGCAACCATCAGGACTTCTCCCGATTCGGCATCTTGCGCGACAACCGGCACCAAACCGCTCGAGTCGAAACGGACCCCGTCCAGGGGATTCATCTTGATTTTTCCTCCTTGTCTTCAATGCGGATCGGAATCCCGGCATTCGCAAGGTCGGATTTGACCTGCCCAATTCCGAGGATGCCGTAGTGAAAGATCGAAGCAGCCAGGGCCGCGTCGGCTCCTGCGGCGAAGGCGAGTCGCATGTCCTCGGAGGACCCCGCTCCCCCNGAAGCGACGAGGGGAACCGGGGCCGCTTCCGATACCGCTCGGATCAGGTCGAGGTCGTACCCCTGGTTCGTTCCGTCCCGATCCATGCTGGTCAGGAGAATCTCTCCGCATCCGAGCCTGACCCCTTCGCGGGCCCATTCCACAACGTCGAGCCCGGTCGGAGTCCGGCCTCCCTCGATCAGGACATCCCATCGGCCTTCGGCGTTTCTTTTCGCGTCGATGGCCAGAACGACGGCCTGTCGGCCGAGGGTCCGCGCGCAATCCCTTATGAGATCAGGATTTCGGACAGCCGCGGTGTTGAGTGAAATCTTGTCGGCCCCCAGGGCGACGATTTCCCTTGCCTGGCCGGCTTCCGAAATGCCGCCTCCCACGGTGAACGGGATGAAAAGCTGATCTGCCACGGAACGGACCCAGTCCGACAGGGTCCGGCGTCTTTCTGCGGATGCCGAGATATCCAGGAAGACGATTTCGTCCGCGCCTTCTCTCATGTAAGCTGCCGCAAGCTCAGCCGGGTCGCCCGCATCCCTCAGGTTCAGGAACCGGATTCCCTTCACGACGCGTCCTCCCTTGATGTCAAGGCAAGGAATGATCCTCTTCATCAGCATNGGTTTTTCCACCTCCAGGGCCCGGCCGAGCGTCAGGGCCCCCTCGTAAAGGGCCTTCCCGATAACGGCGTCCGACACGCCCGCATCTTCGAGGGCCTTAAGATCCTCCAGGCTGGAAATGCCTCCGGCTGCAGTGAATTCCATCCCAGGGAAGGCTGCCGTCAGTTTCGCGTAAAGGTCCAGATCCGGTCCCATCCCGGTTCCGTCCCGCTCGACCGCCGTGACGAGACATCGTCGATATCCGGCTTCGAAAAGGTTTCTCAGGGCTTCCAGGGGAGACCCCTCGGCCTCTTCCGCCCATCCACGGATGGCCACTCGTCCTGCCCTGACGTCGACAGCCGGGATGATCCTTTCGCCGAACCGGTCGAAAAGCTCAAACGGCTTTTCCGGTGCGGCAAGAAGAAGGCTGCTCACCATCGCAAAAGAGGCTCCCAGCGAAAGCACCCTTTCGATGGAAGCAGCGGAGCGCAGTCCCCCTCCGTAGCGAATCGTGAGACCGAGCGCGGACAACCGGGGCAGGAGTCCCGCGTGGCAGGGTTCTCCAACCCTGGCCCCCTCAAGATCGACAACATGGAGCCGGAAGCATCCCTCGGAAAGAAACGCACGGGCAACATCCAGGGGATCCCGGGCGTATTCGGTCTTCGCGGTAAACTCTCCTTTCCTCAGGCGGACAACCTTGCCTTCGTAAAGGTCGATCGCGGGCCAGATCTTCATGNNCGGTTTCTCCGGAAAGGAANNACGGATGAAAGTTCCAAGGAGCCGCAGTCCTTCCATTCCGCTTCTTTCGGGGTGGAATTGGAAACCTGCGGTGCGCCCTCTTACTGAAACGGCACTGAAGCATTTGCCGTCGACTTCGGTTTCCGCAAGCGTGACTTCGTTGACGGGAGCGGCGTAACCGTGGACGAAATAGGCGTCNCAGCCCCCGGGAAAGAGACTTGTGACGCCGGGCAGGTCCCTGGTCCAGCGTACGCGGTTCCAACCCATGTGCGGCGATTTCCTCAAGCCGGCCAGCGGTACGACTTCCCCCGGCAGGAACCCCATCCCTTCCGTCAGTCCGTCTTCCCGGCTTGCCCGGTAAAGGAGCTGCATTCCCAGACAAATTCCCAAAAGCGGCTTGCCTTCGGACTCCCATTCCTGAAGGACCTGCGGCCAGCCGCGTTTCGAGAGCTCTTCCATTGCCGGAGGGAAGGCGCCCACCCCCGGAAGAATGAGAAGGGACGGCCTGTTTTTCAGGTCCTCTGGGCTTGTCAGCAAATCCGCCTTGTAACCGAGGTGCCTTAAGGCTCTCAAGGCGTTTCCCAGGTTTCCCGCCCCGTAATCGATGATCCCGATCATACCCACAGCCCCTTCGTGCTGGTTTCTCCGCATGCAGGGGCCAGGGCGGCCTTCAATGCCCTGCCGATGCCCTTGAAGGCGGCTTCGGAAAGGTGGTGGGAGTTGTCGACCGCCAAGGCATGGAGATGGAGAGTCAGCCGGGCTTCCCTTGAAAATGCCGTCCAGAACTCCTTGACCAGTTCGGTGTCGAATTCACCGCAGCGGGAGGTCGGGAAATCTGCATTCCAGGTCAATCCGCCACGGCCGCTGATATCCAGTGCGACCAGGACGAGAGTCCCGTCCATGGGGAGGGCGATCGAGCCGTAGCGTTCACAGGGTCCCCTGCGGAAAAGATCTAGGAATGCCGCTCCCATCAATATTCCGACGTCTTCGGTGAGGTGATGGGCGTCGACCTCCACATCGCCCGTCGCCGACAGCCTGCCGGGGATGCCCGCATGGTGAAGAAAGAGATCGATCATGTGGTTCAAAAAACCGCAGGGGCTTTCCACGCGGTTCTTTTCCCCTTGGGGCAGGAATTCGAATTCGATTGCCGTTTCACTTGAGCGTCTCTCATATCGCTTCGCCATTTTTCTCGCCTGCCTTCTTGGAAGAAGTGGAGAATTTCCCAATGATTTCCTCTATGGCATCCCAGGCCAGCTGGAGGCTCTTGCGGCTCGAGACGAACTTCAGACTGACCGGCGCGATCTCGGCAATGACGGAAAGCGCGTTCGCCTTCAGTGTCGAACCGGTCTGGACGATATCGACGATGCAATCGCTCAGGCCAAGCCGCGGGGCCATTTCGATCGATCCGTGGAGGTGGACGAATTCCACCTGGATTCCCCTGTCCGCAAAATATTCCTCGGCGATCCGCGGATATTTCGTCGCGACCCGGAGCCCCATGACCTGGCTTTCATGGCCGAGAAATCGGTTCGCGATCTTCCTGGGACCAGCCAGGACGATCCGGCATGATCCCCGCCCGGTGTCGACAAGTTCCACGAGGGAGGCCCCCGTTTCCCAGATCACGTCGGAACCCGCAAGAGCCATGTCGGCGATCCCGTAATGGACATAAACGGGAACGTCCATGGGTTTCGCCAGCAGGAAACGGAATCCCTCTTCCTGGACAACTAGGGACCGGCCTCTTTCCTTCAGCTTGGTCGTGGGGATATCAAGTTCCTGGAGCACTTCCACCGCTTCGTCCAGGACGCGGCCCGTGGGCAGGCAAAGCGTGAACATCAATCCCGCTCCTTTCCGGTCGTTTCGAGCCGATAGGCGGTGCAGCCGGCCAGGTCTATCCACCAGTCGTACCCCCTTGTCCGGGCAAGCTGGATTGCCGCCTCACGCTTTTCCTGCCAGCTCAACTCGACTCGGTAGCCTGATGCGATGAAATCGTCCGCCCGCTCAAGCGCAACCCTGGGTGACAATCCTCCGCACCAGGCGACGGCAGGCATCGAGCCCTCGAAACGGGAAAGTGAAGCCACCGCTCTCAGGTCCAGTCCGAACCCAAGCGCCTGTCCGACGATCCCGTATTGTTCAAGCAGCCCGTCATACCGTCCGCCGCCACCCAGGCTGACTCCAGCGTTCCCGGAAAAGATCTCGAAAACAGGACCGCTGTAATACTCCAATTCCCTCGCCAGCGCGAGGTCAAGCCTGAGGTTTTCGCCCAGCCCCAGTTCTCCCAGCGCTTCGACGATCAGGGAAAGGTCCTTCAGAGGGGAGGTTTCCCCAAAGAGGTCTTTCGCTTTCGCCAAAATAGACGCCGCGTTTCCCCGCAGGCGGGGGATGCTCGCAAGCCGGGTTTCCATCTCCTTCTGCAGGTGGAAATCGGCAAGGGAAGCGAAGTAGGCTTCGTATCGGCGCTCCAGGAGAGCCTGCATCAGGGGAATCGAGACGGATCGGTCGAGCTTTCCGAGGCATTCTCTGAGAAAACCTGCGTGCCCCAGTACGACGACGGGGGAGTGTATCCCGAGTTGTCTCAGTGACCTCAGCAGAAGGGCGGTGATTTCGACATCCGCTCCTTCTCCTTCCCAGCCAAGGAGTTCGGCTCCGAACTGCATCCTCTCGAAATCCGTCTCCGGAGGGATGGGCGCCCTGTATAGGGGGCCAGCGTAGCAAAGCCTCAACGGGCGCTCCTGGGGGGAATAGTGGGAAGACAGGTAGGAAACGGCGGCCAGGGTCATGTCCGCACGCAGGCAACAGGCTTCGCTTGAGGGAGAGTAAACGGTTATCAGGCGTTTGCGGAACCTGGGGGGAAACTTGTCCCATGCGGATTCCAGAAGCTGCAGGCCGGGAGCGAAAAAAGGCACGTAGCCGTAGGCTGAAAAGGTTTCGAAAAAAACCTTCCTGCAGCGTTCGACCCGCTCTCCCTCATTCCCCCCGAGGGTCCGGGTTCCCTTGGGTTGACGGCTCAACGGTTTCCTTCCCCCCTCAATCTCATAGCCAGCGCATGGGCGTGCAGCCCTTCGGCCAGAGCCATGCATTCCCCGGGTTTCGAGAGAGCCGCGGCGGCATCCTTCGACATTTCCAGGTGAGTCAGAGGTCGCATAAAGGTTCCGACCCACAGCCCACCGGAATAGCGGGCGCGCCCCTCCGTCGGGAGGACGTGGTTGGTCCCGGCGATATAGTCTCCGAATGCTTCGGCCGAATGGTGCCCCAAAAAAGCGGCGCCATAGGCGGTACAGCGCCCGAGGACCTCCCTGGGGTTCTCAACGGCCAGTTCGAGGTGCTCGGGGGCGGTCCTGTTGGCGGCGTTGACCGCCTCTTCAAGAGTGCAGACCGTGACGGTTCCGGATGCAGACCAGGCCATCCTTGCCGTCTTGCCTGTCGGCAGGATGGCCATGAGGTGATCCACCTGGGTCAGGGTCTGGTAGGCAAGCGTTTCCTCAAGGCAATAAAGAGACACCCTGGCTTCGGGGTCGTGTTCGGCCTGGGCGAGCAGGTCGGCAGCCAAAACCGCCGGGTCGGCGGTATGGTCGGCGATGATGAATACTTCGCTCGGGCCGGCCAGACTGTCGATGCCCACCCTTCCGAACACCTGCCTTTTCGCTTCGGTGACGTAGGCGTTCCCGGGTCCCACAAGAAGGTCGACGGGAGGGATCCCCGGGAGGCCCCGGACAAGCGCGCCGATCCCCTGGGCACCTCCGACGGCAAGCACTTCCTGAACTCCGAGAAGGGCGAGAGTGGCAAGGATCGGTCTGGAGATTCCGCAACTGCCTCTNGGGGGGGAAAAAACCACGATCCGGGAGACCCCGGCTTCCTGAGCCGGGATAACCCCCATCACCGCCGTGCTGACCAGGGGGTAACGCCCGCCGGGAACATAGACCCCGGCGCTGCGGACCGGGAGGAATCGCATTCCCGCCTTGACGCCCGGGGAGATTTCCCATTCCCGGTCCATGAAGAGAGCCTTTTGAGCCTTGTGAAAGGAGCGGACATGGTCGATCGCGATTTCCACAGCCTGCCGCAGTGATGGGTCCATCTGTGCCATCGCGGCGTTCAGAGCCTTTTCACGGATCAGGATCGGGCCCTCGTAATCGTCAAGTTGGTGGTTGAGTTCAGACAAGGCCCGTTCCCCATCCCGGAAGACCCGGTCCAGGATCGAACGGACCCGCTCGGAAACGGAGAGCTCGACGGACTCGCGATCGGCTGGTGCGGGTGCCTTGAGGTTGATCATGGCGGATGCTCCTTTATCAATTTAGTATAATAATGTGATAAGTATTGGCGCGGTCTGCATCATATCACGGCACACAAATCCCTGTAAAGGACTTGTTGCCGGAGAGGGGGACATTCTGCAGCAAAACCGGTCGGGGAAAGGATCGTCGACAAACCGAATGCCAGTTGTTAAAATCTATCGTATTAAATTGTAGAAGTCCCGGTTGTTGCCAAAGGGGAAAGAAAATGGCCAAGCTTGTCGAAAAGAGATTCCGCTGCTCGGAATGCGGATTTGTTGCCCGTTCCTGGTCGGGAAAGTGTCCGTCCTGTGGGGGATGGGGGACCCTTGTGGAGGAGATCACCGGATCTGCCGGTTCCGGGGCTTCCGGGAAGAGGGGGCCCATCGTGTGCAGCCTGTCCGACGTCACTCCTCCCCGGCGGATCCCGTCGGGGATCGAGGAACTTGACCGTGTTCTCGGAGGAGGCTGGGTAACCGGAAGCGTGGCTTTGCTGGCGGGAGAACCCGGGGTCGGCAAATCGACCCTCCTGTTGCAGGCGTGCGCCTCGATGTCCGCTGCGGGCAGCCGCGTCCTGTATGTCTCGGGCGAAGAATCCTCTTCCCAGGTTGCCCTCCGGGGGCATCGCCTGGGAGCGTCGAGCGCGGGTTTTTCGCTTGTCTGCCAGGAGGATCTGAAGGGAATCCTCCCTATGCTTCCGAATTTTGATTTTGCCGTTTTTGACAGCGTTCAGGCCATGCGGCACGACGATGTCCCCGGATGGCCCGGAACCCCGGGCCAGGTGCGGGCCGTTGCCCAGGAGATTTCGGAGGAGGCCAAGAGGTGCGGTTGTGCGACCGTGCTCGTCGGTCACATCACGAAGGACGGGCAGATCGCCGGGCCGAAACTTCTCGAGCATATGGTCGACGTGGTCCTTCACTTTTCGGGAGACAAGACATCCCCCTACAGGCACGTCAGGGGGGTGAAAAACCGGTACGGCAGCACGGACGAACTGGGTGTTTTCGAGATGGCGGAGAGCGGACTCGAAGGGATTCCGGATCCCAGCCGTCTCTATTGGAATGAAGCGACCTCCCCCATACCGGGAACCGCGATGACGGTGGTCCTCGAGGGATCAAGGCCGCTGGTGGCGGAAATCCAGTCCCTGGCATGCGCGACGCCTTTCCCTTATCCGAAGAGGACCGCCCGGGGAGTGGCCGTCAGTCGGATGGGTCTTCTCCTGGCAGTCCTGGAGAGAAGGGGGGGAATGGGGTCAAGGTCCATGGATGTTTTCATGAACGTCGTTGGGGGCCTCAGCATCGAGGACCCCGCAGCAGATCTTGCCGTCTGCGTGTCCCTGGCATCCGCCTTGACCGACCGANCCCTGGATCGGAATTTTGTCTTTATCGGAGAGGTGGGGCTCGGGGGCGAAGTCCGGCCCGTGCCGCGCTCGATGTCGCGTCTGAAGGAAGCGGCACGGCTCGGTTTTACCACGGTCGTCATGAGCCGCTTTCAGGATCAGGAAGGCCCTTCGGGACTAAGGATCATCAGGGTGGGGCGGCTAAGCGAGGCCTTGAAGGAGTTGACCGGGGGATGAAAAGAGCGCGCAAGGAAACCCTGTTTGGTGGTGCCCTCCTCTTTTCCCTTCTTCTCTTTGCGATCGGGCCGGCCCTCTCGGCCGGTGAAGGAGCGGTGGTGGTTGCCGTTCCCATGGAAGGAGTCGTGGGAGTTCCCCTCGAGAATTTCCTGGACGAGGCGTTTGCCTTTGCGGAGAAGGAAAAGGCCGCTTTGATGGTCATCAGCATCGATACGCCGGGTGGCCTGGTGACTTCCATGCGGGGGATGTCGCAGAAAATCCTCTCCGCGCCCCTGCCCGTCGCGGTTTGGGTGGGCCCGCCCGGTGCGCGTGCCGCTTCGGCCGGGGCGTTTCTGGTCATGGCTGCCCATATCGCCGCCATGGCTCCCGGGACGAATATCGGCGCCGCTCATCCGGTAACGGCTTCCGGACAGGATGTCCCCGACAAGGAACTGAGCCGGAAGATCACGAATGACCTGGCTGCGCAGATCCGTTCCCTGGCGGAGGAGAGGGGGCGAAACGCGAATGCGGCGGCGGCGATGGTGCTGGAGAGCGTTTCGCTGACCGCAAGAGAAGCCGCGGACAGGAAAGTGATCGATACGATTGCCCCGGATCTGCCGTCTTTGATCAAATGGGCGGACGGGCGCTCCTTCAGGGTCGGGAGCGACAAGGTGACCCTGAACCTGAGAGGCTTTGAAGTTCGTCGGTTTGAAATGAGCCCGCGCTTGAGGGCCCTCCATTTCATCTCTCGCCCGGATGTGGCCTACATGATGCTCACGCTCGGCATCCTGGCGATTGTCTTCGAGGTCCTTACCCCAGGCGGCTTCGTGATGGGTACGGCCGGAGCGGTGATGGCGCTCATCGGGGCCTACGGGTTGAGGATGTTGCCTTTCAACTGGGCGGGCGTGATTCTTCTTGTTGCGGGAATCCTTGTTCTCGTTCTTGACCTCATGGTCGGCGGGATCGGGATCTTAAGTCTTTTTGGTCTGGCTTCGCTCGTGGTGGGTTCGTTGGTCATTTTCCGGGCGCCGGGAGGTGAGCTCTTGAACGTTTCCGTGGGGTTTATGACGGGGATGGTCCTGACCTTGGGGATCTTCTTCCTTTTCGCGGCCGGAGCCGTCTGGCGTTCCACCAGGAAGAAGGTGACTTCCGGGAATGAGGGGATGGCCTCGGGTGAGGGAGTGGTCGTCGAAGATCTTGCTCCTTCCGGTTTTGTGAGTTGCCACGGGGAAATCTGGAGGGCGGTCTCGGAAGATGGGCTCCTGATTCCCAAGGGAACGACGATTTCGGTCGTCCACGCGGAGGGACTCTTGCTCAAGGTTAGGGCGAAGAAAAAGGAAACGATGGGTCTGNAAGGGGGAGGATCGTGGATGATCGGAAATCTTGTCGAGTTCATTTTTAGTGCGGGAAGCACGCTTGGGGTGATTTTGATCGTTGTGGTTCTTTTGACTTCGGCCGTCAAGATCATCCCGGAGTACCAGAGGGGTGTCGTTTTCCGTCTGGGAAGGCTTGTCGGATCAAAGGGACCCGGGTTGGTGATCATCGTTCCCTTTGTGGACAGGATGGTGCGTGCGGACTTGCGGGTCGTCACGCTGGATGTTCCGGTCCAGGAAGTGATCACAAAGGACAACGTCCCGATCAAAGTGAACGCGGTTGTCTATTTCAGGGTCATGGACCCGAACCGCTCCGTGGTTGAAGTCGAAAACTACATTATGGCGACGAGCCAGCTTTCCCAGACGACGCTTCGGTCGGTGATCGGGCGGGCCGAGCTGGACGAGGTCCTGAGCGAGAGAGACAAGATCAACCTGGAGTTGCAGAAAATCATCGACGAAAAGACGGATCCATGGGGAATCAAGGTGAGCGCGGTCGAAGTGAAGGAACTGGAACTTCCGGAGGGGATGAAGCGCGCCATGGCGCGCCAGGCTGAAGCGGAGAGGGAGCGAAGGGCCAAGATCATCAGCGCCGAAGGAGAGGCCCAGGCAGCGGAACGGCTGAGCGAAGCCGCCCGTATCATGTCGGTCAGCCCTGTCACCCTTCAGCTGAGGTATCTGCAAACCATGAGAGAGATCGCGAGCGAGAAAAACGCGATGACCCTTTTCCCGTTTCCCTTCGAGATCATCAAGGCCTTCCTGGACCGGACGAACCCGGATCGGCAGAAGGAGAGCTGAATCATCGAAGCGGCAAAAAAGAGCAGGCCCTGCAGGGCCTGCTCTTTTTTGCCGAGTGTTTTGCTAAGGGCTGTCAAGGTGGTTATAATAATCCAACATCAGGCTCCGGATGGGATGATCGGGAAGGGAGAGGCCCTTATGCCATACGATTTCGAGCGAGTGGAAAAAAAGTGGCAGCAGCATTGGGAGGAAAAGAAGGTTTTCCAGGTTGAAAGCGACCCGGCGAAACCCAAATTCTATTGTCTGGAAATGTTTCCCTACCCCAGCGGAGCGCTCCATATGGGGCACTTGCGGAACTATTCGATCGGCGATCTTTTCAGCCGCTTCCTCTGGATGAAGGGGTGGAATGTCCTGCACCCCATGGGTTTCGATGCCTTCGGCCTTCCTGCGGAGAATGCCGCGCTGAAGTACGGGGTCCATCCGAAGAAATGGACGTGGGACAACATCGAACACATGACCGAGCAGCTCAAGTCGATGGGATGCAGCTACGACTGGCGCAGGCGCGTGGAAACCTGTTCACCGGACTACTACCGTTGGACGCAGTGGATTTTCCTCCTCTTCCTGAAAAACGGACTCGCCTACAGAAAACATGCTCCGGTCAACTGGTGCGAAAGCTGCCAAACCGTTCTCGCAAATGAGCAGGTGATCGACGGCGGGCATTGCTGGAGATGCGGGAGCGTCGTGACGAAAAGGAAACTGGAACAATGGTTCCTCAATATCACGCGCTACGCCCAGGAACTCCTAGACTCTCTCGACAGCCTCCCGGGCTGGCCTGAAAAGGTCAAGCTCATGCAGCGCAACTGGATCGGCCGCTCAGAAGGAGTTCGCCTCACCTTCCCTGTCGAAGGGCTGGAGGAAGGTCTGGAAACCTTCACGACACGTTTCGATACCATTTATGGGGTCACGTTCCTGGCTTTAGCCCCCGAGCACCCGATGGTGGAGAAAATTGCGACCCTGAGCCCGAACGGTGAAGAAATCCGGAGGTTCGTCCATGAAACCGCCCAGAAGAGCGAGATCGAACGGACTGCGGTTGGAGGAGAAAAGAACGGCGTCGATACCGGCTTTAGCGCGATAAATCCGGTGACGGGGGAGAAAGTCCCCATCTGGGTTGCCAACTATATCCTCATAGAGTACGGGACGGGAGCGATCATGGGAGTTCCGGCACATGACCAGAGGGACTTCGAGTTCGCACGCAAGTACGGCATTCCGATAAGGGTGGTCATCCAGCCCTGTGAGGGAGACCTCGATCCAAAGACGATGAATCAGGCCTATGAAGAGGATGGGATCCAGTGCAATTCTGCTGGTTTCAACGGCCTTTCCACACGGGAGGCCATTCCGCGAATGGCGCTCTGGGCGGAAGAGACCGGCGTGGGGATCCGGGAAGTCAATTTCCGGCTACGCGACTGGCTGATTTCTCGCCAACGCTACTGGNGAGCTCCTATTCCGGTTGTCTATTGCGAAAAATGCGGCATTGTCCCAATCCCGGAGGATCAGCTCCCTGTCCTGCTGCCCGACGTTCAGGTTCTTCCCGGCGGAAAAAGCCCCCTGCCGGAAACATCGGAATGGGTCAATACCTCCTGTCCCTGTTGCGGTGGGCCGGCACGACGTGAAACGGACACCATGGACACCTTCATCTGCTCCTCCTGGTACTTCCTGAGATTCACCTCTCCCTGGACGAAGGAGGGGCCGTTCAGCAAAGAGGATGTCAACTACTGGATGGCGGTCGACCAGTACATCGGCGGTATCGAGCACGCCTGCCTGCACCTGATCTATGCCCGTTTCTTCACGAAAGTCCTGTCCGACCTGGGGTACGTTGAAGCCAGGGAACCCTTCACGAACCTTCTGACCCAAGGCATGGTCATCAAGGACGGATCCAAGATGTCGAAATCGAAAGGGAACGTGGTCGATCCCGACGAGATCATCCGCAAGTATGGGGCAGACACCGCGCGTTTGTTCATCCTGTTTGCCGCCCCGCCGGACAAGGACCTGGACTGGTCCGAAAAGGGCGTGGAAGGTGCACATCGCTTTCTCAGGAGGGTTTGGCGCCTTGTGGAAGAGGGAGGGGAAGCCCTGCGAAAGGCACCCCGCCGCAAGATTCCGCTTGCGGGTTTGTCCGCCAAGGATCGTCGTGACCTCAAGCGCCGCATCCATTCCACGATAGAGAGCGTTGGTCGGGACATCGAGAAGGAGAGGCAATTCAACACGGCCGTGGCCCGCTTGATGGAACTGAGCAACGCCCTATCGGATTTTGTTCCGGGAGATGAAGCGGATTGGATCCTTTACAGGGAAGGCGTCGAGACGCTCCTGCTATGCCTTTCTCCATTCACGCCGCACATTTGCGAGGAACTCTGGGAGATGCTGGGGAACCGGGAATGCCTCGCGNGGGCGGCTTGGCCGGAAGTCGAGGCGGAATGCCTGGAGGCGGAGTCGGTAACCATCGTGATGCAGGTTAACGGGAAAGTCCGGGAGAAGATCGAGCTTCCCGCAGGTCTTTCCATGGAAGAACTCAGGGAACAAGTCCTTCTGGACGAAGCGGTCCGGAAGCGGCTGGAGGGAAAGGAAATCCTGAAGGTGATCACCGTTCCCGACCGGTTGGTCAACGTGGTGGTGAAAGGGTAGTGCCTCACCTGATGGTTGCGAGCGCCGCTGGGACTTCCCAGCGGCGCCTCGTTTCAGAGACGACGCGCCAGGAACTGGAAAAGGGATACGCTCTTGCGGCCAAAAGAGAAGGCGGGGAGTGGAAGGATCTCCTTTCCAGCGAAAACTGCGGAGGTCTTTTTGAGGCCAGGCGTCTTGTCCTCGTAGAGGAAGCCCATCTTCTGGGGAAATTCCCTCCCGGCCTGGAATCCATGCTGGAAGGGCAGGAATCCGCCACCCACGTTCTGCTTGTCTATGCGGATGACCCAAAAACCGTTTTCCCGAAAGAAGTCCTTCCCAGGATCAGATGGCTCCGCGGGGAGGAGCTTCCCCGCTTTGGAGCGGCAAAACAAAGATGGGTGGAGGCCCGGGCTGCAAAGATGGGAATAGGGGTTTCGCCCGAGGGGATGAACCTCCTCGTGGAGTCTGTGGAGGATCCGGAAGAGATCGTTTCGGAGCTGTCCAAGCTTGTTCTTGCGTCGAAGGACGGCCTGATTGGGGTCGAGGAGGTTCGGGCCCTCTGCTTCGATGAAGGAGAAAAGGCCCTCCTATCCCTCCTTGACGGATTGTGCGAAGCGGACATCCGGAAGGTTGCCGGAGCCCTGCCTCATTTGAAAAGGCGTGAACCGATCCCGGTTGTGGCTGCGCTTCACAACCGATTCCGCCTTGCTTTTTACCGGTCCGTTTTCGACAGCCCGCGTCTCGCAAAGTCCGCGTCAGAAGCATTGAAGGCGCGACCCTACCAGGAGAGACAGGCATCCGAAGCAGCCCGCCACTATGAGCGGAAAAGGCTGGGGGAATTCATGAAGCAGCTCTGCGGGGTCAACATCGGAGAAAAAAGCGGCAACCGGAGCGGTTGGTTTGATCTGGAACTGGCGATTCTCGGCCTTCTTGGAGCAGCGAAAGCGACGCGACGATAAGGGAGAAGAGGAGAAAAGCCGCCGGCTAGGCGTCGGCGGCTTTCATTGCGTCTTTTGCTTTCTGCGTCAGCATGGATTTTCGTCGAGCGACCGTGTTGGGGTGCAGGACACCCTTACCGGCGGCTTTGTCCAGGACAGACTGGGCTTCGTCTAGACGGGACTGGATCATCTTGGAATCCTTTCCCTCCAGGCTTTCCAGAAGCTTTTTGGCAGCAGTCTTGCAACGACTCTTCCAGAAACGGTTGTAGAGTCGGTTTCTTTCTGAGATTCGAACTCTCTTTTCGGCGGATTTCTTGTTGGGCACGCGGTTCACCTCCTCCCGTAAAGCAAAGCAAATTCTAGCATGCCCGGAGCAACCGGGCAAGGAACGAAAATTCAGATTCTCACGAAGCCGTATTATACAATAACGGTCGGGTTTTGGCCTGGGAGAGAGGCGGGACGAATGCAAAATCCGCAAAAGGCGGAGGGCAACAAGTGGGGCAAAGGGCTCGTGTCGATGGGGCTGATTGTTCTCTCCGTTACGGGCTTTTTCCTGGAAAACCGGGGGAGTGGGCTGGGCAGGCTCCTGTGGCTTTTGGGGGGATCGGGCATTGTCGGACTCCTGACCAATGTCCTGGCGGTCAGGATGATCTTCCACAAGGTGTGCCTCAAGCTGGGACCTTGGGAATGGATTCTTCCCGGAAGCGGCCTGGTGACGCGGAACCAGGAGAAAATCCTGGAAACCCTGGCCCGCGAACTTCGGGAGCGCCTCCTGACGCAGGAGACGCTAGAAAGGGCCGTATCGGAAGGCAGGCTTCTGGACAAGTTGGGTCCGACATTCCGAAAGGAGATGCGGCGCCTTTTTCTCAGAAGATCAAACCTTCGACGGATGGGGAGCGCCTTGGAGGGTCCCCTGCAACGCCTGTTGCTGGGGCCAGAGACCGACAGGTTTGTCAGGACACAGGTAGAAAAGGCTATCCACGACAGCCTGATCCTGGGTATGGCTGGAAAGCTTGGCCTGCTGAACAGCGAACGGATTACGGATTGGATGATCCGTTCGGCTTCGGTGAACCTGAACAGGGCGCTTCTCACTGAAGCCGGTTTGAGGGAAACGCAAAGAAAGCTGGTCACGCTCCTGGACGGCGCAAGCCACCTGGGGGACGCCGAGATCATGGGAATGGTTCGGGACAGCTTCGAGCGGCTTCTCATCCGGATGCTGAGAGAGATCGACCTTGGTGAACTCGCGAAGAGATCTCTGCGTGAGGCAACTCCGGAACAGCTGGAGAATTACTTGGAGGCACTGGCAAGGAAATACCTCGACTGGATCGAAATCTGGGGTGGACTCATGGGGTCGGCCCTTGGCCTGGGAATATGGCTGCTGTCGAAATGATGTCCCATCCGATGGATTCCTATTTCGGCCGTTCCGGCCACCTTTCGGGGATGCGGGGATTCGAATTTCGCCCGCAGCAGGCCGAGATGGCAAGAAAAACTTGGGACTTGCTCAATTCGGGGAAGGGCGGGATTCTGGCCATGGAAGCCCCGACCGGGGTCGGCAAGAGTTTTGCCCTCCTCATCCCTTCTCTCCTCTGGGCACTGGAAGAAGGCCGGGCCGTTATGCTGCTCACCGCGGGTCATGCCCTGCAGGAACAACTCGTGTCCAAAGACCTTCCGTTCTTGCAGGAACTCTTGCCCGGGCCCTTCCGATACGGAACGCTAAAAGGGCGGAGGAACTATCTTTGCCTCAGGCGCAGCCTCGAACTTGATTCCGGAGGATTCCTTTCCTTCGGTGACGGAGGGACGACATCCGCCGGGGTCCTGCAATGGAGTCGTGAGACAAAAACCGGAGACCTCTCGGAGCTGGACCTTCCGGAATCGCATCCGGTTCTAGGAATGATTGCGGCAAGCCGGGAAGGCTGTCTCGGGATGCTCTGTCCCTTCCGGGAGGAATGTCACCTTCAGCGTCTTTACCTGGAGGCCCGGGACTGGCACCTCATTGTGGCCAATTACCATCTATTCTTTTCGCATCTGGATGGGGGAGAGCGGTCCTTCCCGATCCCCTTCGACGCCCTGTTGTGTGACGAGGCTCACCGGATCCCGGAAGCGGCACGTTCCGCGGCTTCCCGTTCGGCATCTCCGGAGCGTTTTCGGAGGATCCTGTCTCCAAGGCACTTGAACAACTTGGAAAAATCGTTCCGCTGCCTGCGTATTTCCGAGGGAAACCTGCAGGCCGAGTGGGGAAGGGCGGCGCTTGGGGTGGAACGTCTCTTCAACCGACTTTCCCTGCTTCCGAAGGATCAATGGCTTTTCAAGGAACCCCTGACGGAGTTCCGCCACGACCTCGAAGACAGCTCAAAATCCTTGACGGCCGAAGCCGAGCGTTTTATCTCCAGCGTGCCANAGGACGTTGAAAAGCCGCCATCAATCGGGACGGCCCCGGACTGGGCGGAGGGACTCGCCACGGCTGCACAGCTGGTTGAAGCCTTCGAAGAATTTGCCTGGTGCCTTGACGTGGCCCGATACCCTCATTGGGCGACGTGGTGGGACGGCGCCCAAATCCAGAGTGCCCCCGTCCTGGCGGGCCCATCTGTGCGGGAGGCCCTTTTGTCCGTTCAGGAGGTGCCGATCGTTTGCAGTTCCGCCACCTTGTCAGTTGGAGGGAGTTTTGATTTCTGGGAAAACGAGGCAGGAATTTCACCACAGGAATGCCTCGTCCTAGATTCCCCGTTCGACCTCCCCTCCCAGATGTCGATTTGGGTTGTCGAGCTGGAATTGAGGGTCATGGAGTGTGGGTATGATGAAAAGGCCAGCCGCGTCATCGAAAAGCTGTGTGAGGAAAACGGGGGAGAANCCCTGGTCCTTTGCAGTTCGAGAAGGTTGGTCGATGCCGTGTCAAGGAGGATGAAGCGGAAGGAAAGACGTTACCGTCTCCTGTGTCAGGGGGAGGCTCCAAAAGGAGAATTGCTCGAGACATTTCGAACGGATGAGACTTCCGTTCTCATCGGCAGCCTCTCCTTCCGGGAAGGGATCGATATCCCGGGAGAGGGGTTGACCCAGGTGATTCTTGACCGGATTCCCTTTCCCCATCCGGACGATCCGCTGGTTCGAGCCAGGCGGGATCTGGAGGGAAGAGAGGCCTTTTCGAGAAGCACCCTTCCGATGAGCCGGCTTTTCCTGAGGCAGGCTTTCGGCCGGCTGATTAGAAGGAAAACCGACTTGGGGAGAGTCGTCATACTGGATGGCAGGGCTTTGGGTAGGCCGGATTGGAGAATTTTCCAGGATTTCCCTGGAGTTCCGATCAGAAGAATCAGGCTGAGCCCGACTCCTTGATAGGCCTCCCGTGGCTGTGTTATAGTATCAAGGCTGCCGGGTAAGGCCATTTAATCTTTTTAAGATTTTCCAACAGCAAGGGGGTGTCGTCAATGAAGCGGACTTTTCAACCCCATAAAACGCGCCGCAAGCGGACAATGGGTTTTCTCGTGCGTTCCAGCTCCCCGACGGGACGCCGCGTCATCCGCAACAGGAGACGCAAGGGGCGCAAACGCCTCGCAGTCTAGATGGATCATCCTTTCCGGTTTCCAGCGAACTTTAGACTGAAAAAAGGATGGGAGTTTGATCTGGTCTTCCGCACCGGCCGACGCGTCAAAGGAGAGCTGGTGCGGTTGTTGTTTCTGGACACGGGGGAAGGGGCGCCTCGCCTGGGGGCGGCCGTTGGGAAGCGTCAAGGATCTTCCGTCGTCAGGAGCAGAGGCAGACGGGTCCTTCGGGAGGCTTTCCGGGTTTGCCGTCCCTGGGTAAGGGACGGGATATGGATCGTCGCCATGCTGAGGTCCGCCGGACTTGAGTCCGGAACAAACGAAATCTACGCGGAACTGGTGAGGCTTCTCGGCAGGGAAGGATTCCTGAGTTCCGGGTATCCGCAGGTTTTTCCGCGGAGCGGGACTGATCTAAAATGAAAAGATCCGTTCCGGCGTTTTTGGCCCTTAGGGCGATCCGTTTCTACCAGCGGTTTATTTCTCCCCTGCTGGGATCGAATTGTCGTTTCTTGCCGACTTGTTCCGCCTATACGTTCGAAGCGATCGAACGGTATGGTTTTATCAAGGGTCTCTTTCTCGGAACGAGAAGGATTCTTCGGTGTGGTCCATGGTCGCCGGAGGATTCGATCCAGTGCCTGACCTGGAAAGAGAGAACGGAACCGAACAAAAACGAAAAAATGAACCAGAGGGACGGTGAATCGTTTGGGTACCTTATGGAACCAGGCAGGCGAACTGCTGCTTAAGACCCTGAACCTGTTCTACGGGTTGACGCATTCCTACGGACTGGCAATCATTCTGCTCACGATCCTTGTTCGGGTCATCCTTCATCCGCTGAACCAGAAACAGCTGGTCAGCATGCAGAAAATGCAGAAGATCCAGCCCAGAATCAAGGCGCTGCAGGAGAAATTCGGCAACGACAAGCAGAAACTGAACGAAGAAACGATGAAGCTTTACAAGGAAAACCAGGTCAATCCCGCCGCAGGATGCCTGCCCCTCCTCGTCCAATTGCCCATCCTGATCCTGCTGTTCAGGGTTCTGACCAACTTCAAGTTCGGCGGGGTTTCCTTCCTTGGAGTGGGGCTTGAGGAATCCGTTCTTTCCACGATGGGACAAGCGTTGGGACTGAGCGCCCATACACCCGGCATTACGGCTCTTTTGGCGGGGATTGCCTCCAACNCCGCCGGACTCCTTAAGGTGGGAATCTATGGGCCGAACCTGTTCCTTCTCGTCTCAATCGGTTTCCTGACCTGGTTCCAGCAGCAGCTTTCTGCGAGCAACAACCCGCAGATGGCCTTCATGAACTGGTTCATGCCCGTCTTCCTGACGTTTATCTGCCTTAACCTCCCAGGAGGTGTCCTGCTTTACTGGGGTGTTTCCTCTCTGATGAGCGTTTTCCAGCAGTGGCGTGTTGTCAAGACGACCGAAGTGGAAATGGAGAAGAAGCCGGTTCTTTTCAAGAACAAGCCGACCCGGGACGGAGATTAAAACCGATGTCCCTTGAGAAGGAAAGGGAAGAGGAGATGAGTGTTCCCGAGTCCCTGATCGTTGAAACGGATTCGTTGGAAAATGCCATCGGAGAAGCGGCCCGGATGTGGAACGTTCGCCCGGAGGATGTGGACGTGCAGGTATTGGAGGAAGGGAAACGGTTCCTCGGGCTTTTTTCGAGAAAAACCCGAGTCCAGTTGACCCCTGCGGGAAACCTTGATCTTCTCAGATCCAAATGCATTCTCTCAGACATTCTGGATCGGATGGAAATGAATGTCGGGATCGAGGTCGGCGAAGAAGGGGTGTTGAACCTGACCGGGCTTGATGCCGGCATCATCATCGGGAAATATGGGGAAACCCTGAAAGCTCTTGAATATCTCCTGAACCTGGTTTCGCGCGAAAACGGCCCATCTCGACCCATCCGGCTGGATAGCGACGGCTACAGAGAAAGACGAGAGCAGAACCTTCAGAGGGTTGCCGTGTCATCCGCCAGAGAGGCGATCCGACGTCACCGTCCGGTGACGATGGAGCCCATGACGAGCTGGGAGAGGCGAATTGTCCATATCGCCCTTAAAGCACACCCGGAGGTTGAAACGCGATCGGTTGGCGATGAACCCCAACGGCGTGTCGTCATCTGGCCGCGGGTGACGGGACGCTCACGAAAAAACTGATCCTGAAAGAGGAGAGGGCCTCACTGGAGGCCCTCTCCTCTTTCAGTAAAAAAACCGATTCGCACTTCACGTGGACTCTGTAGAATGAAGAAAACCAGTTGAAAAAGAGGTGGTCTCCGATGGAACGAATGAGGAAAATCGGTCTGGTCGCAGGCATCGCACTCTTGTTCATGGGAATAATCTACACGGCGCCGCAGGCGATCAGGCCCGTCTCTCCGGCTGTTTCGCAAGACGTCTTTACAGGGAATCCCGTTGCCGCGATCGCGAAAAAATCCTCTCCAGCCGTTGTGAACATCGACACGAAGACCCTTGTGAGGCAATCTTTTTCACCTTTTGGGAACGATCCGATCCTCAGGCAGTTTTTCGGGGACCAAATGGACCTTTTTTCTCGAGTCGTGCCGATGGAAGGGAAGGGGTCAGGTTTTATCGTCAGCCCAGACGGGATGATCCTGACGAACAATCACGTTGTTGACGGGGCCGACTCGGTTTCCGTCACGTTGGCCGACGGCAGGCAATTTGATGCCGAGATCGTGGGAAAAGACCCGACCTATGACCTAGCCGTCATCCGGATAAAGGCGTCCAATCTTCCGGTCCTGAAAATGGGGGATTCGGATCGGACAGAGGTGNGGGAATGGGTTGTGGCGATCGGAAATCCATTCGGTCTTGAACACACCGTTACGGTGNGGGTCATCTCGGCGAAAAACCGGAGCATCCGGCTCGAGAGGCTCAATTTTGACGGTTTCTTCCAAACGGATGCGGCCATCAACCCGGGAAACAGCGGAGGACCGTTGATCAACCTGGATAACCAGGTGATCGGAATCAACACGGCCATTGTTCCCTATGCCCAGGGGATCGGGTTCGCGATACCGGTCAACGTCGCCAAGCAGATCATGAACGATCTCGTCAAGTTCGGGCGGGTCAAACGGGCCTGGTTGGGAGTCTACATGCAACCGGTGACGCCGGATATCGTCGAAGGCTTTGGCTTGAAATCTTCGGATGGCGCTCTGGTCAGCGACGTCGTTCCCGACTCTCCGGCGGAAAAGGCCGGACTCCAGCGAGGCGACATCATAAAGAAGATCGGCAATGCAACCCTCAAGACCCCGGACGAGCTCTCCAGCGCGGTCAGGAAACAGGCGGCCGGTGACACCGTCAGACTGGAAATCCTGAGGGACGGCAAAACGTCAACCCTTTCTGTAAAACTGGAAGAATTGCCTGACCAACAGGCCTCAAAGGGCACGAACCGACCGGGGATCGGATCACGCTTGGGGTTGCAGGTCGGAAACAACGATGCGCAAACCCGCCAAAAGTTTGACCTGCTGCCAGCCTTGCATGGGGTCGTGGTTCTCGGCGTCGAGGCGGCCTCGGCTGCAGATAGAGCGGGATTGCGCCCCGGCGATGTGATTCAGGGCGTAAACGGCAGAGCGGTTAAGGACGTTCGTTCCTGGGAAGCGGCTTTGAATGCGGTAAAGGGGAAAAACATGGTTCTGCTGGTTTGGAGGGAAGGACGTACCACCTTTGTCGCGTTGAAAGTCAACTGAGGTGGAGACGGGAAGGAAATGAAGAAGCCCGGAGAACCTCTCCGGGCTTCAATTGATTTGTCAAACCAGGTTCAGGCCTCGGGGAAACGAACCCGAAACAGCAATCCTTCTCCGGAGCCTGAACGCATCTCGATCTTCCCTTTATGGATCTGGGCGATCCGGTAGACCAAGGGCAAACCAATCCCGTACCCAGGCATATGCCTCGATCCGTCTGCTCTCCAAAAGAGTTCGAAACACTGGCGGATCTCTTCTTCGGACATGCCAGGGCCCGTGTCCCAAACCTCGAGGACCGATTCCTGGGAGGGAGCATCCGGATAGGTTCTTATGCCGAGTCTTCCCCCCGGGGGGAGTACTTGCTTGCGTTGTCGAGGAGGTTGCTCACCAGGGTGACAAGCAGAGGTCTTCGGCCCTTCACCAATACGGGCTGGATTTCTTTTTCCACCTGCTGCCCCTCCGGTTGAAAATGAGGCTCAGCCCCTGGCAAGCGGAGTGGGCAACCTGCTGGAGATCGACGGGCTCGATGTCGAACGGTTTCTCCGTCAAGTCAAGGCGGGAGAGTTCAAGGAGCGCTTCGATCATGCTCCGCATGGTGGCCGCATGCTCGACGATTTCGGAAAGCTTTTTCTCGTAGAATTCGGTGGATCGGGGTTTCATCAGAGTGACTTCGGCCTTGCTTTTGATCACGCTCAAAGGGTTAACCAGTTCGTGGCTGACGTTGGAGGTGTAACGACGCAAATCGCCCACGATCTGCCTCAGCCGTTTCGAGGAAGCAGCCAGAGCGGTTTCGAGGCGCAAAAAATCTGCATCTTTCCCGGTAAGGGCGGCAATGGGTCCGGATGCTCGAAATTCAGCTCTTCGAAATATTCGGCCAGGACGCGGGCAAGGCTTGACGCCTTTTCATCGGTGGATTGGCCATCCCCGGCCCGCACATCGTCCATGGGAACCCCTTCCTCCCGGCAGCGCTTCAAGCCTGATCCGGGCAGACCACCTTGTAGCCGACTCCCCGAACGGTTACCACCATGAGATCGAGGCCGAAGGGCCGGAGTTTGTCACGCAGATATTTCACATGGACATCCACAACGTTGCTCGTCCCTTCATATTCTTCCTGCCAGACGTTGGAGATGATCTTGTCACGGGTGAAAACCTGGTTTTCGTGCCGCATGAGCAGTTCGAGGATATCGAACTCCCGGCGCCTTAGCGGGACGGTATCTTCCCCTACGCGGCATTCCCGTGCGAGCGGGTCGAGCGTAAGGTGGCCGCAGCGCAGCATTGCAGGCTTGGGTTCGGTAATCCGGCGGATCAGGGCGTTCACTCGGGCGAGCAGTTCCCTGAAGTCGAAAGGTTTGATGAGGTAATCATCGGCTCCCTGGTCGAGCCCCACAACACGGTCCTCGATCGAATCCCTCGCGGTCAGCATGATCACCGGGCCTTCTTGNCCTTCTTCCCGCAGGGCGGAGATAATGTCGAGGCCGCTGAGCTTGGGCAGCATCAGGTCAAGGATAATGCAGTCGTGATCTCCGGATCGGGCCTTTTTCAGCCCATCCTGGCCGTCGTAGGTGAAATCCACCGTAAATCCATTTTCGGTGAATCCTTCGGAGAGGACTTCAACAAGCTCCTTATTGTCTTCAATGATCAGCAGTTTCATTGGTTATCCCCCTCTCGGTTCTAATGAAATCGGGATTTCCATTCTATTAAATCACATGAAAAAGAGCTTGTCGAGGGGGAAGAGACGATCTTTTTTGCAGAAACTTTCCCGGGATGATAGAATGTCCTTCGACCCAGCGCTCGGATCGGGGATTCGCACCCCGTTCTGGGGCTCGGGATTTGCACGAAACGGGGTGTCGCAATGATCGAGCGTGAAGAGAAGCAGAAAATCATTGAGGAATTCAAGGTGCACGGCGCCGACACGGGGTCTCCGGAGGTTCAAGTCGCGATCCTGACTCATCGGATTCGCAGTCTGACGGAGCACCTGAAGACGCACAAGAAGGATTTCCATTCCCGTCGGGGTCTTCTCATGATGGTCGGGCAGCGGAGAAAGCTCCTGAACTATCTGAAGGGTAGGGATTTCAACCGCTACCAGGCTCTCATCCAGCGATTGGGTCTCAGGCACTGATTTTCGGGCGATCTGCGCAGGGCGAGGACGGCTATGGCCGCCCTCGCTTTTTTTTGTCGTCGTGTGATATGCTCTTCAAGACAAAAAATCATAGGAAGAGTCAAGGAGGCTCAAAGGATCATGGTTCAAACTTTTTCAATTGAAGTGGGAGGAAGAACGCTTTCCTTCGAAACCGGCCGGCTTGCCAAGCAGGCAAGCGGCGCCGTTCAGGTCAGTTACGGCGAGACGGTTTTGCTCGTAACGGCCTGCATGACGGAAAAACCGCGGGAAGGACTGGATTTTTTCCCTCTTCTGGTGGATTTTGAGGAGCGATTCTACTCTGCAGGCAAAATTCCGGGCGGATTCATCAAGCGCGAGGGACGCCCTTCCGAAACGGCGATCCTGAGCGCAAGGATCATCGATCGCTCGATCCGGTCTCTTTTCCCGGAACACATGCGAAACGACGTCCATGTCGTCGCGACGGTTCTCTCCGTTGACCAAGTCAATGCTCCCAACATCCAGGCGATCAATGCCGCCTCTATGGCCCTGACGCTTTCCGAAATACCCTGGGATGGCCCGGTCGCGGCCTTAAGGGTTGGGTGCGTCGACGGGCAATTCGTCGTGAACCCGACCGAGGAGCAACTGGTCCAGAGCACTCTGGACCTGGTTCTCGCAGGGCATATGGGCGGGATCACGATGGTTGAGGCTGGAGCGAGAGAAGTGCCGGAATCCCTGATGGTCGACGCGCTTGAATTCGGACATGAGGAGATCAAGCGGCTGGTCCGTTTCCAACTAGAGGCCAGGGAGAAGGCGGGGAAACCGAAGGTCGAGATCCCGGCCCCGCTCCGTATCGAAGCGATCGACGAAGTGATCAGAAGAGATTATTACGGAGAGATTTACGAAGCTGTCGGAGTCCATGCGAAGGGCCTCCGGAACGAGAAGATCTCTCAAGTCAGGCAGAAGGCCATGGATGCCCTGGAGGGCGAGCATCCCGATTCAGGCCGCTACATCGCCGCCGTGGTTGAGGAGTTTGTCAAGAAAGCCATGCGTTCGATGACCGTGGATGAACGGCGTCGTGCCGACGGCAGGACGATGGACCAGGTTCGCCCGATTGCCTGCGAGGTCGGCGTCCTGCCCAGGACCCACGGTTCCGCTCTCTTTACCCGCGGAGAAACCCAGGCTCTGGTGACGACGACACTTGGGATGATGGGCGAAGACGAGCAGGTTCTCGATGGCCTGAAGATCGACGAACCCTCGAAAAGGTTTATGCTGCACTATAATTTCCCTCCCTATTCCGTAGGCGAGGTCCGGCCGATGAGGGGGCCCGGCAGGCGCGAAATCGGGCACGGTGCCCTGGCAGAAAGAGCTGTCCGAAGTCTCATGCCGGCAGAAGACCAGTTTCCCTACATCGTGAGAGTGGTGTCGGACATCCTTGAATCGAACGGCTCCAGTTCCATGGCCTCCGTCTGCGGAGCGAGCATGGCTTTGATGGATGCAGGAGTTCCGATCCCCCGGCCGGTGGCGGGTGTTGCAATGGGACTGATCAAGGAAGACGACAAGGTCGAAGTCCTGACCGATATCCAGGGACTTGAAGATCATTATGGTGACATGGATTTCAAGGTCACGGGGACGGAAGTCGGGATCACCGCTCTCCAGATGGACAACAAGGCCGGCGGGATCACGCGGGAGATCCTCGAGAAAGCCTTGGGGCAAGCCCGCCAGGGGCGACTGCATATCCTGGAGGAGATGGCCAAGGCGATTCGCGAGCCGAAAGAAGAACTTTCCCCTTATGCGCCGAGGATGTACACCACAAGCGTTCCAGTGGATTCGATACGCGATGTCATCGGACCCGGCGGGAAGGTGATCAGAGGCATTTGCGCGGATACGGGCGTCAAGATGAACGTTGAGGATGACGGCCGGATTTTCATCGCCGCGACAAACGAGGAATCAGCCAGGAAAGCCCTGCAGATCATTCGCGATCTGACGCGTGACGCGGAGCCCGGAGAGGTGTTTTACGGGAAAGTCACGAGAATGTTGAGCTTCGGCGCGTTCATCGAGGTCCTTCCGGGCAAGGAAGGCCTGCTGCACGTCAGCGAGATCAGCACGCACCATGTGCCCAAGCTTGAGGATGCGGTCAAGCCGGGTGATATGGTCCTCGTCATGGTGAAGGAGATCGACGACATGAACCGGGTGAACCTGACCCGGCGCCGCCTCCTGGAAAAAGCGGAGGAACACCGGCTTGCCGAGCTTTACCCGGAAGCGTATGCGCTTGAGCTTGCCCGAGAGGAACGGATTGCGGCGGCAAGTGCGGCTGCAGGTCCCGCCCCCGAAAGGCCCCGACGACCTGAAGGANGAGGGAAGGGATCGTCGTCCCGGCGGAGATCGGCACGACAGGCGGGGCAGCGGACCTCGGGATCGCGGCAGGGGGCCCGGTGAACGCCATTAGGGTAAAGGTGACCCGGGAAGGGAACCCGATCCACCTGTCCCTGCCCGAGTACGCCACTCCGGGTTCATCCGGGGTCGATCTCCGGTCCGTCGAATCGGCGATGATCCAGCCGGGTTCGTGGGGAGTGGTTGGAACGGGGCTCCGCATCGAAATTCCGGAGGGCTACGAAGCGCAGGTCCGACCCCGGAGCGGGCTTGCCCTGAAAAAAGGGATCATGGTGCTGAACACGCCGGGGACGATCGATAGCGACTACCGGGGTGAAGTCCGGGTCATCCTGATGAACCTGGGGAAGGATGCCTTCAGCGTTGAACCTGGTGACAGGATCGCGCAGATGGTTTTCTGCCCGGTGGTGAAAGCTTGTCTGGAAGAGGCGGATAATCTATCGCCCACCGAAAGGGAAGCGGGCGGTTTCGGGAGTACGGGCTCGAAATAGCCTGGATGATAGAACCCCGAGAGAACGAAGAAGGGGAGGGGCGTCTTGGACGCCCCTCCCCTTCTTCGTTCTCTCTCAGGTTAGTGTCCCTTTTTGGTTTCCGCGTTCATGGCGGTTTTAAGGCAAAGGATGAACCCGCCGAAAACACAAACCAGGATGATCGTCATTGTCACAGGCCACATGGTGTTGTCCTCCTTTTCAAGCCGGACAGCCTAGTACTTCGCTTCCAGCTTGTGGGTCGTCTTGTCCGCCAGCCAGTTGTTCAGGAAGTAGAAAGCAACGGCGGCAATGATCCATTGGTAGTACATCGTGCCGACGGTGTAGGTGTACTTCGAGATCGGCAGCCACTTGTACCATTCTCCGGGATACCAGGAGATAGCCTGCATGGTCCACCAACCGAAGATGATCACGAACCACAGGGGGAACAGGCAGACCAGCCACCACATCCAGTAGAACTTGATGTCGGAGCAGGGCTCGATGTACTCGTCCCAGATCTTTCTGACGCCGACCTTCATGGCGCCGATGGAGAAGAGAAGGCCGGAGAGCAGCAGCCCGACGCCCCAGACCCAGTCCTGGTTCTCGAAGAACCAGTTGTACATGGCGGAAGGCAGTCCGCAGACAAGGCAGGCTGCTCCGATTGCCCAAGTCGCCTTCTTTGTCCCCCAGCCCGCGTCCTCGAGAAGACGCACGCCAAGCTGGATCATGGAGATCTCGGAGCTGAGCGCCGCCATGATCAGAGCCGCGAAGAAGGCCAGGGCCATGATGATGCCGCCCGGGATCTGGGTGAACAGGTTCGTCAGGTGAATGAACGCCAAACCGTTGTTTCCGGCTTTGACCGCTGCCATGGGATCGGGTGCGATCGCGAAAATCGTCGGGATGACGCACAGACCGGCGAGAGAAGCCGCCGTCGTATCGGCGAAGGCGGTCGTCGTGGAGTTTAAAAGGATATCCTCGTCCTTCTTGGCGTAGACGAAGTAGGTCAAAAAGAGGCCCCATCCTGCTCCGGTCGACCAGGCTGCCTGGGTGAATGCCTCCAGGTAGGTTTTCCCCTTCACGACGTCTTCCATGCGGATCGTGAAGAGGTATTCGAGCCCTTTCCAGGCGCCTGGCAGGAACTGGGCGCGAATGGCAAGGAAGATCAGCAGGATGAAGATGGACGGGATCATGAATTTGTTGGCCTTCTCAAGGCCGTTCTGGATTCCGCGGGAAACGATCAAGATGCTGGCCGCCAAAGCGACGATGAAGAAAAGTGCCCCCTGGACTGGGTTGTTGATGAAGGCATCCCACAGGGCTTTCGAGTCTGTTCCGGCTTTCAGCACGCCCGTTGCGGCGTAGAGGAAGTAGCGGAAGCACCAGCCGATGACGACCGCATAGTAAAAGGCGATGGCCAGGGAGATCCAGGCGACGAGGGCTCCGACCCAAGTCCATTTCTTGCCGAGCATCACCTTGAAAGAACCGATGACTCCCATCCGGGACATTTTCCCCCAGACTCCTTCTGCGCAAAGGAGCGGGATGGCCCAAAGGAACAGCGCCAGAAAATATGCGATATAAAAAGCCCCGCCGCCGTTCGTGGCGGCGACACGGGGGAAACGCCAAATGTTTCCCGTACCGATGGCCATCCCCATTGCTGCGAAAACAAGTCCCCAACGGCTGGACCACTGCTCGTTCGTGTTCTCGGACATAAAAACTTAACCTCCCTCACGTCGGATGATGGTTCAGTTACGACTGAAAGAACCGCTCTGTCTGTCCCCTTCCGCATCACTCCCCTCATGAACGCCTAAACATGAATAAAATATACAGTATAAAAGTATGCATTAAGTTTAGTGCCTTGGCCATTATACGAGGCTGATTGCGGATATGCCAGCTATTTGGAGGTGTATGAAATAACTTAAATTAACGCTCAAATAGGACAATGTGTACGTGAAAGAGTTGTGGTAATTCGTTGCGAAGATTAGAATGACTCCATAGACCACATCGGACCAGGAGGATGAAACGATGTCGAAATTTACGGGAAGAACGGGACAGGTCCTGGAAGCGGACAGACCAAGCGCTTTTGATGTGTTGAAGGGATGGGGAATCCAGAAGGGGGCGGTGGCGGCCCTTGTCGACGGGAAGCCGGTGGACCTCAAGACAATCCTGATGTCCGACGCCATTGTCGAACCGATCCTGGCGGATAGTGAAGAGGGACTCCATATTCTTCGCCATTCAGCGTCCCACCTTATGGCCCAGGCGGTTCTGCACCTTTATCCGGGAACAAAGGTTGCCATCGGGCCGTCAATAAAGGACGGTTTCTACTACGATTTCGAGCTGCCGGTTTCAATTTCCGAGGAAGACCTCGCGGGAATCGAGGAAGAAATGCGCAAGCTTGCCAAGGCGGCGTTGCCGGTGGAAAGGGTGGAGATCCCGCGCGGACAGTTGCTCGAAAACTACATAAACGCGGGCGAAGTGTACAAGGCGGAACTTGTCTCCGATATCGCCGACGAAAAGATCTCCGTCTACAGGCAGGGGGATTTCGATGACATGTGCCGGGGGCCTCATGTTCCGGACACCTCCTTCCTCAGGCACACGAAACTCCTTTCAGTCGCGGGTGCCTACTGGCGGGGCGACGAGAAAAACATCATGCTCACAAGGATTTACGGAACGGCCTTTGCCGATAAGGAAGCGCTCGAAGCCTACCTGAAAAGGATGGAGGAGGCCCGCAGGCGGGATCACCGCAAGTTGGGCCGGGAACTGGATCTTTTCAGCATCCAGGCGGAGGGACCGGGCTTCCCCTGCTTTCATCCCAAGGGTATGGTCGTCCTGAACAACCTTGTCGATTTTTGGCGCAGAGAGCATGTCCGACGCGGATATTGCGAGATTCGGACTCCCCTGATCCTCGACAAGGACTTGTGGGTCCGATCGGGCCATTGGGATCATTACAAGGAAAACATGTACTTCACCGAAATCGACGAGAAGCCTTATGCGGTCAAGCCGATGAATTGTCCCGGAGGCCTGCTCGTCTACAAGAGTTCGCTGAAGAGCTACCGGGACCTGCCGCTCCGGATGGCGGAACTTGGAATCGTTCATCGGCATGAACGGTCAGGTGTGCTGCATGGGCTCATGCGTGTCAGGTGCTTCACCCAGGACGATGCCCACCTGTACGTGACCCCGGACCAGATCAAACAGGAAATCCTGGGGATCATGGACTTGACGCGGTACGTTTATCGGGATGTCTTTGGTTTCAATTACCATGTCGAGCTGTCGACTCGACCGGAGAATGCAATGGGTAGCCTCGAGATGTGGGAAAGGGCGGAGGCTTCCCTTGAGGAAGCCCTGAAGGAGAGCGGTGTCCCCTACCGAATCAATCCCGGTGACGGGGCCTTCTATGGACCCAAAATCGATTTTCACCTCGAAGACTGCATCGGCCGAACCTGGCAGTGCGGAACGATCCAGCTGGATTTCCAGATGCCCGAGAGGTTCGACATCACCTATGTGGGGTCCGATGGGAACCAGCACCGTCCCGTCATGCTCCATCGTACGGTCTTGGGAAGCCTTGAGCGTTTTCTCGGAATCCTGATCGAACATTATGCCGGAGCCTTTCCGTACTGGATCGCGCCGGTCCAGGTCAAGGTCATTCCCGTGAAGCCCGAGATGGAGGAGTACGCCCGGACAGTGGAAGCCCAGCTCAAGGCCTGGGAGGTTCGCGTGGAGATGGACCTGCGGGATGAGAAACTCGGAAAGAAGATCCGCGATGCCCAGATCCAGAAGGTGCCTTACATGCTGATCCTGGGGGAGAGGGAGATGAACGAGAGAACCCTGTCGGTCCGGGATAGGGCGTTGGGCGATCTGGGAACCATGAATCTCGATGCCTTCAGAGAGAAACTGGCGTCGGAGTTTGATCCCCGGCACTGAGCATCTTGTGAAACTTTGGGGACTATGCTATAGTTCCCCGGTATGCTTGAGCGAAGAAGAGGACCCTCCTCTCACCCGAAGACGCCCTGAGGCTGTTGTCGGGTTTCAAGCTGAATCCAATTCGGGAATTCCCTGAAAAAGGATCAGTGTTCGGAGGGACCGCGCGTTCGGGCGGTCCCTCGTTTTTTCATCTTGAACCGGAGGTGATGGGCTATAGCTAACAAACCGGATGAACCCAGCGTGAACGAGGAGATCAGGGCTCCTGAAGTTCTTCTCATTGATGATCAGGGCGTCAAATTAGGCGTCATTCCCACTCGAGAAGCGCTGAAACTTGCCGAGGAGCGATTGCTCGATCTCGTTGAGGTCGCTCCGCAGGCAACCCCCCCCGTGTGCCGGATCATGGACTACGGGAAGTACAAGTATCAAATCCAAAAGCGCGACAAGGACGCCCGGAAAAAACAAAAGGTCCAGACCGTCAAAGAGATGAAGATGAGGCCCAAGATCGACGAGCACGATTATAACTTTAAAGTGAGGGCCATCCGGAGTTTCCTGGAAAGCGGTCACCGGGTCAAGGTATCCGTCTTTTTCCGAGGGCGTGAAATGGCGTTTCTCGACCGGGGCAAAGCTGTTCTGGTCAAGGTGGAAAAGGATGTTGCCGAATACGGAAAGGTTGAAGTCGAGCCCCGCATGGAGGGGCGCTACATGCGGATGATGGTGGCGCCGCTTGCCTCGACGAAAAAGCCGGTCTCGAAGGAAGAGGGAGCCAAAAACCCCGAAGGCGGGGAAAACCGGGATTGAGTTCCGGCTTATAGCCTTGGAAGCAACGGTTGTGTGTTTCGAACACCATAAGGAGGGACTTGTCCAGATGCCCAAGATGAAGACCCATTCAGGGGCCAAGAAGCGTTTTCGTACGACCGGAGCGGGAAAGGTGACCTACCAGAAGGGCGGTAGGAGGCATATCCTGGTATCCAAAAATGCCAAGAGGTCTCGCACCCTGCGCAGGAAAGGTTACCTGCCCGGAGCCATTGAAGACCGGGTGAAAGTCCTTCTGGTTGCCCGTTAGTTCAATCCGTCAGTACGGAAATCGAAAGAGGAGTGATCTCCCATGGCAAGGGTAAAGGGCGGAAGCGCCAGCAACAGCAAGCGTAAAAAACTGTTCGGCATCACCAAAGGGTACTGGGGGCGCAAGAAGAACGTCTACCGCAGGGCCCGTGAGGCTTTCCTTCGATCGATGACCAACGCTTTCCGTGACCGGAAGGCGAAGAAGAGGGAGTTCCGAAAGCTCTGGATCGTACGGGTCAACGCGGCCGCCAGGATGAACGGAATGTCCTACAGCAGTTTCATTCATGGCTTGAAGCTCTCCGGCATCGACCTGAACAGGAAAATTCTGGCCGATATGGCGGTCAACGACATGGCCGCCTTCGTCAAACTGGTCGAGAAATCCAGGGAGGCGCTTGTCCGATAACCTTTCGGACGTTTCGCTAGCCCTGTCGATAGAGTGTTTCGGTCAATAGGGTTCCTGGTGCTGAACGGCTCAGGAGCCCTATTGATCTTTGCGGGTGGAAACCCGGACCGGGCACGTTCCGGACGTTTTGTTTTACGTCAAGAGACCTCCCCTCCGGTTTTTTCGTTATACTCTTAATGATCCCGTTGCGGTCCCGCGCCTTTACGAAGGAGATTCGGACAGACGGTGGCCGGTTCGGCGGGACTTGTCGGCGAACGATGCGACCTACTTGGCGCTTTTCGCTTGTCTGGAACGGAAAAAGAAGCGGGAAGCGGGATCAAAGGCAGGAGGGATGCAGCTTGAACACGATGCAGGCAAAGCTTGAAAGCATTCGCAACCGGTATATGGAAACCCTCGCGACGGTCGATGGCAGTGAATCACTCCAGGCTTTACGTGTTCGCTACCTGGGGAAGAAGGGCGAGCTGACCCAGCTGTTGCGCTCGCTCGGAAGCTTGTCGCCGGAAGAACGCCCTATGGCCGGGCAAGCCTTGAACGAACTGCGGCAGGAAGTGGAAAGCTCCCTTGAGCGGAGGCAAACCGCCCTATCCCGAGAGGAAGACGAAGTCCTGGAGGCCACCGATTACATCGACCTGACCCTCCCGCCGAGAGGACGGAACTGGGGTGCCTTCCATCCTGTTGCCCAGACAATGAATGAGATCATCGACATTTTCGTCGGGATGGGTTTTTCGGTTGCTTATGGGCCCGAAATCGAGGACGATTTCCATAACTTCGAAGCTTTGAATATTCCCCCGCACCACCCGGCGCGTGATATGCAGGATACTTTCTACCTCAATACCGGACGGCTGCTCAGAACGCACACGAGCCCGGTGGAAGTCCGGTCCATGCTCAAATGGGGAGCGCCCCTGAGGATCATCGTTCCCGGCAAGGTTTACCGGCGAGACAGCGACCAGACGCATTCCCCGATGTTCCATCAACTTGAGGGGCTCTTGATCGACGAGGACGTTTCGCTTGCCGATCTCAAGGGGTGTCTTAACACGTTTGTCGGCGCCATATTCGGGCGTCCTCTGGACAGTCGGTTCAGGGCAAGCTACTTCCCCTTCACCGAACCGTCGCTCGAGATGGATGTCGAATGCTTCGCCTGCTCGGGCCGAAATCCATCCTGCCGCATCTGCAAGGGAACGGGCTGGCTGGAAATCCTTGGGTGCGGGATGACGCACCCGAACGTCCTGCGTTACGGCGGCATCGACCCTGACCGCTACAACGGCTTTGCTTGGGGAATGGGGCCGGATCGCGTTGCGATGTTGAAGTACGGCCTGACGGACTTGAGGGTCCTCTTCGAGGGTCATGGGTCATTCCTGACAGGGGGAGGTTACTGATATGCGGATCTCCTGGAATTGGCTGAACGAATTCTGCAAGGTTCCCCTGTCCCCGGAGGAAGCGGCATCCCGCTTGACGGTGACCGGATGCGAGGTGGAAGGCATTGAACGCCCCTGCTCGGCCCTAAGGGGGCTGAAGGTGGGGAGGATCGATAGGCTTGAGGTGCACCCTGAGCGTTCCGATCTTTTCGTTGCCGACCTTGATATCGGGGGAATCCGGACACGCTGCGTGACGGCGGCGAGAAATCTGAAGGAAAACGATCGGGTTCCCTACGGAGCTCCGGGAAGCGTGATCGCCGATGGAACCGTCCTCGGGAAACGGACATTTTCCAGCGTCATAAGCGAGGGGATGATGCTGTCCGCCGAGGAAATCGGGCTTCCGGAGATAGGGGACGAATTCGGGATATTGAGACTCCCTGGGCGTTTCGCCGTCGGAGAGGATCTAGTGAAGGCCCTGAGGCTTGATGACTGCGTCCTGGAAATCTCCATCACGCCCAACCGCGGTGACCTCTTGAGCCTTATGGGACTTGCAAGGGAATGTTATGGAGTGATCCCCGGCTCGACGCTGGCTCTGGAGGAGCTCGGGGTACCTCAATCGGGGGGCGTCTGGTCGCTTTCGTGGGATGGCTTGACCCTCGAGGATCCCGGGTGTCCCCTGTACGGGCTCTCGATGGCCCCCTCCGTCAGGATCGAACCATCCCCCATGGAGACCCGGATCCGGCTTGCTTTTTCAGGTGTCCGTTCTATCAACAACATCGTTGATGCCACGAACCTCGTCATGCTGATCACCGGGCAGCCCCTTCACGCCTTCGATCTGGATCGGCTCCCGGCANCGGAGATTTCCGTTCGCGGGCGAAAGAGGGAGNAGCGCTTCACCACGCTGGACAGCCGGGAACATGCCCTCGCCGAGGGGGATCTTCTGGTCACCAGTGGAGGCGTCCCGGTTGGGCTTGCCGGAATCATGGGCGGTGAAAACAGCGAGATCACTCCGGATACAAAATCGGTGGTGTTCGAATCCGCCTATTTCGAGCCCCTTCGCATCAGCCGGACTGCACGACGGCTTGGCATGGGGACGGAAGCCTCCTACCGTTTTTCGAGAGGGGTGGATCCCTCGCGTGTCCTTCCGACCCTTTCCTGTCTGTCGGATTACCTGATCAGGGAAACGGGCCAGGAGGTGGAGAATGAAATTCGCGTCGCCTGTAACCGGACGTGGGAAAAAAGGAAGGTCACCCTTACCCGTAAAAAAATGCACCGGGTGTTGCTCTGGGAAGACATGAAGGGAGCCTCGGACCATCTTCAGAGGCTTGGCCTGAAAGAAATCGCGGGAACAGGAGAGAGCCTGGAGTTCGAGATCCCGACGGCGAGGGCCGACCTCTCGATCGAGGAAGACCTGATCGAGGAGGTCGGGCGTCTAAGGGGTTACGAACTTGTTCCGTCACGCATCCCTCCGCTCCTTCGAGGAACGGGCCAACGGGGCGACGAGGTGGAGGCCCAAAGAAGAATCCGCGTAGTCGCCATGTCGCGGGGGTATTTGGAGGTCGTGACCTACAGCTTCATCAGTCCGAGGTGGGTGGAATGGCTCCGGATTCCCGAAACTGATCTCAGGTCCCGCGGCTTCCAGTTGGCCAATCCGATCAGCCAGGACCAGTCCGTCATGAGGACGACCCTTCTGCCCGGGTTGCTCCAGGCGCTGCAGACCAACCTCCGATCGGGCTGGAAGGACCCTCTTCGGCTATTTGAGATCGGACGTGTTTTTCTCCCCGGAGAAAAGGAAGGCGAGGAACACCGCGAAGTCCTGAGAATGGCCGGAATTTCCTGGAATGGGAAAGACCGGAGAGTCCTCTATGGGGATTGCCTGAAGGATGATGTCCTAAGCGTCAAGGCGGATGTAATGGCCCTTNTGCGGAGCCGCGGATTGCTCCCCGGTTTTTCTGCAGGGCGTGAACCCTTTGGCCATGCGGGCCAGACGGCCGGCGTGACGCTTGACGGGCGGCCCTCCGGGTACCTGATGAGCCTAAAGCCGGGCATCCTGAGGGAACTGGAAATTCCTGGTCCTGTCTTCGCTTTCGAGGTGGACATCGAAACCCTGTTGCCCGACAGGGGATTCCGTTTTGGCCAGGTTGTTCGTTTTCCTGCCGTTTACCGGGATATTTCCCTGATTGCCCCTATGTGCAGGACCGTCGCTTCTGTGGAGGAAGAGATCCGTCTTCTCGGAGGAGGCCTTTTGCGGGGGCTGGTTCTTTTCGATGTCTACCAGGGGAAGGGAATCCCGGAGGGAACCCGAAGCCTTGCTTTTTCACTGGCCTATGGAGATCCATCCAGAACCTTAAGGGACGAGGAAGTCGACGAGATTCACGACGCATTGAGGAAAAACATGGAGGAAAAGGGTTTCGTTCTGAGATAGGGAGACGTCCGGGAAGAGGAGGCAGCAGCGTGGAAATTCTGGAACAGATCGATACTCTTGTCCAGTCCGTTGAAGAGCGGATACGCCGACTTGCCGACGAAAATCAATCCCTGCGTGCGGATCTCGAAATCGAACGCAGATCGCGAGCGGAAGAAAAAGCCGGAATGGAGCAGAAACTGGGTGCCCTTCTTGCACGGCTTAGGGCAGTGCTTGGGACGAAGGGCAGGATCGGGCCGGTTAATCCGTATGCGCTCCCTAAGCCAATGAGCGAAATCCCAAGGCAGGTAAAAGTGCGTATCGGGAAGCGAACCTATCCGGTAAGGACGACGCTGGGTGATTCCCAAGTCCGGAAACTGGAGTCGCTTCTCGATTCGCTTGCCTTTGAGGAAGACCCCGGAACAAGCCAGGAAGAACGTCTTGTCCTGTTGGCACTTAGACTGGCCCATGTTGTGGATGAAGCCGTGCTTGGACTTGAGCGTCTGGGCGGACTCGAAGGGAAAAACGATGGGAAATTACTCGGGGATTGACGTTGTCCTGGGGGCATTGACCTTCTATTGGATAGCGAGAGGGTTCTGGGTCGGTTTTTCCGGAGAGATCTTTTCGTTTGCCGGGATGATCGTCGGTCTTTTCCTTGCTTTCAAAGGGGGACCTCCGACGGCGGAATGGGTCCTGGCACAACCTTGGGCCCCTTCCGTGACGGAAGGGGTGCTTTCGGTTATCTGCGGCTTTCTCCTCTTCGCGCTTAGCAACACGGTAGCCGCAGTGGCTTGCCGTGTTGCCCGGAAAGGACTCAAGGACGTCAATCTGGGCGGCCTTGACAGGGTCATGGGGGCTGCCGCTGGGCAGTGAAGGCAGTTGTCCTGATCCTCTTTTTCTACGGCGCGATCTCTCTTGTTTTCGGTGCGGATCCTCCCGTCTGGGTAAGAGGCAGCCGTTTGTTGGAATCGACCGGCAGACTTTGGCCGGAAACGTCAAAAAAACTTTCGGAATGGAAACTCCTTAATTTAGGGGTGTCCCCGTCCTCATCAGGTGAAGAGAAGCCATGAAACCAATTCCCCGTGTGACACTGGAAGCCCTCGAAATCAAGAAAATCCTTGGCGTCATCGGTCATCGCTGCAGAAGCGAACTCGGAATGAATGTTCTGTCAAGCCTCCTGCCGGCGCAAGACGCCAAACAACTGGCTTCCCGCCAGGGACTTCTCCGGGATACGCTCCGATATCGGGAGATCGAAGGCGAATTCCCATGGGATTCTCATGCGGTTTCAATCATTGCCCTGCTTGAAGAAGCAAAGGCGAGCGCTCTCTTGAGGGGGGAGGAATTGGTTCAAATCCGCACCCTTCTGGCCCTGGCGGTGAAAGTCAAGGATGAAATCAACCGCGTTCGGGAACGCTTCCCGGAACTGGTCCAGATTGCCAGGCGAATAAAGGATTTCTCCGGAGAATTGGATACCCTGGAGGTGTTGGATGAGGATGGCCGGCTCTACGACCATGCTTCTTCAGCATTGAGGGAATTGCGGGCCAGGCTGGAGACGTTGCGGGGGAGCACCAGAAGGACCGGACAGGCTCTTCTCAGCGATCCGGCGACGTCCTCGATGCTGCAGGATCGTGTCCTGAGCCTAAGAAACGGTCGCTTCGTCGTTCTTGTCCGATCCGAGCATGTTTCCGCCTATCCGGGGGTCGTAACGGATCGCAGCAGTTCCGGGAACTCTTTTTACATCGAGCCCTACAAGCTAGCGGCTCTCAACAACAAACTCACGGTCGCCCAGGAGGAAGAGCGACAGGAGGAATTGCGGATCCTTCGAAAGATCACCCTACGGATTCTTGAGAGGGAAACGGCGATTTTAGAAGCGGAATTTTCGCTGGGTTCTCTTGACCTTCTTTGCGCTGAATCGGAAATGGTGGAGAGGATGAAATGGCACTTGCCCGAACTTTCCGTTTCTCCTGGTTTCCGTTTTTGCCGGCTCGTTCACCCGCTGCTCGGAGAGAAAGCCGTCCCGATCGAAATCGCCTGCGGGGCCGAGTTCAAGATCCTGGTCATCACGGGACCCAACACAGGGGGAAAGACCGTGGCGCTGAAAACGGCCGGTGTTGCGGTCGTTCTGGCCTGGTTGGGGCTTCCCGTTCCTGCCGGAGAAGGCTCGATGGTCGGCGAGATTGATTCCGTCTACGTGGATGTTGGGGACGAACAGAGCATAGAGCAAAACCTTTCAACCTTCAGCGCCCATGTGAACAACATCGTTTCGATTCTGAAGGAAGCCGGATCGGGTACTCTGGTCCTTCTCGACGAATTGGGGTCGGGGACGGATCCACAGGAAGGCGCGGCTCTGGGCATTGCTCTGCTGGAAGCCTTCAGGGAAAGAGCCTCCCTTGTTCTCGCGACGACCCACCACAATCCCATCAAGAGCTTTGCCCTCACTTCCCCTGGCGTTGAAACGGCCAGCATGGAATTCGACGCGATTTCCCTGAAGCCGACCTTTTCCCTTCTGATGGGCGTGCCAGGGAAGAGCAACGCGCTTCTTGTCGCCGAGAGACTTGGAATGCCCGGGCCCATCATCGCCCGTGCCAAAGCTAGCCTTCGAGGAGAAGACGTCTCGATCGAGGAGTTGATCGGACGGCTTCAGGAAAAACGGTCTTCTCTCGAAAGGGCGGCCCACGAGTTGACCGAGGAAAGAGCCTCGCTGGCGGAAACCCGGCTTTCCCTGGAAAACCGTCAGGCCCGTCTGGAGGCTCAGAGAGAAGAGCTTCTGACGGAGGCGGACAGGAGGGCGGAAAAGATTGTCAGGGAAGCTCAACAGGCCGCCCGAGAACTCCTGAAGAGTCTCGAAATGTCGAGGACGGTTTCAGCGGCCCACAGAAAAATCAGCGCTGAGCGCCCGAAGCTCGAACAGATCCGGCGTGAAGCGGAACGGCGGGAGGAAAAAAGGATCGAAAGGCATTCGGTGAAGGCGGAAGGAATCTCCCTGAAAGCCGGAGACACCGTTCAGATGGTCGGTTCAGCGGTGAAAGGGGTTGTTGAGGGAGTTTCCGGGGAAAAAGCGACCATCGTCGCCGGATCCTTCCGATTGGATGTTCCCCTGAACCGATTGAGAATTACAGGAGAAGCGGTTCCAGGAGCCCAGCCGGCCATTTCTGTGAAGACCACCCGGCCGACGGGTATTCCAAGCTCGATCATGGTCAGAGGAATGACCGTGGATGAAGCCTTGCCGGACGTGGAAAGATACCTTGACCAGGCCTACAGGGCCGGTTACGACCAGGTCAGCGTCATACACGGAAGGGGAACCGGAACGCTTCGGAAAGTCGTTCAGGAATTGCTGAAATCTCTTCCTTATGTCAGGGAATACCGCCTGGGAGATCACGGAGAAGGTGGTTATGGTGTTACGATTGTCACGTTCGCAAGGTAAAAGGGGGAGATTGACCCGTGGAAGATGGTTTCTTCAATTTAAAATCGCTTAGAGAACAGGTCTACGAATATCTCAAGATCCAACTCAATGAGGGAAAGCTTGAACACGGGGCTTTTCTCAACCTTAACGCAATCAGCGCGGAAATGGGAATCAGCAAGACCCCCTTGCGGGATGCCCTGTTTCAGCTCGAGGCCGAAGGTTTTGTCACCATTTATCCGCGGCGTGGGGTCAAGGTCAACGTCCTGACCCTGGAAAAAATCAGGAACATTTACCAGATTCTCGGCGGGCTTGAAGGTGCCGTCTTTGTCGAAGTGGCGGTCAAATTTCACAAGAAGGATATCGATCGCATGGAGAACCTCAACGAAGACATGAAAACCGCCCTGGATAGAAACGATTTTAATCTTTTTTACTCAAAAAACCTTGATTTTCATAACGCCTACCTGGATCTTTCGGAGAACACTGATCTGCTGAGGACGGTCAGGATCCTCAAGGAAAGGCTGTACGAGTTTCCTAGGACAAAAGGATTTCTCAAGGAGTGGGAAATGGTTTCCACGGGAGAGCACGACCAGCTGATCGACAACCTGAGGAGAGGCGACTTCAACGGAGCGGCCGATTATATCCGGGATGTGCACTGGTCTTTTTCCGTCCAGGAGAGGTTTATCCGGAAGTATTACTTTGGCCTGGCGACCCAGCCGGTCGGGCGGTAGGAGAGAAAGCCAAGGCTGCAAGGGTTCAGGGAAGGCGTAGTTCCTGATTTTCGAAGAGTGGAAGGGTGCCGGGAATCGTTCCGGCACCCTTCCACTCTTTTGCAAAGCCGAAAAAGCTAGAGGCGATCCAGGCGTGGCATCACCCTTGCAGAAGGGCAGAGGGCTAATCCTCCTCTTGCTGTGCAGCGCAATTCCTCCGGCAGCATTCGGCCGACGCTGTCCACAGCGTCGATGGTTTCATCGAGCGGAACGGGGCTCGCGTATCCTCCCAGGGCCAGATCGGCGCAGAGAAAGGCCATGGATGCCAGCGAAGCGTTCCGGCTATGGCATGGAACCTCCACGATTCCCTGGACGAGGTCGCAGACGGACCCCATGGTGTTTTGAAAAACCGTTGCGGCCGCATCGCAGGCCTGGCGTGCCGTTCCTCCGGCCGCTTCAACGACGGCCGCAGCTCCCATGGCTCCGGCTGCCCCGATTTCGACTTGGCATCCGCAGACCTCGGCCGCGAAGGTGCTTCTCCTGTCCAAGGCCAGTCCTATTGCTCCCGCGGCCCAAAGGGCCTGAACGGCCTTCTTGCGGGAAATCCCGAGATCGCGAATGAGGGTAAACAGGACTCCGGGGATGACTCCTGCCGAACCGCCGGTCGGTGCTGCACAGACTACGCCACCCGCCCCATTGACGTGCATGGCGGCCATTGCTCGTGAGGCGGCCCGGAAGTGAGGCCCCCCGACGACCAGCGTCCCTGCGGATTCGGCCTTCAGAAGCGAGCCGGCCATCGGGCGCAGGAGTTTCATCCCTCCAGTAAGGGAAAGTCCTTTCTCGACCGCCTCGAGCATGACGTCGAGGCGGAGTTCCATTTCTCTCGTGAGTTCCTCAACGGGTGCCCCAAGCAAGGCTTCTTCATAGGCCAAAGCCGCTTGACCAAGCGACCATCCCTTTATTTCAGCCAACTCGAGAAGGGAGGCGGTGTCCTCGAAGAGTTCTTCTCCCTTCAGGGGAGCCATAACGGGTTTCGAGATCCGGATATGTGCACCGTCGATGTAGCTCCGGAGGGTTTCAAGAAGTCCTTCATCCGGTTCACTGCAGGAGGAGGCATGAAAAAGGCAGCGGGAACCGTCTGCAGTATGACGAACCTCTGGATCCCAGCTTCGGAGCAGAGCGAGTAGCCTCTCCGCGGGATCGTCAGGTCCGACTTCCACAAGAAGTTCGTGCCGGTCTCCTTTCATCATGACGGGGTGGCCGTCGATAGAGGCGATTTCAATTGACCCCCCTCCTACTGAGCGGGCATGGAGCGTCAGNATTCCCCCCGTTTTCCCCCGAAGGCAAACGAGAACGCTGTTGGGATGGTCGGCTTCGGGGAAAGGATCCAGTTCGAAGCGCGCGTCGAGCCCCATGGCGGGGGCGAGCTTGAGCATCTCCGGAAATCGGTCGTCGGTCAGGGGGATATTGAGGAGTCCCGACAACAGGGCAAGATCGCTTCCCTGGTCGTGGTAGCAAACGGATAAGGAACTGGTGGGATGAATGGAGAACCGCGCAAAAGTCGGTTTCGACCCGAGCAGGTTCCGGGCCACTCGGCCGATGCGCCACGGGCCCGCAGTGTGGGAGCTGGAGGGTCCCCTCATGATGGGGCCAATGACATGATTTAGAATGCTTACTCGTTTCATTCGAATCCCCCTCAAAGATTATTCTGAGTCTATTCTTCCGACCATTGTAACGGCATTGTCTTCAACGGCAATAGACAAGAAATCTGCTGTTTCAGAGTTCCGACCAGGGCGATTGAGAATAGAGTCCTCGGTTGACAGGAACCGGCACTTTCGCCTAGGATAACATCCGTGGTAGGTCAAGATATGTGATGTATTAGATATCTTTAACACAGCCTTTTGTTCGGACAGTTTCTTTCTGGATCGGGTTTTTTCAGGAAGGCTGGAACAAGCAGGGGAGGTGGACCGATCAGGATAGTTTCTCCCAGTCGATTCGGTGCGTTCAAGCTAGCTGGCAACAAAAATTTCCCGGAGAAGGGAGCAACTCTTTTATGACCACTAGCAAAAAGTCACTGCTTCTTTGCACCGTTCTGTTTGTGTCGCTTTTTGCCCTGATGGCCGGTTCGGCCGTCGCCGCCCCCGCCGTTACCCTGAAGTTCGCCGGCCAGTCCCCGGCCGACCACCCGGCTTCCATTCTGATGAACGAAATCGCCAAGGAAGTCGCGGACAAGACGAAGGGACGCATCGAAGTCAAGGTGTACCCGGCCAACCAGCTCGGCGACTACACCCTGGTCTACGAGGAACTCATCAAGGGCACCATCGATCTGTCCTGCACCTCGGTCCCCAGCCAGTTCGACCCCCGGCTCGAGTTGGTCTACATCAACGGATTTGTTAAAGGTTACGGAGACGTCAAGAAAGTCTTCTCCCCCAATGGGTGGCTCTTCAAGAAGATGGACGAACTGAACAACCGGCTCGGCGTCAAGCTGGGCGGTTTCTTCATCGAAGGCATGATCGGCACCGCCACCACCAAGCCGGCCACGAAGCCTCTCGATCCCAGCGTGAAGAAGGGCGTCCTGATCCGGGTTCCGAACATGGACGTGTACAAGCTCGCCGCCGAAGCTCAAGGGTACCGCACCGTCACGATTCCCTACGCCGACGTCTACCAGGCCCTGCAGACCGGCGTGGCCGAGGGCGTGAACGGGTTCTCCGTCGTTGCGGCCTACACCATGCTCCGCGACGTCATCAAATACTGGTACATGACCAACTACTCCCTGGAGTGCCTGAACTATATGATCAGCGGCAAAACCTGGGCGAAACTGTCCNCCGCCGACCAGAAGATCCTCCAGGAAGCGATCAACCACGCTGCGGCCAAGAGTATCGTGATGGCGAAGCAATCCGACGACAAGTACATGCAGCTGATGCGCGACAAGGGAATCAAGGTGTTCACCTACTCCGAGAAGGAACTGGTTCCCGTCGCCAAGGCCAGCGCCAGCACCTGGCCGATGCTCGAGAAGAAGATGACCAAGGAACTGATCGACGAGTTCCGGAAGGAACTTGCCCCGAAATAAACGCAATCGCTTTGTACGGACCCAAGGGATTTCCCCTTGGGTCCGTATTTCTGATTCGTGAAGAATAACGCAAGATGTCATTCCAGTTTTGAAGAGGGGAGATTTGTCCCGTGCCGCAGTGTCCTGAAGCAGCGGAAGAAAGGCCGGGGGGCATGAAGCCCCGGAACCTGTTCGACAAGATCGTCGTGAACGGATTTTCGGCCGTCACGCTGATCATGTCCATCCTGTTGACGATCCTGATCGCCATGGCGACATTCGTCCGTTACGTCATCCAGGGCGATCTTTACGGATACGAAGAGTGGGTCAAGCTGTTCGCCTTCTGGCTGTACTTCTCCGGGGCCGCCATCGGAGCCTTCAACCGCACGCACGTATCGGCGGATCTGGTCCAGTCGTATGTCCCGGAGGGGGCATCGAAGCGCCTGCTGGTTTTCGCAAAGGATTTCATCACCGTCGCCGTGACCCTTCTGTTCGTCTGGTACGGGTACGGCTTCTTCATGTTCGGTTTCATGGGTCCCCTGGGGACCGGAATCGCCCTTCCGAGGACGACGATCTGGCAGATTCCCCTGTGGACCTCGTACCTCGCCATCTTCCTGGGCTTGATCTTCATGGCCTTCTACTTCACCCGCGATCTGCTGATCAGCGCGAAAGACCTGCTTGCCGGAGGCCGAAAATGATCTACGTTGCCATCGTCATTCTGCTTGTGACCCTCATGATCGGGGTTCCCGTGCCGATCAGCTTCATGTCGAGCGCGGCCTGGCTGCTCTTTTTCGGGGGCCCGGACGGGGGAGGCTACGAGGCGAGCCAGCTGCTGCCCTACGCGTTCAGCCAGATCAACTCGGTCTCTCTGATCGCCATCGCCCTGTTCATCATGGCGGGAGGGATCATGGAACGGGGGAAGATCGGGGAGAAGCTGATCGACCTGGTGGACGTGTTCGTGGGCCACATCCGCGGCGGCCTGGGGATCGTGGGGACCATCTCCTGCGCGGTCTTCGGGTCGATCTCGGGCGCGGCGTGCGCGACGCTTTCGTGCATCGGGACGATCATGTTCCCGAGGCTGGAGGCAGGCGGCTACCCCCGGGGGCACTCGGCGGCGCTGATGGCGAACGCCTCGCTGCTGGGGCTGTTGATCCCGCCGAACGCGACGCTCATCATCTTCGCGTGGCTGAGCGGGCAGCCGATCCTGGCCTGCTTCCTCTCCACGGTGATGCCGGGGATCGTGACGATCATCCTCATCAGCGTCGTGAACATGTGGCTGCTGCGCAACAACAAGGAAGTCCTCGTGGCGCACAAGCGCACGTCGGCGGAGAAGTGGGAGCTCTTCAAGACCCGGGGCAAGCTGGCCATCCCCGCCCTGATGCTTCCGGTCATCGTCCTGGGAGGCATCTACGGGNGGATCATGACCACGACGGAGGCTTCGGCCATGGCGGTTCTTTACTCCATACCCGTGGGCGTGCTCGTGTACAAGGGGATGAAGTGGAGGGAAGTCATGGGTCCGCTGGTGGAGTCGGCGGTCACGACGGGGGTCATCATGGCCATGCTCTTCTCGGTCTCCATGCTGAGTCGCCTCTACCTTCTGGAGGACCTGCCGTCACGTCTTCTTGCCTTGTTTCGGGCCGTTTCGGAGAACCGCTGGGTCATCCTTTTCATGATCAACATCTTCCTGGTGATCATGGGGATGCTCATGGACGACATCAGCGTGGTGGTGCTGACCACGCCGATCATGATGCCGATCATCATGGAACTGGGCTTCAACCCGATCCATTACGCCGCGGTCATCGGGGTCAACACGGCCCTGGGGTGCATCACGCCGCCCGCGGCGCCGGTATTGTACCTGTCGGGGCGATTGAGCAAGACCCCGATCAACGAGATGATGACGCCCGCCCTGTACTTCATGTTCCTCTGCTGGGCGCCGGTGCTGATCTTCACGAGCTACTTCCCGAAACTGGTCCTTTTCCTTCCCCACATCGTGCTGGGGACGCCCTGGTAGGGCAGGGAGACCATGTTCTACCGGAACCTTTTCGCCGGTCTCTGCTTCGTCTTCCTGGCCCTGGGCCTGGCCCTGCATTCCCCGCATGCCTTCTGGGGGTGCCTCATGTGCGGGGCCTTCTCCCGAACCGCCGTGAGAAAGAAGTGGCCGGATCCCCCTTCGCCCTCGCGATCCGGGACCGGTTCCGGAACAAAATCAAGGGACCCGAACACTCCTGAAAAGAGAGGCCCCTGCGCTAGAGCGCAGGGGCCTCATGTTTGAGAAGGGCGAAAAGCGCCTCAGACCTCATGTTCGATAACGACAAGGATATCCGTGATCCGCTCTCCTCCCGTTACGTTCAAGTCCATCGGGCAGGATGATACGGCGCAAACCAGGGGCATCAGGGCTCTCAGAGCCAGGCAGTCTCCCGGTCTTGAAATGACAGGCAGGTGGACAAGGCTGCCATCCGGTTCGATGGAAGAATTCTCGAAGATGTTGAGCGGATCGGGAATCAGTTCACGGGGGATCTCCCAGGGAATCAGGGCATCTTCGAAATTTGCGACGCAACTTCGGTGTTCCCTTACCCCGTAGTCAACCCAGTAACGCTGTTCATCGCATGCCGGGATCAACAGGTCGTGCGTTCCGACCCCGTCCGCGATCACCTTGAGCATGGGCCGACGCAGGTTTGACCGGAGGTCATCATCGACTTTCAGCTTGACGGAATGCAGGGCAAGTCGAGTATGCGATGGAGAAAGCCGTTCGGAAACCCGATCCCGGTTGAAGGCGATGAGGTCCGCCACCTGTCCCCCTTCGACATCCGTCACGGTGATCAGGCTTCCTCTTTCGACCTCGAAAGCGCGGGCATACCCGCCTGGGATCCTCACTTCTCTCCTGTAGGAAAACTTGCTCAAGTTCCGCACCGTCCTTTCCCGGGACATGGTCTGATTGTACCAGCCCAAAAGAGGGAACGGCCTCTCGTTGAAAACTCGAGCGACCCGCAATGCGGTATATTTATATAGTTATATGACACATAAGGAGGAGGGCAGGTTCTTCCGTTCTGGAGGGGCCTTTCTGCAGGGCTTTCGCCTCGTTGACGATACCCCGTAAAAGTGGTACCTTAGTCGCCGCACGGTGCGTGTCCGTAGCTCAGCTGGATAGAGTGTTGGCCTCCGGAGCCAAAGGTCGCGGGTTCGAATCCCGCCGGGCACGCCAATTCGATTTGCTAAGACCAGGAAACGTCAGGTTCCTGGCCTTTTTTCTATTTGGAGCAGGGGGGAATGTTCCGTGGATGACGGCTGGAAGAAGAAGGTTCAGGAAATCGGCCGGGTGATCGAAGAACAGGGTAGCGAGGTCCTTGAAAAGGCGGGCGAGGAAGCGCGGGCAATGGGGAAGCAGGCAAAGGCTTCGATCGAGAAGGCGAGAAAAAAGACCGAGGAGATCCTGGGTTCGGCGCAGGAGATCGAAAGCATCAAGAACCGGTTAGAGGCGATTGAAGAACGCCAGAATCTGCTTTCGGAGGAGATATCGGAAATATCCCGTCTGATGGAACAGGTCTTGACGATACTCCGCCAAAAGGACTAAAAGGAGGAACCAACATGACGGTACCGTCGGACATCGAGATCGCGCACGCGTCGAAGCTGCTGCCGATCGGTGAGATCGCGAAGAGTGCGGGGATCCCGGAGGAACACCTGGTTCCGTACGGGAAGACGAAGGCGAAGGTGGACCTGAACTTCATGAAGGCCCTGGAGGACCGTCCGGACGGGAAGCTCGTCCTGGTGACGGCGACGACCCCCACCCCGGCGGGTGAGGGAAAGACGACGACCACCATCGGACTGACGCAGGCCCTGTCGAAGATGGGGCATTCGGCGATGATCTGCCTGAGGGAGCCGTCGCTGGGGCCGTGCTTCGGGGTGAAGGGGGGAGCGGCGGGAGGGGGTTACTCCCAGGTGCTGCCCATGGAGGACATCAACCTGCACTTCACGGGTGACATCCACGCCGTGACCACGGCGCACAACCTGCTGTCGGCGCTGCTGGACAACCACCTCCAGCAGGGCAACGAACTCGGGATCGACCCGAGGCAGGTGGCGTTCCGCCGGGTGATGGACATGAACGAGCGGGCGCTGAGGCACATCGTGCTGGGCCTTGGGGGGAAGGGCAACGGGATCCCGCGGGAAAGCGGGTTCGACATCAGCGTGTCGTCGGAGGTCATGGCGATCCTGTGCCTGTCGAAGGACCTGATGGACCTGAAGGACCGTCTGGGCCGGATCGTGGTGGCGTACACCCGCGAGGGGAAGACCGTGACGGCGCACGACCTGAAGGCGGAAGGGGCGATGGCGGCGCTGCTGAAGGACGCTCTGAACCCGAACCTGGTGCAGACGATCGAGCACGTGCCGGCGTTCGTGCACGGAGGTCCGTTCGCGAACATCGCCCACGGGACGAACTCGCTCATCGCGACGAAGATGGCGCTGAAGCTGTCGGACATCGCGGTGGTGGAGGCGGGATTCGCCTCGGACCTTGGGGGCGAGAAGTTCATGGACATCGCGTGCCGTTACGGGGGATTCCACCCGCAGGCGGTGGTGCTGGTGACGACCGTGCGGGCGCTGAAGATGCACGGGGGAGTGGCGAAGGGGGAACTGAAGGAGGAAAACCGGGAAGCGCTGAAGAAGGGATTCGGGAACCTGGACGCGCACCTGGAGAACCTCTCGCAGTTCGGAGTGCCGGTGGTGGTGGCGGTGAACCGCTTCCCGACGGACACGGAGGGAGAACTGGAGGACGTGCTGGGGCATGTACGGGGCCGTGGCCACGAGGCGGCGCTGTCGGAAGTGTGGGAGAAGGGCGGCACGGGAGGCCTGGAGCTGGCGGAGAAGGTGCTGGGATCGATGAAGAGGGCGAACGGCTACCACCCGCTGTACGAACTGGGACTGCCGCTGAAGGAGAAGATCGAGAAGATCGCGACGCACGTGTACGGTGCGGAGGGAGTGGACTACGCGGAAAGCGCGTCGGCCACGCTGACGGACCTGGAAAAGCGGGGCTACGGGACGCTGCCGGTGTGCATGGCGAAGACGCAGATGTCGCTGTCGGACGACCCGGGGCGGATCGGTCGGCCGAAGGGCTGGAGGCTTCTGGTGCGTGAAGTGAGGCTGTCGGCGGGAGCGGGCTTCGTGGTGCCGATCTGCGGGACGATCATGACGATGCCGGGGCTGCCGAAGAAGCCCGCGGCCGAGTCCATCGACATCGACGAACAGGGCCGGATCACCGGCCTCTTCTAGAAAACCTGAACCCGGCCCTGTAACGAAAACGAGGACAAGAAAAGAGGCGGGCGTTTGCCCGCCTCTTTTCTTGTCCTCGTTCATTTTCCGATGATTACTTGATGTCGGGAACCTTGATCTTGGCTTCCTTGTAGTACTTCGCGGCCCCGGGATGGACCGGGACGGTGATTCCGTCCATCGCCGTCTGCGGGGTGATCAACTTGGCCTTCGCGTGAACGTTCTGGATCTCGGCGATATGGGTCCAGAATGCCTTCGTGAAGTCATAAACGACCTTGTCGGGGACCTTGGAGTCGACCACGAGGATCGCCATCACGGCCGGCGTATGGGTGTCGGTCGTCACGCCCTTGTAGGTGTTCGCGGGNATGATGCTCGGGACGAAGAAGGGGCTGTCCTTCTGAAGCTTGTCCAGCGTGGCCTTGTCGAAGTTGACGAGAGTGATGTCTTTCGTCGTGGCCAGATCCATGACGGCGGCAGTGGGATAACCGGCGACGACGAAACCTGCGTCGATCTGGTTATCCTTGAAACGCTGTGTCGTCGCGTTGAAGTCGAGGAAATCGGTCTTCATGTCGGAGAATTTCAGCCCGGTAGAGAGGAAAATGGCACTGACATCAGCCTGGACACCGGAACCGGGGGCACCGACGGAAACCCTCTTTCCCTTCAGGTCGGAGAAGCTCTTGATTCCGGAATTCTTAAGAGCGATCAGCTGGACATGCTCGGGATAGAGGGAGGCGACTGCCCGGACGTTCTTGAACTCCTCCTTGAACATGGCCCTGCCCTTGTAGGCCCAGAAGGCGGTGTCGTTCTGGACCATCGCCATTTCGATCTTGTGGGTGCCGATAAGGTTCAGGTTGGCGACGGACGCGTTGCCGGTTTCCGCCGTGATCTGCAGGTCAGGGACGTACTTGCTGACAACTTGGGCGATTCCACCGCCGATCGGGTAGTAGGTACCGCCCGTACCGCCGGTTGCGATGGATACGAAAGTCTTGGCCGAGGCCATTCCCGCTGCAGCTCCGACCACCATTAGGGCGGCCAGGGTGAGCATCAGCATCTTCTTCATAAAACGAACTCCTCCTTTTGGATAGTTTTTGAAAAAAAGTTTTGACGGAGATGGGAGAGTGGCCTAAAACTCAATGAAGGTTCAATTTCCTTCAGTTCATACTTTACCATTAAATTGCGAGATTCTCAACAGTCGAGGCTGAACCTCCCGACTTGGGATATAATGATCGCGTTTTTGGTCCAGGACTGGAGAGAGGGAGGGTGGAGACGGGATGAAACTCAAGGAAATTTTCGGCGGAAAGGAAGAACCGCATAATGATGATCAAGCGGTTTCGCCCTCGGCGGATGAGGTCAAGCCGGCGGAAACACGGGCGACCGGTTTCGTGTTGCAGGTGAAATTGCGCTTCACAGAGGAGAGTCAGGTCGGGCGGGCTGCTCTCTTGTTGTCCTGCACGACGGACAAGCAGTCGGAGGAGGACCTGAAATCCGCCCTCAATGCGGAGGGGTGGAAGGCCGTGGCAACCGAGGTCGGGNGAATTGCGAGCGACCTCCCGCAAAAGATCACGCGAGCGCTCGTCGGCGCGGCCCTCAATGCGGGAGTCGTCGACAAGAGACCGCGGGAAATGCATGCCCTTATGCACGCCGCTTTGGAAGCGATAAACGGCTTCATTTCTCTTGGAACCCTCGAAGCGAGCATCGGTGCGAAGCTTGCGATCGTCAGGAATTCGAACTGGATTGCCGTTTCCATGGTGGGGGATACGGCTTACCATGCGGTGGCTCACCATGAGAGATGCGGCCTCGGAGTCATGCACATCTGATTTTCCCTTGCCATGAGACAGGGTCTGTGATAAAGTTTGCTTCTGTGTGTAACTTGAGAAAAGACTGTATGGAGGTGCTCCACAATGAAAAGGACATCCATCCCCGTTACGAGGACTGCAAGGTTGTTTGCGCCTGCGGCAACACCTTTGAGACGCGTTCGACCAGCAAGGAGTTGAAGGTTGTGGTTTGCAACGCCTGCCACCCCTTCTACACGGGAAAGAAGGGTCGATTCGTCTCGGAGGCCGGAAGGCTGGAAAAGTTCCAGAAGAAGTACGCTGGAGTGGATTACGGTCAGAGGAAGGAAAGCGAAGAGAACTAAGGGGAGCGCAAGCTCCCTTTTTTTCATCACGAGAGGAAGGTGCCGAATGGTTGCCCTGGTTAGCCTGATAAACTCGACTCCGGACCCCGACAGGCTCGTCGCGGCCTCCGCGCGAGTTTGCTACAGCGCCGGTTCGGCGAGCGACCTTGCCAAGAGCATGACGGGTGGGNAAGCCGATCGCCTGCTGAAGCACCTGAGACAAAGCGGACACCTTTCGCCGTTCGAGCACGCGTCGTTCGTCTTTGCCGTGGACGGGATCAGCCGTGCCTGTTCTCACCAGCTCGTTCGACATCGAATCGCGAGCTTCAGCCAGCAAAGCCAGAGATACGTCCGGGCGGAGAAACCTGAATATGTCGTCCCTGGAACCGTGGAAGCGGTTCCAGGGGCCTTGCCTGTCTTCAGTGAGGCTATCGAGGCGGCCTATGCAACCTACGGCAAGCTTGTGGCCCTGGGAATTCCCCCGGAAGACGCGCGCTATGTCCTGCCGAATGCAAGCGTGACACACCTTGTCGTCACGATGAACGCACGCGAGCTTCTTCACTTCTTTTCTCTCAGGCTGTGCAAACGGGCGCAGTGGGAGATTCGGGAGCTGGCGAGACAAATGCTGGTTCTCGTGCGGGAAAAGGCGCCAAGCCTGTTTGCGGTTGCCGGTCCCAGCTGCGTGACGGAAGGGATGTGCGGAGAAGCGAGGCCATGTGGGAGCCCGTACTCCGGTATGGAGGACCTCCTTGCGGAAAATTAGGATCTTCCTGTCTTTCATCTACGGAGCCTTCTCTGCCCTTGAGGAATCCGCACAGAAGCCTGAAAAGCTGCCGGTAGGAGGACAAGCGGTCATCGAGGGCGTGCTGATGCGGGGCAGGGAAAGGTGGGCACTGGCGGTTCGGGAAGAAAATGGAAGCCTTTTCGAAAAGGTCTGGCCGAACGTTTCCTGGGCATCATCGGGAATTTGGAAACTCCCCGTTTTCCGGGGGCTCGCGACGATGGCGGAGATGATGACCGTCGGATTCAGAGCGCTGAGCCTGTCCGCCGAAGTGGCCCTTGGAGAGGAACAACAGGTTTCCTGGTGGGAAATGGCCTTGACGGTCGGGATCGCTCTTCTCCTTGTGGTCGCTCTTTTTGTGGGTTTTCCCGTCTGGCTGACTGATNCGCCTTTACGGGCGAGACTGGGGAGCACCTGGGGAGGGCGAACCCTGGAAGGCGTGATCCGGGCAGCCGTATTCGTCTCCTATATCGGGGTCATCGGGCTCTGGAAGGACATGAGAAGGGTTTTCGAGTATCACGGAGCCGAACACAAAGCGATCAACGCCTATGAAGCCGGCTTGCCGCTGGAACGGATGAATTCCCTCAGGAACAGCTCGCGCTTTCACATGCGCTGCGGCACGTCTTTCCTCCTTGTCGTGGTGGGCGTCAGCATCGTCGTCTTCGCCTTGGCGGGCGAGGGGTCAATCGCCTGGCGCATTGGAAGCCGTGTCCTCCTCCTGCCTCCGGTGATCGGAATCTCCTATGAGATCATCAGGGGAGCATCGAGGTTCCCGAGGGCGGGCAAATGGATCATGTTCCCGACCCTGTGGCTTCAATACCTGACGACAAGAGAACCGGACGAAGGGCAACTGGCGGTCGCCCTGAAGGCGCTCGAACTGGCCCTTGAGGGTTCGGTGGAAAAAGGAACGGCACAGGTTGCCGTGGAGGGATAGCCGATGGATTTTGGAAGAAAGCTGGAAGAAGTTGAAAAAGCCTACATCGAGCTGGAAAGGCTCCTGACGCTGCCCGAGGTGGTGGGAAATCCCCACGAGCTTCAGAAAACCGCCAAGAAACATTCGGATCTGGCGCCGATCGTTGAAACCTACCGGCTTTACGAGGCCGCCCGCAGAGACCTGCAGGGAGCTCGCGAACTGTTCGATACGGACGACAGCGAGATGAAGGAAATGGCCAGGGAAGAAATCGCCAGGTTGGAATCGCTCATCCTGGAGCATGAAGCCCGCATAGGGATCCTTCTGATCCCGAAAGACCCGAACGATGACCGCAGCGTCATCGTCGAGATACGGGGCGGCGCAGGAGGAGAAGAAGCCGCGCTTTTTGCCGCGAACCTCTACCGGATGTATGCCCGTTTTGCGGAACGGCGCGGATGGAGCACCGAGCTGATGACGCTGAACGAGACCGGGATCGGGNGGTTCAAGGAAGTGGCCTTCAGGATCCCTAACGAAGGGGCCTACAGCCAGCTCAAATACGAGAGCGGCGTTCACCGTGTCCAGCGGGTTCCCGTGACGGAGGCCAGCGGACGGATTCACACGTCGACCGCTACTGTGGCGGTGTTGCCCGAAGCGGACGAAGTGGATGTCCAGATCAACACGGAAGACCTGAAGATCGATACCTACAGGGCGAGCGGGGCGGGAGGCCAGTACGTCAACATGACGGATTCCGCAGTTCGGATCACTCATATTCCGAGCGGAGTGGTGGTTTCTTGCCAGGACGAGCGCTCCCAGTTGAAAAACCGGGTCAAGGCCATGACCATGCTCCGAGCGAAACTCTACGACAGTGAACTTCAAAAACAACAGGAGGCCGTTGCTTCCGAACGAAGGGGGCAAATCGGCACGGCTGACCGGTCGGAGAGGATCCGAACCTACAATTTCCCGCAGAACCGGCTGACCGATCACCGGATCGGGCTGACTCTCTACAAGCTTGACCAAATTATGGATGGAGACCTTCAGGAACTGATCGAAGCCCTTAACCTCGCGGACCAGGCGGAGAAGCTGAAAACCCTGGAAAGCTAGGAGGGCATCGGGATGAACCGCGGGGATGCCCGGCACATTGCCCTTGGAAGATTGAAGGATGCCGCGATCCCGCGGCCGGGCCTGGAGGCGGACCTCCTGTGCGAGGAGGCGTTCGGCTGTTCCCGCGAGGAACTCTTGGCCCACCCCGAACTCCTGATAAACCAGCGTGAAGAGCAAAGGCTGCTTGCCCTTATGGAAGCGAGGGGACGTCACTGTCCCATGGCCTACCTCACGGGCAGGGCTTCTTTCTGGGGGCTGGATCTAGAAGTGGGGCCCGGCTGTCTGATCCCGAGGCCGGAAACCGAACTTCTGATTGAAACAGCGCTCGATTGGTTCCATGGGGGGCGTTTCCTCGATTGGGGGACAGGGAGCGGGTGCGTCGCCCTGGCTCTCTTGTCGGAAAGGGAGAACTCCCGGGCATTGATGCTCGAAAAGAACCCCCTGCCCTCCGGTGGGCCTGGCGCAACCTGAAGCGGTTTCCCTTTCTGGACCGGGCTCTTCTGTGGCACGGGGCCTCCATTGAATCGGTTCCCTCCGCATGGCTCCCGTTCGATCTGATCGTCGGGAACCCACCCTATATCCCTTCATCTGAAATCCCTTCCCTGATGGCTGACGTCAGGCTTTACGAACCGAAGGAAGCACTGGACGGAGGACGCGACGGACTGGACGACGTGAAGGCCATCTTGAGAGGGGCCGTCAGGGCCCTTGTCCCAGGCGGCCTGCTCCTTCTGGAGATTGGCGGAAACAGGCAGGCGGAAGAGCTGAAAAGGTTTCCTGCCGAAGAGCTTGAAGTGGTTCAAGTCAAGAAGGATTTGTCGGGAACGGATCGGATCGTCGTCTGGCGTCATCGTTAGGATTTGCTTAGAATAGAAATAATTCGGCCGGGGGAACCCGGATTTTCGAGGGAGGCGAATCGGAAATGGAAAAGAGGGAACTCGTCATCATCGGGGCAGGGCCAGCCGGCCTGACCGCGGCGATTTATGGGAGGCGATCCGGGCTGGATGTCCTTATTCTCGAGAAGGGACTCGCCGGAGGGCAGATCAACACGACGGACGAAATTGAAAACTGGCCCGGCGTTCAGCATGCGAGCGGCCAGGAACTCGCCGACATGTTCAGGGAGCATGCTGCGAAATTCAAGCCCGAATTCCGGGAAGTCGAAGTGCAGGGCATCGAATTGAAGGAGGGCAAAAAGCTCGTCGTTACCGACAAGGGAGTCGTTGAGGCACAGGCGATCCTTCTTGCGACCGGAGCAAGCTTCAAGAAACAGGGGTGTCCCGGCGAGGCCGAGTATACCGGACGCGGAGTGAGCTATTGCGCGGTTTGCGACGGGGCGTTTTTCGAGGACCAGGAAGTTGCGGTCATCGGCGGGGGAAACACCGCAGTGGAGGAAGGAGCCTATCTCACCCAATTCGCATCGAAAGTCTACATCATTCATCGGCGGGATTCCTTCAGGGCGGATAAGGTCGCCGTCGAAAGGGCCCTTGGCAATCCGAAAGTACAGGCGGTCTGGGATTCCGTTGTGGAAGAAATCCGCGGTACCGACATGGTTGAAAGCCTTCTCCTGAAGAACGTGAAGACCGGGGAAAAATCCGAGCTTCCCGTTTCGGGTGTCTTCGTCTTTATTGGGAACGAGCCGAATGTCGGTTTCCTGAAGCCTCTGATCGATTCCGGCGTTCTGAAGACGGCTCGCGGAGGGTGGATCCGGGTCAACGACCGGATGGAAACCTCGATCGAGGGTATTTTCGCGGCAGGAGACCTGATCGACAAGTATCTGAGGCAGGTGGTGACCGCGGCCGGGGATGGAGCCACGGCTGCGATGGCCGCCTATGCCTATGTCTCCGAACAGGTGCATTTGGAGGGAAAACTCCTGGAACCGGATGAAGTGACGGCTGTCTTCTACTCAAGCGTCGAGGAACCTCAGGTCCGGCTGGCGGGAGAAATCGAAGCGGATCCTCAGTGGAACAGGGTTGTCCTTGTCGATGGTTATAAGAACTCCCGGATGGCGGAAAAATTGCAGGTCGAAACGTTGCCCTGCGCCCTGAAAATCAGAAAGGGAAAGGTTGCCGGTCAGCTTAAGCTCGCCTCTGCGGAGGATTTGAAGGGGCTTTAAGGGCCGAATCAACGAAAGGGGGACTCTCCTTGATCGTCACAGTCACGCTGAACCCCGCGGTCGACGAGGAGTACCTCGTCCCGGAATTCCGCNCCGGGGGCTGGTTCCGTGCAAGCAGGGTACAACGCTCCCCGGGAGGCAAGGGCATCAACGTTTCGCTTGTTCTGAAACAGCTTGGGCTTGAAACGGCCGCGATGGGGTTCCTTGCGGGTTTCAGCGGGGAGTATGTCCGCGATTTTCTCAGAAAGGCCCAGATTACGACGAACTTCCTTCATGTCAGGGGAGAGACCCGGACCAACGTCTACATTGTCGACGAGGTCGGCAAGGTTGAGACTGGCTTGGCGGAACCCGGTCCGTATATCAGCGAGGACGAGATCGCACGCTTCCTTTCCAATTATGAGCGCATTCTCAAGAGGACGGATTTGGTTGTGCTGGGGGGATCGCTTCCCNCCGGCATCCCGCAGGATTTCTATTGCGAACTGATACGGATCGCCCGCCAGAGGGATATCCCGACCTTCATCGATGCGGCGGGGGCGCCCCTTTTGGCTGCGCTTGAGGAAGGACCGACCTATGCGAAGGTGGACCAGCGGTTTATGGGAACTTACGAGGGCGTTGCCCTGAACAGTCTCGACAACCTGATCGAGGCGGTTACGCGGGTTCACTCTCTTGGGATTGACTGGGTCATCGCTTCCTACCGAACCTACGGAAACGTTTTCTTCACGGCAGAGGGGATATTCCTGGCGGAATTCGACAGGAAGGGAATCGTGTCGATGTTTGGCTCGGGTGAATCCCTTGTGGCAGGTTTGATCCTGGCAGGCAAGGAAGGCATGGACACGAAAGAGCGGATCCTTTTCGGAATGGCCGCCGCACTGGAAAACGCTCTTCATGTGGAAAAGGGAGTCAAGGACCGTGCGGCCGTGGAGAAACTGATTCCGCGCATCCGTTTCGAGAAGCTTTCGTAGGAAGGGGAGAATGGAATGCGGATCTGCGAAGTGATGGACAGGGACCTGACCGCTCTTTCCGCTGATACGACTCTGTCTGAGGCCATTGAAGTCCTTACCCGGCACAGGGTTTCCGGCATCCCGGTGGTTGATGCCTCGGGAAGGGTCCTGGGCTTTGTCAGCGAGAAGGATATCGTGAAGGCGGCCCTGCCCGGTTATTTCGACTACCTCCAGGACCCATCCTTCATACCGGACTACGGCCAATTCCAGAAAAGACTGAAGAAGATCGGCAAGGATCCCGTAAGCAAGGTCATGGCTAAGGATGTCATCAGTTTTTCCGAGGAAGACAGCGATTTTTATGTTGCTATCACTCTGATTCGAAACCACCTGAAAAGAGCTCCGGTTGTCAGGGACGGCACCCTTGTCGGGGTCGTCAACAGGGCGGATCTGCTGGAGCGGATCATGCTGGAGGAGGAACCGCCATCGTTTGCCTGACGCTCAAACGAGGACGGGATTGTCGTGTGCTCGTCATCTGCACCGGAAACACCTGCCGCAGTCCGATGGCGGAGGGGCTTCTGAGGATGATGATGGAAGAAAGGGGGATTGCCGGCCAGGTTTCCTCAGCCGGCTTGTGCGCCGTGGACGGACTGCCCGCCGCGTTGTTTGCCCTCGAGGTGATGAAGGAGTGGGGGGTCGACCTTTCCGGGCATAGAAGCCGGCAGGTGACCCTTTCTCTCATCGAGCAGGCCGATCATGTCGTCGGAATAACCTCGCGTCATGTGGAATCTCTGCTACTCCAGTTCCCTGAACAGCAGCCCCGAATTTGCACCTTCCCGCTGCCTGACATCCCCGATCCGTATGGAAGCTCCCTGGAATCCTATCGGGCCATCCGGGATCTCCTTCACGAATGGAGCCGCAGCCTCGTCGACCACCTTCTGGAGAGCGTTCAACGATAAGGGCGTCCGTATCCTGATGGTAAAATGGTCGTGGTGGCGCTCTCAGTGGCTGCAAAGCTTTCTCTTTCAACGGAATGGGCGGGAAGGAGACCTCTGTTTGAGAAAAAAGATTTTTATCTATCTGGGTCTGCTCTTATTGTCGTTTTTCTTTCTTCCTTTCCCTCACCAAGCCTTCGGCGGGACGCTTTCCAAAGAAGACGAGAAGGAGGTCGCCCTTGGGAAGAAAGTCTGCGAGCAGGTCGAGAAGAAATGGGACCGCGTTGTGGACCCCGTTCGTGTCGCCCGCCTGGAGGCCATCCTCCAACGCCTTGCCCCGGAAGCGCAAAGACCCCTGGAATACGAAGTCCGTGTGATCAGCGAAGACCAGCCGAACGCCTTTTCACTGCCGGGGGGATACATCTACTTCACCACAGGGATGCTTGATTTTGCCAGAAGCGACCCCGAGTTGGCCTCGATCATGGCTCACGAAATGGTTCACACGGAGCGAAAGCACGCCATGATCCAATCCGCCAGGAACGAACGACTCTCCCTCCTGGCACTGGCTGTTGCGGTGGCCAGCAGGGGCGAAGCTGCGGCGGTGATCATGGCCAATATCGCTCAGGTGGCGATCCTGAACGCCTATAGCCGTGACCTCGAAAAGGAAGCCGACCTGGGTGGCCTGAAAATGCTCAATGCGACCGGATTCCCCGTTTCTTCCGCGGTCACCGTGATGGAGAGGCTTGCAGAGGAACGCCTGAAACACCCCTATGTCGACCCCGGTGTATTCCTGGATCATCCCGACCTGCCCGAGAGGATCGGCTATATGGCCGCTTTTATCAAAAACTCGGGTTGGCCGCTTCATCGTAAGGATCCGCTTCGCCTTTTGAGAACCTCGATCGAGGAAAAAGACAGGCGGCTTCTGCTGAGGGTTGATGGGAAAGAGGTATGGAGCGGGCCGTCAACCGAGGAAGTCCGGTCGGTGATGGGAGTCGCGAAAAGGGAGATCGACCGTTTTCTCCAGATGGAACTTCTGCCCAGCGATATCTCTGTCGAAAGAGACGAGAAAGGTTTGCTTCTCCGGGTCGGCCGGGGGGTTGTCGTCCGGCAAAATGACCTGCCGGAAGGGATGTCCTCTCTCGAGACGTTCTCAGAAAGTTTGCGCAAGTCGGTGGTCGAGGCCCAGCGGGCACACCCCATGGGACGCTACCTTCTTTAACGAAAGGAGCCATTCCTGGGATGACCGGAAACGATGCGTTGACTTCGCAGGAGCGGTATGTATCCCTGTATCGGCGCTACAGGCCGCTTCGGTTCGACGAGGTTGTCGGGCAGGATGCTGCCGTATCGGTGCTACGCCATTCTCTTGAGGGCGGCAAGACGGTACACGCCTATCTTTTTTCGGGACCGAGAGGCTGTGGTAAAACCTCCCTGGCAAGAATCCTGTCGAAGGCGCTCAATTGCACGGATGCGCGAACGGGAGCGGAACCCTGCGGGGCTTGCCCGAGCTGCGTCGCCATCACTGCAGGAGAGAGTTTGGATGTCGTGGAGATCGACGGAGCCTCCAACCGGGGGATCGATGAGGTCAGGGAACTGAAAGCTCATGTTTCGCTTGCCCCATTTTCCTCTCGAAGGAAGATCTACATTGTCGACGAAGTCCACATGCTCACTGAACCGGCCTTCAACGCGCTTCTCAAGACGCTTGAGGAACCTCCCTCCCATGCGGTCTTCATCTTGGCGACGACCGAACCCCAGAAAGTCCCCGTCACCATCCGGTCACGGTGTCAGCATATCCCTTTCCGGAGGATCCCTGGGAAGGACATCGCCTTGCGGTTGTCCCGGGTCTGTGAAAAGGAAGGAATTCCCTCGGAGGAAGCGGCACTCTGGGAACTGGCCAGGCAAGCCGACGGAGCGATGCGGGATGCCCTTTCGCTCCTCGAGCAGGCGATCCCTGTGGGATCGGGATCGGTGACGGCGGAATCCGTCCGAACCCTTGTGGGGGGCGGAAGTCGGGCGGAAATGGAATCCTTCGTGGCGCTGTTCCGCTCAAAACCGGAAGAAGCCATCGCGACACTGATGGAATCCCTGCAGAAAGGGGCTTCCATGGAAAGGCTTGTCGAAAGCCTTTTTCTGATATTTCGGGATCTCTGGATCCTCAAGACCTGGGGAGCAAAGACGCTGGAATCCCTGGAGCTTTCCAGTGAGGAGAAGGCCTTCCTTTTGGAGGAGTCCTCCTTGTGGAAACTAGAAGGGTTGAGGTTTTCCCTTGAGAATCTTTCCAGGATGATGGGCCGTTTGCGGCTGGGAATCAGGACGGATATCCTGGCAGGATTGCTTCTGCAGGGCCTTCGAACGGGTCAACCGGCGGGAGGCCTTCCTTTGGAGACGAGTTCTTCTCCGAAAGCGATGGCGAGCACCGCTTCGGGAGGGGAAACGGCGTCCGTTAGCGAAAAAGCGACCGCTATCGTTCCTTCAGGTTCGCTCGACCAGGCGGCCATCAGGCAGTTTTGGATTCACCTTTTGGAGAGCCAGGACACTGCGGACCGCCAAGTGGCGGCGGCCCTCTCGGGGGCTGTTGTCCGCGAGGGAGAAGGCGAAATGATCGTGGATTTCGCTGGAAAAGATCGGATTTGCTTCGAGCTGATTCGGCTCGAAAGGAACCTGAAGCGCTTCACGACCTGCAAGGAAGAATCCCTGGGGGCCGTTCCCGTGACTTTCTGCTGCATGGGGGAATGCCTTCGGTCAGGAGAGGGAACTGCGCTTCCCGACCCGGTGCCCGTTGGAGAAAACTCGAATCCCGCTCCATGGGAGCGACGGAAAAAACGGACCCATCAGATCGAGAAGGAAGATCCCTCCTTTCCCGTTGCCCAGGAAGGAGAGGGAAGTCCTGAAGGGGAGCGGCAGACGACTGCCCTGGACGAAATGATCGGATGGTTTGGAGGAGAGGTCCTGCTGGTTCGGCAGGAGGATCCGGAGGGTACGGCGTCCGGATTTGAAGAGGGGAGCGCTTCAGAGTGAACAAACCCTTTGTCCACCTTCATGTACACAGCGAATACAGCCTGCTGGACGGGGCGATCCGATGCTCGGAGCTGGCGGCGAAGACCGCCGAATGGGGGTCTCCGGCCGTTGCGCTGACGGACCATGGGGCCATGTACGGCGTAGTGGAATTTTACGAAAAGTGCCATTCCGCCGGTGTCAAGCCGCTTCTCGGATGCGAGGTCTACCTGGACCCTCTGGGACACACTTGCCGGGACCGCAAGGGAGGAAACAATCACCTTGTCCTCTTGGCGCGCGATCTCGAGGGATACCATAACCTCGTCAAGCTCGTTTCCATTGCCAACACCGACGGTTTTTACTACAAGCCGAGGATCGACCACGATCTTCTTGCGAGATACGCCGGAGGGCTGATCGCTTCTTCGGCCTGTCTTGCCGGAGAGATTCCCTCACTGATTCTCGATGGAAACGAACGGGGGGCAGAGGAACGCGCCGTCCTTTACCAGGACATTATGGGCAAAGGCAATTTCTATCTGGAGGTCATGCATAACACCCTGCCGGAGCAGGCTCTCGTGAACAAAGCGATCATCGGGATTTCCAGAAAAACGGGGATTCCGCTGATCGCGACGAACGATGCGCACTACCTGAATGCCTCGGATGCCTCCTGGCACGACATTCTCCTTTGTGTCCAAACGAACGCGACGGTGAATGAACCCAATCGCTACCGTTTCGGAGCCACCGATTTCTACCTCCGTTCGCCCTCCGAAATGTGGGCCCTTTTCGGTAGCGAGCTTCCTGAAGCGCTCACGAATACCGTCGAGGTTTCGGAAAAGTGCGACGTCAAACTGGATTTCAACGTCTACCGTCTCCCCCGCTACGAGGTGCCGGAGGGAGAAAACCTGGAGAGCTATCTCGAGAAACTCGCCTGGGAGGGCCTTGAAGAAAGAATGGGGGGCTCCGTTCCGGAGGCGTACCGGGAAAGGATGTCCTATGAACTGGGCGTCATCCGGAAGATGGGTTTTTCAGGGTATTTTCTGGTTGTGTCGGATTTCATCAGGGCGGCAAAATCCCGCGGCATCCCAGTTGGCCCGGGTCGGGGTTCAGCTGCGGGATCCCTGGCAGCATGGGCTTTACGAATCACCGAACTGGACCCGATACGGTACCATCTTCTTTTCGAGAGATTTCTCAACCCGGAACGGATCAGCATGCCCGATATCGACACGGACATCTCCGACAAGCGCCGGGATGAAGTCCTGGAGTACGTGGTCGAAAAATACGGTCGCAATCACGTGGCCCAGATCATCACTTTCGACCGGATGAAAAGCAAGGGAGCGATTCGTGACGTCGGAAGAGCCTTGGGTATCCCCCTCGCTGACGTCAACAGGGTGGCCAAGAGCGTTCCCGATGGGGCCGCCAGCATTGCGGAAGCCGTCGAGGCCTCTCCCGACTTGGCCCTGTTCCGGAAGAAGGAACCGGCCATCAAGAACCTTCTTGACGTGGCGGGCAGTATTGAAGGCCTGGCCAGGCATTGTTCGCAGCATGCCGCCGGAGTGGTGATTTCGCCGGTGGAAGTGACGGACCTGGTTCCCGTGCGAAAGATCGGGGAGGGGCAGGTGGTGACTCAGTTCGGGATGGAGGCCATCGAAAAACTGGGGCTCGTCAAGATGGATTTCCTCGGATTGAGGACTCTCTCCATGATCGAGGATACACTAGCGAACATCCGGCTCAACGGAAAGGACGTCCCGGACATCAACGACATCCCGCTCGATGATCCCTCCACATTCTCCCTCCTGCAGGGAGCGGATGCCCTGGGAATTTTCCAGCTTGAATCCCCGGGAATGCGTCAGCTATTGAAGAAGATCGTTCCGGATTCGTTCGAAGACCTGGTGGCGATCCTTGCCTTGTACCGCCCGGGACCTCTAGAGAGCGGCATGGTGGACCAGTTCATCAACTGCAAGCATGGCCGATCCGAGGTTGTCTATCCCCACCCCTTGCTCGAGTCCGTTCTGAAAGAAACGTACGGCGTCATCCTATACCAGGAACAGGTCATGCAGATTGCCGCTACGCTGGCAGGCTTTACGCTCGGCGAAGCGGATCTTCTCAGGCGGGCAATGGGCAAGAAGAAAATGGAAGTGATGGAGCAGCAACGGAAGAAATTCGTGGATGGTTGCCTTCGAAACGGAGTGGACGCCGCGACTGCGGAACCTCTTTTCGACCTCATTCAAAAGTTCGCAGGTTACGGCTTCAACAAATCCCACAGTGCGGCCTATGCGCTCATCAGCTACCAGACGGCCTACTTGAAGGCCCACTACAAGGCGGAGTTTCTTGCGGCTTTTCTGTCCAGTCAGATCGGATCCCGGATGGATGTCCTTGCCCGTTACGTCAGGGAGGTCAGAAATGCGGGCATCCAGGTTTTACCTCCTGAAATCAACGAGTCGGGTGCTTCTTTTTCGGCGGTGGGGCGCGTGGTCCGGTTCGGCCTGAAGGCGGTGGCGAAGGCGGGGGAAACAGCTGTAGAGGCGATTTTGAAGGCGCGGCAGTCCAAAGGGGCATTTCAATCCCTTTGGGATTTTCTGAACAAGGTAGATTTGCGGATCGTCAACCGAGGCGTGATCGAAAACCTGATCAAGGCGGGAGCCTTTGCAAGCCTTCACTCCAGCCGCAGGCAGCTGATCGAGAACCTGCCCATGCTGATCGACCGCGTCCAGAAAAAGCAGAACGATGGCGCCCAGCGGTCGTTGTTGGCCCTAGTGGACGAACTCCCCGATGAGGAACCCCAGATGGCATCCAGCGAGGATTTCTCTCTGCTGGAACTTCTGGACCTCGAAAAGGAGGTCCTCGGACTTTTCATCTCGGGGCACCCGCTCGAAAAAGAAGAGGAGCGCATTGCCAGGTTTTCGACCTGCCGGATTGCGGACCTTCGGTTCTGGAAAGCCACCGAATCACCCGCAACCGTTGGTGGACTTCTCGTCGGGTTCAGAGAAAAGACGACAAAGCGTGGAGACCTGATGGGAATCCTCGAATTTGAAGATACCGAATCAAAGGTGGAGGTTGTCTGTTTCCCGAAGGGTTGGCCGGCAATCAAGGGGATGCTGGATCCGGGAAAGATTTTTTTCGCGCGCGGACGGGTCCAGGACCGGGGGGGCGTGACTCTTGTCGCTGACGAGATTATTCCTCTGGCGGAGATCGAGACCTGCCAGGATCCGTTCGTGAAGATCCGCCTGCGGGCCAAAACAGGAGAATTGCCGTTCAAGGCGTTGTGCCGGGAACTTAAGGGGCATCCGGGTACATGCCCGGTCCTTGTCGAATATTTCGACGAAGGCTCGATGGCGGTCGTCCGCCTCAAAGACATTCGGGTCAAGCCGGAGGAGTCGCTTTCGGAACGCCTCGTCGATCTTTCGGGCGGGGCCGTGGAAGTCATCCTTTAACTCCTGGAAAAGGGAGGGTTTCGTATGAGAGAAGAACCGGGAGAGGTCAAGTCGGTTCTGAGCGACTACATCGTTATCAGGGCTCTCGAGAACGGAGTAACGGTCATTGGGTTGACGCGGGGGCAGGAAACGAAGTTCAGTCACACGGAAAAACTTGACGCCGGAGAGCTCTGGATTTCTCAGTTCACGGAGCATACATCCGCGATGAAAATCAGGGGGATGGCCGAGGTCTATACCAAGCACGGCAAAATTCCCTGCGGGAGGGCACAGAATGAAAAGGGTTAAAATCGTCTGCACCCTGGGGCCTGCGTGCGGGTCCAGGGAAACACTTGCAGCGATGGTCAAGGCGGGAATGAACGTCGCTCGACTGAACTTCAGCCATGGTTCCTACGAAAGTCACGGGGAAACCCTCGGCAATATCCGCGCCGTGGAGCAACGCCTGGGGGTCCCTCTGGCGACGATTCTCGACACGAAGGGTCCAGAAATCAGAACCGGCAGGCTTTTGAACGGTCAGCCGGTCACTCTCGTTCCGGGAGAAAAGTTCCGATTTATTGCCGAAGAAGGAGAGGGCGACGAGAGACAGGTCACGATCAGCCACNCCCAAATCTGTTCCGAGCTTGCGCCGGGGCAGGATGTCTTCATCGACGACGGGACCCTGCAGTTGAAGGTTCTTGAGACAGGGGACAAGGAACTGCTGATGGAAGTTCTCGTCGGAGGGGAGCTCGGGGAGAAAAAGGGGGTCAGCTTTCCGGGAGCCAAGCTCAAGATCCCTACGCTGACCGAAAAGGACCGCATGGATATTCGCTGGGGTCTTGACAACGGCCTTGATTATATTGCCGTCTCTTTTGTCCGGTGCCGGGACGACATCATGGAAGTCCGGCGGGTCATGGAAGAACTGGGCGGATCAATGAAGATCATTGCGAAGATCGAGACGAGCGAAGCGGTAGCGTCGCTTGAAGAGATCGTTGAAGTGGTCGACGGTTTGATGGTGGCGCGCGGGGATCTCGGAGTGGAACTGCCGGCGGAAGAGGTTCCCCTGATACAGAAGCGCATGGTTGACCTGGGGCGTTCCCAGGGGAAACCCGTCATCGTTGCGACTCAGATGCTGGACTCGATGATCCGCAACCCGCGTCCGACGAGAGCGGAAGTGAACGATGTCGCGAATGCGGTTCTGGACGGAGCGGACGCGGTGATGCTTTCCGGCGAGACGGCCAAGGGGGCTTATCCCGTACAGGCGGTGGAAACCATGGCCCGCATCGTCACCCGGACGGAAAAAGAGATCCGCGTGTGGCAGCGGCCTTCCTCACGCCCCTTTGTGGCCTCTCAGACCGTTCCCGACGCGGTGAGTCATGCGGCCGTGACGATCGCGGAACAGATGCAGGCCAAGGTGATCCTTTCTCTCACCCAGAGCGGCAGTACGGCCAGGATGGTCAGCAAGTACCGGCCGGACTGCCCAATCTCGGGGGTTACGGCAGAACGCCGAACATGGAGGGAACTGGCTCTGGTTTGGGGGGTCGTCCCGATCCTGACCGGGAAAAAGCACGAAGACGAGCGGGAGATGGTGGAATCCGGCCTTTTGGCGACACTGGCGGAAGGCATGGCTTCGGAAGGAGATATCGTGGTCGTCACCTCAGGCTTGCCGACGGGCATCGCAGGAACGACCGACATGGTCAAGGTCCATACGGTCGGGCGGATTGTCGTGAAAGGAATTTCCCTTGTGCGAAAGGAGGCCTTTGGCCCTGTCGTCAAGGGTGCGACGGCTGCCGAGGCCCGAGACAAGATGAGGCAGGGAGCGGTGCTCGTCGCAAGGCAAACCGACCGGGAGTTCGTGGACGTGATCCGACAGGCCTCCGCGATCATCTGTGAGGAGGGCGGCCTGACAAGCCATGCCGCCATTCTCGCCCTGGAGATGGGCATCCCCTGCGTGGTTTCGGCAACGGATGCGATGAAACTCCTCGACGATGGGATGCTCGTCACCGTGGACGGTTCCCGCGGTTTGGTCTATCACGGCAAGGTCAGGGTCCGGTAAATCGGGGTATTGCGGAGAAGCATGTTCCGGGGAAAACTGCAGTGCGAGGATCTTCCGGCAACCTGTCCGGACTGGGGAGATCTCCCCGAAGAGCGGGGCCGCCAAAGCGCGGTTCTCGTCCTTCTCTGCGGCCGGTCTGAAGATCCTCGGGTGTTGTTGACTCGACGGCCCCTGCACCTGAACCGGCATGCGGGTGAAATCGCTTTCCCGGGTGGCAGGAGGGATCCTCATGACAGAGGGCCTTGCGAGACCGCCTTCCGTGAGGCGAAAGAAGAGATCGGCATCGATCCGGAAGAATGCCGCCCCTGCATGCGCCTTGGCAGGGTTTTTGCCTATTCCAGCGATTTCGAAATTCACCCGGTTCTTGCCATTCTGGGGCGGGAAGAGATGTCCTTCCCGATGATCGATCGAAACGAGGTGGACGAAATCCTTCTTCCGAGCGCAAGATCCTTCTTTCATCCCCAAAGGTTGGAGTGGGGCCGGCATGGAGGGATTCATTTCCTGTTTCCGGTGTTCGAGCCTCTGGCGGGAACCCGCATTTGGGGGCGACAGCCAGGATTCTCTGGCAGCTGGGGCGTATCCTGGAACCCATTATGGAGTGACCCCTCATGCCCCTGATAGGTCTGCATGTTTCGATCGCAGGCGGTTTCGCCAAGGCCATCGAAAGGGGCGAAGCCTACGGTTGCGAGGCCATACAGGTTTTCACGAAAAACCAGCTTCAATGGAAAGCCCCGCCCATCACTCCGTCCCAGGGCATCGCATTCCTGAGGGCTCTTAGGGAAAGCGGCATCCGGAAAGTTGTCTCGCACGCTTCCTATCTGATCAACCTTGCCGGAGAAGGAGTCCAAAGAGATAAAAGCGGGGAAGCGCTAGTCGACGAAATCGAACGGTGCGACCAGCTTGGGATCGGGGAACTCGTCCTTCACCCGGGAGCCCACCTGGGGCAAGGGCAAAGGAAAGGGCTGGAGAACCTCAGGGAGGGACTTCGGGATGCGCTGGGACGGACGGCCAACCTGCGGGTTCGAATCCTCCTGGAAACCATGGCCGGGCAGGGAACGGCCTTAGGGGCTCGACTGGAGACGCTAAGGGAGATCCTCGATGGGCTCGACTGGAATGACAGGCTTGGCCTGTGTCTTGATACATGTCACCTTTTCGCTGCGGGTTACGAGCTTCGGGAAGAGTGTTCCTACGAACGCCTCACGGAAAACCTGGAGAAGAATTTCGGCCTCCAAAGGATTGGCTGCTGGCATCTGAATGATTCCAAATCGGCTAGGGGGAGTTTTCGTGACCGTCACCAGCACCTGGGCGACGGTCAATTGGGCTTGAGCTTCTTTTCCGCGCTGTTGAGCGACAATCGCTGGGAAGAGGTTCCCCTGATCCTCGAAACCCCCAAGAGCGGGACGGGTGACGCCGGAAACATGGCCCTGCTCAGAAAATTAAGGGGACATTGAATCTCTTTTGGGGAAAGATATGGGATAAACTAGACTTTGTCGGCTTTATCGGGAGGCTGATCATGAGTGATCCGAGGTTTCTTTTCCGCATAAAGAGAGTTCGCCGAGAATCGGCAGCCGGTCCAGCAGGGACGGTTGAAGCGGAGATGGGAGACCTGTTCGGATATCCCGCCTCATTCTTCCCGGTTTCTTCCCACGGCTCGATTCCTGTGATAGCCCGTGGCTGAGTGCCGGAGCGCGTCAATGGAGGAACAGGAATGCTTGAAAACTTTCGGTGGCAGGATCTGCTTGACATTTTCATCGTGGCATTTATCCTTTACCGGGTTTTGCTCCTTATGGTCGACACCCGGGCGATGCAGCTCGTCAAGGGAATCCTGGTCATCGGTGCCACGGCCGCGGCCTCCAAGTACTTTGACCTGAAGGCTTTGTCATGGCTTCTTGAGAGAGCGTTGGGAGCGATTTTCATCGCCATTCCGATCGTGTTCCAGCCCGAGCTGAGGCGCATGCTGGAAGAACTTGGGCGGGGCAGGATCTGGAAAAGGCGACAGGCCATCGAGCACGCGGAACAAATGGCGGATGACGTGACAAGAGCCATTTCCTACCTCCAGGGGCAGCGACTGGGTGCGATTCTCGTCTTCCAGAGGGAAACCGGCCTTGCGGATGTTTGGCGGTCCGCAGTCCGGTTGAACGCTGAGATCACGCAGGAATTGATCGTCTCGATTTTCTGGCCCAACAATCCTCTTCATGATGGAGCGGCCATCATCGACCGAAGCGTCATCGTCGCTGCCGCCTGTTACCTGCCCCTTACCGCAAATACCGATCTGTCCCGTTGGTACGGGACGAGGCATCGGGCCGCCNTGGGCGTGACCGAGGTCTCCGACGCCATCGCGCTTGTCGTTTCGGAGGAACGGGGAGAAGTGGCCCTGGCCACGAATGGGCACCTTTCCCGGGGCCTGAAGGAGGACCAGGTCCATCGCCTCGTCTATCACTATTTCATGGCCAAGGAAGGGCCAAAGGGCTTGTGGGACCAACTGCGGGAAGAGATCAAGACGATGTGGAGGGAGGAGGGCCGTGATGGCATTTAAGCGCCTGGATTCCCTTCTCTCCTCGAGAATTTTCCTGAGGGCAGTCGCGATTGCAGTGGCCCTTCTGGTCTGGTTTTACGTTGCAGGTGACCGGGGGTATGAAGTCAACAAGACGTTGCGCCTCAAGGTCAACTACCAGAACGCCTCCCCCGGCTTCTCCGTCATGCGGAGCATAGGCGAGGTGCAGGTTAGAATTGCGGCGAACCGGAAGGTGTTCGAAAACCTTGAACTGGAAAAGCTCTCCTGCGAGGTGGATCTGAAGGGGCTTGAGGTCGGGAAGTATCGGTTGCCGGCTCGGGTGCTGCTTCCTCCCGGAGTGAGGCTGGTGTCGGTTTCGCCGGAGCAGGTGACGGTTGAACTGACTCGTCTCATCGAGAAGGTCCTTCCCGTCAGGGTTGACTGGGAAGGGGCATTTCCGGAAGAGGTTCTGGTCGACAAGCTGGAGTTGACCCCGCCGGAAGTTACGGTAAGGGGCCCGGAGAATGTCCTGTCGGCACTAAGCGAAGCGGTCGTCAATGCGAATGCCGCCCAAGTGCTTGCGGGCTCGGAGGCCCCCCTGGAGGTCAAGATTAAGTCGGGAAAGGGTGAGCCCCTCTCTGGCGGAGTGGACCTTTATCCCAAGGAAATCGGACTCCGGGTGACAGTCGTCAAAGATGTCGAGAAGAAGGACGTGCCGGTGGTGGCCACGCTGACCGGAGCACCGGAGGCGGGATACCGGATCGAGGAGACGGCCGTCATTCCGCCGACTGTCCAGATCGTCGGAGCGAGATCTGTTCTTGAAATGGTGGAGAGCCTACAGACCCGGCCCGTGGACGTGTCGGGCGTTGCCCAGGACAAGACGGTTGACGTCGAACCGGTTTTGCCGGAGGGGCAGGTCAAACTGCTCGGTTCGGGGACGGTCAAGGTCTCACTCGTGGTTCGCCCGGTCGACAACGGGACGGGTTATCTGCGGTTGAAGCTTCCGGTGAAGGTCGAGGGAAAGAGCGTGTATCCCTCCTGGAAACCGGTTCCCTCGACGGTCAGCGTGCAGGTGGGTTCAACCTCAGGCGGGCCGGCGCTCCCTGATCTGAACGAAAACCTCGTGGAAGTCTATGTTGATGTCACGAACCTGGTTTCCAGAAAAATCGTGGTTCCGGTTCAGATTCGGGTCAACTCCAAGGAAATCCGGGTCTTGAAAGTGGAACCGGAGCGTGTGACCCTGCACGCGATGAACCCGTAACAGACAAAAGGACGAGGTGAAGGCGAATGGCCGAGACCAGTAAAATCCGTTGCCTTTTCGGCACGGATGGGGTGAGGGATATAGCGAACAGGGGGTTGATGACTCCCGAAATGGCCTTGAGCCTGGGTCGAGCTTATGTCCTTTTCATGACGGAGAGGGGAATTCCCCGTCCGACCGTCGCGGTCGGGCGGGATACGCGCCGGTCGGGCAACATGCTTGAATCGGCACTATCGGCAGGACTGACTTCCGCGGGAGCCGACGTGCTTTCACTGGGGGTCTTGCCGACCCCCGGCGTCAGTTTTTCCGTCCGGCATGAGGGAATTCACGGAGGGGCCGTCATCAGTGCTTCCCACAATCCCGCCGAATACAACGGGATCAAGTTCCTTGACTCGAAGGGTTACAAGCTGAGCGACGACGATGAGGCTGCAATCGAGGATTACCTCGGGGACCCGTTGATGGACGAGTGGCGCCCCTCAGGCGCTTCCATCGGTGTCGTCAGGCTGCTGCCGGATGCTGCCCAGCGATACGGGGAATGGCTCAAGGGCCTGTTCGGTGGAGGCTGGCTTTCGGGACAGGTCGCCGTCGTGGATTGCGCAAACGGAGCGGCAAACCCGATCGCAGGGGAAGTTTTCTCCTCATGCGGCCTGGATGTCAGAATGGTCGGGGATTGCCCGGATGGTCTGAACATCAACGAGGGTGTCGGAGTGATGCACATGCCCCACCTTTCCTCCGCCATTACGGCGAATGAGGCCCGGTTCGGCATCGCCTTCGACGGTGATGCGGACCGTGTCCTGATGTCGGACTCCAGGGGAAGGGTAATGGACGGGGATATCCTTCTCTGGGTTCTCGCCAGATGGCTGCAGAAGAAAGGGACCCTTGGCTCCGGTGTCGTCTCCACGGTCATGAGCAACCTTGCCCTTGAAGAGCGGCTGGCGGAAAGCGGTATCCCTCTTACGAGGTGCCCGGTAGGCGACCGCTATGTTCTCGAGGCGATGAGGAAGAGCAACTCGAGATTGNGGGGGGAGCAATCGGGGCACATTATCCTTCACCAGCATGTCCATACCGGCGATGGCCTTTGTACTGCGCTGAATTTCCTGAAAGCCTGCGAAGAACTGAAAGAGGATATGGATACACTTGTTGATCGTTTTGGACGGTTCCCCCAAATCCTGAAGAACCTTCGTGTCGAGGTGAAAGCGGGACTTTTGGAAAACGAGCGGGTTCAAGAGGCGATCAGGGATTGCCAGTCACGGCTCGGTGACCGGGGGAGAGTCTTCGTAAGGATGTCGGGAACCGAGCCTCTGGTCAGGGTTCTTGTTGAAGCAAGAGATGAGTCTCTCCTTTTTGAGCTTTCCGAACATATCCTGGATTCGATACGAGCAACGGGTATCGGAACCGCTCCCAAGAGGAGGTCTTAGTTCTTATGGTCGGCGCTTCTCTCCAGAAATGCCTTTTCCCCGTAGCCGGACTGGGAACCCGATTCTTGCCCGCGACGAAGGACATCCCCAAGGAAATGCTTCCCTTGCTTGACCGTCCCATCATTCATTACGGGGTCGATGAGGCGGTGACGTCGGGCTGCAGGGATATCGTCTTCGTCACAGGGAGGAGCAAGCGTTCGATCGAGGATTACTTCGACCGTTCCCTTGAACTGGAGCACTTGCTGGAGAGAAGGGGACAGAAGGAGGTCCGGGATGATCTCGTCCGGATTTCGGAAATGGCCAACTTTGCCTATGTCCGGCAGTCCGAGCCGCTTGGCCTCGGACATGCGGTCCTTTGCGGCGAGCCATGCGTCAACGATTCCTATTTCGGGCTGATCCTCCCCGACGATGTCATTCTCGCGGAAAAGCCTGTCCTCGGACAACTCGCGGAAGTGCATGCTGCCCTGGGGGGGTCCGTGCTGGCACTGGAGAAAGTGCCATGGGAAGAAACCTCTCGTTACGGGATCATTGAGGGATCGGAATGCGCCGACGGCATCTTCCGGATCTCGAATCTAGTGGAGAAACCGGCTTCGGGAGAAGCCCCAAGTCGGTATGCCATCATCGGCAGGTATCTTCTCAGCCCCACGGTCTTCAGGCATCTTCGCTCGGCCAAAGCCGGAGTGGGAGGGGAAATCCAGCTGACCGATGCCTTGAGGGAGCTTCTTGCGGAAGAACCCGTGTTCGGACTCCTGTACAAAGGGGAGCGACTGGATTGCGGCACGAAGAAGGGCTGGCTGAAGGCCACGGTCACGATGGCTCTTCGCGACCCGGAACTGAAGGATTTCGTCATGGACATTGTCAGGAAGGAGGGAAGCGATGGCGAAGGAGATTAGTGGCCTGACGCGCACGAGGACAAGCGCCTGAACTGGCTGAGCCAGTTGACGAGGACGGGGGAGAATCGAAAATTCGGCGGATGCCCCCGGGGCCTGTGCAGGAGAGGCCCGTTAAAGCCCGGCAACAAATCCGGGAAGCGATTCCCGGGACAAAAGCTGGGTTTCTTGCTGCAAGATAAAAGGAGAGAAGAAAATTATGTGTGGAATCGTTGGCTACGTGGGCATGCGAAATGCCCCGGACGTTCTCCTGGAAGGCCTGAAACGGCTGGAGTACAGGGGATACGATTCGGCGGGCATGGCTGTCAGGAGCGGCGGGCGCCTTGAAGTCATCAAGGAAGTGGGCAAGGTTGCGGACCTCGAACGCCTCGTGGGCGAACGGAAGCTCGAGGGGAACCAGGGAATTGGCCACACCCGCTGGGCAACTCATGGCGGCGTTTCCGTGGATAACGCCCATCCGCATTGCGACGATTGCGGGAAGTTCGTGCTCGTTCATAACGGAATCATCGAGAATTACCTGGACCTGCGGGAGGAACTTGAAACGGCGGGTGTTTCCTTCTGCTCGGAAACGGACACGGAGGTCATTGTCCAGCTTCTGGCCCGCCTCTATCGCGGAGACATGCTGACGGCGCTCCTGCAGCTCACGGAAAAGCTGAGGGGGTCCTATGCGCTTGCCATCATGAATCTAGAGATCGAGGATACTTTCTACTGCCTCAGGAAAGGCTCTCCTCTCATCCTGGGGGTGGGAGAAGGAGAAGGGTTCTGCGCGTCGGATGTGCCCGCCCTTCTGCCCTACACGCGTCGGATCGTTTACCTCGAGGAGGGTGAGATTGCCGCAGTTTCCAAGGGAAAGCTGCAGGTCTGGACGAGCGAGGGGCTTCCGGTGGAAAAACCCGTCGCAATCATCGACTGGGATATTTCAATGACCGAAAAAGCGGCTTATCCGCACTTCATGCTTAAGGAGATTCATGAGCAAGGAGCTGTTCTCCGAACGACACTCAAGGGACGTGTCGAAAACGGGAAAGTCGATCTTTCCGGTGAACTAGGCTGGGATCAGGAGCTGGTGCGTTCCTGGAAAAAGCTCCATATCGTGGCTTGCGGGACGTCCTTCTATGCGGCACAGATCGCCGAGAGAGTCCTCGAAAAGTGGACGGATCTGGAAGTGAAGGTCGACATCGCTTCCGAATATCGGTACCGCCACTCCAGGGCAGACGTGGACACACTCGGGATATTCGTATCCCAATCCGGCGAAACGGCGGACACCTTGGCCGCTCAGCGCCTCGCCCGCTCCCAGGGGGCCCACTGCCTTGCAGTGACCAACGTGAGAGGGTCGACCCTGGCGAGGGAAGTCCATGATGTCCTTCTTCTGAAGGCTGGTCCGGAGATCGGAGTGGCGGCGACAAAAACCTTCATGGGTCAGATCGCGGCTCTCTATCTCCTTGCATTCTACCTGGGGCGGTTGCGGGAAACGCTCTCGGCGGCGGAAGAAAGCCGCCTTCTGGAAGAAATGCTCCGGCTGCCCTACAAGGTCGAGGTGACACTGGAGCGGGAAGAGACCCTCCGAGAACTGGCGGAGAAATACTCGGACCGCAGGGATTTCCTGTTCCTGGGAAGGGGAATATCCTACCCGGTCGCTCTTGAAGGGGCTCTGAAACTGAAGGAGATTTCCTATGTCCACGCTGAAGCGTACGCGGCAGGAGAAATGAAGCATGGCCCGATCGCTCTTCTTGAACCGGGTGTTCCGGTGATGACGATCATTCCGCGGGATGGCCTTTACGAGAAAACCCTGTCAAACATTCAGGAAGCCAAGGCTCGAAAATCTCCGATCCTGGCTTTGGCCACCGACGGCGATGAACTCATCGCCAAACACGCGAGCGAAGTCATCCGCGTCCCGTGGACCGACGAGGAATTAACGCCTTTCCTCACGGTTGTCCCGCTTCAGCTTTTTGCCTACCACATGGCGAAACTGAGGGGTTGCGAGATCGACCAACCGAGAAATCTGGCCAAAAGCGTCACGGTGGAGTAGGGAAGTCTAGAAGTGGGAGGGGGAAAGACCGCACCGGGTCTTTCCCCCTCCCACTTCTTATGAGTGTGCCCTCTGTTCAGGAATCCTGCAGGTTGGGCTCTTCGACGACGGGGAAATAGATTCGAAGATGGGTGATGTTTTCCAGGGCGTGGTCCTGTCGCCCGGAAACTTCCGGTAGCCTTGTCCACGGACCGCCGTCGATCCTGCAGAGAACAAGCGGTCTTCTTCCGTAGGTTGACCAGATATCCCAGAGGCGTTCCGTTTCATTGGGTCCTGGGACAAGAGCGCCCCCAAACAGAGGGGGACGTCCGGTCAGGGGAGTCTTGCCGTCAGGGGAATCGATGATGAGCCACTGAGTCAGGCCCCAGGCCCCCCCNATCTCGGACGAACGGGCATGGTTGAGCGGTATGATCTGAAAACCGCCGATGGCGCCCTCCCGAGAAGTGCTGATGTCGATCACGCCCGGGTGGTTTGCCCTTAGGCGTCCCACGGATTGGAAAAGCGTTCCTTCGAAGCGCCCGACACCGCGTACCGGGCGGATGACTCTTGCGATCACGCCGCTTTGCCCGAGAGACTTGGACCAGGAAAAAACCCTTCCGCCCGGCCGGTTTTCGATCTCGATCATGTAAGGAGCGGAAAGAGTGGTGACATCGATCCTCAAGGTTTCTCCCTCCTGGGGGAGAAGAGTTCCGTTCAGGGGTCGCTCTTCACCCGATGCGGAAAGGATCGTGACCCGAGCCCCCACGGGAGGAGCCCAGCCGCCGAACAGCCCATGACCACCCTTGCCCTCGATCACGAGAGCGCTTCCGGGGCCCGCCGCCGGTGCGATCGTCTCCGAAGGAACGAGGCTGAGCGTTTTCCCTCTTCCCTTTTCAATATCGACGAGGAGATGAATCGCGTTGACGGCCGAAGCGGCGACCGTTCCAGGAGTTCCCCACTTGCTGGCCGTGTAGGCAGGCCATCGCGTTTTTTCCGGGAGAAGGCGGACAGTCCCGATCGACTGCCTCGAACCGTCAGGGAGAAGGACCTCCACTTCCTGACCGGTTCGGAACGGGACGAAGACCGAGTAGAGGAGGCCTTCCTGTTCCGCCGAAGAGGGGAAAGAGGGGAGCAAAAAGAGAAGAGAAAAAAACAGGAGGCCCCAAAAATACGGGAAACGATCGGAAAGAGCTTTGTGGTCAGATTTCAGGTTTGTCCCGGTTCGTGTCGGTTTTCTCATGCCCGCCATTATAAAGGTTCGTCTCCTCGTTGTCCCGCCCGGTTCCAGGAGAATCTTTGAAGGAAGGTCCCGTCTGGCCGAAGAGGAAGGGGAATCTGAGTCGGAGCAGCAGAATCAGGAGCAAGGGGAGCGCAGGACCCAGGACAAGCCACCATTCTCCGACCACTCCGAGGACAAGCGCGGAGGCGGAAAGCCCCAGGACAAGGCTAATCCAGAAAAAACGGCGAACCCGAAGGTTCGCCGAGCGCCCCGCGTAACTTCCAAGAGCGATAGCGGTCACAAGCAACAGAACTGCCGAAAAAAAGAGGATCATCGGCGCGATATTCCGTCACCGGACGTTGCAGCTTGGGCAGAGCCCGTACATGTAAAGCTGGATGCTCGAAATGGTGGAATCCTGCCCCATCTTCAGCATTTCAACCAGAGAGTCCGTTATGGGAACATCCTCGATATGCCCACAGGCCGTGCACCGGAAGTGTCCGTGCGGCTCCGGATCGGGGTCGTAGTTCACCCGCTTGTCATCGATCGTGAGGATTTGGACGAGTTTCTTCTCGGACAGCAGTTGCGCGGTGCTGTAGATCGTCGCGAAGGAAATCGTCGGGAAGTCGCGTTTGAGCTCCTGGTAGATCTGTTCCGCGGAAGGGTGGTCGGCCCGTCCTTCCAGTCGCTTCAGAATGGCAATCCGCTGGGCGGTTATTTTCGTTCCTGATTCCTTAAGGCGCGCAATGCCTTCATCCAGTGTCCACATGGGGCAATCCTCCAACTCAATAACTTTATCATATAATAATCCTTCTTAAGCTTAATGACAAGGCACGCCGGGAAACGGTACATGCGGTCGGCGGATCAACTCTTCCTTTAAAGACACGCGGGGGAAAAAGCCTCAAAATCCGCCTTGCCAAAGGTGGAACTCACCGATATAATATGCCCCGCAGATGCGGACATAGCTCAGCTGGTAGAGCATCGGCTTCCCAAGCCGAGGGTCGCGGGTTCGAATCCCGTTGTCCGCTCCAAAGGGGACGGAAGGAGGCCTGAAAGGCCTCCTTTTTTCATTTTTTTCCGGCTAAGCGGTTTCTCATTTATACCGTGGATTGTGACAATTGACACAATATTCCGTTGCCGCTTAGAATACGCAGGGTGGAGATTCTTGTGTATTGTGCATTGCATTTTTTTTAAACGAATGGCAAGGGAGGTGAAACCAATGGCAGCAAACCTGGCCGAAGAAATTAGGCAGGCAGAGGAAAGTGCAAAAAAAATCATCCAGGAGGCAAAAGTCGAAGCGGCTCGCATGATCGCCGAAGCACGTTCCGACGGAGAAAGGCGCACGAAAGAAGCCAAGCAGGAGCTGCACCAACTTTTCCGTCAGGAAGTCGCAAAGGCGGAAGCAGAGGCGGAAAGGCGGGCCGATGCGATAAAGTCGGAAGGACGAAGGGAAACGGAAGCGTTTGTCCAGGCGCGAAAGGCGCGTGTCGACGAAGTGGCTTCCTGGCTGGTGGAAGAGGTGACGGCGAAATATGGCCTTAGTTGAGATGAAAAAGGTCGAGCTTGCCCTTCACAGGTCTGTTACGGACAAGGTGGTTGCCTCCTTGCAGCGCCTTGGGTGTTGCGAAATCATCGGGTATGGGGGAGACCACATGTCCGGCGAGACCAAGGGTGGGCCCGTATCGGAGCACCTCAAGCGGTATGAGAACCTTCTGGCCGATGCCAGATTTACCCTGAGATTTCTTGAGACCTACCGGCAGGAAAAGGTCAGTTTCCTTTCAAAAGCGTTGTCCGAAAAACCCCACCGCAGCATGATGGAGCTTGAATCTCTTTCCGAGGAAACGGATTTCCAAAATCTGGTTCGCCGACTCAGGAGCCTTGAACGTCAGTTTGTCGAAATCCGGACCGAGATGTCCCAACTCGCCGGATTGGAAACAGTGCTGCACAATTTCCGGGATCTTTCCCAGCCGCTCTCCTTCTTCACGAACGGGACGGAAAAGGTCAAGGGCATCGTCGGGACCCTCCCGATCGACCAGGTCAGCCGCCTGGAACTGGCGTTCAGCTCGCAGGTAGGCAAAAACGGAGAACTCTTCACCAAAGTTGCCGATCCTGAGAAAGACAAAGATGCAAAAGCGGCACTTGTTTTTCTCCGAGAGCATGACGAGGCGGTCTCTGCACTGTGCGCGGAGGTATCCTTCAACCGAATCGAACTCCCACGGGAACTTTCAGGCACGGCGGATGAAGAGATCCTTCGATTGGGGAGCNGGAAGGCCTCGCTTCTGGCGAGGGAAAGCGATCTTCAGAAAGAGGCCGGCCGACTCTCCGGGGAATGGCTGGGTCGTGTCCAGGCCTTGTCAGACTTCTGGAGCGTAATGAAGGGACGATACGAAACGCTTGATTCGAGCGAAAGCACGGAGCAGATCAATTTCCTCCGTTTCTGGGCTCCGGCAGAGGCTCTGCCGGAGATCGAAAAGGAACTCGAACCTTTCGCGAGCCTTTCCGAAAAAACGATCCGGGTTCCGGAAAAGGACGAAGCCGTTCCTTCGATGCTCAGGAACGTGGGATGGGCGTCCCCGTGCGAACCCCTCACGAACATGTTCGGGGTCCCGACCTACGGAGGTGTCGACCCGACGCTCATGATGGCTCCCTTTTTCTACCTGTATTTCGGGATGTGCCTGGGCGATGCGGGATTCGGCGTCATCTTGGCCCTCCTTCTCGGCTGGGTTCTGGTGAAATTCCCAGTGGCCGGGAGCTTGAGGAAATTCCTCGTCGTCATGTTCATCTGCAGCCTTTCCACGATCGTCATGGGAGCGCTGACCGGCTCCTGGCTCGCCAACACGATGGACAGTTTCGCTTTCCTTCACTTCCTGCGTCCCCTAAGGGATCGAATGGTCATCTGGGATCCGATGAACGACCCCATGACCTACCTCGGGGTTTGTCTGACGCTCGGTTTTGTCCAGCTGATCTTCGGTTTGGGGATCGCCTTCTGGGACGCGCTGAAGCGGCGTTCCTACATGGAAGCGTTCGCCGACCGGNGGGGCTGGATCGTCCTGCTCGTTGGTGTTGCGCTTTTCTTCCTCGTCTCGATCGGGAAGGCCCCTGCGTCGCTCGGTCTTTGGGGGAAGGTCCTTTCCGCTTTGGGAGCCCTCGTCCTTTTCCTGACCCAGGGAAGGAGCAAGAAGGGGGTTCTCAGCAAGGCCTTTTCCGGAGCCTTGAGCCTCTACGGGATCACTTCCTATCTGGGCGATACCCTCAGCTACAGCAGGCTTCTGGCTCTCGGGCTCTCCGGAGCGGCCATAGGTCTGATCATCAACCTTCTTGCCAAGATGATCTCCGAAGGAGTCCCCTACGTGGGGTGGATATTGGCCCTTATCCTCTTTGTCGTGGGAAATATCTTCAGCTTGGCGATCAACGTCCTTGGTGCTTTCGTCCATTCTTTGCGACTCCAGTACGTCGAGTTCTTCAGCAAGTTTTACGAGGCGAACGGGAGAATGTTTTCCCCCTTCGGCTATGAAACTCAGTTTGTGAAGATCGTAGAATCCCGCGATTTAAGAGAACGGGACTGAACCCAGCAGAACATACCCATTTTTAAGGAGGAATGTTTCTTATGGATCAGGTAGTCACAACCCTTTTGACCACCATGTCGGAACAGCTGGGAGCCATGATTGCCGTCCTGGGAGCCGGCATTGCGGCCGGCTTTGCCGGTTCGGGTTCCGCCATAGGGATCGCGATCGCCGACGAAGCGGCTTCGGGAATCATGACCGAAGATCCGGGCAAATTCGGTCTTGCGCTGCTGCTTTTGGCTCTTCCCGGAACCCAGGGTATCTATGGTCTTCTGGCGGCTTTTTTCGCCATCCTGAAGGTCGGTCTCCTCGGCGGTGCAGCAGTGAAAGTGACGATCTGGCAGGGAATTGGCATTTTCGGCTCGCTGATGCCGATCGCCATCGCCTGCTATTATTCCGCAGTCGCACAGGGCAAAGCGTCAGCCGGGGCAATCCTGCTCATCTCCAAGCGGCCTGAAGAAATCGGCAAGGCGGTTATCCTTCCTGCCATGGTTGAAACCTACGCGGTGCTTGCCCTTTTGCTCAGCATCATCCTTATGAACAGCATCAAGTTGTAGGCTGGGGTGTCTGGCATGTCGCTAACGGATATCAAGGCGAAGATCGAGACAGATGCCCGAGCGGAGGCCGACGGGATTCTGGCTGCCGCGAAAGATCAAGGCGAGGCGATCAGGCAGGAAACCGATGGAGAGATCCGGCGCATGGGTGAACTCCAGAAGAGCCGACTTGAGAAGGAAGCTCCAGAGATCCTCCGAAGAAGGGAAATCGTCGCGAAACTCGACGTGAAGAAGGAAGACCTTTCTGCGCGAAGAGGGCTGATCGACGAAGCCTTCGAAGCGACAAAGGCGAAAATGGCGGGAATGCCTGACGATTCGGTCGGGCGCTTTGCCGAGGTTTTGCTGCTGCAGGCGATGGAGACGAAAGAAGAGATCCTTGTCGTCGGCAGGAAAGAGAAAGTCCTGGACGCCGCATGGCTTCAGGCGTTCAACGCGAAAAACGGCTCGAACCTGCAGATGGCGGAAGAAAGAGCTCCGATTGTCGGCGGGTTCATTCTCCGGCGCGGCTTGGTGGACGTGAACTGTTCTTGGGAGATGTTGATCAGGACAGCCCGGGAAGAGCTTGAGGCGGAGACGGTCAAAAGGCTCTTTTCCGACTGACGGGAGGTGAGGGAATGGCCCAGGCGGAACGTTATGGCTATACGGTTGCACGCCTGAGGGCGATGGGACATCGCCTCCTGGATTCGGGTGTTTTTCAGCGGATGCTGGATGCAGAGGATTTGCAGGGAGCCCTGAAAACACTGAATGAGACCTGTTACGCTTCATGGCTCGTCGAAATGAAGAACGAGGGAGCATTCGACGAGGCCATTGAAGCGGAATTGAGCTATGTTTACCGGGAAATCGAGCAATTCGCGCCCGACAAGGCAATGGTGACCCTCTGCAAAATGCCCTACGATTTCCACAACGTCAAAGTGTTGCTCAAAAGCGTCTTTCTGCAGAAATCCGGAGGGAATCGGCGCTGGGACCTTCTCACTCGGCTCGGAAACCTTTCCCCGGAGTTTTTGATCGAATCGCTCGAATCGGAGGATTACCGACTTCTGCCCTTCGGATTGAGAGGGATGATCCCGAATTGCCTCGCTCAATGGGACCAGTCTCATGACATCCTCGAGATCGAACGGCGACTGGATGACCTTCTCTTTTCCCAGATGGGCGTCCTGGCCGCGGAACTGGAACAGAAGGGTGTCACCGAATGGGTCAGGGGAAGAATCGACGCGGAGAATATCCGCAATCTCCTAAGGCTTCGCCGGATGCAGGTCGAGGCTTCCAAGGCGGCTGGATTCCTTCACGAGGGGGGCATCATCTCGGTCGATAAGCTCCTTTCCCTCATGGGAGAACCCCTCGAAAGCTGGGGCAGGCTTCTGGCCTACACCGATTTGACGGGAGCCCTGTCCCAACTGCAGGATGTGTCGGATTTCGATACCCTGATCGTGGAAGTCGAGAAGGCGCTGGATGAATATGTGCTCCGGGTTGTCGAAGCTGCCCGCTTCAGTTCGTCGGCACCGGAAAATGTTCTTTACTATCTTTGGTCGAAGGAAATGGAAGCGAAAAATGTCCGGATCATTCTTGTCGGTAAGGCGAACGGAGCCGACAGGGACGTTCTGAGGGGGTTGCTGCGCCATGTCAACGGCTAGCCTGCAGCGGCCGATGGCCGCGCTCGGTGATTACGAGAGCGTGCTCCCCTTCCAGGCGGTCGGCATCGAACCTCATGTGTTGGAGGAAGGCGCCGAGGCAGAGGCGAGAACGGCCCTAACCCAACTCGTACAAAGGAAGTACGCGGTTGTGTTCGTTGTCGAGGATTGGTACGAGCGCCTGAGGGAGCGTATCGAAGAGATCAACGAGAAGGAAGAGACGAGTATCGTCCCTATCCCCGGGCTCAGGGGGTCGAAGGGCCTGGGCTTCAAATCGATCAAGTCGAGCGTCGAACGGGCAGTCGGGATGGACATTTTCTCGGTGAAATAGCATGGTCCGACTGAACGGAAAACGATGCGAACAGGTTGGAGGCGATCCATGTGGCCGTAGGTAAGTCGGTGAAGGGAAAAATCAGCAAGATTTCCGGACCGCTCGTCGTTGCCAGCGGAATGACGGGATCCGGCATGTACGATGTCGTCCGGGTAGGAAACCTGGGCCTCGTCGGAGAGATTATCGAGTTGAAGGGCGACCTGGCTTCGATCCAGGTCTACGAGGAGACTTCCGGGTTGATGCCTGGCGAGCCGGTCGCGAGCACCGGCGCTCCTTTGAGTGTCGAGCTCGGCCCGGGCATGATCGAGCAGTTTTACGACGGGGTCCAACGTCCGCTGAACGCGATCGAGGACAAGGCGCAGAGCCCGTTCATTTCGCGAGGGATCAACGTGCCTGCCATTGACCGGACCCGTAAGTGGAGTTTCCACGCAAAAGTGAAGAAGGGTGACCTTGTGGGTCCCGGGGATGTTCTCGGGGTCGTTCAGGAAACCATTCTCGTCGAGCACCGGATCATGGTGCCGCCGGGAGTTCATGGAAGGGTCGAGGATATTCGTGAAGGAGACTTCATGGTTGAGGAAACCATCGCCGTTCTCGTCGATGGTGATGAACGCCGCGAAGTGCAAATGCTCCAGAGGTGGCCCGTCCGCACCCCGAGGCCTGTCGCCAGGCGCCTTCCACCTGTTGTCCCCCTGACCACCGGCCAGCGCGTGGTGGATATGTTCTTCCTGATCGCACGGGGCGGAACCGCCTGTGTTCCCGGACCTTTCGGCTCCGGCAAGACCGTCATCCAGCACCAGTTGGCGAAATGGGCGGATGCGGAGATCGTTGTCTACATCGGCTGCGGTGAACGAGGCAACGAGATGACGGACGTCCTGCTCGAATTCCCGGAACTGGAGGATCCACGATCAGGGCAGCCGTTGATGAAACGGACCGTTCTCATCGCCAACACCTCGAACATGCCCGTCGCGGCCCGCGAGGCTTCCGTCTACACGGGGATCACGATCGCGGAATATTATCGCGACATGGGGTATTCGGTTGCGCTGATGGCCGACTCCACCAGCCGCTGGGCGGAAGCTCTCCGTGAAATTTCGGGACGGCTTGAGGAAATGCCCGGCGAGGAAGGATATCCCGCCTATCTCGGAACACGGCTCGCCTCCTTCTATGAGAGAGCGGGCCGCGCCATCTGCCTCGGAAAAGGAGAGGCAGAGGGGGCGGTCAGCGTCATCGGGGCCGTTTCTCCTCCCGGTGGAGACCTTTCCGAACCAGTGACCCAGAACACCCTGCGCGTCACGAAGGTTTTCTGGGGGCTTGACGCAAGTTTGGCCTATCAGAGGCACTTCCCCGCGATCAACTGGCTCAGCAGCTATTCACTTTATGCTGAGAAGCTGGGCGAATACTGGGACGGGATTTATGACGGAGAATGGGCAAAGAGCAGAGTTGAAGCGATGTCTCTGTTGGAGGACGAGGACCGCCTCAAGGAAATCGTTCGGCTAGTGGGCATCGATTCCCTCTCAAAGGATGAAAGGATGATCCTGGAAACCTCCAAATCGCTGCGGGAGGATTTTCTTCACCAGAATGCTTTCCACGAAATCGATACCTATGCCTCAATGGACAAGCAGTTCAAGATGCTGAGGAACATCCTGACCTTCCATCATCTGGCGATGGAAGCTCTGAAGCGTGGGGCGGCCCTGAAGGACGTGGCGGAAATGGAAATCAGGGAACGGATCACCCGGATGCGATACGTTGACGAAAAGGAATTGAACACGCTGGATAAGCTTGAGGAGGACATCAAGAAGGAAATCGGCAATCTGATGCCGGCTGGGGGTGAGGTCCATGNNTTGCCTAGAGAGTATCGAACCATCACCAACCTCTCGGGCCCGCTGTTGGTTGTCGAAAAGGTCAACGAGGTCCGTTACGACGAGCTCGTGGAGATCGAGCTGGCCTCTGGAGAAAGAAGAAGGGGACGTGTCCTCGAAATCACGACCGACAAGGCCTTGGTCCAGGTTTTTGAGGGAACGACGGGGATTGACGTCGAATCGACAAAGGTCCGTTTTCTCGGGAAGGTTCTGACGCTGCCGGTCAGCCGGACGATGCTGGGGCGCATCTTCAATGGCCGGGGCGAGCCCCTCGACGGCGGAACAGGCGTTATTCCGGAAGCCCTGCTGGACATCAACGGCAACCCGATCAACCCTTATTCCCGGGACTTCCCGTCCGAGTTCATCCAGACGGGCATTTCCACAATCGACGGCATGAACCCTCTTGTCAGGGGTCAGAAGCTTCCGATCTTCTCGGGAAGCGGTCTTCCCCATAACCGTATGGCCGCGCAGATCGCGCGCCAAGCGTCGGTCATCAGCGGGCACGAGGCCTTTGCCGTCGTATTTGCCGCGATGGGGATCACCTTTGAAGAAGCGTCCTTCTTCATGGAAGATTTCCGGAAAACCGGAGCAATCGAAAGAACGGTCATGTTCGTCAACCTGGCTGACGACCCGGCGATCGAGCGGATCACTACCCCCCGACTGGCGCTGACGGCGGCGGAGTATCTCGCTTTTGAATGCGACATGCATGTCCTCGTCATCCTGACCGACTTGACCAACTACTGCGAGGCCCTTCGGGAGATTTCGGCGGCTCGTAAGGAAGTTCCCGGTCGACGCGGATATCCCGGCTATCTCTACACCGACCTTGCAACCATGTACGAGCGGGCAGGCCGACTGAGGGGCAGGAAGGGCTCGATCACCCAGTTCCCCATCCTGACGATGCCGGAAGATGACAAAACCCACCCGATTCCGGACCTGACGGGTTACATCACTGAAGGCCAGATCATCCTTAGCCGGGGTTTGCACCGGAAGGGGATTTATCCTCCCGTGGACGTCATGCCGTCGCTTTCGAGGTTGAAGGACAAAGGGATCGGCAAGGGAAAAACCCGTGAAGACCATGCTGACCTTATGAACCAGCTTTTTGCCGCCTATGCCCGTGGCAAGGAAGCGAAGGAACTTGCAATCATCCTCGGGGAAGGGGCGCTGACGGAGGAAGACAAGGCCTTCGCCCGATTCTCGGATGCCTTCGAGGATCGATATGTCAGACAGGGCGAGTACGAGAACCGCACCGTCGAGGATACCTTGAGCTTAGGCTGGGAATTGTTGACGATGATCCCGGTCCGCGAGCTGAAGCGCGTGAGGGATGCCTATGTCGAGAAGTACCTGAAGCCGCTTCTGGACGCGCGGGAGGTTAAACGACCTGAGACGGTGAAGCAGTAGGGAGGGGCAGACCCATGGCGAAGCGACTGAACGTGAACCCGAATCGCATGGAGCTTTCCAGGTTGAAGAAGCGCCTGGTGGTGGCGAAAAGGGGACACAAGCTTCTCAAGGATAAGCAGGATGCCCTGATCAAGGAATTCCTGGGCCGTGCGCGTGCCATCAAGCTCCTTCGCGAGCAGCTCGAAAAAGAACTCGCGGATTGCTATCGCAGCTTTCTCCTTGCGAGAGCGCAGACCCTGCCGGCCATGCTGGAGCAGTCTCTGATGATTTCGGGGGCTTCCTGCAGCCTGGAGGTGGCCTACAGGAACGTCATGAGCGTCATCGTGCCGGTCTATGCCGTCGACCAGAGCGGAGAAGGCCTAAGCTACGGACTGGCAACCTCGCCCGGTAGCCTGGACGTTGCCCTTGAAAGGTTTTCAAAACTGATTGCCAGGCTTATCAACCTTGCGGCCGACGAGAAGGCCTTGAAGCTCATGGCCTCCGAGATCGAGCGAACCCGGCGCCGGGTGAACGCTCTGGAACATGTCATGATCCCGTCCTTCAAGGAAACGATTCGGGACATCACGATGAAGCTTGATGAGATGGAGCGGTCGAGCCAAAGCCGACTGATGGTCATCAAGGAAATTGTCCGATCACACTAGAGGGTGTGCATGAAGAACGGGTTCGAAGACGTTGGATGGAAATGTGAAACGGCGGAGGCGGCCTTCACGGCCGACTCCGCCGTGATTGTCGGGACAGTCAGTTTGGGGAAAGACTCGAGCGTCTGGTATGGAGCCGTGCTACGCGGAGACCTGAAGGGAATCAGGATCGGAGCCAGGAGCAATATCCAGGATGGCGCGATTCTGCATGTCACCGCACAGCTGGGCGTGGAAATCGAAGACGACGTGACGGTTGGCCATGGAGCTATCCTTCACGGCTGTGTGATCGAGAAGGAGTGCCTAATCGGCATGGGAGCCATCGTTCTCGATGGGGCACGCATCGGGGAAGGGTCCGTTGTCGGAGCGGGCAGCCTTGTTCCCGAGGGGAGGACCGTGCCGCCAGGCAGCCTGCTTATGGGAATCCCGGCAAAGGTGATTCGGGAAGTCAAGGCGGACGAACGCGACAGGATCCGGAAACTGGCGGAGTCTTATGTTGATCTGGCAAGGACTCATGCCGGCAAAAGGGATGTCGCAAGCGCCCGACCTGAGGTAGAATAACCTTGGGAGTATCACAAACGACCGCTGCCATCACCCGCAAGGGCCGATGGGGAGGAAAGTCCGGGCTCCACAGGGCAGGACGCTGGATAACGTCCAGTAGGTGCGAACCTCAGGCCAGTGCCACAGAAACATACCGCCGGCCCAAACCGCCGGTAAGGGTGAAAAGGTGGGGTAAGAGCCCACCAGCCGCAGGGTGACTTGCGGGCTAGGTAAACCCCGTCCGGAGCAAGACCGAATAGGGGGGGATGAAGCGGCCCGCCGACCCCGGGTACGGTCGCTCGAGCTCGGGCGTAAGCCCGAGCCTAGATAAATGGTCGTTCAAGACAGAACCCGGCTTATGGGATGCTCCCTCCAAAGGCCCCCTACAGGGGGGTCTTTTTTTTTGTGCCTTGACGTACCGCCGAAATGAACCCGGCCCGGATGAATTTCGCCTAAAAATGGGCCTAAATGCCTAGAACAAACAGAGCCATTTGATTCAAACGAACCAAGCCAAAGGGGAGTGAAGTGATAAAGTGGGTTCAAGTGGGATAAAGTGTCATAACGTGGGAGGATTTTGCCGATGCTGGTGGGGACGTTCGAACACAGGCTGGATTCGAAGGGACGCCTTGTCATCCCCGCCCGGTTCCGAGAGGAACTCGGGAACAGCGTCGTGGCCTCCTTCGGGATTGATCGGTGCGTGTCGATCTACTCCCAGAAAAGCTGGGAAGGAGTGTTGGAAAGGTTACACGGCCTTCCCTATTCCAAGGGAAAAACCCGAGATCTTGTTCGGGTGCTTCTTGCCTCCGCCCACGAAATCCCGATCGATCCGGCCGGCCGAATTCTCCTGCCCCAGTCCTTGCGGGACCAGGCGGAAATCGACCAGGAAGTCAGCATCAACGGTGTCCTTGATCACATCGAAGTCTGGAATTCCGAAAAATGGGACAGCTATAGGGCACGTGTCATGGAGACGCTGCCCGAAATCGCGGAAGAGGTGGATGGCTTTTGATCGAGCATGTCCCTGTCCTCTTGGAAGAAATCGTCACGCAGCTCGAGCTTGCCGGGAAACCTGAATTCATCGTCGACGCCACTCTCGGCCTCGGCGGGTATGCCGAGCGCTTCCTCAGCCGGTGGAATTCGTGTCGGGTTCTTGGAATCGACCGGGACCCGATGGCTTTGCAGCAAGCGATAGTACGGTTGTCCAAAGAGAAGGAAGAGGGACGGTTTATCGCAAGCGAGGGCAATTTTCGGCAAATCGGACAGATTCTGGACGAAACAGGGTGGGAAAAACCGGATTCGATTGTGTTCGACCTGGGAGTTTCAAACCTCCAGCTCGCCCTTTCCGAGAGAGGGTTTTCATTCCAGGAAGAGGGGCCCCTCGATATGAGGATGGGGAGAGACGGGCGAACGGCGGCCGATCTGCTGAACAGTCTTCCGCAAGAGGAACTCCGCAGACTTTTTAGGGATTACGGCGAGGAACCTCATGCGGGGGCGATCGCAAAAGGGATTGTAGCCTACCGGCAGCACAAGGGGTCGATCCGGACAACCGTAGAGCTGGTGAACGTGATTCGCGGTACGTTGCCCGCGCCACTGCAGAGGAAAATGAACCGGCATCCGGCACGCAGGGTTTTCCAGGCGCTCAGGATTGCCGTCAACGACGAGATGGAAGCGTTGAGCGAAGGGTTGAACCAGGCTGGTCGTCTCGTGAAGGAAACAGGTTGTGTGGTGGTGGTCAGCTACCATTCGCTGGAGGACAAGATCGTCAAACACACCTTCAACGATTGGGAATCGGCCGGGATGGGGCGACGGACGCCACGAAAGGCGATCCAGCCTTCGCCGGAAGAAGTGGAGAGAAATTACAAGTCAAGGAGCGCGATGATGCGGGTCTTCCGCATGGCGGGCTTCGAAGCAGGAAGAAAGAGGTGAGCGGCGATGCGAGTCACTGCCAGAACTCGAAAGCCTCAACAGCGAGGCGGCCGTCCCCACTCGGCCTTCGCGGCGGTAGCCGTTCTTCTTGGTGTTCTCGTCATGGGACTTGGGGGGATACGGCTATACAATATGAGCCTCGAACAGCGTCTCACCCGCCTGAACGAGACGATTGAAAACTACCAGGAAATTGAGCTTGATTTGAGAAACAATATGGCTTCTTTACTATCTCCATCAAGAGTGTATAGTGTGGCGAGTGCAAAAATGGGCATGGCAAACGGGACGGCAGTGGCGGTTGTAACGGTTCCCGCCTCGGTATCGGGCCATGTGGCCGTGGCCTCGCGGCCGGAGAAGGGGAGAAAGGGATTCGTTGCCGGGCTCAGCCTGGCCGGATTTTTTCAGAAAGAGGCCCACGCCCAGGATTGAACTGAAAATCGTCGTATCGGCAAGGGGGTAGTCGGGATAGGCCTGTTTAGACTCTTTAAAAATGTCTGGACCTGGCTCTTTCTTGCCCTCGCGATTCTCGCAGTGCGGCTGGTCATCATTCAGGCCTGGCCGGATCCGAGAACGGTTCTCCAGGCAAGCAGCCAGTACTGGACCCAGATATCCATCAGCACGAGCCGTGGGGTTATCCGGGATAGCCGAGGGGCCGCCCTGGCTTTATCCGTCCCCGCCACCAGTCTATTCATCGACCCTCAATACTGGGACCCCGCCAATGCCCCCGAACTGAAGGCAACCCTAAAAAACCTGGTTTCGGTCGAGGATCTCAAGAAATTTTCCAGACCCATGAAGGGGCGTTTCGTCTGGGTTGCGAGAAAAGTCCCGCCGGAATTGGCCGCGCGTCTCCTTTCAAAGAAGCTGAAAGGAGTCTATGCGCTCAAGGAGCGAAAAAGGGTTTACCCGCAGGGAGAGCTCCTCGCTCATGTTCTCGGGTTTTGCGACATCGACGACGAGGGGCTCGCGGGGTTGGAGCAATCCTGGCAGGATATTCTCTTTTCGCCGCCTCAAGTCAAGATCCTCGCAAGGGATGCGTCCGGCCAGGGGATCGACCTCCTTTCGCTCCAGAGAGCTCCCAAGGTGACAGGCCCCGGAGAAATGACTTTGACGATCGATCCGGTTCTCCAGATGATCGTCGAAAAGCGGCTCAAGGAAGCGACGGAAGAATATCGACCGAAATGGGCGGCTGCGGTCTGCCTTGATCCGAGAAACGGCGCCGTGCTTGCTACGGCTTCCTGGCCGACGTTCGATCCGAATCGCAGAGAAACTCTGTTGGATTCATCGGTGAGGGTCAACAACGTCATCGGAAGAGTGTACGAACCGGGTTCCACGCTGAAGCCCGTGATCATGTCGATTGCGATGGACCAGGCCCTGGTCAGGGAAAACGAGCCGTTCCGATGCCCGGGGAGGATCAGAATCGCGGACGGGGTCGTGACCGACATCAAGGCGCATGGGAGCCAGATCTTGCCTGACCTTCTCATCAATAGCTGCAACGTGGGCATGGCGCAGATCGGGATCCGGTTTCGGCCACGGTTCGCCTACGACAATCTGAAACAGTGGGGTTTTTCATCGATGAGCGGGATAGAACTCCCCGCGGAAGAAGAGGGTTTGGTCAGCACTCCCGAACAATGGAGGGGTGTCGTTCCGGCCAACATCGCGATCGGGCAGGGGATCGGCGTTACCCCGCTTCAGCTTGTAACGGCTCTTTCTGCCGTCATCAACGGTGGACGTTGCGTCAGGCCGTTCATAGTGAGAGAGGCCAGGGACGGTGAAGGTCATGTTGCCTACCGGGGTGGGGAGTTCGTCAAGAACGTGGTCATCTCGAAGAAAACGAGCGATTGGGTTCGTGCCGTGATGAGGCGTGTCGTGACGAACGGCACTGGCAAGGCCGCAAACTCGCCGAATGTTGCGGTTGGCGGCAAAACGGGAACCGCCCAGGTCGCGGAGCATGGGAAGTATGTCAGGGGACGGTTTGTTGCCTCCTTTGCGGGGTTTTGGCCTGCGGAAAACCCCGACCATATTCTTTTGATCGTCCTTGGCGAACCCTCGCAAAAAGGGCATCTGGGGGGTGCCATCGCGGCACCCGCATTCAGGGCGATACTGGAAGATTACCTCTTGCTGGCCCGATAAAGCCATCTGTTGGGAAGGGAGCAGGCTAATGGATTTCAAGCGGATGATCTCCTATATGGATAAGGAAGGCTTGCTCTGTTCGGCAGTGTGGGGAAGCGGAGATCCTGCCGCTGCCCTGGATATAAAAAGGGTCACGCACCATACTTCAAAAGTGACCCCCGGATCGCTCTTCTGCTGTCTGCCCGGAGCGCACCGCGATGGGCATGATTTTGCCGGGGAAGCTCTTTTGAAAGGAGCCGCTGCGCTTCTTTGCGAAAGGTCCCTCGATTTGGAAATTCCTCAGATTCTCGTTAGCGACGCAAGAAAAGCGATGGCTCTCATCTCTTCCTTTCTCTACGATTTCCCGTCGGAAAAACTGAAAATGATCGCTCTTACCGGGACTAACGGCAAGAGCACAACCACGTATCTGGTCCGCTCCGTTCTAGCGTCGGCGGGTTTGCCCTCGGGGCTTCTCGGAACGATCGTTTACCACGACGGCAAAACCGAAACGCTGGCAGACCGAACGACCCCTGAAAGCGATGAAATTCAGGAGTGGCTTTCACGGATGGTGGAAAACGGGAGCAGAGCTTGCGTCATGGAAGCTTCCTCTCACGGCCTCGAACAGGGGCGTCTCTGGGGATGCCGGTTTGATGCGGCCGGTTTCACGAATCTGACGCCGGAGCATCTCGATTACCATGGCGAAATGGAAGCCTATTTTCAGGCGAAAAGGAAACTGTTTACCGAGTTTACGAGAGGGGAATGGACAGGTGCGGCCAACGCGGATGATCCATTCGGAAAAAGACTGATCGAAGAATTCGGCGGGAGAGTGATTCCTTTCGGAGTGGCCAACCACGGCCCAGAGACCGTCCACGCGAATGTCCACTCGATGTCCCTCGAGGGGATCCGTCTCGATGTTTTCTTCCCCGGCGGAAAGGCTGCGAGTGGATTGAAGGTCCCGCTAACCGGAGGCTATAACCTTTACAACATCCTCACTTCCGCGGCGATTGCCTGGGGACTGGGCTTCGGTGAAGGAGTGATCGGACATGGTCTGGAGAAGGTGCCCCAGGTTCCGGGACGGCTTGAGCGGTATCTGTTCGAAAATGGCGTTTGCTGCATCATCGACTACGCGCACAGCCCGGATGCTCTCCGTAATGTTCTGAAGACCGTTGGAGAGCTTGCGGGTGGGAAGATTTGGTCCGTTTTCGGCATGGGAGGAGACCGATATGCTCCGAACCGTCCCCTGATGGGAGAGGCCGCATCCGAGTTGGCCGATGAACTCGTCATCACGATGGACAATCCCCGAAGCGAAGATCCAGCATCGATCGCCCGCCAAATAGAGGAAGGCCTCAGGGACGGGCGGAGGCTGAAAAAGCACCGGGTCATCCTGGATCGTCCCGAGGCGATCCGTCATGCCCTCGACAACGCCCGTGCAGGCGATATTGTCCTGGTGTCGGGGAAGGGTCCCGAACCTTACATCATCATAGGAGACAAGACTTTGCCCTACAGCGACAAGAACGTCGTGAAGGAGTGGGCTGAAGCCCGGGGACTGGGTGGCCTGATGCGTAGCGAGAGACCGTCGCTTTGGGAATCGGCCTCCTGGAGCGGAGGAAAAGCGGAAGGGCCGGACATTCCGATTCCGTGGAATATATGGACGGACAGCAGGGATGTCCGGAGTGGAGACGGTTTTGTTGCTCTTCCCGGAGAACATGTTGATGGGCATCGCTTCGTGGGCGATGCCCTCTCGAACGGGGCCCGTCTCGTCATTGGCACGACAGACGGACTTGCCCCCTGGAAAGACCGGATTGAAGAAGAAGGAATCTCCTGCCTCGTGGTTGATAACACCGAGAAGGCGATGATTCGGGTTGCCGAGGCATACCTCGCGGAGGTCGCCCCACGTGAAAGGATTGCGGTAACGGGAAGTGTCGGAAAAACGACAACCCGGGAGCTGATCCGGTCTGCCCTGCATTCGGCGGCCCGCGTTCATGCGGCCAGAAGAAGCCACAACACTCTTGTCGGGTGTGCCCTGACGGTGCTGGGCATGCCTCCCGACACCGAAATCCTCGTGTTTGAGATGGGCACGAACCACCCCGGCGAGATCGCGGAGATCGTTAGCCATTTTCCCCCCACGATCGCCGTCATCACCGCGGTTGCTCCGGTCCATCTCGAAGGGCTCGGCACACTGGACGGCGTCCTTTCCGCCAAGCTCGAGATCATTCCCCGCGAGGGGTTGCGTTTATTGGTCTTCAATGCGGATGACCAGCGGTTGAGCCGTGCTCTGGAATCGGAGAGCCATCCATTCCGGATGGCGGGGGTCGGTTTTGGGAAGGGAAGCGCCCTGCTGCTCACGGGGGCCTCGGAGGATTCTGAGGGAACTCTCTGTTTGGGAGTGTCATACGGCGGGCAGAGCTGGGCCTGCCATTCCTCCTTGAGGGGAACCCACCATGCTCACAACCTCGGTTTCGCCATCATGATCGGCCTGGCTTTGGACATCCCCCCGAAATTCTGTTGAAAGGACTTTCGATGGTGGCTCCCCTGAAAGGGAGAGGAAGGTGGATTCGAGAAGGCAGGGTGCACCTCCTGATCGACGAATCCTACAATGCGAATCCCTCATCGGTTGCCGCGGCACTGGAGGTGCTCGGATCGGTCCAGGCTTCCGGCAGGCGCTGGGCTGTCCTCGCTGGAATGAAAGAGCTCGGGGAAGCCTCCGAGGAAATGCATCGCAGGATCCTGGAGAAAACGGATTTTCTTGACGGGTTGGTCCTTGTCGGAGAAGAGTGGGAAAGAATCAAGGATAACCGGAAAGGTTCGCGAGTTCCCTTGTGGTGGGTGAAGGACGCGCAAACCGCCTGTCTGCTCCTCGATCAGCTTGTGGGGAAAGATGACACCGTTCTGGTCAAGGGATCCCGGAGCTACGGGCTAGAAATCGTCGTGGAAAGGCTGTCGCACCCATGAAGACTCCCGTAGAATGGGGTCTTGTCGTGGGTACCGCTGTCCTTGCAGCTTTCCTGCAGGCCTATTGGATCCGGCTGGTTCGGCGATGGGAAGTCAGGCAAGTGGAGAAGTCGTATGGCCTTGCCAGCCATGTCGAACGAAAGAGCGGAACTCCGACGATGGGCGGGGTGGTTTTTCCCCTGGCTTGCTTCCTGGCACTCGCGGCATCCGGGGGATTTTCCCGGGTTTCAATTCCGGGAATTTGGGGATTGCCCCTCGGTGCATTTGCCGTCGGGTTTGCCGACGATTGGCTGAAGTTCTCCCGAAGGTCGAGCGAAGGTCTCAAATCCATGGAAAAATTCGCTCTTCAAGTCTTGATTGCCGTACCGTGGAGCGCCTATGTCGTTTTGGTGGATCGGGTCGCTCTTTTGCCCGGCGTTTCACTGCCCCCTCTTCCCGCAATCGGGGTCCTGGCTTTCTTCACCGTCGGGATGATCAATGCCGTGAATGTCACGGACGGGCTGGATGGGCTCGCCGCCGGGGCATCGGCCATCAGTTTCTTGGGCCTTGCCCTTCTTCCGCTGGTCCGTGCGGCCGAAATCGGGCCGGCGGCGTGCATCGGTCTCGGGTTGTGTGCGGGATTTCTCTGGCACAATGCCTACCCTGCGAAGATCTTCATGGGTGACGGTGGATCCCATTTCCTGGGAGGGCTTTTGGTCAGCCTGTGTGTTGCAGGAGGAGGGCTGTTCCTGTTGATTCCGTTCGGTTTCCTGTTCGGAGTCGAGCTGGTGAGCGTCGCGATCCAGATCCTGTCTATTCGAAAGTTTGGGCGCAAGGTGTTCAGAATGAGTCCGCTGCATCACCATTTCGAACTCCTGGGATGGCCGGAAACACACGTGGTCGTTCGTTTTTGGCTGTTTCATGCCGCAGGGTTGCTCGGAGCGGGATTTGTCCTAAAAAAGGTTTTGGAAATCTGGAGGTAATCGGATGCGAATCGAACGTTCCATCGAAGGACTCAAAATCGGAATTATCGGCTCGGGATTGAGCGGACTTTCCCTGGCGGCCCTGGCCAAAAGGAAAAAGGCTCGGGTGTTCGTTTCCGACTGTGGAGAACCGCATGAGAGCCGAGAGCAACAGATGGCTTCCCTGGGAATCGATTTCGAGTTCGGAGGCCACGGAGCGCGTCTTTGGGAATCGGACCTGATCGTCCTCAGCTCCGGGATCTCTCCTTCCGCCATGCCGGTCATGGAAGCGGCAAATAGAAGGATCCCGGTTGTCGGAGAACTGGATTTCGTTGCTCCGTACCTGAGGGGAAGGCTGATCGGCGTAACGGGCAGCAACGGAAAATCCACAACGACCGCACTCGTCGGCCACTTGCTCGAGGGCTTGGGAGAAAAGGCGGCGGCGATCGGGAATATCGGCCGCCCTCTCGGAGACTATGCCGACGCTGAATTGGATTTCGTCGTGATGGAGCTCAGCAGTTTCCAGCTTCACTGGGCCAGCAGCCTTGCCGTGGAAGTCTCGATTGTCACGAATTTGGATCCGGACCATATTGATTGGCATGGGTCCTACGAGAAGTACGTTGCAGCGAAGGCGAAGCTTCTCTCGATGCAGAAACCGGGCGGTTGGGCCGTTCTGCAGTCCAGGGATCTTGGTTTCTTCAATACGGTCACTTCCGTGAGAAAAGTTGCGCTTGGCTGGAAAAACGACGGAACGCAGACGGATGGCCGGATCGAGATGCAGGAATCCGAGGCAACCCTATGGCGGGACGGAATTCCGAAACGCCTTTTCGCCTATGAGAGCCTGCCCTTGCTTGGGCGGCACAATCGCGAGAATGCCGCAATGGCGATGGCTGCGATCGAATTGTTGGGGCTGGATATCCGGAGAGCCGAGCCTCTTTTGGGGACTTTTTCAGCACTGCCGCACCGTTGCGAGGCAGTGACCACGATCAGCGGCGTGAACTATGTGGACGACTCGAAGGGGACCAATGTTGCCGCCGCCGTCACGGCACTCGAGTCCCTGCCCGGGAAGAAGATCGTCATCCTGGGAGGGCAAGGAAAGGGAGAGGCGTATGAGCCTTTGGCCGAAGCGGTAAAACGGTCGGCACGACTTGCCCTTGTCATGGGCACTGAGCGCGAAAAGATCCAGGAAGCCCTGCAAAAGGCAGGATTCAAGGGGGTCATCCCGGTCAGGGACATGGAAGAAGCGGTAGAAAGGGCTCACCGGGAGGCATTGGCGGGAGAGACGGTCCTTCTTTCGCCGGCCTGCACCAGCTGGGATGCCTATCCGAATTACAAAGAGAGGGGAAAGCACTTCCAAAGGTTGGTCCACGCGATTCAGGGGGGAGAAGCTCTTGGGAATTCTCCGGAACGGACCTGATTCCCACTCAAGGGTTGTTCGCGAAGACGGCGGAGCCGATCCGCTTCTTTGGCTGATCCCGCTTCTATTGAGCGGGGTGGGGGTCATTATGGTCAGTTCCTCGTCGAGCCCGATTTCGATGGCGCGGTTTGGTTCGCCGCAGGCTCTCGGAGTGAAGCAGGCCGTGTGGCTCCTGATAGGGATGGGAAGCATGCTGGTGGCCTATTCGATCCCGATCGAGACTTGGAGAAAACGCAGCGGGCTTTTCTGGTTGGCCGCCGTGGGGTTTTGCTTCCTGCCGCTGCTTCCGGTTACCGGGGTTTCGGCGGGTGGGGCCAGGCGCTGGGTCAACCTTGGGCTTGTTACGGTCCAATCGGCGGATATCCTGTTTTTTGCTTTTACGCTCCACGCCGGCCGCAAGCTCTACGAGAGCCGTGAGCGCGAAAACCCGGCAGGGGTCTTCATGAAAATCTGCATTTTGGCGGCTATTTCCGTCATCCCTCTTCTTCTGCAACCGGATATGGGGAGCACGATCCTTGTCTTTATCCTTGCGATGGGGCTCTACGTTCCGCTTTATGGCTGGGCCTTTCCATTAGTCTGCGGAGGGGGACTCCTGGCCCTCGGGTTTCCCTATATCTTCACCCACGGCTACCGGTTGAGGCGGTTGAAGGCTTTTATCGACCCGTGGGAAGAACCGCTAGGGAGCGGTTTCCAGGCTATCCAGGGTCTTGTGGCTTTTTCAAACGGCGGAATCTGGGGCATGGGATTGGGACAGGGTCTCCAGAAACTCAAGTACCTGCCGGCTTCGCACACGGACTTCATTTTGGCGGCGATCGGCGAAGAACTGGGTTTGGCGGGAACGCTTTCGGTCCTTGCCCTTTTCGGTTTCTGGTTTTATCGGTTGTTTTTTCATTTCCGCCGCCTTGAGGGGACGTTCGAGGCCTGCCTTATCTGGGGGTTATGCCTGAACGTTTTCTTTCAGCTGGCAATCAACGTCGGAGGCGTGACGAAATTGATTCCTCTGACCGGGATGCCTCTTCCCTTTCTGAGTTACGGCGGGAGTTCCCTCGTGATGATGTGGGTACGAGTGGGGCTTCTCCTGAGGCTTAGTCGATGTCGCCGGCCGGCCTGAAGCGCGTCTTCCTGGTGGCGGGCGGAACGGGAGGGCATATCTTTCCGGCCGTTGCGTTCGGTCAATGGCTGGCCGAGGCCAGGGAGGGGGTGGAAATCGTGTATGTCGCCGGAAATCGGCCCCTCGAACGGGACATATACGGGACCTCCGGAGTGGCGCCTGTCATCCTTCCTTGCGAGGGGTCTCCGATGGGAACACCCGGGGGGTTTTCTGCGGTACGGTGGATGCAGATCCTGAAGTCTTCGGGAGAAATGGTTCGTTTGTTCCGGCAAAAGCGCCCTGAAGCTTGTGTGCTGTTTGGCGGTTATGTCTCTTTTCCTGCTCTGGCTGCCGGAAAGCTGAAAGGGGTCCGCATCCTGGTACATGAACAGAATGCCGTTGCAGGCCGGGTCACGAGATTGGCCGTCCGGCTGGGAGCGACGCTATTGACCGGTTGGGATGAATGTCGTCCCTTCGGCAAGGACCGATTCATAAAGGTTGGGACCCCGGTTCGTGCGATGAAACGTTTGCCTCGTCGGGAAGCTTGGAATAAACTTGACTTGGGTGAATTTCCCGGCGGTCGCACTTGCCTCGTTCTCGGCGGATCCTTGGGAAGTCGTTCTCTTGCCGAAAAGGTAGAGGAAATTTCTCGACTTCCCGAGTTTGGAGAATGGAACTTTCTTGTCATGGGGAAGGAAACGGGGGATAATCACCTGTCGGATAGAGTCTGGGGGATACCGCGGCGTTGGGACATGGAAACGCTATACTCCCTGGCGGATGTCGCCGTTGTTCGGGGAGGCGCTTCGACGTTGTCCGAGCTGCGGGCCTGGGCGATTCCGGCCCTGGTTGTTCCCTGGCCGGACTCCCGGGACGATCATCAGTCGGCCAATGCGCGGATTTTTTGCGAAGGCGGACACGGATTGGTCTGGGATGAGGTTCGGGAAGGCAAGGCGGATTTGGTGTCCAAGTTGCATCGGCTGGGGTCGCCGGTTTACGCAGGGCAAGCGGGTTCCGCGTGTCCGGGAGTCGCGGCAGAGCGAATCAATCAGAGCTTCTTAAGGGAAATCCTCAGGACTCTTGAAGGGAGAGACGGAAGTTGGATGGACTCAAACTGAGCCATGACAGGATCAGAAACGTCCACCTGCTTGGAATAGGCGGTTCAGGGATGAGCGGATTGGCAGCTCTTCTTTCCGAACTCGGTTTCGAGGTTTCCGGGTGTGACATGGCTCACTCGTATTACATGGAGAAATTGATTGCCCGGAGGGTGGATTGCGTGCTGGGACACGATCCCGCTCACCTGGACCGGTACTGCNCCGACCTTCTGGTCTACAGCAGCGCGATTCCCGAGCATAACGAGGAACTGATCGAGGCCGCCAGGCGGGGAATCTCCATCGCCAGGCGGGCGGAGGTCCTGAGCGCCCTCTTCAACGAGCGTTTCGGTGTAGGGATAGCGGGAACCCATGGGAAGACGACCACTTCCTCGATGACGGCCCTCATTCTCGATCGGGCAGGATTGAAACCAACCGTGGCGATAGGAGGGGAGATCTGCGACATCGGGGCGAATGCGCGTCTCGGAGCGGGACTCCCCATGGTGGCTGAACTTGACGAAAGCGATGGATCGTTCGAGCTTTTTAGGACGAATGTTTCGGTTGTGACCAACGTGGACTGGGATCATGTCGATCACTACAGGACCCGTGAGGAGGTCGAGCGGGCATTCACCCGCTTCCTCGGGAACCGGAAAATGGATTCATCCGTTGTCATTTGCGCGGAAGACCCGGGGGCTGCCAGGCTGATCGAGCAGAGCCGCAACGACGGCGGCTCGACGACCTACACGACCTACGGTTGGGGCGCAGCTTGGGATTGGGGGGCTTCCGACGTCAACCACATCCCGAAGGGTGGGGTGTCTTTCAACGTCCTGCACCACGGCAAGCCGAAAGGCTCGATCTCGCTGAAGGTTTCGGGAGACCACAATGTCCTGAATGCCTTGGCGGCCTGTGCAGCTTCGTCGTGCATGAACGTTCCCTTCGAAACGGCGAGCGAGGCGCTAAAAGCCTTCAAGGGTGCGAAAAGGCGCCTGCAGTACATGGGTTCGGTGGGAGAAATCGAACTCTACGACGACTACGGCCATCACCCGAGAGAAGTGGCGGCAACCCTGCGCGCGGTGCGTTCGATCTTTCCGGGGCGCCGGATCATCACGCTTTTCCAGCCGCATCGTTTCACCAGGACGGCCGCTCTCTACAGAGAGTTTGCCGAAGTGCTGACACTGGCAGACCGGCTTTTCCTTGTTCCCATCTACCCGGCGGATGAACAGCCGATACCGGGGGTCTGCTCGGACCTCATCGCAAGGACGATGGTCGAAAGAGGAGCTCGTCAAGTAACGCTGTGTAGCGATATCCAGGAAGCGGTCGAGCGGATCGGGAGGGAAGCCCGGCGCGATGACCTGGTCCTTACGCTGGGAGCCGGAAACGTCAACGCGGCATGCGAACAGCTCATGAGCCGCCTCGAACAGCAAGAGCCCGTTGCCGATGCCATGGCCTGCAGCGCTTGAAGGAAAACTGAATATCCCTCTTCAGCCCGATGTCCCTCTTGCCCCCTGACGACCTGGAAGGCAGGAGGAACTGCTGAATTTCTGCTGGCCCCGCGCACTGCCCATGAGGCGCACGGGGCTTTTGCCTTTTGCCGGGAGGAGAGTGTGCCGGTCTGGAGGATTGGGGGCGGGAGCAATATCCTTGTCCACCCGTCGGGACTGCCGGGACTGACCCTCTGGATGGGGCGAATGAGAGGTTTTTCATGGAGGACGGGAAACCACGGGACTCTCTTTGTTGAAGCGGATGCCGGTTGTCCTACCCGGCACCTGCTGAATTTCAGCCTGGCTCGCGGATTTTCGGGGTTGGAATTCGCAACGGGGATCCATGGGAGTATCGGAGGCGCCTTGATCTGCAACGCCGGAGCAGGGGCGGATTCCATGGGGCAAAAAGTCGAGTGGATCGAATCGGTGGAGGAGAACGGCACCTTCAGGCGCTGGGAATCTCGCGAGGTCAGTTTCGGTTACCGTTCCAGCTCGCTGGGTGAGGGGGATCGGCTGATAACGCGGTGCGGCCTGAAGCTTGACCCGGCCGAAAGGTCGCAGGTCAGAGAACGGGTCCTGCGTTTCTGGTCGCTTCGGAAAGGGCAGCCGCATGGCGCGATGACTGCGGGTTGCGTGTTCAAGAATCCCGGAATCGGGGAGGACCCCGCGGGACTCCTCCTTGATCGTTCCGGGTGCAAGGAGTTCCGGATCGGGGACGCAAGAGTCTCGCCACTTCATGCGAACTTTATTGAGAATGCCGGTTCTGCCACGGCCAGCGACATATGGGAGCTCATTCGCGTCTGCAGGCGTCGGGTGTACGATGCAACCGGAATCTGGCTGGAACTGGAGGTGAACCTCCTCGGTGGCCCCTGGGAGTAGACGAAGCGGCCTGGGGCGAAAGTTCCTGTGGCTTGCCCTTTTTATCGGAATCCTGTGCGGAGCGGAGAACCATTACCAACTCCTGCGTCTTGTCGAGTTGACCGTGGTTCCTTCGGGAAGCTTGCCGGACCCGGTCCTGTGGCGGTCGATCGGAAGTCTTTCCAGGCGGTTCTGGATTATCCCCCTCCTGAGAAGAGACGCGATTGTCCGGGAACTTGAGGAACGGTATCCCGCCGAAATTACGGTCTCGATTACGGGATGGGGCCGAATCGGGATCTCCGTTCGTCCCCATGTTCCTTGGCTTGTCCTGGTTTACCAGGGACAGGATTTTATCCTCTCCGAGGATGGAACCATTTGGCCCAGGTCCCTTTCGATGGCCGAAAACGCCCAGAAGGGAAGGAAGCCCGTCATGCTGCCGTGCTGGGAGTGGGACAAGAACCTCCTTAACCCCTTTGGGGACCCTAGCCGGCGCCAGTCTATCGTCCAGCTGTCCACACTCCCGGTTCAGGACCTCAGGGAGTGGAATGACGAGCTTTCAAAACAGGGATGGTTCGGAAGGCCGCTTCGAACGACGGTTTCCATGCGTGGAGGGGTCCGATACTTGAAAGTCGTTGCGCAAAGGAACAGCCAAAGGATACAATTGGAATTGGGAGACAAAACGAAAGAATGGGAAACGATTTTTCCCGCGATACGCAAGATCCTGGCGGAACCGGGGCGTGCAGGAGAAGGCACTCTGATCGTCGACGCCACATACGAAGGGAAGATCGTCGCAAGGCATGTACCTCCTGACGGAACGGACGGCAAGCGGCTGAGGCCGGAAGGGAGCGAATCGAATTGAAAGACGGACCCGATCTTTTGGTCGGTTTGGACCTGGGTACCACTAAAATCGCGGTAGTCGTGGCAGAGCTGGATTCCCGATCTGGCGAAGCGCAGATCATCGGAGTCGGAGAGGCCCCTTCCATGGGAATAAGGAAAGGGATGATCGTCAACCTGGACCAGGCCACCCGTTCGATTCAGGCGGCGATTGAAGACGCCGAGAGCATGGTGGGCCTGGGAATCGACGAGGTGACGGTGGCCTTTTCGGGTGCTGAGGCGACCAGCGTACGGACAAAGGGAATGATCTCGCTCGGCCGGTCGGCAAGGCAGGTGACCATGGATGACGTGGACCGCATCATCGAAGCCGCCCAATCCGAGATTGCCGTCCCCGTCAACCGCTGCATCCTCCACACGATTCCCGTTGAATACACTCTGGATGGACACCCGGGAATCGATGACCCTCTCGATATGACGGGAGTCAGGCTCGAGGTGGAGCTCCAGTCGATCATCGTGCCGAGCGCAGTGATCCAGAACGTCGTCAACAGCGTGGGCAAGGCAGGTCTGGAGGTCTCCGGGCTTGTCATGAAGCCCCTTGCCAGTTCTTTGGGATGCCTTTCCAACGAAGAAGCCATGGCCGGTGTGGCGGTGGTGGATTTGGGCGGGGGAACAACGGGAGTTTCGGTGTTCTCAGAGGGAAGGCCCAGGAGGCTTTCCGTCATTCCTGTCGGCGGAGATCATATCACCAACGACCTGGCTTGTGTCTTGAGAATTCCGATCAGCCGTGCCGACGCCCTGAAGAAGAGCGTGTCCCTTTCGCCGGACGGTTTTGGACAGAACGAAAAGATCGAAATCGAGAGCATGGGAAAAACCCTTTCCTTCAGTGTTCGTGAGGTTGTTGAGGTCATTGCCTGCCGCCTTGATGAACTTTTCTCTTCTCTTGTCGTAAACGAGTTGAAGGAATCGGGAATTTCCATGATGCCCGGCGGAGTCGTCCTGACGGGTGGAGTCTCCAGACTGGCCGGGTTGGATGCCTATGTCTCGAGGTTGCTGGACATGCCGGTACGGGTGGCGGGACCGATCGACGCGAACCGCATGCCCCCCGGGATGAACAGCGAAGAATACTCCGGAGGAGCCGGAGTCATCCGTTACATCCTGGAGAAGGAAAGGAACCCCTATCGTTACATCGAGTCGGATCTGCCTTCGGAGGGGGCTGTTTCGACCCTTCGAAACAAACGAGGGGCCAGGGGAGGCATGAGTGCCGGGAACGGCAGGAAAAAGGCTGGTGACGGAACTCTCAAAACCGTGATGGAGAATATCCGGAAATCCGTGAAGGACTTGTTTTGACCATTCTGGATCCTGCAGGAGGCGAACGGCATGGCCGACATTTTTGAGATCGAAAAAGCGAGCCGTCCATTCAGGGAAGTCATCAAGGTCATGGGCATCGGCGGCGGCGGGAACAATGCATTGAATCATATCGCCCGAAGTGGACTTGTCGGCGTGGAGTTCGTGGGAGCCAACACGGATATGGCTCACCTTCAAACCTCCGAAGCCGACGTCAGGGTAGTCCTCGGCAAGGAATTGACCCGCGGGCTGGGTGCCGGAGCAGATCCCGAAGTCGGCATGAAGGCGGCAAAGGAATCCCGGGAGGAGATCCGTCAGCTCCTGGAGGGAGCCGACATGGTTTTCCTGACTGCCGGAATGGGCGGTGGGACCGGAACGGGGTCGACTCCGGTCATCGCTGAAGTGGCCAAGGAGATGGGCGTTCTTGTTGTGGCGGTCGTCACCCGCCCCTTCTCTTTTGAGGGAAAGAAACGCCTGATGCAGGCGAAAAACGGGATTGAGAACCTGAAGGACAAGGTCGACGCGCTCATCGTCATCCCCAATGACAAACTGCTGGAAATCTCCGACTGCAAAACCGCCCTTTGTGATGCCTTCAGGCTTGCGGATGATGTCTTGCGGCAGGCCGTGCAGGGAGTCACCGACCTGATTTTCCGACCCGGTTTGGTGAACGTCGATTTCGCCGACGTCAGGACGGTCATGAGCAATGCGGGTTCGGCAATCATGGGCATCGGCGAGGCGGAAGGCGAGTCTCGGGCGGAAAGCGCGGCGAGGGCGGCGATCAATAGTCCCTTGATGGAGACCCAGATGGCGGGGGCGAAAGGCGTCCTTTTCAACGTGACGGGAGGCCCCAGCCTCGGGATCCATGAGATCAACGAAGCGGCAAGCGTGATCACGGAAGCGGCGGACGAAGACGCCACGATCATTTGGGGCAACGTGGTCGATCCTTCCATGGGTGAAAAGATACAGATCACCGTTATTGCGACAGGGTTTTCCGAGCAGATCACCGTGCCTTCGCCGATCAGGAAGGTTGAAACGGTGAGGAAAGCCGTTTCTTCCCAACCTGTCCAGCAGATGCCCCCTCGCGTCAGGAAAAACCGCATCGACCTGGAGGAAGCGGAGGTCAGATCTTCCTCTCAGGAAGAGGATCTTTTCAAGATCAGCGGGGTACCGACGAACCATCTTGATATCCCATCGGTCATCCGCCGGCGGAAGGCTGGAGACTGACGCTGGCTGCCGGGAGGCGTCTTTTTTTTGAGGGCAAGTAGACGGGTTCCCGCGGATAGAGACCGTTCCCGGTTTGGCCGGGAGTGGGATCCCGTTACTCTGGAAGAGGTGGCGGTTCTTCCCGTGCCTCAGGGAGGCGATCCTTCCTGGGCTCTGGTCTTTCCTTCCGACTATGGGACCGGGATTTCGAACCTGGGCTTTCATTATGTCTTTTATCACTTGAAAAGACTGGGGGTTGGCGTTGAGCGGTTCTTCCTCTCGCCAATCCCCAACCTTTCCATCGAAAACCACCGTCCCCTGCAGGATTTTCCCATCATCACGGCGAGCATCGCCTATGAACCCGATGCCTTGAATTTTCTTCAACTTCTGCGTTTGGCCGGCATTCCATTGAGGCGCAGGCAACGGGATTCGGGGGAATTCCCGCTGATCGGGGCAGCCGGGGCGTTCACTTCGATCAATCCCGCGATGCTTCTGGCGGTTGCCGATTTCATCGTGTTGGGGGATGGCGAACCCGTCATTCCCCACCTCGTCGCCTGCTTCAGGAACCACCAGCCAGGTGCGGCCCGGGAAAAGCTCCTGAGAGCCCTTGACCAGCACCCATCCGTTCTTGTCCCGGGTTTGGGGGAGGAGAAGGCGCTCGATCTTCTCGGCAGCGGGGTGAAAACCGGGGCGACGACGCCATGTGGGCAATCGGTGGGGCATGGGATTTGGATCACCCCAAAATCCGCTTTTGGGGAAACGCTTCTTCTGGAACTGCAGAGGGGCTGTACTCGAGGATGTCCGTACTGTGTTCTTCCCGCCTGTTTTTCCCCTCTTCGGCAGAGACCTCTGGACAGGGTGATCGAGACGCTGGAAGAATGTGCTTCAAGGGTCCCGTTTGGACAGGTCGGTCTGGTCACGCCTGAAGCGGGGGATTATCCTGGACTTGAAATGCTGCTGGACCGCCTTGAGGAACTGAACAAAGGCGTATCGTTCGCTTCGCTGCGAGTTGACAACCTGACAAGGAGGATGGTGCGGGCTTTGAGGCAATCCGGAAGGGAAAGCCTGACCATCGCGCCCGAAACAGGAACGGACCGCATGCGTCTGAGGTGCGGGAAACCTTTCACCAATCGCGAGATTCTTGATAAGCTGGAAATGGCCTCGATCGAAGGCATGAAAAAAGTGAAACTCTACTTCATGATCGGGCTTCCGGCCGAGACGGAAGACGATATTGTCGCCATCGCCGCTCTTGCGGAAGCAATCAGAAAAGAATTGCGTCTGTCCGTGTCGCTCTCGGTGAATGCTTTCGTTCCCAAACCGGGAACACCCTGGGGCGATAGGGCCTTTGTTGGCATCGCGGGAGCGGAAAGACGGTTCCGGCTCCTCAAGTCCGCGATTTCGGAAAGTCTGGGCAGGGGTTGCGAGATCCGTTTTTCGAGCGCGAGGGAGGCCGATCTGGAATATCGTCTTTCCTGGGGTGGCCCTGAAATGGTGGATTGGATGGAAACCCTTGTCGACAAGAGAAAAAGGGGGAGAAGCAATGCGATCTGAACCCGACGAATGGGAAGAAATGGAAGAAGACACCTCTGCGGGTCATCCGAGACCGCAAAAGAGGCTTCCCTCGAGAAGAAGCCGCAGGAGTCGGTCCCGGAAGGCGACGTTTGGCTTCGGTCAATTCATGCTTCCAATCGTCGGTCTGGTGGCCGTAGGCACCCTTGTGTTCGGCATCCGTCTGTTTTTCTTCCCGTCGCCCAATGGAGAGAGCCTCCCTCCCGTTTTGGAGCAGACACAAAGTACGGAGACGGGCTCGGTTGACGAGACAAGCTCCGACGCGGTAGAAATCGGCGGGGGAGAGTCTGTAGTGGCTGTTCCGGAAGGAAGCGCCCAGACGAAACCGGAATCCGCCAAGAACACGAAGGTCGTTCAGGCGAAGCCTGTAGCGAAGCCCATCGCTGCGAAACCGACCGTGCCTCCCGTTACGGCACCGGGAGGCGGAAGCCAGACCCAGAAAACCGTTGCACCGCCGCCCCAGCCCAAGACTGCGCCGGAACAGCTCGGGAAAGAAACCTGGAATGTCCAGGTTGGGGCCTTCAAGGATCGAGTCAACGCCGAAAACCTCCTCAGGAAGCTCAAGCAGGAAGGATTTCCCGCAAAACTGGTCGAGGCGAAGTCCGGTGAGGCAACGCTGTCCAAGGTTCTTGTCCTGGCAGGCACCGAGAGGGTTGCGGCGGATAAGTTGGCGAAGACGCTCAGCGAAAAAGGGTATCCTGTCCTTGTTGTCAGGCTGCCCTAAGATCGAAAAGGGTGGAGATCCCCGCATGTCAGGTTTTGCAAAAGAACTGATGCTGCGAAAAGACGCAATCGAATATGTTTCGAGTGCTCTCGATTTTCCCTGGCCCTTGAAAAGCCGTTTTGCACACCTGGATGAATCCCTTGGGAAGCGCAGCGGCAAAAACCGGCTTTCCCCCCTCGATTATCCGCCCTTTTCCCGCAGTACTCGGGACGGATATGCGCTCCGGTCCGGGGATTCGGCAGGGGCCTCGGACGCCCTTCCCGTTTTCCTCCGGGTCAGGGGAGAAATACCGATGGGGGTGTGGTCCGAGGCTGCGATCGGGGAAGGGGAGTGCCTGTTGGTCCATACCGGAGGGATGATCCCGGAGGGGGCCGATGCCGTCGTTATGGTCGAAGATACCGTAAAGGCGGGGAACTGGGTGGAAGTCAGGAAGGCTCTCCAGTCGGGGGAGAACCTGGTTTTCCGCGGGGAGGAAATCGTCAGGGGAGAAAAAATTTTAGGCGCGGGCGAATTGCTGGATTACCGGAACGTAGGAATCCTGGCAACATTGGGGATCTGCTCTGTTGAACTCCTTGACCTGAAGATCGGAATCCTTTCGACCGGTGACGAAATCGTTCCCGCTGAGACGCCGGAGCTCCCGCCTGGGAAGATCAGGGACGCGAACGCCTGGTTTCTCGAATTCCTGCTTTCTCGCCACGGTTTTCCCTCCAGGCGCCTGGAAATCGTGCCGGATTGCAGGGAGAGCCTCGCTGAATCCGTCATGAAAAATCTGGAGGAGGCCGATATCCTGATTTTGAGTGGAGGGTCTTCGGTCAGCGTCAGGGATTTCTGTTCCGAAATCATGGAAAACCTTCCTTCACCAGGCCTTCTCGTGAGGGGCGTCAACATGAGCCCCGGGAAACCCCTTCTCATGGCCGGCTGCCTGCCGGACAGGCGTCTGGTCATGGGGCTGCCGGGGCATCCCTTGTCCTGTTCCATCGTCGCAATCACGGTGCTGCTGCCGCTGCTTTACCGCCTGGCAGGCATCGAAGCCCTTCCGTTCAGGACTGTCCAAGCTCGCTTGGCTTCGGACGTCTTCGGAAAGGCGGGAGTGGAAGAGTTCATTCCTGCTGTTGACCTGAATGGTGAAGTCCTGCCCATGCCGGGGAAATCGGGGTATGTCTCGGTCCTGAGGGATGCGAAAGGGCTTATCCGGCTCACGGAAAACGAGGAAACGCGAAGGAAGGGAGAAACCGTGGAGGTTTTGGAATGGTAAAACCTTGCAGGGAACACGTCAGCCTTGATGAAGCCAGGGAAATGATCCTGGCAGCGGCCATGGGACTTGGGCATCCGCGGGCCGAAGCCATTCCCACCGAAAGAGGACAGGGACTTATCCTGGCGGATGATGTCCTTTCGAACCGGAACGTGCCGCATTATGTCGCGTCCGCCGTCGACGGGTATGCCGTCGTGGCGGCCGAAACAAGCCGTGCCACCACCGCGACGGTCGTCCGCCTCGCCCGGGACCATTTCCTATGGGTCAACACCGGGGGTCCTCTTCCGGATTGGAGCGACGCGGTCGCCATGGTGGAGGACACATCGACGGCTGAGGATGGCGATTTGATCCTTTCCAAAGCCCTGCCTCCGGGTTCGAACGTCCGCCCCGTTGGCGAGGATGTCATGCGGGGCCAGATTCTGGCGCGCCGGGGGGAAAGCGTTGATCCGCCTCTTTTGGCTCTCCTGCTGGGGGCAGGGGTGGGGATGATCCCGCTTTCGAGGCCGAAAGTCTTTTCATCACCGACCGGGACGAGATTTGTCCGATGAATGAGTGGATCGAAAACTCGGAAGGCGGAGTCGGGCAAGGTTTCTGGAAGGGAATTCGGCGACATCGGAGAGGAATGTTCAGGTACATGTGCGCGGAGATTCATGATGCCATTAGTCAGTGGAAGAGCTCTCCGAACGCGGCGGAACCCATGATCTCGTGCTGATCGGCGCTGGACGGCAAAAGGGAAGCGTGACCACACGCGGAGGTCATCGCCTCGGAGGGAGAGATCCTTTTAGGCGGAGAGCGGGACCGCAATGATGCGGAGGCCAAGTGGGAAAGAGTGGACTTTCTTCGGGATTCACGGGTTTCCACGATGTCGACAGCGGTGGCGGTACTGGAGTTTGGGGTTTTTCCCGCAGTGCTTGCCATGTCAGGGGTTCTTTCGCTTGCGACCCGTGAATCGATGATCCGAGGTGCTCTTGGCGTTTCACGGGAGGCAGGAATGTGAAATGATGCTCCCGCACTCGTCTCCTCCGGGTAGAGGAGTGCTGAAGGTAAGGGCGGCCGAAAAATAGGCGGCAGGAAAGGTTTTCGGGTCTCTCTCGTTTCGCGCGTGCGAACGATGGGGCGAGTGCATGAGGCGGACGGTTACGTACACCTGTCTCCGAAACGGTCGAATTATGTCCGCGAAGAAGCTGAATGTCTGGTATTCACAACGGCGAATTCGCCTGCACGAGAGTCTTTTCCGAAGGCTTAGGACGAAGACCGGCCTTCACGTAGGGCTTCGTGCAACCATAGCTCTCGCATTGGGTATGTATAGGTATGGCTCTGAACTATATTAGTAAGTCGTTTTCCTAAGCAGTCCTGCCTCTAGATTGACGTCTTCTACGCTAGGCGCCATTTACGCATTATATAGAACGATCTCCCGTCACACGCGCGCACGCGATCATCAAGCCATCCGAGAGCGGTGGATAAGGGTGGCCTCGCAGAGCGTCGTGCCCTGCGGTTGCACAACCGCCATGCCACTGTCTTGGTGGCAAAACGTCGGTACACGACTTTCTCTAAGACAGCTGAGGCGGAACTTGCTAATAATGAAATATATATGGATGTGAGAAACGAATCTTTACGCTGAATAACACGTGTCTATTTGTGTCGAGAGGGAGCCCGAAGGATATCTCCGAGTTGTCACACACTTATTGTCGTGGAGGAGAGATCCGAGTATAAGATGTCAGCCGGTGTGCAAGACATTACGGTGTTTCTTTTTACTGGTTCTCTCAGGAGGCGGATTTGGTAGACCGAGTCGAGGTCGCGGAGGACACCGCGTATGACTCACATTCACGACGGAGAGCGAGTCCCGTCGCCCTCGGGGGTTTCGGTGGACCAGTCTGGATAGAGCCAAGCGACGGAAACGCCTAGACGCTCTGACTGTGACAAGAGGGGACACCCTGGGAACCCATTTTGAGCCGGCCGAGAAACCACACTGAAGCCATCCTGTGTAACATGTGTCAATCGGCAATGCGTTTATCAGACTACGGAGAGAGAGTGTGTCGAAGCGCATGGGACGGATCGATGGCCGAGGTATCGGGAAGGAGGACCACACAGCTCTGAATATTAAAAGGCATATCTATTAACTGACTGTAGCTATACACCGGCTGTGACGATATGCATGCCTGAGGATGGGATCAATTGGCTTGGGCACGATGAGATTCTGCGGTACGAGGAAATTCTGCTCCTTTGCCGGCTCCTTCACGGGATGGGGGTCAGAAAGGTTCGTCTCACAGGAGGCGAGCCCATGGTCAGGAAGGGATTGACCGATTTCCTCAAGCGTCTCGTCGGAGAAATCCCAACGCTTCATGTAGCCCTGACGACAAATGGGTCCTTCCTGCTGCCATGCGCTGAAGAGCTGTCGAAGATCCCGCTTTGCGGCCTTAACATCAGCCTGGATTCGATGGACCCCGAAAAGTTCCGGGCATTGACCCGGCTCGGTTCCCTGGAGGAAGTACTGCAGGGGATCGTTGCCTTCCGGTCCCGATCACGAATCCCGATCAAGATCAACACGGTCCTGATGAGAGGGGTCAATGAAGGGGAGATCCCGGCCCTTCTCGGATTCGCGCGATCCTGCGATGCAGTCCTCAGGCTGATCGAGTTCATGCCCCTGGATGACTCCGTTTGGACCCGGGACCGGTTCATCTCGGCGGACGAAATCGTGAAGGGACTGCCTGACGGTGATAAATGGATCCCGGAGATATGCGGCAAAAGGGACCCCAATCATGGAGTTCCGGAGGGGCCGGCCCGTACCCTTGTCCATTCGGAAAACGGACAGCGGCTCGGGATTATCGCGGCGGTCAGCCATCACTTTTGCGAAACCTGCAACCGATTGAGAATCACCGCTTCGGGGGAATTGCGGAGCTGTCTGTTCAGCGCCGACGGGATCTCCCTGAGGGAACCCCTTCGTCGGGGGGACCTCGAAACCGTTCGCGATCTGATCCTTGCGGAAGCGGAGAGGAAACCGAAGTGCTGGAAGGATGCAGCGGCTTCCTCCCAGCATATGTCCCGGATAGGGGGATGACAGATGGGGGAATTCACGCATCTGGACAGGGATGGGCACCCCGTGATGGTGGATGTGTCCGGGAAACCCGAAACTGAAAGGGAAGCGATCGCAGAGGGGTGGGTGTTCCTTCCCGATACGGTTTTCGCGGCAGTTCGGGACAGCGCGGTCAAGAAAGGCGATGTCCTCCGGATTGCCGAACTGGCGGGTATTCAGGGAGCGAAGCAGACCCCCGTGTTGATCCCCCTTTGCCACGGTATCCGTCTTGACAAGGCCTCCCTCCGCTGTGAACTTGTGCCGGAAAGAAAGGCGGTCAGGATCGAGTGCGAGGTGAAGGCCCGGGAGGTCACCGGGGTGGAAATGGAAGCCTTGACCGGTGTTTCCGTCGCTGCCCTGACCGTTTACGACATGTGCAAGGCTCTGGACAAGGGAATCGAAATCCGGGATATCCGCCTTCTCATGAAAAAGGGTGGAAAGAGCGGAGAATACCGGGCTGCCTCAGGAGGGAAAAGATGAGGGTCATTCGTCTTGTAGACGGTTCGAATCAATACAGCCTCCCTGTGATCTACCTTCACACCGGGAATGACGGGGAGTGCAGGGTGAACGGAAAACCCGCGGAAATCCTGGGGTCGGGTCCCGGCCACACCGACAGCCTGGAAGAAGGACAGTGGCAGATTGTCTTCTCTTTGGATTGTCCGATGGAGGAAGGGGCTTTCGTCTCTTTCGGCAAGGAGGGCCCTGTCCTGTCGATCGGGAAGCCTGTAGGGACATTCTTCAGCCTTCTGCCGGTCAAGGGCGGTTTTGTTTCCCTTTCGCAAAAAACACACCTCCTCAGGCCGGTCAGGGTAGGGATCCTGACGGTCAGCGACAAGGGAAGCAGAGGGGAAAGGAAAGACACCGCCGGACCCGCTCTCGAGGAACTGGTGATCCCTCTCGGGGCCACGGTATCGAAGCGGGCCATCGTTCCGGACGATCGTTCCGTGATTGCCGGGACGATCAGGGATTGGGCCGATGCAGACTCTCTCCACCTGATCCTCGTCACCGGCGGGACAGGGCTTTCCGAAAGGGATGTGACCCCTGAAGCCCTGCAGGATGTGGCGGACAGGATTGTCCCGGGACTAGGCGAAGCCATGAGGAGAAAAACGGAACCGCTGCTTGACCGCTCAATCCTTAGCCGGGGGCTTGCGGTGACGAGGAACCGGTCTCTCGTGATCGCTTTCCCGGGCAGCGAAAGGGGAGCCCGACAGTGCTACGAATCGATTTCGGGAGTCCTTCGACATGCGATCGATATCCTGAACGGGTGGGAAGGGGAATGCGCAGCTCAAGGGGGACACGGCCATTCCCACGGCTAGGAGGACGGACATGCCGGAAACGGTGGGCACGGGCGTTGACAAAATCGTCATCATAACAGGCATGTCCGGCGGAGGGAAGTCGACCGCCCTGCACATCCTTGAGGATCAGGGCTTTTTTGCCATCGACAATATCCCCCCATCGCTTTTGCCTCAGCTGATTGAGGTTCTCGGGAGGCACCGTGCAGCCGTCCTTCACGGAGTCGTGGCCGTGGTCGACATCAGGGGAGACGACCTTCTAAGAGATATCGAGGCCGTGATGGAGAGCCTCAAGCGCCGGCTGGGAAGCGTCACGCTGCTGTTCATGGATGCTTCCGACTCGGCCCTGATCAGGCGATTCGAAAGCACCAGAAGGCGCCACCCTCTGGGGCCGGACCTTTCCACTCAGGAAGGGATCCAGAGGGAAAGGGAAAGCCTGGGTCCGCTCAAGGAAGCCGCCGATGTCGTCCTGGACACCACGGGGCTCAACGTTTCCGAACTGCGTGCCCGTGTCCTCGAAAGCCTGGGAACGCCACCGGGACGACTCACCCTTTTCTTGACCTCCTTCGGGTACAAGCATGGTATTCCGCAGGACTGCGATTATCTCGTCGATGTCCGTTTCCTAGGCAACCCCTACTACGAACCCAACCTGCGGGCATTGAGCGGCAGGGACCCGGAGGTGGTCGAGTTTGTCTTCAAGACTTCCCCGGCTGCGACGGAGTTTCTCAAGCGCCAGCAGGAACTGTTCGAGCTTCTCGTCCCTCTTTACGAAGGGACGGGAAAGACGCAGATCCACATCGCCGTGGGGTGCACCGGAGGCAGGCACCGCTCTGTCGCAGTCGCGGAGTGGTTTGCCGCCCGGTTTGGGAAATCGGGCCATGCCTGCGTCGTGAGGCACCGTGATATCGACAAGGAGCAGGTGTGGTAGCGATGGAATGGATGGTGCCCTTCGGGATAGGGCTTTTACTCGGCGNGAGTCATGGTCATGGTCTGGATGGAGCGCGTCGTGCGCAAGCGCCGCGGGCTCGCTGAGATCATGTCCAGTGCGATCGGTTTTCGCCTGGCTGCAGGACCGCGTATCGTCGCCCTTGGGGGCGGTACCGGCCTATCGACGCTTCTTAGGGGGTTGAAGGGGTACACCCGGAACATCACGGCGATCGTGACGGTGACCGACGAAGGCGGAAGCTCGGGGCGTCTAAGGACGGAATGGGGGGTCCTGCCCCCGGGAGATGTCCGGAACTGCATCATCGCGCTCGCCGAGAACGACAGCGCCTTGAACCGGATCCTGAATTTCCGTTTTGACAAAGGAGAACTGGCAGGCCACAGCCTCGGCAACCTTGTGCTCTTGGCGGTCACGGAGCTTGCAGGAGACTTCCGCCTGGCGGTGGAAGAGATGAACAAACTCCTGGCGATCCGAGGGAGAGTGCTTCCCGTTACGACCGAAGCGGTGACGATTGCGGGAATCGACTCCAAAGGCAACCGTTATCGGGGCGAACTGGAAGTGGCCCGTCATGGGCGGGAGCTTAAGGAAGTCAGCATCGAGCCGCCGGATGCAAAGCCGTTGAGCGAGGTTGTCGAAGCCATTCGGGAGGCGGAGGCGATTATCCTGGGGCCGGGCAGTCTTTTTACGAGCATCCTGCCGAATCTCCTTGTACAGGGTGTTGCGGAGGCGATACGCCAGGCCGACGCCCCCAGGATTTATGTGGCGAACGTGATGACCCAGCCGGGTGAAACAGACGGCTTTTCGGTTTATGACCATGTCCGTTGGATCAAGGATGTCCTCGGGCAATATCCGGATATCGTCCTGGTCAACGAAACGGAGGTGCCGGGAGAAATCCTGAACCGGTATAGGGAAACAGGTTCGGAACCGGTCCTGATGAACGATCGGGAGGAAGCCCGCATGGCGAGAGCGAAAATCCAGGTGATGCACGGAGACTTCCTGGAAATCACGTCGGGGGGGCTTGTTCGGCATCAGACGCAACGGGTGTCGGAAGCGATCATGAAAGTTGCCCGGGAGACGAAAGAACTGGGAAGATGAGGCCGATCGCCGAGGAGCTCTGGGACGAATGGCTGGCCGCTCCCGTCGGCCGTGCCGAAGAAACGGATTCCGAAACGGCTGCCCTTTTTCTGTCGATGAAGGAAAAGAGGAACCGTGCGGGGATGTCTCTTTCTTCAAAGCGGTTGTTTGTTTTCAGACGCCTGCATCGCCTCTGGAATGCGGGGAACTGGAGGGAGTTTGGCGACCTCGGTTCGTTCCTGAGGCTTCCGCCGGATCTGAAGGGACACCCCGAAATCCATGTCCCCCAGGCCGTGATCGAGAAGGCCATCGGGATCAGCCGGGCTGTTCACGAAGGGAATCCGCGCTTGCGGTGGGCCTGGTTGAGGGGAATCTGGGGAGGGCTCGGTTCGCTGTATCTGCCGCAGACCGGGTATTATCTGGTTTTCCGCATCGAGGAGAGGAAAAAAATGCTTGGGGAAAAAACCGCCCATCTTCTGAAGCAAGCGGGGATTCGCTATTGCGAGCGGTGTCGTTCTCTTCACTCGGATGTCCTCATCCGCGACCAGGCTCAGATTGTTTCTTTCCTGACCGGTCTCGGCCTTTTCCGGACCGGCCTCCTTCTGGAGGAAAAGTCCGTGATGCGATCGATGAGAAACAGGGCAAACAAGCTGGTCAACTGCGATTCGGCAAACATCCGCAAGAGCCTGGATGCGGCGGAGAGACAGATGGAGCTGGCCGAGCGCGTTCGTTCCTTCGGGCTTCTGGATCGGCTGACGCCCTCATACCGGGAACTGGTGCTGATGAGGCTTGAAAACCCCAGCATCTCTCTTCGGGAACTGGGGCAGCTTCTCTCCAGACCGGTGACGAAAAGTACAGTAGAATATAGGTGGAGCCGCTTGGGGAGACTTGTGGAAAACGCCATGAAGGGGGATGGTTGCCATGTACCTTGGGAAAGTTGATGTCAACACCTACGAGAAGGGGGTCGGGCGCGAATACCTCGTCTCGAACGGCCGCGGAAGCTATGGCTTCTCGACGGTTGCCGGGGCGAATACGAGGAGGGAACACGGGCTCCTCGTCGTCCGGCCCCAGGATTGCGCCCAGCACAGAGTCCTTGTAGGCAAACTGGAGGAAACCCTCTTCACCCGGGGGAAGAAATACCAACTCTCGACGAACCGTTACAAGGATGTCATTTACCCCGACGGCTACCGCTACATCCAGGAATTCCATTCCAACCCCCTGCCCAGCATCCTGTTCGTCGTCCACAGCCTGCTCATGAGGAAAACGGTGTTCATGCCGGAAGGGCGTGACGCCTGCATCATCAAGTACGAACTTCTGGCCAGCCCGGACCGAATCCAGCTTGAGGCGAGGCCGCTCTTTGCCCACCGACTTTACACCGATGTCAGACCGAAATCCTCCGAGGACGCCTTTCACGCCGATTCCGTCCCGAACGGGATCCTGGTGAACGGTCGCGGGATGAGCAGCTTCCTCTCCTTCCCGAAGGGGGAATGGCACCCGAAAGCGCTATGGCACGAGCATGTCCTTTATGAGAACGACGAGGCTTCGGGCCAGTCGACGGAAGACCTCTGGTCTCCCGGAACCCTTTCGATGGAAATGGCTGAAGGAGAAACCGCCTACATCGTGCTTTCCGCGGAACCCTTCCATCCTTCCGTCGAACAGATCGAAGAGTATGAGAAGGCGGCCATCGCAAGCCAGCAGAGCCGTTTCGGCAAGATCGAACCCGCGGGGCAGTCGTCCGCAGTCCGGGACTTGACGCGGACCGCCCTGCACCTGTTTGCTTCAGGCACCGACCACGGAACGACGCTGTTTTCCGGTTACCCTTCGCTTTCGGAACGTGCGCGGGACGCTTTCATCGCGCTCCCGGGCCTGACTCTTTCGATGGGGCGATACCGCGATGCCGCGGAAGTTCTCGATCGCTGGCTCAACATGGCCCGGCTAAATGACGCGGTCATGCCGAGCGAGATCGATCCCTCCACCGGACACGCTCTCCTGAAGGCTGCGGATGCAGGCTTATGGTTCCTCTATGCGCTGGACAAGCTGGCGGAACGGACCGGTTCCCTCGAATTCGCCGAAAAAAACTGGGAGATCCTGGTGGAAATGATCTCCCGTTACGAGTCGGGTATCCGTTCCCTTGATCTGCATTGCGAAGACGATCTTTTGGTTCTCGAGACGCCGGACCCGGACCGACACTGGATGGATGGAATCGCAAACGGCAGTCCGGTGGTGAATCGACAGGGGAAACTCGTGGAGTTCAACGCCCTCTGGTACAACGCCTTGAGGGCGATGGAGCGTTTTGCGGAAGGACTTGGCCTGACGGAAGAATCCGGGAAGTATGGACAAAAGGCGGACCGGGTGAGGGAAGCCTTTGTCAGGACCTTCTGGAACCCGGAAGGAGGGTTCCTCCACGATTTCGTTGACGGGGATCGGAAAGACGATGTCATCCGTCCCAATCAGATCCTTGCGGTCTCCCTTCCAAGTTCCCCGCTTCCTCCGGAGATCGGGAGGTCGGTTGTTGAGGTTTGCTGGAACGAACTCCTGACGACCTACGGCCTGCGGACGCTCGATCCGCATCATGACAAATACAAGGGGCGCTTCGAAGGGAGGCCGGACCAGAAGGCGAAAGCCCGTTACAGGGGCATGGCCTGGCCTTGGCTGCTGGGTCAGTTTGTTACGGCCTACATGCGCTACAACCCCAAGAGAAGCGACATCGCCTGGTGTTTTATCAGGCCCTTTACGGCTCACCTGAGGCAGGGGTGCCTGGGCGGGATCGCCGAAGTGTTCGACGGGAGCATGCCCTATCATCCGCACGGAGATGTCCTGAGCGCGGCGAGCATGGGAGAAATCCTGAGGGTCATGGAGGAGGACCTTTTGCTGCAGCAACGGTGAAGTCCTCCCTGATAGGCCGGGGTTCCTTGATTTGCGGGGAAGAGTGGATTAAAATTTGATAGGATGGTATGGTTGAGGAAGGGTATGGCTGAGGCTATACCCTTTTTCGTGGGGTCATGTCCAAGCTGCAAGAAGAAAGGGGAGGGAAGCCACATGGCAAAGATCAAACTGGGAATCAGCGGTTTCGGAAGGATCGGTCGATTAACCCTTAGAGCCCTGTTCCAGCACGATCACGCGGGGTTGGTCGAAATCGCGGCGATCAACCACAAGCCGGTCCCGATCGAGGACCTGGCATACCTTTTCAAATACGATTCAGTACACAGGACCTTCCCGGGAAAGGTGGAAGTCGACGGGGACACCATCGTGATCAATGGCAGCCCTGTCAGGGTGCTGGCCCAGCCTGATCCGGAGAAGCTGGATTGGAAGTCCATGGGAGTCGACATCGTCATCGAGGCGACCGGGAAATACCGCGACAAGGCCGGTGCGGGTCTTCACATGAAGGCCGGAGCGAAGAAGGTCATCATCACGGCACCGGGGAAAGATGACGATTGCACGATCGTCATGGGGGTCAACGAGGAGGATTACGATCCGGAAAACCATCATATCCTGTCTTGCGCCTCCTGCACGACGAACTGTCTTGCCCCGGTCGCGAAGGTTCTTCAGGAGGAGTTTGGCATCGAGAAGGGGCTCATGACGACGGCGCATGCCTACACGAGCGATCAGAGCATCCTGGACCATACCCACAAGGATCGTCGGCGCGGGCGTTCCGCAGCCCTGTCCATCGTTCCGACAACAACCGGGGCGGCAAAGGCCATCGGAAGGGTCATCCCGGAGCTGAAGGGGAAGCTGAACGGGATCGCGCTTCGTGTCCCGACCCCCGATGTCTCGATCGTCGACTTCACGGTGGTTCTTGGGCGTGAGGCCAGCGCGGAAGACATCAATGAAGCGATGAAGCGCTGGGCGGAAGGTCCGATGAAAGGCATCCTCTCGATCGTCACCGAAGAGCTGGTGTCGGTCGATTTTACGGGGAACAGCTCGTCATCCCTCTTCGATCCCTCGCAAACCATGGTCGTCGGCAACCTCGCCAAGGTTCTGTCCTGGTACGACAACGAGTGGGNNGGTACAGCTGCCGGGTTGTCGATCTGGCCAACGCAATCGCCTCTAGNNGGGACTTTAAGGATGAAACTGAAAGGTTTACCTGAAAAGGGGCTTAAGGGAAAACGGGTCCTGGTGCGGGTCGATTTCAATGTGCCCCTGCGCGAAGGTGTCGTCGCGGACGACATGAGAATCCTTTCTCACCTGGAAACGATTCGCCGGCTACTCGAAGCGGGGGCTGGAATCACCCTTGTTTCCCACTTGGGAAGGCCCAAGGGGAAGGTGTCCCCCGAGTTCTCCCTGAAGCCAGTGACGTACAGGTTTGCCGAGTTGACGGGATGGGACGTGGGATTCGTCGAAGAATGCATCGGCCCTGTCGTCGAGGACGCGGTTTCGGCTGTCCGGCCCGGCACGATCCTTGTTCTGGAAAATGTCCGGTTCCACCCGGAAGAGGAAAAGAACGACCCGGATTTCGCCTGTGCCCTGGCGAAACCCTTCGACGCATTCGTCATGGATGCCTTCAGCGCCTCGCACCGTGCCCATGCATCGACCCAGGGGATAACCGCCTTTCTGCCCTCCTATGCGGGTAATCTCCTGTGCCGTGAGGTTGAGATCCTCGGGCAAGTGCGGGACCACCCGAGGCGGCCCTTCTCGCTTATCCTGGGCGGAGCGAAAGTTTCGGACAAGATCGGCGTGATCGGGCATCTTCTTGACAAGGTCGACACCATCCTGGTCGGCGGGGGAATGGCCTTCACTTTCCTGAAGGCCCAGGGCCTTAATGTCGGGCGCTCGATGGTCGAGCAGGATCGCATCGCTTTTGCGGGAGAACTGCTTGTCCAGGCGGCCGCAAGGAACATCGAGATCCTCCTGCCGACGGACATCGTCGCAGCGGATTCCCCGGCTTCGGGAGGTCCTGTGCAAACCGTTCCGGCCGAGGCCATCCCGGAACATCTCATGGGGTTGGATATCGGTCCTGAATCTGCAGAGGTTTTCTCGAAAGCGATTGAAAGGTCTTCGACGGTTTTCTGGAACGGCCCTATGGGGGTGTTCGAGAACCCCTTGTTCGCCGACGGAACACGAACGATCTCGCAAAGCCTTGCGGAGGCAACCAAGTCGGGATGCCTGACCGTCGTCGGAGGGGGCGATACCGCAGCGGCCGTGAACGGGATGGGTTTTGCGGGCAAGGTTTCGCACGTGTCGACGNGGGGCGGGGCGAGCCTCGAATTCTTCGAGGGACTCTCGCTGCCGGGAATTCAGCCCTTCGTCCTGGATTGAATCGGCCCAAAAGATCATGAGTAGAACGGTTCTGATCGCCGGCAATTGGAAAATGAGCCATGGGGTTTCCGCCACGGGAAAATACCTCTTTGAGCTTGAGGCCGCCATCTCAAGGAATCCTACGGCTAAACAGGCTCTGGGGGAGGGGAGAGTCGAACTGGCTCTTTTCCCCCCTACACGAGCCTCTGGAGGGCCTTGGAGGGGAAATCATTCCTGCCATGGCTCAAGGTGGGGGGTCAGAATGCCCATTGGGCTTCCGAAGGAGCGTTCACTGGCGAAGTCTCTGCGCCGATGTTGAAGGAAGCCGGATGTGATTACGTTATTATAGGACACAGCGAGCGCCGCCAATTTTTCGGGGAATCGGACGAACAGGTCCACCAGAAGACTCTGGCCGCGATTGCCTCGGGGCTGAAGGTGGTTCTCTGCGTGGGGGAAACCCTGCAGGAAAGAGAGTCCAACGCGACGATGTCAGTGATCGAGCGTCAGCTCATGAAGGCCTTGGTCGGTCTTTCACCGGATGAAGCCGGAACATCGGTATCCGTCGCCTACGAACCCGTCTGGGCGATTGGCACCGGACGCACCGCACAGAGCCGAGAAGCCCAGGAAGTGTGCCAGGCCATCAGGCGCTTTGTGGCGGAGCGTTTCGGCGACGAGGCGGCCATGTCCCTGCGGGTTTTGTATGGAGGCAGCGTCAAGCCCGAGAATGCAGCCGGGTTGTTGAGCGAACCGGATATCGACGGCGCACTTGTGGGCGGAGCCTCCCTGAAGGCTGAAACCTTTCTTCAGATCCTGTCGGCTGCGCTCTAAGAGAAAGTCCATAAGTCACGGAAAATCCCAAAGTCACGGAAAATCCCAGAGAAAGTCTACAGAATAGGTCGTTGGAAAAAAAGAAGGAGGGCGCTTCGCTCAGGACCTGAGCGAAGCGCCCTCCTTTTCTGGGCGATTTATCCCATAAACGCAACATAAGATATATTATAGGACAACATGAAGAGCGAAAAAAAGAGGGAAGGAACCCTATTTCCCGAACGTGTTCCTTCCCTCTTTTCTCTTTTATGTTCCGGTTCCGGCAAACGAGCCTAGAGCTCGGAATCTTCCTCGAAAGTGAACGTCTCGGCGTCTCCCCATATCCGTTCGATGCCGTAATAGTCGCGTCCCTGGCGGCTGAAAAGATGAACCACGAGGTTTCCTGCGTCGATGAGTCTCCAGCGCGTGCTGCCGGCGCCCTCGACGCGAACCGGTAGGTTGAGTTCCTCAAGACAATCCTTGGCGGTTTCCATCAGGGTGTTCATGTGGACGTCCGAGTTTGCGGTGGCAAGGATAAAGGTGTCCGCGAGCGTCGTGGCTTCTCCGAGGTTCATGGCCACGATTTTCTCCGCATGTTTGTCGGAAAGCGACTTGACGACTGCAAGGGCATCCTGGCTTAAACTATCCTTCAAAAAAGCTTCACCTCCTAATAAAATAAGGCTTAAAGGTCTCTCTTGTATTTCTTTAACCTGTTCAGGATTATATCATAATCCTTGCCGACGATAATCGTCGCATGGGTCACCCCACGGTTCGGGCGGATGAGGTTTCCGGGAACCCCGCATAGCTCGCCCAGCGCCTTGGCGTTCGCGAGCGTTTGTGTATCGGGGTTTTCAGGGTAGGCGATATTCGTGTAACGGTAATCGAAGTGCTTCGCGTTCCCGAGGAAGGCGACATCGATCCCCAGACGTTGCAGGTGTTCCGAAAAGGCCTGGCTGACTCCCTTGATGCCGCACCCGTTGAGGATCGCGACCTGTCCCTTGATCCGTTCGAGCATGGAGTCCGCAGCGAGCAACGGATCGCTTGCACTCTCCGCCTTGTCTGCGCTGGCGGGTTCGGGTGGTGTTGTCAGGTATTGCGAGGCAATGGCGATGTCTCCCAACCAGTAGCTGATTCCGTCGATCATTGCGGCCTTTCCCGGCATTGTTTCGAAGGTGAAGCGGCTACGATCGAGGTCCTTCAGATAGTTGACCATCTGGATGGCCTGAGTGGCCTGAATCTCGGTCTGGAAGAAGCGGGTCGCCTCCTCCACGATTTCGGGGAGACGGGCAATGGTTTCGGGTTCCCGGATCTTGTTGAGAACCGCTTTGAGGAAGAGTTGCTGCCTTTGGATCCGGCCGATGTCCGCGAGAGCGTCGTGGCGGAAACGGACGAATTCGAGGGCGGTTTTCCCGTCGAGGACCTGAGGTCCGGCCGGGATGTCGATATGAAGGCCTCCCGCACGATCGGTATAGCGCAGCCGTTTCGGGACATCGACGGAAACGCCGCCGAGCAGGTCGACCACTTTGGGGAAACTCTGATAGTTGACGATCACATGATAGTGAAGCGGTATCCCCAGGAAGTTGCCGATGGTGGAATGAAGAAGGTCGATTCCCCCGTAGGCGTAGGCGTGGTTGAGTTTCTGCCAGCCGTGTCCTTCGATCTGGACCCGGAGGTCTCTCGGCAGGGAGAGGACCTTGACGAACCGATCCTCGATGTTGATCGCGACGACCGCGATCGTATCGGAGCGGTGAGAGCCCTGGACGTCGTCGATTCCGACGGCGAGGATATTGATGTTTCCCGTCAGTTTGTCGTGTTCGAAGCTCTTTTCGATCTCCCTGGATCCCGGAGCGATGAGCGTATGCATTCTCCAGGCAATCCCGAGGCCGACGGAAAGGACGCAGAGTGCTATGAAAATCAGTAGGCGGGCCCTTTTCAAGGGGTTTTCACCTTCCGTTTCGTATGTATAGGTTTTTCTTGAAGATGTAGTGTTCAACCGTCCAGGGGAGCAGATACCGTGTGCTTTTCCCCTCCAGGACGCGTTCTCGGATTTCGGTGCTGGAGATCGCAAGAAGCGGGATTTCAAGCGGGATGATCGCCCTTTGGATCGGCACAGGCAACTCCCCTATCCGGGTCGCGTTGAATCCTGGCCGGCTTGCCGCTACGATCTGGCATAGCTCCACAATCGCATAGGGTTCTTTCCAGGAAAGGATGTCCAGAACCCCGTCAAGTCCGGTGATGAAATAGAGCTCGGTACTGCCTGGCGCGTACCAATGCCGCATTTCCCTCAAGGTGTCCACCGTGTGGCTGTCTCCTCCGCGGTCAATTTCAAGGCGTGACACCTTGAAATGCGGGTTGTCCAAGGTGGCCAAAAGCGTCATCGTGTAGCGGTCCTCCGCGGATGAGACAAGTTTGGACCGTTTATGGGGAGGGTTCCCGGTCGGAACGAAAATCACTTCAGAAAGGCCGAGGGCGAAATAGGCCTCCTCCGCGGACACGAGGTGCCCGAAATGGATTGGATCAAATGTGCCGCCCATGATTCCGACTCTGTTGCGCCCGAGAAATGTCTGGCTCAGGTGTCCTCTCCCCTTCCGGGATCAGGCTTCTCCATCTTGCTTGGAGGGTTGTTCCACGGCCCTTTCGGGTTTGAAGGTGAACTCCGTTTCACCGACATAAACAAAGTCGCCTTCCTTGGCTCCGGCTTCCTCGAGAAGCTCTTCCACACGGTAGCGGGCAAGGAGCAGCGAAAACCGATGGACTGCTTCGTCCTGTTCAAAATTGTACCGTAGAACGGCCTCTTCCAACCGAGAATGAACGACTCGGTACCCGCCTCCCGCTCGAAGCTTGACGATCTGGACCACGTCGCGTTTCCTGGGAGATTGTCCTGCAGGGTTCTCCTCTTCCTGCATGGCGATAAGGCGGGTTTCCCCTGAGGGGCGCGGGAAGGACCTGGACCAGTCCACAATGGCTTCAGCCAGGTGCTCGATCCCCTCCCCTGTCAATGCGCTGACCGGGAAGAATCGAAATCCTCTCTTTTCGAAATCGGCACGAACCTGTTCCGGCAGGTTTTTACCTTCCAGCAGGTCGATCTTGTTCCCGGCGATAAGGGTTGGGGTTTCGAGAAGGGCCGGGTTGTATTGCCTGAATTCATTGCGGACCGTCTCCCATTGATTGAGGACCGAATCGAGGCCGGGTCCGTCCGAGAGATCGAGGACGTGAACCAGGAAACGGGTCCGTTCGATATGGCGAAGGAATGCGAGTCCCAGCCCCAGGTTGAGGTGGGATCCCTCGATGAGTCCCGGTACGTCTGCGAGCACGACCCTCTCGTCGTCCACCGCAAGGACGCCCAGGTTCGGCGACAGGGTTGTGAAGGGGTAAGCCGCAATCTTCGGCTGGGCCTTGGAAAGCGCCGCGAGGAGACTGGATTTTCCTGCGTTCGGCAGACCGACCAGCCCGACATCGGCAATCAGCTTGAGTTCCAAACGCAGGGTTCTTTCTTCACCGGGTGTGCCGTTCTCGGAAAAACGAGGTGTCCGGCGGGAGGAACTGGCGAAAACCGTGTTGCCTCGCCCGCCTCTACCCCCACGTGCCGCGAGAAAACGGTCCCCAGGCTCAACCAGGTCCGCCAGGGGTTCCGAAGAAAAAGCGTCGAACACCAAAGTTCCGCAAGGGACCGGGATGACGAGATCCTGTCCCATCCGCCCGTTTCTACGGGCTCCCTGTCCGGGTCTACCGGATTCTGCGGAAAACCGTCTTTCGAACTCGAAATCGGCCAGCGTTTGAAGGGATGTCGTGGCTTCCAGGTAGACATTTCCTCCCCTGCCGCCATTCCCTCCATCCGGACCGCCTTTGGGAATGTACTTTTCCCTGCGGAAGCTCATGCATCCATCTCCGCCGTTCCCAGAGCGAACCGAGATGGTTGCTAAATCCATGAATTTCAATCGCTACACCTCACAGGCACAGAAAATATCTGAAAAACAAAGGGGCCTCGAAGGGCCCCTTTTTATTTCGGTTAAAATGCGAAGGGATTTTCGCTTCAGGCCGGAACTGTTTCGATCCGGGCTTCCTTTCGCCCGCACCTCATCGAGAAACGCACGATCCCCGTCTTCAGGGCAAAAAGGGTGTCATCCTTACCTCTCCCGACATTGAGGCCGGGGTGAATTTTCGTTCCCCTCTGGCGGACGAGGATGGTTCCGGCGTTGACGACCTGCCCGTCATGGCGTTTCAATCCCAGTCGCTTTCCTATCGTATCGCGTCCGTTGGTGCTGCTGCTCTGTCCTTTTTTATGTGCCATCGTTGTCCTCCTGTATCCGTGCCCGAGCTAGCCGCGAACGGTTTCCACGCGGACTTCGGTGAAGTCCTGACGGTGACCGCGGAACTTGCGGTAGTTCTTCTTGCGCTTGTAGTGGAAGATCCACACCTTCGGTTCCTTCCCGTGCCCGAGAACCGTGCCTTCGACCCGGGCCGACTCCAGGACGGGGCTCCCCACTCTGACTTCGTTCTCGTCCGCGAAAAGAAGCACTTTACCGAGACTGACCGAAGCCCCCGGTTCGGCGTCCATCTTCTCGACCCGGATGACTTCTCCCGGAGCGACGCGATACTGCTTCCCGCCTGTTTCGATCACTGCATACATTTTACAGCGTTCCTCCTCCCGCTGGGATCAAGGGCGGCCAATGGCGCTTGAAGCCCTTCCCAAGCGATACGTTGACAGCTTTTGAATTTTAAAGGGCCTAAGGCCTTCCGTCAAGTTTTCAGGCCTGATTCTTCAAAAGAACGGCCGCATGCTCAAGAGCCTCCGGTGAATCCGGGGTTCCGGAAAGCATGCGGGCGATTTCGGCGGCCCTGTCTTCCCCGGTGACCTCGAGAACGGTCGTGAGATCGCCGGTGCGGCGGACGACGAAGTGCTGCTCCGCCTGTGCGGCGATGACCGCCTCATGTGTGACGAGGATGACCTGGCATCGGTTTGAGAGTTCCCTGAGCTTGAACCCGGCCAAAAGGGCCGAACGTCCCCCCAGGCCAGCCTCGACTTCGTCGAAGACCAGCGTTCCCGGCAATTGGCGGTCGGGAAGGGACATCTGCAGGGCAAGAAGAATACGACTCAGTTCTCCCCCCGAGGCGACGCGGGCGATCGGGCCGTTTAGACCACCGTTCGATAGGGTGAATTCAATTTCCTCCGAACCGCTGGGGCGAATCTTTCCGAGATCGTTCAAGGCAACCCCGAAATGGAAGGTTTCCATCGCAAGGTCTGCCAGATGAGCCGTCACGGTTTCCTCCAGTCTCCGCGCGACGACCAGGCGGTTTTCCCTAAGAGCGCGGGCTGTCTGCAAAACCTCTTTTCGCGCTTCCCTGCACAGTTGAAGTAAGGAATCGATTTCCTGACCGCTGGTGCGCATCCAGCTGAGGTTTTCCTCGGCCCTTTCGCAGAAAGCGATCAATTCCTCAAGGGATTCGGCACGAGCCAGACGTTTGAGCTTCCTGAGGGTCCCGAGACGATTCTCGAGGAGATCCCTGCGCTCCTCCGCATCGGAGATGCTTTTATCCGAAAGGGTTTCGCGGGAAAAGCCTTCCATTTCCTGCAGGCCTTTCCGAAGGGCCTCTAAACTGGGGGCCAAGCGCTGCAGTCGCTCCTGGGGAACGAGGTTATCCACTTCGCCGACCCATCTCAGCAATTCTTCCCCGATCCCCCCNCCGGACGTCCCTCCGAGGAACCACACCGCCATATCCTGGAGTTTCCTTTGACGGGAAAGAAATTGCTCGACGGACGACAACTCTTCGGTCCATCCGGCTTCGTTTCCCTCACCCAGATGGAGCCTTCGCGCGGCTTCCACCACCGCTTCCGCGTCCTGGTAGTTTTTTTCGATCTCACGCCGTTTTTCCTGTAGAGCGGCAAGCTCCCTTTCAAGGCGAATCGCCTTTTGAAAGTCCTCCGCCAGCCTGTTCCTGAGATGTGAGGAAATCTCCCCGCCGCAACTGTCGAGGAGGTCGCGCTGTTGCCTCGGCTCCAGAAGGTCCAGTTGAGAGAACTGGCTTTGGATTCCGAGACGGTTACCCGTGAAGTCCCTCAAGCGGGCAAACGCAACCTGTTCCTCCCCCAGGTAGTTGCGGTTTTTGGCTTCGCGGGAGAGAATCCTTCCCGCGACATCTTCTTCGTTTTCTTCTGATCGGAGGAAGACGCCCCAGACCTCTCCTTCGTCGTAACCATGCCGTATCGAGGAGACCTGGGCTCTTTTTCCCGCAAGGTATTCCAGGGCGCGGACGAGGCTGCTCTTTCCCGCCCCGCTTTCTCCTGTCACGGCAATGAAACGACTGTGAAGCTCAAGACGGGCCTTCTGGATCCCGCCGATATTCTGGACGGAAAATTCGGAAAGTCCCCGCAAGGTGTCGTTCATTCGGTGACGTTTTGTCCCCACTGGAATTTTTCCAGGAGGAGGCCGTAATAGTCCCGGTCCGGCAGGAGGATGATGGTGACCGATTTCTCCCTGGAGAGGGACACGTCAATTTTGTCTCCCGGCAGGAGTTCGTAGCCGAGTTGTCCGTCCTGGGTCAGCATCATGTCGCGATGATCGCCCCGAGGAATGATCTGGATCGTGTCTCCGTCACCGAACACCATTGCCCGGGCATAGAGGGTGTGGGCACAGATCGGCACAAGCAGCATGCAGGGCACATGCGGAGGGATGATCGGACCTCCCGCCGATAGGGCATACCCGGTTGAACCGGTGGGGGTCGAGAGGATCAGCCCGTCTCCCGTCATCACGCTTAAGGGGCGTTTCCCGACTGAAATCTGTAGGGTGATCACCCTGGCGAAGGCCCCCTTCGTCACGACAAGGTCGTTGAGAGCGTAGACCTCGTGGACCAGAGATCCCCCGCGGGTGACGGTTCCCTTCAGGAGTTGTCTTTTTTGAGTCGTGAAACGTCCCTCCAGGATCGTTTCGATGTCCTTTTCTGCGCAGTTCGGGTCCCCGGAGGCCAGGAAACCGAGTCTTCCGACGTTGATCCCGTACAGGGGGATTTCTTTTCCGAGAACGTAGCGGGCGGCCCGGAGGAAGGTTCCGTCTCCTCCAAGGACGACGGCAAATTCAACCTGGTTTTTCCAATCTTCATCCGACACTCCCGGAATCCCGAGGACTGCGGCTTCGTGCGGAGGGGCAAGAAAGGTGATTCCCTTCTCCGTTCCCCATAAAAGGAGCCGCTTTCCCATCTCGAGAGCTTTTGGCTTCTGCGGGTTGATCAAGAGCCCGATTTTCCCTTTCATGCCTCATTCTCCCTTTCTGTTTCGTTCCCCTGCCGATTCTCCGAAAGAGCCAAGGTTGCCCCTGAAACGACAGCCGCGACGGTTTCTTCAAAGTCGCCGGAAGAGGTTTTTCCCCGTGTCTTTTCGGCGAGGTGGGCCAGGAACTCGATGTTGCCTTTTGGGCCCTTGATCGGCGACCAAGTCAAACCGACCAAGGCAATATCTTCCAAGGTCCTTACGAATGCACAAAACTCTTCAAGAACCTGGCGATGGATTTCGGGCGAGCGAACGACTCCTCCCTTGCCGACACGGCCTTTGCCCGCCTCGAACTGGGGTTTGATCAGGACTACCATTTCCCCGCCCGGGGCCAGAAGTTTCTGCAGAATCGGGAGGAGAAGGCGCAGGGAAATAAAGGAAGCATCGACGACAATCAGGTCCATCGTTGAAGTGAACTGATCCGGGGTGAGAAGGCGCGCATTTGTCCGTTCCATGACGACAACCCGCGGATCGTTGCGAAGCTTCCAGGCCAGCTGTCCGTATCCGACATCGACCGCAAACACTCTTGAAGCGCTTCGGGATAAAAGAACCTCGGTGAAACCGCCCGTGGAGGCTCCGACGTCCAGGCAGACGCATCCGCCAGGGTCGATCCCGAAGACGTCGAGTCCTCTTAACAGCTTGTGGGCTCCCCGGCTCACCCATTCGTCGTCGTTTCGGGCGATCTCCAGGGCGGCCTCCGCGTCCACCATTTGGCCGGCCTTGTCCGCAGGGTTTCCGTCCACACGGACCTGCCCCGCCATGATCATGGCCTGGGCCCTGGCTCTCGTCGAAGCGAATCCCTTTTCGACGAGAACTTTATCGAGGCGGTCTCTCGAGCGACGCAAGGGCTTCCTCCAGGATTTTGGCCGGCGATAGCCCGCAGGTTTCCCACTGCATTTCAACGGAAGCCTGCGGGACATAGGAATCGGGCACACCGAAACGAACCACTCTCGAGCCGCTGCAGATGGAATTTGCCCGTGAGGCGATGGCTTCTCCGAATCCCCCTGTGCGGTAGCCATCCTCGAGGACGCAGGTTAGCCGGTTTTCGGAAAGCTTGGCATCGATCAGATCCCAATGTGCGGGTTCGACGAAGCGGAGATCCACCACCGAGGGTTTCGCCAGTCCTTTTGCTGCGGCGAGATCGCAAATCTCGAGGGCGAGACCGACCGTTTTCCCGTAAGCCATGATCATCCATTGAGCATCTCCCTCGACCAGGGTTTCTGCCTTCCCCCACTCCATCGGGGGTGGGGAGTCTTCCCTGCGGCGCAGGCAAAGAGGGGCCGCCCCGCGCGGGAAACGGACCAGGGCTGGTTTTCCGCGCCGATGCGTCTCCGAGATCATGTAACGCGCTTCTTCGACATCCCTTGGGGCCATGATGGCCAATCCGGGTATAGCCCGGCTCCAGCAGACATCCATCAATCCGTGATGGGTCTCGCCGTCTTCTCCCACCAGGCCTGCCCGGTCGGCAAGAACGACAACGGGAAGATCCTGCATGGCGATGTCGTGGACGAGCTGGTCCATGGCTCTCTGGAGGAAGGTCGAGTAGATAAAGACGAAAGGTCTGAGCCCGCCCGCCGCAAGGCCGGCCGCATAGGTCAAAAGGTGCCCTTCCGCAATCCCGACATCGAAACACCTTTCAGGCCACCGCTTTTCGAAGCCGTTCAGCCGTGTTCCGTCCTTCATGGCAGCGGTCAGGCAAACGATGCGGTCATCGGATTCAGCCAGGTTGGCCACGGTGCGGGAAATGACCTCGCTCCAGCTGGTCTTTGGCGACGCTTGGGCGGGAGTGGATTCCTTTCCGGAAATTCCGTGAAAACGGGTGGGGTCCGCCTCTGCGGGGGGNTATCCCTTCCCTTTTTTCGTTCGAAGGTGGATGAGAAGGGGTTGTCCGTAAAACCTAGAAAGGCCAAGAATCTCCGACAACTCGTCCAGGTCGTGTCCATCAAAGGGGCCCCAATAACTGATGCCCAGCCCCTCGAAAATATTGTTCGGCTGCAGAAGGGTCTTCACGCGCGTCTTCGATCGGGATAGGAGGTCTTCGATGGATTCTCCCCGTTGTCTTTTCCTGCATTGATCCTTGACATATTCCTTGAAGCGCTTGTAGTAGGGATTGACCCCGAGGCGGGCAAGGTAATCCGCGAGCCCCCCGACGGGGCGGCTGATGGACATGGAATTGTCGTTGAAGAGAACCGTCAGTCTGGTCTTGGCTTCCCTCACGTTGTTCAGGGCTTCCATGGCAAGTCCGTTGTATAGTGCCCCGTCTCCGATGACGGCGATGACCTCGTGGTTTTCCCCACGAAGGTCCCGAGCCTTTGCGAAGCCCAAGGCTGCCGAAATGGACGTGCTGCTGTGCCCGACGTCGAAGTGGTCGAAAGAGCTTTCCCGGCGTTTCGGGAACCCCGAAATGCCGCCCGCCTTGCGCAGCGTGTGGAAACGGTCCAGGCGATCGGTGAGGATCTTGTATGCGTAAGCCTGGTGCCCGACATCGAAAACGATACGGTCTTTCCTGGGGTCAAAGACGCGCAACAGGGAGACGATCAGCTCGACGGTTCCCAGCGAGGAAGCCAGGTGTCCCCCGTTTTCCGTCACGACGTCGACCATCATCTCCCGGACCTCCCGGCAAAGCTGGGGAAGATTCTCTTTTGGAAGGGCCCTCAGGCCCTCGTAACCGTTCAGTTGCTCCAGGATGTTCATCAGCTGCGTTCGAAGCCTCCGTTTCAGTTAGACCGTTCTGACAGGACGACGGCGAGGGAACGCAAAAGTTCCGCTTCCTCCCCGAAGCATGATAAGGCTTCCGCGGCCAGTTCGCTTTCCTTCATGGCGATTTCTCTCGCTTTTTCCATGCCGTATGCGGAAACGAAAGTGATTTTTCCCTGAGCGGCGTCTTTACCGGGAGTTTTCCCGAGCTCCTCCGCTTTTCCCGTTTTGTCCAGCAGGTCGTCGACGACCTGGAATGCAGTTCCCAGATGTGTCCCATAATTATATAATGCCGTTTCCTTTTCCGATGCCAGGCCGCCGAGTATCCCNCCGGTCAGGACGGAAGCCCGAATCAGGCTGCCTGTTTTCAAGGCGGCGATCTCCCAAACATCATTGGGCTCGTCCTTCCGGTTCTGGCAGTCGGTGTCAAGAACCTGCCCAGCGCAGACGCCGGATGGGCCGATGGCCCGGGCAAATTCACCCAGCGCCCTCAACACGCGTTCTGCCGGAAAAGACGGAGAGAGCCCGCGGATGGCTGTTTCGAATGCCCAAAGCAGGAGCGAATCTCCCGCCAGGGTTGCCAGCCCTTCTCCGAACAGAATGTGGTTGGAGGGTTTTCCTCTCCTTAGAGAATCGTCATCCATGCAGGGAAGGTCGTCGTGGATCAGCGAAGCCGTATGAAACATTTCGAGCGCCAGAGCCATGGGCATAACCGAGGCCGGTGGGCATGCGGCAAGGCCTGCTCCGGCAAAGCAGAGGAAGGGCCGCAAGCGCTTCCCTCCCGCTTCGAGGGAATATCCCATCGCTTCCTTCAGGCGTTGGGGAATGGAGGTCTCGTCCTGCAGCAGGTTTGCGATTGCACGGTCAACCTCCTCCTTGCATTGCCTCAGGCAAAGAGAAAGAGAAGGCTCTTTTCCCGTCATGGTCAGGATTCCCCATCGTTCAAGGGGTTCCAGGCCTTGCCCTGAATGCCGTCTTCCGTCTCGGTGAGAAGAATCACCTTCTGGCGGGCCTGCTCCAGGAAGATTCTGCAATCTGCGGCCTTTTTCATCCCCTCTTCGAAAAGCGCCATCGCTTCCTCCAGCGGCATCGGCTCACTTTCAAGGCGCTTTACGATGACCTGGAGGGCTTCGATTTGACTGGAAAAAGGAGTCATTTGAGGTCCCTTCTTTCATGGAGAGTGAGGGAACGGAATTGCCAACCGTCGGGTCGTATGATACAATGCCTCTCGCTGCATGGTTTCCAATCTGGGAGGGATCGTCGATGTCCAAGGTCTGCCAGTGCTGTGGCCGTGGGCCCGTTACCGGCAATAACGTCAGTCATTCGAACCGCCATACCCGGCGTCGTTGGCAGTTGAATCTGCAAACGGTTCGGGTTGATTTCGGTGACGGGAGCCGCACCAAGCTCAAGGTTTGTGCGCGTTGTCTTCGTTCCGGTCAGGTCAAGCGGGCTGTCTAAAGGCAGCCCGCCTTTTTTCATCTTTCCCATCGAATTTCCCTATCTCTCCCACCAGCTGACATACACACCCATTTCCCCTTCTTCGAGACCCACGACCGTGGCTTCCGACCCTTCCGGCCGGTTGCTGATCGCGTAAGGAGCATTTTTTTCGAGGACGGTTTTCTTCAGCGGCCAGTGGACTCCGCTGATGGAGACTCCCGTGCATCGTTCGGAAAATGCCAGGAGAGAAACCGCCGCCGGTTCTTTGGCATGGGAAAGGGCCAGGGTTTCCCCTCCCGTGAGGAAGGCCAGCAACTCCCTATGGTCGACGAGGGCCGCGAATTCCAGTCCTCCCCGAAGAGCTCCAAGGACGGAAAGCACGTTGCTCCACGTATGGTCGAACCGCCCGCCCCAACATCCCGTCACCAGGGCTTTGGCCGGACCGAAGCGCGCCGTCACGGTTTTCAGGGCCATCTGGAGGTCGGTGTCATCCTTCTCCCGGGCCAGGGGCAAGACCTCGGCCCCTCGCTCCATGGCGGCTTTCCAGAGCTTGGGGGAGGCGCTGTCGGCGTCACCCAATACGAGGGCTGGCAGGAGCCCGGCTTCCATGCAGATGTTGACTCCCCTGTCGATGGCCCAGACCGTGCGGCCTTCCGCAGCTTCGAGGAGCCAGGGAATCCGTGGTTTTCTTCCTCCCGCAACCAGGAGGATCTCGGCTCCGGGCGAGGTCCTTTGGGAGCGCAGGGTGACCTGGGGCAACCGGATTCTTCCGTCCATCACGATCACGCTCCCCCGTTGAAGGCCTGACGAAGAATCTCCTCGGCCTTGTCCTCATCGACCAGGATCTCTCTGGGTCGAGAGGCCTCCTGAGGACCCACCATGCCCAGTTGTTCCATCGTGTCGACCAGGCGGGCCGCGCGGGTGAATCCGATCTTCAGCTGCCTCTGGAGACGGCTTGCGGAGGCGATACCCGTCTGGAGAATGATTGAAACGGCTTCCTCGAGGAGCGGGTCCTCGAGATTTGCGGCGATCTCGCCCCACGTTCCGTTATCCTCGCCGTCGATATCGATATGCTGAGGTTCTCCGAATACCCGGACGACATGCTGGATGAAAGCGACGATTCTGCTTTCGTCTATCCAGGGCCCCTGTAACCGGAGGGGTTTCGGGTAACGCGAAGTCAGAAGGAGCATGTCTCCTTTACCCAAAAGCTTTTCAGCCCCCGAGAGGTCGATGATGGTTCTGGAATCCGCCTGCGAAGGCAGGGTAAAGGCCACCCGTGCCGGGATATTGGCCTTGATCAATCCGGTCACGACGTTAACCGAAGGCCTCTGCGTCGCAAGAATGAGGTGGATGCCGGTGGCCCTCGCCATCTGTGCAAGCCTGCAGATGTAATCCTCCGCTTCCTTCGGGGAGGTCATCATCAGGTCCGCCAATTCGTCGACGACGATAACGATATGCGGAAGCCGGTCCTTCGGAATGACCTTTTTGTTGTAGGCCTTCAAGTGCCTGACTCGTGCACCGGCGAAAAGCTCGTATCGGCGTTCCATTTCCCGGATCGCCCAGCCTAGGGCGTGGACGGCCTTTTTCGAATCGACGACAGGCGGAGTGAGGGTGTGCGGAAGCCTCTCGTAAAGCGTCATTTCCACTCGCTTGGGATCGATCAGCAACAGCCGGAGTTCATCGGGCCTCCTGGCGCAACAGAGCCCGATGATGCAGCTTGAGACAAGGACGCTCTTTCCTGAGCCGGTCGTTCCCGCCACGAGAAGGTGCGGAAGGTCTTCCAGCCCCATCACGAGAGGGACGCCGTCCACGGTCAGCCCGAACGGGAGGGGAAGGTCGAAATCCCCCCGCTGGAATGGGGTTGATTCAAGCAAGGACCTCAACGGCACGATCCATCGGCGAGGGTTTGGGGTTTCGATCCCGACGAAGGTCGTTCCGGGGATGGGGGCCTCGACGCGCAAGGCGGGTACGGCAAGCGCCACCGCAAGGTCATTGCTCAACCCCGCCACCTTGCTCACCTTGATGCCGGGGGCCAACTGAAGTCTGAATTGAATGACCGTGGGGCCCGTGATCGTTTCGGCCAGATCGGCCTCGACGCCGAATTCCTCGAGCGTCGAAATGATCCTTTCTCCCTGGTTTCGGATCAGTTCATCCGACACCGGGTTTGCCGTGATGCCCTCGCTGCCGAAAAGTTCTAGGGGCGGAGGGAACGCGGAAGGGTCGATTCCCGGCGGGACCGGGATTTCTTCCTGGGTTTCGGAAGCCTCTGCTGCCTCCTCCATCGGCAGCGGCAGGAGGTTCTCTATCTCCTGCCCCGCCACCGATGGATCGGGCGGTGCGATTTCCGCTGGCCTAGCCCCCATTTCCCCCTCGAGGACAAAGGGGTCCATGTCGTCGGGGATCTCTGTCCCGAATTCCGGACAGGTTTTCGTGGGCCGGGGGATGAGGCCGGAAATGAACGTCTTCATGCGGCTGAATCCGGACAGGGCACTGGACTTGATTTCAACGGCCCAGTGAACAAGATCGAGGGGTTCGAGCAATCCATAGAGGGCTGCGGACAGAAACGCGCCGAAAAGGCCCGCGAGAACGGTGCCGAGAACTCCTGTATGACCGAGAAGGAAGCCCCCGATACCGTCTCCTAGAAGACCAGGATTGAGCCAGCCTGTAGCGGCTCCTGGCCAGAAGCCCTGGCCGATGAAAAGGACAAGCTCGATGCAGATGTAAAGAACGAAGGTCCCACCCGCCTGCCTGGCCAGTTCGGGCACCGGTTTTCTCAAAAGGTGGAAAATCCCGCAGTAAAGAACGAAAAGGAGAAGAATGGCGACGCCGCCTCCTGCCGTTTCGAACAGACTTCGGCGGGCGGTTTCTCCCCAGGAACCGGCGAGGTTCGTGTATAGAGAGGCGAAGAGGTAAACTGCCAGGAAAAGAACGAAAACAACGGATCCATCGACCCANCGCCGGTGTTTCCGTTGATCCGATGAACCCTTGTTCCGCAGTTTTCCCGGGCTCTTCCCTCAGTTCGGGATATCGCTTCCTAGCTTTCGCCATTTCCGATTTCGCACCCCCCCACGAGCAGATTGCGAATGAGCAGACTCGGTTGTCCATCCGTGACGGGCACGCTCTGTCCATCCTTCCCGCACATGCCGGGTTCGAAATGAAGATCGCTTCCAACGGCTTCGATCTGCATCAGGGCTTCGGGCCCGTTTCCGATCAGGGTCGCTCCCCGGACGGGATTGCCGATTCGGCCTTTCTCGATAAGGAAGGCCTCTGTCACCTGAAAAACGAAATCCCCGGATGTCGGGTTCACCTGACCTCCGCCCATCTTCGTCACGAGAAGCCCTTGATTCGCTTTATCCAGTATCGACTCGAAGCTATCCTCTCCGGGCATCAGGAACGTGTTGCTCATCCTGGGGATGGGGAGGTTCCGGTATGATCCCCGGCGCCCGTTCCCGGAGAGAGGGAGGTTCCCCTTTCTTGCCGACTGTACATCCGTCAGGTAGGACTTCAGGACTCCTCGGTCAATCAGAACATTGCGCCTGGCGGGAGTGCCTTCGTCATCAAATGTGTAGCTTCCGTATGCGCCCGGGATCGTGGCGTCATCCACGAGGGTCACGAGGGGGCTTGCAACCCTCTGCCCGAGCCGGTCACGGTAAACCGAATAGTCTTTCTGGATGATATCGGCTTCAAGCCCATGTCCGCATGCCTCATGGATCATTGTACCCCCAGCCTGGCCCGCGAGAACGACCGGCATCTTTCCCGCCGGGCAAGGACTGGCCTCAAGCATGAGAAGCGCCCTGTTCAAGGCTTGCTGCCCGACCTCGAGCGGCGAGACGCTTTCCCAGAAATTCCCGGGTTCGGACTGGAAAGCCCGGACCTCGTAACCCGTCTGGATGGTTCCCTTTTTTTCGACCGTGACTTGGACGGCGAACAGGGAATGGAAACGGTCATCCGTCATGACCTTTCCATCTCCCCTGACCACAAGGGTCTTTCGGCCGGAGACCCTGAAACGGAGGGTCACCTGCCGGACAAGGGGAGACGCTTTCCGGATGAACGCATCAACCTCCTTAAGCGGCTCGGTCTCGGGTACCCTCAGTCTTGCGGGGTCGAAAGTCAGGACGCATTCAAAGGATGGACATTTGCCCGACGGGGCGAGGCCGATCCTGGATAGGGTTTCTTCCAAGCTGTTCCAAGCTCCGGCAACGGAACTGTCGGGAGAATGGGAAAAGACCGAGTGGTCATTGACTAGAACTCTTGCCCCGACGCCACCGGAAGCAGCCGAGGAGACTTCTTCGATCCGTCCCTTTTCGAAAGCCACGCTGTGCCCTGCACCGGACTGGACGAAGACATCCGCGTAGTCGACCTTCTTTCCTGCGAGACCGCAGAGTTGTTCCCCGATCGCTTCCCAGTCCACTGAAGGGTTTTCAACATTCATGGACGTCATCTCCTCCGATCAGTGCGGTCCGGATGCGATACCCGAAAAAATCGGGGGCATGAACCGAAAACAAGGCTTCCCCTTGCCAGACGGTCATCCAGCCGCAACCCGGCATAACCAGGTCCCGTCCCTTTGACAGCGGGGTTTCGGATCGGGACCAGGGAATCTCCTTAAGCGTCCGGCGGCAACCGGGACAGGGAATCTTCAAAAGGCCTCCTGCGTGCCTGTCGAGCAACTCCTCCACCCTATCCGCCCTGGTGCGGTGCAAAACAAGCCGTTCGGGCGTAAAGGCCGCGATTCCCACCCTGTCGCCGCGGGGGATATCCAGGACCTCCACACTGACCAGTCCCCCGAAAAGCAGGCTGTCTCCGGTTTTCAGGGAGGTCGTCAGCCTGTTCGGCTTTTTTCCGGGCTGGAGGTTGACCAGGCATTCCGGGCAAAGGATCGGGATCCATGGGTCGTCCGAACGGAAGCCGGGGATATCGACAAGCGTCATCCCCAACTGGGCGCTTGAAATCGTCACGGGTCTCAGCGTCGTTCCCGGCATCGGGGAGCGCAAGACACGATGCGCTTCCGTGCAGGCGCTCCGCAGGAATGTCGTTTTTCCCGAGTTGACCGGCCCGATCAGCAAAATTCTCGCCCCAGGGTGGAATCTTCTCTCGATCCATGTGGTCGCCTTTTTGACGCTTGCATGGTCAAGTGCGTTCATCGTGATGAAATGATCCTTCGGGATCTCAAGGATGTCCGCCAATCGCCGGAGTGCCGTCCCTGAACGAAACCACTCAGAGATCATATCAAATTTGTTGATGACTGTCAGGATGGGCTTCCCCCATCCCTTCAACAGGCGGTCCATGGCGGGGTTTCGGTCGGGCTGGAAGGCATCCACGAAAACGATTGCGCCGTCCGCCCGCTCCATCTCATCCCGGATCATTCGGCAAACATGATCATCGGACAAGGGGGCTTTTGTCGCTTGCCGATAATGAACAAGCCGGAAACACCTCCTGCATATCGTCCCGTCCCCGATCTCCAGGGACGCGGGAACGAATCCGGGGGCATCCGGGTTTTCACGCTGAAACAAGACGCCGCATCCTGGGCAGAAGGCTCCGCCGTCGTTCTCTTCGGGATTGTTCATGGGTGTTTTTCAGTCTCCCTTCCGGTTCTGCGTTTCCTGCTTTTCTTGGCCGGCGATCTTCTGAGCCGCGAGGTGCTCTTCGTAGGTTCTGGAAAAAATATGCCTGCCGGAAGGGGAAAGGACGAAGAAAAGGTATTCGTGTCGTTCTGGAGCCAGAGAGGCCTGCCAGGCGGGAAGAGACGGGGCGCCGATGGGGCCCGGAGGCAAGCCCTTGTTCCTGTAGGTATTATAGGGCGAATCGATGTCGAGGTCGCCATAGGTCAATCCTTCAAGGACCCGTCCCTTTTGCTTCCAGGCAAAAATCACCGTAGCGCACGATTGGAGGGGCATGCCGAGCCGCAACCGGTTTTCGAAAACCCCGGCAACCCTGGCCCGTTCTTCGTCGTCCCGTGATTCCCTTTCGTTGATCGAAGCGAGTATCGCCCGTTTCAGGAGCCATTGTGCACCGGTATCCCTGGGCAGCAGCGGGCCGATTTTTACCTGCCAAGTTCTGGATGCGAGCCGGACGAAGTCCCGAACGGCGGCCCCGGAAGGAGTCACCAGATAGGAATCCGGCAAGAGGAAGGCCAGGCGGAATTCGGGGTTTTCGGGCAACAGTCCGCGAAGCTCCACGGGGAAGTTGGAGAGGTCGGCAAGCTCGCGCAGAAGGGCAATTTCTCCCCCCCACCGGGACAAAACCGCCCCCAGTTCCTTGAAGGTTGTGCCGGCCAGGAGCCGGATTCCTGTTGAATCCGGCTCCTGGCTCTGCATCTGCCTGGCTACTTCCCAGGGCGTACCGGGACGAATCCTGTAAAGGCCGGGTTTCAGGCGCGTATCCATGCCCAGGAGGGAAAACCACCGCGCCAAGGACCGGGCATCACCCTCCGTCAACCCTTGTTCCACAAGGGAACGGGCCACGGCTAGCGCATTCTGCCCAGGCTCGACCAGCGCTTCGACGGGGGCGCCTTTGCCGGGCGGGACCATTCTTGTCCACCATCCGCTTCCCCGGGAGACAATCGTTCCGAAGAGAAGGATCGAGAGAAGAACGATACTCACCCCTCCGAAGCGAATCAACGGGAGGGCTTTCTTTCCTGGGACCACGTTTTCAGGAAAGCTGCTTCATCATCTCGGCTTCGGCCACGATGGCGGAAGCCTCGACTTGGGCAAGCTCGAACTGGAGTTTCTTCCGGGTTTCTTCGACGAAGTCGGGATCCTTGACCGCCTTGAGATTGACCTCCACGTTGTAGGCCGCGGCGTGTGCGGCAGCCCAGGCAAGTCTCCCGGCCGACCCTGCGTCGGTGATGGCGTTCGGGTTGCCCTTGAAGAGGACCGTTTCCATGACGCGAGCCACTTTCGCCACGGTTTCGACCGTTTCAAGCGGCACGTTGCAAGCTTTCTTCAAGGCGGCCTGCAACTGATTATCCCGCAAGGTCTTTTCGGCATCGGTTGTCTTGGGCATCTTGATCGCTGCCATGACCGCGTCGTAAGCCTCGGCATCCTGGTCCATCAGGTCGACCAGCTTCGCAGTCAGGTTGCGGCTGCTTTCGCCCGCAGCCTCCATTTCCTGCCAGGCGTCCCTGAAGCGTTCACGCCCGAGCGTCAAAGCGGAGACCATTGAACAGAGACTTCCTGCAAGCGCCCCGGCCAAAGCCGCAGCCGTGCCGCCTCCAGGAGCAGGTGAAGCGGAACCCAATTCCTCGAGGAACTCCACTAATTTCATTTTCGCGAACATCACAGACTCCTTTCTTTGCTAAACGACGCGCTCTGCATTTTTATAAACCGCCTTTACGGGTGAGACGCCCGCATGGTACGCAAAGATTGCCGGGGTTTCCCCTTCCAGGAGAAGGAAGTCAGCTTTCTTCCCGCGTTCAAGACTGCCGCACGAACCGGCTTTTCCGATCGCGTAGGCGGCATTCAGCGTTGACGCCACGAGTGCCTCCTCCGGTGAGAGATGCATTCCCAGGACGGCAAGGCCGAATACGAAGGGGACCGATTCGCAGAAGCAGGAGCCGGGATTGCAATCGGTCGCCAAAGCGACGGGAACCCCCAGGCTGATCATGTCCCTTCCTCTTGCGAAGGGTTTCCCAAGACTGTAGGCCGTTGCGGGGAGGAGAATCGCGATGGTTCCCGCCGACGCCATTGTCTTGAGCCCNTCGTCCGAGGCCGCAAGCAGGTGTTCTGCGGAAATCGCCCCCACTTCCGCGGCGAGGGCCGCTCCGCCAAGGTCATGAACCTCGTCCGCATGGATCTTGATTCCGATCCCGAGATCTCTTGCGGCTTCGAGGATACGCCTGCTTTGAGAGATTGAAAAGACCCCCTCTTCGCAGAAGACATCGCAGAATCGTGCAATTCCCTGTAAAGCGACCTCCGGCAACATTTCCCGGACGATCCTTTCGACGAAGGCTTCCGGGTCGTGACGTTCCTCCTCAGGGATGGCATGGGCTCCCATGAAGGTCGGTACGACATCGAGAGGGAGCTGCCTGCCCACGCGTTCGATGACCCGAAGCATCTTGAGCTCGGTTTTCGTATCGAGGCCGTATCCGCTCTTGATCTCAATGGTTGTGGACCCGTGCTCCAAGGCGGATCGGGCAAGTTCCGCCGTAGAGGAAAAAAGCTGCTCCTCGCTTGCTGCACGAACCCTCTTCACCGATGAGAGGATGCCTCCGCCGCGTCGCAGAATCTCAAGGTAGGGAACGCCCTCCAGTCTCAGGGAAAATTCGGACTCCCTCATTCCATGGAAGCACAGGTGCGTGTGAGGGTCGACAAAGCCCGGGATCATGCATCTTCCTCCGCAGTCGACTTCCAGGTCGACGGGCAGGTGCCTGGCGGCCTCCAGGACCTCCGTTTCCGGGCCGATTTCATGGATCAGACCGTCCGTGGCCAGGATCGCCCCTTTGGGAAGAGACCACACCTTGCTCTGGCTCCGGCCCGACAGCGGATGCCCCGGGTCGAGCGGGGAAAAACAGCGGGCGTTGGTGAAAAGCTTGACCGTCATTCCGGCCCCTCCGTTCCCATCTTATCCAGGAGTTTGAGCTCAAGGACCTGTAGAGGGTCAAAACCGGCGACCTGAAGGTAATAGGCTGCGCTTTCAAGGAGGGCCCGTGCGGGAATCATGCCATAGATTTCCGTTTCGGCAACTTCGATTCCCCAGCGACGAGCTTCGAAACGGATCATTTCAAGAACGCGATAGAGGGCATTCTTTTCGTAATCCACGATGTTCATACTGACCTGGACGAGGCCACGTCCCTCAAGGGGTACACCGATACCCTTCACGGCGCAGAGTCCTCCGCTTGAAGCTCGGACGGTCGTGGCAATCTGTTTGGCCACCGACAGGTCGTGAGTTTTGAGATTGACGTTGAAGGCCACAAGGAATTTCCGTGCCCCGATCACCGTCGCGCCTGCGGTCGGGTGAAGCGCGGACTTCCCCACGTCAGGCGCGCGTTCGGCTTGCGTCACATCGGTTTTCAGCCTCTCGTATTGTCCCTTCCGTATGACTTCCAGGCGGCTTCGTTCCGGTCTTAACGCCGATTCCTCATAAAAATAGACGGGAATCCCCGTGTGCTCGTGAAAGCACTTTCCGAAATCATGGGAAAAGGCAACGCACTCCTCCATCGTCATTCCCTGGACGGGAGTGAAGGGGATCACGTCCAGGGCTCCGATGCGGGGATGAGCCCCCTCGTGACGGTTCATGTCGATGTGCCGGATCGCGATCTCGGCGGCTTGGAGCAGAGACTCCGCCAGAGGTTCCGGTTCTCCGACCAGGCTGACGACCAGCCTGTTGTGATCCGGATCGGCCCGGTAATCGAAAAGAGTGCATCCTGCCCGGTTGCGGAAGGACTCGACGATGGCTTCGATGACCTCGCTTCTCCTGCCCTCGCTGAAATTGGGGACACACTCCACCAGCCTTCTGCTCATCAGGGGTCAATCCTTCTTTCCGGAAAAGCTGCTCATGGCCGTTTCCACCGTTTCCCTCACAAGAGTCTCCTCCGGGATGAAGGGAAGGGTGATATGGTCGGTTCGAGCGTTCTGGCAATTGTAATCCATGCTGGTGGCCAGGGCGTTTTCGTTTCTTGCCCAAGCGCGCCTTGCCACCCCGCCCATGACATCCCAGGCCAGCGAGAGGTCGATGACTCGGTCCACCCTCTCGCTCCCGTCAAGGACGAGCCCGAATCCTCCGTTGATCGCCTTGCCGATTCCCACTCCCCCACCGTTGTGGAGGGCCACGAGACTCATCCCGCGGGCGGCGTTTCCTGCAAAGCAGTGCGTCGACATGTCGGCCATGATGGCGCTCCCATCCTTGATGTTGGCCGTCTCGCGGAAGGGTGAATCCGTACCCGATACGTCATGGTGGTCTCTGCCCATCATCACCGGGCCGATTTCTTTCCGTCGCACCATTTCGTTGAAGCGGTGCGCGATTCGCATTCGGCCCTCGGCATCCTGGTAGAGAATCCGGGCCTGAGTGCCGACAACCAGGGCGTTCTTTTCCGCATCCCTTATCCAGATCCAGTTGTCCCGATCCTGTCCGCGGCGGTTCGGATCGATGCATTCCATGGCGGCGCGATCCGTCTTCACGAGGTCCTCGTGTCTGCAGCTCAGGCAGACCCAGCGGAAGGGTCCGTACCCGTAGTCGAAGAGCATCGGCCCCATGATGTCCTCAACGTAGGAGGGGAAGATAAACCCGTCGAGTTCGTCCCGACCGTTTTTCGCGATCTCCTTCACTCCGGCGTCGAAGACGGCCTTCATGAAAGCATTGCCGTAGTCGAAGAAATAGGTTCCGCGGTCCACAAGGGTCTTGATCAGGGAAAAATGCTTCCGGAGGCTTTCATCCACCCGTTTGCGGTATCCGGCCCGGTCGGTGGCAAGCATCTCCGTCCTTTCTTCGAAGGAGAGGCCCTGCGGGCAATAACCTCCATCGTAGGGCGCGTGGCAGGAGGTCTGGTCGGAAAGCAGTTCGATCTTCTTGTCGTGGCTTACGGCGTATTCCAGGAGGTCGACGATGTTCCCGTGGTAGGCAATGGAAAGAGGACGTCGCTCTTTCATCGCCTCCTCCGCCCAGTTGAAGGCATCGCCAAGGCTGGAGGTGACCCGGGACACCCAGCCCTGGCGATGCCGGGTTTCGATCCTGGAGTCGTCCACTTCCGCGAAGATTCCGACTCCTCGCGCGATTTCGACCGCCTTCGGCTGGGCTCCGCTCATGCCCCCGAGGCCGGAGGAAATGAAGAGATGGCCGGAAAGGTCTTCCTTCGGATTTAAACCCAATTTCATCCGCCCAGCGTTGAGGACGGTGTTGAAGGTCCCGTGAACGATCCCCTGAGGGCCAATATACATCCAGCCTCCGGCGGTCATCTGGCCGTAATTCGAGACCCCGAGCTGCATCGCGCGATGCCATTCCCCCTGGTTGTCAAACATCCCCACCATGAGCCCGTTCGTGATGATGACCCGGGGNGAATCGGGCCGTGAGCGGAACAGACCCAGCGGGTGTCCGGATTCCACCACAAGCGTCTGTTCCGAGGTCATGACCTGGAGGTATTTCATGATCAGGCGATACTGCATCCAGTTCTGACAGACCTGTCCCGTTTCCCCGTAGGTGACGAGTTCGTACGGGTACAAGGCCACGTCGAAATCCAGGTTGTTGTCGATCATCACCTGGAAGGCTTTCCCCTCGACTGTCTTCCCCTCGTACTCGTCGATCGGCCGGCCGCGCAGTCGTCCTTCGGGCCGGAAACGGTAGCCGTAAATGCGACCTCGGGAAATGAGCTCTTCCATGAACTCCGGGGCGAGTTTCCGATGCCATTTCTCCGGGATGTACCGAAGCGCGTTTTTCAGCGCAAGCGCTGTCTCCGTCCGACTCAATGAGAACCCCCGGTCCGGCGCGCGCCGGATCCCGGGTTCGAAACGGGGGGCAGGCGGAAGCGACTCATCCAGCTTGATGGTCATGGCCTTGCCGATTTTTTCGTTGATGCTCATGGCGCATTGCACCTCCTTGGGAGAACCGGCGATTCCTCGAAGTGAAAAAGGGGCGTGCGTGTGGAGGCACACCCCTTTTCATCCCCGATGCTTTCTAGGGGCGGATCAGTTCGGGGTCGTCGACGACTCCGAACCGACGGAAGAGACCGTTCTTCACGACCTGAACCTGTACCGGTTTGACCACTTCGCCGATATGCGTAAATCCCTTGATGATCCCCGTCAGGCCGTCGAATTCGGTCGTCTTGGAAATTGCCATGCGGATGGCGGTCGGATTCGTCACGGTCTTGGTCTTTCGCATCGCATCGATGATGATCATGAACCCGTCGTAGGCGGAGGCTCCCACCATATCCGGTTCGATCTTGAAGCGCCTGCGGTATTCCTTCAGGAAATTCTGGACCACCGGCCGCGGATCGTCGCGGTCGAAATTGGTGACGATATAGAATCCTTCAGCCGCTTCTCCGGCGATTTCCGCCAGTTTCGGGGAGTCGGCGCCTTCTTCGCCCAGGACCTTGGACTTGATGCCGAGCTCCCGTGCCTGTTTGAGAAGGGGCCCTGTCTGGAAATAATAGCCGCTGGCGAAGATCACGTCGGGATTGGCTTCCTTGATCTTGGACAGGTAAGGCTTGAAATCCTTCTCGCTGAAGGGGTAGGCCTGCTCGTAGACGATCTTCATGTCGTTCGCGTGTTTGGCCTGGTACATCTTGAACCCTTCGACCAAGGTCCGGCCGAAGTCGTTGTCGCTGGTCAGGAGGGCGACGGTTTTCGCGTGCAGGAGCTTGTAGGCGGTATAGGCCGCGGCTTTTCCCTCCACTGTGCCCAGGAATCCGTTCCTGAAGCAGTACTCCCCCGCCTTGGTCACGTCGGGGTGGATGGCGTAGGCCGCAACAAGCGGGATTTTCTCTTCCTGGAAAATGGGAGCGACCGCTCTCGTCGGCAGGCTGTAGGACCCCGCAACGAAAGCGGCGATCTTGTCCTGTTCGATGAGCTTGTAGGCGAGAGCGACGGCTTCTTTCGCATCCGCCCGGTCATCGTAGACGACGAGCTGGACCTTCTTTCCGAGGATTCCGCCCTTGCCGTTGACCTGGTCGACCGCGATCTTGACCGAGTTCAGAGCGCTTGCGCCGTCCGCCGCAGCGAATCCGGTCAAGGGAGCGAGCATTCCGATCTTGACCGTTTCCGCAGCTGCCGCCGCACCGACGAAAAGGGAAAAGAGCAGGAGAAGAACCACCGAAATCCGAAGTCCACGCACTTCAAACACCCCCCGTGTTTTAGATTTGAATCCAAATGGACAGAAAGAGCCTTCAAAGGCCCAGATACGCTTCGCGGACCCGCGGGTCGCTCCTCAGAACCATCGAAGGGCCTTCAAACTGGATTCTGCCGGTTTCAAGAACGTAGGACCTCTTGGAAATCTCCAGGGATGCCAGGGCATTCTGTTCGACGAGGAGGATCGTCAATCCTTTNTCCCGATTCAGATTCTGCAGCACCTCGAAGACCTCATCGACCAGCTTCGGCATCAGACCCATGGAAACCTCGTCCACGAGCAGCAGCTGAGGATCCGAGATCAAGGCTCTGGCGATCGCCAGCTGCTGCTGTTCTCCACCGGAAAGGGTCACGGCATTCTGGCCGCTTCTTTCCGCAAGGATGGGGAAAAGTCCGTAAAGCCATTCCAGCTGTTTTTCCTCCTTCTTCCTGTCATGGATCCCGTAAAGCCCGATGCGAAGGTTCTCGCGCACGGTCAGCCTCGGGAAAACGCGGGCTCTTTCCGGGACAATGCGGATCCCTGTCCGGGCTCTGTCGTGAGCGGACATTCCGGAGATCTCCTTTCCCCGGAAAAGGACGGAACCGGAGCGGGCCGGGACCAGCCCCATAAGAGCGTTCAGGATCGAGCTTTTCCCCGCGCCGTTTGCCCCGATGATCGAGACAAGTTCCCCTTCCTCCACCGAAAAGGACACTCCGTGAACGGCTTCGATGTCCCCATAGGCGATTTCAAGGTCCCGGACATCAAGCAACATTCGGNNGTTGCCTCCCTTTCCAAGGTAGGCCCGGATGACTTCGGGATCCATCCGGACGGTGTCAGGGGATCCCTCAGTCAGCTTCACCCCATGGTCAAGCACGACGAGTCGATCGGACAATCCCATGGCCACACGCATGTTGTGTTCGATAAGGAGAATGGAGATGCCGCTATCACGGGTTCTCCTCACAAGCTCTTCCTGCATGGCGATTTCTTCATGGCGGAGCCCGGAAAAGGACTCGTCAAGAAGCAGGAGGCGGGGTTTCAGGGCCAGGGCCCTCGCCAGCTCCAGCCTCCTCAGGTTTCCCAGCGGCAAAAGGCCCGCTTTTTGCGAAGCCAGGGATTCCAACCCGACCTTCGACAGGATCTCAATTGCTTCCTCTCTTGTTTGCCGCCTTTTCCAGGATCGGCAGGCGGAGGTGATTCCGCCGTAAAAGGGCAATCCCAACGCGACAATGACGTTTTCAAGGGCGGAAAGGTTGGGGAAGGGGCGAACGATTTGGAAAGTCCGTCCGATACCCAGGGCTGCCATGCGGTGGGGAGGCAAACCGTCGGTTCGGTTTCCGCGGAACCGGATTTCTCCTGATGTCGGGCGGTAGACTCCCGAAACCGTGTTGAAACAGGTTGTCTTTCCGGCGCCGTTCGGGCCGATCAATCCCAGGATTTCTCCCTCCCACAGGTCGAAAGAAATCCTGTCGAGGGCCTTCAGCCCCCCGAAGTGCATCGACACTTCCCGGAGGCTGAGGAGAGCTTCACCCATCAGGATGTCCCTCCTTTCAGCCGAGAAAGAATTNCTCCAGGCCAGGCTGTTTTCACCCAGGAGCCCACCCGGCTGGAATCGGATCATTAGAAGGAGCAGGGCTGCGTAGAGAAACATCCTGTAGTCCGTCAAAGGCCTGAAAACCTCCGGCAACATTCCCAGCACAACGGCGCCCAGCACCGGGCCCCAAAGCGTCCCCATCCCTCCGAGGACGACCATTGAAAGAATCATGACCGACATGGGAAAGCCGAAATCGGTTGCACTGATGAAACGCATGAAGTGCGCATAGAGGGCTCCCCCCAATCCCGCCATCGCGGTTCCCAGGATGAAGGCGGTCAGCTTGAAACGGACGGGTGAGACTCCCATGCTGGAGGCTGCCGACTCGTCTTCCCTGAGGGCAAAACAGGCCAGTCCCGACCAGCTTCGGGTAAACAGCCGGCAGATCAGGAGAGTGGCAGCGAGGAAGGCCAGGCAGAGGAGAAAGAAGGGAGTTCCCCGCAGCCTCTCGCCGAAGAGCATCACTCTCGGGATTCCGCCGATCCCCAAGGCTCCCCCGAAGAAAGGGACGTACTGGAAAATGGAAACCACGATGAAATTGATCCCGATGGTGGTGATCGCCAGGAAATCCTCCTTCAGACGGAGGCTGGGAAGCCCCAGGACAAGACCGATCGAACCGGTGATCACAAGAACGATCGGCAGAGCCGACCAGAAAGCCAGCCCGCCCGTCGTCGTCAGAAGCGCCGAAGCATAGGCGCCGATGCCGAAGAAAGCGGCGTGTCCCAGGGAAATCTGCCCCGCGTAGCCGACGATGACGTTCAGGCCGCAGGCGACGATGGCCTGGATGACGATAAGAGTTCCGATCGTGATCGAATAATCGCTCATCGAAACTCCCCTTACCTGCGGCTGCCCAAAAGCCCCTGTGGGCGCCAGAGAAGGACGGCGATCATGGCGATGAAGGCCAGGGCGTCTCTGGGGAGGGGGATGCCTGCGTACCCGATCAGGAGCGTTTCGCCGATCCCAAGCAGGATCGAGGCGAGCACCGCTCCGGGCACGGAACCGAGGCCTCCCACGACGATCAGAGCCAGGGTTTTGTAGGCCGGGACGGCCCCCATGGACGGGTAGACCTGATTGTAGTAGATCCCCACGAGAATACCGGCGATCGCCGCTACCGAAGAACCGATCATGAAGGTTACGGATATGACCCGATGGCTGTTGATTCCCATGGCGCTGGCGATCGCCATGTCCTGGGAAGTGGCTCGCATGGCAAGCCCGAGCTCGGTTCTTGTCGTGATGAACCAAAGCAGTAGGAGGACCCCTGCGCTGATGCCGTAAACAGCCGTCAGCGTGGAGGAAATGACGATGCCCCCGATCGTGAGGCTGGGGAAGGGCAGTTGAGCCGGAAAGGAAAGGATATAGGGGCCCGCGACAAGCCGGCAAAGTTCTTCGATCGCCAGCAGGCAGGCGATGCTGCCGATGAGCGGGACATAGGGGGGGAATTTCAGGAGCGGGAAGTAGACGAACCGCTCGATCAGGACCCCCAGTGCTGCGCAGAAAAGCATGGATCCCATGGTCGCAAGAGCGAGGCTGTGGGTGGAAGAGAAAATGGCCAGCCCCACGTAGGCTCCGACGGTGTAGATGGCCGCATGGGCTACGTGGAGGATCCTGAGTATTCCGTACACCAGGGCCAGCCCCAGGGTGATGAGCGAATAGATCGCCCCTATGGCCAGGCCATTCAGCATCTGCTCGACGAAAAGCTGCATGACGGCGCTCTCTCCCCTGCCTCAGCCGAGGTTCCCTATGGCGTTTTCGACCTCTTCCAGAAGTTCTCCCGAATGCGTGATCTTGTGAACCGACCGGATCAGGGGTTCCATGAGGGCATCCTTCTCGTAGAAGGGGACAACCCGGCGGACAGCCGCGTACGCCGCTTCCGTTCCCTTCCCCGGCTTCAACGGGAGACTGAAGTCGAGTCCCTGAGCGGCCGTCAGGATCTCGATGGCAAGGACATTGAACGTATTTTCCAGGATCGTCCGCGCTTTTCTTGCCGCGTGCGCTCCCATCGAAACGTGATCTTCCTGACAGGCCGACGTCGTGATGGAATCGACCGATGCAGGGTGGGCCAGGACCTTGTTTTCCGAGACAAGGGCGGCGCAGGTGTACTGTGGAATCATGAACCCGCTGTTCAAGCCGCTTTCTCTGACCAGGAAGGGCGGCAGACCGGAAAGCTTGTGGTCCACAAGCCGGGCGACCCTTCTTTCCGAGATGTCCGCCAATTCCGCCAGGGCGATTCCGAAGAAATCCATCGCCAGGGCGATCGGCTGGCCATGGAAGTTGCCTCCGCTGATGGCGATTCCATCCGCCGGAAAAATGATCGGGTTGTCCGTCACGGAGTTGATCTCGAGGTCAATCTTCCCGCGGACGAATTCCAGAGCGTCGCGGCTTGCCCCGTGCACTTGCGGAACGCAGCGCAGGGAATAGGCGTCCTGCACGCGGTTTCCCTTGAAGGTTTCGATGATTTCGCTTCCCTCGATGAGCGTCCGGATATTTTCGGCCACCAGTTTCTGGCCGGTGTGCGGCCGCAGTGCGTGGGTTCGCGGGTCGAAAGCGTAGGGAACCCCGTGAAGGGCCTCCAGGGAGAGAGCCGCGGCTATGTCCGCGACTCTTGCGAGAATCGCCGCGTCATGAACTGACAACGCCGCCAGTCCGGCCATGAAGGCTGTCCCGTTGTTGAGGGCCAGTCCTTCCTTGGGTTTTAGGGATACGGGCTTCAGCCCGGTTTCCTGCAGGGCCATCGCGGTGGGCATTCGGCGCCCGCAGAAAAAAACTTCTCCTTCGCCCAGTAGGGTGATTGCCAAATGGGACAGGGGGCAGAGATCACCGCTGGCCCCGACGGATCCTTGGCTGGGGATGACCGGGTGTATTCCGAGGTTGAGGAAATTGACGAGCTGCGAAAGGGTTTCCAGGCTGATTCCGGAAAATCCCCGCGTGAGGGTGTTGATCCGGAGAAGCATGATGGCCCTCACCGCATCTTCCGGCAAAGCCTCCCCCACACCGCAGGCATGGCTCAGAAGGAGGTTCTTCTGCAGCAATTCGCTTTGTTCTGGTGGAATCGAGACAGAAGCCAGGTCGCCAAAGCCGGTCGTGATGCCGTAAATCACCTTACCGTCCCGGGCCCAGTCTCTGACGATGCGTCCTCCCCTTTCCACGAACGTTACGGCTGCGGGATCGAGGGCGACTCCGTATCCTTCCCTTGCAACCCTGACGACGTCTTCCAGTGAGAGGGAATGTCCGTTCAGTGCGATGACTTTTCCGTCCAAAAATAGCCCCTCCTTCCGCAGATTCCCTATCGGGTTCCTATCTATCCACGACGAACCCGTTGGCCTGGCCGCAAAAACGGCACTTTCCGTATGGATCTAATTCATTATGCACAATATTATATCCTTCACGTACGACAATGTCACGTCCGCATTGCCGACATCGCGTCGTCCCCAAAGAAGGAACATTGCCCAGATACACATGAGGCATCCTGCGGGATGCGATTTCCCAGAACTCCTGCATGAGAGGAAGCGGTGTTGCGGGTTCGGTCCACTTCCAGTGGGGGAAATACCGCGAGAGATGGAGGGGGATGTTTTCGTCGATTCCACTGATCCACTCGATCATCTCCTCGAAAGACCGTTTTTCGAGGTTGATACCCGGGACGAGCAGGTGCGTGAGCTCGACGTGGACCCGCGCTTTCTTCATGGTCTGGATGGTTGCGAGAACGGGTTCGAGAAAACCGCCGAGCTTCCTGTAGCCCTCTTCCGAAAAAGCCTTGAGGTCGACGTTGGCGGCCGAGATGAAAGGAAGGAGTTCCTTCATCGGTTCGGGGTTGATGGTCCCGTTCGTGACAAGAACGACGTCGAGCCCTTCCCGACGGAGAAGGGGNGCCGAATCGAGCAGGAATTCGAACCAGACGAGAGGCTCGTTGTAGGTGAAGGCCACTCCCCTGCTTCCCGTTTCTTTCGCCATCTGCACCAAGGTTTGGGGTGCAATGGACTGCAGCACCAGCGACGGATCCCAACGGGCAAGTTCCCAGTTCTGGCAGAAGGGGCATCGAAGGTTGCAGCCGACCGTTCCGATCGAAAGGATTTCAGTTCCCGGGTACCAGTGGTAAAGAGGCTTCTTCTCGACAGGGTCAAGGTGAACGCAGGATGCCAAGCCGTCGTTCAACGCGATGAGGATCTGCCCTGCGGGGTCGGCCTGCCGCACTCCGCAAAGCCCTTTCTGTCCCGGTTTCAGAGCGCAGCGGTGCGGGCAGAGTTCACANACGAACGCCCCGTTTTCCCCATGCCACCAGCGAGCCTGTTTGGTCCCGCTTACTGAAGGATTCATTTATCTTCGCTCTCCCGATACCTGTCCACCGTGAATCGCCAAAGGCCGACCCCCTCCGGGCCGGCGAATCCCGCCTTTCTTGAGGCGATGAACATTTGTTCCTCAACGGTGTCGACTCCCTCGAGGTCCGGCAGGAGGACCCCCCTCCGGTTTCCCTTTTCAACGATGATTCCGTAGCGTTTCGGGTCAAGGCACTGAGGCCCCGGAATCTTCTCGGGAGAACCGAGCACATCGACCGAGACCGTGATGTTGTCCAATTCCCTCCGGCTGAGGGGGTCGAAACGGGGATCCCTCGTGGCGCTGGAAATTGCGTTCCGGATGATTTCCTCCCCCAGGCAGGAACACGTCGGTTCGAGAGTGCCGATGCATCCTCGTAGAGAACCGTCAAAGCGGTTTTTGAGGGAAACAAAGCAGGCCTTCTTTTCTTTCCAGAGGAAGGTTTCAGGGTAAAGGTCCCTTGCCCGCTCCAGGGGGATCGCTCCGCCGGTTTCGAGGAAGTGTCTGATGGATTCGCGGGCGAGGCCGGTCAGATCGGTTCCAGGAGAGTCGAGAGTCGCTTCTTCTCCGCCTTTCCAGTAGGCGGTCCCGTATCCGACCCCGAAAGGGGCTTCGTAGGACAGCACTTCGATCCTGTCGCTTCCCGCCAACCCGAGGAGAGCGAGGACCGATCGCAGCCCGCATTCCCCTGCCCTGTCGACGAAGGCTGGTTCGAGATCGAGCAGTGCTTTCGGATTGCTTTGGGTCAAGGCATCCATGACAAAAGCGTCGAAACGTCTGCCGTCCGGATGAAAACCGGCCGGAGCGTCCGGGGTTACCCGGTGGGAAAGGTCTCCGCTGGCCAGTAAGGCCCACCTGCGGGAGTCCTTGAAGTCCGAAAGCATTCTTCCGAGAAGGTAGGCGGTGTGCACGTCAAGACCGATCGGGTTGGCCAGGACAAGTGGCGGTAATTGCCCCCAGGCGCCGGAGAACCAGCTTAAGGGGACAACCGAGGCATGATCGAGCTGAAAGCTTTCCGTTGTCCACTTGCGCATTGGAATCGAGGTGGAAAGAAAACCGGACAATGCCCGAAAAGCCTCGCGGTCTCCGGGAGCTTCAAAAAGAGTTCCGCCGATCCCGAATTTTTGGAGGTCTCCCTCGAACGTTCCCGCATCGACGAACATTAGGCCGTCTCCGAAGGGTGCGTGGGGACTCAGCACAAGCAGGACGTCCGGCCGGTTTGTCCTGGCTTTTTCGGCCAGGGCGTCCATTCCGCGGATCGTTTCGGAAGCTTCCCGTTCCCTTCCCCGGCCGACGGCCGGAACGATGATGGGCGGATGTGGAGCCAAACAACCCCAAAGCCACATGGTCGATCCCCCTTCTCTCAGCACAAATATACCCCAACGCTGACATTTTGTTGAGAATATCGGGGTGGAAGGGAGAAAAACTAAATGATGAACATCGCGTCACCGAAGGAAAAAAATCGGTAACGCTCTTTCACTGCAGTCCGGTAGGCCTGCATGGTCGATTCGTGGCCTGCGAAGGCGCTGACGAGCATCAGCAGGCTGCTTTTGGGAAGGTGGAAGTTCGTGACGAGGGCATCAACCATCTTGAACCGATAGCCGGGGTAGATGAACAGGTTGGTCCGATTGATTCCCGGAAGGCAGGTTCCCTCCGGTGAGGCGGCTTCAAGAGCCCTGACGACGGTTGTTCCCACTGCGACGATCCGTCTTCCCTGCTGTCGGGCGATGTTCACCCGGGAAGCGGTTTCCGGGGGGATTTCGAAGAACTCCTCATGCATGGGATGCCTGCGGATATCCGTTTCCTTGACCGGGCGGAAAGTCCCGATCCCGACATGCAAAGTCAGTCTCCTAGCCTCGATGCCCATCGATCGGATCGTTTCAAGGAGTTCTTCGGTGAAATGAAGGCCGGCGGTGGGTGCGGCCACCGCGCCTTCCCTCCTGGCGTAGACCGTTTGGTACCTTTCAGGGTCGATGTCGTCATTCCGGATATACGGGGGAAGAGGAACCTGCCCGGCTCTTTCGATGAATTCGTGCACATCGATCGATTCCGGGAAAAAGACCTTTCTCAGTCCATCCGGGAGCCTCTCCCCGACCTCAACGAGCGCCCCGCCATCCAACAGGACGGGCGTCCCCGGATGAAGGCGTCTTCCGGGTCTGACGAGAGCTTCCCATTCCCTCCAACCTGGATCGGTTGACCTCAGAAGGAAGATTTCGCAGCGGGCATTCCCATCCGCCTTATTCCCGTGAAGGCGGGCGGGAATAACCCTCGCGTCGTTCAGGACGAGCAGGTCGTCCGGCAGAAGATAGTCGACGAGGTCGCGGAAGGTCCGATGCTCCAGGGATCCTCCTTCGCGCTTAAGGACGAGGAGCCGGGAAGCGTCGCGAGGCTGCGCGGGAGTCTGGGCGATCTGCTCCTGAGGCAGATCGTAATCGTAGGAATCGGTCTTGAGCAGGTCGAAGGGTGAAACCTGCCGGGTGGTTTGGGTGTCTTTCGTATTCATTGAAGAGATTTGGCCTTCGGGTTCAGGGGATCACCCGAAGGGTCGTTCCGGGGAAATAGTGCCCGAGGATGGCTTCGAAGTTCCATCCGTTTTCGGACAAGGCTTTTGCACCCCACTGGGAAAAGCCGACACCGTGCCCCCACCCTCTTCCCTGGAATTCAAACGCGGCTGGTGCGCTTCCCGCGAAAGAAGATGTGGGGATCGGCGGAACTGGAGGCGATGGAGGCTTGGGCTGGGGGTTTCCCGCACCTGCCAGGGCCTTCTTCAGGTAATCCCCTCTTTTCTCCGGGTGGAGAAGCATGTCCATCAGCTCCGTGCTGGAAAACACTCCTTGCCGCGTCAAGGCGACGAGTGGGTCTTCCCCTGCCTGAAGTGGAGAGGGGGCGCTCGGCGCGGGCACACGGGAGGGAGGGCCATCGACCGGGGCTCCGCGTCCGGAGGGAGAAATGTCGAACAGGGTGCTGCGGATCAGGTTGCTTCCGGCGGCCATCCGGAAGGAATGTCCCTTGACCGTGGCGGTTCCCGCCGTTCCCTTGATCTCCAGGAGAGCGACGCGGTTCCCCTGGTCCCTTGTTGCCGCCCTGATCTCCAGAACGGTTCCAACCGGCATCTTGAGCGTGCTCATGATTTTTTGCAGCGTGTCCTGCGTCAGCGTGGCCTTCCAGCGGGAGTGGGGGGTCTCGTATTCGACCGGCTCCTGACGACAGGTCAGGTAAGGGATTCCTCCGCCCCACACGGTCGAAACGTCGGCTGTCCAGCCAGCTCCGTCGGCGAAATAATAGGTTTGGGCAATGCTTTGGCCGTAAAACACGACAACCCCGCGCGTTTCAGCTATCGCCCGATCGAGCTTCGGGTCCTCGGCCGACATTCCCCGGTAAGCCTGACAATGGGTTGTCGCGCACAAGTCAAAACCTTCGCTTCCATGCCGGCCGGCCTGGCGCAGGGCATAAGTGCGGGCAATGACGGCCTGTGCCTTGAGAGACTCGATCGGCCAAGCCGGGTTGACTTCGATCTTGAGAACCCCGCGCAGGTAGGATTCGACGTCGAGAACGTTGACGACTGAAAAACCCCTGTTGTGAGGCACAAGTCGGAGGGTCCCCCGGTAGGTTCTCCCATTCCAGAGAAGGGGGCCGGGGCCCTCAAACTCCAAGGGGAGGGATGCCGGTTGTCCGTTAACGAGCACCCTTCCGGCGGAAGCTTCCACGGACGCGCGGCTTCCGGCGGGAAACACGTTTCCATTTCCGTCCCTGCATCGAATGGAGCTTCTTGATTCGACCGTTCCGGATTGGACTCCGATCGCGACGCCGACCCGAACCAGCCGCGGGGCAGCATCCACGCGCGCGGGAAAAGGTCCGAACAAAGTTGCAGCGACCAAGAGGAAAATCAGCAGGGTTTTGGGATGTTTCACTTCGACCACCTCAGGAACAGGTTCACTAGGATTGTCAGCACGAGGCTGACGAGGATCATGGTTCCGATCGGTGCAAAAAGAAAGAAATGCTTTCCCCGAAAAGAGAAGTCCCCCGGCAATCTCCCGAGCGGAATGCCCGCTTTGGCCGCCAACAGCAGGAGCCCTCCAAGAAGAGTCAGGAGAATTCCGGAAAAAACAAGGAACTTGCCGAAAGAGGTCAGGTTCATTCGATTTCCTCTAGAAGGCTCATCTGCCGGGTATAGCCCATCGGAGCGGATAGCCCGAGGTACTCGAAAGCGGCCGGAGTAGCCCGTCTGCCCCGCGGAGTCCGCTCGATCAGCCCCTTGCGGATCAGGAAAGGTTCATAGATATCCTCCACGGTCTGCTGCTCTTCGTTCAGCGCGGCAGCCAGGGTCGCCAGCCCGACGGGACCGCCTGAGAAAAGCTCGATCAGGGCCCTGAGCAGTTTCCTGTCTCCCTCGTCCAACCCCGAATGGTCGATGGAAAGCATTTCGAGGGCACTTCTCGCGAGCGGGGCGTCGATCAGGGGGTGATTGCCGACCGCGGCAACGTCCCGCACTCGCTTCAGCAGGCGTATTGCCACTCGAGGAGTTCCCCTGGAACGCAGGGCGATTTCCATTGCCGCGGAAGGGTGAACCTCGATCTTCATCACGCAGGCTCCGCGTCGGACGATCTCGGAAAGTTCCTCTGCGTCGTAGAGATCCAGCGCCTCCACGATGCCGAAACGCGCCCTCAGGGGAGAGGTGAGCAAGCCCAGTCGCGTCGTCGCACCGATCAGCGTGAAGGGCGGAAGGGTGAGGCGAATGCTTCGGGCGAAAGGTCCCTTCCCCACAACAATGTCCAGTGAGTAATCCTCCATAGACGGGTAAAGGATTTCCTCGACATTGGGAGAAAGGCGGTGAATCTCGTCGATGAACAGGACGTCGCCGGCCTGAAGGTTGGACAAAAGCGCCGCCAGGTCGCCGGCTCTTTCGAGGGCCGGGCCGGTGGTAACCTTCAGGTTTCCCGACATCTCGTTCGCGATGATTCCCGCGAGAGTGGTTTTCCCCAATCCTGGAGGGCCGAAGAAGAGGAGGTGATCAAGAGGCTCGTTTCTCATCCGGGCGGCTCCAATATAAATCCGAAGTTTTTCCCTCAAGGATTTCTGCCCGATGAAGTCATTGAGTCTCTGTGGTCTCAGGGAAAGGCTGTCGGTTTCCCCGGCAAGTCGCGGAGGTTCGATGATGCGGTTCGGTTCATGGTTCATCGGCGCTCACCCCTGATCCGGTTCAACAGGCGCAAGGCGGCTTCCAGAACCTCTTCTTCACGGGCTTTCTCCCCCGTCTGGCCTATTGCCGAGCGAACGGCGGCCGATGCCTCATGCCGTGAGAAACCGAGGCCGATCAAGGCTTCGACAACCTCGTTTTCCGCAGGGGAAGGAGGTTGCTCGACCCCATCTCCGGAAAAAACTGGGAAGTTTTTTGAAAGCCTCTCCCGGAGCTCGAAACAGAGCCTTTCGGCTGTCTTGCGGCCGATTCCCGGGATTCTTGTGAGTGTCCCCATATCGGCGGAGAGGATAGCCTTGACAAGGGCCTTGGGAGATTCGGCCCTCAGGAGGCTCATGGCCATCCGGCCTCCCACCCCCTTGACGGCAAGAAGTTCTAGAAAAAGCCTTCTCTCTTCGTCGTCGGCGAATCCGAAAAGGGAAACCCCGGATTCATTGATGAGGAGGAAGGTCTGGATTCTGGCCATCTCCCCTTCAACGCACGATTCAGCGGCCCGTCGGCTGCAATGGGCTTCGATCCCCAGCCCGTTGACGTCCAGGACCACCGCCTCTTCCTGAACCTGGAGAACCTGTCCGTAGATGCTTCTCAGCATGGCGTCCGTCCCTCCAAGGCGCGGATTCGGGATTCCGCGGCGTGCATGGCAAGCCCGGTCATGGCGATCGCCAGGGCATCGGCTGCATCATCCGGCTTCGGCAAAGCACCGAGGCGCAGAATTTCGCAAACCATACGCTGAACTTGTGTCTTGGTCGCGGAGCCGGTTCCGGCTACGGCCATTTTCACTTCCGCAGGTTTGGGCTGGTAGAGGTCTAGCCCGCGCTGAGCCGCCAGCAGGAGCACCACTCCCCTTGCCTGCCAGACGGCTTCCGCGGTTGTCGTGTTCCTTCCGAAAAAAAGCCGTTCCACGGCGAAGATATCGGGAGCGAGACGGTCGACAATTTCTCCGAGCGAGGAAAAAAGAACCAGGAGACGCTTGGGCAGGTCCTCGCCGGGGCGTGTTTCCAGACAGCCATATTCCACTGCATTCAGGCTGGTTCCCGTCTGGAGAACCAGCCCGAATCCCAGTCGTCCGATTCCAGGGTCGATCCCGAGGCAGCGGACTGACCCGCGATCAGCCGGCAATGGCCTCCATCACCTCGTCGGGGATATCGAAATTGCCGTAGACGTTCTGGACATCGTCATGGTCTTCCAGAATCTCCATGAGCCTCAAGACTTTCGCGGCGTCTTCCTTTTTGCTGATCTCCACGGTATTCTTGGGCACCATGCTGACCTCGGTAGTCTCGATGGCGTAGCCTTTGGCTTTTAGGGCTTCCTTCACTCCTGAAAGTGAGGAGGGATCGCAATAAACCGTGTAGCCTTGTTCTCCATCCGGAATCAGGTCATCTGCGCCGCCCTCGATGGAGGCTTCCATGAGTTTTTCCTCATCGAGTCCCTTCCCGGTGACACTGAGCACCCCTCGCCTTTCGAACATCCAGCCAACGGAGCCCGCTTCCCCCATGTTGCCTCCGTTCCTGGAAAACAGGGAGCGCATGTCCGCACTGGTCCGATTCCGATTGTCCGTAAGAGTTTCCACCAGAATCGCAATCCCGGCGGGACCGAATCCTTCATAGGTGATTTCTTCGTAGAGGGCTCCTTCGATCTCACCTGTGCCCCGTTTGATGGCGCGGTCGATATTGTCCATCGGCATGTTGTATTCGCGAGCCTTTTCGATGGCGGTTTTCAGGCGGAAATTGGCGTTCGGGTCTCCCCCGCCTTCACGGGCAGCAACGATGATGAACTTGGCGAGTTTCTGGAAGACCGCCCCTTTCTTTGCGTCCTGGGCGCCCTTCCTATGCTTGATGTTTGCCCACTTTGAATGTCCTGACATGAATGATCACCTCTTCAGCATGCTTGTTTCGTCTAGCCAATCCGGCAAACGGGTGGCGTATTTCTCTTGTGTTCGGAACGGGCGCGAGCGCGTTCCACGAAATCCCGGACCTTTTCCGAACCTTGCCCCAGCGCCAGGTAACGGTCAAGTTCATCGTATGTGACCCCCATTTCGGTCTCATCCGTCTGCCCTTGCCATAGCCCGGCCGAAGGGGGTTTTTCAATGATGGCCGCGGGGATGTCCAAAAAGCCGGCCAGTTCCCGCACCTCGCCTTTGATAAGATCACCGAGCGGAAGGAGGTCGACTCCAGAATCCCCGTATTTGGTGAAATAGCCGACGGTGAGTTCGATCCGGTTTCCCGTTCCGCATACGAGGAGATTTTTCTCCTGGGCTAGATAATAGAGGGCGCTCATCCTTAGGCGGGGTTTCAGGTTGGCCCGCGCCAGTGCGTTGCCTGTGTCCGTTTCCGCGGACAGCGCAGAGATGAGGATGTCGTAGGCGGCTGTCAGGTCAACGGTGTGGAGGGGGATCTGGAAACGGCGGGCGACCAGTTCAGCATGGAGGCGGTCTTCGGGTTGGCTGTGGCAGGGCATGATGACCGCCAGCATCCGGTCTCCGCAGATTCGCTTCAGGATTGCGGCGACAACTGCGGAATCGATCCCTCCGCTCAATCCGACGATGCCGCCTTTGTTCCCCGCCGTTTGGAGTCTCTCGGCGAGCCAGGTCTCGATGGACTGAAGCAGGATTGAGGGGTTACGGTAAAAGGTAGGCATTTGTCTCATTTCTCCCGACAGAAAAGGTTAAAGCCAGAAACATTCTAGCATATCGCCCCTTGCCCCTTCGGTTTTTTCCTCAAATCGAGGAGACCAGGGAGTAGAGATTCCGTCGTCGGCTTTCGAGCACGGGAAAGGCTTTCCGAACCCGATTGACCTCCCAGGGCTCGATTTCCAGGAGAAGGGTTTCATCCTCCGAGCCCGCTTCCGCCAGGAGAGATCCGTCCGGAGCGATTCCCATGGAGTGCCCGCCGAAAACCGTTCCCCCCGAAACGCCGCTCCGGTTGCAGGCAATCGTAAAGACCTGGTTCTCGATAGCCCTGGCCCGCAGGAGGGTCCTCCAGTGCTCTACTCGGCTTTCCGGCCAGGCTGCGGGAATAAGGAGGATCTGGGCACCCGCCAGGACGATGCTCCGGATATATTCGGGAAAGCGAATGTCATAGCAGATGGCGTTTCCCCAGAGGGCCCCTCTCCAGAGGAAAGGCGGCGCTCCGTCCCCGGGTTCGAAAAAGGAGGGTTCGTTCATCATCGGGATCAGATGAGCCTTGTCGTACCGGGCGACGGTCCTTCCATCCTCACCGACGAAAGCCGAGCGGTTGGTGAGGCGGTTGTTTTCGGCCCACGGCAGACTCCCGCAGTGAATGGCGCAGAAGCGCCCTCGTGCCCAGGATGAAAGGCGGTCGAGGATCGAAGGGCTGAATTCGGCCTTCCCGGGGAGAGTTTCGTCGAAGCGGGAAACCGTCCAGAGTTCTGGTAAGATGACAAGAGAGACCTCGTCGGGAAGCTCCGCGAGACGGGCTTCCACTTGGGAGGCGAGTTCCAGGGGTGAATCCGAAGTGCTGTTCATCTGAATGACGGCAACGTGAACAGTCGGCATTTCCGGTTTCCTCCTTCCTGGGTAACGGAGGTGCGGTTTTATGGAAGAGATGGTTCGTTTCAGCGTTTCCATGCCCGAATCCCTGGCCAGGGAATTCGATCGGTGGATCGAAAAAAAGAAGCTGAAAAACCGTTCGGACGCCCTCAGGCAGATCATTCGCGACTATATCGGGCAGACCATGTGGGAAGTCCAGGAAGGGGAAGCCTATGGAACCTTCACCTTTTCCTACGACCACCACAGCCGAGACGCCAGCAGGGAAATCACGCGGCTCCAGCATGATTTCGGCGAATGCATCGTCTGTACAACGCACGTCCACATCGATCATGATACCTGCATGGAAGTCGTCTTGCTACGAGGGGCCACGCAGGAAATCCACCGTTTTGTCGAGGCGGCCTCTTCCCTTGGCTGCATCAGGGTAGGGTTGCCGAGCCTTTTGCCGCCTTTTTGACCCTTTTCCCAGCGGTCGATTTATCCCGGAAAAAAGGGGGGATCGCCATCATGGCGATCCCCCACCCGTGCTTCGAAAATCAGTTGCCCAGCGTTGCGACCATGACCGCCTTGATCGTGTGCAGGCGGTTTTCGGCTTCGTCGAAAACCTTCGAGCTCCTCGATTCGAAGACATCCTCGGTCACTTCCTTACCCTTGACCGCGGGCAGGCAGTGCAGGAAGATCGTGGTTTCCTTTCCCGTGGCCGCCATCAGTTTCGCATTGACCTGGTAAGGAGAAAGGAGGGCCACCCGCTCGGCCATCTTGTCCTCTTCGCCCATGGATGCCCATACGTCGGTGTAGATCGCGTCGGCATCCTTCACGGCCGAAAGAGCGTCTTCCGTGAACTCGATCGTTGCACCGGTTTCCTTTGCGATCGCCTGGCAGGCTTCGACAAGTTCCGACTCCGGCCAGAGGGATTTCGGGGCGGCGATGACGAAGTGGACGCCCATTTTCGCGGATCCGATCATCAGGGAATTGGCCATGTTGTTGCGGCCGTCCCCGCAATAAACGAGACGGATCCCCTTCAGATGGCCGAAATTCTCCTGGATCGTCAGGAAATCGGCGAGGATCTGGGTTGGGTGGTAGGTGTCGGTCAGACCGTTCCAGACCGGCACGCCGCTGCTGCGAGCCAGTTCTTCGACGACGCTCTGCTTGAATCCCCGAAATTCGATCCCGTCGAACATGCGGCCGAGGACCCTTGCCGTGTCCTTGACATCTTCCTTATGGCCAAGCTGGATGTCGTTCTTGCCCAGGTATTCCGGGTGAGCTCCTTCGTCGATGCAGGCCACCGTGAACGCGCAGCGCGTCCGGGTCGACGGCTTTTCAAAGATCAGGGCGACGTTTTTCCCGGACATCAGGTTTCCGCGGATTCCCATCCGTTTCTTTGCCTTCAGGTCGGCAGAAAGCTGCAAAAGGTATCCGATCTCTTCCGGCGTGAAATCCCTTAGTGTCAGGAAACTCCGTCCTTTCAGGTTTACGGGCATGNNGATTTTTTCCTCCTCCTGTATGGGTATGGGCTCGATTTATGGTCGCGGTTCACGCTCGAGCGGCATGCTCATGCAGCGCGGGCCGCCTCTTCCCCTGCCTAACTCCGCTCCACGAATTTCGTAGACCTTGATTCCGTTTTCCCGCAGAACCGTGTTCGACACGACGTTTCGCCGATACGTAACGACGACGCCGGGGGCGATGGAGAAAGTGTTGGTGCCGTCGTTCCACTGGTCCCTAGCGGCCAGGACCGGATCCCCGCCGCCTGTCTCGATCAGGCGGGCCTGGTCCAGCCTGAGCGTCCTTTTGAGTGTCTCCACGAGGTTGCGGCTTTCTTCGATCCGGACCAGGTTGCCGTCTTCGTCGTAGCCCAGTTCCCACACTCGGATCCGATCGGCGACACCCGGAAAGATCGTGAAGGCGTCCCAGTCGACCATGGTGAAGACCGTGTCCAGATGCATGTAGGCACGGTGCTTTGGGATGTCCACCGCGAGCACCGTCCTGATTCCCGCTTCCTTTGCCAGCCTGCGGCCGACGATCTGGACGGAGCCTGCGGAAGTTCTCTGACTAATTCCGATGGCGACGGCGTCCTCGGAGAGCACGTGGAAGTCGCCTCCTTCGATGCAGTAGGGGACGCTGTCGAGTTTCTCCTCGCCGAAATAGATCTTTACGTTCTTGAAATAGGGGTGATACTTGAAGATATAGCGGGCGTAAATCGGTTCCCGTTGCCGAGCTCCGAAGCTCATGACGCTGATGATGACCCCGTTCTTCACGAAGGAATAGGGGTCTCTCTGGAAGTAGAGGTTCGGCAGGGGCCGAATCAGGAGTTCATGATCGGCCAGGGTGTTGAGAACCAGGCTCTGGCAGTTTCCCAGGAGCTTCCGGGCTTCCGATTTCGTGATACCCCCTGTCAGGATCTCCGCCAAATCCGGCGAAGGAACTTCCATCATCTCCGATTTCAGGCCGCAGGAGAGCGGGTAGTCGAGGGCTTCCCAGGCCAGGACCTCGTCGAGCAGCATCGAGCGGATCTCTTCCTCCCGCAGAACATGGGCCAGACAGTTCCGGAAGTAAACGACTTCGATGCCGTTGTCTCGGAGGAGGTCGGCGTAGGCGTCATGCTCTTTCTGGGCTTCCTCGACCCACAGGATGTCGTCGAAGAGAAGTTCTTCCTTATTGTCGATGGTCAGCCGTTCGAGCTCTTTCCCTGGCCGATGGAGCATCACGCGCTTGAGGCGTCCCACTTCCGAAGACACGTTGAAGCCGCTTGTCCCGTTGTCCATGGTCCCCTCCTTAAAAATGAACCAAAAGATGCGACTGGTTCAGGCTAAGACATTTATAGCACAAAGGGACCGTGTGGGAAAAGGGGTTACCCCCACTGGATAAGGGCTTCTCTGACACATTTTGCCGCAAGCGCGGAGGTGATGTCGTTGACATCCAGGTCGGGTGCGACTTCCACGAGGTCGAACCCCACAAGGTTGAGTCCCTTCATGGAATGGATCGATTCGAGAAGCTCCCGTGAAGTGATGCCTCCTGCTTCGGGGGTTCCCGTTCCAGGGGCGGCGGCGGGATCGACGACGTCGATGTCGATGGAAAGGTAGACGGGGTGGGGTCCGAGTTCTTCAAGACTTTTCTTGAGAGGGTCAAGAACATCGAAAAGGTTGAGGTTGGTGTGGGTTCTCCCCCATTCCATCTCCTCGCTGCATCCGGAACGGATTCCGAATTGATAAAGCCGGTGGGTTTCCCCCAGGCAGGTTTGGGACACATGGCGCATGACCGAGGAATGGCTCAGGGCCCCCCCCGCAGTTTCGTCNCGGAGATCCGCATGGGCGTCGAAGTGGACGACCCTGAGGTCGGGCCAGAAGGAGGCTGCGGCCCGGATCAGGGGGAGAGAGACCAAGTGCTCGCCTCCAAGGCCCGCGAGATGCTTTCCGCGGGCCAGCAGGCGTCGGGCGACCTTTTCGACGGTGTCCAGAGCTTGCTGGACATCCCCATAGGGGAAGCTGAGGTCCTCGAGATCGTAAAAGCAGATTTCCGAGAGGTCCCGGTTCTGGGACGGGCTGTACGTTTCGAGGTTAAGGGATTCGGCCCGGATCGATTCGGGGCCGAACCGGCTACCCGATTTGCGGGAAACCGTGAAGTCCATCGGGATCCCGAGCAGCACCCATTTCGATTCATCCAGTTTCAGGGAGTTGGCGATGAAACGGGTCACGCTTGCTCGGGGCCTCCTTCAAGGATCTTTTCCAGGAAGGGCGGCAGCACGAAGGAGGCCTCGTGTATTTTCGGAGAATAGTATTTCGTCCCTTCCGGCGGCTGACGGAAGATTTTCCGGGGATCGTGCAGCTTGGAGGCGAGAGTGTAAGTCCAGGATCCCGTCGGGTAGGTCGGCATGATCCCCCAGCAGAGCTGGACGATCGGGAACACTTTCTTCATTTCCAGGACCGCCGTCCTGAGAATGTCGGGGTGTCCCATGGGCGACTCCGTCTGGGAGACGACCACGCCGTCCTTGCGCAGGGCACGGTAGACGTCTCGGAAGAAGGCTTCCTCGAAAAGGCCGGCCGCGAAATCGACCGGATCCGTGCTGTCCACGACGATCACATCGAACTCTTCCTCGTGGTCCTTGATATAGACGAGTGCATCCATGGGACGGACTTCCACCTTCGGGTGGTCCAGCGCGCAGCTGACGGAGGGGAAATAGCGTCTGGAGGCTTCGATGACCTGTTCGTCGATATCGACGAGGGTCACCTTTTCAAGCACGTCGTAGCGGACAAGCTCCCGGACGATGCCTCCGTCTCCCCCACCCACGACCAGGACCCGCCGCGGCGACGGGTGCGAGCACATGGCAACATGGCTCATCATCTCGTGATAGGTGAACTCGTCCTTCTCCGTGATCATGATGGCACCGTCCAGGGCCATGAGATTGCCGTATTGTTCGGTATTCACGACAAGGAGGTGCTGGTAGGGCGTCTGGACGTTGAGGAGAACATCATTGATCCGCAGCCCTAACCTCATATCGGGGGTCTGGTACTCGGTGAACCACAGGTCGGTTTCACGGCGAGCCATCGGTTCCATGATTCGAGCTATTCTCCCTTCGTCCGGTAGAAAAGCGGGCAGCCGGCAAAAACACTACCGCACTGCTCCACCACGTGGTCGACAGCCTTGACCTTGACTTCCCCGAGGGCCAGCTTCCGCATCTCGAAAGCTTCTCGGACCATTTCTTCGACCTTTCGGGCCGCTTCGTCTGCGGAACAGAAACCGGAATACTCCATAATCATGCCGAAACTATCGGGATCTTCCGGAACGCCCACGCCGATGGCTGCTGCGATCCTTTCCCCCGGAACGTCGCTCGAAATGGATCCGTAGGCGATCGGCAGGAGGCTGCCGAAAGGCATTTCCATCCTGGGGACGAACTGGCATCTGGGTGGCAAGACGCTTGAAACCCTCAGAAGGTTCATGTTGCCGACTCCAGCTTCCAAAAGCCCCGCGTCGAACGCGGTCAGCTTTTTCTCTCCTTCTCCTTTTCCCACGACCAGAGTATACAGGCCAGGAGTTTCAATCATCATGGGAGTCCTCCTTAAAAACAGATGGTCCCGCTTTGAGCTCGGGACTAGGGCGAAATCCATTATATCGGACCCCCCCCCCTGTCAATCGAATGGCGGAAAAAAACAAGGCGGGATGATCATCCGGTGGGTTATGTTAAGGGGAAACGCAAAAGTCAGGATCTTCCGTTCTGACTGGGGCAGAGTGCCTTCAGGACCGAGGTCAGGACTTCTTCAAGGTTGTCGGCTCCTGCGGTTGCGATCGGTTTGCCGTGTGAAAAAAGAATGAAGCCGTTGGGAGAGCCCGATATGCCGAAATCGGCATGGGCCGCCTCCCGGGGGCCATTGACTTCGCATCCCATCACCGCAACGCTGAAACCGTCCGGAAGCCCGGAAAGGCTGGGGAGCAAACTTTGGACGAGCGCCTGGACGTCGATTCTCCTTCGTCCGCAGGTTGGGCAGGAAATCAGGTCAAATCCTTTTCGCCGGATTTCCAGGGCATTCAGGATCGAAAAACCGGTTTCCACTTCTTTCACCGAAGGAGCCGTCAGGCTGACCCGGATTGTGTCCCCGATCCCCTGGTTCAGAAGAATGCCGATTCCGGCCGCGTTTTTCACGATGCCCCGAAGGTCCGGTCCAGCCTCGGTGATCCCGATATGGAGGGGGTAGGGATATCTTTCGGCCAGTAGGGAGTTTGCCCGAACGGTTTCGGGAATGGATGTGGATTTTGCGGAAAGAATAATGTTGTCGAAATGGTTTCTGAGGAGGTAGTCCAACTGGGTTTCAACGGCCCTGACCAGGGCGAGAGCCCGATCTCCTCCCGTCTCGGCCAGTTGAGGCCCGGAAAGCGAGCCCCCGTTGGCGCCGATTCGGACGACTGCCCCACGGTCGGCCGCGAGGCTCAGGATCTCGGCCAAACGGACCGGGCTTCCCATGTTGCCGGGATTGATTCGGATGGCGGGGACTCCGGCCTTGAGGCTCAGCAGTGCGAGATCGGGGTTGAAATGAATGTCGGCCATGAGCGGAATTTCGGCCTGAAAGGCGAGTTTCTCGAGGGCTTTCGCCTTTGAGGCCTCGGGAAAGGCCACACGAATCAACTCGCAGCCTGCAGCGGCAAGGTTGCGAACTTCGCTGAGACAGCCCTCCAGATCATCCAGGGAGGTTTTGAGCATGCTTTCTACGCGGACGGGGTTGCCTCCCCCAATCCCAAGGTTTTTGATAAAAACGCTTCTGATGGACATCCCCGCGCTCCTCCCGTGTTTGCGGCGATCAGGGCCGTGCCAGGCGGAGGATATCCTTCCAGGTGACGTAGACGATCAGCGCCAGAAGCAGTGCAAAACCCGCAAGGTGAATGAGGTTTTCCCATTTCGCGGGAAGTCGGCGTCCCGTCAGCATCTCCCCCGCAAGGAAAAATAGCCGCCCACCGTCAAGGGCCGGGAAAGGGAAAAGGTTCAGGATGCCAAGGTTCAGGTTGATGACCGCAAGGAAGGAGATAAACGACCACCACCCCTGCCTCGCCGCATCTCCGGCCATTGAGGCGATGCCCACCGGACCCGCGAACTCGACGCTTTGCGTGCCGAAGGCCCATGTCCACAATCCCCGGAGGATGGACACCGTCATCTCCCAGGCGGTACCGACCGATCGGAAGAGGGCTTGGGGCAGGGGGTAGCGGACGTTCCGTGGTCGGATGCCCAGAAGGGGCACGCCGTACTGCCGGTCTTTTCCCACCAGCACCGAAAATGTCAGGGTTTGTCCTTTCCTCTCGACCACGAGGGCGATCGGGCCTTTGGAAGCTTCCGCCCGGAGGGCCGAGGACATGGAATCCCAACTCGTCACTGCTTTGCCGTTGATCGAAAGAATTCGGTCGCCTTCGGCGAGACCGATTCTTTCAGCCGGGTATCCGCTCATCGTGGAACCCACGGTGGCCGTACGTACGTCAAGGACCCCGTGGAAGGCCAAAAGAGCCGTCGTCAGGACGATCGCGAGGAGAACGTTGAAAAGCGGGCCTCCGGCGAGAATGGCAAAGCGCTGGAGAGGGGGCTTGTCGGGATAGGTTCTTTCGGGCGGGGCGCTCTCCCCTTCCTGTTCCTCCTCCATGCCGGCAAGCCGGACAAAGCCCCCGATGGGGAAAGCGCGAATCGAGTAGACGGTCTCTCCGCGCCTTTTCTGGAAAAAGGTGGGTCCCATCCCGAAAGCGAACTCGTAAACCTTGACTCCGAAGCGGATGGAGAAAAGGAAATGCCCAAGCTCGTGAATAATGACGCTGATGCCGATGACGAGCAGAAATGAAAGCAGACTGACGATCAAGAGGTCGACCTCCTCGGGAGTTCACGAATGCCGAGAATTTCCTGGGCTTTTCGCCTGGACCATTCCATTATAGCGATTGCCTCTTCAGCCGAATTCGGGACCGAGTCGGCAAACGAGGCCAGAACGTCCTCGATGAGACGGGGGATTCCCGGAAACGAAATCCTTTCCCCGAGAAACGCCGTCACCGCAATCTCGTCTGCGCCGACCAGGATGGCGGGTGCCGCTCCCCCTGTTTGAGCCGCCTGCATTGCAAGGGAAAGGCATGGGAAGCGCTGAGGGTCGGGNGGTTCAAAGGACAGGGCCAAACGATCAAGAGGCGGGAATTCCAGGTCCGGGTCCTTCAGATCCAGCCTTTCGGGAAACGCCAGAGCGACGGCGGCGGGAATCCGCATGTCCGGGCTTGAAAGGAGCCACTTCAGGGTGCCGTCGGAAAAAAGAGCCATCCCGTGGACGAGCGACTGCGGATGGACAAGGGCCCGGACTCTTCCGGAGGGGAGGGAGAAAAGCTGCATGGCTTCCAGGATCTCAAGTCCTTTGTTCATCAGTGTGGCGCTGTCGATCGTGATCTTCGATCCCATCGCCCAGACGGGGTGATTCAGCGCCATTTTCGGCGTGACTTTTTCCAACGCCCTTGAGTTCAATGTCCTGAAAGGGCCTCCGGAGGCGGTCAGCACGATTTCCCTGACGCTTTGCATTCCTTCGCCTGCGAGGCATTGCCATACGGCGTTGTGCTCGCTGTCCAACGGCCGCAGCTGTTGTCTTTCCGCGACGAGGGGCATGACCCAGGGGCCGGCAATGACGAGGCTTTCCTTGTTGGCCAGGGAAACCGTTTTTCCTTCGCGTAGAGCCGACATGAGCGCGGGAATGGCTGCCGTTCCCGAGGAGGCGAACACGATATGATCCGCATCTGGAAAAAGGGCGGTTTCCATAAGCGCCGAAGGCCCCGCGAGCACATGGGTCGTCTCAGGCAGGAGAGACTTGAGCCTGTGGGCGGCTTCAGGGTCCGCCATCGCCACAAGCCGGGGGGAAAACTCCAAAGCCAGTAAGGCCATCCTGGAGACGTTTCGGAAGCCCGCCAGAGCGACGACGGGGAATCGGTCCCGGTACTTTCTGCAGATGTCCAGGACGGAGGTGCCGACACTTCCCGTTGCTCCGATCACGGCGATCCCGCGTGGAAGAATCCCACGTCGGTTCAATGCCAGATCACCTCGAAGATCAGGAAGGCGAGAGTGGCGTTGACGAGGATGCTGTCGAAACGGTCAAGCATCCCNCCATGACCGGGGATCAGCTTTCCCGCATCCTTCACTCCCGCTTCCCTTTTCAGCAGGGATTCCCCGAGGTCGCCGATCTGGCCGGCAAGACCGCAAAGGAGTCCCATTAGAAGGAGAGGGAAAGGAGGAAACTGCCAGGCGAAGGCAAGGAGCCCTGCGCAAAAAAGGCTTCCTGCGACTCCAGCTGCAAAACCTTCCCATGTTTTCTTCGGGCTCACGTTTTCGCACAGATAGGTCCTGCCCCACCTGACTCCGACAAGATAGGCCGTGACGTCGCAACTCCAGGTGCAGGCGAAGAGGGTGATCAGGAGCATGGTTCCCCAGGGCTCCGCCCTGAGCAGGACCAGGAATGTCCAGGGAAGAGCGATGAAAATCAACCCGACCAGCGTGCCTCCCATGTTGGCGATCGCATGACTGTTCTGGAGCACCTGGCGGCGGATGATTTCGATGCAGAGGACAAGAAAGGGGATAAGGGCGGTTATGGCCAGGATGGCCGCCGAGCTGAAGTTCAGGGTTGCCGCTGCAATGAGAAGGAGTGCGGAAATAAAGCCGAGTCCTCGGGTCACTTTCACCTTGACGGACAGGAGATTATAGAACTCCCACAGTGAGATCATCGCGATGAGGGTCACGATGAAGGACCAGTANAATCCCCCCAGGAGGATGCCACCCAGGATGGCCAGAACCACGAAGGCACCGCTCAAGGCCCGTATGACAATTTCACTGCCGAATGTTCGGCTAGACGGATCCATATCGTCTTTCCCTCCTCCCGTAGGTTTTAAGGGCGGCCTCGAGATCATCGGGGCCAAAATCCGGCCAGAGTTTTTCGGTAAAGAAGAACTCGCTATAAGCGCTTTCCCAGAGCCAGAAATTGCTCAGTCGCATTTCCCCACTCGTCCGAATGATCAGGTCCGGATCCGGGACGTCCGGAAGATAAAGGTACTTCCTGAACGAATTTTCGTCCAGAGGGAAAATCTCGCCTGAAGAGGAGGCCTTGTTGACAGCATCGAGGATTTCACGTCTGCCCCCGTAATTGAGGCAGATGACCAGCTGCAGGCCCTCCTGGGATTCGGTTTTTTCCTCCGCCTCACGGATGATTTCCCGAATGTCGACGGGAAGGTCGTCGAGCCGGCCCGCGAAACGGATCCGGGCTTTCTCCTTGAGGAGCAGTTCGACCCTGCTCCGGATGTACATGCGGAAAAGCCGCATCAGGCCTGAAACTTCGCTTTCCGGCCTTTTCCAGTTCTCGCTGGAAAAGGCGTAAAGGGAAAGCGTCTTTATTCCCATGTCTCTCGCGGCTCTGACCGTGCGTTCCACAGCCCTGACTCCGGCATGATGCCCCATGATCCTGGGCAATCCCCTTCTCTTTGCCCACCGTCCGTTTCCATCCATGATGATCGCAACATGGGAAGGGAGCTTCCCGGCTGAGGTTTCCGAAGGTTTAATCTCCGGTTCCTTCATTCTTCCTGACCTCGTCCCATCGTTTCTTGACCTCCCGGATATCCTTCCAGGTCAGGTCCTTCGGGCTCCCGATGGCCCGGGACTGGTTGCGGAGAAGGTAGCTCGGATGATACATCGGGAAAACGTCGATTCCTTTCCACTTAAACCACTGTCCCCTCAACTCTCCGATCGGGGCGGTCGTCTTGAGGATCCAGCGGGTTGGCGTGCTGCCCAGCAAAACGAGCAACCGCGGAGAGATCAGGGCAATCTGGGTTTGGAGGTACGTGTCGCAAGCCATCATTTCCTCCACAGAAGGAGTTCTGTTGCCGGGTGGCCTGCACTTGACGACGTTCCCAATGAAAACCTCCCGGCGGTCTATCCCTGCGGCCTGAAGGATGCTCGTGAGGAGCTGCCCCGCCTTGCCGACAAACGGGAGTCCCTGTTCGTCCTCCTCGGCTCCGGGGCCTTCTCCGACAAACATGAGGGAAGATTCCCTGGGGCCGTCGCCGAACACCGTTCGATTGCGTGTTTCAGCCAAGGTGCAGAGACGGCATTTTGAAACGTCGTCCTGGAGCCGGGACCACAGCAGGGATCGTCTGGAGGAGATTTCTTCGGGAGTAGGGCAGATGAATGGGCTATCCTTTCGTTCCATGGAGTTCCACCTCCGTGACGACAACGTCAACTCCCCGCACGTCCAGCCCCATGAAATAGCTGACGCTCGAGGATATGCGGGTCTTTACGGTTTTCGCGATTTCAACGAGGTTCCTTTCTCCCAGGATGACCCCGATTTTCAGCTGCATGGACACTCCCTCGGAACCCGGTTTGATGCGTATTTCCTGGATGCTCCTGACCTGGGGGGTCCTCAGGGCAACGTGCCGGGCCAGGTCCTCGATGGCCTGTGGTTCGATTCGCAGCGCGCCGATAAAGCTGAAGGGCGGGCGGACGATGGTCTTTTCCCCCTCGTACTTGTTCTTTCCCTTCCAGAAGACCCGGAGCTTGCCGACGAGCTTTCCCGCGAAGTTCTTCCTTACCTGGACTTGGGAAACGGGGATCACATGCTGTCCCTTCACTTTCCTCTCCAGCCTCGCCCTCCGAATTTCTTCAGGAGTTGCCACATCCTCGATTCGAATGACGTTCCCCGGCGGCGGCATTCCGAGGCGTCGGGCGATCTGTTCGGCCATTCCCTCCGATGTGGCGATGATCATGACCGTGCAGGGTTGGGCCTGCTGGAAGAACTGCCGGATCTCCCGCCGGTGATCCGGAAACTCCATCATGGCGCGGCGAATGGCGCGGACCTGGTTCCTTTCTGTTTTTGCGCTGCGTCCCGAGACGATCTGCCCCTTGCGGATCACCAGGCCGTCGTCGAGGATGTAGTCGATATCCAGGTTGCGTGCCAAAACCTGCGCCCTCTGGCTTTTCCCCGTTCCTGCCTTTCCGACGAAGGAAATGACGCTAACGCCGGAAAGGGAGGGTTTCTCATCTTCCGGCAAGCCGTTTCAACACCTTTCCCAGACTCTGGAGGAAGCGGTCGTTTTCTTCGGGCAGGCCTACCGTGACCCGAAGGTGTCCGGGATACCCCAGGTCGTCACCGAGCCGGACGATGATTCCCTCCAGAAGAAGGTTTTCATAGACCGTCTTGGCATCCTGAAAATCCAGGATGATGAAGTTGGTTTGAGTCGGGTGCACCCGAATCCCCATTTCGCGAAGGGCGGAAGACAGCCGCTCGCGTTCGGCCAGGGTTTTCTCTCTGACTTCCTGAATGTAGGCCGTTTCGGAAAGGGCGGCCAACGCTGCGTTCTGGGCGATGCTGTTCACCTCGAAAACCTTCCGGACCTTGAGATAGGTTTCCACGACGGGTTTCGGGGCGATGGCGTAGCCGACTCGCAGAGCGGCGAGCCCGTAGATCTTTGAGAAGGTCCTCAGCATGACGATATTGCCGAGCTGGTCGAACAGATCGATGCCGGAGGCATATTTCGGGTCCTCGACATATTCGGCGTACGCTTCGTCCAGGATGAGGAGGGTTTCCCGACCGTTGAGGGAGTTGGCCAGAGCGGTCAGGTCGGTCCGTGTCAGGATGGACCCCGTCGGGTTATTGGGGTTGCAGACCACGAGGGCTTTTGTCCTCGGGCCGCAGGCCTCGATCAGCCGGTCCAGCCCGGTTTTGCTCTCGGTTTCTCCCGTTTCGACCTCGATTCTTTTCGCTCCTGCGGCAGCAGCGGCAAGGCCGTAAAGGGGATAGGTCGGTACAGCATAGGCCACCTCGTCACCCTCGTCGATGATCGACTGGAACAGTGAATACAGGATTCCCTCGGTGCCGCCGCCGACGATCACTTCTGAAGGGGAACGCCCCCACTTCATGGCGATCGCTCTTTTCAGGCGGTAGGAAGCAGGGTCCGGATAACGGCATGTTTCGCCTGATGCCAGCCGAACGGCTTCGACGACCCTTTCAGGCAGCGACCAGGGATTCTCGTTGGAACAAAGCCTGATTGCGGACTGCAGGCCCAGTTCCCTCTGTACCTCCGCGATGGGCTTGCCGGGTCGGTAGGGTTCGATCCCTGAAAGGGATTTCCTGACGATATGGCTTTTCCAGGACATGATTTTTCCTCCTCTCTCCGCGACTCTAGAATTTGGGGCCTTCGTTTTCGTCGCAAGCGACGATCTCTGCATCTCCTCCGAGGCACTTGAGCTTCTCGACCATGTTTTCGTAACCGCGCTGGATATGTCCCATTTGATAAATGCAAGTGTATCCGTTTGCAGCGAGGCCTGCCAGGACCAGTGCGGCGCCGGCCCTCAGGTCCGTGGCCCTGACCTCCGCCCCGGTCAGGTGTTCGACCCCCGTAATGATGGCCGTGTCCCCCTGCAGTTCGATCTGGCACCCCATGCGCTTGAGTTCGCTGACGTGAAGGAAGCGGGACTCGAAAACCCTTTCCTGGATGACGCTTGTTCCCCTTGCGAGGCAGAGCGCGGCCATGATCTGTGGTTGGAGGTCGGTGGGGAAACCGGGATATGGAAGCGTTTTCAGCGAAACCGCAGAGAGAGTTCCTCCCGGCAGGGTCCGAACCGAGTCGTCCTTGATCGAAAGCCTTATCCCGGCTTCTTCCAGTTTGGCCAGGAGAGCTTCCAGGTGTTCGGGTTCCATCCCGTTGACCGTGACGTCTCCCCCAGTGATCACGCCCGCGAGGATGTAGGTGGAAGCTTCGATCCGGTCGGGGATGATCCGGATCTCCGTGCCGTGAAGTTCCTCGACGCCCTTGACGCGTATCGTGCCCGTCCCGTCTCCTTCGATCTGGCCGCCCATCCGGATAAGCGTGTCGGCCAGGTTTGAAATCTCAGGCTCCCTCGCCGCGTTTTCGATCACTGTTTCTCCTTCGGCGAGGACGGCGGCCATCAGCAGGTTCTCGGTCGCTCCTACGGAAGGAAAATCCAGATATATCCTCGTCCCCTTGAGCCTGTTGGCCTCAGCGTGGACGGAACCGTGCTCCAATCGGATTTCCGCCCCCATCTTGGTGAGTCCCTTGAGGTGAAGATCGATGGGCCGGCTCCCGATGGCGCACCCGCCTGGAAGAGGCAGGACCGCTCGATGGCATCGGGCGAGCAGCGGGCCCAGAACGAGGGAAGAAGCCCGCATCTTCCTGACGAGAGCAGGCGGGGTGGCCCAATCCAGTTCTTCAGGAGTTGCAATGCTCATTTTCCCCTCGGCGAAGCGGACATCCGCCCCAAGGTTTCTCAAGAGATCGGACATCGTCTGAATGTCATGAAGGTCCGGGACACGGCTCAGGTCAAGCGTGCCGTTCTTCATCAGCAACGCGCTCGCCATCACGGGGAGGGCTGCGTTCTTGGCTCCCTGGGCCGTTATTTTTCCCTTCAGGGGGCGGTCCCCCCTCAATACCAGCTTATGGTTCAACGCCTTTCACTCCTCTCGCGGGACGTGGTCCCGCAATGCTCGATCAGTGCCACGGTCCCAGGAATCTTTCGATTTCCTGGACGATTCTGTCCGAAGCGTGTCCGTCTCCGAAGGGATTGGTGCACCTTGAGAGAAGGGTTCTGGCAACCGCTTCATCCTTCAGGAGGGGAACTGCGGAATCCAGGATCTTCTTTTCATCGGTACCGACCAGGATGGCCGAGCCCGATTCGACGGCTTCCGGTCTTTCCGTCAACTCTCGGAGGACGAGGACCGGCTTCCTGAGAGCGGAAGCTTCTTCCTGCACTCCTCCGCTATCGCTCAGGATCAGGCGGCTGCGGTTCATCGCCCATACGAAATCCGGGTAGTCCAACGGGTCGCAAAGGACCACCCTCTCCCGGTTCCGGAAGAAATCTTCGATGATCTCCCGAACGGCGGGATTCTTGTGCATGGGGATCAGGAGCCAGAGATTCGGGAAAGCGTTTCTCAATCTTTCCGCAGCTTGGCAAATGCGCTTGAGCGGGTCTCCCCATGATTCCCGGCGATGGGCGGTCAAAAGGATCATTTCCGCTTCTTCGGGAATCAGGCGGAGGGCTTCAAGGGAGGGCTTTGTCCGGTTTTCCCGGGTCCAAAGCAGGGCGTCGATCACGGTGTTCCCCGTGACCTGGATTCTTCCGGCCGGGACTCCCTCGGTTTCCAGGTTTTTCCTTGCTCCTTCCGTTGGGGCGAACCAGAGGGTCGCGATACGGTCCGTCAACAGACGGTTCATTTCTTCAGGAAAGGGCAGGTAGATTTCCCGGCTGCGAAGGCCGGCTTCTACGTGTCCGACAGGGATTTTCCGATAAAAGGCGGCGAGCGAAGCGGCAAAGGTCGTCGTGGTGTCTCCATGAACCAGGACCATATCTGGGCACCTGACATCGAGGACCTGTCCGACACCTTCGAGGACGGCCGCCGTCAGGTAATCCAGGGTTTGCCTTTCCTTCATGACGTTCAGGTCGACATCGGCCCTGAGATCGAAATGATCGAGCGCCTGGTGCAGCATCTGTGTATGCTGCCCTGTGGCCAGCAGAAAACTTTCAAGCCTGGAAGATTCTGCCAAACGCAACGCAACCGGCGCCATCTTGATGGCCTCCGGCCTCGTTCCAACAACAACGCAGATTCTTTTCCGGTTTTGTCCCATCTTTTCCTCTCCTTGTCGCTTCGGTTACGGGTGTGAACCGGGAAACAGCCCGAGAAGGCCGAGTCCGGCCAAAAGCAGGGCGAGGTGCATCGCTCCCATCGTGACAATAATAGCCGGAACGGAGAACGAACGGTCCAGAAGACGATGATGCAGGTGCCCCCTATCGGGCAGGAAGGGCGACCGCCCTCCCGCCAGCCGCCTGCAGACAGCGACAAGCGTGTCCAACACCGGTATTCCCCCTAGAAGGGCAAGAATCGGGAGCATCCTCATCGGATCCACGTCGGCGACAGGCAGTCCGGTTGCCATCTGGGAAGCGCAAAGGAAACCGAGAAGGGTGCTGCCGCCGTCCCCAAGAAAAGTCCTTGCCCTGGGAAAAGGGAAATTCCAGAGGAGAACACCCGAACAGAGTGCAGCCAAAGGCAGCCACGGCGAGAGCCCCGCGAAAAACGACAGGATTCCCGCGGTGGCGATCGCAAGGGAGAGACAGAGACCGTCCATTCCGTCGATGAGGTTGTAGGCGTTGGTGCAGCCGGCGATCCAGAGAACAAGGAAGGCCTTCGCCAATGGAGACGAGTGCAGGGGAACGACAACGGCCAGCGCTGCGACGAGATGAAAGCTCAACCGGGCAAAAGGGGACGTCGGTTTCATGTCGTCAACGTAGCCCACGAGGAACACCAGCGTGCTCCCGATGGCGATCATTCGAGTTCCGGCCAGGGGCCAACCCATAAGGAGCACCCAGAGAAGGTATCCGAGCCAAAGGACGATTCCTGCACCACGGGGGATGACCCCGCTGTGGATTTTCCGGGTGCCCGGCGTATCCAGCAGGCGAAAACGGCGAGCCAGCGAAATCGATAACGGCGTCACAAGGGCGCCCCAGCCGAACATCGCCAAGAACTGCAAGGCCATCCGGTTCATTCTCGAATGCCCCCCTTCCGCCAGGGATGGGGTTTCGGCGTCTATTTCGTGCCGAAGAGACGGTCACCCGCGTCTCCCAGGCCCGGTACGATATATCCGTGGTCGTTGAGGTGGCTGTCGAGTGCGGCTGTGAAGATCGGGACTTCAGGGTGGTTTCTGTGAACGAGGGCGACCCCTTCAGGGGCTGAGATCAGGCAGACCAGGGTGATTTTTCTTCCTCCCCTTTTCTTGATCAGGTCGATGGCTGCAGCGGAAGAGCCCCCGGTTGCCAGCATCGGGTCGAGAATGAAGATGTCCCTTTCCTCGATATCCCCGGGAAGCTTGCAGTAATACTCCACGGGCAAAAGGGTTTCCGGGTCTCTGTAAAGGCCGATATGCCCGACCTTCGCGTTCGGGATGAGCCTGAGGATTCCCTCGACCATACCGAGGCCGGCGCGCAGGATGGGGACGATCGCGAGTTTTTTCCCTGACAGGGTCAGGACCTTGGTCCGGTTTATGGGTGTCTCGACCTCCGTTTCTTCCAGGGAAAGAGCACGCGTGATCTCATAGACCATCAGTCCCGCGATTTCCTGGACCAGCTCTCTGAATTCCTTCACCGAGGTGTTCTTGTCGCGGATGATGCCCACCTTGTGCTGGATCAGCGGGTGATCCAAAATGATCAGCGGATTGCCGTTCGGACGAGGCGTGAACGTGGCCATCTGGGACTCGTAGGACTCGATCTTCTTGAAGCGGGCGACATGCCTTCCCCCTTCGAACGGGGTTTCGAGCCAGATTTTGACGATTTCTCTTGCCGCCTCTTCGTGGAGGATCCTTCCACCCAAGATGAGAACATTGGAGTTGTTGTGCAGGCGGCTCAAACGGGCCGTCGTCGGGTCGTTGCAAAGAGCTCCGTAAACGCCTGGAATCTTGTTCGCGACGATCGACATCCCGATTCCGGACCCGCAAATGAGGATGCCTCTTTCCGACTGTCCGGAAGCGACGCTTTCTCCTACCTTGAAACCGTAATCCGGGTAATCGACGCTCGGCTCCTCGGAGTGGGTTCCGAAATCGTGGATCTCGCAGCCGAATTCCAGAAGGAAACCCTTGATCTTTTCCTTGAGGGCGAAACCGGCATGGTCAGATCCGATGGCAACGCGCATTTTGTACCAACCTCCTTGGGTGTCCTCGTCAACGCCTGCTAATCATAACATTGTCCTGCGGTTCGGCCTGTCCCGCCAACAGCGGGTGAATTCCGACGGTCAGGCTGGGGTCAATCGTCCGAGTCCATCAGGATGGTTCCTAGGAGCCGTTCCGCGACGTCGTAGGGGTTGGTTTTGCGTGAGGAAAGAGACTCGAAGAGCTCAGGCGTTTTTTCCTTCTCCCACGCCAGTTCCACCAGGCTCGCGATCTCCCGTCGAAGGATTTCCTCGACTTCCATCCCGAGGCGCTGCCATCTCCGCCTTCGACCTTCCTCGCTCACGTGGAGGAAATCCGCGTGGCGGATCATTTCGAGGACCACCTCTTCGACTCCTTCTCCCCGCTCGGCAACGGTCTTGAGAACGGGAGGACGCCATGGACGCATCCCGAGAAGATCCAGCATCATGTTGACTTCGGTGGAAACCCGGTCGGCCCCGTCGCGGTCCGCTTTGTTCACGATGAACACGTCGGCGATTTCCATGATCCCGGCCTTCATGATCTGGATATCGTCGCCCATTCCCGGGACAAGGATCAGGCCGACGGTGTCGGCGATCTTGACGATGTCGATTTCAGACTGTCCGACTCCTACCGTTTCGATGATGACAACATCCTTGCCGCAGGCGTCGAGGATCAGAGCCGCTTCCTGTGTCGATCGGCTCAGCCCGCCAAGGGAACCGCGGGTCCCCATGCTCCGGATGAAGACATCGGGGTCGACCGCGTGCTGCTGCATCCGCAGGCGATCCCCGAGGATCGCCCCGCCCGTGAAGGGGCTCGAAGGATCGACTGCGATAACCCCTATCGTTTTCCCGAGGCTCTTGAAATGGGCGATGATCTTGTCCGCCAGGGTGCTCTTCCCCGCTCCCGGACTTCCGGTGAGGCCGATGATATGGGCCTTCCCCGAGTGGGGATAAATTTTACGCATGATGATTTCGGCCTGGGGAGACTCGCTTTCCACCAGGCTGATCAGCCTGGCGATCGAGCGGTGATCCCCATCGAGGGCCCTTGCGATCAGCTTTTCCACTTAGACGTTCTCCCCGGCCCACTTCTCCCGGACGGCGGCATTGAGCCAGTCGATGCAGACGGTCGTGGGGGTTCCGGGGCCGAAGATGGCTCCCGCTCCCATGGCCTGCAGCTTCGGCACGTCGTCCTCGGGGATCACGCCTCCCCGAACACCAGGATGTCCGACGCCTTTCTCTCCTTCAGAAGCTCGATGATCCGGCCGAAGTAGTACTCGTGCGCCCCGCTCAGGATACTGATCCCGATCGCGTCCGCATCCTCCTGCACCGCCGCCTGCACGATCTGCTCCGGCGTCTGCCTCAGACCCGTGTAGATCACTTCCATCCCCGCGTCGCGCAGCGCACGCGCCACGACCTTCGCTCCCCGGTCGTGTCCGTCAAGCCCCGGCTTCGCCACGATCACCCTCACCTTGCGCTCGCTCATGGTCTTCCCGTCTCCTCCCTTATCCCTAGAGGACGATGTTTTCCCGGTATTCGCCGAACTCCTCGCGGAGCACGCCGCAGATCTCGCCTTCCGTCACGTACGCCTTCACCGCGTCCACGATCAAGGGCATCAGGTTCGTCCCCTCGTCCCTCGACGCGCTGCGGATCTCCTCCAGGCACGACTGCACCTTCAGGTTGTCTCGGCCGGACTTCATCGCCTGCAGCTTCCTCACCTGGTTCATCCCCACCGAGGAATCCACACGCAGCAGCGCACGGTCGCCGTGTCCCTCGTCCACCTGGAACTTGTTCACGCCCACCACGATCTGCTCGTTCGACTCGATCGCCTTCTGCGTCGTGTACGCCGCATCCTGGATCTGCTGCTGCACGTACCCCTTCTCGATCGCCGAAAGCATCCCGCCCATCCCGTCGATCTTCTCGATGTACTCCGACGCCTGCCTGGCGATCTCGTTCGTCAGGGACTCCACCACGTAACTGCCCGCCAGCGGGTCCACCGTCTCCGTCACTCCCGATTCGTACGCCACGATCTGCTGCGTCTTCAGCGCGATCCCCACGCTCTTCTCCGTCGGCAGCGCCAGCGCTTCGTCGTAGCTGTTCGTGTGAAGGCTCTGCGTCCCTCCCAGCACCGCCGCCATCGTCTGCACCGCCACACGCACGATGTTGTTCTCAGGCTGCTGCGCCGTCAGCGTGCTTCCCGCCGTCTGCGTGTGGAAACGGAGCATCTGCGCACCCTTGTCCGTCACCCCGAAGCGCTCCTTCATGATCTTCGCCCACAGCCGACGCGCCGCCCGGAACTTCGACACTTCCTCCAAAAAGTCGTTGTGCGCGTTGAAGAAAAAGCTCAGACGCTTCCCGAACACGTTCGGGTCCTGACCCTTCCTCACCGCTGCCTCCACGTACGCGATCCCGTCCGCCAGCGTGAACGCCACTTCCTGCACCGCCGTGCTCCCCGCCTCCCGGATGTGATAACCCGAGATCGAGATCGTGTTCCACTGCGGCACGTGAGAGCTGCAGAACTCGAAGATGTCCGTGATCAGACGCATCGACGGCTTCGGCGGGAAGATGTACGTCCCNCGCGCGATGTATTCCTTCAGTATGTCGTTCTGGATCGTCCCCGACAGCTTCTCCATCGACACGCCCTGCTTCTCGCCCACCGCGATGTACAGCCCCAGCAGCACGCTCGCCGGCGCGTTGATCGTCATCGACGTCGACACCTTCTCCAGCGGGATCCCCGCGAACAGCGTCTCCATGTCCGCCAGGCTGTCGATCGCCACTCCCACCTTGCCCACTTCTCCCTGCGCCATCGCGTGGTCCGAGTCGTAGCCGATCTGCGTCGGCAGATCGAACGCCACCGACAGACCCGTCGTCCCCTGCGACAGCAGGTAACGGTAACGCGCGTTCGACTCCTCCGCCGTGGCGAATCCCGCGTACTGCCTCATCGTCCAGAACCGACCGCGGTACATGGTCGGCTGCACTCCCCGCGTGTACGGGTACAGACCCGGGTATCCCAGGTCCTTGCCGTAGTCCAGTCCCTCCAGGTCCTCCGGCGTGTACACCCGCTTCAACGGCAGGCCGCCGCCCGTCCGGAACGCCTTCTTCCTCTCCGGGGCCTTCTGCAGGAACTTCTCCACCGTCTTCTCGTACGCGGTCCTCAATTCCGAAACCTCCGCCGACTTGCTCTCCGACATGGGCACTGTCCCCTCCGGCTGGTGAAAGCAGAATGGTTTGTCAGAAAAACAACCGAATCATAAAAGTTCCCGGGTAGCGGGTCAAACCTCAATCAATTGGAAATCGAAGGAATATTCTGGCTTTAGCGATTTGCCTCAGCGATGCAGGATGTCGATTCCGGCGAAGGCATAAAAGGCGAAGGTGATGGCGGCTGCGAAGAGAAAGCCGAGAAGGGTGCGAAGATAAAGAACCCATGTCGGGCTGCCGGGCCATTTCCCTCGCTGGATATTCATGATCGCCCTGGCGAGGAGGAGACAGAGCAGGAAACAGAAAAGCGCGAGCAGGGCCTGCAGATTGACGCCGGGCAACTCGATTCACCTCCGTTTAGGGGCCAAAAATCGGGAACCATCGGAATCATAACAGAAAAACAAAAGGGAGGAAGGTCTTCCCTCCCTCCCTTTACGGTCCTTGGAACGCTACGGGAAACGGCTCAGGATTGTGTCGATTCCGCCAAACCCAAAGGCTTCTGAACATGGATCTGGCGCAGAACCGAGATGGCCACTTCTAGCGCCCGTTTTCCGTCCATGATGCCCACCAAAGGCTGACGCCCTTCCTTGACGCACGAAACGAAATGCTGGAGTTCGAGCTTGAGCGGTTCGCGCTTCGGGAAAACGGGATGCTCGATCACTTCGACGAGGCCGCTTCCCTGCTGGTTCAGGCAACGATGGATCGAAACCTCCTGGGCCTGGTAGTCGATGGTGAGGAAACGTTCCGGCTCCATGATCTCGAGTTGTCGCAGGCGCCGTTCGGACACCCTGCTGACCAGAATGTGCGCCATCGTGCCGTTGGAGAATTCCACCTGGGCGGATGCCACGTCTTCATGGTCGGTATGAATGCATCGGCCCATGGCGTTGATGTTGACGATGTCGGCCCGAACAAGCGAAAGGATGATGTCGATGTCGTGGATCATCAGGTCCAGGACCACTCCAACGTCGGAGATGCGGTTCGTGAAGGGGCCCAGCCTGTTTGACTGGAGGAAGATCGGTTCCCTGACGACATTGCTCAGGTACTGGACCGCGCTGTTGAAGCGTTCGATGTGCCCCACCTGCAGGACAAGGTTTTTCCTTGCCGCGAGACGCAACAATTCTTCGGCTTCAAGGACCGTCGTCGTAACGGGTTTCTCGATGAGGACATGGAGTCCCCTTTCGAGAGCTTGGCGGGCAATCTCGTAATGCCTGACCGTAGGGACGACAACGCTCACGGCATCCGGTTTGGCCGTCTCGAAAAAGCGATCGAGGTTCGTGTAGAAAGGAACGCCCAGTCCCTCTCCGACGGAAGTCGCACGCTCTTCGTCAAGGTCCACGACACCGACCAGCTGAGTGCCGTAAAGTTCCGTGTAAACCCTGGCATGGTGATGTCCCAGATGGCCGACGCCGATAACTCCTACTTTCACGGGTTCCATCCAATCACTCCCCGGATTGATGGGATTGCATTCCTCCAAAGTTGCGTTCCTATATATTCTCCCACCAGGGATGGAACTTGTGGACGGCAGGCCCCGAGCGGACCAGAAAAAGTGTTCTTGCGAAGAGGTCCCCTGCCCGGTAGGAATAGAGCTGGTCCGGGTTGCAGGACGTGCAAAGGCCATATTCGAAGAGCCGGTCCCGGGGAAGGCCTGCGGAGAACAACTGCAGCCCGATGGCTTTCGGGATATCGAACCGGACTCTTTCCCCGAGATCAATCCAGCTTGAGGCGGGCAGGTTCCTGATCCCGAGCGCCGTCTTCGCATCCCGGCCTTTCTCGCGCTGATAGCAGCAGCTGCCGATCCCCGGCCCAATCCAGGCATACGTCTTTTCGATCCGGAATCCGGGTACCCGATTTTCGAGAAATTCGATCGAACGGGGGACGATCCCTCTCGCCGTCCCTTCAAAACCGGCGTGGAGCATCAGGGCCCACGGGTGGGGATGGCAGGAGGACAGAAGAAGAGGAAAGCAATCGGCGAACCGCAGGCTGCCTGCGCACTGTCCCTTGTGGAGCAGGATTCCGTCTGCCCTTGGGCGTGTCGGGAGCGCCAAAACCCGTTTTTCGTCTAGGATGGCCGTTCCATGAACCTGGACAGGAGCGATCAGGCCAATTCCGGTGCCGGGCCCGCCAAGGGCTCGCCAGGCCTTTTCCGGGTCCCCTCCGGCTTCATCCATGATCGGGCCGCGAAGGAAAAGGGTCCCGTCGAGGTATCCTTCCAGCTCGCGGGGGACCTCTATCTTCTGGAGCCGTTGCCCGTTGTGCATCACGGGGGGGCTGAAACTCATCGCGGACCTTTCTCGTCGGCTACCTGGTCGATCAGGAAACGCCGGATGCTGCCGATAAAATAAAGGCTTCCTGTACAGACGACGAACGGGGCGGTCATCATCGCCTCACGAATGGCGTCTCGCGAGTTCCTGAATACCCTGACGGTGCCGGGCCATGGAATGGAAAGGGCCTTTTCCGCCAGCTTCGGTGCGGTTTCGCAGCGTTCCAGTCCCTCAACCTCCGTGCAGAAAAGGTCTCCTTGCGTCCTCGAGAGTGGTTCCAACATGCCCAGGATATCCTTGTCTTTCATGGCCGCCATGACGAAAGTGGGTCGGATGCCGGGCCAGAGGGAAAGCAGGTTCTTCGACAAGGTTTCCGCCCCTTGGGGATTGTGCGCCCCGTCGAGGAGGACAATGGGATCAAGCGGGATGCTCTCGCAGCGTCCCGGCCATTTTGTCCGTTCGAGCCCGAGCCGGATGCATTCCTCGGAAATCTTCCGCCAGTTTTGGGAAAGGCCGAGGCAGGCGAGAGCCGCCAAGGCCGCATTGGCGACCTGATGGCTTCCAAGGAGCGGGGTTGAAAGCCTCAAAGGAGCGCAACCGCTTCGGAACAGCGTGAAGGACGATCCCTGGATGCCGATCCAGTGCAAATCGACCGTTGCGTCCCTTTCCAGAAGACAGAGAGGACTGGAAAGTCGTTGCGCTTTTTCCACAACCATTTTGTCCAAGACAGCGCCATTTGCCATGGAAACCGCCGGTATCCGCGGGCGCAGAGCCGAAAACTTCTCTCTGGCGATGGCCTTGATCCCGTGTCCCAGGATATCTTCATGATCCTTCCCGATGGCCGTGAAAACCGTCATTTTGACATCACCGAGCAGATTGGTGGCGTCAAGTCTCCCCCCCAGGCCTGCTTCGATGACGGCGATATCCCTGTTTCCTCGGGCGATGCAAAGGAACGCGGTTGCGGTCAGGATCTCGAAGACGGAGGGAGGGTCCGCGGAAAGGGCCGAGTCCGAGCGGATCGCCTCAACGACGCAGTCAACGGATTCTTCCCAGACGGTCGCCGGGAGGATCCTTCCATCGAAGGTCAGCCGCTCCCCCATATGTTCCAGATGCGGACTGGTGTAACAGGCGGTCCGGAAACCGGATTCCCGCAGGATCGAATCGATCGCCGCGCAAACCGAGCCTTTTCCGTTTGTGCCCAGGACATGGACGGCGGGAAAAGTTCTTTCCGGGTTTCCCAGGAGGGAGCAAAGACGAGCCATCCGTGAAAGGCCGGGGCGGATCCCCGGCGAAGCAACGCCGAGGATCCGCCTTTCGATTTCGTCAAACCGTTCCTTTCCCGAAAAAAGCGCAGGCTTCAGGTTGTCACTCACCGGTACCGAGGCTCCTGATGTTTTCGCGGACACGGAGAATACGGGCTTCCCCTTCACGGAGACGGGCCTTTTCCTTTTCGACGACCTCGTCCGGGGCGTTCGCGACGAATTGGGAGTTTTCGAGTTTTGCCTTCGATCTCTTCAGGTCGGCCTTGAGTTTTTCCATCTCCTGCTCAAGCCTTCCGATTTCAGTCTCGATGTCGATGAGTCCCTCGACCTCGAGGTAGAACGAACCCTGAGGAAGGACGGCGCTCAGGCATTTCCCCGACGGGGTTGTCCCGTTTCCGGACCATTCGAGGCGTGCAATCCGGCACAAAAGGCCCAGCAGGTCGGAGTTTTCTCGGAAGAGCGGTTCCATGTCCTCACGAAGGGCGGCGCGAACCAGCGGAGCCGTCTTCTGAGGATTCAGGTGGGCTTCCGCCCGGAGGTTGCGGATCGCGCGGACCGCTTGCTGGAAAGCGGCCATCTCCTCGATGCAGGCACGGTCCTTCTCCTTCCCGAAGGGCTCGGGCCATCGCTCCTCCTGAAGCGATTTCCCCGAGAAGGAGAACGCCTGCCAGAGCTCCTCCGTCAGGAACGGGATGAAGGGGTGCAGCAGCTTGAGGACGGACTCGAAAACACGACACAGGACACCTTGTGTCGCCTCCTTGCGGAGGGCTCCTTCTTCCCCCTTAAGGGCCGGTTTGGCCATTTCAAGGTACCAATCGCAAAGTTCTCCCCAGACGAAATCATAAAGCAGTTTGGCGGCCTCCCCGAAGAAGTAGCCGTCAAGATAGCGGGTTGTTTCCCCGATCACCTCGTCCAACCTTGCGAGGATCCATCGATCGTGCAGGCGAAGCTGCGAAGGCTCGATTTCCCGGTTAACCGTCACCCCTTCAAGGGAGGAGAGAGCGAACCGGCTCGCGTTCCAGAGCTTGTTGAGGAAGAAACGGAACGTCTCGATGCGGTTTGTGCTGAGCAGGATGTCACGTCCCTGAACGGTGAGGGCTGCAAGAGTGAGCCGAAGGGCGTCGGCGCCATATTCGTCGATCACGTCGAGCGGGTCGATGACGTTTCCCTTCGATTTGCTCATCTTTTGTCCCGACTCGTCCCGCACGAGCGCATGGATGTAGGTGTCCCTGAAGGGGACTTCTTCCATGAAGTGCAGTCCCATCATGATCATCCGGGCCACCCAGAAGAAAATGATGTCGAAACCGGTAACCAGAAGACTTGTCGGATAGTAGTGAGCGAGCTCGGGGGTGCGGTCCGGCCATCCGAGGGTGGAAAAGGGCCAAAGGGCACTGCTGAACCAGGTATCCAGGACATCCTCATCCTGGCTGATGTTGGAAGAACCGCATGATTCACAGCGATCCGGGTCCGATTCCGAGACGGTGACATGCCCGCAGGATGCGCAGGTCCACGCCGGGATGCGGTGTCCCCACCAGAGTTGGCGGGAAATGCACCAGTCGCGGATTTCATCCATCCATTGGTAATAGGTGCCGGTCCACTGTTCCGGGACGAAGCGGATGCGGCCGGCCTTGACGGCTTCAACGCCTGCCTCGGCGAGGGGTTTTGCCTTCACGAACCATTGTTCCGAAAGGTAGGGTTCCACAACCGTTCGACAGCGATAACACTGCCCGACCGCGTGAAGGTGCTCGTCAATCCGGAGGAGGTTTCCTTCCGAAACGAGGTCCTCAAGGACGACCTTCCTGGCGTCGAAGCGGTCGAGGCCACGGTATTTTCCTGCGGATTCGTTCATTCGCCCTTCCGAATCGATGACCTGGATTGACTCCAGTCCGTGGCGCTGTCCCACGAGAAAATCGTTCGGGTCATGGGCAGGGGTGATTTTCACGCAACCTGTGCCGAACTCGGGGTCGACCATGGGATCCTCGATGATCGGGATTTCCCTTCCGACCAAAGGGACGATGACGGTTCTTCCGACGAGGTGCCTGTTCTTTTCGTCCCGGGGATGGATGGCGATCGCCACATCCCCGAGGATGGTTTCGGGTCTCGTCGTCGCGACGGTGACTCCCCCATCTCCTTCGGAGAAACGGTAGATCACATGGTAGAGGTGGCCGGTCGATTCCTGGTGGTCGACCTCAAGATCGGACAGCGCGGTCTGGCACCGAGGACACCAGTTGATGATGTATTTCCCCTTGTAAATGAGCCCTTCCTTGTATAGACGGACGAAAACCGCCCGGACTGCCCTTGAGAGCCCCTCATCCATCGTGAAGCGTTCTCGGCGCCAATCGCATGAGGCGCCAAGCTTCTTCAACTGGTTGACGATTCGGTTCCCATATTGCTCCTTCCACTCCCAGACCTTGTCGACGAAGGCTTCTCGCCCCAGTTCGTGGCGGGAGATGCCCTGGCTTGCAAGGTTGCGCTCCACGACGTTCTGCGTGGCGATTCCGGCATGGTCCGTGCCCGGTAGCCACAAAACGTCATAACCGTTCATCCTTTTGTATCGGCATTGAATGTCCTGCAGGGTGTTGTTGAGCGCATGCCCCATGTGAAGCGAGCCGGTTACGTTGGGAGGCGGGATGACGATGCTGAACGGATTCCGATTTGCATCGGCGTTGCCCTCGAATAGCCTGTTTTCAAGCCACCAGGCGTACCACTTGTCCTCGATGGGCTTGGGATCGTAGGATTTTCCAAGATTTCCGCTAGGCTCACTCATCGTCATTCCTCCTCGGGACCGTTTCCCGCAAGGGACAGGTCCACGTAATCTTCCAAAAATAACCTCAGCTCGTCAACACCGACTCCAGATTCCGCCGAGGTGACGAATGCGGGTTCCTTGCCCGAGTAATAGCTCGCAAGAAGAGGTTTCCACTTTCCTCTCGGAATCTTGTCGGCCTTCGTGAAAACCGTCACTGTCGGGGCTTCCTGGTGTGCGAGCCATGCCCGCAGCTGTTCGTCGGCTTTGAGAAACCCGTGCCTGAAGTCGACGAGGTGCAGGTGCAGAACAGCCGCGGAACGGGCGGCATACGCATCGACCAGCCTTTTCCATCCTTGCCGGGTTTCCTGGGAAACCGCGGAGTACCCGTATCCCGGAAGGTCGACGAGATAGAAGGGGTGTTTTCCTTTCAGGCGAAAGAAATTAATGCTGCGGGTTTTGCCCGGTGTCCCGCTGGAACGGGCGACCTTCTGGCCGACCAGTTTATTGATCAGGCTGGATTTTCCCACATTCGACCTGCCCAAAACCGTTATCTCGGGGAGCTCCCGCCTCGGGAGCTGGTTTTCCAGGAAGGCCGTGACAACCGATTCGTATTGCCATCGAAGCGACATCAGGAAACCTCTTCCCGAAAGGCCAGCCGGAAAACTTCCGCTGCGGAGGAGACGAAAGAGGCGTTCATGTTTTCGCGGATCCAGTCGGGCAATTCATCCCAATCCGCCTTGTTGGCTTCGGGAAGGATCAGGCTCCGAATCTCGTGTCTCTTTGCGGCAAGCACCTTTTCCTTGATTCCTCCAACGGGGAGGACGGTGCCGCGCAGGGTGATCTCCCCGGTCATGGCAAGATCATGGCGAACCGGTCGGTCGCTTAGGGCGGACAAAAGAGCGGTGGCGATGGTGATCCCCGCCGAAGGACCATCCTTGGGGATCGCTCCTTCCGGGACATGGACATGGGTGTCCATGTCCCGCCAGGCCAGTTCATCAAGTCCCCACATCTCCGCGGTCGAGCGGAGGTAGCCCATGGCGGCGGTTGCCGATTCCTGCATGATCTCACCCAAATTTCCCGTCAGGGTGAGTCCTCCCTTCCCCTTCATCGTGACGCTTTCAACCACAAGGGCTTCTCCGCCCGCCTCGGTCCAGGCGAGTCCCACGGCTGTTCCCACCTGATCGGCTTCGGGCAGCGAGGGGTGACGTTTCCTCGGGGCTCCCAGGTATTCCGTCAGGTCTTTGGGCTCGATCCTGAAGGACAGACTCCCTCTTGCCGTTCTTTTCCCGGTGCTGTTCTCCAGGATTTTCTTTGCGAGCTTGCGGGCGATTCGGGACAAAAGACGTTCCAGCTCTCTCACCCCGGCCTCGCTCGTGTATCGCTCCACGATGGCCTTCAAGGCTTCGGTTTCGAGAGAGATGTCGATTCCCTTCAGCCCGCTCGATTTCACGACCTTCGGCCACAGATGCCGCTGTGCGATCTGGATCTTCTCCTCGGTCACGTAGCCTGGAATGTGGATGATTTCCATCCGGTCCTGCAATGGGCCCGGTATCGTGTGGGTCACATTGGCCGTCGTGATGAACAGGGTTTTCCCGAGGTCGAAAGGCACCTCGAGAAAATGATCCGTGAAGGCAAAGTTTTGCTCGGAGTCGAGGACCTCGAGCAGGGCTGACGAAGGATCGCCTCGGAAGTCGGTCCCGACCTTGTCGATCTCGTCAAGGAGAAGGACGGGATTACGCGTCCCGGCCTGGCGGATTTTCTGAAGAATCCGGCCCGGGAGAGCCCCCACATAGGTTCGGCGGTGACCACGGATTTCCGCTTCGTCGCGGATCCCCCCGAGCGACATCTGAACGAATTTCCGCTTCATGGCCTTTGCAATGGAACGGCCAAGGGATGTTTTCCCCACACCGGGGGGGCCGACGAAACAGATGACCTGAGTGCGCGAGTCCTCCGAGGCGAGTTTCCTGACCGCCAGGAACTCCAGGATCCTCTCCTTGACTTCTTCCAGTCCGTAATGGTCCGCGTCCAGCACTTTCCGGGCCAGGGAGATGTCGAGCCGGTCCCTGGAAGTTCGGCTCCAGGGGAGTTCGATCAGCCAATCGATGTAGGACCGGGCCACGGTTGCCTCGGCAGAAACGGGAGGCATTTTCGCGAACCGCTCCAGTTCATGGAGAGCTTTTTCCTCCACTTCTCCAGGCATTTTCGCGTCACGGATCCTCGTCGCCAGTTCTTCGACCTCGTTCAACCCTTCGCGGGAGTCCAACTCGGTCTGGATGACCTTCATCTGTTCCTTCAGGTAGTACTCACGATGGGCCCGGTCCATTTCCTGGCGGACCCGGTTGTGGATTTCACTTTCCAATTGGAGGATTTCCGCCTCGCGAACGAGGATTTTCAAAAGCAATTCCGTTCGGGCAACGGGGTCAGCAGTTTCAAGGATGCGTTGCTTTTCCTCCACTTTCAGGTCCATGTGGGAAGTGATGATGTCCGACAGCATGGAAAGCCCTTCGATTTCGGAAAGCGACGCGGGGATCTCGTCGGGGATCTTCCCGCTGTAGGACACGACTTTTTCGAACTGGTCAAGAAGGGCGCGCCGACGCGGCTGGTCCGGTTTTTCTTCCTTCTGGGCGGGAATGGACAGCGTCCAGGCTTCGATCAGCTCTTCCGAGATCTCGAAAGCCTCGATCTGGATGCGAGTCAGACCTTCCAGCAGGACTTTGGTTGTTCCATCCGGGAGCCTGGCCGATTGCACGATCGCGGCGAGTGTTCCCACCTCGTAAAGATCCTCCGATTGAGGATCTTCTTCCTGCAGGGTTTTCTGGGCGACGACAACCACCCGTCTTCCTTTTGCCGCGGCGGCTTCGAGTGCCTTCAGTGATTTTGTCCTTCCGATAAAAAGCGGAGCCATCACCCCCGGGAAAAGAACGGTATCCCTGACGGGGATAACCGGCAATTTTCCTTTAGGTGCCACCGTCCTCATGGATCAGGCGACCTCCTTGCCGGCTTTCGGTTCGATCAAGGGCGGACACCCTTCTTCCACGGTTTCCCGAGTGATCGTCACGCTTGCGATGTCGGCCGCCTTGGAGGGCAGGTCGAACATCAGGTCGAGCATGATCGATTCCATGATGGACCTTAATCCCCGGGCTCCCGTGTTGCGTTTTGCGGCAAGTCGGGCGATGCTCCTGACGGCTTCTTCGGTGCAGTGCAGGTGTACTCCCTCGAGTTCGAAGGCCTTCTCGTATTGCCGGATCAGGGCATTTTTCGGTTCCTTCAGGATCCGGACAAGAGAGTCTTCGTCGAGTCCCTCAAGGGGAGCGAAAATGGCCAGCCTTCCGACGAATTCGGGGATAAAGCCGAACGCGACGAGATCCTCTGGCTGCACGCGGGAAAGAAGTTCGTACCTTGCCCGCTTGTCGTTGCTCAGGACCGAACCCCCGAAGCCGATGGTTTTCTTGTTGATCCGGTGTGCAATGATCTCCTCAAGGCCCTCGAACGATCCTCCGCAAATGAAGAGGATGTTGCGGGTGTCCATCTGGATGAAATCCTGGTAGGGGTGCTTTCGGCCGCCCTTGGGAGGCACATTCGCGACGGTTCCCTCGATGATCCGGAGCAGGGCCTGCTGCACCCCCTCGCCTGAGACATCACGAGTGATCGAGGCGGATTCGGACTTTCTCCCGATCTTGTCGACCTCATCCAGGTAGATGATGCCCCGCTCGGCTGCCTTCAAGTCGTAGTCGGCCGCCTGCAGGAGCCTGACGAGGATGTTTTCGACGTCTTCTCCGACGTAGCCGGCCTCCGTCAGAGTTGTGGCGTCAGCCATGGCAAAGGGGACCTTCAGGAGCCTGGCCATGCTCTGAGCCAGCAAGGTTTTCCCGCTTCCGGTAGGGCCGATCAGCACGACATTGCTTTTCTGCATCTCGACGTCGTCTTTGCCTTCGGTGTTGCTCTGGATCCTGCGGTAGTGGTTGTACACCGCGACTGAAAGGATTTTTTTCGCCTGGTTCTGCCCCACGGCATAATGATCCAGGAAACGGAAGATATCCCTCGGGTTTGGAACGCTATCCATAGAAAAGGGAGAAGCCGAAGCGGCTTCCCGCGGTTCTTCCCTTTCTTCCTTCAGGATCAGGTTGCATAGATGGACGCATTCGTTGCAAATGGTTACTCCCGGTCCGGAAATCAGCTTCTGGACCTCGTCCTGGGCCTTGCCGCAAAAGGAGCAGCGAAGGTTTCTCCGCTTTCGGCCGTCTCCATCGTCCTGCTGGAACATGATGGTCCTCCCCTCTGGGGCTTCAGTCTTTCTGAAGCCGGGAACAACTTTATAGTCTAGCGCATGCCGCATAAAAGCAGAAGGGAGAGGATCGCCTCTCCCTTCTGGGGGTTCCGCTTTTCCGGGTTGTTTTAGCGCTTTTCGATGATCCGGTCGATTATCCCGTAGTTTTTCGCTTCCTCGGCCGACATGAAGAAGTCGCGGTCGGTATCCAGGGCGATCTTGTCTATGGATTGGCCGGAATGCTTCGCCAGGATGCCGTTGATTTTCTCGCGGACTCGAAGGATTTCCTTGGCCTGGATGTCGATGTCCGTCGCCTGTCCCTGGGCTCCGCCAAGAGGCTGATGGATCATGATACGCGCGTTCGGAAGAGCGATCCGCTTGCCCTCCCCGCCCGCTGCGAGCAGTACCGCTGCCATGCTTGAAGCCTGTCCGACGCAGATCGTCGAAACCGGGCATTTGACGTACTGCATGGTGTCGTAAATCGCGAGTCCTGCCGTGACGATTCCTCCCGGGCTGTTGATGTAGAGGTAGATGTCCTTGTCCGGATCCTCGCTTTCAAGGAAAAGAAGTTGTGCGATGACGATGTTCGCGACGTGATCGTCTATTTCCTGTCCGATGAAGACGATCCTGTCCTTCAGCAAACGACTGTAGATGTCGTAGGAACGTTCCCCTCTGCCTGTCTGTTCGATGACCATCGGAACCAAAATGGAGGACATGTAGTGAACCTCCCGTTATTCGGGCTTGTCTTCCGCGGGAGCTTCCGATCCTTCGGGAGAAGATCCCACCGGGACTTCCTTGATCGTGACCTCCGACATGAGCAGGGCGATCGCCTTGTTCATGCGGATGCGATGGAGGAAATCGGTCATCCTTTCACGATCCTTGAACAGGAGAGAACGAATCCTGTCCGGTTCGGATTTCAGGTACTCGGCAAGCGACTTGACCTCGGTGTCGATGTCCTGTTCAGTCACTTCGATCGAGCGTTCGTCTGCAAGGGATTCGAGGATGAGCGTTTGACGCACGGTCCGCTCGGCCCGTTCCCGGATGCTTTGCTCGAACGTTTCGGTCGCGATGCCGTTTTTCTCGAGATACTCCTCCATCGAAAGGTTGAACTGTTTCTTGATCTGTCCCGCCTCTTCTTCCTTTAGGGCCGTGACCTGGCGCTCGACAAGGGTTTCGGGGACCGTCAGTTCCGCAGATTCCCTCAGCTTGGCCAGGGCGTTGGCCTCGGTCGCGCTTCGGGTGTCATGCCCGACTTGTTCCTCGATGCGTTCGTGGACTTCCTGCCGGAAACTTTCAAGGTTGTCCAGCCTTTCCTGGGAATATTTCCGGATAAAAGTCTCGTCGAGTTCGGGAAGGATTCGTTCCAGGATTTCCTTGACTTTCAGGGTGTAGCGGAGGGTTTTCCCGGCCAGGGACGGATCGGGGTGCTCCTCTTCGATCGTGAACTCGACCGATTCCTCATCTCCCACGTTTTTGTCGGTTAAAGCTTTCTTCAGCTCTTCCCGAAGGTTTTCGGGGTCCAGGTGAATCGTCGTGGTCTGAGGGGAGGATGGGGCGTTCTCTTTCCCCTCCTCCATAAGAAGAGTCGTATACTCGACGGAAACGGCGTCTCCCTCCCTGGAAGACCTGTCGGCGACCGGCCGCATCTCGGAGTGCCGGAGGCGAATCTGTTCGATCGCGGCTTCCACCATGGCTTCGGTCACTTCGATCAGGGGCTTTTCCACGACGATCGAGGAGAGATCAGGAAGGTTCACTTCGGGACGCACCTCGAAGGAGAAAACCGCGGTGACCGGCTTCCCCTCCTCCACTTCACCTTCAAGGTCCACATCGGGTTCCCCGATCAGGCTGAGATCGTATTCCTCGATGATTTCACTCATCGCTGCCGGGAGAACCTTTTCCAGGGCTTCAGAATAGATCCCTTCGCGACCGAAGTACATTTCGATCACGTTGCGCGGGACCTTGCCTTTGCGGAAACCCTTGATGTTCGCTTTTCGGGATAGTTCGCCGACAACCGTGTTCAGGGCTTTCTGGAATTCCTGCGCATCGATCGTGGCCCTGATTTTCTGTTTGTTGCCTTCCTGTGAGATGATCTCGGATTTCAACCGCCACAACTCCTTTCAGGTTCCGTTCATTCGATGTCCGTGCTCAGGCGTGAAGAGTATACCACATGACCTGAAGCGCCAAGCGCATAAAGAAAGAACCCCCCGGATCCCTTTGGAAATCGGTGGGTTCTTTTCATCGTGACACCCCGTCGCGTTGGTTTCAAGGCTTCTTCCGGGATGAGCCTTCCCTGGTGCGAGAGGCGGGACTTGAACCCGCAAGGCTTTCGCCACTGGATCCTAAGTCCAGCGTGTCTACCTGTTCCACCACTCTCGCAAAAAAGAAAATGGTGGACCGTACAGGAATCGAACCTGTAACCCCCTGATTAAGAGTCAGGTGCTCTGCCAGTTGAGCTAACGGTCCACGCAAACTCGCTATTCGGTTGTATTGACTGGCGCGCCCGGCAGGATTTGAACCCGCGACCAACGGATCCGAAGTCCGCCGCTCTGTCCACTGAGCTACGGGCGCATGTCCCGTCTTCGGTTTGGGGTGAGCGAGGGGACTTGAACCCCCAACCACTGGAGCCACAGTCCAGTGCTCTGACCAATTGAGCTACGCTCACCGGCTCCACTTTCATTGTTCCCTAGTGGCGCGCCTGAGAGGACTTGAACCTCCAACCTACGGATTAGAAGTCCGTTGCTCTATCCGGTTGAGCTACAGGCGCCTATATTTCTTTGGAGCGGGAAACGGGATTCGAACCCGCGACCTACGGCTTGGAAGGCCATCGCTCTAGCCAACTGAGCTATTCCCGCACTCACAGCGTAGCTTCGGGATGGTCGGGGCGAAAGGATTCGAACCTTCGACACCCTGCTCCCAAAGCAGGTGCGCTAACCAGGCTGCGCTACGCCCCGACATTCTATATGATAACAGGGTCAGGATCAATTTCCTGGTGGAGCTGAGGGGATTCGAACCCCTGGCCTATTCCGTGCGAAGGAATCGCGCTCCCACTGCGCCACAGCCCCTCTCAAAGAGACGTCGCCCATTTTAGAGAGGGCTTGGGTTCTTGTCAAGGGCAAAGGGACATCCCTGATATGATATCCGGAAAACGGGAGGTGGAAACCGTGCAGATCGGTCCCGAAATGGTCAGGGCGTGGTCGGTGGAAATCGCGGGAGCATGGATTGCGGCGCGGGTCCGCCATGTGGAGGGAGCAGATTTCTGGACCGCCCTCGACCTCTATCCCAAGGGGTGGCTGCTCTTTTCATGGTTCCCTGAAGCCTGCGGGTGCGGAACGGTTTCAAGGGAGACCCTGGAACGACTTCTCAGGACGGCAAGCCGGCAGCCCCCATCCTTCTGGNCGCTAAAAAGCCAGTTGATGGGTGCAAGTCTGACCGGGGTCGAGCAGCTGAACTCGGACCGCGTCATGGCCCTGAGTTTTTCGAAACCCGTTGGATTGGGCATCTGCAAGGAACGGGTTCTCGTCCTCGAGGCGTCTCCCCGGTTTTCTAACCTGATCCTGGCCGATGAGGGGATGAAGATCCTCGAAATGGAGTGTCACGGGAGGCCTTCTGAAGGAGGCATCGGGAGGAATCGCCCTGGATTGGCCTACCTGCCGCCGCCCGAAGTGAAGGGGCTTCCTCCCGCGGATTGGCCGATCGAGATTTCCCCCGAGGACCTTCCGACCTTGAAGGGGATCGGCAAAAATCTGATCGAGACCTTGAGAAAGAATTGGGAGGAGGCGGGACGGCCGAACTCTACCCTTTCGAAGCTATATTTCCCCGCGAAAGGGGCCTCAAGCCTTGAGGATTTCCGCCCGCAGCAGTCAGGCAAGGCGCTGCTGGTTTTTCCGATTCTCCTTCCGACTGCCCGGCCGATCCAGGGCACGCCTTTGGAGGCGACCGGCTCGGCTCTTTCGGAAACGCTTGTCGCGCGCGCGGCGCGCGCTTCGGAGAAAAGGGGCGGTTTATCCTTCGGAAAAGCCGCCAGGCACCTTCAAAACCGGCTGGAGGGCCTCACTCGCCAATTGGCGGAATGCGTGCAGGCGGATGTTTGGAAAAGAAGGGGAGAAGCCCTTCTCGCTTCTCCCGAGGAAATTCCGGAGGGATGCCCCGAGGCGGAGGTTCGGTACTGGGGCATGTCTGGTCCCGAAACGATTCGAATTCCCATGGATCCTCGCCTGACCAGGGTGCAGAACGCGCAGGTCTGTTTCAGGCGCTACCGCAAGGGGAAAGACATCAGAGAGAGTGTCGAAGCGGAAATCAGCAAGATTCAAGGTGAAATAGCGGCTCTCGAACAGGATGAAGTTTTGGCCGAAGCGCTTGCCCTTTGCCGCAAGGGGAAACTGAAATCAGTGGGCAAGAAAGGCGGTGCCAAGGATTCGGGAGTTGTCCGTTTCGAGATCGAAGGCTTTCCCGTCTTGGTCGGAACCAGCGCCAAAGGCAACCGACATGTCACTTCCAAGCTCGCTTCCCCTGAGGATCTCTGGTTTCATGTCAAGGATTTGCCGGGAGCCCACGTCGTCGTGAAAACGGGAAAAAGGGCGGTCCCCGCGGCGGTTCTGGAGCAGGTTGCCGCGGTTGCCGCTTTTTTCAGCAAGGCGAGGACGCAACTTCTGGCTGTGGTTGAAATGACCGAAAAGCGTCATGTCAAAAGCCGGTCTGGGGAAAACCCAGGGNGGGTTTTCTACACGCACTCGGTTGCTTTTACCGTCAAGCCCTGCCTTCCGGGCGAAGGTTCCTGAGAATTCCACAAAGTTGGCACGGGAGAGTCGATCTGAAGGATATCCGGCGGCCGTCGCCCGGGTGCGGGATGGTCAACTGCCAGGAGTGGAGAAAAACCCGGTCGATCGGGAAGGGCGGGTGTTTTCTGGGCGCGTAGAGAACGTCCCCGACGAGGGGATGCCCGATATGACGCAGGTGCACCCGAATCTGGTGCGTCCTGCCTGTCAGGAGGTTGCACTCGATGAGGGAAAACCCCTCCCTGAAGCGAACGAGAACCCGGTAATCGGTCCTGGAGGGTCTTCCATCCTCGACAACGGTCATTCGGAGGCGGTTGCCGGGATCCCTTCCGATCGGCTGATCGATGCTTCCCTTGTCGCTTTTGGGACTCCCCCACACGAGCGCCAGGTACCGTTTTTCGACCGTACGCGATTTAAAGGACAAAATCAGCCTATCCAGTGCTTCGCTGTTTCGTGCGACGACCATCAGCCCTGAAGTTGTCGAATCGAGGCGATGGACGATCCCAGGCCGGAGGACACGGTTGATCAGGCCTATCCTCGGGTCCCGGTGAAGCAAGCCATGCACGAGCGTTCCCGTCCAGTGCCCCGGAGCGGGATGCACGACCAGGCCCGCGGGCTTGTCGATCACGATGATGTCTTCGTCTTCATAGACGACACCGAACTCCACCGCTTCCGGTTCCAGGTCCAGGGGCTCGATTTTCCGGATGTGCACCTCCACACGGGTGCCTTCCGCCAACTTCAGGGAAGGTTTCGGCGTTTGTCCTGACGATAGCCCGACTTCTCCCTTTCTGACCAGCTTGTTGGCGTAGCTTCGAGTCAATCCGAGGCGTTTCCCGACCAGCACATCGAGCCGAACCCCGGTTTCCTGCGGGCCGACGAGGAATTCCTCCAGGGTTGCGGTTTCGACTTCATCGGACGTGATTTCCTCGGGAAAAAGGTCTCCGTTCTGGAAGTCGGCGTTTCCGTTCGGGGGAAAAAGGGGGGTCCCGACTTGCCGGGACTCCCCCACATAGGATCCATCAATCTCCGATCACTCGGGCACACCGTGGGCAAAGGTTCCTTCCATCCGGCTTCGACGAGATTTTCCAACACCTTGGGCAAGCGGTCCCTTCGGCTTTCCTGACGCCTATCCGCATGCCGGTTTCCGCATCGTCGTAGACGAGGTTGAAATCGTTGGTTTGCGAAACCTTCCGGAACGAGGAGACGATGCAAATCATTTCCCAATCCTCTTCTGTCGCGCTGCCGATCGCGGCGGCGGCTCTTTCCGGAGCCCCAAGAACCGTGAGCTCGGCTTCAAGGCTTTTCCCGATCAGGCCTTTGGCGCGGGCCGCTTCCAAAGCCCGGCTGAATCCGCCGCGGATGGAAAGGATCCCGTCCCAGCGGGTGTCCAGAGCCGGGTTCACCAACGCGGGATCAGCCTGAGGCCAGTCTGCGAGGAAAACGCTCTCCGGCAGCGATCCATCCAGAGCCCGCATGGCCTGCCAGGTTTCTTCCGTCGTGAAGCTCAGCACGGGAGCCAAGGCGCGGGTCAGGACTTCAAGAAGCTTCCAAAGGACGGTTTGGCAGCTTCTTCGTGTCCGCTCGCCGGGAGCGGAGGCATAGAGGCGGTCCTTACTGACGTCCAGGTAAAATGCCGAGAGCTCGTTGACGCAGAATTGATAGACCACGAAGGTCGGGATATGGAACTCGTAGGTTTCAAACCCCTCCGTAACGCGCGAAAGCACTCCCTGGAGGCGCGACAGGATCCAGCGGTCCATCACGTCCATCTCCTCCGGGCGTACCGAGTCGACGGAAGGATTAAAATCGTAGACGTTGCTGAGGAGATAACGATAGGTGTTCCGGACTCGCCGATACATCTCGACCAGGTTGTCGATGATGCTCTGGGAGATCCGGATATCGTTGCGGTAATCCGTGGAAGCCACCCATAACCTCAGAATGTCCGCTCCGAATTTCTCGATCACTTCCTGGGGGCTGACCGCATTTCCGAGAGATTTGGACATCTTCCGGCCTTCTCCGTCCACAATGAAGCCATGGGTCAGAACGGCCCGGTACGGGGCACTGCCTCGCGTGGCGACCCCGTTCAGCAGGGAGGTTTGGAACCAGCCGCGGTGCTGGTCGCTTCCCTCCAGGTAAAGATCGGCCGGCCAACGGAGCTCCGGGCGGGTTTCGAGAACGGCGATATGGCTTGATCCGGAATCAAACCAGACATCCATGATGTCGGTTTCCTTGCGCAGGCGTTTTGAGCCGCACTTGTCGCAAATGGCCTTATCGCCCAGCAATTCGCTCGGTGTGGCCTTCCACCAGGTGTTGCTGCCACTCAGGCGAACTTTCTCCTGGACAAGGCGGACCCTTTCGGGCGTCAGGATCAGTTCCCCGCAGTCCTCACAGTAGAAGGCAGGGATCGGCACGCCCCAAACCCGTTGTCGGCTGATGCACCAGTCGGACCGATCCCGGACCATGTTCGAAATCCGCTCCTTGCCCCAGTCGGGTATCCACTCGACACGATCGATGGCTTCTAGGGCCTGCTTCCTAAAATCGGAGACGGAGACGAACCATTGTTCCGTTGCTCTGAAGATGATCGGCTTCTTGCATCGCCAGCAATGCGGGTAGGAGTGCAGAATTTTGCCGCGGCCGAGCAGCCGCCCGTTTTCGACCAGAGCACTGAAAACGCGCTCCGCGCCCTCTTCAAGGGAAAGTCCTCCGACAAGCGGCGTCTCGGGGAGAAATCGCCCGGTCGGATCGACGGGGTTATAGATTTCCAACCCGTACCGGATTCCGGTTTCAAAGTCCTCGACGCCATGACCGGGAGCCGTGTGCACGCATCCGCTGCCCGAATCGAGAGTGACATAGTCGGCAAGCACGAGGGGGGTTTTTCTCTCGTCGTAGAAGGGATGGGTCGCGAGAAGACCTTCAAGTTCCTTTCCGCGGCATCGAAGGAGAGGTTCTCCGAAAACCAGCCCCGTCTCCTTTTCCACGGAGGGCAGGAGTTCCGCGGCCAAAAGATACACCTTCTCCCCCGCCGGTACGAAAACATACTCGTAATCGACCTGGAGGGCGACGGCCATGCTTGCCGGAAGAGTCCACGGAGTCGTTGTCCAGATGATCACGAAGACATCTTTTCCGGAAAGGGGCTCGAAGCGTTCTGCAACCTCGGGCATGGGATAGGCGACATAGATCGAGGGAGAGGTCTCGTCTTCGTACTCGATTTCGGCGGCTGCAAGGGCCGTCTGGCAGTCCGTGCACCAGTAGACGGTCTTGAAGCCCTTATAGACGAAGCCTTTTTCCACCATGTCCGCAAAGGCCCCGAGCTGGGCCGCCTCGTATTCCGGCTCGAATGTGACATAGGGCCTTTCCCAGTCCCCAAGCACGCCCAGGCGCTTGAATTCTTCCCTCTGGATATCGATGAAGCGGCGGGCGTAGTCGGTGCATTTGGATCGCAGCACGACGGGGTTCATGGATTCCTTGGTCGCCCCCTCCTCCCGGAGGACGCGCAGCTCGATCGGAAGCCCGTGAGTGTCCCAGCCGGGAATGTAGGGGGCGCGATATCCCTGCATCCATTTGTACTTGGGAATGAAGTCCTTCAGGATCTTATTGAAGGCTGTTCCGATGTGAATGTTGGCGTTGGCGTAGGGAGGCCCATCGTGCAGGATGAAAAGAGGGCTTTCTTCCGCTTTGGACATGAGTTTTCCGTAAAGGTCCATCTCCGTCCACATTTGCAGGAAACCCGGTTCCCTTTTTGCGAGGTTGGCTCTCATCGGGAAATCGGTCTGGGGTAGATTCAGCGTATTCTTGTAGTCGTCCGGCATGGATGAACCTCCTGAAAGTGGATGTGCCGCCCCGGCCTAATAACCGGGGCGGCTTCTCGTCTTTATGCCCTTTGAGGAAGGGCGGCTTAGCCGTTCGGTTGCCCGGAGTCGGATTTTTCTCCTGAAACCAGGAGTTTCTTCGCCTTCTGCGTCTGGTAGAGGTGGAGGCCGATAAGGATGGACAATCCGATGAGGTCGGATTTGAGTCCCGGGATCATCAGGCCCAGCGCACCGGCCATGGCGAAGATCCGGAGAAGCCAGTTGACCGGGGCCTTGTAGAAACCGATTGTCCCTATACCCAGGAGGAAGACGCCGATGATGGCGGTGACCACGCTCAGGGTCAGGCTCAAGGGCTCGGGATTAACAAGGACCAGCATCGGGTTGTAGATGTATATGTACGGAACGAGGAAGCCGGCGAGCGCCAACTTCATGGCGGTGAACCCCGTTTTCATCGGATCGTCTCCGGCGATGCCCGCGCCGGCGTAGGCAGCCAGGGCGACGGGCGGGCTCAGGTCGGCGGCAATACCGAAGTAAAGGACGAACATGTAGGCCGCGATCGGAGGAACTCCGAGGGCGAAGAGCGCGGGNGCCGCCATGGTGCTGGTGACGATGAAGTTCGCGGTGGTCGGAAGACCGGCTCCCAGCAGGATGCTGGTGATCATGGTCATGATGAGCGTGACGATCAGGCTTCCGTGAGCGATTTCAACGATGGCTCCGGCGATCCTTAGGCCGAGTCCGGTCAGGGTCGCCATACCGACGACCATTCCGACAGTGGCGCAGGCGGCGGCTACGCCGAGAGCCGTCCGGGCCCCGTTCTCGAGGGCGTTTTTGTATTTGGGCAGGGTCAGAGCCGTTTCCCTGTTGAGGTAGGAGCAGGCCATGTTCAGCAGAATGCCGTAAAAGGCGGCCTTGATGGGCGTATAACCGGCAAGAAGGAAATAGATGATCCCGACAAGCGGGATAAGGAGCTGTCCCTTTGATTTGAGGAGCGCCCAAAGGTGCGGGAGCTGTTCCCTGGGCAGGCCCTTCAAACCGAGTCGGGAAGCTTCGAGGTGGACCTGGACGATGACCGCTAGGTAGTAAAGAAGCGCCGGGATGATGGCTGCCAGAGCGACCTTGATGTAGGGAATGCCGAGGAATTCGGCCATGATGAAAGCAGCTGCTCCCATGACGGGAGGCATGATCTGTCCCCCGGTCGAGGCAACGGCTTCGACGGCTCCGGCGAAATAGGGCTTGTAGCCGACGCTCTTCATAAGGGGGATGGTGAACATGCCGGTCGTGCAGACGTTGGCGACGGAAGAGCCGGATATGGTTCCCATGAGGCCTGAACTGACAACGGCGACTTTTGCCGGACCGCCCGTCGACCATCCCGCGATGGCCATGGCAAGGTCGATGATGAATTTGCCCATGCCGGTCTGCTCCAGGAAGGTCCCGAAGAGAATGAACATGAACACGAAGGTGGAGGAAACCCCNAGCGGCACTCCAAAAATCCCCTCGGTCCCAAGGTACATGTGATTGATGATCCTTGGGATGTCGAAACCCCTATGGGCGAACATGTCAGGCATATAACGGCCGAAAAAGCAGTAAAGGAGGCTGAAGATGGCAATGCCGGGAAGGATCGGATTCGAAACCCGGCGGGTTGCCTCGAGAAGCAGGGCAATCAGCACGAATCCCATCGCCAGGTCGGCGTTTGTCGGAAGCCCGGCCCGCATGACCAGGTCGTTGAAGAAAATGACGAGGTACATCGAAGAAAAAGCCGCCACGGCGGCCAGGACCATGTCGTACCAGGGGATCCTGTCTTTTCTTCCCTTGTTCGAGGCGGGATAGAGAAGGAAAATGAGTCCCATCGCGAAGGCGAGATGGACTGCGCCCTGCTTGATGGCGAGAAGGAGACCCATGCCTGAGGTGTAGAGGTGGAACAGCGACATGGCGACGGCAATGGCGGTGACGAGAAGCGCCTGTTTGCCAGATAGCGTTCGGAACCGCGCTTCGACGTCGAACTTCCGCATGATCTCGTCGAGGTCGATTTTTTCTGAATTCCCGACGAGGGGAGTGTCTTTCGCTTCCTCCACCAAGATTAATCCCCCACTTCAAGTGATAGTGTATTTTTAGCGTTTTGCACCGTACAGTCTAACGCAAATCGACTCCGCGTAAAACCCGGGATGACCGTACCCATGGTTTTCCGCTCACTTCGAAAAGAAGCCGTTGTCCCTCAAGGGTTTCAAAAACCCGTATCTCGCCGAAACCCCCGAGTTCAAGCGTATTCCTTCCGAGTGAACTGTTGCCGACACGATAACGCAGGCAATCCCAGTGGTTTCTTCCCCCCGCAGGATGAACCAGTCCGGGTTGGAAAGGAAGCGCCCGTTCGAGGGGACGACCGTCGGCAGCCCCGCATTGTTGGAACGGAAACGCTCCTCCCATTGCCAAATCCTTCGCCGACCACCCGATATTCGTCTTCCACCGGGGTCTTCTCGAGGGAGTGGACGATGCGGCTTGTGAAAGGCCAACCCTCGGGAATAGCTTCGGAAAACACGGTTTCACCGTTCTCCAGGCGGATCGAGATCACGTTGACCGGCCAACTGGCAAGAGCGATTCCAAGGGATAGGAGGAAGAGAAAGAATAGAAGCAGAAGGATTTTTCTAGGCACGGCATCTCCTTGTCCGGCGAAGAGGCCAAAAAGAAAAAGCCCTTTACAGGGCGGTTGGTTTTTGGCGGGCCCGGCCAGACTCGAACTGGCGACCTACGGCTTAGGAGGCCGTCGCTCTATCCACCTGAGCTACGGGCCCACCGGAACGACCGATATCTTACCACGGGTCGGGTGGGGCTTCAATCTCCGGAACGCGCTCCGAAAGATTCCGCGAGTCTTTGAAGGGGTCCTTCGTGCTCGGCAAGGTAACGGCGCCAAGAGGTATCGGCTTCCGAGATATCTTCGTGCATGCGGATAATCAATTCCTGGACACCGGGGAATTGCAGTTCCCCCCTGAGGCGTTCGAGGAAAAGAACGGTGAGATGGCGCCCGTAAAGATCGCCGTCGAAACCGATCAGGTGCGCCTCGATCCTCAGGGCCCTGATTCCGGAGAATGTCGGGTTGAACCCGATGTTGAGGGCTGCCGGCCACCACTGGTTTTCAAGGAGGACGGCTGCCGTATAGACACCGCGCTGCGGTACGAGTTTTTCGGGGGAGGGAGCGAGGTTCGCGGTCGGGAAGCCCAGTTTCCTCCCTCTTTGATCTCCCCTGATGACGGTGCCTGATAGAAGGAACGGATGGCCCAGGAGGGGTTCCGCGGCTCGGGTTTCACCCAGGGTGATCTTTTGCCGGATCAATGTGCTGCTGACATTTTCGTGCCCAATCTTCACAGGTGGCAGGATGTCGACCGACCACCGTCGAATGAGCCCCTCCTCGCGAAGGAAGAGACAATCTCCCGATCTCCCCCTGCCGAAACGGAAATTTTCCCCCACGACCAATCCCGAAATTCCATAGCTCCCATCGATCCAGTCCAGGAATTCCGAAGGTTTCATGTCGGCAAGCCCTCTCGTGAAAGGGATTCTTTCAAATCTGGTGATCCGGTGGAACCTTCCGAGGGCTTCTCTTTCCGGTTCGGTGAAGAGGTAGCGGAAGGAGGAGCCGCTGAAAATCGCCTGAGGATGAGGGTGAAAGGAAATGACGCCCCATTCTTCCCCGTTCGAAAAGGCCCTTTCCCGAGCGGTTTCGAAAAGCCTGACGTGACCCAGGTGAAAGCCGTCGAACGCACCGAGCGCGGCGATCATGCCTGATCCCCCAGGGCAAGGACGACATCCGGCCTGTAATGGGAGGTGCGGCCTTCCGGCAACGCAAATGAAGCCAGATTCCGGGTCCTCAGCACAACGTGGCCGNGATTCGGGAAGAAGGCCCCAATGAAGTCTGTGCAGGCAATCGCAAGGGATGGGCCTGCCGTTTCGAACGTCCGTCTCCATTTCCTGGGGAACCCGGTAGGCCACGAAGTGATCCAAGAGCGCATCGATCGGGAGCAGGGACTCGCGAGTGTCTGCTGTAAGCCTCGACATGGTGTGGGCTTGTTCAAGGCCGAAGCGGCCGATCGACAGTCGTTGCAGCGAAACCACGTAGGCTCCGCAACCCAGTCGGTTCCCGAGGTCGCGGACCAGGCTTCGGACATAGGTCCCCTTGTGACATTGGATCTTGAAGCGGACCCTGCCCTGGACGTCAGGGCCGGAAAAATCCGAAAAGGATGTGATCGTGACAGGCTTGGAGGACAGGGCCGTTTTCTCGCCCGACCTGGCGAGCTGATGGGCGCGTCTTCCCGCGACATGCACGGCCGAGATCGAAGGAGGAACCTGAAGCCGCAGGCCCAAAAAGCCCGTCAGTTCGCGGACGACGGATTCCGGTGAAGCCGCGCCCCAGTCTTCGCGGGGCTCGATATGGCCGGACGCATCGTCGGTATCCGAAAAAGCGCCGAGTTGAGCTTCCACGAGATAGACTTTGGGGAGGAGCTGAACGAACGGGCAGGAGCGCGTGGCGGCACCCACAAGAAGAACGAGCAGCCCCGAAGCCGGGCTGTCGAGCGTTCCGCCGTGTCCGACTTTGCGCTTTTTACCGAAAAGCCTTCGGATTTTTTCCACGCAGCCTGTGCTTGTTTCTCCAGGTTGCTTGTTCAAAAGGAGTATTCCGTCAGTCATGGATCTTTCGGATTTCCTCCCTGAAGGCTTCGAGGCTTTTCTCCAGAGGAAGAGGGAGTCTCATCCCGGCTGCATTGGGATGCCCTCCTCCCCCATGCCGATGAGCGAGGTCCGCGGCCGAGACTTTTCCTCTGGAACGAAGGCTCACGCGCACGGAAGACTCGTTTTCGATCAGAACGGCGGAAAATTGGGCCCCCCTGATTCGTAGGAGATCGCTAGCCAGCCCCTCCGTTTCGGAAAAATCGGCTCCCGACTCCACAAAATCCTCCATCGAGAGCCAGGTCAACGCGGTTCCCTCCTCCGCGTCGTAGTCGATCCTCGAAAAAGCCCGTCCGCGTAATCTCAGCGCTTGAGGCGTCCAGTTGCAGTAAAGCAGTTCGTCCATGAGTTCGGGCGTNATCCCCTTTTCGAGGAGGTCGGCGGCAATGCGATGGGAACGGGAGGTTGTGCAGGAATAGCCGAACCGTCCCGTATCGGTAACAAGCCCGGCGTAAAGNGCCAATGAGGTTTTTACGTCCAGCGGACTGATCAATCGCTCAAGAATTTCCCATGCCAATTCGGCCGTGGCACCGGCCGACGGGTCGACAACGTTCACGGATGCGAAAAACGAATTGTCGCCGTGGTGGTCGATATTGAGCGAAATCAAACCCGACAGGGCGCAAACGGGAAGCGTTCGCTCCGGCGTTGTCGTATCGATGAAGATCAAAAGGGAGTCCTTCGGGGAGGACAGCTCGGGAGCGGTTTCATATCGCTCCGAGCCAGGGAGGAAGGCATAGGAATCCGGGATGGGATCCGGCCCGATCCATCGGACGGATTTCCCGAGGCGAAGCCCGGACTGGAAAAACGCGCTGCAACAGCCCAGGGTATCCCCGTCGGGTTGTTCGTGGGAAAGCAGAATCCATCGCGGATGGCTGCGAAGGACGGCGACCGCCGCATCCAGGGTCTCGGCGAGGGGCGTCCGGGGTTATTGGTCCTCGCCATCGGCAATCTCCGCGTCCTCTTCCGCCGGAAGGGTTTTTCCGATGGCACCCTCTCCCTTCAAACGATCGAGAACCGCATCCATTTCGCGTGCCTTTTCTTCGCTAAGGTCAACGACAAAACGAAACTCGGGGATGGTCCGGAGGCGCATCTCCTTGCCAAGGACGCTTCGGATCAGCCCTTCCACGGAATCGAGCCCCGCCTTGACCGTTTCCTGATCGGCAGGGTCGATGGTCGTAAAGTAGACCTTGGCGAATCCGAGGTCACGCGAACACTCCACGCCGGTCAAAATGGCCTTTCTGGCCCACTCGTTCTTGATGCGTCCCTGCAGGAGCAGGGAGATCTCCCTCAAGAGTTCCTTGTTAATCCTCTCTATTCGAAAACTCGTCATAGGAACCGACCTTTCTTCGCGAGGCGAGCATTTCGAAATCCAGGTTTGCGGCTTCCCGGTCGAGAAGTCCTTCCACCTGGTCCAGTGTGGACCTCACATGGCCGACATCGTTCGCGACGCAAGCCACGCCGAGACAGATTCTTGTCCAGGATTCGGAAGGCCCGAGGTCGGAGGCGGAAACATTCTCTCCTCTCCTGAGCTTTTCCAGAATCGAACGGACAACCTGGCGCCTATCCTTAAGGCTCCTGCTTCCGGGAACTTCGATCTCGACAAGCAGGAGCCCGAAAAAGCAAGACGGCCCGTTTAGTCGAAGTGCCGTTTCTCCTCCACGATTTCGTAGCATTCGACGTGATCGCCTTCCTTGAAGTCGTGGAAATTCGTGAAGCTCATCCCGCATTCGAACCCGTTCGTCACCTCACGGGCGTCGTCCTTGAACCTCTTGAGGCTGGACAGGGTACCATCCCAATAAACGACTCCGTCACGGATCAGGCGGATTTTTCCGTTTCGGCGTATCGTTCCTTCCAGGACATAACATCCCGCGATTTTGCCGACTTTCGGAACCTTGAAGGAAGCCCTGATTTCCGCCTGTCCAAGGATCTTTTCCCTCAGTTCAGGGGCGAGCATTCCCTCCATCGCAGACCGGATGTCGTCGATGACATCATAGATGATGTTGTATAGACGGATCTCGATTCCTTCCGCCTCGGCGGTTTTCTTCGCGTTGGAATCGGGCCTGACGTTGAAGCCGATGATGACGGCTTTGGAGGCGGCAGCCAGCATGACATCCGATTCGGAGATCCGGCCGACGCCTTCATGTACGATATTGATGCCGACTTCATCGGTCCCCAGTTTCAGCAGGGACCCCCGCAGGGCTTCAAGGGAGCCCTGAACGTCGCATTTGAGGACGAGGCTGAAAACATGGGTTTCCCCTTCTCGCAACTGCTGGTAGAACTCCTCCAGCGTCAGTCGCCTGGCTGTTCCCTTTTCGGCTTCACGCAGGGCTTGATTCCGCGAATCGATGCAGTCTCGAGCCTCTCGTTCATTGAGCGCCTTCCTGAATCGTTCCCCCGGGTTGGGCAGGCTGTCCAGGCCCAGGACTTCGACCGGCGTACTGGGCCCGGCCTCGACAACCCAGCGTCCCTGGTCGTCCAGAAGACCGCGTACACGCCCGCAGGTGCTTTCGCAAAGGACGATGTCGCCGCGGCGGAGCGTTCCATTCTGGACGATCAGCGTCGCAACGGGGCCCTTGCCCTTGTCCAGCTTGGCCTCGACGACGACGCCTTCTCCGTCCTGGGCGGGGTTTGCCTTCAATTCGGCCATCTCGGCCACGAGCAGGGTCATTTCCAGCAATTGATCCATGCCGAGACCGCTCTTTGCGGAGACATCGACGAAAACCGTATCCCCTCCCCATTCCTCCGGGATCAGCCCCTGGTCGGAAAGCTGCTGCCGAACCCGATCGGGGCGGGCATCCGGCTTATCGATCTTGTTGACCGCAACGATGATGGGAACCCCTGCCGCCTTGGCATGGTTCAGGGCTTCGACGGTCTGAGGCATGACTCCATCGTCGGCCGCACAGACGAGGATGGCGATGTCGGTGACCTGGGCCCCTCGCGCACGCATGGATGTGAAAGCCTCGTGTCCGGGGGTGTCGAGAAAGACGATCTTCTTTCCTTCATGTTCGACGACCGATGCGCCGATATGCTGGGTGATCCCTCCGGCTTCCTTGGCCGCCACGGCAGTCTTCCGGATGTAGTCGAGAAGGGTTGTCTTGCCATGATCGACATGGCCCATGACCGTGACGATCGGAGGTCTGTCTACGATTCCGCCCTTGGCGGGCGCCTTTTTCTTCGAGATGGTCGGAACCTCTTCGATCGGTTCCCCTTCCGCCATCAGCTTTAGGTGCTTGCCCGCAAGTTCTTCGATCCTGGAAAGGGTGGCTTCGTCGATTCTCGCCGTTGCGGGGACCATCAATCCCGTGGTGACCAAATGCTTGACCACCTCCGCCGTTCCCAGGTTCAACCTTTCGGCCACTTCCCGAATGGTGATTCCAGCCGGTATTTCCACCGTTTCCGGCTGGAAGGCTTCTTCGACCACCGGCGCCGGTTTCCCGGCCTCGACGTCCTTCTTGCGGCGTTCCCGGACCGTTTCTTCCAGGATTTGTGCGATATCCGTGTCGATGGAGCTCATGTGGGTCTTCACGTCGACCGCAAGGGCCTGCAAGATTTCCATCAGTTCCTTGTTGGAAACCTCGAGCATTTTGGCGAGTTCGTAAACCCTGATCTTACTCAATGACATCACCTTCCCGTCTCAAATCCTCCAGGAGCATTTCTGCAAACCGACTGGTCAGGAAAAAACCCACAACCTGGGCGCCGGAAAGTCCCAGGGCTGCGCCGAGTTCTTCGCGCGAGACCAATTCCAGCCGGACAACACGATCGGACCTCCTGGGTTCGGCCGGGGCAAGACGCTTTACGACCGAAGGGGAGGCATCATTCGCAAATAGGAGAAGCAGCGGTCCCCTCCCGCTCGAAAGAGCCGCTCGGATCCGATCCTGCCCCACGACGACTTCTCCGGCCTTGCGGGAAAGGCCCAGTTTTCTCAGGAAAGCCCGTTTCCCGTCTTCCGTCATGTGCTAAGCCTTCCTTTCGGACATCGTTTCGATGAAGGCTTCTATCTCATCGTAAAATGAAGGCGGCACCTCGACCTTGAGGCAACGGGAAAGAGCTTTCCGCCGACGGGCTTCCTTCACGCATTCAATATTCACGCAAAGATAGGCCCCTCTCCCTGGGGCACGGCCGGTCGGGTCGATGGCAAATCCGCCGTCCGGCTTTCGCACAACCCTGATGAGGCCCCTTTTGGGGGATTCGGTCCCGCACCCGATACAGGTCCTTGGGCGGACTCTCCTTATTGCTCGTGCTCCGTTTTCTCTTCCGACCATAGTTCCTTCGGCTCTCCCTTGATTATATCTTCAAAGAGATCCTGCAAAGTCGGCATCCTCTCGGGTTCCAGCACCTTGATGTCGATCTTCCAGCCCGTGAGTCGGGCGGCGAGACGGACATTCTGGCCTGCCTTGCCGATCGCGAGGGAAAGCTGGTCGGGCCGTACGTACACCTTGACGGATTTCTCCGATTCGAGGACCGGTTCCACCTTGACGATCTTGGCCGGTGAAAGCGAATTCCTGACGTACTGTAGAGGATCCGTGTTCCAGATGATGATGTCGATCCGTTCGTCACGCAACTCGGCGCTGATCGACTTGATGCGGGTTCCCTTGTTCCCGACGCACGCCCCGACGGGGTCGACGTTCGGATCGAGCGTCGATACCGCGACCTTGGCTCGTGCGCCTGCCTCGCGAACGATTCCCCGAATTTCGACAGTCCCCTCGCGGATTTCAGGCACTTCCAGTTCGAGCAGCCGCCGCAGGAGTCCGGGATGGGTCCGGGAAACGACGATCCTGGGTCCCTTGCTCGTCCGGCGGACATCAAGAAGAAGGAATTTCATCCTTTCTCCCGAGTTGTAAGCTTCCGCCATGATGCGCTCCTCTCGNGGAAGGATGGCTTCCGAGCGCTCGTTCAGCCGGACGAGGACCTGATCCCCTTCCGATTTGAAGATGACGCCGTTGACGAGGTTGCCGATTCGGTCCGAGAATTCTTCGAAAATGACTTGTCTTTCCGCATCTTTGATCCTCTGAAGGATCACCTGCCTGGCTGTTTGGGCCGCGATCCGCCCGAAATCTTCCGGAAAGACCTCGATACGGACGAGGTCTCCCTCGGCGAGGTCGGGGAATCCCATCTTCTCGCCATCCTCCACCGTCATTTGGGTATCCGGGTCGGTGACATCGCCGCAAATCTGTTTGACCTCGTAGAGGACCATCTCGCCGTTTTCGGGCTCGATGTGGACCTCAACGTTCTGGTTTCCGCCCCGATGCTTCCGGTAGGAAGAGACGAGTGCGGCTTCGAGACTGGAAATGATGATTTCCGAAGAGAGTCCCTTTTCCTGCTCGATCTGTTTCAGGGCTTTGATGAAATCCTTTCCGAGCTGCATGGTCATGCCTCCTCAGACCCACTGTTCATGCCTAGATTTCGCCCTCGTAAACGAGGTTCGCCTTTCTGACGGATTCGAACGGGAAGGAGATCTCCACTCCATCATCCGTGGTGAAGAGGATTGTTTCACTCTCCACGGAATGGATCCTTCCCTTGAAGTTCCTCTGGCTGTTCAGGCTTTCCTTGAGTTGAATCCTTGCCTTGCTCCCCTTGAACCGCCTGAAGTCCTCTATTTTCCTCAAAGGCCGTTCGAGACCGGGGGAACTCACTTCCAGGAAATGCCTTCCCCTGAAAAACGGATCGATTTCCTCCTGCATCCCGCCAAGAAGCCTTGAGACCTTTTCACAGTCTTCCACACCGATTCCGCCAAGCGAATCGATCACCACGCGGAGTATCGGGCGCCCTTCCTCGTGGGTCAATTCGACTTCCAGGCAATCGTAGCCGGCCTTTCCGATCTCATCCTCCAGGGCTTTGACCAGTTTCAGCCGTCTTTCCCTGCGCGGGTCCACGAGTCCTTCCTCCTCCTTAAAAAACGAAGAGTGGGCGGGGCCCACTCTTTGACGTGACCAGGGAATAAGTTGCGCAACGGTGAGTATAGCATGCCTCCCCCGGTGGTTTCAAGGGAGCCCTTTCCTGATGGATCGCCTTCTGCTTCTACTCTGCCCAGTAGTTCGGGGCTTCTTTTGTGATGACGACATCGTGGGGGTGGCTTTCCTTCACCGACGCCGCCGTCACTTTCACGAAGCGGGATTTCTCGTGAAGCGCTTCGATGTTCGCGGCTCCGACGTATCCCATCCCCGAGCGCAATCCGCCGACCATCTGGAAGATGACCGCGCCTGCGGTTCCCTTATAGGGAACGAGCCCCTCGATGCCTTCAGGAACGAGCTTCTCTTCGGACACGCCCTCCTGGAAGTATCGGTCCTTGCTGCAGCCTTCCTTCATCGCCCCGAGGGATCCCATCCCTCTGTAGCTCTTGTAGGATCGGCCACGGTAAATGACCTCTTCTCCAGGGCTTTCCTCGGTGCCTGCGAAGAGCGAACCGATCATGACCGAGTCGGCGCCTGCGGCCAGGGCTTTTACGACATCGCCCGAGTACCGCACTCCCCCATCCGCGATGACCTTCTTGCCGAGGCGATGGGCCACTGGAGCCACCTCCATGATGGCGGCGACCTGGGGGACGCCGATCCCAGCAATGATGCGGGTCGTGCAGATCGATCCCGGGCCGACCCCCACCTTGACGGAATCCGCGCCGGCCTCGATGAGCGCTTCGGCTGCTTTTGCGGTTGCGATGTTCCCCGCGACGATCGGAAGGTCGGGATAGGTTCTCCTCAGGAAGCGCACGGTTTCGATGACGGATCGGGAATGTCCGTGTGCCGTGTCCGCGACAATGAGGTCCACTCCGCCACGGACCAGGGCCTCAACTCTTTCCGGGACGTCCTTGCCAACTCCGACCGCAGCCCCGACGCGGAGTCGGCCATGAGAATCCTTGCAGGCATTCGGGAAGTCCTTGACCTTCTGGATATCCTTGATCGTGATCAGCCCTTTAAGGGTCCCGTTCCCGTCGACGATCGGAAGTTTTTCCACCTTGTGACGCATGAGGATGGCCTTGGCATCTTCCAGGGTTGTTCCGACGGGAGCGGTAATGAGGTTTTCCTTCGTCATGATATTGCTGACCGGCTGGGCATAGTCCGTTACGAATCGAAGATCCCGGTTCGTGATGATACCCACGAGCTGCATGGTTTCGTTGACGATCGGGACGCCCGAGATGTGATAGTGCTCCATAAGGGAAACGGCTTCCTGGACGGCGGCAGTGGGGGGAAGAAAGAACGGGTCGACGATCACCCCGGATTCCGATCTCTTGACCTTGTCGATTTCCCGTACCTGGGCTTCGGGCGTCATATTCCGGTGGATGATCCCGATGCCTCCTTCCCGTGCAACGGCAATCGCGAGTCGTCCCTCGGTGACCGTATCCATGGCTGCGCTGCAGAGCGGGATGTTGAGGGGGATCTGAGGGGTGATCCAGGTTCGGACATCGACCATCGCGGGAACAACTTCGCTATAATCCGGAACAAGAAGCAGATCATCGAAAGTGAATCCTTCATATTGAACAAATCGGTTCTCCAACACGATTCTCGCACCTCCCGGTGGGACATTTTGCGGAAGTCTATACGATAATCCGCTCAGGAGCAAGGGGGTTATCCGAGCAGGATCCGCTCTTGGTTAAAGTTTTCTTGAAAGGGTCGCAATGGCATGGCACTCCATGCATTTGCCCTCACCCACCGGACCGATGCCCTCCCCNGACTTGACCTTGATGTTGACGCAGGGGACACCGGAGGGGCCAGCCAGGACCGATTCCATGGAAGCGCACATCGCACCGACAAGGTTGCCCAACTTCGGGACCTGGGCGATCAGCGTGAGGTCGATCCATCGTATCGCCCAACCCTCTGCTCGGACTTTCTTCGCCGTTTCCCCGAGGAGAGAAAGGCTGAATGCGTTCTTGAACCGGTGATCGGCCGCCGGGAATAATACCCCGATGTCCGGCAGTCCGGCCCCNCCGAGCAGAGCATCGGCTGCGGCGTGACATACGCAGTCGGCATCGGAGTGCCCGTCCAGGCCAAGGTTGAAGGGGATATGGATTCCTCCCAGGACGAGCGGCCTTCCGGGGACAAGAGGGTGAATGTCGTACCCCTGCCCCGTTCTCCATTCCAGAGATCCGGCCAGATGTTTTTCCACAAGGACGAGGTCCTCCGGATAAGTGACCTTGATGTTTGCCGTCTCCCCGGGAACGAGAGCGACTTGCCTCCCTGCGGCGTTCCAGGCCTCGGATTCGTCACGTGCACCACGGCCGAACCGCTTTAGGGCATCGATCAAGTCTTCACGGACAAAGGCCTGGGGAGTCTGCGCACGATAAAGCCTCTCCCTGCCCACGGTTTCCAGGCTTTCACCGTTCAGCCGCTTCAGGGCATCGGCAACGGGAAGCACCGGGATTGCGCCTCCCGCCTCCCGCGCTTCCTCGATCAACTTCCTGCAGAGGTCTTCGGAAACCAGAGGCCTCGCGGCGTCGTGAACGAGGACAAAACGCCCCCTAGCCGCCAGTAGTCCGTTCATGACCGAAGCGGATCTTTCATTTCCCCCNGCGGCAAGCGTGACCGGAATTCGGAAGGGGGGGAGATCCTTCGAGAGTATCTCGAGATCTTCGGGTGGAACCACAAGCACCAGTTCGTCGACGATCGCTCGCTTCGAAAGCGCTTCGGCGACGAGGGCCGACCATGTCCAGAGTGGAACTCCGGCTGCTGCTGCGTATTGCTTGGGGACGGACCCTCCAAGCCGGCTTCCCTTGCCGGCTGCGACCAGGATGAAGGAAGTCCCTTCCCTCAACGCTGAACCTCTCTCACGAAACGTCCGAAAATCATCCTGCCGGCCGATGTCTGGAGAAGCGAAGTGACGAAAACCTCGACTCTCCGGCCGATATAGCGCTGGCCGTCCTCCACGACGATCATCGTCCCGTCTTCGAGGTATCCCACGCCCTGGTTGGGCTCTTTCCCCTCCCTCAGGATATCGACGGTCAGGCTCTCTCCGGGAAGAAGAACGGGTTTCAGAGAATTGGAGAGGTCATTGACGTTGAGGATCAGGACCTTCTCGACCTGCGCCCTCATGTTCAGATTGTAGTCCGTCGTAAGGATCTTTCCGCCCATTTGTTTTGCAAGGGCAAGGAGAGCCTCGTCGACGGCTTCGAGTCCCAGGTCCTTCAGGGTGACCTCGAGGACCTGAATCTGGATCTCCTTCAGTTTCTGCAGTTCGCTGACGACATCAAAACCCCGCCGGCCCCTTGACCGCTTGATCGGGTCGGTTGAGTCTGCCACGGACTGAAGTTCGGTCAGGACGAAACGTGGCAGGGCAATCGGGCCATCGAGAAAACCGACTTTTGCGATGTCGAGGATCCTTCCGTCGATGATGACGCTCGTATCAAGGATCTTCGGGGCCGTTTCCCGCCCCTCCTCCACCTCGAGTTCCTCCGGTTGCGGCGCTTGCGGGTGCTTGCCCTTTCTTCCCCGGAAGACAAGCTTGCCCTTCAGCCCTCCCAGAGAAGACCACATGTTCAGGATTTCATCCCGCCGCCGCGAAAAGATGCGGACGCCGAGGTACCCCAGCGTCAGGTTCAACAGCACTGCGATGTAACTACCAATGGCGGGGAGCCCCGAAAACGGCAGGGCGATCAGGTTCGCCACCAGAAGGCCCACGATAAGGCCGAGCACGGAGATCCAGAGGTCGTGCCAGCTTGTGGACTGGAGTTGGCGTTCCGAGAGGGTCCCGATGAAACCGAGACCTTTTACGAAATAAATGCTGAGGATGAAGCCGAGAAGGGACAGAGAACCGATGAACAGGAGGTTCACGGCGATTATGTGACTCATGGAAACACCCTGCCACCACCCCTGCTTGAGGACGAACTGCGCCATCTGGTATCCCGCCACCCCACCCAGCAGGGCAAAAAGGGCGCGCGTCCCGACTTTCAATATTTTTCCTATTCCCTCTGCCATGTTCTCACTCCTTTCGCGTGGATTTCCAAGGATCCGCTAGGATCCTGTCTCCGCAACTTTCTGTCGGGCCTCCAGAGCCGCGTGGAGGGTGACACGGTCCGCGTATCCGATGCTTCCTCCGACGGGAAGCCCGTACGCCAGCCTGGAAAGACGTGCCGATGTCCCCTTGAGCGCGTCCACGACGGCAAAATAGGTCAGGTCGCCTTCCACGCAGGGATTTGTCGCGATGATGACTTCCTTTACGCCGAGATCCCGGATCCTGCGCTTCAGGCTTTCCAGGACTCGGACGTCGATGTCTTCCCCGTCAAGAGGAGAGACCCGCCCGCCCAAAACATGGTAGACTCCGCCGAAAACCGAGGCCTGCTCCAGACACACCAAATCCTCCGCCGTTTCTACCACGCACAGGGTTTTACGATCCCTCAACGGGTCCGTACAAATCGGGCAAGGATCGTCCTCCGTGAAATTCCCGCATTCCGGGCATGGGTGAAGGCGTTCCTTGAGCGTCCTCACCGCCTCGGAAAACTCCCGCGTGAAGACCTCGGGCTGCGCCAGAAGGAAGAAGACGATTCGGCGGGCGCTCTTTTCCCCGATGCCGGGCAGTCGGCACAGCGCCGATGCCAGTTTGTCGATGGGAGAAGGCAGAGACAAAGGAAGTCCCTTTCCCTCACATCAAGCCGGGGAAGCCCATGCCGCCGGTGACGCCGCTCATCCGTTCCCCCGCAACCTCGCGGCTCTTCCGGACCGCGTCGTTGACCGCCGCGACAATCAGGTCTTCGAGCATCTCCGTGTCCTCGGGGTTGACGACTTCTTTTTCCAGGTGCACGGACAGGATGTCCCCCTGTCCGTTGACCGTGGCTTTCACCATCCCTCCACCCGCCATGCCCTCTATACGCTCTTTGGCCAATTCTTCCTGTATCCGTGCCATATCCGCCTGCATCTTCTGGGCCTGTTTCAGGATCTTGTCGAATTTCATATGAATTCCCTCCTCGAATGGCTGGTTCAACTGTGATGATAGGGCGATCCCTTTAAGATCGAAAAAGCCCTGTAGATCTGTTCGGTCAGGACGACGAGGCACAGCTCGTGGGGGAAGGTCATTGGAGAAAGCGCCAGCAACTCGTCCGCCCTTTCGCGGACTTTCTGCGAGACTCCGTAGGCTCCGCCCACCAACAGGCACAGCCGTCCTTCCGACGACTCCATTTTATTCGATAACCAGCTCGCCAGCTTCGGGCTCGTCATCATTTTCCCCTTTTCGTCCAAAAGGACAAGCGTATCCCTCGGCGACAGCATCCTGAAAACCCTTTCGCCCTCTTCTTCGCGCATGGCCTCCGGATTCTTCCCACGGCTTTCTCTGACCGTTTCGTGGAGAACGGGGCAGATTCTGGAGATTCGCTGGAGGTAATCCGCGAGGAGCCACCGAATCGGTTCGGACTTCACCTTCCCGATGCTCAGGAACAGGAGCTTCACCTGGCGTTCACCCGGGCAATGACGAGCCGCCGCAGGTCGAAGGGATCAAACGATTTGATTTTCCCGCACCCGAGGCACTGCGCTTCGACGTAGGCTCCGACGGAGAGGACCCGCCAGCAGTCATTCCCGCAAGGATGTTTCTTTCGGAGTTTCAGGGTCGCCCCGGTTTCGAAGGGTTCAGCGTAACTCATCGAGAGTTCCTCCCTGTCCCCGAAAGCTCCTGTTTGCGAAGCGCCTTTGTTCTCAGACGCTTGATGTTGAACAGTTCCTGTCGTTCCCGTTCCGAAAGAGTTTCCCGGATTCTCTTGAGGTCCTTTTCGAGCGAAGGCAGCAGCAGATGCTGCAGTGTGTTGATTTTCTGCAGCGTGCGTTTCTTTTCGCGCTCAAGGGCCTGGAGTTTGGCTTTCTTGTTGATGAATTCCCAAATGAGGGTTTTTCCTCCCTCCAACGATTTCAGGAGGTCGTCAAGGTTCAGGGAAGCCAGTGCCGGATCGTAGGCAAGGCTCTCCGATTCGGCGGCAAGGCCCCCGTAAGGGCTTTCGAACTGGGGATAACGGCACCCCATCAGGGCATGGAGTTTCGATTTGATTTCGAGAGGAGGCGAGACGGGCTTCAGGACACGAAGGGCGAAGTGTCCGTCAAAAATGCGGACGAGCGAATAGGAAAAGGAAAGTCTTCCGCAAAGATCAAGGAAGCGCCTTTCCAGCTCCCTGAAGAGGCGCTGGTCGTCCTCGATCGCCCGGATCAGGGCGTCGCGCTTCTTCTCGAGAAGCAATTTCCCGTACTGGACGACGCCGATCTGGCGTCTCAGGGACAGGAGCTGGTCTCTCGTCGGCGGCCGGTTCAAGGTTCAAGCTCCCTCTTTCCCGGACATCCGGCCCGAAACGAGGTCATTGGGAAGCCGGTAGAGTTCGGAAACCGGGAGGGTGGACAGGGACTCCCAGGATTGTTCAAGAGAAGCCTGGAGGTCTCGCCTTGTATCCCCCTGGTTCACAAATCGTCTTTCAAAGGCCGATCCGAAACGGATATAGCGATGTTCAAGGGGAGAGAGCCCCTCTTCCCCGACGATCAGCTTGAGCCGTTCGAGTTCCTTCGAGCGGGCGTAGGCAGCGTAGAGCTGGTCGGCCATCGAACGGTGTTCGGGGACGGTGCGCCCTTTTCCGATTCCCTTGTTCATGAGGCGGCTCAGGCTTGGAAGGACGTTGATCGGCGGATAGACGCCCCGGCCGTGAAGGTTCCTGTCAAGGACAATCTGTCCTTCGGTGATGTACCCGGAAAGGTCGACGACCGGGTGGGTCATGTCATCATCCGGCATCGTGATGATGGGAATCTGGGTGACGCTTCCGGCGCAACCCTGAACGCAACCGGCTCTTTCGTAGAGGCTGGCGAGGTCGGAATACATGTAGCCCGGGAATCCTCTTCTCCCGGGCACTTCCTCCCTCGCCGCGCTGATCTCGCGGAGGGCTTCGCAGTAATGGAGCATGTCGGTCATCACGACCAGGACATCGTAGCCTTTCTCAAAAGCGAAGAATTCGGCGACGCTCAAGGCCATCCTCGGGGTCAGGAGGCGCTCGACCGCGGAGTCGCTGGCGAGGTTGATGAAGAAAACGCCGTTGTTCAAAGCACCGGTTTTCTCGAAATCGTCGAGGAAGGTCCGGGCTTCCCGGGCCGTGATGCCGATTGCCGCGAAGACAACGACGAATGAGGTTTCCTTGCCCGGGACTCTGGCCTGTCTTACGATTTGCGCCGCAAGCCGGTTTGCGGGAAGTCCAGCCCCGGAGAAGATCGGCAGTTTCTGCCCCCTGACGAGGGTGTTCATGAGGTCGATTGTCGAGATCCCGGTTTCCACGAAGGCATTCGGGCTTGTCCGGGCGACGGGGTTCAGAGGCAGTCCGTTTACGGGGATGGTTTTTTCGACAAACCCCAGAGGCTTCCCGTCTGCAGGCCGCCCACGTCCGTCAAGGACTCTGCCGAGCAACGAGATCCCCGCAGGGATGCGCATGATGTCCCTTTCGAGCCAGACCGTCGTCCCCCCGGAGTGAAGTCCCATCGTTCCCTCAAAAACTTGAATGGCGCAGAGATCTCCGTCGACCTGCAGGATTTGGCCGGTCCTCACGCCTTCCGGTGTTTCGATCAGGACCCTTTCTCCGAAACCGGCCTCACGAACCCCCGAAACCAGAAGCAACGGCCCGACGATCCCCTTGACGGATCCGTATCCTTCCCTGTAGAGGTTCATCGGACAACCACCTCGATCGAGTTGAGGCCTTCCCTCGTCTCTTCGAGCCACGTCGCTGCGCATACCGGGAAGTCCGCTTCCGGGGTCCCCCGGAGCCTGAGGAGCCCTGCCCTGAATGGGATATCCGTGAGCTGCTCGTAAAGGACGCCATGATCGAGTCTCCCGGAGACCAGATTGTCGAGCGACCGCATGGTTTCGAGAAGTCCCTTCATTTTTTGAAGGGAGCAATAGGCGTCGACACTGTCGAAGGCGTTCTGCTGGAGGAAGACGACTCGAAACAGTTCCGAAAGGTTCAGGGTCCATTTATCCTGCTCGGAAAGACCATCGCGCCCCACCAACTGGACCAGTTCCAGGAGGGCTTTCTCTTTGGCGAGGTTCTCGGAAAGGAAGAAGCGCAGGTTTTGCCACTCTTCCCCCAGCTCTTCCCCGAACATCTTCGAAAGGGATTCGTCGTAAAGCGTGTAGCTGTTCTGCCAGTTGATCGCCGGGAAATGTCTCTGCTGGGCCAGCGACTTGTCGAGAGCCCAGAATGTCCCCGACAGGCGCAGGCTCGATTGCGTGACCGGCTCGGAGAAATCCCCCCCNGGAGGGCTGACGGCGTTGATGACCGAAATGGATCCTTCCTTCCCGTTTTCACCGAGGATCCTTACCCTTCCGGCCCTTTCGTAATATTGGGCGAGGCGTGTCCCGAGATAGGCGGGGTAGCCTTCCTCTCCGGGCATTTCCTCCAACCTTCCTCCGATTTCGCGGAGAGCTTCGGCCCAGCGCGAGGTTGAATCGGCCATGATGGCTACCGCGTATCCCATATCCCTGTAAAATTCAGCGATCGTCATGCCGAGGTAAATGCTGGCCTCACGGGCGGCAACGGGCATATTTGACGTGTTGGCGATAAGGACCATCCTCTCCATCAGGGGTACGTTGTAATAGGGGTCCATGAGAGTCGGGAATTCCTCCAGAACTTCCGTCATCTCGTTTCCTCTCTCGCCGCACCCGATGTAGACGATGACGTCGGCGTTGCACCATTTCGCAAGGGATTGCTGCGTCACGGTCTTGCCTGTTCCGAAACCTCCGGGGATGACGGCTGCGCCGCCCAGAGCCATCGGGAACAACGTGTCGAGAATTCTCTGGCCGGTTAAAAGCGGCCTGCTGAAAGGCAATCTTGATGAAAACGGGCGCCCATGCCGGACTTCCCAGCGGTGGGAGAGGAAAATTTCCCTTCCGTCTTCAAGGCCGCAGACAGGTTCGCGAAGAGTCGTCTCCTTTTCCGGCGCGATCCAGGCGATACGTCCGGGAGGGTTGTTTGGAGGCATCATGACGTGATGGAGAATCCGGGTCCCTTCCGGCAATGTTCCGACCGCTTTCCCCGGGAAAAGCATTTCGCCCGGGGAAACGAGTGGACAGAAATTGAACTTCCGACTCTCGTCAAGCGTTCCGATGTTGGCTCCGCGTCCGATATAAAGGCCTCCCTCGCGGAGGCGGACGAGAGGACGCCCGATTCCGTCAAGGACGCTTCCGAGGAGTCCCGGGCCGAGCTCTACGGAAAGGAGTTCGCCGGAAAAGGCGACGGGTTCGCCCACCCTCATTCCGGAGGTTTCTTCGTAAACCTGGATATCGACTCCTCCGCCNCGTATCCGAATGACCTCGCCCAGAAGAGCTTCCTTTCCGGCGTGGACGATTTCGAACAGCCTGACGGGAAAATCGACGGCCGCACGAACAACGGGTCCCGATATTCCGATGACGTTGCCGGTCCTATTCATGCTTTCACCTCAACCGACTGAAGATTTCAGGCCGGGAAAAGCGATCCAGACGGGTTTCTGCATCTTCGTCAGGCGCTGCCTGACGAAGTCGGGAACCCTACCGAACCAGTCCTGTTCCACGATCACAAGGGATACATTGCCTTCCAGGAAAAGCTTCAGATTCTCTCCAAGAGCGGCCGGGTCTTCACAGACGAGCCTTTCGAACCCCAGCAGGGCCCAAAGATCGACGAAAACCTGTTCACCAACGACAATCGCACGCTCGGCAGTCCTGTTTGTCATGAAGGGCGCTCCTCTTCTCCAACGACGTCGACAATCCGGCGGGAAATCTCTTTTCCGGGATGGCCGAGCGCGAGTCCGACCGCGAGGATGTTGAGATTCTGCCACTCCATGAGAAGACGGGCGAGAAAGGATACGGCGACTTCAAAACCAAGGAGGTTCCGCCTATAGAGAAAGGATTGCCATTTCCAGAAAGCGCGGTTGAGCTCACCCTGGAGGGATGTCGCGGAACCCGCCTGGAGAACGGATGCCTCAATCCCCTTGGTCCACGGAGTGGTTTCGAGCATTGCCCTGACGGAGTCCGAGCTCTCCAGGCGGGGAATCTCCAACCACTTGCCGTAGGGAAGAAAAGCGATCGCTTCCTGGGCTTTTCCCCTGTCTCCCCGGTGTTTCCTGAACCAGATGCCGATGTTCCAGAGGTCGACCGAACGGCCCAGGACTTCAATGGCCGTTTCGCTGCCGGCCCCCCCGATCTTGCGGAAGAGGCCTTCCTGGTAGGACAGAAAGGCGTTTAACAGCTGCCGTTCCGCCAATGGAAGGGATTCTCCCTCCTGGCGCACCTCCAGTGCGTCACCCAGCGCAAGAGCCAGGGGCGTTCCATTTGCGAGGCATTTCTCACGAGCGTCGAGAGTGGTGTTCGCGCTCCAGAGAGAGTCGAAGAAATCGGCTTCGAGTTCCCCGTAGCCATGCCAACTTGGGTTTCTCGATGGATCCCTCCCTAAAGAGAGTCCGCGCAGGACCAACCGGCTGTTGTGGAGGTCCGACCGGGTTGTCACGACTTTCATGAGCTCCCGGGGTTCGCCCTGGGCAAGATTGACCGTGTTCCTGATTCTGTCCGCCACGCCGATCGAGACGGCCATTTCTATCCGGGCGAGGGGCGATGCTTCGACCGCAACCAGATGGGCGCGATAGCTCTCCGCATAGGCGGACTCAAGCAGAAAAAGTTCCAGATCCCTGATCGTGCCTCCGGAGAGCCTCCTCAGTTCCCGAGGTTGGATGAACGAATCGAGCCTGGCCCGAAGTCGGGCGTTAAGGTAGCCGTAGTTCGGGGAATGGTTGCTGGACATCGTCCACAAGAGTGGCGATCCGCAGGGAAAGTTTTTCCACCGTCATTGGCTTCAAGCGTTCCCACCGGGTCCGCAGGGTATTGTCGACAAGATGGGTTCCGTCTTTCGCTTCAACGACCACGCACCCTCCCATCGAAAGATCTGCGGTTTCCTCGATCCGAAAGATGCGGGGATCGGGCGCGACCAGATTCGCCTCTCCGGTTCCTACCCGGAGGATGGCCTGAGGAGCCGCGAGAGAATCAAGCGCTTCTCTTGCCAGGTGGTTGAGGACAGAAGCATAGTCCTTCGGGTTTGCCCGTAGCGTATCGATTCTTTTCGAGACTTCCTCGTCAAGCCGGTCCGTTGCCTGGACGATCACATCGAGGACACGGGTCCGCAGTTCCCTGAAGGAGGATTGCCTCTCGCGGGCGACTTCCGATTCGAACTCGACGTTTTGCTCAAGGCGGATTTGCTGGACCTTCTTTTCGACTTCCAGCCTCCGGGCGGCAATGAGGGCGGAAAAATCCTGCTCGAACCTTTCCTTCAGGGCTTCGAGCTTCCTTCCGTACTCTTCCTGGAGAGCCCGTTTGAAGGATTCAAGGGACTCCTGCCCGTTTCCGACAAGGTTCTGGGGGCTCATCGTCACGAATCGGGTCAGGCGAGCTGAAGAATCATCATGATGGCGACGACGAAACCGAGGATGACGATGGTTTCAGGGATCGCCTCCAGAATGATCATGGTTCCCGATGTCTCCGGTTTTTCCGCGACTGTTCCGGCACCGGCGGATCCGATCTTGGCCTGAGCGTAGGCCGTGGCCATGGCTGGTATTCCGATCGCAAGGGCTGCGGCAAGGGCTAGCAGGGCTTTTTCCAATAGAATCTCCTCCTTGAGAAGGGGCGGAATTCCTTACCGCCTCCAAGATAGAACTTGCTGAAGAATTCAACGTAATGAAGACGGGCGGAATGCAGCCCGGATCCTCCAATTGCCAAAACGAAGTTCAGGAGGTGGATGACGAGGGCCATCAGGATTCCAAGGAAGGAAAGGCCCAGCACGTCGACAAAGCGTGTGGCCACGACGGCCAGGATGGCCGAGGAAAGGCCGATGGCCGCGATGCGGACATAGCTCAGCACATTTCCGAGTGCGCTGAAGGTTTCGATGATTCCCCCGATTTTTCCTCCGGCCAACAGGAGCGCGGTTCCGATGACGAGAAGGATGATATTGAGGGAGAAAAAGGGCTGCGGGAGTTTGAGCCTCACAATGACCAAGAGCCCGACGAGAGAAAATAGCACGATCAGGGTGCCGAGGCGTTCCATCCAGAGGTGGCGGTGATTTTTTCGAAGGCCTTCCATGAATCCTAAAAACAGGCCGATCGAGATGTGGGCGAATCCGAGTGCAACGGTGAAGATCAGGACAGGGAGAACGGCATGGGACCGTTCGACCCATAAGGGTTCCATGTGGAAGAGCCTGTGTCCCAGATCCCCGAAAAATTCGCCGAAGGCGATTCCCCAGGCGATGCTCCAGCCGCAGATCCATAAGAGAATTTTTCCCACCGGTGGCAAGAGAGGGTGCCGATTGCTTCGTGAAAGCCGAAATCCCAACAGGCCGATCAGGATGCCGTAACCTGCATCTCCGACCATGCAGCCGGAGAAGAAAGGGAAAAAGATGGCCATGAGGGTTGTAGGGTCCACCCCCTGGTAAAGGGGATGGGGCATCAGTTTGAGAAGGATTTCAAAGGGTTGGGTCGCGGCCGGATTTGACAGGAGGGCAGGAACTCGATGCCACTCTTCCGATGAGGGATATCTCCACTGGACCAGCACCTTGTCCCCGAAGCGAAATTTCAAAAGTTTCATCGCTTCATCGAGGGAGTCCGCAGGGATCCATCCCTCAATAAGGAAGGTTTCCCCTCTGGTTTGGCTTCCCGACTCGACGAGTGCTTCTTCGAGCTTCTCGTCAAGGAGGATATAAAGAGAAGCGAGACGAGGTCCCCAACCATCCCGTGCCCTGTTGATCTCCTCGGAAAGGTTGTCCAGACGGGTGAGCGTTTCTTTCAGTCCTTCTTCGACCGCGAATAGGGATTCCCGTGTCGTGGCGCGCTGAGAGCCCTCCGGAGCCCTCCATGGGACGGCTCCCTGGGTTCGGAGTTGCGACTCGGCCTTATCCGCAAATCGCTTCTCCACGCTGATCGCCAGAACTGATTGTTCCTTTTCCGTGCTCAGGACGTGGAACCGAAGGGCGTCTCTCGTGCCGGTTTCCGAGGCGTCCAGTTTCTGGATTGCCGCTCTAATGGCGGACAGCGTTTTCTGGATGGTGGCTTCCTTCGTCCACCAGAGGGTCAGGATTCTCTCGGAAGGATCTTCGGACGAGACGAAAGGGATGAAATGAAAGACAATCTGGTGCGCCCTTTTCAGTTCGGAAAGTGAAACCGAGAGACGGCGTCTTTCATCGAGAAGGCTGGCCAATCTTTGGCGAAAGGCATCAAGGCTTCGATCGATTTCGCCGACCACTCCGTCGATGCCGAGGTCAACGCGCTCTCTCGCCATATCGATGGTTTCGTCGGTGAGGATCGACCACTCTTTCCAATCCAGGGCTTCCAGCATGCCCAGGACCTTTGCACGGGTGAACTTGAGAGTTTCTTCTTCCTTGGAGGGAGGCTTGGTTTCAGTCGAGCTACAGACATGAAGGAGCCCAAAATCATGCAGGGTCTCCACGACTTCGGAGCGTTGCGGAGTCAGGCCCCATATGGCAAGCCTGAGCATTTCGCAGATCAACCGGATCCCTCCCCGGCCTGGCCGTGTTTGGGGCAAAGAAGAACCATGCTGTCCCGGGCAAGCTCTTCCACCAGATCCTCACCGTGGAATTTCAAAAGGAAGGTGGCAAATCGTTCTTCGAGTACCGTCTGCAACGATGCGATGATTCGGTTTCTGCGCAGATGAAGCGTTTCTATTTCCGCATGGGCCTGCGATAACGTGTTTTGTTCAATCAGGTCCAACCTCTCGATGACTTCTCTGCGTTTAGCCTCCAGGGTCGCTTCCTCCTGCAAAAAAGAGACCTCCAGTTCTTTCCTGTAGGCCTCGATCTCCGACTCGGCAGGCCATTTCCTCAGAGGGGATTTCGGGTTTTCAGCAGCTGCCGCCATGGGTCCGCTTCTCCATCATGTGCTCGAAAAACGCTCCCCGGTCGATAATACCGACAAGCCGGCCGTTTTCTACCACCGGCAATCTCTTGATCCTCTTTCGGATCATCATGTCTGCAACCGTGACGAGGCTTGCGGTGGGTTCCACGAAGCAGGGATGAGGGTTCATCAGTTCTCCGACGGTGCGGTTCGCCACTGTGGAAAGCCTCTCCACCAATCCTCCTTCAGTACTGTCCAGGAAGGAGCTTTGGGCTAAAAATTCGAGGTAGGTCGGGAATGCGGCCTGGAGAATATCGGTCTCGGAGAGGAAACCCACGAGGACCCAATCCTCCTTCACGACCGGCAATCCCGTAAGCCGCTGGTTGTAAAGGGCGTGAAGAGCGTCTTCCACCCGGTCCTTTTCAGTCACGGCCGTCAGGTCTTTGTGCATGATTTCCCGGGCTTGCGAGTTCATGCTTCCTCCCCGCCAGTCCAGTTGTCCAGGCCGCAGCGCTTCATCAGGACGAGCAGAACGAAAAGGAGCAGCCCCAGGTCTTTCCTGAAGCGAATACCGGGTTCCTGGCAAAGTCGGAAGAGCCACTCCAGGCCGCATTTTTGCATGAATGCCGGAGCCCTTCGAAGTTTGCCGGAAAGGACGTCGAAACTGCCTCCCACTCCCATGGCAACCACATGTCCCATGGATGCAAGATTCCTGTGAATGAACATTTCCTGGTGAGGGACGCCCAGCCCGACGAAAAGAATGCGTGTTCCCGCCTCGCGGATCTCGCGGCAAACCTCCTCTTCCTCTTCCCGTCGGAAATAACCATGGCGGGAGCCGGCAACGACCATTCCCGGATACTTTTCGGAAAGCTTTTCAGCCGCTGACTTCGCGACACCTTCCTTCGCACCGAGGAAATAGACCGGGCATTGCTCGGAAGCGGAAAGCCTGCAGAGTTGTTCCACGAACTCGACCCCGGGTATCCGCTGCTGAACGGGTGAGCCAAGGATCTTGAGTGCCTGGATGAGTCCCATGCCGTCCGGCAGGACGAGATCCGCTTCGCGCGCCATCGTACGGTATCCCCTGTCGTACCGGCTCCGGAGTGCTGCCAGCGCATCAGGAGTAACGATGACGTAGCCCCGGTTGCCGAAGGCAATCCACGATTTGACCTTTGAAAGAGCAAAATTCAGCGAGACGTTATCGACCCGGATTCCCCATAGAGAGGGATTCCTGCCGCTTTCCCTGTCCGTGGGAGAAAGGATTTTCCGGAGGGCGGGGAAGACGAAGAGGGCAAACGCGCCGATTGCCGTGATGGCGGCGGGCAGGTCAAGGTCCATCTGAGCCAGGGCAATCGCGAGGGCAAAGGAAGAGCAGATTCCGGCTACGAAACGGACGGCGGTCGGATGGTCCAGCCCCCGGTCGACAAGCTTGCGGTAAAGGGACACGCTCCCCTGAGGGGAGTTTGTCATTGCCCTGCTGACGATTTGCAGAGAGAACTCCATGATCGGCAATGCGAAAAGGCCGATCGGGAGAATCATCAGGGTCGTGAAGGCGACTCCCTTGCTGACGCCGATCGTCGATGAGCAGGCGGCAAGCATCCCCCACATTGCGGTCAGCGGTTCACCCAGTCTTCGGTAAACCTGGCCGTGGCGGCTCCAGAAGATTGCCAGGAAAAGGAGGGCGGCTACACCGAGGTAGAAGGATTCGGAAAAGGCGTGGGTGGCCGGAAAACTGACAAGAAGGACCAAGCTCCAACAGGTGGCGAGAAGATAGCCCGCGAGGCCGGGAACCTGGTCGAGTTCCTGCATGAGGAGGGGAAAAAGCCCCATCCATAGGGAGGTGACGACGACGGAAACAAGGGGNGACAGGTAAAGATAGCGACCCTCGGGAAGTCCGATGAAGAAAATCCTGGGGCCGAACAGGGCGATGACCCCTCCAAGGGCGAGGTAAGCCCATCGGAGGTCGCGGTTCCGGTAGGTTCGCTGGCAAACGCCGATGAGGCACGCTCCGCAACCTGCCGCAACGATAAGGCGGATCGTGGCGCTTTCCGAAACCAGGCCGAAAACGAGCCAGCACGCAACGAAAAGGATGTCTTTCATGTAGTCGTACTGGTCCCGCTCGAGGAACCGCCGCAACACGCGCTGGGAGGCGATGCACACGATCCCGATCAGGGCGACCTGGTAAAGGATGTCCCACTGAACTACGACCGGAGACATGAATTTCCTCCTTCACTGCACACAAATATAAACCCCTCTGGGGCTGAATTCATCGATATTCTATCATAGTTGGGGGAAACGGAGAAGAAAACGGGATCGGGTTCCTCAAAAAAGCACAGGGGAACCCGATCCTCTTCAGCGGATTTCTTCGATGCCGCCCATGTAGGGCACGAGCGGTCCGGGGATCGTGACCGAACCGTCCTCGCGCTGGTAGTTCTCCAGCACGGCGATCAGGCAGCGTCCGATGGCGATGCCCGAGCCGTTCAAGGTGTGGACGAAGCGGGTTTTCCCGGTGTCGTTCGAGCGGAAACGAGTGTTCATCCGCCTTGCCTGGAAATCCTCGCAGTTGCTGCAGGAGCTGATTTCCCTGTACTTGTCCTGTGAAGGAAGCCAAACCTCGATGTCGTAAGTCTTGCTTGACGCAAACCCCATGTCGCCCGTACAGAGGCATATAACCCGGTACGGCAAGCCCAGAATCTGGAGAACCCGTTCCGCGTTGTTCGTCAGCCTTTCGAGTTCCTCGTAGCTTGAATCAGGATGGACGATCTTGACCATTTCGACCTTGTCGAACTGGTGCTGACGCAGCATGCCGCGAACGTCGCGTCCGTAGCTGCCGGCTTCGCGCCTGAAGCAGGGCGTATAGGCGGTCATGTTGAGGGGCAGATCATCCTCCTTGAGAATCTCCCCTGCCCGAAGGTTAGTCAGCGGGACCTCGGCGGTCGGGATCAGCCAGAGGTCATCCCCCTCGCATCGGTAGAGTTCTTCGGAAAACTTGGGAAGTTGCCCTGTCCCCCTCATGGTCGCGGAATTCACCATAAAGGGAGGTTCAATTTCCTCGTACCCGTGTTCACGGGTATGGAGGTCGAGCATGAAGTTGAGGAGGGCCCTTTCCAGCCTGGCTCCCGCTCCCTTCAACACCGTGAAGCGGGCCTGGGCGAGCCGGGCCCCGCGGTCGAAATCCATGATGCCGAGCGCTTCACCGATCTCCCAGTGGGGGCGGGGTGTAAAGGGGAAAACAGGCGGCCTTCCCCAGCGCCGGATTTCCGGGTTGTCGTTTTCGTCCGCTCCGATCGGAACCGAAGAGTGAGGCATGTTGGGGAGCTGGAGAAGCAATTCCTCGAATCGGGCCTCGACTCCCGCAAGGTCCGCGTCTAGGGCTTTGACGCGGGCTCCCGCATTGCGCAACTCCTCCATCAGCGCAACCTTATCCGGATCGTCCTTCTTCAGGGCCGCAACTTTCCGCGATCCCTCGTTCCGCATGGCCTTGAGGCTTTCAACCTCGTTGAGAAGCTCTCTCCTGCGTCCGTCGAGTCCCAGCGCTTCGTCGATGGGCCAGGATGATCGCCTATTTTCCAGCATCCTGCGGATGGATTCCGGGTTTTCGCGGACCAGTTTCGGATCCAGCATGATCACGCCTCCCCGCATGCCGGATTTCCCTGAGGAGATCCGCCATTTCAAGGGCTGCGAGGGCTGCGTCGCTCCCCTTGTTCCCGGCCTTGCTGCCGGCGCGCAGGAGAGCCTGTTCGAGGTTGTCCGTCGTCAGGACTCCGAAGGCAACCGGGACCCGCTGGTCGAGGGAGATCAGAGCCAACCCCTTGGAGACCTCGCCGGCCACGTAGTCGAAATGCGGCGTATCGCCACGGATGACGGCTCCAAGCGCGACAATCGCATCGTATCGTCCCCAAGGNGCGATTTCCTTGACCGCGAGAGGGGTTTCCCAGGCGCCAGGGACCCAGTAAACGTCGATATCCTGTCCCTTGACTCCGTGCCGCACAAGCGCATCCTTCGCTCCCTCCAGAAGTTTTCCTGAGATGAGTTCGTTGAAGCGGGAGATGACGAGCGCGAAGCGAAGGCCGGACCCGATCAGTTTCCCTTGGAAAGTCTGCATGCTGTTTTTCTCTCCCCTCTTAATGCGNGTCACTTATTCCCCGGCGGATTCAGCCGGGGGTTCTTCGACGTGAAGGAGGTGTCCCATTTTTTCCTGTTTGGCATGGAGGTAGAAAGCGTTGAAGGGGTTCACTTCAACCTCCAGGGGAACCCGTTCGGTGATTTTTAGTCCGTACCCCTGAAGTCCGACTATCTTCCTCGGATTGTTCGTGAGGATCCGGATGCTCTTGAGCCCCAGGTCCGCCAGGATCTGCGCTCCGACACCGTAATCCCTCAAGTCCGGATCATAACCGAGGGCGACGTTCGCTTCCACGGTGTCGAGCCCCTTTTCCTGGAGTTCGTAGGCCTTCAGCTTGTGGAAGAGTCCGATTCCCCTTCCCTCCTGCCTCATGTAAAGGATGACGCCCCGGCCCTCGGTCTTGACGATTTCCATCGCCTTGTGGAGCTGAGGTCCGCAGTCGCACCGCAGTGATCCGAGGACATCTCCGGTAAAGCACTCGGAGTGGACTCGGACCAGAATGTTTTCCCCACCCACGACATCGCCCATGACGAGGGCGATGTGAAGCATATCCTCGTTCTCGTCGAGGACAAAATGGTAGGCATGAGCGAGGAACTCCCCGTAAGGGGTCGGCAGCCGTACGCTGGCGACCCTCTCCACGAGCTTGTCCCGCATGTGGCGATAGCGGATGAGTTCCTCGATCGAAACGATCCGAAGGTCGTGCCGATCCGCAAACTCCAGCAACTGCGGCAAACGGGCCATGGACCCGTCATCGTTCATGATTTCGCAGATGGCGCCCGACGGGTTCAAACCGGCCATACGGGCCATATCGACCGCAGCTTCGGTGTGCCCCGCGCGTTTGAGCACGCCTCCCTTTTTTGCGGCCAGTGGAAAGATATGCCCGGGTCGCCTCAGGTCCTCCGGTTTGGATTCGGGATCGGCCAGGACTCGTGCCGTGAGCGCCCTTTCCGCTGCGCTGATTCCGGTTGTCGTTCCTTCTTTCGCGTCAACGCTGACGGTAAAGGCCGTTCCCTGAGGATCAGAGCTTTCCTTCACCATCAGATCAAGCTTCAGGCGACGGGCCTGTTCGGTTGTGACGGGAACGCAAAGGAGTCCACGGGCATGGGTCACCATGAAATTGATATCTTCGGGGCGGGCGAGTTCAGCGGCCATCACGAGGTCCCCNTCGTTCTCCCTGTCCTCGTCGTCAACGACGATCACCATTTTGCCGTGCCGGATATCCTCAAGGGCATCCTCGATCGGGTGAAACACGCATCCTTCTGGTTTGCAGATCACGAAAGAAAGCCTCCTTGATTATGCAACTAGATCCAGCCGCCCTTGCGGAGCGTATCCCAGGAGATCTCTCCTCCGGGTGGGGTTTCCTGGTTTTCTTTTCCGCCGAACGACAGGAAGCGTCGGACGTATTTTGCAATGAGGTCGGTTTCCAGGTTGACGGATTTTCCTTCGGAAAGGCCTCCGAGTGTTGTATTGCCCATGGTTTCCGGTATCAGGCCGACGGAGAAAAATCCTCTGCCGGGTTCGGCGTCGATAACGGTCAGGCTGACTCCGTCAAGTGCCACCGAGCCTTTCGGGACAATCAGGGAAACGAGCTGCTTTTCCGCGGTGAGGCTTAGCAGGCGAGTCCTTCCCGACCCTTCTATCCTAGTCACCGTGCACAGTCCGTCGATGTGCCCGGTCACCAGATGGCCGTCTAGGCGTCCCCCCAGCGGCAGGGCTCTTTCCAGGTTTACGGGATCACCGGGCTTGAGGCGTCCCAGTTTCGTCCTGTTGACCGTTTCCTCCATCATTTCGGCAAGAAAGGTGTTTCTGCCCGGGCCGGTGACGGTCAGGCATGCCCCCATCACGGCCACGGACTGTCCCCTCGCGAGGGAGGGGAAATCCCCGGAGCCCTGATCTCGAGAACGGTCACGTCCCTTCCCGGGGTCAGGTTCAGAACGGTTCCGATTTCCTCTACAAGGCCGGTGAACATTTCGGATTGACCTCCAGCCAAAGATCCCCTTCTACTTGTTTTATTCTAGCAGGCGAGAGGGAAACCGCTTCTCCCATATGAGCGAGCGAAAGTTCCCCGCCNAGCTGGAGTCCGCGGCCCAACAGAACAGGAGCGACAAAAAGAGAATATTCGTCGACTGCATGGGCCTTGATCAGCGTGCTGATTACCGAACTCCCTCCCTCGACGAGGAGCATCGAGATTCCCTCGGCGACGAGGGCGGAAAGAACCTGTTCAATCGAGGGGCGTCCCGCTTCTCCGGTTTGGGGCAAGCGCAGGATCTTCGCTCCNCGGTTTTCCAGGGCCGTGGCCCTATCCTCAGGTGCGTCGGCGCCTGCCAGGAACAGGCATCGACCATCCCCCACGACTTTGGCGGACGGCGGGGTGCGAAGATTGCTGTCAAGGACGACCCGCAACGGTGATTTGCCTTCCACGAGGCGGACGGTCAGCTCGGGATCATCAGTCAGGATCGTTCCTACTCCGACCAGGACCGCGTCGTGCTCCGATCGAAGGAGATGGGCCTTGCTTCTGGAAAGGGGTCCGCTGATCCACTTGCTCTCGCCGCTGGCAAGCGCGATATCCCCGTCTAGGCTCATCGCGGCCTTCACGGTAACCCACGGGCGGTTGAGCGTCATCGTTCTGATGAAACCCCGGTTAAGCCATTTGCAATCCTCTTCCAGCACTCCCGATATCGCCTGGACTCCCGCTCTTTCCAGGCAGGAGAGCCCGGACCCGTTGACCTTGGGGTTGGGGTCCCTCATTCCGGACACGACGCGGACGATTCCCGCAGAGGCAAGCTGGGGGGCGCAGGGAGGGGTTTTCCCGTGATGCGAACAAGGTTCCAGGTTGACGTAGGCCGTCGCCCCTTCTGCTCTGCTTCCCGCCATGCGTAGCGCTTCCACCTCCGCATGGGGGCCGCCGTACCGCTTATGGTAGCCCCATCCCACGACCGAGCCGTCTTTTACGAGGACGCAGCCAACCCGTGGATTGGGGCTTACGCAACCCGTACCCCTTTCGGCCAGGCTGATGGCCATCCGCATATACCGTTCGTCGGTGGCCCTGTCGTTTTCCGTCATCCGGTTACTCCTTCCAGGTGTTCATGGATTCGTTGGGCCAATTCCAGCCCGATCCCGGGAAGCGAAGAAACCACTTCTTCAGGATTGGCCTCGGCAATCCGCTGGATACTGCCGAATTTTGCCAGTAGGGCCGCTGATCGTTTTTTGCCCACCCCGGGNATTTCCTCCAGGATCGATCGCCGGTTTCGGTTGTCGCGACCTCGAGTATGGGCCGAAACGGCAAACCGGTGAGCTTCGTCCCTCAACCTTTGCAGAAGCTGCAAAGCCGGGTCTTCCCTTTGGGGNGTCAAAGGGCGCTCTTCAAAAAGAGTGTATACCGCTTCTTCCTGTTTTGCCAGCGCAACGACGGGAATTCCTTCAAGCCCGAGGTCCCGGAGTGCCGACTCGGCAAAACGGAGCTGTTGGGCTCCGCCGTCGATCACGATCAGCTGAGGAAGAGGATCGTCCCCCTTCAGAGATCGGCTGTATCGGCGCCTCAGGGTTTCCCGGATCGAGCGGAAGTCGTCGATCCCTTCGACATCCCTGATGGAGAACTTGCGGTAAAGGGAGGGATTGGGGATCCCCTGCTCGAAAACGACGACCACTCCGTAAGTCTCCTTACCAGAGAAGTGGGAGATGTCGAAGGAATCGATCCGCCAGGGCACGGAAGGCAACCCGAGGAGGGATTGAAGCCGGAGGAAGGCTTCCCATGTATCCTTGTCGAGGTCATCCGGCAGGACTCGGTTCCGTTTCTGGCGCGTATAACGCCAGATCGCCCGGATCGTGTCCCTTAGGCGAGCGGCCTCTTCGAAGCGAAGTCCCCGTGCAGCCTCTTCCATTCTGCGCCTGAGCCGTTCAACGAGGCGAGTCACGTTTCCGCAAAGAAGGAGGGAAAGATCGGCCACAATCTCACCATAGCGGCTTTCCGTGCGGTCTTCCACGCAGGGGGCCAGACAGCGCATGAGGGCATATCTGACGCAGGGCCTGCCCGGGACGGGAGAGGTCGGTTCAGGTGATCGGCAGGTCCGAAGAGGAAAATGGCGCTCGACCAGGCGGAGCAGCTGGCGCAACTCGAATACGCGGGTAAAGGGGCCGAAATAGGAAGCGCCGTCATCCGCCTTGTGGCGAGTGATTTCGATGCGCGGGAAACGTTCCCGGGTCAGCTTGATCCAAGGATACCGCTCTCCCATTTTGAGGTCGACGTTGAAGAACGGTTGGTACCGCTTGATCAGCCTGGATTCGACGATCAGGGCTTCAGCTTCGGACTCCGTGCGGATGAAGGACAAGTCGAAAACCGAGGCCACAAGCTTTCTCAGGCGCGGGCTGGCGAACCCCCCGTGCCGGAAATAGGATGAAACTCTCTTTTTCAGGATCTTGGCCTTTCCCACGTAGATGACCCGGCCTTGGGCATCATGCATCAGGTAAACACCCGGGCGCAGGGGGAGATTCTTGATCTTTTCCTTCAGGATTTCGCTCGGCAACTCGCTCCTCCGGTTTATTCCCTCTTTGTCCTCTACCAGTATGGAAAACCCTCTCCGCATAGTATAGGATAGCTCCAACAAGTCAACGAATCGGAGGTGCTTGGCCGTGAAGCTCTACAACGACCTAACCCGGAGGAAAGAGGAATTCGAACCCCTCGTTCCCGGTGAAGTCCGTTTCTATGTCTGCGGTCCCACGGTCTACGATTTTTTCCACATCGGCAATGCCCGTCCTTTCATTGTCTTCGATGTCATGCGCCGATATATGGAATCGACCGGCCTGGAAGTCACCTATGTACAGAACTTCACCGACATTGACGACAAGATGATCAACCGGGCCCGGGATCTTGGGATCACCGTTCCGGAACTGGCGGACCGGTTTATCGCCGCTTACTATGAGGATGCGGATGCCCTGGGGATACACCGCGCGACGGTAAACCCGAAGGCGACGGAACATATCCCCGAGATCATCACCATGGTGGAAAAACTTATTGAAAGCGGCCATGCCTACGTCTCGGAAGGCACCGTGTATTTCGAGGTCTCCACGTTCCCGGAGTACGGAAAGCTTTCAAAACAGTCCCTCGAAGAACTCCAGTCGGGAGCAAGGATCGATGTCGACGAGAGGAAAAGGCATCCTCTCGATTTTGCCTTGTGGAAGGCCAGAAAAGAGGGCGAACCCTTCTGGGAAAGTCCATGGGGACCGGGCAGGCCCGGCTGGCACATCGAATGCAGCGCGATGGCGACGAAATACCTGGGTGAGACCGCCGACATCCATGCAGGAGGAAGCGACCTCATCTTTCCCCACCACGAAAACGAGATTGCTCAAGCGGAAGCGGCCACGGGCAAGCCTTTCATCCGTACGTGGGTTCACAACGGATATCTGCTCATGGACAACGAGAAAATGTCGAAATCCCTAGGGAATTTCCTGACGGCTCGGGAGATGCGGAAAAGATTTTCGCCTCTTGCAATCCGACTGTTCATGCTAAGCGCCCACTACCGCTCCCCGATAAACTTTTCCGACGATTCCCTGCGGCAGGCAACCGCAGCGGTTGAGCGGCTTCGAAACTGCTGGACCGCCTTGGAGGAAGCGAAAGCAGCACCGATCGAAAAGGCCGATGGAGGTCCGCATGGTCTTGTGAATGAAATTGGGCGACTCAGGGATCGATTCCGCGAGGAGATGGAGGACGACCTCAATACCGCAGGGGCTTTGGGTGCGGTTTTTGAGGCGGTGAAGGCGATCAACAGCGCCCTTAGGGAAAGCCCGGCTTTGGGGCCGGACACCCTCGGAGAAGCGGAAGATTTCCTGAAGAGGACGGATGAGATCCTGGGAGTGCTGGGCATCGGGAAGGAAAGCGAATCGGGGCCTTCGGACGAGGAAATCGAGAGCCGGGTTTCCGAAAGGGCCGCAGCGAAAAAGAACAAGGATTTCAAGCTCGCAGACGCGATCAGGTCGGAGCTTCTCGAACATGGCGTGATCCTGGAGGACACCTCCCAGGGAACTCGCTGGAAGCGGCAGATTTAAACCGGCGGAAGCAACCGGGAAACCGGGAGGCTCTCTTCGGAGAGCCTCCTTTTTTTGTTTAGCGCGCTCATGGTATGATTAGCGAAAGAGAAGCGTAAATAAGTGTATAGGGGGGGTAGAAAATGAAAATTCTTGTCCTATTTTATTCGACCTACGGTCACGTGTTCCGGATGGCGGAAGCGGTGGCATCGGGAGCACGTGAAGTTCCAGGCGCCGAAGTCGTGTTGAAGCGTGTCCCCGAGACTTTGCCGAAGGAAGTCCTTGAGAAGATGGGAGCCCTGGAGGCGCAGAAGGCTTTTGAAGGAATTCCTGTGGCAAAGGTTTCCGATCTGGCCGACGCCGATGCGGTCATTTTCGGAACGCCGACGCGCTTCGGCAATATGGCGGCGCAGATGCGGGCCTTTCTCGATGCGACGNGGGGGCTTTGGACGCAGGGTGCTCTCGTCGGGAAGGTCGGCGGGGTTTTTACAAGCACGGGGACCCAACATGGCGGGCAGGAATCGACTCTTCTCAGTTTCCAGGTGACACTCCTCCACCATGGAATGCTTATCGCCGGACTCCCCTATGCTTTTCAGGGCCAGACCAACAATGAGGGCATCGTAGGGGGAAGCCCCTACGGGGCAACGACAATCGCCGGGACGCGCGGAGAGCGTTTTCCGGGAGAAACGGATCTGGCGGGGGCCCGGTTCCAGGGGAAGTACGTCGCTCTTTTGGCTTCGAAACTTGCCTCGAGCCGGGGTGAGATCCTGTCGCAACTCTTGGCTTAGCGGGATTGCCCGGGAGTTTTCGTTTTTGCCGGGGCTCCCGGCTTTTTTTTTGCGCGCTTGCAAGTATAATGTACCTTTGTCCGGTTTCGGCCGGAGTGAAAATATTCCATTCTGGAAGGATCTGTCCCATGAGAGACATCAAGAAAATCCGCAACGTCGCCATCATTGCCCATATCGACCACGGAAAAACCACTCTGCTCGATTCGGTTTTCCGGGCGGCACGTGTTTTCCGCGAAAACGCGAAGGTCGAAGAACGGGTTATGGACAACAATGAACTCGAAAGAGAAAGGGGCATCACGATTCGGGCCAAGCATTGCTCGGTGGAATGGAAGGACACGCTGATCAACATCATCGACACTCCGGGGCACGCGGATTTTTCCGGAGAAGTCGAAAGGGTCCTGTCAATGGTGGATTCCGTTCTTCTCCTCGTCGATGCGAACGAGGGTCCGATGCCCCAGACCCGCTACGTCCTCATGCGGGCCCTGAAAGCGGGTTTGAAGCCGATTGTCGTGGTCAACAAGGTGGACAGGCCGAATGCCTCGGTCCCCAATGCCCTCAATGCGACCTTCGATCTCTTTTTCGAACTCGGTGCGACCGAGGAGCAGGCCGATTTTCCCGTCCTTTACGGATCGGGGCTCCATGGGTGGTTTGTTCGTGACCTGGAACGCGATGAGCACACGGGGATGGAGGCCCTCTTCGAAACGATCGTCGAGAAGGTCTCCCCTCCGTCGGGTGATCCGGAAAAACCCTTCCTCCTGCAAGCCACGACGCTGGCCTGGAACGACTACATCGGCCGGATCGGCTGCGGTAAGGTTTTGCAGGGCCGGGTGAGGACGGGAGATCCCATCCTTCGGACCGGCACCTCCTGGAAGGGGCACGATCATAAAAGCTGGGAGATTTGCGGGAAAGAAAGCGCGAAGGTGACCCATCTCTGGGTTTCCCACGGCCTGCAGCTTGTCGAAGCCGAAGAGGTCGGGGCCGGGGACGTGGTCTGGATAGCGGGCCCTGAGGAGATCCAGATCGGAGATACCCTGGCTTCCGCCGAAACCCCCGAAATTGTTCTGCCGCCGCTGACGATCGAGGAACCGACCGTGTCCATGTTCTTTCTTGTGAATACGGGCCCCTTTTCGGGAAAGGAGGGTCGCGCCGTCACACTGCGGCAGATCCGAGACCGCCTGATGAGGGAGGCCAGGGTCAACGTGGCCCTGCGGGTGGAGGACCTTGGCCGTCCCGACGGGATCAAGGTCTCCGGGCGCGGGGAGCTGCACCTAGCCATCCTGATCGAGGAAATGCGCCGGGAAGGAATGGAATTCTGCGTTTCAAGGCCGGAGGTCATCACGGACAGGGATGAGGAAGGGAACCTGCTGGAACCGATCGAACAGCTGATCATCGACGTTCCCGAGGAGCACCAGGGGGTCGTGATCGAAAAGGTTTCGAAACGAAAGGGCGAATTCACGAGCGTGCAGAACCTCGGAACGGGCCTTCTCCGTCTCGAATTCAACATTCCCACGCGTGGGCTGATCGGGTACCGCAACGAGTTTTTGACCGACACCCGCGGTCTGGGGATCATGTCTTCGCGGTTTATCGGTTACGACCTCTGGAGAGGCGAGGTCACGGGCAGGAACCGCGGCTCTCTCGTCAGCATGGATACCGGTGAGGCGACGAGCTACCAGCTGGAAAACCTGCAGGAAAGGGGAACGCTCTTCATTTCCCCGATGGAACGGGTTTACGAGGGGATGGTCGTGGGGGAACATTCCCGGACCAATGATCTGCCCTGCAATCCCACCAAGAAAAAACACGTGACCAATCATCGTTCGGCCACCAAGGACAACACGGTCATCCTCGACGTTCCGCGGAGACTGACCCTCGACACGGCCCTGGAGTGGATTGCCGAGGATGAACTCGTTGAAGTCACGCCACTTTCGGTCCGAGTCAGGAAAACCATTCTGAACCACGATGCCCGCAAGAAGGCCGCGCGTCGGACTGCGGCGGACGAGGACGACGCCTAGCGTCGGGAGGGGCCGAAGATGAAAGGTTTCGTTTTCAATGCGCCAACGACGGTGCATTTCGGGAGCGGTTCGGTCGCAACGGTCGCCGAGCAGGCAATCCGGTTGGGATGCCGTCGGCCGCTGGTTCTGACGGGTCAAAGCGTCGGGAATTCGCCTCTTCTGGAAGAGTTGCGGCGACCGATGGAGAGAGCCGGCCTGGAGTTCGGGGTTTACGACCGCATCTGCCCCGAACCCCCGGCGGAGATGCTGGCGGAAGCAGTCGACAATATTCGGAGGGAGAGGTACGACCTTTTGATCGGGTTTGGCGGCGGCAGCACGATGGATTTCACGAAACTTGCCGCCGTTCTCGCCGTGCATGAGCTGCAGGTCGAGGATTTGGCGGGAAACGACCGGGTCCCGGCGAAAGGCCTTCCGACAATCATGGTGCCGACCACCTCGGGGAGCGGATCGGAGGTTTCCCCGGTCGCCGTTCTCTCTTTCCCCGACCAGGGAATGAAGCGGGGAATCGCAAGCCGATGCCTGATTCCCGATGCTGCAATCGTAGATCCCGCCCTGACGCTGGACCTTCCCCCGCAAATTACCGCCAACACGGGCGTGGATGCTCTGATCCACGGTATCGAGTCCTTTTTGTCGATCAAGGCAAACCCGCTGAGCCAGAACCTTTCCCTGATGGCTTGCGAGAACATCTCAAAAAATCTTTCGAGAGCGGTCCGTTTCGGGGGCGATCTTGAAGCGAGGGAAGGCATGTCCCTGGGCAGCCTTACCGCGGGGCTGGCTTTTTCCATGGCGGGAACGGCAGCGGTGCATGCCCTCGCCTACCCCCTCGGAGGACAGTTCCACGTTCCGCACGGCGCGGCGAATGCCGTCATGCTCCGGCCGGTTCTGGAGTTCAACCTGCCGGTTTGTGCCGATCGGTTCGCCAGGCTGGCAATGGCTTTCGGGGTTGCGAACCCGAGTGATCCGCAGGATTCGACCGAATCCTTCCTGCAGGTCGTGAAGGATCTGACGGAGACGGTCGGCGTGAAGACCCGCCTGAGGGACCTCGGGGTGCCGAGGGAGGCTGTCGGTCTCATGGCCGAAGCCGCGATGCGGGAGGTCCGCCTTCTTGAGAACAACCCGCGCACGGTTACGAGGGAAGACGCACAGAGTCTCTACTCGGAAGCCTGGTAGTTGCCGAGGATTGGTTCAAGCCTGGCGAGTATGCGGTCGATATGGGAACCCCTCCAGTATATCCGACCGCAGGACGGGCAAATGTTGAAGGAGTCATAGTGAAGACGGGTCATGGGCGGTAGTCGGTCCATGACCTTTTCCTTTCCCACGGGAACAAGAAGAGTGTTGCATGGAACACAGCGGGAGAAAGGGGCGGAAAATCGGGCCAGGTCGTATTGAAGGACGATTTCCGCAGCTTGTTTCCACGGAACATTGCTTCGGACGAGACATCCGAAAAGCACGAGCCGGCGCTTGAGCAGGTTTCTGTCCCGGGAAAGGACAACCCGCTTTTCCTCATTCGCCCTTTCGGCAATGCCCTTGTCGTTTAGTCCCGGTTCCATGGCCGTGTCGAACCCGATGAGCCGGAGGAGTTTTCCCGCTCCGGCCACGTTGTTGTCCGCAAAGAAAGCGATCCCCGTCACGGAGGAAGGCAGGCCGGTCTGCCCCCACGGGGAGGGGCGGGGAAGCGTGTGGGGGAAAACTTCAACCCGGTCTTCGAAATTCACGGGAGAAAAGGGGTCGGATTCCCGGCTATTGATCATGATCTTTCCGATCTCGGTATGGGGGATCCCAAGGGTTTCGAGCAGATCCTTCACAGCGCGCGGGAAAGCCCTGCGGGGAGGGGTTTTTGCCCTGCACGGGACAAGCTCGGCGAGGTTTCCGTGAAAAACGACTTCCGGCATTCGTTTCCCCTTCTCTCTTGTTCTGGCGCAAGCTGGGTGCGAAAATGGCCCCATGTCCGGGAATTCCAGCGAGAACGTCAGCCTGCGGGGAGAAATCGAACGGGTCACCTACCGTGACGACCAAACGGGGTACAGTGTCATCCGCCTCAAGGTGTCCGGTTTGGACCGTCTGGTCACTGCCGTGGGGATCCTGCCCCTCGCTTCGGTCGGAGAAGCCCTTTCCCTCTCTGGGGAATGGGTGGTTCACCCTCGTTTCGGCAGGCAGTTCCAGGTTCGTTCCTGCGTTCCATCGGTTCCCGTCAGCGCGGCCGGGATCGAACGATATCTCGGAAGCGGTTCGATTCCCGGTGTTGGGCCGGCAACAGCAAGAAAAATTGTCCAGGCTTTCGGCGACAAGGCTCTTGAAGTGCTGGACCGTGAGCCGGAAAAGCTTTCAGAGGTCAGTGGAATCGGCAAGAGCCGTCTCGATGTGATTATAGCCGGATGGAAAGCCCGCAGTCTCGCCCGGGAAACTCTGCTTTTCCTCTATTCCGTAGGGGTGGGTTCAGGGCTTGCGGAGAAGATCCAGCGTCGCTATGGTGACCGGACCGTCGAGCGAATCCGTGAAAATCCCTATCGACTTGCCGAAGAGGTATGGGGCATCGGTTTTCTCACCGCTGATCGGATCGCCGCGCAGATGGGGTTCAAGCCGAATTCCCCGGAGCGAAGTGATGCCGGAATCCTTCACACCCTCCGGACGCTTTCCGAAGCGGGGCATCTCTACTCTCCCCTGCCCCGACTGGTTTCCAGCGCCTCAAGCCTTCTGGCTTCCGATGCGGAGCCCCTTCGCGAAGCGGTTTCAAGAGGCATCGCCCGAAAGGATCTTGTCCTGGAAGAGCGTGAGGGGGAAGAGGCTGTTTACCTTGCCTCATCGTACAAGGCCGAATGCCAGGTTGCCTATCGGCTGAAGGCCCTTCTCTTTTCCCTTGCGCCCCGAAAAGCCTTTCCGCGTGATCTTGACGAGTTTTTGAACCGACTTCCCTTCCGCCTTTCCTCCAGGCAGGTCGATGCCCTGCGCCTTTCAGTCGAGAAAAGAGTCCTCATCATCACGGGAGGCCCGGGGACAGGGAAAACGACACTTGTCAACGCCATACTCAAGCTCCATGAGCGCCTGGGTGGAAAGATCGCCCTTGCCGCGCCGACCGGGCGTGCGGCCAAGCGCTTGCAGGAAACGACCGGGCAGAAAGCCCGAACGGTGCACCGGCTGCTCGAGTACAGGGTCCAGGATGGGGCTTTCTCTCGAAATGCGGGAAACCCTCTCGATTGTGATCTTCTGGTTGTCGACGAGGTCTCGATGCTCGATATGCAGATGGCCGCATCTCTTCTGGAGGCGGTCCCGCACGGAGCTTCCCTCATCCTGGTCGGGGACGCCGAGCAGCTTCCCTCAGTGGGCCCAGGCAACGTCCTGAGAGAGTGCATCGATTCCGGAGTCATTCCCGTTGTCGAGTTGAATGAAATTTTCCGCCAGAGCAGGGAAAGCCTCATTGTTGTCAACGCCCACCGGATCAAAAACGGGATGATGCCGCTGGTCTCAGGAGAAGGAACGGCTCGCGGGGGGTTCCGTTTCATCGCGGAAGAGGATCCCGAAAAGGTCGCCCAGAAGGTTTGCGAGCTCGTAAAGCGCACGTTGCCGGATTCTTTCGGTCTCGATCCGATGGAGGACATCCAGGTTCTCTGCCCGATGCACAGAGGGGAAGCGGGAGCGGTCGCCCTCAACGAACGGCTCCAGTCCGCCCTCAACGGTGATTCGCCATGTTTGCACCGCGGAGGAAGGCTCTTCAGAATCGGGGATCGGGTCATGCAGATCAAGAACGACTACGAGAAGGATGTTTTCAACGGAGACATCGGCCGGGTCCTGGGAATCGACGAAAATGAAGAGGTCATGGCGATCGCCTTCGAAGGCAGAGTGGTCCCCTACCCGTTTGCGGACCTTGACCAGGTGGTTCCGGCCTATGCGATCACCGTCCACAAATCGCAGGGATCCGAGTATCCTGCAGCGGTGATTCCTTTCACGACCCAGCACTACCTCATGCTGCAGAGAAATCTCCTTTACACTGCCCTGACAAGGGCCCGGCGTTTCGCCGTCATCGTGGGAACCAAAAAGGCCCTTGCGATTGCCGTAAAGAACGATCGGGTTCAACAGCGATGCAGTCGCCTGGCCGTCCGACTGGCCGGATCATGAACTTTGAGGCTAAAGGGATTCAAGAATCTCGGCCGGAGAGATGGCAAGAGAAAGCCTCCAGGCGCCCCGTCCCTCTCTTTCCAGCCGGATGATTCCTCCGGAAGCTATCGGGAACGCATCGGCATCGGCTCGGCCGCAGAGAAGAAGAGCCGCGAGCTTGGGAAGGAATGGGGAGTGCCCCGCGATCAGCAGGTCCTCGGATCGAAGGGCGAGCTCATCGAGAAGGTTTTCAGGGGCATCCTTTGGAGAAAGGCCCTTCCTTTGTTCGATCTTCTCGGAGAATCCCATCACATCGATAATCCTTTGGGCGGTTTGCCTGGATCGGAGCTTTTCGCTGCAGAGGAAGGATTTCGGCCTGGCGTTGATGGACTTGAGAAACTGACCTGTCAAGGACACTTCCTGTATCCCCCTTGCGGAAAGCGGTCTTTCCGGGTCCTCCGCTTCGTCGACGGCTTCTCCATGGCGGACGAGGTAAAGGAACATCGCTCTCTCACTCCTTTTCTGATCGGATTCCCAAGGCAATCCCGTGATCATCCTTTCCATCTTCAGGCTCACGAATGACCGCTCTGCAGGGGGTTCCCTCCACTCCCCGGGCCTTCAGCGGGTAAGCGTGAATGAAGGCGTGGCGGCTTCTGACCGAGTGCAGGTTGACCAGTCCTTCGAGAAGAAGCATCCCATGCCGACAAAGGTGCAGATTGACCTCGAAATTTTTCGTCCTTCTTGACTCGAGTCCGACGGAGTCGATCCCGATCATGCGGAAGGAAGTCTGGTCGGTCAGAAAAGAGGCCGCATCAAGGGAAAGTCCGGGTCGTCTGGAAGGGTCAAGAAGCCCCGAGGAGAGGACCTCCTCCATGTGTCCGGTTCGGAGGATCAGGACGGGCAACCGACGCTCGTCAGGAAAGACCAGGTTTTGCAGGTCTTCCGCCGTTGTGTCCACTCCCCTCTTTTCGAGGTCGACGATCACGCAGGGACCTTCGAAATTCCAAAGCGGGATAAGGTCGATCGTTTGCCCTTCTTCAAGAAAATAATGAGGTCCCTGGATATGGGTGCCGGATTGCGTACAAAGAGAGAGGTCATAGACAAACTCCCTGTTGTCACCGGGAACCCGGCTGTGAGGGCCGTTTTTTACAAAAGCGGGGTTGCCCGGAAAGACAAAATCTTCAATCCAGCAAGAAATGTCGACGAGCCTGAATCGGAGATCCGGGTTCAGGACCATTTCAACTTGTTGTGCTCCTTCACAAAAGCTTCGACTTTTTGGTATTCCTCATGTTCCCGCTCGATATCCCGTCGTCGGTCATCGAGTTTCTGCTCCAGGCTTTCCATCAGCTGTCCGTTGAATTCCTTCGCGTCGCGGTTGATCTGCTCCGTGTAGAAAGCCAGGGACTCGATTTCACGCCGTGCCCGGTCCGACGCGTTCTCTATGGGAATGGCAAGGATAACGTTGCCTTCCGCCAGGTCTCCCGTCGGTGCGGTTCCGTTCGTGCGGGTGGGGATGTAGTCGAACAGGGATTCGGGTCCGATGTAGGGGATGGAAAGGATCACGTGACTTTTGTAGATTGGGATGGGACGCCCGTTTTTCTCCATGCGGCCGACCTCGATTTTTTTCAGCTCGGACAGCTTCATCCGCCGTAAGTCCAACTCGATATGCCCGATGCTGTAGCGTCGATAGAAGGACTCAATGCTTTTTTGCCGGCCTATTTCGACCACGTCGGGCAGATCCAGCCTTTTCACGTCGTCCTCGATTTCGCTGAGGATCATCGAAAATCGCTCTTCAATGTGTTTCTCCGAAAAAAACGTCTTCATCCCTTTTCACCTCTCCACCGAGGATCTCTGCTCAAGATTAGCACAACAGCGTCGGCTTTGAAAAAAGGCGCAGCCCTTTTGCAGGCTGCGCCTTTACGATCATGGCGGAGGCGTGTGGGAATCGAACCCACCGAGGCGGCCTTTAAGCCACCCCCGCCGGGTTTGAAGCCCGGGGTCATCACCAGACAGCACTCGCCTCCGTGATTGCCTGACTATTGTAGGGAAAGGTCCGTTTCCTGTCCAGAAGGATTTCCCGAGCCGGCGAGAAAGGGGTTTTCGCGAACGAGCCGGGCTTTTCCCTTGATGCGCGTCAAGGCGTTTTCAACCTTTTTGGGCTCCCAGCCCAGCAGTTCCGCTGCTCCTGTGTTTGAGCCCGTGTAGAGATAGGCTTCCAGGCAGATCACTTCAAAAGGGCTTAGCAGGTTGAAGAGCGACGTCCTTGCCAGGCCCAGGTCGATTCCCTCCTCGGGGGAAATGTCGATCGAGAACGTCTCAAGATCCTCCTCGGCGAGGGAGAGCGATGGCCGCAGCCGTCGGAGGTAGGAAATCATCCGGTTTCGGACGCAGCGGCGGGCAAAGGCCACAAACGGCCCTCTTTCCGGATCGTAGGAAGAAGAGGCCAAAATAAGGCTGAGAAAACCTTCCTGGACGAGGTCCTCCCTGAGTCGTGCGTCGCCGGGAACCAACGCGCGGGCAATCTTCAGGATCAGAGGGGTCAGCTCGACAAGGGTCTTCTCCTGGATTTTCGGATCCTCCGTGTCGAGAGGTTCGGGGAAATCCTGCCGGTTTGATTCTTCGTTTTCCAACTTATTGGATGACCTCCAGAACGATGGGAGAAAAAGAAGCTTCCGCCGAAACCTCAAAAGCTCCTTCGAGAAGCTTGATGGCGGTTTCGTCTTGCGGTTTTCCACGGTGATAAACCGCGAAGACAGGCTCCCCGGGGGAAATCTCCTCACCTATTTTCGCCATGACCTCGATCGCGACCCCATGGTCGATCGAATCTTCCTTCCGTAGACGTCCTCCTCCGAGCTGGCGCAGCGCCGAACCAACCCGGTTGGTTTCGAATGAGGAGATCTTGCCCCGCGTGTTCGACCGGATCAGGGTTCTTGAAGGAGAAAGCGGCAGGAACTCCTCCGGGTTGTCGATGCAGCGNGGTTTTCCCCCCTGGGCTTCGAGAAGCGTCCGGAAGCGTTCCAGGGCCTTTCCGTTTTTTAGGGCCTCGGCGCAGAGCGCTTCCCCCTCTGCGGGAGTGGTTGCGTGACCTGCCAGGAAAACCATGGCCCCTCCAAGGGAAATGCAAAGGGCGGTGGTGTCGGACGGCCCCTGGTTCTTCAACACTGCGATGGCCTCTCTGACCTCCGCGGCGTTGCCGACCCATCTTCCGAGGGGCTGGTCCATTCCGGAAATCAGTGCCAGACTCTTGTGTCCGAGGGAGCGGGAGAGGTCGACGAGACCTCGGGCGAGGATGCGGGATTCGTCCAGTGTCCTCATAAAGGCCCCGCTGCCGGTTTTCACGTCGAAAACGAAGGAGCGTCCCCCTCCGGCAATTTTCTTGCTCAGGATGCTACTGGCGATCAGCGGCACCGACGGAACCGTTCCCGTCACGTCGCGCAGTTCGTAGAAGCGTTTTTCCGCAGGCGCAAGGTCTTCCGAATGGCCGCTGATCGCACAGCCGATCCTCTCGACCTGACTCACGAACTCGGCCATCGTGAGGTGGGCCCTGAAGCCCTCGATGCTTTCAAGTTTGTCCACCGTTCCACCGGTGAAGCCCAGTCCCCTTCCGCTAAGCTTCGCCACCGGCACACCGCATGAGGCCACGAGGGGAACCAGCGCGAGTGTGGTCTTGTCTCCTACCCCGCCGGTGCTGTGCTTGTCGACGCAATCGAGCGTCGCGGGGAACCTGACGACTCTTCCGGACGTCGCCAGGGCAAGCGTGAAGGTCTCCAGTTCCCTCTGTGTGAGGCCTCGCAGGAATGCGGCCATCAACCATGCGGATGATTGGTAGTCGGGAATTTTCCCGCTCTGGAACGCTTTGACGAATTCCTGAAGCTCGAAGGAGGTGTGCTCCAGGCCGTCCCGCTTTTTCTCGATAAACCGGATCACATCAAACACGGCGATCCTCCAATTTGTGCAGCAAAGCCTCGACAAGGCGAACGAGTGAGTTCGAAGCCTTTTCCATTTCAAGAAGGACCTCTTCGTGGGACAGAACTTGCCCGGTCATTCCCGCGGCTGCGTTTGCGACACATGAAACGGCGCAGGTCCTCATTCCCATATGACGTGCAACGATCACTTCCGGTACGGTTGACATTCCGACGACATCGGCACCCAATATTCGGGCCATACGGATTTCTGCGGGCGTCTCGAAGGATGGACCGGTGAAGGCCACGTAGGTTCCTCTCTTGAGCAGGATTCCGTTTTCCCTTGCGGCGTCCTCTGCCAAAAGCTGCATCTCGGGATCATAGGCGTGGAGCATGTCCGGAAAGCGGGGACCCCAATCGTCCACGTTTGGGCCGATCAGGGGGTTTGTGCCGAGGAGGTTGATGTGATCCTGGATGAGGACGAGATCGCCGGAGCGCAGCCCATAGTGGATGCCGCCGGAAGCGTTTGTCGGGATGTAGAAGGGGATTCCCCAAGTCCCGTAGACGCGCGTGGAGAAGGTTACTTCGTCCATCGAGAATCCCTCGTAATAATGGACCCTGCCCTGCTGGACAAGGACGGTTTGTCCGCCCAGACGGCCGAATACAAGTTTTGCGGCATGCCCGGGCGCGGTCGAAACAGGCCAATGGGGGATGTCCCCGAATGGGACCGAGACGGGATCTTCAAGGCGATGGGCCAGAGCGCCGAGGCCGGATCCGAGGATGACGGCAGCGAGCGGCCGGGATGGAATCCTTTCCCGGAGCCATGAAAGGGCTTCTTTCACGTATTGGGGTTGTTTCGAGTCCATGGGTTGGTCCCTCCCTTTTGGGGTTAACTGGATCAGGCTCTCGGATGACATCGGTCGTAGATGTCCCTGAGCTCGATGTCGAAATGGGTGTAGCGTTCCGTTGTTCCTATCGAAGCGTGCCCTAAAAGCTCCTGGAGGGTTCGCAAATCCATTCCCCGCCTCAGCAGGTGAGTCGCGAAAGAGTGCCTGAGAACGTGGGGATGAAGACGGGACAAGGGAATTCCGGCCTGGTGTCCCCTTTTCTGGACGATGCGCCACACGTCTTCCCTACGGAGCGGTTTTCCCGATCTCGTGATGAAAATCCCATCTCCGGAGGGGCGGAAGACGAGTCGAGTTTCCTCGATATATCGGCGCAGAACCGTACGGCAGGCTCCGACCAGAGGAACGATGCGTTCTTTGTCGCCCTTTCCGGTGACGTGTAGGACAGCCCCCTCAAAGTCAACGTCTTTCAGCCGGAGTCCGCATGCTTCGCCGGCTCTGAGTCCGCACCCGTAAACGGTTTCAAGGAGAGCGCGATCTCTTTTGTCCATCGGAGAAGTTCCCGAACAGGCCTGAATGATCCGTTCGATCTCTCCTTCCCCTAAAATCTGCGGGAGTTTCCTGTCCTTGGCCGGTAGGGGCAGTCTTTCGGAATCGGGCGGCCGCAACCCTTCTTCCTCCAGGAATCGCTTCCACGTGCGGAGAGCCGCGGCATGGCGCTGGATGGTGCTCTTGCTTCGTGAAAGGACGGCGAGGTGCCGAAGGTANGCGCGCAAGCGTCGCGGAATCGGGACCTCTTCAACGAACCCCGAGGATCGGGCGAAAGCAAACCAGCTTTTCATGTCCGCCCGATAGGAGGCCACGGTGTTCGCGCTGGCGCCCCGCTCGAACTCGAGGTAGTCGCAAAAGGCTTTCAGGCGGGTCTCGGATCCATCCGTCAATCCCGTTCCCTCCAAACAAAAAGGGCAGGCGGTTTGGCCGCCTGCCCAAAGTAAAGCAGAAACTTCATTTTTTGGCGAGATACCAGGCCAGGGCGGCGACGGTTTTTGCATCCCTGATTCTACCGCTTTCAAGCAGTGCGGGGATTTCGTCTCTTTTTACCGGTACGACGCGAATGAACTCGTCGTCGTCGGGCTCGAGTCTGGATTCGACGAGGTCGGAAGCGTAAAACAGGGTTACTTGTTCGTCGCTGAAGCCCGGTGAGGTGAAAAAAGTCCCCCATTCCTCAAGGGAATTGGCATTGTAGCCGATTTCCTCCTGGAGTTCCCTGCGTGCTGCCTCTAGCGGAGGCTCGCCGGGGTTCAGAATCCCTGCAGGGATTTCAAGAATCTCCTGTCTGATTGCGTCCCGGTATTGGCGGATCAGTAAAACCGACCCATCCTGCCTTGCCGGTATCATCGCCACAGCAGGCCGATGTTCGATGATTTCCCGAAGGGCGATTCTTCCTGTCGGCAAAAGGACCTCATCCAGGCGGAGATTGAGAATATGTCCTTCGTACACTTTGCGGCTTGCCTGGATGGGCCATTCTCCCTCNCATGATTCCTTACTTGCCGAGCGCCTTTCGGGCGATTTCCACACCCCTGTCGAAGGCCGTCATGTTGATTTCCACAAGGGCGGCTTTCTTCTTGCCCATCAATTCCGCGAGAGTGGTCTTGCAGCCTTCGACGCTGACGAGATCGGACGCCGCCGCCAGCGCTCCGAGCGTGATCACGTTCGCCACCTTTTCGTTTCCGAGTTCCAAAGCGACTGTGTTGCAGGGGACGGCGACGACCGTGATGTCTTTCCTCTGGTTCGGGTAGGCGACCAGGTCCGAATTGTAGAGAAGAACCCCGCCCGGCTTGAGGTCGGTCTCGAATTTGGCGAGAGAAGGCTGGTTCATGATCACGAGGCAATCGGGGTGAGGGACAACGGGCGAACCGATCTCCTCTTCACTGATGGCCACGCTGCAGTTGGCCGTACCTCCACGCATTTCGGGCCCGTAGGAGGGAATCCAAGTGACAAAACGACCTTCCTTCATCGCCGCATGGGCGACGATCTGGCCAAGAAGAAGGACCCCCTGGCCGCCGAATCCAGCCGCGATCAGGNNCCGCGCAGAAACTTTGCCATTGTCGTTCTCTCCCTTCTATTCGGGCGTCTTGAACACGCCTAACGGGAATTCGGGCATCATGTGCTCTTCAAGCCAATTGGTCGCGTCGACGGGGCGAAGTCCCCAGTTTGTGGGGCATGTGGAAAGGATTTCGACGAAGGAGAAACCCTTCCCCTCGATCTGGGTCTGGAAAGCTTTTTTCAGAGCTTCCTTGGCCTTGATGGTGTACTTCGGTTTCGCGACGCTAACGCGGGTGATGTAGGCTGGGGCCTGGAGGGTCGCGAGCATTTCGCACATGCGGATGGGATACCCGGCGAGCTTGGGATCCCTGCCGAGAGGACACGTGGTGGCCTTTTGACCGATAAGCGTTGTTGGAGCCATCTGCCCTCCGGTCATGCCGTAAATGGCGTTGTTGATGAAANNAACGACGGTGATGTGCTCGCCGCGGTTGGCCGCATGCACGATCTCGGCCATTCCGATGGAAGCCAAATCGCCGTCGCCCTGGTAGGAGAAGACAACGCTGTCGGGGAGAAGACGCTTGCAGGCCGAGGCGACCGCAGGGGCACGTCCGTGCGCAGCCTCGTAGGAGTCCACGTCGATGTAGTTGTAGAGAAAGACGGAACAGCCGACGGGAGCCACAGCAACCGTTCTTTCCTGGATCCCGAGCTCGTCGATGACTTCAGCGACGAGGCGGTGGGCCACTCCGTGAGTGCATCCAGGGCAGTAATGTGTCGTGACGTCCACCATGGCCTTCGGTTTTTCGAAAACCTTCGTCTCAATCATGGAAAGGTCCCCCCCTATCGCCCCAGGGCCTTTCGGACCTGGTCCTTGATTTCCTCGACCGAAGGCGTCATGCCTCCGACACGCCCGTACATGGCAACAGGCAATTCCTTCCCAACGGCAAGCCGAATGTCTTCGATCATCTGCCCGCAGCTCATTTCGACAGTCAGGATTTGCTTGACGGACTTGGGGAGAGTCTCCAACGGATCATAGGGGAAGGGGAAAAGGCTGATGGGGCGGAAAAGGCCGACCTTGAGGCCTTCGGAGCGCAGTTCGTTGATCGCCGTGCGGGCAATTCGGGCCACCGTTCCATAGGCCGCAATGAGGATTTCCGCGTCGTCGAACTGATAGGTTTCGTACCGCTTTTCGTTCTTGGTCATTTCAGCGTATTTCGCCTGGAGTTTCCAATTGTGGGCCTCCAGTTCCTCCGGGTCGAGGTAGAGGCTTTTCACCAAGGCACGACGGCCTCTCTGCTTCATGTAGCCAACAGCCCACTCTGCGGGATCGGGCAACCCGTCCATGTGCATTTCATTGAACTCGACGGCCTCCATCATCTGTCCCATGAAGCCGTCTGCCAGGATCATGACGGGATTGCGGTACTTTTCCGCGAGGTTGAAAGCGAGCATGGTCAGGTCAACGGCCTCCTGAACCGTGCTGGGAGCAAGGACGAGAAGGCGATAATCCCCGTGACCCCCGCCACGGGTGGCCTGGAAATAGTCGGACTGAGAGGGCAGGATTCCCCCAAGGCCGGGGCCGCCTCGCATCACGTTCATCAGGACGCAGGGAAGCTCGGCTCCGGCGATGTAGCTGATTCCCTCCGACATGAGGGAAACGCCGGGGCTGGAGGAAGAGGTCATGACCCGCTTGCCCGTTCCGGCAGCTCCGAAGATCATGTTGATTGCAGCGAGCTCGCTCTCCGCCTGGAGATAGACGCCGCCGATTTCAGGAAGCTTTTTGGACATGTACTCGGGGATCTCGTTCTGAGGGGTGATGGGGTATCCGAAGAAATACTTGCAACCTGCATGGATCGCCGCTTCCGCCAGGGCTTCGTTACCCTTCATCAGGAATCGCTTGGCCATCTGCGTTCACCTCGCTCTAGGCGTTACAGGCCTTGTCGTCTTCCAGGCGGAAGACTTCGAGGACCACGTCCGGACAGGTTATCGCGCACATCATGCAGGCGATGCACCCCTCCTTGAACTGTTCCACAGGCCGGTAGCCCTTGCTGTTGATTTTGTCGGAGATGCGGAGAACCTTCATCGGGCACGCTGCCACGCAAAGACCGCAGCTTTTGCACCGCTCCTCGTTCACTCCGACGCGTCCCTTTGCCATCACATACCACCCCTCTCCCAAGGTAATAGGATGTATCTGGAAACCGGCCATAAGGAGACCTTTTCGCCCTTGAACCGGCGTTCCGCCTCTTCCATCGCGCCTTCCGGCACGCCCACGAAGATGATGGGAAGGTTCATCTTTGCGGCCGCCTCGCGCGCAGTACCGTAGCCTTCCAACACGTCATCCACGGTTGTGTCGGACATGTAGTGGGAGTTGCTGATGATCGCCGACACCTGCAGGCCGCTGACCCGTTCGATGGACCGGATCATGGCCTCTATCCCCTCGACCGTGGAGGTTTGGGGTCGAAAGGCATTGACGATTGCAACCAGGCTATAGCCGGTTTGCTCCATGCGGGGGGCAAACTGGGTCAAGGCCATGGCTCCGCGCGGATCCCCTCCGATGTCGATCAAAAGCCTGCCGGGTGCGTCAAAAGCCCGGTCGACTTCCGGAGAGATGGATGGAAGATCCGACCATTGCGTTCCCCTGAAGGGAAGGATCACGGACAGCCCCATCCGTTTCAGGAGAACGGAGATCTCCCTGATGCAAAAATACGGGTTGATGATGTCCACATCCGCTACGGTGACGTTTTCTTCGTTTGCGAGGAAGGCATTTGCCAGGTTGAGCAGCCATTCGGATTTGCCGGAACCGAGCGCCCCGACAACCGCGACAACTTTCTGCCACGGGAAATCATCGATGTTCCTAGAGAAACCGAGCTTCTCCGCTTTCACGCTCATTCGAGAAGTTCTCCTTCTTTGATCCGGCTTCCTCTGGCCCATTCTGCGCCGGTCATCGGGCTTTTCCCCTCCGGCTGGACCTCAAGGAGGATAAGCCCGCCTGCAGCGCAGGCCACAATGGGGAATCCTTCCTCGAAACCCGCCAGTCGGCCGCCAACCGGAAAATACCCACCGAGGGGCCGTGTCCGCCATACCTTCAAACGTCTCCCCGAATGGCAGCAATAAGCCCCTGGCGTGGGGTTGAGCGCCCGGACCCGGTTATGCAGCGTTTCCGCGCTTTGGCTCCAACAGAGTCGCTCCTCGTTCTTGTCGATCTTCGGAGCAAGGGTCGAAGCACTTTCATCTTGCGCAATGTATTCTGCATAACTCCCACAAAGACATTCTAAGCTCTTTAAAAAAATCTGGCTACCCTCTCGGGCCAAATTTTCTGTCAACTCTCCGGCGGTCGATTCCGGCCCCACCGAAACGGAACATTGGGCGACGATCGGTCCCGCATCCATTCTCTCGACAAGGCGGAATAGCGTAACGCCGGTTCGGGTTTGCCCATCCATCAGGGCACGCTGGATCGGTGCGGCTCCGCGGTAGGCAGGAAGAAGGGACGGGTGGATGTTGAAACAGCCGAGACGGGGTCCATTGAGCAGAGGGTCCTTGATGAGGCGGGAAAAATCGATGACGAGGGCGAGATCGGGAGGATTCTTGGCCAAATCCTCCAAAAGGATGGGGTCAGAGGATGGCTTTGAGGAACGGAACGGATCGAAACCAAGCAGGCGGGCCTGTTCCTCGAGGGGGGTCAGCCGCAGGGCCTTTCCTCTTCCCCCTACACCGGGGGGGAGGGTGACGACCCTTTCGAAACGGAGGTGTACAGCGATGTCTCGAAAACATAGAGCCGCGAAGTGCCCTGAACCGAAGAACCAGGCTTTCACGGGTTGGTCCTTTCTTCCCTTGACCGTTTCAGGAGTTTTTTTCTGATGATCTCGCGCTTGAGCGGGCTAAGGTGATCGATCATCAAACGTCCGTCGAGATGGTCGATCTCATGGCAAAGGGCTCTTGCCAGGAAACCGTCGGCATCCACCGAAAAAGGTTTTCCTTCGGCGTCTACAGCTTCGACACGAACCTTTTGCGGTCGGCGAATCTTTTCGAAAATTCCCGGAAAGCTCAGGCATCCTTCGTCGCCCACCTGCTCTCCTTCTGAATGAACGATTCTGGGGTTAACCAGAATCAGACGGTGCTCCTTCCATGAAATCACGCAGATGCGGAGATCCCTGCCCACCTGGGTTGCGGCCAGCCCGACTCCGTCGAAAGCCAGCATGGTTTCCCAGAGGTCACGGATGAAGGACTCGAGAGCCCGGTCGTAAGTCTCGATTTCTCTTGCGGGTTTGCGAAGGACTGGGTCCGGGTAGATTCGAACGTCCATCAGGGACATCGGAGCACCTCTCTCGTGCAGGATCGCGCCGGTCGCGCAAAGCACGACCGGCGCATTACATGCATTATATGACAAGTAGTGGTTAGGAGTCGAGAATGTCCCTCAGGACGTCGCCGATCGTTACGGAAGTGTCGTCGGGCTGGTAGGCCGGCTCGTGTGATTTGCGGGATTCCGGGGCACGCTTGCGCCGCTCATCGTCACGGCCTTTCCGTTCCTCGTCGCGGTGCTTCTTTTCCTTTTCGTCCTCGATGGCGCTAAGGCTGAGGCGGATGCGCCGCTCCGCCGGGTTAATCTCAAGGATTCGGGCGACGATTTCCTGCCCTTCCTGGAGGACATCGCCCGGCTTCTCAACGCGCTGGCGGCTTAGCTGAGAAATGTGGATCAGGCCCTCGACTCCTTCTTCAAGCTGGACGAAGGCACCGAAATCGGCCAGTCGGACAACCTTCACGGGGACATCCTGGCGGGGCTGGAACCTCTGCTCCACTCCGTTCCAGGGGTCGTTGAGCTGTTTGTAGCCAAGCCCGATCCTCTTGCGATCCATATCGACTTCGAGAACCTGGACGTCGACCGACTGTCCCTTGCGGAGGACTTCCTTCGGGTGCTTGATCCGGTGCCAGCTGAGGTCTCCGATGTGGATGAGTCCCTCGATGCCCGGTTCGATTTCCACGAAGGCCCCGAAATCGGTCAGGTTGGTCACGGTTCCGGTCGTACGGTCGCCGACATGCCAACGCTCGGAGACGGTTTCCCAAGGGTCCTGGAGGGTCTGGCGAAGACTCAGGGAGATCCGGTTCGTTTCCTTGTCCAGCCCAAGCACCTTGACCTTGACGACGTCTCCGCGCTTGTACTGGTCGCGAGGCTTCACGTTTCGCTGCCAGGCGATTTCGCTGATGTGGACAAGGCCTTCCATGTCGTTGCCGAGGGATACGAAAATGCCGAAGGACGTGATGCTGCTGACCGTTCCTTCAACGACATCTCCCTCGTTGACCCTGGAGTAGAAGGCTTCGCGCTGGGACTGGGCTTCAAGTTCGACCAGCTCACGCCGGGAAAGGACGAGCCGCCGCTTGCCGCGCTCCTTCTCGAGGACCTTGACGTTGAATGTTTCCCCGACGAATCGGCCGGGATTGACTCCTCGTCCCTCCTGAGCCAGGTGGGAAATCGGGATGAAGCCCTCTATGCCGCAGCAGTCGACGATCAGGCCGCCCTTGATCTTCCGCAGCCCGGTCACGGAGAGGGTTTCCTTCTCCGCGGATTCCTTCTCGATGCGGCTCCAACGCTCGTCGAATTCGGGCCTCCAACGGCTCACCAGGAGCTGGGCTTCCTCGCCCTGGCCGACATTGACGACCTGGACGCGCACCTTGTCCCCCTTCTGCGGTTCGGAGGCCGTATCCACAAGGACGCGGTGAGTCCACTCCGAACGGGGCAGGAAACCCTCGCACTTGTAGTTGACGTTCACGAGCCAACCCGTTTCAGTCGAGCCGACGATCTCTCCTTCAACGACTTTCCCCTTGTGGATTTCCTCGCTGAGATAGCCGTCGTACATGCTTTCCATGCTTTCCTTGTTGATGTCGTTCATTTCCTCAACCATTCAGTCCATCCCCCTTGGCGACCTTGCGCTCTCGAGTGTTGAAATCAGTTCCTGGATCAGCCAGTCCGGCGTGCTTGCGCCGGCGGCGATTCCGATGTTCTCCTTCCCCCGGACCCACCCCCTCTCCAGATTCTCCGAATGTTCGATCCAAAGCGTGGGAATCCCGGACTCCATCGAGATTTCCACGAGTTTTCCCGTGTTGGCGCTGTTCTTGCCCCCGATGACGATCATCCCGTCCACGCGGGGGGCAAGTTCCATGACGGCTTGCTGTCTTTCGAGAGTGGCACCGCAAATCGTGTTGAAAACCCGCAACTCGTCCGCATGACTCAAAAGGGCGGCGACGATCTCCTGAAGGACGGCTTCCTTCTGCGTGGTCTGGCAGACAAGGCCGATCCTGCCCTTTCCTGCGTCGGTCGGTACTTCGGAAACGTTTCCCGCGACCTTCGCGCCTTCCCCGGCGTATCCCAGGATTCCCTGTACTTCGGGATGAGCCGCGTTCCCGACGACGATCAGCCGGTATCCCTCCTGCCGCAGGAGGGCGGCCTTTTCCTGGACGTTACGGACGAATGGGCATGTTCCGTCAACGATCAGGCTTGTTCGGTTAAGCAGAGACTCGCGCATTTTCGGAGAAATGCCGTGTGCTCGAATGAAGGCGGGGTGATCTGGAGGGATTTCGCCGGGATTATCGACGACGACGAGACCGAGTTTTTCTAGTCGCTCGATCTCCTGTGGGTTGTGTATGGGGCTTCCAAGGCCGAATATCTTGCCGTATTTTTTCAGTGCGTTTTCGAGTTCGGAAATGGCCCTTCTTACGCCAAAACAGAGACCCGTGGGTCTCGCCACCGTCACCTTCAATACCGACCGCCTCGCTGGCTTTCCTCTATTTTTCCCAAGATGTCCTCCAATACGGACATCTCTTCCGAACGTGTCATATCATACCACACGGCGGGTTCAAACTTGGCAAACCATGTCATCTGCCGCCGGGCGAAGGCGCATGTGGCCCGAATGTACCCCTCGACGGCATTTTCCAGAGATGTTTTTCCCCTAAGGAAAGCCACGAGTTCCCTGTACCCGAGCCCCTGCATCGAGGGATACCGCTCGTCAACCCCCTGGTGNAGAAGAGAAGCGACTTCCTCAAGAAACCCCTGGTCCATCTGGCCGCGAGCCCGGGCCGCAATCCGTTCCCTCAATTCCTCCCTGGGCCGTGAAAGTCCGATGTAGAGGACTTCGGCCGGAAAAACCAGAGGTTCCCTCGTCCGAAAGGCTTCGGAAGGAGGTTGGCCGGTCAGGGTGTGGATTTCGAGAGCCCGAACGATCCGAACCGCGTCGTTCGGATGGATCCGGGATGCGGTCAGCGGGTCGATCTGCACGAGGCGGCGGTGCAGGCTTTCTTTTCCCTCCTGCCTCAAGGATCCTTCCAGCGCGGCGCGAATGGCGGGATCCGAGGGAAGACCGCCCGTCAGAGTCCCGGACAGAAGGGCTCGGAAATAGAAGGGGGTCCCTCCGACGAGGAGGGCGGTCTTGTTTCTCTTTAGGATGTCTTCGAGGGCAACACGGGCCAGTTCGACGAACCGGGAGGCCGAAAACCTTTCGGTCGGCTCCGCGACATCGATCAGGTGGTGTGGAACTCTCTTCCTCTCGTCAGGAGTGGCTTTGGCGGTTCCGATATCCAAATGCCGATAGACCTGCCGGGAATCGACCGAGATGATTTCCGCGTCGAGTGATTCCGCCAAATCAAGGCTAAGCGCGGTTTTCCCAACGGCGGTGGGGCCGATGACGGCATAAAGCCGGGGTTCATTCCGTTTTTCCATCTCAGTCTTTTCTCCCGAAATGCCGCTTGAGCGCCGAACCAGCGAGGCGCAGCATGGTCGGTCGTCCGTGGGGGCAGGCTTGCGGAACCTGAGCGAGCGTAAGTTGTTCCCAAAGGGCCATGGCTTCGCTCCCATCGAGCCGCTGCCCGAGTTTGACCGCTCCGTGACAGGCCGCATAGGCCAAACGGTTCGCCAGGCGATCCACGAGCGGTTCCGGCGAGTTTTCGTCAAGGGCGGCGAGAGTTCCCCGAAGCAAGTCTTCAGAAGGAACCGACTCCAGGCCTTTGATATTCGGGATGGCCTCAAGCAGAGGGGAACCGTCCTCCTGCCGGCTGAAGCCGAAACCCAGTTTGGCGAGTTCCTGCGCATGTTCCTCGACTCCAGCGGAAAGGCTCGGGGAAAGTCTCGCGGCAATACCGAGGCACTGGGACGCAACGGGGGCTCGCATGTCCTCTCGGAGGCGGTCGAAAAGGATCCGTTCATGGGCTGCATGCGGATCCATGAGGACGAGGTCGTCTCCCTGCGAGAAAACAAGGAATCCTTCGGAAAAGCTCCCCAGAAAGGACACATCGCCCCTTTGCGGGGCCGATCCCTGGGGCGTGCGGCAGGAGGAGCTCATGGAGGAAGGACCTGCCTCCTTTGGGGCAGCCACGCGCGGCCAGGGGTGGAACTCTGCCTGCCGGTTCTCGAAGGAGGATGGTTCGGCGTAAGGCGTTCCTGCGATGGGCAATTCGGCGCCGTAGGCAGTGACGGCTCGTGCGGCCCCGCTGACCGCCTCGAAGATGGCACCCGAGTTCCGGAAGCGGACTTCGGCCTTTGCAGGATGGATGTTCACATCCACTTCCCCGGTCGGGCACTCGACCAGGATGACCCAGTCTCCGGCTGTTTCCGGTCCGAGGGCGAAGAGAGCCGATCGGATCGTGGCTTCCGTAACTCTTCGGCCGTTCACGAACGAAAGGAGGTCCGTGCGTTTTCCCGGCCTTGCCTCTCCTCGCCAGGCCTCGACACGGATCATTCCCTTTTCGAACCGCGTCTCCTTGAGGCTGAAGGCGCCGAGCACGATTTCGAGGACCTCGCGACGGGTTCCGCCTTCCCAGCGGAAAAGGGTTTTTCCGTCAGCGACGAGAAGCAGGGCGGTTCGGGGATAGACGATCGCCATCTCCTGGATGACTTTCAGGATGCGCCTTTGTTCCGCGGATGATCCTTTCAGGAACTTGCGCCGGGCGGGAAGGTTGAAAAAAAGATCGTCGACCTGGACGCGTGTTCCTGAGGGAACCTCGATGGGACCATCGGAAAGAAGTCGTCCTCCCTCGACGCGAATGAACGCTCCTACGGGATTCCCGTTCTGACGGCTCCTGATTTCGAAGCGGCTGACGCTTGCGATGCTTGCGAGCGCTTCGCCGCGAAACCCCAGTGTGACGATTCTTTCCAGGTCTTCGACCCCGAAAAGCTTGCTTGTCGCAAACCGTTCAACGGCAAGCGGGAGTTCTTCCGGCGGGATGCCCGATCCGTCGTCCTCCACAACGATGGAAAGGGTTCCGCCTTGGAGAAGCCGGATCGTCACGCGCGACGCTCCTGCGTCGATGGCGTTTTCAAGCAGTTCCTTCACGACGGAGGCCGGACGCTCGATGACTTCGCCGGCGGCGATCCGGTGGGTCACGTCTTCGGGGAGCCTTCGTATGGTCATCGGGAGCGCACTTCCCTGGAACGTTCGGCTAGGCGGTAAAGCGTTTCGAGGGCTGCAAGCGGGCTGAGTCGATCGGGCTCGAGTGCGGCGATTTCGTCCAGAAGGGCTTCCTGTCCGGAAGGGAAAAGGTTGAGTTGAACCCTTCCCTTTTCGGCTTCCATCTCGGTTGGGACTGCTGGAGTGTCTCCCTTTGGCCGTTTCTCGAAACCCTCGAGAAGAAACTGGGCTCTGAGGATCACCGGTTCGGGGATTCCGGCAAGACGGGCGACCTCGATCCCGTAGGAGCGATCTGCGGGTCCCGGTTTGACTCTGTGAAGGAAACGGACGCCCGTAGAGGTTTCCTCAACGGCCATTGAAAGGTTCATGATTTCGGGGAACCGTCCCCCGAGCTCGGTCAGTTCGTGAAAATGGGTGGCGAAGAGAACGAGCGGCTTGCAATCGACTCGGGCATGGAGGTGCTCGAGCACGGCCCAGGCGATACTCATCCCGTCGTAGGTCGATGTTCCCCGTCCGACTTCATCCAGCACAACAAAGCTGCGTTCCGTCAGGTTGTTCAGGATTTGGGCGGTTTCAAGCATTTCAACGAGGAATGTGCTCCTTCCCAATGCCAGTTCGTCGTGGGCGCCGATACGGGTGAAGATGCGATCAACAAGGCCGATCTCGGCGGCTTCGGCGGGAACGAAACCGCCCATCTGGGCCATGATCACGAGCAGGGCGGACATGCGGAGGTAGGTGGATTTTCCGGCCATGTTGGGGCCTGTGAGGATGGCCATGCGCTTCCCGTTTCTGTCCAGTTCGACGCTGTTCGGGGTATAGGGTGCGTTTCCCAGCGTGGTTTCCACAACCGGGTGGCGGCCTCCGGAAATCCGGATTCTCTCCCCGTCGTTCACGACAGGTCGTTCGTAACGTCTCTCCCAGGCGACATCGGCGAGTGAGGCGAGACAGTCGAGGCGAGCCAGTACCTGCCCTGTCTTCTGTATGTCGGCCGCATGGGACAGCACCCTTTCCCGCAGGGCCTCGTAAAGGAGGCTCTCCCGATGCTGGGCCTCTTCCGAGGCTTTCAGGATCTTTTCTTCATAACTCTTCAGTTCGGGTGTGACGAACCGTTCGGCCGATACCAGGGTCTGCCTTCGGGTGTAGTCGGTCGGAGCCTTCTCCAACTGTGATCGGGGAATTTCGATGAAGTAGCCGAAAACCCGGTTATTGCCGACCTTGAGGTTTGGGATGCCGGTTCTTGCCCGCTCTCTGCACATGTAGGCGTTCAGCCATTCCTCCGCTTCCCCGGCCATGGATCGCCATTCGTCCAGTTCGGGGTCCGCCCCCTTTCGGATGACTCCTCCGTCCTTCAGGTTGCGAGGCGGGTTGTCGGAAAGGCGTTCTTTCAGGCCATCCAGGCAGCTGGACAGGTCCGGGGCCTCAGAAAGAAACGGTTCGAGAGGGCCTCCCCGCCCAAGGTCAACCAGAGTCGGCATTTCCGTCAGCGTGTCGCGGATCGCCGCAAGGTCGTGGGGAGATCCAAGGTTCAGGGAGAGGCGTCCGATCGATCGTTCAATGTCCCTGCATCGCTGAAGGCCCTCCAGGAGGTTTGTCCGGTCGGTGGGGCTGTCCTTGAGGAACCCGACGGCATCCTGTCTGCCGCGAATCATGACGAGATCCAGGAGAGGCCGTAGAACCCACTCCCGAAGCAGTCTTTTCCCCATGGGGGTCCTGCATCGGTTCAATACGCCGTAGAGTGAGGCCGAGTCTGAATCCAGGAGTTCGAGGTTCTTCTGTGACTGGGCATCGATTCGAAGGTTCGAGCCTCCTGCGAGAGGATGCAGGCGCAACACGTGCCTGGAAAGACCGAACTGGGTTTCCTCGAAATACCGAAGGATCGCACAACCCGGGCCTGCTGCCGGATCTCCGTCGTCAAGACCGAAGGTCCGGAGGCTGGGGATCTCCCATCTCCTGCACAGCCAGGCTTCTCCCGCCTTGGGTTCGAAGAGGGACCGATCCTTCTCGGAGACGAGGCAGGTTTCGGGCAGGAACTGGCCGAGGAGATGCCGTAGCGTTTCGGGGCAGGGCTGGGGAACAAGGACCTCCATCGGGCTGAAGGCCGCCAGGAGTCCCATCGCCCCTATCGAATCGAGGGTCCCCGCTTCAAGCTGGCCCGAGCCCGGATGAAGAAGCGCCAGGGAATAACGGCCTTCTCTTTCCGAAACCGCGGCGAGGCGTCCCTCTCCTCTGGCATCTTCGGGAACATAGGTTCCGGGGGTGACGAGGCGAACCACTCGTCTTTCAACGAGGGTTCGTCCGTCCGGTTCGGTCAGCTGTTCGCAGATCGCGACTTTACGGCCGGCCTTTACCAGTTTGTCGAGGTAGGGTTCAACCGCATGGTGCGGTACTCCCGCCATGGGGATCTTTTTCTCGCTGTCCCTGGCGGTGAGGGCGATATCGAGAAGCCTGGAAGCTTCCCGTGCGTCCTCGAAGAACATTTCGTAGAAGTCGCCCATGCGGAAGAAAAGAAGGCAGTCCGGGTAGGCACGCTTCCAGGTGAAATACTGTTCGAGCATGGGGGTCAGGGCAAGTTCCGGGTCCTGAATCATCGGTAGCCGCTCCTCCGCCTGTCTAGAAAATCCTGCAGGAAGACCGCCGCAGCGACCTTGTCGACACGATTCCTTCTTTTGCGGGCGTCCATGCTTCCTTCGATCATGATCTGGTGAGCGCGTGTTGTCGTGAAACGCTCGTCCATGAGTTCCACCGGCGTGGGGGAAATCTCCGATGCGATTTCTTCCGCCAGCTTCCGGATTTTTGCCGCTTCGGGTCCTTCCGCTCCGGTCGTGCGTATCGGCAGGCCGATGACGACGAGATCAACGGGGGCGGATTCCGCTATCAGCCGTTTTAGGTTTTCAATCCAGCCTTCTTCTGTGCGCCAGACGGCGATCCCCTGGGCAAAAAAACCCAGGGGATCGGTAATGGCCACTCCGATACGAACGCTTCCAAGGTCAAGCCCGATGAGACGTCCCATCAACCTGTCTACGGCTTCGTGAAAAGCTTTTCGATCGTCTCGGGAACCGCTTCGAGCGCGACGGCGGTTTTTTCCGGGTTCCTGCCACCGGCCTGGGCCAGGTTGGGGCGGCCGCCTCCCGACCCGTCGACCAGCGGCGCAATGGCGCCGATGAGGCGCCCCGCGTGAAAACCGTTGCGGAGGGCGGTTTCATCCCCCATCGCCATCAGGGAGACCTTTCCTTCCGCCACCGAGGCGAACACGATGACGGCGCTCTCGAGCCTGTTCTTGACCGCATCCGCCACCTGCCGGAGGAGGTCCATTCCCGCATCTTCGAAACGTGCCGTCACCACGGAGAAAGCACCGACCTGCCTCGCGGAGTCGGCAAATTCGGCGGACCGGCATAAAAGTGCCCCGAGTTTCGCCTCGGACGTCTCACGACGGGCGTCGGCGAGCTCTTCCAGCAGGTTTCGGACCCGCTGCGGAAGCTGTTCCGTTTCATGGACACCGAGGGTTTCACGCAGTTTGTCCATTGCATCCTGAGCCGTTTTCTGTGAGAGGTAGGCGGGACGTCCCGCCTGGGCGGTGATCCTCCTGAGGCCCGACCCGATCCCCTCTTCGCGGATGATCCTGAAGAGTCCGATATCCCCGGTCAGGTTGCAGTGGATTCCTCCGCAGAGTTCGGTTGAGAAGCCGGGAATACTGACGACACGAACCCGGCTTCCGTACTTTTCGCTGAAAAGCGCCTTGGCGCCCATTGACTTCGCCTTTTCCAGATCCGTTTCCTGGGTTTCGAGCGGGACATTGCGCAGAACCTGCTCGTTCACGATTGCCTCGATGCGGGCCAACTCGTCATGCGTCACCGGGGAGAAGTGCGTGAAGTCGAATCGGAGGATCTCCGGGCCGACGAGAGAACCGGCCTGCCTGACGTGGTCGCCTAGAACGTGAATGAGGGCTTCGTGCAGGAGATGCGTCGCCGTGTGATGGCGGCGGATATCCCAGCGGCGATCCTGATCCACGGTCGCGAGAACCATGTCCCCTTTTCTGAGTAGCCCTTCCGTGACACGGATCTTGAGAACGGGAAAGTCCGCTGCGGGGCAGACCGTGTCCAGGACCTGCGCCTTCACGATGTCAGAGGACAAGCATCCCGTGTCTCCGACCTGGCCGCCCTTTTCGGCATAGAAGGGNGTCCTGTCGAGGACCGCTTCAGCTTCGTCTCCGGCCTGCAGTTCCTCTACGGTTTCACCATCTAGGATCAGGGCGACGACTTTGGCTTCCAGCGATGTGGCGGTGTATCCCTCGAAAGGGATCGCCCCGATGTTTTTCGCCAGTTCGGTATAGACGTTCCCGGAAAGGGAGGACACCGTCATCTTGCTCGAACTGCGGGCCCGTTCCCGCTGATTCTCCATGGCCTTTTCGAAGCCGGCCCGGTCGAGGGTGAAGGATGAATCCTGGCAGATTTCTTCGGTCAGTTCCAGGGGGAATCCATAAGTATCGTAAAGCTCGAAGGCCACGTCTCCGGGAAGAACGGTCTCTCCGCCTGCGGCTAGTCGACGGATCTCGGTTTCGATGAGGGTCGTTCCCTGTTCCAGCGTTTTTCCGAACTTGGCCTCCTCGAAATCGATGACTTGTCGGATCGCATTCTGCCTTTCGGGAATTTCCCGGTAATGGTTTCCCATCACCTCGATGACCGTCGGCAGCATTCCGGAAAGGAAGGGCTTCTGGAGCCCGAGCAGTCTTCCCCATCTCACCGCCCGGCGAAGAAGTCTCCGGAGGACGTAGCCGCGTCCCTCGTTTGAAGGCAGGATCCCGTCGGCGATCATGAAGGAAACGGCCCTAAGGTGGTCGGAAATGACGCGAACAGCCATGTCTCCGCGATCGTTCGAACCGTAGGAATGTCCGGTCATCGAGCAGGCCTGGTGAATCAGGGGCAGGAAGAGATCCGTTTCGAAATCGGTGCGAACACCCTGGACAACGGAGGTCAGTCGCTCAAGTCCCATGCCCGTGTCGATGTTCTGCTTCGGTAGCGGAACCAGGTTCCCTTCCGTGTCCCGGTTGAACTGCATGAAAACGAGGTTCCAGATTTCCAGGTATCGGTCGCAGTTGCAGCCGACCTTGCAGTCGGGTTTCCCGCAGGAAAAAGAAGGTCCCTGGTCATAGATGATCTCCGAACAAGGCCCGCATGGCCCCACGGGGCCGACGGCCCAGAAGTTGTCGTCCTCACCCAGCCTGACGATGCGGTTTTCCGGCAGGCCGACCAGCCGATGCCAGATGTCGTAGGCTTCGTCGTCGTCGAGATAGATGGTGGCCGTCAGGCGGTCCGGGTCAAGCCCGACTCGCTTCGTGACAAACTCCCATGCCCATGGAATGACTTCTTTCTTGAAGTAGTCCCCGAAACTGAAGTTGCCGAGCATTTCGAAGAAGGTGTGGTGTCTTGCGGTTCTGCCGACGTTTTCGATGTCGTTGGTCCGGACGCACTTCTGTGACGTGGTGGCCCTGTTCACGGGGGGAACCTTCATTCCCAGGAAATAGGGCTTGAAGGGCACCATCCCGGCGATGGTGAACATGATGGAAGGGTCTTCAGGAACAAGAGAAAAGCTCGGGAAGCGACGATGTCCCCTTTCCTCGAAAAACCCGAGAAAACTTTCCCTCAACTCGTTTCCGCTTCTGTACTGCACGTCGATCGCCTCCCGGGCGCGCGGTTTTCATCCCCGCATGTCTTTCGGGAAATTATAGCTCCCGCTTCAGTCCTCCAACAACTCTTTCCTGCAATCCCGCGCTTTCCTGAGAATCGTTCCCGTCTCCAGGGTCTTGTGATCCCCGTCCCGGTAAAGCCATTTGCCTGCCACCAGGGTTCCGGCGACATCGGCGGATGATCCGGAGTAAACGAGGGCGGTGCAGAGGTTTTCGGCCGTCAAGCCGACATAGTGCGGTCTGTCGAGGTCGACCAGGACGAGGTCCGCTTGCCAGCCGGGCCTGATGAGGCCGACGTCCGTAAATCCGAGCGCCCGGGCTCCTTCAACGGTTGCCATCCGGAGAACTTCGGAGGCGCGCACCGTGCAGGGGTCCCTGTGAGATCCCTTGTGAATCAGGGAACAGGTCCTCATCTCGTCCCAGATGTCCAGCCTGTTGTTGCTGGCCGCTCCGTCCGTACCGAGAGCCACGCGCACTCCTTCCTCAAGGAAGCGCGGAACGGGTGCGATTCCGCTTCCGAGCTTCAGGTTGCTCTTGGGATTGTGGACCACGGACATCCTGCTGCCCGCCAGCTCGTGGATGCGGTCCTCGGGAAACCAGACTCCATGCGCCAATACGGCAAAAGGAACGTCGAAAAGGCCGACTTCGGCGAGGAGGCTAACGGGATCCTTCTTGAGCTCATGCCTGATGAAGCCGGATTCCCATTCGGTTTCGAGCCAGTGGGTTTGGATTCCCACACCGAGGTCCTTCGCGGTTTTCGAGATTTCGCTGAAGGCTTCGGGCGGGACGGTATAGATGGCATGGGGACCCAACTGGACCCGGATCAGCCCCGAGGGGTCGTGATAGCGTCGGACGAGGTCCACGCCCTCTTCGAGTTTCTTCTCGTCGCTGCCGACCAGCCCCCTCGAAAGGGCGCAGCGTATTCCCGCCAGCCGGGCTGCTTCGGCGGCCTGGTCCATGAAGAAGTACATGTCGGCAAAGCAGGTGATTCCTCCCGAGAGCATCTCCAGCAAGGCCAGCTGCGTGCCCCAAAAGACATGTTCGGGCCTGAGTCGGGCTTCTACGGGCCAGATTCTCTTTTGGAGCCACTCCATCAGGGGGGCTTCCTCCCCCAGGCCGCGAAGGAGAGTCATGGCCGCGTGACCATGCGCGTTTACGAAACCGGGAAGGACCGCAATCGAGCCTTTTCCGTCGATCTCCTCCGGCATGTCGGCGCTTCGCGGCGGCAGGATCGAATCCACGGTGGTTCCCGACACGATGAGGTCGCAGGCTTGGGCCGCATCCATTGAAGAATCCAGGATCAGGACATCTTTCAACAGCATCCCGGGTCACTCCTTCCAGCTGGCAAGGTAGGCCCGCTGCTCGTCCGTTAGCGTTTCCAGGCGGATTCCCAGGGACTCGATTTTCAGCTCGGAAACGGAGCGGTCCAGGTCTTCCGGGACACGAAGGACTCTCGCGGGCAGGTCGGGGTGTTCGAGGATGTAAAGGCTTGACAGAAGCTGAAGGGCGAAGCTCAGGTCCATGATCTCGATCGGGTGTCCGTCGGCGGCCGCCAGGTTGACAAGGCGCCCTTCGGCCAGAAGGTGAAGCTTTCGCCCGTCCGCAAGCTCGAAGGTCTCGATGTTGGCCCGGGAAACCTTCCTTCTGACGGAGAGCGACTCGATCGCGGGGATGTCGATTTCGACGTTGAAATGGCCGGCATTGGCCAGAATGGCGCCGTTTTTCATCTTTTCCAGGTGCTCTTTCCGAATGACGCGGAGGTTTCCGGTCGCGGTGACGAAAATATCTCCGAGCGGGGCGGCTTCGTCCATGGAGCGGACATCGCGGCCGTCCATCAGAGCCTCGAGCGCCCGGTGAGGATCCGCCTCGACAACCGTGACCCGGGCCCCAAGGCCTGCGGCCCGTGTGGCGATGCCTCTCCCGCACCAGCCGTAACCGGCAACGACGAACAACTTCCCGGCCAGAAGGCTGTTTGTTGTCCGCAAAAGTCCGTCCATGACGGACTGACCGGTGCCGTAACGGTTGTCGAAAAGGAATTTGCTGTAGGCATCGTTGACCGCGAGCATCGGGAAACGAAGGACCCCTTCCTTTTCCATCGCTTTGAGGCGTTTGATGCCGGTTGTGGTTTCCTCGCTTCCGCCGAGTATTCCCGAAGCGATTTCGGGCATTTCCTCGTGAACGAGGGCGACAAGGTCCGCTCCGTCGTCGATGAGGATCCGCGGGCCGAATTCCATCACGGCGCGAAGATTTTCAATGTATTCCGACGAACTCATTCCGCGACGGCTAAACACGGAAATCCCTTCTTCGACAAGGGCCGCACAAACGTCATCCTGTGTCGAAAGAGGGTTGCTCCCGGCAGCTGCGACATTGGCGCCGAGATCCTTGAGTACTTTCAGGAGGCAGGCCGTCTTCGCCTCGAGATGCAGGCAGGCACTGATGGTGATACCCCGAAACGGGAGACTTGTTCCGTATTTCTCGTGGATGAGGCGCAGAACAGGCATTGCGGCCCAGGCCCAGGCAATTTTCCGGTGTCCATCCGGGGCGAGGTCGGGTCGGGCGATTCTGCATTTAGGCATGAGTGTCACTCCTTTTGCTTGATTCGGTTCAGACGAGCATCCGTCGCAGATTTTCACCGAAAGGCGGACGCACGACTCCACGTTCGGTGACGAAGGCGGTGATCAGCCTCGACGGAGTCACGTCGAATGCCGGGTTCCAGGCCTTGATCCCTTCGGGTGCGGATCGCTTCCCCTGGAATGCCAGGACCTCGGCGGCAGGGCGTTCCTCGATGGGGATGTCTTCTCCCCTTGCGGTTGAGAGATCGAGGGTGCTGATCGGGGCGGCGATGTAAAAAGGGATCCCGTGGAAGGCCGCGAGGACTGCCAGGGAGCAGGTTCCGATCTTGTTGGCCGTATCGCCGTTTGCCGCGACACGGTCGGCTCCGGTGATCACGGCGTCGACCTCGAATTTGGCCATCGCGGGGCCGGCCATGGAATCGCAGATGAGGGTGACGTCAAAACCGTCCCGGTTGAGCTCCCATGCTGTCAATCGAGCCCCCTGGAGCACTGGGCGCGTTTCGTCAGCGATCACCCGGATGTTCTTGCCGGCTTCCCTGGCGGCACGGACGATGCCCAGGGCGGTGCCGTATCCTCCGGTTGCCAGAGCTCCCGCGTTGCAATGGGTCAGGATCGTGCTCGATTCGGGAAGGAGAGACTGCCCATGACGTCCGATGGCACGGTTGATCTCGATATCCTCGCGGTGAATCGCAACGGCTTCTTCAAGAAGGAAAGAGCTCAGAGGAGATTCTGTGTTCATGGAAGAAAAAAGATTCAGGGCCGTTTCCATTCGGCGAAGGGCCCAAAAGAGGTTCACAGCCGTCGGCCGGGTCCCCGAAAGCCTGCAGATTGCCCGGCTCGCCGCCGTCGCTCCTTGTACGGAAGCCAGCACAACACCGTAGGCCGCTGCGATGCCGATGGCAGGAGCTCCGCGCACCGCGAGGCTTTCGATGGCCAGGGCCGTTTCCTCCGCCGTCCGGCACTCCAGAAACGAAACGGCTTCCGGGAGGAGCCGCTGGTCAAGCAGGAACAGTTTGTCGTCACGCCACTCGATCGGCTGCAGGTTCATGACTTTCGCTCCTCTTTAGGGGAAAGACGTTTCTTCGACTCTGACCCCGATGCGACCGTCCTTGAAGACGAGTCTGAGCCGGTCTTCCTTTTGGACCGAGGTCGCGGAATCGACAGGAAGCCCCTCCGGGGTTTCGCAGGCGATAAATCCCCTCGACAGGACGCGGGATGGGGAGAGGGCCTCCAGAGTGGAGAGAATGGAACGGAGCCGATGGGTGTCAAAATCGACCCGAGCGTCGATCCCTCTCCTGAGGGTCTCGTTAAAGGACTCCAGGCCCGTTTCCGCCTCGACAAGGCGACGTTCCGAAATCGAGGCGATCCGGTTTCGCAACCTTTCAGCCGACCAGCCGCCCTCGTCGATCCTCCGTGAAAGCCCGGCGACGGCGTGCCGGCGGAGTGACGCGATCTCCGAAAAGACCGCCGTTTTATCCGGAAACACCTTCTCCGCGGCGGCGGACGGCGTAGAAGCGAATACGTCGGCCGCGAGGTCGGAAAACGTGCTGTCGATTTCATGCCCCAGACCGGTCACGACAGGAATGGGACACGAGCGCACGGCCCGCACGACTCGTTCATCGTCGAAAGGATTAAGGTCGTCGCGGCTTCCTCCTCCTCTGACCAGAAGGACCACGTCGGCGTTCCTTTCCAGGGCGGCAAGCGAAAAGGCTTTCAGGATTTCAGCAGCGGCTTCCTCTCCCTGGACATTGCACGGGATGACGGTAATTCTGCAGGCAGAAAAGCGGCTCCTTGAAACGCGGAGAACATCTTTGACGGCCGCTCCCGTGGGCGAAGTCAAAACGATCGCGGATTCGGGATATCGAAGAATGGAGCGCTTGTGACGCGGGTCGAAAAGTCCCTCTTGATCGAGTCTTCTCCGAAGTTCTTCCCTTGCTCTGGCCTGGGCACCCTGCCCCGCTGGAATCAGCCTGCGGGCGTAAAGCTGGTAGGCNCCGCGAGCCAGATAAACCGAAACGGAGCCCTCGACAACAACGAGGTCGCCCGTTTGAGGCCACTCCGGAAGCGAACCCGCATGGCTTCTGAACATCACGCAGGCGAGCCGGGTTTCCTTGCCGACGAGGGTGAAATAGGCATGTCCGGTTCGGTGGACCTTGAAGTCGAGAATTTCACCCGTAACCGCAAGGTTTTCAAGGATAGGGTCCGCTTGCAGAACAAGTTGGACCCTTTGATTCAATTCGTCAACGGTCAGGTTCGGAAGAGGTCTCGGCATGCGTTGTCCCGGTTTCGGATTCCAGCGCGCGGACGATGCGGCCCAAAACGCCGTTTACGAAGCGCCCGGAATCCTCCGTTCCGAAGGACTTTGCGAGTTCGACAGCCTCTGAAATCGCGACCGGAAGCGGGGAGCTCTGGGTGATGACCCCTTCGAAAAGAGCCAACCGTACGGCAGCCCGGTCAACGGCGACCATGCGTTCAGGGCGCCATCCCACGATGTTCCTGAGGATCAGGTTGTCGATTTCCCGTTCGTTTTCGAGAACGCCGAAGACCAGTTTACGGGCGAATTCCACGACGACCGGTTCCTCGGTTTCAAGTGGAAAAAGACCGAAAGCTTCTTCGGCATTCTGGTCTTTCCTGAGGTCAATCGAATAGAGAAGTTGAAGGGCGATTTCCCGTGAACGATGACGTCGTTGCGGCAAGAATTCCTTTTCCAAGCTCGACTCACTCCTCGAAACTGTCAAGAAAGGACGCGAGGCGGTTGCGTCCGGCCGGTGTCAAGAAAAGCCAGGCGATCCCGTAAGCCCCGAATCCGAAAAAGAGGACCCAGAAAAGTCCCGATAGGCCCAGGTTGATGACCGCGACAAGCATGCCCAGCGCCAGACCCCAGAATACCGGGGATTTCAGCAGGGGGTGATTGTTATTCTCCGCTGCGGTATCTCCTTCCGCGGCAACGAGCGAAACGGTTGTCTTCAGGCCCAAACACGAAAGTTTACCCGAGAGAACGGCACGAAGGTTTTCCGTGTCGGGCGTGCCCTTCTCCGGTGAAAAGGAAACATAGACATTCAGGAGGTCACGGTCCCCGAAGAGCTGGACGGAGCTGCAGGCCATTCCTTCCGGGAGACAGGAGTCGACCTGTTCCTTCAGGATGGACTCATCGATCCAGAGCCTTCCCAAGGGTCCGGATTTCCAAAAAAGGATCATTCCTCGTTCCCCCCTCGAAAAGGAGGGGCCGGTACCAAGCCGACCCCCGTCTTCGATGCTCGCGGTTCTCTAATGGAACTCGCCTGGGTTCTCTCCTTCTCCCTGCCGGGATTCCGTGGGAGAAGCCGGATTTTTGGGTTCACCGAAATCGATGCCCTGGATCGTGACATTGACCTCCTTGACCGAATAGCCCGTGTAGCGTTCGATCTGTTCCTTCACCGATTCCTGGACGTCCCAGGAAACATCGGGCAGCCGAAGACCGTACTTGACGATGATGAAGGTGTCGACCTGGACAACCGGGGGATTGCCTTCCGAGACGGAGATGCGGACCCCGGAACTTCCCTTCCTGCCGAGTCGAAGGTTGGCCACGATCCCGGCGCTTGCAGGCCTGACTCCGTCTACGCTGAGCAATGCCTGCGTAGCCAGGGCGCCGATCACGTCTTCGGATATGCGGATGTCTCCCTTGGGCGCAGGAAATTCCCTCTCCGTTTCGGGGAGGTTTTCCTGATCGATGCTTTCCAGGTTATCCTCCATAAAGCTTCTCCTTTCCGGGATTCCGGTCAGTCTTCCTTGCGCTCGAATGTTTCAGCGCATTTGGGGCACTGGACCGGTTCATCCTCCTCGTAAAGCTCCGGCTGGTAGTAGAAGCGGTGGCCGCACTTGGGGCAAACGGCGGATTGATAGACGGTTTCGAAATCTTCCTCGTCTTCGTCGGTTTCTTCCTCTTCCATTTCACCGCTCATGTCGTTCACAATCTTTTCGATCTCTTCCATGTCGTCTTCGAGGGATTCGCAGAATTCGTTGAGCTCCTCGACCATCTCCGTCTGTTCCCGAAGTTCGTCGGAGTGCCGTTCGACCTCGTCGGCAAGGGCGTCAAGCGCATCGACGATGGCGGCATAAACCTTGACCTGGGTTTCGTCCTGGGGACGAAGGCCGTCCAAAAGGCCTTTCAGGTAGGCGATCCTCTCCTTGGATTCCACGTCATCCACTCTCCTTCCGGATTCACTTCTTCGCGCGTTCGATGTATTCCCCTGTGCGCGTGTCGACGATAATGACCTCGTCCTGCTCTATGAACATCGGGACGTTGACGACGGCACCGGTCTCAAGCGTGGCGGGCTTCCCGGCCCCCGTGACGGTGTCGCCCTTGAAGCCGGGAGCCGTGCTCACGATTTTCAGCTCCACGCTGTTGGGCAACTCGATGCCCATGATCCGTCCCTCGAACATTTCAAGGTTGACCTCGAGGTTCTCCTTAAGGTACTTGACGCCGTCTCCGAGGGTTTCCTTCGAGATGTAGACCTGGTCATAGCTGCTCAGGTCCATGAAAACGAAGTTTTCTCCCTCCCGGTAAAGGTATTGGGCGGCGGTCTCTTCGAAGACAACCCTTTCGAACCTTTCGCCCGATTTGAACGATTGCTCGATGATGGAGCCGGTTTCGAGATTGCGCATCTTCCCTCGGATAATGGCTCCTCCGCGCCCCATCTTGTGATGCTGGCAGTCCACGATCTGCCAGATCCCGTTTTCCCACTTGATCTTGATTCCCGGACGGAAATCGCTTGTGTCGACAACCTGGGCCATGATGAATCAGATCCTCCCGAATTCCCGATGTCCGCGCGCAGTAAACCTGCGGCTTGGCTTAAGAAGTTTATCCCATCCTGTGCCCGTCTGACAAGAAAATGGAAGGGGGCAGGCCTCTGGGGAGCGCCCCTTCCATCCCAAAAGGGCCTAGGTCCGTCCTACTTCAGGGTCCCTACCTCGATTGCGCTTTCAGGGACATCCAGCAGCTCGGGGACAAGGACAACCACGACCTGTGTCTTTTCGTTCTTCTTCGTTTTGGACTTGAACAGTTCGCCGATCAACGGGATATCTGACAGCAACGGAACGCGGTTGATCGTGCTGGACTTGTCCGTTCCGAAGAGCCCTCCGACAACGAAAGGCTCGCCGTTTCGGACACGGACCGACGTCTGCACTTCCCGTTTCGCGGTTTGGGGGATGCGCTCCCCCTGCCCGCCCGCGAGGTATTGCGTGATGGTTCCCGTAGAGACCTTGATTTCCAGGTTGATGACCTCGTTTCGGCCGATGATGGGGGTGAACTCGAGGATCGGGCCCACTTCTTCGTCCGAGTAGGTTGGGTTGCCGGCATCGTCCCGGGCCGAGACGTATTTGACGTTCTCCGTTATCTTGATCGTTGCCTTTTTGCCCTCCGTTGTGATGACCGATGGACTGGCCAGGACGTCCCCCTTGACGTCTCCCTGGGTCCAGGTGGCAATCTGGGCGTCGATCGCCTTCAGCGTACTCCTGGCCAGGCCGCTGAGGTCGCTGGCGAAGGGAGTCGGGCTCACGACCGAGGACGGAATCTGATTCGGGTAGTTCGCGTCGGCGTAGCCGCCGGAGAAATTGCCGCCGCTGTAGCTCAGCCACCAGTTGTTGTAGATCGCGTCGAGCATGGCCTCGAACTCTCTAGAGGCCGTGTCCTTCAATTCGATGATGCGGGCGTTGATCATGACCTGACGGCCGGGGTGGTCGACTCTTTCGAGGATCTTGCGGACTTCGTCCTGCTGCAGGGCGGTGCCCGTGACATAGAGCGTCCTCAAGCGCTCGTCGACGACGATCTTGCTCACGCCTGCCAGGTTCTGAAGGATCCCGGGGATCTGCTTCGGATCCGCGTAGGCAATATGGTAAGCCTGAGTTTTCTCCATTCCGGTCGTTTTGGCAAGGGTGTCGGGTTTTCCGACGATCATCGTGCGCCCCATCATGACGTAGGCCAGATCGTGCATGCGCATCAGATAGGAGAAGGCTTCCTTGAGGGGGACGTCCTTCAGGCTCAGGGTCACGTTCGTGTCCGGGACCGAAGAATCCACCACAAGGTTCAGGTTCATCATGTTGCCGAGCATGCGGAAAATATCCTTGATGTTGACGTCGCGAAGCTCCAGGGTCACTTTCGTGTCCTTGGCGAGAGGGTCCGGTTGAGCGGGCTTCAACGGCGGTTTGGGCAAGGCGGCGGTCGGTAATTGCGCCGTAGTCTCCGCCTCGAAGGTCAGGGTATAGCGGCTTGCGGGCGCCGTTCCTTCCGAAGCCTTCAGCTTTAGGGGCTTGTTCGTCAAAAAGGAGACGAAGACATCCCCACTGACCGTCCTGATTTCCACCGCTTTCATCAGAGGATAGACGACCCCGATCGTCTGGTTAGGCGAAAGGGCCGTCGTTCCGGGGAAGCGGAAATCGATGTAGTTCGGGCCGGCCTTGACCTGCTCGGGGACGGGGAGGTTCCTCCCGCTGATTTCGGCGAAGATCTTGGCGGCGCCGGATTGTCTCACCGTGACCGCTTCGAGCATCGGAGCCTTTTCGGCTTCCGGGAGGGTTTCGGCGGGACCGGCAGCGCATGCCGCCCCGGCCAGGGCCGTCGCCAGGAGCACGCTCATGATGGCAAAATTAATCCATTTCCTGCAGAGTTCCGTCATCAGAATCCCCCCAGTAGTGAGGTTGCCAGAGTTTCCTGTCGTTTTCCGTTCCAAAGGAAGACGAGTTTTTCGGGGTTGATGGAAACGATCTTTCCCCGCTTTCCCGAAAAAGCATAGCCCGGCTTGACGACAAGGTTCTGGCCGACGCCGTCGATGTCTACAACGGCCACGGAAGCGTTTCCGAGCACCATTACGGCCTTGACGAGAAGGTTTGGAGGAGGTACTTCGACCGGCAGAGCCGACTCCGCCTTGGAAGCCGTCGCCACCGAGGCCGTCAGGCTGGGCGGCTCGGTAAAGGGGCTACGTCCGGCCGCTTGGGCAAGTTCGGCCAACTGCCCGCTTCCCGAGCGGATCAGGGCCTGGTTCCGATAGGACTGAACGAGGGCGTCCAGTTTGGCGATCTCTTCCGACTGGGCCTGGGTTCCATCCGAAAAAGCCGGGGGATTCGACTGCCCCAAAGCTACCAGCTGCCTGAACACGAAGAGGGACCACAGCAGGCCGACGACGACGAGGATCCCGATGAGCAACCGGAAGACACGGAACAGGCCTTCGCCGTAAACGAGTTCTTCCCAGAGATCGCGGGCGCTTTCTGCCCATCCCTGATTGTCGTCCATCGCTATTTCCCCCCTTCCTGGGTCGGCTTGATCTTGGAGACGAGGACCGCCTTCGCCGAAACTCCGGAACGTGCGTCGGCTTTCGCTTCGTTCCTGATCGAAAGGTTGGAGAGCCGGATGGGTTGCATGCCGTTTCGCCAGTCCGCCATGGTCCGGAGGACGGAGAAGAAGTTGCCTCTGAAGGTGATTTCCGTTGTTGCGGTCAAGGTGGCCGGGTCGAGTCCGATTGGCCGGATCGAATCCACAGTCAGACCGTTCTTCGCAAGTTCTCCTTCGATGTTTGCGAAGAGCGCAACCAGATCCCCGGGTTCACCCATGGGGTAGCGCTCCAGTTCGACGAGAGCTTGCTTGTATCTCTCCACGAGGCGGGTTTTCCCCAGCACCTGCTTTCGAAGGGCCGTTTCCTGGATCCGGAGTTCCTTTTCGATTTCCGCTCGGGATCCGGCGATGACCCGCAAAAGGGCGGTTTCGCCGAGGAACAGGGCGAAAAGAAGGAGCAGAGCGGCCGTAAGGATCAAGAACTTTCGGCTGAAGGTGACGTTCATGCTATTCCCCCCCTTGAACAGTTTCTGGCCGTAGGCGTCCATGTCGAGGAGAGAACAGGTCAGTTCGAAACGGATCAGATTGCCTTGCTTGGAGGTGACCGGGAACGAGACGGAAGTGACGAGAGGAGCTTCGGCGAGTTTCCTCGCAAAAGCGACCACTTCGCCCTCGGAGGATGCGATGCCGATGAGCTTCGCCGTTTGATCGGCCACCTCGACGGAATCCATGCGGGTGGCGGTGGGAAGCGCTCCCTGCACGGCGTTGAGGAACTCGAGGGCCGGAAGCTCCGCCATGACGAGGGCCAGGTTCTCGGTGAACCTTGCGGATTCGTTCTGCAGCCTTTTCAATTCGCCGGTCAGGCGGACGTCCTGTGTCGTCAATTCCTCGATGTTCATCTTCAGAGTGGCTTTTTCCTCCTTGAGGCGGAAGGCGAGGGCCGTCCCGTAGAGGATGCAGGCCGTCGAGACGAGGCAGAAGGCGATCAGGAGAACGGCCGCGACCAAGCGCGTCGCGTTGACGGCCTTTTGGCTTTCGCGCTTGAGGCTTGCGGGTCGGAGGTCCAGTTTGATCGTCATAGGACATCCCTCAAGGCCAGGCCGATTGCGGCATCGTATCCGGGCGGAACCTCTCCGCCGACGGGGATGCCCCAGATATCCCAGGGGTTGAGGACGGAAACGGGCAATCCCGAGCCCTGTTCGAGCTGTTCGGGAAGTCCTTCCGTTCGGCCGAATTCCCCTGAGAGGAAGATCCGGTCGATGTTCAGGCTTCGATACTGGCTGCGGGTATAGGCGATTGTGGAAAGGGCTTCCCGGACGATGGCGCTGAAGGCGTCAGCGGAGGGCGTCTTGCCGGCACCTCCGACCAGAAAAGTCCGGTAGAGCATTCCGTCTCCCCTGTATCCCATGATGACCTGCGTGCTTTCTCGCCCGATCGACACGAGAAGGTGTCCGGCTTCCGAAGGAGGGAGCGGGCCGACTGCGGAACGGTAAACGGCGAGGTTGGTGGGTTCGATTGGCCCTGCGGTCAGTCCCGTGCGGCGAGCGGTTTCGACGATCCGGTCGATTGTCCGGGTGCGGGTTGCCGCGACGATGAAGCGCGACTTGTCGCCGACCTCGTCCATGGTGGGGAGTGTAACGGGCGCCAGGTCGAAGGTGGCTTCGAGACTTGAAAAGGGAAAATACTTGTCGAACTCCCACTTGAAGGCTTCGCGTGCGTCCTGGAGGGACATGCTGGGAAGTTCCACGACGCGGATCAGGACATCCCGCGGCGGAATCCCTACGGTCGCCTGGNNCGGGGCCAGTGCCCCCCCCACCTGCGCCTTCAGGGCGTTCAGGGACTGCTCAAGGGCCGAGTAATCCGAAACCATGTCCTGCTGGATCACGCCCGTTTCCGTTGAAACTTCGCCACGACGGATAATGCCGAGGTTGCCNGATCCCCCTTCCAGCTCAATGTAGCGGATGACCCCGCTTTCCAGGGACAAGCCTGCCATCGGTGCGGTTGATTTGAAGAAGGCTGAAGCCATGCCATCACCACCCCTGGGGTCAAGGATTGATCTTTCATGGGGAAGAAAAACATGAAAAAGGACAGAAAGCTAACCGAGATCAAATATATTATTGTCGCGGGTTTCCTAAATTGCAAGCCCTTAAAGCGGTGAAATAGTCGGATGGAATTTAGAAGAACGGCATTTCCTCCCAGGCCAGGTTCGTGATTTTTGTCAGAACAGAATCGGCGGAAACGATCGTTTCGAAAACCCGGGACCACCGCGGTTCTCTAACGACGGCTCTCACCAGGTAAAAACCCGTTCGTCGGCATTCCGGGTAGTATCCCTGCGCATCGGTCGTGTGGATGCGAAGGGAAGAAACCGAGAGGGTTCCGCCTGGTCTTCCGCGAAAGCGAAGGCCGTCAACCATGGGATCTGAGTTAAAGAACGGGACCGGCTCGAGAGGAGCGGAAATCTTTTTTTCCAGATAGCCTTCGCCCGCGTCAAGAACCGCCGTAACCCGTTCGGGCTCGACACGGAGGCGAATTTCGTGGGGTCGGGAAAGGTACGACCGATATCGCTCCTGGTCAAAGGAACCTGCGCTGCGGCAAAAGGGGAAAGGAATACTCGCAAGGACGTTTTCGCTCTCCCCTTCCCCATCGTTCGCATTTCGCTTGAGGAGAAAACGATCTCTGTTTTCGGGATGGTTTTCCTCATCCACGGAGAACGAGGCGGAATAACCCGAACAAAAGGCTTTTTCCGGGAAACCCTTGACCGGAAGCAGGCGGAATCCGAGGTCGAACCCCGCAGGGAAGATCCCCTGCCTTTCCGTGAGGCGAAAACGGATCACGGTCTCTCCGTTGGGGCTGGAAAGCGAATTCCCGAGTCCATCCTCCTCAAAAACGAGATAGGCGTCCCCTTTCCCGGAAATCACATTTTCGCCATCCTCCACCGTTAGTGTCGCATCTTCCGAAAGAACGACATCGCCAAGAGCAAAAAGGTGTTCCGTAGCCCGTGCATCGGCCATTTCAGTCCCGCCGAAGAGAGAGAACAGGTCGAAGCAGGAGGGCGGCAGGGACTTATCATTCTCCAGTTCGGCGGAGAGGCGGAAGTCGAGATCATAAACTTCCAGCGAGCAGGGAAACGGATCGCCGCCGATTTCTTCTTCGTGGACGAGAAGGTTGGCTTTCCCCGATGAAGCCCACTCCTCTGCACTCAATAATCCGTCCTCGAAAGGCCTGTTTTCTAGCCATCGAGGGAGAGTCTTAGAAGACGAAAGATGTTGAAGAATCCAGTCCGTGCCCCGGCCGAGGACGGAGAGCCCTTCGTTATAGCCGGACCTCTGCTCGACATGGATTCGGGAAAGCTCCGCGGCCGATTCGACCTCCTTCAGCGCCAACCCGGCAAGGAGCGTTCCGAAGAGAAGAATCACGAGGAGGAGGGGCAAAACCATCCCCCTGCGGGCGGGATTGCGGAATGCGGCCATCACGGATAGCCGCCGTTTCGGATTCGACAGGTCCAACGGGTAACGGCCAGCACATAGTGGCGGTCTTCGTCGTCGATTCGGTCGGGCCATCCCGCAAGGAAGGCGGGAGAGATCATCCGCGATCGGCGCTCGCCCCCTCGCGATAGAATGGTTAGGCAGAGGGTTCGGGTCCGGGGATCGTAAACCGGCCTGAAGGCGGGGACCCCAACGACTCTTTCCTGCAGTCCGGACCCGGTTGAAATGTCCTCCGTACAGAAGGCCGGAGCCTGATCGGGAAGGCGAACCACCAAAGCCCGGATGGCCCGAATGTAATGGAGTCGCGAGTTGTGGGGAATCCAGGAACGGGAGGAAGACCGAACCGACAGTGTCTGGTTCGCGAGATTCGTCACGAGGAATGGGCAAGGAGAAGGCGGGAAGACGACCCAGGAGCGTGTTTTTCGCCGGTCCGAGCCCAGACCAGGATTGCACCTGTCCGCTCTGCGGCGGATTCGAAAGGCGGACCGAACGGTCATCGGAGGGCATTGTCTCCGTAGCCGGAGAAGAGTTTACGGTGCTGGTGGAACCGCATAAACGAGACGAATCTCGTTGCCGTCAGTCGAAACCGGGCCGTTCCACAGGCTGAGATCGGTAACCTTTGCCTGCCCTATCTGAATGGCTGCCCTGAAGTCCTCCGCGTTAGCCGGGATTCCAAGGCCGGCGTTTTCGACGGGCAACCGGAGGATCTGCAGGGCCATCTGCCCCCTCCTGCGGGCTTCGGTGAGGGCGAGAATCTGCTCGTAGGCCTTGATCGAACCGACGAGGACTGCAATGGCGCTTCCGGCGATAACGCTGTCGAGAAGAAGGACGCAGAGCAGTTCAACGAGAGTAAATGCAGAACAGGCTTTTTTACGTTCGATTGGCAATCAGGGTCATCGTCCCTTGTAATAGGTTTGAGACAATGCCAAGGTAACACATTTAAAGTCAATAATATTAAAAGCAGAACAATCAAGAAAGGAAGGAAATCATTCAATCCGAAGTTCGAATCTGAAAAGGTGTGAAAAGAGCAGCAAAAAGAGATGTATCAAAACAAAGAGGGGCCGGCATAGCCGGCCCCTCTTTGTTTTGAAGCTTATTTTATTGAATTGCCATCCATGCCCCTGCCGTGGTATTGGTGAAGTCTCCGCTTTGCGGGTCTGTCGCGGTTCCAGGGAAGATAGGAACTCCCGTGTTTTGGAGAGCTTCAAGCTTGTCCCCGACCTTTCCGGTGCCCATCAGGGAGCCTTTGTATCCGACATATAGCCTCGTGGTGCCATCGCCCATAATATCAGCGGATTTAAGAACATAGTCGTCAGAGACAAGACCACTTTCCATGTAAGTCGCCAAATCGGCAACCAATCCGGGGAACGCGGAATTTTGATCCGCGTAATACATCAAACCTGCCGCCTTCATGCTCCTCAGATTGCTGACGATCTTCGTGGCGTTGGCCTTGTCCGTTCCGGCTCCAGCGACCAGCAAGAGAGCTCCGGCGAGGATTCCGATGATGATCAGGACGATAAGCAGTTCGACGAGAGTGAAGCCCTTTGCCTTCCTTGCTTTCAGGAACTTCTTCATTTATTCAACGCCTCCTTTATGGAATCGAACTTTTTTACGCAGCTGAGGAAACACTTTTCCCGATTTTCGCATCCCCTCCCATAAAAGTTGTTCGGACAAATGAAGACACGCCACCCCACGACCACGACGAGACGCTAAAGTATTGAACTCGGTTATAATACCACTCTCATTTTCGGGTGTCCAGAGATGTTGAAATGAATTCGATCAACTTTTCTAGATCAAGGCCTGTATAGCTCCCACGATCGGGAGATAGATGGCCGAAGCGATCATGGCAACGACAAAACCAACCGCGATGATGAGGGCGGGTTCTAGGATCGAGGTGAGACGCTTGATTTTCTCGTCGAGCTCGCTCTCGAACCAGTCCGCCACCTTGTTCAGCATGGCGTCGACCTTCCCGGTCTCCTCCCCGACGACGATCATCTGTGCCACCATCAATGGGAAGATCGGCATGGTCTTCGCCGTTTCGCCGAGCCCCCGGCCCTTTCGGGCGGCATCCCTCAGTCCCATGAAGGCTTTTTCCACGGAGATGTTGTTCGCGACCCCGGCGGACATCTCCAGGGCGTTCAATACGGGGATCCCGGCCTCGAGGAGGGAAGAGAGGGTGCGAAGGGCGCGGGCCATGATGCTCTTGTAGAAAATGTCTCCCACTAGCGGGAGCTTCAGCTTGAGCGCGTCCATCATCGGTTTCGTCTTCTTGATCCGGTTCAGGAGGACGACAAGAAAGACGAAGGCGAGGACCCCACCCAGGAAGACGTACCATTTCTCGTTGAGCCATATGGCGAACCGGAACGTCAGGGTTGTGACCTTCGGCAGCTCGACGTTCAGGCTCCTGAAGGCCATGGCGAATTTGGGAACGATGACGGTGATGAGGATCCATAGCACGAGAAGGGCAAATAAGCTGACCGCCGCCGGATAGGTGACGGCCGACACGATTTTCTTGCGGAGCTCGTCCTGGCGCTCCAGGAAGGTGGCCACGCGTTCGAGGCTTCGGTCGAGCATGCCCCCGTCTTCTCCGGCTTCGATGATCGAGCAGATGAGTGAGGAAAACTCCTTCCGGGACCGGAGGGCTGCGCTGAGGGAGTTGCCGCTGTCCACGAGGCGCTTGACCTCCCGCATCGACCGGGCCAGCCGGACGTTCTTCGTCTGGTCGCTGACGACGGAAAGCGCATTCCCGAGAACGACCCCNGCTCCGAGGAGGGTCGCCATCTGGCGGAAGAGGACGGCCTTGTCCTTTAGGCTGACGCCCAAATGGAGCCGTATGCGGTCAAGGATCGGGACCCTTGCACCCCCCTTGTTCTCCGTGACGCTGATGGGGACGAGGTTCTGCTCCCGCAGCCATTGCACCACATGGTACTGGGACTGTCCCGCGTGTTGTCCCTTGAGGATCTTCCCCTCCGCGTTCCTTGCCTTGTACTTGAAATCCATGGTCTTCCCTCCCCCGCTAGAGGTTTCGCCTTGCGGCCGGGGACATGTCCATGAGGATGCGCTCGAGTTCCTTCGGGTCCATGGCGAACTGCATGGCCTGTTCGCTGCTCAGGAAGCCATCCCACACGAGCCTTGCGAGGTCCTGGTCCATGGTGTGCATGTTCTGTCCGCCACTCGTCTGCATGATGCTTCGGATTTGCGCNGTTTTCCCTTCACGGATGCAGTTGCGGACGGCGGGTGTTGCGAAAAGGACCTCGGTCGCGACGATCCGGCCCCCTCCCATCAGGGGGATCAGCTGCTGGTAGCAAACCCCGATCAGGACGTGGCTGATCTGCATGCGCACCTGCTGCTGCTGGTAGGGCGGGAAGACGTCCACGATGCGGTCGATGCTCTGCACCGCGTCGGGAGTGTGGAGGGTCGTGAGGACAAGGTGTCCCGTTTCCGCGGCGGTGATGGCGGAGGAGATGGTTTCGAGGTCCCTCATTTCTCCGATCATGATGACGTCGGGGTCCTGGCGCAGTACCCGTTTGAGCGAGTTGGCAAAGGACCGGGTGTCCAGGCCGACTTCGCGCTGCTGGATGATGGCCTTTTCAGACTTGAAAAGGTATTCGATCGGGTCCTCGATGGTGATGACATGACACCTTCGCGTGGTGTTGATCTGCTGCATGACCGCGGCGAGGGTGGTGCTCTTTCCCGAACCGGTGGGGCCGGTGACGAGGAAGATTCCCCGTTGCTTGCCCGCCATTTCGTCAAGGGACTTGGGAAGCATCAATTGCTGCGTGCTTCTCACCTGGGTAGGGATCATCCGAAACGCTGCAGCGAGGGATCCGCGTTCGAAGAAACAGTTTCCGCGAAACCGCGCGCTATCGCCGCCCGGGATTTTGAAGGTGAAGCTGAAGTCCAGCTCCCATTCCTCCTCGAACTGGGCCAGTTTCTGGCGTGTCAGGACTTCGGTGACCATCCGGCGGATGTCCTCGTTCGTGAGAGCCGTCGGTCCTCCGATATAGTGAAGATCACCGTCGATTCTCAAGGCAGGCGGCAGGTTCACGCTCAGGTGGAGGTCGCTCGCGTTTCGCCGGATCACCTCGTTAAGCAGGGTGTGAATGCTTTGTTCGTAGGCCACTTGTCATCACCCTCATCCTTCTCTCAATTCCGTCCGGGTTCAGTTGATGGTCGTTTCCTGCAGAACTTCCTCCATGCTCGAAACGCCTTCGAGGACCTTCAGGAGACCGGCGTCGCGCAAGCTCCTCATGCCGCCTTTAAGAGCGGCATTCTCAATTTCCCGGGCCTGGGCCTGTTCGGCGATGAGCTTGCGGATCCCATCGTCGACTTTCATGATCTGGAAGACCGCGGTGCGGCCCTTGTATCCGCTCCAGCGGCATTTTTCGCAACCGACGGCCTTGTAGATGCGCGATCCTTCCGGTATGCCGTATTCTCTGCAGACGTTGGGTCCCGGCTCGAAAGCTTCCTTGCAGGAGGGGCAAAGTTTTCGGACCAATCGTTGTGCGATGACCCCGATGACGGAGGAAGAGATCAGGAAGGGGGCCACGCCCATGTCGTTCAGGCGGATCACGGCACTGGGGGCATCGTTGGTGTGGAGGGTCGAAAGAACAAGATGTCCGGTCAGCGCGGCTCGGACGGCAAGCTGTGCGGTTTCCGTGTCGCGGATTTCGCCGACCATGATCTTGTCGGGGTCCTGCCTCAAGATGGATCGCAGGGCGTCAGCAAAGGTGAGCCCCGCCTTCTCGTTGATCTGGACCTGGTTGATCCCCGGGATCATGTATTCCACGGGGTCCTCGACCGTGATGAGGTTGGATTCGGGTTCGTTGATGCGCTCCAGAACGGAGTAAAGGGTTGTGGATTTTCCGCTTCCCGTAGGTCCGGTCACCAGCATCATGCCGTAGGGTTTGCCGATGATCCCGTCAAGCAACCCCCGGTCTTCCTCGAGAAGCCCGATCCGTTCAAGCCCGACGGCGCTCGACGCCTGGTCGAGGACACGCATGACCATCTTTTCGCCGAAAACGGTCGGCAGGGAGGAGACGCGGAGATCAACTTTCCTTTCCTGGAACTTCAAAAGGATACGCCCGTCCTGCGGCTTGCGTTTCTCGGAGATGTCCATGTTGGCCATGATCTTGAGCCGGGAGATGACGGCCGGATGAAGGTTCCGGGGGAAATCGAGCGCATCGAAGAGGTTCCCGTCCACGCGGTAGCGCACGCGTGAGGATTTTTCGAAGGGTTCGATGTGAAGGTCTGAGGCCGCTTCGCGTACGGCCTGGTCGAGGAGCCCGTTGACGAGTTTCACGACCGGGGCGTCGTCGATCGAGGCCTCGGCGGCAGCATCGAAATCGCGGCGCATCTCCTCCGCGGCGCTCATGTCGACGATCTCGACGATCGCGTCGTCCACATTGCCCCTGACGCTGTAGAAACTGTCCATATCCCGACGGATTTCGGAGGGGATTGCCACGCCGACGTCCACTTCCATGCCGGTCAACATGCGGACCTCGTCGATCGAAATGATGTTCAGGGGATCGGCCATTGCGATAAAAAGCCGGTTGTTGTCCAGAACGGCCAGCGGCAAAAGGTCGAGGCGCCGAGCGACGTTTTCCGGGACCATGCGGAGGGCTTCGATCATGGGTCGGTAGCGGGCAAGCGTAACCATCGGGAGCTTAAGCTGGCTGCTCAGCGCTTCTGCAAGTTGTCTTTCGGTAAGGAAACCGTTTTTGATGAGGATTTCACCGAGACGCAAGTTCGTCAGCTGCTGTTCCATGAGCGCGGATTGCAGCTGTTTTNNTTCGGTGATGGCACCGGCGTTGACCAAAAGGTCACCGAGACGAACGGGATTCGGCGTATCGACCAAGAGGCGTTCCCCCTCTCCTGCTACGGTGAAATTCTGAACAAGTTTTTTTGATTCTAAATGAATTCATCTGAAAAAGCTACAGCCAATAGCCCAATAGCTGACATAAACAGGAAAGGGGAGCCAAAGGATGGCTCCCCTTCCTGTTTATGTCAGGAGAAAAGGTTTCCGGCGGCGATCTACTCTCCCACGGTTTAAACCGCAGTACCATCGACGCTGGAGGGCTTAACGGCCGGGTTCGGCATGGGTCCGGGTGTGTCCCCTCCGCCATGGCCACCGGAAACCAAAACTTGCACTCCACGAGTGTCCGGACAGTCGATTCGAGCGGATGCAGCAGAAAGAGTCATTGGGAGTTAAGGCCTCGGCCTATTAGTACCGGTCAGCTCAACCCCTCTCAGGGCTTACACCCCCGGCCTATCAATCCCGTCGTCTACGGGACGCCTTACCTGATTGACTCAGTGAGTGATCTCATCTTGGGGCCGGCTTCCCGCTTAGATGCCTTCAGCGGTTATCCGATCCGAACATGGCTACCCGGCTTATGCGCCTGGCGGCACAACCGGTACACTAGCGGTTCGTCCACTCCGGTCCTCTCGTACTAGGAGCAGCTCCCCTCAAATCACTTGCGCCCATGGTGGATAGGGACCGAACTGTCTCACGACGTTCTAAACCCAGCTCACGTACCGCTTTAATGGGCGAACAGACCAACCCTTGGGACCTGCTTCAGCCCCAGGATGCGATGAGCCGACATCGAGGTGCCAAACCTCGCCGTCGATAGGAACTCTCGGGCGAGATCAGCCTGTTATCCCCGGNNGGTAGCTTTTATCCGATGAGCGACGGCCCTTCCACTCGGCACCGCCGGATCACTAGGACCCACTTTCGTGACTGCTCGACCCGTCGGTCTCACAGTAAGGCCACCTTATACCCTTGCACTCGTCGGGCGGTTTCCATACGCCCTGAGGTGACCTTCGCGCGCCTCCGTTACTCTTTGGGAGGCGACCGCCCCAGTCAAACTGCCCACCTGACACGGTCCCGCCTGCCGATTCAGACAAGGCGGTTAGAATCCCAGCAAAACAAGGGTGGTATCCCAACGTCGGCTCCTCGAAGGCTGACGCCCTCGATTCAATGCCTCCCACCTATCCTGTACATGCCTTGCCGAAATCCAATGTCAGGATACAGTAAAGCTCCACGGGGTCTTTCCGTCCCACCACGGGCAACTGGCGTCTTGACCAGTTCCACAATTTCGCCGGGTCTCCCGTCGAGACAGCGCCCAGATCGTTACACCATTCGTGCAGGTCGGAACTTACCCGACAAGGAATTTCGCTACCTTAGGACCGTTATAGTTACGGCCGCCGTTTACTGGGGCTTCGGTTCAAAGCTTCGCCTTGCGGCTAACCTCTCCCCTTAACCTTCCAGCACCGGGCAGGTGTCAGTCCCTATACGTCGGCTTCACGCCTTCAGCAGAGACCTGTGTTTTTATTAAACAGTCGCCTGGGCCTGGTTTCTGCGGCCACCCTCGGCTCCACATGAAATACGCTTCACCTGGGTGGCACCCCTTCTCCCGAAGTTACGGGGTCAACTTGCAGAGTTCCTTAACGAGAGTTATCCCGTTCACCTTAGCCTGCTCAGCCAGCCCACCTGTGTCGGTTTCCAGTACGGGCGCCCCGACTCCTCCCTAGAGGCTTTTCTCGGCAGCTGGGCCTCAATGCCTTCGTCCCCAAGGGGACTCCCCGTCAGGCCTCAGGGTTACGACTCCAGGGTTTTGCCTCCGGAATCCCCCTACACCCTTGGACCGGGATTTCCATCACCCGGCACACCTAGCCTTCTGCGTCACCCCTTCGGTCCAAACGTCGTCAGGGCGGGGCCGGAATGTCAACCGGCTGTCCATCGACTACGCCTCTCGGCCTCGCCTTAGGTCCCGCCTAACCCTGGGTGGATGAACCTTCCCCAGGAAACCTTGGGCTTTCGGTGAACACGTTTCCCACGTGNTTTTTCGCTACTCATGCCGACATACTCACTTCCATGCAGTCCACCGGGCTTCACAACCCGACTTCGCCNCCGCATGGAACGCTCCCCTACCAGTCCGCGCAATTTGCGCGAAATCCGCAGCTTCGGCGGCGGGCTTAGCCCCCTACATTTTCGGCGCAGAGACGNCTCGACCAGTGAGCTATTACGCACTCTTTCAAGGGTGGCTGCTTCTAAGCCAACCTCCTGGCTGTCTGGGCGTCTCCACATCCTTACCACACTTAGCCCGCGCTTCGGGACCTTAGCTGGCGATCTGGGTTCTTTCCCTCTCGACGACGGATCTTCTCACTCGCCGTCTCACTCCCAGGTATCCCGTAACGGCATTCGGAGTTTGGTTGAAGTCGGTAGGAGCACTCTCCCCCTCGTCCATCCAGTAGCTCTACCTCCGTTACGTTCACCGCCTGAGGCTGCACCTCAATGCATTTCGGGGAGAACCAGCTATCACCGTACTCGATTAGCTTTTCACTCCTATCCACAGCTCATCCAAGACTTTTGCAACAGTCCCTGGTTCGGTCCTCCATCCGGTTTTACCCGGACTTCAACCTGGCCATGGATAGATCGTACGGCTTCGGGTCTATAGCATGCGACTNCGCGCCCTATTCAGACTCGGTTTCCCTTCGGCNTCCGGACCTTGCAGCCCTTAACCTCGCCACACACCATAACTCGCCGGCTCATTTTCCAAGAGGCACGCCGTCACCTTCCACGAGGTCGCCCCCGCTTCCGGCTCCGACTGCTTGTAGGCACACGGTTTCAGGTCNTATTTCACTCCCCGCCAGGGGTGCTTTTCACCTTTCCCTCTCGGTACTGCTCCACTATCGGTCGCNCTGCGGTATTTAGCCTTGGACCGTGGTCGGCCCAGATTCAGACGGAATTCCACGTGCTCCGCCCTACTCGGGTTTCCATCCCAGGAAGTGCCTTCCGTTTCGCCTACGGGGCTTTCACCCTCTTCGACCGGCTTTCCCAACNNACCGTTCGGCTACAGAAAGCTTTTGTAACTCCCCGATCCCGCTGCGGCAGGTTCCGGATGAACCCCTCAACCCCCATGGCGCAACGCCCGCAGGCTNTGACACGCCACAGGTTTAGGCTACACCCCTTTCGCTCACCACTACTCAGGGCATCTNCTTCGATTTCTTCTCCTCCGGCTACTGAGATGTTTCACTTCGCCGGGTGACCGCCTCCTAAAAGGCGACTGGGCTCAACACCCAGCCGGGTTTCCCCATTCGGAAATCTGCGGATCAATGGTCGCTTGCACCTCCCCGCAGCTTATCGCAGCTTGCCACGTCCTTCTTCGGCCGCAGGCGCCTAGGCATTCCCCGTGTGCCCTTAATACCTTAACTCCCAACAACTCTTCCTCCTGCTTCCTTCCGCTCGCTTTCAACTGTCAAGGTCCTCGTGGAGTTTCTGGCTATGACAGGCAAAAAAAGGTGAGAACGGACGACGACGACACCGCTGCAAGCGCCCTCCCGAGCTACACCCAGCTTCACGGACGTAAATGGTGGGCGGAGGATTCGAACTGACCCGCGTACAGCCGCGTGTCTAACCAACTGAGTACCGGCACACTAGCGCGGATGTCGTCTTCAGTTGCCGTCCCTTATCCGGGGGACTCCTTAGAAAGGAGGTGATCCAGCCGCACCTTCCGGTACGGCTACCTTGTTACGACTTCACCCCCCTTACCGGACGCACCTTCGACGGATCTTCCCCTTACGGGTTAAGCCTCCGGCTTCGGGTGCCCCCAACTCGGGTGGTGTGACGGGCGGTGTGTACAAGGCCCGGGAACGTATTCACCGCGGCTTGGNNCTGATCCGCGATTACTAGCGATTCCAGCTTCATGGAGTCGGGTTGCAGACTCCAATCCGAACTGGGACCGGCTTTNGATGGGATCCGCTCCGGGTCGCCCCCTCGCTTCCCTTTGTGCCGGCCATTGTAGCACGTGTGTCGCCCTGGACATAAGGGCCATGATGACTTGACGTCATCCCCACCTTCCTCCGGCTTGTCGCCGGCAGTCCATCCAGAGTCCCCGACTTCACTCGCTGGCAACTGGATGCAGGGGTTGCGCTCGTTGCGGGACTTAACCCAACATCTCACGACACGAGCTGACGACAGCCATGCAGCACCTGTGCACGCTCCCCGTATCTCTACGGGGTCCTTCAACTTTCATCTCCGTACCACGTGCATGTCAAACCCAGGTAAGGTTCTTCGGTTTGCATCGAATTAAACCACGTGCTCCACCGCTTGTGCGGGCCCCCGTCAATTCCTTTGAGTTTCAATCTTGCGATCGTACTCCCCAGGCGGGATGCTTATCGCGTTAGCTGCGGCACAGAGGGGTAACNCCCCCACACCTAGCATCCATCGTTTACAGCCGGGACTACCGGGGTATCTAATCCCGTTCGCTCCCCCGGCTTTCGCACCTCAGCGTCAGTCATGGGCCAGGAACCCGCCTTCGCCACTGGTGTTCCTCCCGATATCTACGCATTTCACCGCTACACCGGGAATTCCAGTTCCCTCTCCCATACTCCAGACTGCCAGTATCGACCGACATGCACCGGTTGAGCCAGTGCNNCTTTCACGGCCGACTTGGCAGCCCGCCTACGTGCGCTTTACGCCCAGTGATTCCGGACAACGCTCGCCCCCTACGTATTACCGCGGCTGCTGGCACGTAGTTTGCCGGGGCTTCCTCGTACGGTACCGTCACNTTCCTTCGTCCCGTACAACAAGGGTTTACATCCCGAGGGACTTCTTCCCCCACGCGGCGTCGCTGGGTCAGGCTTTCGCCCATTGCCCAATATTCCCCACTGCTGCCTCCCGTAGGAGTCTGGACCGTATCTCAGTTCCAGTGTGGCCGGCCACCCTCTCAGGTCGGCTACCCGTCATCGCCTTGGTAGGCCTTCACCCCACCAACTAGCTGATAGGACGCGAGTCACTCTCCAGGCTGGTTGCCCACTTTCACCTTCCGGCTTATGGGGTCTTAGCGTCCGTTTCCAAACGTTATCCCCCTCCTGGAGCCATGTCCTCACGCGTTACTCACCCGTCCGCCACTACCAGCACCTTCCAGCGAACCTTCCAGTGCTGACCGTCCGACTTGCATGTGTTAAGCACGCCGCCAGCGTTCGTCCTGAGCCAGGATCAAACTCTCCATGGCTTTCTTTTTTTCGACTCGATCATTGTCACGCGCTGTATTCTGTTGGCAAGGTTCAACGCCCAGCGGGCGGCGAACGAGACTATACCACGCTTTTGTGGGTGATGCAACCCCCCTGCGTGAAGAAAAGTACGGGAGTATGCTGCGTGCTATAATACCTTCGATTTTAAAACCCGAAATCGTGTCGCCGGGAACGATCCAAACAAGGAAGGCTGAAAGATGAGAAATATGAATGGACAGGTCCGGAAGACGGCGGAAGCGCATGAAGGCGGTTGTCTTGGCGGGCTGGCAGCCGTTCTGGGATTGCTGCTGCTTCTGGGTGTGGCGGTTTTGTCGGTAGGTGCGGCGCTCTATGTCTGGGGGGTTTCGAAAACCCTTCCCACGGCGGAAGAAATGGTCAACCATCGCCCGAGCCTTGCGACGGTCGTTTATGACCGAAACGGCAAGGTCATCACGAATCTCTATTATGAGAACCGCCAGTGGGTCAAGCTTGATGAGATTTCGCCGAACATGGTGAAGGCCGTTCTGGCGGCAGAGGACGCGGATTTTTACGAACACGGGGGAATTGATCCGACTTCGATCCTGCGGGCCTTCATCAAAGATCTTACCCATCAGGCGACGCGACAGGGGGGAAGCACGATCACCCAGCAGTTGGCAAGAAACCTCTTCCTGACGCGGGAAAGGACGCTGTCCCGTAAAGTGAAGGAAGCGGTGCTTGCCGTAAGAATGGAAAGGACCTTTCCGAAGGACCAGATCCTGGAAATGTACCTGAACACGATCTACTTCGGGCACGGCACCTATGGAATTGGCTCTGCGGCTTNNCAGGCTTATTTCGGAAAGACGGCAAGTCGGCTCAACCTTTCTGAGGCGTCCGTGCTTGCCGGACTGATCGCCGCCCCCGAATATTACACTCCCATCCGGCACATGGACCGGGCCAGGACCCGGCAGGGCTACGTCCTGGGGCAAATGGTCTCCAAGGGCTGGATTACAAGGGAAGAGGCCCAAAAAGCGCTGGACGCGAAACTTGCCCTGAAAACGGTTAGACGGAGCTCCGTAACTTTTTCCGACGCTCCCTACTTCATCTCGAACATCCTCTTCAGCCATCTGCTCCCGAAGTACGGAAGCGACGCGATCTACAGGGGCGGGATGAAAATCTACACCACTCTTGATTTTGACCTGCAGCGTGATGCCGAGGCGGCGATCGGGAAGCTCCGCACCGAAGGAGCGATCCTCGCTCTGGATCCGGCGACGGGAGAAATTCTCGCCATGGTGGGGGGCAGGGACTTCGAGAAGAGCAAGTTCAACAGGGCTGTGCAAGCCTTCCGCCAGCCGGGTTCAGCCTTCAAGCCAATCGTGTACGCGGCGGCCCTTGAAGCGGGATACCGTCCGGTTGATCACCTGATAGACTCCTCCCTCGAGTTTCCCAACGGGTGGAAGCCGGAAAACTACGACATGAAGCATCGCGGAGAGGTTTCCCTCGTGGAAGCCCTAACCTATTCCTACAATGTTCCCACCGTCAAGCTGGCTCACCTGACGGGGCTCGACAAGGTCGTCTCCATGGCGAGGAATCTCGGCATCACCACGCCCCACCTGCCGAACGATCTCTCCCTGGCCCTGGGTTCGACCAGTGTGACTCCGATGGAGATGGCGGTTGTCTACAGCTGTTTCGAAAACGGGGGGAAAAAGGTCGTTCCGTATGCCGTTAGGGAAGTCCGGGACAATAGCGACACGGTCCTGGAGAAGAACGGGCCGCTGGTATCGGACGGGATCTCGCCGCGAGTTGCCGTCATGATCCGCTCGATGTTGATCGAGGCGGTTCGGGCGGGAACAGGTCGAGGAGCGGCCATCCCCGGCTACGAGACTTTCGGGAAGACGGGAACCACGAACGATTGGAGCGATGCCTGGTTCTGCGGAGGCGTTCCCGGGCTTGTCACGGTCGTCTATGCCGGAAATGACGATCATAAACCGCTTGGTGACCGCATGACGGGCGGGCGGGTCGCCTCTCCTGTTTGGAAGGCTTTCGTTTCGAAGGCGGCTTCGCGCCTGAAGCTGGAGAAGAGTTTTACCGTTCCGAAGGAGGCCGATGTCGAAATCATCAGGGTTTGCCGTCATACGGGTTTTCTTGCCGCANGGGGGTGCCCTGTGGCGCAGATCCTAGTTCCTGCGGGAGAAGCCCCGACAGCGACCTGTCCCTTGCATGGCGGTTCCCTTTCTTCGGCACGGGCGGATTCTCTCGCTCCGCGCCTTCTCCTCTCCCCGATGGACGACGGATTGACTCCCGAGGCGCCGCTTAGGGCCGCCGAAGATCCCTCGACAGCGCGAGGGTCAACGGAAAGCCCCGTCGTTTCACCGGTGCCCACGCCGGTCCTGAAAGTTCCTTCGTCGCAGCCTCCGAAAGTTCCCAGCCCCGTTGAGAAGCCCTACAAAAAGGATCTGAGCAAACCGAATGATGTGGAAAAGCGGTATCAGGAGCTTCTGAAACAATACGGGCTGACGAATTGACCTCAGAAATACGGCCAGGGTGAAGGTTTTGCGACGTCGTCGAAGAACTGCAGAGCATAACGGTCGGTCATTCCCGAGAGGAAATCAAGCGCCCGGACGACCGGGTCCGGTTCGATCCCTTCAAGTCCCGTTTTGTCCGGTTTCGCGATAAGAACGTCAAAAAGCGTCTTGAGAACGTGCTCCACCTTGGGTTCTTCAGCCAGGACCCGCCGGGAGGCATAGACTTTCCTGTAAAGAGTGTTTCTCAACTCCTCGACGGCTTCCAAGACATCTTCTCCCATGACGATCGTGCTGGTTCCTCCACTGTTTGCGACGACATCCTCGACCATTTTCCCTATACGATCTCCGTGTGTTTTCCCCAGTTTTCCGAGCACAATGGAAGGGATTTCGTTTAAGGAGAGGAAGCCCGCTCTCAAGGCGTCGTCAAGGTCGTGATTGAGGTAGGCGATAGAGTCTGAAATTCGGACAACCCAGGCTTCCAAGGTCGAAGGGCGATCCATGCCGAAGGACTGCCTGACGTCCGTCTGGCCCTTCGAGTGCTGCAAAATGCCCTGACGAACCTCTGCGGTCAGGTTTAGTCCCTTTCCTTCCTTTTCCAGCCGCTCGACAACCCTCAGGCTTTGCGAGGCATGATGAAACCCTTCTTTTCCTTGTGAACGTGCGATTCGGTCCAGGATTCGCTCTCCCATATGGCCGAAAGGCGTGTGTCCGAGATCATGTCCGAGAGCGATGGCTTCCGTGAGGTCTTCGTTGAGGCGAAGGCACCGCGCGATTGTCCTCGCAATCTGGGAGACTTCCAGTGTGTGGGTCAGTCGGGTCCTGTAGTGGTCCCCTTCCGGCAAAAGCAGGACCTGGGTTTTGTGCTTCAGCCTGCGAAACGACTTGGAATGGATGATGCGGTCCCGGTCAACCTGGAAGCAGGTCCGAAGCGGACATGGNCGTTCTTCCCGTTCCCTGCCCCGCGTGTTTGCGCTCAAACAGGCTTCTTGAGAAAGGGTCGATCTTTCGAGCTCTTCCCATCTGTTCCGGCCGGAAATTATCGCGATTCCCCCCATTTCGCAAGGCAGGGGGCCTCGTCCGAGGCCCCCTGCCCGTCTTCGTTCATTTACCGGATCAGGCCGATCGCGCTGTGAGCCGCGGCAAGTCTTGCCACCGGNACTCTGAATGGTGAGCAGCTGACGTAGCGGAGGCCCAGAGTGTGACAAAAGGCGATGCTGGTCGGTTCGCCTCCATGTTCACCGCAGATCCCGATCTGGATGGCGGGCCTTACGGGGCGGCTTTTTTCTACCGCAATGGACATCAGTTGTCCCACTCCCTCCCGGTCGAGCGTATGGAAGGGGTTGGCCGGAAGGATGCCCTGCCGGACGTATTCGGCGAGAAACTTTCCTTCCGCGTCGTCGCGGGAATAACCGAAGGTGGTTTGGCTCAAGTCGTTCGTGCCGAAACTGAAGAATTCGGCAGATTCGGCAAGCTGATCCGCCACGAGGGCCGCACGGGGAACCTCGATCATGGTTCCGACAAGGTAATGGATTCTGCAGCCGAAAAACGTCATTTGCTCCTCGGCGATTCTTTCGGTCATTTCCTTTAAGTGGATCATCTCTTCCCTTGTTCCGACGAGAGGCATCATGATATCGGGGATCACCTTCACACCCTTGCCGGTTAGGGCGCAGGCGGCCTGGAAGATGGCCCGGAGCTGCATCTCGTAGATTTCGGGGTAGACGATGCCCAGTCTGCAGCCGCGAAATCCGAGCATCGGGTTGTTCTCATGGAGGGATGCGGCCTTAGCGAGCTTCAGTTTCAGAGCTTCCGCTTCCGGACTCTTCTCCTTCCCCTGAGCCGCCAGCGATTCGAGATCCTTTTTGATCTCGTGTTCCTTGGGGAGGAACTCATGGAGAGGCGGGTCAAGAAGACGGATGGTGACCGGGAAGCCGGCCATTGCCTCGAAAATTCCCTCGAAATCCTCCCTCTGCATACGCTGCAGCTTCTCGAGCGGTAGAAGCCGCTCCTCCCGGGTCGAGGAAATGATCATTTCCTGCATAACGGGCAGCCGTTCGGCGGCCATGAACATGTGCTCCGTCCTGCAGAGCCCGATTCCCCTTGCCCCAAAGGCTCGCGCCCGCGTCGCGTCTTCAGGGGTGTCGGCGTTGGCCCAGACCTCGAGGGCGGAGAATTCGTCGGCCCAATCCAGGAGCGTCCGGATGTCATCGGCGAACGAAGGCTGCACCAGATCAACCTTGCCCGGGATGACCAAGCCGCGGGAACCGTCGATCGTGATCCAGTCTCCTTTACGGAAATTCCGGCTTTCGACCGAGAAGACCTGTGCAGCGAGATCGATATGGAGCGCCTCGCAACCCGAAACGCAAGGTTTTCCCAAGCCGCGTGCCACCACAGCCGCATGGCTGGTCATCCCACCCCGGCTCGTCAGGACTCCCTGCGCGGCGAAAAGGCCATGAATGTCGTCGGGGGTCGTTTCGGGTCTGACGAGGATGACGGGTTTGCCGTCGTGCCCCATTCTTTCCGCTTCATCGGCATCGAAAACGAGCTGGCCGACTGCTGCGCCCGGAGAGGCGGGAAGCCCCTTCGCAAGGACGTCGAGCTTGAGGGACGGGTCGATCTGCCTGTGCAGCAGACGTTCGACCTGCTCGGGGCTGACCCTGGAAACGGCCGTGGTTCTGTCAATGAGTCCTTCGTTCACCATATCGACGGCCACCTGTACGGCAGCCTTGGCGGTTCGTTTTCCGTTTCGCGTCTGCAGCATGTAGAGTTTTCCGCGCTCCACGGTAAATTCGATATCCTGCATATCCTTGTAGTGTTTCTCCAGAATTTCCGCCGTATCGAGCAATTCGCGGTAGAGGGCGGGCATCTTTTCTCCCATCTTCTGGATGGGTTCCGGTGTGCGAATTCCCGCCACGACATCCTCTCCCTGAGCGTTGATCAGGAATTCGCCGAAAAGTCCCTTTTCTCCCGTCGAAGGATTCCTCGTGAAGCAGACTCCCGTTCCACAGTCCTCTCCAAGGTTGCCGAACACCATCGCGACGATGTTGACCGCGGTTCCGAGATTATCGGGGATCGAGTTGATCTTTCGGTAGGTGACGGCCCTGGGTGTGTTCCAGCTGTGAAAGACGGCTTCGGTCGCCGCTTTGAGCTGAAGCCATGGATCGGCGGGGAATTCGTGTCCGGTCGCTTTACGGACGATCTTCTTGAACTGGGCAACAACGTCCTCGAGTTCTTCAGGAGGGATTTCGTTGTCGAACTGAACCGAAAGTTTTCTTCGGGTCGCGGTCAGGACGTTCTCGAATTCCTCGCTGGAGACTCCCAGAACGACATCGGAAAACATTTGGATAAAGCGGCGGTAGCTGTCCAGGGCGAAGCGCCTGTCACCGGATGTAACCGCCAGGGCGGCGGTGGTTTCATCATTCAGACCGAGATTCAGGATCGTATCCATCATCCCGGGCATGGAAACCGGAGCTCCGGAACGAACGGAGACCAACAAGGGTGTACCGGGCCCGCCGAAGGTCTTCCCGGTTTTTTCCTCAAGGGCGGCCATGGCTCTCCTCACGTCTGGCCAAACGGCGTCCATGGTTTCGGACGGTTTTTCCATGTACATCAGGCAGGTTTCCGTCGTCAGGGTGAATCCGGGTGGAACAGGCAGCCCGATGCGCATCATCTGGGCAAGGTTGGCTCCCTTGCCGCCCAATATGGCTTTCATCTCCGCACTGCCTTCAGAAAAATCGAAAAGAAGCTTCTTCCCCGTTATGGACATCGTCTCTCCTCCTCTTTTGAGGGATCAGGCCCTGATCTGGTCCAGGATTTCCTGTGCGGTTTCCTCGATGGCGCGGTTTGTGACGTCGAAGCATCGACAGCCGATTTTTCTCATGATGCTCCGCGCGTAACCCAGTTCCTCCTCGACCCGCTCCCACTGGGCATAAGTGGAGACGTCGACATCAAGCCCGAGGACGCGGAGCCTTTCTCTCCTGATTTGAATGAGGTGCTCGGGCTTGACCATCAATCCGATGACTTTCTCAGGGGAGACCTGGAATAGTTCTTCCGGAGGAGTGGCTTCCGGAACGATCGGGATATTGGCGACCATGATTCCCTTGTGGGCGAGATACATGGAAAGCGGGGTTTTGCTGGTCCTGGAAACCCCGATGATCACAAGGTCAGACTCCGGCAGAAGATCCGGGCTGCGTCCGTCGTCGCAGCGAATGGAAAATTCGATCGCCTTGACTCTGCGGAAGTACTCTTCGTCCATCCGCCTCAAAAGCCCCGGAGTTTCGAGTGGCGGCCTTCCCAGGCGATTCTCCAGGGCGCCCAGAATCGGCCCGAGGATGTCGATGATATCGATTTTTCTTGCGGCGGCCCTTTCGACGAAGTATCGCCTAAGCCTGTGATCGACCATCGTGCAGATGATCAGGGCATTTTTCTCCTGTGCATTCTGCAGGACGTCCTCCACTTTTTCTTCCGTGCTGATATAGCGGAATCTGGAAAGTCTCGCCGCATCCGCTCCGAACTGGCTATAGGCGGCTCTTGCGACATGTTCGGCGGTTTCACCCGTAAAATCCGAAACCACGAAGACATCCACCATCATGAGAGAACTTCATCTCCCTTCGGCTGCGAGGCTGTTGGCGACAAGCCTTTATTCCTTCAGGATCCCGAGGTCCCCTACCGACATGAACAATTCGTTGCATCGAGACAGCAGGGCCAGGCGGTTTTCCCTCACGGCGGGGTTCTCGTCCATAACGAGAACCTTATCGAAAAACCGGGTGATGTCGGGTTCGAGATGGGAAAGCAATTCGGTAACTTCCGGCCAGGCCTGTCGGCCAAGGGCTTCGTTCACTTTCGGTTCCAACTCGCTAACGGTTTTATAAAGTGAAATTTCCTCCTCCTGGACGAACGATTCCCGTCGGATATCAAGCGGGAAATCACCGGCCTTGGATAGGATGTTTTTCACCCGGACCGCCGCCGTAACAAGAGCCTTGAACCATTCCTGTCCCTGAACGGAAGCGTAGCTATTCAGGATCTTCTGGGCCTGGTAGGGCNNCTGTTCCACATCAATTGTACCCGAGAGAGACNNCAGACCATGGGAAAAGCCGCGCTCTCTAAGCTGGACCTGTAAACGCTGGGTGAAAAATTCCTTGACCTGGGTCCGAATTTCGCGCGTGGCTTCGAGCGATTCGGCGATGTCTTCGAAAAGCGCAGATAGGTCGATGTCAAGGCCGCAGCCCCAGAGGATTTCGTTGATATTTCGAGCGGCGCGTCTCAAGGCGTAGGGGTCCTGGGAACCGGTAGGGACGAGCCCTACTTTGAAGCAGCCCACAAGGCTGTCTGCGCGGTCGACCAAACCGAGGATCGCCCCGGCGGGTGACGAAGGAAGTGCGTCACCCGAGAAGCGCGGCAGGACCTGCTCGTAAATCGCAAGCGCGACCTCCGCATCTTCCCCGTTCCGGAGGGCATATTCGCGACCCATGATGCCCTTGAGTTCCGGGAACTCGTAAACCATTCCGGTAACCTGGTCGGCTTTTGCAAGCAGGCCGGCCCTATCGATCACGGATTTCAGGGCATCGAGGGAGGAGATTCGGTCGGCAAGCTTCATGGCGTTTTCCCTGACGCGCAGGGCTTTTTCGTAGACGGATCCGAGGCGTTCCTGGTAAACGATGGTTTTCAGTTCTTCAACTCTGACGGCCAGCGGTTTCTTCTGGTCTTCCCTCCAGAAAAACGCCGCATCGGACAAGCGGGCTCGTAACACCCTCTCGTTGCCCTCCCGTACGACATTCATGCTGGTTGCCTGATTGTTGCTGATCCCGATGAAATTGGGCATCAATTTCCCATTGCGGTCCCTGACCGGGAAGTATTTCTGGTGATGTTTCATCGATGTCGTCAGGACTTCCTCAGGGATTTCAAGGAAGGCCCGGTCGAAACTCCCGGAGAAGGGAACGGGGTACTCCACGAGGAATAGGTTTTCTTCGACAAGGTCCGGATCCAGGTCGGCCTTGCCGCCGATCTCCTTTTCGATTGCGGAGATCGCGCTCAGCATCTTTTCCCGACGTTTTTCGGGGTCGACGATCACAAAGTTCGAGAACAGGATGTCCATGTAATCCTTTGGCCTGGGAATCTCCAGGTTCCGGTCTCCCATGAAGCGGTGTCCCCGCGTGATGCGGCCGCTTTCAAGGCGCCCGAACCGGAAAGAAAGGACCGCTTCGCCCCAGAGGGCGACGATCCAGCGGATGGGCCTCGCATAACGAATCGTCGGTTCTTCCCAGAACATGTTTTTCGGGAAGACAAGCCGTCGGATGACGCCGAGGCAGATCTCGGGAAGAAGGTAAACGGTTTCCTTTCCTTCATGGCGAACTTCGGCGAGCACATACTCCTGCCCGTTTACGAAAGTCGACTTGAGGTCGTCCACAGTGACATCCTTGCTCCTGGCGAACCCCATTGCGGCCTTCGTCGGGTTTCCGGTCGCATCGAAAGCCTGTGACCAAAGGGGGCCGCGATATTGTTCGACGCGGTCTTCCTGTTTTTGGGAAATCGCCTTTGCAAGAATGGCGAGGCGCCGCGGGGTTCCGTAAGTGAGGATTTCCTCGTGATCGATATGGGCTTCCGCCAAGGATTCGGCTAATAGACGGCGGCTTTCCTCAAGGGCCCACGGCATGAACCGCGCGGGGATTTCTTCGGTTCCGATTTCAAGCAGGAAATCTTGCTTTTCCGTCATTTTCGACACTTCCTTCATCAGNGAAAATTTCTTCATGAGGGGGTGCCCCATCTCTTCGCGCTGCCTTGCAAAGGCCTCGCAACACCGGCTGGCGAGCGCCCTGACCCTGGCAATGTACCCGGTTCGTTCGGTGACGCTGATCGCGTTTCGGGCGTCGAGCAGGTTGAAGGTGTGGGAACACTTCAGAACGTAGTCGTAAGCGGGAAGGACAAATCCCTTGTCGAGAATTCTGGTCGATTCGGCTTCGTAGGCGCTGAACAGGGAAAAGAGCATGTCCGTGTCGGCCAGGTCGAAATTGTAGGTTGAGAACTCGACTTCGCCCCGGTGGTGGATGTCGCCGTAACGGACCTTTCCGACCCAATTGAGGTCATAGACGTTGTCGATCTTCTGAACGAACATCGCGATTCTCTCCAGGCCATAGGTGATCTCGGCAGGGACGGGATTCATGTCCACGCCGCCCACTTGCTGGAAGTAGGTGAACTGGGTGATCTCCATGCCATCCAGCCAAACTTCCCAGCCGAGCCCCCAGGCGCCGATCGTCGGTGATTCCCAGTCGTCCTCTACGAACCGGATATCATGCTCGGCGGGATCGATCCCCAACGCCTTCAGGCTGTCGAGGTAAACTTCCTGAATGTTGTCCGGGGCGGGTTTGATGATGACCTGGTATTGGTAATAATGCTGCAGGCGGTTGGGGTTTTCTCCGTAACGGCCGTCGGTGGGACGTCTCGAAGGCTCGACGTAGGCGACCCTCCAGGGTTCCGGGCCGAGCGACCGAAGGGTCGTGGCCGGGTTCATCGTGCCTGCCCCCACCTCGATATCGTAAGGCTGCTGGATAACGCAGCCCTGTTCCGCCCAGAATCGTTCCAATCTCATGATCACTTCCTGGAAGTTCATGACTTCCACCTCCCGAAATCTAGACGCTGCCTTCAAGTATCCTTGCCAATAAAGCGGAAGCTCTTCGGAAAAGACGATCCTCGTCCGTGCCGAAGAGTTCCGTCCGAAAATCCTTGCCTGAGAGCATAACAGCCTTTCTCAAGCGATTCAATTCCATTTCTTCGAGGGAGAGACCTCCTTGCCGCGGACCGTTGCCGAAGCAGGCTGCGCAGGTTAAGCCTTCCGCAGTGAGAAGCCCCTCCTCGGCCCGTTTTCCGCATGAAGCGCAGCGATCCAGCTGAGGCGATACGCCGAGCAGTGAACCCCATCGAAACAGGAAGCGGAATTCCGTCGCGTGGGGGTCGGTTCCTCCTTCAAGCGCCTTCATGGACCAATAAAGAAGGGGAAGAAGTTCATCCTGAGGATGTTCCGGGAGGCTGAATCGGGAAACATGTCTGCAAAGGCTCAAGGCCATCGAGAGTTTTGCTCCGCTTCGCCGAAGGGCCCAGAAATCCTCCTGTACCTCCACTTCCTTGACGTACATTCTGCGGGGTGAGCGATATAGTGTGAAATACCCCCAGACAAGGGGCTCGGAAACACCGGAGAGGCGGCTTTTTCCTGCGGCGGCACCAGGTACGGTCGCCCATAGGGGACCGTATTCCCTTAAAAACAGAAAAACATTTTTCCCACGCTCACCCGAAACCCGGGAATTGAGGACAACGCCCATCTGCCGATAGTGCCCCTGAGGAAGGAATGAGGACGGGTCCAAGTCTTCACCGTCCGTATCCGAATCGTTTGAGTTGCTGAGGGGATTTTCTCCATTCCGGGAGAACCTTGACCCAAAGCTCCAGAAAGACCGGGCATCCAAGCTGAGATTCAAGAGCCAGCCTGGCGAGGCGTCCGATTTCCTTCAGCTTTTTCCCGCCCGCGCCGATCAGGATTCCCTTCTGAGATGCGCGCTCGACGTAAAGGTTGGCCTGGATCAGGGCTTTTTCCCGATCGGGATACTCAAATGGCGTCTTATAGGTTTCGATCTGGACGGCCACTCCATGCGGAACCTCATCCCGGGTTAGCCGAAAAACCTGTTCCCTGATCAATTCCTCCGCAAGAAAGCGCTCGGGATGATCCATGAGGATGTCTTCGGGGAACAGGCTGGGGCCCAGGGGAAGGGCCGATATGATTCGCTCGCGGAGGAGATCGATGTTGTAGCGGGTTGTCGCGGATACGGGNATCGTTTCAAGCGGTTTCAAGGCGTCGATATAGGTTTTGAGAACGACCTCCAGCGGGACTCCTGCTCGAAGTCGGTCCGCCTTGTTGGCAACGAGCAGCGTGGGGGTCTTGAGCGAACCGATCAGCGCCAGGAGGGAGTGCTCCTCGGGTTCCGGAGAGAAGGGGCCCGCTTCCACAACATAAAGGATCAAATCGACGGACTCGAGGGCGTTTTTCGCTTCTTCAAGGAGAAACTCGCCAAGGCGGTTCCTGGCCGGATAGACGCCAGGGGTGTCGACAAAGACGATTTGAGCCCTTTCGGTGGAATCAATGCATCGGATGCGGTTTCTCGTGGTCTGGGGCCTTTCCGAGACGATCGAAACCTTTTCGCGAAGCAGGGCGTTGACCAGTGAGGATTTCCCGACGTTCGGCCGGCCAACCAGGGTGACGAGCCCTGAACGGTGTNNGTTTCGGGGCTCATGAATTATCCCTTTCAAGCCTNNGAACTGTAGAGGCAGCAGATCGCTCAATCGATGGATCACGAATTCGCTCTCACCATCCAGGAGGATGGAAAAATCGGGGTTGAACTCCGCGAGAACTTGGAGGCAAGCGCCGCATGGGATACAGGGAACGCCGTCTCTTCCGGCGACGGCAATTGCTGCGGGTTTCCCGGATCCCGCGGCAAGGGCGGAAAACAGGGCCACCCTCTCCGCGCACACGGTGAGGCTGTAGCTGGAATTTTCAATGTTGCAGCCGAGGAAAACCTCGCCGCGTTCCGTGAGGAGGGCGGCACCCACTTTAAAGCCGGAATAGGGTGCGTAGGCGAAAAGCCGCGCCTTTCGTGCCGCTTCGAGAAGGCTTCGGGCGTCAACCTTCCCGGAAGGCCAGATCGAAAAGGGGTGGTTCATTCGTCATCTCCCTCCGCTTCCTGGATTGCGGCCCTCTGGCGATCGATCCTCAGAAGTTTGATTCGATGGTCCTCCACTTCCAAGACTTCGATGTTCCATGGGCCGAACTCCAGAACTTGCCCTTCGTCGGGAAATTTTCCGGCCAGGGCGAGGATGAAACCGGCAACGCTGAAAACGTCTTCCGATTCGAAGGGATAGTCGAGCGCATCGCTCAGGTCTTCGAGGTTGACGTGTCCCTTCACGAGGTAGGTCCCTTCGGCTTCCTTCACGATATCTGGATTTTCTTCGTCATATTCGTCCTGGATCTCGCCGACGATTTCCTCAAGGAGATCTTCCAGCGTGAGGATCCCTGCCGTCCCTCCATATTCATCGACAACGACAGCCATATGAATCCTTTTGCCCTTCATGATCCCGAAAAGCTGCGCGATCTTCATCGTCTCGGGAACGAACATCGCTTCTCTCTTCAGCTTGGAAACGGGCAGGTTCCCCTCTCCGGACACGAGGGAGGCGATCAGGTCCTTCACATAAAGGATTCCCACGACGTGATCGAGACTTCCCTTATGGATCGGGAGGCGCGAGTGGCCGTGTTCCTGGAAGATCTCGACCGCTTCGAGAACCGTCATGTTGTGAGGGATCGACACGACATCCATTCGGGGGACCATGATTTCATGAGCCCGGGTTTCCTCGAAAGCGATCACTCCGTGGATCATTTTTCTCTCTTCTTCTTCAAGCGCACCGGTGTCTCCCCCAATTGTGACCATTTGCTCAATCTCTTCCCGAGACACAAAGGGGTGTTGCGAGGAAAGGTCGACACCGAAAAGTTTCCCGATCCCGCGGACGATGGAAAGGATCACGGCGTTGACCGGAAACATCAGGCGGCTGATAAACCTCAAAGGGGAAAGAACCTTTAGAAGGAGTCCCTCCGGGCGCGCAACGGCGACGGTTTTGGGAAGGATTTCGCTGAAAACGACGATCAGTGAAGTCATGACCAGGACGGAAAGCCAAAGGCCCCGCACCCCTGCCAGCCGGATCGCAAGGGCTGTAGCGACCGTGGTGGCGGCAATGTTGACCAGGTTGTTCAGCACCAGGGTTACGGTGAGGACGGATTGGATATTCGCGATAAGCCACCCCAGGGAATTCCGGCTCCTGGGGTGTTTTTCCTGCATGGCAAGCAGCTTCCCCTTTCCCGTCGAGGTAATGGCCGTCTCGCTGAAGCTGCAGACGGCGGAAAGGAAAAGAAGAAGCAGCAGAAGCAGAATGTGATTGATTAAACTCGGTATGTCCGTATCCAACTGGGGATCAGTCCTCCTTGAATCGCTACGTGATTATACCTTTTCTTGATATCGCCTTAAAAGCTTTTCCTGTTCCGAAAACATGTCCGCTTCGCGTTCTTCCGTGTCATGATCCCAGGCCATGAGGTGAAGGAATCCGTGCATCAGGATCAACAAAAAATCAGAACTCGGATCTCGGTTCTCTTGCTCCGAGGCTGATCTGACGATTTCCGGGCAGATCACGATATCTCCGAGAGGGGTTTCGGTCCATCCCGCGGGGGGGTGAACACGCCGTTTTCCTCCCACATCGGAAAAGAAAGGACATCGGTGGGTTCATCGAGGGAACGGTAACGGGAATTGAGCTCCCTGATCATCATAGGAGAACAGAACTTCAGGGATACACTCACCGTTTCCGAAGAAGCGAGGTGCGGGAACATTTCTTCCAGGTATTCCCGCCATATTTCCTCCAGACGCCCATATTCCGGCGACATGATCCCCGATTCTTGCAGTGCATTGCTCTCGTCGTCAATCTGAACCGCTAATTTCATCGGTTTCCCTTCCTTCTTCGAGGTTGCCGGAGGCGGATCTTGCACCGACATTGTCCCTCTTGTGATAAATGGACCGAAGGCTCTGGATGAAGCTTTCCTTGATCAGAGTGAGATCCTTCAGGGTGAAATCCACTCGATCGAGCTGTCCGTCGAGCATTTTCGATTCGACGACGCCTTCAACCGTCTCTCTGAGCTCGGTCAGGCCCCGTATGCTTCCTCCTGCAGCTCTGACGGCAGCTTCTACGGAATCCGCCAGCATGACAAGGGCCGTTTCCTTCGAGGAAGGTTTTGGGCCCGGGTAGCTGAATTGCTCGCGGGGAAGATTCTCACCTCTAGCCTTTGATTTTCTGAAAAAGTAAGTCAGGCTGGTCGTCCCGTGATGCTCGGAAATGAACTGACGTATACGGGTCGGCAGGTTGTAGCGTCTGGCAAGATCAAGGCCGTCCTTCACGTGTGAGAGAATCACGAGTGCCGACATGGACGGATTCAGTTCATCGTGCAGGTTCTCCCCGGAGATCTGGTTCTCGACGAAAAACTGCGGTCGCTTCAGTTTGCCGATGTCATGAAAATAGGCTCCCGCCTTGACCAAAAGACTGTCCAGTCCAAGAGAGTCCGCGGCTGCCTCGGACAAGGTGCCGACCATGAGCGTGTGGTGATAGGTCCCCGGGGCTTCCATCTGAAGCCGCTTGAGAAGCGGGTTGGAGGGATGGCTTAGGTCCATCAGCCTCAGGGGGGAGAGAATGTCGAACATCGTGTCGAGCATCGGCAACAGGGCGACCGTGAAGGTTCCCCAGGCCAGGACGGCGATCAGGTAGACTCCGATAATGCTGCTGTTCAAGGGGAGTCCCAGCCACCAGCGAATTGCCGTTGCCGCAACAGCGGCGGAAAGTCCCATGATGCATTGCTGTTTCCAGAGATCCAGTCGGGTTGATGATCCCCTGAAAACGAGATAACCGGTGATGGAAGCAGCGATTCCGGATAGGCCCCAAAGAACGAGTTGAGCCATGGATCCGGAATAGGAGAGCATGGCTCCGATCACGACCCCGCCCATAGCGATGTGGAAGGCGATCTGGACGGGGAGCGTCAGGTTCAGCCATCCCAAAAGCGGAAGAAACGCCAGGGTATCCGCCTTGAACAGGACCGAGCTGACTTGAATGGTCCAGCCTGCGCTTAGGAGGCAGGAAACGAAAACCAGGTCACGCCGGGAAAGGAGTAGCTGTTTTCGGGTCGCATAAAAGGTCGGCAGCATGCTCCACAAAAAAACCGACAGGATCACGAAGAAAAGGGGTCGGTATGGAAGGTCGCCCTTTGGGTAACCCTGAGCCTCAAGCAACCGGAACTTCTGAGGGGTGATCACCTCTCCGCGGGCGACGATCAGGTCGCCTGGATACAGCATTCGGACCACAGGTTCAACTTTTTCTGAGGTTTCGCGCTTCAGCTTTTGGGTCGCTTCGTCATCGATCCGGACGGGTTCCTTGAAAAGCTCCTCCAGGATCTGGAACACGGCGTTTTGTTCGGCTCGAGGAATGGGGAGCCGCATGATCCGGTCCCAAAGTTTCGACTGAATGTCGTTGCCCCAGTCCTTATCCTCGAGAATGGAAAGCCCGAGGTCCCGAGCCAGGTGCAGCATCCGGGCTCGCCGGGCCGGTGTCATCGAAGAGAGCAAATCCCTCAGTGTCTGAGAAAACCCCTCGATCCCGTTCCAGCGGGAAAGCTGTTCAAGCGAATTGCGAATCCGTCTCTCGGCATGCGTGTCTTTCGTCATGACCGCAACGACGTTGTCGGCCGCCAGCCGACGAAGAAGGCCGGTGCTGTCCTCGTCGAGGTACGTGGTGTTCATGATGGCAACGTAGGTGCGGGGAGAGGGTTCCCCCAGGCGGTAACCGTGCCTGTTTTCACCCAGCCACCAGCCAAGGAGAACGAGAAGGACCACGACGGAAAGCAACGCCGCTCTTAGGGTCCAATAATCGATATCGAATTCCCCAAGGTTGCCGAGGGTCGGAAACTTAACCCTGCCTGCTCTGTTCATAGGATTCATAGGCTCGCACGATTCTCTGGACCAGTTCGTGGCGCACCACGTCGCCATGTCCGAATCGGATGAAGGCGATGCCGGGTATGCCGCCAAGGACTGTTTCGACGATTTTGAGTCCGGATTCCTTTCCCGCCGGCAGGTCGACCTGCGTGATGTCCCCCGTCACGATGACCTGCGAGCCGAAGCCCATCCGGGTGAGGAACATCTTCATTTGCTCGGGAGTGGTGTTCTGGGCCTCATCCAGAATGATGCAGCTTTCGTTGAGAGTGCGTCCCCTCATGTAGGCAAGAGGAGCGATCTCGATCACGCTTTTGTCGATATAACGGAGGAACTTGTCGGGCTGGAGCAGATCAAAAAAAGCGTCATAGAGAGGCCGCAGGTAGGGTTCGACTTTCTCCATCAAATCGCCTGGAAGGTAGCCCAGCTTTTCACCGGCTTCCACCGCCGGTCGCACCAGGATGATCCTGTTGAAACGACCAGACTTGAGGGCAGCGACCGCATGAGCCACCGCGAGGTAGGTCTTTCCCGTTCCGGCCGGGCCAATGGCGAAGACCAGCTCATTGCCCTTCATGGCGTCCAGGTAGGCCTTCTGCCCCTCCGTGCGCGCTCGGACAGGTTTCCCTCTGGTGGTCAGGCAGATGACATCCTCGTAAAGGGAGAGCAAATTGAAATCCGCTCTCTCGCCGAGGGACTCTATGGCATAACGAATTTCGGAGGCGCCGACTCGGTGGCCGCGTCGGCAAACCTCCATCAGTTGAAGGAACAGCTTCTCCGCTGTTTCGACGGTTTGCTGTTCTTCCGCGCTGATCGAAACGGTCAATCCTCTAGCAGAAACACGCACCGCAAGGAGGCCTTCAATGAGTCGAAGGTTCTCGTCGTTGGTGCCCAACAGTCGCGACAGGGTCTCCTCGCAGTCTGCGGGAACATGGACTTGTCTCGGTCTATCGATGAAGGATTCCTCCCTCGGCTCGTGTGGCCTGAAATCGGATACTCCAGGCTTAGGCTTCCCGGATGACGGACTTAACCGCAGGGACAACCGATTTGATGACCGATTCTACCTGGACGCGCAAGGTTTCCTGGGCGAACGGGCAGGTGCCGCAGGCTCCGACAAGCCTCACCGAAAGTTGCCCGGCTTCTTCCTCGAAGCCGATGAACTCGATGTCTCCGCCATGGGACTGGAGGGCTGGTTTGATTTCTTCTTCAATGACTTTCTGGATCGTTTCTACGGTGTTCATGACGCATTTCCCCCTTATATGGTTCGATAAATTTTCGAAGAGCCCGACTTCGGGTCCAACCGCCTTTAAATCGGGTAAACACCCTCTTCGAGTGGTTTTTCAAGACCCACGTCTCGCATTGTGGCCTTCGCAAACTTCCGGACGAGAAAATCCTTGGCCACAGCCGGGAACAGGACGTAGCTTAACACATCCTCGGGCTGGAGGATCCAGGGAGCAATCGCCTTTTCCGCTTCTCCCAGTTCCGCAGGAAGAACTTCACCNGGCCGGCAGGAAATCGGGACCTCTTCGCCGATGACCTGTTTCCGGATTTCAGGGTCGACTTCGGCGGGCGGGCGGCCGTAATAACCGAGAAGGTACTGGCGTATTTCCTTCGGAACGACTTTCCAGCGCCCCATAAGGACATTCAGCGTAGCCTGCGTTCCGACCAGCTGGCTTGTCGGGGTCACGAGAGGCGGATAGCCCATCTCCCTGCGGACGCGTGGAATTTCCTTCAACACCTCATCCAGCCGGTGTAAGGCTTTCTGATCCTTCAACTGGCTCACCAGGTTGGAGTACATTCCTCCCGGAATCTGGTAGATCAGGACGTTGATGTCTACGCCCTCGATTCCCATGACCAGGTTGCTGTATTTTTCCTTGACCTCCTTGAAATGGAGAGCCGCCGGAAGAAGGCTTTCCAGCGTCATTCCGGTGTCGTGAGGTCCGTCTCGAAGAGCCGCGATCATCGTCTCCGTAGCCGGCTGGCTTGTACCCATGGCAAAAGGAGAAATCGCGCAATCGATGATGTCCGCTCCCGCCTCGATGGCGGCGAGGTAGGCCATTGCGGCCATCCCGCTGGTGTAATGGCTGTGGACCTGGACCGGAAGTCCCGTTCGGGTCTTGATCGCCTTGACCAGAGAAAACGCGTCGACGGGGCTCATCAGGCCGGCCATATCCTTGATGCAGATCGAATCCGCCCCNATATCCTGCATCTGGTGTGCGATATCCGCGAACTTGTCCAGCGTGTGCACGGGTGAAATCGTGTAGGAAAGCGCCATCTGGAGGTGCGCTCCTTCGCGCTTGACCTGATCGGCGGCGATTTCCATATTTCGAAGGTCGTTAAGGGCATCGAACACGCGAATGATGTCGAGGCCGTTGCCGATTGCGCGCTTCACGAACTCCCGCACTGCGTCGTCTCCGTAGTGACGGTAGCCGACGAGGTTCTGACCGCGGAGAAGCATCTGCAGCTTCGTTTTCTTGAATCGCTTACGCAACTCGCGCAGGCGCTCCCAGGGGTCCTCGTCGAGAAAACGCATGCAGGTGTCGAAAGTGGCCCCGCCNCAGATTTCCATGGAGCCGTAACCGGCTTCATCCATTTGTTCGGCGATAGGCAGCATGTCCTCGGTCCTCAGTCGGGTGGCCATGATCGATTGATGCGCGTCCCTGAAGGCCGTTTCCATGATCTTTATCCGCCTCGGGGTTTCGGAAACCGCCGGGACCGTTTCCTGGATCCCGCTAACAGCATCGATTTTCTTTTCCGGTTGAACAGGTTTTTTCTCCATGTCTCCCCACTCCTTCCTCAACCTGTCAAATCAACAGGATTGCTTAGCTTTTTCCCAAAAATCGTCGAGTTCGTCAAGGCTGAATTCCTTCCACGGTTTCCCGGTTTCCGCCACGGAGTGTTCCACGAGGCGAAAACGCTCCGCGAATTTCCTTGAAGCCTGTTGAAGAGCTTCCTCGGGGTTGACTCCGGAATGCCGGGATAAATTGACTGTCGCAAAGAGAAGGTCCCCGATTTCCTCGGCAAGCCGGGGTGCGCTCTTTTCCGAAAGAGCTTCACGGATCTCGGAAAGTTCTTCGTCAACCTTGGCCAGAACCGGGGTGGCGTCACCTGCGGGCCAGTCAAAACCGAACTTGGCCGCCCTTTCCTGGATGCGGTAGGCCTTCAGCAGGGATGGCATCGACCTTGGAATCCCCGATAGAATGGAGGAATCCGCTCCGTTCTTTTTCTTTTCAACCGTCTTGATGGCTTCCCAATTGCGCATGACTTCATCGGAATCCGCCACGTTCAGGTCGCCAAAAACATGCGGGTGTCGTTGGACCAGTTTTGAGCATATCCCGTCCAACACCTCGCGAATCGAAAAGAGTCCCTTTTCGGAAGCAATCTGAGAAATGAAGACGACCTGAAGCAGGAGATCGCCGCTTTCTTCCAGCACGGCTCTGTCCCCGTCACCTTCAATGGCTTCGACGAGTTCATAGGCTTCCTCGACGATATAACGTCGGAGAGAGGAAAAATCCTGTTCCCTGTCCCAAGGGCAACCGTCGGGAGCGCGCAGCCGCTCCATGATGGCGACCAACCGGGAAAAAGCTTCTTCATTTTCACGTTGTTGCGGATTTTTCATTTTCATCCTCCCGAAAAGCTTGCGGATCATCCCGCGTCCTGACGAGGTCCGCGAGCGAACCGATTCCTTCGTGTCCTCCCGGGCCTGCTGCCCAGTTCTTCCCCCATCTCCAGCCTCGAGGTCTCTGTCCCGGCAGGAATCCGGACATCGGGCCCCGGATGAGGGTCTCCGTCGGCGTCACGTGGATGGAGTCGATCCCGAGCCGTTCGCCTTCAAGCCTGAGAGTCGCGACGTCGAAAAGAAAACAGACCGCAGCGGGAATTGGGCCAAAACGGTCCCTCACTTCCGCCCGCACGGATTCAAGATCGTTTCTATCTTGCGCCCGCAGCAGGCGTCTGTAAAGGGCGATGCGAACACTCGGCTGAGGGATGTATGAAGCAGGGACCTGCAACGAGGCCTGGATCTCGATCCGGGTTGCGGACCTTCCCTGTCCGCGAAGGACAGAAACCTGTTCTTCGAGCATACGGCAGTAAAGATGGTAACCGACTCTTTCAACATGCCCGTGTTGGGCGGTGCCGACCACCTGTCCACCTCCGCGTATTTCAAGGTCCCGTTGCGCGAGTTCATAGCCCGACCCCGGTTCGGAGAGCTCCCCGATGGCTTCCAGCCTTTCTCTGGCTTCCTGGGCCAGGGCCGTTTCCCGTGGATAGAGAAAGTAGGCAAAAGCCTGCTCCTCGCGCCTTCCGACCCGGCCTCTCAACTGATACAGTTGGGCCAGCCCCAGCTCGTGAGCATCGTCCACGATCAGCGTGTTTGCCCTGGGAATATCCAATCCGCTTTCGATGATCGTGGTGCAGACGAGGATATCGGTCTCGCCCGAGTTGAAACGAAGCATGGTTTTTTCAAGCGCGCCTTCGGCCATCTGCCCATGGGCGACTTCGATCTTCAGGGACGGAAAAAGGAGGCGAAGGCTTCCGGCTCTCGCGTCGATGTCGGCGACTCGGTTATGGACAAAAAAGGTTTGTCCCCCTCGCGCCTTTTCCCTCAGAATCCCTCGACCGACGAGATCTTCCCGCCAGGGGCTGACGACCGTCACAACAGGATAGCGTCTGTGGGGAGGCGTCGCGATGATCGAAATGTCGCGCAGTCCTCCCAGTGAAAGGAAAAGGGTTCGAGGGATCGGCGTCGCGCTCATCATGAGCACATCCACATCCGGCTTGAGCCCCTTCGCGTGTTCTTTGTGCAGGACACCGAAACGATGCTCCTCGTCGACGATGACCAATCCGAGATCTTTGAAACGGACATCGTTCTGGACCAGGCGATGCGTCCCGATAAGAATCTCCACGCGTCCCTCCGCAACCATACGGACGATTTCCGCTTGTTTCTTCTTGGGGACGAACCGGCAGAGCGATTCAACGTGGATGGGCAACTCCCCTACCCTGGCATTGAAGGTTTCATGGTGCTGTTGGGCCAACAATGTCGTCGGGACGAGCACGGCCACCTGTTTACCAGACTCGGCAGCCTTCACTGCGGCTCTAAAGGCCACTTCCGTTTTTCCGAAGCCGACGTCTCCGACGAGAAGTCTGTCCATAGGGTGCGGTTTTTCCATGTCCTGTTTGATTTCTTCGATGGCTCGGAGCTGATCGGCTGTTTCCGGGTAAGGGAAGGACTTTTCGACCTCCGAAGAAAGGGGGCCATTCTTGGGGAAAGCGAAACCGGGAAGAATCTCCCTGCGAGCATAGGTCTCCATCAGTTCCTGCGCGGCCTCCTGAACCTTCCGCCGTACACGGGACAGGCTCTTCTTCCAGATTCCGGACTTGAGGGAGTCCGCGGTCGGCTCAGCGCCGCGCGGAGCGAGGTAGGGAGTGATTTTCCAAAGCAAAAAGGGGGGGACCAGGAGGCGTTGTCCTCCGGAGTATTCGATCACGAGGTATTCCTGCTCTTCCGATCCGACAGAGGGGATGTTTTCGATACCGACGAACCGGCCGATTCCGTAATCCTCATGGACCACCCAATCACCCACCGCCAGTCGATCGCTCCACTCAAGAGGAGGGGTCGCATTCCCTTCCGAGGGGGGGAGGGTGGTGATGCCGCTGATGTCGCTGTCGCAGATGATGACGGTTTTTTCGGAGGGGCTGATGAAACCGGAACTCAACGGAGCCTCGCGTACAAGAGCTCCGCTTTCGACGAACCGGTTCGCAATGGAGTTGTTCATGGTGTACAGGGAGACGGCCAGTCCTTGTTCCTGCCAGTCGGCAAGTGCCGATTCCAGCGCCTGTCTCCTTCCCTTGAAGGAAGGGAGCCGGCCGAGGTCGATCCTGCCGGAAACCCTTTCGACGGAGGATTTGATTCGAAGCAGCGGGAAACGTGAAAGGCGGACGTAAAGGGCGTCCCACTCGGGGATTTCCTCGATTCCCGCCTCTTTCCTCAATCCTTCCCAGACCCAGCGGTAGTGATCCGCCTGTGAGGCGATTTCCGAGGGCTCGAAGAGGATCACGCGACAAGATTCCGGGCAGAGATTCTCCAGGATGGGGGTTTCCCCTTCCTTAACTGCGGAAACGGCAATTTCGCCAACAGAGCCTATGCTTCTTTGCGTTTCGGGCCTGAAAAAGCGCAGGGATTCTATCCGTTCGTCGAGGAACTCCACCCGTAAGGGATTCCGGATAGCAGGGTCGAATATGTCGACGATGCTTCCCCTGACCACGAACTGCCCGGGNGACCAAACGGTCTCCGTCCTTTCGTAACCCGACAGGAGAAGCCATTCAATGAGGGAGGCCCGGCCGGGTTCCTCGCTGGTTCGAAGCATGAAGTTCCCTTCAGCCAAAGCGAAGGGGCCCATCAGTGCTCCAGGGGTGCAAATCAGGGTCCCGCCGGCCTTCTTCCATCGGGAAATTTCCTCGCCGCGTTGAATCCGTATCCCTTTATGCGTGAGACCGTCGATGGTCAGCGGAATTTCGGGGAGATTTGAGACGAAGCCTCCCTCTTCGGCTAGGGCTCTGAGGTCGGAAAGGAATTCGCTTTGAAGGCGTTTGTCCGGGAGGATGACCAGAGCCGGATAGGAGGAATTCCGCAAAAGCCAGGCTCGGGCAGCGTCTCCCGCCGTTAGGGAGAGATCCCTGTTCTGCAAGGAGCCCCAGGGTTCTCTCCTGATTCGGTCCGGCGGCAGGTTAATCGGTTCAGCCTGCATTGACACGGTTCATGGCTCTGTCGATGCCGAGCCGCAGCCACAACATGGCGGCATCGGCCGCCCTTTCCACAAAGGCGTCCAGAAGCAACCGCTCTTCGCGGTCAAAATCATCGGTGACGTAATCGGCCAGACCTTTGGCTTGAACGGGACGTCCGACTCCACAGCGCAAACGCGGAACACTCAGGGTCTGAAGGGCCCCAAGGACCGAGGCGATCCCGTTGTGCCCCCCGGCGGAGCCGTTCGCCCTCATGCGAAGAGTCCCGAAGGGCAGGGCAACGTCGTCGACGACGATCAGGCACTCCTCCGGGACGAGATTGAATTCCCTGACGGCCGAAAGGAGGGATTTCCCGCTGAGGTTCATGTAGGTCATCGGCTTGAGGATACCCAGGGAATCGCTCCCGACACGGGCAGGACCCCAGAAAAGCCCGTTGAAGCGATTCAGGGGGGTTTTCAAATGCAGGCGGCTGATGACCGCATCGGCCACCAGCCACCCAAGGTTGTGCCTTGTCCATGCGTATTCGAGACCAGGGTTTCCCAGTCCCGCGATCAGCTTCAAGCGGCTTATGCCTCCTCCTGGCTCTTTGCCTTGCCTTTCGCAAGAACCTCGACTTCCTTCTGCTCCCCTTCTTCTGGGGTGGCGGCTTCTGCCTCACGAGGCTCTGCGGCGATCACCACCGTCGAATCTCCGTCGTCGAGCAACTCTGCGGATTCCGGCAGGATCAGGTCCTTCAGGCGGATCTCCTGCCCGAGGCCCAGGTTGCGGACGTCGACGGAAAGGACGTCCGGCATCTCCCGAGGCAGCACGTCGATCGACACTTCGTGGAAAAGCTGTTCGAGAATGCCCCCCGCCTTCACGCCGGCACAGGCATCACGGTTCAGGATTTCAATCGGGACCTTGACTTGAACCTTCTGGCCCGAGAGGAGCTGGTAAAAATCGATATGCAGCAGGCTTCCATTCAGGAAATTCCTCTTGACATCCCTCATCAGCGCCATTTCGGTCTTTCCGTCCGGGAGAGTGACGTCGAGACGGAAGGTTTCCCAATGTCCGGAATTGACCGCTGGCAGGATATCCTTCGTTTTCACCTTTACGGGGATGGATTCGGGGTAGCCGCTTCCGTAGAAAACAGCGGGGATATACCCTTCCTTGCGAAGCTTCGTGGCTTCCTGTTTACCGCTTTTCACCCTCGCCTCGAGGGTAACCTGCAGGATATCGGACATGATGTTTCCTCCTCCCGGTGAATACGGGACCGGTTTTTCCGGTTCCGCCTAGTAGAAAAGAATGCTGACCGAATGGTCAGAATGGATGCGGTTGATCGCCTCCGCAAAGAGAGGGGCGATTGACAGCACGGTAATATTATCCAACTTTTTCTCTTCGGGCAATGGAATCGTATCCGTCAAAACGAGCTGGTGAATCGGGGAATTCCTTAAGTTCTCGATCGCCTTGCCGGAAAGGACTCCATGTGTCGCGCAGGCGTAGACCCTTTCTGCTCCGCGTTCCAGCAAAGCTCGGGCCGCATTGACCATTGTTCCGGCGGTGTCGACGATGTCGTCGACCAGGATCGCGACCTTGCCGCGCACATCCCCGATGATTTCCATCACTTCGCAGAAGTTGGCCACTTCGTGAGACCGACGTTTATCGACGATGGCCAGGTCGGCATTGAGCTTGACCGCAAATCTCCGGGCTCTGACGACGCCTCCGATGTCTGGAGAAATCACGACGATCTTCTGCTGTTCGATGGCTTCCTTGAGATGTTCCTTGAAATAGGAGGCCAGAAGGGGAATTCCAGTGAGGTGATCGACGGGCCGGTCGAAAAACCCCTGGATCTGTCCCGCGTGAAGATCCGCAACGACGAGGCGGTCAGCTCCCGCTTTCTCGATGAGGTTGGCCACAAGCTTCGAAGTGATCGGTTCCCTTGCCTTGGTTTTACGGTCCTGTCGCGCATAGCCGAAATAGGGGGTGACTACGTTGATCCGATAGGCCGATGCCCTGCGAAGGGCGTCGATCATGATCAGGAGTTCCATGAGATTCTCGTTCACAGGTTCCGAGGTGGGCTGAACAACATAAACGTCCGCACCTCGAACGCTCTCTTCGATGGAAAGCCCGATTTCTCCGTCTGAGAAACGGAAAAGTTTCGAAGAGGCCATCGGAACCCCCAGCGTGTCCGCCACCCTTTGAGTGAAATCGGGATGGGCCGAACCCGTGAAGATCTTCATCTGCCTCAGCTGTGTGACCATCAGNTCCTCCTCCTTCCGCGGAACCGCGTTTTTCCTGCGGGCCCAACCTTCGATATTCCTCTGTCTGGCGCGGCCCACAGCCAAGGCTCCCGCGGGAACGTCCTCGGTAATGGTGGATCCTGCCGCGGTGAAGCATTCCTCGTGCAGGGTGACCGGCGCGACCAGCATTGTGTCGCTTCCGATGAAGCAATGATCCCCGATATGGGTCGGATTCTTTCTGGATCCGTCATAATTGCAGGTGATGGTTCCGGCGCCGATGTTGGTTTCCCTGCCGATGGTCGCATCACCCATGTAGGAAAGGTGCGGGACCTTGCTGCCTTCACCGATGAAGGAATTCTTTGCCTCGACGAATTTTCCGACGAGAGCACCGGGGGCGAGGCAGGTATTGTCGCGGATGCAGGCAAACGGCCCGACTTTTGCTCCGGCGCCGATTTCGCTTTCGGTCACGCAGCAAAAGGCAACGAGACGGGCGCTGTTTCCGATGGTTGAATTGCGAAGGATCGAGTGGCTGCCAACCACCGCTCCGCTTCGGACGGTGGAAGTGCCCCAGATTTGGACATCCGCCTCGATTCGGACATCCGGCTCAAGAACGACATCCGGGCCGATCCAACTCGTCTCGAGGTCCATAATCTTGACCCCTTCGTGAAGATGGCGCAAGAGGATCCTGTCCCTCATCCTCCTGCCGGCGATCGCGAGCTGGTAAGGATCATTGATGCCGGAAAGATCCTCCGGGTTGCCCCAACAAAGCGTTTCCACCGAAAGGTTACTCCTCGCGAAGAGTGGCAGAACGTCCGGGAGATAGAACTCGCCCTGGGCATTCCGGTTTTCCAAAAGGTCGATGAAGTTCTTCAGCGCATCAGTCCTGAAAGCGTAAATGCCACTATTGACCTCTTTTATGGTCCGCTCCTCGTCCGTCGCGTCCTTCTCTTCGACGATTCGACAGAGGTCCCCGTTACGCACCACACGACCATAGCCGTGGGGGTTTTCGAGCTCGAAGGTCAGCAGGGTCGCGGCACTGCCCTTTTCAGCGTGCTTTTCCAGCAAGGATTCGATGGCGGCCTGTGTCAGCAACGGGGCGTCCCCGGGCAGGACAACCAGGGTTTCGACGTGCTCCCACCAATCCCGGGAAATCTGGACCGCATGTCCCGTCCCCTTCTGCTCGACCTGGCGGAGGGGAATCGTCCCGGGCCATGCCGAACGGAGATATTGCCCGACTTCTTCGGCACCATGCCCGACGACGACCGCAATTTTACCGACCCCTGCGTCTGAAAGCGCAGAAAGAGGGTATCTGAGAAGAGGCTCTTCGAGGATCGTGTGAAGAACTTTGGGAATCGGGCTTTTCATGCGCGTGCCCTTGCCGGCCGCAAGGACCAGGGCACCGATTCCTTCAGGTTTGACCATAAGACGCCGTCCTCCTTTAGGGCAAGTCGGTCAATTATCATCCGGCATTTTGCCCCTCGTTTCAAGTGGGGGCATCAAAAAAGAGGAAGGAGCCCTTCCCCCTCAAATGTCTATGGCTGGGGTGGCTGGATTTGAACCAGCGATGGCGGATCCAAAGTCCGCTGCCTTGCCGCTTGGCTACACCCCAGTTCGAGCCTGAACATTATAGCGTTTCAAAGCCCGGGAGTGTCAAGAAGAAAGAGCCCTCTCGAGCACCGTCACCGATTCCACATGGGAGGTTTGGGGGAAAAGATCAAACGGGATGACCTTGATCAGGCGATAGGCTCCTTCCTGACAGAGAAGCTTGACGTCGCGGGCAAGCGTCGAGGGGTTGCAGGAGACATAGACAATACGGGACGAAGCAAGGTTCGAGATCGTTTTCAGAACATCCGGGTGGCATCCCGAACGCGGCGGGTCGATGACAACCGTGTCAAAAGTCCCCTCGGTTTCGTAATCCGAGTCTTCCGCCGCTCCTTCGATTGTCCTTGTGTTGTTGAACCCGTTTCTCATGAGGTTTTCCCTCATGGACTCCGCTGAAGGTTTCCATTCCTCGACGGCGAGGACGCGGGAGGCTTTCGCCGCAAGGAAACAGGTCATTGCCCCGACGCCTGCATAAAGTTCGAGAACATTTTCGCGGCCAAGAGGGCAGGCTTCCCTGGCGACTGTTTCATAAAGCCTGACGGCCTGTTTCGTGTTCACCTGCGCGAACGAAGTTGCCTCGAATTTCAAGGTGAAATCGCCGAAGCGCTCGAAAAAGTAGGAGCGTCCTGAAACACATTTGGTGAGGGGACCGAATATTGCGTTCCCATCGGTTGGGTTCAGGTTCAGCGCAAGTCCGACAAGACCCGGGAATCGCCTGCGAACGCGCCGGGCTAGGGCCGTGAGGTTTTTCATGACGGGAGCATCCGGAAATCGTCGGACGACCAGGACGATGAGGAGTTCTCCGGTTTCTTGCCCTCCCCGGAGGACAACATGCCGCAGAAAACCCTGCCTGGAAAGCTCGTTGTAGGGGGATAGGCCGGCCTTGGCCAGTCCGGTGCGCATTTCTGCAAGAAGAAGGTTCAGGTCTGGCATGGCAACCGGGCATCGATCGATCGGGATGATCCTGTGGGTGCGTTTCTGAAAATAGCCGATTTCTATCCCCGAAGAGGTTCCCGTGCCCGAAACGGGAAGGGAGATCTTGTTCCGGTAGCCGTCCTGAAGNGGACTTGGGCAGACGCTCGCGATTCCCTCGATCGGAAGCACTCTTCCGATTCGTGAAAAGGCATCCTCCAGAATCTGCAACTTCAGCCGCAACTGAAGGGGGTGGGAGGCGTGCTGGAGTTGGCAGCCTCCGCAACGCTCATGCCAGGGGCAGAAAGGCACAACTCTTTCCGGGTGAGGCAGTTCGATCTTGACAAGACGGGCGGTGGCGAAATCCTTTTTCTCCGTTGTCTTTCTAACCAGCACGGTTTCACCCGGCAAAACTCCCCCAACGAAGACGATTTTGCCGGCGGTGTCGCGGCCAAACCCGTCTCCCTGGCTATCCAGCTTTTCGATGTTCAGTCGGATCAGTTCTGTTGGAACTTGCTTTGTCTTTTTCATCAAAATGGCGGGGCGGCCCTCAAGGGCCGCCCCGAAGCAATTCTTTCGGAGAAAGAATTACTTTTTCTCCTTCATCATGGCGTAGCCTTCTTCGAAGGCCTGTTCGTTGAGTTTTTCGGTACCTTTCGGCACCCGGGCAAGAATCGCGCGCTTGACGGATTCCGGCTGGACGATTTTCGCCAGTTCCAGGATCCGCGCCGTGGCTCCCAAAGCCACCATGTTGGTGACCATTTCCTTGCCGAGCTTTTCCTTCGCGGTTCTCACGATGGGAAGCATGAAAATTTCCGCGTTGAGGCTGGGCTGTTCGGATACGTAAAAGTCGTCGAGGATAACGGTACCCCCCGGCTTCGTGTCGTGGGCATACTCTTCGCAGGCTTTCTGCGTCAGGATGACCTGAAGGTCCGGACGGGTTGCCTTTGGATAGTCGATTTCGCCGTGAGAAATGACGACCTCGGATTTGGACGCCCCTCCGCGGGCTTCCGGGCCATAAGCCTGACTCTGGACGGCATAGACGTTTTCGTATAGGGCAGCGGCTTCTCCGGTCACCACCGCGGCGAGGATGACTCCCTGTCCTCCGGACCCGGCAAAACGAATTTCAAAACGCTCACTCATGGAACCTACCCCCTAACCCGCTCAATCAGTTTGAGATAGGCCTCGGTGTATTCCTGGGCCTCCCGGTCGACAAACTCTCCGATGATGATCTTGCCCTTCTTCTCTTCCTCCGTCATTTCCTTGGCTTTTGCCTTCGGAACGGAATTGTCCTTGAAGAAGTTGAGGTTGTCGACGGGATTCGGGCGTTTGTTCTTACGGCCGAACTGAGTGTGGCAATGGGTGATGATTTCCACAACGGAAAAGCCCTTCTTCTGAATGCCTTTCTTGATGTACTGCTCACAGAGGGCCGGCTGGGCGATGGTTGCCCTGGCGACGTAGGAGGCGCCGGCCCCTTCGGCGAGTCTGCAGATGTCGAAAGGCGTATCGATGGCTCCGTAGGGGGCGGTGGTAGCCCTTGCGCCGACCGGCGTGGTCGGGGAAGCCTGTCCGCCTGTCATACCGTAGATGTTGTTGTTCATGACGATCGCGGTGATATCGATATTGCGCCGGCAGGCATGGATAAAATGGTTGCCTCCGATGGCGGTGCAGTCTCCGTCACCCATCACGTCGACCACGGTGAGTTCGGGATTGGCGAGCTTGATGCCGGTGGCGAAGCCGAGCGAACGTCCATGGGTCGTGTGGACGGTGTTGGCGTTGATGTAACCGGGCATGCGGCTTGAACAGCCGATACCGGAAGCGATGACAGTTTCTTCACGGGTCTTTCCGAGATCAATCAGAGATCTCAGGATCGCGTGCAGAATAATCCCGTGCCCGCATCCCGGGCACCAGATATGGGGGAAGAAGCGGGTCCGCAGCCAAGGCTTGACTTCTTCGCGTGGCATGGTTAGGCCACCTCCTCGATCGTTGCGAGAATTTCGTGCGGGCGGAGGATTTCGCCGTTGACGAGGTTGCTGGGGATGATTTCCGCTTTCGCTCCCAGAGCGATCCTGACCTCTGAAACCATTTGACCGCAGTTCAGTTCCGGGACGATGACTTTCTTCGCTTTGCTCGCCGCGAGGATCAGTTCCTTATCGGGGAACGGCCAGATGGTGATCGGCCGGAAATGTCCGACTTTGATCCCCTTCGCGCGGGCTTCACGGACTGCCCGGACAGCCGATCGGGCGACGCAGCCATAGGAAACGACGAGGATCTCCGCGTCCTCGGTTTGTTCCAGGTCATACTTGACGATATCGTCGCGGAACCGGTCGATTTTTCTGACGAGGCGAAGATGCTTCTTCCCGATTTCGGCGGGTTCGTTTGTCGGAAAACCCCAGTCGTTATGGGTCAGTCCGGTAACGTGCCAACGGTAGCCGTCTCCGAACGAGGCCATCGGCGGCACGTCGTCTTCGGGATCGGCCAGGTAGGGAATGAACTCTTCAGGTGAAACCTTAGGTTTTTTGCGGTCGATGATCGGGTAGGATCCGGGCTCGGGAATGACGACCTTCTCGCGCATATGGCCGATGACTTCGTCGCTCATGATCAGTACCGGTTGCCTGAATCGCTCGGCCATGTTGAAGGCCTCGATCGTCAGCTCAAAGCACTCCTGCACGGATGAAGGAGCGTAGGCGATCGTGCCGTGGTCGCCATGGGTCCCCCATCGCGCCTGCATGACGTCCTGTTGCGAGACGCGGGTCGGCAAACCTGTGGAAGGCCCGCCCCGCATGACGTCGATCAGGACGATGGGAATTTCCGCCATGTAGGCCAAGCCGAGATTTTCCTGCTTGAGCGAAAAACCCGGGCCGGAGGTGGCGGTCATGGCCTTGTAGCCTGCAATCGAGGCGCCGATGGTTGCCGCGATTCCTCCGATCTCGTCTTCCATCTGGATGAAGCGGCCATTCAGCTTCGGCAACTCCTCCGCCATCACCTCGGCGATCTCCGAGGACGGGGTGATGGGGTAACCGCCGAAAAAGCGGCAGCCCGCGGCGATTCCGCCCATGGCAATGGCCATGTTCCCCTGCCAGAAAGCCAGCTTCTTAGGCATTCTCCACACGCTCCTTTACGGTGATGGCCATATCCGGGCAAATGTTCTCGCACTGGCGGCAGCCGATGCAGTCGTCCATGCGGACAGGCTCGCATTTGGCCTTCGAATCAAGCTCGAGAACCTTCTTCGGGCAGATGGCAATACACAGCCCGCAGCCTTTGCACCAGGCCTTGTTGATTGTGACGTCGAACTTCTTAGCCAACCAATTCACCCTCCCCCAACAGCACAAATCCGAGTTCCTTCGATTTTAGAACCCGTTCGCACCGATTATGACATTCCGGAAAACGATAAACAACCCTAAATAGAGTTCTTTATTATGAATATTGCTTTACAATGCGTCATCTTTGACGAACCTAAGGTCGTTTTTTTCACAAATCGAGGGGATAGCTTTAGCTATCCCCTCGATTGACCGAGCGGATTTTTCTACGATGCTCCGTTTTAGACGACGGCGGGCTCGATCAGCAGCTTGCCTTCGGCAAAACGGCGATAATGGAGCATGTCGATCGGAATGTCCGATTTACCCAGGACGATGTGTTGTGCAAGGGCTTCTCCGGTAACCGGCCCGAACATGAAGCCGTGACCGGAGTACCCGCATGAGAGGAAGAATCCTTTGACGTTGTCCGTTTCGCAAATGATCGGCTGACGGTCGGGAGTCATGTTGTAAAGCCCCGACCATTGACGGACAACCCGGATGCCTTTGGCTCTTGGAAGAAGTTTGGTGAAGACGCGGGACATGTGTTCGAGAAAATCCCAGGTGGCTCCCAGCGTGTAGTCGGCAGGGTGTCCTTCGGGGCTGCAACCGCCGATGATCGATCCGTGCGGGCGCTGCTGGAGGTAATAGTTTCCGGAGAAGCTCATGAGCATCGGGGGGCAGACGCCTGGTTCAACGGGCTCTGTGATGATGATTTCATGACGCTCGGAGTAGTTGGGAATGTCGACGCCCGCCATCTTGGCGACGAACTGGGAATACGGTCCGGCCGCATTGATGACGATCGGCGCGTCGATTTCACCGCGCGTCGTCACGACGCCCGCGGCTTTTCCGTTGTGTACCTTGACCCCGGTCACTTCCGTATGTTTATGGAACGTCACGCCCATACGCTTGCCGGCTTCCTGGTAGGCAAAGGTCGTCAGGAAGGGATCTGCATGCCCGTCACGCTGATTGAATGTGAATCCGACGGCGTCGTCCACGGCAACGCCGGGGCAGATTTCCTTCGCTTCCTCTCTGGAGACGATCTTGGTCATGTATCCCAGGGAATTCTGCAGAGCGACGTTCTTCTGAAGCTGCTCATACTCATGGTCCTGGTAGGCGACCATGAGATAACCGCTCTGATTCAGGCCGACATCCATCCCGAGCTCGTCGGAAAGCTGCTCGAACTTCTCGACGCAAGCCAGGCCGAACCGGCAGTTCATTTCGGTTCCCCACTGAGCCCGAATTCCGGCTCCGCAGCGGCCGGTCGACCCCGAGCAGACGGTGTTCTTCTCAACGACCACAACATCCTTCATGCCAAGCTTCGCGAGGTTGTAGGCGACGGAGGCTCCGTTGATGCCGCCGCCTATGACAACCGCCTCGGCCGTCGTTTTCCAGGTCATCAGTTGTCTCCTCCCTTGGCCAGGACGCCGAGCTTGACGGGCTTCACGGGGGGCCGGAAAGTCCCCGGGTCCACAGAGGCCATCGGACGGCCGGTGCCCCTGGCGATCTCGCGCATGATGATCTCGCGGCAGCCGCGCCCCTGGCACGGGCCCATTCCCACACGGAGCAGGCGCTTCAGCTCGTCGAAGGTGTCGTAACCCTTCGCGATCCATTCCCGCACCTCGCCCATGGTCACTTCCTCGCAACGGCAGACGATGATGTCCTTGCTCTTGTCTTCCATGCCTACTTCACCACCCTGATGGCACGGATGTCCATCACCAGCGCCTTCGGCACCGATACGTGGACAACCAGCGTCTTGTCCTTCCACGGTTCCATCACTCGGACGACCTTCCCCTTCGACACCGCTTCTCCGCTACGGTTCAGGCAGTCCACCTCGGCTCCCACTTCAGGCACCGGCAGCATCTCGTACGGCAGCTTCATCAGCGCCTCGTCGGCCCCTCCGTACGTCAGGTCCACCACGAAGCACGCCAGCCCCGGACACTTCGCCACGCACATCGTGCACCCCGTGCACTTCGAATAGTCGATCCGCGGCGTGTCGTTGATGTCCTCGAACGGCAGCACCGCTCCCGTCGGACAGCTCGTGTGGCACGGATTGCACGGAATCCTCTGCGGACACTCGATGATCACCAGACCGTTCTGCTTCGTCTCCCACAGCTCCTGCGGCGGCTTCACCGCTCCCGGCCGCTCTCCCGTCAGGATTCCGCTGTTGAACAGCATGTCCATCTCCATCNNGTCCTACACCTCCCAGCTGCCGCAGCAAGCCTGGGAGATCCCGTAGCGGATCTTCTCCCCCACAGGCCCTGCCCTCAGGTCGCTCAGCCGCTTCCAGTACAGCGACGACCTCGCGTCGAACTCGCTGTCCATCAGACGCGCCAGCGATCGCGCCGCGTTCAGGCCCGCCACTCGGCCTTCCACCATCGCCGAGCTCGCTTCCTCGATCCCCGCGGCGTCTCCCGCCACCCAGATCGTCGGCACGCTCGTCCGCATCTGATTGTCGCGCTTCGCCACATATCCGCACAGCTCCGGCACGAACACCATCTCGCAGCCCGCCTGCCACAGCAGCTCGCACGTCGGCGTCAGCCCAACCGCCATGCAGATCACGTCGCAGTCGATCTTCTTCGGTTCGCCCTCCAGGCCGCCCTTGGCTCCCACTTCCTGGATCACCGCTCCCGTCACGAAACGGTCCCCCAGCGCCTCCAGGATCGTGTGCCGAAGGTAGATGGGAATCCCCAGGCGACGGTCCTTCGCCGCGTGCACCCAGTAGCCCCCCACATGCGGCATGAACTCCACGATCCCCGCGATGTCCACTCCCGCCTGCTTCATCTGGTAGCTCACGATAAGGCCGATGTTGCCCGCCCCCACCATCAGGACGCGCTTCCCGGGCATGACTCCGTACACGTTCATCAGGGTCTGCACCGCTCCCGCACCGTACACCCCCGGCAGGTCGTTGTTCGGGAACGGGATCATCTTCTCCTGCGCTCCCGTCGCCATGATCACCCGCTGCGGCTTCACCCGGAAGTACTCGTCCTCTCCCGTCACGCAGGAGATGACTCCGTCCTCCTTGTAGTAACCCACCGCCGTCGTGTTCGACAGGATCTGGATCCGATCCTTGTTCTCCTCAAGCTCCCTGAACAGGATGTCCGCGATCTGGTAGCCGCGCGTCCCCGCGTGCTCTTCCTTCGAACCGAAAAACTTGTGCGTCTGCTTGATCAGCTGACCCCCAAGCTTCAGGTCGCTGTCCACCACCAGCACCTGACAGCCCAGGCTCGCCGCCTCCACTGCCGCGGACAGACCCGCAGGTCCTCCTCCGATGACCATCACTTCCGTCTGACGCAACGCCCCCACCTTCCTTCCCTAGGACAGCGCAGGCACGAGGCCCTTGCCGCGCTGCGTCTCCACACGCATCCCCTCCGTCAGGGCGGTGACGCAGGTCCGGACGTTCGGTACCCCATCCACGACCATGAAGCACGAACTGCACTTGCCGATGGCGCAGAAAAATCCCCGCGGCCTCTTCATCTCCGGCGTCTCCCGGTAGATGACCACTCCGTTCGAATGCAGCGCCGCCGCGATCGGTTCTCCCTCGAAACCCTCCATCGCCTTCCCGTCAAAGAAAAACTTGACCTTCTTCCCATGCTGGAAATCCAGGATGGGATGCTCCTTGATCAGGTCCATCTCGTTCCACCCCTTTTCAACAGTTCGTGAAGGAAAAAATAAGCATGAGGACTGCCTTGCTGGGAACTAACCCTCCTTCCTGATCAGTTTACAGTTAACTATAAATTTAAACGTGTGTACATAATACGTCTGACGCATATATAGCATTTTCGGGAAGCAATCGCAAGTGGCCTTATTACCCTATATCAGGGGGTCGAAGGTAGAGTCCCTTCACTTCGCGGGAAGAACAGGCTCTTTCGAAATATAGGTCGCCGAGGGTAGAGAGGAGTCCTCCAGAAGGAATATCGGTCCCATTGATGACCATGAGACTCGAAGGAAGGTCCAAACACCTGTTTTTTTCTTGTATTAAAACAAGGCCGTTTTTCAATCGAATAAGAATTTCGTGAAGGTCTTCATCGCTGAAAAAACCGGGAGAAATCAAGGGGAACAAAAGATTTGAATTGGCCGGGTAATCGTAGGCGGCGGCATAGACGAAACCACGTTTGGCCGAAAGAACCGTTCAACAGTCGTGAAGGAAAAAATAAGCATGAGGACTGCCTTGCTGGGAACTAACCCTCCTTCCTGATCAGTTTACAGTTAACTATAAATTTAAACGTGTGTACATAATACGTCTGACGCATATATAGCATTTTCGGGAAGCAATCGCAAGTGGCCTTATTACCCTATATCAGGGGGTCGAAGGTAGAGTCCCTTCACTTCGCGGGAAGAACAGGCTCTTTCGAAATATAGGTCGCCGAGGGTAGAGAGGAGTCCTCCAGAAGGAATATCGGTCCCATTGATGACCATGAGACTCGAAGGAAGGTCCAAACACCTGTTTTTTTCTTGTATTAAAACAAGGCCGTTTTTCAATCGAATAAGAATTTCGTGAAGGTCTTCATCGCTGAAAAAACCGGGAGAAATCAAGGGGAACAAAAGATTTGAATTGGCCGGGTAATCGTAGGCGGCGGCATAGACGAAACCACGTTTGGCCGAAAGAACCGGGACGAGAGTCTTATTGCGGAAAAACGGAAGCGCTTGATGAGCAATGAATTCCAGGGTGTTCACCGGAACGACCGGACACTTTAAGGCGGTCGCGAGCGCAAGTCCGTAACTCAGCCCGACACGGACTCCTGTGAACGAGCCCGGTCCCGTCGTCAAAACGATGAGGTTGACCTGAGTCAGGGACCGGCCGGAGAAGCGGAGGGCTTCATTGACCGCTTTCGCCAATTCGGCGGATTGTTTCCTTCCGATGTTCAGATGGATTTCCGTAAGGATGCAACCATTCTCCGAAACACCGATGGAAGTCCATTTTGTGCAGCAGTCGATGCCAAGGTTGAGCGTCATTAGCTTTCATCTTCTTTCCCGGAGATGGCCTTTTCGGCTTTTCGAGAGAAGCCGATGCCTTTTCGCCGAAAGCACGTATGCGGATCAGGCGTTGATCGGATGAGGAGACCGCATCCGGAAGGTCGAAAAAACACTGCCACGTTTCGTAAAGCGGAGGTTCCTTCCAGTTCTGGGACCACTCCACAAGGACAAGATGTCCTTCCTGGAGGGCTTCCTCCAATCCCAGGTCTTCGTGACAGCGGACGGGAAGACGGTAAAGGTCCGCGTGAGTGACCGGGATATCCGCCGCATATTCGTTGACGAGCGTGAAAGAGGGGCTCCTGACGTTCCTGCCGGATAAGCCTTTCACGATTCCCCTGACGATTACGGTCTTTCCGGTCCCGAGATCGCCGGAAAGAAGGATAAGGAGGCCAGGAAAAACAAAACGGGAAAGGAGAACGCCGAATTCTCTAGTTTCCGATTCGCTCCTTGATTGAAAAACCAGTTCGGGGGTACGGTTATTTGGATTAACGGTCGACATCACAAGTCGCTTCTCGGTCTGCGGAAAGTGGGAAAAGCTGTTTGAGAGATAGATGGAGGTTATCTGCGATTTCGGTAGCGAGAAGGCCGATCGTTGAGCCTCTACGATTGGAAAGCAGGGATCCTGTACGCGCGTGCAGCCAGGCGGCCGCAAGTCCTGCGGACCAGGGAGCGAGTCCCCTGGCGAGAAGTGTTCCGCCGATTCCCGAAAGGACATCACCGGAACCCGGGATGGCGAGAGAAGGCGTGGACTCGAGCACGAGCCCCGTTCTCGTCCCGTCGCAGCATAGGGAGTACGGCCCTTTCAGCAGGACCGCCCCGAATTTTCGGCCAAGCTCACGAGCGTTTTCGAGACGATTTAAAGCAACCGAGCGAGGATCTTTGTCGAGAAGGCGTCCCGCTTCTCCTTCGTGTGGGGTGATAAGTGAGGATGGGCTTTCGACTTTGCAGGTCAGGTTATGCAGCGCATCCGCGTCAAGGAGCACCGGTTTTGTCCAGAAGCGTGAAACCCACTCGGTGACCCGATGGGAAGCCTCATTACGACCAAGTCCCGGGCCCAGGACCAGGGCGTTCGCCTTTTCGGCCCATTCCTTGAGAAGGGAGATGGCGAGATCCGCATCGTGGCTGTTTTCATCCTTCCCTGAAGAGGGAAGCACAATGGCTTCGGGAAGCGATACCGATGCCGTTCTTGCGATACATTCCGGGACGATGAGGACGGCCAGTCCGGCACCGGAACGCAGTGAGGCGCGCCCGGCGAGAAGAGGTGCCCCCCTGTAGCGCTCCGAGCCGCCGAGGACAAGAACCGTCCCTTTTCTGCCTTTGTGATCGTCAAAGCGGGCGGCGGGCCAATCACGAGCGGCGTCTTCGGGTCCGTACCCCACAACCGCCGGGGGCGGCAGGATCTCGCTGTCGGGAATGCCTATCCCGATGACTTCGATTTTTCCGGCAAAGGCGGCTCCGGGCATGACCCGAAGACCGATCTTCGGGGCAAGAAAAGTGAGAGTGATGTCTGCACGAAAAGCGACGGTAGAAACGACCCCCGACGAAGGGTCGACTCCGGTAGGAACATCGAGAGAAATCATGAGCGGCCCTTTCGGGGGAACAAGGGAAAGGAGCCGTGCGCAACCTCCGCGAAGGTGACCGGAGGAACCGGTTCCGAGCAGCGCGTCGATGATGCCGCCGGATTTTTCCAGGAGGTGAAGCAGGCTCTCATCCTCCATTGAGGAAGCCTGCTCGATTCGGCAACGGGTCTTTTCCAGGTTTCGCAAAAAGAAGGCCGGTTCGCTCCGGATTTTTTCCCTTGCCTCCGAGAGAATGACGGTTACCTCGGACCCGGCCAGGGCAAGGTGACGGGCAGCAACAAAGCCATCCCCGCCGTTGTTCCCCGGACCGCAAAGGATCGTCCAGTTCCGTTTGCCGAACCTGCGGGTCAGGGCTTCCGCCGCTCCCCTTCCTGCGTTTTCCATGAGCAGACTAAAGTTCAGCGCGATTTTTTCGACGGCAAGGCGGTCGGCTTCCCTTATCGCATCAGCGGCATAAAATGGGGTCATCACATACCTCCAGGATCACGACGGCAACCGCCATGTCTCCTTCGTGTGAAAGGCTTAAGTGAATCCGTATCGTTCCATCGGGAAGGAGGCGTTTTGCACGTTCGTCGAGAAGGATTTGCGGGACGCCGTTTTGACGGGAAACCCAAACGGAACGAAGTCCGACCGCGGAAAGTCCCCACCTTCCGGCTTTTGCGAACGCCTCTTTTGCGGCGAACGACGAGGCGTAGTGCATGGAGGGGTTGCGGGCAGCGTCGGCGTAGGCTCTTTCCTCCTCTGAAAAAACCTTTTCGACAAAAGCCCTGTTTTCGATCGACCGGGCAATTCTGGAAATTTCGCAGAGGTCTATACCGACTCCAAGGATCAAGGCCGTCCTCCTCCGAGATGGGGTACGTGGCGATTATAAGGGAATTGGGCAGGCGGGAAAAGAAAAAGGCACTCCTTGGGGAGTGCCTGATTTTCTGGTGGGTGGTAGAGGACTCGAACCTCTGACCTCTTCCGTGTCAAGGAAGCGTTCTTCCTCTGAACTAACCACCCGGAGCACATGCATTTTAAGGGGCGCTCCCCGCCTTGTCAATCATTCGTTTCCACACGAACATTGCGATTGCGGTGGCCACCGCCGCGTTCAAGGAGCCCGTCTTTCCCGACATGGGGATCCTTCGCCGTTCGTCGCAGCGAGCCTCGACGGGACGGCTGATTCCTTGTCCTTCCCCTCCGACGACCAGCGCGAGGCGGAGTGGGAGGGGGTTTCCGTCGAGAGGCTCGATAGCCCGGTGATCCATTGCAACGGACCAGAATCCCGCGGGCTCCAACTGGTCGAGCGCATAAAGAAGGTTGGGCGTGGTCAGGATAGGCAGCCTTGATGCAGCACCCGCGCTTGCTTTCAGTACGGTTCCCGAGGGGAGTGCTGCTCTTCTCTTCGGAATGACGACGGCCGAAGCACCGAACGACTCGGCCGACCGTACGATGCTTCCAAGGTTCCCGGGGTCCTGCAATCGGTCGAGCAGGAGAACGAGAGCAGGTTCTGGCTGCCTGGGCAAATACTGCAGGATCGTCGTGACATCATGCATTTCGACGGGTGAAACCAGAGCGACGACTCCCTGATGGACGGTCTTGGGACAAATCCGTTCGATCGAGAGACGGTCAACCCATTGGAAAGGGATCGCATCCCTGCGGCAAATTTCCTCGATCTTCCGTACGGCCTGGTGATGGGAATCACGGGACATCAGGATTTTCATGATGCGCTTAGGGGACTCCTCCATCTGGGCCAGAACCGCATTTCGACCCCAAACGATTTCCTGATCGTCAGACTTTCTCTCTTCAGGCATGAGCCACCCTCCTGATTTGCTTGAGGTATTCCCGGAGGCAGGGCGCGGTATATCCGCTCCTCTTCCGGGAGACTTCTTCCGGGCTACCCGTCGTCACTACCCTCCCGCCTCCGTCTCCCCCTTCGGGACCGAGATCAACGAGGAAATCGCTGGATGCGAGGACGTCCAGGTTGTGTTCGATCATGACCACGGTGTTTCCCTGATCCACCAGCCGGTGAAGCAGGAGCAGGAGTTTATTGACATCCGTATAGTGAAGGCCGGTGGTCGGTTCGTCGAGAAGGTAAAGCGTCGGGCCGGAGAAACGCTTGGAAAGCTCCGTTGCAAGCTTCACTCTTTGCGCCTCTCCNCCGCTAAGGGTCGGAGCCGGCTGTCCGAGGCGGATATAGCCCAATCCCGCTTCTTCGATAACCCTTAATTTCGACGCGATCCGGGGNATGTCTGCGAAGAAGCCTAGAGCTTCCTCGACCGGCATGTCGAGGATGTCGGCGATGGTTTTTCCTTTATAGCGGACTTCGAGTGTTTCATGGTTGTAACGTTTCCCCTTGCAAATCTCGCAGGGGACGAAAACGTCCGGCATGAAAAGCATCGAGATCCGGCTTTCGCCTTCTCCTTTGCAAGCCTCGCAACGTCCGCCACGGACGTTGAAGCTGAAACGCCCGGGCTGGAATCCACGGATCTTGGCTTCCGGGAGTTGTGAAAACAGTTCGCGAACAGGCGTAAACAACCCCGTGTAGGTGGCGGGATTGGAGCGTGGGGTTCTTCCGATTGGATTCTGGTCCACGAGGACGACGTTCCGGATGCCGTTCCAGCCCCTGATCGCTTCGTGCTGTCCCGCCCTTCCGCGGAAATCCCTATCCATCAGGCGTTTTAAGCCGCGATAGAGGATATCGTGCATGAGGGTGCTCTTCCCGGATCCGGATACTCCCGTGATGCAGGTGAGCACTCCGAGAGGCAGGAGGACGTCGATGTCCTTGAGGTTGTGTTCCCTCGCTCCGGTGACTTCGAGCCAGCCTTCCGGAGATCTCGTTTTTTCTCTAAGGACAGCTCCGAAAGCCGTTCCCTTCAAGTACGGTCCCGTCAGGCAATCGGTTTTGCAGACGGAATCCTGCGTTCCGGCGGCAACGACGTTGCCTCCGTGCTCCCCCGCTCCCGGTCCCAGTTCGAGGATGTAATCCGCCGCCAACATCGTGTCGCGATCGTGTTCGACGACAAGGACGGTGTTGCCGAGATCGCGAACGGTTTTAAGGGTCTTGAGCAGTTTGTCCGTGTCTCGTGGGTGAAGCCCGATTGTGGGTTCATCCAGGACGTAAAGGACCCCGCTGAGCTTGGAACCAATCTGGGTCGCAAGCCGAATTCTCTGGCTTTCTCCTCCGCTCAGGGAGTCCGAACGCCGGGATAGGGTCAGGTAACCGACTCCGACATCGACCATGAAAGAGAGGCGTTTCCTGAGCTCGTCCAGGATTTGCCTGGATATCTCGACCGACGAAGGCGAAAGATTGAGGTTGTCGATCCGATCGAGCAAAGAAGCAACCGGCATTTCGGTCACATCTGCGATCCCCAGACCATCGATCCTGACTGCGAGGGCTTCAGGCCGGAGACGCCTGCCGAGGCATTCCCCGCAAATATCCTCCGTGCGGAAGGATAACAGTTCCTCGGTAACGGACTCGGATTCCGTTTCGGTCCAGCGGTTTTCCAGCCACGGCATGAGTCCTTCGAATCGTCCCATGTAGGATTGTTCCGCTCCGTTTTCCCGGTAGGTCATCGGGACGCGGTCCAAAACTCCGGAGAGAATCGAATCGCGAATCACCGGGGACAGATCACGAAAAGGAAGGGAAAGATCCCAGTTCTTTGACTCGGCAACGGATTTAAGTTTCCGGAGCATGTAATGGTTTGTTTTCCAGGGAAGGATCGCTCCTTCCCAGACGGATCGCTCCGGATCAACGGCCAGGTCGAAGGAAAAATGCTCGTGGCTTCCTAGCCCGGAACAGGCTTGGCACGCACCGAAGGGACTGTTGAAGGAGAAAAGTCTGGGTTCTATTTCGGGAAGCGAGATTTCGCATCTCGGACAGGCGAAATTCTCTGAAAAAAGTCTTTCCTCGTCATCACCCGCTGCGAAAAGCACATAGCCGCCACCCAGTCGTAGAGCCGTTTCCGTCGACTCGCTCAAACGGTCGCGGTTTTCTTCCGTGAGGGTCAAGCGGTCCACGACGATTTCGATCGAGTGTTTCCGGTTCTTGTCCAAACTGATTTCTTCCTCTAGCCATAAGACCCGCCCGTCGACGCGAACGCGCAAAAAGCCTTCTCTTCTGGCTTCGTCGAGAACGTTTCGATGTTCGCCTTTCTTGCCTCTGACCAGCGGGGCAAGGATCTCGACCCGCTTCCCGTCGAAATCCCTCAGAGCAAGCAAAAGGATTTCGTCGAGAGAATATCGGTGCACAAGTTCCCCGCAAATCGGGCAATGGGGTGTGCCGACACGACTGAAGAGCAACCGAAGGTAATCGTAGATTTCGGTAACCGTTCCGACGGTTGAGCGTGGGTTGTGAGAGATTCCCTTCTGTTCGATCGAGACGGCCGGAGACAACCCCGATATGTCATCTACATCCGGCTTGTTGAGGACNCCGAGGAATTGCCGCGCGTAGGCGGAAAGCGACTGGACATATCGCCTCTGCCCTTCGGCGAATATCGTGTCGAACGCGAGTGAGGATTTCCCGGATCCCGAAGGTCCCGTGAAGACAACTAATTTATCTTTCGGAAGCGCCACGGAAACGTTTTTCAGGTTGTGTTCTCTTGCTCCTTGGACGACGATGCGATGATCCACTTTCGATGACTCCTTCCTGACCGGATTGCAGTAAATCGCGAATTCGGGCGGCTTCTTCGAAATCGAGCCTCTCAACCGCCTTCCACATTCTTTCTTCCAGCCGGGCCCGATCAATTCGAAGCGTTTCCGCGCCGGCTTCCGCTGTGGGGATTTCTTCTCCTGTGTCGGGTTCCCCTGGGAGGATTCCCACAATTTCCTTCTGTACCGTCCGGGGGATGATGCCATGAGTTTCATTGTAGGCACGCTGGACCTCGCGACGGCGACGGGTTTCCTCTACCGCTTTGCGAACACTGTCGTTCATGGTATCGGCGTAGAGTACCACGGATCCGGCGATATTCCTGGCCGCTCTCCCGATCATCTGGATAAGGGATCGGTGGGATCGCAGAAAGCCCTCACGGTCCGCGTCGAGGATGGCCACCAACGAAACTTCGGAAGGTCCAAACCTTCCCGAAGAAGATTGACCCCGACCAAAACCTGCACATCTCCCTTGCGAAGCGCCTTGAGCAGGTCGGCTCTTTCGAAAGTGTCCAGTTCCGAATGGATATAACGGACCTTTAGCCCCGCCTCGGCAAGATATTCCGCCAAATCTTCCGCCGAGCGTTTCGTCAACGTCGTGACCAGCGCCCTTTCGTGGAGGCGATCAAGAGCAGATAGCCTCCCGATGAGGTCGTCAACCTGGTTTTTCGCTTCTGCCACTGTTATTTCGGGATCCATGACGCCGGTTGGACGGACGAGTTGCTCCACCACTTTGGCGGATTGCCCCATCTCCCAATCGCCTGGTGTTGCCGAAACGAAGATGACCTGCTGCATGTAGCTTTTGAACTCTTCCCATCTCAGGGGGCGGTTGTCAAGGCTTGAAGGGAGGCGGAAGCCATAGTTCACGAGAGTTTCCTTTCTGGCCCGGTCACCATTGTACATGCCTCTGAGTTGGGGAATCGTGATATGGGATTCATCGATCACCATGGTAAAGTCCGGCGGGAAAAAATCGAGGAGCGTGCCCGGTGGCTCGCCAGGGTTTCTTCCCTCGAGGTGTCGAGAGTAGTTTTCGATCCCCGAGCAATAGCCCACCTGGGAAAGCATTTCCATATCATAACGGGTTCGCTCCCGGAGCCGTTGCGCCTCGATCAGCCGTCCTTCAGAATTGAATCGCAGGAGTTGGTCCTCCAGCTCGGACTCGACTGCGGCCATGGCACGGTCGATCTGTTCTTTCGTCGTGACGTAATGCTGAGCCGGAAAAAGAAGAGCCTGTTCTTTCTGAAGGACGGCTTTTCCTGAAACGGGCTCGATCTCCTGTATCTTCTCGATGATTTCGTCGTCGAAAAGGATTCGAATCGCCGTATCGCTATAGGCAGGGTAGATTTCCACCTGATCCCCTTAACCCTGAAGAGGCCGGGCTCGAGGGAATGATCGTTCCGCTGATAGTAATTTCTTAATAGTGCTTCGAAAAAGTCCCGTCTTTTCCACCGGTCTTTGACCTTAAATCCGAAGACCGCTTCTTCGTAGGCCTTTTTCTTCCCAAGGCCGTAAATGCACGAAACACTTGCTACAACGATCACATCCCTTCTTTCGATCAGGGATTTCGTTGTAGCGAGCCTCAGCTTTTCGATTCGTTCGTTGATGGAGGCGTCTTTTTCGATATAAAGGTCATGTGCCGGGACATAGGCTTCGGGTTGATAGTAGTCGTAGTAGCTCACGAAATAATGAACGGCGTTTTCGGGGAAAAAGGTTTTGAATTCGGTGTAAAGTTGGGCCGCAAGTGTTTTGTTATGAGCGATCACCAAAACCGGCTGATCGAATTTGGCGATCGCATTGGCGACCGTAAAGGTTTTCCCGCTCCCGGTCACTCCGATAAGCGTCTGCATCGGAAGCCCCTGTGCCAAACCTTCCGAGAGCGCTTGAATTGCCTCTGGCTGGTCCCCCGAAGGAGGCCAGGGAGCGTGGAGTTTAAAGATTCCCATCTCGGTCCTCCTTGAAGTGCGATAAAGGAAGTGGCGCACGGAAAACCGTGCGCCACTTCCATCCATGATCGATCAGGGCTTAAACCGCGGGTTCCGGTTGAAAGCCGCCGCTATCGTCCGAAGGGTTATTTCCGGTTTCGCCCTCGATGGCGGATTGCTCGCTGGAAGCGGTCTCGGCTTTTTCTTTTTCATGATTGATGAGGGGCAGCAATTCTCCCCCCGCGATGAGCGTTTCGAGATCTTCTCCCTCGAGAATTTCTCTTTCCAGCAGCGAACGCGTCACCTTGTGAAGCAAATCGAAGTTCTCGGATAGCAGGGTCTTGACCTTGCTATGGCAGCCGTCGATGATGGCGCGCATTTCCTGGTCGATCGCAAAAGCGACTTCGTCACTGTAATTCCTGTCGTCGACAATATCCCTTCCGAGAAAAACCTCATGCTGCTTCCGGCCCAGCGTCATCGGCCCAAGCTTTTCGCTCATGCCGAACTCGGTGACCATCTGGCGTGCGAGCTGAGTCGCCCTTTCTAGGTCGTTCTGGGCTCCTGTCGTGATATCTCCCTGAGTGATCTCTTCGGCCACGCGGCCTCCCAGAAGAACGCAGATCCGATCGATCAGTTCGTTCCGGGAGATGAGGAAGCGGTCCTCCTCGGGCAATTGAAGCGTATAGCCGAGGGCCATATGGCCTCTCGGGATGATCGAGATCTTGTGGACCGGGTCGCAGCCGGGGATCAGGCGTGCGACCAGGGCGTGTCCCGACTCATGAAAGGCGATGATTTCCTTTTCCTTCGCGTTGATAAGGCGGCTTTTTCGCTCCGGTCCCGCGATGACGCGGTCAATGGCCTCCTCGAAATCGGACATCGAAAGAGCCTTTCTCCCGTTTCGGGCAGCAAGCAAAGCCGCCTCGTTCACGAGGTTCGCCAAATCCGCCCCGACGAAGCCCGTTGTTCGTCTCGCAATGATGTCCAGGTTCACGCTGTCCTCAAGCTTCTTGTCTTTTGAATGGACCTCGAGAATGGCTTGCCTTCCCTTCCAGTCCGGTTTGTCGACGACGATGTGCCGGTCGAATCGTCCCGGGCGAAGGAGCGCAGGGTCGAGGATATCGGGACGATTGGTTGCAGCGATCAGGATAATCCCGGTGGAGGCGTCGAAGCCGTCCATTTCCACCAGCATCTGGTTAAGGGTTTGCTCACGCTCGTCGTGACCACCGCCGAGCCCCGCTCCGCGCTGCCTTCCAACGGCATCCAGCTCGTCGATAAAGACGATGCTCGGTTGCATTTTCCTTGCCTGTTCGAAAAGGTCCCGCACGCGTGCCGCCCCGACCCCGACGAACATTTCCACGAAATCAGATCCGCTGATGCTGAAGAACGGGACATCCGCCTCCCCTGCCGAAGCCCTTGCAAGCAACGTTTTTCCCGTACCGGGAGGCCCAAGAAGCAGCACGCCTTTCGGCACATTGGCCCCGAGCCTTGCGAATCGTTCGGGATCCCGGAGGTATTCGATCACCTCCTGAAGCTCTTCTTTTGCCTCGTCGCAGCCCGCCACATCCTTGAAGGTCACCTTAGGACGATTGTCGATGAAGACCTTTGCCTTGCTCTTGGCAAAGTTCATGACCTTGCTGCCGCCCCCCTGCATGTTGTACAGGATGAAGATCCATGCCCCGATTAGAAGAAGGGTAGGGAAAAGAGAGGTCATCATGCCTGCCCACCAGGGGGCTTTCTGAGGCGGGATGAATTCGACGGCGACTCCCATCTTCACGAGTTCCTGCGCAAGAGGACCGGCATCGAGGACATATGTTTTGAAAAGTTTTCCGTCCTTTGCCGTGCCCTTGACGAGGTTCTCTTCGATCGAAACTTTCTCGATCTGTCCTGATTCCGCGGACTTGATGAACTCGCTGTAGGTGAGGGAGGCCATTTCCTGTGCGTTCTGGCTGGGGGTCAGAAACGCATTGACGAGACTGACGACCAGGACGATCAGGATCAGGTAAAGGCCTAGGTTTTTCGCCATTTTGTTCAAGTGCGATTCACTCCTTGGGTTGTGTGTTCTTTACCGTGTTCTCGATAGCTTTCGCGACGTGGATATCCGGCAGGTTTCTCCAGTAACCGGAATAATCAAGTCCGTAGCCGACGACGAATTCGTCCGGGATCGAAAAGCCCCTGAAATCAACGTGAGCGTCCACTCGCCGCCGATCCGGCTTGTCCAGAAGAACGCAGGTGCGCAAACTACGGGGCGAACGGCCCTTGAGTAGTTCCTGGAGGTAAGAGAGCGTGAGTCCCGTATCCAGGATGTCCTCGACGAGGAGGACCTCACGACCCCTGATGTCCGTATCCAGGTCTTTCACAATTTTCACGATGCCGGACGATTTTGTGGAGGCTCCGTATGAAGAAACCGCCATGAAATCGATTTTTACAAGGCTGTCGCTCGGAAGGGACCTGACCAGGTCTGCCAGAAAAAAAATCGCTCCTTTGAGGATGCCGACCGCCACGAATTCTTTCCCCGAATAGCATGCCGCGACCTCTGAAGCGATTTCTGCGACCTTTCGGGAGATGGTGCGCCCGTCAAGCAGAATGTTTCCCAATTCATAATCCACTTAAAGCACTCCCAGGTTCCCGTCCGGGAAATACGAGACTCGGACTAGAGAAAAATCATTTTCCCGAATTTCGTCAGGTTTGCCCCAGAAAGGGGTCCACGTCATTTTATCGCCAATTGCAACGGTAGGCCAGCTTTTTCGGTAAAACCAGGGCAAAAGCTCAAGCTTTGACTTTCGCAAGGCGCGGTCTGAAGTGAGAATTCTGGGTTTTTCGGGCGAGAACGGGAGAATCGCCGAGAAGTCCGAAAGACCGGTTTTCCTGATCGTGGCGGGCTCCCATTCGAACGAGCCGAAGCCCCACCGGATTTTCCCTTGAGGCTCTTCGAGTCCCAAAGGCTCTTCTGAGGCCCGGTCGAAAACATCTCTGTCGAGAAGCACCAGGAAGCCTGCTCCAGCACGAAGTTCCAGGTTTTGCTCCCACTGGAACCTCCAACCTTGTCCTGAACGGACCAAAACCTGAAGGTTGGTCATCCGGTCATAGTCAAGCGTCTTCAATCCCAGCCTGGAAGCTTCGCAGCGAAAAAGCTCCGCGAATGTCGATGGGTCGAGGCGGCGAAGCGCGAAAACATCCCATGCCGAAAGGGCAAGGGGAAGATCCCTTCGCAGGAGACGAGCAGCATTTCTTCCTCTTTCTTCAAGGACTTCCCTGCAGGGCAGCATCGTTTTTCTCATGGCGAGCAATCGTCCGGTGACCGAGGGGTTGTAATCCCGGGCGAGGTAGGGTAAGAGTTCCAGGCGGACGCGATTGCGGAGATAAGAAGTGTCCCGGTTTGTTTCATCCTCCCGCCAGGGAATTTCGCGATCTCGGAGAAAGTTTCTGAGTTCAAGCCGGTTGCAGTGGATGAGCGGACGGATGATGGCTCCGCGTCTTCCTGGCAATCCGCAAAGGCCTGCGAGACCTGTTCCACGGAGAAGATTGAGCAGGACCGTTTCAGCCGCATCGTCCGAATTGTGCCCGACCGCGATCCAGGAGGCACCGGCCGCTTCGCGGGTTTTTTCAAGGAAATCGTAACGGATTCTCCTTGCCGCTTCCTCGATGGATTCGCCACGGAGCTTCTGTCGAGGAATGGAAAAGCGACCGACGATCGTTTCCAGGCCGTTTTTTTCTGCGATTTCGCGGACGAAATCCGCGTCCGCCATGGACGATGAGCCGCGTATGCCGTGTTCGATGTGGGCGACCGTCATCTTTCCGGTGTAAATTTCACGGAGAGCGAAAAGAAGAGCCATCGAATCGCCGCCGCCGGATACGGCCACGACGAGCGGTTCGGAGGAATCGATCCACCCCTGTTCTTCTCCTGCCAGGCGAACCTTCACGATAACGGGGTGTGCCATGTCTTCACCTTTCCAAGTATTTTTAGGGAACAAAAAGGGCGGGTTGAACACCCGCCGTAAAAAGAAAATATTCGATTGGTGGCGGTGAGTGGAGTCGAACCACTGACACTGCGGGTATGAACCGCATGCTCTAGCCAACTGAGCTACACCGCCATTGGTTGCGGGGGCAGGATTTGAACCTGCGACCTTCGGGTTATGAGCCCGACGAGCTTCCTGACTGCTCCACCCCGCGATCACATCTCTGGTGCCGGGCGCGGGAATCGAACCCGCACGGACTTTCGTCCACAGGATTTTAAGTCCCGTGCGTCTACCCATTCCGCCAGCCCGGCCAGCGCTGACCTATTATATGCAGGGTTGCTTGTCGCGTCAACCGCCGATATGGCGTGATTTGAGGAACACGGCTCGTTTGACAACCATCCAAAAAGCTGGTAAACTCTCCCGCGTGTGAAAAGATCACCACTTTAGCGTGATAGCATATCTACGGAGGCGAATTCCTTGCACGACCGTCCTTCATCCCCGTTCGCGTCAGGGCGAAACGATACGCCGGTCTTTCTGGACAAAAACGAGAACCCCTTCAGACTTCCTCCCTCTCTTCGGGAGGAAATACGACAGGTGATCACGACGATCGACCTGAATCGGTATCCGGATCCCGAAGGACGGAGGCTCAAGGAGACTCTGTCGGAATTGACGGGGATTCCAAGGCGGGATCTTGTCATCGGAAATGGCGGAGATGAAATCCTGACCCTGCTCTTCTCTGCGTATGTAGAAAAAGGCTCGAAAGTGCTTTCGTTGTCACCGACCTTCTCTCAGTACCCTGAACTCTGTCGGAGACACAAGGCCGAATGGATCCATGTTCCGCTGGGTTTCGGAGAAAGTGAAATTTCTTTCGACGAGGAACGCTTTATGGAAACGGTCTTCCGCCACTCTCCGGACATGATCCTCCTCGATAGTCCGAACAATCCTACCGGAAAACCGCTTTCAAGGAACTTCCTGATGAAGCTTTCAGAGGATNTTCAAGGGGTGCTGATGGTCGACGAGGCCTACGGGGAATTTGCGAAAGAAACGTTTCTCGAAACCTTCCGTGGTGGGGAACTCCCAGGGAACCTCTGTATCCTGAAAACTCTCTCGAAGGCATGGGGTATGGCCGGACTTCGAATCGGCTATGCGGCCTGTGCACCTTCGGTTGCGGCCGAAATCGAAAAAGTACGGGATCTCTACAATGTCGGTCTGCTATCGCAGGAAATCGCAGGAATCGTTCTTCAATACAGGGAGTGGATGGAAAGTCGCGTCCTGAGCATCCGCTACATGAGGGATCAACTGGTACGCGGGATCAACCGGGTCCGGGGATGGAGGGCCTTCGAAAGCGAATCGAACTTTGTCCTGGTTCGCTCCCCGGTACGGAATGACGAGGTGCGGTGTCGAATGGAAGAGGCGGGCATCCATGTCAAGTTCCTGGAGCTGGATGTTCCGGGCGACTGGTTTCGAGTGTCGATCGGCAAGGAAGACGAACTCGGTCGTTTTTTGAATCTTCTGCAGGCATTCAACTGAACCCCTCCGCTTCAGGGCTTGTATCCATCAACACTTGAATGAAGTAAAGTTTATGCTATAATCCAATAAAAGAACGCTCTTGTTGCGTTAATACACGTGGAGGTGAAAAGGGTGGCGGAAAAATGGAAAGATCGTCTGACCGATCAGCTTTGCAAGGCCATCTTGGCTCTGGAAACGGAAGAGGAAGTCTACCGATTTCTTGAGGATATCGCCACGATCGGCGAGATCCGGGCGTTGGCTCAACGCCTTGAAGTCGCAAGACTGCTGAACGAAGGGTACACCTACCCGCAGATTGCGCAACAGACGGGTGCAAGCACGGCGACGATCAGCAGGGTGAAAAAGTTCCTGGAATACGGGGCGGACGGCTACAAGATCGTCCTGGACCGAATGAAGGAAAAAGATTGATCATCGAGAAACCGTAAAGAAGGGCTTTAAACCGCAAGGGAATTCCCCCTACCTAAAAGAAAGTGGGGGAATTCCCTTTTTCATCATTTGAGCAGAAGTCGAGCGATGAGGTTCGGCTGGACCTTCATTGCACCCGTCGGGCACATTTCGTGACAGCAAAGGCAGCGGACGCATCGGTGATGGTCGATTTCGATCCTGTCGGTGTCTGTACGGATCGCTTCTGCCGGGCAGACTCTAGCGCAGACACCGCAAAATGTGCAGGAGCCGGTATTCCAAAACGGGCTCAACCTGACCAGGGAATGAGCCAAACCTCGAAGCGGAGTGGGAACCAATCGCCGGAGTGCGGAAGGCGACTTCCTGAATCCCGGTACCGCCAGTTCTTCCCAGGTCGCACCGGCAAGGTCGATTTCGTTTCTGTCCGATGGACCCATGCCTCGATGGGCTGCTGCTGAAAGAAGGGGAATCGAGTAAGGGTTGCGGTAACCCATCATGGATGCGGCGACGACATCCGCCGCTAGGGCGTTTTCGGAGGCAATGATCCAGCCCATTTTTCGGGGGTTCCCATGAGAGGGTCCGTAACCTTCCATCCCGACTACCGCGTCGAGGATGTTCCAATCCGGCTTTCTTGCAAGATGGGCGTCAAGAATGGTATCGCAAAGCCGCCTGAGAGACCCGCTGCGGTGAGCGCGCTGTCGGGTCGCGGTATCGAGATAGCCAAACGTGTTTTTCAGGCAGCCGGTCATTTCGGTTTCAACATGGGTCTTACACTTCGCGACATTAATGAGAGTGCCAGCTTTTGCCGCCTTCACGGGAATTCCGAATTTTCCGAGAGCGACCGTAGCGGTGCTGTCGATTTCCAGGAATCCTTCATCGTTCAGCGGGCGAATCTCGAGATTCCACTTTTGGGTTAATTCCGAAAGACCGCAGTTTTCAACGAACAGGGGCCATTGCCCGGAGAAAAGATATCCGGGCGAGTCGGAGACCGAGATGCCGCCGCCCGGATTGTTTCCCCTAACCCATGAAACGACCGCTGACAGGACCGTGGGGTGGGTTGTGACGGAGCGGTCCGGCCTAACCGGTGCAAGAAGGTTTGCCTTAAGGAGAACCTCACCCCGGATCCCTGGACCCCCTCCTGAACGATCGAGTGCCGTTCTTACGGCGTTTTCCACGGATTGTTCCTCGTAGGATGCGCACGGGCAAAGCCCGACACGAAAGGTGCTTTTCAAGAAGTCCTCCCGGAAGCCTGGGCCGGGAAGGGACAAAGATCCGATAGAGGGCAATGGCCGCAATCGGGCTTTCGAGAGTGACAGGTGTTTCTGCCATGGAGGATGAAATTCAGATGGCCGCCGGCCTGTCTGTTCTTCGGGACAAGGGTTTCGATTTCCTCCTGGATTTCCGTCGCGGGCTGTTTATCGGAGAACCACCCCAGCCGTCGGACAATTCGCGCGACGTGCGTGTCGACGGGAAAGGCGGGCATTCCTAGTTCAAAAGCAAGAACGCAGCCTGCCGTTTTGGGGCCGATACCCGGAAGGCTGTCGAGGTAATTCCGGACCCTCATGGGATCCCAGGCTTTTAGGGCATCAAGATCGTAAGATCCGAAATCCTTCCTGATCAGAGAGAGGATCTCCCTGATCCTGGAAGCCTTCGTTGGAGCCAGGCCGGCGAGTCGTATGGCGTCGACGAGATCCTCCCTGCCGGCCTCCATGACCTGCCCCCAGGAGGGCCAACGCCGCTTCATTTCGAAAAAAGCCCTTTCGCTGTTTCGGTCGTTGGTGTTTTGCGAAAGCAGGGTCGCAATGAGACCATCCAGAGGGCTGCCAAACGACCGCTCCGGGGGATGGTTTTCCATCCCCCAGGAGTCTTCCAGACGATCGAGAACGGAAAGAAGCCGATCGGTTTCAATCCCCGTTTTCGGATGCATCTTCCCTATGCTCGCCTTTTCCGTTGTTCATCTCGCCCTTCTTCAGTCGGTGGGATTTTTCCACCCAGGTTTTGAGCTGTTCCATGACCTTGCCGTAAATGGTATCCGCCGGGTATTTTCCTTCCCCGTCAGGGATGCCGGCCGGTATTCCGGTGAGGATTTCAATTCCCTGTTCGATCGTTTCGACCGCCCAGATATGGAACAAACCCTTGCCCACGGCGTCGAGAACCTCATGGTCGAGCATGAGGTTGATCACATTCTGTTTCGGCAACAGGACGCCCTGTTTCCCGGTCAATCCGCGATAGGAGCAGCAGCGGAAAAATCCTTCTATTTTTTCGTTCGCACCGCCAATCGGCTGGATATTGCCAAACTGGTCCACCGAGCCGGTTACGGCGATCGACTGGCTGATTCCGATACCGGAAAGCGCGGACAGCAAGGCGTAAAGTTCTGTTGATGAAGCGCTGTCTCCCTCGATGCCGTCGTAGGTTTGTTCGAAGGCTAGGCGTGCGGATAGGGACAAAGGCATTTCCTTCGCGAACTTACGACCCAGGAAACTGCTCAGCGTCAGCAGTCCCTTGTTGTGTATCGGGCCGGTCATCTTGACCTCGCGCTCGATATTCACGATTCCCTCTTGCCCCATGAAGACGTTCGCAGTAATCCGAACGGGATGACCGAACATGTATTCCCTGAAATCAAGCACCGTGAGACCGTTGATCTGACCGATCGCCGTTCCTTCGGTATCGATTCGAATCTGCCCGTTCTCGAAAGATCTTTGGATTCTCTCTTCGATCAGGTTCGAACGGAACCGTTTCGCGTTGAAGGCCTTCCGGACGACATCCGAAGTGACGACCTTTCTGGACAATTTCCTTGCCCATGCCACAGATTCGACAAGGATTTCCTCGATTTGGTTGAAGTGCGTCGACATCCGGGTCTGGTTCCCAGCCAGGCGTGAGGCGAGTTCGATGACCTCAGACACCCCGTCGGCGGCGAAATGCAGGCCTCCCTCCTTTTGGACGTAGCTTGCAACAAAACAGGCCAGCTGGTGCTCGGTCGATTTTGTCCTGGGCATGTCGACATCGAAGTCGGCCTTGATTTTGAAGAGCTTCTGGAACTCGGGGTCGTAGAGGTTCAACAGGTAATAGATCCATCGACTTCCGATGATGACGACCTTGATCTGCGTGGGGATGGCTTCGGGCCTGAGTGAGGACACGGGGACGAAGCCGAGTTGCTCGCCAAGGTTCTCGATCGAAAGTTCCTCCGTGCGCAACACACGCTTGAGCGCTTCCCACGACATGAACTGGCGCAATATTTCCTCGGCATCCAGAACGAGGTAGCCGCCGTTCGCGCGGTGAATCGCCCCGGGAACGATTTTCCTGAAGTCGGTGTAGAGGTAGCCTTGGCGGCTTTCGTATTCGACCTTGCCGACCAGGTTATAGTAGGTTGAATTGGTCTCGTGGACGACGGGAGCTCCCGCATCCGGCTCGTTCGATACGAAGACATTGACGCTGTAGCGGCTGAAATCGACATCGGCGTTCTCATCGCGGGCTGCCGCGATGAAGATGTTGAAGTTTTCGATGATGTCCTCCGTAAGGGCATCGATCCATTGCGCGATCTTATCTCCCTTGCCGTATTGCGTTTTAAGGTCGGAAAGGTAGGGACGGATGGCATTGCGGCAGATCTCGGCCTCAAGGTTCTTGATCTTTTCCTTGAGGGATTTTTCGTGGTCTCGAATCTTGCGAAGAACCTCGAGGGTTTTCTGGGAGACATCCTCGGATTTGGTCTGAAGCTGTTTCTGCTCGGTTTCCGAGAGAGCCTCGAATTCCTCCTGCTGCATTTCCTTGCTGACCACATTCCCCTCTTCATCTTTCGATTGGGAAAGGGGAATGTTGACGAACCCCTGCGGGGTTCTCTTAATGGAGAACCCCTTCTCCTGAGCCCAGTTCCTGACGGATTCCATCAAACCGTTGACCTGTTCCTGAAACTCCTTGACCAGTTGGGCCTTGGAATCCTCGTACTGACTGTTCTCGAAAGCCTTGCTCAGGGTCGTCTTCAGTTCATCGACCAGTTCCGTGAGGCTGTCGGAAAGCTTCTTCCCCATTCCTGGGGGCAGGTTGATCGCCATCGGTTCGCCGGCATTCGCGAAATTATAGACGTAAAGCCAGTCGTCCGGGCACGGAAGCTTGTCGGCGCGTTTGCGAAGCTGGTCGAGGGAGTAGGTCGTTCGACCGCTCCCATGATCACCGACCACGAAAATGTTGTACCCCTTGCTAGCCACGTCAAGACCGAACTCCATCGCTTCCACTGCCCGCTGCTGACCGATCAGGCCTTCCAGGCAACCGATTTCTTCCGTTGTCTCAAAACCGAGGGATGCGGTGGAGGTTCGTTTTCGCAGCTTTTGCAGAGCGAGTTCGAAACGTTTCGGTTTAGACATTCCCTTCCCTCCAGTCGTTCGCTTATCCATGCATTTATGTTAGCACATGAAGTTTTGCGGGAGGTTTCAGCGGCCGAGAAGGATCTTATGGACCTGGGCGACGGCGGTTGGAAGAAGGGCCCCGACAAGAACGATCCCCCATTCGGAGAGAGGGAGGGGATGAATGGAAAGGATTCTTTGAAAAACAGGGATATGCGTGATGAAAAACTGTGTCCCCATTGACAGGAGAACGGCGAGGATTAGCCAGGGGTTCGCCGTCAGCTGCCGCGGTTTTCGAAAGAGGCTGTGTTCCCTGACGTTGAACACGAAGAGAAGCTGGGCGATGACCATGGCGTGGAATCCCATCGCAGTGGCGTTTTCAAGGTCGTACGGATTGATCGACAAGGCCGTGAATAGAACGGCGAAAACCCCCAGGGTCATGATGGAGCCGTAGGAGAAGATAAGGCGGTGATGACGCGGAGTGAGGATATTCTCCGTCCTGGGCATGGGCGGGCGCCGCATCGTTCCCGGTTCCGGAGGGTCAAGCGAAAGGGCAAGGGCCGGAAGAACATCGGTTATGAGGTTTATCCAGAGGATCTGCAACGGAAGCAGAATGGCCGGAAGCCTGAACAACAGGGCGAATAGCAGGGTGAAGACTTCGCTTAGGTTGCAGCAGAGCAGGAACAGGACAGATTTCCGGATGTTCCCGAAAATCCGGCGACCTTCTCCGATGGCTTTCACGATCGTTGAAAACCGGTCATCCTGCAGAATAATGTCGGAAGACTCCTTGCTGACTTCCGTTCCCTGTATCCCCATGGCGATTCCGACATCGGCCTGTTTTAGCGCCACGGCATCGTTCACCCCGTCCCCCGTCATGGCGACGGTTTCTCCAGAAGCCTGAAAGGCCCTGACGAGTTTCAGCTTGTGCTCGGGNGCGACGCGAGCGATAACGGAAACCCCGGCGGATTTCGACGACAGTTTCTGTTCATCCATCTCCTCCAACGTTTTCCCGTCCAGGCTTTCGGGGAATCGTCCGTCGAGGATCCCGACTTCACGGGCGATCGAACGTGCCGTTTCGAGATGGTCTCCGGTGACCATCACGACATGAATGCCCGCTTCATGACAGGCCTGGACGGCAGCTTTGACATCCGGTCTGGGGGGATCGATAATGCCCATCAAGCCGATGAAGGCAAGTCCGTCTCTTTCGTTTCCCCAGGCGAATGCGAGAGACCGCATTCCTTCTGCCGCGATCTCCGCGACCTTCTGGAGCCAGATAATCCTCTCATGCTCGAAAAAGGGGCGTACCCCCTCGGTTGTCCAGGTTCTTTCGAGGCTTGAAAGCAGTTTTTCCGGAGCACCTTTCAGGGCTGTGGACGTTCCATGTGACGTTTCCATGATCATCGTGCGCGAGTCGAAAGGAATTTCCCCGGTTCGCGGAAAGCCATTGCGGGTTTCCGCGAGATCGAACCCTTTCTCCTGCGCCGTCTTGAGCAAGGCAACTTCCATCGGATCGCCGATGGAGGTGCCCCCCTCGATCGAAGCGTTGTTGCAGAGGACGGCGGTTCGGAGCAGCAGGTTCTCCAGCTCCGGTGAGGCGGGAAGTACCAGGCGGACGGTCATGTCGTTGAGAGTCAATGTTCCGGTTTTGTCGGTGCAGATGACGGTTGTGGAGCCGAGCGTCTCCACCGAAGGCAGGTTCCTGACCAGGGCATTCTGTCGGGCCATCCTGTGGACCCCCAGAGCAAGGGTCATCGTCGCGACAAATGGAAGCCCCTCCGGGACGGCCGCGACGGCCAGTGCAATTCCGGTTTCGAACATCCGGAAGATCCCTCTGCCCTGCAAAACGCCGATTGCGAAAACAAGGGCCGAAATTCCGCCTACGAGGAAGATCAAGAATCGGCTGAATTTCTCCAGCCGTTCCTCCAGAGGGGTCGATTGTTTCCGGACACTGCCGAGAAGGGTGCTGATTCTTCCCAGTTCGGACCTCAGTCCTGTCGCATAGACCAGAGCCTTCGCGTTCCCCCTGACCACCGCCGTTCCGGAAAAGACGCAGTTCGTGCGGTCTGCAAGCGGAGTTTCCTCCGTCAGGAGAGCCGGATTTTTTTCCACCGGCATCGATTCTCCGGTAAGGGATGCCTCGTCGAGCGCCAGACTGCGGGCCTCCACCAGTCGGGCATCGGCAGGAACGAGATCTCCTGCCTCAAGAAGGAGGATATCGCCCGGAACGACCCTGTCGGCGGGGATGACAAAAGGTCTCCCGTCCCGAAGGACCCTTGCGTTGGGAGAGGTCATCGATCGCAGGGCTTCCATGGCTTTTTCGGCACGGTATTCGGTGAGAAAGCCGATGATGGCATTCAATGAAATGACGACAAGGATGGCTGCGGAGTCGAGGAATTCCTTCATGAAAAGGCTCACGAGGGCGGCGAGAAAAAGAAGCCAGACCATCGGGCTCTTGAATTGCGATATCAGGAAGCTCCACCAGGGGGCCGCGTTCCCCTGTTCCAGGGAGTTGAGGCCGAATTCTTCCAGCCGATCGAGTGCGGCTTCGGAAGAAAGTCCCGAGTGTCGGCTGGAAGAGAGCGCTTGCAGGAGCAGATCCACAGTTTGGCTGTGCGGATTTTCCGGAACCGGCATCGCCACTCCTCCCGTCCGTTTGGCCTAAGGGTTGCGACAAAACGGTGCTTAACTTAAAATGCGCCCAGTATGGAGGGTTGTCAATCATGGAAAAAGTGCGGTACCTGGTGGGCGGAGTTGTCCAGGGGGTGGGGTTCAGGCCATTTTGCTCCCGGCTCGCTCGCGACGAGGGATTGACGGGGTTCGTGAGAAACACGACTTCAGGGGTCGAGCTCGAGCTCTGGGGAGAACCGCCGCGAATTTCCGCCTTCCTGAGGCGCCTCGATAGGGAGTGCCCGACAGCGGCCTACGTGCACGCGACCACCTGTCTTGAGCGGATCGAGGAAGCCGCCGGCGCCCCCGCTTCCTTTGAGATTCTGAAAAGCGAGACGAAATCGATCCGGAGGGTGCTGATTCCCCCAGACATTGCAACCTGCGATTCCTGCCTGAAGGACATGCAGGATCCGGACAACCGGCGATACCGATACCCTTTTACGAACTGCACCCTCTGCGGTCCCCGGTTCACGATCATACGTGACCTTCCGTACGACCGACCGATGACGACCATGTCCAGCTTCGCGATGTGCCGCGACTGTTCGGCGGAATACGGCGATCCATCGAACCGTCGCTATCATGCGCAGCCCAACGCCTGTCCCGTTTGCGGACCGCTTCTCTGGGCAAGTGACAGGGATGGGGGCAAACTGGGTGAAGGTGAAACGGCCGTTCGAATTGCCGTTCATCTCCTTTCCGAAGGCGGGGTTCTTGCGGTAAAAGGACTCGGGGGCTTCCATCTGGCTTGCGACGCCCGGCTGGATGCTCCGATCGCCGCCCTGCGGAAAAGAAAACGGCGTCCGGAGCGCCCTTTCGCCATCATGGCACGGGATCTTGCGGTTGCGGAAAAACATGTTTTCCTGACGGATAAGGGCAGGGATTGCCTGACCTCGTCCCGCCGCCCAATCGTTTTGTGTCCCGAGCGACAGGGATCGGGACTTTCCCCTTTGCTGAACCCCGGCATGGACTCGATCGGCGTCATGCTTCCCTACACTCCGCTGCACCATCTCCTCCTGGAAGATCTTGAAGTCCTGGTCATGACTAGCGCCAACCTGAGCGAGGAACCGATCATTGCAGACAACGACGAAGCCGTCCGCAAGATGGGACCGTTGGTGGACGGTTTCCTGATGCACGACCGGGAAATCTGCATGCGCGTGGACGATTCCGTTGTCTCGGTCGCCGGCAACCGGTCCTTTTATGTCAGAAGGGCCAGAGGGGTTGTTCCCCAACCCCTTTTCCTGCCGGGAAAAGGGCCTTCCATCCTGGCTGCAGGCGGAGAGATGAAGTCGACATTTTCGGTGACGCACGAAGGCTCCGTGTTCCCCAGTCAATATCTTGGCGACCTTAAGGAAATGCCGGCCGCAGACTACTACAGGGAAGCCCTGCAACATTTCCTCGCCCTTTATGCGATGAAACCCGAGTTTCTCGTTCACGATCTGCATCCGCTCTACCTTTCCACCCGCATCTGCAGGGAAGTCCTACCGGTCCCGCAAAAGGACCTGGCCGTACAGCATCACCATGCGCATCTTGCGGCTTGTCTTTTCGAGAATGGAATCGATGAACCGGCGATCGGATTGATCCTCGACGGAACGGGGTACGGGCCTGACGGGACGATTTGGGGTGGAGAGATTCTCTGGGGCGACGGCAATGCTTTCGAGAGAATCGGTCATTTGCTTCCTTTCTCTCTTCCCGGCGGCGAACGGGCCATACGCGAGCCCTGGCGAAGCGCCTGTTCCCTGGCTTTCGAAAGCGGATGCCCGGATGCGGCCGAACGGCTGGCGCAACGGAAGAATCATCCCGGCCGGCTGGATCTCGACTCCCTCAGGCTTTCGGTCGGGGCCGGAGTCCGCACGACTTCCTGCGGCCGGCTTTTCGACGGAGTTTCCGCCTTGCTTGGTTTTGGGGACGAGGTCTCGTACGACGGCCAGGCGCCCATGCGTCTTGAGGCCGCGGCGAAAGGATCAGGGATCCTTCCTTTTTCGGTCTTCAATACGACAGCAGGAGAAATCGTCCTCGACTGGAGGCCGGCGATCCGGGAGATCATCGAAAGAAGACCGAGAGAAACAGCAGCCTCCCTCTCGGCATCCTTCCATGGAGGCCTCGCGAAAGCTTTGGGTGAAGCGGCAGCATGCGCGGCCGAGAGAACCGGTTCGCGACAGGTTGCCCTTTCCGGTGGGGTGTGGCAGAACACGCGTCTTTTCAGTCTCGTAATCGGTGAGATCAAGCGTCGGGGACTTGTTCCGGTTGTTCATTCTCTCCTGTCGCCGAATGATGAATGTGTTTCAGTCGGACAGGCGTTTGTGGGACACCGTACCTGGAAGTGAGGAAAACAGAAGGAGAGAAAAAAGTCGGCGGCCGGTTAAATCGGCCGCCGACTTTCTAATGCCCGCCCTAAAGCGAACGGATATGGGCCGCCTGGGGCCCCTTGGTTCCGTCAACGACCTCGAATTCCACCGCTTGGCCTTCGTCGAGGGTCTTGAACCCTTCCATCTCGATGGCGCTGTAATGGGCAAACACGTCTTTACCCTCTTCGGTCGTGATGAAACCGTACCCCTTTGTCGCATTGAACCACTTGACCGTTCCCTTCATTGGCTTGTTTCCCTCCAGCTTTTTCGTTTTCCTGCAAGTTGCAGGTTAAAAAACATGCTGAATATAACATTGTAAAAACGAGGAGTCAATCGGTTTATCGCGGTCTATGAGAATATAAGGGCTAATAATCGATACCGCTGATTTTTTCCAGCTTTGTAAGCTTGTGGATCGCCTCGATGTAGCGGATCGTTCCGCTTGCGGAACGCATGACGATCGACTGGGTTCGGATGTGGTCGCCTTCATAGCGGACACCCTGGAGCAATTCCCCATTCGTGACGCCGGTCGCGGCAAAAAACACGTTTTCGCTCCTGACGAGGTCGTCCATTCCCAGGATTCGGTCGAGGTCCATTCCAAGGTCTCTGCACTTTAGCGCCTCTTCATCGTTTCGGGGCCAGAGCGTGCAGAACATCGAACCGCCGACGCACTTGAGGGCGCAGGCGGAGATGACGGCTTCCGGTGATCCTCCGATGCCGGCCAGAAGGTCGATTCCGGCATCAGGTTTACACGTCATCAGGGCTCCGGCAATATCACCGTCGGAGATCAGTCTGATTCGGGCGCCAACCCTGCGGATATCGGCAATGAGGTTCTCATGTCTTGGACGATCGAGGACAACGACGGTCACATCTTCGATGTTTTTGCTCTTTGCCTTTGCCACTCGTTTGATGTTTTCCGCGATCGGCAACCGCATGTCGATAGAACCTGCCGCTTCCGGACCTGTCGCGATCTTGTTCATGTAAAAAATGTGTTCGGGAAAATACATGCTTCCCTTCTCGGCGAGGGCGACCACGCTGATGGAATTCTGTCGCCCGAGGGAAAGCAGCCTTGTCCCGTCGATCGGGTCGACGGCGATGTCGACTTTGGGTTCTTCTCCCGTCCCGAGATGCTCTCCGTTGAAGAGCATCGGAGCTTCGTCCTTTTCCCCCTCGCCGATGACGACGGTACCATCCATGCGGATCGTGTTCAGCATATACCGCATCGCGTTGACCGCGGCCCCGTCTGCGCCGTTTTTGTCTCCCCTGCCCATCCATCTTCCGGCTGCCATTGCCGCCGATTCGGTGGCCCGAACAAGTTCAAGCGCCAAGTTTCTTTCCGGAAGCGACATCGCGAGCACCTCCTCAATCGTTTTGTTGGGGCACTTCCCCGCTGTTTTCGAAGCGGGAAAAGATCTCGTCGACGAAACGGGTGTAATAGCCGTAATCGAACAACTTTTCGAGGGAAGCCTCGTCGATGAAGCGAATGACTCTTTCATCCGCCGCCAGAAGATCCTTGAGATGTCCTTCGCCGGCCCAGCAACGCATGGCGTTTTCCTGCACGATGGAATAGGCTTCCTCACGGCTTGCCTGGGTTTCGTCGATGAGATGCAGCAAAACCCTTTGGCTGAAGAGAAGTCCTTTGGTCAATTCCAGGTTTTTCCCCATTTTTTCCGCATCGACCTGAAGATTTCCAATGATGCGAGACATTGTTTTTACGCAGTAATGGGCGAGATGGAAGGCGTCGGGCCAGGCGACCCTCTCTACTGACGAGTGGCTGATGTCCCTCTCATGCCATAGGGCGATGTTCTCCATCGCCGCGATGGAATAGCCTCTTAGGAGCCGGGCCATTCCACAGACTCTTTCGCAAAGAATCGGGTTTCTCTTGTGGGGCATGGCCGATGATCCTTTCTGGCCTTTCGAGAAAGGTTCAGCGGCTTCGAGTACTTCCGTTCTCTGGAGGTGGCGGATTTCAGTGGCGATTCTCTCCAGGGTCGACCCGAGAATGGCCACAGCGGTCAGAACTTCGGCATGGCGATCCCGCTGAAGGATCTGGTTCGACACATCTGCCCGCTGAAGCCCCAGGCTTGAGCAGACTTTGGCCTCGATGTGAGGGGGGCAATGGGCATAGGTGCCGACAGCGCCAGAGATTTTTCCTGCGGCGATGTGCCTGCGCGCGAGGTCAAGGCGCTCCATATCTCTCTGCAACTCGTAATGCCAGTTCAACACCTTCAACCCGAAGGTTGTCGGTTCTCCGTGAATACCGTGGGTTCTACCCACACAAGGAAGATGGCGATATTGGCGGGCTTTTTCGAGAACAAGGCCGGAAAAGTCCCGCAAGGCTCTTGTCAGGACTTCCAAGGCTTCCAGGATCAGGAGAGAACCCGCGGTGTCGACGACGTCGCTGCTCGTCAGCCCGAGATGGACATAACGCCCTTCCGGACCGATCTTTTCCGCTACTGCGCTTACGAAAGCAATCACGTCATGATGGGTCGTGGCTTCGATCTCGGAAATTCTCCTGATATCGAAGGCGGCTTTGTTTCGTATCTGCTCCATCGCTTCGCGCGGAATACGCCCCTCTTCAGTCCAGGCCTCGCAGACCGCAAGTTCAACTTCCAGCCATTTCCTGAAGCGGTTTTCTTCCGACCAGATTCTTTTCATTTCCTCGGTTTCGTAACGTTCGATCATGAAGGGAGTTCTCCTTTCGACAAATCGCCTTCCGCCAGTCCAAGAAGGGCTTCGATAAAGTCCGTGGGCCTGAAAAGGGCAAGATCTTCCATCTTCTCGCCCAGCCCGACATAACGGACCGGCAAACCGAGTTCATGAACGACGGAAAGGATCACGCCTCCCTTTGCGGTGTTGTCGTACTTGGTGAGGACGATCCCCGAGAGAGGAAGCGCTTCGCCGAAAACTCTGGCCTGCTGAAAAGCATTCTGTCCCATGACCGCATCAAGGACAAGCAGAAACTCCGCGTTTCCAGCGAGGGTTTCACGCTCAACCACGCGTGTGATTTTCTTGAGTTCTTCCATCAGGTTGTGTCGGGTGTGAAGCCGCCCAGCGGTATCCGCGACAACAAGGTCGGCTCCGTTTGCCTTAGCGGACTGTATCGCATCGAAGACGACGGCAGCTGGGTCGCTTCCAGGGCCATGGCTAACCAACCGTGCCCCTGAACGGTCGCTCCAGATCTTCAATTGTTCAATCGCTGCGGCCCGGTAAGTGTCTGCGGCCGCCAGCACGACGGTTTTCCCGCCTTTCGCGAATTGCGAAGCCAGCTTGCCGGCGGTGGTGGTCTTGCCGCTGCCGTTGACTCCTGCGAGGAGGACGATGGAAGGTGTTCCTTCGAGGCGAAGAGGCATGCCGTTCAGGGGATCCTTTAAAAAGATCCTTTCCAGCTGCTTTCCGAAAAGTAGGGGTGCCGGTAAATCCATGGAACCCGGCTTTTCCCGTAACTTGCGGAAATCGCTGACGAGCTTTTCGGAGAGCTCGACTCCCACGTCGCCGCAAATCAGTGTTTCTTCAATATTTTCCCAGAAGCCGGCATCCTCGGGAGTACCCGAGAGGAGTTGAGTGAGCGGGTTTCCCCATCGGGTCCGGACTTCCATAAGTCCCTTTTTGAAACGGTCGAAAAAATCCAGTGCGGTTCACCTCCGAGAATCTTGTTTATTGCCCGTTATTCTTCCGCGGCAGCCTTACGCGGTTTCCGCCGTCTCGGGCTTCTTTTCCTGCGGGGTTTCTCAGAGCTTGAAGGAGAAGCTTCTGCGGCCGGAGACCGGTTTTCCGCGGCCGTTTTCGGAGATTCGACGGTCGATGCCGGAGCCGGGTTTTTCCTCTTCTTCCGTCGTGGGCGTCTTCGTTTTGCCGGTTCCTGTTCCGTAGACGTCGCGGACTGCTCCTGCAGCGGCCGTGTCGGTGCACTGGGGCGGGGAGATTCCGCCCTTTCGCGGGATCCTTTTTCACCGGCCCGGCGCACAAGTCGCTCCCTGGCGTGAGAATGACCACCAAGTCTGGGGCGGGCAGATCTATCGGAGGGACAGGCTCCGTCTTCGAGGATTGCTTCTGAATCCGTGACGGCTTCCTGGAGAAGCGTTTCGAACGGTAGAGGCACAACTTCTTCGCGTTGGGGTTCCCAGGTTTCTCCTTTTTGAATGGCTTCCTTGAACTTTGCGAACTCTGCCACAGGCACGAGCAGCTCGGTTCGATCGGGACAGAAAACACGAAGGGATTTCCCCATAAGGTCCACACCGGAAATCAGGTAGGTCTCTCCCGTTTGCGACTTGAGTTTCGTCCCGGGATTTGGAAGTCCTTTCCAGAGTTCCTGGTAAGTGGTGTGTTCGTACCCCATGCAGCACATGAGGCGTCCGCAAATCCCCGAAATTTTGGTGGGGTTCAGGGCAAGATTCTGTTGCTTGACCATCTTGATGCAGATGGGTTCGAATCGGTTGAGCCATGTACTGCAGCAGCAAGGCATACCGCATTGGGAAAGCCCGGCGGCAACCTTGGCTTCATCCCGTCCGCCGATTTGCCGGAGTTCGATTCGCGTTTTGAATTCCCTAGCGAGGTCGCGAACAAAACCCCTGAAATCGATACGCTGCTCCGCCGTGAAGTAAAAGAAGAGCTTGGAACGGTCGAGAAGGTACTCCACATCGACGAGCTTCATGGCAAGGTTATGGGACTTCAGCATTTCTCGTGCCTTGAGGAGGACCAACGCTTCCTCTTCGGCGGTTTCACGTCGACTCTCCGTTTCGTCGGGAAGCGGAAAACCGACGAAACGAACCTCCTCAGTGGGCACATTCGTCTTTTGCCCTCCGTCCGTCTGCTCTCCGGAGGGAGCTTTTCGATAACGTTCTTCCTGGTCGGGTCCGACGGGCCCTGCAACGATTCCGAATTCCCTGCCGCGTGCGGTCTCAACCACTACCGTATCAGCCTTGCGGATGGGGTGGTCTTCCTCGATCTTGAGGAACCCCAGATAACGCGGTTTACCGTAAAGGATCAAAAAAGTCTTCAAGGGAGACGTCCTCTCTCGTCATTAAAAATAGCAGGTCGGCGATCATCGAGTTTGAAAGTCGCGTTTTCTGGGATAGGGTCACCAGAGAATCGAGATCGGCGGCCTTTCGAAAATCGCCGTGAAGAGCATACCACCTTGCCCAGCCCAGCGCATTCAAAAGAACCGCTTCGGCCTTTTCCGAGCCTGTGTTGCGAAGCCAGCGAATCCATTCCTCATCACTTCCCGGAGGAGGAACGGGGCCGGCAATCTCTTCCAAGGGCATTCGGAGAATCCAGCTTCTGCTGCGCAGCGTCGGAAGCAGGTTTTCTTCCTCCAGGAGGAAGAGGATCCGCCCCCTTGGAGGCGGTTCCTCGGTGATCTTGAGAAGACTGTTCGCAGCAGGAGGGCTGAGTCGGTCGGCACAATGGACTACGGCAAGCCGGTAAGGCGCGCACACGGGACGTGAAGAAAGATCGGCGAGCAAACTGCGGCAGTCGTCGATACCGGGGGGTGTTTCCGGGGATCCGAGCAGTAGGAGATCGGGGTGGTTTTCCCCGTTCCACCCCCTTCGAGGATACGCCCGCGCTTCGTCAGCGAGATCGAATAGAGTCTCGGCGTAGAGTCCGATAAACGGGACGTGAAAAACCATCGGGGCGAAAAACACGACGGACTGAGGAACGATTCCCCGCCTGAGGGCGGATTCAAGTTCTCTCCAGCTCTTCCCCGAAGAGATTGCTTCTCTGATTTTTGACTCTTCGGAAATGAGATTTCGGGTTTCTCCCTGCTCCGGGAAAAACCCGTCCACACCGTCGGCGGTGCTCAAAAAAACTCCTCCAGGGAGTCGAAGATCCTTTTGAAAACCACCTCGGGAGAGGATTCTCCGTCGATCACGATAAACCGGTCCTTCTCCCTTGACTGGAGAAAGCGATACCCTTCCCGAACGCGTTCAAGAAAGGGTTTCCCTTCCTTTTCATAACGATCGGGCCTGGATCTGGCTGAAGCACGCTTGAGAGCGGTTTCCATGGACACCTCAAGCAGGATGGTTTTATCCGGAGACCGATGTCCGCACAGGGAGATCGCGCTCTCGACTTTTCCCAGGTCAAGGCCCCGCCCCCAGACCTGGTAGGCGAGGGTTGAATCGTCATAACGCTCGCATAGAACATGGGCTCCGGTCAGAAGAGTCGGCTCGATGATTTTTTTTGCGTGCTCACAGCGATCTGCAAGGAAGAGAAACACCTCTGTCCAGGGATGATCCAGTTCTCCTGAAAGAAGCATTTCTCGCAAACACGAGGAACCGGGCCACCCGCCCGGTTCCCTTGTCCAAAGCACTTTTTCGCTCCCGTATTGCCTGGAAAGATACTCACTCAACAATCCAGCCTGCGTCGATTTCCCGCAGCCGTCGATCCCTTCGAAGGTAATGAACAATGAAATCGCCTGCCATTCCGTCAAAACTGGTAAAAAAGTCCCACCACGTCATCGGGAGAGTCCCTGCCAGGTTCAAGCCTTTCGTAGAAAATTCCCCAACGCGGGTTGATATGCCATTTCCCTCTGGCTGCCCAGCTGCCTCCCTGATCATCCCACCACTCAGCGGAGAAGGAAAGGGGGATCCTTGAAGCTCGAAGGTCCAGCAGGGCTCCTGCGCCGACATCTCCGCGCACCAGGCCGGCCCACACCCTTCCCCAGGCGGTACGGTATGCTGCGGCGGCTGTGGGAGAGCTTCCGTTTCCGAGTTCGTGTCCTTCAAGCAGCAATCCCCAAGGAGAGTCCGTCTTGCCGATCAGAAGTGAAAGATCCATCGCCCAACCGTTCTCTTCCGAACCTTCGGAGGACTTGTGCTGGATCGCGACTTCGCCTGAGGCCTGGATCGATTCGACTGCAGAAACGATCCGGCCTGCGCTCGCTATTGTTTTTTTCAGGCCCTTGGCCGTTTCCGACGCGCCTGAGCCGCCGGAAAAATCTCCGAGAGCTCCGGAAAGGTTCCCGGAAAGCTTTTCGACTCCTTTCGCCGCGTTGGAGAGATTTTGGATCGTCTCTCGAAGGTCGGACCCTGCAAGCCCGTCCTCGTCAAACTGGGCAAAGGTTTTGTCAAGCCTGTCCAGCAAAGAGGCGAGCGAAGAGATGGAATTCCGTATTTCGACCTTGTTCTCCAGGACGACCCGATCCAGGTTCCGGCTCAAAGAAGTCAGGCTTTCCGAAAGAGACTTGATCTGAAGGCGTCCGAGTCGGCCAAGTTCTCTTATCTCCTCTCCGGCGGCTCCGATACGTCGCATTGCCGTACGTCCGTCATCGATGAATCCGGGTAGATTGTCGAGCGCCTTGCCGAGCCTTTCCTTTCTCTCGGGATCGCCGAAAAGATCGTTGAAGTGCCCGAAAGTCGCCCCCAGGACCTTGAGGTTGTCCCTCAATTCCTCGAGCAGTGCGTCAAAATCCGGCGGTATTTCTCCATGTAGTCGTTCTCCGGGGGCGATGAAATCCTGGCTCGTTCCACGCTCGATCCGGAGAAGCGGTTTTCCGAGAAGACCGCCGGTTCCGATCAAAATCCGGCTATCCTTCGGAATCTTGACTGCCGAATCGAGAACGACGGTGACGATAACTCCTTCCGGGACAAGCCTGAGCGATCGCACCGCTCCCGATTCGAGTCCGGAAACGTAGGCAGGGGCGCCGATTTCCAAGCCCATCGCATCGTCAAAAAGGATGTCGAACATGTTCCCTCCGTGCCGGAAAAGAGCGCCGCCCGTTATGAAGACGATCCCTCCCAGCGCGATAAGGGCGAGGAAAACGGCAAGACCGACCTTGAATTCCCGGTTCATGGACACACCGTCCTTCCTTCCCGTACTGGCCTCAAGCCGTCGGCGAACCGCTTGACGTTCTCGTCCGCCGTTTTTTTCCATTCCTCGGGGGTTCCTCTCCAGGAGATCCGCCCCTGGTCCATCAGTAGAATTGTATCGGAAATCCCGACAGCCGTGACAAGATCATGGGTCACTGCAAGAATCCCGATATCGAGGCGGTTCCCGATTTCGGACACGAGGCGATCAATGTGCCGGGCAGTCTGTGGATCGAGACCGGTTGTCGGTTCGTCGAGAAGAAGGATTTCCGGTTCGTGGACAAGGGCTCGCGCAAGGGCGATCCTTTTCTTCATGCCTCCGGATAGCTCAGCCGGCATGAGGGACTCGGTTCCCGGCAACTCGACTTGTTCCAACACCTTCGCAACGCGCTCGCGGATCAGGTCTTCATCGAAAAGCCCAAGACAATACCTGAGAGGGAAAGCGACGTTCTCGCGGATGTCCATGGAATCGAAAAGAGCTCCTCCCTGGAAGACAATGCCGATCCGTTTCTTCAAGTCGACGATCGAATCGTCTTCCTCTGAGGCTGCAAGATCCTTGCCAAGCAGTGTGATTTTTCCCCGATCCGGCGTGAGCAGTCCGACGACCATCCGAAGGACCGTCGTTTTTCCGCATCCGGACGGTCCCATGAGGGACAGGATTTCTCCGGTTGAGAGGCTCAGATCGATGCCTCTTAGCACGATGTTGTTTCCAAAGGCTTTTTCGACTGATTTCGCTTCCAGTACCAGGCGATTCATCGAATGCCTCCGAAAAGCATCGTCGAAAGGATGTAATTGAAGGTCAAGATCAGCATGTTGCTCCAGACGACAGCCCGTGTGGTGGCCTCCCCCACTCCCATTGCGCCGTTTGCCGCACGGAAGCCTTCCGCGCAGGCAGTGGTGGAGATGATGATTCCGAAAACAGCCGCTTTCAGAAGTCCGCCGAAAATGTCGAAGGGGTCTAGGAGGGCTTCGAGGGACTTCAGGAAAACCGATCCGTGAATGCCCCGCGTGATGACGAACAGATAACCGCCACCGATACCGATGACAAAAGAATAAACCGTCAAAACCGGCAACATGACCAGACTGGCGAAAAGCCTGGGCGAACCGACAAAGGCTACGTCATCCAGACCGAAGGCGCGAAGGGCATCCAGCTGCTCGGTGATCCTCATCGAGCTGATCTCGGCGGCCATTGCCGCTCCAACGCGACCCGTGACGACCAGTCCCGTCAGAACAGGAGACATCTCCCTGACCATACTGAGGCCGATCACGCCCCCGATGTAGTTCGTTGCTCCGAAACGGACAAATTGATCGATGGTCTGCACGGCCATGACCATGCCGGTAAAAGCGCTCGTGATCGAAACGACGAGGATGGAACTGACCCCGACCCGCTCAAGTTGCTTCGACAAATCGACACGGCTCCATGTTCCGCGGAAAATACCCCGGATGGATTTCAACAGAAAGAGGGCAAAAAACCCGAGCGACTCGAGAAAAAAGATCGCAATCCTTCCAATCCACCGGACCGCATCCATCAGAGACTTACTCCTCCCCGCCGTCGGCCGCCACAGAAATATCCCTTCTCTGGAGACCGTCCACAAAATAATTCGTGTTGAAAACCCTCATGGACTCCTCTTTGAGTTTTTTCTCGGTGAGGGCGCTCAAAAGCTCCGGTTCCTCATCTGTAGCCTCAGTTTCAGCCTCCTCCGTGACTGAAGCTCTTCTGGCGGGGACCTTCGGTCCCTGAGGGGCAATGATTTCCACCACGACCTGGTTGTTGGTTTCCCTTACGGAAAGCTCCTTCAAGAGAGTCGGAAGATCCCGTATCGTTGTCTTTCCTTCAAGAATCGAATCCTGGCCGGGTTCGTTTATGCCCCCACCCCTGACCACGACGGAGCTTTTTCCCGCAGCTTCTTTTGGAACAGTCAATTCGAAGGTTCGGACAAAAGGTTCTTTCCTGTACGGTCGCAGCCTGACTTCGACTTTTAGCTTATCGCCGGGCTTCAGTTTTCGCTTGTCAAGCTTCACGTCTTCGATCAGAAGAATCCTCGGCTCGGCGGTCATTTCCAGGTCCAACCGGAATCCGAGGGGCGCGATATCCGTAAAGGGGTTCAGCGCAATGACCTCGACCAGTTCCTTGAATTCCTTTAAAGCTTCTTTCGCGAGGTCCTTGTCTGAGAAGAAAAGATTGTTCCTGCTCCAGCCGCCCCCCAGATTGGGCCCGGTGACGGTCAGGTCGAGCTTGGCCGTGCCCGCCCCAACCTGTCCCCAAAGATCGTCCAACAACCCGGTCAAAGCTTCCGGTGCAAGTTTGGAGAGGAGGAATGGAGCCAAAGCGACGTGGAATCGTTTTCGTGTTTTTGCTTTGTTGTCGACATCGTCAAAATTGACGGTGAAATCAAAGGAAGGGGGATAAACATTGAGTTTCCCGCCGATCGCCTGAGGCCTGTCCTGAGTAACGGTTCCGATAATGCTCAACGGCGTCCCCAGCTTGAAGGGAGACTCGATGCTTGGGACCACATCATGGACCCAGGCTCGAGTCAGCGGGTAGGCGACGGCTCCGTTGTTGATGAAGGGATGAGCGAAAGCGAGAAAACGCCCATCCTTAGAAACCGTTGTGAGCGTCCCCGTCGCACCGAGGCTGACGTCGCCCCATGCGAGCATCACCCCGACGGCTTCTCCGGGGCTCATCCGGCGGACATGTTCGACGGGCGGCAGGTTCTCCGCCATCCCGCTTCCCATGGAAAGGACCTTCGCATTGACATTCGATGAAAGGTCCTTGATGGCACGCGGGCTCATGCCGTCCGCAAAAAGAGTCATCTTCGGGGCAATATCCGCGGAAAGAATATCGGCCGAGGGGATATCGGAGGAAGAAACATCGGGAGAAATGGCGGAAGGCTCAGGAAGCGGCGGCCTGTAGAAAGCCGGCTTGATATCCTTCCAGTCGAAAATCGCCATCATGTCTTCCAGCGGAGTGACAAGGCCTAGACGGTGGTCGCTGAAATTCCAGCCGTAGCCGATCGCTCCCACCATCTTGCCGTTGATGAAGACAGGGCTACCGCTCATTCCTGCCGCGATCCCTCCGGTTTTTTCGATGAGGGGACCTTCGGCGCGGATGAGAATCAGGTGTTTGGGAAGACCTTTCCTGGGAAGCACGCTCACGACCGTGATCGGAAAAGAGACCACGGACTGGCCCTGGATGACCGTGCGAGCTTCGCCCCGCATACCGGGGCGGACTTCTCCGATCCGCATCGTCGGCGTTTCAGGGATGAAAGTGGCCGCTTCGACGAAAAACGGGAACACGAGGATGACAGTGAGTGCCAAAAAGTGCGCTTTCAAAAAACGAAGGAGCATCATCCCATCGTCTCCTTCCGGTCAGGAAAGGCTGGCTTTGCCGGCTCGCCTTTGATTGAGCGTCGCCATGAGGAACTCGTCGATCTCTCCATCGAGCACCGCCTGAACGTTTCCCGTTTCGCAGCCCGTGCGGTGATCTTTTACAAGCGTATAAGGGTGCAGAACATACGACCTGATCTGACTACCCCACCCGATTTCCTTTTTCTCGCCCTTCAATGCGTCCAATTGTTCCTGGCGCTCCTTCAGGACCCTTTCGAACAAGCGGGCCCTCAGCACCTGCATCGCGACCTGCCTGTTCATGTGTTGGGAGCGCTCGGTCTGGCAACCGACGACGATACCTGTAGGGAGATGCTTGATGCGAACCGCGGAATCCGTCATGTTGACATATTGCCCGCCTGCTCCGCTTGCCCTGCAGGTCTGGAGTTCCAGATCCTCCGGGCGAATTTCGATCTCGACGCTCTCCGGAAGTTCAGGAGCCACTTCCACCGAAGCAAAACTGGTATGCCTCCTTTTCGCCGCGTCAAAGGGCGATATCCTGACCAAACGGTGGACTCCCTGCTCTCCGGAAAGGAAACCATAGGCGTAAGGCCCCTTGACCATGAAGGTCACGCTCTTGATGCCGGCTTCATCGTCCTGAAGGAGGTCAAAAATACGGGTTTCCATCCCGTGTCCTTCAGCCCATCGGAGGTAAACCCTGAAAATCATCTCGGCCCAATCCTGCGAATCGAGCCCGCCAGCTCCGGGATGAATTGAAAGAATGGCGTTGGAATCATCGTATTCCTCCCCCATGAGGAGGATGATCTGATCGTTCTTGATCGACTTCCTCAGGACTCCCGCCCGTGCGTAAAACTCCGATAGAAGCTCTGGATCCTCGCTTTCCGAAAGGATCTCGACAAGCGTTTCCAGTTCCTCGATTTCTGAATTCATCTTATTCCATAACTCAAGTCTCGCATTGGCTTGGGAAATCTCGCGAAGAACTTCTTGAGAGTTGGGCTTCGACCAGAAATCCGTCACAAGGGTCAGCTGGGTCAGTTCCTTTGAACGACGTTCAAGGGTTGTGGGGTCANNAAGACTGTCCTGAAACTCGCGCGCAAGCGAGTTCAGTTCCTCCATAACGGTGCGGATCGGTAAGAATGCCATATCCTTGCCTCCATGAAATGCCAAGAATTCGGTGATTGCCGCATATTGAAAAAGATTATAACATCGTGTTACCGCAGACCGAAGAGGGGTTGATCCCGTGCAGAAGACAACGTCAACCAAACTTGCCATCCTAAAGCGGCTTGTGTCGACGCCGACGGGAATGGTTTCCAGCGGTGATCTGGTGGAGAACCTGAACGTCAGCCGACAGGCAATCTGGAAGGGGATTGAAAGCCTCCGGGCAGAGACGATTGGAATCGAGTCGGTCCCGAATCGGGGTTACCGGTTCGTCAGCCCTCCGACTTACGATCTTAGCCCATCATGGGTGGAACATCGACTAGAGGGTTGTCCCCTGGGACACCCTATCCTTTTCTTCGAAAGTGTGGAGTCGACACAGGAAATCGCAAAGGAAGCGGCGAGGCAAGGCGCAGGCGGAGGACTGGTCGTCATCGCGGAGGAGCAAAGAACCGGGAGGGGCCGCATGGGGCGAAGCTGGCGATCCCCCACCGGCGGTAACATCTACGCTTCCGTTCTACTCAGGCCGAGGATTCCTCCGATGAAGATCCAACTGGTCAACCTTGCTGCCGGACTTGCCGTCCAAATGGCTCTCGAGCGGATGTTCTGCATTCGATGTTCCTTGAAGTGGCCGAACGATCTCCTGTGGAGGGGCAGTAAGCTCTGCGGCATCCTGAGCGAGACGGCGAGTGAAACGGACCGTGTCCATTATGCGGTTACGGGAATTGGCCTGAACGTCAACATGGATGAACATGATCTCGTTTCCGCCGGGATCGATAACCCTTCCTCCATAAAGGTTTTACGGGGCGTTGAGTCGAACAGGGGCGATATCCTGGCCGAGGTGCTGAGGGTCCTTTCTGAACAGCTCGTATTGCTTGAGGAAGGTCCGAAAGGCATTCGGGAACTGGTGACCCTCTACAGGAAGCGCTGCAGCACGCTCGGCAAGGAAGTCCGCGTCCTTACCGATTCCGGGACCGATTACGGCATTGCCGAAAACGTCACCCTAGACGGAGCGCTAGAGGTGAATGTCAGGGGGAGTCTTCGGGTCTACACGGCGGCGGATGTTCTCCACGTCAGGGCTTCGGAGGACTGATCCGTTTTCCTGAGGCGTTCCAGATCGCAAGATAGAGGTCATGCAGAATCGTCAACATCTCTTTTTCGAGAACGGGTGAGGGGATCACTGCTACGCGGGGATCCCCCTTNGTTTTTTCGAGGACTTTCGCCGGGGTCCAGGAATCGACGACGATCACCCATCCCTTCTTCGACGCGTCCTGAAGGGCAATCGTCAGCGTTTCGAGGGATTTTCCCTCTTTCCAGAGTTCCAAAACCCGTTCGGGCGGCCGTATCGGAGATTCTGCTGCGGCTCGTATCCACTTGCCGGAAGAGCCCGTCAAATCGAGGATGACGATCCCCCGGAGCAGTTTCCGGCCCACACCGACCGTGGTGTCCGTACGTGACTGGAACTCCGCCAGGCGTCTTTGGTAGTAGGTGTAGTTTCCCGGGTCAATCGCGGAAAGGGCCCCTAAAAGACGCTGGCCGATGAAAGCCAGAGAAGAGGGGTCCCAGAACGAGGAGGCCTTTACAGGGGTTCCTCCGGGAACAGTTTCGAAAAGAACTTTCACGGAGTGGCCCCGGATTCCGTACGCCCGTGCTTCAGCTTCGTCCAGCGCAATCACGGAAAACCGGCGGGAGGGTTTTGAAAACCGTACGATGCCGCCGTTCTGGTCCCACCCCGACAACGGATGGACACGGACCTGGATCCCGCCGATAAACCGGGTCATTAGCGCAAGCCAAGGGGAAGTGACCGCAACATCGATTGCTGCGAGGGCCGTCCCGCAAAAAACCAGGATGAAAAACAGCGTGGATAGGCCCTTAACGGCTCCCCGGTTTTTCAATCGGTTTGCCCTCCCTGCAGAGCGGGCATTCAGCTTCGGTAAAGGTCGGAAATGAAGCTTGCCACAGGGAAAACAACGGGTGCGGAAATTTTGCCTTGCCGGTGCTCCTGTCGACGATGCACCCTGTGCCGACCCAATCAGCTCCCGTTCCGCGAATGAGATTGCCGACCTCAAGCGCTGAACCACCCGTTGTAATGACGTCTTCGATCACGACGAAACGGATCGGTCCCGGNGTCGGGAACCTTCGTAGTTTCATCGCGCCGTTCTCCCTTTCCGCGAAAAAGAAAGGCAAGTCGAGGTGACGTGCCACTTCGTGCCCGATGATCACGCCCCCAAGAGCAGGGGCGAAAACGGCCTGGGGCGCAAGCGGGGCGAGGACCGTGGCCAGTTCCCTCCCCGCGAAGGCGGCATACCTGGGGACGCTCAGCAACAGGGCGCATTGCATGTAGTGACTGCTGTGAAGGCCGGAGGTGAGCCTGAAGTGACCTTCAAGCAAAGCTCCGGTTTCCTTCATCATGGAAGTAAGCGTGGTTGCCTTCAGCTCTTCCTGCATCGGAAACCCTCCTCTATTTGTTCCTGAATCTCGAAGATCGCCGAGCGGGGCGAATCCGCCAGAATGATCGGACGGCCGACAACGATATAGTCGGCGCCGTTTCGGATGGCTTCGGAAGGGGTGGCGGTCCGTTTCTGGTCATCGGTTACCTTCCAAGGCCGGACTCCCGGCACGACGGTGATGAGGGATTCTCCCGCGGTTTCNCTGACCATGCCGAGATCGAGCGGTGAACAGACCAGACCGTCCATCCCGCTTTCGACACAGAGCCCGGTTCGGCTCACGATCGCATCATTGAGGAGGCAACCGGGACAGACCTGGCTCCAGGCGGATTGATCCAGGCTTGTCAGGACGCTAACACCGAGGAGAACCGTGTCCGATTCCGCGTCGTCTCGAGCGGAAACGGCAGCCTCCAGCATTTCCTTTCCTCCTCCCGCATGGAGGGTGAGAGCCCAAATCCCGAGGTCAGACAAGGCGTCGACCGCCCCGGCGATCGTATTCGGGATGTCGTGGAGCTTGAGATCCAGAAAGACGTCGAAACCCTGGGAGACGATTTCGGAGACAAACGGAGCCCCGCCTTGGGCCCATAGGCGCGGGCCGATTTTGACGTAGTGAAGAAGGGAACGCATTGGAGCCAGAAATTCACGGGCTTCCTTCAGGTCGTGCATGTCAAGGGCAAGGATGAGCGGGTAATGACGCGGTTCAGACATCCTTCCTTTTCCCCCTTCCGATCAGTTCCATAGGCGAAGAATAGCCTTTTGCGGCCAGGTGTTCAAGAATGCCTTCCTGCAATTTGCGGAAACAGGAAAGGTCGGCGAAATGGAGCGTACCGATTTCCACCGCGCTGGCCCCTGCGAGCATCATCGAAATCACGTCGTCGCTCTTCGAAATGCCACCGCAGCCGATGACGGGTATTCCAACCGATGACGAGACTTCCCAGACAAGCCGGAGAGCGAGCGGAAACACGGCGGGTCCTGATAAACCCGCGACGCAGCGCTTGAATACAGGTTTCTCGGAACTCGTGTCAATCGCCATCCCGAGCCAGGTGTTCGCAACGACCAGGGCATCGGCCCCCGCTTCTTCGGATGCTTTGGCAACAAGGGAGATCTCAGCGCACTGGGGAGTCAGCTTTGCCCACAAAGGTCCCTTCCAGTTCTGCCTGGCCAGTCGTATGGCGCGTGCCGCCTGTCTTGGGTCCGATCCCCATGCCATTCCTCCCGCATCGACGTTTGGACATGAAATGTTCAATTCCACCGCAGCGAGAAGCTCCGAAAAACGAGAAAGACGGGACAGCACTGCCTCAGTTTCCTCCTCGGTTTCCATGGCCACGTTCGCGATCACCTTCAGGTCTTTGGCCGATATCTTGGGTAAATCTTCCGATAGGAAACGGTCGATTCCCTGGTTCTGCAGTCCGATGCTGTTCAGCAGGCCGCAGGGTGTTTCCCACAATCGTATTCCCGGATTGCCTTCTCTGGCGTGGAGGGTCAGCGCTTTCGTACATGCGGCGGAGGCTCCCGAGCAAACCGGGGCTTTCCAGAACCCCGCCTCATGGGGCCAGGTCCCTGATGCGATAATAAGAGGAGAATCTAAAAACACATGGCCAACGGAAACATGGGAGCTCCTTCTCTCAGATGTCATCCCAGCAAACCTCCCGAGCCTCGAAAACAGGACCATCGGTGCAGGTCTTGCGAGGTCCTCCGGTCGTCCGGACTACGCAGCCGTGGCACCCTCCGATTCCACAGGCCATTCGTGTTTCCAGGCTGACCCAGGCCCGTATTCCGCTTTTTCGGCATTCCCTATCGAGTGCCTTCAGCATTCCTGTCGGGCCGCAACCCCAAATCACGTCCGATTCAGGATCGAGTTTGTCAATGCACATGAGCGGATTGCCGGTGATTCCGATCTTTCCGTCGTCGGAATAGAGATGAAGGCCCGGTATTTTTCCCGAGGCCCAATCCGCAAGAGGTTTCCATTTTATCCCTGGAAGTCCGAGATGAATGTCGAAACCCTGCTCAAACAACCCTGTCAAAAGAAAAGGTGCGATACCGGTCGTTCCAGCCAGGCAATGGATTTTCCTGCCGGTTTGAACGGGAAACCCGTTTCCCAGCGGCCCGCGCAACGATAGTCGCTCCCCGGGTGGAAGCCCGGCCAGGAGGCGCGTCCCACGTCCCGCCACGGCGACAAGAAGTTCCAGGCTGCTCTGATGAAGGCCGCAAATCGCAAATGGGCGTCCTAAAAGAGGGTCAAGGGCAGGGCTGGTCCTGAGCATGACAAATTGCCCGGGCTCGACGTGAGGCAACGGATCTGCGGTTTCCAGGGTCAGGAAGAAAAGGTTGTCGTCAAGCTGTTCCTTTTGCGCCAGCACCGCCTCCCTCTCCAGTTGCGAATGCCCGGGTTCGTTCCGGCACATGGGATTATTCCACGGATCTGTTGAAAGCAAGGCGTCCCTCTACGAGAGACATGACAGGCCACCCCGTAAGGGTTGCTCCTTCCCATGGAGTCAGCCGCGCCTTGCTTTCCCAGGAAGAAACGGAAACTCTGGACCTGAATTCGGGATCGAGCACGACAAGGTCAGCCTTAGCCTGCGGCTGAATCCTTCCAAGGCTGTTCCAGGGTTTCGGGAGAATTGCGGCCGGCCCACTCGTGAAGAGGGAAAGAAGCGTCCCAAATCGAACCGGTTTGCCCCTTTCCATCCAGGCCGTGTAGACCGCGGCAAAAGCACATTCGAGGGATGCGATTCCGAAAGGTGCTTCCGGAAAGGGAAGGTCCTTTTCGTCGAGATGCCATGGCGCATGGTCCGTTGCAATTGCGTCAACCGTTTCGTCGCCAAGTGCTTCCCAAAGGCTTTCGACATCATCCCGGGAGCGAAGCGGCGGATTGACCTTGAAGCACGCATCAAAACCCGATTCGATCACGGACTCTTCCGAAAGGCAAAGATGATGAGGAGTGACGTCGCAGGTTACGGGAAGCGAGGCTTTTTTTGCTTCCCTGACCAGCGATACGGCCTTGCGCGTGCTCAGGTGAGTCACATGTACCGGTACTCCCGTTTCCCTGCAAAGCGAGATGGCCTTGAAAACTCCGATTTCCTCGGCGGAAGACGGGATCCCCTTTAATCCCGAGAGCGAGGAACAACGCCCTTCGTTCACCTGTCCACCTTTTGAAAGGGCTGTCTCCTCCGGGTGCTCCATGATTCTCACGCCGAGATCCCTACCATAAAGCAAGGCCGTGCGGAAGAGACGGGAGGAACCGATCGGCGAGCCGTCATCGGTGAACAAGACACATCCTGCGGCCGCCATCTTGCCCATCTCGGCCAGTTCCTTCCCTTGCCTTCCCTTCGTGACAGCGCCCGCGGGAAGAACCCGGGAATACCCTGCACGTTCGCCTTTTTCGAAAACGTACCGGATGAGAGCATCGTTATCGATCGCCGGGTCGGTGTTCGGCATCGAAACGATCGTCGTAAAACCACCATGGGCGGCCGCACGCGCAGCGCTCGCGATGTCTTCGCGCCATTCGAAACCGGGATCGCGCATATGGCAATGCAGGTCGATAAAACCGGGAGCAAGCACCTTCCCTTTGAGATCGACGGGTTTCGCCTCAGGTGCAGAAATATTTGTCCCGATGGACTCGACCCGGTCTTCCGAAACGAGGACTTCGCTCATGCCTTTCATGAAGGAAAGGCCGTCGAAGATTCGTGCATTCCTGAAAAGAATCATNGCCATCACACCTCCAAGGCATAGGTAAAGAAGCGCCATTCGGACCGCCACTCCGCTCCTGACCTGTTGCAGAATCCGGCTTTGGCTTCCGTCCGCAACGCTGGAGTCGATTTCCACCCGTCTGTTGATCGGTCCCGGGTGCATGACGAGGGCTCCATTGTTGGCTTTTGAAATGAGTTCCTCGTCTGCTCCAAAGCGAAGGTGGTATTCGTCAAGGGAAGGGAAAAGCCCTTCTTCCTGTCTCTCCCTTTGGATCCGAAGAAGATAAACCATATCGGCTCCACGGACTGCCTTGCGGGGGTCCGGCTCAAAGGTGACGCCGAGCGCCCCGACATCAAGCGGCATCAGGGTTTCGGGGCCGGAAAGAACAACCTCGCACCCCAGTTCCTTGAATACCCGTACGTCGCTTCTCGCGACCCGGCTATGGAGAACGTCTCCGATAATGGCCATTTTTCGTCCTTCCAGGGAAGAAAAATGCTTCCACGCCGTATAGGCGTCAAGCAGTGCCTGTGTCGGGTGGGAATAGGCCCCGTCTCCGCCATTGAAGACGCTTGCTCTGTGCAGCTTTTTCGAGAGATAGTGCGCGGATCCGACGGAACCATGGCGGATGACGACGGCGTCCGCTCCCATCGCTTCAAGTGTCCATGCGGTGTCTCTCAGGGTTTCCCCTTTCCCGACGCTCGATCCTCCTGCAGACCAGTTGACGACGTCCGCGCTCAACATCTTTTCCGCCAGTTCGAACGACACCCGGGTGCGAGTGGATGCTTCGAAAAACAGGTTGACCACGAGCTTCCCGCGAAGAGCGGGTACTTTCCTTATTGGCCTGTCCATCAGGTCGTCCATATTTTTGGCCTGGTCCAGGAGGAAAAGAATCTCCTCTCTTGTCCAGTCCTTCAGGTCGAGGACGTGTCGATGTTTCCATTCCATTTCCGATCAGGCCTCCTGCCTTTCGCAAATGACGACTTCGTTGGTGCCGTCGATTTCCTTTACGCGGACTTCGACGACTTCATCCCTTGATGTGGGAATATTCTTCCCTACAAAGTTAGGAGAGATGGGAAGTTCGCGGTGGCCACGGTCCACAAGGACCGCCAACTGGACGATGTCGGGCCTTCCCAAGTCCATCAGGGCATCGAGAGCTGCCCGGATTGTCCGGCCGGTGTAGATGACATCATCAACGAGAACGACATGTTTCCCGGTGATGTCAAGAGGCATCGAGGTGCTGTGCACGACCGGATGGTCGTGAAGCAACGTCAGATCATCCCTGTAAAGGGTGATGTCCAGTTCTCCCGTCGGGACCTTGACCTGCTCGAATTGCCGGAGAATTTCCCGTATCCGCTGGGCGAGGAAGACTCCCCGTCGCTGTATCCCGACAAGAACAACCTTATCCAGTCCCTTGTTCGTCTCGACGATTTCGTGGGCCATCCGGCGAATCGCCCTTTCCATATCCGTCTCGCTCATCAGTTTTGCCTTTTCACGCAACATCATTCACGATTCCCCTCCCCCGGGAAAAAAAAAGGACACAGCGCCTTTCCGGCGCCACGTCCTTTATCGTAAACCGCTTTCCACATGCCTTCAATGATTTTCCTCCTTATGGGCCTCACGGGACCCCTTTAAAGGATAGGTGCTTTGTCCGGAGTGATTATAGGGCAGCAGAAAAATAAATGCAACCGGTTGTGCTCATGAGAGGATCTCAAGTGCACGACGGGCAGCGGCAAATTCAGCCTCTTTTTTCGAATATCCCGCTCCCGTGGCGAGAATATCTTCTCCGGAACGGATCGCGATAAGAAAGTGCGGGGCATCGTCCTGCCCAGACTTTTCGATGAGGATGTATTCCGGAAGCGGTTTGCCGCTCGCTTGAAGAAATTCCTGGAGTGAAGATTTCGGGTCGTTCGAAATCAATCCGGAGCCATAGCCTTCCTTTTCAAAAAGGGCCTCGCTGAAGAATATTTCTGCTGCGGGAAGACCTCCGTCGTAGTAAATCGCACCGATCAGAGCCTCTACGGCGTCTGCACGGACGGATCGCGTGCCGCGCAGCCCCTGTTTTTCCATGCCCTTCCCCACTCGTAGAAACTCGTAGAGATTTAGACGTTTCTCGTGTTTGAGCAAGGTTTCTTCGCATACGAGGGCGGATCTCTTTTTGGTTAGATCCCCCTCGGTCGCCTCAGGAAAAAGGGCAAGCAGTTTTTCGGTGACAAGCAACTGCAGGACTGCATCCCCGATAAATTCAAGCCTTTCGTTGTCTTCCTCGATGCCGGCTTCATATCGGAAAGAAGAATGAGTCAGGGCTTTGCAGAGAAGACGGGCGTCCTGGAAGAAATAGCCGATCCGCTCCTGGAGACGAATGAGCTTTTCTTCCCACAGGCTTTCGTTTTTCAGGGTTTGGCCGAAGCGGTGCCTCATTCGGAAAACGACTGTATCGCAAGGACCCCGTTATGGCCGCCGAATCCGAAATTATTGATCAGGGCCCGTTTGACCGGGTACTCGACCCCAACTTTCCCTACGACATTGATCTCGCATTCAGGGTCCTGTTTTTCCAGATTGAGGGTGGGGTGGACAAACCCTTCGGTAATGGATTGGATCGCCGCAATCGTCTCAAGAGCACCGGCAGCACCAAGTCCGTGCCCGATCATCGATTTCGTGGAATTGACCAGAACCTGGGGCGTATGTTCGCCAAAAACGGTTCGGATCGCTTTCGATTCCATTTTGTCGTTGAGCGGAGTAGAAGTGCCGTGGGCGTTGATCAGATCGACTTCCGCGATATTCCAGCCGGATCTCTCCACAGCCTGGCGCATCGCCCTTGCCGCACCGTCGCCTTCTGGGTCGGGGGCGGTGATATGGTAGGCATCGCAGGTTGAACCGTATCCGGAGATTTCGGCATAGATCCGCGCTCCCCTGCTTTTGGCGTGTTCAAGCTCTTCAACGACCAGGACTCCGGCGCCTTCTCCGAGAATGAATCCATCCCTTTCGCTGTCGAAGGGCCTGGAAGCGCGCTCGGGTTCGTCGTTGCGTGTCGAGAGAGCTTTAATCGCAGCAAATCCTGCGACACCAAGGGGAGAAATGGCCGATTCAGCGCCGCCTGCAAGGATAATGTCGGCTTCGTCCCTTCTGATCGTGTTGAAGGCTTCGATCATCGTATGGGTCGCCGTCGCACAGGCGGTGACGACGCAGATGTTCGGTCCTTTTGCTCCGTAGCGGATCGCGAGGTAGGCGGCCGGCATGTTGCTGATCATCATGGGAATAAAGAAGGGGCTGACGCGATTCGGTCCCTTTTCGATCAGCGTTTTGATATTCTCGTAACTCGTGAAAATGCCGCCTTCCGCGCTTCCAAGAAAGACGCCGAAACGTTCCTTGTCCAGCTTGGAAACGTCCAGAGCGCCATCCTTGACAGCCAACTCGCCTGCGGCCATCGTGAAATGGATAACCCGGTCGGTACGCCTGGCTTCCTTGTGATCCATCCAGTCGTCAGCTTTGAAGCCCTTGACTTCCGCAGCGATTTTCACGGGGAAATTATCCGCGTCAAAGTGTGTGATCCGTGCGACCCCGTTCTTGCCGGAACGAAGCGCCCGCCAATATTCGTCCTTACCGATCCCGATGGGGCTCGCTACTCCTAGCCCGGTGATGACCACTCTTCTCAAGCCGGGTCACTCCTTCTTCGATGTGTGAAGATCTGCATTTCTCGGAAGGGGCCGGAGGACGCAGATCCCCGGCCCCTTTTGAAACAATTTACTCCTCGACGCCCAGCTTGCCTATAACGTAATTGAGTGCTTCTCCGACGGTCGTGAGTTTCTCGGCATCCTCGTCGGGGATCTCGATATCGAATTCCTCTTCAATGCCCATGATCAACTCGACGATGTCGAGCGAATCGGCACCGAGATCTTCGATGAAGGAAGCCTCGTTCTTGATTTGGCCCTCCTCCACGTCCAGCCGGTCGATCACGATTTCCTTAAGCCTGGAGAGAATCTCTTCCTTTTTCATCGTGCTTCACCTCCTTCCAAATGACTTTAAACCATCGTCATCCCGCCGTCCACGGCAATTGTCTGGCCGTTGACGTAGGAGGCCTCGTCCGAGGCAAGGAACGCGACGACGGATGCGACATCTTCGGGAAGTCCCGGCCTCGCGGCGGGGACGGTTTTCAACATCGCCTCCCGGATCTCGGGCTTCAGGGAAGCCGTCATATCGGTTTCAATCCAACCCGGAGCAACGGCATTTGCCGTAATCCCGCGCATCCCGTATTCGCGGGCGATCGATTTCGTGAGTCCCAGAAGACCGGCCTTGGAAGCGCAGTAGTTCGCCTGCCCGGGGTTTCCAATGATGCCGACAACCGAACTGACATTGATGATTCGTCCCCAACGAGCCTTTGCCATGTCGCGAACAGCTTCGCGTGAACAAAGAAACGCCGCTTCGAGATTGAGGGTCAGCACCTCGTGCCAGTCTTCGTCCTTCATTCGGATAAGGAGAGAGTCACGGGTGATCCCGGCGTTGTTCACCAAAATCGAAACCGGACCGAGGGAAGTCTTCGTCGCCTCGAAAAGGGCGCGTACATCTTCGGTCTTTGAAACATCCGCTCGGAAGACCCGGCATTCCCCCCCTCTTTACGGATCATTTCGGCGGTTTTCAGGGCCGCCTCTTCAGAGCGGCTGTAATTGACGGCGATATCGATGCCCTTTTTAGCCAGGGCAATCGCTACCGCACGACCGATTCCTTTGCCGGACCCCGTTACAAGCGCTACTTTTCTGTTTTCACTCAACGGGAGCAGCCTCCTTTTCCCTCAGTGCGGCCAGCATTTTGGCAAGCCCATCCTGCGTGGCCGTGTCGAAAGTGACGGCATTGCGGCTTCCCTTCCGGACAAGGCCGGATAGGACATTGCCGGGGCCGATCTCAAGGTAGTGAGTGATCCCCTGGCGTTCCATTTCCTGCACCGATTCCAGCCACCGGACGGGACTGTAGGTCTGGCTGCGAAGCGCTTGCCGGATTTCCGCCGTTCCGGACACAACGGAGGCGGAAACGTTATTGACAAGCGGGCAGGACGGGATTTTCCAGGAGCAGCCGGAAAAGGCTTCAGTCAGTCGGTCTGCGACCGGTTCCATCAAACTGCAATGGAAGGGTGCGCTGACTTTCAGGGGGATTGCCCTCTTGGCACCCAGTTTTCGGGCGGTCTCGGCCGCACGCGCTACGGCTTCCGCGTGGCCCGAGATCACAACTTGGCCGGGCGCGTTGAAATTGGCAGGGCTGCAGACCTGGCCGTTACGGGCCTCCCTGCAGGCCTGCTCCACAAGTTCGGGATCCAGCCCGAGGATCGCCGCCATGGAACCTTGTCCGACAGGAACCGCCTCCTGCATCCACTTGCCGCGCAGGTGAACGAGCCTTATTCCATCCTCGATCGTCAACGTTCCCGCCGCGACGAGCGCGGTATACTCGCCAAGGCTATGCCCGGCCACGAGGCTCGGAGAGAGAGAATAGCCCAACTCCTCTTCGATAACGGCTTTTGTGGCGATTGAAACGGCAAGAATTGCGGGTTGGGTGTTTTCGGTCCGGGTCAGTTCCTCCTCAGGTCCTTCGAAAATGATCCGGGTCAACGAATAGCCGAGCGCACGATCCGCCGCTTCGAATATTTCCCTCGCGACGGGGTGGCTTTCGAAAAGGGTCTTTCCCATTCCCACCTCTTGTGCTCCCTGGCCCGGGAAAACAAGTGCGTAGCGCATGCAATCACCCCTTGTTCTCAAGGTTCGATGCAAGTCGGCGGATAACCTCTTCGGCTTCGGCAAACATTTCCGTGATGATCTCCGCTGCAGGTCGGACATCGCGGATCAATCCGGCAATCTGGCCGGCCATGACGGATCCCCATTCGACATCTCCCTCGACAACGGCTTTTCGAAGCTTTCCGGCACCGAGTTCTTCAAATTCGTGAATTTCGGCGAGCCGCTCTTCGAGTTTGTCGAATTCATGCGTAAGTTTGTTCTTGAGGCACCGAACGGGGTGTCCCGTTCTTTTGCCCGTCGTGACCGTGGAACGATCCCCGGCCGCGATGATTTCCTGCTTGTAGAGGGGATGGGCGTTGCACTCGGTGCAGCAGACAAATCTCGTTCCGACCTGTACTCCCTCGGCTCCAAGCGCGAAAGCTGCCGCGACACCCCTCCCATCGGCCACTCCGCCCGCTGCAATGACGGGAATTCCGATCGCATCGACAACCTGCGGAACAAGCGTCATGGTCGTGGATTCGCCGACGTGTCCTCCCGACTCTGTTCCTTCGGCGACAACGGCATCGGCTCCCTGCTTCTCCACCCGCCTCGCGTGGGCCACCGAGGCGATGACCGGGACAATTGTCGTCCCGAGAGGCTTGAGCCTGTCGATGACCTTTCCGGGTGCTCCGGCTCCCGTGGTCACCACGGGGACACGGTGAAGTGCAGCCAGCTCGATCGCCTCATCCGCAGTCGGGGAAAGCAGCATGATGTTCAGTCCGAAGGGACGGTTCGTCAGGGATCGCGCCCGTAGAATCTGCTGTTCGAGCAACTCGGGGGGNACATTGGCCGCAGCGATGACGCCCAGGCCGCCCCCGTTGCTGACTGCGGCGGCGAGATCGGCATCCGCCACCCAGGCCATGCCACCCTGGATGATGGGGTAATCGGTTCCGAGGAGCTTCGTCACGCGGTTAGGCTTCTTCATGGCTTTCTCCTTGCATCTCGAGAATGAGATCACCGTAGGTCATTCCCGCACCAAAACTCGTGAGGAGGACTTTTTGGGAAGGACCGAGGCGTCCGTCGGAAAGGGCTTCGTGGAGAGCAAGGAAAACCGAAGCCGCCGAGGTGTTACCGTATCTTTCGAGGTTGACGATCGACTTGGCCGGGTCGACGCCGAGCCGCTTGAGAACGGAATCGATAATCCGAAGGTTCGCCTGATGGAAAATCCACCAGTCGATCACTTGCGCGTCGAGTCCGGCAGTTTTGCAGCTGTCATGAAGGAAGCCGGGAAGGGCTTGGTTGACGAACTTGAAGACTTCGTTTCCCTTCATCTGAACCTTGTGAAGGTTTTCCTCCAGGGTTTTCGGGGAAGCAGGNGTTTTCAACAAGTCCCCGGGGAAGCAAATCAGGTCATGTCGCGTCCCATCCGACCGAAGGTCGGAAGCCAGGATGCGCGCAACCGAACCGGCGGGGTCCGAGGAAAGGACGACCGCCCCGGCGCCGTCGCCGAAAAGAACGCAGGTGTTCCTGTCCTGCCAGTCGATGAGACTTGAAAGGACCTCCGCTCCGACGACGAGGACGGTGTTCCATAGCCCTGAAGAAATTCCCGCTGCGGCTATTGCCAGAGCATAGACACATCCGGTGCAGCCGGACTGGATATCCGCAGCTCCTGCATGGATTGCCTTGAGTCGCCCCTGGACTTTCGCCGCAACGCCGGGGAAAACGGTGTCCGGAGAATTAGTCGCGACAAGAACCATGTCCAGTTTTTCCGGGTCAATGTTCGACGCTGCCAGTGCAGCAGTGCCGGCTGCATGTGCAAGATCGCTCGTGAGTTCTCCGGGAGCGGCGATATGCCTTGTCCTGATCCCCGTTCGCTCGACAATCCATTCGTCCGTCGTTTCCACCATTTTTTCCAGGTCCTGGTTGCTCAGGATCCGTTCAGGCACGTACATTCCCGTTTTTAGGACGTAAACGGGTCTTCCGGAAAGCAGGGGCATTAAAGTTTTCCTCCCTCTAACAGTTCTTCCCNNTGATGAGCTCGACTCCCTTTTTCTCNNGACGAAATCATGAGCCACCCGGATGGCATTTGCGACCGCGGTCGACTTGGATCGCCCGTGGGCCTTGATCACCGCTCCGTTAACCCCAAGGAGAGGTGTGCCTCCGTAACGTTCGTAATCGAAGCGGGTCCATAGCTCCTTGATCATCGGAAGCATGAAGACCATCCCCATTTTAGGCAGGAGGCGGTTCCCCATTTCTTCCTTCAGGAGCGCATAAACCGCTTCCCCGAATCCCTCCATGAATTTCAGGAGGACATTCCCCGTGAAACCGTCGCAAACCACGAGGTCGGCCGTACCGAAAGGGATGTCCTTTCCTTCGACATAACCCTTGAAATTCAGTTTTGCGTCCCTGATCATTTCGCGGGCGGCCATCACCACCTCGTCCCCCTTGATCTCCTCTTCCCCGTTGGAAAGAAGGGCGATTTCGGGTTCCTTCACGCCGAAGATGTGGCGCATGTATATCTGCCCCATCAATGCAAACTGGAATAGGTTTTCCGGTTTGGCCCTCACGGTGGCACCGACGTCGATCAGCATGCTGGTACGGTTCAGGGCGGGAAGAGGCATCCCGAGCCCGGGCCTTTCAATGCCTGGAATGCGGCCGACAACAAGAACGCCGCCGGCGACGATGGCCCCCGTGTTCCCGCAGGAAACGCAGCCTTGAGCTTCCCTGGAGTGCACCATCTCCATGGCCACCCGAAGGCTGGAGTCTTTCTTCTTCCGGATCGATACGACAGGGGATTCGTCCATGCCGATCACGTCTTCCGCCTTGACGACGTGAATCCTTCCGGAAACACCGGAGTCGAGTCCCTCCAACTGTTCCCGGACTGGGCCTTCCTTCCCGACAAGGGCAATTTCGAGGTCGGGGTAATTCCTGCAGGCGATGGCGGCTCCCCGGCATATTTCCTGAGGTGCGTTGTCGCCACCCATCGCGTCAACGGCTATGAGCAATTCGGTTCCCTCCCGCTCTCTCTAGTTCTGCTCGTTTGAAGCGAACATGATGATGAATCGGCCAATGAAGACATCCTCGTCCCTGATCCTCGTCCTGACGCTGACGACGGTTCTGTCGTCCTTGTGGATGCCGACTTTGGATCGAGCGATGCATCTCTCGAGAGGAAAGATGGATCTGACGTACCGGATCCGGGCGGATTCGATAGTGGCGATTCCTCCTTCGACCGAGGCCAAGGCCAAAGTTGCCGCCTGGGCATAAAGGTAATGCCCGCCTATCGTACCCTCTTCATTCGTGATCATCTCATGGTCGGGGGTCAACAGGGAAAGTCCCCATTGGCCGAGTTCCAGCCCCAGCAGTTCGCCGAAAAGCGCCCCTCTCTTCATGGCCGAGAGCGGGCCGGATGTTTTCTCCGCCATTTCCCTCATGCGCTCTCGCAGTTCCGGCACGTTGAGAAGTGCACGATCAAGACGAACCGTGCTGACGCTGACCGAAAGAGAGCGGGCCAATTCCTCGTCGTTCATAAGAGGATTGGCTTCGAGGAGCTTGAGCAGACGTCTCTGACGCGTCCTCTTCTGGGCATGATCCAAGGCCGTGAGCCTCCGGTATATGACCTGGTCTTAAGAACTCCTTTGAAGACCCTGTCAGTATAAACAAGCCATGGGGATCCGGTCAAGCAAAAAATGGGGCTACCCCTGAAAGGGGCGCCCCATTTTCACACCGGAACGACGGCTACTTCGCTTCTGCAGTAGCGACCTCGACGACTTTCCTGCCGCGGTAATAGCCGCAGCTTTTGCATGCATGATGGGCCTGCAATGTTTCCCCACAATGCGGGCAAGTGCCGACCGCAGGAGCGGAAAGCCCGCCAAGCCACTGGGCCTTTCGCTTGTGTGTCCTTGAATGGGACACTCTCCTCTTTGGAACCGCCAACGTCATCCTCTCCCTTCGTCAATCCTCGGAAACATCCGGCAAGATGTCCTTGAGCGCCTGCATTCTTGGATCGTACGCGGCTTTCTGACATCCGCACGATCCAAGGTTCAGATCCGCACCGCAGACTGGGCACAATCCCGCGCACTTATCCCGGCATAGGACCTTCTCGGGGAGCGAGACGACGAAACTTTCCCATATCTGCTCGGACAGGTCAACCTCGACCGCATCCGGCGGATAGGCCACCGTCATCTCGTCATCGGCGGCCTGCCTGTCATCATCTGCAGACGGAGTATAAAAATACCGGAAAGAGCCGCCGATTTCAAGGGGGGTCTCCTTCAAACAACGCGAACAAGCTGACGACGCCTTGCTGGAAAACGTGATTTCTACCCAGAAGCTCCTTCCCTCCGATGACCGTTCCGCGCGGACTTCAAGTTTTCCCGGAAGCATAAAGACCTGTCCGGAGTATTCAAGGGTGTCCGGCAATTCAAGAGACCAGCAGGTTAGAAACGGCTCCCCGGCGGCCGGATTCGGATCTATGGGAATCCGTGTGTTCCAATCGACAGGGTGGAGGTGTTTTTCCGGCACTTCCGTTCGCTCCTCAGCGCCCGTTGACAAGGGCACGCGTGTCCCGTGCGATCACAAGTTCTTCGTTCGTCGGAACGACGAGGATCTTGACTTTGGAATTGTCTACGCTGACGACCGCCTCTTTGCCGCGAATATTGTTTTTGGCGAGGTCCAGCTTGGCTCCGAGGAATTCGAGTCCTTCTCCCACCATCTGGCGGACAAGAACGCTGTTTTCACCAATGCCGGCGGTGAAGACGACGGCGTCGATGCCCCCNATGGCGGCGGCATAGGCGCCGATATACTTGCGAACTCCGTAGCAGAGCATCTCGAGCGCCAAGGTTGCTCGCTCGTTCCCCGTGGATGCCGCTTCCTCGATGTCCCGCAGGTCGCTGCTGATCCCGGAAATGCCGAGGACTCCGCTTTCCTTGTGAAGAATGTGGCTCATCGCCTTCGGGGTGATCCCCTCCTGCTCCATGAGATGGAGGATCATGACGGGGTCAAGGTCTCCCGCGCGCGTTCCCATCAGGATACCGGGAACCGTGCTGAAACCGAGGCTCGTGTCGACGGATTTCCCGCCGTCAACAGCCGTGATCGAGCTGCCGTTTCCCATGTGGCAGGTCACGATTTTCAGCTCCTCGACGGGACGCCCGATGATTTCTGCGGCGCGGTTGGCCACGTAGAAATGGCTCGTTCCATGAAAACCGTACCGGCGAAGGCGGCTCTCTTCATAATAATGATACGGCAACCCGTAGGTGAATGCTTTTGGGGGCATGGTTTGATGAAAGGCCGTATCGAATACGGCTACCTGGGGGACATCGGGAAGAACTTCAAGGACGGCCCGGATACCCATGAGATTGGCGGGGTTGTGAAGAGGAGCCAAGGGAACGCAATCCTCGATGACAGTTAGGACCTCCTGGTCGATGATGACGGATTTCGCGAATTTCTCTCCGCCGTGTACGACCCTGTGACCGACCGCGGACAGCTCGTTGAGGCTCGTCAGGGCACCGTGGGATGGATCGAGGAGGTGTTCGGTCACAAGGCGAATCGCGATCTTGTGGTTGGGGATGTCGACGCTTGTGGAAACAGCCGCTTGCCCCGTTTTCGTGTGCCTGATGGTCGATCCCTCGATGCCGATGCGTTCCACAAGACCCTTCGCGAGCACATCTTCGCTCGTCATGTCGAAAAGCTGGTACTTGAGGGACGAACTACCGCAATTGAGCACGAGCACCTTCATTAAAAAAACCTCCCTTGACCGATTGGTTGAGCCCGATTAACCTGAAAAAAGCTTTCCTTCAAGGAGTGAACGGGAAATGGTGAAACGGAACGTCGTCGGCATCATCGCCGAATACAACCCCTTCCACAACGGACATGCGTACCATATGAGGAAGGCGGCGGAACTCGCCGGGGCCCGGGCTGTAGTCGTGGTCCTTTCCTCAAACTTCGTCCAAAGAGGCGAGCCCGCCTTTCAGGACAAATGGTCGCGAACCGAAAGCGCACTTATGGGCGGAGCCGACCTTGTGCTCGAATTGCCTGTGCCCTTTTCCTGCCACAACGCCGGTGTGTTCGCCAGGGGAGCGGTCCGCATCCTCGCTTCCTCCGGCATCGTGACACACCTTTCCTTCGGGATGGAAGGAGAAATTCCGGGACAGGAAGCGATCGTGGACATTTTATTGCATGAGCCTCCACCTTTCAAGGAAAAGCTGAAATCCTCGCTGAAGAAGGGGATTTCATTCGTCGAAGCCCGGGCGAATGCGGTTGAAGAGTTGGTGCCGGGTTCAAAAATGGCCCTCTCCACACCGAACAACAATCTGGCGCTCGCTTACCTGCTTGAACTCAAGAGGGAGAACCTGCCGCTTTCGGTTCTACCGGTGCGGAGAATCGGTCAGGGTTTTCACTCCGCTGAAATCGGAGAGTTCGCAAGCGCTTCCGCAATTCGCCGCGAGCTGAAAATGGGGTCTCTCCATCGGATCCGGAAGTCCATGCCCGTTTCCAGTTACGATCTGGTCTTGAGAGATCTCGCCTCCGGCCGTTGCACCGTGGATGACAAAAGGCTCCTGGCGGCTTACCGCATCCTCCTCGCCCGCTCCACTCACGAAGAACTCGCCGGAATAGCGGAAATGGGCGAGGGTTTTGAAGCTGTTCTGAAATCGGCCGCACCGCAGGCAACCGACCTCGAAGATTTCATATCGAGGTGCGTCACGAAGAGATACCCGCGCGGAAGGGTTTGCCGGCACCTCGTTCACATCTTAATCGGGCTTGACCATTGGACGAACCGTTGCTACCAGAGGATTGGCCCTCCCTGTATCCGAGTTTTGGGAGCGAATGGAACGGGTCGCGGGCTCCTCGGCGAAATGAGGGAAAAGGCAAAGCTTCCCGTGCTCAGCCGCTGCGACGAGAGCAAAAAAGGACCGGTTTCTTCCCTTATGGCAATCGAGAGAAAATCCACGGACATCTGGGAGAGCCTTTTGCCCGGCATGAAGGCCAACGCGGAAAAGCGGGCGGTCCCCATCCTTATTCCCTGAAGCTGTTTTTGGGAGGGAATCTTTCCCGAAGTCTTCTGAAGACCCCGGGAGGCACCATCCCCTGGACGGACCCGCCGAAGTGGAAAACTTCCTTTATTGCCCGGCTCGACAGATACGAATACTGTGCGTCCGTTACGATGAATAGAGTCTCGATTTCCGGCGCCAGTTGCCGATTCATCAGGGCGAGTTGAAATTCGTACTCGAAATCGGAAAGGGCCCTCAACCCTCTGATAATGATTCGGCTCTGCTCTTTTCTCATGAAGTCGACGAGTAGACCCTCGAAAGACTTGATGCGGACATTCGGCAGGTGGCTGGTTGCCTCACGGGCCATGGCCTGCCTTTCGTCAACGCTGAAGGTCGCTCTCTTCTGCGGGTTGTGAAGCACCGCAACGCAGAGTTCGTCGAATAGGGAGGAGGCTCTTTCGGCAATGTAGATGTGGCCGTTCGTAATTGGGTCGAAGGAACCGGGATACACAGCTCGGATCATTCCGCCTCACTCCTTTTACCCTTCCTGTAGAAAGACAGGCAGCTGTCCCCATATTGTCGGGTTTCCCATGCGAGACCTTGAACCTTATCGGGGATCTTCTCTCTTGACGAATGCTCCAGCACGAAGACACCCTCCGCGGCAAGCAGGTCGAGCCACAGGAAAGCTCCTCCTCTTGTAATTTCCTCAACCCAGCCGCTCTCATAGGGAGGGTCTGCGAAGATAACATCAAACAACCGGCCTTTCTTCGCCAGCAGAACCATTGCCCTTCGGATGTCCATGCACAGGACTTCGAGTCGGGTATCGGCCTTTCTAGACATCGGGCCATTTTTCAACTCCTGGCAGGCCCTGCGGTCCAGCTCGACCGCGACGATGGTTTCAAAGCCGTGGTTGGCCGCTTCAAATGCCACCCTGCCCGTTCCGGAAAACAGGTCCAGAAACGAGCCTCCGTCAACGACTCCTATTATATTAAATAAAGTTTGAACCAGTTTGCTCGAAGTGGGTCGAACTGGGTTCATCCCCGTGCCTTCTTTCGGGCTGAAGAATCGCCGCACCGGCATTTCCCGGTTTCAGGCAGCGCCTTTTTAGTTTTGATTTTCCCTTCAAGGTTTCTCGGTGAAATATCCCGCAATTGAATCCATGGCCAAGCGGATTGAGGGGGTGTGCAGCGGAGCTCCAGCGTCTTCAAGCTTGATCAGAAGTTCGGTTTCGGTAAAGACGAGCCGGAAGAAAAAGGTCTGCTCGAAGCCTTCATCCGAGGTGATGGTTTTGAGAAGGGCATTTCCTTCCGAAGACCAGTAGAGCGATTTGAACGCCCAGTGGAAAGCCCCCTGGGCCCCCTTCCTGCCGACCAACCCTTCCGCCTGTTTTCTCGATTCGGCCGGTTCGGCCAGGGGGAGCTTGCAATGCATGGCCATTTTCCCCTCCATTTTTTCGGGATGAGTTTCACGATCCTCCCGGTTTTTTTTCATCGTCAATCGATACGAGCTTTTGCCCATTGCTTTCCATTTGGAAGCGTATTTGGTCGTCAACTCAAGAACCGGATCCACTTCAAAAGAAACGTAATCAAGAAGAGGATTTGCGGAAAGGCCTTCCCTGACCTCCTGCGCATACCATTCCTCGTCCGTCACGAGACGAAATTCGCCACCGCCCTTGAGAACCCTGGACAGACTCCCTGAGAAACGGCCGTGAGTCACCCGTCTTGTGGAATGGCGGTTTTTGGGCCATGGGCAAGGGAAGTTCATGTAAATGGTCGAGATGCTTCCGGAAGGCACGCACTTTTCAAGAACATAGCGTGCATCGCCCAAAATGACGCGGACATTCCCTGAATCCAAAGAAGCCAGTCTTTTTGTGGCCTTAAGGGCGCATACGGCCGAAACCTCCAGGCCCAGGATCAATGTCTTCTCTCCACGGGTCTCGGTGAGGTAGGAAAGGAAATCGCCGTTGCCGAAACCGATTTCCACAACCCTTTCCGAGAAGGCATCAAAGAGAGGTCCGACGCTTTCTTCGCAAAACTGCCGGGAAGTCAAAAAGGCCTTTTTCAGATACTCATACATGAGGTTCCCTCCTTGAGGCGCTTCATCATTCTATCCGTTCTCGCATTTGAGGAAAATGGCTTGACCGACACCTTATTTCGCCCTAAAATACTCGCTGTTCTCGGGCGTAGCGCAGCCTGGCTAGCGTACCTGCATGGGGTGCAGGTGGTCGGAGGTTCAAATCCTCTCGCCCCGACCAGACTTCTAGCGGGAAAACTTCGGTTTTCCCGCTTTTTCATTTGGAGGGACCGAAATGGATTCGGTAAATGCCTCTTTCAGGGCCAACACCGACATCGGGCAGAACTTTCTGATCGATGGAACCGTCCTCGACCGGATCATCGCAGCATCCGATCTCCAGCCGGATGAGATCCTGTTCGAGATCGGAGNNCCGGGAACGGGGTTTTTGACGAAACGTTTGTTGTCCACGGGTCCATCGATCCTTTTCTCGGTGGAGATGGACCGGCGTCTTGTCCCTTTCCTTTCCCCTCTGGAGGAGAACCCGCGCCTCGTCCTCCTTTGGGGAGACGTCCTGAAGATGCCTCTTGCGGAGAAGCTTGTCCCCTGCCCTGAAAAGCTGGTTGCCAACCTTCCTTACCATATTACGACTCCCTTGCTGTGGAAGGTTTTGGAAGAGCTCTGCCCCCTCGGGCTAAGGCGGATGACAGTCATGGTCCAGAAGGAAGCCGCGGATCGGTTGACCTGCACGAAACCTGGGAAGAACCGCTCTCCGCTCGGCATCACCCTTCAAAGGATGGGAAAGGTCGAAAGCCTTTTCAACGTCCCTCCTGCTGCATTCCGGCCCTCTCCCAAGGTGAATTCGACGGTTGTCTCGATCCTTCTGGAACGTTCCTTCGAGCTGGCTTGCGACTTTCTCTGGCGAAGGCTGCTAAGGCAGGCGTTCGATCAAAGGAGGAAAACGCTTTTGAACAACCTCAGAGATTGGTTGACTTCAAGAGGAAAAAACACCGAAGCGCTGATCGAAGAACTCGGTTTCGACAAACGTGTGAGGGCTGAGGAGCTTTCGACGGACGATTGGGAAAAACTGAGACTGAGGATCGAATGAAGGAAGGGCGCCCCATTTGGGGCGCCCTTCCTTCATTCCTAAAAGATGAATTCGCGTCTTGTGGAGGAAATCCTACTTCGCGACTTGATCCTTGAGGGCCTTTCCCGCACGGAAAACGGGGACCTTCTTGGCGGGAATCTTGATGACTTTCTTCGGGTTCTGGGGATTGCGCCCCTGGCGGGCGGCTCTCTCCCTCACCTCGAAGGTTCCGAAGCCCACCAGCTGGACCTTCTCTCCCTTTGCCAGCGCTCCCTGAATCGCGCCGACAAGGGCGTCGACCGCATGAGCCGCCATTTTCTTGCTCATATTCGTCGACTTGGCAAGCTCATTGACGAGGTCGGTCTTGGTCATTCCTAACGCACCTCCTCCACGGATTTATGAGGCGAAAAAGGACGCCTCACGCTACTTTTATAAGCTATTATTACCAGCTTGATCCGAGAAGGTCAAGGGGAAGAAACAAAAAAACTGGATGTTGACCGCTTTTACTGCCCTTTACGATCCTGAGCCCGCCAAAAAATCCTTAATGGAGAACCAGAAAAATCTTCCAATTCACGCAGTTTTTTCTCGACATGTCGCTTGAAAGATGTTCCAATGATCTTCGGATCATTGACGAAGAAAGCGAATGAAGGAGGGGCAACTGAAACCTGTGTGCAATAAGAAATACGAAGAGCTTTCCCGGTACGGCTGCTCGGCATTTTTTCAAAGGCAAGAAGATCCTTTAAGAGTCGATTCAGTTTGCCCGTGGAGATTCTTCGTTTTCGGTTTTCCGCGACTTGCAGAAGAATGGACGGCAGTTTTCGNATTCTCCGCCCGGAAAGGGCGGACGCGAACAGCAAGGGTGCATGGGGAACGAACGCAAACTCTTCCCTTATCCGGTCTCGGATTTCGTCCCCCAGTTTTGGGTTTTTGGGGAGCAAATCCCACTTGTTCACAAGAAGGACCAATCCCTTCCCCCTTTCTAGCACCTGCCCGGCTACGCGTTGATCCTGTTCCGTCGCGATTTCGAGCGCGTCCATCACGAGGACGCAGATCTCGGCCCTATCGATCGCCTGATAGGTTCGAACGGTGGAATAGTATTCAAGGGCGGAATCGACATGGGATTTTTTCCTCAGACCGGCGGTGTCCACAAGACGCAGGAGCGTTCCCCCTATATTGACAAGGGAATCCACCGTATCCCTCGTCGTTCCGGGGATGTCGCTGACAAGCGCCCTGTCTTCTCCTGCGAGGAAATTCAGGATGCTGGATTTTCCCACGTTGGGACGTCCGATCAGGGCCACTCGGAGCGCCTCGTCCTCCTTCTCGATCTCGTCAACCGGAAGAAGGGCTTCGATGTGTTCGAGGAGAACCTCGATGTTCCTGCGATGTTCTGCGCTCACTCCCACGACCCGCTCGAAACCAAGTCCCATGGAAGTCCAAAGCTCGTTCTCATGGACTGGGTCGTCCATCTTGTTTGCCGCAACAATAACGGGCTTGCCGCATTTTCTCAGCAGCATGGCGATATCCCGGTCAACGCCTATGGGGCCCTCCCTCCCATCAAGGACGAAGAGGATCACGTCACTTTCCTCGATGGCGACCTTCACCTGACGCATGACGAGCTCGTCGAGAGGATGCCCGCTGTCCGGCAGCAAGCCTCCCGTGTCGACGAGGTAAAAGTGGAGATCTCCCTCTTCCACTTCTGCGTAAAGCCGATCGCGCGTCACTCCCGGCATGTTGTCTACGATAGCCTTGCGCGTTCCGGTCAGGCGGTTGAAAAGCGAACTCTTTCCGACATTCGGTCGGCCGACGATTGTCACGATAGCCATGAATACCCACTCCCGTTTACTCGAAATCCAGGCTGAGCCTCGGATACTCCTGCCGATTGAAGTTTACGGCAAAAAACGGGGCCAGCACACGGCGGATCTTCTCGAAACCATTCACCTTGACCTGCAGGGATTCGTTCCCAGGTGGACCGGAGAGGACTTCGAACCCTTCTCCTTCCAGAGCGCTTTTGATCTTCGGGAGGAACTCCCCCTTAAGGGAAATTTCCAGCAGGAAACATGTGGGAGGAAGCCCCAGGTTCCTCCTTTCGCTGAGTTCCCGAGTCCAAAAATAACTGAAACCGGCCTCCAAGGCTATCTGCCATCCTGTTTTCGGTTTCCGGCTTTGAATGACGATTTTTCTCGTATCCGCGTTATTTCCAATCCAGCATGAGGACCAGACGATCCTGTAGCCTTCCGCCTTTGCACCGAAATCCGGCTTCCATGATTCTATGTCGGCGTCGAGCCAACCCACAAGTCCGACATCCAGTGTGCGGCAAAGGGAAATGAGCGCACGGGTTCCGATAAAGATCGAAACGGATTCTCCGCCCCGTGCAAAAATCGAGTTTCTGGCCCGCTTCCCGAGTTTGGCGTATTCCGGCAACAGGCTGACGGTCGCATTAGACCCGAAAAGCTCCTGCGCCCGCCGGCAAGTCGATTCCAGGCCGGGATTCCGGATTTCCAGCAAGCGGCTTCGGCACGATGGACACACTTCCGGCCAGGCGTTGATTTCTCCGCAGGACTGGCAGTCCCCGTTTGCAGCCTCAAAGTGCCATCGCGGCCTTCCACCGCATTTTCTGCAGGTGACGGTTCGCCCGCATTCCGTGCATCTGAGTTCACCGGCGTAGCCTTTCCGGTCTAGAAGCCAGAGGGCATGCCGTCCACCTTTCAGGCAACGGAACGTTTCATCCACTAGTTTCCTGGAAATTGGAATCTCCTGGGAGTTCTGCAGGAGAGGCCCTGAAGAATCCTGCGGAACGGGCGGCCTGACGAAAAAAAGCCGGCTTCGGGGTGTTTCAGGACAGGAGGCACCTGAAGTCATGAAAACGCGGGAAGAAGGAGAAGTCCCTCCGAGAATCATCGCGGATCCGGAGATCGATGCTCTTTGGGCGGCTATCGTTCTCGCGCTGATTCTCGGGAGAGGAGGAATCTGGTGTCCGGGATCGGCCTCTTCCTCCACAATGACAAGAGAGAGATCGACAACCGGGGAGAAAACCGCTCCCGAAGTCCCCAGGACAAGTCGCTTCTCTCCTCGGCGCACCGACAACCATTCTTGCCACAGTTTTTCACCCCCGCCTACAGGCCAGATGCAGGAAAACGATTTCACTCTTTCCGGCAGGGATGCGAAAAAAGCCGAAAGGGATCCTCTTTCCGGGAAGAGGACCAGACCGCCGCCGTCCATTTGTTCGATTGCCTCGACATAGGTTTCGAACCGGGTTGTCTCACGGGGGAAATAACAGAAAGACCGCGATCCGTTGTTCCGAGTTTTTGCGAAAACCATGGGTAGATCAGCTTTCTGACCTTTCAAAAGGGCTGAAGGACATGCGGTCTTCAAGACGTGCCCCACGCCGTAGAGAAGGTTTCCCCCAAGCCAGTGGATGAGTTTCCAAAGATCCCCGGGCAGCGCGGGAACCTCGTCGAGAACGGAAATGATCTCTCTCAGACGTGAACGGGCTGAAATCTCATATTCGGATGTTGAAGCTCCGCATGAGAAACCGGTTCGTCTTGCTCGCCCAAGAGGGACGGAAACGCGAATCCCCTCCGGCACGATCCGGTTGCATTCATAGGTCAGCGCTGTCCACCATGGCGCTGGAAGGACCACGTCAATTTCGTGAGGCACTTCCCGAGCCCGCTTCCATCGCGAAGTCCCAGACGGCCCAGGCTGCATCCTCTTTTGGCCCCGAGAAGGCTCCGGTTCTTCCTTTTCCGTCGATGATTTTGATGTCGTTGCTTTCAGAGCCGAATGCTCCCTCTGGTCCCGTAATGCAGTTCGCGACAATGATGTCCAGGTTTTTCGCGGCAATTTTTTCTGCTGCATTTTTCTCGACATTGTGAGATTCGGCGGCGAAACCGATCAGAACTTGTCCCGGAAGTTTGCGAGCTCCCAAAAGGGCGGCGATGTCCGGGTTTTGCTCGAACACGACTTCCATTTCCCTTAGGCCTTTACGTTTGATCTTTTCTGCGAAACACGTTTTTGGCCGATAATCCCCCACTGCGGCTGCCTTTACGATGAAATCAGCCGTTTCCGCTCTTGCCATTACCGCATCCAGCATTTCCACTGCGCTCTGGACCTTGACGAGATTCACGCCGTGAGGNGGCTGGATGGCTACAGGACCGGAGATGAGCGTCACTTCGGCTCCCCTGTACCAGGCGGCCTTGGCCATCGCGTAGCCCATCTTTCCTGAACTCGGGTTGGAAATAAAACGCACCGGGTCCATGAATTCCCGGGTCGGCCCTGCGGTCACGAGCACTTTTCGGCCGGCAAGATCGCGGATAGGGCAAAGCAGGCGCCACGCCTCCTCCAGTACCGCTTCGATCGAGGGAAGACGCCCCTTTCCCTCGGTTCCGCAGGCCAGGTAGCCGGTGTCCGGTTCCAGGATGTGGTAACCGATTCGTGAGCAGGCTTCTTTGTGGCGGATCGTTGCGGGATGTTCCCACATGTTGACGTTCATGGCCGGGCAGAGCAAAACCGGAGCTCGCGTGGCCAACAGCGCCGCGCCAAGGAGGGTTTCCGCTTCGCCGTTTGCGGCCCTGCGCAGCATATTTGCGGTACATGGAGCGACGATGACGATTTCCGCCCACTCGGAAAGCGAAATATGGGGAATTTCCCAGCCGTGTTCAACATCAAGAAAATCCCTTTGCAGCCAGGTGCGGCGGCCAGACAGCGTCGAAAGCGCGAGAGGACTGACGAGCGTCGAAGCCGCTTCGGTAAGGATGATTTCGACTTCGTTTCCCTGTCCCCTGATGCTTCTCACGAGTTCCGGGGTCTTGTAGGCCGCAATCCCGCCGCTGATTCCCAGAAGAATGCGGCGGTTTCTCTTCCATTCCATGTCAGTCCGTTTCCGGGTGGTTTTCCCTTGCGAGCCCGGTTTTCAGGAAAACCACCTTGCCGCTGGCAATTTCCTCAAGAGCAAGAGAAATATACTTCTCCCTCGCGGCATCGTCCGTCAAGCGGCGCCCTTTCTGTTCGCTGAGTTGCCTGGCACGATCCGCAACGGCTCCGGTCAAGCGGTACTTGTTGTCGATACCGCGTTCACGGATGATTTTCTCGATGTCGTAAAAAATCATCACTGTTCACTCCCCTATGATCGATTCATTTCCTTCATGAAGATCTCCGCAAGTTCCGAGGCTGCTCGCTCGACCTGGTCGTTGACCACGGCATAATCATACTGTCCCGAAAGGGCGAGTTCTGCCTCCGCATTTCTGAGACGCGTTCGGACCATTTCCTTTTCTTCCGTTCCTCTGCCGAAGAGGCGTTTTTCAAGCTCCCGCAAGCTGGGGGGCAGAATAAAAATCATTACGGATTCCGGCATTTTTTCCTTTACCTGGAGTGCGCCTTGAACATCGATTTCCAGCACGACCGGATTTCCTGCGGACAGTTGGGCCTCTACGTCCTCGCGAAGCGTCCCGTAACGGTGGTCGTGCACCCGGGCCCATTCGAGAAAGTGATTCTCGCTCACATAGGAATCGAACGTCGTATCATCCAGGAAGCGGTACTGGACGCCGTCGATCTCCCCTTCCCTGGGCCGTCGCGTCGTGCAGGATATCGAGTAGACAAGTCCCGCAACCTTTTCGAAGAGCCTGGTCCGGATCGTTCCCTTACCGACTCCGCTAGGCCCTGACAGGATAAAGAGTCGGCCCCTTTTCATCCCTTTCCTCCAGCTCGGACTGCGGTTCAAATCTTGAAGAAATCGTTTCCGGCTGGATCGCGGAAAGGATCACATGCCGGCTATCCATCACCAGTATGGCGCGTGTCTTTCTGCCTTGCGTGGCGTCTATCAGGAGGCCGCTCTCCCGCGACTCCTCCTTCAGTCTCTTGATGGGAGCGGACGAAGGATTGATGATCGCCACGATCCTTTCCGCAACAACCATGTTGCCGAATCCGATATGGACGAGGTGGTAAGCCACAGGAATCACCTCTCTCCTTCTTTCGATAGTTTCGTTTCCAGCAGAATCTTTTCAAGTTCCTGGAGCAATTGGGGAAGCCCTAGCCCTTCCAGGGCCGAAATCGGCACAACCTTCTCACCCAAGGCAACACATTTCCGGGTGAACTGCGCTATGGATTCCGGTGTGGCGAGATCCGTCTTGTTCAATGCGATGATTCTGGGCATTTCCCAGGCCCCAAGCTCCCGCAGCGTCTCTTCGACCGAAAGAAGCATCGTTTCGTTTTCGGCCGTCGTCGCGTCCACAACCCAAATGAGCGCGTCCGCTTCACGGACTTCTTCCAGGGTCGCACGAAAAGCCGCGATCAAGGTCGGCGGCAGATTTCTCAAGAAACCGACCGTGTCCGTGAGGAGGGCGGTTCCACGTTTCGGAAGTCTGAAGGAACGGACCGTCGTATCCAACGTTGTGAACAGCTGATCTTTCGAAACGACCAGCGGATCGCCGGAAAGAGACTTGAATAATGTCGATTTCCCCGCGTTCGTGTAACCGACAAGGGAAAAAATAGGCAAGCCTGAACGAACTCGACGCTTCCGCTGGTTTTCCCTTCTTCCCCGGATCCCATCGAGTTTTTCCTCGATATCCCGTATCCGTCTTTCAACCTTGCGCCGATGTCTTTCGAATTCCGTTTCTCCCGGTCCTCTCGTCGCGATTCCGGCTCCCGTACGGGACATTTGCAGACCGAGTCCCTTCAGGTGAGGAATTTCGTATCGGCACCTTGCCAGCTCCACCTGGAGCTTCGCTTCACTTGAACGTGCCCGCCGCCGAAACACTTCCATAATCACCCAGGGCCGGTCCCAAATACCACACCCGGTCCTCTCCTTCAGGTTCTTGGCCTGTATCGGAGTCAGGGACGCATCGAAAACAATCAGGCCGGCCTTTTCCTCAATGGCGACCCTTTTCAACTCGTCGACCTTCCCTTTCCCAACGAAGGTGGCCGGATCTTCCGTTTCCCTGCTCTGCACGATTTTCCGCTGGACGGCCAAGCCAAGGTTTTCCAGCAACATCTCGAGCTCATCCATCAAATCCGCGACAGGGACATCTCTTTCACCCTTGTCGAGCGAGACGAGAATAACCTTGCTGCGGGAACGATCAGCGGGTCTGGTCGAGCGTCTCGGCTTCAAGCCTTCGATACTCACTGGCAAGCCTTTCGAGAAGATGAGCCCTTGCTTCCCTCTCGGACAAGCCCGGGGAAAGCTCGACTGGATCAATGGGGAAACCGTAATTCATCACTATTTTAACAGGTCGGGGAAACGTTCTCCCGCTTGGCAAAGCAGAAAAGGTTCCCGCAACATACACAGGCAGGATCGTCTTTTTCGACTTCAGCGCAAGAAGGGCCACTCCGCCCTCAAGCGGCTGGAGTGTTCCATCTTCGGAGCGCTTCCCTTCGGGAAAGATCAGGATATTTTCTCTGCCTTCGAGAAACCTCAGAAACATCTTCAGCACCATGGCGGCTTTCGCCTCATCCTCGCGCGATACCGGGACCGCGCCGAGCGTCCGAAGAGCGAATCCGAAAAGAGCAGGCCGGAAAAGGGAAGCTTTTGCGATATATCGCATCCGTTCCGGGAAAACGCTCCCGACAACAGGAGGATCAAGGTTGCTGCAATGGTTTGATGCCAGAATAAGAGGTCGTCGCAACGGTACCCGTTCCCTGTTCAGGACCGTCAACCGGTTGAAAGCCTTGAAAAAGACAAAATAGGCGTTTTTAACGAGCCAATAGAATAACCTAGAGAGCATCTTANNATCCTCCCTCGATCTGTCCTTTTCCTTTATTTTTTCGATCAGCCTCAAAACCTCGTTGACGACCTCGTCGGCAGTCCTGGCGGACGTGTCGACCACGACGGCGTTTTCCGGCACGACAAGTGGAGCGATTTCGCGGGTAGTATCCGTCCTGTCCCGGGATAGAACCGTAGAGAGGACTTGATCGAAATCAACGTGTTCTCCTTTCGAAGCCTGTTCAAGGAACCGCCTTCGGGCTCTTTCGCTTGCGTCGGCGGTGAGAAAGATCTTTAGGTTTGCCTGCGGGAAAACGACACTCCCCATATCCCGCCCATCCGCAACAAGTCCCGGGGGCAGAGCCTGGGAGCGCTGAAGAGACAGAAGGCCTTCCCTCACCGCCGGAAGGGCAGCATAAAGGGAAACGATCCTGTCGATCTCAGGCGTACGGAGAGCTTCCGTCACATCGTCCTTCCCGATCAAGACCCGCTCCCCATCCAGCCTCATCGAGAGCTCCCCCAGCGTGGCTCGCAGAAACGCGGTTTCGATAGGGGGGATATCCAGGCCGGAAAGGAAAAGGGCAATCGCGCGATAAAGCTTGCCGGTGTCAAGGTGGTTCAAGCCGGATCGAGCGGCGACCGCTTTGGCCACGGTGCTCTTTCCTGAACCCGCAGGCCCGTCGATCGTGACGATGAGCAATCCGCTTCCGGTTTTGCGTGTCAAGGTCTTCCTCCGATCCCCGTCAGCCTCAAAAGTTCGGCTCGGTCCATTTCCCTAATTTCTCCCGTGCTCAGATCGCCGATCTCCAAGCGGCCGATCGCGATTCGGACAAGGCGGATGACCTTGAAGCCGTTCGCCTCGGCCATCACTCGAAGTTCCCTCTTCCTTCCCTCGCGCAGGGTTACCCGAATCCAATTCGGACCGCGCTTTGGGTTCTTTTCTACGAAAACCGGCTTGACCCATTTCCCTTCCACAAGAGCTCCCTCCGACCATGAGTGCATCTCGGGTTCCGAAACCGGGCGATCAAGGCGGACCTCGTATTTTTTCAAGACGCCCCTGGAAGGGTGAATCAGCCGCTGTGCGAGATCTCCATCGTTCGTTAGGAGGAGGAGTCCCTCGCTATCCTTGTCCAGCCTTCCGACCGGGAAAAGTCCCATTTTCCCATATTGCGGGTCGATCAGGTCGAACACCGTTCTTTCTCTCTTGTCCGACACCGCACAGACAAACCCGCGGGGTTTGTTGAGAAGGAAATATCGTTTCATCAGGGGAACCAGGACTACGCCTTCTAGTGCAACAGTCTGCCCCGGCAAGACCTTTTGGCCGGGTTCGGTTGCCGGCCTGCCCTCCAACGTCACTTTTCCGGAGGCGATCAATTCTTCAACCTTGCGTCTTGCCCCAAGGCCGCAATCCGAAAGATACCTGTTTAGTCGAATCCCCTTTTCGTCGTCTCCTGCCTCGATGTTCATTGTTTTTCCTCCAAAGAGGCGTTCTCGTCCTTTTCTCGGTTGTCTTCAAGGTCGTGAAGAGCGGGAAGATCGGAAATCGAATCGAGATTGAACGCATCCAGGAAGTTCGCCGTTGTCCTGAAAAGCAAAGGAGTTCCCGTGCCTTTCCGTCTTCCCGCGATACGGATCAGTCCTAATCTCAGGAGCGTTTCCACGACCTTATCGGACCGGACTCCACGAATTTCCTCGATTTCCGCCCGTGTGACGGGCTGCTTGTAGGCTACAACCGCCAGCGTCTCCAGGGCCGCGCGGCTAAGTCGAAGCGGTTGGTTCTGGACATCTTCCCGGAAGCGGGAGACAAGCTCGGAAAGCTCCGGAGCCGAGGCGAACTGCCAGCCCCCGCCTATCCTGACGAGCCGGAAGCCGTGACCGGTCTCGTAATGGTTTTGGAGAGAACGTAGCGCTTCCAGAATCTCCTTTGAGGGATATCCAAGCATGCGGCCGAAATCGTCAACGGAAACGGGCTCCGACGAAACGATCAAGAGCGACTCCAAACCTCCGATCAAGCTCGGTCGATTCTCAACAGAACTGAAATTCGAGTTCACCGAACCGTTCCTCCTGAACAATTTTTAACCTGCCGAGCCTGGCCATCTCGAGCAAAGCCAGCAAAGTCACAACCAATGCCCTACGGTTTGCCTTCTCAGGAAAGAGCGTCCTGAAAGGGATTGAAGATCTTGAGTTCTGAAACTCCTCCAATTCGGCTATTCGCTTCTCGATTTGAAGAAAGTCCGGTTCCGGGGATTCGAAGCCCAGCATTTCGTCCGTTGGGAGGCTTCTGTTTTCCCGAGAGCCGCTCCCCTTCGTCGCCAGAAGATCCCACCAAAGCCGGGACAGGCTGAAAAGATCGCCGAAGTCATAGAGGGGTAGCTCGTCTTCCGTTTGCCTCAGCTTGAATTTCTGCCTTTCTTCGAGCTTTCCCGCAAGGATTAAAGCCGCTTCTCTAAAAGGCCTGTACCGTTCAAGGGCCAAGCGGAGGATTTCATCAGGGTCTTCATCTAAAATTCCACCGGTTTGCGGAGGAACAGTGGAAACCGGTGGAAAAAGACCACGGACCTTCCCAAGCAAAAGACGGGCGGTCAGAGAGATAAACTCGCTGACCGTCCCAAAAGGCAAAGATTTCTGGACAAGAAGATAGGCCGAATACGTTCGAATCAGGTCGCTGACCCTTATTCGACTGGCTTTGATCTCCCCGGTTTCCACGAGCCTGCACAGAAGATCGAGCGGCCCGGAGAATTCGTCTAGCTCAATCTCAAAACCCAACAGGGATCCCCTGTGATCTTGGCGTGTCTATCTGAAAAAACCAATGGCAGCGACAACTTCCTCCATCGTCCTTTCGGCGACCGTTTTTGCACGGCCGGCTCCAGCACGGAGGATGTCGTTGAGCTCGTCCTCATGCTGCTCGAAGTGACGGCGCTTTCGCTGAATCGGTTCCAGAAGCCGCTCCAGGTGTCCGTACAGAGCTTTCTTGCACTCGATGCAACCGATACCCGCCGCCCGGCATCCCGCATCAAGTTTTACTTTTTCTTCCATATCGGGATTGAACACCTTGTGAATGTCCCAAACGGGGCAGACATCAGGATTCCCGGGATCCTTCCGGCGCTCCCTCTGCGGGTCAGTCTTCATGGTCCTGAGCTTCTCCCATAGTTCCTTTAGGTCTTCGGAGATGTTCAGGGAGTTACCGTACGATTTGCTCATCTTCCTCCCATCGGTTCCGGGGACTTTCGGAGTTGGCGTCAAGAGCGTTTCAGGTTCAGGGAAGATCGGCCCATAGAAGTAATTGAACCTCCGTGCAATTTCCCGGGTCAGTTCGAGGTGAGCGGACTGGTCTTCGCCAACCGGAACCCTTCCGGCCTTGTAGAGGAGAATATCCCCGGCCATGAGAACCGGATATCCCAGGAAGGCATACGTGCCGAGGTCCTTGTTCTGGATATTCTTGATCTGGTCCTTATACGTGGGGCATCTCTCGAGCCATCCAAGCGGCGTCACCATGGAAAATGCGAGATGGATTTCCGCGTGCTGCGGCACCATGGACTGGACGAAAATGCTGCATTTTTCAGGGTCCAGGCCGGAGGCGAGCCAGTCAAGGATCACCTCCCGGCAATTGGCCTTGATCTGCTTCGAGTCGGCATATTCCGACATCAGGGCATGCCAGTCCACGATCGAATAGAAGCACTCGTAATCGTCCTGTAGCTTGACCCAGTTCGTCAATGCTCCCGCCAAATGACCAAGGTGGAGCTTTCCCGTCGGGCGCATTCCGCTGAAGACCCTTTCCTTCATCCCCAATCACTCCTTGAAGTCGTTCCTTGCATCGACAAGATCAAAAAACTCCGAATTCGGCTCTTTTGGGAGAAGTTCCACCGGCAATCCGGACAAGGACATTATAAGCTCAGCCAGGCGCGGTAGAGTGGCCGCTTCCATTTCTCCATGATCGCAAACCAGCAGAGGAATCCCCGAGAACCTTCCCTCCAGGATTTCGTGATACCTGAGATCGGCGGTGATGAAAACATCGGCTCCCTTTAGAACGGCCTCCCTCATCGTCTCGCCGCCCGCCCCTCCGCAAAGGGCGAGTTTTTGAACACACGCGTCGGTGTTCACCAGAGCGTGAATCCATGATAGACCCCAAACTTCACGCAGGAGCTTTGCCAACCCCGGCAGGGAGATGGGGCTGGCGAGATCGCCGATCGCTCCAAGTCCCCAGGCACCCCTTTCCCCCCGATCAGGGGANAGCGGGTTTAAAAGCCCTGCCTTAAGGGCCAGGATTCGGTTCACCCCTTCCGGGGAGACATCCCAATTCGTGTGGATTCCGTAAAGCGCGACTTTTCGCTTAATTGCTTCAAACGCCGCGGCTCCCGCTGCAGTTTCGGGCGAAAGGCTGGAAACGGGTTGGATGAACGCGGGATGGTGGGTAACCAGCAGGTCGGCGCTTTTTTCGCATGCGATTCGTACCGACCGAGGCGTTGCGTCGAGGCTGACCGCGATTTTCCCGATTTCCCATTCGGGATCACCGGCGAGAAGTCCCGGGTTATCCCATGCCTCAGCCCAGGATAGCGGAATCATGGTTTCGATTTTTCGAGTGATTTCCCGAAGCTTCACCCTGCCACCTCCCGAAAAAGAAAAGCCACCTGTGGGTGGCTTTTTACCTTATGCTGGTGGGCCCACCTGGAATCGAACCAGGAACCTTCCGGTTATGAGCCGGTGGCTCTAACCAATTGAGCTATGGGCCCATAGCGGGCTAATCGTTCACCGATATGCAGCCGACCGGACAACTATCGGCGGCTTCCTGGGCGCACTCCGCGCCTTCTGCTCGGATGACCTTTGCCTTGCCCGCGTCTTCGTCAAGTTCAAACACCTCGGGGCAAATCTGCGCACAGACTCCGCAACCAATGCATTCTTCCTGGTTGACCTTTACGAGCATGAAAGGGGGTCACCTCCTTCGCGAAACCGATTTTAACGCAGGCATGAAGGGGCGTCAAACAGTGCCTTCATCGACAATGGAAACGAGCGGCGTTCCTTCTTGCGATTTTTCGAGACGCAGAAGAGCCCGATAGTTTGCAACGGCTTTTCTTGCAGGTTCGGCTGCCGCGATGAACACTCCCGTTCCGACAACCTCCGCCCCGAATTCCTTTGCCATGAGCAGCATTCCGGCGGCCGTGCTTCCTCCTCTCATGTAATCGTCGACAAGCAAAACCTTTTTTCCCTTCTGCAATTGTCGGGTTCCCAAGTACATCGCCTGGACATCGCCCGTGCCCGTCGGGTAGTGTACGGCAACCGCCGGGCCATCCGAAGCCCGGTTCCGGAACCTGCAGACGGCAAGAGGAAGGCCCAGACAGTGCGCCGTAAAAAGGGCCAGGGGGATCCCCTTGACTTCCGATGTCATGACAACTTCCGCATCCCGGTCCGAAAAGTCGGAAGCAAGAGCCATCCCGAGACAAAAGGCCGTCATCGGATCGAAGAGGATATCCCCGTAATAGATCAAGCCCCCGGGCAAGACCCTGTCTTTATCCGAAAGAAGGCGAGCGATCGATTCCAGGATTTCCCTCCTCTTTCCGGGTCCGAGCGTGGGCAGGAAGGAAGCGCCGCCGGTTCTCCCCCTATCTACGGAGATGTGGCCGATCCCCTCTTCGGAGAGGGAATCGTTGATGATGGAAACATCATCACTGATAACGGTTTTTGACACCTTGAAACAGTCGGCCATCTGCGTCATGGATATCAGGCGTGAGGGGAAAAGGAGAAAGCGTGAGGCGATCCTGACGAGCCTTTCCGTTCTCTGGACTTTCACGATCATCACTCCCAGAAGAGGATTCTCTCGATTCCTGGAGCACCAGCCAATTCAGGCGAAACGGCGAAATCGCATTTCCCCTTCGCGTAGAGGGCAAAAAGCGCGCTCCCGCTACCCGAGAGCCCNCAAGCCAATGCACCCGTCTTTTCCAAAAGGCCGAAAAGAATTTCGTACTCGCGCCGGTAGTGGTCGAGTACCGTTAGAAAATCGTTCGGCAGTAAACCGACCTTGCTTCCTGAAGCAAGGTCGGAAAGAATCTCACCGCTCTCTTCGGTTGCCTGTTCATCGGTGATCCAATTCCGGCCCGGTTTCGCGTCGATCGCCCGGTAGGCTTCAGCGGTTTCCGACCTCCAGGCGGGAATAAGAAGACAACCCGAAACGGGCAATTCCCGTTTTACCGGGACGAGGCGTTCTCCTGTTCCCCCGACTTGTGCAAGCGGATAACGACTACAGAGGAAGGGAACATCCGACCCGATCGTTCGCTCGAAACCTTCCTCGGTTCTGGCACCTAAAAATCGCCTCGCCCAATCGATCATGGCTGCCGCGTTCCCGCTTCCCGCACCAAGTCCGGTTCCCGGGGGAACCGCCTTGTTGATTTCGATTTCCAGCGGAATTCCTGCCATCCCCCGATTCCTCAGGGCGTCAAGGACCTTGAAGATTATATTTTCTCCCTTTATTTCACAATTGTAAACCCTGACAAGATCCCTTCCCAAGGGTGACGGGAGACGGACAAGCAACGATTCCGGTCCGTCAATGCGGTAGAAAATCGAGTGAAGGGAATGAAGACCGTCCGACTTCTTCCCGGTGACGCGCAGGGTCAGGTTGATCTTCAGCGGTGAAGGAATCAAGTATTCCAAAGGGGGTCCTCCCTTTTCCCGTCCGGAAGCAGACAGCGAAAAAGGCCTCGGCTTCCATTGCCGAGGCCTTTTCCTCGCTGATTTCTAAATCAACTTTTCGTGTCCGGGCAAAATTTCAAGTTCGACCTCTTTTGTCAGGAGCTCGACATAGCTGAAAGACACGGTACTCTGTTGGGATTCGACATACATCGTAAACAGGTTGGGATAGGTTTCGAGGATGATACCCTGCCGCTCCTCCACCTTTCGCCTTCCCTTTGTTGCCCGGTAGCGAACCTTTGCTCCCTTGTGAACCGCTACCTGGGCTCTGATTTTGCAGAGGTCACCACTCATGGACTTCACTCCCAGGAGCATTTTGTCGCATTTTACCACACAATTAGCAAAAAAACAAGGATTTCCGAAACTCCTGTGGTTCAACCCCTGGTCTGCCTAAGGACGCGCTTTTCTCCAACCCTTCTGGTCACTCCAATCGAATCCAGGTACTCAAGAAAAGGAAGGGCATATTTCCGCGTGCTGCCCGAAAGGTCCCGGAAGGCGGCAAGGGTGATGTCTCCCGGGATTTTAAGCAGGATGTCGATTCCGTTTTCCAAAACTTCTTTCGAGAGCAAGTGTTCCCCACCGACAAGGTGAACAATCGCGTTCTCTCTTAGTTGCCTGACGAGCTCGGAGAAGGTCTCCCGGGCAAGGCCGGTCGCCAGAAACGCTTCTTCCAGAGTCGGCATTTCGAAACCGCGCGTGCGACAGAGATCCAGAAGAAGGGCCGTTTGACGTTCATAACGGGATTCATCCTGCTGTACGAACCCTTCAAGGGCAAAGCGGGCATCCGACATGCGGATCATCCCTTTTTCCTGGAATAACGCCAAAGCCGCCCGGCCCAGTCGCGGGTCCTCTCCGGTAAAAAGTTCCATCACGGCTTCCTCGGCGGTCATCCCTGCGAGATGCGGCTCCTTTTCGTGGAACAAGGCGAGCCTTTTCGACAAACTTTCCCATTCACGATTTAGCCGCTGCTTCGAGACGAGCCATGCCGGTCCGGCCTGGAGAAGTGTGAACGCTTTGGTGACGCCTTCCTTTAATGCGATATTTTTCAGGTTGACCGGAAGAAGCTGGGTCATCTTCGCTGCTTCTTCCAGGTTCAGGATTTCAAGCTCCTGCAAGAGTGCGGTCAGCCTGTCATCCGGTGTTTCGGCCGAGGAAAGCCGCTTGAGCATCTCGATATAGGAGTCTTTTCGGATCCGGTTTCTGGGTTTCCAGCCGTAGGGAAAGAGCACGCGCCCTCCCCCGATGGTCTCGAGCGGGCTATAGGAGCGAATGACAAATCCCTGGGCGAATGCCGCCGTTAGGGGTTCCTCCAACACGAGTTGCGCGGGGGCCTCCTCGCCGGGACCGATCTTGCCGGCGGGGTCGAAAAGGGAAACCCTGCACAATAGATCGGATGTTCCGATATGGAGGCGAACCCGTTGCCAATGCTTGATCGCCTCGTCGTTCCCCTTAAGGGCTTTTAGCAGGACATCGAGGCAGCGGGTCGGCTTGAAAAGAGCAGGGGTGCAGACGACGTCCCCTCTGTGAACCTCCCTGAAAGGAATCCCGACAAGATTGACGGCCGTTCTCTGGCCGGCAAAAGCTTCTGTGACGCCGGTTTCATGCACCTCAAGGCTTCTCACCCTGGCAATAGTTCCCGACGGAAGCATCTGGACGTCGTCACCGACTTTTACGGACCCGCTGTAGGCTGTTCCGGTCACCACCGTACCAAACCCTGAAATCGGAAACGCCCGGTCGACGGGGAGAAAAAGCGCGCCTTTACGAGATCGGGGTTTTAGGCGTTTCGAAAGTTTTTCGATCTCTTTGAGAAGTTCGGGGATCCCAGACTTGCTGGAGGCCGAGACCGGAATAATGGCGGCGTTTTCCAAAAATGTTCCTTTAAGGAGTGATTTGACGTCTTCGAGGACGAGTTCGATAAACTCTGTCTCTACCCTGTCCGTCTTCGTCAAGACGACAAGGCCATGGCCTATTCCGAGCAGCTGCAGAATTTCCAGGTGCTCCCGGGTCTGCGGCATCACTCCTTCGTCCGCCGCGACCACCAGAAGCACGGCGTCAATTCCCGCCGCACCGGCAACCATCTGCCGTATGAATTTTTCATGGCCCGGAACGTCGACGAGGCTGATCGTCGTTCCGTCCGGTAGCTCCAGCGGGGCAAATCCCAGTTCGATCGTGATGCCTCGCCTTTTTTCCTCGTCCAGCCGATCGCAGTCCACACCCGTCAAAGCTCTGACGAGCGTCGTCTTGCCATGGTCGATATGCCCGGCGGTTCCAAAAACAAGCGGGACTTCATTCCTTGCCATCGGTCTCGCCTCNCCACATCGGCGGCAATCCCGGAGAGGGCCGTGCGGATGAAGCGGAAATCTCGGTTTCGCAACGTTCTCACATGCAGAAAGAGCGCCCCTTCCCTCGCACCCGCAACGACCGGGAAGTCCGATTCGCGAAGCTTCCTTTGCAAAACACCCGAAGAAAGAGACGGGTGAAGGACCGAAACCGCGTATCCCTCCAGGGGAATTTCCGGATAACTTCCCCCTCCCACGGCATCCTGTACGCCAACGACCNGAAAACGAGAACTCAGGGCAGGATCGCCTCAAAAGCCGGCAAAGTCGAATTGCTTTCGACCTTAGGGCCTCAGGGGCGATCGAAATCATCCCGACCGTCGGGATTTCTTTCTCATTCCCCGAGAGAATTTCCCGTAAAGTCGCTTCCAAGGCCGCAAGGGTCATCTTGTCGGGTCTCAAGGCTCTCATCAGCGGATGTTTCCGTAATTTCGCGATGAGCTGGGGTCTCCCCGCGATGATGCCGGCCTGTGGCCCTCCGAGCATCTTATCCCCGGAAAACGTCACAAGATCCACTCCGGCCATGACGGAATCCCGTACGGATATTTCCCCGCGCAGTCCAAAACTCTCCGGGTCCATGAGGAAACCGCTGCCGAGATCTTCCATGAAGATGAGGTCCTTTTCTCTTGCGAGCGCGGCGAGATCTTCTCGTGATACTTCCGATTGAAAACCGACGATACGAAAATTAGAGGGATGGACCTTCAGGATCATGGCGGTGTTTTCAGAGATCACCGCCTCATAATCGCGAAGATGTGTTCGATTTGTCGTCCCAACTTCGACAAGGTGCGTCCCTGAGGCCGTCATGATGTCGGGAATCCGGAATGACCCCCCGATTTCGACGAGTTCCCCGCGAGACACTATCGATTCTTTTCCCGCTGATAGCGCCGAGAGACAGAGAATCACCGCACCGGCATTGTTGTTGACGACGAGCGCGGAATCCGCCCCCGTCACTTGGCAGAGGAGCCATTCGACATGGTTGTTTCGCTGTCCGCGATCACCGGATCCTAGGTCGAATTCCAGCGTGCTGTAGGACGAGGCACATTCCTGAACGGCTTTTACTGCAGAGTCGCAGAGGCAGGATCGGCCGAGGTTCGTATGGATGACGACACCGGTTGCGTTGACAACGGGAACGAGGCTGGCCGAGGCGACCTTTGACAGCCTGTCCCCGGCTAGTGTCCGAATATGGTCGATATCGGTCGAAACGGGATTGCCNCTTAAGCAGGGATTTCGGATTTCTCCGATGATGTCCGAAAACACTCCTTTTACCGCCCGCCGGCCGACTTTTTCTTCGTAGCGGGCGATCCAGCTTTCAGACAACAGGACTTCCATCGAAGGAATCCGTCTCAACAACTCCTTATCCGTTCATCCATGGTTTTCGACCCCTTTTCCGTCTGAATGAACCTATCATAATCCAGACTGCCCTTCAGCTGACGGGGGTGCCGTTTTCTCCATTGTCTCCGCAGGAAAGCAACGGCAGCAGGTGGCGGATGAGAATCCCCATCGCTTCCGGCGTCGATTCCGTCGGCGCAAGGCTTTCAAGGTGACACCCGGGGGGAGCCGGTATGCTCATGATCGTCACGTTTTCGTCGAACTCGTTCTTTTGGACGGCTGTGCTCTCGGGATCAAAAAGCAGAATCCAACCCGGGAACGCCATACCGATGAGCGACCACCCTCCTCACCGGGGAGCAATCCCGAGGGGCTCTGGCCATGCACGCTCACTCCTCCGACCCGCAGGATTTCGACCACACCGGGAAGAAGAATCGAAAGCTTTTCTCCCGCAAGCAACAGTCTCCGGCCAGCGGGGTCATTCGCTTCATAGAGGCGGACTAAACCGAGGTTCCCGGCTTCAGGGAAAACTTCCCTCCGTGACTCGAGGAAGCCAAGGCCGGAAAGCAGGGAAGAGTCAACCGGCGTTTCGAAACCGGGAGAACCCTCTCCAGAAACAGACGCGACAAGTCCAAGGATCCTTTCCGCAAGGTCGTCTGCAGCGTCTTCAGGAACGTTGAATAGGACGACATCCATTTTTACTCCCCCTAGACGAGGCGCTCCCAGATCGAATTGGCCAACCGGAACCCCTTCTGTGAAAAGGAGATGCAACCGTTTTTCCTCACAAAAAGATCCCGGGGAAGTCCCTCAAGGATTCCACCGATTTTCCCCGCTATTTCAACTCCGAAACGCCTCCGGAAAAATCGCCAGCGTATGCCCCATCTCGTCCTGAGGGCTAGAATCGCCGCTTCTCTGGCCTTTTTTCTCCGTACAAGCTTTCCGTCCATTCCCAGCGCTGTTCATTTTCCTGCCGCNAGGTAATCGGCCAGTGTTCCCGCATTCCGGTAGCGCAATCCGTCAAGGTACCCNCAGGCGGAAGGACCAAGGGCGAGCACATTTCCCTGGCTCCAGTAGGAAAGATTATGCCTGCACCATTGTCCAGTTTTGGCGAAACTGGCAACCTCGTATTGGAGATACCCCTTTCGGGCAAGATACCACTGGGCGAATCGGTAAAAGGGGTAGCCCTGTGCCTGCGTCGCGACGGTCTCCCCTTCAAGCGGCGTGCCAGGTTCAGCGGTGAGCTGGTAGACCGACACGTGCCCGGCAAAACGCGTCAGGACCCGCAGATCATCATGCCAGGAATGCAGTTTCTGCCCAGGGATGCCGAAAATCAGATCTCCGCTGACGGCAAAACCTCTGTTCGCGCAGAGTTCCAGAGCCGAAACCGCCTGCTTCTCATCATGAAGGCGCCCCAACCACTGCAGGTTCAAGGGNGAAAAGCTCTGGATCCCGAGGCTGATCCGGCCAATCCTCCAGGATCGCCAGAGTTCGAGATGCCGGGGATGAAGGGAATCCGGGTTGGCTTCAACGCTCACCTCCGCGCCCTCGGAAAAGGAGAGGCCGTTTTCGAGGATTTCGATGAGGATTGTCCACTCCTCCGGAGTCAGGCAAGTCGGCGTTCCNCCTCCAATATAAAGGGAATCGACGACAGGCTTCGTCCCCATATCCCGTTTCCAGGACGAAACCTCCAGGCGGAGTGCTTTCAGGTAACGCTCAACGTCCTGCTGCTTCGGCTGCTGGCTGTAAAAGGCGCAATAGCGGCATTTCCTCCTGCAGAACGGGACGTGCAAATAGCAGGATAGACCGAATTCTAATCCTCTTCGTCCTTCCCGATATTGAGATAGGCAAGAAAGGCCTCCTGTGGAATCGAAACCCGACCGATCTGCTTCATTTTTTTCTTGCCTTCCTTCTGTTTCTCCAGAAGCTTCTCTTTCCTCGTGATGTCCCCGCCGTAACATTTTGCCAGCACGTCCTTCCGCAAAGGCTTCACATTCTGGCGCACCACAACCTTTTTCCCGATTGCGGCCTGTATCGGAACTTCGAAAAGCTGGCGCGGAATCAAGTCCTTCAGTTTCCGGACAACCGCCTGGCCCAGGTGATAGGCGGCATCCTTGTGGCAGATGAAGGAAAAGGCATCGATCGGGTCCTGGTTCACGAGTACATCGACCTTGACGAGTTCGGAGGCGCGAAATCCGACCTGCTCGTAATCGAGCGAGGCATAACCGCGCGTGGTCGATTTCAGTTTGTCGTGGAAATCGACGATGAATTCCGCAAGAGGCAGGATGTAAGAAAGCCGAAGTCTTTCCGGTGTGATGTAATCCATTGCATGGAAGATTCCTCGCTTGTCCTGGCAGAGCTGCATGACCTTGCCGACATATTCTGAAGGAACGAAAATCGTAAGGCGGATATACGGCTCCCGGATTTCTTCGATCTGCCCGGCTTCCGGGAAATCGGAAGGCCTGTGTGCCTCCAGGATTTCTCCCCCCGGCCGGACGATCTGATAGACAACGTTCGGCGCGGTTGCAACGAGATCGACATCAAACTCTCTGATCAGCCTTTCCCGCGCGATATCCATATGAAGGAGGCCCAGAAAACCGCATCTGAATCCGAATCCCAAAGCCGAGGAAGTTTCAGGCTCGAATTGAATCGCGGAATCGTTTAGCTGCAGTTTTTCCAAGGCATCTCTGAGTTGCGGGTAGTCCTCGTTCTCGACGGGGTAAAACCCGCAAAAAACCACCGATTTCACTCTTTTGTATCCCGACAGCGCCGCAGTCGCAGGACGGCCCCCATCGGTGATCGTGTCGCCCACTTGGGCTTCGTGTATGGTCTTGATGCTTGCCGAAAGATATCCGACCTCTCCCGCTTCAAGTTCGTCGACCGAGGTCATGCCCGGCTTGAACACTCCGACCTCCTCGGCCTGGCACTCCCTGCCGGTTGCCATGAATCGGATCGCCTGTCCTGCCTTCAGGCGCCCGTTCACGATGCGGATATAGCAGATGACGCCCCGGTAGTTGTCGTAAACCGAATCAAAGATCAGGGCTTGCAGAGGGGCTTCGGGATCGCCCTTCGGAACGGGGATATCCCTGACGATCCTTTCCAGGATCTCCGCTACCCCCCTTCCTTCCTTGGCGCTGGAAAGAATCGCTTCATGCGAGTCGACGCCGATGATCTCCTCAAGTTCTCTTTTGGCCTCTTCAGGCTGAGCCGAGGGGAGGTCGATCTTGTTGATCACCGGAATCAGTTCCAGTCCCTGTTCTGCAGCCATATAGGCGTTGGCGACCGTCTGTGCTTCGACTCCCTGTGCGGCATCGACGACCAAAAGGGCTCCTTCGCAGGCTGCGAGGGAACGAGACACTTCATAGCTGAAATCGACATGCCCGGGAGTGTCGATGAGGTTCAGAATATACTCGGTTCCATCGGGGGTCGTGTAATTCATTCTCACGGGAACGGATTTGATCGTGATCCCGCGTTCCCTTTCGAGGTCCAGAGTGTCCAGGTATTGGGCCCGCATGGACCTCGAGTCGACCGTTCCGGTAATTTCGAGGAGACGGTCCGCCAAAGTCGACTTGCCGTGGTCGACGTGGGCAATGATGCAAAAATTTCTAATCCGTTCGCGTTTCATGGGCCCCCTCCTGCCGGTTCGCTCTCCTCGTTCATTCGATTACTCGATATTCTGGATCTGTTCACGAATCTTTTCCAGGGTCGTGCGGCCCTCCACCGCCATCCACCGGACAGTCGCCGCGGACACTTTCGAGTCGAGGGTATTCAGCTCTCGGTGAATTTCCTGGGCTAGGAAATCGAGTTTGCGGCCTACCGCTTCGCGGCTCTGAAGGGACTCCCTGAATTTCTGTAGATGACTGCGGAGACGGGTTGATTCCTCGGAAACATCCCAACGGTCCGAAAGAAGAACGATTTCCTGCGCCAGTCTTTGTTCCTTCACGGCTTCCTCCGAAAGGGACATGACCTCCATAACCCTCTTCCTCAGGTTTTCCACGGCCTCTTCCTTTGCGGCCTCCGCCGCGGTCCGCATTTCTTCCGCCAGTTTCTCGAGGAGATCCAATTGTTCAAGGATGGCTTCCTGCAAGTGTTCCCCTTCCTGTTTCCGCATGGCGATCCAGTTTTTCGAAGCTTCATCGAGAAGGGAATCGACGATCTTTTCCAATTCTTCCCGCCAGGAAGCCTCATCCTGGGTCGGGGCTTCAAACACACCCGGCAGCGACAGAAGAACCGCCGGATCGACAGTTCCTCTTCTGCCTATTTTTTCGTAAAAGGCATCCAGTTTCCGAAGGTAGGATTCAAGCACCTCCTCTTTCAGTTCCTGGATCCGGACTTCCGGCGCCCATGCCGCCTCGAAGCGAACCTGGACCTTTCCCCGGCGTGCTTTTTCACGTATCTTTTGCTGTATCGCCGTTTCAAAACTCAGGAGTTCGCGCGGAACCCTAACGGACACTTCGAGAAAGCGGTGGTTGACGCTCGAAATCTCCGCCACGAAATGGCCCAGCGCGCTTTTCTGCGATGCCCTTCCAAAACCCGTCATGCTCATCAACATGGATAGTCTCCCCCATTTCTCTCATTACGAAGCAATAGTGTACCCTTCCGGTCTGTCTTCCGCCACTGCTCCCTGAAAATAATACGATCTAGGAACTTAAAGAGATGCATAGGGTTGAATTATTTTTCCGATGGGGCGATAATGTCAGCATTCTAGGTTCGGGAGGTCGAAATGATGGAAACCGGAAAGATGCTTTATGAGGGAAAAGCCAAAAGGATGTTCGAAACCGCGAATCCCGAAGTTCTCCTGATCGAGTACAAAAACAGCCTGACCGCCTTCAATGCCCAGAAAAAGGCCGAGATGGAAGGCAAGGGACGCTACAACACCCTCATCAGCGCATGGCTTTTTGGTTACCTCGCGGAAAAGGGCATCCCTTCCCATTTCATGGAACTTGTCGACGACAACCACCAACTTGTGAAGAAAGTGCGGATTCTACCGATAGAGGTCGTCGTCCGAAACATTACGACCGGTACGCTCTGCAAGCGACTCGGTGTAGCGGAAGGGATCAAGTTGCCCCGCCCCCTCATCGAGTTCTACCTGAAGGACGATTCTCTTGGTGACCCTTTGATCACGGAAGATCACGCGCTTCTTTTCGATTGGGCAACCCAGGACGAGATCGATGCCATGAAGGAAAAAAGCCTGGCGGTAAATGAAGTCCTCCGGGATCTCTTCATCGGCAAGGGAATCGTGCTTGTCGACTTCAAGCTGGAGTTTGGCCGCGATTCGAACGACAAGGTTCTCCTTGCCGATGAAATCTCGCCGGACACCTGCCGTTTCTGGGATTCTGAAACCGGGAAACGCCTCGACAAGGACCGTTTCCGAAAAGACCTTGGAGATGTCCTGGGGGCATATCGCGAGATCTGGAAGAGGNCTGAGCGGGAAGGAGGAATAAAGATGAAATTCCGGGCACACGTGCTGGTTTCCTTGAAGGAAGGGGTCCTCGACACACAGGGGAAGGCCGTGCGAGTCAGCCTCAAGAACATCGGGTTTCAAGGTGTTGAGGATGTCCGAATCGGAAAGTCCATTGTGATTTCTCTTGAGGCCAGCTCTCGAGAGGAAGCGGAAAACCGGATCGAGACCATGTGTGAAGAACTCCTCGTCAACCCGCTGATCGAGACCCGATCTCTCACACTGGAGGCCATCGGATGAACGCCGCGGTTGTCGTTTTCCCAGGGAGCAATTGCGACCGCGACGTGATCCATGCCCTGGAAAAAGTTTCACTTATTCCGACTCGTGCCGTTTGGCACAAGGAATCGAGTCTGCCCGAGAATACAGACCTTGTCGTCCTGCCCGGAGGGTTTTCCTACGGCGATTACCTCCGCTGCGGTGCGATGGCTGCCCGATCCCCGATCATCGACGCGGTTCGAGGCCACGCGGAACGCGGAGGACTGGTTCTGGGAATCTGCAATGGTTTCCAGGTTTTGACCGAAACCGGGCTTTTGCCGGGGGCTCTCCTGGCGAACAGCTCCCTGGAGTTCATTTGCAGGCGCTGTCTTCTCCGCGTGGAGAGGAATGACACACCCTTTACGAATTGCTTCAAAAAGGGGGAAATCGTGCAGTTCCCGATCGCCCATCACGAAGGGCTATACTTCCTCCCTGAAAAGGAACTTTCGGAACTGGAAGCGAACGGGCAGGTCGTTTTCCGCTATGCGGCACTCGACGGATCCGCCGGTGCCGATCAAAGCCCGAACGGTGCCCTGAACGGAATCGCCGGCATCGTCAATCGCCACGGGAACGTTCTTGGCCTGATGCCCCATCCCGAAAGGGCCAGCGAGAGCCTACTCGGGGGCGCAGACGGACTGGGAATGTGGACTTCGATAAAGTCCTGGCTCGAAGGGAGGTTGGGCTAGTTGGATTACCGAAAGGCCGGACTGCGCGACGTGGAGATCGAAATCATCCGCCGCGAACTGGGGCGCGAGCCGAATGAGGCGGAACTTCGGATTTTTGGCGTCATGTGGTCGGAACATTGTTCCTATAAATCGTCCAGGCCGCTTTTGAGCCTTTTCCCGAAAAACGGGCCCGCAGTCCTGAAAGGAGTCGGAGAAAATGCCGGTGTTGTCGATGCCGGCAGAGGATGGGGACTGGCGTTCAAGGTCGAAAGTCATAACCATCCCTCCGCCGTTGAACCTTACCAGGGAGCTGCAACCGGCGTGGGTGGGATCATCCGGGATATTCTCGCCATGGGCGCACGGCCCATGGCATCGCTTGACGGATTGTTTTTCGGAAAGGCGGATTCACCCAAAACCCGTTTCCTCTCGGACGGAATTGTCAAGGGAGTAGGAGGATACGGGAATTGCGTAGGTGTTCCGACCGTTGGTGGGAAGACGCTTTACGATGAAAGGTATGAGGGGAATCCTCTCCTCAACGCCTTTTGCATGGGCCTTGTGGCTTCCGATTCGATCGTCAGCTCTCAGACCGCGGAACCGGGGAACCTGGTTGTCCTTCTGGGTTCGAAAACCGGACGGGACGGAATCGGCGGAGCCGCTTTTGCCTCCGCGGAACTGGGCGAAGACACGAAGGCCAGCCGGCCGCAGGTCCAAATCGGCGACCCGTTTGTGGAAAAGCTCCTTATCGAAGCCTGCCTTGAAGCACTCGAAAAGGACCTTGTGGCAAGCATGCAGGACATGGGAGCCGCGGGCATCACTTCTTCCGCCAGCGAAATCGCGGCAAAGAGCGGCGTCGGGATGATCCTCGACCTGGATAAGGTCCCCTTGCGGGAAACCGACATGGAGGCCTGGGAAATCGCCCTTTCGGAATCCCAGGAAAGGATGCTCCTGATCGTGCGGCCGGAAAAACTGAAATCTGTGCTCGCTCTCGGTGAAAAATGGGATCTCGATTGCGCGGTCATCGGGGAAACCGTGGAAGGTGACCGGTTTATTCTCGAAAAGGGCGGCAGGATCCGCGTTGACTTGCCCGCATCGCTGATCGGAGGAGGCTGTCCCGAAATCGCATGGCCGGCCGCGAAACCGAAGGACCTCGTAAACCGGCAAACCTTCGAATTCGACGAAGCCGAATTGCCGAAAGATCTTGTCCTGCCTCTGCTCAAGCTCCTTTCCTCCCCTTCCTTGAGGGAAAAATCCTGGATCACGCAACAGTACGACAGTATGGTTCAGGTGAACACCGTCCAGGGACCCGGTGCTCCCGTTAGCCTCGTCAGGATAAAGGAAAACGGAAATATCGCAGCCATGACGATGGAAGCTCTCCCTTGGGCCTGTTACCTGGACCCGTACAGGGGTGGATACGAAACGATGGCCCGTTCCCTCAGGCCGCTTTGGATCACCGGAGCACGCCACCTCGGAATGACGAACTGCCTCAATTTCCCTTCGCCGGAAAACCCTGAACAATACTGGGAATTCCAGGAGTCGGTGAAGGGCCTCGCGGCCTGCTGCACCGATCTCCTCTGCCCCGTCGTGTCGGGCAATGTCAGCCTTTACAATGAAAGCGCCGGTTTATCCATTCTTCCGACCCCGCTTGTTTGCTCGGTAGGGCTTCTCGATGCAGGCAGGAAGCCCCTTCTTCCGGGAAATTGGAAAGAAGGGGATCACCTCTTCGTCGCGGGAATCGACAACGCTTCGATACCGGGATCCCATTTCCAGGTGAACTTCCTCGGCAGGCTCAACGGCCGCCCATTGCCGCCTGCGCCGGAGATGGAGAGAGATTTCATGGTAAGAGCCCTCCTGACCTCGGAGAGAAACTTAGCCGATAGCGCAAACCCCCTCCTGGGCGGCGGTTTGGGAATCGCGCTTTGCAAGGAATCCATCCTCTCGGGACTTGGAGCGGAAGTTCTTCTCGATACGCCCACTCATTCCGTTGCCGCTTTCTTCGCCGAAGGGGGCGCACGTGCACTTTACGCCGTGCCCGCGACGAAAATCCCTGAATTCCTGCAGATATGGAGAGGCTTCCCGCTGAGACCGATCGGCGTTGTCGGCGGTTCGGAGCTGCGCCTTCCCGGGTCCGAACCCGTTCCCGTCCAAATGATTTCGAAAGCCTGGAAAGGAGCCTAGGACATGTGCGGCGTTTTCGGGGCTTTCTCTTCTTCAGGCAAATCCGTCCTTGAAGATGTCTACCTCGGGCTATACGCCCTGCAGCACCGCGGCCAGGAGTCGGCGGGAATCTCATGGATCAACGGCGAGGAAAACATCCACAGCCTGAAAGGCATGGGGCTCGTCCACATTGCACTTGACCAGAAGAAACTCGCCTCGATCAAGGCAGGCTGCGCGATCGGTCACGTGCGCTACTCCACAACCGGCGAATCGTTGCTGGCCAATGCGCAACCGTTGGCTGCGAAATACTCCCGCGGCCCGATCGCGATCGCCCATAACGGGAACCTGACGAACGCGGACGGCATCCGGCGCTACCTGGAAAATCGCGGGGCCATTTTCCAATCCACGACCGATACCGAGGTCATCATTCATTTGATGGCGCACCAATCGCATAAACCCCCCCTGGATGCCCTTGTCGATTCGCTCAGGCGACTCAGGGGAGCCTACAGTCTCTCCGTGATGCTAGGCAAGAGGCTAATCGCCGCCAGGGATCCCTGGGGTTTCCGACCGCTCGTTTTGGGGGAAAGGGACGATATCACCTATGTCGCCTCCGAAACCTGCGCCCTCGATATCGTCGGAGCCCGGCTCATCAGGGACGTCGAACCTGGCGAAATCGTCGTGATCGATGAAACCGGCATGAAGTCTGTTCGGATTCCGGCCAAGACGAAGCGCCACTACGCCTGCTCCTTCGAATACGTCTATTTTGCAAGACCCGACAGCATCATCGACGGCAAATCGGTCTACAAGGTCAGGAAAGCACTCGGGGAACGGTTGGCCAGCGGAGCTCCGTGCCCTACCGCCGATTTCGTGACCGGCATGCCGGATAGCGGAACGCTTGCGGCGCTCGGTTATTCGGAAGCTTCCGGGAAACCCTTCGAGATCGCCGTCGTCAGGAACCGTTACGTCGGCAGGACTTTCATCCAACCGACCGACCTTGTCCGAAACCTCGGCGTTCGGATCAAACTCAATCCGATCCGGGAGCTGTTGGAAAACAAAGAGGTTGTCGTCGTGGACGATTCGATCGTTCGCGGGACAACCGCTCGTCGGATCGTGAACATGATGAGTGAAAACGGAGCCTCGGCGGTACACCTCCGAATCGCCTCTCCTCCAGTCCGTTTCCCCTGTTATTATGGGATCGACACTCCAACGTGCGAAGAACTGGCGGCGGCCCAATTGGACGTTCCGAGCCTCGAGAAGATGGTCGGTGCGGACTCTCTGGCCTACATGTCACCCGAAGACCTTGTCGCGGCCATTGGGAGACCGAGTTGTGAGCTTTGCACCGCCTGCTTTACCGGTGATTATCTCCAGGGAGGGGACGAAGATGGGACTGACCTATGAAAACTCGGGAGTCAGCATCGACCGGGGCAACCTCTTCGTTGAAAGGATAAAGGCCATTACGGGAAAAAACCCGGACGCGAGGGTGGTCGGAGGGATCGGAGGCTTCAGCGGACTTTATCGTCTCGAGGGTGGAACCCTATTGGCGGCCTGCTGTGACGGCGTGGGAACGAAGATGGAAATTGCGAAATCCTGCGGGCATTTGGAATTCCTTGGGCAGGACCTCGTTGCGATGAGCGTCAACGATCTTGTCACCTGCGGTGCTCGACCTCTCTTTTTTCTCGATTACCTGGCCTGCGGGCATCTTGATGTCGAATCCTACGAACCGGTCGTCCGTTCGATCCATGAAGCCTGCAGGGAATCCGGTTGTGCCCTGCTTGGAGGAGAAACGGCGGAAATGCCCGGTGTGTATCCGTCCGACGGCTTCGACCTCGCGGGTTTCGCAGTCGGTATTGTCGACGAATCGTCACTGATCGACGGGAAATCGATCCGTTCGGGCGACCTCATCGTTGGACTGGCAAGCTCAGGCCTGCACAGCAACGGCTTTTCCCTCGTCAGGAAGGCGCTGCTTGAGGGGAAAGACCCCGGAATCCTTTTTTCCGCCCTGCCGGGCTGCGAACAACCGCTTTGGCAAATGCTTCTGGCACCGACGAAGCTTTATGTCCGGCCGGCTTTAAAGGCGGCATCGACGGGTGTGGTCAAGGGAATGGCTCATATCACCGGCGGCGGGCTTGAAGAAAATATCGCGAGGATCCTGCCTGAAGGGCGCACGATCGAAATCGATTTCGAGGCATGGACCCCCGGAAAAGTCTTTTCGATCCTCCGGGAATCGGGAGTGCCGGAAGACGAGATGAGGCGTGTTTTCAATCTCGGAATCGGCTTTTCCCTCGTCACGGCTCCCGAAAATCTGGAAACCCTCCTTTTTGCCTTGGAGAACGAAGGGGAATCGCCGCTTCTCGTTGGAGAAATCAGATGACCCCCCGCGTCGCCATACTGATTTCGGGTCATGGGACGAATATGCTCGCGCTCATCGAGCGGTTTCGATCCGGGGAACTGCCTGGAGAGGTTGCGTTCGTCGCGAGCGACAATCCAGACGCGCCGGGGCTTGAAAAGGCCTCCGCACTCGGCGTCCGGACAAAGACCTACCCTTATCGGGAAAAAGGCCGATTCGCCTGCGAAGAAGCGATGCGTAAAGACATGAACGCTTCCGGTGTCGAGTGGATCATTCTCGCCGGATTCATGAAGGTTCTCTCGCCGGCGTTCGTCTCCGCGTATCCGGGGAAAATCGTCAATATCCACCCCTCCCTGCTCCCCGCCTTCCCCGGCGTGGATGCGATCGGACAGGCATGGCGCCATGGAGTGAAGATTACGGGAGTGACGGTTCATCTTGTTGATGAAAAGGTCGACCACGGCCCCATTCTCGCTCAGGAGGCGTTACCCATCAGAACGGGGGAATCGATCGAGTCGCTGGAATCACGGGTGCACGAAATCGAGCACGGCCTTTACTGGGTAACTCTGAGAGACATTTTTAAAGGGATANATCCGAATTCCCGAAAGGAGATCGATCAAATGAGCGAAAAACGGGCACTCATTTCCGTCTGGGACAAGGCGGGGGTTGTAGATCTCGCGAAGGGGCTGTCCGAAGCCGGTTGGGAAATCATCTCAAGTTCGGGTACAGCCAAAGCCCTCAGGTCTGCCGGTCTGGAAATCAAGGAAGTGGCGGATTTGACGGGGTATCCCCATATGCTCGGGGGGCGAGTGAAAACACTTCACCCATCCATATTCGGCGGCATTCTGGCTCGCCGGCACTTCGACGAGGATTTGAACGACGTCGAACGATTCGGCATCCCTTTGATCGACATGGTCGTTTGCAACCTATACCCCTTTGAAGCTGTTTCGCGCAAGGGTGCCGATCTGGAAACCCTTCTCGAGAACATCGATATCGGGGGCGTGACTCTCATCCGGGCGGCTGCGAAAAACTACCACCAGGTCATACTCCTGACGGACCCGTCCGATTACGGGAAAGCCCTCGATGAACTCGCGAATGAAGGGAATGTTTCGCTGAAAACCCGACAGGAATTTGCCCTAAAGGGTTTTGCCGCAACCGCCTCATACGACGCCTCCATCTGCGCCGGAATTTCCCGGGAGGTCGGAAAAAGCAGCGGGCTCGACGAAAAGATTCCTCTTGTTCTGACACCCGCCCTCTCCCTTCGTTACGGGGAAAACCCGCACCAGGAGGCGACACTCGCTCTACCCCCGCTGACGGACATCCCCTGGAAGCAGCTTGCGGGGAAAGAGATGTCCTATAACAACATCCTGGATCTCGACGCCGCACTGAGAAGCTGCGCTCTGTTCAATGACGAAGCCGCCGTTGTCGTCATCAAGCACACGACCCCTTCGGGCATCTCACTGGGAGCCGACCTCGAAAAAGCCTACATGAACGCCGTTGAATGCGACCCGGTTTCGGCTTTCGGCGGGATTGTGGGCTTGACAAGGGAATTGGACATGAAAACCGCCGAGCGGATCGCGGCGAATTTTACGGAGGTCCTGGTTGCCCCTTCCTTTGCCGCCGGCGTGGTCGAGTTCCTTTCTTCCTCACGGCCCAACCTGCGAGTGATCCATTGGGAGGGCGGGCGTGTGACTCCGTTCCAATACACGGGAACCTGGAGCGGCATGCTCGTCCAGGAAGACACGATCGCTCCGCTGCCGGACGAAAAGAACGGGAAATGGGTTGGAACTCCCAGGCCCGATTTGTGGAATGACCTCCTTTTCGCTTGGAAAAGCTGTGCGTTGAGCAAAAGCAACGCGATCGTGGTCGCTTCGGGAGGAAAAACCCTGGGAATCGGGCGCGGGTTTACAAGCCGTGTCGACGCCGTCCAATGGGCTCTCGGCAAAGCGGGAGCGTCCGCAAAAGGTGCGGTCCTAGCAAGCGACGCTTTCTTCCCGTTCGCAGACAGTATCGAGCTTGCCGCTTCTGCGGGAATCGGCGCGATCATTCAGCCCGGCGGGTCGATTCGCGACAATGAGGTCTTCGAGGCTGCTCAGTCGTTGGGGATCTCTCTCTTTATCACCGGTCGTAGAACATTCCGCCATTAGGCAGGGAGGGGATACCTTTGAAAATACTCCTCCTCGGGGGAGGCGGTCGAGAACATGCGATCGCCTGGGCCCTGAAGAAATCGAAAAAGGTCGAGGCGCTTTTCGCGGCACCAGGAAATCCCGGTATCGCGAGACTTGCCGCATGTCACTCGATTGATCCGTGTGATTCCGCCTCTGTTTTCAAACTCCTCGAGGCCACCGGTGCCGACCATGTTGTCGTCGGGCCGGAAGCCCCCCTTGTCGCAGGCGTGGCGGATTCGCTGCGAGAAGCCGGAATATCCGTCTTCGGTCCAGGCAGGGACGGGGCCCGCCTTGAGGGAAGCAAGTCCTTCGCAAAACAATTCATGAAACGCTACGGAATTCCAACCGCACCTTTTGACATCGTCCAGCAAATGGATGAAGCGGAGGCAGCCCTGAGGAAAAGAAAAGCTCCGTACGTCGTCAAGGCGGACGGCCTCGCGTCGGGCAAAGGTGCCTTTCTTCCCGAAACGCTGGAAGAAGCCCTGCAGGTTTGTCGCTCCCTTCTCGTCGAGGAAGAGCTTGGAGATGCCGGGAAAACGCTTGTCATCGAAGATTACCTGCCGGGAACAGAGATGACGGTCCTCGCGGTAACCGACGGAAAAACGATCAGGCAACTCCCGTCGAGCCAGGACCATAAGAGGATTTTCGACGGAGACAAAGGCCCGAACACCGGAGGCATGGGAGCCTATTCCCCCGTCCCCTGGGCCGACGCCGCTCTCCTTGAAACAATTGACCGCACGATCCTTTTGCCGACGATAAACGGCCTCGAATCAGAAGGAATCGATTTTAGAGGGATCATTTATGCGGGATTGATGGTTGACAGCCAACGAAATTGCCGTGTCCTCGAATATAACGTCCGCCTGGGCGACCCCGAAGCACAGGTTGTCCTGGCCGCTTTTCCCGGAGACTGGGGTGAGGTCGTCGAAGCTTCCTGCGAGAGACGCCTTGACCAAATCGCCTGGGGCCAGCCCGAGGAATGCGCCGTGGGAGTTGTTCTTGCCTCGNGGGGCTACCCGGGAGACTTCGGGAAAGGGTATCGTATTCTCGGCATCGAGGAGGCCGAGAAAAGAAGCGGAGTTCTTGTCTTTCAGGCCGGAACGAAGATGGATCCTCTGCATGGCCTTGTCACTTCAGGAGGCAGAGTCCTCACGGTCGTCGGCAGGTCGGAAACCCTCGATTCCGCGAAGGAAAAGGCCTACGCGGCCGCTTCGGCGATCGGTTTCACCGACGTTTTTTACCGAACCGACATTTCTGCAAAGGCCGGTTTACCGCCTNTGGCAGAAATGTCGGTAAAGGAGGGAAAGAGTATGCCCGAAACGGTAGTCGGCATCGTCCTCGGCTCGAAATCGGACCTCTTCGTGGGGAAAAAGGTCGCCGAGACGCTCGTCGAGTTGGGCGTCACCTATGAGATTACGGTCGCATCCGCACACAGGACACCTGAAGACGTCGCCGCCTATGCCCGTAAGGCAGGGGGAAGAGGGCTGCGAGTCCTGGTGGGAATAGCCGGCCTTTCAGCAGCTCTCCCCGGCGTTCTTGCGGCACATTCTTCACTGCCCGTCATCGGGATACCCGTTTCGTCCGGGACGCTCGGCGGGGAAGATGCCCTTTTCGCCGTAGCGCAGATGCCTCCCGGCGTACCGGTTGGAGCAGTCGGGATCGATGGGGGGAAAAACGCCGCACTTTTGGCGGTGAGGATACTCGCGCTCTCGGACGGGGATCTTCTGAAGCGACTTGAAGCTTACCATCGGGCCGCAAGCGGGAAAACCCGAGAAGACCGCAAGGACCTGGAAGGCCTTCCGGTCGCCCCTCCTGAAGCTTTTTAAAGGCAAATCGGAAGACGAAGAGGAAGAGGGATTCGAGCCCTGCCTGGGCTCGAATCCCTCTTCCCGCTTTTGTTCCTATCGTCTATGGAGAAGCCTCGCTGCGACAAAGGAGAGTCCTTTTCGAGTCAAGGCTTCCGCCGTCCGGTTGACGGCAGCGTGCTTATCGAGGTAGTTCGCGAGAAGCAGATCCATTTCATTCGACTCGCACACTTCGCTCTTCTCCCTGAAATAATCCAGAATATCGGAGGGATGGTTCCGTAGTTTTTCATCCTCTACATCTCCGCCCTCATGCTTGGCAGAAATGTTCGGGATCTTTTCGGCGAGCTTCAAAACATCTTCACGGCGACAATAGGGTTGCCTGACGATGCTTCGATAGGTCTCGGTCACATGGTGCTCGATTCGGACATCGCTTTCGAAACCCAGCTTGCGCCTGACCTCCGCCGAGACGAGGAGAGACTCCGCATCAATCGAATTGCTCACGTTGAAACCCATGAGCGGCGTCGACCCGTCCGCCCTGCTGAGCAGACGAGCCGTCAAAAGAGTCCAGAGAATCGAGTAGGGATTGTCGTTTCCCATGAAAACGGAAATCTTGAACCCCATATCGATCCCCAGCCTGTGGGCGATATAACCGACGAGAACGGTCCCGGGGTTGATGTTCAGGACCTGCTGGATCCCGTAGGTCGTGTAGTAGTAAAGAAATTCGTCAAGCCAAAGAAGCGGGTGCGTGTTCGGCTGGCCGATGCCGCCGAAATATCCCGTGATTGTTTCCGGTCCTCCAAGGTGAACATTCGAACCGTCCGTGCCCTTGGTATCCAGCGTTTCGACGTAACTGGCCCCGATGATCTGCATGGCCGCCGCAATGGCGCGAATATCCCCGTTGTCGTTCTCCTGTTCCACCATCTTCCGAACCCGGATATACCGGCCGGGCATCAGTTCTTTCCTTTCGATGGCCCTCCGGGCTTCTTCGATCAGCCATGGGAAATATTGAAGGGCGCTGATTTCCAGCGTAACAGCCCGATCCTCCGCGTATTCCCCTGAAGCCGCTTCGCGGGGAAGAACCTTCTTCCTGAATTCCGTGATCCCGACAAAGGCTCCCTTGTCTCGGGCTTCTTCCAACCACTCCAGATCCTTCACATATGGCGAACCTGTCCTTTTCAGGGATCCCACCAGATTGGGGAGCTTCCGCGCCTCCTCAGCCCTCGCATTGATCTGTTCAGGTGTTCCGTATTTCCCGATGACACCAAGAATTCCGTTTACCAGCGGGTTTTCCGGATCTAAAAGGTATCGGTTTATTTCATCGATGACTTCAGGGTCGATTTTCAGCTTTTCTCTCATTCGTTCTAGCCTCCTCCGTAAGTTTGGGCGACGGTCTCTTTTCGCCGTCCCTCTTTGTCCGAGGTTCCGCAACCTTTTCAACGGTATTCAGACATTTCGCGCAACGGTTTACGCATCTTCGCTGCCGGCCGTTTATCCTTGCCATACCCTACTGCCAGCAGAACATGGACTTTCTCCCGAAAACCCAGGCCAATCAGATTTCCGACAGGCTTATCGTCGAACCAACCCAGCCAGCAGGTCCCAAGTCCTTCTTCGGCCGCCTGAAGAACGAAATGCTCACAAGCGATCCCGATGTCGATCAACGGATAGGAAAACCTGCGAAACAAACCCGCGAATGTTGCCGCTGCCCGTGTCGGGAGAGTTACGACCGCAACAAGAACGGGGGCTTCTTTCGCGAAGGCGTTCATCTTGTGGATCCCCGAAAATGCCCTTTCGGCAAGGGTGGATTTCAGGGGTTCGGACTCGACGACAACAAACCTCCACGGCTGTCCGTTGCAAGCCGAAGGAGCCAAACGAGCCGCCTCAAGGCATCTCTCTATTTTTCCCCTCTCGACGGGGTCCCGCAGAAAACTTCGACAGCTTTCCCGTTTTTCAACCAGCTCAAGAAAACCCATTCGCCGCCCGCCCCCTTCTCAAAGCAGCGACTTCATCACGGAGAGAACCGTTCTGAGGACCTTTACCCTAGCGAAACGCTTGTCGTTACCCTCGACAATGGTCCATGGCGCGTCCGGCGGGTTGGTCCTCAAGAGCATCTCCTCCGCTGCGGCTTCGTACTCGGGCCACTTCTGCCGGTTTCTCCAATCATCGGGCGTGATCTTCCATTTCTTGTAATCCGTTTCTTCCCTTTCTCGAAAGCGTCTCAACTGCTCTTCAGGCGTGATATGAAGCCAGAATTTAACGAGACCGAAGCCGCTTTCGACCCATTCCTGCTCCATTCCATTGATCTCGGAGTAGGCTCTCCTCCAGTCGCTTTCCGAACAGTACCCTTCGACTCTTTCGACAAGCACCCGGCCATACCAGCTCCGATCGAAAATCGCGATATGGCCTTTGCCGGGAAGACGTGTCCAGAATCTCCATAGGTATGGATGCGCCTTTTCCAATTCGTTCGGGGCAGAAATCGGATGAACCACATAGCCTCGAGGATCGAGTCCCTGTGTCAATCTTTTGATTGCTCCCCCTTTTCCTGAGGCATCCCATCCTTCGAAGAGAACGACAAGCCCCTTCCCTTTCCGGAAAAGGTCATATTGTTTTTCCAGGAGCATCCCCTGAAGCCGGGGCAATTCCTTTCCGTACTCCTCGCTGGTCAGGGATCGGTCCATCCCAACTCTTTTCAAAATGCCGCTGCAGGCGACCTCATGATGAGAAGGAAGGGGAGCGGTCTTCGGATCTGCAACGAGAGACTCCGTGAAAAAGCTTTGGAGGATCGCCAGGGCCTTTTTTGCCGCAACCTGCAGATCGTTCGCCGGGATACAGATCCATGGAGAAGCCGCATGGTCGGATTGGTTTAGAATCTCTTCCCATATCTCGAGGTTTTTTTCGTAGTTTCGATTCTCAGCAAGGTCGCTATCAGAAACCCTCCAACGGGTGGAGGGATTTTTCAACAACGCCGCGATCCTCTTTTTTTGCTCCTTCTCTCCGACATGGAGGAACAGCCTTAAAATCCGAACTCCACCTGCAAGAAGGTTCCCTTCAAAACCCGCCGCTCTATCGAAAAATTGCGCTTTCTTCCCGGAATCATCGAGAGTCTCTCCACGGAAAAGGAGGCGATACCAGCTTCGGTTCAGGAAAACAATTTTCCCCGCTTCGGGAACCATTCTCCAAAACCTTCTGAAAGACGGAAATCGAGCGGCTTCAGGATCCTCCTCCGCTTCATTGTGGACGACGTAGCCTCGCGGATCTAGCGGGCGGAGCATCTCGTTGATGACGTACCCCTTTCCCGACGCTTCCCAGCCTTCAACGACCACAAGAACCGGGACAGCATGACTCCTTAGGGTTCTTTGCAATACACCCAGTTCTCGATGAAGGCTTTCGATCGAATTCTCGTACTCTTTTTTGCCGAGGTGCGTTTCCAGATCCAGGCTTTCAAGCATGTCGCACCTCTTCGTCAACCTTTTTGAACTTTAGGGTTCACGAGATGAAGCGGTCTTTCCCCCCTCAAGGCTGCCAGAAGGTTTTCCGCGGCGAGGACGGCCATTTGATCCCGCGTACGAATCGTTGCGCTTCCCAGGTGCGGACAAACCACAACGTTTTCCAAAAGGAAGAAGGGATGCTCGGCGGGAAGAGGTTCTTTTTCGAAAACATCCAGCCCGGCTCCCGCTATCCATCCTTCCTGAAGTGCCCTCACCAGGTCCGCTTCGACCACGACGCGCCCCCTGCTCGTGTTGATCAAAATCGAAGATGGCTTCATCGCCCGTAGCTGCCTTTCTCCGATCAGTCCTTCCGTTGTTGGCCCAAGCGGACAATGAACGGAAACGAAGTCCGAAAGAGCCAGAAGCGCTTCGAACTCCAGATAGCGCGCACCAATTTCCCTTTCGACGACTTCGTTTCGGTGCCGTGCGTGGTACACGATTCCCATTCCGAAGGCTTTCGCCCTCCGGGCGACAGCCTGGCCGATCCTTCCCATCCCGACGATCCCGAGAATAGAACCNGATACATCCTTTCCGAGCATGAACCGGGGACCCCATTGATTCCATTTTCCGCTTCTGACCAGCCTGTCCCCTTCGACGATGCGGCGGGCTGCCGACAGGAGCAGCCCAAAAGCGAGATCAGCGGTCGCTTCCGTCAAAACATCCGGAGTGTTTGTCACCATGATTCCGAGCTCTGTCGCGGCCTCAACATCGATCGAATCGAATCCTACGGCATAACAACTGACGATTTTTAGCGACCGCCCCGCCGCAAGCACCTCTCGATCGACGGGATCTCCAGGAATCACGACGAATCCTTCGCATTTTTCAGCTTGTTCGATCAGGATTTTCTTGCCCGGAGGGATCTCTCCCTTCCAGACCTCCAGGAAAACCTTGTCCGACAGGAGGGAAAGACCGGCTTCCGGAATATTCCGCGAGACAAAGACTCTTGGTTTCAACATTTCCACTCCTTTCCATCGTTGCAAAGAGCTGGCGCCCCGACGAGCAAAACCCGAAAGTCGTTCAGGTTATTGTTCGTATCTCCCGTATCAACCAATCCGCTGCCAGATTCAAGAGCGATCGTGGCGTTATGCTCTTCGAGTTCTTTTCGCGGATGGATGCCACTTTTCGAGATCCTGGCGAAGGTCTTTCCATCTGCGATTCCGCCCGCATAAGCGGAAGTTCCGTCATAACCGTCCGTATCGATGGACAGCAATACCGCGTCCGACAGTCCTTCCGCCTCGATGGCAAAAGAAAGCGCAACCTCCTGGTTCGGCCCGCCCACACCCGAGGGGGTCCTTCCCAGAGTGACGACCGTTTCGCCTCCCGAAACAATCGCGGCCGGGGTGGCTACCGGATTTCCTGAAACGATAATTTCTTTTGCCAAGTCGGCCATCAGGCGCCCCGTTTCCTTAGCTTCCCCGGAAAGAGTTGAGCCCAGAAAGAGCGTGTTGAAACCTAGGGCCTTCAGTTTTCGGATCGCCGTTTCGCAAAGGATTCGGTTGTTTCCCACAAGTTCGATTTTCGCTTTCGGAAAGGATGACGCCCCGCTCCAGGTTGCCGCCTTCGTTTCGAGAAAGGCCTTTAGGGCACGGTCGAGGGTTTCCCAAAGATCCACCCGCTTCAGGACTTCGATTGCCTTTTCCGAAAGATTGTCGCATCGTGGAACGGTAGGGCCTGATCCGATCGCCTCTAACCGCTCCCCGACGACGTCGGAAAGGATCAGCGTTAGGCATTCTCTGTCGCCGGCCGCCTCAAGGAGCCTTCCTCCCTTGACATTCGAGAGCGCAACTCTCACGGCGTTGATCTCTTCGATCGGAATCCCGGAACGGAGCAAAGATTCTGTCAGACTTCTCAGGCACTTCAGGCTGATGCCGTCAGGAAGCGCTTCAAAGAGGGCCGAGGCTCCTCCGGAAATAAGAAAGAGGACCGGTACACCCGGTTTTAGCCTTTTCAGTTCCTCAAGGGCCTTGTTGCCGGCAAGCAGGGACTTCGCGTCGGGCAAAGGATGTCCCGCTTCGATCACCTGAAGCGGCAAACCGTGCGGTTCAATGCCCCCTCTTTTCCTTGTAGCGATCAATCCTTCCACACGATGCCATCCCAGGATTTCCCCCGCAGCCGCCGCCATGGGCAACGAAGCTTTCCCGGCTGCGATCAGAAAAACCTTCGAAGAACTGCGGAAAAAATCCGGCGCCTCAAAGGTCGTTTGCAGCTTTTCAAGATACGCCCGCACTAAGCGGTCCGCGGCGCACTCCCGCAACGATTCCAGGGCGATCTCCAAAGCCTGCCGCTTTAAAAGAACCGAAACACCGGACAACTCAGCACTTCCTTTCACGAGTTCTTCTTTATCCTATCACTTCTGAGGAAACGAAAAGGGGGACGGCGAAAAATCGCCGTCCCCCAATGAAAAAGCGGGTTTTCGCTATTCCTCGCCGACAACCTTCAAATTCGGCGAAGAGGGAACATTCTCTACCGGATGAGCCTGACGCCAGGTCTTGATCGGCAATCCCCAGATCTTGATGAACCCGACGGCTGCCTTGTGGTCGAAAGCATCTCCCTCGGAGTAGGTCGCCAGGTTATGCTTATAGATGGAGGATGCGGATTTCATCCCGACGACGACTGCCTGTCCCTTGAACAGCCGAACCCTCACGATCCCCGAGACGCATTTCTGGGTGTGGTCGAAGAAAACGTCGAGAGCTTCCTTCAACGGCGAGAACCAATACCCGACGTAGGCCAGTTCCGCGTACTTCGTTTCGAGTTCTTTTTTCGTCGTCAGGAGGTCCTTGCTCAACGTCAAGGTCTCAAGAGCCTTGTGCGCCTGCAGGAGTGTGATGGCGGCGGGGCACTCGTAAACCTCGCGGCTCTTGAAACCCACAAGGCGATCCTCGATCATGTCGATCCGCCCGACGCCATGTGCCCCAGCAACCTTGTTCAGGGCAAGAATGAGTTCGATCCCGCCCATCGTTTTCCCGTTCAGGGCCACGGGAATCCCCTTTTCAAAGGTGATTTCGATCGTTTCCATCTCGTCCGGTGCTTTCCACGGATCCACCGTGAGCTTGAAGGCGTCGGACGGAGGTTCGTTCCAGGGATCTTCGAGGACTCCGCATTCGATCGAGCGGCCCCACATATTCTCGTCGATGCTGTAGGGGCTCTGCTTGGTCAAGGAGACTTCGATCCCGTGCTCCGCAGCGAAGTCAATTTCCGCTTCTCGGGTAAATTGCCAGTCCCTAACCGGTGCGATGCAGGCGAGGTCGGGATTCAGGGCGTTCGTGCAAACTTCGATACGGACCTGGTCCTGTCCCTTACCGGTGCAACCGTGGGCAACGGCCACCGCTCCTTCAACCTCTGCCACCCAGGCCAGATACTTGGAGATGAGGGGCCTTGAAAGCGCGGAGTTCAGGGGATACGTTCCCTGATACATCGCGTTCGCCTTGAGGCTGGGCCAGACGAAATTTTCAACGAACTCTTCCCTGAGATCCATCACGTAGGCGTTGCAGGCCCCCGTTTTAAGGGCTTTTTCCTTCGTTGCGGCAAGATCGACCGCCTGGCCGACGTCAGCCGTCATGGTGACGACATCATACCCCTGTTCCTTCAGCCAGAGAATCGCAACCGATGTATCCAACCCGCCACTGTAAGCCAGAACAACCTTCCCCTTGTAGCCCATTGATCTTCCTCCTTATTTATGGATACAAAAAAAGCTCGTCCCTTACCGCAAGGGACGAGCGCTATGCCCGTGGTACCACCCAAATTGCGTTACGCCTTTCGGCGAACCGCCTCTTTTGTTGCCCTCTATCGGGGGCCAGTCGCGCTCCTACTTGGTCAAGCCTTTCTTCGGAGCGGGCTCGGGGTTTCTACTTGACTGCTCTCCATCGAGAAGCGCTTTCAGCCTGGGGCACTTCCTCTCTGTCGACGAGCTCGCAGCCAGCATATCCCTTCATCGCCCTGTTTCCCAGGTTTTCGATGAGAGAAGCCGGTCTTATGCGTCTCGCTCGTCTCTCGAGAATCAGTGACATCCAATATGGCTCCTTTCAGGAAAGCTCGAAATTGCGGAGATTATACAGACCCTCATCCTCTTTGTCAACTTCTCCGTTTTTCAATTCCCCACTTCTCGATCCCTTTTTCCCTTAAAAGATCGATGGAGGGGAAATGGGTCATGTCCATATGCACCGGTGTAATGGAAACCCTTCCATGCGCGACGGCACAGACGTCCGTTCCTTCCGCCAGCTCGTCTTCCGGCTTTCCAGCGATCCAGTAGGAAAGGGTCCCTTGCGGACTTCGAAACTCGGTGACTTTCCCTTCATAAGTCCTGAGTCCCTTTCTCGTCACCTCGAAACCCTCGATCATCGCCCTTTCGACGTTCGGAACATTGATATTCAGGAGGACTTCCCCGGGCAGCGAGTTTTCCCTGGTCCATTCCAGGATTTCGAGCGCAACCTCTGCTGCGGTCGCATAATGGTGCACCGGTTCCAATCTTGTGCAATTCAGGGAAACCGCCAGGGCACCTTTCCCGAGGATCAGACCTTCCATAGCGGCGGACACGGTCCCGGAATAGGTCAGATCATCACCAAGATTCGGCCCTCTGTTGATTCCCGATACGACAAATGATGCCTCCGTATCGACCGTTTCCGCCCCCAAGACGACGCAATCCGACGGAGTCCCGTCACAGCCGAAGAGCCTTATTCCATCGGCATACCCTCCTCTATCGGCTTCCCAAAGGCGAATCGGGCGGTTCAGGGTCAAAGCGTGGCCAACGCTGCTCCGTTCACGGTCGGGAGCCACGACCGTCACGTGGTACCCGGACGCGTGCAGGGTATTCGCAAGGGTCATGATGCCGGGTGCATAGATTCCGTCGTCGTTGGTCAGAAGAAGGTGTGCGGATTTCATAGCGGAAACCATCCCGGAAGGGCCAGAGAGGCGATTAAAAGTACGATGGGACTCATGATCCGCTGCACGACACCGAATATGACGAGGATCATCAGAATAGGCATTCCGAAGCGTTCGAGCTGATAGAAGGCTCCCATCCAACGGGCGGGCAAAAAGATGTAAAGGATCTTCGATCCGTCGAGCGGAGGGATCGGAAGGAGGTTGAACACGGCAAGCCCGAGGTTGATGAAGACCATGAGAACCAGAAAGTTCAAAGCCGCATAATTCAGGAGAACCGTCCGCGGCAGGACTCTCATCAACAGTCCGGTTCCAAAGGCGGTCGCGATGTTGCCGGCTGCTCCTGCCAATGAAACAATTACCATGTCTCTCCGGGGATTCCTGAAGTACCTCGGGTCGATCGGTACCGGTTTGGCCCAGCCGAAGCGTGCCACAAGGAGCATAAGACCCCCTATGGGATCGAGATGGGCAAGTGGGTTCAGCGTCAGGCGACCGCTTTGCATGGCCGTCGGGTCGCCTAGCCTGTAGGCTGCATAACCATGGCAGAACTCATGGAAGGTTATGGCCCAAAGCACGGCGGGCAAGCTTAGAAGAAGTTCAGCGAGTCTTGGTAGAGTGAACATCCGGATCACCGTTCTTTCTTTGGGAAAAGTTGGCCAGGGCCCAATCGACCTCCTCTTCCCGCGTTTCAACCCTTCCCTCGAGTCTTGCGACCTTGAGCCCGTCGAGGATATCCCCGATCAACGGACCCTTCCTGAATCCAAGGTCGAGAAGATCACGTCCGGTAAGCATCGGCTGAATCCTGTGGAGCCGAAGGAGATAAACCAGAAGGCGGCGTCGGACCCTCCAGCGATTCGTGGCTACTGCCCAGAACAGGATAACGGTAAATGAAACATTTTCAAGCGCCTCGTAAATTTCGGAGTTTCTCTTTTCCTGTCTTCCGCCCAGTGCCTGCTCAATGCTCCTCAGCCCTTCGAGGCTTTCCCTGACCAATCGGCTCTCTTCCTGGCTCAGTTGCAGGCGTGAAATCGCACCTTCAGCAGCTTGGGGCTCCGATTCCATCAATAGCGCCGCTAGGAAAGCAAGCCAGCCGGTTTTTCCGAAATCCGGCAAATCCCGGCCCATTCTTTTTAGGAAAAAGGATAGCCTGAGAAAGGCCTTACGGCATTCTTGCCCCATTGCAAGACCGGTGGTGAGGTTTTGCCAGAACCCGAGTTCCGCGAGACGTTTGACAATCGGGTAGGGCTCTCTTTCGGTAAGGATCAATTCCAGTTCGCTCCGCAGGCGAACTCCGGACAATCTTGAAATGAGCCCTCCCCGTATACAGCTTTCCAGCAATCTTAGGCTCGTTGGCCCGATCCTGAAATGCAATCGCTGCTCCAGCCTCACTCCTCTCAGGACGCGCGTGGGATCTTCCACAAAGCTTAGGTTGTGCAACACGTTCAGGGTCTTCTTCTGAAGGTCCCTTCGCCCNCCGAAGTAATCGTGAAGNCTTCCCCAATCGCTGGGATTGACGGTGATCGCCATTGCGTTCACCGTGTAGTCCCTTCTGTACAGGTCGTGCTTGAGGGAATCGGTCGTGACTTCCGGCTGCGCGACCGGAAACTCGTAAAATTCCCTTCTCGCCGTTGCAACATCCACCTTGCGTCCTCCGGGAAAAACGATCGTTCCCGTCTTGAACCGTTGATGTATCGCGATACGACAGCCGTCCCGTTCCCAGGACCGTGCAAATTCGACCGCATCCCCCTCGATGACCATGTCAAGGTCGAGGTTGGAACGGCCGAGAAGGAGGTCTCTAACGAAACCTCCCACCACATGGGCTTTCATTCCCAGCGATTCGGCCCTTTCGCCCAGTCTCCTCAAGAGGATTTGGACCCACGGAACGAGTTCCTGAGACATCAGCTCCCCGACGTCTTCGGTCCAGGGGCGTGATATTTCCTCGATCTGTTCTTCATGCGCGAGCGAGAACGGATAAAGGGCACGGAGCATGTCCGTTCGGGTGACGATCCCGACGAGAGTTCCGATCGCATCGACCACCGGCAGGCGTCCGATGTTGTAGAGAACCATCATCCTATGTGCTTCGGAAACCGAGGCTTCGGGTGAAACCGTAACCGCCCCCTCCGTCATGAAGTCCGAAACGGGGACGTTGCCAAGCCCATGGAGCTCCGCCTTATCAAGATCCTTTCTCGTGATGATTCCCGAAATTCCCCTCTCGTTCACAACAGGCAGGGCCGCATGCCCGTAACGGATCATGAGGCGATAGGCGTCATCGATCGCAAGATCCGGTTCAACCGCCATCACGGGGCTGCTCATCACGTCGAAAACCCGGATCAGGGGCCGGATGCACTCTTCCAGTCGCTTCTCCAGCTGCTCCATGCTTCCCGCTTGTCCATAACCGCTCAAGGTCACGGAAGCCGCCTGCGGGTGGCCGCCTCCGCCCCAAGGTTCAAGAAATTTCGCAACGTCGAGGAGGTCGGGTCTCCCTCTCGCAACGACGTAGGTCCGGTTCTCCATGTAGACGACCGCCAGGGCAACATCGGCATCGAAAAAATCACGCAGCCGATGGACAAAAAGGGAGATCCCTTCGACATACACGGTGCTGGAAGTTTCCGATAAAGCCACCTTCACGCCTCCGATGAAGCGGATTCGGGCATTCTCGATGAGGCTGTCGAGAAGCTTTCTCTCTCCGGCGTTGAGGTTCATTTCGATATGGAGCGGAACAATGGTCAGGTCGGCACCCAATTCCCTCAGGCGAGCGGCAACGCTGAAGTCACGACTCGTCGTCGAGCCGAAAGTCAGCGCGCCCGTATCCTCGTAAATGCCCATCGTAAAGAGGGTTGCCTCAAAAGGCTGGATCGGGATGTTTAAAGCGATCAAGCGCTCCACGAGGAGGGTGGTTGTGGATCCTACGGGCTCGATTACGGCTTTCGCCGCAGGGATTTCGTCGCTGACGGCAGGGTGATGATCGTAAACATGAATCAGGACTCCCTCTTTGCCGCAAAGGGAACCGAATGGTCCGATCCGCAACTTTGAGCGGGCGTCGACAACCACGAGATGATCGACATCATCGAAGTTGATCCTCCGAGGGGTCAGAACCTTCCATCGATTACCGAAGCGCTTGAGGAACTCCCGCAGATTTCTGCAGGCGGCCCCGGAAAAGCAGAGAACCGAATCGTCATAAAGCTTTGACGCGGCGACCATGCTGGAAAAGGAGTCGAAATCGGAACCGATGTGACTCGTGATGACCCTCACTTCAGGATCGCCTCCAACAAAAGCCTTCTCCCTTCATTTCCCGGCGCCGGGAAACTACCGGCCATCTGCGCGATTTCTCCCATCTTTTTGCCCATCTTCTCAATCTTGGACAACGAACACTCCAGGGGCTCATCGTTCCGGAAAACGATATCCGCTAGAGCGGCTTTATGGGCAGACGGCAGAAGCCATCGTTCCCTGCGTTTCAGTTCTTCCGCACTCCAGCCCCGGGCCCGGGTCCGCTCCATGCGCGCTTCCTCAGGGGCGGTCACATAAAACACGATATCGAGCCATGAAGGACGCCCCGCCTCGAAAAGAAGCGGGAGTTCGACAACCACCCATCCGTGCCTCTCATCAAGCATCCTTTCGATCTTCTCGAGAGCAAGCGGATGCAGGAGCCCGCATACCCACCGGTAGTCCTCTTCTCTGGAAAAGACGGCATCCGCGATGGCGGATAAATCAACGGACCCGTCATCCGCTCTGATCGCCTTTTGGCCGAAACGACTGAAGGCTTCATCTCGCATCCGCGCGGTGGACCAAAGGGAGCGGACGACCTCGTCGCTATCGATCAGAAAAGCCCCCAGTTTCATCCATGCCTTCGCGATGGTCGATTTACCAGCCCCAACGTCTCCCGTAAGCCCCACGACCAGCATAAGGATTGCCCCTTTCCTCGCGATGGGCTTTCTCGGAAATCCGTACCGTATCTTGCGGAATCTCCCACAGGAACCTGGAGTAGCCGTTTCTCTGCACGCAGCCGAACAAAACGCGGCTCTCGGCTCCAGACATGTAAAGGCGTTCCTCCGCTCTCGTCATGCCAACGTAACAAAGCCGACGCTCCTCTTCCACGCCTTCTCCTCCCTCAGAACAGCGGGAGTGCGGAAAGAGCCCTTCTTCCATCCCAACCATGAACACAACCGGAAATTCAAGACCTTTCGCCGCATGAAGCGTCAGGAGGTTGACCGCGTCCCCTCCGTCGTCCATTTTTTCGAGATCGGTAAAGAGTGCAATTTCGGCGAGGACTTCCGCAAGATGCCCCTGCTGTTTCGACGCGATCGACAGAAGCTCCATGACGTTCTCTCGCCTTTCGTCGAACCCCCTCGGGTCCGTTCTGGCGAGGTGATCACCGTACCCTGCCTCTTCCCAGATGAACCGGAGCGCGAGTCCAAACCTTTCCGAGCGATCCAGGATACCCGTCATCTGCGCACCGACCGCTGCGCAGGAAACCGCCAGTTTCCCCTTGAAGCCTGCCCGGTTTTCCGCTATTCTCCCNCATTTTTCCCTTGGGTCCAGCCCTGGTTCATTGAGGAGATAATCCGCCAATTCCGCAACGCCCTTTTTTCCCAGGCCTTTGGGCGGAATGTTCGCGATCCTGGCTAGGGAGACGGTATCAGACGGGTTGAGCGCCAGCCTCATGAAGGAAAGAACGTCCTTGACTTCCTTCCGCTCATAGAATGCGGTACCCCTGACAACCCGATACGGGATCCCCCGTCCCAGAAAAGCCTGTTCGTAGGTTCTACTCAGAGCGTTGACTCTGTAGAGGAGAGCGATCTGCCCATGGCGATAACCCTTCCTGCGCAGGGTCTCGATCTCTGACAGGATGAAATTGGCCTCCTGCTTTTCGTCGGCGTACAGATGAATCTTGACGGGCTCTCCCTTATCCCGGGCGGTCCAGAGGTTTTTCGGCTTCCGCTTCAGGTTGTTTCGGATCAACCCGTTCGAAGCTCCCAATATTTGAGCCGTTGATCGGTAGTTTTGGTCGAGCACCACCGTTTTGGCCCCCGGGAAATCACGTTCGAAGTTCAGGATCATGTTCATATCCGCCCCGCGCCAGCCGTAAATCGATTGATCCGGGTCGCCGACCACCATGATGCGGCCCGAATCTCCGACCAGTTTTCGAAGGAGCCTGTATTGAGGACGGTTGACATCCTGGTATTCATCAACCAGCACCCAATCCAGCGCTGCGCGTTCCTTTTCAAGCACGGCCGCGTCGTTCATCAGTTCAAGCGGAAGTTCGAGAAGATCGTCGAAATCGACTGCATTCTGCTCCTTCAACACTCCCTCGTAGGCTTTTTCGATTTCCCTGAGCATATCGGCAAAATTCGTTTCTTCCTCTGAGGAAAATGTTTTCGTCTTTCTCCTGGAAAGCTGATCGAGAATCCAGGGGACCTCGATCTTTTCCTGGTCGATGTTCATGCGTTCAAGGATGTCCTTCACCACCGATCGGCAATCGGACCGGTCGAACACGACAAAATCCTTACGAAGCCCGATTTTGGCGAGAGAATCCCGGTTTCTTTGCAGGAAACGCAACCCGTAGGAGTGGAAGGTGCAGGCCTGCAAACCTTTCGATTCCGAACCGAGGAGGCTTTTTACTCTCTCTCTCATTTCATTTGCGGCTTTATTGGTAAACGTCACGGCCAGAATCCGCGCCGGAGAAATTCCGATTTCGGAAACAAGATAGGCGGCCTTGAAAGCCAACACGCGCGTCTTTCCACTCCCCGCACCCGCCAGCACAAGGAGCGGACCGTCACAATAGGCTACCGCCTCTTTCTGGCTCGGGTTCAATCCGGTCAATTCTTTCATGGCCGGCGCTTCTGTTCCAGGCATTCTTCCACCCACTCCAACCACGTATCGATTCCTTCACCGGTCAGGTTGTCGACCTCGATCTTCACGGCCTTCCCGTTAAGCGCCTCCACATCGCCCCAGAACAGTTCTCGATCGAAACGAACGTAGGGGGAAAGGTCCTTTTTAGTCAGGACCACCGCTTTGCATTCGTGGAAGAGGTGCGGATATTTCAGGGGCTTGTCCGCGCCTTCAGCCGTGCTGCACACGGCGACCTTGCAATCCTCTCCCAGGTCGAATTCGGCAGGACAGACAAGGTTGCCTACATTTTCGATGAAGATTACGTCGATCTTATCGAGCTCGAACGCCCCCAGTGCTTTCGAAACGAGATTGGCCTCCAGGTGGCATCCGCCCTTCGTGTTGATCTGGACAACGGGAACCCCGCAGGAAGCGATTCGTTCCGCGTCTCGGGCGGTCGCGATGTCTCCTTCCACAACTGCCGCCCTGAAACGGCAACGCCTGAGCGACCCTTCCAGAAGGGAAGTCTTCCCCGCACCGGGAGAACCAATCAGGTTGAGCACGAGCACCCCTCTTTCATCCATTTCCCTACGGATCCTGAGGGCAAACTGTTCATCCGCGGCAAGAACGGATTTAAACACACTAACCCTTTTCGTCGCCATTCTCCAAGACCTCCAGAGCTTCGATTTCCAATTCCAGGCCCGCGATCGTTTCAACCTCAACCGAGCGGCACCCGGAACATCGTCCCAGTGGAACCTCACCCTCCCATTCTAATCCGCAGGAAGCGCATTTCTGCCGGATCGGCACTTCCTTGATCTCGATCGACGCATCGGCGAGCGGAGTCCCAGAGGAAGCGGCTTCAAAACAAAACACCAAGGCTTCAGGGATGACTTGTCTGAGGCTTCCAATTCTCAGAACAACTCGTTCGATTTTCCTCCAGCGGTTCTCCACGCAAAGCGGCACCAGAGATTCGAGGATTGCTTCGACAAGCGACATTTCGTGCATCGTCTGGTTCCTCCCTCATCCATACCGAAAAAGAAAAAAAGGGGCCCTTTGGGGCCCCCGGTCCAACCTCTTTCAGCTTTCAGGTTCCAGGAGTCCGAAACCGCCTTCTTTCCTCCTGTAGACGACATTCGTCTGGCCGGTTTCCGCGTTGCGGAAAACAAAAAAACTGTGCCCAAGAAGATCCATCTGTAAGGTCGCTTCGGTCGGGCTCATCGGGCGAAGCGGGAATTTCTTCGTTTTAACGATTTCCTCCTCCGTCGCGGCCGGGATGGGATTCTCGGCTGCCGCATACAGGTTCGCGAGTTCCGGAGAAAGGTCGTGCGTCTTGAGGAATGCCCTGTCCTTCAGGAAGTTCTTGTGTTTCTTCACCTGTGTTTCGATATTCCTGATCGCCCCGTCGAAGGCCTTTCTCTGTTCCGGAGCATACTCTTCTCCCCTCATGACTACCCCGTTGACATTCGCAGTGATCTCGACGACAAACATCCCCCTGCTGTGACTCAACGCAACTTTTGAATCGAGGATCTTTTCAAAGAATTTTTCCAGTTTCCCCAGCTTCTTCTCCATGTAATCCTTAAGATCGTCCGAAAGCTCGACATTGCGTGAGACAAAGCGAACGCTCATGCCCATCCCTCCATTCCGACGTCGAAAGCCGTGTCTACAAAGGATTATACCATCCGACAGCCCGATCGAGAACGGCCGTATTGGCACTTTGTCAGCTTATCATTATGCTGTCTTGGTATATTCAATGAATCCCTGACACTCTTAGGAGTGATCTGCTACAATCTTTTTTCAAGAGTCCTAATTCCATGAAGAAGAGGAAGTGAGGCAAGTGCGCCTGTCCGAACGAGCCTTGAAACTTGCGCCTTCCGCCACTCTCGAAGTGGTTGCCAAGGCAAAGGAGCTGAAACGAGAAGGCAAACCCGTCATCTCTTTCGGTGCAGGGGAACCGGATTTCTCTTCCCCTCCGGCCGCCATTCGCGCGGCAAAGGAAGCTTTGGACCGAGGGGAGACTCATTATACTCCGACTTCCGGGATCCCCGAATTGAAGGAGGCGATACAAGCATACTACCGAAGCCATTTCGGGCTGGATTATCAGCCCGGTGAAATTGTTGTCGGCGCCGGAGCCAAGCCTCTTCTCTTCGAAGCCCTCGCTTGCCTTCTGAACCCTGGTGATGAAGTCGTCGTCTTTGCTCCCGCCTGGGTCAGCTATGTCGAGCAAATTTCCCTCTGCGACGGAAAACCGGTCATCGTTGACACTGCAGCAAACGGCTTTCTCCCCACCCCGGACATGCTCGAAAGGGTGATCACCCCCAGAACGGTCGGTCTTCTTCTGAACACTCCAAACAACCCGACCGGTAGCGTTTACCGAAAGGAACTCCTCGCCGAAATCGCCTCCATTGCACAGGCAAAGGGACTCTGGGTGATTTTTGACGAAATTTACGAACGCCTAGTCTATGGAGAAGCCTTGCATCGGAATATCCTGACCGTTTCTCCCTCCCTGCGGGACTCGACACTCATTGTCAACGGCGTCAGCAAGGCTTTTGCGATGACGGGCTGGCGAATCGGCTACGCGCTAGGTCCGAAAGCGCTCATCGAAAAGATGGGCAGCATACAGGGACACCTGACCTCCAATCCGACTTCCATTTCACAGTGGGCTTCGGTGGGCGCCATAAGAGAGGCGGAACCTGAAGTCGAGGTCATGAGAAAAGCGTTCGAAGAACGTCGCCGGATCATCCTCGAAGCTCTTTCGCACATGCCCCACATCTCCGTTACGGAACCAGACGGAGCCTTCTATGTCTTTGTTGACGCCCGGAAATGCCTTGGCAAAAGCTACAGGGGGAAAACGATTACGGATGATGTTTCCCTTTGCAAGGCTCTCCTCGAGGGTGAATATGTGGCGGCGGTTCCCGGTAGTGCCTTTCTCGCACCGGGATATCTCCGTTTTTCCTATTCGAACTCCGTCGAAGAGATCGAAGAAGGCATGCGGCGTTTCGGGAAATTCCTGGCCGAACTTTAGCTTTCAGATAGCCAGAAGAGGGGGGAGCCTGACGAGGTCTTCCCCCTCTTCTTTCATTCGACTTCCTTCAGCGCACAACCTGCGTGCCCCGTGAACCTTCCAGAGCTTCCAGGGCTTCGTCCAGGCGGGCGATGATCGCTCTTTTCCCGCCGTTTTTGACAAACCTCAGGGTGGCTTCCACCTTCGGTCCCATGCTGCCCGCCTTGAAATGTCCCTCTTCCTGATAAACCTCGAGCTCGGAGGCACAAACTTTTGACAGGGGCTTCTCTGAAGGCTGCCGATAGTTGATCAGAACCTGGGGAACGTCGGTGAGGATCAACAGGAAATCTGCGTTCACGTCGTGAGCCAGTCTTTCGGCAGCCAGATCCTTGTCTATGACGGCCTCGACTCCCTCCAGCTTCCCTTCCCGATCGACGACAACAGGGATGCCGCCCCCTCCGGAAGCAATGACGACGTACCCCTTCTCCACAAGTGCAACGACCGCTTCCCTTTCGATGATTTCCTTCGGATCCGGGGATGGGACGACCCTCCGCCAGCCTCTTCCGGCATCCTCAATCCAGGTTTCGCTGCGCTCGCTCATCCGACGTCGCGCTTCGTCTTCAGTGAAAAAGGGGCCGACCGGCTTTGTAGGATGAAGAAAAGCAGGGTCATCCGGATCGACCTTGACCTGTGTCACCAGGCAGATCGGTTGGGATGAACGATTCTTCATTTGGGCAAAGTGGTTTCCGAGAGCCTGGCAAAATAGGTAGCCGATGAAGCCCTGGCTTTCCGCACCGCAGATGTCCATCGGCATGGGAGGAACCTGCCGCGCTCCAAGTTCGTTCTGAATGAGGATTGTTCCGACCTGCGGCCCGTTGCCATGCGTCAGGATCACTTCGTAACCGGCTTCGATCATTTTGACGACTTGTGCGGCAGTCATTTTTACGTTTTCCATCTGCTCAGCGGCCGTTCCACGCTGTCCGCGCTGAAGGATGGCATTGCCTCCGAGTGCGACGACCACGCGTTTTCTCACGAAAATACCTCCTGGTCAGTGGATGAACTATTTTCTTAGCCAAGTTACATTTTAGCGAAGCCATTCCAGGTTGTCCAGAAAAAAGAACGAGGGCCTGCCGTCTAAGGCGGCAGGCCCTCGTTTCCATCAAGCAACCTACTGCTCCATGATTTCCTTTTCTTTCTCCTCCAGGACGGTATCCAGCTTCTTGATAAATTCGTCCGTCATATCCTGAACTTCCTTCTGGAAGCGTTTCAGGTCATCTTCCGTAATACGACTTTCCTTTTCCATTTTCTTCAGGTTTTCGATCGCATCCCGACGAAGGTTCCTGACGGCCACTTTGGCCTCCTCGCCATATTTTCTGACGAGTTTAGTCAATTCAAGACGCCTCTCACGATTCAGTTCGGGCAGCGTCAACCGGATGCTTTCTCCGTCGTTGTTCGGGTTGATCCCGAGGGATGAAGCCTGTATCGCTTTTTCGATCAACTTCCCGGCGCTCTTGTCCCACGGGGTGATGACAATCTGTCGGGCTTCGGGAATATTGACGGTTCCCAACTGCTTGATCGGTGTGGGAGTGCCGTAATACTCCACTTTAATTTCCTCGACCAGTGCGGGATGTGCCCGCCCCGTTCGAACACCGAGGAGCTCGGAACGAAAAAACTCGACCGCCTTTTCCATTTTTTGCTTGAGGGTTTTCATTTCNCGTTTGCGGCATCAGTCTCCACTCTCCTTCGCGGATACGATCGTGCCGATCTGGCCATTTCCAAGCAAAAGCCTTTCCAGGTTGCCGGCTTCGAGGATATTGAAAACAACGATGGGTATCCTGTTTTCCATGCAGAGCGAGAATGCGGCCGCATCCATCACCTTCAGCTGCTGGCTTATCGCTTCCAGGTAGGTGACATGCGGCAGGAACTTCGCCGTAGCGTCTTTCTTCGGATCCTTATCATATATACCATCGACTTTTGTGCCTTTCAACAGGCATTCCGCATCGATCTCCGCCGCACGAAGGGCTGCCGCGGTGTCGGTGGAAAAATAGGGCGAACCCGTCCCCGCCGCAAAAATGACAACTCTTCCCTTTTCAAGGTGTCGAATCGCCCTCCTTCGAATGAAAGGCTCCGCCATCTGTCGCATTTCAACTGCAGTCTGAACCCGCGTCGGGACTCCCATGTTTTCCAAGGCGTCCTGCAGCGCAAGCGCATTGATGACCGTCGCAAGCATCCCCATCGCATCGGCCTGTGCCCTATCGTATCCTTGTGTTTCCGCCTCGACGCCCCTGAAGATGTTGCCTCCGCCTACAACCATCGCGACTTCAACGCCCGCTTTCGCTACTGCGGCGACCTGTTCGCAAATGCTCCGGACCGCGATGTAATCGATTCCAAAACCGGCGGATCCGGCGAGAATCTCTCCCGAGAGCTTCAAAAGAACGCGTCGAAATCGCAGCAATCCATCTCACTCCTTTAGAAGGTAAAAAAAAGGGCGAGGATGCGATCCTCGCCCTTCAGTCCACTATTATTCGCCGATCGAAAACCTCGCGAAGCGCCGGACCACGATATTCTCTCCGAGCTTGGCGATCGCATCCATCACGAGATCCTTCACGCGCTTCTCCTGATCCCTGATGTAAGCCTGCTCAAGAAGACAAGTCTCTTCGTAGTATTTCTTGACCCGTCCTTCCGCGATCTTATCCACAATGTGCGCGGGTTTGCCTTCTTCGAGAGCCTGGTGCCGGTAGATGTCCTTTTCTCTCTCCAGGGCCTGCGCATCGACATCTTCGACCGAAACGTACTGGGGAATGGCTGCGGCAACCTGCATGGCCAATTCGTGGCCAAGCCCCTGGAACTCGTCCGTCCGCGCCACAAAATCTGTCTCGCAGTTCAATTCAACGAGAACCCCGATCTTTCCGTTCGTATGGATGTAGCTGAACACCATCCCCTGGGAGGCGGTTCGGCCGACCTTCTTTGCCGCCTTGGCAAGTCCCTTCTCGCGAAGGAAATCGACGGATTTTTCGATGTCCCCACTGCATTCTGCCAGCGCCTTCTTGCAATCGAGGACTCCTGCACCCGTACGGGCCCGAAGGTCCTTCACCGCATCCATATCCACCGCCATCAGACTAGGCCTCCTTCCAACCCTTACGGTCTTCCATTTCCGCTTCGACCAGCTTTTCCTGGACTTCGGCGTACACTTCGTGAAGTTTCTCCCGAACCTCGATCGTTTCCTCTCCACCTGAGGCCGCTTCATCCTGCTCGGTCAAGGCTCCGTCGACCCCTTGGCGACCTTCGATAACCGCATTCGCCATCAGGGAGAACATCAGCTTGATCGCCCGAATCGCGTCATCGTTGCCGGGAATCGGGTAATCGATCACTTCGGGGTCACAATTCGTGTCGACGATCGAGGCCACCGGGATGCCGAGCTTCCGCCCTTCCAGGACGGCGATCGTCTCCCTGCGGGGATCGATGATGAAAAGAGCATCCGGGAGATCCTTCATATCACGGATCCCGATCAGGTACTTCTCCAGCTTTTCCTTCTGTTTCCGAAGAACGCTGACCTCTTTCTTCGGAAGGGTTTCAAAGGTACCGTCTTCCTCCATCTTCTGGAGTTCGACCATCCGATTGACCCGTTTCCGGATCGTGGGGAAGTTGGTCAGGAGTCCGCCAAGCCACCGTTGATTGATGTAAAACTGTCCGCAGCGAAGGGCTTCTTCCCTGACGATCTCCTGTGCCTGCCTCTTCGTTCCGACGAAGAGGACGCTGCCGCCCGATTTCGAAACTTCGCGAATGAAATCGTACGCTTTCTCAAGCCCCTTGACCGTTTTCTGCAAATCGATGATGTAAACGCCGTTCCGCTCCGTGAAGATGTAGGGCTTCATCTTCGGGTTCCACCGTCTCGTCTGGTGGCCAAAATGCACGCCGCATTCCAACAACTGCTTGATGCTCACGACAGACAACGTGTATCCCTCCCTGTGCTGGTTTACCCTCCACGTTCCTCATCCGGCGGAAGACCCTTTCGGGCACCCTCCCTGTCGTCGGAACGTGTGCGATTTTCGGGCCAAAGGGCAGTATATCACAACTTGTTCTTGACCTTCAAGAGTGAAAGGCTTAGCATATACCCGGTATTTTCATTTGGACGATATACTATCAAACCGAGGTGAAAAAGGATGCCGAAGGAATCGCTCATCGAACTGCTGGAAAACCTCTCCCCCGAACGCAAAGCCATGCTTAACCGCCTAAAGAGGGTCGAAGGGCAGCTTAGGGGAATCCAGCGCATGATCATCGAAAACAAGCCTTGCCACAATATCCTTATACAACTCTCGGCAGCAAGAAAGGCCATGCAGCAGGCCTGTATCGAGATTCTCAAGAACTACATTCATCAATGCATTGCCACGAAAAGTCTGGACGACACAAAGGAATTGGAGGCTCTCATCGGAGCCATGCTCGATCTCGCCCCGCTTACGGTCGACGACGAAGAAGCCTAAGGAACCGACGGGCCCGCAGAGGGGAAACCGTTTCCGAGGATCGCTGCAACGAGGGTCCCCAAGTTTTCTCGACGACCGGTCAAGGAATCGACTAGAATTTCTCCCTCAACCCTCCAGACCCTCCAGGTGGGCCTGATTTTTTCGTGCTCCACCATCACCGAGTTGAAGCGCAACGCCCCCGTCCACTTCCCTTTCCCCATTGCGCGTGCTGCTTCTTCTGCAAGATCAAGCGCCATTTCAACCGAAACCTTCGCCTCCAGCCTTTTGCCCTCAGGGGGTTCGGAGTCGAGCACCAGAACGGATTTCGGAGGGTGCAGCGAAACGGTCCCACTGACCGCATCGACGATAGCGGTGAAAAAGGAATAGCATGTGCGGGTCAGCATTCCCCTCGAAAAGACTTCGACCGGAACAAGATAGGTCGGAACAAGGATAAATGGGCCCTCTCCAAGCTCAATAAGCGGGGAAAGGGTTCCTTTAAAATCACCCGCCATTCCTCCATCACCCCCCGTTTTAGCAGTCTATCAGGACTTCGCGGCATAAGAAAGGCCGGAAGCTCCTGGCAGGAAACCCAACTTGCCGTGGCACCCGAGACGATCCGTTTACCGTTGCTTCCTTCCGGACCTGGCGGGGTTCACGGGGCCTCGCCGCACGGGGCTGGGTTTCCTGCCAAAAGCTTCCGGCAGGCTAAAAAAAATGGCGGAGAGGGAGGGATTTGAACCCTCGGGGCGGGGTTTAGGCCGCCCACACGCTCTCCAGGCGTGCGCCTTCGACCACTCAGCCACCTCTCCGCATTCTTGCTATGAAGTTTTCAAATGGCGGAGAGAGTGGGATTTGAACCCACGAGGCGGCTTTAAGACCACCTAGTCGATTTCGAGTCGACCGCCTTCGACCACTCGGCCATCTCTCCGNNCGTGTTTCTCCGGGCTTGGAAGAAATCCCGTAAGATTCTAGCACACTCTTCGCTCAAAATTCCGCCCTGCACAAAAACTTTGTGGTTGAGCCGGGTATCCCTCACGATGTCATAGAGTGACCCGCAAGCCCCGGTCTTCGGGTCCGGACAACCGTAGACAAGTCTTTGCACCCTCGAAAGAACAAGAGCTCCGGCACACATCGGACACGGTTCAAGCGTGACGTACAGGGTGCAGCCGTGAAGGCGCCAATTGCCGGTTTCTCTGGCCGCCTCGCGCATTGCTACGATCTCTGCATGAAGAGTCGGATCCGTACCGGCTTCGCGGCAATTCGCCCCTTTGCCGAGGATCCGGCCCGCTCGGACGACAACCGCCCCCACCGGGATTTCCCCTTCCCCTGCTGCTTTGAGGGCCAACTCCAGCGCCAGGCCCATGTATCCTCGGTCTTCGGCTTCCTGGATTTTCCGCTGCAACAAGCGGACCTCCCCGTGGCCGTTTTCGGCCCGTGGTGCATTTTAACAAAAGACTCCCCGTTTGCAAAGAGAAGCGATTCGTTAAATAATGGAAAAAATAGAGACTATCGATCGGAGGGAACATGGCGATGCATGAAGGTCCCGGAATACGTTTTTTCCAGGTTGATTCCTTCACCGAAAGGCCATTCGCCGGCAATCCGGCTGCCGTTTGCCTTAGCCGGACCCCTCTTCCCGAAAGGCTCATGCAGAAGATCGCTGCGGAAATGAACCTCTCCGAAACGGCATTCGTCCTTCCCCTCCATGGCAGCTTCGATGAAACCACGGTTTTTCGCATCCGATGGTTCACACCCCGGGTCGAAGTCCCTCTTTGCGGTCACGCCACACTCGCTGCCGCCTCGATCCTCTTTTCAGAAGTGGACAATCAGGCCGATTCAATCGTTTTCGAATCTCGAAGCGGACGCCTCAAGGCCCGCAGAAGCCCTGAGGGCTATACCCTGGACTTCCCGTCAAACCCGCCTCGCCCTCACCCGATTCCCGACGGCATTCTGCAAGGTCTGGGAATCCGCGGCCCCGACAGTTGTTGGCTTTCAAGGGAAGCGGAGATGCTGCTGGTTCCCTTGCGCTCCTACGAAGAAGTCCTTTCAATCTCCCCGGATTACCCCAGGCTTCTGGACGTGTCCGATCGCGACGGCGCCATGGGGATCATCATCACCGCTCCCGGGCCGGACCGGTTCGACTTCTGCTCCCGCTACTTCGGCCCTTGGGAAGGGATCAACGAAGACCCTGTCACGGGGTCAGCCCACACCGTTCTTGCCCCCTATTGGGGCAACGTTCTCGGAAAGTCCTTTTTCACCGCATTGCAGGCATCGGAACGAACGGGCATCCTCCACGTGAGGATCGTTTCAAGGGAAAGGGTGGAATTGACGGGCAAAGCGAAACTGGTGATGAAGGGGCGACTATACCTGTAGTTTAAATAAAAAGCGGGAGTTGCCGAAGCAACTCCCGCCCTCGCTTGTCGTAGGGTTGTTACGCCTTTTCGACGTTAGCGGCCTGAGGACCCTTGGCTCCGTCAACCACATCGAGGGAAACCCGCTGTCCCTCTTCAAGGGTCTTGAAGCCTTCCATTTTGATCGCGCTGAAGTGAACAAAAACATCCTTGCCCTCGTCAGTCGTGATGAACCCGTAGCCCTTCGTGCCGTTGAACCACTTTACCGTACCGTTGGTTTTCAAGCTTGCTGCCTCCTGAGATGGTTGTAATAGACTTCACCGATGGCGCCATCGGCTGTGAAACTATATCCGAACACTCATCGCTTGTCAAGGCCCAAATGCCCTTTACAGCTTCGGGATGTTCCTTCCGGAAAATATTTCCGCCATTTCCCGCTTCAATTCCTGCTTGATTCTTTTCTTTTCCCCGGGCAAAAGGCTTTTCTTGCCTGTACCGAAAAGATAGTTGTCCAGGTCGAACTCCTTCAAAATCATCTTGGTCATGTAAAGATTTTCCTGATACACGTTCACGTCGATCATCTGGTATTTTTCGCGCATTTCATCGGCGATGAAGTTCTGTATCGAGTTGATCTTGTGGTCGATGAAGAATTTCTCGCCCGTAATATCCCGTGTGAATCCGCGTACCCTGTAATCCAGGACCGCGATATCGGGGTTGAAAGAATGCAGCAGCAAGTTGAGAGCCTTAAGCGGTGAAATCTTCCCGCAGGTGGAAACGTCGATATCGGCCCTGAAGGTGCTGATTCCCTGGTCAGGGTGGCTTTCAGGGTAAGTGTGGACTGTGATGTGGCTTTTATCAAGGTGCGCGACAACGGCTTCCGGAAGAGGACCCGGCGTTTCGCTCGAGCAAATGTCGGTCCCGTCAGGGGAGGAAGTGCATTCGATCTTCTCCTCGGAAATTAGCATGGTGACGCTTGCCCCTTGGGGATCGTAATCCTGCTGAGCGATATTGAGAACGTTTGCCCCGATGATCTGGGCGACTTCCTTGAGGATGGCGGTCAGCCGTTCCGCGTTATATTCTTCGTCGATATAATCGATGTACTCCTGCCGATGTTGCGGCATTTTCGCATAACAGATATCGTACATGTTGAAACTCAAGGTCTTCGTCAGGTTATTGAAACCGTAAAGCTTGAGCTTCTTGATGGGTTTGATCTTTTTCATCGCCCGTATCGACACCCTTTCCTGAAGATGACGGCATTATAACGTTTTTTCGTTTTTTTGCGAATCCCGCAGCCCGCTGCTCTTAAAAACGGAGGTATCCACCTTGAAAAAAACGAATGCTGCGCGGCAGCTGGACCGCTTGGGCCTTCCCTACCGGCTCGTCGAATACGCGTTCGACGAAAACGACCTGGGGGCGGCTGCCGTCGCGGAAAAAGTCGGAATCCCCCTTGAACGCGTCTTTAAAACTCTGGTCGTCAGGGGAGATAAAACGGGGGTCTTCCTCGCGGTGGTTCCGGGAGATGCCGAGCTGGATCTGAAATCTGCCGCCGAGCTGACCGGAAACAAGAGGTGCGAACCCGTTCACCTTAAGGAAGTGCTCCCTCTGACAGGATATCAGCGGGGAGGCGTCTCCCCGCTGGGTGCGAAAAAAAACTTCCCCGTCATTATCGACCTCAGTGCCTTCGATTACGTCGAAATAAGCGTTAGCGCCGGCCTCCGGGGCCTCCAGATGTTCCTGAACCCCGAAGACCTTGTTTGCGCCTGTAAAGCCACGTCCGGTGCCCTCACGAGAGGCTGACCGTAGAAGCCTGTTTTTCCATTTCCCGCAGTTTTCGCCTGAGGACCTTTCCCGCCGGTGAGAGCGGAAAAGAAGCGACAAACTCGATTTTTCTCGGGACCTTATAGTGGGCCAGCTTCTCTTTGCAAAACTGGACCAGTTCCCTTTGTGACACGGTTTCATTTTCTTTCAGGATGACGAACGCCTTGGGGATTTCCCCGCTGACCGGATGCTGAATCCCGATAACCGCCGCCATGTGGATTGCGGGATGTTCCTGGAGAACTCTTTCCACTTCCTGCGGGTAGACGTTGAATCCGCCGACGATCAGGATATCCGTATCCCGGTCAAGAATGGTCACGTAGCCGTCGGCATCCACTCGGACGATATCCCCGGTGTTGAACCAGCCGTCACGGAATCTTTCCGCCGTTTTTTCCGGGCTGCGGAAATACCCAGGCGTAACCGACGCCCCCTTCACCCAAAGCACCCCGTCCTGTCCCGTTTCGACCTCATTCCCTTCCCTGTCGAGGACCCTGGATTCGTAGCCGGGAAGAAAGGGCCCGACCGTACCCAGCTTCCTCCTCGCCAGGCAAGGATTCACGGTCACTACGGGCGAGCATTCCGTAAGCCCGTAACCTTCAAGGATCGACAGGTTCATCGTCTCCCTTGCTCTCTTGTCAAAATTGGGGTTTAAGCGATCGCCTCCGCAGATGATGACTCTCAGACTCTTTCCGATGTCCGCGCCTTTGGCGGCAGTAGCCAAAGTCAGCGCCACCATGGTCGGAACGGCAACCATGACCGTGACGCACGCTTCACGGATCGCTTCGATCGCGTTTTGCGGAGGCATGAACCCGGGAATGATTGCCTGAGGCAAACCGGTCGTCAGGGGAAGGATGCCTGAAACACTGTATCCGAGGGTGTGGAAATTAGGCAGGACGTTCAGGAAAACGTCATCCTTCCGGAGTTCCTCGACAAACTCGAATACCCGCGTCGTGTTGTCGAGCAAGTTGGAATGCGTGATGATCACCGCTTTGGGCGTTCCTGTCGTTCCGGAAGTGGAAAAAACGACCGCCGTTTCCGCTAGATCGGGGTTACCTTTAATTCCCGCCGATTTTTGAATCGGCTCGTCAAGCTGACAGACGAATGTTGAATGGCCTGCAGCGCGAATGGCCTCGTCAAGGCTCTCCATTCCCGACGGCATGACAACCCCCCACGGGTCGAGAACACCAAGGTTTTCGGCGATGGCAGCAGCTCCGGATTGCAGGTTGAGTGGAGCAACCGCGCCCTTGAGTCTCCATGCCGCCATCGAAAGCGCCAGAACCAACGGGCAGTTCGGCAACAGAAGAACCAGCCGTTGCCCCTCATCAAAACCGCTTTCCCGGAGGTTTGTTTCACAGGCTTCGACGAGAGCTAGAAAACGGTTTGCCGGCCACCATTCCCCTTTCCACCAAAGCGTCCTTTCCTTCAACTCTGCCTGAAGACGAAGCAGGATCCTGTTTTCGAGACGTTCTGACATGCGCTCCTCCTTTTGGGCCGTTAAAATTTCCGGGACAGCGAAATACCGAAAAGGTGCGCATCGCCGTTTTCCGAGCGGCCGGGGAATACCCCTTCCGCAAGACGTCCCGCAATCTCCCGCTCCTTTATCTTCAGGTAGATGTAGGAGAGATCATAAGTCCAATCCCCGCTCCTGTAGCCAAGCCCTATCGAATAGAGCCGTCGGTCGTTCGTCGGTGCAATATAGTCGATCGTTTCGTCCGGTATGGGAGACGGGTCGATGACATACCCCAGCCGCAAATCCATATGATCGGTCAAGGTATATTCGATGCCCAATTGATACCGCCAAACATCATTCCAGTTCTTTTCCGAAGTGGCGCTTGAGCCGTCTTCGAAGTCGATCTGCAGTCTATCGTAGGAGCTCCATCTGGTCAGTACCGCGTCGACCTCCAAGCTGAGCCTTTCCGTGGGTTTGAAAAGAATCCCCGCCGTGAGCAGGTCCGGAAGCGTGATTTCGCCCGAAGCACCTTTTTGAAGGTATTTCGATCCATCGGGCAGATAGGTGTCGAAATCTCCCTCGACCTTCTGGTTGATCTGGCTTCGGTAAGTCAAGCCCACCTGGACTTTTTCGGTAGGGCGGTACAGAAGCCCAAGGTTCCACCCCCAACCGACGCTGTCCCCTTCAAGTTTAGAGTCGAGGTCAAATCCCTGACCGGTGAAGATCTTCCTTCTCAGGTCGATTCCGAAATAGGCCGCTTCGATCCCGACACCGGCAGACCATTTTTCGCTGATCTTCCAGGCCCAGCTGGGGTTAATGGAAACACTCGTGATTTCAGCCTTGTAGGAGTTGTAGCGTCCGAACCATCCAGGATCCAATTCCGTTCCGAGGCCGAACCGCGTAAACACCCCTATTCCGAACCAGCTTTTCTCGCCGATTTGCCGTGTGTAGTAGAGGTGCGGCGGAAACCAGGTCGAGGCGACGCTCGTGACTTGCCCCAGCGGGGTCGGGTCCAACTCGTTCAGAAGATCGGCGGTAGGCGATATCGCGGTAAAGCCCACCATCATTTGCGTTCCTTCAAGCTGAACCATTCCGGCGGGGTTGAAGGCAACCGCGGAAGGATCATCAGCTCTGGCGATCATCGCTCCCCCNAGAGCGTTCCCACGTGCGCTCCACTCGTAAATACCGAAACCTGCGGCATCCGCACGGTTCGCGAAGGTTGCAGCAAAAAGGCCCAGAACCAAAAGGACAAGCTTCCGCAACGGTCATCCTCCTCTTTTTATGCATTTTCGCCTCGCATGTCGTGCTTTTCAATACACTTTGGACATTATAACCGATCTTTTTTATTTTGTAAGGCCGTGAAACTTAACAATGCTTCCGGTTTTCAATAAAAAGAACCCCATGGGCTTTAACCCATGGGGTTCTTTCACTCGATGGCGCGCCGGACAGGATTTGAACCCGTAACCTTCGGATCCGTAGTCCGATGCTCTATCCAATTGAGCTACCGGCGCACCGCAAGCCTGGCATTTTCCGCCTTGTCATCTTATGGCGGTGGGAAAGGGATTCGAACCCTTGAGGGCGGTTTATTGCCACCCTACTCGCTTAGCAGGCGAGTGCCTTCAGCCGACTCGGCCATCCCACCTCAAGCAGGGATAATTCTATCAGCCCTCGCCGAGGTGTCAATAGCGTTCTCTCGGCAAGTTCGGCAATCGAAAGCTTTCCTACTCGGTCTTGTCAGCCGATTCCGCCGCCTTGTCCGCAGGGAAGATCGAGGGGTCAAGGATCTTGACAGGCGTCTTCGACTTCATTTCCTGGAAGAACTTCTGCTGAAGTTCGCGCTCTTTCTGTGCCTTCAGCATCTTCTGAATTTCATCCTTGACCTCGGGAAGGGACAAGACCCGTTCCGGGCTCCGGCTGCGCTTGACAACCAGGAGAACATCTTCGCTTGTTGCTGAGATAAGCGGACTCAACTTGCCAAGGGGAAGATCCATCAGGACCTTCATCGGGCCCGCCATGTCCTTTTCCGCGACAAAGGTCGGTTTCCCGTAGGGCGTCGAATTCTTGACATCCTTCGAGACTTCATCAAGGACCTTATCCCATTCCGCCCCTGAGCTAAGCCTGGCGCGCGCCTTCATAGCCTGATCCTTCGTGCCGAAGCTGGCAAAGTTGACATTATAGCCGGCCGGTCGCCGGAAGAATAGGTCTTTCGTCGATTCGTAGAACTTCGCAACCTCATCGTCGCTGACGACCACCCCGCCTGAAACGCTTTCAAGAACCTTCTGTTGGGCCAGGCGGTCGGTAATGTCCTGCTTCATTTTCTTCTCGTCGATGCCGGATTGTTCCATGTACTGCATGAAAGCTTCCTTTGTCGGGAACTGGCTTTCAATCTGCGCGATCACCTTTTCGAGTTCTTCGTCCGTCACCTTGATGTCCCTGTTCTTCGCTTCCTTTTTCAGCCCGGCCTCGATGATGATGCTGTCAAGGACGTTCCGACGCAGAAGTGGGAGGTCTTCCGATGTTACCTGGGTGTTCTGGGCCTGCTCTGCGATTTCGGCAAGTCCCGCTTCGATTTGGCTCCTCATGACCTTTCTGCCATCCACCTCGGCAACCGCGTAGTCCTTGTTGCCGGTTCCCCTTCCGCCTCCCGGTCCGTACATCAGGAAGATGGAGAGGACAAAGACAACAACGATGGCTGCCATGATCCATTTGACCTGGGTCCTCAGCTTGTTCATCAGCAAGGCTGTTCGACTCCCTTCGTAGGTGGCCGCGTTGAATTCACCAATGCAGCCTGATTATCATAATCGCGTTTTCCATTCCCTGTCAAAGAACGCTCCGTTCAACTCACGCCATCCCAAAATGGGAAAGTCGGGCTCGTACTTCGTTCTTGCCCATCAGCTCCGCCACATGAAAAATCCCGGGGCTGACCTTCCCTCCCGTCAGCATAAACCTGAGCGGCATCGCGATTTCCTTAAGGGCAATCCCTTCGGAGGTTCCCCAGGTCCTGGCCAAGGACTCCATTTCTTCTGCCTTCCAGGGTTCCGTCTCGAGCATTTCCCTGTAGAAACGACGAAGAATCGGCTTCTTGCCCTCATCCACCGCCGAGCCATCGTATCTTGCCTTGACCGGGTCGAAGGAAAGGAAGTAATCGCTGAATTCCGCCATTTTCCGTAGAGTCTGCCCTCGTCCTTCCATCAGTTCAAGGGCATCGGCCAGGTACTCTCGCTCGTGGCTATCGACCGGATAGCAAAGCTCCTTCCAGAACGGAAGGGTCATTTCCAGTCTGTCCATCTTCGGAAGCGACTTTACGTGCTCCTGATTGATGAAGTTGAGCTTGTCCATATCGAAGACCGCCGCGCGTTTCGTCACTTTCTGGATTTCAAAGAGCCGTACCGCTTCCGACCGGCCGAAGACTTCGCGGCCGTCTCTCGGACACCAGCCGAGAAGCGCGAGAAAATTGAAAACCGCGTCCGGGAGATACCCCATGTCCCTGTATTCATAGACGCTCGTTGCCCCATGCCTTTTGCTCAGTTTTTTCTTATCCGTTCCGAGAATCATCGGCAAGTGGCCAAAATCCGGCCGTCTGAAGCCGAGCGCGTCATACAGGAGAAGCTGCTTCGGCGTGTTGGAAATATGATCTTCTCCCCTGATCACCATATTGATGCCCATCGACGCGTCATCGACGACAACAGCGTAATTGTAGGTAGGCATCCCGTCGCTCTTCATCAGGACAATATCCTTGAGGGTCTCGCTCATCATGCTGACGCGCCCGTAAACGACATCCTCAAAAGAGATTTCGACCCCTTCAGGAACACGGAAAATCACCGCTTCGCCATCCCGGTAAGCAAGCCCGGCTTCCAGCAGTCGTTCCGCGTGCTGCCGATAGAGCTCCTGTCTTTCCGACTGACGGTAGGCCTTGCACGGCCCTCCGACATCCGGTCCCTCGTCCCAGTCCAGGCCCATCCATCTCAAACCCGCCAGGATGGTTTCCTCATACTCCTTCGTTGATCTCTGGAGGTCCGTGTCTTCGATCCGGAGGATAAAACTTCCCCCCGTGTGCCGAGCCCAAAGCCAGTTGAACAGCGCGGTATGGGCTCCGCCGATGTGCAACGCCCCCGTCGGGCTTGGAGCGAATCTGACTCGCACCGGGCCTTCCATCCAAACCGTCTCCCTTCGGCATATACTTGCTGTGAGATTATACATCAGGACTCCCGCACGAAAGGGCTGAACACGATGAAACCGAAAACGCTCCTCCTCATTGACGGACATGGCCTCGCCTTTCGGGCTTTTTTTGCCCTTCCGCAGATGAACGCCCCGGATGGAACTCCCACGAACGCCGTAGTGGGATTCGCGAACATGTACCTGAAAATCGTCCAGGGGTTGGACACGGAAAACGTGGCGGTCTGTTTCGACTCTCCATCCCCGTCCTTCAGGAAAGCGATCTATCCCGAGTACAAGGAGGGGCGGCAGCCAACCCCTGAAGCCTTCAAACCGCAACTGCCCCTCCTGAAGGAATTCCTTGGGCTTCTCGGCTGCCCGGTTCTAGAGGTCGAAGGAGTCGAAGCGGATGACCTTTTGGCTTCGATTGCCGTAAAGTTCAGGAACCAAGGCTGGGAAATCTTCATCCTGACAGCGGATAAAGACTTCCTGCAACTTTTGAGACCCGGCATCACCATTCTGAAGCCGTTGAAGGGCATATCCGAATTTGAAACTCTGGATGTTTCCGCTTTCACCCAAAAATTCGGATTCCAGCCCGAGCATTTTACAACCTGGCTTTCCCTCACAGGCGACTCCGTCGACAATATCTCCGGTGTTCCAGGAATTGGAGAAAAAACGGCAACTTCACTGGTAAGCCGGTTCCCGACGCTCGAAAGCCTGCTGGAGAACCTCGAGCGGATCCCCGCCAAGACCGCGGAAAGAATCAGGAGCAACGAGGAACGCCTGAAAATGAATCTTGATCTTGTCTCTCTAAAGGAGGACGTTCCGTTCGACGTCGGAGAACTCCTCAAGAGGGCTGTGAACTCCACACTCCTGGAGGAGTGGACCGGAAGGCTCGGTTTGAAGCAGCTGGCGCGAAGGCTTAATCTTGGGCAATTTGAGAAACCGGAAGGGCAGATTCCTGCGTCCGCAAATCAGGGAACCCTTTCCCTCGGAGAAACGACCTCTTCAGCAGAATTTGTGGAACTGGAAAAGGTCCTGGCCGCACCGCCTTTTGGTCTCGCGTTCCTGGTGGTGGATTTCCCCGCCCGCAAGTCGTCGATTTCCGCTGCCTGCCTTTCCGGTTCAAACGGAACCTGCGCGTTCTTCGACTCTTNNCCCTTCCCCTGGACGCCGAAACCCTCGACAGGGNTTCTGAATAGCGGGAGCCTAACCGTTTGGGGGCTCAAGGAACTCTGCGGTGCAACCGGGTGGAAACCGACGAACTTTGATTCTCTTTTCGACCTGCGTATCGCAAACTACCTTCTCCATCCCGAGAAACCGGCGCAGTCGTTTTCGTCCCCTGAAGCTTCCCTGTCGATAAAGGCTTTCAATTTGCTCAAGGCAACCCCCTTTTTCGAAGAAGAGCTCCAAAAGCTCGAGCTCCAGAGGCTGGCAAAATTGATTGACATGCCTATCGTTCCCGTCCTTTGCGATCTCGAAAAGCATGGGCTCGGAGTCGACCGAACGGCCATTTCGCGCCTTGCCGAAAAGCTCGGGAAGCGCATTGCTGAAATCGCGTCCTCCATTACCGAGAAAACCGGGACCAGAATCAACCTGAATTCGCCGCAACAGGTGGCCTCCCTCCTTTTCGACAGGATGGGGCTCGACGTCAGGAAGAAGAAAAAAACGGGACCTTCCACGGATGCTTCCGTACTTGAGAGCCTCGCGGCAGACAAAGCGAAGGGAGAGATTCCCCGTTTGCTTCTTGAGCACAGGGAAGCCTCAAAACTCCTTTCCGGATTCGTCGAGGCCTTCCAGCGTCTTACCGAACCCACTACGGGGGCCATTCATTCCAGCTTCGACAGCCTGTCCACCGCCACCGGGCGCCTCAGCAGCAAGGACCCCAATGTCCAGAATCTTCCTCAGTTCGGAGATTGGGCCGGTGAATTCCGGAAATGCCTCATTCCCAGGGATCCCAACCGCTCTTTCCTTTCAGCCGATTATTCCCAGATTGAGCTCCGGGTTCTTGCCCACCTCTGCGGGGATGAAAAACTCAGGCAAGCCTTCGAGTCGGGCCGGGACATCCATAATGAAACCGCGTCCTGGGTTTTCAACGTGCACTCTACCTTTGTGACTCCCGACTTGAGAAGGGCCGCGAAGGCCATCAATTTCGGCTTGCTTTACGGAATGTCCAGCCATGGTTTGGCGCAACGGCTTGGAGTAGGGAGAAGTGAAGCTCAGGAAATGATCGAGCGTTATTTTTCCGCCCTCCCTTCGGTTCGCGATTACCTGGAACAAAACGTGTCCGAAGCGCTAAGGAGAGGCTATACGCGGAGTTTCTTCGGGCGAATCCGCCCTTTGTCGGAGGTTTCGACCGCCAACGGCCGCGGGGCGGACGCGATCAGGCGCATCGTCCTCAACACGCCGATTCAATCCACTGCGGCGGATATCGCCAAACTGGCGATGATCCGCTACTCGAAAAGCTCCATCGGCACCGATGGGAAGCACCCTCTTGTGCTGCAGGTGCACGACTCCCTGATCTGTGAATGCCCTCGCGGTGAACTGGAAGAGGTTTCCCTCTTCCTCAGGGAAACGATGGAAAACGTTGTCCGCCTTTCCGTCCCGCTTCGGGTCGAAATCAAGAGCGGGGATTCCCTCGCTTCGGTTTGAAATTCACCGGATCCTTTTCAAATGGGTTCCAAGGATGCGTCCCGGGTCTTCCGGCAAAACGACCTCGGCAAAGCAGGCCAAAGCGTGGATAAACTCAATTGGGAAATCCATCTGGTTCCAAACGTTGAATCCTGCCTCCGCAAGCATGCCGATACCGACACCATGATAGGCTTTCGGGTTCTTGACATCTCCCTCTGCCTGGCTGCACGCCAGGATCTCGGGTTTTTCTGTTCCCGTGAAAGCCTTCCTTATGGATTCGAGAGCGGCATGCGAAGCGTTCCCCGATCCATAACCGATGACGCCAAGATATTTTTCCTTCCCCGTGAAGGTCGGTTCGGTACCCGGCGTGCAATAGATCCAACGGATCCTTTTCGCGGCCTCTCGTGCGGCAGAAGGGCCCTTCCCAAGAACCGCCCTGCATTCTTCTGACGGACTCCAGCTGAAATCCAGGCCGAGTCTTTCGACCGTTTCACCAACCCCACGGCCCCAAGCCGGATTAAAGTAGACCGGAAAACCGTTTTCCGCCACGTAGGCATCAGGATGGATCGCTCTTGCTTTATGGGCTCTGGCTCCAGGGATCAACTTCCAGTTGAAGTAAATCCATACACCCGGGAAACCGGAGGCAACCACTTGGGCCGCACCCCGGAGATTCACCGAGCCGTCTTCGGGAGAAAAATCCCGCGTGAACTGGCTGCCCGTCAAAATGACCGGCAACGGCGAACCCACAAAATTCAGGCTTAGCCATGCGGCAGTGTAAGCCATCGTATCCGTTCCATGAAGGATCAGCGCTCCCCTGCACCCGTCCCTGAAAGCCGTCGCGATCGCATCGGTCAGCTGAACCCAATTCCCCGGATCAAGATCGGAGCTATCATAGCCTGGTCTCCCCCAGGGTTCGAAAAGTGTTGCCTCCACCCCTCTTTCGCCGAAAAAAACCCGCACTGCATTCTTCAACTGGTCTACCGTGGCTTCATCGGGCCAGGCGCTTTGACCTTTAAAAGCACTTGCGATCGTTCCTCCCGTAAGGGCAACGAACACCTTTTTCTTCCCGTGTTCCACCGGGATCACTCCTTTCCCGAAACATTTGCCTATTAAGAGGGGGGCGGGGTCATCGACCCCGCCCCCCTCGCTCATCTCGAATCATTCACTCGCGTGAATCGCCTTGACCGGACATCCCTCCGCGCAGGCTCCGCAACCGACGCAAAGCGACCGGTCGATCATGTGAGGTTGCTTAACGGAACCCGTTATCGCCTTGACCGGGCAAAGCCTCGCGCATTTTGTGCATCCGATGCATTTCGATTCGTCCACCTCGTATTTCTGGGCAATAGGAGGAGGCCCCTCCTCTTCTCTTTCCAAGGCCGGCTTGGGGCCGGAATCGGAGACGATCTGTTCTTTCCTCGCATAGGAAGCGAGCATGAACTCGTCCGTCATCCAGAGACAGCTCACCGGGCAGATTTCGGTGCACTGTTCGCAGAAGCAGCAACGATCCACATGAAATTGAACTTTCTTCTCCTCCCCGATAAAGGAGATGGCATTCGCTGGACACACCTTGATGCAGAGTTTACATCCGATGCATTTTGTCTTTTCGTAGGCAATTCTTCCCCTAAAGCGTTCCGGTGTCTCGACGGGCGGTTGAATAGCCACTTTCCCTTTCGCGGCGGCTTTCAGGGCTCCGGTAAGGCTATCCGGCATATGAGGCACGGGAAAGGGATTCGTGAATACCTTCTGTGCCCATTGACGGAAAATCTGCAGCGTCATCCGGTTCAGCATCGTTCTCGCCCCCTAAACCAGCACGTCAAGAGAAAGCAGCACCATACCGGCAAGAGCCAGCCCACCAATCTGAATCCAGTAAAACTGGGATGCCTGCCAGATCTTGAACCGCCCGAAAGCCGTTCGGATAACCGTTACGCCAAAAACCTGCAGAAGAAGAACCTTGATCCAGAAAAACACAAAATCCGCCAGAAGAAGACCTGCCCCGGTCAGTCCCATTGACGCGCCGATGTTCCAGGGAAAGAAAAGCGAAACCACAACGGCACACATCGCGCTGTTTCTCAGGGCAAAGGTCAGCTTGAACATCGCCAAATTGCGGCCCGAGTATTCCGAGATCAGGCCTTCCAGAATTTCCGTCTTTGCTTCCGCGATGTCCATCGGGACTTTTCCCACTTCTGCGGGGACAACCGCCATCAGGGCAATCAGGAGAGAGGCAAGGCCAAGCAGACCCATCCAGCCGGCGACTCCCCATATCGGCATGGCGGTGAACGTCGCGAGGCTGAAGGGTTCACCGGGCAGCCCGTTCCGGTAAGCAAAATAAGCTAGGCTCGTCACGACGATCGCGAGGGGAACCTCATAGCTCATCATCAGGACCATCTCCCGCTGGGCTCCGATGTTGGCGTAGGGAGAACCGCTTGCGAAGCCTCCGGCGACCATCGCCACTGCGGAAAGCGCGAAAAGGTAGACGATCAGGATCACGTCCCCCCCGTGNCTCAGTATCGCCGGCATCGATCCCATGGGAACATAGAGAAACACCAGGAGCACCGCCGTGACAGCCAGCCAGGGAGCCGTGTTGAAAACCCAGGCAACGGCCCTCCGGGGGACGATGTTCTCTTTTACGAACAGCTTCATGATGTCGTAAAAGGGCTGCAGGTATGGAGGGCCCATCCTCCTCTGCATTCGGGCATGAACAACCCGGTCCACACCGTCATAGAGCATCGCCAGGAGAAGCACCAGGAAAAGAAGCGCCGTTCCCGCCAGGAGTCTCATCAGGAAATCGGTCATGCGCCCATCAGCCTCCTTGTCTTCTCTCGGCATTTTTCGATCAGTTGAGCTTTGGTCAAAACCTCGGAGCGGCCCTTGGCCGCATCCGACAGGAGCACTCTTTCCATGCAGGAGATGCATGGGTCAATGCTGTTGATGATCAGAGGCGCGTCGGCGATCTCCTGGTTTTCGAACATGATCGGCCATGACACGGCATTGGAGTAGGTTGGAGCCCTGACCTTCCACCAGGTCAGGTTTTCTTCGCCCTTCGTCAGCTTCACAATATGGGTATCGTCCCCGCGCGGACCTTCGATGATTCCCCAACCAATTCCGTCGGCCGCCTTCAAGGAAGCCAGAACCTTCGGCAACTTCGGCTCCCAGGTGATCGGTCCCTCCGGAATTCCTTCGACGATCTTTTCCAGGAGATCGAGCGACTGGATGACTTCCATGACACGGACGAAAAACCGGTCGTAAACATCCCCGAACACTTCGCCGTTGTAGTCCTGAGGAACCAGGGGCGTCACGCCGAGATCCCCGTAGGCTTCGTATGGGGAACTGTGGCGCAGATCGACCCGCAAACCGCTACCCCGGGCGGTCGGTCCCAGGGCGCAGAACGCCACCGCCTCCTCNCGGGTAAGAACTCCCACGTTCCTCATGCGGGCCTTCGCGATGGGGTCTTCCGTCACTACATCGAGAAAGGTCTGGAACTCTCTTCGGTAAAAGGCGATCATTTCACGTACCTTTTGAGCCGCCTTCGGAGTCAGATCCCTTCGCACCCCTCCCACGGTACCCACGCCGTAGTTGACGCGGTTCCCCGTAAGGGCCTCGAGAACATCCATCACTTTTTCCCGCAACAGCATTCCCAGGTTGAAGGCCGAATCGTACCCGAAGGTGTAGCAGGCCACTCCGGCCCAGAGGATGTGCGAGTGAACCCGTTCCAGCTCCAGGACAAGGGATCGGATGTACTGAGCCCGGACGGGAACTTCGATCTTCGCGGCGTCCTCTACCGCGCGCACGAAAGCGATGATATGCGTGAACGAGCAGATTCCGCATATCCGCTCCGCAAGGTAGATGACCTGGATCGGGTTTCGTTCCCGCGCCATCCATTCGATCCCACGATGGATAGCACCAGGCCTTACTGTGGCTTTGACGATTCTTTCGCCGTCCACATCCAGCCAGGTCGTTACCGGCTCCTTCAATCCGACGTGAACCGGTCCGATGGGAATCCGATAGGTTTTATGAGATCCGGTTGCCATGTTCAACCCTCCTACGAAAGCTCCCGAATATGTTCGGGAGCCGGCCCCGTCTCATCGCGGCGCCACGGCTTGATTTCTTCGTCCCATTCCTCCGGGAGGAAAAGGGGATCTGTGTTAGGCAAACCTTCGAAATGGATCCCCAGCATTTCCCTCATTTCCCTTTCGCTGTATTCCGTGCCGGGAATCCGGCTATTCAGGCTGGGAATGCTCAGGTCCGTCTTGGGAATCGGCACGGCAATCGTGATCCCCAGACGTTTTCCTCCGCCCGCTTCCCTGAAAAGACTGCAATGAACGTTCAGCGTCACAGCCTCTCCATCGTCGTTTCCCGACATGACATGGAAATGCAGGAAGTCTATCGTTCGCAAGCGATCGACAAGCGCCAGATAGGTCTTCTTGTCGAGCTTCACCCAAACATCCCGGTATAGCGCCCTCCGCGGATTCCCATCCAGCCTCTCTCTCAGTTCCAGTTCAAGAAGGGATTCTCCCGCGGTCTCCCGTATGCAGTTCAAGACCTCTTCCGGGCACTTGCATTCCTTGACGTATTCGGGGCGACATTTCATCGCGACGCACCTGCCTTCAAAATTTCTTCCCGCTTCTTTTCGAGCAGCAGGACCGCCTTCGCCGCACCTTCGATGATCGCCTCAGGCCTGGGAGGACATCCATGCACATAGACATCGACGGGGATGATGTTGTCGACGGGGCCATCGAGACTGTAGGACTTGTAAAAAACGTCACCGGAAGCCCCGCAGTTGCCGACGACGATGACAACCTTCGGGTCCGGTACCTGGGCATGGATCCGTCTGAGGCGGTCCGCCATGTACTTGGTCACGGGCCCCGTCACAAGCAGGACATCAGCATGTCTCGGACTTCCGACCAGCTTCATTCCGAACCGTTCGATATCGTAGCGGGGGGTGATCGTCGCCACGATCTCGATATCGCAACCGTTGCAGGATCCGCTGTTGCAGTGGAAAACCCACAGCGACTTCGGCAGGATTTCCAGAACACGAGCCATCTTCATCAAAATCGCCCCCTACACCAGGATCAAAAGGGCGACGAACGCCGTCACCAGAATGTACCAGCCCGCATAATCCGTCGCCAGGCCCGTGTGAAGTCCGACCAGCCCCTCGTAGAAGGGTTTGAGCGCCTGCGTGTACCCCCAGTAGGCCGAACTTGCAGGGACCTTCAGGTCTTCACCGTCTTCAGGGACCGGGTTGCTTCCGTAGAAAATCTCATCCTGCTCGGTTCCCTGCCGGTAATCCTTCCTGCCGAGGGATCGGATGAAGAAAACCATCCCTCCCGCGATCACAAAGAAAGCGAGCCAGGAATAAACATCCCAGTAGCCGAAACCCGTCAATACTTTCGTCCACATTAGAGGCCGCCTCCCGTCGCAGCCGCCGCGAATACGGCGCCGATGTAGGAAGTCTGGTCCATGAGAGCCTTCGCAGCCGGCTCCACCAGGTTGTTCAATGACCATGTCGGGAACAGCGACAAGCCGATGATCGCCACAGCTAAAACAGTCATCCCGACCAGCATCGCTCCGGGTACTTCCTTAACTCCCGCGAATTTCTTCAGTTCGGGGCCAAGAAAAGCCGTCTGGAAGATCTTCACGAACGACGCAAGCGTCAAAACCGACGTCACCATCGCAAAAACCGCAAGAATCGGGTGAACGGCGAAACTTGACTCATAAATGAGTAGCTTGGAAACGAAACCGTTGAACGGAGGCAAACCGGCGATGGCGGCAGCCGCGATCATGAATAGGACCATTGTTTTCGGCATCCGCCTGGCCAGACCACCCATTTCATTGAGGTTGCGGCTGCCCGTCGCGTAGAAAAGCGCCCCCGCCGCAAGGAAGAGGAGCCCCTTGTACATCGTGTAGTTGACGATGTGGAACACTCCACCCTTCAAGGCTGTAAAGCCATAATCCGCCATGGCCCTGGCGTCTCCAAGGGCGAGCAGGCCGACTCCGAACCCAAGGAGCATGTAGCCGACCTGTGAAACGGAGTGATAGGCGATGAGCCGGCCCACTTCTTTCTGGATGACCGCCATCGAGACGCCGATAAACATCGACAGGATTCCCAGTATGATGATGACCCACGGGATGACCGGGCTACCCATGAAGGCCCCGTAGATCGTGAAGCAAACCCTGAAAAGCCCGTACAGAGAAGCCTGGCTCACCGCGATCAAGGCGCAGGTGACGCCCGCTGGGGCCTCCGCGTAGGCGTCCGGCATCCACATGTGCATCGGCACCGAACCGCATTTCATCGCCAACGCCGTCAGGAAAAGCACAAGGGCGGTCTTTTCGACCATTCCCCATTCGATGACCTTGCCCAGCGTCGCCATGTTCACGACGTTGTACCTTGAATAAAGAAACGCAACGGCGAGAAGGACCATCATGGCTCCAAGGCTCGATACGAGCATGTACTTGAAGGCCGCTTCAAGGGCTTCGCCTCTGTCACGCCAGAAGGCGACCAGGCCGAACGAAGCGACGGAAGAGATTTCCAGGAAGACGAAGAAGTTGAAGAAGTCTCCCGTCACTTCCATCCCGAACATTCCTGTAACCATCAGGAAATAGAGCGCGACGAACTTTTCCATCCCCGAGAACCGGTCCATGTAGGCAACCGAGAAGACCGCACCCGCAAGGGAGGCGACGGCTCCAAGCAGGACCATGAAAGCGGAGAAAGCGTCGATCTCCATCAGGATTCTGACGGGGATCGAGATGCCGCTTGGAAGGGCGATATTCCACCCTTGTCCGCCCATCACGTAGATAAGGGGGCCTGCCGCGCCGACCCGCGACCAGAGAAGAATCGCCAGAACGGAAAAAACCACGCTTACAAGCAAAAACCAGGCATTTCTCAGCCCTTTCCCGCCCCAGGCCGTTAAAGGGGCGATAAAAGCCCCGAAAAGAGGCACCGCGAGCATCAAAGCCGGAAGATGATCGAGCCAGTTCATCCGCGTAGCCTCCTGATATCCCGCACATCAAGAGAACCGTAATGGCGGTAGATCATCATGATGAAAGACAGCATCAGGGCCGTCGTCGCCAAGCCGATGACGATCGCAGTAAGGGTAAGGGCCTGCGGTGTCGGAAGGACCATCCGGGAAGACCCTCCGCCGGCCATCGTCCAGACCGGTATGCTGCCACCGGTACGATACCCCAGGGTGATGATGAAAAGGTTCGTTGCTGCTTCGATAACGGACATCGCAATTGCGATCTTGACCAGATTCCTCTCGAAAACGAGTCCGATGAACCCCATCACGAAGAGAATTCCCACGACAAGATAGGGGAAATTACCGATCATGCCCGGATTCCTCCCTTCCCATGGGTTCTTGCGGGTGTGCCGCGGAAAACATGTAAAGCAGAATCATCGATAACCCTCCTACAACCTCAATCCCGACGGACAGGTTCATCAGGGCGATTGTTCCTGAAGTGTTCAGTGCCCCTGCGTTCGGGCCGATAGGTAGAACACCTCCGAAAACTCCCCCTGCTTTCGCTAGGAAGTTGAAGAAAAAGGTCTTGGACATCCCAAGCAAGCCTGCGCTGATGAAAAGGGTCAAGCCGAAACATTCCATCAGAGTGAAACGATCCTTCCTGACCCAGGACTGCATCTTTTCCCCACCATGGGCGACAAGGAGGAAAGCCATGAACGTCGCAACAACGGCGCCTCCCTGGAATCCACCTCCGGGCGTAAGGTGTCCGTGTACGATGACATAAATCCCGAAGATGGCCAGAAACCAGGCAAACAAGTTACAAACGGTGCGAGCCACAACGGAAAGCGGGTTCATCAGTTATGCCCCCTTTTCCTGAAGAGCGCCGCGACGGAGATCACCGCGGTAAAAAGAACGGCACCTTCTCCCAGTGTGTCGAAACCACGATAGTCGAACACGATGGAGGTAACCACATTGTTCGCTGCCGCTTCCCCTTGGGCGTTCGCGATGAAGTAATCGTCCATCGGCGTTCCGTTCGGCAGGCCGAACGGATGAACCGCCTGAAGGCCCGACCAGAGAAGCCCGCCTACGACCAGAATCGAAATCAGGAAAAAAATCCGGGCTTTCATCAGTGTTCGCCCTCCTTCCTGAATTGCTTCTTCCCGACCGCCCTCAATGCGACGATATAGATCGCGGTGCTGAGTCCAGCCCCAATTCCTGCTTCCGCAATCGCCACGTCCGGGGCCTGCATGTAGAAGAACTCGAGGGAAACGAAAAGGCTCAGGACAGACAGGGATATGACCGACGACAAAAGGTTCCTGAACCATAGCGCGAGAAAGCCGGAGATAAGAATCGTCGCAAGTATGGACAGATGGAGGATTTCAATCAACTGATTCGCCCCCCCTTGTTCTTTTCATCCTCAGCGAGGTGATCCACAACCGCGTAAAGCGGCATAATCCCGGACCGGTGCGACGCTCTCGCAAGCGCGTGGGCCCCAGTTGCATTACTGATCAACAGAGCAAGTATCGCGACCACGACATGGAGAGACAGCGTCACGAAGCGCCCGTCATACCCGTCGAAATAACGGGATAGTCCGTAAACCACAACTGCCGCAGAGGTGAAAAGGCTCCCGAAAGTCGTGCATTTCGTCGTTCCGTGAAGTCGCGTGTAAACATCCGGAAATCGGTACAGGGAAATCGTGCCGAGAACGTTGAAGATAAGGCCGATTCCCAGAAGAATCCCGATCGCGAAAACCATTTTCACATGCTCCCTTCAAGGTATCGGGCGATAAACATCGTCCCGACGAAGGATAGCCCTGCATAGACGATTGCCACGTCAACCATCACGATGGAGTCAAAAATAACCGACAGTAGGATCATGAGAGCGACGACCAGTGTATTCATCGCGTCCAGGGCAACCGCCCTGTCCGCAAGGGTGGGCCCTGCGATCAGTCTTCCCAGCATGACCAAAGCGGCAAGCCCGAGCACGACTGCCGCGTATGAGAAAAGAGCTTCAGTCGTCATTCCGCAATCCTCCTCGCCCATTTCGGGAAAGTCCCGCAGATGTCCTCGGCTCCCGGCTTCTCATTCGTCACGTTGATCCAGTGGATGTACAGTTCCCTCGATTTGTCATTCGCATCGACGGTCAACGTACCCGGGGTCAGCGTGATCGAGTTCGCCAAAAGCGTCAAAGCACCGTCGCCGTTGAGACCGGTCGGTATCCTGACGATTCCCGGATTGATCTTCCCCGTGATGACCCTCATGGCCACATCGAGGTTTGCTTGGATGAGAGCGAAGAGAAAAGGCCCGAACAAGTACACGACGAACCTGGCGAGCCTTATCGGGTTTAGCCAGGAATGACGAAGGGTGATGTCCGGGTTCCACCGCCTGGCCATGACGGCCATCAATCCGCCAAAGACGATGGCGATGACGACCTCGAGCCATTCAATGGCCCCACCGGCCCAGACCAAAAGCAAGTAAGTCAGAGCCGAAGCAACGAAAATCACCAATCAACTCACCTCCCTGAGGAAAATATACTTTATCCAAGCTTACAACCTGAGTATTCTACACCTCTTCCTCTTGTGAAAGGGTTCTTTATTTCCTGTCCCTGACTGGGGCCTGCATTTCCGAAGCGACTTCCGCGAAAAACTTCTTATATAAATCGACTCTTTCGTTCTCGAGCAGCGGCCGTTGTCGGCGCACTTCCCTAAGCGAGGCAGCTTGAAGGTTTACCTGCGCCATCCCTTCTTCGAACAACGGCAGCCGGCAAATGAACTCGCCTTCCGGAGACACGACATGCGATCCACCCAGGAAGGTGTTGTCTCCTTCCTGCCCCGCTCGTGAAACCAGCACGACATAAGAGGTTTGAAGGAACGCAGCCGAGCGGGAGAGCAGTTCCCATCGGGCGATCGAAATCGGCCCGTGCGACTGGTCCCTGACACAGGGCGCAGAAGGGACAACCAGTATTTCCGCACCATAGAGGGTTTCGACGATTCCATTCGCGGCATGCCAGAAATCTTCACACACCAGCAGTCCGCAGGCAGCCTGCTCCGTCCGGACCACCGTGAGACGGTCCCCCGCCGTGAAGTGGAGGTGCTCCGTGTAGTGAGCGTAGTTGCATAAGTTGACCTTCCGGTGAACCGCAAGCCTTTTTCCTCTTCCGATATACTCTGCCGCGATAAAGACCCTGTTTTTCGAGAAGATGGGATAGCTCACCACGATATCGAGTCCGAGCCTTCCGCTATCGGCACGCAATTCGCGAACTGCATGACCCGTTTCTGCAGCGAACGCTGCTCGGCTGTGTCCATCCGCCAAAACGCCTTCGATGCCATAACCGGTCAGCGCCATTTCTGGCAGCACAAGGAGCTGACTGCCGGAAGAAACCGCCTCCTTCATGAAAAGGCGGATCTTTTCCAGGTTTCGGGACACGTCCAGTAGGGTTGGAGCCATTTGAGCGATGGAAACTGAAAGATCTTTCACGGGACATCTCCTTGGGTTATTTTGAGAACGATGCTGATAGAATAGTCTTTAAAACCATTTTGGGAAAGGCTTGCCATGGGCAGACAAACCGTTTTGCTGAATCTTTCCGTCGGTCGAACAGCCCCTGGTTTTAAGGGCGCACGAACCCCTACCCGGGCCCATTTCAGGATCATGGGTCACTTTTCTTCTCCTCTGCTGCTCGGACCACCCGCCTCGGAAAAGCTGCTCGCGCTCGTCACGCACCTCTTCTCCGAGGAAGAAGCCGAGCTTGTCCAGCACCTCCAGCCTTTGCATCCCAGGAAAGCCACCAAGATCGCCGTCCTGTCGGGGAGAACTCTCGAGCAGACAACCCGGTGCCTCGATTTCCTTTCCCTGAAGAAACGCGTCATCCTTTCATACGGAGATCCGCGTCGATATACACTCCTTCCGATCGTACCCGGCACTTTCGAAATGGCCTTGATGACGCCGGTAATTTCAGACCGAAACGCATGGCATAAGGAATTTGCGAGACTCTTCGAAGAGCTATGGGACGAGGGGTACATCGTCGAATACACGAAGAAGATCGTACCGGGCATCCGCTACCTTCCGGTTTTTCAAGTCGGTTCTTCTCTCTCTTCCGCGTGGCCTTCCGAAAAACTGGAGGAGATTCTTGCCCCGTATGCCGATTTTGCTGTAGGGAACTGTCAATGCAGGCTTGCCATGCGCCTCATCGACAAGGGATGTGGAAAACCTCTTGAAAATTGCGTCGTCATGGGGCCCAACGCCGTGAAATTCATCGAGCGGGGCTTGATGCGGAGAAGCGATGCGGCGGAAGTCCTCGCCCTCAAGCGGGAAGCCGAGGGTTTCGGATGCGTGAGCTGGATCAACAACGATATTGGCGGGGTTCCCAGGGGCAATTCCAGTTGTTCCTGTTGCGGCTGCTGCTGTCACGCCATGCGGAGCATTTCACAGTTCAACGCTCCGGGGATGCTCAGCATTCCGCACTTCCGGCCTCTTATCGAAACCGAACGATGCGTCAGCTGCGGGCGATGTGCTCCCGCCTGCCCGATGGGCGCCCTTTCCTTCGCTGACGGTGTTCTTTCCTTCGAAAAGACGCGGTGCATCGGTTGCGGATTGTGCTCCCTGTCCTGTCCGACCGGCGCCCTCTCCATGGGGGAAGTTCCCAACGCTCCCTCCCACGCATCCAGCCTGAGGAAAATTTTTTTCGACCTCGTACCTGGTTACCTTTCGAATGCCTTCAGGGTATGGATGAAGAGGCAAGTTCGCTCTTCGGGCCCAAACGGAGGGCAGGACAACATGTCCGATTGACAAAAAACCCCTTCCTGCCCAGTCGTCGAGGGTGCTTTGGAAATCGTCATATTGCCAGATCGCCCAATTTCCGAGGAAGTCGCGACCGTTTGACAACGGACTTTCCTCACCCTAGGCTTGTTTTGCATGCATTCGTGACGCCATTCCAGGAGGTGGTTTTCTTGCAGATCGCGGAATTCAAGCTGGAACGGACCTTGGCGCGGTTCCAGAACGAAGTCGAGTACGACCTGAGCGCTTCGGGGATTTACCCCATGTTCATCCGGGAAATTTTGACCCCCGGGGAAATGGAGGAAGTCTACAACAGCCTTCACCTGAAGTACGTCCACACCGCCGGCACGAAGCACCTTCGCGAAGCTGTCGCATCCTTTTACGAGGGGATGGACCCGGGATGCGTCTTCATGACAAACGGGTCGGCCGAAGCCCTGTACATTCTGGCGTGGAGCCTCATCGAACCGGGGGACGAAGTGGCCTTCATGCTCCCCAACTTCATGCTTCTTTCGCACGTCGTGGAAGCGAACGGTGCGGTCGTCCGCAACTTTACCCTCGACCCCGCCAAGAACTGGTCGCTTGACGTGGACAGCCTAAAGGCGGCCGTCACGCCGAAGACGAAGCTGATCTGCGTCTGCAACCCGAACAACCCCACCGGCACCGTGCTCTCGCGAGAACAGATGCTGGAGATCGTCAAGGCCGCGGAAAGAGTCGGAGCCTACATCCTTTCAGACGAGGTCTACCGCGGTGCTGAACAGAACGACGACATGACCCCGACCTTCTGGGGCCTCTACGACAAGGTCCTGGTCATCAGCGGCCTTTCCAAGTCCTTCGGGCTCCCGGGACTGCGGGTCGGCTGGATCGCCGGGCCGAAAGACATCGCGGAAAAAGCCTGGTTCTATCACGACTACCTCTCGACGACCGTAACCACTTTCAGCGACATGCTCGCCACCCGGGCCCTAAAACCGGAAATGCGGGTCCGCATCTTCAAGCGCAACCGGGAGATCGTCCGCCAAAACCTCGCGACCTTTACGAACTGGGTGAACTCCCACAAGGGCGTTCTTTCCTTCACTCCGCCCCAGGCCGGGTGTTTCGCCTTCGTGAAGTTCAACCTCCCTGTGACCTCCTGGGACCTCGTCATGGACATGGTGAAAAACGATAGTGTTTTCGTCATTCCCGGAAGTTGCTTCGGCATCGAAGGACACCTGAGGATGAACTTCGGCGTCGAGAAGAACTTCCTCGCCAGGGGGCTCGATCGCATCGACAAGACCCTGGCCCGGTACGCCGGATAGCGAATCGGGGGGCATCATGTATCCCCTGAGACTGCTGGACCGTTCCCAGTTTGAAAGCCTCGTGGGCATGGCCGAAGCCATCGAGGGAGTCGACCGGGCCTATCGTCTTTTTTCCCGGGGTGAAGCCGGTGTTTTTCCCGTCATCGTCCACCAGTTCGACCCCGGGAAACGCGAAATGGACTTGAAAGCGGGACACCTGGCGGGAGCCGGCGTCTTCGGCATGAAAATGCTCGGCTGGTGCGCGGAAAACGAGACCAGGGGCTTGCCTCCGCTTGCCGGGCTCATCGTCGTGATGGACGTCGACAAACAGCAGCCCATCGGCATCCTGGACGGCACGCCCGTCACGTTTCTCCGGACCGGAGCAGCAGGGGCAGTCGGTGCACGGACTTTCGCCCGCAAGGACAGTCGGAAGGCGCTGATCGTCGGTGCAGGCAACCAGGGGCGGGCCCAGCTATGGGGCCTGAGTCTGTCGATGCCAGCCCTGAAATCGGTCTCCGTCTGTGATATCGTGGACGAGCATGCGAGCCGGTTCGTTTCGGAACAGCAGGCCCGCTACCCCGCCTTCAAGCTCAGAGCGGTGCCATTCAAGGGGCTCTCCGAGACGGCTTCGGCTGTCGACCTGATCGTCACCTGCACTCGGTCCAGGGAATATATCCTGAGAAAAGAATGGATCTCTCCCGGGACCCATATCAACGCCATCGGAGCGGATATGCCCGGGAAGCAGGAGCTAGAACCCGAACTCGTCGCTTCCGCGAAGATTTTCGCAGATTCCGCCGCCCAAGTGGTCGCAAAGGGCGAATGCCAGCACGCGGTCAAGCTTGGGCTAGTTTCCGCCGAAAACATCACGGAGATCGGGACCGTCCTAGAGGGGACCAGGACCGGCCGAACAGATCCTTCCGATGTGACGTTGTTCGACGCAACCGGAATGGCGATCCAGGACCTGGTTGTGGGGGCAATCGCCCTGGAAAAAGCAAAACGATCGAAAATCGGCATGGTCGTCAACTTCTAGGCGATCCTATCGGGTGATAAAATAATTAAAAGATTTCCCGGAGGTGAACGAAATGGAGCGTACCGGAATCATCACCATGAAAGGAAATCCCCTGACCCTTGTGGGGCCGGAACTCAAACCGCAAGACAAAGCCCCGTTCTTCACGGTGGTTGACCAGAACCTCGTCCCGAAAACTCTCGCGGACTTCCAGGGAAAATTCAAGGTCATTTCGGTGACCCCTTCACTCGACACGCCCGTTTGCGACCTCCAGATCCACTGGTTCAACGAAGATGCCGCGAACCAGCCCCGGGACGTGGCCGTGATCAACATTTCGATGGACCTTCCCTTCGCAATTCGGCGCTTCTGCGCCACCGGGGGGATCGACAAGGCCATAGCCCTTTCGGACCATAGGGACGCCTCTTTCGGCACAAACTGGGGAGTCCTGATCAAGGAACTGCGCCTGCTGGCGCGCTCGATCTTCATCGTCGACCCGGCCAACGTGATCCGTTACGTCCAGATCGTTCCCGAGCAAACCAGCGAACCCGATTACGAAGCCGCGATCGAAGCCTTAAGAAAACTCATGTAAAACACGATGGAAAAGTCGCGGTTGAGGATGTTCCTGGCGGATACCCTTTCGATGACCCTCTTCTCGACCGTCCTTTGCATGACGATCGAGATCCTCCTGGCGGGCCTGACCTTTGGACAATCCATCACCGCGCGAATCGCGGCGGTCCCGACGAATATCATCACCGGGCGCGCTTACGGTCTATACCGTGACTGGCTGTTCAGACTTTTCCGCATGAAGGAAGACTCGTTTTTCCAGGCCGCAGTCGTCGATACGGCGGCCTTTCTTTCCTTCCAGGTGCCGCTTTACGGCATTGTCCTGATGATCGCCGGCGCGACATTCAGGCAGATGGTTGTTTCGGCCGGCAGCATGACCGTGATTTTCGCCCTGGCGGGACGTCCATACGGGGTATTCCTCCAGGCCTGCAGGAAGTGGATTTTGTCCCATTTCTAAAATCAAAAAAAGGGCCGTTACCGGAAAATCCGGGAACGGCCCTTCACATTTGGTGGAGGCGCGGAGTATCGAACTCCGGTCCGACAGTGGCCAACCAGACAGGCTCTACGAGCGTAGTCACCGTTTTCGTGTCGGATTCAAGCTCCCGGTGACGGGATCTCTCCTCCCTAGCTCCCTCGTCTTAGCCGGAGTGCGGGTGCGGTTCCTCCGGAGCGGCCCTCCTTTTTGGCGTCTTTAGGCACCCGAAGGGCAGGGGTCCCTATCGACGTGGCTACTTCTTAGGCAGCCAGTGCGTAGTTTTCGTTGGCACTTCTTTTTTGCCCCGCGTTTTACAAGGTCTCGGGAATCTTGGCTCGCTCCTCTCGGCCCTCCGACTGCCGTCGAAACCAGTCGCCCCCATTCTTAGTCGCTATCCTGCCGCTCTCGCCTGACCGTCCGGGCCATTTCCCTTTCGGCGTCCCGCTCGGCGATGGAATCGCGCTTGTCACCCTGAGTCTTGTGCTTCACCAGGGCCACTTCCACCTTGGCCCAGCGCCGGTTCTTGATGTAAATACGAAGGGGAACCAGCGTCAACCCCCTCTCGTTCAGTTTTGACCCCAACCGGATGATCTCGTGTCGGCTCATCAGTAGTTTCCTGCTGCGATCAGGATCCGGGTTATAGTAGGATCCCTTGTCGTACGGTGAAATGTGGACCTTGTGGAGCCAGAGTTCCCCGTTTTCTATGCGGGCGTAACCGTCCTTCAGGTTCAGCCGGGATTCCCGAACCGACTTGATCTCCGTTCCCGTCAGGACGATCCCTGCCTCAAAGGTTTCAATGATGAAATATTCGTGTCGCGCCTTTCGATTTTGCGCAACCGTTTTTTTCCTCTTCTCTAGCCTGTAGATCGCCCATGCGTGTATTTTTACTTGCTTTTCTCCTATTCGTCAATGTTGGTCAGATTCTGTGGAATTACCCAAAATAAAAGGGACCCTGGTTTTGACCTGGGTCCCGAAGTTCCTTTGGTCGGGGCGAGAGGATTTGAACCTCCGACCTCATGGTCCCGAACCATTGCGCGCTAACCAGACTGCGCTACGCCCGGATGCCTGCGAATTTTAACACCCCTTCCGAATGTCGTCAATCGAAGGGATTGTGCAAACTTGCGCTTGTTCAGGCCCTTCAGTATACTTAATCTGACCGTGGACGGAGCGTTTCTCCGTCTATATCGATCAAGGGGGATCCTTTTGCGGTGGCTCAAGACGTACGCTGAAAAGTGCATCAACTGCGGAAAGTGCATGGAAACCTGTTCCAAAACCTACTTCAAGGAAGAGAACCCGGCGCTTTCCCGCGTCGTGGTGACAAATCCCGGAGCAGGACAGAACATCAGCGTCTGCAACCAGTGCGGGGCCTGTATGGCCGTTTGCCCGACCGAGGCCCTTTCCCGCGACAAGAACGGAGTGGTGCAATTGGACAAGTCCAAGTGCACCTCCTGCCTGATGTGTGTGGGCTACTGCCCCACCGGAAACATGCTTTACGCCGCATCAAAACAAACCGAACCTTTCAAGTGCGTGGCCTGCGGGCTTTGCGCCCGGACATGCCCAACGCAAGCGCTCGTGCTTGTCAACGACTAAAGGACCTAAAAGGAGGCTTGTGCTTCTGATGGATAAAATGAAAATTCTTGCGGAGTGGTCCTATACCCCGGCGAAAATTGACAAAGGCTATACTCGCAAAACCCTTTACGTCAACGTCGGCGAACCGCGCATGGAGATCAAAGACGTCTCCCAGGACATGATCGACAAGTTCACTGGCGGAAGGNGATTCGACCTCAAGCTTCTCTGGGACGCCGTCAAGGACACGACGAAATGGGATGACCCAGAGAACGAAATCGTCATTTCCGGAGGCCCCCTCTGCGGGATCACCCAGTACCCCGGCGCCGGCAAATGCTACGCAGCCTTCATCTCGCCCCTTTCAGGCCAGACTTACGACAGCAACTCCGGCGGTTATTGGGGTCCCTTGACCAAGTTCTCCGGATTCGACGCGGTGGAGATCCAGGGAAAAGCCGACAGCGATATCGTCCTCTTCATCAACGGAGACGAAGGCAAGATCCAGATCCTGGAGTCCAACCAGACTGACCTCAACGCCTATGCCATCACGGAGAACCTTCATGAATACTTCGCGACCAGCGAGGCGGACAAGAGAAACATCTCCGTCGTGGCGGCCGGAAAAGCGGCCGAAAACTCCTACTTCGGGTGCATGAACATGAGCTTCTATGATCCCCGCCGTAAGGTCGCCCGCCTGAAGCAGGCCGGCCGAGGCGGTGGCGGTTCGATCCTGAGGAACAAGAAGATCGCCGCCCTGGTTGTAAAGTTTTCGAAGATTTCCGGTAACACGAACAATGTCGTTGACCTCGAAACGCTTCAAAAGGTCGGCGTCAAGCTGCACAAGGAGATTCACGACCTCGACGACGTGCAGTGCAAGATGCGCAAGATCGGCACGGCCCACCTTAACGAGATCATGGACGAGTATCACCTTCTGCCGACGAACAACTACAAGTTCGGCCAGAACTCCGCGGAAATCGCGAAGATCCACTCTACGGAATACGAGAAGCTGTTCTCACAGGGAATGCCGGACGGGTGCTGGTATGGTTGCTCGATGGCCTGCGCCAAGGCGGTCGACGGCTTCACGGTCAAAACCGGCCCTCGTAAGGGCGAGAAGGTCACGGTCGACGGCCCCGAGTACGAAACGGCCGCTTCCCTCGGATCCTGCATCGGGGTCTACGATCCTCTCTGGACCATCGAGGCAAACTTCTACGCCGACCATTACGGCCTCGACACAATTTCTCTCGGCACCAGCATCGCCTTCACCTGCGAATGCTACGGTCTGGGGCTGATCAACAAAACGCAGACGAACGGCCTCGATCTGAATTTCGGCAGCAAGGACGACATCATGGAACTGATCCACCGCATGGCCCTCGGGACCGATGACTTCGCAGCCCTCGTCGCGAAAGGCACCCGTTACATGAAAAAGGCCTTCTCGGAGAAATTCGGGGCGGACTTGAACACCATGGAAGCCATCGCCATGGAAGGGCAGGGCGTCGAAGCCTCCGAATACGTCTCGAAGGAGTCCATCGCCCAGTGGGGCGGTTACTTCCTCACTCTCAAGGGGCCCCAGCACGACGAAGCCTGGCTGATTTTCATGGACATGGTCAACAAGCAGCTCCCCACCTTCGAGGACAAGGCCGAAGCTCTGCACTACTTCCCGAACTTCCGGACCTGGTTCTCCCTAGTCGGGCTCTGCAAGCTGCCCTGGAACGACGTGGAACCGGCCAACAACCGCATCGTGAACCCGCCCAAGGAAGCCGCCAAGGTCCCCGAGCACGTTCAGAACTACGTCGACATCTTCAACGCCGTCACGGGCAAGAACATCAAGAAGGAAGACCTGATCACGATGTCGGAAAAGGTCTACAACTTCCAGCGCGTGTTCCAGGTCCGGATGAAGCACGGGAATGCCTTCCATAACGTTCCGCTTCGCGGCATCGGGCCCGTCTTCGCCGATGAATGGGATGCCCGCAAGGACTATTACGATGGGAAACTCCGGGAAAAAGGCGTGGACCCTGCCAACCTTTCCACGGAAGAGAAGATCAAGAAGCTGCAGGAATTCCGCCTGGCGGAATGGGAAGGCCTGAAGCTCGCTGTTTACAAGCGACGCGGCTGGAACAAGAAGGGTATTCCGACCGTCGAGACCCTGAAACGCCTCGGCATCGACTATCCCGAGGTCGTCGCGGTCGTCGAGAAGTACTCCAAGCCGGAGGACGTAATCGCCTAGATGATCACGGTGAACGGAGACCCCGGGAATGGCGAGGCGGGATGACCGTCCAGGATGTTCTGGACGAGTGCAGGTTCACATTCCGCATGATCGGCGTTTGGGTAAACGATGAGCCGGTACCGCGGGGGGAATTCGCGATCTTCCTGGTTCCCGATGGAGCCAGGGTCGAGGCGATCCACATGGTGAGCGGAGGATAAGGCGAAAAAAATCGAGGAGGGGCGTACGCCCCTCCTCGATTTTTTTCTTCAGTTCTCCTTTTTTTCTTCGCCCCAGTTTTTCTGCCCGGCGTTTGAACTTCGAGGATCACTTTTCCAGTTCAACGGGGAAGCAAACCCGGGCTCCTTCCGGATGGGGATTTCCACCCAGCCCCACGGGCTCAAAAGGATCACTCGCAAGGCAATTCCCTGCTCAGACAACGCCCGCACGTGCGGCAAGTAGCGGACGACATCCTCCGCCAGCCAGCTGTCGCAGATCAGCCAAACCCGCCGGCAAAGGCCTCGGGCGAAAAGTGTGGCGTGGTCGACGGCCATTCGCATTCCCTCGTCGAAATCCATCGGGCCAAGGCAGAGAACGACGGCATCCCGATTTTTCGGTACCTTACCGAAATTCGGGAGAAGATCCGCAAAGGGTTCAACCCAGGAAAGCCGTGAAAGGATCGAATCCGGGTCCCCGGAGAACCTTCTTTCGTCATACCCGTAAAGGAATTCCTCATCGGAAAAGAGGGGACCTTCTCCCTTCAAGGCCGAAACCATCCAAGACTGGATTTCCTTGACCAGCTGAACCAGTGCCGGAGGGAAATCCTCTCCCGTCATTGCCCTGAGGATTTCTCCGACCGTCAACGAGCTATCTTCCATTTTTGAATCGTCCATCCCGGGTCACCCCCCTCCTGCGCAAGAACTCTCACGGGCAGAGAATACCACAAACCGAGCGGTTTTTTACGCCCGGAATCCGGTATAATTCTGTGGTAACGAGATTCCCCGCAAGGGAGGGCAAACCGATTGAAACCATTTCTCCTCAAAGCCGATCAAAGTCAGGTTCTTCTGATTGACATGCAGGAAAAGCTTTTTCCGGCGATCCGCGACAACGAACTCCTTCTGAAACAAACCCGTTTCCTTCTTTCTTCAGGCGTTATCCTCGGTATCCCTGTCAAATACACCGAACATTACCCGAAGGGTTTAGGCCCAACCTTGCCCGAACTGACCACATGCCTCCCAGAGGGAAGTCCGCGGTTTGAGAAGATTCATTTCTCCTGCTGGGAGGAACCCGGATTCAACACGTTCTTCCACAAAGAAGGTCGTTCCCAGGTCATCCTTGCCGGAATCGAGTCTCACATTTGCGTTTTCTCCACCGCCATGCAACTCCTCAATGTCGGCTATGACGTGGTAGTGGCTTCCGATGCGATTGGCAGCCGGAACCCGGATCACAAGAACTCCGCGATCGAAAACCTCCTCCATGCGGGTGCCGCCGTCCTTCCCGTGGAGTCCATCGTGTACCAAATGCTGGAAAAGGCTGGAACCCCGGCTTTCAAGCAAATTCTCTCCGCAATCAAATAGAAGGGGGTCGTCCTGATGCCGATCGACCGCGTCCGTGCGATGGAACTCCATCGAAGAGCCAAGGGAAAGATCAAGATCTACCCCACGATCAACATCGTCAACGAAGAAGACCTGTCGATGGCCTATATCNCCGGAAGCGTCGGGCCCTGCCAGGCGATACAGGAAGATGTCGAAGCCAGCTACGAATTGACCGGCCGCGCGAATCGAATCGCCGTCATTACGGATGGAAGCGCTGTTCTGGGACTCGGAGATATCGGACCTGAGGCGGCGCTGCCCGTCATGGAGGGAAAGTGCCTTCTCTTCAAACTTTTCGGCGATGTCAACGCTTTACCCATCTGCCTCGACAGCAGGAACCCCGCGGATATCATTCACACGGCGGAATTGCTTGCACCAGGCCTTGGCGGCTTCAACATCGAGGACATCTCCAGCCCCAACACCTTCACTGTCGTAAAGGAACTTCAGAAGAAGGTTTCCATTCCGGTACTCTGCGACGATCAGCACGGGACCGCTGTCGTGATCCTCGCGGCCCTATGGAACGCACTGGAAGTCGTTGGCAAAAACATCGAAAATGCCTCGATCGTCATATGCGGTGCGGGAGCAGCAGGACTTGCCGTCGCAGATCTTTTCATGAAGGCGGGGGCAAAGGGAATCACCCTGTTGAATAGCGCGGGCATCCTTTGCCCTTCCAACCCTCGCATGAATCATATTCAACTCGCCTTTTCCAGCTGCACGAATCCCGAAGGCCGCAGCGGGGGGCTCGAAGAAGCTGTAAGGGGGGCGGACGTCTTCATCGGTTTGTCCAAAGGAGGGTTGCTCGAACCGGAATGGATCAAAAAGATGGCCCCGAACCCGGTCATTTTTGCACAGGCCCTTCCGGAACCCGAGATCTCGCCCGAAGCCGCTCTTGCCGCAGGGGCCACGGTCGTTGCATCGGGACTTTACGACTACCCTAACGTCATTTCCAACCTTCAGTCCACTCCGGGAATCATGCGGGGAGCTCTTGACGTTCGAGCCGCTTCCCTGAACGACGCAATCTTCCTCTCAGCCGCAAGAGCTCTTTCCAACACCGTCGACCGCCGCAGGCTCACCCCCCGCCACATCATGCCTGACTTATTCTGCGACGAAGTCGTCCCGAAGGTCGCAGAGGCAGTGGCACAAGCGGCGATTGCGGAAGGGCTTGCCGCCCATCCGCTCCCGAAGTGCCAAGTTTACAACGACACATGGGAAAGGCTTTTCGGCGGCAGGGCCTCGCGCCTTTAAGCCCGTTCAGGTGGGAAACACGCAAAAGGCTGAAGGGGATCCCCTTCAGCCTTTTGCGACGATTCTTTTTTCATAGTCGATCAACCGGGCTTTAAGGCCTATACCCGAGGGCCCNCCGTATCCGCGCATCCGTCCGTCCGCCCCGATTACTCTGTGGCAGGGAAGAAAGAGGGCCCACGGGTTCGCTCTCATGATCGACCCGACGGCCCTCGCCCCGTGAGGGCTTCCGGCTTTGGCGGCGACTTCCCCGTAGGTCAGAGTTTTTCCGAAGGGGATGTCAAGCACGATGCGCCAGACCGCAGCCGTCATCACAGAGGGTTGTCTTTCGAGGCAAAGCCTGCCGTCGAAGGCTTTTCCTTCCCAAAAATGATCCCAGGCGGTCGCAAGCCAATCCGGGACCTCCGCCCGAAGGTGTTCCGTCGGAACACTTTCATTCCTTTTCAAGCCGAAGAGTCCCGACCTTCCCCAGGTTGCAACCCATTCTCCGTTCGGAGACGAAAGAATCGCGCTTTTCTTGTCCTCGGAGAGTTCGATCACCTTCCAGTTCATTTCGCTTAAAACACCCCCAGAGCCTTCAAAATGAAGAGAACCGTTCCAGCGACCGTGACATAGACGGAATGGCGTTCGCTCTTCCACAGCTTCCCCTTTTCGAAGGGTCCCTTCAGCCTCGTCGTCTCCGGAATTCCGGCAGGAATCAGACGCGGCGTTGTCGCCATGTAATCAAGGTAGGCTTTTCCAAATTGCTTTTTTAGAAAGGATTCCTCATGGGGAATGATCAGAAAACCATAAAGGACAAGGAAAGAACAGAGGAAGACCGGAATTGCCAGGGGTCCGGAAAGGAGGCTCCAGCCCAGGCCGATTAGCCCGTTTCCGAGATAAAGGGGGTTCCGGACAATCGCAAAAGGTCCCCATGTCACAAGGACCTTCGCATTGACTCTCTCGCTGCGGTACCCTTCAATCGAACCCGCAGCCCAGAAACGGATTGTCTGGCCTAAAAAAACCAGAACAAGGCCCCCGAAAACAAACCCTTCACCGGGCCGGCAAAGGGCGAAGACAAAAAGGGCCATGGCCGTCCAGATTCCGCCCCTCATCCGGAAAGACCATTCCCGCAATGATTCAAGGCTCATTTTCTTCCCGCTTTGCCTCGTCCAGGATCTTCTCGGCCATGCCCCATCCAAGGAACCGGAGCGCAACAATCGCGCCAAGGCCTATGGCAAGGTATTCCGTAAAAAACCGCCAACCGATTGCCATCACACCGGCAAGGTTCCAGGGGATCAGGTAGCGGAAGATGGTCGCCCCGCCCGCCTCCGCGAAACCGCTTGCTCCAGGTGTGGGAACAAAATACATCACGAAATTGAAGAGGGCCTGGATCAGGATGGCCTGTCCGTAGTGAATCGGAATTCCTATCGCCTTGACCAGAGTCGGCAAAACGCTCCAAAGACAGAGCAACTGACCAAAGGAAAGGACAATCCCCGTCACGAAGAAGCTGAAGCCGGAGGTAAAGAACAGCCGGAAGTTCTCCGTGTAGTTGTCGATCTCTCTGTTCAGTCTCCTTACAACCCTCAGGACCATCATCGGCTTCACGATTCCGATCCTTTTCAAAAGGAGGGTGGCGATTTTGCCCAACTTCTTGACCGCTTTCGGGCAGACAAGACTGAACGCGACCACAATCCAGGTCAGAAGGACAAAGGCTGCAACGTAGTAGAAGATGCCGGTGACGAAAGTACTGCCGGATAGGATATCCGGGGCAAAGATCAGGGTCATTGCCACAACGCAGCCCACGATGAACAGAGTGATCAGCGTTCGGGTCAAGGTGATCGCGATTCCTTTCCCGACGGCGATCCCGTTCCGGTAAAGGACATAAACCTGAAACGGTCCGCCTCCCCCNTGCATCGGGGTAATGGCCGACCCGAAATAATTCAACCACGAAAGGCAGATGGAAAGCCTAAAGCCCACCCTTTCTCCCGCCGCTTTAGCAAAGGACATGAACCTCAGCGCATCGAAAAACCAGGACAGGATGACAAGGCCCAGGGCTTGCAGGAGGACGGCCTTGTTCGCAGAGAAGAGAAAACGAAGCGTTTCCTTGTCTACCGTAAAAAACAGAACCAGTCCAACGGAAAAAAGAGTAATCCCGAGGAAAAGGGCAATTCCCTTACGTAGGCTCAATCCTCGGTTCCTCCTTTTTGGAAAGATATTCCGCCGGGGTTGCCGTTTCCGTGCTTCCCGCGTCCGGCTTGAGATCCTTTACCCATCTTATAATGACCCATCGCACGACTCGGTTTTCTAGGCTAGCCCGATTCGATCCGGCCCCTGCTGCGGAAGTCCCAGCTTCCAGGCCAAAACGGCGGCTTGCGTTCGATCCTTGGCATCCAGCTTCTTGAGAAGATGACTGATGTGGTTCTTGACCGTTTTTTCGGACAGGACCATCATATTGGCGATTTCAGCATTGCAAAACCCTTGTGAGACCCAATACAGAACTTCTTTTTCCTTCGGGGTCAGTTCCAGGAGCAGGGACATTTCATCCCGTCTCGGGTTGATGCCCTCGCCGCAAGGGTTCTTTAGCTTCGGGTCAACGTAGCGGTCACCTCTGGCAACTGTCCGAATGGCACAAAGCAGTTCGAAAAAGTTCGAGTCGGGGAGGATGAAGCCTTGTATTCCGAGGGAAACGAGACTCGCAATCCGCTCGTCGTTCTCTTCCCCCGTTATCGCAAGGTAACGCATCGCTCGGCAAACAGAAGACAATTCACCGATAACCCCCTTGATGTCCAGGTTGGGCATGGCTGCGTTGAAAAGCAGGAGGTCGGCCGGCTTTTGGCGGGCAACCCTAAGAAGCTCGGGGCCATCCGATGCATCACCAAGAATTTTCAGATCCGATTCGTGCTCCAGGGAATGACGCAGGCTGTCCCTCACAAGTCGATGACGTTCCGCCACGAGCAGGGTGATTTTTTGCATGAAGGGGCACCTCCGGAATGGGTCTTGGGTCCTATTATAGACGATGGAGGCTTGGATAATGAACATCCCGGAATTGACTCGAAACAGCCGCAGGAAAATCGGCGAGGCAATTCACGACTTTTCCCTCATACGGGACGGCGATCGACTCATGGTCGGACTCTCCGGCGGGAAGGACAGTCTGGTGCTCCTCCTTTCACTCAAAGCCCTGCAGATGCGAAGCCCTGTTTCCTTCGGGCTGGAAGCCTGCACGGTGGATGCAACCGACGGTCAAACGAACTACAGTGTTTTACGAGATTTCTGTGCCTCTTTCAATGTGCCCTACAAGGTTATTCCCGTTCCGATCTATCGACTGATCGAGGAAAGAAATGAGCAGTCTCCATGCAGTTTCTGCGCGAACTTCAGAAGAGGCGTCCTCAGTTCGGCCGCGCACGAAAACGGTTGCAGCACTCTGTGCCTCGGTCATCACCTCGACGATGTTGTCGAGACAACACTCATGAACCTGTTTTTTTCCGGCCGTTTCGATTGTTTCATGCCTTTGACCTGGCAAGACAGAACGGCCCTCAGGGTGATCCGGCCTCTCGTTTACCTCGAGGAATCCCAAATTTCCCGGGAGGCCGAACGTCTTCACCTGCCGGTCCTGGATTTTCTCTGCCGTTTTTCCCCCGACAGTCGACGAGCCTGGGTCAAAAAACAGGTCGCGATTCTGTCGCAATCGGTGTGCAACCTGAAACAGAATTTTCTCCATGCTTTAAGGTCAGAGAAATCTTCCCTTAAGGGTTGGCATTTGCCGGTTTGATTCCTGCCCCCTCTTTCGGGTTGCCTATTTTTCATCTAGAATTCTTCCTGGAGAGAATAGAAACGAAGGAGAAACAGGAACCACCCGAGAGGAGAGAATCCATGACCTTTGATCCTGGAACGATCGATCGCTACTTCGCGTGGGATCCGCAGGAAGACGAAGAGTACAGGGGAAACATCACGGGCTCCGGCACAATCGGCGGAAAGGGCCGTTCTCTCCTTTTCGCCATGCGTAAGTTGAGGGAAAGCGGGGAACCGCTTTTTGACAAGATCGAAATCACGCCAAGTACCTTTTTCGGGGTTGGAGTGTTCCACGATTTTCTTTCTTCCGTTCCCCAACTCGACTCTCTCCTGCAATCCAAGGACCCCGACCGGATCGAAAACGCCTTCCTCTCGACCCCAATCCCCGATTATGCGGAAAAGGCAGTCGAGAAATATCTTTCTACAATGATCGACCCTGTGGTCGTCAGAAGCAGTTCCCGATTAGAAGATTCCCTCAAGCATTCCTTTGCGGGGAAGTACATGTCCACCTTCCTGATCAACGGCTCGGAGAAACCTCTTGCGGAAAGAGTCGGAGCGGTTGTAGAGCAAATGAAGCGCATTTACGCCCGAACCTATTTCCCGACCGCGGGCAGCTACCGGAAAAAACATGGGCTCCCCGAAGACGAAATGGGCCTGATCTTGATGCGGATGGCGGGAAAATGGCGAGGGGACTATTTTTACCCGGCCATGGCCGGTGTGGGTTTTTCTCGGAATTACAGACGGTGGACAACAAGGATCAGAGCAGAAGACGGCGTCTTGAGGATCGTGTTCGGTCTTGGAACGCTCAGCACAAAAAGAGGTTACGCCCGCACATTTTCACTGTCCAACCCCATGCTGAGACCCGAAGGCCTGAACCCCTTCAACATCATGCGCCACTCACAGGAGGGCTTCCAGGTCGTCGGGGGACAGGAAGGACAGCTTTTGACCCTGAACATCACGAAAGCATGGAAGGATATCATCCCCCATGTCCCAAACTTCCGTCTCTATGCCCAAATCTACAACCCCGACAACTTCGGGGGGTACTTCACCTATATCGGCAGCTATCCATCCTTCCAATCCCCTTCTTCGAAGATCTGCTTCACATTTGAGGATTTCCCTTGTCGCCACAAGGTTTTCTTCGACATCATACGCAAATTGCTGCCCTTCCTCGAGGAGTCGATGGGAGTGCCGGCCGATGTCGAGTTCGCCTACGAACCCGTTGACCAAAAACTTCAGCTGCTGCAGTGCCGCCCCCTGTGGAAGGGAGAAGAATCGGGAACGGGATCGAAACCCGACCTTGAGGGGAGAAAGATCCTTTTCAAGGCAGACCGGATGGTGACAAACGGTTATGCGGAGGGCATCCCGTACCTCGTCTACGTCGACCATCGCGTTTACGCAGTGACCAGCCAGTTCTACGAAATTGCCCGGGCCCTCGGTTCCATCAACTCCAAGCTGGAAGGAAAACAGTTCATCCTTGCGGCACCGGGGCGAGTCGGCTCAAGCAACCCACAACTCGGTGTGCCCGTCAAGTACAACGAACTCACAAATTGCCGGTGCATCGTAGAAATTGGAATTCCCAAAATGGGGTTCATGCCCGAGCTGTCCTACGGTACCCATTTCTTTTCGGACCTTGAGGTTGACGACGTCCTTTACATGCCCGTGTACGACGGAGAGAAAAACAACATTTTCGATGAACCTGCGCTGGACGACAGCCCCTATGAGCTTGGCCCCCATCCCTCCATACGGATCTACCGAGGCAGCTTTTCCGTCTACACAAGCGGGGATGACAACGAGGGGATCGTCGTCCAGGACGCCATGTACCCGCACATCTGACTTGCATCGACAAGGACGGGGGCGCGGTTTTTCGACCGCGCCCCCGTCCTTGTCTTTCGCTATCTCAACAACCCGGACACGACGAAGTCAATCGCGTCCTCTGCCGAAAGGCCCTTGGCCATCAAGCCCTGGATCTTGTCGTCCGCGATCCTTCCGATCGCAGCCTCATGCGTCACTTCGGCCTCCGGGTGAGAAGCCTGCACAACCGGAGAAGCGACGGCTTTCGCCTCACCCTGAACGACTTCGGTACAGTCGACATGCCCACGGGCTCCTGCCGCCGCCCCGTCCACAAGCCCGAGGAATTTTCCCTGGCTTTTGTCTTTCAGAACGACCCTCGCCTTGATCAGTGCGGAACTCTCGGGCCCCGTCAAACGGACGATATCGCGAACCTGGCAGAAGTCATCGGATTTCCCGTAGACTTTCGAGGTGACCTCAACCCTGCTCCGTTTGCCGTAAGCCTCGACATCGATGTCGATGGCCAGGTTTCCTACACGGCCTTCGACGAGGGTGAAATCCCCCCGGTACGTCGCGCCATCCCCGATTCTCACGCGACTGACTGGCCGCACGTCGATCCGCCCTTCCGGACCGTGGACGTGCACCTCCCGGTAACTGAATTTGGATTGTGGACCCAAATGGATTTCCCCCTCCATCGCATGGAGGAATTCGATCGCGTTCGGGAAAATGCAGTGAGCCTGAAAATCCGCAGAAGCCTTCTCTTCAATGAAGATCCTGCTTTTAATGACTTGACGGCCGGTAACCGCGAGATGCCCGAAACACAGATGGACGGGTTTCGGAACAACAACACCGGATTGCACCGTGATCTTGGCATCGATTCCGTCTTCCGTCTCGACCGCCTCGATCAGTACACCCGGAAGTGCGTGCGAAGCCAGGATACGATTGCCGTGAACAACCACGTAAATGACCTCTTCGGAGCCGAAGGAGCCGGCCTCCCCGCCGGTTCTTTCGGCGATCGAGACGAGGGTTTTGTATTCTTCCGTGGCACTATTCATGATTCAAAATCGCCTCCCCCGTCTTCTCCGGTTCGAGATCGCTGCAGGGTTCGCACTGGGAAAGGAAATAGCGTTTCACGGCCTGGGCGCTCCCCTCAAGGATCATCTTTCCCGCACACATCAGGTAAGACCGGTCACAGGCCGCGGCCACATCTTCCCGGTGGGTGATGATCAGGACGCTGCTCCCGCCGGAAGCCAATATCTTGAACAGACCCATGACTTCTCCCAATGCAAGGAGGTCCACTCCGGAATCGGGCTCATCTAGGATCGCAAGTCTGGGTTTCATCAGGTAGATCGAGGAAAGCTCGATGCGTTTTCTCTCTCCTCCCGATAAACCCTTGTCCACAAGCCGGTCAAGGTAAAGGGGTTCCATTTGAACCATTTTCAGGGCTTCCTCAAGGTTTGTTTCTTCAGCCGCGGGGTTCGACAACCGCAAATAATCCCGCACCGAAATCCCTTCGTAGCGCGCAGGGTGCTGCCAGGCGAGCGTAATCCCTGCCCTTGCCCGGTCGGTTACCGTCCAATCCGTTATATCTTCACCGCTGAACCAAACGCGCCCTTTCTTTGGAGCGTATTGGGGGAGCCCCATGATCGCATACGCGAGGCTCGATTTTCCTGCCCCATTCCTCCCGAGGACTCCACAGACCTCCCCGGGACGAACCTGCATGGACACACCGCGCAGAATGGGATTCCCTTCCCTTTCAACCTCAATCCCCTTCACGAACAGCAACTGGGGTTCCAACAAAGGCCTCACCCTTTCCCTTATTCGCGGCTTTCATCGACAGAAGAATCGATCGACTGGATCAGGGCATAAACCGTTTCCAGCCTTTCCAGGATCCTGCTTTCATGCGGCCTTCCGTGACAAGCCTGCCTACAATAGCCTCTGCTTCCGTCCGTCGTTTCGCTTCAACATCCTGAAGCATCGAGGTTTTGTTGTTTGCGGTTTTTTCAAGCACGGACCTGATGAGGTTCCACATCACTTCCTGTTCGATCTCCTCGCCCGCCAACCTCGCGGCCTCCACTCCTTCGCAAGCGAGATGGCGCATCAATTCGACCGAGTGGGGCAACACCAGCAACTCTCCATTCCGGAGACGGGTCAGTGCCGAGACCGTATTCACCGAAGCGTTGAGGATCACCTTTTCCCAAAGTGCCTTTCGCGGATTCGGCTCGAGCCGGTTCACGATCCCTGCCTCATCAAGAGTTTTCGTCACTTCAGAAAGATCCCTGCAGGGCTTCCACGGCCCGAAGCGGACGATGCCGTCCCCTCCCCAGGCGATCTCACCGGGGCCCAAACGGTGGGAACCATAGGTGCAGGTTCCCGCAGCGACTCTTTCCGCACCCAGTTCCTTTTCAAGGATTTCCGCGTTGCCCAGCCCGTTTTGAAGAGTGAGAGCGACTCCATCAACCGACAGAGCCTCTCTCAGCGCCCCAGCAATCTCTTCCGTCTGGTAGGCTTTAACCAGAACAAGCGCCAGATCCGCTTGTCCAGCGATTCCGGTTTGGAAGTCACCTTGCACGAGACCCTTTCCGCCCTTCCTTCTCGATCAACGAAAAGAATGCCGTTCGCCTTCAAAGCTTCGTACTGAACTCCCGGCCTCTGGTAAATCCTGACATCAGCCCCGGAGCGGATCAGCTTGAAAGCCATCAGGCTTCCAAGGGAACCGCACCAAAGACCGCTACTTTCATCTCAGCCCCTCCAAAGGNGAAGCATCCATCTTGAAAGCCTGTTCTTCGCCCGGGAAAACNGCCCCCTTGACCTCCTTGACGTAGCGGGATAAGCCTTCTTCAATAGCCTTGGCGCCTTCCGTGTACACCTTGACGAATTTCGGCCTGAAAGACCGNTAAAGGTCAAGGACATCGTGGAGGACGAGAACCTGGCCATCGCAAAACGGGCCTGCTCCGATCCCGATCGTCGGAATCGGCACTTTCTCCGTGATCAGTTTGGCGAGAAGGGACGGTACGCATTCGAGGACAATCGCGAAGGCCCCGGCTTCGGCAACCGCCAGCGCATCCTCCAGGACCCGCCGGGCACCGGTGAGGTCCTTTCCCTGCACCTTGAATCCTCCNAGGGCGATCGAGGATTGGGGAGTCAGTCCAACGTGGCCCATGACCGGGATCCCCGCCCTGACGATGGCTTTGATCGTCTCCACCCGGCAGGTTCCACCTTCGAGCTTGACGGCCTGGACCCTCCCCTCCCTCACCAGGCGGCCTGCATTCCTGACTGCCTCTCGATCATCCGCCTCGTAAGACATGAAAGGCATGTCTCCGACAATGAAGGTCTTTTCGGAGCCTCTGGAAACCGCCGCGCAATGGAGGACCATCATTTCGAGCGTTACCCCCAGGGTGTCCGGCAGACCGTGCTCCACCATGCCGACGGAATCACCGACGAGGAGCATCTCCGCACCCGCACTCTCCGCCAATCGGGCCTGCCATGCGGTGTAGGCTGTCAGCATCGCGATCTTTTCTCCCTGGGATTTCATTCCGCGGAATTCATTTAAACCAAGACGCCTGTTCATGGGTTCACCCCGTTCAGGATGGCGTTGTCAATCAACCTTGTCTTTCCGGCACGCACCGCAAGCGCCAGAACAGCCGGCCGGTCGACCTTCTCCAGGATCGTCAGCTCCGTTGCATCACGGAGTTCGACATATTCGACCCGGAGGGTTCTTTCTTTTTCCAGTTCGCTCCTGACTAGCCCGATGAGCGATTCCGACCGGTTTTCACCGCTTTCGAAAAGCTTCCGGGCTTCACGAAGGGATCGTGAAAGCGACAGGGCGGATTGCCGCTCCTCAGGAGATAGATAGACATTGCGGCTGCTCAGCGCAAGGCCATCCGCCTCACGCACGATCGGGCATCCCCTGATTGCCACCGGAACATCCAGATCGCGAACCATCCGCCTGATGACCTGCAGTTGTTGAAAGTCCTTTTCGCCGAAATAGGCCCGGTCCGGTCCGATCAGGTTGAAGAGTTTCAACACGATGGTGCAGACTCCGCGGAAATGGCCGGGACGGGAAGCTCCACAAAGATCCTGGCTCACTTTCTCTTCATTGACGTAGGTGGAATGATCGGGCCGGTAANNAAGAACCTTCGGTTCCGGGCAGAAAACGAGATCGACACCCTCTCTTTCAAGAAGCGCGCAGTCTCTTTCCACATCCCTGGGATAGGCCTCATAATCCTCGTTCGGCCCGAACTGTGTCGGGTTCACGAAGATTGAAACGACCGTCGCCTTGTTTTCCGATTTCGATTTCCGGACAAGGGAAAGGTGCCCTTCGTGGAGGTATCCCATGGTCGGGACAAAACCGATTTCTCCCCCGCCAAACCTGAACGCGCGGATCGCTTTCCGAAGTTCGTCCGTGCTTTCGCCAATCCTGAGCAAACCGATCCCTCCTATACGGACAGGGTTTTGGAAAGGGTTTTCCCGAAAGCCTCAGAGGCTTCCTTCGCATCAGCGCCATACCCTTCCCTACCCATCAGCCCATAAGTATACCGCTTCCCCTGCTCGACGCCAGGCTGATCAAAAGGATCGACTTCCAGAAGGATTCCGGTCAGAGCCGTGACGACCTCGTACAGGAAAACAAGCGCCCCCAGTCGTATCCCGTCAAGGTTTGGGATTTCCAGCCAGATGACGGGCTTTTGCGCCTTCATGAGAGCGGCCGCGGTGGAACGGGCTTCCACGGAAAGGAGTTCCGAGAAGGAATGTCCCTCCAAATATCGTGAGGCTGCAAGCTCTTTTTGGGCTGTAGAGGGGATTTTCAGGTCCGGTCCTTTTTCAGCGATGTCGATCAGCGTGAAAAGTTTGTCGTCAGGCCCCGCCACATAAAGTTGAACCTGAGAGTGCTGGTCGATCGCTCCAAGAGCCCGCACAGGGGTACTTCCTTTCCCCTCCTTGCCAAGGCTTTCACCCCAAAGCTGCGCATGCCATTCCGCAAAGCGCTCAAGGCCGTCTCCGTAGGGCATCATGACCGCCATCGGCCTTCCCTTGCGAAAGTGAAGAACATGTAGCGCCGCGAGAATCCACGCAGGGTTGTCCCATATTCCATCCGCCCGGATCAACCGCTCGTCCAGGAGCTTCGCTCCTTCCAGCAGATCTTTTACCGGAAGCCCCATCGCACTCGCGGATAAAAGTCCGACTTCTGAAAAAACCGAGAAGCGTCCCCCGACATTCTCTGGCACGGGCAAAGTCGCCATTGCGCCCCTAGAAGCCAGATCCCGAAGAATTCCCTTCTTCGGATCCGTGATGAAAACAAAATGCGAGAGGGCTTTTTCCTCTCCAAGCCGCTGGCGCATCGCTTCGAAAAACCAGAGGAAGATCGCGATTGTTTCGGCGGTTGAGCCGGACTTGCTCACGACGACGAACGCGGTCCTTTCCGGGTCTACACAATCCCATATTCCGGACAGACTCAACGGGTCCGGGTTATCCGCCATGTAAAAGCGTGGGGATTTGCGCTCCTTCCTGGTCAGTTCGTTGTGGAAAGGGTGCAGGAAGGCGTTGTTCAACATGAGGTTCCCAAGAGCCGACCCCCCGATTCCGACCTGTACGATGGAATCGTAATCCTCCAGTTTGCGGGCAACGAGACGGAGCGGTTCGATATCCGCATAGGGCAGCTTCATCCAGCCGTACCCCATCGTGCCGCGTTCGGAATGTATCCTCAGGTGTGACTCCGCTTTTCTCAGGGACTTTTCCAGAAGCATGATCTCGCTTTCAGCGATCAAAGGAAGCCTGGTCCCGTCTCCGATGACGCCTCCAAGCCCGATCGTGAAAAGATTCGTGCTCATGATCCCGCCTCCAGGTATGAAAAATCGAGAAGGGGCTGGTCAAGCCAGCCCCTTCTTTTTTCGATCGGCAATGTCCCTCTTACCCCTTGATGATGCCGGCGTCCTTTAAAGCCCCTTCGATTTCGGAGGCATTGAACCCGACAATGAACCGTTCGTTGACCTGGGTTACCGGAACTCCCATCTGTCGCGTCTTCTTCACCATTTCCATGGCCGCCTCGCGGTTCGCGCTAACGTCCACTTCCTCGTAGGCAACGTTCATCTGTTTTAGGAAATCCTTGACTTTCGTGCACCACGGACAGGTAGGGGTTGAATAGACCTTGACGCTCATGGTTGATCTCCTCCCGATTGAAAGGTCGGTCCGCATTTATATACCACTATGGGGATATTATCACAGTGTAAATGATTGTCAATCTTATCCGTACCATCGCTGATTCTTACCCTCCTAAAGATCGGCCCTTTCTCGCTTTATTTCACAGGTGGTTCGGTTTTTTCGAAAACGCGTTTAAAGGTTATAATGTCGCCGATTGGCGGATGAAACGGGAGGGAGCCATCACGCTTCCCCCCGAATTTGTGTGGAGTGGCAAGGAGGGAAACCAATGCCGACGTTGGTCATGGGTAAACCCGAGCTCGAAGAGGCCTTGCGACCGATCATCGAGCGCTACAAGGGTGGCAAGGGAATCACGATCCCGCTTCTGGCTGCGGTCCAGGAAAAGATCGGGTACCTTTCCGGCGAGTCGCTGGACTTCCTGTCGAGGGAAATGGATATTCCCGCGGCGGAACTGTTCGGTGTCGCGACGTTCTACGCGATGTTCCGGCTCCAACCGCAGGGGAAACACGTCGTCCGGCTTTGTCGGGGAACGGCCTGTCATGTCCAGGGTTCGCTCAGGGTGGGCGAGATGCTCCAGCGCCATCTGAAGATTGAAGAGGGGCAGACGACCGAAGACGGCCTGTTCACTCTCCAGTTCGTCGCCTGTTTGGGCTGCTGCAGCCTCGCACCGGTCATGATGATCGACGACGAGGTGCACGGCCGTCTTACCCCGGAAAAAGCAGTCGCGATTCTCGAAACCTATCGCAAAGCCGACTGATTGGAGGTGTCCCAGTTGTCCAAGATGATCGTCAAGGTTGGCATGTCCAGTTGCGGAATCGCGGCCGGCGCCGGCCCGGTGTATGAGAAGATCGAGTCTCTCGTTAAGGAACGCGCAGATATCGAATTGAAGAAGGTGGGCTGCATCGGCCTTTGCTTTCACGAACCTCTCGTGGAAATCGAGAAGGACGGAAAAAGCACGGTTTACGGCGAGGTGACGCCGGAATCCGTTGAAGCCATCCTGGAAGGAAAAGACCAGTTCACCCCGATCCTCAGCCATGCCCAGGAAGCCCCGGAGAATTCCATGATGGGAAAACAGGTGCGCATCGTTCTCCGGAACTGCGGGCAGATCGACCCGCAGAAGATAGAGGAATACGAGCAGCGAGGCGGGTACGACTCGCTACGGAAAGCCCTGTCTGGGATGTCCCCGGATGAGGTGATCGACGAGGTCCTGAAAAGCGGATTGCGAGGGCGCGGAGGAGCCGGCTTCCCGACCGGGATGAAGTGGCGGTTCGCGCACGACGCCAAGGGCGACTCGAAATATGTCGTCTGCAACGCCGATGAAGGCGACCCCGGAGCCTTCATGGACCGGTCCGTCCTAGAGGGCGATCCCCACAGCGTGATCGAAGGAATGGCGATCTGTGGCTACGCCATCGGAGCCGCACAGGGGATCATCTATTGCCGCGCGGAATACCCCCTGGCCATCAAGCACCTGAACAAGGCGCTGGAACAGGCTCGCGCAAAGGGATACCTCGGACAGAAGGTTCTCGGCAGCGATTTCTCATTCGACATCTACATCAAGGAAGGCGCCGGCGCCTTCGTATGCGGCGAGGAAACCGCCCTTATCGCCTCCATCGAGGGGAAACGCGGGATGCCGCGCCCCAGGCCGCCCTTCCCGGCGCACAAAGGAGTTTTCGGCAAACCCACGAACATCAACAACGTTGAAACTCTGGCCAACATCCCATGGATCCTGGCGAATGGACATGCGGCCTTCGCTCAGTACGGGACCGAAAAAAGCAAGGGGACGAAAGTGTTCGCCCTTGCAGGCAAAATCAAGAAGGGCGGCCTTGTCGAGGTTCCCATGGGAATGCCCATCAGGGACGTCATTTTTGAAATCGGCGGAGGCATCCAGAACGACAAGGCATTCAAGGCCGTCCAGATGGGAGGGCCCTCGGGAGGGTGCATCCCCGCCGAGAAGATCGACACTCCCGTCGACTACGAGTCGATCACCGCTACCGGAGCCATCATGGGATCCGGCGGGATGGTCGTCATGGACGAAGGAACCTGCATGGTCGACGTCGCTCGTTTCTTCCTGTCCTTCACGCAGAAGGAATCCTGCGGGAAATGCCCCTTCTGCAGGATCGGAACGAAGCGCATGCTTGAAATCCTGACCCGTATCTGCGAAGGCAAGGGAAAGATGGAAGATCTTGAAACGCTGAAGGAACTCGCTCCCCAGATCAAGGACGGTTCCCTTTGCGGCCTCGGACAGACGGCTCCCAATCCCGTCCTGACGACCCTAAAATATTTCGAGCACGAATACATCGCACATATCCGGGACAAGAAATGCCCGGCGAAAGTCTGTTCAGCCCTCATTCACTACACGATCGATCCGGCGAAATGCATCGGGTGCACGAAGTGCGCCCGGGCCTGCCCCGTCTCTGCCATAACCGGGGAAATCAAGAAACCCCATCTGATCAACGACGACATCTGCGTCCGCTGCGGACAGTGCATGAAGGCCTGTCCCGTCAGCGCCATCAGCGTGGAGTAAGGAGGAGCGATGACCATGGAACGCAACGTGAAGGTCATCCTTGACGGAAAGGAAGTCTACGGATACGGCGGGCAGAAAATCCTCGATCTTTGTGCGGAATGCGCGGTCGAAATTCCCACTCTCTGTTATGACCCGCACCTTTCCGTGCATGGGGGCTGCTCGGTTTGCCTCGTTGACGTCAAGGGTGCAAAAAGCCTCGTCAGAGCCTGTGCTTCGACCATTTCCCCGGGGATGGTCATCCAGACCGACAGCGACCGGGTCCGGAAAGCCCGAAAACTAGCACTTGAACTGCTGTTCTCCGACCATGTGGGAGATTGCCGTCCCCCCTGCACCCTGACCTGCCCGGCGCACGGCGACGTGCAGGGATATGTCAACTTGGCCGCACAGGGCAAGTACGAAGCCTCCCTTGCGGCGCTTCACCAAAACATCACCCTGCCCGCCTCGATCGGCCGCGTCTGCCCCGCTCCCTGCGAGGAGAAATGCCGCCGGAACTTCGTGGACGAGCAACCGATCTCCATCCGCGAGATCAAGCGTTTTGTCGGAGACTGGTGCCTTTTGAACGATGCCCTTTCGCCTGTCCCGGTCATCGAGGAAAACCGGCGCAAGGTTTCCATTGTAGGCGGCGGTCCTTCCGGCGTATCGGCCGCGTATTTCCTCAGGCAGAAAGGCTACACCGTCACTCTTTACGAAAAGGAAGCGGATCTCGGTGGCATGATGCGCTACGGGATCCCCGACTACCGACTGCCGCGCGAAGTTCTCCGCCGAGAGATCCAGTGGATCGTCGACCACGGCGTGCAGGTCCGTCACGGCATGGCCCTGGGAAGGGATTTCACGATCGAACAGCTCAGGGACGAAAACGATGCCGTCCTGCTGGCCATGGGCTGCTGGAAATCCTCCCCGATGAGGGTCGCCGGAGAGGACCTGCCCGGAGTCATCGGCGGGATTGATTTCCTGTACAGGGTCAACAATGACCTCCCAACCGAAATCGGCAAAAAGGTTGCCGTCATCGGCGGCGGCAACACCGCAATGGATGCATGCCGCTGCTCGCTCCGGCTCGGAGCCGAAGCCGTCACCATCGTTTACCGGAGAAGCCGCGAGGAAATGCCGGCACAGGATATCGAGATCCAGGAAGCCATGGAAGAAGGCGTCGAGTTCCTCTTCCTCATGGCTCCCAAAGCCGTGCTCGGAAACGGGAAGGTCGAAGCCCTCGAATGCGAGAAAATGATGCTTGGAGAGCCCGATGCTTCCGGTCGAAGGAAACCTTTGCCGACCGGGGAAATCGTACGCCTCGAAGTCGACACGATTATCGCTGCGATTGGCCAGCAGATTCGCTTTGACGGCCTCCCGGGGACGCTGCACGACGGGAAGAAGATGATCGTCGACGATGATTATGCCACTCCACTGCCGGGCGTTTTCGTCAGCGGAGACCAGCAGACCGGACCGGACATCGCCGTTCGTGCCATCGGCAATGGCCATTACGCTGCCGAGTCGATCCATGCCTACATCACGACGGGGAAGCCGAAGAAACCGTTCGAGTACGACGTGGTCCGGACCGATCTCGGCCCCGAAGATTTTGCCGACAAGGAGAAGCAGCCTCAGGAAAAGGTTCCTCATGTCGATCCGAAGCTTCGAGTGGAGATGAAATTCCGGGAATACAGCCCCGGCCTCAATGAAGAGCAGCTCTTGCGGGATGCCAAGCGGTGCATGGAGTGCGGGTGTTCGGACCTGCATGAGTGCAGACTCCGCCGTTACGGGCAAAATTACGGGGTCCAACCCGAACGGGTCGCTGGAGAACACCTGCCGCGGTCAGTCGAAGCGAATGCCTTCTACGACCGGAACATGGACAAATGCATCCTTTGCGGTCGTTGCGTCCGTACCTGCGACGAGATCGCAGCCTTCCACGCCATCGACTTCACAAAGAGGGGATTCGAGGGTTTGATCGACACGGAATTCTGGAAGCCGATCGACGAATCGGAATGCACGTCCTGTGGTCTTTGCGTGCAAATGTGCCCCGTCGGTGCGCTGACCGAAAAGAGGACATCACGGTGGCCCCACAGCGAGAAGCCGGTCCTCGTTCCGACGGCCTGCTCCGAGTGCCCCGTCGGATGCGATCTCGTCCTGAATCTCGACAAGGCCTCTTCCAGGCTCGTCCGAGTGACGACGGATCTCGACCTTCCTTCCTCACCCACTCAGGGCAACAGCTGCAGGGCCGGCCGAGCGCTCCCGTCGACAACCACAGAGGGACGCCTCGGGTCTCCCTCCCTCCAGGTGGACGGCAAACGTTTCGATTGCGACTGGGAAAAAGCCGTCGACCATGTTTCCTCCAGACTGGAATCCTTGCTTGCGGCTTACGGCCCGGAGTCGTTCCTGGTGCTTGGCAGCGGGTGCCTCAGCAATGAAGAGGCCACGGCGCTTCGCCGTTTCTCAGAAGGTTGTCTGTGCAACGCTTCAACTTGTTTCCTCGGACTCGATGCTTCCGCAGGAGCCTGGACGACCGTCCGGGAAAAATGGGGAACGGACTGGAAACCCGAAGACTATGGCGACCTCAACTCCTCCGACGCTTACCTTCTTCTGGATACCGACACCGACAACCGCCAGCCGGTTCTAACCTCCTTCATCCGCAAGGGGATGCGTCAACGCCATGCCTCTGTCGTCAGCATCGGGAACATGCCCGAAAAGCTTTCCCGCGGAGACGGCGTTTTCCTTCATCCCCGTCCCGGGACCGAGATCCATCTCGTTAGGGGCATCATGGCTGCCGTTCTTCGGACAAAAGGATCTGTCTTGCCGGAGATCCTCTCGGACTACACCCCCTCCAAGGTTCAGTCCCTTACCGGCGAGGATCCCGAGTCCGTCACCCGCGCCGCCTCGCTCTTGCTCTCGGCCAAGAACCTCTCGACGCTTTTCGGGGGAATCTTTGCCGCCCATTCCGACCTCACGGCGGAAACCCTTCCACTCCTGGAAATGCTGAAGCAACGCCGTGTGCTTATCCTTCACGAGGCGGCAAACGCACATGGGCTTCTCTCTCTCAACGCGAATGGGACCACGCCTGAAGACGTCCAAGTATCCATTCGTTCGGGCAAGGTCAAAGCCCTTTTGCTTGCCGGGGTTTCACCCGACAAGACCGGGCTCTCTTCAACGGACCTGTTGGGACTGGAATTCCTTGCCAGCTTTGTCGCAAAACCGGCGGCAACCGAGCTCGAGCAGGCGGAAGCCCTTCTCCCCATGGCCTATTGGACGGAACGGGAAGGCTCCTTTTCGAGCCTGACGGGACAGCTCCATCATCAGGCGGCGGCGGCTGTACCCTACGGGAAGGCACTCAGCCTAGTCAGGATTCTCTCGAACCTATCCCGCAAAATGAAATCGAATCTTCCGGCCGTTGAAGCTGCGCTGCGTCCTTAAAGAGGCCGGCGAAGACAGCGCCAACAGACTCAAAAAGGAAAGAGGCAGGCCGCAGAAGCGGCCTGCCTCTTTCCTTTTGCCCATTCATTCGCCCTTCTAGTTTTCTTCTTCTTCTTCCACCTTGTGAGCGGCGATGACTTTTTTCGCGATTTCTGCCGGCACTTCTTCATAGTGGGAATAACTCATCGTGAAGGATCCCCTGCCGGAGGTCATCGATCGGAGGATGATCGCATAACGGAACATTTCGGCAAGGGGAACCTGGGCCTTGACGACCTGAAGCCGTCCCCGGCTGTCGATCCCCATAATCCTGCCCCTGCGGCTGTTGAAATCCCCCATGACATCCCCGAGGTATTCCTCGGGAACGACGACTTCAGCGTTCATGATCGGTTCGAGAAGAATCGGGGAGGCCTCGACGATCCCTTTCTTGAAAGCCATCGAAGCCGCGATCTTGAAGGCCATTTCGGAAGAGTCGACATCGTGGTAGGAACCGAACACAAGGGCTGCCGTGAAATCAACGGTCGGGAACCCGGCAAGGACGCCTTTCACGAGGGCTTCCCGCAACCCTTTTTCCACAGCGGGGATAAATGATTTCGGAACCGCTCCGCCCACGACCTTGTCCTGGAACTCAAAACCGGCACCACGATCGCGCGGGGAGAACTCGATGACCGCATCCCCGTACTGCCCTCTTCCACCTGTCTGTTTCTTGTATTTCCCCTGTGCCTTGGAGGGTTTCTTGATCGTCTCCCTATAAGGAACCTTCGGAGTCCCCGTTTCGAGCTCAACCCCGTAGCGGTCCTTGATCTTCGATAGAACGATGTCGAGATGAACGTCGCCCATACCGGAAAGGACATTGTCTCCCGTCTCGGGGTTCTTTTCGAAGTGCAGCGTTGCGTCTTCTTCCCTCATCCGATGGATCGCGTTGCTGAGCTTGTCTTCGTCAGCGCGGCTCTTGGGCGTGACGGCCACGCTGTAAATAGGCAGGGGGAACTGAATGGGGGGGAATTGGAAGTTTGTCCCCTTAACGCCAAGCGTGTCTCCGACCGTGGTCGTGTGAAGTTTCGGAATAACGACGATATCTCCGCAGACGACTTCCTTCTGGTCTTCGCCGTCCTTCCCCTTCATGAACTTGAAGGCGCTGATTCTTTCCTCTTCGCCCTTGTTGACGTTGAAGAGAGTCTGGTCGCTTGTGAGGCTCCCGGAGAAGACCCGCAAGAAGGACAACTTGCCCACGTACGGATCGACCATGACCTTGAAGCAGAGCGCAGAAAAAGCCCCGGCCGGGTTGGGTTCGATTTTGACCGTTTCACCGTTTTTCCCAGCTTCCCTCGCAGCCATGTCAAGCGGAGAAGGCATGACGTCCGCCAATACATCCAGCAGCTGAAGGATGCCGACATTTGCCGTGCTTGAACCGGGGACCGCCGGGAACAGGGTCCTTTTCGCAACAGCCAGCCTCAAGGCTTTGGAAAGTTCCTCGCCGGAAATCTGCTCTCCATCCAAATAGCGCATCATCAACTCGTCATCCGCTTCGACGATGCGCTCGACCAGAGCTTCGCGAGCCGACTGCGCCTCTTCCGTCATTTCGGCCGGGACGTCGCCTTCGGTGAATTCCTTGCTTCCGTCTCCCTTGTAGAGATAGGCCTTGCCTCCGAGAACATCGACAACGCCCTTGAAAGACGCCTCTTTACCGATGGGGAGGTAGAGGGGAACGACCTTTTCGCTCATGTACTTGCGAAGTTCACCCACAGTACGCTCGAAATCGGCGTTTTCACGGTCCATTTTGCTGACGAAGAAGAGAACCGGAATTTGGAAATCTTCGGCAAATTCCCAATCCTTTTCCGTTTGGACCTCGACCCCGTGCACTCCGCTGACGACCACAACAGCGGAATCCGACACCCTCATGGAGGATCTGACATCACCGATAAAGTCGGCAAATCCGGGTGCATCCAGGGCAAAAAGAGTTTTTCCCTTGTGGCGGAGCGTCGCAACGGCCAGATTAATTGAAATTTGCCGCTTCTGTTCTTCGGTCGTGAAGTCCGTGGTTGTCGTTCCGTCCTCTACTTTTCCCAGGCGCCCGATGGCCCCTGTATCGAAAAGCATGGCCTCCGTCAGCGACGTCTTTCCGGCGCCACCGTGGGCCACGATTGCAAAGGTTCTGACATCAACCGGATTGCGCATCCCCATCTCCTAACGACCTCCTCGTTTCTTCACGCGGCCTTGCCGCGTTGTGAATCGCACTCTTGCTATTCTAACAAAAGGGCCGCGTTTTTCCGCCACCCTTTCTTTCAACAACCCAGAAATCGAGAAAGGGTTTTTGCGACTTCTTCCGGATCGGCTTGCCCTCTCGCTTCTCGCATGATTTGGCCGCAAAGGAATCCCCGTTTCTTCCCCTTCGGATCTTTCCCCGATTTGATTTCCTCCACTGCGGAGCTTTCCTTCTCGAGAACCCGCTCGATGACGTTCCGCAACCTTTCTCCAGTCAGCCTGCCGGAAGGCGCCCCGATCTTTTCGAGTGCTTCCAGAGCAGTCAATCCTTCGGCAACCATCCGGTCGAACACCGTTTTTGCCAAGGTCGTCGACAGTTCTCCACGATCAATCTTCACCAACAAGGGAGATAGGTTCTCAGCCGGAACGCCAAAATCTTCTATCCCTATCCGCTTTTCGTTGAGGACTCGCAGAACCTCGGTTCGAATCCAGTTGGCCGCACGTTGCGGGTCGGCTCCTTCCCTGACGCAATCCTCCACGTAGCGGGAAAGGCCAGGAAGTTCCGTCAGGACCGCCGCATCCTGCAGGGAAAGGCCCCAGTCCGTCACAAACCTTTCCTTGAGAATCCACGGCATTTCAGGCATAATGTCCCTCTGCTTCTCCACAAAACCGTCGGGAAGGACAAGCGCGGGCAGGTCGGGCTCAGGAAAATAGCGGTAATCATGGGCTTCCTCTTTTCCGCGGGTCCCGCAGGTCAGGCCGTTGCCATCATCCCAGTGTCTCGTCTCCTGTCGGACGCTTTCTCCCTTCCGGATCAGATCCGCCTGCCGGGCAATTTCGTAATCAAGGGCTCTCTCCAAGGCCCGCAATGAATTCATGTTCTTGATCTCGACCTTTGTGCCAAGTTTCCCGTCGGCACCGGTCAACGAAACGTTCGCATCCACCCTGAGCGATCCCTTTTCCATATCCCCGTCGGAAACGCCGAGGTATCGCACCAGTTGACGCAGGGTCGCCACGTATTCCCTCGCTTCCGCTGGGGTCGAGATCTCGGGTTCCGATACGATTTCCATCAGCGGAACCCCACCCCGGTTATAATCCACCAGAGAGTATTCCGAATGACCCAGTCTGCCATCCGCTGCGGAGTGCACCAACTTCCCGGCGTCCTCCTCGAGATGGAGGCGGGTTATCGGAATCTCTTTGCGGTTCTCACCTTCGCCTATGGGAAGGGCCCCGCCCTCAGCAAGAGGCCGGTCGTACTGGCTGATCTGGTAGGCTTTCGGCAAGTCGGGGTAAAAATAGTTTTTCCTGTGGAAACGGGTCGACTTGCCCACCCGTGCTCCAAGGGCCAGGGCGGTCCTCACGGCATATTCGACAACCCGGCCGTTGATCACAGGAAGCGATCCCGGTTGTCCGAGACAGACGGGGCAGACATGAGTGTTTGGGACCGCCCCGATATAGTCCGTCGAGCATGCGCAAAAGAGTTTGCTTTCGGTGGCCACCTGGACATGGATTTCCAGGCCGATCACCGGAGATCCGGGTTGTCTCACGCCTATACACCTCCAAAGGCACATGCCGGTTTTCCCAGTACGCGCTCAACCGCTTCTGCTGCAGCCAGGAGCGTTCCTTCTCCCCACTGCGGTCCCACAAGCTGGATGCCGACCGGCAAACCGGTCTTGCTGTAGCCCGCGTTTAGGGATAACCCAGGCAAGGAAGCCAGATTTACCGGAAGGGTGAAAACGTCTCCGAGATACATCTGAATCGGGTCTTCCACGTTTTCTCCCTGCCTGAACGGCAGGGTCGGCGTCGTGGGCATGAGAAGCATGTCGACATCCTGGAAGGCCTCTTTGAATTCCCGTGATATCTTCGTCCGGGCCTTCAGGGCAACAAGGTAATAGGCATCATAGTAACCGGAGCTTAGAACATAGGTCCCCGTTAGGATCCGCCGCTTAACCTCGGCTCCGAATCCCCGCCCTCTCGTTTTCATGTAAAGGTCACCGAGGTTTCGCGCTTCAACCGACAATCCGTATCGGACTCCGTCATACCGTGCAAGGTTGGAGCTCGCCTCGGCCGGAGCAATGATGTAGTAGCAGGGAAGCCCCGCCTCTATGGTCGTGGGAAGGTTCACGCAGCTAAACCTGGCGCCGGCCTCCCTCAGTATGTTCTGTACCCGCTCCATGGCTTCCTTGATCTCGGGCTGCACCGGGTACGCTTCGAATTCCGATACAACCCCCACCCTCAAACCCTTCAGGTTTTCTTTCCCAAGAAACGTCATGAAATCCGGCCTTTCCCTGCGGCTTGACGTCGCATCGGCCGGATCGGGCTTCGCCAGGACATTGAGGACCAGGGCCAGGTCCTCGACTGATCTGGAGAAAGGTCCGACTTGGTCGAGGGAAGACGCAAACGCCACGAGCCCATAACGGCTGATAAGGCCATAGGTCGGTTTCAGGCCGTACACACCGCAAAAGGCGGCGGGTTGCCGGATCGATCCTCCGGTATCGCTCCCCAATGCGAGTGGGGCATAGCCACAGGCCACGGAAGCCGCGCTTCCGCCCGAGCTCCCTCCGGGAACGCGGTCGAGGTCCCAGGGATTGAGGGTCGGAAAGAAAGCGGAATTTTCCGTAGAACTTCCCATGGCGAATTCGTCCATGTTCGCCTTCCCCAGGATCACCGCACCCGCTTCTTCCATGAAGCGAACCGTACTGGCATCGTAAGGCGGGCGCCAATTTTCGAGCATCCGGCTCCCGCATGTCGTTTTCAATCCCCTCATGCAAAGGTTGTCCTTGACGATGACCGGGACACCCGCAAGCGGCCCTGGGTCTTCCCCCTTACCGACTTTTTGGTCTATTTGAGCCGCCTTTTCGAGGGCCCGGTCGAAAAGCGGCGTCAGCAGGGCGTGAACCCGCCCTTCAACTTCTTCGATCCTTGCAATTGAAGCCTGGACATTTTCCGCCGCGGAAACTTCCCGGTTTTTCACCGCCCGGGCAAGGTCGGCGGCCGACATTTGCAGCCTATTCATCGTTTCCCTCCAGTATTCGGGGAACCCGGAAAAAATCGCCATCCCTCACAGGGGCCTCGGACAGGGCTTCTTCCCTGCCCTCCCAGGAGCAGGCAACATCCTCGCGCCAGGGAGTCGCGTCCAGATCCTCCCTGGCGAAAGGGTCGACATTCACGAGATCCAAGCCTTTAAGTCTCTCGAAATGTTCCAGGATATCGTTGAGATGCCTTTGAAGGGGTTCTGTTTCCTGATCCGTGACATGGAGCCTTGCAAGAAGCGCGATATGTCTGACCTCTTCCTCGCCGACTGCCATTAGGCTTCCTCCTTCTCTGTTGCAGCCTTGCCGCCCAGCAGCTGCAGGAACGAATTTTCATCGATGACCTTCACGCCCAGTTCGTGTGCCTTCCGAACCTTGCTTCCCGGGCTCTCGCCGGCGACAACGAGGTCGGTCCTGACGCTCACGCTTTCAACAGGGACCCCGCCCCTTTCCTTTACGAGGGTTTGAGCCTGGGATCGACTCATGGACGACAATTCCCCAGTGAAAACGATTTTTTTACCTTCTAGCGGGCCGCCGCCATGCAAAACCGCCTTTGCAGGCTGACTCATGCGCACACCGGCCCGCTTCAGCTTTTCGATCATGGTCCTATTGTGGTCATCCCGGAAAAAGGAAATGACGGAGGCTCCAATACGGGGTCCGATCCCCTCCAGGGCGGACAACTCTTCGAGCGAGGACGTGGAAAGGCTCTCCATCGAACCCATCGCCTCTGCCAGAATTTCCGCTGCCTTTGTCCCGACGAATCGAATCCCGAGGGCAGACAAAAGTTTTGAGAGCGGCTTTTCTTTGGAGGCATCGATTGCCGCAAGGAGATTCGAGGCGGACTTTTTTCCCATTCTTTCAATCGAGACAAGCGGTTCCAAGGGGAGAAAAAACAGATCCGCGATATCCTTGACCAGTTCTTGCCCCACAAGCTGTTCGATAACTTTTTCACCGAGGCCCCGGATGTCCATTCCGCTTCTGGAGCCGAAATGTCGGATTCCCTCCCGGATCTGGGCAGGGCAGCTGCGATTCGGGCAGCGGATTGCCACTTCCTCCGGCAGGCGAACAACGGGCGAGCCGCAAACGGGGCATTCCGACGGCATATAAAACGGACGTTCGTTTCCTTCTCTAAGGTGGTTTTCCACCCGCACGATCTCGGGGATGATTTCTCCCGCTTTTCGCACAATGACCCGATCTTTGATCCGGATATCCTTCCGGACCACTTCGTCGGCATTATGAAGGCTTGCCCGCTGCACAATGGTTCCCGAGAGCGGAATCGGCTCAAGAACGGCGACCGGAGTCAATGTCCCGGTCCTGCCGACTGAAACGACGATATCGATCACGCGGGTCGCCTTCTCTTCCGGGGGATACTTGAAGGCAATCGCCCACCTCGGGGATTTTGATGTTTCCCCAAGTCTTTGCCAATCCGCAAGATGATTGACCTTCAGGACGACTCCATCCGTTCCATAGGCCAGTTGATGCCGTTTTTCACGGAATTCTTCGATGAACTCCCGGACTGCCCTCGGGCTCGGGCAAACCCTTTCCGTTCCCTGTACGGGGAAGCCACACTTTTCGAGCCAGCGTAAAACGTCCCATTGGGTTCGGAGCCCGCGGTCTTCAGGCCGTACCACCTGGTAAAGAAAGATTCCAAGCCTCCTGGAACGGGTGATCTTCGGGTCCAGCTGGCGCAGGGAACCTGCCGCAGCGTTGCGCGGATTGGCGAAAAGCGGCTCCTCGGCCTCCTCCCTTTCCCGATTCAGGATTTCGAAATCCTCCTTTTTGATCATCACTTCGCCGCGTACCTCCAGAAGCCCTGCCGCATCGATCCGAAGGATTCCCGGAAGCGACCGGATCGTCCGAAGGTTTTCGGTGACATCTTCACCGACTCGTCCATCTCCTCTCGTTGTCCCACGGATCAATTCACCGTCACGATAGAGGAGCGACACAGCGAGGCCGTCTATCTTGAGTTCACAGACCATCTCGGGGAAGCGGCCATCAAGCCCCTTGAANACCCGATCCGCGAAAGCAAGGATCTCTTCATCGGAAAAGGCGTTTTCAAGGCTGAGCATGGGAACGGAATGGGAAACGCGAATCATTTCCTGCCGGGGACTCCCTCCCACGCGCCGGGTCGGAGAATTTTCCGTGACGAGGGACGGGAAGGCCTTTTCCAGATCGACCAGGCGACGCATCAGGGCGTCGTAGGCATCGTCCTCGATCTCCGGGGAATCCTTCACGTAGTAGAGAACATCGTGCCTGGCGATTTCGCGTCTCAGTTTTTCCGCTTCAAGGCGCGCTTCCTCGACGTTCATCCGGCGGCAGCCTCAGCTTTTTGGCTTCATTGTGGGGAAAAGGATGACGTCCCGGATTGAACGTGAATCCGTGAGGAACATCGTGACCCGGTCTATTCCGATCCCCAATCCCCCAGTCGGAGGAAGCCCGTATTCCAGCGCCTGGACAAAATCCTCGTCGAAATCATGCGCTTCTTCATCCCCTTCCGTCTTCTTGCGCAACTGATCCGTGAATCTCTCGCGCTGGTCGAGGGGATCGTTCAACTCGCTGAACGCATTGGCCACTTCCTTACCGTACACGAAGAGTTCGAAACGGTTCGTGTAGTCGGGCGCTTCGTAATTACGCTTCGCCAGCGGGGATACTTCCACGGGATGCCCGAGGACGAATGTCGGCTGTATCAGTTTTTCCTCAACGTAAGTCTCGAAGAGTTCTGTCAGGATACCGAATCGGGTCTCCTTACCCGTGATTTCGATCCCCTTCGCTTTCGCCGCCCTTCTGGCCTCCTCATCCGAAGCGATCGCATCGATATCCACGCCACAATGTTCCTTCACGAGATCCACCATCGTCGCCCTCCTGAAGGGCGGCTCGAACGATATTTCCGTTCCCTGGTAGGTCACTTTTCTCGATCCGAGGGCGTCGGCGCAGGACACAAGGATTTCCTCCGTCAGGTCCATCATGTCCTGGTAGTTCGCGTAGGCCCAGTAGACTTCCATGGCCGTGAACTCCAAGTGCCGTTCGAGTGCCTCACTCTGATGCGCTCGGGGTACGCCATTTCTCAGTTGTGCGCAAATTCTTGCCTGATCATCGTTATTATTACGAGCGACGCTCTTGGCGTCAAGACCTGGAGATACTGTCGATTGTCGGCTCAACCCTTTGACGGAGCTTTACCGTCAAGTCGGCTGATTGTGGGCCATAGGTACTGGGCGTAGGGAGCTATTGTGAAATGAGTCCGAGACGCAACGACGGTTTTACCAGGTTGTCGCTCGATCAGAGAGATTCGAGGTCGGCAAGAATTTTGAGAGCGCTTTTAGTTTGATGTTAGGGTCAGTGGAAGGTTCACGGGACATCATGCACAACCCTGAGTTCACGGCCATGGAAGTCTACTGGGCCTACGCGAACTACCAGGACATGATGGACCTGACGGAGGAAATCCTTGTGTCCTGCGCCGACGCCCTCGGATCGAGAAAAGTGACCTACCAGGGAACGGAAATATCGTTCGAGCCGCCCTTCAGGAGGGCGACGATGGTGGATCTCGTGAAGGAACATTGTGGCGTGGATATCGATGCGATCGCTTCGGATGAGGAGGCCAGAAGGGCGGCGAAAGCGAAGGGGATCGAAATCACGGGTAAGGAGACCCGATTCGGTATCCTGACAGAACTCTTCGAGACTTACGTTGAGGAAAAACTGATACAGCCGACATNNTTCGTCCTCGGGCATCCCGTGGAAGTATCCCCGCTGGCGAAGCGTAATTACGAAGCGCCCGACTACACGAACCGTTTCGAACTCTTCGTGTACGGTAAGGAAGTGGCCAATGCGTTCAGCGAGTTGAACGATCCCCTCGACCAGCGCGAGAGATTCACGGATCAGTTGCGCAAGAAGACGGAAGGGGATGAAGAAGCGCATGATTTCGACGAGGATTTTGTCCAGGCGCTGGAATACGGGCTTCCTCCGACTGGGGGATTGGGGATCGGAATAGACCGGGTCACGATGTTCCTCACGGATTCACGTTCAATCCGGGACGTCATCCTTTTCCCCACAATGAAGCCAAAAAGCTGAGGCTGCCGCCGGATGAACGTCGAGGAAGCGCGCCTTGAAGCGAAAAACTGAGACGCGAAATCGCCAGGCACGATGTTCTCTACTACGTGAAGGATTCCCCGGAGATCGAGGACGATGCCTACGACGCCCTGATGCGTCGCCTGGTCGATCTGGAAAAGGCCTTCCCGTCCCTCGTCACGGAAAATTCTCCGACCCGGCGCGTGGGAGGGAGTCCCCGGCAGGAAATGATTCGCGTTTCCCATTCCGTTCCCATGCTCAGCCTTGAAAACGCCTTTTCCGATGAAGAGATCCTTGCTTTCGCGGATCGGGTTTCAAGGGGCTTGATGGCCGCTTCCCCGAGATGGNTCTGTGAACTCAAGATAGACGGCCTCGCTGTGTCGCTCCTCTATCGTGACGGTGAATTGATCCGTGGGACAACGAGAGGAGATGGACGAGTCGGTGAAGATGTCACCGAAAACCTTCGGACGATCCGGTCGCTTCCGGGAATCCTTCGGATCGATGCGGCAGGGCTTCTGGAGGTACGCGGCGAAGTGATGATCAAAAAGGAGGATTTCGAAATCCTGAATCGGGAAAGGGAGGAGGCCGAGGAGCCGCTTTTCGCCAATCCGCGCAACGCTGCGGCAGGTTCCCTGCGCCAGCTGGACCCGAAGATCACCCGTTCCAGGAGGCTTGGAATCTTTCTTTACCAGGTGGTACGGCCTGAAGACCGCGGGCTCCGAACCCAATGGGACGTTTTACGCTGGCTCGAAAAGTGTGGCTTCCCCGTACAGGGAACGGAAAGGGTTTGCCCGAGCCCGAGGGCAGTCCGGGAGTTCATCGAAGAATTCCGTGAAAAACGGCATCAACTGGCCTATGGAACGGATGGAGTCGTCCTGAAGGTCAATCATCTTGCGGATTGGCAAAGACTTGGGGAAACATCAAAATCCCCGAGGTGGGCGATTGCCTTCAAGTATCCCCCGGAAGAGAAGGCGACCCGCGTGATCGATATCGTCGTTTCAGTCGGCAGGACCGGGACATTGACTCCGGTCGCCGTTCTTGAGCCGATTCCGCTCTCGGGAACCATTGTGCAGCGGGCAAGCCTTCATAATGCCGACGAAGTGGTCCGGAAGGATATCCGGATCAAAGATCGGGTCATTGTGCGAAAAGCGGGAGAAATCATCCCCGAGATCGTGCGGGTGGAAAACCACCTTAGAGAAGGAAACGAACGTCCGTTTTATATGCCGTCGGAATGCCCCGTTTGCGGCTCGCCCGTTGTTCGCCTGCCGGAGGAAGTGGCAATCCGCTGCCCGAATCGCAGCTGCCCTGCCCAGATCCGGGAGGGAATCCGACATTTCGGCTCCAGAAGCGGAATGGACATCCGGGGCCTCGGTGAAAAAGTTATCGAACAGCTTGTGGGGCAAGAACTGGTCAAGGATATCGCGGATCTGTTTTTTCTCCCCTTGGAACCGCTTGTCTCGATTGAAAGAATGGGAAAAAAGTCCGCCTCGAATCTCCTTGCGGCAATCGATGCCTCCAAAGAAAAGCCGCTCTCAAAACTTTTGTCTGCCCTCGGGATTCGATTCGTCGGGACAAAGGCAGCGGAAATTCTGGCAGAGGCGATGGGTTCGATGGAGAGCCTTTCCACGTCCTCGCTCGAAGAGTTGTCCGCCCTGGAGGGGATCGGACCCCGTATTGGAGCCTCCGTCATTTCCTTTTTCCGGGATGACCACAATAGGACCATGATCGAAAAGCTGAAGCGGGCCGGTGTGCGCATGAGTCAGCCTGCAAAGGCGGTTTTGCATGGCGGCGGCCCGCTAGAAGGTAAAAAAATCGTTTTCACTGGGGAATTGTCGTCCATGAGTCGATCCCAGGCTCAAACCCTCGTAAAGGAAAGGGGCGGGGTCCCTGTTGAAAGCGTGAGCGTCAGGACCGACCTCGTTGTCGCCGGCGAGAGCCCGGGAAGCAAGGTTCGGAAGGCACACGAACTGGGCGTGAAGGTCATCGATGAAAATTCGTTCCTGCAGCTGCTGGGCGGCAAGGCTGCAACAGAGAAGGAGGAAGCCTAATGGCAGTCGGCGAGGAAGAGGTCAGACATATCGCGCTTCTTGCAAGGCTCCATGTCACGGATCAGGAAACAGAACCCCTTCAAAGGCATCTCAACGATATCCTGGAACATTTCGAGAGACTTAAAGGCTTGGATCTCGTGAATGTCGACCCTTTCGCCAGGGAGGATCTGGACGCGACTCCCTGGCGCGAGGATGTTGCCTGCTCCTGGGAGGGCAGGGAAGAAGCCCTGTCCGAGGCCCCTGTGAGGGATGGCGATTTTTTCCGGGTTCCCCGAATACTGGAGGGAAACGATGAATAGGCTGCAAATGTCGGCCGCCGACCTTGCCCGGGCGGTGAAAAACCGGGAAGTTTCCGCGGCGGAAAATGTCCAGGCTTCAATTGCAAGGATCGAAGAAGTTGAAGGGCGGGTTCACGCCCTGCTGACGCCGCTTTTCGACCGGGCCCTCGAAAAGGCGGCTCAAATAGACCAAAAAGTCGGTAAGGGGGAAGACCCAGGGCCGCTTGCGGGTGTCCCGGTCATCGTCAAGGACAACCTTTGCATGAGGGGATTGAAAACGACATGCGGGAGCCGGATGCTCGAAAATTGGCGCCCGCCTTACGATGCCAGTACGGTTCGCTTCATGGAAGAAGCGGGTGCGGTGATCCTGGGGAAGGCGAACATGGACGAATTCGCCATGGGAAGTTCTACGGAAAATTCCGCTTTCTTTCCGACCCTCAATCCCTGGGACCTCGACCGCGTTCCCGGAGGGAGCTCGGGCGGAAGCGCGGCTTCCGTGGCCTGTGGCTATGCCCCACTCGCATTGGGGAGCGATACCGGAGGATCGATCCGGCAACCCGCCGCCTTTTGCGGTGTGTACGGCCTGAAACCGACCTATGGCCTTATCAGCCGTTATGGGCTCGTGGCGTTTGCGTCTTCCCTCGACCAAGTCGGACCTTTCTCCAGATCAGTCGAGGACCTGGCCCTGGTCCTCAATGTCCTGGCGAAGCCCGATCCGGCCGATGCGACGTCAAGCCGCAGGGAAAGGCCGGATTTCATGACGTTTCTTGGGAAAGAAAACCTGAAGGGTTTGAGGGTGGGGGTTGTATCGGAATTCGAAGCGTACCCGGTGCAGCCCGAGATCAAGGAAGCCATGGAGCGGGTACAGAACATACTGAGGGAGGCCGGCGCCAGGTTTAGCTGCGTGAACCTTCCCACGACCATAGAGGCGGGGCTTCCCTGCTACTACATCATTGCTCCGGCCGAGGCGAGCTCCAACCTTGCACGGTATGACGGAGTCCGATACGGATTGTCGGTTGAAGCGCGAAACCTCGGTGACCTTTACATGAAAACGAGAGGGCGGGGATTCGGAGCCGAGGTTAAGCGGCGGATCCTAACGGGGACCTATGTTCTAAGCTCCGGTTACTATGATGCCTATTACCTTGTTGCCCTGAAGGCCCGGACGAAGATATCACGGGAATTCAAAGAGGCCTTCCAGGATGTCGACATGCTTCTCATGCCCACGACGCCGACCCTGCCGTTCAGGCAGGGAGAAAACGTGGAAGACCCGATTCAGATGTATCTCGGAGACGTTTTCACCCTTCCGGTAAATCTGGCTTCCTTGCCTGGGTTATCCCTAAACGCGGGCTACAGCAAGACCGGTTTGCCGGTCGGCATCCAGCTTGTGNGGACCGCAGTGGGGAGAAGGAACGCTCCTGGCTGCAGCAGAAGCGGTTGAGCGCGTACTGGGAAAACCGGCATGTGCCTTTGGAGGTGTATAGGCGTGAGACAACCCGGATCTCCGGTGATCGGCCTGGAAATCCATGTCCAGGTGGCCACCGAAAGCAAACTCTTTTGCGCATGCTCGACGGACTATATCGGGGCGGTCCCAAACACTCATGTCTGCCCCGTCTGTCTCGGACAACCGGGATCGCTTCCTGTGATCAACGGCCGGGTTGTCGAATATGCCGTGAGGACCGCCCTGGCCCTTGGAGCACGGGTGGGCAAGTCGACCCGTTTCCACAGGAAAAACTATTTTTACCCCGACTTGCCGAAAGCCTACCAGATCAGCCAGTACGACCGGCCTCTTGCTGAGGGCGGGGCCCTTCCCATAGGCGAAGGTGAGAACCGCAAAGAGATTCCGATAACCCGCCTCCATCTCGAGGAGGACGCCGGGAAGTTGGTGCACTCCGCAGCGGATGGCAGACTGGGTCATTCGGAATACTCTCTGGTGGATTATAACCGGGGTGGGGTTCCGCTGATGGAAATCGTATCGGAACCCGAGATCTCGACCCCAGCGGAAGCGAGGGAATACGTGGCGACCCTGCGTCAACTGGTGCGATACCTCGGCGTTTCCGACGGGGATATGGAAAAGGGATCGCTCAGGGTGGATGCGAACGTTTCGTTGACCGGTGCCGACGGGAAACTTGGCACAAAGGTCGAGATCAAGAACATGAATTCATTGCGGGCCTTGGAGAGAGCCCTTGATTACGAAATTGCCCGGCAGGCGGATCTGATCCGGAAGGGAGAAAGCGTCCGACAGGAGACGAGACACTGGGATGATGGCAACGGCCTGACCTGCGGGACCCGCGGAAAAGAGGAAGCCCATGATTACCGCTATTTTCCTGAGCCCGACCTGCCCGCGCTTGTCCTTCCCGACGGTTTTGTGGAGAAGCAGAGGGACATTATGCCTGAAATGCCGTGGATTCTCAAGGAAAGGTTTGTGACGGACTGGGGCCTTTCCCTGCAGGATGCGGCGGTCCTGACGGAACTTCCTGGCCTTTCCCGCTACGTGGAGGATTGCGTCAGGGAAGGAGCCGACCCGCAACGTGCGGCCAACTGGATTCGAACCGAGGTTCTGCGAGTCCTCAACGAAAAGCGGATAGGGATAGAAGATTTTGGCGTTCCGGCTGAGAACCTATCTCCCTTGTTGGTGAAGATTGATCGTGGAGAACTGTCGACGACCTTGGCAAAAACGGTGTTCGACCGGATGGTTGCCGAAGGATTGACTGCTCTGGAAGCACTCGAAAAGATCGGGGCGCCTTCCGGCAGGCTGACTGGAGAAAGGTTGCGGAACGTCATCGAGCGGGTTCTCGAGAAGGAAAGCTCCGCAGTGGAGGAAATCAAATCGGGGAAAGATCCGAAGGGGAAGAAACGGGGATTCCTTTGCGGCCAAATCATGCGAGAAGCGAGAGGGCAAGCCGATCCGGAAGAAGTCGCAAAAACCCTTTCTCGATTTCTGGGTTGTTGAAAGAAAGGGTGGCGGAAAAACGCGGCCCTTTTGTTAGAATAGCAAGAGTGCGATTCACAACGCGGCAAGGCCGCGTGAAGAAACGAGGAGGTCGTTAGGAGATGGGGATGCGCAATCCGGTTGATGTCAGAACCTTTGCAATCGTGGCCCACGGTGGCGCCGGAAAGACGTCGCTGACGGAGGCCATGCTTTTCGATACAGGGGCCATCGGGCGCCTGGGAAAAGTAGAGGACGGAACGACAACCACGGACTTCACGACCGAAGAACAGAAGCGGCAAATTTCAATTAATCTGGCCGTTGCGACGCTCCGCCACAAGGGAAAAACTCTTTTTGCCCTGGATGCACCCGGATTTGCCGACTTTATCGGTGATGTCAGATCCTCCATGAGGGTGTCGGATTCCGCTGTTGTGGTCGTCAGCGGAGTGCACGGGGTCGAGGTCCAAACGGAAAAGGATTGGGAATTTGCCGAAGATTTCCAAATTCCGGTTCTCTTCTTCGTCAGCAAAATGGACCGTGAAAACGCCGATTTCGAGCGTACTGTGGGTGAACTTCGCAAGTACATGAGCGAAAAGGTCGTTCCCCTCTACCTCCCCATCGGTAAAGAGGCGTCTTTCAAGGGCGTTGTCGATGTTCTCGGAGGCAAGGCCTATCTCTACAAGGGAGACGGAAGCAAGGAATTCACCGAAGGCGACGTCCCGGCCGAAATGACGGAAGAGGCGCAGTCGGCTCGCGAAGCTCTGGTCGAGCGCATCGTCGAAGCGGATGACGAGTTGATGATGCGCTATTTGGATGGAGAGCAGATTTCCGGCGAGGAACTTTCCAAAGCCTTGAGGCTGGCTGTTGCGAAAAGGACCCTGTTCCCGGCGGTCCCCGGTTCAAGCACGGCAAATGTCGGCATCCTTCAGCTGCTGGATGTATTGGCGGACGTCATGCCTTCTCCGCTTGACATGGCTGCGAGGGAAGCTGGGAAAAACGGTGAAACGGTCAAAATCGAACCCAACCCGGCCGGGGCTTTTTCTGCGCTCTGCTTCAAGGTCATGGTCGATCCGTACGTGGGCAAGTTGTCCTTCTTGCGGGTCTTCTCCGGGAGCCTCACAAGCGACCAGACTCTCTTCAACGTCAACAAGGGCGAAGAGGAAAGAATCAGCGCCTTCAAGTTCATGAAGGGGAAGGACGGCGAAGACCAGAAGGAAGTCGTCTGCGGAGATATCGTCGTTATTCCGAAACTTCACACGACCACGGTCGGAGACACGCTTGGCGTTAAGGGGACAAACTTCCAATTCCCCCCCATTCAGTTCCCCCTGCCTATTTACAGCGTGGCCGTCACGCCCAAGAGCCGCGCTGACGAAGACAAGCTCAGCAACGCGATCCATCGGATGAGGGAAGAAGACGCAACGCTGCACTTCGAAAAGAACCCCGAGACGGGAGACAATGTCCTTTCCGGTATGGGCGACGTTCATCTCGACATCGTTCTATCGAAGATCAAGGACCGCTACGGGGTTGAGCTCGAAACGGGGACTCCGAAGGTTCCTTATAGGGAGACGATCAAGAAACCCTCCAAGGCACAGGGGAAATACAAGAAACAGACAGGTGGAAGAGGGCAGTACGGGGATGCGGTCATCGAGTTCTCCCCGCGCGATCGTGGTGCCGGTTTTGAGTTCCAGGACAAGGTCGTGGGCGGAGCGGTTCCGAAATCATTTATCCCCGCTGTGGAAAAAGGGTTGCGGGAAGCCCTCGTGAAAGGCGTCCTTGCCGGGTTCCCGACCGTTGATTTCACGGCAGCCCTTGTGTTCGGTTCCTACCACGATGTCGACTCTTCCGAAATGGCCTTCAAGATCGCGGCTTCGATGGCTTTCAAGAAAGGGATCGTCGAGGCCTCCCCGATTCTTCTCGAACCGATCATGAACGCTGAAGTCGTCGTTCCCGAGGAATACCTCGGGGATGTCATGGGGGATTTCAACAGCCGCAGGGGCAGGATTATGGGGATCGACAGCCGGGGACGGCTTCAGGTCGTCAAGGCCCAGGTTCCCCTTGCCGAAATGTTCCGTTATGCGATCATCCTCCGATCGATGACCTCCGGCAGGGGATCCTTCACGATGAGTTATTCCCACTATGAAGAAGTGCCGGCAGAAATCGCGAAAAAAGTCATCGCCGCTCACAAGGTGGAAGAAGAAGAAGAAAACTAGAAGGGCGAATGAATGGGCAAAAGGAAAGAGGCAGGCCGCTTCTGCGGCCTGCCTCTTTCCTTTTTGAGTCTGTTGGCGCTGTCTTCGCCGGCCTCTTTAAGGACGCAGCGCAGCTTCAACGGCCGGAAGATTCGATTTCATTTTGCGGGATAGGTTCGAGAGAATCCTGACTAGGCTGAGTGCCTTCCCGTAGGGTACAGCCGCCGCCGCCTGATGATGGAGCTGTCCCGTCAGGCTCGAAAAGGAGCCTTCCCGTTCCGTCCAATAGGCCATGGGGAGAAGGGCTTCCGCCTGCTCGAGCTCGGTTGCCGCCGGTTTTGCGACAAAGCTGGCAAGGAATTCCAGTCCCAACAGGTCCGTTGAAGAGAGCCCGGTCTTGTCGGGTGAAACCCCGGCAAGCAAAAGGGCTTTGACCTTGCCCGAACGAATGGATACTTGGACGTCTTCAGGCGTGGTCCCATTCGCGTTGAGAGAGAGAAGCCCATGTGCGTTTGCCGCCTCGTGAAGGATAAGCACACGGCGTTGCTTCAGCATTTCCAGGAGTGGAAGGGTTTCCGCCGTGAGGTCGGAATGGGCGGCAAAGATTCCCCCGAAAAGCGTCGAGAGGTTCTTGGCCGAGAGCAAGAGCGAGGCGGCGCGGGTGACGGACTCGGGATCCTCGCCGGTAAGGGACTGAACCTTGGAGGGGGTGTAGTCCGAGAGGATCTCCGGCAAGACAGATCCTTTTGTCCGAAGAACGGCAGCCATGATGCCCCTAACGAGATGGATCTCGGTCCCGGGACGGGGATGAAGGAAAACGCCGTCTCCGCGGGAAAGCTTTTCGGGCATGTTCCCGATGCTGACGACAGAGGCATGGCGTTGACGCATCCCCTTGCGGATGAAGGAGGTTAGAACCGGCTGGCGGTTGTCGGTGTCGGTATCCAGAAGAAGGTAAGCGTCGGAGGAGTTGAGGTCGCCATAGTCTTCGGGTTTCCAGTCCGTTCCCCATTTTTCCCGGACGGTCGTCCAGGCTCCTGCGGAAGCATCGAGTCCGAGGAAACAAGTTGAAGCGTTGCACAGACAACCTTCTGAGAAACGGCGAAGCGCCGTGGCCTCTTCATTGCTGAGGCACCCGCTGCCAAGCACCAGGAACGACTCCGGGCCGTAAGCCGCAAGCAAGGATTCCAGTCTGGAGGAAACATGGTCGACGGCTTTTTCCCAGTCGCAATCGAAACGTTTGCCGTCCACCTGGAGGGAGGGAGACCCGAGGCGTCCCTCTGTGGTTGTCGACGGGAGCGCTCGGCCGGCCCTGCAGCTGTTGCCCTGAGTGGGTGAGGAAGGAAGGTCGAGATCCGTCGTCACTCGGACGAGCCTGGAAGAGGCCTTGTCGAGATTCAGGACGAGATCGCATCCGACGGGGCACTCGGAGCAGGCCGTCGGAACGAGGACCGGCTTCTCGCTGTGGGGCCACCGTGATGTCCTCTTTTCGGTCAGCGCACCGACGGGGCACATTTGCACGCAAAGACCACAGGACGTGCATTCCGATTCGTCGATCGGCTTCCAGAATTCCGTGTCGATCAAACCCTCGAATCCCCTCTTTGTGAAGTCGATGGCGTGGAAGGCTGCGATCTCGTCGCAGGTACGGACGCAACGACCGCAAAGGATGCATTTGTCCATGTTCCGGTCGTAGAAGGCATTCGCTTCGACTGACCGCGGCAGGTGTTCTCCAGCGACCCGTTCGGGTTGGACCCCGTAATTTTGCCCGTAACGGCGGAGTCTGCACTCATGCAGGTCCGAACACCCGCACTCCATGCACCGCTTGGCATCCCGCAAGAGCTGCTCTTCATTGAGGCCGGGGCTGTATTCCCGGAATTTCATCTCCACTCGAAGCTTCGGATCGACATGAGGAACCTTTTCCTGAGGCTGCTTCTCCTTGTCGGCAAAATCTTCGGGGCCGAGATCGGTCCGGACCACGTCGTACTCGAACGGTTTCTTCGGCTTCCCCGTCGTGATGTAGGCATGGATCGACTCGGCAGCGTAATGGCCATTGCCGATGGCACGAACGGCGATGTCCGGTCCGGTCTGCTGGTCTCCGCTGACGAAAACGCCCGGCAGTGGAGTGGCATAATCATCGTCGACGATCATCTTCTTCCCGTCGTGCAGCGTCCCCGGGAGGCCGTCAAAGCGAATCTGCTGGCCAATCGCAGCGATAATCGTGTCGACTTCGAGGCGTACGATTTCCCCGGTCGGCAAAGGTTTCCTTCGACCGGAAGCATCGGGCTCTCCAAGCATCATTTTCTCGCATTCGAGGGCTTCGACCTTCCCGTTTCCGAGCACGGCTTTGGGAGCCATGAGGAAGAGGAACTCGACGCCTTCTTCCATGGCTTCCTGGATCTCGATATCCTGTGCCGGCATTTCCTCGCGGCTTCTCCGGTAAACGATGGTGACGGCTTCGGCTCCGAGCCGGAGCGAGCAGCGGCATGCATCCATTGCGGTGTTGCCGCCGCCGATGACGGCAACCTTTTTGCCGATTTCGGTTGGGAGGTCATTGTTGACCCTGTACAGGAAATCAATCCCGCCGATGACTCCGGGCAGGTCCTCTCCGGCGACCCTCATCGGGGAGGATTTCCAGCAGCCCATGGCCAGCAGGACGGCATCGTTTTCGTCCCTGAGCTGTTCGATCGTGAAATCCCTTCCCAGGGCCATGCCGTGACGGACCTGCACGCCGTGGTCGACGATCCACTGGATCTCTCGGCGGAGAACTTCGCGCGGCAGTCGGTAGTCGGGGATCCCGTAGCGCATCATGCCACCGAGATCCGCTTCCTTTTCGTAAAGAGTGACGGTGTAGCCTTTCTGCCTGAGGAAATACGCGGCCGATACGCCGGAAGGACCGCCGCCTACAATGGAAACCTTGCGCCGGTTTTCCTCGATGACCGGGACAGGCGAAAGGGCATCGTTCAAAAGGCACCAGTCTCCGACAAAACGCTTGATCTCGCGGATGGAGATCGGTTGCTCGTCCACGAAGTTCCGGCGGCATTTCTCCTCGCAGGGAGCGGGGCAGACGCGGCCGATCGAGGCGGGCAGGGTGATGTTTTGGTGAAGCGCCGCAAGGGAGGCTTCGTACTTGCCCTGTGCGGCCAAGTTGACATATCCCTGCACGTCGCCGTGCGCCGGGCAGGTCAGGGTGCAGGGGGGACGGCAATCTCCCACATGGTCGGAGAACAGCAGTTCAAGTGCTAGTTTTCGGGCTTTCCGGACCCGGTCGCTGTCGGTCTGGATGACCATCCCCGGGGAAATGGTCGAAGCACAGGCTCTGACGAGGCTTTTTGCACCCTTGACGTCAACGAGGCAAACCGAGCAGCCCCCATGCACGGAAAGGTGCGGGTCATAACAGAGAGTGGGAATTTCGACCGCGCATTCCGCACAAAGATCGAGGATTTTCTGCCCGCCGTATCCGTAGACTTCCTTTCCGTCAAGGATGACCTTCACGTTGCGTTCCATGGTCATCGCTCCTCCTTACTCCACGCTGATGGCGCTGACGGGACAGGCCTTCATGCACTGTCCGCAGCGGACGCAGATGTCGTCGTTGATCAGATGGGGTTTCTTGATTTCCCCGGTTATGGCAGAGACGGGGCAGGCCCGGGCGCACTTCGTGCACCCGATGCATTTCGCCGGATCGATCGTGTAGTGAATGAGGGCTGAACAGACTTTCGCCGGGCATTTCTTGTCCCGGATATGTGCGATGTATTCGTGCTCGAAATATTTTAGGGTCGTCAGGACGGGATTGGGAGCCGTCTGTCCGAGGCCGCAAAGGGAACCGTCCTTGATCTGGGGAGCGAGTTCCTTCAGCGTTTCAAGATCTTCCATCTTTCCCTTGCCTTCGCAGATACGGGTCAGGATTTCAAGCATGCGCTTCGTTCCGATCCTGCAGAAGGGGCATTTCCCGCAGGATTCCTTCTGCGTGAAGGACAGGAAGAAACGAGCGACGTCGACCATGCAGGTTCCTTCGTCCATGACGACCATCCCGCCGGATCCCATGATGGCTCCGGTAGCGGTGATCGACTCGTAGTCGACGGGAGTGTCGATCTTCTCGGCGGGGATGCACCCTCCCGAGGGCCCTCCCATCTGGACGGCCTTGAATGCCTTGTCGTTCTGGATGCCTCCGCCGATTTCAAAAATGACGTCCCTGATGGGCATTCCCATGGGAACCTCGACAAGGCCGCCCTTCTTGATTTTGCCTGCAAGGGCGAACACTTTCGTCCCCTTGCTTTTTTCGGTCCCGTACTGAGCGAAGGCCGCATGTCCATTCGCCAGGATCCATGGGATGTTGGCCAGAGTTTCAACGTTGTTGATGTTCGTGGGTTTGCCGAAAACTCCTTTGTGCGCCGGGAAGGGCGGCCTGGGGCGCGGCATCCCGCGTTTCCCCTCGATGGAGGCGATAAGGGCGGTTTCCTCGCCGCATACGAAGGCGCCGGCGCCTTCCTTGATGTAGATGTCGAATGAGAAATCGCTGCCGAGAACCTTCTGTCCGAGGTATCCCTTTGCGCGAGCCTGTTCCAGCGCCTTGTTCAGGTGCTTGATGGCCAGGGGGTATTCCGCGCGGCAATAGATGATCCCCTGTGCGGCTCCGATGGCGTAGCCACAGATCGCCATTCCTTCGATCACGCTGTGGGGATCGCCCTCTAGGACGGACCGGTCCATGAAGGCTCCGGGGTCGCCTTCATCGGCGTTGCAGACGACATATTTCGAGTCGCCCTTGGCGTCGTGCGCGAACCGCCACTTCATCCCGGTCGGGAAGCCGGCTCCTCCGCGCCCTCGCAATCCGCTTTTCAGGACCTCGTCGATCACCTCATCCGGGGACATCCCAGACAGGGCTTTCCGTAGCGAGTCGTACCCGCCTCGCTGCTCGTATTCCTCTATCTTCTGCGGGTCGATCTGCCCGCAGTTCCGGAGAACGATGCGCACCTGTTTTCCCATCATGGAATTCTCCGGGGCTTCCTGGGCATGGCTGAGGATCGGGGTGAACTGGTCTTTTCCTTCCAGGATGGCTTCAACGGATTCCGGCGTCACCTCGCCGTAAACCGTGCTTTTTCCGTCCTTCTCGATTTCCACGAGAGGTTCGTGAAAGCAAAGGCCGATGCAGCCCACCTTCTTCAATTCGATATCTGCGCGTTCCTTAACGAGAGACTCGATCTTCTCATACACCGGGCCGGCGCCGGCCGCGATTCCGCAACTGGACATGCCAACCTTGACGATCATCTTGGACAACTGGGACACCTCCAATCAGTCGGCTTTGCGATAGGTTTCGAGAATCGCGACTGCTTTTTCCGGGGTAAGACGGCCGTGCACCTCGTCGTCGATCATCATGACCGGTGCGAGGCTGCAGCAGCCCAAACAGGCGACGAACTGGAGAGTGAACAGGCCGTCTTCGGTCGTCTGCCCCTCTTCAATCTTCAGATGGCGCTGGAGCATCTCGCCCACCCTGAGCGAACCCTGGACATGACAGGCCGTTCCCCGACAAAGCCGGACGACGTGTTTCCCCTGCGGTTGGAGCCGGAACATCGCGTAGAACGTCGCGACACCGAACAGTTCCGCCGCGGGAATATCCATTTCCCTCGACAGGAAGTCCAGCGACTCGCCGGAAAGGTACCCGATCTTTTCCTGGACCGCAGCCAGAAGCGGGATCGTGATTCCCTTGCCACCCTTGTAGCGCTCGATGATCGGTCGCAAGGCCTCTTCGAGCTCGGGTTTACCCATGACCAACGTCGGCATTGGTTTCCCTCCTTGCCACTCCACACAAATTCGGGGGGAAGCGTGATGGCTCCCTCCCGTTTCATCCGCCAATCGGCGACATTATAACCTTTAAACGCGTTTTCGAAAAAACCGAACCACCTGTGAAATAAAGCGAGAAAGGGCCGATCTTTAGGAGGGTAAGAATCAGCGATGGTACGGATAAGATTGACAATCATTTACACTGTGATAATATCCCCATAGTGGTATATAAATGCGGACCGACCTTTCAATCGGGAGGAGATCAACCATGAGCGTCAAGGTCTATTCAACCCCTACCTGTCCGTGGTGCACGAAAGTCAAGGATTTCCTAAAACAGATGAACGTTGCCTACGAGGAAGTGGACGTTAGCGCGAACCGCGAGGCGGCCATGGAAATGGTGAAGAAGACGCGACAGATGGGAGTTCCGGTAACCCAGGTCAACGAACGGTTCATTGTCGGGTTCAATGCCTCCGAAATCGAAGGGGCTTTAAAGGACGCCGGCATCATCAAGGGGTAAGAGGGACATTGCCGATCGAAAAAAGAAGGGGCTGGCTTGACCAGCCCCTTCTCGATTTTTCATACCTGGAGGCGGGATCATGAGCACGAATCTTTTCACGATCGGGCTTGGAGGCGTCATCGGAGACGGGACCAGGCTTCCTTTGATCGCTGAAAGCGAGATCATGCTTCTGGAAAAGTCCCTGAGAAAAGCGGAGTCACACCTGAGGATACATTCCGAACGCGGCACGATGGGGTACGGCTGGATGAAGCTGCCCTATGCGGATATCGAACCGCTCCGTCTCGTTGCCCGCAAACTGGAGGATTACGATTCCATCGTACAGGTCGGAATCGGGGGTCGGCTCTTGGGAACCTCATGTTGAACAACGCCTTCCTGCACCCTTTCCACAACGAACTGACCAGGAAGGAGCGCAAATCCCCACGCTTTTACATGGCGGATAACCCGGACCCGTTGAGTCTGTCCGGAATATGGGATTGTGTAGACCCGGAAAGGACCGCGTTCGTCGTCGTGAGCAAGTCCGGCTCAACCGCCGAAACAATCGCGATCTTCCTCTGGTTTTTCGAAGCGATGCGCCAGCGGCTTGGAGAGGAAAAAGCCCTCTCGCATTTTGTTTTCATCACGGATCCGAAGAAGGGAATTCTTCGGGATCTGGCTTCTAGGGGCGCAATGGCGACTTTGCCCGTGCCAGAGAATGTCGGGGGACGCTTCTCGGTTTTTTCAGAAGTCGGACTT
>JADLKH010000001.1 GCA_015657435.1 Synergistales bacterium | reverse complement strand
ATGAAACAAGCGACACGGCACTCACCTCCTTCACCCTGCCTGATGGGGTCTTGGAAAACGGATACGACCTACTATTGGCGGGTTCGCTTCCAGGATTCGAGGGAAACTGGTCCGACTGGTCGGATACATGGAGCTTCACCACATCGTCAGCAGGCGGCGGAGGTGGAGGAGGGTTGTCAAGCGGGGGCATTGCCGGGGCTGTTTGCGTTGCTCCTGCCTTTGATCTTCTTTCAGGTTCAACGGCAAGGTTGTTCGATAAACTGCGGAAAGCAGTTTGAGAGAAGCCAATCAACCGGCTTCGAACCGATGGATGAAGGGCCTCCCGATCGGGGAGGCCCTTCATCCGTGGTGTTGAGCTGCATTAAGCGCGTTTTCGATCGGCCTGTCCGGGTTTTCGCTTGTTTGCCCCTTCTCTATCGGAACATTGCTTTTCATCGACAAAGACGAGTTGNGGAACATGGACCTTCGCTTCCGCGTCCTCTATTTCCTGCCATGTGGCGATGATCACCTTATCCCCCTCAGAGACGAGCCTGGCTGCGGCGCCGTTAATGNNGCAGATCGTTCCGCTGTTTNNTGGCTGTCCGGACATGGCATATGTGGAGAAGCGTGTTCCACAAGTCACGTTCCAGATGTCCACGAATTCATACTCGACGNNAATATTCGCCTTCTGCATAAGCGTTGAATCAATCGTAACGCTGCCTTCGTAATTCAAATCGGCACTNGTTATGGTCACGCGGTGGAGCTTTGATTTTCCAGGATTTCCCGCTTAACAGCCATGCCTCCCGGTGAATTTGATCGATGATCTAGCTGCCTGAAAGTTTTCAGGGTTGAATGACAAATCCCCGGTATTATAGGATGGGGGTGGAGGCGCGTATGGGACAAGCCGGGAAGGGAGATCCCATGTATCCATTTACGGCCAATTAGTCGGAAGGATGTAATGTTGAGTTCCTGAAGNCAGCAATGAGGNGGCCGAACGCCATGCGGTTGTCAGAGGAACTGTCGTCGCAGCCCNTGAACATCAACGAGGACATGCGAATCCTTGACNTCGGCTGCGGGTGTGGTCTTTNNTCCACCTTCCTGCTGGTAANNAAAAAATACGGCGTGTGGGTTTTCGGCCGCGGACCTCTGATTTGCNCAACGGAACGTACGAGGCGTTTCCAAANNTCGATCGGGATTGACGATAAGGCCGTTCCGATCCNNGTAGACGCGACCAAGGGGTTGCCTTTCGCAAACGGATATTTTGATTTGTTGTTCAGCGTGGATGCTTACCATTATTTTGGTGATACGGAGGAAATGCTCNCGGCGCTCATTCCCTTCGTGAAANAAGGCGGCGTCATCGCCGTGGCCATCCCTGGCCTAAAATACGAATTTGGGGAAATGTTCCCGTTGCATATGCAGCCGTTCTGGAATGAATNNGAAATTCGCGCGGACGATCACTCGGTTGGCTGGTGGAAAGATCTGTGGGAGAAAGCAGAGGGCATAAAAATCGTGGATATTCGTGAAATGGCCTGTTGCGGCAGGCGTGGGAGCGAATGGCTGACCGCCTACCATCCCGTTGTCGCAGAGGATATCAAAATGATGGAGGCCGAGGGCGGAAGGTATTTTAATTTCATTCAGTTGATTGCCAAAGTAATCTGATCTGAAACAAGACGAAGGAAACAAGCGTAAGGGTTTTAAGAAATCGGCGGCAGTTCCCCAGTCTGGGTTCTGTTCGTGGAACGGGTCTGCTCCGCCACGGGAACGGGACTGCGGGAAATCGGACCTCGGCAATGGCTTCGATCCTCGGCAGGATGCGGCGGGGAGAAGCCGGTCAAAACGGCTTCGGACTAAATGATCAATAGGACCTCCCTGGATGGGGAGGTCCTATTTTGTGTGGGTGACGTAATGGGTAAATTCAAAATCTAATAACTGACCTCTGGTGCGAGCTTCACGGTGAGAACGGTTCCCTTGCGCATGACGGTAAAAGTGTTCTCTTTTGAAGCCAGAAGGCTTCCCAATCCGTCCGGACCCTGGATCGGCTTCCCATTGCATGCCATAAGGATATCTCCAACCTGCAGTTTGGCGGCTTCGGCGAGTCCTCCAGGAGCGATGGTGGAGATAACGGCTCCGGGTTTGCCTTTCAGGGCCTGGTTTTCCGAAGTGTTCGGCATCCTTAGGGAGAATCCGAGCTTTGGAGGTTTCTGGCCTTCAGCGGAGAAGGCGAGNGTTGAAGGAGGGCTCGTCTGGAAGGTCAGGCTTGCTGGCGGCTGGGGCAGTTTATCGACGGGAAAGGGATCCACATAACGGGTGGTTGTTCCACCTTTCTGGAGGACCTTGAATGTTATGGTTTTTGCGGGGGCCAANATCTCACTGGCCCACTGGTCGTAGTTGATCACGGGGATGTCGTTGCAGGCCACGATCACGTCCCCGGCGACCATTCCGCCCGTTTTTGCTGGGCTTTGCTCCTGCACGTACACGACGACCATTCCTTTCGTATCGGTAAGCCCGATTTCCTTCATCGCCTTGGATTCCAAGTCGCCGGAGATGATGTCCTGNAAGGAGGCGCCAATCCTGGCAATGCTGACGGGGTGCCCCGAGGCTGAAGACAGGCTTGCGATGGCGTTATAGAGGATCGCGGCCAGTTCCCACGTGGGGGTTCTCAAAGCGGCGGGGTCGTTCGATCCCTTCAGGAGACCGACCACTCCCCACTTGTATTCCTTGTTCAGGTCCGGGTAGTGGTTCAGCTGAAGATCCACCAGCCTGTCGAAGGGGAAGATGGTCAGTTCCTGGGCATCGGTGATTCGTAATCCGAACCGATCGAGTTCTATCCTTTGGACCGGGCTACCCTGCCAACCGACGAATTGGTTCTGCATGTTCCGTATCGCGGCGAAAGCCTCATCGACGGAGGAGTAATAGGTTGGGATGTAAAAATACTGCTCGACGGCCGCGTGGCAAGGTCTGGAAAAGACAAGAAGAAGTGCGGATAGGACGATAAGAGCGATACTGGCGGCTGTGAACGTTTTCCGTCTGTACAGCATGGCTGTTCACCTCGATTTGGGAGAATGGGCAAATGAATCTATCCTATTATAATTTTCCGTCGTTTGTCGCATAGAAGCTCGAAAAAAGTGTTTCACGCCTTCCGGTCCACGCCGGAAGGCCGTTTCGAAGCAGCGGAGCAGAAGCGCGGCCTGTTCGTGAAACGGTTGCTTTCCGCGCGGAACGCGGACGGCACGAGATCGGACCCGGCGAGGTCTTTCGGCAACTTGCAGGGCTCAGTGGAGGGAAGCCGGGAGCCATGCCCTCGAACACATAAAAAAGGGCCCCCTGGACGGGGAGGTCCTTTTTTGTGTGTTGTGAAGAAAGGGCAGCTATGGAGGAATGACGTTTCCTCCAAGACTGCGGATCCTGTCCAGTTTGATTTCGGGGCTTATTCGGGCGGCTAAGCCGTGAGGCCCTGCCGCCGAATCCCCCCATCCGAGTTATCGTGACTGACGGAACTTCTCGAAACCCGGATTGATCAGGCCTGGGATCGCTTCTCCCCTGAGGGAGGCCGCTACCGAGTCGATGGCTCCGCGAACCTCTCTGTACAGGGCTTCGGGGGTCCAGGAGGAAAGATGAGGGGTAAGGATCACGTTTTCCAGTCCCAGCAGCGGATGATCCGGTCCGGGAGGTTCAACCGTGAAGACATCAAGGGCCGCGAAAGAGATACGCCCGCTTCGTATCGCCCGTTCCATGGCTTTTTCGTCGATGAGCTGGGCTCGGGCGGTGTTGACGATTCCGGCGTTCGGTTTCATGAGGCTGAGCGCCCTTTCGGACAGGAGCCCTCTGGTGGAGTCGTTCAGGGTGCAGTGCAGAGTGAGGACGTCGGCCCGCGGGAGCAACTCGTCAAGGGTTTCCGCGAATTCCACGCAGGCTGGTTCGCAGCCGCTGCACTTGTAGAAGGGATCGAAGACAAGGGAGTGGCAATCGAATCCGGCAAGCCGCCTGGCGACCTCCTGCCCGATTGCCCCATATCCGACGATCCCCACGGTTTTCCCTCGCAACTCCCTGCCGAACATGTCCGTCGTGTTGCGGTTGAGCCCCTTGCTGATGGAGGAGGAGATGAAGGGAAAGCGCCTCAGGCCGTCAAGGATGAGCATTACGGCGAATTCCGCCACCGTTGATGAATTGGCCCCTGGGACATAGGTGACGGCAATCCCTCTTTTTGTGGCGGCATCGATATCGACGTTAGAGGGCTTGCCGCCGCACTTGGCGATGATCCTCAGCCTGGGAAGTTGTTCGATGTCCTTCGCGGTAAAACCACAACTCGAGGTGATGATTACGGCGTCCGCATCCATGGCAAGCTTCACGGTTTCTTGAGGGCCGGTCGAATCAACCGGGACGACCAGATCCAACCGCCCCAGCTCTTTCAGAGGGGCGTACCAATCGTCGGGGCCTTCCGGTTCGATGACCAGGATCCTGTTTCCCATGGGCATATCCCTCCTTCGATGCTTTTCCGGCAGACATGCCGGTTTTTGTACGAAAGATTTTTGAATCGGGGTCTCTCATTGATGAAGATACCCCCACCCATTCTTTATGGCAATTCGATTGAGATCCTGGGGTTCTCGCCGTTTTTCCGTAACCGCGAGGCCGTTCGATGGCTCGACGGCAATTGGGAGGAAACCGGGAACAGCGGCTTAGAACGAAACGGGAAAGGTGCGCGTGAAGAGGATAGGCGAGATATTGGGTTCTCAGTCGTGGAATTTCAGCCCTTTGACCACCCGATCAATCGCCTTTCGATCTCCGTAAAGGGCAAGTCCCACCAAGTTGAGATCCTCACTGGCCACTTTCTTGACCTCGGCCCTGTTGTCTTCATCGTTGGAGGTTGCGAAAAGTTCCTCGGTGTAAATCGAAAAGGCAACATTCTGGGCCGAGGCTCGTTCGTAAACTCGATGCATCTTTTCCTTCGGTGCCGCGAAGACGAAAACCGGTTGGCGAAGCATGGGCAAATAGGTCTTGCCGTCCTTGTCCTCGTAGGGTTTGCCCAGCATTCCCTGAATGCCTGCTATTCCACCTATCGTGAAGGCCGTTACGTTGATTTTCTGCCATGTCTGTAAATCTTCCCTAATGACTACCGCCACCTTGGTTTCCCATTCCATGAATGATCTTCCCTTCCTTTCGCATGGCTCGTCTGTAGGCACCCGGTGAAACTCCGACGACTTCGCGGAACCTGCGGTTGAAGTGGCTTTGATCGCAAAAGCCGGTTTCCGCTGCGATTTCCACTAATGGAAGCTCCTGGAGGAGCAATCGTCGAGCTTTATCCACACGGCATTGAAGATGGAAACGATGCGGCGGCATCCCGGAGATTTTCCGGAACCTCTTGAGAAACATGAAGGGGGTGTCGCCAAACCGGGTTGCCAGTTCTTCCAACGTGATGTCACCAGCTAGATTTTGCCTGAGGTATTCCTGTGCGTCTTGGACGATTTTGACCCTCGGAAAAGGAACCGCTATGACCTTCCGGCATTCCCCGTGGTGCTTAAGAAGGATGCCCAGTGTTTCTACCAGAGCGGTCTCAAGTTTCAAAGCTTCGGTTCCTTGCGCTTTGAGCAGGTTGAAAAACCGGGAAGTTGCGACAACGGTTCTCTTGTCTTGATGCAGGGTTCCCTTGAAGTGGGGAGAGCTGTTCTTTTGTCCGCCCCATAGGTCGTTTGCCAGAGAGAATAGATTCGTGGTTGGGATATAAAGCATGCGATAGGCAAAACCTGTTTCCAATCCGGAATGCCCGTCGTGAACTTCATCCGGATTGATGGTGATGAGCGTCCCTGGGAATCCTCTGTGTTTTTGTCCGTTGCATACGAAGTCCTGCAAACCCGATAAGGTTTGCCCGATAGCAAACGTTTCGTGCGCATGCGGTGCGTAGGAAAAAGATACGAATGAGGCTTCAAGCAGCGAAACGCCGGGAATTTGCTCAATTTTTGAAAACCGGCAAAACTCCCTCTGTCCTCTTTTCACGAATGACCTTCTCCCTGATTTCGGCAAGTCGAACGCAGAGGCCGATTCTCAAAAAGTTTATCCCTTTTTGGGCGGCCTGCGCGGGATAGCCTTTCCGAACGGTCGGCCGCCGATCTGTACGGATGTTTGAGGTCAAAGTCTGCGAGTGTTTCCTTGAACGACGGCGAAATATTCATCTATAAGCGGTACGAACTCCGATGCGTGGTGCACGGATGGTATACTCCTGAAAATCCCTTACTGCGGGTGGTCGAATACTTGTCTACGATGGCGATTCTCTTCAGTTTTGCGGCGGCTTTCTGTTGGGCGGTCGCGCCGCTTGTCTACCGTCGCAACTTTGGCGGCATCACTCTCCACGAACTGAATGCGATCCGGTCGATCGGCTTTCTAGGAGGGATGGTTTGCCTTGCCCTTGTTTTCGACCCGGAAGTGCTCTGGCACATTCCCTCTCTGACGGTCATTGCGGGAGCAGCGGTCGTGACCTTGTTCGCCAATCTTCTGGGGGATGTTCTCTATATGGCCTCGATTGATGCAATGGGAGTCAGTTTCGCTGTGGCAGTCACGAGCACCTACCCTTTGGCAACGATTGTCACTTCGGCAATCTGGCTTGGAGAAACGATCTCTTTGTCCCTGATCACGGGGGCGCTGACCATTATCCTTGGCCTGAATCTGATTCGAAGGGGTTATTCGGGAACCGAAACAGGCCCGAATCTCCGAAAGGGTTTTTCTCTTGCAATAATCGCGGCATTTCTTTGGNGGGTATCCGACACGATGATTCGGTGGACGATCATCGAGACGCACGTTGACAGCTTGACCTTCAACCTCTGGCGAGCCGTTGCGTTTATTCCCCTTGCCTGGGGAACCTGGCTGTTCAGGAGCCCTGGAAGAGCAAAAGGCAAACCTTTGCTTGCAGCCATCGGTTTCCGCCGCGGGACGGAGCTCGCTTTGGTCGGGATGCTGTCGCTCTCAGTCGCCGGAACCTTTGTCAACCTCGCGTTGCAGGAAGCACCGGCATCCGTGGTCATCCCCTTGACCGCGACAAGCCCTCTTCTCTCAACCCTGCTCGCTGTTTTCTTCTTCCGTGAGAGAGTGATCGGCCTGCAGTGGGCCGGAGTGGCTTTAATCGTGGCGGGTTCGGTGCTGGTTTGCAGATAAGGCTGGAGAAAAGCGGTAAGCCTCGAAAGGTTTCCTCGACCTTTTGTTTCTCACCGGGCGAGTTTGTGTTGAGGGGCGCCATGGATCGTTTGAAAAGACTTTGCCTGAACAGGCCGTCAAGCTGCTGAAGGAAGCGGAGATTGTCTCTCGGCATGGCCGTCCGGCAGCTCGAAGAGAGCAGAAAGTTGAAACCGGGAAACCGACGCTGCGCATCTTCCCGGCGGATGCTCCCCAGGCATGTCATATCCATGAGTTGCTGGCGACGGAAAACCAATAGCCCCACCAAGGGAGAAGGGATAATCGAGGCGAATCCAGTCTTGTTAAACCTTCATTGAGGGTGTAGGATCAACTGTTGAAAAATCTAGGCACCCCGTAGAATACATAACCCCTGTGTCATCCCTTTAGGCGCCCAATTCGATTACGATACGGTCAAAGCGGGGACAGGATGAAAATCAAACTTCAAAAAATCGTCATGGCAGCGCTGGTCGCGGTTTCAGTTTCTCTCGCGGGGCCCGATACGGAGATGAAATCAGAGGGCGCTGAGGGTTCGGGGGAGAGCTTCGCCGTTCCGGACTCGGCCGATTATACGGAACTCGGTTGGGCCGAGGCCTTCACAGCAGCGAACGACAAACTTTCCCGGGAATATGCTTTCACGGACTGGAAGCAGGTTGACTGGTCCGCCCTATCTGCCCGCTACCTGCCTCTTATCCGGCGGGCCGAAGCTATCCATGACGAGCATGCCTATTACAGGGCCCTCCACGAATACCTTTTTTCGATCCCCGACGGGCATGTTAGCCTGACAGCCGGCGATCCTTCAATTCCCCTGTCCATAAGCCGCGAATTGNGTGGGGGAGGCTACGGCCTTGCAGTTGCCGAGACGGATGAGAATCGTGTCATCGTTGCGGCGGTCCTTCCGGGCGGACCGGCAAGCCGTTCGGGGATCATTCCCGGAGCGGAGATTGTGTATTGGGGAGGCTTGCCCGCAAGAGAAGCCATAGGAAGGATCGATATAGGAAAAGTTCCCTACAGGACGCTCTCGGGGGAGGTTTCCCCGAATGTTGAAAGTTCGATAGCCACCAGGGAGCATTACCGTTTGGAACAGGCGCGGCTGCTGGTTCGGGCGCCTATCGGTTCCGTTGCCGAGGTTGTCTTCACGAATCCCGGCTCGACGATCGTCCGAAGGCTTTCCCTGACGGCGGAAGCGGATGAGGGAAAGACGTATTCCCTCCTGAACTTTGCCGCTCGACCGGAGTTTTCGGATAGGGTGGATTTCCGGATATTGCCGGAGGGGTACGGATACCTCCATTTGAGGGCGTTTATTGACGTGAAGAAGATGTCCGTCTATCCCGAAAAGATCCATCGGGAAATTCGTGAAGCGATAACCTCTTTCGTTGCGGCCGGTGTTCCCGGCGTGATCATCGACCTGCGCGGCAACTATGGAGGTTTTGACCAGCTTGCGGCTGTCTTGTGCGGTTTTTTCACCTCTTCGAAAACGTTCTTTGAAGGTCAGGTCATGTATGACAAGCGGGATGGGACATTTCTCTATCTGGGGGATCTTTACATCACACCGCAGGAACCATGCTTTGCGGGACCGGTGGCCGTACTGGTCAACCCGGTGACAAAAAGCTCCGGAGAGGGGCCGCCGGCTTTTTTTTCTAAGAGGCCCTCCTCGGTCGTCATCGGCTTTCATGGCACGAACGGTTCCTTTGGCCTGGCAGGAGGAGAGATCGTCATGCCAGGAGGATACACGATCAAGTATCCGTTTGGGCGATCATTGAACCGTGATGGGCAGATCCAGTTGGACAGTCGGGATGGCGTTGGCGGAGTTCCCCCGCTTTTTCGAGTTCCCAAAACGGCCCCGAATATTTTGGCCTATTCTGCAGGCGAAGATGTCGAACTCGAATACGCGATCCAAACCCTCAAAGGCGAAACTGCAGCAATCAGGTAAAGAGAGGGATTGCTGGAAGTCTTCCCTGTCTTTACCTGACGGGTTATGCTCAAAACGCGAAACGATGAATGACCTCCCCGGTTGGGGAGGTCATTCATCGTTGGGGTGGGCCGATTTCAAGCTGTCCGGACAATCCCCTTCATTGCTTGGGGGCAGAAAACCGCCCCGGGAATCTCCAAGGGCAGGTTCCTTTAAAATCCATTTCACCTAAGCGCCCCTTCGAAACCATGCTGGACAGAAACCGAGTGTTGAGTGGCGGGAATGTCGTTACGCGCCGAAGTTTCATCCGCGCTCAGAGCGAACCAGAAAACTCCTCCGATAAGCAGAACAAGGCAGCAGATCTTGAAGTATTTCATGTCATTCTCCTTTCTCCTGACTAGGCAGGGATGCTTTCGTTTTTTCCCAATCCGGCAAGCTGCGTTCCGCAAGAATCGCAAATTCCGTATAGCACCGTGTATTGACCTTCCAGGGTTATCCCGGCTTTCACCTCCATTTGGGGCAGCGGTGTCTCAAGCAGGCACGTCAGCCGGCCGCAGATTCGACAACAGAAGTGCGCGTGGGAAGAGGAATGAAGGCAAAGATGCCAAACGCCCTTAATGTCCTGTATCTGGTGAGCGATCCCTTTTTCGATGAGAAGGGATAGGGTCTTGTCCAGGGTTGCCGTGTCGTGCCTTCCCGGGAACCTTGACTTGATTTCACGGAAAGACATGGGATGTCTTGCCCCCAGGAGAATTTCCAAAATGGCGATCCGTGTCGGTGTCGGGCGAATCCTGGCATTCTCGAGAAATGTGACTGCGGACATGCGGGTCCCCCCTTCAATAACGACTTCCGTATCGACGAAAACGTACACCAAAACATTTAAGCACGCCAAATATATTTTGGTATGCCAATATCTTATACGGTCCACCATTTTTGTCAATAGACTTGTTTTATGGTATGCTTCTTGCCAATTAAGGAATGGTATACGCAAATGGGAGAGGTGATGCCTAAAGTGGGAAAAACCACACGATCTGAACAGGTTTATGAGGCAATAAAGAGAAAGATCATCGCGAATGAATTCGAACCGGGAGATCTCCTCCAGGAAAGGTCTTTGGCGGAAATGCTGCAAGTCAGCCGGACACCGGTGAGAGAAGCGGTGATAAGACTTGCGCAGGAAGGGTGGCTGGACCTCACCTCGCAGAAGAGCATACGGGTGAGAGAAGTCACGCTTCGGAAGGTGAGAGAGATCTTCGAGATTCGGGGTTTCATCGAAGACTACACAATCGAACAGATTTTTGCGAGGAACCTGAACCGGAAGCTTGCGGGTGAGATGGACGCGGACCTACGACAGATAAAGGAAAATCTGGGCAATCAGCAGGAGATCGCCAATCATAGCTTCGACTTCCACTCGCACTTTGTCGGAATCCTTGGGAACCTGACATTGAACGCCATCTGGGAAANNAAGATCATCGAAGAGATCGTCCGGATCGGGATATTGGGAATAATGAACACCTACGATCCTCGCTTCGAGGAGTTTCTCGATGAGCACGAGAGGCTCGTGAATTCTCTCTGGGCAGGCGAAAAGGAGCAGGTCAGGCATTCTCTCCAAAAGATCAAGGCGGAAGTTTTCAGGAGCATGGAGAGGAAGTTGCAGAAGGACTGAAGATGGAGAAGGATGGTGCTTCTATCGAGTGTTTCCGTGGAAGACTTCCGGTAACGGAAAGGGCCGTCGGGCATACACGGCAACCTGCTGTTTCGAACGGGATGATGAAGGACCTCCCTCGAAGGGGAGGTCCTTTTTGAGTGCCCGCGGCAGAACCGACCAAGAGGAATCCCGTTTTCCCCTACTTGTCGGCCAGACTCCGCCTGATCTCCTCAAGCCTTTCATCCGGAACTCCGAAAGCCTTGCCGAACCTCTCGTCGGTAAAGGTTTCAAGAACGACCTCGGTCGGATTGAGGCGCCCGAGGGCACCCCGGATCCATTCGAGGGAATCCTGGTCGTCGTTTGCTCCCCTGATCAGGGTCACGTAGACGGTATATCGCCCGCCATAGCTTTCCCGGAAACGGGTCATGTGCTTCATGTAGTCTTCAAGGCTGTAGCCTGCCAGGGGCCTTTGGAGTTTCTGAAAGGAGGATTCGTTGACGGCCTTGATTTCGCCGGAGACTTCGTCGCACAGTGAAGCGAGCCTGGCAAATTCCGGTTTTCCCAGAAGGTAACCGTTGGTGTAAAGGCTGACCTGCACGTTTTTCCCTTTCGCGAGGGTGATGATCTCCTCCAGTTGGGTGTTGGCGAAAGATTCCCCNATGGAGTTGATAAAGAGCACATCGGGTTTTTCCGCATCGATGCGCTCCGACAAAGAGGAGAGAATGGGTTCGGTTTCCTCGAAGCTGAACGCCTGCTCGGTCTGTTCCCCNTCCTGTCCGATGGGGCAGAAAACGCATTTGAAGGTGCAGTACTTGGAAGGCAGGATGTTGATCTCCATGACTTTCCTGTTTTCAGGATCCGTGTAAACCTCTTTTATGCGCATGAAGCTCAAGAGAATCTCCCCTTTTCGATGGGCATCGGTTATTCGTCTTGCTGCAGTCTACGGGCGAAAGACGCGATGAGGTGAGATCTGACGAACCCGTAGTTTCGAAGGTCGTCCAGGAATCCGTGAAGGCGGTCTTTCGTGGCGAAGGCGGCCTCGATGAGGAAATCCAGGTCTCCGTAGATCTCCCAGTAGCGGATGACCTCCTGAGTGGAATCGAGCAGCGGCATCAGAACGTCGTTCGGTTTCTCCGCGTATCTCGTGTCGCTGTCGAACTTGAAGCTGATCAAGGCATGTACGTTTCTCCCGAGTCTGTCGACATTGATCTCCGCATGGTAGCCCGAGATGATCCCCGCCTCCTCCATGCGGGTGATTCTTTCCCTGACTGCCGGCCGGGTCATTCCCACCGACTCCCCGATTTTCTGGAAAGGCAGCCTCGCGTCTTTTTGCAGCTCAGCGAGGATTTTCCAGTCTGTCGAATCAAGAGTGGTCTTTTTCTCGTCCATTTGTCTCCTCCGCTAATATAGGGCTCCTTTATTTATACTTCCATGGCGAAAGGGAGGCAAAAACTACCGTTTTATGACGAACCGAAGGAGAGGAAGAGTTTTCCTTTCCGTTTCGGGGTGCGACCCGCAGTTGAGACTGGTTCGCCCCCTCTGGGCGGGCCTGCCTTGAACGAGAAGTTCCTTTGGGTGACGAGGTCCGCGGTGAGGAGTTGCCCTGGTGGACTGGTACAATGAAACAAGCCTGCTGCGTGGCGGGAGTGATCGTTGCGGGAGGCCTGAACGGGGGGGTGGCATGTTGAAGCGGGAAGAGTTGCGTTCTTTGGTCAGGCGGCATTATCGGATCAATCGGGTGTTGCTTTCCGAAGAGACAAGGATTGAAGGGGATGTTCTTTACCTCGCCTCCGGCCTCTGCGAGGAGGCTTCAAAGCAAGGCGATCCACGGATCGTTCTCGATATGGCCGTCAGGATCATCACACCCGCGGAGTACGAACGTTACACCGACACGATCCTCGATGTGCAGCCTTTGGCGGCAAAGGCAGGGGATTCCCGGCTAGGAGAGGGAAGCACGCGCGTTCTCTCCGGGGTTGTCCTGCTGCTTTGCGCGACGGAGGAGTCCGGAGAGCAGGTTGGCGAGGCGGGTTCGTGCGAAGGGATCCTCTCGAAGAAGGTCCGTTTTGACCGGCCCGGTTCCATCGATTGCGGGGAGACGCTCATCAAGGTCGATTGCCGGCTCAAGTCGGGAGAAAGAATGAAACGCCCGGGGCCGAGGGCTTGTCACAATGCGGCCGAACATTTGGGCGAACAGGTGCGTGCAGCTCTCTTATCCTTGAGCGAAGAAGAATTTACCGCGGGATGTGTCGTGGAAGAGGAGTTCCACCATGTCCGGCGCTACAGCAAGCCGAAAGTTTTGCTGGTCAAGGAGATTATGGGTCAGGGAGCCATGCACGAAAAACTTCTTCTGCCGCTTCAGCCCTGCGGAATCACGGGTTCCCGTTCCAACATCGACATGGGGAACGTTCCGCTGATGATGTCCCCTCTTGAGGCGATCGACGGGGGTGTGCACGCCCTGACCTGTGTCGGTCCCTCCACGAAGGAGACGAGCCGCCATTATTTCCGCGATCCGCTCGTGATGCAGGCTCTGGCCGATCCGGACATCGACCTGTGCGGAGTGGCATTCGTCGGCAGCCCGGCCGTCGACCAGCAGAAGAAGATGGTTGCCGGGCGCCTGGGAAGGCTCGTGGAGGGGCTGGACGTCAGTGGAGTGATTGTGGCAACCGAAGGTTACGGCAACAATCACATCGATTTTGCCGCCTACCTCGAGGAAATCGGGCGCCGCGGGATCCCCGCCGTCGGAGCCAGTTATTGCGGGAATTTCGGCCCGATGATCACGGGTAATCCCTACACCTGCAACATGGTGGATTGCGCGAAGTCGGACAACGGCCTGGAAAACGGCATCCTCGCGGACAACACGATGACGGGTGAGGATGCGCTGCTGGCTTTGGCCATGCTCAAGGATCTCTTGAGCGGGGGCCGTGTGAGGCGTGCTCCTCGCCGATGGGATCCCCGGGTGCGTGAGAAGAACCTCGCCAGGATGAGAGAAGGGAATCCAGGGTGTTTCCAGTCCGAGATCCCCACGGCGACGCTTCCTCCTATGATCTGGACGCCGGTAGACAAACCTCTGTCGGAGATGAAGGTCGCTCTCGTCACCGGCACGGGGGTGCATCTGAAGGGCGACGAGCGCTTCAATCTGGTCTGCGACAGCACCTTCCGGATCATCCCGGCGAATGTCTCGACGGCAGACCTGACGGTCAGCCACGGCGGTTACGACAACTCGGACGTGTTGGCCGACATCAACAGCATGTTTCCTCTGGACCGCCTCAGGGAACTGGCTGCAGAAGGCCTGATCGCAGGAATCGCCCCGCGACACATCGGTTTCATGGGGGGCAGCGGAGACCTCAAGGTTCTGGCCCGGGAAACAGGGCCGGCGATCGCCAAAATCCTCAAGAACGATGCGGTGGACGCCGCGATTTTCACCGCCGGGTGAGGAACCTGCCACCGTTCCTCGGTGATCATCCAGAGGGCGGTAGAGGGATCGGGGATCCCGACCATCATCATTTCGGCTTTGCCCGACATTTCGGTACGCTGCGGAGCTCCAAGGGGCGTCTCTCCGATCGTCCCGATAGGAGCCAACGCGGGAGCGCCCCATCATCCCCTGCAGCAGAGGGAGATCCTGCGGGCGGCCTTGCTCAGCCTTGCAGCCATCAGGAACCCTGGAGAGAATGTCCCCTTGGCGATCGAGTATTGAGTCGACAGGGAGGTCCGTTGTCCCCTAACGCGAATGAACGGAAAAGAGCCTGCCCGTCTCGTGCCGGCTCTTTTCTGTTTTCCACTGCACTTAAAGCCGAAGAGTTAAGTAATATTAATTAATAGTTACTGCTATTGACATCCATGGACTATAATAGACTTGGTGCCCTATTTTAAATAAGCGAAAGAGGAGTAGCAGTATGACAGAAGCAGTCTTGTGGCAGCAGGTTAAAGAAGCGATCGATGCTCTCGGTGGCAGGGCGACTTATGCCGAAATCGTGGATTATGTGGTCGGGAAATGTCCGGGCACGACACGGAGAAACGCCTTGACCGAAATCTTTGCCTGTACCGTTAACCACCCTGCCCGTATCCATTACATGGCGAAAGAGGAAGGGGTAGCGAACCAGCCGTACGATTTCCTCTACCAGCCAAGCGGCCGGCATGGCTGCGTCGAAAGGTACAAGCCGGAAAAGCATGGCGTCTGGGGGAACAGGAGAGAAGCGGATGGCAGGCTCCATGTCGTCCGGCTCGAAGAGGCGAAAACCGTAGATCGAAGGGTGCCCCGAAGGCTTCGGAAGTAGGGGGGCCTCACCTCAGCAAAGGCATGCTTCCCGTCAGCCTGCTCACGGCTTTCCTGTCTCCGCAAAGTGCGAGGCCGAAATATCTGTGCCCGTGTTCCGGAACGGTCGAGATCTTCTTCTTGTACTCTTCGTATGTTTTGCAGCTTTGTGCGACGTCGCTGAAGTCCACCACCAGCATCTGGTCCTGATTTTCGTCAAAAAGTCTTTCCCGTAGTTCCCGCAGCTTTGCCCCGCTGGTCTTCAGGACGGGAATCGGAACGGTGACGACGCCCGTGTGTTCCTTTCTGGAGCCATCCAGGACATTTTCTCCGACCAGATTCGGGAAATGCTTCCCGATTGTTGTTCCCAACACCGCGGCCGTGTTTGCGAGAATACCGAGGGGGAGGTCCTCGTCCACGATGATCACGCACTTTGTGGTCTCTTCAGCCATTTGTTTCACGCTCCTTTTCCGTGAAAAACTTCCGCATACTGTTTTGGGGTCAACCCGATCAGTTTTTTGAAAAAATTCCCGAAATGGCTTTGGTCGGAGAACCCCGTCCGAAGAGCGGTTTCCAGCAGGGAGGTTCCCACCTCGAGAAGGCGTCTTGCCACTTGAATCCGGAATGCCAACAGGTAGGAGTAGGGGGTAATTCCCTTCTCTTTTGTGAAAGAGCGGATAAGAGGGTATTTTTCTAACCCGGAAACTCTGGACAGATCATCCAGCGTGATGCGTCGAGCGTAATGCGTTTCGATGAATTCGCAGGCCAGGCGGATCTCTGCGGTAGGCTCCTTTCCTTTGCCGGTTTTTCCGGGGAGGGCATGTTCCCTGACCAGCTGGTCCACCATGAGCAGAAAGGCTTCTTCCTTCTCGAAGGGGCAGGAACCCTCCATCACCATCGAGTGTAGCTCCCGAAGCTGCGGGACAAGTTCGCTATTGTGTGCGACCGGTACGGAGAAACGGGGAAGCTCTTCTGTCCCGAAAATCTCGAACGTGGCAAGCTTCATGGTATCGGTGCAGATGTTGAATCCGCGGTAATCCATCAGCCGCTCGTCGGAATGCTGGCATGTGTGGCTATCCAGCGGGTTCAGAAGAACGAGATCATGCATCCCGGCAAGGAACTCCGTTCCGTTGATGTCGACACGGCGTCTTCCGCTCTCCATGAATCCGACCGCGTAGTGCTCATGGAAATGGTTGGGAAACTCCTGCACCACACCCAGGAAACGGTAGGCTTCGATATTCAGGTCGTTGTCGCGAACGATTTCGCGGATCTCCTTATCCATGAGTCGCTTCCTCTCCCCCCAAGAGAGATTAGCCTACAAGGATTCGGATTTCTTGCAGGATATTGCGGGAAAATCCGAGAGAAAGCTCCGGCGTAAGCTCCCGGCATCAGAGATTGGACCGGGACCGGACCGGCGCCATGCCGCTTTAGGCCACGCCTCTAGATTGCATCACAAAAGACCTCCCTGGCCGGGGAGGCCCTTTTGCGTCTTTGGGATTTCGTTCTTTCATTCCGCACCCATGTGTTTTTTCAGGGCTTCGATGTGCCGCTCGACGAAATCGCAGCTGGGAGTCCTCCCGCATTTTCGGCAGGAAAGGTCATAAGCCGAGTTGATCGTTCCGCACCGGCTGCAGGTGTACTTTTGCCGGACGCTCGCGATCCACTCGAGGGGTTCGAGCCGTCTGGCCTGGTCGAGGTCTTCCCAGAGGTCGAGCCGATGGGGAAGGGCCACCTGGAAATCCGTGAGGGCCTTGCAGGGGAAATCCCCGCATTCGCTGCAAAAGTCTAGCTCTCTCTCCTTTGCGCAGGCGGAAAAGAGGCAATCCTTGCAGGGGCCGAACTTTTTGTCCGAACCGCAACCGAAGCAGCGGACTTCCTCCTCGGGGATACCGAACTTCAGGGAAATCCTCTTCAACCGTTCCGGATCCTCTTGGGTCGCGATATAAACCGAGCATGCGCCGCAGAGAAGCCCGCAGGCTGCCGCCAGCTCCCTCATGAGATTCACCCCTGACTATTTTGGGCCAATTCCAGCTGGATCGGTGTCGACCCTTCGATCGTGTCGCAAACGGGGCAAAGGGAGGCGACCTTTCTCAGGAAATCCCGCTGGGCGTTTTCCGGCAGGGAAGAATCCAATTTGACGGAAATCTGAAGGGACGGAAAGCCCAGGCGGTTTTTTCCCTCCTTTCCCATGCCTTTGGTGAGGTCCACGGTTCCCCGGACATCGGCCGAGATGGAGTCGATGGGTAGCTGTTCCCGGATCGCCCAGGTCCTGGCAGTGGCAACGAAGCAGGCACCGAGGGCAAATGCAAGGGTTTCAAGCGGGCAGGCGTGAGAATCCCCGCCGCCCCATGAAGAGAGGAGATCCACGGCAAGGGCGTGGCCTCGGGCGTTGCCCTCGACGACTCTCCCGGGGCCTTCATTCAGGGAGACGAGGACGGGGAAATCGATCGTTCCTTCTTCTGCGGACATCATGAACCCACCCTTTCCCATAAAGTGAAAATAATCACATAACCATATTCTACCACAAATTGAATTTTTCTTCGGTACTCTTGTTCGATGACCACAGGGTATAGTGTTACCGGAAAACGAGATTGTAGGTGAAGGACCATCTCTTTTCGGGGGGAAAATGACAATGAAATATGCGGTGCTTGGAGCAGGGGCGATGGGAAGCCTGATCGGGGCCGCGCTATCCAAGGGCGGCCAGGAAGTCCTTCTCGTCGATCCTTACCGGGAACATATGGACCGAATCGCTGCGGAAGGGCTCAGACTTTCCTTTGGCCCGGTCACGGAAACCGTCAGGATGCAGACCTGCACGAATCCTGCCGAAGCCGGGCAAGTGGATGTCGTTGTCTTGCTGGTGAAAGGTTTCATGTCGGAAACCGCGATCACGGGAGCACGTGGGTTGTTTGGGGAAGGCACCTTTGTCTGCACGCTGCAAAACGGGTTGGGCAACGTCGAGGTTCTGGAGAAAAACTTTCCGAGAGACCGAATTTTGCAGGGAGTGATTCATCTTGCCGGCCGCATGGTCGGCCCGGGGGAAGTCTCCGGAGCCAGGTACCGGGAGACCGACCTCTACCTGGGCAGCCTCGTGAAGGAAGGACCTGCCTCGGATGTTGCCAAAACAATGGCCGGCTCCCTCTCGGACGGGGGGCTGACAGCGGAATACAAAACCGATGTGGAAGGGGAGATCTGGAAGAAGGCGGTGGTCAACGCCTGCCTGAACGCCCCCTGCGGGGTTCTGCGCCTCAGGGGAGGGGAATATTTCGGCCACCCGGAAGGGAAACGCATTGCCGCGGATATCGCACGGGAATTCGCCGCGGTTGCCGCCGCGAAGGGAATCGTCATCGACGTCGATGACGCCATGAGGTACCTGGAGGCGGGAACCCGAACCCGAAGCGAGCATTATCCGTCAATGGCCCAGGACATGATGAACAGAAGAAGGACGGAGATCGACTTCCTGAACGGGGCCGTCGTGAAATACGGGCAGGAACGGGGTATTCCCACTCCGGCAAACGATTACGTCACGAGGTTCGTGAAAATCATCGAGGACAACTACGACCTCCAGTTCTGACGACAGCCTTGGGGAGGGTGGCAATCCATCTCTATTGGAAGCGCTGGACAACGAGGTCCACGGAATAGGGAACCGGGTCATTGGGATAAAATAGGATCTTCCGGGGTGGGGGGAGTACTTTCTTGGAGAAGAATCGGCTTTACATGCTGCTGGGGGACCTTTCGATCCTCCTCGTGGCCTTTCTATGGGGCGCGACCAACGTGGTCATCCGCGATGCGCTGAACGACATCCCTCCTCTCTGGTTCTGCGGGATCCGGTTCTTCATTGCCTGGATCACCGTCTCGCTCTTCTTCGGCAAGCGCGCGCTCGCGATGAAACGGCGCGACAAGGTTGCCGGAAGCCTCGCGGGAATGGTCTTCATCCTCGCCTATCTCACCTCCAATATCGCCTTGCTTTCCACCACGGCGGGCAACGTGTCGTTCATCATCTCGATGTCGGTCGTTTTCGTTCCGCTTCTGGTCTGGTTTTTCACCCGGCAGTTTCCCGGATGGCACGTCCTTGTCTCCGTGGCCTTCTGCATTGCGGGCATGGCGGGTCTGATGCTGGGCAGCGGTTTCTCCGTCAATATCGGAGATGTTTGGGGTTTTGCCTCCATGATGTCCGTAACGGCGTATATCCTCCTGGTGCAAAAGTATGTAGCCGGCGTGGATCCCTACGGGCTGTCCTGCTGGCAGTCGTTCGGGGGGATGCTGCTGGCCGTCGCGGTATCAGCCCTGTTTGAGCCTTTCCCCCTCCATATCGGCAAGGCGGGCTGGATCGCGCTGGTTTACTCCGGCACGATCGCGTTTGCCCTGACGCTTGTCCTCCAGACGGTTGCCCAAAAATACACGACCGCGACGCACGCCGCCATCCTGCTTTCCACATCGAGCCTGTTCGGAAGCATCCTCGGGATCATCTTCCTGGACGAACCGATGACGCCGCGGATTTTCATCGCGTCCGCCCTGATCCTGACAGGGGTCATCCTTGTCGAGACGATCCCGGCGATCAGGAAAAAGCAGGCCGAACTGTCAAGCGCTGGAAGTATTTCCGGCTGACCCCAGCGGCCCGGATGTTCGATCGCAAGCGGCAAGTGACGGCATGACGGCGAAAAGTCCTGTTGTGCCTGTCTCCCGACGCAACGCTTCGGATTTTCTGTTTCGGGAAGCAGGGTTCGGCCCGAATGTTTGGTCCCCAACGATGTGAAGTGGTATTAAGATTTCGGTCTGCTTGGGTGGGATGGAAAACACGTGATACAATCCATGCAATATGATCCGATAATGCGTTAGGATCTCTGGAGGTGAAAGAAATGGCAGAGAAGTGGAAAGATCGGTTAACGGATCAACTATGTGCTTCGATTTTATCCCTTAAGACAATTGATGAGGCCTATCGCTATCTGGAGGATATCGCCACGATCGGAGAGATCCGCGCATTGGCCCAGCGGCTTGAAACTGCGCGGCTCCTCAGCGAGGGATACACCTATCCCCAGATTGCCCAGCAAACGGGAGCCAGCACGGCGACGATCAGCCGGGTCAAGAAGTTTCTGGAATACGGAGCGGACGGCTATAAAGCGGTTCTGGAGCGCATGAAGGAACAGGGATAGGGCCCGAAGATTTCCTGCAGACAGACCGGAGTGAGAAGCGGGAATGTGCGGGCGTGGGATGTTTCGGTTTTGCCAAAGCTGCCGGATGCCGATGGAGGATCCGCGAGATTTGGGCACGAATGCGGATGGGAGCCGAAACGAGGATTATTGCAGGTTTTGTTTCCAGGATGGACGCTTCACCGATCCCGATATCACCGTGGCACGGATGATCGAAAAATGTGCCGGGATCATGGAGGAAATGGGAGCCCCCCATGAAAAGATCGAACAGATGAGGATTTTCTTGCCGGGCCTCAAGAGGTGGAGCCGGTAAGTTCCCTTCGCTGCGAAGGGCCTCCAGGAAACGGGAGGCCCTTCTTGCTGTCTTGAGACAGGGTCGAATGATCCGCAAGAGGGTAGAGCGATCCTGCGGTCTTTCTGCCCGAAAAGGCCGCGATCGCTTGGGCTATGCCGGAGGAAGGGGTAAAATCAAGCTATGCATGGCGAATTAATCCCTTCCTGCGGCTCGCCCGGGTGTCCTTAGGAACGAAGCTGAAAAAATCGTTCAGCGATCGATCTTCCCTTTTCATCATGTTCCCCAGGGACCCAAGACACGGGAGGCGTGCCGATATTCGAACGACACTCGCATTCCGACCGGACGTTCCTTCGCGGACCTTGAACCCTGAGAAAGCATCTTCTTGGAGCTTTTCACCCTTCGACAGCGAACCAACAAGGGGAAATCGACAAGAAAGAAGGGGGCGTTTGAAATGGGACTCACTCTGTTGGATAGGGTAAAGGGGACCCTCTCGGCCAGGGTACTTGAGGAGATTGCGCGGAAGGTCGAGAAGGGGGACAAGGAGGAGCTTGCCGAAGTTTTCAAGCTGATTTCCTCGCTTGCCCCCGCGAGATACCATCGGGAAGGCATGGAAAAAATGAGCCGGATGGCGAGGGAGGGACATCCCTTCATCGGTGTTTTCAAAAGAGCGTTCGAAAGCCTGCACCCGAATGTCCGGGAAAAGCTGATCGCAAACCTGTTGGTCAATTTCATCGTCCTCGGTCGGGGAATACGGGATAGGCAGGAGAAGGCAAGGAAGATTCACCTCCCCAATTTCCTCGTCATCAGCCCGACGATGAGATGCAACCTTCACTGTCGGGGGTGCTACGCGGCCGAATACGGAAAGAACGAAGAACTTTCCTATCAGGAACTCGACCGGATCCTCAATGAAGCAAAGGATCTCGGGATGTTTTTCTTTACCTTCACCGGTGGGGAGTGCTTTGTGAGGGAGGATTTGCTCGACTTGTGGGAAAAGCACGGCGACTGCTTTTTCCAGGTTTACACGAACGGGACTCTGCTTGACGACCGGGTAGTCCAAAGACTCCTCAGGATGGGGAATGTCGCTTTGATGGTCTCCATCGAGGGGGATGAAGCCGCGACGGATCGGCGCCGTGGTCCCGGGATGCACAAGCGGGTTATGGAGGTCTTCGACAGGTTGCGGGAAGCGGGACTTCTCTTCGGTTTCAGCGCGACCTGCACGAGCGAAAACTCCGGGGAGTTGACCTCGGACCGGTTCCTGGACCAGATGCTCGAAAAAGGGTGTCTCGTCGGGTGGTTTTTCCAATACATCCCCACCGGCCTTTCCCCCGATCCTTCACTGATGGCAAGCCCAAGGCAGCGGGTACAGCTTCACGAAAGGGTCGAGCAATGGCGTCGCGAAAAGCCGATTTTCCTGGGCGATTTCTGGAATGACGGACCGTATGTCGATGGCTGCATGGCTGGGGGGGAGCGGTTTTTCCATATCATTTCGAACGGGGATGTTGAACCTTGCGTGTTCGCCCATTTCGCGGTGGACAACATCCACGGGAAATCCCTGACGGAAGTGATCGAAAGTCCGTTCTTCAAAGCGATCAGGGACGCGCAGCCCTATGACGACGACAACCTGCTTCGCCCGTGCATGATCATCGACCACCCCCACGTCCTGCGCGAAATCGTGGCTTCCCAGCACGCCCGGCCCACGCATCCGGGGGCGGAGACGATCCTCGGGGAGATGTCGGGGCAGATCGACCGGTATTCTGTGGAGGTCAAGGCGGCCTTCGATCCGGTTTGGGAGTCCGCCGGGCGGGAAAAGTACATGAAAAGCCTGGAGAGCGAAGAAAAGAAGGAAGTCCATGATCGAATCGGAAGGAAGATCTCCGGCAAAAAGCCGGTTTAGGAGAGGACCGGCAGTTTGAGGGTGGGGACCGTTCATTCCACCCGTTTCGTCATCGGTTCGCGCGGCGGGCTAGAATTCGTTTGGATTCTTGCGGAGACCTGCGGGGTGATGAAAGCCATTCCGATCCTGGTTGCCGTGTAGCCGCTGACGGGACAGGTCGTCCGGCTTTGGATGCAATATCTAATCATAGGGAAACGACGGAAGGGGCTTTGCCGAGATGGAACCTTTGAAAGTCGTCATATGGGGAGCGGGAGCCATGGGCCTCGGGGTGGCCCGCATGATCTCGCGCAAACAGGGGATCGAGGTTGCGGGGGCGGTTGACCTGTCGCCCGAAAAGATCGGGCGGACTCTGGACACGCTGACGGGTTGCCCGCAGCAGCGTGCGATCACGGTTGTATCAACCCTGGAAGAGGCCATGAAGGCGGATCCGGACATCGTCCTGATCGCGACCGCCTCGATGACGAGGGACGTCTTTCCCCGTGTCATGGAGGTGCTGAAATACGGAAAACCCGTCATCACCACCGCGGAGGAGATGGCTTACCCCCGACCCACGGAGCCGGAACTGTGCCGGAAGATGGATGACCTCGCGTGCGAAAAGGGGGTCGCTGTCCTCGGAACGGGGATCAATCCGGGCTTCGTCATGGATCTTTTGGTTGTGGCGCTTTCCGGGGCGTGTATGGATGTTCGAAAGGTGAAGGTGACGCGTGTCAATGATCTCTCCCCCTTCGGTCCGACGGTCCTTCACGAACAGGGGGTCGGGATGACGGAAGAGGCATTCCGGGAAGGAATCCGCGCGGGCACGGTGGAGGGGCACGTGGGTTTTGTCCAGTCGATCCACATGATTTCCGATGCCCTGGGTCTTGGAGTCGATCGGATCGACCAGGGGCGTGAGCCGATCGTGTCGAAGGTGCGGCGGGAAGAGAAGGGGATCGTCGTTGAGCCGGGCATGGTGGCGGGTTGCAGACAGACCGGTTACGGGTTCAGGGGCGACGAACTGGTGGTCGAAATGCTCCATCCCCAACAGATCCACCCCCAGCTTGAGGGGATCGATACCGGAGATTCGATCGAAATCACCGGGACGCCGGACATCCGGCTGGAGATCAAGCCGGAAATCCCGGGCGGAATCGGGACGATCGCTCTTCTTGTGAACTGCATCCCTCTTGTTTTGAAATCGAAACCGGGCCTGATCACGATGCTCGATCTACCGGTGCCCTTCTCCTACATGGGCGATTACCGGCGTATTTCCTAGATTCACTTCCAGGCTTTCCGGAAGAAGGTTTTCTTTATGGAACGGGTAGGTAGCAAGGCGGATGGCTCGGGTCCTGATCGGAAGGGTTCTCCTAAAACCCGAAGAGAGGGCGGACTCTGGAGGGGCTCTTGGTGGATCTCCGGCATCGTTAGGAAGGGACACATCCAGGATGTTCCCCCCCGGCACGTCGATCCGGTAAGGAGGGGAAACGTTCTCAACGGGAAAGATCGCGGCGCTTGCGGGAATCAGCAACGATCACGCCGCGTCGGGGATCGCCTCCCGCGTGACGAAGGTGGGAGGCTAGCCGAGGAGCTCGGGTTTCACAACTCTTTGCCGGATAGGGGGAAAACGGTCCGCTTTTTTCGCCTGTAGCTTTAGGCGAGTCCTCCGTGGATCCGTCGCTTGACGAAATGCAGCGGAGGACATAACATGATCAGAGAATAGTTTCTGAAGAAACAATACGAGGAGATCCCATGGAAAAGTTCACGAAGGAACTGGACGAAGCGGTGGATGCCCTTCTCGAGGTTGGAAGGCAGGTCATGAAAAACCCTCACGATTACGGGAATTGTGGGGTCTTGTTGTACATGAGGGAAATCCATCTGATCGAGGCGATCGAAAACCATCCCGATTTCAACCTCACCCAGCTCGCGGAGTTGAGCGGCTTCACCAAGGGAACTGTCTCGAAAATGATCTCCAAGCTAGAGAAGTTGAGCTTTATTGAGCGTCATCAGAACAGCGACAACCGGAAGGAGGTCTTTTTCCGGCTGACCCCGTTGGGGCGAAGGGCTTTCGAGGGACATTACGAATACCATGAGAGGAAAAGCGCCGGGACACACAAAAAGTATCAGGAATACACCGAGCGGGAAAAGAAGTTTATTCTAGGCTTTGTGAGGATGTATAGGGAGTATTTGCAGGACTACGTTTCTCCGTGAGGAGTTGTCTTGAAAGGAAAGGGGAGTGGAAGCGCCCAAATTTTTTTGGGCCGGGTGTTTCTAATGGAAACAATCTTTGAAGCCGTTATTTTTTTGCATTTATAGTTTCATTAGGAAACCATATGGGGGGAGAGGAAGGGATGATCCCGAAAGTTGCGGAATATGAAGTCATTGTTGTGGGGAGCGGAGGTGGAGGCCTCCGGGCCGCAATCGGCTCTGCCGCAGCAGGAGCCAAAACGCTCGTGCTTTCCCGCGGGAAAGCCAGCCGGAGCGGTGCCACGCTGCTTGCCGGAGCGAACATCAGCGCCGACATCGCATGTGACGGGNGAAGCCTTGCGGAGTTGGGAATCACGGATGCAAACAGGGGCGATACCAAGGAGAAGTTCTATTCCGACATTCTTCACGAAGGTTTTTTCCTGAACAACCCGAAACTGGTTGAACTCTTCGTGGAAGAAGCTCCGAACCGGATTCGAGAACTGATGGATTGGGGAATCAAGGTGTTGGGGACCGAGGGTGATCGGGGAATCGCGGTTTTCGGCTCGGCGATCCTTGACGTCCTGTTCGGAAAGGCAAGGAGTCTGGGGGTGGAATTTCGGGAGGACCGGGTTTTCACCGACCTCGTGGTGGAAGAAGGAATGGTCCGGGGAGTCGTTTGCCTGGATCTTCTCTCGGGAAAACTCGAGTACTACGCGGGGAAGGCTGTCGTCCTCGCGACGGGTGGAAGCCACAACCTGTTCAGACACAACAGCGGGTCCACGGATCTTTGCGGAGAAGGGCCCGCTGCGGCCCTGAGAGTCGGGGCTTCCCTGCTGGATATGGAGATGATCTCCTTCTGTCCGACCGTTATGGAATCTCCCTGCATGTACAAAGGGAACATCCTTCCCTATATTTTCCACTCCCTGGGTTTCGGCGCGCTCAAGAACAAATTCGGCAAAACCTTCACGGCAAAGCATCTTCCCAGAGCCGTGGAGGAACTGGCTCTCAACAGCGAGTGGAACAAGATGCTGCTCTCGTATGCGATCCAGAAGGAGATCAACGACGGCGGCGGATCCATGCACGGAGGGGTGTACTTCTGCCTGGACCGCTATCCGACAAATCTTTTTGACGAGCTCTATCACGACCTCCCTTCACTTAAAACGGGAATCTACAAGGACATCATGCAGGTTTTCGAGCGCGGAGAAGCGGTTCGGGTCAGCCCCGGCGCCCATTATTTCGAAGGGGGCATCCGCATCGACAGAGACATGGGGACGGGGGTTCCGGGACTTTTCGCAGCCGGGGAGTGTACGGGGGGAATGTTCGGTGCAAACCGCGTCTCTGCGGCCACAACCGAGATGCTTGTGGAGGGTGCGATCGCTGGAGAGAGCGCGGCGTTCTTCGCGAAAAACTGCGGCGCCATTTCCCGCGTTTCCGATTGCCTGTCGGAAATCGAGCATGATCTCCTGCTTCCTTTCTCCGTTTCTGGCGGTGAGGAAGCGCAGCCTCTCAAGGAGAGTTTGCAGGAAGCGGCTTCGGAAAGCCTCATGGTGCTTCGGAGCCAGGAAAAGCTGGATCGCGCCTTCGTAAAGGCGAAAGAGATCCGCTCCCGCCTGAAGGAGATCGAGGTCAGGGACAAAACGCGGGAATACAACCGCGAGTGGCTTGATTATCTGGAGTTGAGGAACATGTCGATCGTGGCCGGGGCGATCCTGAAATCGGCGGGTTTGCGCAAGGAAAGCCGGGGAGTCCATGTGCGCGAAGACCACTTCGTGACCGACAACCGTAAATTCCTGAAGAATATCGTCATCGTCGACACGGATTTCAATTTCAGGTGGGAACCCGTTCCGACCTGCCGGGTTCGACCTTCGAAGGAGGTCGTCGACTACATCGAGGGCATCGAACTGGTCACGGCACAGCTGAGCTAAGGGGGGCAATGCGGGAATGAAGGAATTGGTCGTCAAAGTCAAGCGGTGGCTGCCTCCGGGCGAACCCACGGTTCAGACCTACACGGTTCCGGTCGATGAAGGAGGTGAACTATCCGTACTCAACGTTCTTGACTACATCAGCGCCCATTTGGACCGGACTCTTGCCTACTTTTCTCATGCGGCCTGCAAACAGGCCGCGTGCGGGAGGTGCCTGGTCAAGGTCAACGGCAGGATCGTGCTGGCCTGCAAGGAAATGGTCCGGTCAGAAAGCCTCCTGATCGAGCCTGCCGGCAAGGAGGTGGTGCGGGATCTCGTTTGCCGCTAGTTCTCGCCAAACGTTTCGATGGGGAATAATTCTCTGAAAGAAGAGGGGGAGAGCAAATCATGGGAAAGGGACAGGAAGAGTTTTCTGCAGAGTTGTCAAAGGAGGTGGCGCAGCTTGAGGCGATAAACTCGAAGCCTTTCTTCGGCAAACTGGCGGGTTATGCCAAATTTATGGGCCCGGCCAGCATGGAGGCCGCCACGACGCTGGGGGCCGGCTCTTTCACCGCTGCGGTCATGATGGGGGCGTCAAACGGCTACTCGATGCTATGGGTGCCTTTCTATTCGTATCTCTTTGGCCTCTTCATGCTGCATCTTGGGGCGAAATTCGCCATCTACAGGCGGGATTCCGTGATCGAGATGCAAAACACCTACCACACGAAAGTGGTGGGGTCGTTTGCGACGGGGCTGGTCGCCTGCTTCCTGGCCATGGTGGTTTTCTCGTTCGGCCAATACGCCCTGGGAACGGATGCTTTGGCTTCCGGCCTGAAACTGATCCATATCGATTTTCCGCGAAAATACAACTGGTCCCTGATCCTGGCGATCTCGGCAGGGCTTTCGCTCCTCTACGGCAAGAGTCACAAGCTGGTTCGCCTTGTGGAAAAGTCGATGCAGGTGATGATCGGGATCATGCTGGTCACCTTCCTCGCGGTGGTCCTCAAAACCGGCGTCAACTTCGGGGCCATGATCAAGGGACTTCTGGTTCCCACACTGCCTCGGGGTGTCGAAGGAATCACCATGGCCGTTGCCGGTTTGACGGCGGCGATGGGGGTAGGAGACTGGGTCCAGTACCACTACGCGGCCAAGACGAGAAACTACACTCCGGCTCACGAAGGCTTGTCCATTTTTGATACCGTTTTCGGCGGGCTCGTCCCCGTTACCCTCGTCCTGAGTTTTATCGGGATCGCTTTTGCGGAGACCTTTTCCGGGAAGAGCGGGATCCCCGAGAAAGCGGTCGACCTCGCGAACGCCCTTGTGGTGGTGCTCCCGAGCGTCTGGGTCAAGGTGGGCTTTTATCTGGGAATCATTGCCATCGTGGTCAGCACCATGGTGGGGATGAGCATCCTGGCGGCCCAGTCGCTTTGCCATGCCCTGAACCTGCCGGAAGATCCGAAGAAATTCTACTGGAAACTCGGGCTTCTGCTTCCTCAGCTCGGGTTCCTGGGCGCATTTTTCGGCAAGCCTCTTTGGGCGGTCATCATCGCCGCGGCCCTTCAATCCCTTTTCAATTGGTTGAGCGGCTTTTCCTGGTATCTCCTTGCCAATGACAGCCGGGCGATGGGGAAACATGTGGTCAAGCATTACCTCGTAAACCTCGGTATCATCGTTTCGGTTGTGGCGCTCAACCTGGCGTTTATCACATTTGTTCTGACTGAGATGGGGGTGTGAGGAGAATGTCCGGATTCCTCGAGTCGCTCATGGGCAGGCTGAGGGTTCGCGTCTGGCTGTGCGTCCTGATGCTGATCGCAAACTTCTTTCTCGTCTATGGAGCCATTCAATTTTTCAACCATGGGAAATCTTCAGTGATGTACACGCTGGGATTGACGGGCTCGATCATCCTGGCCCTGGTTTTGGCGTTCCCGAACACCGAAGCCGTGACGGCTCCGGAAATGCAGGACCCGAATCTCAGGGACTGATCTGCAAAGGCCTTGGCGGGGGAGCGTCTGCCTCTCCATGGAGAGGCAGACGCTCCCCTTGGAGCTATTTTAAAATGCATCCGTCGGGAGGGAACGAATTGCTGAATGAAAAGCACCATGCTTTTGTCCTGTGCTGCTTTTATCGGGAGCTGACCGATCGCTTTGGCGAAAGGGGCAGGCAGGCCTTCATCAAGGCGGCTCAGACCTACGGAGAGCAACGGGGAAAACGGATGAGCCTCAGGGCACTACGGGACGGGAATTCATTGGATTTTGATTCCTACTTCGCATACGGGGAGTGGCAGCCCTCGATTGGAGCCTACGATTTGGAAATGACGGCCGGCCCGGGGGTCGTCGATGAACGCGTCACCCGCTGTCCGTGGGCCGAAACGTTCAAAGAAGAAGGTTTACTCGACTGCGGCATTGACTATTGCAAAGAAATCGACAGGGCGATTGTCAGAGGGTTCTCGCCCGATCTCGAACTGGAGTTGGAAAGCACCCTCCATCGTCAGGGAAGTTGTCGATTCCTTTTCAAGGATAAGCGGATCACGGAGAAGACCCTGATGGGCGTACCGAATCCTCCCAGGCCCGATGCCGAGGTGGTCAAGCCCTTCAAGTTTCATGTCGCTCATGTGTATTTTGTCTACGCGCACCTCGTATGGGACGTTTTTGGAATAGAGGGGCGTTCCGCTGTTGCAAAGGCGAGACGCTCGATAAAGGAGAAATTTGGTAAGAAAGTCATTGAAACGATCATGCTTTACAGGAAATACGACTTCACCAGGATCTGAAAGGCGAAAAGGGATTGGTTTTTCTTTTTTTTGCGGCGGTAACGATTTTGGTATTCACCGGTTTTGATCTTAGCCAAATCGATCGCATAAAGGGGATGCCGAGATGGACCTACGCTCCTTTTTCGAGCAGGAAGTGAAGCCTGCGCTGGGCTGCACGGAGCCGGGGGCGGTGGCGCTGGCGGCGGCGACGGCGGCGGGAGCGGCGCGGATAGAAGCGCGGGCGATCCGACTGAGGCTGTCGGCGAACGTGTTCAAGAACGGGATCTCCGTGGGAATCNCCGGAACCCGCGGANCTGAGGGGAACCTGATGGCGGGGGCCCTGGGCGCGCTGTGCGGGGATCCGGGGAAGGGTCTTCTCGTGCTCGAGAACGTGCCGGACGAGGCGGTGGAGAAGGCCCTGAGGATGGTGGAGGAGAAGGCGGTGACCCAGGAGGTTGTGGCGGACGTTCCGAGCGTGTTCGTGGAGGCGCAGATTCAGGGGGAAGGGCACAGCGCCTCGGCGGTGATCTCGGGACGGCACGACCGGGTCGTGGAGGTTCGGGTGGACGGAGAGGTGACGCGTCGTCTTCTGGAGGCGGACACGAACCTGAAGGGACGCCCGGGGTACCTCGAAGAGCTGCAGGAGCAGGAGATGGAAGAGCTGTATGCCCTGGCGGGGTCGATCGACGGCCCGACGGAGCGGTTTCTCCTGGACGGGGCGAGGATGAACAGGGAAGTGGCTCAGCGGGGGCTAGAGGCCCCGTGGGGTCTTGGAGTGGGGTATTCCCTGGCGACGGGAGGAGACGACCTTCTGTACCGGATCAAGGCTCTGGCGGGAGCGGCGGCGGACGTGCGGATGGACGGGGGTCCGTGGCCGGTGATGAGCAGCGCGGGGAGCGGGAACCACGGGATCACGGCGATTTTGCCGGTGTCGGAGGCGTCGGAGGCGTGGGGCAAAAGCGAAAGAAAGCAGGCGGAGGCCCTGGCGCTGAGCCATCTGGTGACGGGTCTGATCAAGGCGTACACGGGTCGTCTGACGCCGACGTGCGGCTGCGTGATCGCGGCGGGAGCGGGAGCGGCGGCGGGGATCGTGAGGCTGGGAGGAGGAAGCCCGCAGCAGGCGGAAAGGGCGGTGGCGTCGCTGGCCTCCTCGCTGCTGGGAGTGCTGTGCGACGGAGCCAAGGGCTCGTGCGCGCTGAAGGTTTCGGCGGGGGCCGGGGAAGCGTACCTTTCCGCGCGTCTGGCCCTGGAGNGGTCGGGGGTGTCGGACCGCCAGGGGGTCATCGCCCCCGGGCTGAAGGAAACGGCACGGGCGATCGCAGAGATCAGCCGTCACGGGATGGCGGCCGTGGACGCCACGGTCCTGAGGCTCCTCGAAACCCGGGAAGGAGCCGCTGGGAACCAGAAAGAAATCCCAAAGCAGAAGGGATAAGAAGGATCAAGCGGTACTCGATCTTTGCCAAACGAAGCCGATCAGAAGCGGCAGGGATTTGCGTGAGTGGAAAAAGGCCCCCTTTGGGGGTCTTTTTTTGTGGGAAGAGGAAGATGATCCATAAAAGAGACGCACATTCCCCATAAGTTCGTATAGACCGAATAGTCAGATAATTAATCTTTGTGAGTATACGGAATAAACCGCTCAAACCGGACAATACGGCAAAACCCTTGATAGGGCAGAGAAACAACAATGGGTAAGGCAAAAAAAGCCAAAGGCCGAAGAAAGACAAGTGATTAAAATAGCAAACATCACAAAAAAACATGGAACCGGTTTAACTTAATTTTTACTTGACTAAACTGCGATAGGAATATAATTGCGCTGATTTCAAAGAAAGCCGCTTCCCAGAGTAAAAAATTAACATTAAACGCGAAACGGGGGGGTGAGAAACTCAAAAAGTAAGGGACGGGGATCCGGACGGGTGGTGCGTCAAACTTTATGACCGAGAAGAAGAGGAGGAGGAAGACAGGCATGTCTAAGATGAATCCTTACGAAATGTTCCTCAAACAGGTTGACGAAGCGGCACCGTTTCTGAATGTCGAACAGGAGTTCATCGATATCCTCAAGGAACCGAAAGAGGTTCTGGAAATCTCCATTCCCCTGCGGCTGGACGACGGATCCGTTAAGGTCGTCAAGGGCTGGCGCAGTCATCACAACAACGCCTTGGGTCCCTACAAGGGCGGAGTCCGGTATCATGCGAACGTCTGCAAAGAGGAAGTCATGGCCCTGTCGGCCTGGATGTCCATAAAATGCGCGACGGCGATGCTGCCCTACGGAGGCGGGAAGGGCGGCATCCGGATCGCCCCGCGGGAGCTTTCCACCGGAGAACTCGAACGGATGAGCCGCGGGTTTGCCTTGGGCATCTCCCGGTTCATGGGCACAGATATCGATATACCGGCCCCGGATGTTTACACGACGCCCCAGGTCATGTCCTGGTTCCTTGACACGTACGAAAAGGTCAAGGGCTGGAGCGAGCCTTCCTGCTACACGGGGAAGCCTCTGGAAATCGGTGGATCGCTGGGCCGCGGCGATGCGACGGCACGCGGCGGCATGTATGTTTTGCGCGAAGCCCTGAAGGATATGGGCCTTTTCGGGAAACCCCTGAAGGCGACGATCCAGGGATACGGCAACGCGGGCAGTTTCGCCCATGCGCTTTACGAAGAGATCGGCGTGACCGTGGTGGGAGCTTCCGACAGCAAGGGTGGAACATACAACCCGAAAGGCCTGAACTATGCGGACCTGATGAAGCACAAAAAGACCAGCGGAACCGTGGCCGATTATCCTGGGGGAGACAAGGTCACGACTGATGAAATCCTTCAGGCTCCTGTTGACATCCTCATCCCCGCCGCGCTCGAAGGCGTGGTGAACGAGGGGAACGCCGCCAAGGTGAAGGCGAAGATCGTTCTTGAACTGGCCAACGGGCCGACCACACCGGAGGCGGACGCAATCCTGCACGAAATGGGAGCGCTTGTGATCCCGGATGTGCTGGCCAATTCTGGTGGTGTCACCGTGAGCTGCTTCGAATGGATCCAGGGGCGCACCGGGGACTTCTGGAGCGAGAAGACGGTCCACGAGAAGCTGGACGAAAGGTTGACGCAGGCCTTCACCGAGATCTGGAAAATCAAGAAGGAGCACAATATCCGGATGCGTCAGGCAACCTACGTGAGGGCCATGGGACGGATCATTTCCGCGATGCGTTTCCGCGGGATCTGGCCCTGATCTTTAAAAGCGAACGGCAATCCTGGAGTGAGGGAAGAAGGGCCTCTCCTGCGAGAGAGGCCCTTCGAAAATACCCGGACAAGGGTTGGGGAGGTGCGGTTCGTGGGGGAAGTGTGGAGAGACGGTCTGACGGATCAGCTGTGCAAGGCGATCATCGCTCTCAAGACGGAAAAGGAGGCGTATCACTTCCTGGAGGACGTCGCCACGATAAACGAAATCCGTTCTTTGTCCCAGCGGCTGGAAGCCGCGAGGTTGCTTGAAAAAGGCTACACCTATCCGCAGATTGTCCAGCAGACCGGGATCAGCACGGCGACGATCAGCCGCGTAAAGAAATACCTTGAATACGGAGCGGATGGTTACAAGCTGGTGCTCGGCCGTATGGAAACCGAAACACGGCGTTGACTTCGGCCGGCGCCTTGTTTCAGGGGACGGACAAACAAGACGGGGAACCCCCCGTTTTCCGAGGGTCGATTGTGATGAAAAACCTGGCTGAACAAATCCTTTACCTGGCGAAAGCATTCCCGGGGCTAACGGATCGCCAGATTGCGGACAGGCTTTCGGGCGAAGAGGTTTCGCACCATGTTGTCGACCTTGCGGTACAGGCGTTGGTGCGAAAAGGGAAACTGGTTCAGGAAGACCATCCTGATGGAAAGATTGGTTGCTATCTTTCGGGAGAAACAGGGCTTCGGGCGGTTGATGAAGAGCTGGAAGCCCCTGCTCCGGAAGGGTCGGGAAAGCCGGTTCTGAACATGCCGGAGGAGGAAGTGAAGCGAAACGTCGAAAATTGGCTGAAGGCTTCCGGCTGGGATGTTCAGGTCAACTGGGGAGCAGGTCGGGGCATCGACATCGAGGCAAGAAGAGGAAATGAGCGATGGGTAATCGAGGCGAAGGGCAGCGGTTCGAGCAAGCCGACGAAGAACACCCACTTTTCCGTCCTTCTCGGAGAAGCCTTGCAGAGAATGGACGATCCCTATACCCGGTACGGAATCGCTTTCCCCGATACAAACCGGTATAGGAAGCTATGGGCAAAGCTTCCGGCTCTGGCCAAGTCCCGTTTGCGCTTGGAGGTCCTCTTCGTGCGATCCGACGGAAGAATCCGGTTTATGGAGTGAGTTCGGGAAAGCCCGGCGGCTAAGAAGATTTGTTGCGGCAGGTTTTCCTCGTGTTTTCCAGAAGGCCGGCCCGGCCTTCAGAAAGCTGTCGGGTGTGCCCTGTCCCACCGGTCCATCCCCACCCTGAGACGGTCGACTCCTGCCTCGATCTCCGCTGGAGAAAGGTTTCCATATCCAAGGACCAGGCTGTCGAGGTGGAGGCCTTTCCTGATCGCATGAGTTTCGACCGGATGAACGCGAACTTCGGCATTTTCCAGTTCCCGGAGTAGTTCCTCTCGAAACGCTCTGCCGGGAAACCGCGCTACAATGTGAAGTCCCGATGATTTGCACTCGATTTCGCACGCACCATGGAAGTTTTTTTCCAGTGCGTGCAAAAGGGTCTCGCGGTTGGCCCGGTAAGCACGCTTCATAACGGCGATATGTCTTTCAAGTCGGCCTGATTCCAGAATCGCTGCAAGCGCGGCCTGGTCTAGCGATGAAACATGGTTGCTCACATCGTATTTCAGCCGGGAATAACGTTCCACGAGAGGGTCCGGCAAAACCGCATAGCCCAGCCTTAAGCCGGGGATGAGGATCTTGCTGAAGGACCCGACGTAGATGACGCGTTCCGGAGCCAGTTCCCTGAGCGAGCTGACGGGCGCTCCTTCAAAGCGGAATTCGCTCTCGTAGTCATCCTCGATGACGTAGGCCGCTTTTCGCTTCGCATACTCAAGCAGTTCGATCCTCCGCTGGATCGTCAGGATCCCGCCCATGGGGAACTGGTGTGAAGGCGTGACGAAAATCCCGTCCGGATCGATTTCTTCCGGAAGGTCGGTTGTTTTGAGCCCATGAGAGTCCACTCCAACGGGTTCGAGGCTTGCTCCCGCCAGACGGAAAGTCTGCTGAAAATGAAGATGCACGGGGTCCTCGGTTACGATCGCCAGGGAGCATTGCTTTCGAAGGACGTGTGCGGCGAGAAACAGGGCCTCCGCCGCTCCGTTCGTCACGACCACCTGGGCCGGGTCGCAGGCAATATCCCTTGAGCGGAGAAGAAACCGGGCGATCCCTTCCCGAAGGGCGATCGAGCCCTGTGGTAAGCCATATCCGAANATCAAGGGGGTGGAATCGGCGATGGATCGCCGGAAGGCCTCCTGAAAAAGTCTTCTGGGGGCTTTTTCGAGCCAGGGGACGCCGGTCCTGAAGTCGATGGGAGCCTTCCGGACGGGCATCTGCGGAGCAGGCCTTTTTGTTGTGGAAATTCCCCGTTCCAGGCGATAACAGGCACCCCCCGCGACATAGGTCCCCGACCCGACCCGGGCGACCAGGTACCCTTCCGCGACAAGTTGCTCATAAACTTCCGTGACCAGGTTCCTCGAAACGCCGAGTTCCTTGGCCAATTCCCGGGAGGCAGGCAACTTTTCCCCTTCCCCGAGACGCCGTTCGAGAATCGCGTGCCGAATCTGTCTGTATAGCTGCTTGACCATGGAACATGAGACGTTGTGTTCAATCCCCAGCCAATGCATCGGATTTCCTCCCAATGGCCCCGGAAAACTTCTCCCAAGTGGTCCTTACAAATGCGACTAATAAGGACTATTTTAAGGTCCATTTTACGACTTGGGAGGGGCTTGCGAAATGAGCAACATTTCCCGGAATTTCCCTCTTTATGGAGAAACCTGTGCCGGTCTGGCCGCTGTCCTCTGGGGCCTGAATTACCCGATCACCAAGTGGGTGCTGAAAGCCGTCCCCGCTGGAGAATTTTTGGTGGTCCGCTTTTCTCTCGGGGGACTGCTCTTCGTTTCGATCGTCGCGATGTGCGGCCAGGATCTTTCCATTGAGAGAAAGGACCGGAGCAAGCTGGCCGTTCTCGGCCTTTTGTGCGTCGGTTTGTACAACGTCCTTTGGACGTTGGGAATCCACCGTATCTCTTCATCGACATCGGCGCTGATCATTTCGTCGTCTCCTCTCCTTGTCGGGTTCTTTTGCTCGCTTTTGGGAATGGAAAAGATGACGATCCGGCGCTGGCTGGGACTGACGAGCGGTTTTCTTGGAGTGGTCATGATCATGGTTTCCGGTTCCAGTCCTCAAACCGGGCTGCAGAGCTTCCTTGGGGGGAATGCCATGACCGCTCTTTCCGCCATTCTGTTCGCCCTCTACGCCGTCGTTGCCAAGCCTCTGCTCAGGGAACACTCGGCGATCAAGGTGACGGCTCTGGCGATGCTGGGAGGGCTGCCTGTCATTGTCCCCTTCGGTTTGTTCATTTCCCCACCCGCTTCCTGGGTTCTTCCCGGTCCCGAAATCCTCCTTGGAGGACTTTACGTCGTCCTGGCGGGGACCGTCGCGGCCTACTTCCTCTGGTACAGAGGCGTGCAGCGGATAGGTCCGGTCCAGACCGTGATGCTTCATTTCCTGACCCCGTGCGTGAGTCTCGTTTTCGCGCCTCTTCTCCTTGGGGATTCCAGTTCTCCGCAAAAAATCCTCGGAGCCGGGATCGTCTTTTTTTCCGTAGTGATCTTCAGGTTGAAGAAGGATTCCTGATCAGGCCACATGTGTTCACAGCCGATCGCCATCTGGATATGGGAAAACCGGGGGAAAGGAGTATCTTCCGGGAAGAGGTCACGAACGGCGAGGGGGCTGAGTTCAATGAGATCATTGAAATCCGGAAGCGGCGGGGCGATCCTTGCGATTGCGGCGGTTTTTTTGCTCGCGGGTGCTGCTTTTGCCGCGCAACCGGTGCTGAATGTCTACACGATCTGGTCCGAGCGGTATGCGAACGCGGTTTTCGAAGCTTTTTTCGAAGNNGAAACGGGCGTGAAGGTCAACTGGATGCGATTCTCTTCGGGAGAGCTCCAGGCCAGGCTTGAAGCGGAAAAGGGAAATCCCCAGGTGGACGTCGTTTTCGGCAACATGGCGGAAGCCTTCGTCAACGGGATCCCGAAGGGGCTTTTCGAGCCCTACAGGCCAAAGGGAAGCGAGAAGATCCCGGCGAAATTCAGGGATTCGGAGGGATACTGGACGGGAGTTGCCCTTGACCCGATCTGTTTCATGTTCAACTCGAAATTCCTCAGGGAACATGGCCTGAAGCCGCCGGTTTCGTGGGAGGATCTGCTGAACCCGGCCTACAGGAACCAACTGCAGATGGCCGACGCCAGGACTTCGGGTACGGCCATGTATCGGATCCTCAGCGTCATCCGGGCCATGGGTGAGGATAAGGCCTATGCCTACCAGAAATCGCTGAACGCCAATGTCCAGGTCTACACGAAAAGCGGTGCGGGCGGGGCGTTGCCTATTGCGAGGGGACAGGCTGCAGGAGGGATCTTTTTCCTTGTGGATGCCCTGGAGGTCCAACAGACCGGGTACGATGTGACGATCAGTTATCCGAAGGAAGGCGTGGTTGCGGGCATCGAAGCCATGGCTCTGGTTAAGGGGGCCAGGCAGCCGGATCTGGCGAAAAACTTTCTTGACTGGGCCTCCACCGAACGCATGCAGAGGCTTTACGAGACCAGCAAGATCAACCTGATTCCAAGTAATCCGAGAGTGAAGGTGAGCAACCCGGGTCTCGATATGTCGAGAGTAAAAATGCTTCCGCTTGATCTGAAGTGGGCCGGCGAAAACAGGGAGCGTCTCGTTGAACGCTGGATAAACGAGGTGCTCAGGTAAAGGAAGGTATTCCGTGCTTCCATTGCGAATGACGATCGGTCAGCCGGGCAGTCGGATGAATCGGGACCCTGCCCGGTTTTTTCTCCTGATGCTCGTTTGGGGAGCATTGGGACTGTTTGTTCTCTACCCGCTGGCCAGGCTGCTCATTCTGGTCTTTTACGTCGATGGCACCGGTTCGATGGGGAACCTGGCCAAAGCCTTCTCCAGCTGGTACAACCGAAAGGCGTTGCTCAACAGCCTTCTCCTGGCGACAGCGGTGGCGGGTTTTGGGACTTTCCTGGGCTTTCTTTTTGCCTTTTCCGTCACAAGAACGACCCTTCCGAGAGGATTCAAGTGGTTCTTCGGGGCGGTCGTCGTGCTTCCCTTCGTTTCACCGCCCTTCACAAGCAGCATTGCATTGACGTTGGCGCTGGGTCCCAACGGGATGCTCATGAATTTGCTTCATCTGCCGGATTTCAATATTTACGGTTTCGTTGGAACGTGGATTGCCGAGACACTGACCTTTTTCCCGGTGGCCTTCCTGACTTTGGCCGCAGTTTTGTCCGCAATCGACCCGAACCTCGAGGATGCCGCCATGAGCCTCGGGAGCTCGCGCTGGCGAGCCTTCCTTACCGTGACCCTGCCGTTGAGCACCCCAGGAGTCGCGAATGCCTTTCTTCTCCTTTTCGGCAGTTCCCTGACGGATTTTGCGACCCCTCTCGTCATGGGAGGGCATACGTTTCCCGTCCTGACCACCCAGGCCTACCTTCAGATTACCGGGATGTACGACCTGAGGGGAGGAGCCGCGATCTCCTTTGTATTGCTCGTTCCGGCTTTGCTGGTATTTTTACTGCAACGCTACTGGGTCAAACGCCGCAGCTGGATCACCGTTACGGGCAAAAGCGAAGGGACCTCCCCCTCAAGAGGGGCCGGATCCGCCGCCGAGAAAGTGATCCTCGCCATCATTTCCGCCATGACGCTTTTCATCCTCTTCCTGTATTCGATCATTTTATGGAGTTCGCTGGTCAGAGTCTGGGGAGTCGACAACCGCCTCACGCTGGAAAATTACGCCTACGTTTTCACGGTGGGATGGAAGGCGGTCAAGGATACGGTTCTGATCGCGGTCACTTCCACGGTGATCGGGACCGTGACGGCGATCGCCATCGGAACCCTGGCATGCATGAGGGAGATCACCGGGAGAAAAACCCTGGAGTTCGTCTCGCTGCTGGATTATGTCCTTCCGGGAACGGTTGTGGGGATTGCCTACCTGGTGGCCTTCAACACGGGTCCCCTGGTCCTGACCGGGACGATGGCCATCATCGTCGCCCTTTGTGTTTTCCGCTACAACGCAACCGGTATCCGTGCGATCGTCTCCTCGCTGCAGCAGATCGACCCCTCTCTTGAAGAGGCCTCTCTCGGCCTCGGGGCTTCCCGGTTCGCCACCTTTCGCCGTGTGACCCTCCCGCTGATCGTCCCGGCCGTGATCACGGGGATGCGCTATCTGTTCGTGGTTTCCATGACGGCGATCAGCGCCACGATTTTCCTTGTGTCCGTCAAGTGGAGCCTCCTGACGGTGCGGATCCTGGAATGCGTCACCGAATTGCTTTTCGCGCAGGCCGCCGCTTTCTCGGTCGTTCTAGTCCTTATCGTGTTCATTGCCATCGGGGTGATCTCTCTCCTGTTTCGGCTGGTCTATCCGGAGACATTCCGCCACGCAAGGAGGTCGTAGAAAATGGCGCAGAGCATTTCTCTCAGGAACCTGACGAAAAGTTTCACCAGGGGCGGGGAAACCTTCCAGGCTGTGGACGCCCTCAGCCTGGAGGTCCATGCAGGAGAACTGGTGGCATTTTTGGGGCCGTCCGGGTGCGGCAAGACCACGATTCTGAGGATCATCGCCGGCTTCGAAAGGCCAACCGAAGGGCAGGTACTGATCGAAGGCCGGGATATCACGGACGACGAGCCCAACAAAAGGGGAATCGGGTTCATCTTCCAGAACTACGCCCTGTTCCCGCATATGAATGTTTTCGAAAACGTCGCGTATGGTCTCAATGTCAGGCGCGAATCAAGGAAGGAAACCGAACGAAGGGTTTCCGAAGTCCTGGAGCTGGTTGGTCTGAAGGGGGCGGAAAGACAATTCCCGAACCGGCTTTCCGGTGGGGAACAGCAGCGGGTTGCCTTGGCTCGTGTGTTTGTCATCGATCCGAAAGTCCTGCTGATGGACGAGCCTCTTGCGAATTTGGACGCGAAGCTTCGGATTGTCATGCTGGCCGAAATTCGCCGCCTGCAAAAGCGGTTGGGCGCGACCTGCGTTTTCGTGACCCACGACCAGAAGGAAGCGCTTGCCATCGCCGATCGGATCGTGGTGCTGAACAGGGGAAAGGTGGAGCAGGTCGGCACCCCCTTTCAGCTCTATGCCAATCCGGCGAGTTGTTTTGTCGCGGATTTTATCGGTCAGGCCAATATTTTCACGGGACGAGTCGTGGCCTTGGGCGAAGGGCGGCTGGAGGTCTCGTTCCATGGCCGCCGATTGAGTGTGCGCTGCAGCCCGGGAGTCGATTTTCGGGAAAAAACGGAGGTTGCTCTGGCGGTCAGACCTGATTTCGTCAGGCTTGTGCGGCCCGAGGATTCGTTGCTGAGCGGAAAATTGCTCAGCGGTGTTTTTCTGGGAGACACGATGGAATACACGATAGAGGCGGATAGCGGTTTTTTCGTTCGCGCGCTTGTGCCTTTTTCAGGAGAGGAGGACGTCCTCCCCGAGGGGGCGACTGTGGGGCTCAAAGTGGACCCTCAGGATGTCCTGGCCCTGCCCCTGTAGGGTCGACCCCTGAAGGTTCTTTCGTTTAAAATTCGATCGGCGGGTCCGGGATTTCGGAGATCTAACCTGCCCCGAAACGGGAAAGGGAAGTCGCCGATTCCTCGAAATCTGATCGATCCGCCGCAGAATCCGGGGTATGGATGCTTCCCTTAAAAGGGTGAAGGAGGTCTTGCCTGATGGGGGATTATTGGCGCGGAACCCTGATGGCCTTAAGCACCGCATTCATATGGGGCCCCACGGGGGCGATCGCGAAAATGATCACTTCGACGGGATTGAGCCAAATCTCGGTCGTCGCCTACAGAGCGGTCGTCATCTCGTTCGTCGTTGCCTGCTGGCTGTGGGCGACGCGCGGCATGTCCGCCTTTCGCGTGCCCAAACCGATGCTGGGTGTGTATGGAAGCCTTGGCCTATTGACGATCATCTTCAATGCCACCGGGTTCATGATGGCCTGTGTCTATCTTTCCGTACCGCAGGTCCTGATGCTGGGCTATACCTCCCCGATCGTGACCATGGCCGGCAGTTCTCTGCTTACGCGAGAAAGGCCGAGCCCCATACAGGTCATGTCGGGTTTCCTCGTTTTGTTGGGACTTTACGTCGGTTTCGTGATGGGAAGGGACGCCGACGCTTCAATTTCGCTTGTCGGGCTTGCCTGGGGAAGCCTGTCCGTGATCGGGGCGTCGGGACAGGCATTGCTTTCGCGGAGAGTTTCCAAAATGGCTCTTCCCGATCCTCTCCTGCAGCTTTTCTTCTCTCACCTATTCGGAGGTTTTCTGCTCATCACGGCCAGAACTCTGCTGACGGGCTGGCCGGATCTTGCGGCCCTGACCCTGCGCGGTTTTGTCCTGATTCAGTATCCCGCCCTGATGTCGGGGCTCCTCGGTTACGGGCTTCTCTTTTCGGCCCTACGTCTTATCCCGGCTCATCTCGTCACCCTTATCTGCACGCTCGAAATCGTTTTCGCCCTCATGATGACGCCCTTGCTTGTCCGCCAGATTCCCACGATGAACGAAATAGCGGGGTGTGCCGTCATCCTTTTCGCGGTGGCGTGCTCTGTCGCAACCAGGAAGAGCATCAGCCCGGATCTTTCCGGCGCATAAGGCCTTTCGTCATTCCTTGATGGTGGCGAGTTCGGTTTTCCCATCCCGAGAATAGATCACGAGGATGGATGCCCTCTGCCCCCATTTTTCCTCCAGGTAGGACTGGAGCCCCTTCACATCGAATTCCTTAGTGGAGCGGCCGTTGACCTCCAGGATGATGTCCAGCCTGGCCAGCCCCGCCTCTGCAGCCTTGCTGCCCGGTTCCACCTTTTCGATGACGATGAATCCCTCGCTGTTTTTCTCTCCAAGCCTGATTCCCAGGGTTTTTCCGGCAGGAGCAGCCGTTCCCCCCGCGGCTGTGACGGTTTCGTTCGTGATCTGCTCTTTCGGGGTTCCGTCGATCCGATTCCGTATCTCTCTAATCAGCGGCACAAGGTGGGCAACGGTTTGCTGCTGACTCTGCGGTCCCTGGCTGTCGATCTGGTTGACCATCAGCTTGATGTTGCCATCCCTCGGCAGGATGTTGAACCGCACCCTGCTGTACGGCCCCGGTATGAACAGGACGGAAGGTCCCTGTTTCCCCAGGAGGACTTTATTGTCATCGACCTCTTCGAGCGTGTACTTTTCCCTTGTCATGACCTCGATGATCACGTCCTGGACCTGCTGGATGGTTGTTCCCATGATGGTCGTCGTGAACAGTTTGGCCGCGACCTCCGTTCCTCCGCTACCCGGTGCTGACGGCGATGCTCCGGTCGGGTTCCCTGCCGTGGGCGTCGGGGGAAGCGATTCCTGTCCGATCTCTTCCCGCGCGTATTGGAGGGCGGCATTGATCTCTTCCCTGACGGCAGTGTCCTTTGCGGGCTTGGAAGGGGTCAACGAGTGGGACTCCGGTTTCCCGTTGACGAAGACGTGCGTTTCCAGTACGCGGTATTGGTGGGAGGAGAGGTCGGCCTCGATTTTCTGCACCCTCTCGTTTGCTCCAAGCGGCTTGACGACCTTGAAGTTGTACCAGAAGCTCAGGATGGAATCTTTCTTCAGGACGGTCTCTGCGTCGATGTAGCTGTACATTTTCCAGCCCAGAGAATGCGTTTCCTTGACCAGGACCCAATTCGCGGCGAACGCCGTGCCGGGTGCAAGAAAAATGAGGATAAGCAAAAACGTCAATAAAGGTCTCCTCAAGAGAATTTCCCTCCTTGCCTGGTTTGCCGACGGGAAGCCGTGGCTCCGCGGTTTCTGCCGAGTGTCTTTGCAGAGATTTACAATGAACATGTCCATTCTATTGCAGGAGAGTCTGGACATCAACATCCGTCGGCTTCCGGGCTTGCGTTTTAGAGGCGGGCGAACTGGAAAGATGGGGACCCGGCGTGTCGACGGTCGACTTTTGAGCCTTTCCTGAAGGTGAAAAAGTCCTTTCTTGAACGCCGCCGTTCTTGAGGGTACTCTATTGCTGCCTGTGCGAATCAGGCCAAATCTTGCGGTAAACGGAGGATGCCATGCCACATTTTGCGCAACGGATGAAGACCATGGAAAAATCCGCCCAGATCATCCGCAACCTCTTCGGGGCCATGAACGATCCGAACCTCATCTCGTTCGGAGGGGGAGCTCCGGCTAGGGAAGCCCTCCCCATCGACATTGTCCGGGAAATCGTGAACGATGTCATGAGAGTCGACAAAAGAGGCGTGGAGGGTCTCCAATACGGGAGCGTCAAAGGGCTGCCCGACCTCAGGGAAGTGGTCGTGAGCGAGTTGCTGGCTCCGAAGGGGATCGAGGCGAAAGCGGACAACATCCTGATCACAAGCGGCGGGCTTGAGGGCATCAATCTGTTGTGCCAGCTTTTCATCGATCCCGGCGACGTGATCCTGGTCGAATCGCCCACGTTTGTCCACTGCGTGGAGATCTTCGAAATGTTCCAGGCCAAGTGCATCAGCGTTGCCATGGACGACGACGGCATGGTCGCAGAGGACCTGGAGGAAAAGATCCGAAAACACAACCCCAAGATGGTGTACGTCATCCCGACTTTCCATAACCCTACGGGCAGAACTCTTTCCCTGGAACGTCGGAAGAGAATCGCCGAGTTGGGAAGCGAATACGACGTACTCATCCTGGAAGACGATCCTTACCGGGACATCCGGTACAGCGGAAGCGAACTGAAGCCGATCAAGGCTTTCGACAGGACGGGACACACCGTGCTCGCCAACAGCTTCTCCAAGATTTTCTCCCCGGGCTCCAGGCTGGGCTACGTCCTTGCGGACGATGCGGTGAGCTCGAAGCTTTGCGATGCGAAATCCGCAACGAACTCACACACCTCGATGCTGCCCCAGGTGATCTGCGCGGAATTCTTCAAGCGCGGGTATTACCCGGCGCACCACAGGATGATTTGCGATTTGTACAGGGAAAGACGGGACACGATGATCGACTGCATCGACCGCTTCTTCCCCGAGGGAACGAAGAGGACGTTTCCCGACGGCGGCCTGTTCACCTGGGCCGAACTGCCGGGTGGAATCGACACCACCGAGCTGCTTGTCGAGTCGACAGGCAATCCGGCGGTCAAGGTTGCCTTTGTCGCCGGCGAGGGTTTTTTCATCGAGGGAGGCGGAATGGGCAGAAACTGCATGAGGCTCAGTTTTGGCGCGGTTTCGCCGGAGAAGATCCGGATCGGGGCCGAAAGGCTGGGAAACCTGATCCGCTCAAGGCTGAAATAGTTCACGCGGCGGTCGGTTTTCGGAGTGCTGCATCAAGAAAAGATCTTTTGACGAGACGCTCTTGAGTGACGGATAACATCGGTCCTTGAGAGACAGGATCGGCTCGCGGATGGGCCAATCGATCGCGAGGCAGGGATCGTTCCATGCAATTCCGCGCTCATCGCGAGGCGAGTAGTAATCGGTGCACTTGTAGAAAAACAGGGCTTCCTCCGAAAGCGTGCAGAAGCCGTGTGCAAAGCCCGGTGGGATATAGAGCTGGTTCCCCAGACCGGCGTCAAGCGTAACGGATGTCCATCTGCCGAACGTCGGCGAATCGAGACGGAGGTCGACCGAGACGTCCCAAACCTGTCCTTTCAGGGCGCAAACGAGCTTCCCCTGTGAGCGGGGGTTCTGGAAATGGAGCCCCCGCAGCGTTCCTTTCGACGATCTGGAAAGGTTGTCCTGAACGAAGGAGGAAGGAACACCGAATTCAAGGTATTTTCTGGCGTTCCAGGTCTCCATGAAGGCCCCCCGCTCGTCCGCAAAGATTTCCGGTTGAAACAGCCAAAGGCCGTTCAGTTCAAGCGCGGTCGCCTTCATTTCGCGAGCCCTCCAGCAGGCTGAGGAGATAGTTCCGGTATGCGCCTCCGTTCAGGCGCCCGGCAAGCTCAAGCAACCGGTCATCTCCGATGAACCCGCGCCTCCAGGCGATCTCCTCGGGGCAGGAGATCATCAGCCCTTGCCGGTTCTGGATCGTGAAGACGAATTTCGAGGCCTCCAGCAGCGTGTCGGGCGTCCCGGCATCGAGCCAGGCGAATCCTCGCCCAAAGCGTTCCACCGACAAGGTCCCCTCCTCCAGATAAAGACGGTTCAATTCCGAAATTTCGAGTTCTCCGCGTTTTGACGGGCGGAGGCTTCTCGACTTCTCGACAACCGTTCCGTCGTAAAAATAAAGGCCTACGATCGCGAAGTTCGACCGTGGTTTTTCGGGTTTTTCTTCGATGCAGCGGGCGCGCCCCTCGGAATCGAACTCCACGACCCCGTAAGGTCTGGCGTCCTTCATCGGGTAGACGAAGATCGTTGCCCCAAAGTCCCTGGCTGCCGCTTGCCGGAGGAGACCGGTGAGCCCCTGTCCGTAGAGGAGATTGTCTCCCAGGATGAGCGCGCAGGAATTCCCTGCGATGAAATCCTCGCCGACAAGGAAAGCCTGAGGCAGCCCGCCGGGTTCTGGCTGGATTCCGTATGAGATGGAAATCCCCCACTGGGTTCCGTCCCTCAGGAGCCGCCTGTAGGCCTGCAGGTCATCCGGGGTGGTGATCACCAGGATGTCCCGGATGCCCGCAAGCATCAGTACGGACAAGGGGTAATAGATCATCGGCTTGTCATAGACGGGGAGAAGCTGCTTGCTTGTCGAAACGGTCACCGGGTAGAGCCGGGTTCCCGACCCTCCAGCCAGGACGATGCCCTTTTCCGTCATNGAGATCGCCTCTCCTTTCGCTCTTCCAAGTCTCTCCAGTGAAATGGGGCCGGAGAGGATTTCTTCGACCCATGCCTGGTTTGAAAGATACCACTCCACCGTTTGCCGCAAGCCTGCCTGAAAGCTTTTCGCCGGTTTCCATCCGATTTCCGCTTCCATTTTCGAGGTGTCCATCGCGTAGCGCCGATCGTGCCCGGGACGGTCCGGGACAAACTCGACCAGATCGAAGTGCCGCCGGCCGTTTTCGCGGGGGTGCAATTCATCCAGGAGAGCGCAGGTTTCCCTGATGACATCGAGGTTCGATCTTTCGGCGTGTCCCCCGATGAGATAGGTTTCACCGGTCCTTCCATTTTCCAGAACCCTCAGGAGAGCGTCGCAGTGGTCGCCGACGTGGATCCAGTCCCGAACCTGTCGTCCGTCTCCGTAGACGGGGATCGGCTTTTCCCGGATCGATCGGTTGATGGCCAGCGGGATGAGCTTTTCCGGAAATTGCCGCGGGCCGAAGTTGTTGCTGCAGTTCGTGATCAGGACCGGGAGCCCGTAGGTGTGGCCGTAGGCGCGGACCAGATGGTCGGAAGCGGCTTTGGAGGCCGCATAGGGAGAACGCGGAGCGTACCGGGAGGATTCGTGGAAAACCCCCTCGGGTCCCAGGGAGCCGAAAACCTCGTCGGTGGAGACGTGGAGGAAGCGGAAGTCCTTCCGGTCGGCTTCGGGAAGGCTTGTCCAGTAGAGGAGAGCGGCCTGCAGGAGGGAATGTGTTCCGACGATATTGGTCCGAACGAAGGCGCCGGAGTCGTCAATGGACCGGTCGACATGGGATTCGGCGGCCAGATGGAGTACGCCTGCCGGTTTGAAGCGGTCGAACGCTTCCAGGACAAGGGGAAGGTCGCAGATGTCCGTCCGGAGGAAGGAGTAGAAACCCGAGTGGACATCCGCCATTGAAAAGAGGTTCCCGGCATAGGTCAGCTTGTCGAGGTTAAGGATCTCATATCCCCTGGCGAGGGCCAGGCGAACCAGGGAACTGCCGATAAAACCGCAACCGCCCGTGACGAGAAGAGATTTACCGTTCCTGTCCAAGGGAGGGCCTCCTCAATTCGAATGGGAGCTTGAGCGGAGTGTCGGGTTTCATCTGTGGCCTATCGGCCGCGAGAGGGAAGTAAAGCCCGAAGCGGACCCCGTGCCTGACGAGATTGAGAAGGCCGTTGAAAAAACGGGCCTCGAAATCCCTGCCTTCCGCTAGCATTTCGTGTTTTCGGCGGTTGGCCCACACTCCCGCTTTTTGAAGCCGGGTCAGCAGAATGTCGTTCTTTTTGATCTGACCGTCGATGCACTGCAGGACGTCGAGGATGCATTTTGACCGGTAGGCCGAATCCTTGTGACCGTGCACATGCCTGCGGTAAAAGACCGCGTCGAAATCCCGGTACAGGAGCGGGATTCCGAGGCTGGTCGCCTCCAGCCATCTCGGCCAGTCGGGAATATGCGTCGTCATCTGCAGCCCTTTCGAAATCCGCTCGAAAAAGGACCGGGGGTAGAAGGCACCGGGGGTGGGGATGCTGCTGCAGATCGAGAGAATGCCGAACTGAGTGCGGGGAGGCAGAGAAAGGAGTCTCCGCGTGTGAAGTCGCGGTTCCGTTTCCTTGACTAGGAAATCATTCCCTCCCCACTGGAACCCGATCACGTTCCCGAAGATGACCGATTCGGGAGATTCGAGGTGAAAGCGGATGCCGTTTCGGATCGCGGCCGGAGCCAGAAGATCATCTCCCCCCAGCAGCTTGATGAGACTGCCTTTGGAGAGGGAAAGTCCGCTCATGATGTTCCGTGTGGTTCCAAGGTTGGTTTCATTCCGGCAATAGAGGACCCGTTCGAAAGAGCCTTGCCTTGATTCGAGCCAGCGTCTGCAAATCTCGCCGGTCCCGTCCCCCGAGGCGTCGTCGCAAATGATGAGTTCCAGGGGATGATAGTTCTGGTGGAGGGTCGAGTTCAGGGTGTCTTCGATCAGGTTTTCCTGGTTGTAGGTGAAAACGATGATGGAGGCCAGTTTGCCCACCGTGCGTCACCCTCCGATTTCTGCTTTTCGAATTTTGCGGATCGAGAGAAAATAAACCATTCATGAGGATATCGAAAAGGAGGAAAGACATCAAATGACAAAACCGGGAGAGATCAGGGTGGCTGTCGCCGGAGCCGGAGCGATGGGCAAGGGGATCGCCTATCAATGCCGATTCACCGAGGGAGTCCGATGTGTCGCCCTGGCCGACATCAGGATCGAAAAGGCGGTAGAGGTTGCCGCCTGGCTTGGTTTTGAGCCGATCCCCATTGGGCGGCCGTCGGATGTCGGAGGGGCGCGGAGCAAAGGCGGAATGGCGGTAGCGGAGGACGCCCGCCTGTTGGCCGAATCCCCGGATGTGGATGTCTTCATAGACGCGACGAGTTCGGTTTCGGAAGCGGGATGTTTCTGCGAACTCGCTTTGAAGAGCGGAAAAGACGTCATCATGATGAACGCGGAAGCCGACCTGATCTTCGGTCCGCATTTTTACGCGCTGGCGGAAGCAAACGGAGTCGTCTACACGAGTTGTGACGGTGACCAGCACGGCGTCATCAAGCGGATTGTCGACGACATCCGGCTTTGGGGATTCGAACTTGTCATGGCCGGAAACATCAAGGGTTTCCTGGATAGGGCGGCCAATCCCCACAGCATCGCCCGCGAGGCTGAAAAGCGAAGGCTCGATTGCCGCATGACGACGGCGTACACGGATGGAACCAAGCTCTGTATCGAAATGGCTCTTCTTGCCAATGCCCTTGGCCTGGATGTCCTCAATGCCGGGATGACCGGACCCCGATTGGCGGATGTCAGGGAAGTTCCCAAAGCCTTCGATTTCAGGAAGCTCTGGGAAGAAGGGCAGAAAGTCGTGGATTACATCCTGGGGGCCGAACCGGGTGGTGGAGTGTTCGTTGTCGGGTACTGCGAGAACGAATATCAAAAATTCATGATGAGTTATTATAAAATGGGCGATGGCCCATTTTATCTGTTTTATCGTCCGTACCATCTCTGTCATGTTGAAATTGGGAAAACAATTTTGGAGACGGTGAACCTGAAGAAGCCCCTGCTGGCTCCTTCCTATGGTTTCCGGACGAACGTGAATGCCTATGCGAAAACGGATCTTGCAAAAGGCGACCGGTTGGACGGCATCGGAGGTTTTTCGTGCTACGGTTTGATCGAATCCGCCTCACAGGACGGGGGGCGGGGGATTCCGATCTGCCTCGCCGAGAAAATGATCCTTAAGAGGAACATCCTGAAGGATGCGAAGATCACCTGGGAGGATGTGGCCTTCGAAGCGGATCGCAGCGATGTCGCCATGTACGGGAAAGCCTTGGCCTGCTCCGAAGAACGAAGCCTGCGCCGCATGGGGTAGCTTGAGTCGGATACTGACGAAGCGAGGGTGAAAAGAGATGACCTCCCGTGACAAAAAGGCCTCGGACACGTCCGTGGTCGAAGCCCTGAACGATCTCGGGTTACAGTCTGCGATCTTTCCGGTCGAACGCGTTTTCGAGCTTTTCGGGGAATTGGCGGGACGTGCCNGAGAGGGGGAAATCTCATCGCTTCTGCTTGGGGAGCGTTACCTCTCCCACCTGGCGGTCGAGCCCNCCGAGGTTCCGGGTTGGGCTTTATCGGTGATCCTGGTGTCGATGGCCCAGCCGATCGGTCGGTTCCGCTTCAGGCATGACCGGGGATCGACCTGGGCCATCGTTCCCCCCCAGTACAGGGAAAACCAGGATGAATCGGTCGCCGGATCTCTGCGCCGGATTCTTGGTCCCGATGGTTTCCGGGCCATGAAGGCGAGGATTCCTTTCAAGCTTGCCGCCGCCCGATGCGGTCTCGGGGAGTACGGCAGGAACAATATCCTCTTCACAAAGGAAAACGGGAGTTTCCACAGGCTGGCGGCCTTTTACTCGGATCTGCCCTGTGGGGGGGCATCATGGAGAGATCCTGTCCTGATGAAGGCCTGTACGGATTGCAGGGCCTGCCTGGAGCACTGTCCCACAGGCTGCATCGTGAATGACCGCTTCATCGTCAGGGGGGAACGATGCCTGACCTTTCACAACGAAGACCCGCAACCTCTGCCCGGATGGATCGATCCCCGATGGTCGAACGCCCTCGTCGGCTGCATGCGTTGCCAGTCAGTCTGCCCGGTGGACCGTCCCGTCCTTGCAAGGATCGAGACCTGGGATACTTTTTCGGAGAGCGAAACGGCGATCCTTCTCTCCCAAGCCGAGGCCTCCTCCCTTCCGGTTTCGATTTCCCGTCGGCTCGATCGTGTGGGGCTTGGCGATTACATCCCTGTCCTTGGGCGCAACCTGCGGCTTTTGATTGACCGGTAGACAGGAAGTACGAGTTCGGCCGGAGGCTATTCTAATCTGGTCATTTTTGTTTATAATTGACCCCACTATTGATTCAATAGGGGGTGCAGAGAGTGGGAGTGATCCAAGAGTATGCCCAGAAACTGAAAGGCCCGGATGAAGCGGTGAGAGTGGTGAAGAGCGGAGATTGGCTGGATTTCGGCTTCGGGCTTTCCATGCCCGATATCCTGGACGAGGCTCTTTCCCGCCGTGTTCCGGAGTTGTCGGACCTGAAAATCAGGGGGGCATTGGCGCTGAGGCCTGTGAAGACCGTGGAGGCAGACCCGGGCAGGGAGAGCGTGTGCTATTCGAGCTGGCATTTCAGCGGGTACGAAAGAAGACTCCACGATGCAGGGATCTGCAACTATATCCCCATGATTTACCGCAATAAGCCGAAGTTCTACCGAAAAAGTCTCGAAGTGGATGTCGCCATGCTGCAGGTTGCTCCGATGGACAGGCATGGATGGTTTAATTTCTCATTGACGAACTCCGCCTCCAGGGCGATCTGTGAAACGGCCCGATACGTCATCCTGGAAGTGAACGAAGGGCTCCCGAGGGCCCTGGGAGGACGGGAGGAAGGAATCCACATCTCGGAAGTGGACGCCGTTGTGGAATCCGGAAACCGACCCCCGGTGGAAATGCGCCCAGCGGAACCGAGCGAGCTGGACCGGCAGATCGCGGCGCATATCGTGGAAGAGATCCCCGACGGGGCGACGATTCAGCTTGGAATCGGAGGACTCCCCAATGCCGTCGGCAGCCTCGTGGCGGATTCCGGCATCCGGGACCTGGGGATGCATACCGAAATGCTGGTCGATGCCTACCTGGTTATGCACCGCAAGGGAAAACTGACGAACCGGAGAAAGGCGATCGACCGTTTCAAGGGAACCTGGACGTTCTGTGTCGGCACCCGGGACCTCTACGATTGGGTGAACGAGAACCCCGCCCTGGCGTCTTACCCTGTTGATTACACGAACGATCCGCACGTCATGGCCCAACTGGACTCCCTCGTCAGCATCAACGGCTGCATCGAGGCCGACCTGTACGGCCAGGTGTGTTCCGAGTGCTCCGGCATTCGCCATATCAGCGGAACGGGAGGTCAGTTGGACTTCGTGACCGGAGCCTATCTATCGCCCGGCGGCAGGAGCTTTATCTGCTTCCCCTCGACCTACACCGACAAGGCAGGACAGATCGTCTCCCGGATTCTGCCGGCCATGAGGGAGGGGAGCGTCGTCACGGATCCCCGCACGCAGACGCACATTCTCGTCACGGAGTGGGGCAAGGCGGACCTCGCAGGCCGGTCCACCTGGGAGAAGGCCGAGAGGATCATCGGGATCAGCCACCCGAATTTCAGGGAGCACCTGGTCCAGTGCGCCGAAGAGATGGGGATCTGGAGGAAGACGAACCGGATTCCGTAAAGAACGGAAAAAACGGTTTCCGCGCAAGACCTGGGGGGCGCTCTCCAGGGAGGCCCCCCAGGTCTTGCCGTTCCTAGAAGTCCGTCACGTAGCGGAAGCGCTTCCCGAATTCTTCGGGGGAAAGTCCGGCTACGAGGGCGAGCTTTTCGAACTCGATTCCCGGCTCGAAATCCCGCTTTTCAAGCCGGATCATGTATTCCCTTGCGATGCGGTACTGGATCGAATCCGTATTGACCATCCGGATCTGGGTTTTTTTCGTATGGGGATCCATGATCTCCTCGAAGGGAATCGGGACGATCCGGTCGTTCTGGATCGTGATCATGGAGTTCGTTCCACCGTTTCTCAGGAATTCCATGGCGGCATAGCCAAGGTTGCGGGTGTATTCGATGTCGAAGGCATTGGGAGGCGCGCACCGAACTTCGTAGCCCACTTCCTTGTTGTTGATCGTCATCTTGATCCCGAGGGAATTGAGCTTCGCGAGCAATTCCTTCTTGAGGACATCGGAAAAGTTGATCTCCGCGTAGCGAATATGCCCGTGATCGTCGCATTCCAGGCAATCCGCCGCTTCCAGATCTTCAATGCGGATTTTTTCGATCAGGCCCTCGGCGACGACCGCGACCCCGTAATTCCTTCCTGCGGCAAGTCTCTTGATGATGGAGCCCGCGATGATGTCCACCACGAGAGCCAGGGGGATTTTTCTTTTGGACGGGAATTCCTCGGGAATGAGGGTCAGCGTGGCTCCGGCGCTCTTCCCGATTCCGAGGGCGAGGTGTCCGGCCACCCGTCCCATGGCGACGACAAGAAACCAGCGCCCCGTGGTCTTCGCATCCACCATGAGGTTCGAGACGATCTGAGAGCCGAGGGAACGAGCCGATTCGAACCCGAACGTGGGGATTCCGCCGGGAAGAGGAAGGTCGTTGTCAATGGTCTTGGGGATGTGCACAAAGCCTATTGTTAGCCCGCGCTTGTTCTTGGCGTAGTCGGCCACGCGGGAAGCGGCGTAGGCCGTGTCGTCACCGCCGATGGTGACGAGATGAGTCACCCCCAGCTCGATCAGCGTGTCCACCACGTTCCGCAGAGATTCCTCGTCCTTGGTGGGGTTGAACCTCGAAACCCTAAGGATGCTGCCTCCGTCGGAATAGATCCGGCTGACCATGTCGATCGTGAGAGGGGTGACCAGCTTTTCCCCTCTTCCAAGATTTGCGAAGCCGTCATAGATCCCGTAGACCTCCCAGCCTGATTTCTTGGCTTCGATGGTGACCGAGCTGATGACGCTGTTGATGCCGGGAGCGGGACCTCCGCCGCAGACGATCGCGAGGGTTTTTTGTCCGGAAGTGATCATGGCACGCCTCCTTGGAGAAACCGACGTCGAACCACCCACTCTTATAAATAATAGTATAAAGCGTTATCTAACAGAAACATTAAAGATAGGGGATTGGCGGCGGGTACACGGGGCGCATATCCCGCCGGTAGCCCCCCTCAGGAGGCGACAGGCGTTATCATGAAGGACGAAAAGAGCGTCGTTGCCAATCGAACCTGTCGGGAAAGGGGGAGCTGGAAATGCCTGCACAACCGGTTTTGCGAGAGATCCAGTGCAAGTCCGCCTTGAACAGGACCGGTATTCCGGGCTACGACTATTGCCTGAATCCCTACGTCGGCTGCACGCACGGCTGTGTTTACTGTTATGCCTCGTTCATGAGCCGTTTCACGGATCATACGGAGACATGGGGAGAATTCCTGGATATTAAGGTGAACTTTGCGGCCGTCCTGGCCAGGCAACTGGCGAGCGGTCGAAAAAAACCGGCAGGGAAGGTCCTGGTGGGAACGGTGACGGATGCCTACCAGCCGGCGGAAGCGGATTACGGGCTAACTCGTTCCAGCCTCGAGAGTCTGGCCGATTACCAGCTTCTGGATGTTCATCTTTTGACCAAGTCGGCCCTGGTCCGCAGGGACATCGCGATCCTTCGCCGACTTCGGTCCTGTGAAGTCGGATTCACCATCACCACCATGGACAGGAAAGCCGCTGAAATCCTCGAACCGGGAGCCTCCCCGCCCGACCTCAGACTGGCCGCGGCCAGGGACTTGCTCTCCGCAGGGATCCCGGTTTGGGTTTTCATCGCCCCGCTGCTGCCGGGATTGACCGACTCGGAGCAATCGCTGGCTTCCCTTTACGGCTCCCTTCGTGAGGCCGGGATCAGGGAAGCGCAGGTGGACCACCTCAACCCCTACCCGGCGGTCGTGCATCGGCTGGAATCGGTGTACCGACGTCATTTCCCGTGGGCGCTGCCTGTCCTGAGGGAATCCTTTCAGCGCCCGAAAGAATACCGGGAAAGGATCGACGCCAGGATCCTGAGGCTGGAAAGAAAAGAGGCTCCTAACGGCCGGACCTGATGCTCCGATTCATGAGCCCGGTCTGTAATCCAGCCTGAACACGGTTTTGAAGGAGCCGAACAGGTCCAGGTACTGCTCGAGGTAACGAGTCATCAGGAATTTTTCCTGTACGGCTTTTCTGCCCTTTTCGCCCATTTCTCTGCGGAGCTTCTCGTCCCTGAGGAGCTGGACGATGCGGGCCGCGGCTTCCTGCACGGAAGAAACCAAAAACCCGTTCACCCCGTCCCTGATCTGGTGTCGGATACCCCCGACGTTGCCTCCAATGACCGGGGTTCCTTTCCACATCGCTTCGGCAACTGTCAGCCCGAATCCCTCCCGGATGGATTTCTGGAGGATCACCGAGGCTTTTCGCTGTAGCGCGTTCACCAGTCCCGAATCTTCCATGCTCAGGACGATGATCCGTTCCTCCCGCTCTCCCACCAGGATCCTGAAGATTTCTTCCCCTTCAGGATCGTCCGTCGCCATGTTGCCCAGAAGGACAAGGGTTGCGTCAACCTCTTTGCGGGCGAGCCTGAAGGCTTCGATCACGCCCAGGGGGTCCTTCCACATGTCGAAGCGGGAAACCTGGACCACGAGCGGAAGATCCGTCGGGATCTCATAGCGGGAGAGACGTTCGTCAATTTCGCTTTCGGTCAGGTCCCGATTCTTGAGCGAGAACGGGTCGATCGCGGGCATAAAGAACAGTTCCGGTACCTTCAGTTGCCTTGAGTATTCTCTCAGGCTCAGGATGACGGCGTCGTACTGTTCGATGAAGGGCAGCAGGTAATGCCAGAGTTCGGCGTTTGGGGCGGAAAGGTCGACATGGCAGGTCCAGACCCAGGGAGACTTCTTCTTGTAGTGGGTGATCAGCGGCAAGGGCTGCGGGTCATGCACGATGACCAGATCCTGGTCGAAATGGTTCCGGAGGGCGTTTTCGTAGACGACTTGCTCGTAGATCGCCTTTTTCATCTCTGAGAGGTTGATGTCGCTTCCCTGAAGGGCATTGTGGATTTTCTTCGTGACGCTGAAGAAATCGGGAGATCCCTGAATGATTCGCCACCCTGCCCTGAGCCCCATCTGGTTCATCAGGAGGGAGAGGGATCCCAGAAGCTCGGCGACGCCACCGCCGTAATAGGTGGAACTGACCTGGACAATGTGGAAATCCTCCATGGATTCCCCTTTGCGGAGGATCCGCTCGACAGCGGCTGCGCCGATATAGGGTTCGTAATCCTCGACTCTCGGGAGGCTGTAAGGACTCACACCCATTCCTCCTTCCTCATCATGTCTTTGGATTCCAAAACGAGCGGCGCGGAAAGAGGCGTCAATTCCCTTTCGGGGAAGTCCTCGAGTTCTCTTCCGGCGGAGGCTCTCAGGAAGTTGCGTACCCACCAGAACACATCATGGTGCCGTAGGGTCTTCCGCATGTTTCGAAGGCGTCTCTTCTTCTCCTCCCCCGGCATGGAAAGGGCACCGACAATCGCTTCGGCAATTTCCTTCACGCTATAGGGGTTCACGAGAAGGCAGCTTTCCCCGAGCTGCATGGCGGAACCGGCGAACTCGCTGAGGACAAGGACCCCGCGGTTGTCCGCCTGGGAAAGCACATACTCCTTCGCGACAAGGTTCATCCCGTCCTTCAGGGGGGTGATCAGTCCCACGTCGGCAGCCCGGTAATGAGCGATCAGTTCGGGCCGGTCCATCGGTTGGTAGCGGTAGACGATGGGAACCCAGTCTCCCGTGGAGAATTCTCCGTTGATCTGTCCGACGAGGCGGTCGATTTCCTCCTTCAGCACGTGATAGGCGGGCACGGTCTCCCTGCTTGGAACCAGTTGCTGGATCAGCGTGACGGTTCCCTTCAGCTCCGGGAATTCCCTTAACGCATGCCTGAATCCCTTGAGTTTTTCAGGGATTCCCTTCGTGTAATCGAGCCGGTCGACACTGAACAGCAGCCGTCTTTGGCCGAAGTCGTTCCGGATCGCCTGTGTTCTTTCCGTGACTTCCTTCGAGCGTGAAATACGGATGAATTCCTCGGCGTCCACGCTGATCGGAAGATGTCCGGCCCTTGTCTCGACATCACCGATCAGGATCCTGATGATGGGCCCTCTCCCTTCAATCCGCGTTTCGGGAAAGAAGACCCGGAGGCAATCGGTGAAATTCCGGCGGTCCCTCAGGGTCTGGAATCCGATGAACCCATAGTGGAGCAGGGCACGCAGCAAGTCCTTCCGCCATGGGAATTTCACGAAGATGTCAGGGGGAGGGAACGGAATGTGCAGAAAAAAAGCGAGGTTCCCCTCAAAGCCCTTGCGCGAGAGTTCTTCGGCCAGAGGGATGAGGTGATAGTCGTGGATCCATATGAAATCCCCTTCCCGTACGTGGCGTTCGATTGTCCGGGCGTATTTCCGGTTTACGGCAAGGTAGGCGTCCCAGTAGCCGGGGTCGAAGCGGCATCGTGTCTGAAGATCGTGGAACAGGGGCCAGATGACTTCGTTGGATAGGCCGTAATAGAAAAGATCCCTTTCCTCTTCCGTCAGGAATACGGGGAGGAGGCGGAAGCCGCTTTCCAGAGAAAACGGGTCCAGAACCTTCTTGATCTCCCCGATCGGCATTGTTTTCGTGATTCCGGTCCACCCTACCCAGAGTCCTCCGCGGTTCTCCAGTATGGGACTCAGAGCGGTCACCAGTCCACCCGAGCCCTTCTGCATCGTCCATTGTCCATTGCTTTCCCTGAGGACGATCGGCAGGCGGTTGGACACGATCACCATCCGCTGTCCCNNTTCATGTCAATCATGCGAAGCCCCCTCCCCCTCTATTCCGCTTAGCCAGCTCTCGAGAAAAAGCCGCAACTCTCCGGGAGGCCGGAGGTGATAATCGGCCCCGGTTTTTCGAAAGTCGGGATGGACAAGGATTCCTGTGGCGCCCAGGCCGGCTGCGGCTGAAAACCCCTGTTCGTCTGTCGCGTCATCTCCCAGGAAAACCGCGAAATCCCGTCGCGTGAAGTCGCGGAGCATTTCACGGATCGCCCGACCCTTGTCGTAACCGTCGATCCTGAACTCGATTCCGCCATCGAAGTCGAGCGCCGACAGGCCGACCGGATCCAGCCCCTTAAAGGCGGCGAGGACCGACCGCCGGGTGCTTGCGCGATCTTTTGGGTCGAGGTCACGCCAGTGCAGGGCAACGCCGCCGGCTTTTCTTTCCACCCGTCCGGTGCCGATCCCTTTCACCAGCCGTTCGGTTTCATCGAGGGCGGAAAGCAGGTTTTCGGGGAGGACGGGTGCGTGTCTTTTCCCGTCGGAGTCCAGGCGGACCATCCCGTGACAACCCCAGGTTTCAAAGGGAGGAGAAAGGCCGATCAGTTCCACGATTTCTTCGGGTTCGCGGCCGGTTAGAAAAAGGACGATTCCGCCTGCATCGCGGATTTTCCTCAAAAGTCCCGTCATTCCCGGATAGGGGACGGCCCTGGAAGGGTCGGGGTTGAAAGGGGCAAGGGTTCCATCGTAATCGAGGATCAGGATTTTCCTGGCTGAGTTGAGTATTCGTTCCCGCATGAAGCGTAAAAATTCGTTGATCGGCACTCGTTTCATTCTCCACTCCTGTCCGTGAGGTTAAAATAGCCCTAAGGGGATCTGCACCAATTCAGTATAACATAAGCGTTTCTTCGACCTTTTCGGGAGCGGCCAACCGGAGGAACAGGGGGTGTAGGATCCGATGAGTGCGATAAGAGAGCTGATCAAGTATGTGAAGCACCCCTTGAAAATCCTCCCTCGGTTAAGGGATCAGGTTCGATACCCTTTGAACCGCGCACTTGCCAGGGCCTGGGTCCGGATCCGCGGGCGCGAGGCCTTGAGGCTGGATAGCCCGGTCTTCCTCTACGGAGGGTTTGGGGGAAGGCGATACGGGGATAACGGAGCGGCTTTCTTCGAGTCCATGCTGCAAAACCACCCCGAGGTCGAATCGTTCTGGGTCATCCGCAAAGACTGCTGTCCAGGCAGGCCCGGGCGCAGGCCGATTCCCGACCCGAGTCGAATCCTGTTTCGAGGGACCTTCCGGGCCAATGTCCTCACCCTTGTCGCGGATGCGCTGATCTTCTCACATGGGCGTTACGACATCACGGATTATGCGGTCGCCGAAACGCCGGAAGCCCTGAATGTGATGCTGGATCACGGGATAACCGGCCTTAAGCGGGAGGGAAGGGTTGCGGGAACTTCCATGGAACTGGATCTGATCGCCTCCAGTTCCCGCGGCGAGGCGGAAATTCACGAGAAGGAATGGGGCATCCCGCCGGGGAAAATTGCGATCACCGGACTTGCAAGGCATGATCGTCTGCTGTCGCGAAAGAAAATCCCGTCCGGCCGAGGGGCGGATATTCTGTTTATGCCGACCTGGAGAGAGTGGAACTCGAAGAAGGTGTCATTGACCCGGACCGGCTTCTTCAGCGAAATCAGGTCTTTTCTTCTTGACCCGGAGCTTGCAGAAATCCTGGATCGAAGAAGAATCCGCCTCCGACTGTACGTGCACATGTGGATGAGGGAATTTTTCGAGGAATTCAGGCGGGAATTCGAGGCGGGACCGATCGAGGTCCTCGACCAGGAGATCGACCTTCAGGAGGTTCTTCTCGGGAGTTCCCTGCTGATAACCGACTATTCGAGCATCAGCTGGGATTTTCTCCTGCTGGACAAGCCTGTTCTGTTCTACCAGTTCGATCTTGACGACTACCTTCAAAGGACGGGGGCTTATCTCGATCTCGAGAAAAACCTGTTTGGACCGGTCGCCCTCACCGCGAATGAGGCGGTCTATTGGGTCAGGTACTTTGTCGAGAACGATTTCTCCACGGTTCCCTTCACGGATGCAATGGAACGGGCGAAAAAATTCGCCTTTGCCTACCGTGACGGCAAAAATTGCGAACGGCTGGCCGAAGAGATCCTCAAAAGAAAGTCCTTGGGAAGGGAAAGTGCCGCCGGCAGACCGCAGGCGGCCTCTCCTCTGGTCGAACCCGGGTCCTTGGGTGCCGCGACGCAGGAAGCGGTCAGACGATCCTTCGGTTTTCCCAATCCTGCCTCAGGAGGGAAAACACCCATTGATCCTGAAAGCTCCCTCGCGCCCATTCATACTGCCGCAAGGTTCCCTCCATCGAGAAGCCGTTCCTTTCCAGCAAGCCGAGCGACCGAACATTTCCCGTCGTGACGAAAGCCTCGATACGATTCAGGCCCATTCGCTCGAATCCGAAATCGAGGGCCGCGCGTATCGCTTCGCTCATGAGCCCCCTGCCCCAGCTGAGCGGCTCGAGTTCATAGCCGAGTTCGGCTCGGGAATGTTCCTTTTTCCAATTGTGGAAACCGCACGTCCCGATGATGCGTTCCTCGGGAACCAGGGTCAGGGCCCAGCGGAATCCNTCCCCCAAGGGGCGCAGGTTTTTCAGGATCGAAATCATCTCAAGGGTCTGGTCAAGTGTCGTGAACGGGTCGAGCACCAGGTAGCGGAGCACCTCGGGATCGGTCCAGATTTCGTGCAGCCGGGGGGCGTCTTCCTGTCGGATTTCCCGTAGAGCGAGCCTCAAAGTTGCGATTTCAGGAAACGATGAGGTTTCGAAGGAGCTCTCTTGCGGCATGGAAGGTCACCTCCGAAAGAATGCAGGCGCTGGGCCTTTCAACCCTGAGACGATCCCGGCTCGGCATGAAGGGATTTTTCGTGAAAAAACCTCCCGCGTGCGAAAATGCACGGAAGTTGCACCTATTGGGATTTTCCCCTGCAGAGCACAGGCCAGGTGACTTCAATCCTGCCGTTTCTGACCCCATGGATGAACTCATGGAGGTTTGTCGTCGGGCAGGCATGGTTCGGAATGATCTCGATCTTGTCCCCGATGGAGAAAGCGAGGCCGGAATTCACGGGAATGTCGAAGGAGGAGTGTTCGTCCGACATCCGGTCGAGGAAAACATCGGGGTAATCCTTGAGTCTGCCGTGTCCGCTGGCTCGGGTCACGCCTTTGTCCTGAACGTAATAGGTCAGGGACTTCGTCCCTGCGTCGAGGACGACCCGTTCCGGCGTGGGCCGGCTGATGACGGTGACCAGAACCGTCTGGGCGCAATAGGCCGTCGTCCCGATCAGCTGGGCCTGGTCGGCATCGAGGAAGACGTAGGTCCCGGGGCGGATTTCCGTTATCCCCTGCTCGATTCCGTCAACCAGAAGCGACGGGGTGGAGCCGACGGAGATTTCTTCCACCGGTATCCCCGAGCGCCTCAACAGGTCCGCCGTTTCGAGCAACCGTTTCTGGCTTTGCCGGTTGATGGCACGGACCTCCTCGATGGTTTCGGCGTCATAGCTCTGCCCGTCGTGGGTATAGATTCCCCTGAGACGCAATCCCGGAGCCCCGGCAACGCGCCGGGCCAGCTCGAGGGTGGCCCCTCCCGGGGAAATTCCCGTGCGCGGATCTCCCGTTTCGACATCGATCAGGACATCGAGGAAAAAAGGTTCCCCTTCCATCGCGCGGGAAAGCATCTCCACGTGAACCGGATGATCGACCCCCACGGCAAGCCGCCGGACCCGCTTCATCAGCCTCTTCAGCCGCTCCAGCTTGATCGGGCCGACAATCTCGTTCGCGATGAAGATATCGTCCAATCCCTCTGAAGCCATGATCTCGGCTTCTCCCAGTTTCGCGACGGTGATGCCCGTGGCGCCCATCGCCTCCTGGATCTTTGCGATGGCCGGCGTCCGGTGGGTTTTCGTATGCGGCCTCAGCCTGACGCCGGCCAAGGCTGCCTTTTCCTGCATGAAACGGAGATTGTGCTCCATCCGGTCCAGGTCGACGAGCAAAGCCGGGGTATCCAGTTTGAGAAAGGCGGTTCCTTTCATCGTTATCTCCCCTCTCCAGAGGCTGTTTCGAAACCCTCCCGCACAGTCCACCTAAATCTGTTCAACGGTCCTCCAGCCACTCGTACAGGGCTTCGGCGAGAGCGATCCTCCTCTCGGAAAAATCGTGGGAGCAGGAAAGCTCAAGAACTTTTTTCCTTCCGCCGGCCCGGTTCAACATCTTCGCCAGGGGAATCTGATGGATCGGGGGGCGGGCAACCGTATCCAAAGACGCGATGACGAGCAACATGTCCGGAGCGCGGAAGGGCTCAGGGGTTTCAAGCAAGTCCCACTCCTTTCTTCTTTCCCGAATTTCGGCAAGAAGAGATTCTGCAGTCGCTCCGTCAAGAGGGTTCAGTCCGCAGGAGAAAAGGTCGAAGGTTTCCTTGCAGGCGTCCGTATCTCCGGCCTCGATACGATCCGCCTGGAGGGAGAGGTTGTAGGGAGCCAGCGGGGCGAATCCCCGGAAATCCATGTGATCCCTTGCGGCGAGAAGGGTAAGGAAACCCCCGACGCTGTGCCCGGCAAGAAAGACCCGATCTCTGTCAATCCTGTTCAGGTCTGAAAACCCTTCATCGGCGATTGCCTTTCGAACGGTTCTCAAGTCCGCGTACGCCTGGCCGAAGGAGTATGAGCCCCGGCTGCCCCAGCAGCCCGAATAATGGAAGATCAGGACGTTGATTCCGCCTCGGCTCAGCATGTGGGCGATATCGAGGTTTTTCTCGTTGCCCGGGAAGCCGTGCAGCAAGACCAGGGTTTTATGAGGTCCCTTGCCGTTCGCCAGGTAGATGAGGCCCAAAAGCCGACCGTCGAAAAACAGGGGAGACATGCCGGGCGGGAAGGAAGCATCGACATTGGAAGGATCCCTGATCAAATCAGACTTCAAGGTTGTTCGCTCCTCTCCATGACATCCGTCGGGCTTTTGGAAACCTTTCCCTCAGTTTATGGTTTTCCTGTGGACAAGTCCAACAAAAACGGTGCCGGTTTATTTGGGGAGGCCGGCACCGTTTGCCTTTTCCCGCCGTAGAGCCGACGGCTCACGGAATTCTAGATCCCTCAGCCCGAAGGAGCGCAACCTCCGCCGGAATTCTGGCGGACGGATTCTCCCTCCAGCAGGATGAGGATTCGACAACGACAGAATGGACACTTTTCGGGTTTGCCCTCGTGCTCGAAAGTCTTCTCGCACGAGGCGCACCGGTACTTTCTGACAGGTTCCTTCGGCATCTTCACCCCTCCCTCCCGCACCGGGAACAATTATACCGAACAAGGATATTCTTATCATTTTATCAGGGTAGACGGTATTTGCTAGCCCAGCGAGTTGCCCGGCGCAACGGAGATGAGACCCCCTGGGGGTTTCCATGGTTTGTGATATCATCATGCTGCTGTCCGGTAGAAGGGGTTGCCATCGAAAAGGGAAGAACAGGGAGCGGCGGGACGCAGGAGGCCTCGTTTCGGGCCCGGTTTCCGACGAGCGATTTGAAGCATTTTAGATCGAAGGAGCGTGACGCGGATGAAGAGTTTGAAAGGCACGAAAACGGCGGAGAACCTGATGAAGGCCTTTGCGGGAGAGTCGCAGGCGAGGAACCGCTATTCCTACTACGCATCGGTTGCGAAAAAGGAAAACCTGGTCCAAATCTCCAATATCTTCACGGAAACGGCCGATAACGAGAAAGAACACGCGAAACGGTTTTTCAAGTTCCTGCTCAAAGACCTGAATGGGGAAATGATCCCGGTCGATGCCTCCTACCCGGTTGCGCTCGGGGACACGAAACTGAACCTCCTTGCAGCCGCGGACGGGGAGCGTGAGGAGTGGGGAGAGCTGTATCCATCCTTCGCCGATGTGGCGGACCAGGAGGGTTTCCCGGAGATCGCGACCGTTTTTCGCCTGATCTCCGAAGTCGAAAAACATCACGAGGCCAGGTATCGCAAACTGCACGCCAACCTGCTTTCAGGAACGGTCTTCGGGAAAGCCGAAGAGACCGAGTGGAAGTGCGGCAATTGCGGCTACATCCACAAGGGAACATCGGCTCCGGATATGTGCCCTGCCTGCGCCCATCCTCAGGGATATTTCGAAATCCTGGCGGAAAACTACTAGCGCAAAGGAATCAGCAAAAGGGCCTCCCCGACCGAGGGGAGGCCCTTTTGCATACGAAGTGAAAGTCTGGTCGAAAGGGATGAGGTCGGCGTGGTGGACCGTATAGATCGGGTTGTGCGAGGCGCGAGAGTGGTTGACGGCTCGGGGAGACCGTCGTTCGAGGGCGATGTCGGGATCACGAACGGGAAGATTTCCCGGATCGGAGGGGTCCTCGAGGGAGAGGAGATTCTCGATGCATCGGGGTTGATCCTGGGTCCCGGATTCGTGGACATTCACAATCACGCGGACCATGGGATTCTGGCTTTCCCCGGGGCGGAATGCCACGTCATGCAGGGAGTCACGACTTCCGTCGTCGGGAACTGCGGGCTTTCCATGGCACCCCTCGATCCGGCCCGAGTTGATTTGGCCCGCCGCTACCTCGCTCCTTTCCTTAGAGCGGAAGTGGAAATCGGCTGGGATTGGAGGTCGAGCGGGGAATATTTCCGCAAAGTCCAGGAGAGGGGAATCGCGCTGAACCTGGCCCCGCTTGTCGGGCATGGAACGATCCGCATCGCCGTCAAGGGCTTCGATGACGGTCCCCCCAGCTGTGAGGAGATGGCCCAAATGAAGCGAATGCTGGCTCAGAGTCTGGAGGAAGGGGCATTTGGTCTTTCCAGCGGTCTGATCTATCCACCGGGCAGTTACTCACGACCGGAAGAACTCGAGGAACTGGCGGAAGTTTTGAAGAAATACGGCGGTTTTTACGCCACCCACATGAGAAATGAGGGTGACCGGCTTTTCCGGTCCCTTGAGGAAACATTGGCTCTCGGCGAGCGAAACGGGATTTCCATACAGGTTTCCCACCTCAAGGCGGTCGGCAGGGCAAATTGGGGCAAGGTCCGGGATGCGCTCCGGCTCATGGAAGCCGCCCGGGAGAGGNGGGTGAACGTGAATTGCGACGTTTACCCCTACGAGGCGGGGATGACGACCCTGACTGCGCTTCTTCCGCCCTGGGCTCTTGAAGGAGGGGTGGAGAAGATGCTTCACCGACTGTCCGATGCGGCCGATTGCCGGAGAATCGAAGATGAAATGGAATCTGGAATCCCAGGGTGGGAAAACTGGTCCGGGTCGCTTGGTTGGTCGAATATCGTGATCAGCGAATGCGAGGCCCGAAAAGACCTGGAAGGGGCCTCCCTCGAAGAGATCGCTATGCGTGGGAACATTCCCCCGGTCCAAGCCCTCTTCGGCCTTTTGCGGGAAACCGGAGGGAATGCGACGATGCTTCTTTTCGGGATGGGGGAGGAAGACCTGAAGGAAGCCTTGAACAGTCCCATTTCGTGCATTGCCTCGGATTCCTGGGTCAACGCGCCTTGGGGAGGGGGAAAACCGCATCCGAGAGGCTACGGGACTTTCCCGCGTTTCCTGAGGCGGATGGTCAGAGAAAGCGGGGATCTTTCGTGGGAAAAGGCGATACGGAAGATCACCTCGTTGCCTGCAGAAAAGGCCGGAATCGAGGGTCGAGGCCGGATTGAGCAGGGGTTCTGGGCGGATTTTGTGATCCTGGATCCCGAAAGCATAAGCGACCGAGCGACCTTCCAGGAGCCGCACCGGTATCCCGAGGGCATCCGGCACGTCATGGTGAACGGAGAATGGGTCGTGAAGGACGGGAAACCGACGGATCGCAGGCCTGGACGGGTTCTCAGGAGAGTTCGTTGAGAGAGAGCGATCAGGAAAGCAATACGCTAAACGAATGATATGGGGTTCCCGCCCTCAAAAGAAGGCTCGAGCTTGAATAAGACCGGGTTCTCGGATAGGGGTAGCGACACCGTATTGTATAATGGGAACGATCTTCAATAACCGTTTGAAGTTGAAGGGAGGGTGATTGCATGCCGGAGGAGCAGGTAAGATGTTCCGTTCCAGCGGCAACGGTTGAAAACGCGGAGCAAGCGCCGGTTCAGCCTGAAGAGGTGAAGAAGGAGGTCAGGAGAATGGGTGTAACGGTTGCGATGAAGGCTCCGGATTTTACCGCGCCTGCCTTTTACAAGGGGAAATTCACGACGGTCAAGCTTTCTGATCATCTCGGCAAGTGGGTCGTCCTTTGTTTCTACCCGGGTGATTTCACCTTTGTCTGAGCGACGGAGGTGTCGGCGGTCGCCGACCGATTCCAGGAATTCCAGGATCTGGGCGTGGACGTCATTTCGATGAGCGTGGACAGCCAGTTTGTCCACAAGGTTTGGAACGATGTGGAACTTTCGAAGATGGTCGAGGGGGGCGTTCCCTTCCCGATGGCTTCGGATGGCGGAGGAGCGATCGGCAAGGTTTACGGCGTCTATAACGAGGCCGGTGGAGTGGATTTCCGCGGGCGCTTCATCATCGACCCCGACGGCGTGATCCAAGGGATGGAAATCCTGACCCCGCCGGTGGGACGCAATGTCGATGAAACGATCCGGCAGATCAAGGCCTTCCAGCATGTCCGGAAGACTCAGGGCAAGGAAGTGACGCCTTCGGGATGGACGCCGGGGGGAAAGGTCCTTCATCCCGGAGAGGATCTTGTCGGAAACGTCTGGAAGGAATGGAACCCCAAGGACGCCTACAGAAAATAAGGCGGGCGCCCGACCGGTTTTCGGCAGTTTGAGACTCGGCCTCCCGACGGGAGGCCGAGTCCTTTTCGCGGTCTATTCCCTCCTGTAGCGGGGGGAGGGGCCTCCCCTCATGCAGGACTGAAGATCGTTTGATGTGTACGTGAGATGGCTGAACAGAGCGGTTACGGCTCCCTCGAGGTCCCTGGATTCCACGGCGGCGAGGATGTCGCGGTGCTGCTTCTGGGAATCGCCCCTCATGGAGGCGAGATGAATTCGGATGTAGCGGTCCGTTTTTTGCCTGAGGCGGGCCAGAGTGTCGAGGGTGAGGGGGCGGTCGGCCGGTTCATAGAACAGGTTGTGGAACATCTGGTTGAGGTCCCTCCAACGGATGCAGTCCTTTTCCGACTCCATCTCTTCAAGGATCGCTCCGGCCTCCTCCAGTATCCTCCGCGTGATCTTGGAAAAAGCGATGCGCATCAGGCTGGTTTCAAGTGCGGCGATCATTTCGTAAAGCTCCCGGGCTTCTTCCAGCGAAAGCGTCGTGACGACGGCTCCCCGGTATCCGCGGAAAGTGACGAGGCCTTCAGTTTCCAAAAGCCTGAGGGCTTCCCGCAGGGGAATGGGACTGACTTTCAAGTGTTGAGCCAGCGTGGCTTGCGGGAGAGGCTTTCCTTCTTCGATGATTCCACGGTAAATCGCCTCACGCAGAACGTTTGCGATGTAATAGGGGGCGCTTGAGTCCCCCGCGATTCGCGCGGCCAGCTCTTCCAGTTCAGTATGGTTTTCCACCGAAACCCCTCCTGCACGTCTGCTTGCCCCTCGTTTGAATATATTCCCCACCAGGGGAAATATAGGAAAGCAATCCAAAATATACCACTTTGACAGGCGGATTCGATCAACTTCATACTGAGCGGGACATCCGGGAATATCGGGAATCCGTTCTTCGCGACGCGGAATCACACGCTCGATTTTATGCCGATCTTGGAGAGGAGATGGCCATAGAAAATGAAAAGGATCCTCATCACGGGAGCGAACGGCCAGATTGGGGTCGAATTGACGTCCTACCTGAGAAGGCTTTATGGAAGCGAAAACGTTCTTGCAACGGACCTCCGAAAAAGCGCAGGAGCGGTTTCAGAGGGAGGTCCGTTCGACCTCCTCGATGTGTGCGACGGAGCGGCATTTTCCAGGTTGATGTCCTCCTTCGGGGTGGATACGCTGATCCATCTGGCGGGTATCCTCTCTGCCACCGGGGAGGCCAAACCGCAATTGGCCTGGGAGGTTAACGCGAATGGAACCTTCACCGCGCTGGAGTGTGCCCGGGCTGCCGGCGCCGCGGTCTTCTTTCCCAGCTCCATCGCTGCCTTCGGTCCCAATACGCCGCACAGGCAGACGCCCCAGGATACCCTGCAGCGTCCGACGACCATTTACGGGGTCGCGAAGGTCACGGGCGAACTCCTTTGCGATTACTACCACCTGAAGTACGGCCTTGACACGAGAGGGCTGCGCTTTCCCGGCCTGATCTCGTACGAGGCCCTTCCCGGCGGAGGAACCACGGACTATGCCGTGCACATCTATTACGATGCCGTTTCGAAGGGCGCCTACACGAGCTACATCGCGGAAGGGACCTTCATGGACATGATGTACATGCCGGATGCACTGGAATCGATCGTCCGGCTGATGGAAGCGGATCCATCCAGGCTCGTCCACCGGAACGCCTTCAACATTTCGGCCATGAGCTTCGAGCCGGGACAGATCGCCGCCGAGATCAGGAAGCACCTTCCGGGCTTTATCCTGGACTTCGACGTGGACCCGGTTCGGCAGGGGATCGCGGAGTCCTGGCCGGATTCGCTGGATTGTTCCGCCGCCAGGGAGGAATGGTCCTTTTCCCCCAGTTACGACTTGTCCCTGATGACGGCCGATATGCTACAAAGGATAAGGGAAAAGCTGCACCGCGCTTCGTAGTGACAGGGGGGTGTCCGATGAGTTTCCTTGGGTTTGTTTTTGTCGGCCTTCTCGCCGGCTGGCTGGCGGGGCACCTGGTCAAGGGCGGCGGGTTCGGAGCGGTGGGGAACATCGCGGTCGGTGTTGTCGGGGCCCTGATCGGCGGTTTTCTGGCGAGGAACCTGGGGTTTTCGGTCGGGAGCGGCTTCTGGGGAAACCTGCTGACGGCGACTCTGGGTGCTGTTGTCCTACTCGTGCTGATCCGGCTGGTCCGCAAGTGAGGAGAAACGATCCGGCAGCCTGGGCTTCAACCCTTTATGCGGGATCTTCCTCGCCGGGCAGTTCACGGTAGTTCCATAGGACAAGAGCTTCTCCGTTTGCGAGACGGAAAACGTTGCCCTCGATAGAAACGGGTACGGTGGATCCGTCTTTTCGGGTTCGGCGAACGGCTTCGGTGAAAACCCGCTCCCAGATCTTGATCCGATCAACCTGCGAATCCGAATTGGCGATCATCTCAGGGGTCGTTGCGACCAGGTGGTCCAGCCTTTTCCCGACGGCTTCGGCCGCCGTGTGACCGAAAAGTTCGGTGAAGGCCCGGTTGATTTTCAGGATGACGGTATCCGTATCGCACAAGGCGATGGCATCTTGCGAGTCCTGGAGAAGGGTTTCGAATATCCTGGAGTATTCGTGCCCTGAAGCCTGCATGAAGTCTGATCCTCCCCGGTCGGCGCGTTTCGGGTCCTTTCTCTCGGTATTGTACTCTCCTGATCGTTAAATTTCCCTCTCGTCTATACTGGATGGGCAGGCCGCTTTTTCTCTTGCTGCCTGCCGAGAAGGAGGAGGAAGATGGAAAAAGTGCTGTTTCTTGGCCTGGGAGCGGTTGGGGCGACTTTCGCTTCGCAGTTTGCCGGCAAGGGGTATCCCTTCCGTTTTGTCTGTGACGGAAAGCGAAAGGAAAAATACGGGCATCGGGTGATTTCGGTGAACGCGAAGCCCTACGCCTTTTCCTTCGTAAGCCCTGCGGAGATCCCCGAGCCTCCGGATTTCGTTTTCGTTGCCGTCAAGGAGTACCATCTCGAAAAAGCCCTGGATCTCATCGAAGAAATCGTCGGGCCGCAAACGGTTGTCATGTCACTCCTGAACGGGATTGACAGCGAGGATGTCATCGGTACCCGATTGGGTCGGGAGCGGGTTCTTCCCGCTTTCGTGGCGAGGATGGATTCGACGAAGGAAGGGGACAGGGTCGTCTATTCCAGCCCCGGACAGATCGTTTTCGGCGAGCCGGACGGGAAACGGTCGGATCGGGTAAAGAGGGTCGAAAGGCTGCTTGGAGAGGCGGGGGTGCTTTACGAGGTAAGCGAAAATATCTTCCGGGGCATGTGGTGGAAGTTCATGGCCAACGTGGGCCTCAACCAGGCCGGAGCGATCATGGGCGCGCCGTACGGGCATTTCCAGAGATACTCCCCGTGCCTTGAGGTTGCTCTTTCCGCGATGCGGGAGGTTGTCGCCGTCGCGCCTCATTCGGGAATCGACCTCGGGGAAGAGGATATCGACAGGAGCGTCCGGATGTTGATGGCCTTGAACCCCGAAGGAAGAAACTCCATGTTGCAGGACCTGGAAGCCGGCAGGAAAACCGAGGTTGAGATCTTCGCCGGGAAAGTCTGTCGCCTTGGTGCGGAGGCGGGCATTCCGACGCCGGTCAACCGTCTCTTTTACGACATCCTGAAGACCCTGGAATGGCAAAGGGGCGCCTGAAGGGACCGATGAGCGAGGACCTTTACTGCGTCTATCTCCTGCGGTGCGGTGACGGTTCCCTTTATTGCGGGATAGCGGCCGACCTCGACCGGCGCCTCCGGCAGCATCGCGACGGTAAGGGGGCGCGATACACGGCCTCACACCTTCCCGTTTCCCTTGAATATTCAACAGACGGAAGGTTCGGTCGTGCCGAGGCGCAGTCCATCGAAATGAGGGTCAAGAAACTCCGAAGGGCGGAAAAAAAGGCTTACCTGGAGAGGTTCGAATCGAGGCCGGAAAACTCCGGGTGAGGTGTTGCCTCAAACAGATTCGGCCAACACTTCATGGACTCTCCCGACGATCCCGTTTTCGAGGCGGACTTTGATGCCGTGAGGGTGTGTCGGGCTCTTTGTGAGGATATCGAGGACGACGCCCTCCGTGAGTCGCCCGCTTTTCTGATCCTGCTTCTGCACAACCCGGACTTTCATGCCGCGTCGGATCTCTTTCCTGACCGTTCCTCCCATGCGGATCGCCTCCCAAGCGGTCTTATCTCCAAAGTATAGGTGAACCGGGCGGGAAAATCGGAATTCTTCCATTAGGAAGGGAAAGGCGTCGATGGAAAAAGGCGAGATCAAAACGAAAATTGCCGGTTTTACGATCCGGTCCGCCGGAGCGGACGAAGTGCCCCTCGTCCTCCGGTTCATCATCGAACTGGCCGAATACGAGGGGGTAGCACAGGAGGTTGAGGCCACCGAAGAGATCCTTAGGGAAAACCTCTTTGGGGAAAAAGCGTCTGCCGAGGTGATTTTCGGCTGCTTCGAAAATGAGCCGATCGGTTTCGCCCTTTATTTCCGGAACTTCTCGACCTTTCAGGGAAAGCCCGGGCTTTACCTGGAAGACCTGTACGTTCGTCCCGAGATGCGGGGCCGGGGATTCGGAACGGCCTTGCTGGCTTACCTCGCCTGCCTGGTTCGTCGGCAGTCGCTTGGGAGGTTCGAATGGGGCGTATTCACATGGAATACTCCCGCGAGAGACTTCTACCGGTCGATCGGAGCAAAGCCCCAGGAAAGGTATCTCCTGAACCGTCTGGAGGGGGATTCGTTACGGTCCCTGGCTGAGAAGTTCGAATCCGGAACGGATTAGTCCTTCATCCGGCTGGCCGGGTTTTTTTCTTTCGGTGGCGGCCGGAGAAGGCAACGGGGTTGAGGATTTTCCCAGCAAGCCGGCCCGGCCGAAAACGACCGGGCCGGCTTTTAAATGCACCTGAGATTTTTTTCCCGTGTCGAGGTCATGATCGTTTAGAATGGTTTCATGAATGGCCTCTTTTCGTCATACACCTACCATCCATTTTGCCTGATCCTGCTGTTTTCGGGAGTCTTGGCCTCGGGACTTCTCGGGTCCATCCGAAGGAGGCGGGTTGGAGAAGGGGGAAACGATCTTCTTCTCCTTCTGTGGTGTGTTGCGCACTGGTCTTTCGCGTCGGCTCTCGAATGTGCCGCCGCCACTGTTTCCTTGAAGCTTTTCTGGGCGCAGGTCGCCTATCCGGCTGCCGTAAGCTGCCCCGTCTTTTTCTTCCTCTTCGCGGCCCGTTATGCCTCCATCAGCGGCTTCCCCCCCCGCAACTGGATCCCTCTGCTTTTCGTCCTGCCGGCCATGACTTTTTTCTTTGCGCTCACCCACACACGGTTTCACGGTCTCTGGCTGGCGATCACCCTTCAGGAAGGGACGTCTCTGGCTCTTTACGAGCAGGGCCCCTGGTTTATCGTACACGTGACCTATTCCTACGCCTTGCTTGTCGTGGGCGCCATCCTGCTCGTCAGAAGGGCCGTGCGGGTGTCTCCGCACTTCCTGTCGCAAACATCGGTCCTCATCGCGGGATCCCTGACTCCCCTGGCCGTGAATGCGGCCTACGTGTTTGGGAAGAGCGATGTGCCGAGGCCTGACGGGACGCCCGTCGCCTATCTTTTTTCCGGCCTGATGCTGGCAGCCGGAATCTATCGCTTCGGGATCCTGGATCTTGTTCCGATCGCCAGGAGTTTCCTTGTGGAGACGATGTCGGACGGGGTGCTTGTGCTTGACCCCCGTGGGGTTATCGTTGACCTGAACCCGGCAATGGCTTCGATCCTCGGCCGGAAGCGCGAGGACGTTTTCGGCGCGACGGCCGACGAAACCTTCAGAGACTGGAGGGGGTCCTTCCGGTTTTTCGAGGGAGAGGAAGACCGCTTGACCGAGGTGGAGCGCATTCTGCCGGAAGGAGGCAAGGCGACGTTCGATGTCCAGGTTTCGACTCTCATGGACCGGAGGTCCAGTCGCAGGAAGAACCTCATGGGCAAGCTTCTCGTCTTTCGTGACGTGAGCCCTCGGAGGATGGTGGAGGAGCAGCTGCGCGAAGCGGCCTTTCTGGATCCCCTGACGGGACTTGTAAACATGCGCGCGGCGTATCGGATTCTTGAGGAAATGGTCCGGCGCAGGCGAAGCGACGGAATGGTCTTTTCACTGGCCTTGCTGGACCTTGACCATTTCAAGAGAATCAACGATACCCTCGGGCACCAGGTTGGAGATGAAGTTCTCGAACGGTTCGCCAAGGCGGTCCTCAGTCGTGCCGCGCCCGGGCAGGTTTCCGCCCGCTACGGTGGAGACGAGTTCCTGCTGGCTTTTTCGGATACCTGCAAAAAAGAGGCGGAAACCCTCCTGGCGGGACTCCTGGAGGAAGTCCGTCTTTCGATATGGGCCGATTCGGAACGCAAGATCGCTCTGGGTTTCAGCGCCGGGCTGGTCGACACGGAGGATTTCCCCGCTTCTTCAACCATGATGGTGAAAAACCTTCTCGAACTGGCCGATGAACGCTTGTACCAGGCCAAAGCCTCCGGACGGAACCGACTTTGCACCCACGCGGCAATTGGGCTGAGGAGCGAGTTGTGATAAAACTTTCGATGTAACCCTTATTCCGATAGCGAGGGTGGATGAAAGACATGGAAGAAGCGACCCCAAGAAGCGGGAATTTTGTCGAACAGATCATCCGGGAGGATCTCGAATCGGGGCGGATCGGCAAGATCATTACCCGGTTTCCCCCGGAACCCAACGGTTATCTGCACATCGGGCACGCGAAATCGATCTGCCTGAACTTCGGTGTGGCGGAAAGATTCGGCGGGAACTGCAATCTCCGTTTCGACGACACGAACCCCACGAAGGAGGAGATCGAGTACGTCGAATCCATCAAGAAGGATGTGGAGTGGCTGGGCTTCAGGTGGGCCAACCTTCGCTACGCATCGGACTACTTCGACCAGTTCCACCTCTGGGCCCTGGAGTTGATCCGGGCGGGAAAGGCATACGTAGACCACCAGTCCCCTGAAGACATCCGAAGGACGCGGGGCACGCTGACGGAACCCGGCGTCGAATCACCCTGGAGAGAGCGAACCGTTGAAGAAAACCTGGACCTTTTCGAAAGGATGAAGAACGGGGAATTCGAGGAAGGTTCCTGCGTCCTCAGGGCAAAGATCGACATGTCGCACCCGAACGTCAACATGAGGGATCCCGTCATGTACCGGATCCTCAAGGAAACGCACCACAATACGGGCGACAGGTGGTGCATCTACCCGATGTACGATTTCGCCCACGGCTACGAAGATGCCATCGAGGGCGTGACGCATTCCATCTGTACCCTCGAGTTCCAGGACCACCGGCCTCTTTACGACTGGTTCATCGACAATGTGTCGGTGCCTCATCGGCCGCATCAGTACGAGTTCGCCCGCCTCAACCTGACCTACACGGTCATGAGCAAGAGAAAACTGCTGGAGCTGGTCACCTCCAAATGCGTGTCGGGGTGGGACGACCCGCGGATGCCGACGATCTCGGGGCTTCGCAGGCGCGGGTACACTCCATCCGCGATCCGGCGTTTCTGCGAGGAAATCGGCGTCGCGAAAACGAACAGCATGGTGGACATCGAGTTCCTGCAATTCTGCATCCGGGAAGAACTGAACAAGACGGCCAACCGGGCCATGGCCGTACTGAGGCCCTTAAAAGTCGTGATCGAGAATTACCCGGATGGCCAGGTCGAAGAGCTCGAAGCGCTCGACAACCCTGAATCCGAGACGTCCACGACGAGGAAAATCCCCTTTTCCAGGGAACTTTACATCGAGCAGGATGACTTCATGGAGGAACCACCCAAGGGATATTTTCGTCTCTCCCCGGGAAAGGAAGTCCGGCTCAAGCACGCCTATTTCATCACCTGCCGGTCGGTTGTGAAGGACGAAAACGGCTGCATTGTCGAGCTCCGCTGCGAATACGATCCGGCGACGCGGGGAGGGGACGCCCCGGATGGGCGGAAGGTGAAAGGCACCCTCCACTGGGTTTCCGCCCCGTATGCGATCGAAGCGGAAGTGCGGCTGTACGATCACCTTTTTACCATCAGGAATCTCGACGAGATGGAAGAAGGGAAGGATTACAAAGATTACCTCAACCCGGGATCCCTCGAACTGCTTGCCGGCTGCAAGGTTGAACCGGGGCTTGCGAAATCCCAGGCGGGTGATCGATACCAGTTTCTGAGGCATGGCTATTTCTGCTCCGATCCGGATTCACGTCCCGGCAAGCCGGTTTTCAACCGGATCGTTTCCCTGAAGGACAGCTGGGCAAAAGAACGGCAAAAGGCCTGAATACCTGAATAGCGGAAGGTCTTGGCGAGGACTTGAGGGGCGGGACGCAAAGTCCCGCCCATTTTTTATTGACGCGGATTGCCGAATGTGTTATTAAACATGCAAAACGTAACACTAAGGAGTGGTTCCCGTGCACATGGCAGACGCGCTTCTTTCCCCAGCAGTCGGCGGAGCGATGTGGGCCGTGACGGCCGGCCTGACGGCATATTCGGCAAGGAAGCTGAAGGAATCTCCCGACGAATCCCGGGTGCCATTAATGGGGGTTCTGGGAGCTTTCATCTTCGCCGCCCAGATGATCAATTTCAGCATCCCGGCGACAGGTTCAAGCGGACACCTGNGGGGGGGGATGATCCTGGCGATTCTCCTGGGTCCCTATGCCGCCTTCCTTGTTCTTTCCTCGGTCCTCGTTGTGCAGGCCCTCTTTTTTGCCGATGGAGGAATCCTGGCGTTGGGCTGCAACATCTTCAACATGGCTTTCTTCCCCTGTTTTTTCGCCTATCCCTTCATTTACAAAAAAATCACCGGGGATAAACCCTCGCAGAAGAGTATCCTCCTGGGGGCAACCCTTGCGGCCGTTGTTGGACTCCAGTTGGGAGCTTTTTCGGTGGTCCTCGAAACGATGGCTTCAGGCATCTCGGAGTTGCCCTTTAAAACCTTCCTTGTCCTGATGCAGCCCATCCATCTGGCGATTGGGATTGTCGAAGGAATGGTCACGGCGGCGGTTGTGACGTTTGTCTGGAAGGCGCGACCGGAGGTTCTCCGATCCGCCGCTCAGAACGTTTCGATGAAGGGAGTCTCTCTCCGCAAGATCCTGGCCGGACTGGCCGTTGCAGCGGTTATCACGGGCGGAGCGCTATCCTGGTTTGCCTCCTCCTACCCGGACGGCCTTGAGTGGTCCATGGCAAGGACCTCTGGAACTGAAGAGCTTGATGCTCCTGCTGGCGGTATTCACGGAGCCCTTGCGGCTCTCCAGGAAAAACTGGCCTTCCTGCCCGATTACGGCTTCCGGGCGTCACCCGCGAATGAGAGCCAGCAGGCTGAAGCGGAAGAGCCGGCCCGCTGGCCCGCGGTGGATCCCGGAACGACGGTTTCGGGGCTGGTGGGAGGCGCCTTTACCCTCGTTCTCGCAGGGATGATCGGGATCGTGCTCAGGCGGGTGTCTTCCGGCCGGAGTTGAAAGGCAAGAAACAGGAATGTCCCGGGATTATCCCTTTCCGGACTCAACGTCGGGGTCCAGCCGGTTAGACCGGCTGGACCCCAGAGCTAAATGGGTCGTCACCTTCGCGTTCGTTCTTACGGTCACCTCGTTCGGAAAGTACGAAATCTCGCGATTGACCCCGCTTGTCCTTTATCCCGTCGTGATCGGAGCCGTTTATGGTGTTTCCCTGAAGGCTCTTTTCCGCAAAACCCTTTTCGCACTGCCCTTTGTTCTCCTTGTCGGCCTGTTCAATCCCCTTTTCGACCGACAGATCCTGGTACAGACCGAGTGGTTTTCCCTCTCCGGAGGCTGGATTTCGTTTTTTTCCATCACCCTGAGATCTCTTCTGGCTGTGACTTCGGCCGTTCTTCTGGTCATGACGAGCCCTTTCGAAAAGCTTTGTCTTGGGCTTGAAAAAATGAAGGTCCCCCGGGTCCTGGTCACCCAATTGCTGTTTCTGCACCGGTACCTTTTCCTGCTGAAGAGTGAAGCCGGCCGAATGGTTCGGGCCCACCAGTTGAGATCGCGCGGGAATAGACCGAAAATCGCTCTTTCAAGCGCCGTCTCGATGATCGGGTTGCTTCTCCTGAGGACGCTTGACCGAGCCACGCGGATACACCGGGCCATGCTTGTCCGGGGCTTCGACGGGGAGGTTCGGTTGTTGAGTTCCCTACGCTTCTCCTGGCTTAAAGACGGTCTTTTCACCTTATCCTGGATTTCCTATTTCCTCCTGGTCCGGTTCCAGAATTTGCCGGACCGGCTGTTCGGATGGATGGTGGGGCAATGAGTCATCATTTCCTGGAGGTCAAAAATCTTTGTTTCAGCTACCCGGATGGAACGGAAGCCTTGCGGGGGCTTTCGTTCCGGCTCGAACACGGCGAAGCGGTCGGGGTGGTGGGGGCGAATGGGGCGGGAAAATCAACGATGCTCCTCTCACTTGCCGGGTTGGTCATGCCCTCGGAAGGATCCGTGAATCTCGGGGGAATGATTCTCTCGAAGAACACGGTGGGAGAAATCCGGAGACGGATCGGTTTCCTGTTCCAGGACCCCGAAGACCAGCTGTTTATGCCGACCGTTTTCGATGACGTGGCTTTCGGTCCCCTCAACCAGGGCCTTTCTGCGAGCGAGGTGACCGCGCGTGTAAAGGGGGCGCTGGGGGACGTGGGTGCTGTCCATCTGGAGGATCGTCCAACCTATAGACTGTCAGGAGGGGAAAAACGGGCAGTGGCGATCGCCACGGTTCTTTCGATGATGCCGGATGTCCTTGTCATGGATGAGCCGAGTTCGGGCCTTGATCCTAGGGGGCGTCGCCTGCTCATCTGCTTGCTGAAAAAGTTCTCGCACACTCGCCTGATCGCCACGCATGACCTGGATCTGGTCCTGGATGTCTGTCCCAGAACGATCGTGCTTCACGAAGGGGCTGTGGCGGCGGACGGGGCGACGGAGGAGATCTTTCAGGATCGAGGCCTCCTGGAGAAGTGCCACCTTGAGCTTCCCCTTTGCATGAAAGGGGAAGTCCACTGAAAGAGACAGCATGAACCTCTTGCCAGCCCGGTGAGGTTATGCTATATTTCCAACCGCTGTAGCTGTTAAGGTGTCGTTCGGAGATTCCCCGATAGCTCAATCGGCAGAGCGGGTGGCTGTTAACCACTAGGTTCGAGGTTCAAGTCCTCGTCGGGGAGCCAGAATGATAAAGAGGGCCATTTCAGGGAAGCATGAAAACCTTGAAATGGCCCTCTTTTCTGCGTATTGACCCTTTTTTCGGGTAAACCTAAAATGTACGGAAAATCGACTATCACCGTACATTTTTTCGTACCTCAGAGTTGTACGCCGAAAAGTTGTACGGTGGCCCGGAGGTGTTGCAAATGCCGCTTTCGGACACACGTATCCGGAAACTGGAAACCCGGGAGAAACCGTACATGTTGCGGGACGACAGGGGACTCTATCTCGAGATCCTGCCGAACGGGGCGAAGTACTGGAGGATCCGGGTCTGGCTCAACGGCAAGGAGGTCAAGCGCAGCCTTGGCGTCTATCCCAGGGTTACGCTTGCCCAGGCCCGGACAAAACGAGACGAGATCCACTCTAAAATATCCGCGGGCGAAAACCCCTTCAAGGAAGCTCCTGCCGGCTGTACGTTCGACGACGTGGCCGGGGAGTGGATAAAAAAGAAAGTCCTTCCGATACGAGATCCAGACCATGCAGAAGCTATCAAGTCCAGGCTCAGGCGCCTGGTATCCCCCTACATAGGGGATCGTCCCATAGAGGCAATTCAGCCAATGGAGCTTCTCGAGGTGATACGAAAGATCGAGGGGCAGGGGAAGCATGAGATGGCGCACCGCATCCTCCAGCACTGCAGCCAGGTCTTCCGGTACGGAATTGCCACGGGGAGATGCCCGAGGGATACGGCCGCAGATCTCCGCGGGGCTCTTGTTCCCGTCAGGCGGAAACATATGGCCACCTTTACCGAACCCGAAAAGATAGGCGCTCTTATGAGGGCGATCCAGGGATATGATGGCTCGGTCATCATCAAGTGTGCGATGCACCTTGGGATCTTGACGTTCGTTCGTCCAGGAGAGCTCCGACAGGCAGAATGGTCCGAGTTCGACCTTGAGAAGGCCGAGTGGAAGATCCCTGCCGCGAAGATGAAGATGGACCGTCCTCATGTTGTCCCGCTTTCCAGACAGGCTCTCGATGTCCTTGCCCAGATACGTTCCATAACGGGCGCAGGGCGCTATCTTTTCCCCTCGGTGAGAACATTCGCCCGCCCCATATCAGATGCCACCGTTAACGCGGCTCTGAGGCGCATGGGGTATGAGAAAGAGGAATTGACAGGGCACGGCTTCAGGAGCATGGCCTCGACGACCCTGAATGAGCTGGGGTGGTCTGCCGATGCAATCGAGCGTCAACTGGCGCATGTGGAGAGGAACAGTGTGAGAGCAGCTTACAACTTTGCCGAACTCTTGGAAGTGCGCAGGCGGATGATGCAGACTTGGGCAGATTGGTTAGAAAATCTAATAAATGTCGTGGGTACTTAATAGGAAAAACGCGCGAGTCATTACTAGTAATAATTATTCGAAATGCATTTTTTTATAGTCAGAATAATTATCCGAAGAATAAAGTTTATAAAAACCCAACGAAAATGGAGAGCGAACTAAAAGCTAAGGTTAGCCCATTGCTATCGCTTTAGGGATATCAAGAGGAGGTAGGGGGAGATTAGAAATTAATAATTCCCTGCCACTAGTCCTAACCTTTGGAGCGCAGGAGTAGTCTAAAGAAAACGGCCTATATTCCGCTTTGGCATTGCTATATAGGGCACAAATAAAAGGGGCATCATCGTAGCTAATTATCCAATCTAAATTACGTACTCCTTTCACATATTTTGAAAGTTTTATGTGGTCATTATCAGTATAAAAATGTCTATATAATCTTGGGCCGTTATGATAGTAAGGAGGATCAAAATATGCGAAGCATTGATCTCTGAAAAAACGGTGCTCGCACGATTTCATAAAAATAATGGCGTCATCGTTGTGCACTTCTATGTTATCTTTGTATTTTGATATGTCTTGGATAAGATTAATAATTCTTGCTTTGTTAAATCTGCAGTCTATAGGATATTTCGATGTTTGGTTTATACCTCCAATGGGGTTTGCGCTTAATATCCCAGAAAAGTTAGTACGATTAAAAAATAATCCCGCAAAGCCGATCTCTACAGTAAGAGAGGGATTTAAACTCTGCTGATCTCTTAAGGGTTTCAGGGAATCCCAAGTTTGTATGGTTATAGGCGTAGAATAAATCTTTTGGCAAAGCTCTTCTGTGTAGTAAAAGACGCTTTTCCAGAAGGAAAATATCATGATATCTTTCTCGCATATTATGAGAGAGCCAATATTCCCTCTCATTAAGAGCTCTAACCCTACAGCTGCGCTACCTGCGTAAGGTTCAAAAAAAGTACACCCTTTTAGGTTATTTGCTAATAAAAGTGAATCGATATAATTTGTTAGCGTTCTTTTTCCGCCTGGATAACGCAAGGGATTTATGAATCTAGCCATAGCGTCCTCGCTTTATAAAAGATTGATTAACCCCTGAATTAAGCTAAACATTCCGCCTAAAGCTATTCCTTCCAGTGATGCCGGGGTGGTGTTGATGTCACCGGGGTTGTGTATGTTGGCGTTTAAAAATTGCCTCTCCTTGTTTGCTTTGATTCTATGGAAAACACCTTTTAGCGCTTGTTCGGGGAAACATATGTCTTCATTTCCATTTTTTGAAATAAAATCCTCAATACTAGATAAAGTAGGGAAAGTTTTTTTATTTAAGGTAGCACAATATGTAGACCATAGTTTAACTTCTTTAAGTCTCAGTATCAAGGCTTGTTCGTAGGTCGTTCTAAGTACCATGCCTGCTGCAATTGGAAAGTGCTCATATCCCTTTTTCTTCGAACTAACAGACTGCGACAGTGCATATAATTCGTTAATTGCAAAAAGCAAACCATCATGTTCTCGATTCTTTGGATCAAGCTTTCCTGCCCAAGAGAGGTTTTCAAAAAAGCACCGCGGTCCAGGTCCACCAGGAGGTGGGCCTGGGGGAAGGGGCGCTTCGGTAGATGAGGCGCCAGGGGTTGCTTTCGATTCAGCTCCATTTACCGGGCAATCAGCAGGTGCCTCTACGTCTGTATTTGAAGGCTTCCCTGCCTCAGCACGCTGCTTATTTTTGCATTCTTTAGGTTCCAGTCTTTCTTTTCCCGCCGGTTGAATTGTTTGCTCTACTTTCTCCAACAGGGGTAATATTCTAGGAACATCCGTTAAAACACTCCTGGTATTAACCGTTTCCTCTACAACTGCACTTTTAAAAACAAGCTGTACAACCTCTTCAAATAGCTCGTTAGGGAGTGTGCTTTGAGTATTAAGATTGGCGTCTTGGGATAATTTTAAAAAATCAGTTGGACTAAAAGACTGATCATTAAATCTAAAACGGACTGTAAAGATGCGTAAAAAAGGATCTATTTTTAGACCTATTATCTCTCTATCAAAGTCGGGATTATCTAAGGCGTATTTGTTGTAATTAGATAAGAAAAAATTGTAATCTTTTATATCGGTTCTGATTTCTCCTGGCGTTATACCGGTAATACTAGAAAGATTCTTTATAGATTGCCCACGATGAAAACTAGATGCGAAAAATTGTTTCTTCGCAATTGGCTTCCATTGCTTAACCCCTTCAATATGTCTTTTGGTCATAAGCTCCAGAGCTGAATTTCTGTCAGGTAAAATATCAACTTCAATGGTTTCGCAGTTATCTAAAATATTCTCGTTTGTAGGCTTTATTTTATGAGTAAACCCGTGAGGAATAAGGCTTCTGTCTAGCAACAGTTGAAGGCAGCAGGTTCTACGGTTGCCTTCTATCACAACGTATTTATCTTCCTCATTCTTAAGTACGACAACACGCTCCCCGGGTAATATGCGTCCGTAGGAATTGATCGCATTTGCTAAAGGGCAAACATCTTCGTACGTAAGTAAATAAAAACGAATGTCAGCCTGCTCCTTATTGGCCAAGAATACAAAGCGGGGGTTCTCGTTATCAAGGAGCAAATCCAAAGGAGAGATCCTTATTGACAAAATAACCACTCCTTAAAATAGGATTATCAACATTGTCGAGTGTCCTGTCTCCACAGGCATTGTTGTCAGAAAACAGGGCGACGCTCTATTAATTAATTATAGGGTTCTACTAGGTACACTTGTCTAGATTAAAAACCGAAAGATAAGCCCTCCGCAAAAAAGTATACACGATAAAGTTTCCCCCCCGGTCCTCTTCAAGCAGTCAGAGAGGCTAATGTTTTTTATCTTGTAACGGAGGGTTTCCGTATATTCCTGATCTCATAGTGCTTTCTTTCCCCTCTCTGTATAAATATAAATACAAAGAGCATAAATGAACACGGTAAATCAGGAGAAAAATGCACGCAGCCTATCTTCAAAAAGGCAGTTTCTGATTTCGCACTCCCAGAGGGTGAGAACCTTCCAGCCGGCCTGTATCAGTTCCTGTCGGGATCGGAGATCTCTTTCACGGTTCCTTGCGAACTTTTCCTGCCACCACTCGGTTCTCGTTTTCGGTACATAGGCCAGACGGCAACCTTCGTGGTGGTGAAAGAAGCAGCCATGGACGAAAATCGCGCATTTCCTCCCTGGCATTACAATATCGGGTTTTCCGGGGAGGTCCTTCCTGTGTAGCCTGAAGCGATACCCGTTTCTGTGCAGCCAGCTGCGAACGATCATCTCCGGCCGTGTGTTCTTCGACCTGATCCCGCTCATCATCTGGCTTCGTTTTTCCGGTGAAACGATGTCCGTCATCTCTACCTGAAGAGGGGAGCGGTCTCCAGCTCTCTCGGCTGTTCCCCGAATTCCGGTTCGATCTCCACAAGCTTTTCCATAAGGGCCCCTGCCACGTGCCTCACCACAGGAACCACCACTGCGTTCCCGAACTGCTTGTAGGCTTGCGTATCGCAGACCGGCAACTTCCTGTATTTCTTCGGGAAGCCCATCAGTTCCGAACATTCGGCCGGGGAAAGCCGTCTCGGGTTTTTCCCCTCCTGGGGGATGAGGATCTCGGAGCCGTCCTTGTAGTATCGGGCAGACAGGGTCCTCGTGATGCCCTTGAGATCTGCAAGTCCATATCCGAAACCGTTCCCCTTGCTTTTGTGCTTTTCAGAGTACTTTTGAAGGTAGGACCATAGTCTGTCGCTGAGCGTGTAGCGAGGGTCCGGATCAGGGTCGAGAATGTCTTTGAGCTTCGGATTGAGGTCGGGGAGCTCCGGCAGGCTGAAGGAAGTTTCCTTGAGGAAGCCGACGATGAAGATCCTTTCCCTGTGCTGTGGCACGACATAACGGGCATCAAGAACCTTTGCCTCGACCGTCTTGTACCCGAGCTCATCCTTCAGTGTCTGCATGATGACAGAGAAGGTCTTCCCGCCATTGTGAGAACGCAGGTTCTTCACGTTTTCGAGAAGGAAGGCCTTGGGCTTGTGATAGGCAAGGATTCTGGCTATGTCGAAGAAAAGGGTTCCCTTGGTCGTGTGCATGAATCCGTGCCCCCAGCCGAGGCTGTTGTATTTCGAGACGCCGGCGATGGAGAAGGGCTGGCAGGGGAAGCCGGCGATGAGGATGTCGTGTGATGGAATCTCTTCTTCGGAAATCTTCGTGATGTCACCATGGGGTGTTTCTCCGAACATGGTTTCGTAGGTCTTGACGGCATAGGGGTCGATCTCGCTGGAAAAGACGCAGGTTCCCCCCATGTCGTCAAAGGGGATGCGTAGGCCTCCTATTCCGGAGAAAAGATCGATAAACCGGAAGGAGAGCTTTCCGGTGTTGTCTCCGGCCTGTTTCCGGATTTTCCCCTTGAACCGGTTTTCCCGATAGGCTTTTAGACTTTCTGGAAAATAGTAGCGATATCCTGTTTCCCTGTCTGTGATATCGGGGAGAAGTTCTCCAGTTTTTTCCCTACGCCTCAAGGTTGTGGTGCTTACCTTCAAGTATTCGGCTGCTTCAGAAATCAGCATCCCCAACTTTCGCTTCATTCCATTCCCTCCCTGATTCCCAGAAACCTTATACAAGTCTAACTCCATTTCCGGGACAGGGTCGGGACTTCCACCTCATTTTCAGGAAGAAAAATGCGCCGCGGTACCTACTGGGGAAGCGTCGTTCTCCTGACGAAATCCATGAACGATCCGAGGCTGAAGAGCCTCGCCCTTGATTCGCCCGGGAAGCTGGCATGGTATCTGCTGGGTACGACGAGATGGATGCCGTGGGCGGTCATTTCCCTCATCTGGCTGTTCGATACCGGGTGCTGAAGGGTGGCGAGGAAGACATTGGGGACTCTGCCTGCCTCGCGCAGGATCTCGCTCCATCGTTCCTTCAGTGTTGTCTTCGCGGCAAGGAAAACGAGGCCCTCGTCGGGATAGTCCGGATTGCAGTAGGCCTCTACGCTGGGAAAGATGAAGTCGGGTTTTCTGATCCCCTCGATGATTCCCTGACTTTCGAAGGTGATGTCTTCCCGGGTCATCAGGTAGGAAAGGTGGTGCTCCAGGGATTTTCCCGAACGGCTCTTTCTCCTGTTCAGGACGGTATTGCCGAAACTGACAAGGTCGTCGACGTTGCCGAACGGTCGTTGAAGCCGATCCCGGTAGATGACGTCCTCGAGATTCCGAAAGATCCCGAACTCGATCTCCCTTAGGCGGATAAGGCGTGCATCGGGAGACATCCCCAGGTTACGGCCGTAGTGACGTTCCAGGATAAGCTGTGCTCTTCCGGAGATCTCGGCAGTAGAAGGAAATTCTCCGGGAAGGTCACGCAGCATTTCTTCCACGGAGGTCCGGATCTCTCTTGCCTCAAGGCCCGGGACCTCAAAACCGTCACCCCGGACGAGCCTGTTCGTTTCGGAGGCGCTGATGCCGAGCAGGTTCAGGGTTGCGTCGATTTCGTCCCCATCCTGGATGACATAGCCGGAGTAGCGGTCGTCACCTTCGCGTATCAGGACCATGAGAGCACCCTGCGTATCGGGGTTGAGCAGGGGGAACCCTCTCCCGAAGCGCGTCACCCTGTACTCGCTCCGAGTGCCGCATCCGTACCACTTGGCCATGCTTTCAGTTACGAAGTCCCTGTCACCCTGCCATCGGATGAAGATCTGGCGTTCCAGGTTTTCGTCCTTTTCGCCCGGTCGGGCGAAAAGGAAACTCCATGCGGTCGAAGGAAAGTAAATGCCGCATTGATGAGATCCTGTTTTACCAGCATCGTTTGCGGAGATGAACTTGACAAAAACTTGCCCATCAGATTCAAGGTCGCTATTGACCAATTCCAGGGTCTCTGACATCTACTCAAGCCACCTTTTTTGGAAGGCTTTAAAATAAATTAGATTTATCCTCACAAAACATTAATATCTATATCTATATTTTTTAAAGGGGAGGCAACGGTCTTTTTAAATATAAGTTCACCAACAGGTTTTTTAGAGTTGCAATAAACATTAATTACATTGCCAAGGTTTTCAAATTGTTTAACCGCCTCATCTATCTTATCTTTCTGTCCATCAGTTAAATCAGAGTATATCGATTTAAAGTTAGAAATATAGATGGCAAAGTTATGAATATGAGAATAAGCAATTGAAATAGTGCTATCGATAATATTCCCACGAACTTCGTCGTATTTGCTAGAGTGAACTCCGGCAAAATCAAGCGCCTCATCAAGCATTTTTTTTGATATTGAAATGTCTAGGCACAACGGGTTGTAATGTTTTTCAATAGAAAATCCTGGTTCCTGGCTGTTCCCAACAGAGGGGTCAAATAAGGCATAGCACTTCTTAAGCTCGAAATGCACCTTAAAAAGCATGGCATACTCCCCTTTCAAATATATAAATAATGTATCCCTATCAAAGCAAGCCTTCCCGCTGGCTAATTCAAGAGGCTTGAATTCGTTTTACAGTCAAGCCCGAATTAGGGCCAGGAGGGAGTCCTAGTGCGGTATCAATTCCTACCGAGTTTCTCAGATCCTGTAACAGCTTCTCCGCAGGCAGAAAGGTCCCGATCCTTTGCTCAGATTCTGGGCGCGGGTTATTTGCCGGTTTCCCACGATAAATCTCTAGCTCGTTCTGTCCAGAGGCGATCACGGAGAGGCATAATCCCCTAATGTAGAATCTATTGAATTCCCCTTCAGACAGCGTATTGGCAGCAGTAATCGGAATTCTTGAGGTCGTGTAACCTCCGGTCGGTTTCTTTTTTTGCTCAAAGTCGGCCATATAGTTGCGCTGCCTAAGTTGGGTGGCTAGCCAGTCGTCGTTATGATTTTCTATTGCCTGTCTCAGCAATTCAGGCCACTGTCGCCTTCCAAGTTCGTTCAATCGGTTGCTTATATAAAGTCTATTTGCATTAACGTCGGCTTGGATTTCATCTAACATATGTATCCTTATTTCTTTATTCAATTCAGCATAGAAAATACCCATTTGAATTCCCCCGTTTCTTTTAGTAAAGAATGAAGTATGTAGAGGCGTTTCAGGATTTTTCTTCCAGATATTTCCACCCTTTGTCAGTCATAAAAAATATATCCCCATTTCTTCCCTTAACTTTTAGCATACCGCTCCCGACTAACTCTTCTATTGCCTGCGTCCATCTTGCGCTTTCTCTAGGGCTATCATTCCCGAAAGTACGTTCTCCTACGTTATAGGTGACATCGCTTAAGGCCCCAGTGGCGAGGATCAGATTTTGCCTCGCCTTTGATGCTTCTTTTAAAAGCGTTAGAGCCTCGTCTGAAATTATGGAAGCTCTTGGTTGAGAGGGAATTGCATGTGCAGGGGCAAGAAGCGTTTGGTCAATTACACTTTGGATGTAGGGGCTATTAATTAGGGTAATAGCTAAATCATTTGTGAAAATAGCGCGCAATTCTTCCATAGAGGAAAATTCACGGATAATTCCCATGTTTTTACACTTCTCTTTAAACTCCAGGAGAAGGCCATACTGTCGGTTTCCGTAGATCAAATCAGGCGGTACTGGGGCAGAAGAGAAATAAACCATCGTGTGCTTATTTGATTTATGATGTTCCAAGATTTCTTCTACAGTACCGCTATCGAATCTGCCTGTTGGAGAACCGCAACGAGTACCAAAAATGGCTATTAATAAGTCACATTCCTTTAAAACCCGCCTATTTATAAGTTCTTGAGGTCGATTCCCCATTTCTGGTGACGTGCAACTGCTCCCAGTGACCGGAACCAGCACTACTTTTCTTGCACTAGAATTTATCGCGTTCCAGTCCCAGATGCCCCCTTTGATAATGCTTACCTCTTCTTTCACATCAGAGGGTGATGCAATCATCACTGGGATTACACATGCAGGATATCCCAAGCAAATTCCCCCTGTCTTATAGAAGCAAACTGTTTACGTTATCTAGCGCCACCTCATTACAACAGTGACGATCCTTATATTGTCTGTGCCAAGTAAGGATTATTGAGTTTGCGCCCGCAGCTTGCTTTGCTTCTTTTAGAGAGGTCCATCCTTCCCAGATTTATAATCAGCTTTGTCAGAGATATTGTCTATAAGGGAATATCTTATATTCTGGTAGTGTGTACTATCTATGCATATTTACATATAGATAATGTCTATAATTAGCCGGAGGTGGAAAGTCTTACCATTAAAAAAATGTTATGCTTTATAAATTTCCGTATTCTTGTTGGCAGTACTTTTCTACTTCGTTTACCCATTTGTCGTACCAATACCAAGTGTTCTGGACAAGGGTGCCAAAGTGCTTCGATGGTTCTTTGGCATCTCTTTGTTGCCATAGCTTTATGTGATCGAGCATCTTGAATTTAGAAAATCCCTTTGATTGCATTATCTCAACCACGGCAGAAGGCAAATATTTAGGTTTCTCAGTTTCTTTAATCACCGCATATGTTTTATTTATGTTAGTTGCTAAGGGTGAATCCGCCTTGACAAATTCTATTACTTTATCAGCCTGGCCTTTGGTATTAGCAGTCTTTGCAATAAACAGAACGCGATAGGCGAAATGGGGGCTGTTATATTCTTCTTCAGAAAGTTCGCCTTCGAACCCTTCAATAAAAGATCTGATATGAGAAGGCATCTCGGTAGGGGTGGGTAATGCAGAGAACTGATCTTGGGAGATGGAAGTGAATTGCAAGCTAAAAGCGAGGTGCTTGTCTATGCCATAGCGTTTTCCGAACAGAGTCTTGATGTATTCGTTAAAGTTAAGACAGGCAGCTTGAAATTTCGCACTTAATGAAGGGTCTATCTGGTAGGTCATTTGGTGTTCAATCTCATTCCGGATACCTATAAGAAACCTAAGGTTGTTTGCAGTGTTCTTGTCGACTGGGGAGTCGCTATCACTTAAACACCGACCTAATTCCCAATATTTGTATGCCCCGTACCTGGTTTTATAAAAAGTACGTCTTGTTGAATGTATCTTGTAATATCTGTATTCGATCCCTTGCTTACGAAAATAAGCATGGAGAAGATATGTCCATGCAATAATTATTAAAACTATAAAAATTTCGGATTTAAAGGTTATGAGGGGGCTGTTGAAAATTTGAACTGCTGCCAACGCGGCCTCTCTCGACTTCAGTAACAATTCTCCAGCCACAGAAAAGGTGCGTCTTGTCCTCTTCCCACTAGCCATAATATCGCTTCCCTTCAAAAGAAAAGCTCATCATGCCGAATCCGAAAAATCTCAACCCTCACAAGATAACGTGAGGCAGCCTATGTCGGCGTCTTCTCGAAAGGCAACAATAAAGTTCAGTGCTCCTAAAAGTATTCTCTTCGAAATTGCGCCCTCTTTTGGTCTTTCTACTTAGTTTGCTAAGCCGGATCTATATACCCCTCTTCGGTTTCCCCATCCAAACTGTTTTCACAACAGGGCCAACAATGCGAACAAGCCCTCCTTCGACTTCTTCCTTGGAGAAGTGGTGCTTTTTATATGACGCATCTGCTGACTCGATGCGGAGGCCTCCATCTGGTAGGGGGTAGACATACTTGATCGCAGCCTCGTCGATACCAAAGCACACCAGGCAGGGATCTCCGTAACGGATCTCCATGTTGGGGTTGATCACTGCCAACGACCCGTCCTTGATATCCGCAGCTTCCATTGATGTGCCTTCCACGCGAACCCCGAAGATGGGTTCTTCTCCCTGGGGCCCAAGCTCGTCCAGGGGGAGGGGGATATGCTCGGCGGCTTCGATGATTACACCGTGGAGGTTGTTGCCACCTCCGGCACAGGCGATATAGGAGGGGTGGAGGATGGGCACAAGAATCTGATTGGGAACAGGTATTGCTTTGGAGCCCTCCGTGCTCTCGGCTGTGTCGTCTCCCATCAAATAACCGAGAGTGATGCCGAGAAAAGTGCAAATTCGACGTTTTGTGTCATCGTCGGGTTCATGTTTACCGGACTCCCACCGATAAACAGTGTTTAACGATACACCCATTCTTTTCGAAAATTCCTCTAAGGTTAGCCCTGCCTGTTTCCTCTTTTCTCTAAGTCTCCCCGCAAGCATGGGTAACACCCACCTTTCATCTACCCCATCCTACGCTACTCGTAGAAAAAATCAATTGACGTTTAACGACTATAAGGCTATACGCAACACGTATAAATGGGTCTTTGGGCCCATTTACTTCAACGCAAAACGTCTATACACTCTCTGTCGAAGGGGGGTGCTTGGATGGAGGGCTTAAAGGGAATACGAAAAAAGAAAGGTCTTACTTTACGAGAGGTTGCAGAACATCTCTCTGTTTCAGTTAACACGGTATGGCGTTGGGAAAACGGAAGCATGGAACCAACTTTAGACAACCTGCGTAGAATTTCCTGCCTATATGAAACCTCTATCGACGATTTACTCAGAAACCCTACGTTGTCCCCGCAGCTGGCGTCTCAGGGCAACTGCGGGGACTTGTAGGAAGTCTGAAACAGGCAGGCTGTTTGTCGGACGATCCTAGTGAAGTGCTCGGCATAGCGAGCGATCTAGAGGACGGTCGGGCAGACGAGGACGGAACAATCGCGTTTCTTTCGGAAATGAGGACCTTGGTAGGCCAGGGAGCAAAGTTCCTGGAATCGGTAGGGGGGTGAATAAATGAAGATCCGATTGTTTTATCGGTGTCTTGGGGATGGGGAAACATTAGGGGCTTTCCAGGTCGAGGTAGTTGCCGGGGACACCGCAGAAAACCTCAAGGAATTGGATCGTGCTTTCGAAGAATTCAGGCGCGACATGGGCAAAATCCTAGAGGCGAGAATTCCCCTGAAACTGGCTGAAATCCAGAGATTGATTCCAAAGAACCAAGATCTTTTGCCGCCGGACTAGTGCTTCCTATCTGGAGCTATGCAAATTCTCCATGTTGATTTCCAAGTCTGAGATGCGGTTTTCCAATTCTTCGATCTTAGAAATCAAATTCTTGTTTAGAAAAAGGACTAGAGAATCCAGATCCTGGTAAACGGCATAAGCCTCCCTATTGGAGGAGCTCACGCTAGAAGGCCGAGGAATTTTTCTAATCAGTGATCGTCTCCTTTCTTTAGTCCGGCGGCAAATTAAGGGTAGCACTTGACCGCGATAATTTCATGAATCGAAAAGGGGGGTGAAGAAATGGAACAGCAGGCAATCCAGCAACCGCAAATCCCGTCACTTCCGGAGTTCAGTCTGGTTAGGGTGTCGCAGATCGTCCAGATGATCCCCATCAGTGAGGCAACCTGGTGGAGATGGGTCCGGGAAGGAAAGGTCAAGAAGGGAATCAAGCTGGGAGCAAACGTGACGGTCTGGAAGCTGGCGGATGTCCGGGATTTCATCGAAAAGCTTGCGGAGGAGCCCGAGCAACAGGAAACAAAAAGAAAGCGAGGACGCCCGCCTCGGGATCCGTTCGGGAGGAAACCATGAAGACCGAGGCCGCACTCCGAAAGGTCGGATTCGCGGTCCTCTGCACCGGTTTCCTAGTAGGGGGTTCGACACTCGCCATCCAGGAGTGGCGACTTCAAAAGGTGGAGGCTCTGGCCTCTGCAGCGGCAATGGCCGCTTCCATCGATGCGCAGGAATCCCGAATGTCGGATCGCCTGGCCCGGTTCTTTTCAAGGGCGAATCCCGAACTGGACAAGGAGACGGCACTTTATCTGGCTTATGCGGTCCAAGAAGCCGCAAACCGTTACGACCTACCCGAGGACATCCTTGCCGGCCTTATCTACACCGAATCGCGAGCGAATCCTGTTGCCGCAAACAAAGGCTGTTACGGGCTCACCCAGGTGCATTGGGCAGTCTGGGCTTCAACACTTACGGAAAAGCATCCCGAGATCTATTCCAGGGCAGACCTTTTCGAACCGAGGCGATCGATTCTCGCCGGAGCCTGGATCCTGAGGCACTACCTGAACCGTTACGGCGACATGTCCAGGGCGCTCCGGGCCTATTCGGGCGGGGCCAGGTGGTATCCGGCGAAGGTCAAAAACGCCGCGGAAGGGCTGTGAGGGTCATGGGTGAATTCGAGTCCGTTTCCGTAGCCGAACGGTCCCTACTGGAACACATGATGCGCTGCGACCAGTGTAGAGAGGCCCCCATCGTCTTCGGGCTATGCGACGAGGGACTGGTACTGTTTCAGGCCGCGGCAGAAGAAGACGAGAAGGACCATGAGGAGGATTAGTCATGGAGGAAACCGCGGTGAAGATCCGTAGCGCGAGCCAGGTGGCGGATGCTCCGTGCTGCAGGCGATGCGCCTTTTGGGATTCCTGGGCATCCGGCGGCAAGAAGCCCTGTACCACCCTCGAAGTTCTGACCTGGCCAGGGGAAGTTTGCGACCTGTTCACAGAGTGACGGGGGGACGACCAATGAGGACCGATCGAGAGCCGTTCCCCTCTTCTTCAAAACTTGTCCGCTGGATGTCCGTTTCTTGCCGGACCCCGCTGACAAATAGCGGCAAAGCATTGCAAACGCTAATGACCAACGAATACATGTATCGATACTAATATCGATTAGAGGTGGGGGAAATGAAGGGATTTCTCGTCGTCAATATCCGGCTGGATCCGGATTTGGTGACATGGATCGACGAAAAGGCATTGGCATGCGACCGAAGCCGTTCCAACTACATCAGGCAGGTCATTGTCCAGTATCGAGATTCTGCCGAGAAAGGTATTCCTCAGCAGCTTTCTTGAGGAGCCAGTTTGCGGCATTGCTGAAGGATCGGCCCTCTCTGTCGGCAATCTGTTGAACCTTTTCTTCGACGTCAGGTTCGATCCGGATTTGTCTAACTATACGTGGCAAAGCGATCACCTCCAATTACATGCTATGTCGGGATAAGCACAAAAAGGTAATTGACTCAACTACGTTTTGAGGGTATAAGCGTGGTTGTAGCAATTACGTTTTTTGGGGGGGTGATCCTTTGAGTCAGGAGCTTGCATCGGTTATCCGTTACCTGCGCAGCATCTGCGACTGGAGGGGGAAGCGTTACGGTCCAGGGTGTCCCTGGAACTTCTTCACCCGGGAAGTCAGACGCGAATACGCGGAAAGGGTCATATGCGAGTGGGAAATGGGTGGTGTTAGTGAATTTCCCGGCGATATCGATATGACGCAACGTTTTGGGAAGACGCTTCTGGAGATCTGGAGCGAACGGAACAGGAAGGGAGGAAGAGGAATGGGAGAGGAGATGGCGAGGGCGTTGGGGATCGTGGTGAGGGGCGACCGGATAGTCGTGTCCAGTCGCGATGTCGCGAGAGTATTTGAAAAGGAGCACCCTAAGGTGCTCCGAGATATTAGGGAGCTTTCCTGTCCGGAAGAATTTCGACTGTCCAATTTTGGACAGTCCTCCTACCTAAACGAACAGGGGCGGGAAATGCCCGAGGTCCTCATGGCCAGGGACGGATTCACACTCCTAGCGATGGGTTACAACGGCGACAGGGCAATGCAATTCAAGATCGCCTACATTGCCGAATTCAACCGGATGGAAAGGGAACTGAACCAAGGCCCCGCCTTCCGGATCCCGAAGACCCTTCCCGAGGCCCTGCGCCTTGCGGCCGAACTGGAGGAGCAACGGGCCTTCCTCGAAATGGAAAACCGCAGCTTGGCACCCAAGGCTTTGGCTTGGGAGGTTACGGCTCCGGAAGGGTCGGAAATGTCCCTGCAGGCTCTTGGGAAGGAACTGGCCCGTTTCGGCACGGGGCCCAGGAAGATCTTCGAAGCCCTTGGCGGGATGGGAGTCCTTTACCGCCTGGACGGGTATTGGGTTCCCCACCAGGAGCACATCGATGCCAAGCGCTTCAGGGTGATTCGCGTCAACAAGGTCATCGAAGGGGAACCCCGCACCTGCATGAAAACTCTGGTAACTCCCAAGGGCAGGGACTATGTGGCGATGCTCATGGCCGGAAGGAGGGCCGTGGCATGAACCTCCTGATGAACGCAGCGGATGTCAGGGGCCTGATTCGATCCTTATGCGACGGGGACAGGTGCCCCGTGGATTCCAGGAAATTCTGGACCGTAAGGCATTTGAGCAATCTTGCGGCATGGGCGGACGAGAAGGAAGAGGAAGAAAGCGCCGACCTTTCCTGTTTTATCCAAGCGGCCGTGGGGGAATACCAGGCCGTTGGTCTCGAGGCATTATGACGGAAAACGTTTCTTCAAACCCAAACCAGCTGGCTCATATTCAAATCGAAGACAAACGGCGTTTCCAGGACTTCCGAGTCGAAACGGCCCTTCTGAAAACGGAGCTGTCTATATACGAGCGAATGGTCTATGTCGTCCTCTGCTCTTTCGCTTCCAGGGAAGGGGAGTGTTTTCCCTCCATAGGAACCATCGCAAAAAGTGCTGGTTGTTCCGAGCGGCAGGTCCAGAGATCCCTCCAGAAACTGGAGGAGATCAGGGTGATCCGCAAATCTCCGGCCTACCGCGCGGGGACATCGAGGCAATTGGCCAACCTTTACACCCTTATCGGATTCAAAACGAAGGCTGAANGAAGGGGAGGGGTGTCTGGCAGTCACCCCTGTTTTCCCGATAGGGGTGACTGGTGGTCACCGGGGGGTGACTGTCAGTCACCCCAAGTAGTACCAGAAGAACAAGAAAAGATACCGAATACGTTGTATTCGGAAGCGGGCGCTTCCGCGGGAGAAAAGGGGGTCGACGATTCGGGATCATCGGATACCCCTGCCCCCGCCTCTCAGGGAATCCCCTATCAGGAAAAACCCGAGGTGAAGCGGGAAGAGGTTCCCGCGGCATTCAGAGAAACCTTTGACCTTTTCCTGCTCAAGACGGGGAGGCAGGGCATCACCCGGGAGGAACTGTCCAGGATCGAAGCCCTGGAGAAGATTCACGTCCCGTCACGGGTCCAGGAAACGATCACGAAGGCTCTGGAACGGTTCAGGAACCCGAGGAAGCCGGGCTCACATCCGAGGGAACCAAGCGAGCTCACCTGGCACTACATCTGGGATGTTCTCAAGAATCAGAGGTCTTCCGGTGCGGGGAAGGTGACGGGGCGGAAAACCGAAAGGAGGCTGGATCCGAAATGGGTGAAGCAAGCCGAAGCCTGGGCGAAAAGCGGGTAGGGGACGTCATGGCAGCCATCCCTGCGCTTTCGGAGGCGGGATCTCGAATCTCATCCCGACCCCCACTGGAGCAAAGGGCCCTGAAATACGTCCGGGGAATCTGGCCCGAGGCCGAACCCTGGCAGCTTCACTCTCCCCGCAGGGACTTCCTCCTGGCCGAAGGCGCGGAGAACTGTCACCTGACCTGTTCGGGGGTGAAGAGTTGCCCCCACAAGGGTTTGCGCCCAGGAGCCTACTGCGAGCCCTACGGGGATGGAGGGCGGATCTATGTCGTGAGGTGGGGAAAATGTGGCGCCCGCTCGAGTGCAGACCTGCAGGCTTCCGCCGAAAGGGCCCTGAAGAGTGCCCGTTTGCCGGAACGCCTTGTGGGGTGCACCTTCGAGACCTACCGGACTTCAGGTCTGTCTCCGGACATCCTGAAGGCTAAGGGGATGGCCCTGGCGGCGGTTTCCGACGGAAACAGCCTCATTTTTTCAGGAGGGAGCGGGGTCGGTAAGACTCACCTGGCGGCGGCCATGGTAAATGCCCGGGTGAATTCCGGGAAATCGGCTCTTTTCGTCCCAGTCCCGGATCTCCTGGACGATTTGAGGAGTGCCGTCTCGACAGGGAAGGGGAGCGGCGCGATGGATGCGGTGAAGAAAGCCGAGTTCCTTGCCCTGGACGATCTGGGGGCGGAACGCCTCACCGAATGGGTCGGTGAAAGGCTTTACATGATCGTCAACCATCGGTATCTGAATCGTCTCCAGACCGTGATCACGACAAACGCGGAAAACATCGTGGACCTGGTCTCTCGCATGGGGGACCAGGGACAGAGGATCGTCTCCCGACTGGGAGAAATGGGGGCCTGGTGCGGGATCTGCGCGGAAGACTACCGGTTTGCCAGGGACCCCAGGAAGAGAGCCGGCAAACAGGACCGCGGAAACGTCCGGCAGGAAGTACTGGCCGATATTCCGTTCTGAAAAGGGAGGAGAATCAATGACGGTTAAGATTCCGGTGCGTTTCAGAAAGCTGGTTCCCGAGGCCATCGTTCCGAATTATGCTCATCCGGGCGATGCCGGGGCGGACATTTATGCCCTGGAGGATACATGGGTGGCGCCTTATTCGACCGTTGCGGTGAGGACGGGGATCGCCGTGGAGATCCCCGAGGGATGGGAAATCCAGATTCGTCCGAGGTCCGGTTGGGCTCTGAAGTACCTGGGGTATCTTCTCCCGAATTCTCCCGGGACGATCGACAGCGGGTATCGCGACGAGGTGAAGGTGCTGATCCGGAACGCGTCGGTATCGGCCCTTCATATTGCCCGAGGTGACCGAATCGGACAGGCTGTCATCTCGCGTGTCTATGAAATCGTTTGGGAGGAAGTCGAGGAGCTTCAGGAATCGGTCCGGGGATTGGGTGGTTTGGGATCCACGGGACGGTGAATTCCGATGGAGCTTGAGATCGGAGGAAAGTACAGGATTCGGGCGAAATCCCAGGGGCCCCAGTTCGGGCCGATCCCGGGATTGTCGCAGGAGGATCCGCTGACGGTCTTTCTTGAAGGTGTGGAAAGAGGGTTTCGAACACGGCATTTTCTTTTCAGGTCCAGGGCAGGCTGGAGGATTTCCCTGAGCGACTGGGAAGTCCTCCAGGGATTCGAGATCAGGGAAGCGTGAAGGAGGGGGAAGGGTGAGCCACTGGAAACTGCAGGAAACGCTCGAGGCTGTCATCGAACTGCTTCTCCGGTCTCACCCGCAGGGCCTTCGGGTCCTGGTGGGAGAGATCCCGGCCCCGACATTCGAGGACCTTTTGATGATGCTTCATCGGGAGGGGGCGCCCGTCAGCGAGGTTCGAGTCAGCGGGGGCAAGGCGACCGCGGAACAGGAATCCTGCCTGATCCGGGCGGAAACGATCCAGGATGCCGTGGACCGATGCGGCGGATGGGAAGTGCTGGTGGAAATGGCCAAAGCCTACAAGGAAGCCTGCCCAAGCAGCTGGAAGATCTTTCTGGACCATATCGTCTGGGTGGAAAGCGGCGGGATCTCCAGGCTGGCCGGGGAGGCACAGCTGTCCAGGATCGCTGAAAAGCACGGAGTAAGCCCTGACACGGTACAGCGCCGGCGTCACGAGGTGGTGACCTCGATTGCTAGAGGCGCCCTTCTCATTCCCAAGGGAGAACTGGAGCTCTTGCCGAGTGATTGAAGAGCGGTAAATAAAAGAGCTAAAAGCGAGTGATAGCGCGGATTCAGGGTCGCTTGCTCGGTCTTTTAAAGGATGGTTTTATGTAAGCTGACGACACTCGGAAAGGGTTCACCCCCCTTGGTCCGGCCCCGGGTTCCTCTCATGAGGGATCCGGGGTTTCGTTTTGGAGGTGAGATTCGTGGAATTTGTCCAGCCTCTCCGGAGCCTGGCTTCGATCGACAAGATGAAGAAAGTTCTCCGGGAGCATAACCAAAGGGATTATACCCTTTTTATCCTGGGGCTCTACACGGGATTGAGGATCTCGGACCTTCTTTCCCTGAGAGTGAAGGATGTAGCCGACAGAAAAGGGAGCCGGGTTGTCATTCGGGACCGGATTGCTTTGAGGGAGAAGAAGACCGGAAAGGCAAAGGTCATCCTTCTGAACAAGGAGGCAAGGTCGGCTCTCCGGAAATACCTGAACGCCTTGCAGGTTAGCGATGATGCTCCGGTGTTCATGTCCAGGAAGAGGGATTCTCAGAAGCGCCCTAAGGCGATCACCAGGCGCCAGGCTCACTATGTCCTGAGCGACGCGGCCCGCAGTGTGGGAATCAGGGACAGGATAGGGACGCATACACTCAGAAAGACTTTCGGGTATCACAGCTACCGGAAAGGGGTTGACCTCACGAAGCTCCAGCGGATATTCAACCATTCCTCTCCCGCGGTAACCCTGGCCTATATCGGGTTCACGCAGGACGAGATAGATGATGTTTATATTAAATTACGTTATTAGTCCTCGGTATTGTTAAATCAAACCTGTCGATTTTTAACTTTATCGGAAACGGGCCGGTTTTCACCTCTCTCAGCTTCCTTGCCAGAGGGAGAAAACAGGCACGGCAACTAAAGATGTGGCTGATCCTGCGAATTTCTCACAATGTAGATAAAGGAAATTGGAGGCTAAAATCATGCCTTTTTCGCCCAAAAAGCCCTGTGCATACCCCGGTTGCGGTGTGTTGGTAGATAGAAAACATGCTTACTGTGCAAAGCACGAAAGGGAAAGAAACGCCGGGGTGAACGCTAACAGGCAGTCAACAGACAAGTTTTACAACACCCAAAGATGGAAAAAGCTCAGAGCGTTTTACAGGAGACAACACCCCCTCTGTGAGGAGTGTCTGAAGGAAGGGCGAGTCAACCCGTCGATCATCGTGGACCATATCAAGCCCATCAAGGAAGGCGGTTCACCACTGGCTTGGGACAACCTCCAGGCGCTCTGCTGGTCCTGCCACTCGACGAAGTCATTGAACGATCGTCATCGGCGGGGGAGGGGGGAGTCAAAAGTCCAGCGAAGCCAGTAATGGCAACGCCGGTTGGCTTAAACGCGCGTGACCGCGAAATGAACGAGGGGGGGTAAAAATGGTCGTCGGAAGAAAACCCAAACCGCCCGCATTGAAAATCCTCGAGGGCAATCCAGGCAAAAGAAGGATAGAGATGGATATCCCGCAACCGGATGGCAGGATCCCGACCTGTCCTCCCTGGCTGGAGGAGACTGCGAAGGTTGAGTGGATGCGGGTTGCACCGGAACTGAATAAACTTGGACTTCTGACTCGAGTGGACCGGTCGGCCCTGGCGGCCTATTGCCAGGCGTATGCCCGTTGGCAAGCGGCAGAAGCGGTTCTCTCATCGGAAGGGCTCACCTACGAGTACACGAACAAAAATGGATCAACCAACACCACCTTGCGGCCCGAAGTGCTTGTGGCCAAGCAATACCTTCAATTCTTGCGGGCTTTCTGCACCGAGTTCGGTTTGACGCCGTCTTCGAGAGCAAGGATGGTGCTCCCGAAGGATGAGGATGATGACGAAGAAAACGATTTTCGCCGGCTCCTGGGAGGAAAGTTAGCGACATCATAATGTCGTTAGCTCTTCTTCGAGCAGGCGGAATGGACGAACCCCTGGGACCCGGCGCCTCACCGGATGGTCCCAGGGGTTCTTTTCATGGCCCGCACCGAGTGCGACACCTCCGATATATTACCATGTGGAGGTGTCAAAGGCTATATGTTTACAAACAGACAATATCAACCATTTTTCAAGACTTCCTTGGGCACTCTCCTGCAGGGAGATTGCCTCAAGATCATGCCGGCCATGCGCCCAGGGATCTTCGATCTGATCCTTTGTGATCTTCCTTATGGAACAACCGATCTGGAATGGGACAAAAGGATTGCCATGGAACCGCTCTGGCGGGAGTACTGGCGGCTTTTGAAGCCGAACGGAACGGTTGTCCTGACCGCTCAGCAGCCTTTTGCTACGGACCTGATCCAGGCGGCCAGGAAGTTTTTCCGGTACGAGCTCATCTGGGAGAAAACCTGCGCCCTGGGGTTTTTGAACGCAAAGAAGATGCCTCTAAGGGCGCACGAGAACATCCTTGTTTTCTACCGAATTCTTCCCGTTTACAACCCGCAGATGATACCAGGAAAACCGTACAGGCGACGTTACACGGCGAGGAAGGGGGGAATCTACCNNGGCCGACCTCGGGAGGAGAAATCCNAGAACGAGGGGGTCCGGTATCCGAGGAGCGTCCTCAGATTCGGGAACGGGAGAAAGACTGCCCATCCCACGGAAAAGCCGTTGCGGCTTTTCGAATGGCTGGTCAAGACCTACACGAACACCAGAGGGCTTGTACTGGACAACTGCATGGGGTCCGGGACGACGGCGGTCGCTTGCGAGAGGAGCGAGCGACGATGGATCGGGATTGAAAGAAGCGAGGATTACTGTCGGATGACGGTTGAAAGGCTTGAAGGAAGAGAGGAAGAAGATGCCGAATCTGGATGACTCTGTCAGCGGTGAGAGCCGATGGCTTACGTAGGGCGATTGAGATCTCTCCTGAAAGTCGCCCGGGAGGAGGGATGGTCCTCCTGGATCCGAAGTTCGGCAGATGAGAAAGCGGTTCTGGGCGGGTGCTGGTTCGATCAGGATGCGGCGAATCGGGTTGTCACTTTTTTCGAACGTTTCCTTCGACACACGAAGGGGCAATGGGCAGGCAAACCCTTCACGCTTCTCGATTGGCAGAAAAACGACGTCCTGATGCCCCTTTTCGGTTGGAAGCGGCGGAGCGGTTTCAGGCGCTTCAGGAGCGCCTACGTCGAGATCCCGAAGAAGAACGGCAAATCGGAGCTCGGTGCAGGGTTGGGGCTTTACCTCCTGGTGGCTGATGACGAGCCGGGAGCCGAAGTCTACGCCGCGGCAGCGGACCATGAGCAGGCCTCCATCGTCTACGGGGAGTCGGAAAGGATGGTGGCCGGATCTCCGCCCTTGAGGAAGCGGCTGACCGTTATTCGGAGCAGGAAGACGATCCTGCATCGGAAGACAAACTCCGTTTATCGGGCTCTGTCTGCGGATGTCCCGACGAAGGAAGGCTTGAACATCCACGGGCTCATCTTCGACGAACTGCATGCCCAGAAGAGCCGGAGTCTCTTTGACACACTAAGGTATGGGNGAGCATCAAGGAGGCAGCCCCTCCACGCTTCGATCACCACGGCCGGGTTCGATCGGCAGAGCATCTGCTGGGAGCAGCACGAGTACGCGCTGCAGATCCTAAAGGGAATCATTGAGGACGAGGCTTTCTTCGCCTTCATCCGGGCGGCGAACGAGGACCCGAACGAGGGACCCGTTGACGATTGGACGGACCCAAAGACCTGGAGGAAGGCCAACCCCTCCATGGGGGTCACCATCGACGAAGAGGCCTTTGCTGCAGAATGCCGGGAGGCACAGAACAAGCCTTCGCTGCAGAACGCTTTTAAGCGGTATCGTCTCAACATCTGGACGAGCGCGGAAACGCGATGGCTCGATCTCGCCAGATGGGACGCCTGCAAAGGGCAGGTGGATCCCGAGGAACTGAAGGGTTGTTCCTTCTTTGCCGGTCTTGACCTGGCGAACATTCGGGACGTGGCGGCAGCAGTCTTTCTCTTTCCCCTGGAGGATGGGCGGTTTTTTGTGACCCAGCGTTTCTGGGTTCCAAAGGAGAACATGGAGGAACGGGTCAGGAAAGACCGCGTCCCCTACGACGCCTGGGTCAGGGACGGCTGGATGACGGCCACTCCTGGAGACGTGATCGACTACGCCTGGATCGAGAAGGAGATCCTGGACTTTGCCGAAAGACATCAGCCGAAGGAGATCGCCTTCGATCCCTGGAACGCGACGCAGATCACGACGAACCTGCAGGAGAAGGACCTGACGGTTGTTCCCGTTCGTCAGGGTTTCGCGTCCATGTCGCCGCCCATGAAACAGCTGGAGGCTCTTATCTTCCAGGGGAGGATCGTTCATGACGGCAACCCCGTCATGCGGTGGATGGTCGACAACGTCACTGCCACCATGGATCCGGCCGGGAACATCAAGCCGGACAAAGGAAAGAGTCGGGAGAAGATCGACGGTGTGGTTGCCCTGATCATGTCGGTTTCGAGGGCTTTATTCGGAGAGGAAGAGGCCCCTAGCGTGTACGAGGAAAGAGAGCCGGTCGTCATATGATTGTTTCCGAATGCGCTTGCACTTTCCTTCCCTTTAGCTAAATAATAACCAGGGGGGTGAAAATATGGCGAGTGCCCTTGACGTCGCTGCGTATTTGATTATGAAATCTGATGTCGACAGTGGCGATGTAATGACAAATATGAAACTTCAAAAACTCCTATATTATGCTCAAGGCTTTTCTTTGGTTTTACTTAAAAACAAACTCTTTGAAGAGCCAATCCAAGCTTGGATGCATGGCCCAGTAGTTCCAACAGTGTATAGGCAATTCAAAAGATATAGGAATGGCGTGATCTTAAAAGAAGGCCCGGGTGATATTGCGGCACTTTCAGACGAACAGAAAGAATTGCTAGATGCTGTTTATGATGTGTACGGACAATATTCTGCTTCAAAACTAAGGAATCTAACTCATAGCGAACCAACCTGGCAAAATCATTGCAGCAAGCTTAATGAAGAAATACCGACTCCGGAAATGGCAGAATTTTTTAAAAACCTGGTTGAAGAGAATGGGCAAGAAAATTAAGGAAAGACAAGGCGAGCATGGTAGAGGGAGATTTCAAGCAAACATAAAAGAGCGCACAGAAAATCCTCCGTCTTTCCTAGATAATCCACCATTGTTCTCTCTTCGTTATGTTCAAAGGAATCGCTGTTTTTCTGACTGCACAAGAGAAGAAAAAATGTCTTTTGCTGAAGCAATTTATAGGCGGAAAGATCTCAGTTGGAACGAATTGATGAGGACAAATATCCATGGTTTGGGTTGTGAAACAATAAGGAAGGGCCTGCGGGTAGAGAGGCCTGAGATCGCTAATGGTAAAAAAATAATAGCCTTTCGTTTTCACGAAAATAAACCAATGGTTGGTTTTATGGAAAAAGACGTCTTTTATGTTCTTTGGTTTGATAGAAATTGCGATGTGTATAACCACTAATTATTAATTCAATGAAAGCCAAAAAAGCAAAAGAGCTGCCTATCGAGGCAGCTCTTTTGCTTTTCAGGAGGGGGAAAACATGTCGTTCTGGAATCGCTTCAAAAGGAAATCGGCGCCCTCTCCGGGGTTTCTGGACCTGGTGAGATTAGCCCTGACGGGAGGCTTGGAATCAGAAAGTGGTGAGTTCGTATCGCCAGATACGGCCATGAAATGCTCAGCGGTCTATTCCTGTGTGGGAATCCTGGCCGAATCCGTCGCTCAACTGCCTTTGAAGGTCTATCGACGGATGCCGGATGGACGCGGAAAAGAGGAAGCTTCAGACCATCCCTTGTGGAAGCTGCTTGGATGGGCTCCCAACGAGTGGCAAACCTCGCAGGAATTCAGGGAAATGGCCATGCAGCACCTCTGTCTGCGGGGGAATTTCTACGCCTACAAGGTGATGGACGGCCGAGGGATCGTGAGGGAGCTTTTGCCCCTGAACCCGGACCAGGTGACGGTGGAACAGCTTCCCGACTGGTCTCTGGCTTACCGGATTTCCTTCAAGGATGGTCACCAGGAGACCGTGGGGAGGGCATACGTCCTCCATATCCGGTACCGGACCCTGGATGGGGTCCGCGGGATAAGCCCGATCCTCTATCACCGCGACACAGTTGGTTTGGCCTTGACGACCCTGAAGCATGGTTCTCGGGTTTTCAAGAACGGGGCACTGCCCACTGGAGTCCTGGAGCATCCGGGAAAACTCTCGCAGCAGGCCCTGGATCGCTTGCGGGAAACCTGGCTTTCGAATTACGGAGGGGCCAACAGCGGAAAGACGGCCGTCCTTGAGGAAGGAATGAAGTTCTCTGCTCTGACGATGTCGCATCAAACCATGCAGTATCTGGAAACCCGGGCGTTCCAGGTGGAGGACATCGCACGGATCTTCCGGGTTCCTCTCCACATGATCCAGAGCACGGAGAAGGCCACCAGCTGGGGAAGCGGCATCGAGAACATGAGTCTGGGCTTCGTTCAATACACGCTCCTACCCTGGTTGAAGCGGTTCGAGTCGGTCTTCTGGAGGGACCTGCTTCTCCCCGCGGAGAGCCAAGAGATCTACACGGAATTCCTGGTGGACGGACTCCTGCGCGGAGACGTGAAAAACCGCTATGCCGCATACCAGGTAGCGATCCAGAACGGCATCATGTCGCCTAACGAGGTGAGAGCCAAGGAAAACATGAACCCTAGGGAAGGCGGAGACGAATACATGAGCCCGAAGAACATGCGCCTCACGGGAACGGACGAGGAAGAAAAGGAGGACGGCGATGGCCAGGGAAAGGATTAGTTGCCCCTTCGAACTGAAAAGCGTCGACGATGCAGGGACTTTCACCGGCTATGCCAGTGTGTTTGGAGTCGTCGACTGGTGGGATGACGTCGTGGAAGCCGGCGCCTTTGCCGATTCCCTGAAGGCGAGATCCCCGGCCATGCTCTGGCAGCACAACATGGACGAGCCCATCGGAACGTGGCCGGAGTTGAAGGAAGACGAGCACGGCCTCTGGGTGAAAGGCAGCCTTCTGGTCAACGGGGTAGCACGGGCGGCGGAAGCTCATGTTCTCCTGAAGGCCGGGGCCCTGAACGGGCTATCCATCGGGTACAACGCCCTCGAGCGCTACTACCGCAAGGAGGGCGAAAGGGACGTGAGGGTCCTGAAGAAGGTGGACCTGTGGGAAATCAGTCTGGTCACATTCCCCGCCAACGAACAGGCGAGGGTGAGGACGGTCAAGGCCATGGAGGACCTAAGGACGGTCCGGGATGTGGAGGAATACCTGCGGGAGGCAGGATCCCTTTCACGTTCCGAGGCGAAGGGCGTTATCGCCCGGGTGCGGGACGTCCTGCAGCGGGAGGCTGAGGAGAAGGCCATCCTAGCCGGGGCCACGCGGTTACTCAATCTGATGAGGGAGGGATAAGCGAATGGATCCGGAACTGAAGAAGATCCTGGACGAGCTTGCCCGGGCGTTCNNGAGGAATACAAGAAGACGAACGACGAGCGGCTCGAAGGGCTGAAGAAGACGGGGCACAACAACGCGGAGCTCGAGGCGAAGCTTGCGAAGATCGACGCGGATCTGAAGCGGCTCGACGAGGAAAAGGCCAAGCTAGAGGCGAAGCTGAACCGGCCCGGGCTCGTGAACGGGAACGAGGATCCGGTGAAGGCGGAGCACAAGNGGGCCTTCATGAAGTGGGTGCGCAAGGGACTGGAAGACGGCCTGGCGGACCTGCAGCTGAAGGCGATCCAGACGAGCGTGGAAGGGGATGGAGGGTACGCGGTTCCCGAGAACCTCAATCGGGAAGTCTACAGCCTCCTGCAGAAAGCGACGCCCATGCGGAACGTCTGCCGGGTCCTCACGGTCGGAGGCGGGGAGTACAAGGAGCTCGTGAACAAGCACGGCGCGACTTCCGGGTGGGTCGGTGAAACGGACGCCCGGGCGGCTACGAACACGCCGAGCCTGGCCGAACTGACGCCCTACATGGGGGAGATCTACGCCTATCCCCAGGCGACGCAGAGGGCTCTCGACGATCTGTTCTTCGATGTGGAGGCCTGGCTTGCGGCCGAGCTGCGCGACGCGTTCACCCTCGCGGAGAATGCGGCTTTCACGACCGGGAACGGAACGAACAAGCCCAAGGGCTTCCTGGCGTACACGACCGCCCTCACCGCGGACGGGACCCGGGCCTTCGGAAGCCTGCAGTACCTAAGGACCGGGGTGGCGGACGGACTGCCGGCGACGGATCCGGGAGATCTTCTGATCGACGTGGTCCATGCCCTCAAGGCGGGGCACCGGGGCAACGCAAGGTGGATGCTCAACGGCCTGACCCTGGCCAAGATCCGCAAATGGAAGGACGCGGACGACAACTACCTCTGGCAGCCGGGGCTCCAGGCGGGCGTTCCCTCTGCGCTTCTCGGCTATCCGGTGACGGAGAACGAGGACATGCCGGACGTGGCGGCCGATGCCTACGCCATTGCGTTCGGGGATTTCCGCGCCGGCTACACGATCGTGGACCGCGTGGGCATCCGGATGCTCCGGGATCCCTACACGAACAAGCCCTACGTCGGGTTCTACACGACCATGCGAGTGGGCGGGTTCCTGAAGGATTCCGAGGCGATCAAGCTCGTGAAGTGTGAGGCTGCCGCATAGCCTGACGCGACCGGGTGATGAAGCGGGGGCAGTAATGCCCCCGCTTTTCCTTCGGAAGGAGGGATCGGAGTGAAGATCAGGATCCTGAAAGCCTGCATCTGGTGGGAGGGAGGCTACAACAAACGGGAGCTCGATCCCGGGATAGAGGTCGACGTCTCCGAAAACTACGGAAGGTATGCGGTCGAGAGAGGGCTGGCAGAAAGTCTGGAATCGGCCGGGGAGGTGAAGGAGGGCGATGTGGCGGCAAAAGACATCACCGACAGCGGAACCACTGGCGCTGGAAGAGGCAAAACTTCATCTTCGAGTCGAAAGCGCCGAGGATGACACACTCATCGGCACTCTGATCACCGCGGCCCGGGAGGCGGCAGAAACGTTCCTGGGAAGGATGATCCCGGAGCGGCAGTTTGAAATCCTCCTGGATCGCTATCCGGAGACGCCCTACAGATTTCCTCTTCTTCCGGTCAAGAGTGTCGCGTCGATCGTTTGTGTCCTGGAGGACGGATCCGAGGTCAGGTTGACCGAGGGGACATTCCGGCTTGCAGCGGACGACAGGTTAGTGGTGGATGCCTGGCCGGATGGAGCGGCAAGGGGCTATGACGCAGTAACCATCACCATAACCGCGGGAACCGAGACCGTTCCGGCCAGATGGAAACAGGCCATGCTTCTGCTGATCGGTCACTGGTACGAGCACCGGGAGAGCGTTAATGTCGGCAACATCGTGAACGAGGTCCCCCAGGGCTTCGAGATGCTCCTCTGGCCAGATCGGGTGGTGCCGGCATGAGCCGGCCGAAAATTGGCGATCTTCGGCACCGAGTGACGCTTCTATCGGTCGGGGCCAGCCCGGACGGAGCGGGCGGGTTTTCCGAGCAATGGTCCGAAGTGGCAACGGTCTGGGCCGGGATCGCTCCCATAACGGGGCGGGAAAGATGGCAGGCCCAGCAGGTCAGCCCTTCGGCCACCACGGAGATCACACTGCGCTGGCGATCGGGGGTGACCCCGTCGATGCGAATTTCCTCGGAGGGGATCACCTACGGGATCCTCGACGTTCAGGCCATGGGCGGAGAGAAGCGCTTCCTGCTGTGCCTCTGCGAGGTGCTGGCCAATGCGTAATTCGGCAAGGGTCTCGATCAAAGGGACAGAGCAGACGATCCGGGTCCTGAACATGGTCAGATCCTCGGTCCTGAAACGGGTTGAAGCCGCAGTGGTCGAATCAGCGCGAGCCGTTCAACGGGGGGCAAAAGACCGGGTCCCGGTCAGGACGGGGGTCCTGAAGAAGTCGATACGGGTCAGTCTGAAGAAAGAGCGTCTCCTGGCGGAAGTCGGTCCGAGGTGGAAGGGACGCGTCCATCCCCTCGCTCACCTGGTTGAATTCGGACACCTTGCCAGAAACGGTCGGTTCGTCGCAGCCCGTCCGTTTCTTCTTCCCGCCTGGGAGGGAGAACGGGCGCATTTCGAAAAGAGGATCAAGGAGGCGGTGAGAGGGGGAGTTGAGGCGAAATGAAGAGACGATCGGCGGCCCTTCCAGTTCAGAAGGCTCTCTTCGCCCTGCTCTCAAACGGATTGACGGTTCCTGTCTACGACGCGGTTCCGGACAATTCGGCATTTCCGTATGTCGTTCTGGGCGAAGACACGGAATCCGAATTCGGGGGAAAGAACCTGACCGGTTCGGAACTGACCCACACGCTCCATATCTGGAGCCGGTACAGAGGCTTCTCGGAAGCGAAGGGCATCATGGACAGCATCGTTCGGTTGGTTACCGCAATTCCCCTGGATCTGTCGGCCTGGGGATTTTACCCGGTGATCGCTCAGGTGGATATGGCGGAAGTCTGGTCGGAGGAAGACGGCGTGACCCGGCATGGTGCGGTCCGTCTCCGGATCAAGGTGGGCGATTCCATGCCCGAACGGGACAGGTAGAAAAGGAGGGATCAGGGAATGTCGCAAGGCGTGAGCGGCGTGGATTTCATTGTCAAGGTGAACACGGGAACGGAGGCGGTCCCGGTCTATACGGCAGTCGGCGGTCAGAGAGGCGGAACCCTTAACGGGGGAACCGACGAGATCGACGTGAGCTCGAAGGACTCGAACGGGTGGAAGGAATCCCTGGCGGGGCTGAAGAACTGGTCGCTTGAGTTCGACAGCCTTCTCATCGAATCGGACGCGGGGTTGGTAGCCCTGGAAACGGCCTGGCTTGCCGGAGAGAAGGTCCAGGTGCAGCTGGCGACACCCGCGGGGGCTACCTACACCGGCCCGGCGATCGTCACGGACTTCAGCTACGAGGCCCCGCACGACGGCGAAGCAACGGCAAAGGGAACGCTTACGGGCGCCGGAGCTCTGGCGAAGGTCGCGGCCTAGTCCGAAAGGGGATTGAGCCGAATGCTTCCAATGGTGGCTTTCGAACTCTTCGACAAACCCCGCCGCCTCCGTTTCGACGTCAACGCCCTTTCCGACCTCGAGGAGGCCATGGGAACCGGAATCGTGAACCTGCTGCAGGAAGAGAACCTCGGCTTCCGGGCTATGAGGAACTTCCTCTGGGCCGGCCTCAAGTGGGAAGACCGCGGACTGACGAAGGAACGGGTTGGCAACATGATGACGAAATACCTGGAGGAGGACGGGGACCTGGCTTCGCTGATGTCCGTCGTTTCCAGGGCGATCGCGGCTTCCGGCCTCTTCCGGGCCCCCAGGGAGGGCGAAGGGGAAAAAGGGGGAAACGCTCAGGAGGGGACGGTCTAAAGACCGTCTCCTCCTTTTCCGAATGGCTGGCCGGGGCAGAGCCTGTGGCCTATGGCCCCCTGGGCCTGAAGCCCTTCGAATTCTATCGGCTGACGCCTAGCGAGTTTCTTGTTCTCGTCGAGGGATACCGATGGAGGCAGGAACGCGAAGAGGAACAAATGGCCTGGGCTGTTGCCCATATCGTGAACTACTCGGGACGTTTGAAACGGCCTGTGACGCCCAGGCAACTGCTGGGTCGCAGGGAGGGTTCCAGGCAAGATGTGCGGACGGGCAAGGAAAAACGCCTGGAATGGGAGCAGTTGAAGCGCCAGTTCGGAGTCTGAGACCGGGAGAAGGGAGGGGAAGGGGTTGGGTCAGAGCATTGCCGGAATGGTCGTCACGCTTGGTCTGGATACGAGCGGCTTCAATAAGGGGATCGACCGCATCCAGTATGCGATCCGCAAGCAGCTGGGGCCGGAGGCAAAAGCCCTCTCGAGCAGCGTAACCAAGGTCTTTACCGGACTGACGGCGGCCATGGGCCTGGTGGGAGCCAAAGCCGTCGCCATGGCCGCAGATATGGAACAGACGAAGATCGCCTTCACCACCCTCCTGGGATCCGCGGAGGCGGCAAACGCCTTCATCGGAGAGCTGGAATCATTTGCGGCACGGACTCCCTTCACCCTCCCCGGTCTTTTGGACGCTTCGAAGAAACTCCTCGCTTTCGGCTTCAGCGCCGAGGAGATCATCCCGATGCTGACGTCCGTAGGCGACGCATCGGCCGGACTGGGAGCAGGCACCGAGGGAATCGATCGGATCACCCGGGCCCTGGGACAGATGCAGGCCAAGGGAAAGGTCTCCGCGGAAGAGATGAACCAGCTGGCCGAACTGGGCATCCCGGGCTGGGAGATGCTGGCCGAAAAGATCGGGGTTTCCATCCCCGAAGCGATGAAGCTTGCCCAGAAGAACGCCATCCCGGCAGCAGCCGGGATCAGCGCCATCATCGAGGGGATGAATTCCCGGTTCGGCGGGATGATGGACAAACAGTCCAGGACCCTCTCGGGGCTCTGGTCGACCTTGTCTGACAATATCGGTTCGGTCATGAGGTCCCTGGGCGACCGCATCGTCGAGTCACTGGATCTCAAAAAGAAGCTCCAGGGTGCCGTGGACTGGATGAGCGAGTTCGCGGATGCGGTGAGAAACAACGGAATTCGCGAAGCCCTGGACAAGATGATCCCGGAAAGCCTGCAGGCCACCATCATGATCGTCACGGGGGCAATCGTTGGAGCCATGGTTCCGGCTCTGGTGAGCCTTGCGGTAGCCGCTGCAGCCGCTATCGTTCCGCTTCTGCCCCTCATCGCCGCCGGGGCTGCCCTGGGCGGCATCGCCTACCTTGTCTACAGGAGCTGGAATCCGGTCGTTGCCTGGATGAAGAGCGCCTGGGAGGATCTAACCTTCGCCACGGCGCAGGCCTGGAGCTCCATCAAGATCGCGGTACTGACTGCGATTGCAGCCGTACTCGATTACGCCTCCCGTTTCCTTTCGATCCTTCCGGGGATCGGGGACAAGGTCGCGGGATTCAGGGACCAGGTCCAGCAGATGCTGGCAGACGAGAAGGCAGACAAGGCCATCCGGGAGATCGCCCATTCCGTCAAATCGGTGGCCGCGGCTGCCGGGGAAACGGCGGCTCCCGTGAAGAAGGCCTCCAGCCTCCTGAAGGGGTTCGGCAAGACCGCGAAGGAGAACTTTTCCATAGCCGATTCATCGGGAGAGAAAACCTTCAAGAAACTGCAGTCCCAGGCCGAGGACTTCCACAACGACGTCCGGTCCGAATGGATCCAGACGACAAAGACGGAGCGGGAGCAGCTCGAATACTGGTATCAGGACCAGACGGCAAAGCTAGAGTCGGTGAGGAAGGCGAGTGCGACCTACAGCCAGGACAGGGAAAGGCTGGCGGAATCCTACCAGGCAAAGCTGGCCAAGCTGGACAAGGAAGAGCTCGATCGGGAGCAGAAGAAAATGAACGACCTTGTGGAGATGCGCAAGGACTTTGCCTCCCGGATCCTCGAGCTGGGCGATTTTTCCCTGGACCTGCAGATCGGTGTGGGAACAGGGCCCGGCGTCTTCTTTGACGAACTGGAAAAGGAGATACGGGACAAGCTCGGTTCCATGGGAACACTCTTCGATGATCTGGGAAAGAAATGGATCGCCGCGACAGCAGCGGAACGGGACGAGATCCTCAAGATGCTCAACGACTCCGGGATCCAGTATCAGATCACCGAGGGCAAGAAGCTGGATTTCTCGAGGGCGCGGGCGGAAAAGGAGCTCGAGATCGAACGCTACAAACAGGCCAAGATCCAGGAGTATGTCGAAAGCGGGCAGCTCGTTGAGGACCAGCTGTCGGCCCTCCAGCGCCAGCGTGACCTGGCCGGTTATGCCGAATTCCTGAACCAGAAGACGGCGCTCTTTCTGGCCCAGCAAGAGGCCGAACAGGGTTATTTCAGTCTCTACCGCGAGATGATGACCGCCGCGAACAAGACCTGGTTTTCCGTACAGACGGACCTGTACCGTGCCGTATGGGACAGTCTCTCGAGCGGGATTTCCGACATGATCCTCGGGATCTCCTCCGCGGAGGACGTTTTCAAGTCTCTAGGGCGCCAGATGCTGAAGATCCTGATCGACTGGCAGGTTCAGCAGATCCTCGGAGCCGCCATCGCGAAAGGATTGGCGGCAGCAGCGACGGCGGCATCGGTGGTCCAGGCAGCGACGATTGCATCGGCCTGGGCGACTGCCGCGGCCATGGTATCCCTGGCCACTTTCGGTGCGAATTCCGCTGCGGCCATGACCGGTATCGCGCAGACGGTTGCCTTTTCACAGGGTCTGGCAGGCATTGCCGGTCTGGCTTCGGGAGGGATCACGACGGGCCCGACGCTGGCCGTTATCGGTGAGGGCCGTTACGACGAGGCGGTGCTTCCTCTGAACCGGCGCAGGCTGGAGAACCTGGGCCTGGGGGGAAGCGGTGTTCAGGCCAGCATGAACATCTACGGGGACATCAAAACCGAGGCGGACTACGAAAAGATTTATGCCGACTTCGGGTACAGCCTCAAAACGGCTCTAAGGAGGGCTTGAAATGGCAGATATGACGAGCCTTCCAAACGGTTTCGCCTGGTCGGTCTGCCGAGCGATTATCGGTTCAAGGCCGATGATAGGGCGTTCAGCCATGGATCGATCAGCGTCGGTGACAATCGGGCAAAAACCCGAATGCTCGAGATCGAGGGGTACATCGAGGAATCGAGCGAAGCCGGCTTCTGGACAGCCTACAACTCCCTGATGGCGCAGTTCAGAGGGCTGGAAGGCTGTAGGCTCTATCTCGATACTTCCCGCTACCTGGAAGTGGCCGCTCTCAACAAGGCAAGTCACGAGTTCTACCCGGGTTTTTCCTTCAAGAAAGCCTCGTTCAAGGTGACCCTTTGCTGCACGGATCCGGTTATCCATTCGGCTTCGGAATCGTCGCTCGAGGAAACGGTTTCGGCCTCGCCTGATACGTTTGCCGTCTCGAACAGCGGCGGGGTCGAGGTATTCCCGGTCATAACCATCACGGCCGTCGCGGACTGCACGAACATCACGCTGGAAAACCTCACCGACGGAGGACGGAAGTTCCAGTACCAGGACCCCAACATGGTTGCCGGAGCCGCCCTGTCCATCGACGGGAAAGCCGGGACGGTCTACCGCGGAACCTCGAACGTCCTGAACTTCTACGATGGGGCCTTCCTGCGCCTCCTGGCGGGTTCGAACAGCCTGAAGTACACCGGCGGGAACTGCACGATCGGCCTGACCTGGCGGAACGGGTGGCTGTGACATGAACCACGTCCTTGGGAGGAAACCCCTCGCCCGCGTGCCGCTCGGGGGCCACTGGATCCTTGGAGAAGGCGGGGGCGGAGCCGTCGCCTACAGCCAGCCCTACCGGCCTGGGGTCTTCTCGGTCATCGTCTACAACGCGGACGGGACCCAGCGCGGGCGCTTCGGTTCGGACATGGGGGACAACNCCGTGATCAGCCTGGAGTTCGAGCTGGACGTGAACGGATGCGCGGACTTCACCCTGACCCTCGCAAGCTCCCGGNGTTTCGGCCTGGACTACGGGGACAGGCTGGATATCCACCTGTTCGACGACGTCCAGCCCTGGTATTCGGGCTATGTCATCAGCAAGCCCCTGGCCGGCAGCACCTCTGAAACTTACGTCTATCGGGGTGACGGGTTCGTGACTCAGCTGCAGAGGGTTCTCGTGAACGGGTCCTACGAGAACCAGGACATCGCGGCCATCGCGAAGAACATCATCCAGACCCTCGTGGAGCCGAACACGGGGATCCTTTACCGGTCCAGCAAGATCGTCGCCGTGGGCTACGTCGCTTCGGGGATCGAGTTCGCCTATACCGACGCCAACGAGGCGATCAAGGAGCTTGCGGAGTTCGCGGCCAACTACGTCTACGGGGTGGACGCCTACCGCGAGTTCTTCTTCAAGCCCATCAGCACGGACATCAACGAATCGGCACGGTTCACGGTAGGCAGGCACCTGAGCGAATACCTGCCCGAGGAATCGATCGACGACATCATCAACCGGATCCATGTAAAGACCAGCAACACGTCGGAAGAGGCGAGCGGGATCCTGGCCACGGTGGAGGATGCCGTCAGCCAGGCGGCCTACGGGCTGAGGGAGGCCGTGAAGACCATCCCCTCCGCCCTGACCGCGGCAGACGCGACCCAGTGGGGGCAGACCCAGCTGATCCGGTCGAAGGATCCGGTGGCTTCGGCCGCGGTCAAGGGCATCCAGCTCTGGTACATGACGGCCGCAGGAGCCTATGCGGTCAGGAAGCTGACGCCTCAGGGCAAGGCCCGGATCACAAGCGAAGACGGCTCGACCTACCGGGACTACCCGATAAGCAAGGTGAAGTACGCCGTCTCGAGCGCGGGCATCGCCTGTTCTTTGACGCTCGGGGATACCTCGGACCACTACGAGAAGATCATCGTCGACCTGGCCAGGAGACAGAAGCAGGCCGAATTGCTGGATCAGTGAGGTGAGGCCATGACAAGGAAGCTTTTGCGTCCGGAGGACTACCGCTACGACCCGTTCCAGGATGCCCTGCAGGACGTGGCGATCGCAAACGAGGAGCACGTGATCGAGTCGAGCTCCCCGTACTCGGTCCGGCTCGACGAGCTGCCGAAGTATGAGAGTCCCTCTTCGATGTCCCTCAGGCTCAAGGCGGAACTCGGGGAGGATCTCGACGCCTCGGAAACCGGGGTCGACCTGGCCAGTTCGGCGCAGGCCGGCTGGTTTACAGCGGGGGACGTGATCGCCGTCGATTCCGAGCAGATGCTGGTTTCGGGGGTGTCCGGGGCGACCCTGACCGTGACCCGGGGCTACAACGGCACGACGGCCACGACCCACACGACCGGCACCGCGGTCTACGGGGAAGCGTGGGAGGAGGTCGCTGCGGACCCCTCGCAGGGGCAGTACTGGCCCGACTACACGACACAGGCCGACAACGATGAGAACTGGAATACCGGGACGCTGAAATTCAACAGCGCGGATGCGGGAAAAACGGTGGCCGTCAGCTACCGGGGCATGGGAGCCCTGATGGATGGCCGCGCTCTCGGAACGAGATGCCAGATATTCACTGCAAGCGGGGTCTTCGTCGTCCCTCCCCGCGTCCATACGGTCTACGTCACCCTCTGCGGAGGAGGCGGCGGGGGCGCGGGAGTGGACGGCCAGAGCACCGACTACGTGAGAACCTCCGGCGGTGGCGGCGGGGCGGAGGCCAAAGTCAAGCGCGAGGTTTCCGTCACCCCCGGAGACAGCATCACGATCACCATAGGAGCTGGCGGCAGCGGCGGGGCTTCGGGAGCAAACAGCGGATCCGCCGGCGGCGCTTCAAGTTTCGGCGCGCTCCTGTCCGCTTCGGGCGGAGGTGGAGGAACAACCTCAGCGGGGGGTGCAGCGGGCGGTGACGGCGGATCGCCCGGATGCGGATTCGAAAGCTACAACGGCACTACTTTCAAGGTTTACGGGACGTCGGGGACCGGCGGGGGATGTCTTCTCTCCGGCGGAGTCGTCTGGGCCGCGCTCGGGGCCGGGAATGGTCCCAACGGCCTGGTCTACGGAGGCGGCGGAGCCGGAGGGCGGTCCGTCGGCACGGCGAACTATGCCGGGGGCGACGGGGCTTCCGGCATCGTCATCGTGGAATGGTAGGTGAGGCGGATGCGGTACGCGCAGGTTCTCAATGGTCGGGCCCATTGGGTTTTCGAGAGCGAGGAAAAGCCCGATTTCGCCCCGGATATCCTCCTGGTGGAAGTGGGACCGGAAGTGCAGGAAGGGTGGCCGTGGGACGGAGGAGCCTTTATCCCTCCCCAGCCCGCGGAGATGACCCTGGAAGAGGCGAAGGCCGAAAGGCTAGCTCTCCTTGCCCAGGAACGCTGGGAAGAGGAAACGGGAGGATTGACCCTGCCGGACGGGACGGTCATCCGGACGGACAGGGAAAGCCAGGCGCTTTTGACCGGGGCTGCTCTGTCCGCCTTGCAGGATTCCACGATCACGATCGAATGGAAGTCCGCCTCCGGCTGGGCAACGCTAACGGCTGAGCAGGTTTTAGCGATTGCCGCTGCAGTTCGTACTCATGTACAAGCGGCTTTCTCGAAGGAAAAGACCCTGGCAGAACAGGTTGAGGTCTGCTTGACCCTGAGCGAGGTGCAGGCCATAACCTGGTAGGCAAAAGGCACGGGTAACATGTGGGGCCCCTTAGGGGCCCCTTTTTTGTGGGAGGTGAGGCTGTGTCAGAGGAAAGCACGATCCTGGAGAGGCTGAAGGGACTGGAAACCGAGCAGAAGAATGTCCAGAAGTCGCTGGATGAAATGAAGGGGTCCATGAAGGAACTGGCCGACACCTTCAGCCGATTCATGACCCAGCAGGCAACAGTCGATACTCGCCTCCTTGCAATCGAACGGGATCTCAGGGACGGCCGAGAACGTTTCAAGAAACACGAAGAGTCGATAACTGCGATGGAGAGGCGATGCGCCCAGAACCAGGGACAGCGGGACGCCACGAAGTCACACCTGGAGAAGGCGGCAGAACAGGAAAAGAAAATCGATCAGGCGTTCTTTACCTCCGGTTGGGCCGAGCGGGCGGTCTGGCTCATGGTGGTGGCTATTCTGGGGTTTCTTGCCATGAGGTAGGGGGAGAGGGAATGGCGAAGCTTTCCCAGCACTTCGATGAAAGCGAGTTCCTTTGTAAGTGTTGCGGCACCGGACATGGGTTTATCCAACCTCACCTTGTATTAGGGCTGGAGATGCTTAGGGATCTGATCAAAAGGCCGATTATTGTGACCTGTGCCTATCGGTGCCCAAAGCACAATGCGGAAGTTGGGGGAGTTCCTAATTCCTACCATGTCCAGGGATGCGCGGCAGATATCTATGCCGCAGGTTTGACACCCTACGAACTTGCCGGCCAGGCTGCTCGCGTTCCGATGTTCCTGAACGGGGGGATCGGGATTTACCCGAAGCGCGGGTTTATCCACGTGGACGTTGGCCTGAAACGGAGGTGGATGGGGTGAGCATGCCTGATAAGGCCCTACGGTTTGTTCTGAATTCCGAGGGAGGCGTCTCAGATGATCCGCTAGATCGTGGAGGGCTGACGAATCGAGGGATCACTCAGGGAACCCTGGACGGCTGGAGGAAGTTTCACCCTGATTTCCCGCCATGTGTCGGGGATCTCACCGATCCTCACGTCCGAGCAATATATGAGCGGCAATATTGGCAGGCGGCTGGGTGCGATTTCATGCCCTGGCCGCTTTCTCTTTCGGTATTCGACATGAGTGTTCATTCAGGCCATGGCAGATCTGTGGAATACCTGCAGAGAGCCCTGAATACCTTTGGAGCGGTTCTGGTTCTAGACGGAGGCTTCGGGCCGAAGACGCAAGCGGCACTTGGGATGGTTTTGGTTAGGGTCGGGCCGATAAACATAGCCTTGAGCCATATCGGTCTTCGCCGGTGTTTCTTGCGAGCGATCGTCTACGGGAACCCCGCTCTCGGCTTCAAAGAGGGGAATCCATCCCAGGTTCGCTTTCTGCGTGGCTGGTTGAACCGGCTGAAACGGCTGGAGATGGTTGTCAGACAGGGGTGACGGCATGGGTGTCGTATCGAGGGAAGCCATCCTTCTCAGTGGCATATTCGCGGGGTTCCTGTTCCTGATCTGCTGGCTCAACCGGAACGGCAGGACGTTCTTCAACGATAGCGAGGGGCTGACGATCGACGAGTTCGCGGCCGTGTCTGCCCTGCCGCTCTGGATCTACGTCGGAATCTCCATGGCGCTGAACGGCCCGAACATCACCGAGGTCGAGGTGGATTTTTTCGAGGTTTTGTCGTGGGTCCCCGTCGCGACGATCGCGAAGCAGGCCGTGGCCAGGTTCGGTTTTCCTGGGAAGCGGGGATCGAAGGTCTCCGAATACGGAGGATATGGAGGAAGCTACGAGGGCGGAGCATGGGGCCCTCAGTCGACGGAAAGGGGAGAGCCCTGATGGGTGCGTTCTGGTCAAAGTTCGTTGCGGGTGTGAAGTGGCTGTGGGCGAAGGCAAAGGCCTTTGTGACCTTCGTCGTGGATTTCGTGGCCTGGCTGAAGGAGCGGGGGAAGGCCGAATGACGTTCAAGACGGCGCGGAACGCCATCCTTCTCATCGTAGCGATCCTAAGTTTCCTGATTGGATCGGCTTACTGGTTCGGGCGCCATCATTACGGGACCGCGATCGGCCAGCTCAAGGACCAGGCGAAGTTGCTGGAATCCGAAATCCATGTGACTCAGAAACGGCTCGAGGACCTCCAGAAGCAATATGTCCAGATAAACGACTGGATGGGAAAGGAGGCGAAGGCTCGTGTCAAGAAGAAGGCTCAGGCAGTTAAGGATGCTGACGCTGATGGTCTTGCTCGGATCCTTGTTGATTTTGTTCGGTCCGATACAGGCCACGGCTGGAACGGATGCCCCGTTTCCGGAGACGACCTCGGCTCCCAGTGAAACAATCCTGCCCTTCGAAGGAGCAAGCTTGGCCAGTTTTGATCTTGGGTCTGAGCCATATGTCGAGCCTTACGTGGATCCTCGGGATGGGCAGTTGAAGCTGCTTATGACGCTTCCCTTCGCCCGCGGATTGGCCACAAAAGCCCTGACGCAGGAAGAGCAGCTGGCTGTTGCATTGGAAGGGCACAAGCGGAAGGACACCCTCGTTTCGAGCATGGCGACGGAGATTGACCGGCTGAACGAAGAGCTCAGGCGAAAGGACACTGTGGCCAATCAGTGGGCCGAGGTGGCAGCGCAGGCGAATGAGGGACTGTCCAGGTATAGGAAGAAGATGGCTTTTGAGAATGCGAAGTGGGCAGCTGGAGGAGTGGTTCTAGGTTGGATCTTTCATGAGATCTTTGATTGATCACCCCTAAGGGTGAAACCAAAGAAGAGGGGGCAGGCTTTCGCCTGCCCCCTCTTTGTTGATGTTATGACTAGAAGTTGACCGTGGTGCGGAACCACACCAGATCGTCGCCGAAATCGCCCGTCTCCCAATCCGGGTCGACCTTGTCGTAGCCGAGCTCGAACCACAGGTTCGGGGTGTAGTTGTAGCGGACGCTGGCGCTGTAGTCCTTGTAGCTGTATTCATCATAGTCGGAATCCGCGGCGAAGTACCGAACATAGGTCCACCACTGGTCGTTCCACTTCTGGTGGGCAACGATGTTCAGGATGGTCGTGTCGCCGTAGGCATAAGCGCCCTCGATTCCGTCAGAAAGGAAGGGGCTAGAGCTCAGAGTCCACGCGTACGGATCGGCGTTGCGGAAGAAGAACCCTTCGTCGATCTGGGCGTACTCGATCCACAGGTCGGTGAACTTCAGGGCATCCTGCTTCACGTCGAGGATAGCCTTCCAGGCGCTCGGGGAATCATCCCAGCCGCCCCAGTAGGGATCCAGGTCCTGGGTGAAATACTGTCCCTTGAAGGCGATGTTCTCGTTGAAGTTCACGATGAGGTCGCCCCACAGGGTGGAGAAACCATCCAGATCCTGGTACTCGTAACGCACGTAGTTCACAGCGGCCGAGAAGTTCTCGTTGAAGTTGAAGGCCAGGCGGGCGCCGTACTGATAGAAATCGTCCTCGTTGGCGCCTTCCTCGTTGTGGGCGACGAACATCTCGAAACTGCCCATCTCGAAGGGCTTCGTGAACCAGATCGCCGTGGCGAGCGGATCATAGTCGGTGACATAGGCATCGTTCATCATGTAGCCGGCGAAGTCGGTGGCATAGAAGTCGGCTTCCCAGTCGAGCGGGAACCGGCCCACCTGGGCGGTGACATCCCAGGGGAACTTGATCGTCGCGTAGGCGCGAACCACGTCGAGGGAATTGCCGCCGCCGCCCTGCAGACGGACGTTCAGCGTCACCTTGTCGTCGACGTACTTCACGATGTTCCAGCGGAAGCGGTCAACGCTCCAGTTGCTGTCCTGGTCGACGCCGTAAGGATTGTCGTCATCGGCCCACTTCGCGGTGAAGCGGAAGTTCCCGCTGAATTTCCAGCCGCCGATCCTCTCCTCGAGGACGGCAACGCGGGCATCCAGCTTGTCCACCTTCACGCCCAGCGCGTCGAGCTCGCTCTTGAACTCGACAACCAGCTTCTTCAGCATCTCCAGGTCCTGCTTGCTGGCCTTGTTCATGTCCACGTTGGCCAGGGCGCGGGCCACAACGGCGGCCAGTTCGTAACGGGTGGCCGGCTGGGGTCCCTTGTAGGCGCCGTCGGGATAGCCGACGACGATCCCGTTGGCGGCAAGCTGCGCAACGGCGTCATAGGCCCAGTGGTTCATGGGCACGTCGGCGAACGGGTTCGCGGCGAACGCCGGAGCGGCGAAGGCCACGAGGGCCGCGACTGCGATCAATGCAAACAGTTTCTTCATGTGGATTACAACCCCCTTGGTTGTGTGTGGTTTTGCGGTCTTTCCGGGGTCGATCCGGGGCCGGTCCGTGAAGTGTCCACGTTTCCTCCACACGCCTTCTCCCTTTTCTCCCTCTCCGGTCCGATCCGCCTTCATAATCCGCTCTCCCTTGTTGGCTGGGGGTTGGTGCACCTCCTTCCGGGCCTTCCGGGGTCGTCGCGGCATTCGAAGCTTCTTTGTATCCAAGGTTAGACTGTCAAGGACCTTTGAAGGAATATAGCACCAAGAATAAAAAAGGAGAAGTCCTTTGGGTTAAAACAAGTATTGGAAAGATCACAGGTATATTTGTCTGAGTGCTTGTGGCATAATCAAGTTGGGAAGCGGTTTTAGTCCACATTGGAGCACGGTTTTCATGAGTTTTTGTCGTACAGATATCCGTACAACAAAAAAAACCATAAATCTACTAAAAGATTGCAAATATGGCTTTTCTGATAACTATACGTCATCCTCGTCGGGGAGCCAGAAGGCTCAAGCCCCATCAGGAGATGGGGCTTTTTTGTTTTCGGAGGGAGGGGAGGCCGATGGGAAAAGCGGCGCGTCGTTCGCTGACGATCCTGCTGCTGCTCGTGTTCATGGCTCCATGCGCCTCTCCTGCCGGAGCCCAGGCAATCGGGTATGTTCCTCTGGATGACCGGCCCTACTCCCTGGACCGGGTTGTCGAAGCGGCGGAAGCTCTCGGTGTGAAGCTCCTCCTGCCTCCGGATTCCTTTTTTCGCGGCCAGGACGGGGTTTCGGACTTTGAGGGGCTCTACGAGTGGCTCGCCTCCTGCCCGAAGGAGGGAGCCGTTATCGTTGCGGCCGACGCCTTCCTCTTCGGGGGTCTTGTCTCATCCAGGACGAATGATCTGGACGAAGGCGAGATCACCAGGCGGTTCGAGGCATTGAAAGGGTTGGTTTCACTCTCTCCTGGGCAACGGTTCGCCCTTTTCGGGACCCTTCTCCGACTGCCCAGGGTGAGCCAGGGACTTCTCGATGCCGACTACAACGCGAAATGGGCCCCACAGCTGTTCAGGCTTGCCGGACTGCAGTCCGCGGCTTCCCGGGGAATCCTATCCGCGGACGAACTGGCGGTGGCGGAACGCCTGCTCAAAACAATCCCGCCCCCCGTTTTGAGAGAGTGGGCGAACAGGCGCAACAGGAGCCTTCGTTTTGCCAACCGGCTTCTTGCGCTGCACAGCTCGAGAGGGATCGGTTTCGTTGGCATCGGGCTGGATGACAACGTTTCCCCGATCTTGTTGGAACAGGAATTCCGCTCGATGGCCGGGACGATAGGAGAGATCCCCCGCGGACAGGCCGCGGTGGTTCCAGGAGTGGACCAAATGGGACTTCTTCTCTTTGGCCGGGCGATTCTCGAGGGGAAGCCGCAACAGAGAGTGGCTTCCTTGTTTTCCCTTCCCTCAGTAAAAGGTGGGCACCCCAATTACTCGGGCTTCTCTCCGAAAGAGTCCCTCGAGATCCAGGCCGAGGTCTTAGGCGTACGCCTGGTCGAATCCCGGGATGAAGCCGACATGGTGCTTGTCGGCAACCTCCCTCGTGACGGCCGTAGCTGGGAAGCGTCTTCACCGATGAACCGTCCCGTCCCGGATGAAGCGGATCGGGCCCTGTGCAGGACAATAGAAGAAATCCTCGATAGCGGGAAACGGGTTGCAGTGGCCGATATTGCTTTCGATAACGGGGCCGACAGGGGATTTATGGCCGCACTCAGGGAGAGAAAACTTCTGGGCCGGCTTGCCGCCTACTCGAGTGGGAACACTTCGGACAACGCCATAGGCATTGCCCTTGCCTCGGGTGTGATGTCAAAATGGATGTCCGACGGCCAAAGGAAATGGATTCTTTTTGCGCGACTTTTAGACGAATGGGGCTACCAGGCGGAGGTTAGACCGGCGGTCGTATCGAAAGGACCTTTCGGGGGGCAGGCGAGCTCGACGGCACTGGAAGCGGATATTCGCGAACGACTGCACGCTTTTTCCAGCATCGCTCTTTCGGATTTTGGGCCCGTAGAATATGAAGTGAGTTATCCATGGGGCCGTTTATTCGAAATACGGATAACCCGGAAGGAGTAAACGTCGCGGCTAGTTAATGCCGTTGGGGAATAAGGACCCAAAAGGCTGATATTTTTTGGGTCTTGCGACAAAATGTATGCCATGTTATCTATAATGAAGAACGGGAAAGCAAGTTTGAAGTCAAATTCGGGAGGCGGAATAACGAATGAGAAAGAGTTGGGCAATCGCGATCGTGATGGCTTTCCTGCTTGCGGCCACAGCGGCATGGGCCATCGCTCCTGTTCCCGCGAAGGACATCAAGGCCGGATTCGTCTACATCGGGCCGGTCGGTGACGGCGGATGGACCTACATGCACGACAAGGGCCGCCTCGAGATGCAGAAGGCTTTTCCGGGACTCACCTCCAGCATCGTCGAATCGGTTCCGGAGGGGCCTGATTCCGTCAGGGTCATGGAAACGTTTGTCCGAAACGGCTCCAAACTGGTTTTCGCCACGTCCTTCGGCTACATGGATTTTGTCCAGGAAGTCGCCAAAAAGCATCCTGACGTTGTTTTCATGCACTGCTCCGGATACAAGACGGCCCCCAACGTGGGGACCTACTTCGGCAGGATCTACCAGCCCCGCTATCTCTCCGGTCTGGTCGCGGGGAAGATGACGAAGAGCAACATCATCGGTTACGTTGCCGCAAACCCGATCCCCGAGGTCATCCGCGGGATCAATGCCTTCACGCTCGGCGTCCGCAAAGTGAACCCCAAGGCGAAGGTGAAGGTCGTCTGGCTGTTCTCCTGGTTTGATCCCGGCAAGGAGAAGGAAGCGACCAAGGCACTGATCGACTCGGGAGCCGACGTCATCGCCATGCATGCCGACTCCGGCGCGGCACCGCAGGCTGCCGAGGAAGCCAAGGTCTGGGTCGTGGGGTACAACAACGACATGAGCAAGTACGCCCCCACACGTCACCTGACCGCGCCCATCTGGAACTGGGGAATGCTGTACAAGTACACGGCGGAAAAGGTCGAGAAGGGAACCTGGAAGTCCGAGTCGATCTGGTGGGGACTGAAGGAAAAGATGGTTGGCCTTGCCCCTTACGGGAAGGCTGTTCCGGAGAGCGTCAAAAAACTTGTTGCGGAAGAGCAGGGGAAGATCGTTTCGGGCAAATGGGATGTCTTCACCGGGCCCATCAGGGACCAGTCCGGCAAAGTGAAGGTCGAGGCCGGGAAACGGATGTCCGATGGCGATATGCTCTCCATGAGCTGGTTCGTCCAGGGCGTCGAGGGGACGATTCCGAAGTAGGACCGGTTGCGAATTTTCAGGGGAGCCTCGAAGAGGGGCTCCCCTTTTCTTGTCGAGCGTTGACAATTCGGCTCATTGAGGCAAACTTGGAAGGTCAAAGGCATTTTCTTCCCTGGAGCGTGGAGCCTGATGGAAACAGAAAGACGAGTTCCACTCGTGCAAATGGTCGGGATCAGCAAGACCTTTGCATCGGTGAGAGCGAACGTGGGGATCGATTTTGACGTTTTCCCGGGTGAAGTGCACACGCTCCTCGGAGAGAACGGTGCGGGCAAGAGCACGCTGATGAACATCCTGAACGGCCTTTACCAGCCCGACTCGGGTGCCATCAGGGTGAAGGGCCGGCAATGGCGGTTTTCGTCTCCAAGAGATGCGATTGCAGCAGGGGTCGGTATGGTGCACCAGCATTTCATGCTGGTTCCCGTCCTGACGGTTTGGGAAAACATGATCATGGGACTGCCTGACCTGGAGGCTGTCCTGCCCCGAAAAACCGTGATCGAAAGGATCAGGGAGCTTTCTGCCCGATATGGTCTGGACGTCGAACCCGAAGCTCAGGTCTGGCAGCTGTCCGTCGGCGAGCAGCAGCGTGTCGAAATTCTCAAGATGCTCTATCGGAAGGCGCAGTTGCTTGTGCTTGACGAGCCCACTTCCGTCCTTACTCCCCAGGAGGTTCACCATCTCTTCAACACGATTCGGCAGATGACGGCCGAAGGGCATGGCGTCGTTTTTATTTCCCACAAGCTCGACGAAGTCATGGAAATATCCGACCGCATCACGATCCTTAGAAAGGGAGAAGTTGTGGAAACTCTGCCGGGAAAAAAGGTAACCCGGGAAGGTCTGGCGGAAAAAATGGTGGGACGGAAAGTCGTTTTTGCCGTGGACAAAGCCGTCGTGAACGTTGGGGAAACGATCCTCGATGCAGAGGGGATCTGCGCTCTGAATGATCGCGGTCTTCCTGCGGTTCGGAATCTAAGCCTGTCGATCAGGGAAGGGGAGATCCTCGGAATCGCGGGGATCGCCGGAAATGGTCAGAAGGAACTTTGTGAGGCACTGACCGGGTTGAGGCCGATCCAGTTCGGACGGGTCATCCTTCGCGGGAAGGACCTTACCGGCGCGAAACCGATGGATTTCATCAGGGGCGGCGTAAGCTGCATCCCCGCGGATCGGAAGGGAACGGGACTCGTCGGGAACATGAACCTGAGGGAGAATTTCGCGCTCAAGAATTTCTGGAGGAAACCCTATGCGAGGGGCATCTTCCTGAGCTGGGAAAACATCGCAGGCCAGACCGGCCGAATCGTGGAACGGTTCGATGTTTCCACCCCCGGTTTGGGTGTTCCAGTCCGGAATCTTTCGGGCGGCAACCAGCAGCGTCTCATGCTGGGCAGGGAGCTTTCGGGGACCCCGACCCTGATCGTGGCGATGCAGCCGACCTGGGGCCTGGATGTCGGCGCCACCGAATTTGTCCGGGAACAGCTTCTCCGACAGAGAGAGAGGNGGGCTGCCATCCTGCTCGTCTCGGAAGACCTGGAGGAGGTCATGGCGCTGAGCGACCGGCTCGCGGTCATCCATAAGGGAGAGATCATGGGGATCGTCGAGGATCCCCGCGGAGCTTCGGAGGAAGAGCTTGGGCTGATGATGGCCGGCATTCGCAGAGAACAGGGCGCTGAAAGGATAGCAGGCCGATGATCCGTCCGTTTCGAGTTGAACGGCGCATCGACGCACCCGCCTGGCTGAACTGGGCTATTCCGGTCGGTGCGGTGGCGATTGCCCTGGCAGCGGGTGCGATCCTCCTGTTTTTTCTGGGCGTTTCACCGCTTGCGGCCTACACCGCGATGTTCAAGGGAGCACTGGGGGACGCTTGGGGCATCAGCGAGACGATCGTCAAGGCGATTCCCCTTACTCTGGCCGGGCTTGCGGTGGGGCTCGCGTTCACCATGGTGGTCTGGAATATCGGAGCCGAGGGACAGATCGTCATGGGTGCTCTCGCGACGGTTGCCGTAGTCCGGTACGCTTTTGTGGACAGTTCCGCGGCCATGTTCGCCATGATGTTTCTCGCCGCTTCCATTGCCGGCGGGCTTTGGGCCGGTTTTGCGGGCTTCCTGAGAGCACGCTGGAGCGTGAACGAGACCATTACGACGTTGATGATGAACTATATTGCCATCCTGCTGGCCGACTATTTCATATATGGGCCCTGGAGAGATCCCTCCAGCCTGGGATTCCCGATGACGGCTCCATTTCCGGACGCAGCCCGGTTGCCCGCTCTCTGGGGAACCCGGGTTCACGTGGGGATTTTCCTGGCGATTGCCATCGCCGTTCTTTTCAGAGTGTTGTACCGGTGGACACGCTGGGGTTTCGAGCTGAGGGTCATCGGGAACAACCCGAAAGCGGCCCGTTACGCGGGGATCAACGATACGATGAACATCCTTCTGGCGATGTTCGTTTCCGGAGCCGTGGCGGGCATCGCGGGAATGACGGAAATTGCGGGGCTCCAGGGAAGAATCCAGCCGGGATTTTCCGGAGGGTACGGTTTCACGGCCATCATCGTGGCGTGGCTGGCGAGGCTGAACCCGCTGGGAACGATTTTCGTCTCCTTTCTCCTTGGCGCACTCCTCGTGGGGGGGGACACACTCCAGGTTGTCATGGGGCTTCCGTTGGCAAGCGTCCAGGTTTTGCAGGGACTGATCCTGTTCTGTGTTCTTGGCGGGGAGTTCTTCCGAAACTACCGGATTGTTCTGTCCGGCAGAGGGGAGTGAGTCGCGTGGAAATCCTGATCCCGATCCTTTCAGCGGCAATCCGGAGCGGAACACCGATTCTCTATGCGACCCTCGGGGAAATCCTGACCGAGAAAGCCGGGGTTTTGAACCTCGGGTTGGAAGGGCTGATGCTGCTGGGGGCCTTTTCGGGTTTTTCGGCCACCATGATGACCGGTAACCCTTGGTTTGGTCTGGCCTCAGCAGTGCTGGTGGGTATGGGCGTTTCCGCCATCCATGCCTTCCTATGCGTGAGCATGGGGGCCAACCAGGTCGTGAGCGGGCTGGCGATCACCATGTTCGGAACGGGCTTGAGCGCACTTCTTGGGAAGGCCTATGTCGGGGAGACGATCCGGGGCATCGGAATCCTGCCGGTTCCTCTCCTTGGAAAGGTTCCCGTACTTGGTCCGGTTTTCTTCAATCATGACCCCCTCGTTTACGTTTCCTACTGCCTTGTGGGGTTGCTCTGCTGGTTCATCTCCTCGACCCGGTGGGGACTCACGCTTCGGGCCGTAGGGGAAAATCCGAGGGCCGTCGATTCGGCGGGCTTGAACGTCACTCGCTTGAGGTATGCCTACACGATGGTGGGCGGAGGGCTTACGGCGCTCGGCGGGGCATATCTCTCGGTCGTCTATACCCAGATGTGGGTAGAGATGATGACCGCAGGGCGGGGATGGATCGCGGTCGCTCTGGTCATCTTCGGGATTTGGAACCCCTTGAGGGCGGCTTTCGGGTCCTACCTGTTCGGAGGGGTCGGGGCGCTGCAGCTTCGCATACAGGCGGCAGGGACGACGGTGCCGGCCCCGCTTTTGCTCATGCTCCCCTATATTCTGACGATCGTCGTTTTAGTGGTGATCTCCGTCAGGAAAGGGAAAGGGATCCTCCTAGGTGCGCCGGCCGCACTCGGGCAGCCTTTCCATCGCGAGGAACGGGACTAGGTCCTGCCGATGATCGGCTGGGAAAAGGAAAACTCTGAATCCCAGGGGAAAAGGATCCAGGTGTCCTGGCTGACTTCGGTGATGAACGTGTCGACCAGGGGACGGCCATCCGGTTTCGCGTATACGGTGGCGAAATAGGCCTCGGGCAACATCCGCCTGACCAGCTGGGCGGTCCGGCCTGTATCGACCAGGTCGTCGATGATGAGTAGACCGTGCGGGTTGTTCTCGAACGGGGTCGCCTGTTTCAGGATCTCCGGTTCGCCCTGAGTGCGGAGGGTATAGCTCGAAACGCAGATGGTGTCGATGAAATGGATGTCGAGCTCACGGGCGACAATGGCTGCGGGGACAAGGCCGCCACGGGCGATCGCGAGAATCCGGGTCCATTTCCCCTTCTCATGAAGGCGCCAGGCCAGGGTCTTGCAGTCCCGGTGCAGATGATCCCACGAAATCGGGAAAGTCTTTTTGTAACGCTCGGAAGAATCCAACGGTAATCGCCCCTTCCCAGTCGGCCGGTGCGATTACTATAACAGCCTCGGGTTGTGGCCGCAACGGAAAACGACCTGGCCGAAAAGACGAAAGGAATACCCAGAGCATGATGCCGATGAACGAAGTCCAAGAATGGTTCCGTTCGTTTACGGGAGAGTTCGCGAAGGATGACGGAAGCCTCGAACCGCTCCTGGCTCTGAAGTTGCACCACAGCTACCGGGTTTCCGGCGAGGCGGAGCGTATCGCCCGGAAATTGGGGTACGACTCCGCTCTGGTCACGCAGGCCGAGGTTCTTGGTTTGCTTCATGATGTCGGGAGATTTCCCCAGTACCGGGATTTCGGAACTTTCTACGATGCCGCTTCCGTGGATCACGGGGAGCTCGGTTGGGAAACCGTCTCGAAATCCGGGGTCCTTCAGTTCCTTGAAGAGGGAAGCAGGCTTGCCATCCTGGACGGGATCCGCTACCACAACAAGAAGGAAATCCCTCCGGGAGTCAGGCCGGAAAGCCTGGACATGGTTCGGCTCGTTCGGGATGCGGACAAGCTTGACGTGTTCGAACTCGTGCAGAGGTATCTTGAGGAGGGACGAATCCGCGAATTGCTTCCCCGGATCCCCGAAACAGGAAAGATCAGCGGAGACCTCCTGAAGGCGCTGGCGGAAACGGGACGGGCCTCGTACAGCCAAGTCGCCTCCATGGCTGATTTCCTCCTCGTCCAGCTGTCCTGGGTCTTCGATTTGAATTACGGGCCCTCGTTTCAGAGGATTCTCGACCGACGCGTGATCGAAAGGATCGAAAACCGCCTGCCGGCAGAGCCGTGTGTGAGATCGATCATCGAAAAGGCCAGAGGATATGCCCGATCCTTCGCGGTGGAAAGGGGAAGGCCCTGATGACGAGTCTCCCTAACTCGAAGTGCAGCTGGAAGAACGATTCTCTGGGCAGGAAATGCCTGAATTCCTTCAACGGACTGAAAACCGCGTTTTTCATGGAAACGGCCATCGCGAGGGAAACGGCCTGTGCCTTTCTTTTCACGGCGTTGGCGGTTTATGCGGGGAAAGGGGATTTCTGGCTCGCGTTTAGGGTTTTCCTGCTCAGTCTTGTCCCGATGGTCATCGAGTTGATCAATACGTCCCTGGAACTGTTGATCGACAGCCATGTGGGGACCGAGTTCAATGAGGATGTGAAGCGCACGAAGGACATGTTGTCCGCTTCCGTGCTGTTGGCCCTCGTGATCAGCTACGGGGCGGCGCTGGCTCTCATCGCTCCGTGCTGGAAGTGACGCGGGACATTGAAAAATACAGGGGGGAAGACGATGTTTTTGGTACGGTACGAAAAGGATAACCGGATTTGCTTCGGCGCTCTCGAAAAGGGCGTCATCACCCCGTTCGAGGGAGGCCTTTTTGACGGGCTCCCCATCCCGGACGAACGCGTTTTGCCTGAAGACGTTCGTCTTCTCGCGCCCGTGGAGCCGGCCAATATTTTCTGCGTCGGCCGAAACTACACGGAGCATGCGAAAGAACTGGGGCACGACTTGCCGGAGGAACCGCTGATCTTCCTGAAGGCTACGGGTTCCCTCCTGGGGCCCGGCGAACCCATTCGGATTCCCCTTTGGGCCGGGAGGATCGATTACGAGGGAGAGCTGGCCGTCGTCATCGGCAAAACCTGCCGGTGCGTTTCGGAAGAGGAAGCCGGATCCGCTATTTTCGGCTTGACCTGCCTGAACGATGTCACGGCAAGGGATCTGCAGAACCGGGATGGGCAATGGACCCGGGCGAAGGGCTTCGACACGTTTTGTCCCTTGGGCCCCTGGATCCTTCAATCAGCCGAGACGCGGGGTCGTCGGATTGAAACCCGCCTCAATGGGCAGGTCGTTCAATCGGCGAACACGGATATGATGATCTTCCCTGTTTGCCGCCTGATTGCCCACATCAGCCGCTTTACGACCCTTCATGCGGGCGATGTCGTCGCGACGGGAACCCCGCAGNGCGTCGGCCCGATGAAACCCGGGGATGAAGTAGAAGTTGAAATCGAGGGGATCGGGATCCTGAAAAACCCGACGGTTGCGGATCCCTCCTAGGGAGGCGCTCCACTTGCCGAGGGACACGAAAAGCACCTTTCATCCAAGACCCTCGAGACGGCAGGATCCGGAAAGATCGGAACTATCTCCTCAACTGGGTTTGATCTCCTATGCGCCGGATCATTTCCTCGAAAAGGCGCCCTGCACGCTGGAAGACTGCCTGGGGCCCCGAAGCGGAGAGGGGATCCACTGGATCAACGTGGACGGACTTTCGGATCCGGGGCTTCTGGAGGCATTGCTCGGGTCCTTCGATATCCATCCGCTGGTTCTGGAGGACGTCATGGCCCTTGAGCAGAGACCGAAGCTTGAGGACTACGGAGACTATCTCTTCGCCGTCCTGAACATGCTGAGCCTGGAGGAGGGGACGGAAAGGACCGCCTCTGAGCAGGTCAGCGTGATCCTCGGAAACGGTTTCGTCCTTTCCATTCAGGAAGTTCCGGGAGATGTGTTCGGGTCGGTTCGAGACCGGCTCCGGGCGGGGAAGGGCAAGCTTCGGAAGATGGGGGCGGATGCTCTTGCCTACAGCCTTCTGGACGCCGTGGTGGATGGGTATTTCACGGTCCTCGAAAGGTTGGGGGACCGCGTTGAGTCCCTTGAGGACGAACTGGTGGCCAGCCCAACCCGGGAGACCCTCCATTCGCTCCACGATCTCAAGAGGGAATTGAATTTCGTTCGCCGAAGCGTCTGGCCCCTCAGAGAACTGATCGGGAACCTTGAAAGGAGGGATTCTCCCCTCGTGGGTGAGGATCTCGCCCCGTATCTCCGGGATCTTTACGACCATACCGTCCAGGTGCTCGAAGCAGTTGAAAGCCTGAGGGAAACGCTGTCCGGGTTCCTGGACATCTATCTTTCAAGCCTGAGCAACCGAATGAACGAGATCATGAAGGTCCTGACCGTGATTTCCACCCTGTTCATCCCCCTCACCTTTATCGCGGGCGTTTATGGGATGAACTTCCGCTTTATGCCGGAACTGGAGTGGCGTTTGGGATACCCGCTTGTCTGGGGAGTGATGGCCGCGGTGGCGGTCTTCATGCTTCGCTATTTCCGACGCAAGAAATGGTTTTAGGCTCGACTCCCCAGGACGGCCGGCCGCCCGATAGAGTAGTAGGTGAAACCGTGACGCTTCATCTCCTGGGGGTTGTACTGATTTCTCCCGTCGAAAACGACCGGTGAAGCCATCAAGCCCGCTAGCCGGTCAAGATCCGGTTGCTTGTACAGGTCCCACTCTGTGACCAGGACAAGGGCATCCGCTCCGCGGACGGCTTCAAGATGGTTGTCCGTGTACTCGAGCCCTGGACAGGGTGGAAACGCCTTGCGAGCTTCCGGCATGGCGACGGGGTCGTGGGCTTTCACCCGGGCTCCTGCATTCAGCAGGTCCTCGATCAGGACCAGGGAGGAAGCCTCCCGGGTGTCGGAAGTGTTCGGCTTGAAAGAAAGACCCCAGATCGCGATGGTCTTGCCGGCCGTTTCCTCGAAATGGTGAGCGATCTTCTTGAAGAGGATGTGTTTCTGGACGTTGTTGACCCTCTCCCCGGCTTCCAGGATCCGTGGGTTGTAGCCGAGGCCGGTGGCGGTTCGGATAAGTGCGCGGACGTCCTTCGGGAAGCAGGACCCNCCGTAGCCGCAGCCGGGAGAGATGAAGGCGTATCCGATCCTGGAGTCCGATCCGATGCCAAGGCGGACTTTTTCCACATCCGCACCGACGCTTTCGCAAATTCCTGCGATTTCGTTCATGAAGGAGATCTTGGTCGCCAGCAGGGCGTTGGCCGTATATTTGGTCATCTCCGAGGAAAGGATATCCATGAAGAGCAGCTTTTCCTCATCAAGGAACGAGTAAAGCTTGCCCAGGGCTTCCCGTGCCTTTTCGCTTTCGGTGCCGACAACCACGCGATCCGGGTTCATGAAGTCCAGAACGGCCGAACCTTCCCGCAGGAATTCCGGATTGTTCGCCACTTCATAGGAGATCGTCCGGCCCCTCGTGGAGAGCTCTTCCGCGATGAGAGCCTTGACTTTCAGGGTTGTCCCGACCGGAACGGTCGATTTGGTCACGACGATCTTGCCGTCCTCCATGCATCTCCCGATCGACCGGGCGACCTCCCAGACGGTGGAAAGGTCGGCTGCCCCGGAGGGATCCGGCGGTGTTCCGACGGTGATGAACACCATTTCCGCAGCATTCACCGCTTCGGCAAGGTCGGTGGTGAAGGCCAGGCGGCTCGAAGAAAGGTTCGGCGTCAGGACATCGGCCAGGCCTGGCTCGAAAAACGGGACTCGCCCGACATTCAGGTTCTCCACCTTTTCCATGTCGACATCCACGCAGAGCACGTCGTTTCCGAAATTCGCAAGACAGCTTCCCGTGACGAGGCCGACGTACCCCGTCCCGATCACGGCAATTTTCACGATTGCCACTCCTTTCCCTGTAAGGCGACGGCCCCAGCCCGTCCGGGGATCTCCCCCGGTTCTAGGACACACGGGGAAAGGCTCTCTCTGGGCAGCGTTTTCGCGATGTCCCCCAGCGTGTCGAAGCGAACCCCCCGGTTCATGCACTCCCGGAGGAAGCTCTCGAAGAGCCGGATCTGCCCGATGCCTTCCATTTCCGCATGGAAGGTGTGGACGTTGATTCCCTCGTGGAGGCCGTCTAGAAGCATCCTGTTCGCCTCTTCGGCCGATTGCCCCTCAAGCCCCAGGATTTCGTCGAGAGTGGGCAAGGTCGAGGGGATCTGGAGGGTCGAAAAACGGCGGCCTCCCCAAACCGGGAAGAAAGGTTCCCTTCCGCGGCTGTCGCTGCAATAGTCGAGCCCGAGCTCGTCCTGCACCTCCAGGCTGGCTTCGGTGACTTTCCATGCAGGGGCGGCACAGGATCGGGCCGGGAATCCGGCGACTCTTTCGAAAAGCCCGAAAGCCCGGTGGAGGGTGTCGCGAACGGTCCGGCTTTCCAACATGTCGAGCTGGTCCTGCCATTCGACGTGGTCCCAGGCATGGACGGCGCATTCGTGCCCGCGTTCCGCGGCAAGGCGCAGGATGGAAGGGTCGGATTCGACGATGTGCGGCGCGGGCAGAAGCGTTCCGTAAAGCATTGTCTTCAGGCCGTAGGTGCTGACGGCGCTGGTTCTTCGCATCTTGGAAAGAAATCCCTTCCGGAAGACTCGTCGAATGGCTTTGCCGCTGTTGTCGGGTCCCATGGAAAAGAACATCGTCGAACGGATGTCGAGTCGGTCGAACAGATCCAGGAGGGCCGGGACACCTTCCCGGTAGCCTCTTAACGTGTCGACATCCAGCTTGAGTCCAAGGATCGCGCTCATGAAGGCTGTCCCGGTTCCACCAGGGAAGAAAGGGTCTTTCTCAGGGTGTCCTCCAGAGAGAATCGAGGTTCCCATCCCAGGATTCGCCTTGCCTTGTCGATGGAGGGGACGCGATATTCCACGTCCTCGTAGCCCTCCCCGTAGTAGGTGGAGCTCGGTGTATCGACGATGGCAGCCTGCAGGGCCTTTTCCCTGAAAGCGGGGAAAGTCGCGAGAACCCGCTTCAGGATCTCGGCGAGTTCCCGGATGGAATAGTTGTTCTTGGGGTTTCCGATGTTGAAGATCTGCCCATCGGCCGCGTTGCCTTCGTTCCGCAGGATGGTCATGAGGGCGTCGATTCCGTCCTCGATGTCGGTGAAGCACCGCCTTTGTTCCCCGCCACCCACAAGCTGGACCGGAAGGCCATGGATCATGTTGTGGAGGAACTGGGTCAGGACGCGGGACTTCCCTTCAGAAGCGAGGGCACTGTCGTCGAGGCGGGGTCCGATCCAGTTGAACGGCCTGAACAGCGTGAAGCGAAGGTCTTTCTGCATTCCGTAGGCGGCGATGACCCGGTCCATCATCTGCTTGCTGCAGCTGTAGATCCAGCGGGTCTTGCAGATCGGGCCGAGGACGAGGTTGCTCTCGTCTTCCCTGAACTCGGGATCCTGCGACATGCCGTACACCTCGGAGGTCGACGGGAAAACGAGACGCTTCCCGTACCGGTCGCACAGTCGGACGATCTTGAGGTTCTCCTCGAAGTCCAGTTCGAAAATCAAGAGAGGATCCTCAACGTATTTCTTGGGCTGGGCGACCGCCACGAGAGGCAGGATGACGTCGCATTCCGACACCTGCTCCTCGATCCAATCCCGGTCCTGCCTCATGTCGTTCTGTCGGAAGAGGAAGCGGGGATGGGGCAGGCAGCTTTCCAGATTTGTCGCTCTCAGGTCGTGCCCGCGGACCTCCCAGTCCGTGGTGGACAAAATGCGCTCTGCAAGGTGCGATCCGATGAAGCCGTTGACTCCGAGGATCAGGATTTTCACNTGGTCATTGCCTCCCAACTTTTTACCGGTCCTAAGCGATTCGGATGCGAAAGCGGCCCCGTCCTTTTCGGGTTCACCCTCAAGCTGGCACCGGTCGATTCTCAGGCCCCCCCTGCCGGTTCGGATGACAAGAGGATTCAGTCCCAGCACATGGCCGGAAGGTCCCTCTTCACCCACTTCGATAGGCCAGGCTTTCCAAATGAAAAGCTTCCGGTTGTCGAGGTGCGTAAACGCCCCGGGGAAGGGGTGGGTCACTGCGCGCACCAGGTTGTAAATATCGGTTGCCGACTGGTCCCAGTCGATCCGTCCATCGGATGGCTGTCTTCGGCAGAATTTCGTCGCCAGCCGTTCTTCCTGGGGCCGATGTGGAGCCCGTCCTTCGCGGAGCAGGGGCCAACTTCTCGCCATGACCCTTCGAGCGGCATCCCTGACTTTCCAGAACACGTCCTGGGACGTATCGGTGAATTCGATGGGAACGGATTCTTGGTCGACGATATCTCCGGCATCCGCCTTCTCGGTCATCACATGAAGCGTGACCCCGGTTTCCTTTTCTCCCTTCAGGACCGCCCAGTTGACGCAGGCTCGTCCGCGGTAACGGGGCAGAAGAGAGCCGTGCATGTTGAAGGCGCCCATCGGCGGGATGGAGAGAATCCCGCCGGAAATCATCTTCCTGTAGTAAAAGGAGAAGAGGATGTCGGGTTCGAGGCTTTTGATCCGGTCAATCTCGGTTGTCGCATTGATGTCTTCCGGGGTGAAGACCGGGATTCCGGCATCGGCCGCGACACGGGCGACGGACCGGAACCAGATTTCCTCGAACTGGTCGTCGGCATGGCTATAGACGCCCACGACGTGGGCTCCCTGCGACAGCAACTCCTCCAGGCAGACGACCCCGACCTCGCTATAGGCCGCAAGGAGGACGCGAGGCTCACTTCTCATGATCCCACACTTCGCGTATCACGAATCGGGGGCGTTCCCGGACTTCCTGGTAGATCCGGCCGATGTATTCACCNNCACGAGCCCGACGGAGAAGAGCGTGATTCCCATCAGGAGGAAACTGAGGGCCATGAGGGTAAAGACGCCTTCCACCTCCGGTCCGACGATCAGTCGGCGAAGAAGGAGGAAAACGCTGAAGAAGAAGCTCAGGATCGAGATGATCATTCCCAGCATCGTCACGGCCTGAAGCGGGATGAGAGAGAAACCCGTCATGAGGTCGAAATTGAGCCGGATCAGGCGGTAAAGGCCGTACTTGGATTGCCCCTGCTCCCGCTCGGAGTGGGCGATCGGGATCTCCACCGGGTTTATCGCGAACTTCTGGGCCAGAGCCGGGATGAAAGTCGTCGTCTCCTTGCACTGGTTGATAAAGGTGATGATCCGGCGGTTGTAGCCGCGCATCATGCATCCGTAATCGTTCAGCTTCAGCCCGGTGATCCGGTTTGAAATGCGGTTGACGATCTTCGACGCAAACTTCCTGAAAAGGGGGTCCCGGCGGCCCGAACGGATCGTTCCTACGACGTCGTGACCCGATTCCATCGCCTCCACAAGTCGAGGAATTTCCTCCGGAGGGTTCTGAAGGTCGGCGTCCATCGTGAGGATCATCTCTCCCCTGGCTTGGGAGAACCCGGCCATGATCGCCATGTGCTGCCCGAAGTTGCCGTTGAAGTCGACCACGACAACCCGGCCCCGGTATCGGTCACGGCAGTCCAGCAGGAGCGCGAGGGAGCGGTCCCGGCTTCCGTCGTTGATGAAGACGACCTCGTACGACCGGCCCAGGTTTTCCATGACCGGCATCAGCCTTTCGAAGAGNGCCGGGAGGCTTTCTTCCTCGTTGTAGACGGGAATGACCACGGAAACAAGNAGGCGCGGTCACGAGCGGATTCCTCCTTTGAGGTGGTTTGCGAGAATCCGCTTCACGGCCTCAACGACGTCCTCTACGTCGGAATCCGCCATGGATGGGAAGAGCGGCAGGCTGACGATGCGATCGGATACCTTTTCCGCATTGGGGAAATCGCCGCGCTTGAAGCCGAAAGTGTTCCGGTAGAAGTCGAACAGGTGCGCCGCCTGGTAGTGATAGGCGGTTCCAATGTTCTCGGTCTTCAGGAGCGCCATGAAATCGTCCCGAGTCAAATCCAGGCGGTCGATGTCCAGCAATGGCGTGAAGATATGCCAGGCATGGGTGTGTTCGTAGGGCGGGGTTGAAGGCAGAAGCAGTCCTTCGGTATCGGAAAAGGCTTCCCTGTAGCGCCCGACAATCGAAGTCCTCCTGGCGTTGAAGGCGTCGAGGTGAGCGAGCTGCCCCAGGCCGATCGCAGCCTGGATGTCCAGCATGTTGTACTTGAGGCCGGGGAGGGCGACGTCGTAATGGGGAGTTCCCGTGACGGCATAGCGGCTCCATGCGCCCTTCGACATCCCGTGCTGCCGGAGAATCGCGATGCGCTCTGCGGCTTCCTCGACCCCGGTGCAGACCATGCCNCCTTCCCCGGTTGTGATGTTCTTCGTCGGGTGGAAGCTGAACACGCTGACGTGCCGTGGGTCGGAGCCGATAAGGTGCCCCTTGTAGGAAGCGCCGAGGGCGTGTGCGCAATCTTCGACCACCGTGAGCCCATGGCGGTCGGCCACCGTATTGACCGCATCCATGTCGACGGGGAGTCCGGCGAAATGAACCGGGACGATCGCCTTCGTACGGGGAGTCACCGCCGATTCGAGGAGGGAGGGTCCATGTTGAAGGTTCCGGNNGTCGATGTCGACCAGCACGGGACGAGCGCCGGCAAACACGATCGTGTTCAGGGTCGCCACGAAGGTCATGGGGGTCGTGATGACTTCGTCCCCGGGCCCGATTCCAAGGGACAGGTGAGCCAGATGCAGTCCTGCCGTGGCCGAGTTGACCGCCAGAGCATGAGGGATGCCCACGCGCTCCCTGAAGGCGTTCTCGAATCGGATCGATTTCGGTCCGGTGGTGATCCAACCCGAGCGCAGGGATTCGCAGACGTCCTCGATCGTCGCCTGGTCTATTTCAGGGCGGGCAAAGGGGAGGAAGGTGTCCCTCTTCATTTTTTCCCCTCCTCCGGCCTGTTCGTCACGACAACCGCTTCGTTGGATCTTCCCAAAACGCGCATGTTGCCCACTCCTTTCGCGAGCATGTCCCTGTATCGTTTTTCCCTGAAGATGACGATCATGTGGCGGTTGGATTCCCAAAGCCTCATGAAGTCCTCACGGCTGATGAACCATTCGGACTGGTCGCCGATCCCGCTTCCGAACTCCAGCTCACCTTTCCAGTTCACCAGAACGATGCGCGTCTTGAGGTAGAAGGGGATGCCCTGGTCATAGTCTTCGTAGCTGACAATCATGTCGCCCGGTCGTCTCGCTGTTTCGATGATGCGGGCCGTTTCCTTCGCTGAGAGGAAGGTTCCGTAGAAGCCGAATCCCCCCTTGAGGGCAAGGCAGGCGCCAAAGGCCCCGATGAAAAGCGCGGCGACAAGGGCATGGGGGCGGTTTTTCTTCCATGACGCCCAGACGACGAGCAACATCAGGATGAGCGTGCCGGCGAGCGGGACGGTGACCCTAAGAAGCTCCCCAGGAGAGAAGCGGTCCTGGAAAAACGGGTAGGCGAGAAGAGCTCCTGAAAAGAGTCCGACCAGGAGAGTGGAGCCCACGAGCTCGAAAACGATCCTCTCGGAGCGGGGATGAGACAGGTACCGGTCAAGCTTGAGGCCCGCCAGAATCGAAAGGGCGGGGAAAACCGGCAGGATGTAGGGGATCAGTTTCGAGCTGGAGAAGGAGAAGAACGAGAAGATCAGGAGGAACCAGAGGAAGAGATAGAGCCTTTCCCCGGATTCGCGAAAACCTGCAAGTGGACGGATCCAGAATCCCGTCCAGGGGAGGCCGCCCGCCAGCAGGATCGGGATAAAGAACCAGGCGGGTTCGTACCGCCCGTGAATCCGGGTGGTGTATCTCAGGAAATGCTCCCGGATGAAGAAGAAATGGAAGAATTCGGGGTTTTTCAGGCAAACCGCGACGAACCAGGGAATCGTGAGTCCGAAGAAGAGAAGGATCCCCCAACCGTAAAGTGTCCGCCGGAGGAGCTTCCAGTCACGGGTGAAGAGGATCCAGGCTGCGGCCACGGCACCGGGGAGGACGATGCCGATGAGGCCTTTCGAGAGAGTGGCCAGGGCCATTCCTCCGTAGAAGAGAAGCAGGTTGCGTCTGTCACCCTTCGCTCCCATCAGGAAGCCTGCCAGGGCGATCGTGACGAAGACGGACAGGCCCATGTCGATAATGTTGATCTGGGCGATGGCGAAGTAAATCCAGGTTGTGGCGAGAACGAGCCCAGAGAAGAAGCCCGCACGCGTTCCGTAAAGGGTCGCCCCTAGCCGGAAGGTGACTCCCACGCCGATCACGCCGAGCAACGCAGGCCAGAATCGGGAGGCGAATTCGCCGGCGCCGAAGAGCTTGAAGGAAAGCGCCGTGAGCCAATAGTGGAGCACCGGTTTCTCGAAATATTTGACGTAGTTCAGCATGGGGGTGACGTAGTCCCCCCGCTCCATCATTTCCCGCGGGATCTCGGAATAGCGCCCCTCGTCGGGTTCGAGAAGAGGGTGATTCCCGAGGAAAAGGAAGAAGAGGAAAAACGTCGCCAACAACAGCAGGGCGAGAGCCCTGGAGCGATTCTTCAGCATGATTGCCTCCAAGTCGGCATGATGGGTTCCTTCACCCGGAGAATGATACCAACTGGCGGGATCGCGGTAAACCGGAATGCTCCCGGTTTCATGATATCCTTACGCAAAACCGGTCGGATGGGGGGGCATTGATATTGAAGATCGAACCGTTTGGCGTGGAAGAATGGATGAATGCCTACGAGGAACAGGCTCGGTTCAACGTTGCGGAGACCTGCGTCGAATCCCTGACCGTTGAGGAGCTGCTCGATCTTTCGGGCGGTAGGGAATCGTTCCTGGAAGAGTTCCTTTCAAGGAAACTCACTTACGGGGAAATACCGGGTTCCTTCGACCTGAGGGGGCACATCTCGAGGCTCTACGACACGCAGGATGAGGGAAATGTCCTGCTGGCCCACGGCGGGATCGGGGCGAATTTCCTCGCGCTTTTTACCTTGGTGGAACCACGGGATCGGGTTGTCGTCGTGAAGCCGACGTACCAGCAGCTTTACTCGGTCCCGAAGTCTTTCGGCGCGGAGGTCCGAATGCTGGGACTTCGGCCGGAGAACGATTTCCTTCCGGATCTTGACGAACTGCAAAAGCTGGTGGGGGACAGGTGCAAGCTGATCGTTCTCAACAACCCCAATAACCCGACCGGCGCGTTGATGGACTCCGCCTTCCTCCGCGAAGCGGTCCGGATCGCCGAGCGGGCAGGGGCCTGGATCCTTTGCGACGAGGTTTATCGCGGTCTCGAGCACGACCCGGGAGAGAAAACCCCTTCGGTCGTTGACCTCTCGGAAAGGGCCGTAGCAACGGGCAGCCTGTCGAAGGTCTTTTCCCTCGCCGGGTTGAGACTCGGTTGGGTGGCCGGGCCGAAAGACTTCATCAGGGAATGTTTCAGCCGCCGGGACTACACGACGATCAGTTGCGGGATGATCGACGAAATGCTGGCGATCCGCGCCTTTTCCCACAGGGACAGGATACGGGAACGCAACCTGCCGCTGGTGCGGAAAAACGCTTCCATTCTCGACCGATGGGTCGCGGCCGAAAAGCGTCTGTCCTATGTGCGGCCGCGTGCCGGAACGACGGCCTTCATCCACTACGACCTTCCTGTTCCTTCCGAGGAATTCTGCAAAGGCCTGTTCGATTTCAACGGAGCGTTCATCGTTCCGGGGAAGGCGTTTGATTTCGAGGGATGGTTCAGGGTCGGCTATTCCTGCGCGACCGAAACCCTGGAGCAGGGGCTGGCGGCCATCTCCTCCTACATCGGGACCCTCTAGTCCTTCAGTCGAGATTCCTGCGTTCGTATGAACGGCTACCCAGGCCGATGGCCTCGGCGTGCGAAAGGCAACGGTCCCAGTCCGCGTCGGGGTGGAGGGTCCGGAACTTGTCCCCATGGATGGGCCGCTTCTCTCCCAGTGCGGTTCCGGGAAGAACCGGGGCTGCGTTGACGAGCTCCACCGACGCCTGGTCCAGGGCAACGGGGTCGATCGAAGCGGCAATGCCGATGTCCGGAACGATGGGGGCGTCGTTGTGGTTCCAGCAGTCGCAGTTCGGCGAAACATCCATGATGAAGTTGACGTGGAGGTTCGGTTTTCCCTTGAGGGTCGCAAAGGCGTACTCGGCGATCCTTTCTCCGAGTGTTCCGCCGCTTCCCCAGGAAATCTGGGCTGCGCCCACGGGACAGACCACCACACACTGTCCGCACCCCACGCAGCGGTTCGTGTCGATGAAGGCCTTTCCATCCGGCCCTTGCCGCGCGGCCTCATGGGCGCAGTTTCGGACGCATTCGCCGCATCCGACGCATTTCGTCGCGGAAATCAGGGGTGGGGCGTCGCAGTGCATGGCCATCTTGCCTTCCCTGGATCCCGATCCCATGCCGATGTTCTTCAATGCGCCGCCGAACCCGGTTTGTTCGTGTCCCTTGAAGTGGCTCATGGAAACGATCACATCCGCTTCGGCGATCGCCGAGGCGATTTTGGCGGTTTTGAAGTGCTTGAGGTTGATCGTGATTTCCCTGAAATCGAAGCCCCACAGTCCGTCTGCAATGATGGCGCAGCAACCCGCGGAGAGAGGGTTGTAGCCGTTTTCCATGGCGGCCTGGGCATGGTCGACGGCATTGGCCCTCAGGCCCTTGTAGAGCGTGTTCGCGTCCGTGAGGAACGGTTTCCCCCCTCGCTCGCGGATCAGCCGGACGAGCCGGGCCACGTAATTGGGGCGAATCGTGGCGAGGTTTCCCGGTTCACCGAAATGGATCTTCACGGCGACCATCCGTCCCTTCAGCGGCAGCCCGGCCAGGCCGGCGGCAAGGGCGACCTCTTCGAGGCGGTCCAACATGTTTTTCCTTGAGCTGGTCCTTGTTCCCGCAAAGAACACTTCTGACGGCATTCCATCCGCCCTCCTTCCGCGTTGCTGGATCCATTTTACCGCTTGGCCGCCTTCGGGGGACGTGGGTATAATGTCACCTGGAAGGAGGTGGAGGAAAATGAGCACGGGCTACGAGACAACCATTCTCCATGTTTTTTCCCGGAAAGGGAAAGGAAGTCCGCCTGGAGTTGGAAGAGAACCGTTTCCATGTGTCCGGGNGGGGACAGCCGGGTGACACGGGGCTTCTTTCTGCGCAATCTTTTATGGCGGAAGTCACCGATTGCTACCGCGAAGGAGAAAAAGAAGTGCTTTCGGCCAGGATCCAGAAGGGGGAACCTGTGGAAGGGCTCCGCGTCCGGGTCGAGTTGAACCTGGGCCGGCAGGCGCTTCTTTCGAGAATGCATTCGGGCGAACACATCCTTTCTCGTGTGCTGGAAAACCGCCACGAAGGGCTGGAAGTCTACAAGGTTGCGGTGGGGGAAGAGGAAACGGCCGTATACATGCGATGGGAAGGCGAGCTGAACTGGCCTCTGCTTTTCGAAGCGGAGGATGCCGCCAACGAGGTGATCTCCAGGAATCTTCCCGTTGAGACCCGGCTGTACACTCCACAGGATGCCCAATCGATCGCGGGGTTGAAGGCGAACTGGGATCGCCTTGGCGACGAACCGGTCAGGGTCGTGACGATCCCCGGATTCGACTGCATCGCCTGCTCGGGAACGCACGTTTCCTCGACTTCCGAAGTCGGCGGGATACTTGTGACCGGCTATCGGGGCACCGCCCCCGATTGGGAGCTGAAGTTCACCGTTCACCGGGAACGTGCCCTCGAAGAGATCTCTCGCGTGGCCAGGGTCCTGCTTCGCAAGGTCAGCTGCCCCCTTGAGAAGCTCGAGAAGGTTTACGATCGTCTGCAGGAAGAAAAGCAAGTTCTTACCCGTGCCCTGGATAAAGCGAAGGGGATGCTGGAACTCCCCTGGGAAAGGCGACTTGTCGGTTCAAGGTTCCTTTCCGTCGCGGTTTTGCCCGGATTCCTGCCCGAAATGGCGGTTCCGGCGCTAAAACGCCTCATCGAAGGGGATCCATCCTCCCTGGGGTTGGTCCTCATCCCATCGGGAGACGGACAGGAGGGGAGCTTCATCCTGGCCTGCGGCGCCGACGCGGGGATCGATCTGAGGCGTTTCCTCAAGGATCATCAGGACCTTTTGGCAAGGGGAGGAGGATCCCCTTCCTGGGTGACCGGTTCGACAGGTGCAGCAATCCCTGGCGCCTGGACCGAGGCTCTGGAAAAGAAAATGGCATAGGACGGTGGGGAGGCGATCGCCTCCCCACCGTCTTTCTTTTCGATCAAGCCCGCCGGGATCCCTTCGGGTACGTTTCGGGTTTCCGGAGNTGGGGTCCCTCCCANTTCTCCTTCCCCGGATTGGTCTCAAGCACTTCCGCGGCGAAACCGAGCCCCAGTTTTCTCAGGGCTTCCGGCCTGGGGATTCCCGTTTCGGAATCACACCCCCGCAAGAGGTAATAGGCGTCCAGCATGGCCTCGTGCTTTTCCGACTCAAGCCTTGCCCATTCCGATCCGATCAGGTCCCACCTGACCGGGAAGCGGTCGTCCTTCCTGCGAGTTCCCTGCCTTGCGTTGAAAGCCATTTCAAGAAGGTAGACGCGATCCGAGGCGTCCTCCAGTTCCTGCTCGGTATAGGGGATCCCTGTGGCGGCTTCCAGTAGAAGAGCTTCTCCCTTCAGCAGGGGGTGGGTCGAAACGAGAGGGACCGCGCTCGCCCAGTTGTTTACGGAGCCCTTGCAGCGTCCCACCATATCGGTCAACGTGACCGCCCGCTCCGAGATGAACAGGGTTTTCACGGGGTTCTCCTCGGGNATGAAACCCTCACGGATCAGTCTGGGCCAAATTTCGGGATCGTTCTCACCGAAAGCCCAGCTGCGCCCGCGAAGGTGATCCGCTCCACGGGTGGAGGTGGCGTGGGCCAGCGCGAAGATTCCTGCCGGGTGCGGCCCGCGGGAAAGTCCCTTGACGTGATAGCAGAAATCCATCGCCTTGCCGCCGATGATCCGGGCGAAGTTCATCAGGCCCTCCGCGACGAGGTTCCCGAAGCCTTGACGGAGGGCGACCCTGTGGATCAACTCGATCTGGGCCTCCGCGTTTTCCCACGAAAGGTCCAGCCCGTCGGTGTCCTCAATTCCAATGACCCCGTGCGCAAAAAGATCCTTGGCCAGGGCGAGGGTGTTTCCCAGGCCGATCACGCACATCCCGTATTTGTCCGCAAGGTTTTCCATTGTCATGATCGCAGCGGAATCGGTCACNCCGCAGTTTGTGCCCAGGCAATGCAGGCATTCGTGCTCCATCGCCTTGCCGATCTCGCCGGCATACGGTCCCGAAGGGATACGGAAAATGTCCTTGCAGGGGACAACGCAGCTGGCGCAGGCAGTCCGTCCTTTCTCGCAAGACTTCAGGGCTTCGGGGAGGAGTTGGCCGGGCACGTCGTCCGGGCCGAGGTAGCGCTCGTTGTTCCGAAAACCCGGGAACCACCGGACCATGCCGATGTGGCTTCCAATGCGGGCAATCGTGTCCCGCTGGAAAGGGTCGTTCTTCAGGAAATTCCTGTCGATTTCGGCCAGAGCCCGGAATTCCTCAGCCTTGGCCAGGGATGTGTCTCTGGATCCTCTGACGGCGACGGCCAGAAGGTTNTTGGATCCCATCACGGCCCCGNNGCTTCCGCGTGCGGCGGAGTTGTGCCGGTCGAAGATGATCGAGGCGAAGCGGACGAGGTTTTCACCCGCCTGCCCGATCGCGGCGACGGAGAAACCGTTTCCTAGGCGTTGCTTCAACAGGTCTGTTTTCTCCCAGGTGGAAGTCTGAAGAAGATCGGACGCATCGGCGAGTCGGGCATTTAGGTCGTCCACGACCAGGACGAGGGGCTTATCCGAACAGCCGGTGAAAACGAACTGGTCATACCCTGTTCTTTTCATGGAGAGGCCGAAGCTTCCCCCCGCGTTTCCGTCCCCGAGAATGCCGGAAAGAGGAGAGAGCGTGCTCACCTGGATTCGGCTGGTGGAGGAAAGGGAGGTTCCCGTGAGGGGGCCGACGGCGAAAGTCAGCGTATTTTCAGGTCCCAGCGGGTCAATGCCGGGAGTCACCAGATCGAAAAGAACGCGATCGTTCAAACCCCTTCCGCCGATGAACGACCTGAGGATTCCGGGGTCGATTTCACGCGCTTCCACTCGGGTCGAGGTCAGGTCGACCCAAAGGGATTTGCCGTTCCAGCCGTTCATGGGAGTTTCACTTCCCTTCCGCGGTGGACGAATTCATTGATTTTCATTATAAGGCCTGATCCGCTTTTCCCGACTTGACCTGTTTCCAGGTGCCGGCGGGGCCCCTTTGCCCTTCCGTAGGGTTCTGGAGCGGTTTCAGGTGTCTGATGGTGCTTTATAATGTTAAATAAAACTTGAGGGTCATATCGATCTTTCCTGTATCGAACTGCCGAAAGGCCGAAGCCCGGGATACGGACAACGGAAACTTCGGCGGAAGGACGGAAGCGCAATGAAGGGCAGCAGGATCGGAAGGAGGGAAGGCATGGAAAAGAACATCCGAAAAGGGATCATGCCTGGCTCGCTTTTTTCGGAACAGGACCGGTATTTTTTCCGTGAGGGGACACACCGGAGACTCTACGAAAAGCTTGGCGCCCACCTTGTAAGGGAGGAAGGGAAGGAGGGCGTTCATTTCGGGGTTTGGGCACCCAACGCGGAAAAGGTTTCCGTCATCGGGGACTTCAACGGATGGGACCCGCGCAGGAATCCCCTGGAAATGCCCTGGAGCGATTCCGGTATCTGGGAGGGCTTCATCCCCGGCGTTCGGCAGGGGTGTCTTTACAAGTTCCGTATTCAGGGGCGGGGCGGAGGTTCCCTGCCCGACAAGCTGGATCCCTTCGCCTTCTTCTCGGAGATTTCGCCGGGGACGGCTTCGGTTGTCTGGGACCTCTCGAAGGAATGGGAAGATGCCGAGTGGATGGCGACCCGTCCGGCTACGGGAAGCCTGGCGGCTCCCATGTCCGTCTACGAGGTCCATCTGGGGTCGTGGAGGCGGTCACCGGAAGGAACCTTCCTCAACTATCGCCAGATCGCCCCGCAGTTGGCGGATTACGTCCGGGAAAAGGGGTTTACCCACGTGGAACTTCTCCCCGTGATGGAGCATCCGTTTTACGGTTCCTGGGGCTACCAAACCCTCGGATACTTTGCTCCGACCAGCCGATGGGGAACGCCGCAGGATTTCATGTTCCTCATCGAAACACTCCACAAGGCGGGGATCGGGGTTCTCCTGGATTGGGTTCCCTCGCATTTTCCGCTCGATCCTCATGGCCTGGCCCGGTTCGACGGGACCCATCTGTATGAGCACAGGGATCCCCGCCAGGGATTCCATCCGGACTGGAAAAGCGCCATTTTCAACTATGGCCGCAACGAAGTCCGATCGTTTTTGCTCAGCAGCGCCTGCTTCTGGCTCGATCTCTACCATGCGGACGGCCTCCGCGTGGATGCCGTGGCTTCCATGCTCTACCTCGACTATTCGAGGAAAACCGGGGAGTGGATCCCGAACCGTTACGGGGGAAGGGAGAACCTCGATGCAATCCAGTTCCTCCGGCAGCTCAACGCGGCCTGCTACGGCGATTTCGAGGGGGTGCAGACGGTCGCGGAGGAATCGACCGCCTGGCCCATGGTCACGCGCCCCGTGCATGTCGGAGGGCTCGGGTTCGGCCTGAAATGGAACATGGGGTGGATGCACGACATCCTTGAGTATTTCCAAAAGGATCCGATCCATCGGAAATACCGCCACGACCGGTTGACTTTCACGATCTGGTACGCCTTTTCGGAAAACTTCCTTCTCCCGCTTTCTCACGACGAGGTGGTTTACGGGAAGGGCTCCCTTTTCGGCAAGATGCCGGGGGATGCCTGGAAGAAATTCGCCAACCTGCGACTTATGCTGGGTTACCAAACGGGGCATCCGGGGAAGAAGCTGCTGTTCATGGGGGGAGAGTTCGGGCAGGTCCGGGAATGGGACCATGAGCGGGAACTGGATTGGGCGCTTCTTGAAAGACCGGAAAACGCGGGACTTGCGCGTTGGGTCGGCGACCTGAACCGGTTCCTGAGGGAAACTCCGGCCCTCCACGAGGGAGATTTCGACGCGTCAGGCTTCGAGTGGGTCGACTTCAAGGACGCGGAAAAAAGCGTGGTTGCCTTTTTGCGTAAGCGGCCGGGGAAATGCCCGGACCCGGTTCTGGTGGTCTGCAATTTTACCCCGGTCCCTCGTTTCGATTATCGGGTCGGAGTCCCGCTCCCGGGGATGTGGCGGGAAAAACTGAACAGCGATGCCAAAGAATACGGAGGAAGCGGATTGGGCAACCTGGGAAATGTGGAGTCCGTCCCGATTCCGTTCGAGGGATTCGACCAGTCGCTGTCTCTTTCTCTTCCCCCGCTGGCGATTCTTTTCATGGAGCCGGAGACCGGGGAAAGCTGAAAAAGCCCGATCGGCCGACACGCAAATCGGGGGATCCGACCCGTCAAGGTCGGATCCCCCGATTTAGTTCACTGTTCGACGATGGAGGCCTTGAGGATGACCACGGGTTCGACGGGGACATCCTGGTGAAATCCTCGGTTGCCGGTTTTCACGGACTTGATGGCATCAACCACTTCACGCCCCTCCGCCACCTTGCCGAACACGGCGTACCCCCACCCCTGGGGGCTGCGAGACGAGAAGTTCAGGAAATCGTTGTCCTTGACGTTGATGAAAAACTGGGCCGTCGCCGAGTGCGGATCCGAAGTCCGGGCCATGGCGATCGTGTACGCCTCGTTCTTCAGCCCGTTGTCGGCCTCGTTTTTGATGGGAAGGCGGGTTTCCTTCTGATTCATGTCCTTGTCGAATCCGCCTCCCTGAATCATGAAGCCGTTGATGACGCGATGGAAGACGGTTCCGTCGTAGTGTCCGTCCCTGACGTATTGGATGAAGTTTGCCGCGGTTTCCGGGGCCTTTTCGGTGTCCAGGGCGAGAACGATGTCGCCCTTACTGGTCTCAAACCTGATCATGGTGATTCCTCCCAGGGAGTCGATTTTTCCTTCTTTCGGAGCCTGTTGCGGCCTGAAGCTTGTCCAGGCTGCGGCGATCATTATACCAGCCGCAAGCAGGGCGAGGAAAAGAAGACGGTGCCGGCCGGGTTTCTCAGGCATGAAGGGATCCTTCGCTTTCAGTCGGGTTCTGGTTTCGCGAGCTTTTTCCATCGAATTCGAATCCGTCATTCAGGAGGCTTCGGCACGTTTCCACCACTTTGGGATCGAACTCCGTCCCTTTTCCGGCTTCGAGGGCAGCCATGGCCGCCTTCAGGCCCAACCCGGGCCGGTAGGGACGGTCGGAAGCGACGGCTTCGAAAACGTCGGCAACAGCGATGATGCGGGCTTCCGGCAGAATTTCCGCCCCGCTAAGCCCGAGGGGATATCCGCTTCCATCCAGCCTTTCGTGATGCTGTCGGACGATCTCGGCCAGGCTCCAGGGAGAGTCGACGTTCTTGAGGATCTCATAGGCCGACTCCGGGTGAGTCATGATCAGGGCCCGCTCGACCTCGTTCAGCTTCGATGGTTTGCTCAGGAGTTCGGCCGGGATCGAGATTTTCCCGACATCATGGACCATGGCCGCAAGGTAGACCCCTTCGCAGGTTTTTTCGGGCAGTCCCATCCGCTTGGCGATGGCCTCGGAGAGGATGGCCACCTTTCTCTGGTGGCCGGCGGTATAGGGATCCCGTGCTTCGGTGGTTGAGGAAAGAACCTCGATGGTTTTCCTGAATGAGGTTTCGAGCTGGCGAAGGCTTTGTTGGAGGGCTTCGTGGTTCTTCCTGGCCTCCATTTCGGCCAGCCTTCGCTCCGTGTCGTCCATGACGACGCCAAAGTGATAAAGCAGCAGCCCCGATTCGTCCCGCTCCGCACGGTTTCGCTCGACGACCCAGCGGTTCTGGCCGTTTTTCATGACGATCCGGTACTGGTGGCAGAAGGAATCGCTTCGCTGAGAATCGAAGCGGGAAGCTTCGCTCTCGACCCGTGCAAGATCTTCCGGATTGATGATCGACGAATAAAGAAACCCCGAAGAGGTCAGTTCTTCGGGCGAGTAGCCGAACTGCCCGATGTTCTCGGAGACGTATTCGATCGGCCATCCCTTTTCGGCCTTCCATCGGAAGACCACGGCGGGGCTCCCCTCGATGATGGTGTTGCTGATCTTCAAGGCCTCTTCCTTTTGCCGGCGTTCCGTCAGATCCCGGTAGATGGCATAGGTTCCGGTGATCCGCCCGTCAGGCTCGGTTCGAGGGATCACCGAAACGGACACGAACAGAGGACGCCCGTTTTTCCCGATGCGCGTCGCTTCAAGAGTGCGGGTGACGCCGTCTTCCGTGGCCCGGTTCAATTCTCTGGCCGCTTCCCGCTGTTCCGGCGGTTCCTCCAGAAGCTCGTCGATATGACGGCCCCGCACCTCGTTCTCTGCGTATCCGAACAGTTTCAGGAAGGCGTCGTTCGCGGTTTCGACGATCTGTTCCGCCGAGCAGAAGACAATCCCGTCGGGAGAATTCGCAAAAAACATTTCAAGTCTTCTCTTCTCCTGCAGTAATTCCTCCTGGATCGCCTTCAGATCCGTGATGTCACGGCCGACGCCCTGAACTTTCACGAGTTTCCCGGAGGAGTCGAAGATGCCTCGGTCGATCCAGTGCTGCCATCGCGTTTCCCCGTTCGGCAAGAAGACCTGTTCCTCGATTTGACGAACCGGGTTTTCCGGCGTCAGGCTTCGAAGGTGTTCCCGGATGCGAATTTCCTCGTCGGCCGAATAGCGGCATTTGAAGGTCTGTCCGATGAAATCCTTCGGCATTTTTCCATAATAGCGGGCATAGGGCACATTGGCATACGTGATTTCGAGGGTTTCCGGAAGGAACCGCAGGATCATGTCCGTCTGGTCCTGGATGATCGCCTCGTAGAGTGCCCTTGATTCGTGCAGAGCGTGTTCCGTTTTCCGCTTTTCGCTGATGTCGGTGAAGGAAACGAGGATGGAAGGGGCTTCTTCCCCTCCTTTCGAACCGCGCTCACGCTGCAGAAAACTTCACGGAGGCTCCCGTCCTTCCTGATGAGATCGCACTCGCCCGTCCAGTTTCCTCCGTGGAAGACCGTAACGAGGACCTCGGGAGTCTTCTCGTTCTCCAGGACGAAGTTCCGGTAGGGACAGCCAAGCACTTCCTCCTGGCAGGCATAGCCCGCAAGGACGAGAGCCGCGTTGTTCGCGTACTGGATGCCTTGTTCGATGCTGAAGATGACGAAGCCGCTGACGGAAGTCTCAACAGCCCGGCTCATCAGGTCCAGGATGGCCTCGTTGGCCTGTCGGCGGGTCTTTTCCTCCAGGACCCGGAGCCCGGCGGAAAGCATCTTGGTCATGTCGACCAGCATGGCAAGTCTGTCGGCCGAAAAGGCCCCGGCTTTTTCGGCGAAAACGCAGAGGACCCTTGTGGGCGGCTGTCCGCCGACACTGAAGGGGATTGCCGCCACGGAGCGATAGCGCCTTTCGAGAGCCCTGCCGCTCCAGGGAAGATGGGCGGCTTCCCGCCGGATGTCCTGTATGACCCAGGGGTGTCCTTCAACGAGCGCGTGAAGCTCCCCCCCGCTGCGGAAGGATTGTGAAAGAAAACCCCGTTCGTCTCCCGCATGGGAGATGGGGACAAGTTCCAGTCCGTCGGGTGTTTCTTCGGGACGCGCAACCCAGGCCATGCGGTAGCCGTGTCCCTTGATGAGGGCACGGCAAAAGTTGCGGACCGTCGAGGGCTCGTCCGTCGCGTGGAAGAAAAGTCGATTGAATTCGCCCATGCAGGCAAGAGATTTGACGGCCGAGCGCAGGTCGTCGGAGAGCCTTCGGTAAGCCTTTCGGTGCATTTCCACGTCAAGCCGGGTTTCAGCAAGTTCTTGCCGGAGTGAGGCGTTTTCCTCCAAAATCCGCTTGAAGCCGAATGCGCTATGAATAGCTCCCTGGAGATTTTCCCAAGTCAGACCTTCCTCACAAACGCAGGCATGAACCCCTTTGCCGAGGACTTCTCGAGCGAATGGGCCCTGGTTCGCGTCGAACAGGAAGATGAGCGGGATTTCGGGGCAAAGATCCTTGATGCGGGTGAGGGTATCCTCCGGAGTCGCAGAGGAAGTCCGGAAAAGGATGGTCTCGAAGTCTCCCGGGACAGGAAGTTTGTCAGGTCTTCAAAAGACCGGGCGGTTCGGGGGCATGACTCGCAACACCCTTCTCGGTCGGGAGGGCGCGCGGGGAGGTAAAGAGGTTCGCTTGAGGTGTCGAATATCAGAAAGTCGCCCAAGAGGTCCTGGCCTCCCAATTCTCGCCGGCGGAATGGTCACCTTAGTTTAAGGCATTGAGTCGCAACTGTGAACCGCCATGCCGGGCCGCCAGGCAAGAGGAAAGCGGTTGCGACGAAGATCTTCGTCGCAACCGCTTCAATCGCCCCGATTCCTGGCGGAGGGCAGAGGATTCTAACTGAACCTTTCCGAAGGCTGCAATAGCAAAGATATGCCGGAATTCAAGTCTTGCCGGTTGTACGGTTTCTTGTACGGTATCTCTCTTGCATCGGGAACGGGGTTACAAGATTGCCTTGGTGTTCCGCATGGTCATTTTCAAGAAGCGCCACTTTTTTTCATCGTAGGGGAGGTGGCGGGTTTGTAGCCCGCCAAGCATTTTGTCCATTTCTTCTTGAGTCTTGATAACATAAGGGCGCTGGTCTCGCAATAAAACTTCCATATCGATAGGCTTTGTTTCCATCTCCTCATAAAATACCGTTCCATCGCCCGGAGTTTCTAGCATCTGTCCCTTTTCGAGAAACAGATTAACCGTATATAGATATGCGGTATTTACTCCCGTGCACGAAAAGGAGACCACTTTTCTCGGTTTACCCTGCGTCTCAATATATATATCTGTCTCGGGTTCAGCTTCAACCCAAAATTTCCCGATGTAGCGCTTCCCCTCGGCAATTAGTGTTTTTCTAATGTCTCGGAATGTCCCTACTTCTTTTCCTTTTCTATCGAAAAGCCGAAAATCCCTCTCATGTATGTTCTGCATTTCGTTTGGGGTGACGGATTCATATACAACCGTTACGTTAAGAGATGGCAAATCGGTTTCTATGTGGTATATCTTAATCCAGCTCTCGTTTGCCGTGAAGCGATTCCAGTCTACTTCTACGGCTTGCCGATAGCCCAACAGGGCGATCTGGTTTTCCTTGGCAAGGTTAATCGCGCCTTTTGTAAATCCCGATTTGGAAATCAGGATGCCTTTGTTTGCCTCGATATCTTTCAACTTCCCTATAAAACCATCCACGACGCCGACATCCACTCGCCTTTTTAGGTTCTTGCACTCTATGGCGACTTTCAGTGGATATAAGCAAAGTCGGGTGGTAAGAAGGACGTCTACTTGGCGGTCAATTTTGGAATTGACTCCTTTAATCCTTTGGTCCATCTGGACGTCGGCATCTTTGTCTATTTTCTTGTGGATTACTGTAATTAGTTCTTCGAATTCCGTTCCCTTGTCTTTATTCTTCATGGTCGTCACTAGACTATTACTGCTCCGATAAGCGCAAATCATCGACCCTATAAGTGCCATTCCCCTTATAGGTCATGTCCACCTTGAACCAGCTTCTGATCAAGGCTCCAAAGCCATTTTGGGCATCAACATAGCCAGAGATAGACCATTTTAAGCCAGGGGTAGTCTTGATATCCCTCTTATTGAACGGGGCAAACTGCGCGGTGGCTGGCGCTTTCAGCGTGTTTAAAACAAAGATTTTAGCCATTTCATAGGCATCCGTTGAAGTCCCGCGATCGTATCCGCTCATTATGGCCTTCTCTTTTTGTTCAATGGGTTTGTTTATCGCCTGCTCGGCGTCAGCGGTGATCTGCTTTGCATTTGTTTCGATAGGTTGGTAGGTGAAGCTGAAAATGAGGTAGATGATGGCAACGAACATGATCACGCCGACACCGGGAAAGGCCTTCCAGTGCTTCATCATTGGATTTTTGCCTCCCTTGCCAGGTAATCGAAAAATCAGGGATCTCTTGATTGACTATATATAATACGACGATCCATCATAGAGAGATGATTCTCTTTTATGTTCTACTTGCCCTCTCCGGCCCTTCAGCTGGAGGGGGCGATCCTTTTCAGATAAATTTAGGCAAGCCCTGTCTGACCCACATCACTTTTGCAAGGATCTTTGCCCATCCGGAATTCAAGTCCTCCCTCGCGACGATGATGGGATGATACTCCCCATTCGTTGGCCGTAGTTCCAAGGATCCATCGCGTCTCCAGATTATTCCCCTTACCATCCACTTCCCGTCGATGCAGCAAATCGCGTAATCGCCCGTACGGATCTCCTCGTTCGGGTTGCAGAACATTTCAGCACCGTCCGGAATTCCAACCATGCTGTCGCCTGAAACCTTCACCAGGAATGGAGACAGTTCCCCAAGCGCCCCNGTCGTCTCGTCCAGCGGTACCTCTTGCATGTCTACCGCATCGATCAAGACGTCCTCCAGCCTAAAGCCCTCCCCGGCACATATCGTTACCGCGGGTGANAGTACCGGGACGCTGACGACATTAACATCCTTCCGTTTGAGGGGTCCCTGCTCATCAGTTAATAGAGCGTCTATGGAACATTCAAAAAGGCTAGCAATAATGGACAACACATCAGAATCTGGGATGGCTTTATCTTTCTCCCAGTTCAATATGCTTTGCCTTGACCTGCCGATCTTCTCGGCAAGTTCATTTTGAGTCCACCCTTTGCTTTTGCGCAACTTCTTAATACGCTCGCCAATCCCCATGGTCTTCCCTCCGGGTCTATGTAAAAACAACTTTACACTAACTGTATAGGGAATCAAGACGAGCATGTTTTGCATATATGCATAGCTTATTTGACATATAGCCATGAAAGGTGTATATATGGCATGTTCAAATTTACATATAGAGGGTGGAGATATGACAATAGGGGAGATCGTAAAGAAGTGCAGAATTGGGCTTGGCTTAACTCAAGAGCAATTGGCCGAAAAAGTAAAAGCTTCTAGACAAAGCATTGGGGGTGGGAGTCTGACAAGTACCAACCCGAGGCTCAAAATATCGCGGCACTTGAGTCGGTTTTACATTTGACGCCTGGAACTCTACTCAAAGCCTTAGTCGAAAACCCTACGAAGGCCCCGACGCGTCGCCGACAAGCGCTCGAGGTGTTTCAGCCCTCTGCGGGCTAGTCGGCAGTTTTGGGTCCGTTGCCGCTATGACTGGATCGCCGGTCGAAGTCCTCGGCTTCGCGGCGGATCTTCAGGACGGCAGAGCGGACGAGGAGAGAACGGTACGGTTCCTCGATCGGATTGAGAGAATGATCGACGAGGGGAAACAGCTCTTAAGGGTAGTTGGGAGGTGAAGAAATGCAGGCAGAAGCCCAAGTTGAAATCCAGATCCTGACCCTGCCTGAAACTGGATTTCTTCGGATTAAGGATGTACTCCGGTTTATTCCCATAAAGAAGCCGACCTGGTGGAAGTGGGTTAGGACAGGGAAGGCTCCGAAAGGGATCAAATTCGGTCCGAACATCACAGTTTGGAGAGCGGAAGACATACGGGAACTCGTCCAAAGGCTAGGTGAGGAGGGGATCTAGGTGGACATTGGATCGGGAGTGCAAAAAATGATCAAGGATATCTACTACGGAGGATTGAACCATCCTGGGAGAGAAGGCTGTGTTGTCGAGCGCTTCAGAGGTTCGAACGAGTTGGATCCGCAAAAAATTTATGCCCGCCGAAAGGGCGGGCAACGGCAAAGGGACTATCAAGGTGGCAGCAGCAACTGCCGCCTCCATTCTAACGGAGGTCGAGGTAAACAACAACATGGAGAAGAAGCCGGAAAAAACATGCGGAAGGATTGAATGCGGAGTCGAAAGCAGCACTGTCCATATTCGCCCCGTCGACCTGGACGCCCTGCAGGAGGAGATCCGGGGAAAGATCGAAACCCCCTGCATGAGAGGATTCGCTTCACGTCCAGAATCTACCTCCGAGACCCGCACCCTCAAATTGTCCCTGCAGGGTAATGAGGACTTCCAGGAGTGGGCCGTCAAGGTCTCCTTCCTCCTGGACCAGATCAAAGGACTGCTCAAAGCCATGCCGCAGGTCAGGGTCGCCCATCGTCCCCAGTCGGGTGCGCTTCAGGAACCCCCGCTCTTTTCCCGCTCCGAATGGAAAACCTGCGCCGTGGATAGCGACCCCTTCGACCTGGGCGAACGGCCCTGCATCGTCGGTGTTTCCTCCACCAGCGTATCCGACCTCACCGCCGCCGTATTCCTCTTTCAGTTGGAAGACGGCCATCTCCACCTGCTTTCCCGGTTCTGGATCCCCGAGGACGCACTCAAGGAACCTGGCACGAAAGGAACCCTCTATGGCGCCTGCGCAAAGGGGGTTGGCTCACCGTCACCCCGGGGGGGTCACGGACCTTCCCGGATCTGCCGGGAGATCCGGGAATTTGCCGAATCCCACCCCGTTTTGTGGATCGCCCATGACCCCTGGAACGCCATCGGCCTCACCGAAGGCCTCCGCAAAAACGGCTTCAAGTTGGTCGGAGTCTGGCAGGGCTTCTCCTTCCTGTCCCCGGTGCTGAAGGAACTGCCCCTCCTTCTCAGGTCCAAAAGCCTCACCCACGACGACAACCCCCTCATGGAATGGATGGCGGACAACCTCGCAGTGGAAAAAGACGGCTTCGGGAATTTGCGACCCTCCATGGAGAAAAGCCCCGACCGGATCGATGGGCTTCTTGCCCTCTTTCGGGCCCTGGCCTCCAGGGTGGGTGAGGAGGAGCCCGGATCATGAAGCGCCACGGGAAACTGGCCCTCTTCGTGTTCCTCTCGGGAGTCACCTTCGGGTCGGGAATCGGTATGGCCGTCACGGAATGGCGCCAGATGAAACAGGAAGCCTTCGTCGCCTCCGCGGTTATGGCCGCCTCCCTGGAATTGGAACAGACCCAGGGTGCGGAAAGCCTGAAGCGGTTCTTCCTCAAGACGAACCCCGCCCTGGATCCGGAAACCGCCCTCTATATGGCCTATGCCGTCCAGGAAGCTGCGGATCGGTACAAGCTTCCCGAATCCATCCTCGCCGGTCTCATCCATACCGAATCCCGGGCAAAGCCGAAAGCGACTAACAAGGGCTGCCTGGGCCTCACCCAGGTGAACTGGCCGGTCTGGAAGAACGATCTCATCCTGAACCATCCCGAGATCTTTACCCGGGAAGACCTGTTCGAACCGAGGCGGTCCATCCTGGCCGGAGTGTGGATCTTGAGGGGCTACCTTGACCGGTATGGGAATCTGTCCCGGGCCCTGGAAGCCTACTCGGGCGGGGCGAAATGGTACCCGGCAAAGGTACTGAATGTTGCGGAAGGACTGTGACCGGTATGGACGAGCTTGAAACCGTATCCCTGGCCGAAAAAGCTTTGGTGGAACACCTGGTGAACTGCGACCCGTGCCGGGAGACCCCCATCGTTTTTGGCCTGTGCGATGAGGGACTGGCGCTGCTTCAGGCCGCAGCAGAAGAGGACGAAAAAAAACATGGGGAGGGCTAGGCATGGAAGAGACGGCCGTGAAGATCCGAAGCGCCGAACAGGACGCGGAAGCCTTCTGCTGCCGGCGGTGCGTCTTTTGGGACCCTTGGGCCTCCGGAGGTAAGAAGCCCTGTGTGGCTCACAGGGTCCTCACCTGGCCCGGAGAAGTCTGCGACCTCTTCACCCAGTGAGGTGGGAGTTGTGAGATTCCCGGATCTCTCGGAAGCTTGGAAGACCAAGTTCTCGGCCAAATATCCCGAGGGACGGGCCTGTCAGAAGTGCGGAAAGGCGCGGGCTCTGGAAGAGTGCTCCTTTTCGAAAAACGGCCATGACCGGTTCGTCCTCGACCGTTTCTGTCCCTCATGCAGAACGGACTACTGGAGAAAGCAGGGGATCTCAAAAGGAACCGAAAGGCGTCCAGCAGCCGGGCATCGGAGAAAACGGCGCGATTGGAACGCCGGTCTCTGCCCGTTCTGGAAGTGGGCCGGAAGTACGAAGTCGGAGGGGAATGCACGGGTCGGGTGGTTGCCCTTCAGGGTCCCCACTATGTTCTCAGAACAGGGTGCGGAACCCGCTGCTACACCACGGCCCAGCTCGTGGGTCTGGAGATCCGGGAGGCCTGAGGACGATGCCGCCCGAGCGTGACCCCATGGATCTCCCAGGAGGGCTGAAGGCACGTCAGGCCCTGAAGATGCTGGCTAGCCGCCCGGTGCCTCGCCGAGCCTGGAGCAAGGTCTATCCCTACATCGAAGCCCTCTACGCCGAGATACGGGACTGCAAGATGGCAGGCTGGCCCTGGAACCGGATCCGAAGCGAGCTTCAGGCGATACCGGGGATCCCGAAGTTCTCGGAAAAGGTCCTCATCCGCCACTTCCGCCAGGTGGATTCGGCCTGGGCGAAGGAGACGGGGGAAGAGCCGTTGAAGGCCCGAAAGCGAAGCCCCGGAAAGGCACGGAGGACCTAGACCATGCGCCCTATCGCCCGATGGCACGGAGGCAAATGGCGGCTCGCCCCCTGGATCCTGTCCCACCTGCCGCCTCACAAAATCTACCTGGAACCGTACTGCGGGGCGGCATCGGTGCTTCTGAGGAAGCCCCGGTCGAAGGTGGAGGTCCTTAACGACGCCTACGGAAGGATCACGAGCGCCTTTCGGGCCATCCGGGAACTGCCGGAGGAACTGGGGAGACTTCTGCGCTACACCCCCTGCGCCCAGAGGGAATACCTGGACTGCCGGGAAGAAGCGGAAGACCCCCTGGAAGATGCAAGACGGCTCATCGTCCTGGGACACCAGAGCCACGGGAGCACCGGGGCTTGCACGGGAGGGAAGCGCTCCGGCTGGAGACGGGGCCTGAGAGAGGACAGAACCTCCTCGGCCGACGAATGGAAAGACGTGTGGCTTCAGGTGGAGCTTTGGGCGGATCGCCTCCGGGGAGTCTTCATCGAGCAGGGGGAAGCGAGGGAAGCCATCGCCCGAGGGGACAGCCCTGATACGGCCATCTACGCTGACCCGCCCTACCTCGGGGGGATCCGCTCGAAGTCTAGCGGCAGGAACGCCTACGGGCCCTACGAGATGAGCACGGAGGAGCACGTTCTCCTGGCAGAGGTGCTGAAGGAGGCGAAGGGAGCGGTCCTGGTCTCGGGATACGACAGCCCGCTTTATGAGGAGCTTTACCAGGGCTGGGTCAGGGTCGACCACAGGGCCTATGCAGACCGAGCCTGCCCGAAGGTCGAGTGCCTGTGGATGAACGAACGGGCGGCATCAAGAGGGATTGGTTCTCTGGTAGATGCGATGGAGGGGATAGGGGAATGAGACAAGGAGGGGGCCAAACGGTCAGGGCATGGGCTTCAGAACCTTCGGCCGACGATCTGGTAGATCTCCTTGCGGTCTGCGACGCAAACCACGAAGGCATGATCCTCGGACCAGCGGATGAGGAGAACCATGCGCCAGTTGTCGAGGGAGAGACGCCAAAGATTCTTGTATCCCTCGAGCTTCCTGAGCGGAGTCGAACGGGGATCGGTGGCGAAGTCATCCAGGGCTTTCCCGATGGCCTTTCTCGCGTTTTTGTCCTGGATCTTCCTGATGTCCCTCTTGGCAGCGTCGGTCAGGTCGAGGTTCATAGTCCGAGTTCTTCCTTGGCCTTCTCCCAGGGCGTCACTCTGCCGGCTTTGAGGTCGGCAAGTCCTTCCCGGATTTTACGGCGTTCGGCAAGAGAAGGGCGGACGGCATCCAGGGGGTTGATGGCCTTGGCGCAGATGAATCGGCCTTCTTTTCCTTTGCAGAAGATGACATCTCCCGGGCCGATCCCGAGTTTCTTTCGGAGATCTGCGGACAAGGTCAGACGCCCCTTGTCGTCGACGTGCATCGTGGAACGGACGGTTTTTGTTGGCATGGGTTTCACCTCCTGAAAGTGGGTGCAACCCACCTTCAAGGGAATTATATCACGGAAATCCAGGCAACTTTTTTGAACAGGGAGGAAGGCACATGAGAGAAGAAGCGGAAAACGCATTGGGACTGGTGGTGAGGGAAGGGCGCGTGGTGGTCTCCAGTCGCCACGTGGCCAGGGCGTTCGGGAAACCCCATGACCGGATCCTCAAGGATGTCGACGAGCTTGCCCGAAAATGCAGCGAGAGATTCGGCCGCGTCAATTTTGACTTCGTATACAAGATGGCCCCAAGCGGGATCCCCATCCTCTCCCAGAGGGAAGAGGTCCTCCTGAGCCGGGATGGGTTCACTCTCCTGGCCATGGGGTACACGGGAGAGAAGGCAATGCGCTTCAAGGAGGCCTATATCGCGGAATTCAACCGCATGGAGCGGGAGATCCAGAATTTCCGGATCCCCAGGACCCTGCCGGAAGCCCTGCGTCTCGCCGCAAAGCTCGAGGAGGAGCGGGCAAATCTTGAAGAACAGAATGAACGGCTCGCCCCCAAGGCCCTGGCCTGGGACGCCACCTGCAGTGAGGGAAGCGAGATGTCTATCCAGGCTGCCGCCAAGGAGATGTCGAGGTTCGGTATCGGTCCCCGGAAACTCTTCGAGCTTCTGGCCAGGAGAAAGGTCCTCTACCGCCTGGACGGATCCTGGGTGCCCATGCAGCGATACATCGAGTCGGGACACTTCCGGGTGCGGCGGGTCGTCATCGACCTGGGTGAGGACCGGCAAAGGTCCTACTGCAAGACCCTGGTCACCCCCAGGGGGCGGGATCTCATCGCCCGGGTCCTGGCCGACCGGCTCGCCGTGTAGGGAGGAAGAGGAAATGAAAGAGATCGTCCTCATCGTCTTCCTTGTTCTCGTGTCAAGCCTGGCTGGTCCTTGAAATGGCGGAGGGGGAAAAGCACATGACGAAAACAAGAGAAGAGCGGCTCTTCGAAGCGGCCGTGGACAAGTGGGGCGTCCCCTCCCAGGTGGCCTTGCTCCTGGAGGAGCTGGCGGAACTTCAGGCGGCTGTAGCCAGGCTTGTCTTTAGGGGCCGGGGGACCCTCCAGGCCGTGGCTCTGGAGCTGGCGGACGTCCAGATCATGACGGGCCAGCTGGGGGTCATCCTGAAACGCCTCGGGATGGAGGATCGCGAGCTTCAGGGGATCCGGGCCCTGCGCCTGGACCACCTGGAAGGATTGCTAAGGGGAAACGGAAAGGGAACCCATGACTGAACGCAGTTCGAATCATCCCAACCAAATCCGGATCGAGGATCGTCGGCGCTTCCAGGACTTCCGGGTAGAGATGGCCCTGTTGAAGTCGGACCTCTCGATCTACGAACGCATGGTCTATGTCGTTCTGTGCTCATACGCCTCCCGGGAAGGAGAGTGCTTCCCCTCGGTCTGGACGATCGCCGAAAGTGCAGGATGCTCCGAACGCCAGGTGCAAAGGGCCCTGCAGAGACTGGAAAACCTCCGGGTCATCCGGAAATCCGCCGCCTACCGCCCCGGGACCTCCAGGCAGCTGGCCAACCTCTACACCCTCGTGGGCTTTCGAGGTAAGGGGGAAAACACTCCCCAGGGGGAGGGGTGTCTGTCAGTCACCCATCAGTTGGCCGGAGGGGTGACTGGTGGTCACCGGGGGGGTGACTGTCAGTCACCCCAAGTCTTACCAGATGAACCTAAAGACAAAGAACAGGAAAAGATACCGGATACGTTGTATCCGGCGGCTTCGGCCGCGGAAGGCGACAGGGAAGAAGGTCAAGGACCCCGGGAACAGGACACCCAAAGACCACTGAAGCGGGATTACGATACCCATACCCTGCACCCTAGGGAAAAGCCTGATCAGGAAAAACCCGAGGTGACCCGGGAAAGCGTTCCCTCGGCATTCCGGGAAACCTACGACCTGTTCTTGCTCAAGACCGGACGGACAGGGATCTCGGAATCGGAACTGGCCCGGATCGAAGCCCTGGAGAAACTCCATATCCCCTCCCGGGTGCAGGCGGAGATCTCGAAGTCCCTGGAACGGTTCAAAAACCCGAAACGGCCTGGGTTCCATCCCCGGGACCCGAGCGAGCTCACCTGGCACTACCTCTGGGATGTCTTGAAAAACCAGAAGTCAGGGAAGGCGAAGCAGGAGGAGAGGGAAACAACCGCGGGAGGAAGGAGGAACGATCCGAAATGGCTGAAGCAGCTCGAGGCTTGGGCGAACGGAGGATAGAGGACATCGGAACCGTCATGGGGCGGATCCCGGCCCTGGCGGAGGCCAGAAAACGCCTGGCAACCCTGCCGGGCATGGAGGAGCGGGCTCTGAAGGCGGTTCGAAGCATCTGGCCGGACGCGGAAGCCCGGGAGCTTCATTCTCCCCTCCGGGACTTTCTCCTGGCCGCGGAGGCGGAAAACTGCCACCTCACCTGCAGGGGAGTGAAGAACTGTCCCAACAGGGGGTTTCGCCCCGGAGCCTTCTGCGAACCTTACGGTGAAGGGGGAAGAACCTATGTCGTTCGCTGGAGCAAGTGCGGGGTTAGAAGTTCGGTCGATACCCAGGCCGAAGCCGAACGGGCCCTGAGGAGTGCCCGACTCCCGGAGCGCCTCCGGGGGTGCACCTTCGAGACCTACCGGACGGTGGGGTTGTCTTCGGACATCCTGAAGGCCAAGGGGATGGCCCTAGCGGCCCTGGGGGACGGCAACAGCCTCGTCTTCGCCGGGGGAAGCGGAGTGGGAAAGACCCACCTGGCCGCGGGGATGGTGAATTCCCGGATCGCCTCGGGCCGACCCGCCCTGTTCATCCCGGTCCCGGAGCTCCTGGATGACCTGAGGAAGGCCATCTCCACGGGCAAGGGGAGCGAGGCCATGGATGCGGTAAAGAAATCCGAGTTTCTCGCCCTAGACGACCTGGGGGCCGAGCGCCTGACGGACTGGGTGGGAGAACGGCTTTACATGATCGTGAACCATCGCTACCTGCACCGGCTTCAGACGATCGTGACGACGAACTCCCCGTCCCCCATGGACCTGCTGAAGAAGCTCGGGGAGCAGGGGGAGAGGATCGTCTCCCGCCTGGGGGAGATGGGGACCTGGTGCGGGATCTCGGCGGAGGACTACCGGTTCATCCGGTCCGATGCCCCGATTTCGGAAGGGTCCCGGGGAAACGGCAAAGCGAAAGACTCCGCCCGCCAGGTCGTCATGGCGGATATCCCGTTCTAGGGGGGGCGAGGACATGAAACAGGGCTATAACCGGAGCACGGTCATGGGAACCTTGTCCGAAAACCCGGACGTGAGGAGAAACCCTCAGGGGCTCATGCTCGCTCGGATCGTGGTGGAAGCCATTCGGACCTGGAAGGACAAAGGGGGGAAGGTCAAAAGCGAAAGCGACTTCGTTCCCTGCCTCCTAAAGGGGCGGGATGCCGAAAACGCCGAGGTCTACCTCAGGAAGGGCAGCGCCCTCCTGGTGGAGGGACGCCTCACGACCCGTATCTTCGAGGATTCCAGGGGAAACCGAAAGAGCGTGACGGAGGTCCTGGCCGGAAAGATCGTCTACCTGGGGGCCATGAAGGATGCCCAGGAAACCGAATAGTGCTAAAGGAGGGATCCCCTTTTGCTCATCGTCAGAGTCTACGTCAACGACAGGCAGATCGACGAGGTTCACATCCATAACGTAGGGAGGCTGGAAGGGGAGTATCGGCAGTACCGGGTGATAAGGCCGGATCTGGAATTACCCCTCCTGAGGCATCACCGGCCGGATCCCTGGTACCGCCTGGTGGGTCAGGTCTGCCGGGAGCTTGAGGCGAAGGGATATCTCGAGGAGCGGAAAGGAATGCGCTCTTGAACCCCTTCGAAATGGGAGCGAAGGTTCACATCCGCTCCAGGGAAGAGGGAAGGTGGAGCGAGGCCGTTCCCGGGATCTCTTCGGAAATTCCCCTGACGGCCTTCTACGAGGGAGCAGGAAGAGGTTTCCGGACGACCCATCATCTCTTCCGCTCCCGTACCGGATGGAGGCTTTGCCTGGACGATTGGGAAGTCGAGCGGGGCTACGAAATCCGGGCCGAATAGGCCCTTGAAACCATAAAGGAGGGAAGGAATGAACGGTTTTGTCGATCATCGAGTGGAGGAACTGCTGGAACGGGTGGTCCGTTTTCATCCTTGCGGATTGAGGCTGTTGACCGGGGAGATCCCGGATCTGGAGCCGGAAGATATCCCCCGTTTGCTTGAAGGGCATGACGAGGTTAGAGGGAAGGTCCTGAAAGAAGCCCTTGCCCGTGTCGGCGGCGGCGGGTGGAGGAGTGTGATCGCCGCGGCGAGAGCCTACCGGAAGAGCTGGCCCAAGGAGTGGGAGATCTTCGCGGATCACGCGATCTGGGTGGAGGTCGGGGGAACGTCCCGGTTGCCCGGGGAAAGCCAGCTGGATCGGATTGCCGGAAAGCACGGCGTGAGCTCGGACACGGTTCAGAGGCGAAGGAAACAGGTCGTCCTGGCCATCGCGCAGACGGCTTCCTCGGGGAGGGCCGCATGAGCTACTGGGACCTGGCGGAGCGTCTCGTGTCGGTGGTGGAGCTCCTCCTGCAATCTCATCCCTGCGGCCTTCGGGTGCTAACCGGTGAGGTCCCCGCCCCCACCTTCGAGGACCTGGTCCTCATGATCCAGGATCAGGGAAAGAACCCGAGCGAAGTGAGGGTCCAGGGAGGAAGTTTCACCCCCGAGCAGGAGGCCTGCGTCGTGAAGGCCGAGACGATCCAGGAAGCCCTGGATGCCTGCGGGGGATGGGAAGCCGTTATCGGGATGGCCCGGACCTACCGTGAGGCCTTCCCCCAGAGCTGGAAGATCTTCGTGGATCATCTGGCCTGGGTGGAAACCGGGGGGATCTCTCGGCTCTCCGGGGAGGGCCAGCTCGAACGGATCGCGGAAAAGCACGGCGTGAGCACGGACACGGTGCAGAGAAGACGAAGGGAAGTCGTGGAGACCATCGCCCGGAATGCCATGCGGGTGCCGAGAAAGTAGAGCACAAAGAGGACAATCCCGCCCCGGTCCTTCAAGGTCCGGGGTTTTTCCATACCAGAGAAGATGGAGGTGAACCGATGGAGTTCGTACAGCCCTTGAGAAGCAGGGTCGATATCACCCGGGTGAAGGAAGTGCTGAAAAGCAGAAACCTGCGGGACTACACCCTTTTTGTCCTGGGGATCTACACGGGCCTTCGGATCTCGGACCTGCTGAAGCTGAGAGTTCAGGACGTGGCCAAAGCGGAAGGGAAGAATCTCGTCATCCGGGAAAGTCTGTCTTTGAGGGAGATGAAGACGGGCAAGGCGAAGATCATCGTCCTGAACAAGACCGCGCGGTTCGCCCTGAAGCAACTGATTCGTGGTGGAACCGGAAGCCTTGAGGATCCGCTCTTCGTCTCCAGGAAGAAGGACAAGGAGGGCAGGCCAAAGGCGATCCAGCGCTGCCAGGCCTACCACATCCTGAACAGGGCCGCCCGGGAGGCGGGAATCCAGGAACGGATAGGGACCCATACCCTGAGGAAAACCTTCGGGTATCACAACTATCGGAAGGGGTTCGACATCACGAAGCTGCAGCAGATCTTCAATCACGCGTCTCCGGCCGTTACTTTGGCCTATATCGGGTTCACTCAGGATGAAATAGATGAAGCTTATATTAACTTAGACTATTGAACCGCGAAACAGTTAATAAAAGTGCCATTGTTTTTAATATTATAGAAAACCGCTGATTTTTCTCCCCTTTCTGCTCTTTGCGTGAGGGCACAAACCCGCAAGGACAGTGAGTTATCCGAGATAAGGTCGAATGATACACAAGATAGATATGGCTGATTCGAGAAAAATGTGTGGTGAGAAAGAGGGCATAAGCCCGGTTGTTGCAAAGAGTTGTGCTCTGTCGGGTGGAGAGAGGCAAAAAGTCCGGGCATTTGTCTCGGTTAATCTTTGGAAACCCATTGGTCAGATAAAAAGTATACTGTTAGTTGACACAGCCTTTAAAGCCCCTGTTCCCATGCCTTCCGAGGCTTTTGAGGAGCGTCAGACGATCTTCCAGGTGCTCCACAGGGGGTAGGGGGGGTGAAAAGTCCAAAGCAAACCGTTCTGGCAGCGCCGGTTGGGTCGCGCGCGTGTACCCGCGAAATGAGCTAGGGGGGTAAAAATCTATGTAGTTGAGTGCATTGAATAAGTATATGGCTGGAGTGTGAGAACGGAGGAAGGCAAATCCTTCACCCTTCGGGAGGATTTTGAGGTTTTGGCGGCGCATCCCTTCCACACAATCACGATGGAACCGAAACATCCTGCATTGCGCGCCGTCACGTTCGGAATCTGCAAGGAAAGGCAAGGAAAAAACGCATGGGGAACAAACTGGTTTACGTCAGCGGAGCGCCCTTCTGGTTCACGCCCGAAGGTTGTTTCGAAGCGGCGGAGCAGAGCAACGGGCTATTCGTAGAACGGGTCATGCTTCGCACGGAACTGGGCTTTCGCGAAATCGTCAACGGCAAAGTCGTTCGATAGGACGCGGAACGCCTAGGAGAGAAGCCGGAACGACCGGCTTCGAACTGAACGATGAAGAGGACCTCCCTGGATGGGGAGGTCCTCTTTTTGTTGTTTGTTGTTTGGTTAAAAAAACACCGACTCGAGCAATCACCCTGGCTATTTTTCAGTGTGACTTGGTTTGGGCAGTGCCCTTATCTCAGCCTGCTGCGTTATTTTGCACATATCCATCATGGTTTCCATACCCTGCTTCCGGTTCATCATTGTCCCCATCATGGGGCTCGCCCCGCTCATAGAATTCATTTCGCCGACTTTCTGTATCACCGGCTTCAGCATCTCCTTCTTTCCGGTGGCTGCTTGAGCCCCGCATTTCTCTTTGCTGATCTCTTCGCCAGGAACAGCGATGTTCGCCGTTTCCTGTGGCTGGATTATCGATTCCGCCTGTGGCAGTGTGGGGGTTTGCTCGGGATGATGTGCAACGTTGGCCCACACAGGGGAATATGTTCCCAGGGCCAGGACTGCAGCTAAGGCCAACGAGGCTAAGGCTCCCTTGTTCGAGCTCCCCTTGTACGGTTCGGGCTTTGCAGAAGCGTGTTCTACCGGAGTGAGACCTTGTTCGCCCAACAACGCCTTACCTGATGAGGTATTCCCGCCTCGGTGGCAGGAATTAGACTTTGTATGGCCACCACCGCAGCAGCCACCGCCTCGCTTCATCATCAGGAAAAAGCATCCTCCGACAAGGAGCAGCAGTAACCCGTTTCCAAGATTCAACTCGAGCACCTCCCAGATAGCCCGGCTTTCTTGTCTTGATCATGACCTGTCGGGCTTGAGGGGAGTATAAAGTTTGGACTATGGTCAAGAGTCAAGTGGCAAATCAAAAAAAGTCCCGCCGAGTTTTTCGGGTTGAGTTTGATCACCTGATCTCCTGCGACCTCAGCCGGAGGGCATTGGCGACGACCGAGATGGAACTTGCGCTCATAGCCGCAGCAGCGATCATCGGGCTGAGCAGAATTCCGAAAACCGGGTAGAGGACTCCCGCGGCGATAGGGACTCCGAGTGCGTTGTAGACAAAGGCGAAGAAAAGGTTCTGTTTGATGTTGCGCATGGTTGCCCGGGAAATCCTGTGCGCCCGGACGATACCCGTCAGGTCGCCCTTGACCAGGGTCACGCCCGCACTTTCCATGGCGACGTCGGTGCCGGTACCCATGGCGATGCCAATCTGTGCCTGGGCTAGAGCCGGCGCGTCGTTGATTCCGTCGCCCGCCATGGCGACAACATGTCCCTCCTTCTGGAAACGCAGGACGGCTGCGGCCTTTCCTTCCGGCAATACTCCGGCCACCACCTCGTCGATTCCCAGTTTGCGAGCGACCGCTTCGGCCGTAACTTGGCTGTCTCCCGTCAGCATGACGATGCGCATGCCTTCCCTGTGGAGTTGTTCAATGGCCTTCGGGGTGCTTGGCTTGATCGGGTCGGATACTGTGAGAAGTCCCGCGGCTTTGCCTTCGACAGCCACAAACATCACCGTCTGGGCTTCTTCCCTCATGTTTTTCGCTTCGGTATCCAGCATGCTTGTGTCGACCTTGTATTCATCCATCAGGTTCTGGTTTCCCAGTATGACGGAGCGTCCCTGAATTTCTCCGGAAACGCCTTTTCCGGTATGCGAGTTGAATTTCCCGGCTTCCGCGAGGGGTATCCCCCGATCGAGAGCCCCGGATACGATGGCTGACGCAAGCGGATGTTCGCTTCCCTTCTCAAGGGACGCCGCCAAAGCGAGCAACTCGTTCTCGTCAAGTCCAGGAACTGCGATCACGGTGGCTAGACTTGGCTTCCCAAGCGTCAGGGTTCCCGTCTTGTCCACCACAAGAGTATCGACCTTCCGGAGGGTTTCAATCATTTCTGCATTTCTGAAAAGAACTCCCATGGTCGCTCCCTTGCCGGTGGCCACCATGATGGACAGAGGCGTCGCGAGTCCGAGGGCGCAAGGGCAGGCGATGATCAAAACCGAGACGGCCGCGATGAGGGCGTAGGCCAATCGCGGTTCGGGGCCTACCGTGACCCAGATTCCAAAAGCCGCAAGGGCAATGGCCATGACAACCGGAACGAAATAGCCCGAGACCGTGTCGGCGAGTTTTTGGATGGGCGCCCGGCTGCGCTGGGCCTCGGCAACCATTTTTACAATCTGGGAAAGAAGTGTCTCGCTTCCGACCCTCTCTGCCGACATAATCAAGCTCCCCGTGCCGTTGATTGTCGCCCCCGTGACTTTGTCTCCCACCTGTTTGGATACGGGAATCGGCTCACCGGTGATCATGGATTCGTCGATCGAACTGCTTCCCTCCAGCACCACACCATCGGTAGGGACCTTCTCTCCCGGGCGGATCCGAAGTCGATCCCCCTTTTGAACCTCCCCCAGGGGAATGTCGATTTCGCTGCCATCGGCGTTGAGCTTCCTGGCTGTCTTGGGTGCGAGGCCCAGCAGGGCCTTGATCGCCGTTCCTGTCTGGCTACGGGCACGCAGTTCCAGAACCTGTCCCAGCAGGATCAGTGTGACGATGACAGCCGCCGCCTCAAAATAGACATGAACGGTCCCGTCGGCCCCCTGCATCCCCATGGGAAATACCTTTGGGAATAGGATCCCCACGACGCTGTAGATATAGGCGACGGAAACCCCCAGGCTGATAAGGGTGAACATGTTCAGGCTCTTATTGACGACGGATTGCGCACCCCTGACGAAAAAGGGCCATCCGGCCCAAAGCACAACCGGCGTGGCGAGGATCAGTTCGATCCAGCCGAGCGCAAATGGGGATGCCATTGTTTCGATGAGATGTCCCCCCGGAAGCATTTCCCGCATAGCGATGAGGACCAGTGGAACGGTCAGAACCAGGCCGAACATGAACCGCTTCCGCATATCCTCGTACTCGGGGTTTTGTTCTTCCTGCTCCAGGGAAACCGTCCGGGGTTCAAGCGCCATACCGCACTTGGGGCAACTTCCTGGTCCGTCCCGAACCACTTCCGGATGCATGGGGCAGGTGTATTCGGTTACAGGTTTCTTCTCCTCTCCGATTTCATTGTTCGCAGTATTCTCGCCTTTCACATAGGCTTCCGGATTTTGTTTGAATTTCTCCAGACAGTGAAGGCTGCAGAAGTGATAGGTCTTCCCCTCGTAGTCCAAAGGCTTGAAAGCTGTCTTGTCGTCCGTCGACATGCCACATACGGGGTCCGTGTAGGTCGCGTTCCCCCCATGCTGGTGATGTTTGTGGTTTTCATGTCCCATGTCCTTCATGGTCAGTCCCTCCCATTCCGTGATGGTGATGATGTTCGGGCTCTTTATCATCCGGGAACGCCAGTGCCTCTAGAATCGGGCATTCGCTGACCGGCCCGTGGCCGTCGCAGGCGGCAACGAGATGTTCAAGCGTTTCGAGTATTCGTGTAAGGTCCTTGATCTTCTGTTTGATATCCTTGACCTTATCTTCGGTCCGCCGCTTCACGTCCGCTTTTGAGGTCCCGGAGTCGTTTTGCAGGGTCATCAAGTCCTTGATCTCAAGGAGTGAGAATCCCAGTTCCTTGGCCCGCCGGATGAAGCGCAGCCGTGCCGCGTCGTCTTCGGGGTACAGGCGATAGTTCGAATCCGTTCGAGGGGGGAAGCGATGAGCCCTCTCCCTTCGTAGAACCTGATCGTGTCAATGGAAACGTCGGCCTTTTTGGCAAGCCTGCTTATGGTCATTCCCGTCATGGCGCGATTCCTCCCGTGAATTCCAAATAACCCCTATGGCGGACTATAAACTATGGACTATAGACAAGAGTCAAGCCTTGCTGCTCGTTAAAAATGTGAGCGCTGAGACTTATTGTAGATTCTGGCACAACCCTATACAATTAACCATGCGCCAGTAGAAGCGGGAAAGCAAAAAATGGAGGGATGGAGAAAATGAAGACGCATCGTCTCGTGTTAGTAATAGCGGTTCTTCTCTTGGTTTCTTTTGGGTTCCTTCCTGGGGACAGATGGGCATGATGGGACCCGGTATGGGAAATGGCATGGGGATGATGGGATGGGGCATGATGCCCCAGGGCGTGCAGTTCGACCAGGCCTTTCTGGTCATGATGATTCCCCACCATGAAGGAGCGGTGGAGATGAGCCGGTATATCCTGGAAAAAGGCAAGGACAAACAGGTGAGGGAATGGGCGGGTATGATCCTGAAGGTTCAGGAAGAGGAGATTCGACTGATGAAATCCTTGCTGAAGGATACGGGAGCCGAGTCGCTTGCCGGGCAGGACCACATGATGCAGGACGAAATGGACGAGATGATGCAGGATCTTCTCAGAGCCTCCGTGAACCCGGACAAGGCCTTCCTGGAATTGATGATCCCCCATCATGCCCAGGCCATCATGATGGGAGTCCACGTCCTGCAGAGGGGGACAGACGAGCGGATCCTGAAACTCGCGGACAATATCATCCAGTCCCAGTCGGGCGAAATCCTGCTCTTCAGACAATGGTTGGCCAAACATTGAAAACGGGACCCAGGGGGAGTTAGGAATGTTTGACTACACGGTGACCAGCGACAAGAGTCCTGAAGCGGCGTTGGCAGATTTGAAAATGTCGTTGGCCGAATCGAAATTCGGTGTCCTGTGGGAGCTGGACATTGTAGCCAAGATGAAGGAGAAGGGAATCGACTACCCCGGCCAGATTATCATCATGGAAGTGTGTAACCCGCAAAGGGCGAAATCCGTTTTGGAAATCGACATCAAGGCGGGATATTTCCTGCCCTGCAAGGTCGCAGTTTATGTAAAGGGTGGCGTGACTCATATCGGGGGGGCCAGGCCTTCGAGGCTGATCGCCCTCATGGGGAACGAGAGATTGAGCGGGATCGCCGGGGAAGTGGAAAAGGATCTCATCGATGCGATAGACCGCTCGAGATAAGACCGCTCTTTCCCTGATCAGCCTGTGCAAAACCGCCTCTGGGCAAGATCGTTCGATAGGACGCAGGAAGCAATGGAGAGAAGAAGCCGGACGAACCGGCTTCGAGCGGTACGAGGAAGGGCCTCACCCGGAGGGGAGGTCCTTCCTTTTGCACGGTAAGCTGTGATCTTGCATCGTTGATCCGCTCAATTTGGCCGATCCAGCGAGTCAATCTGGAAAGCAGCGCCACCCCTTCTTCGCCGGCGGGGTCGCCTGATTGTCAAAACCGGTTTACCCAACAGGGATTCATCGATCTTGATACCGAGTGGTCAGTTTTCCGTGATCGTTTCCCTCAAAATCTGGTCAATTTTAGAGTAGCAAAACCATCGATCCCATGTTTTACATCTACCTGCACTCTTTTCGGCGTCTCGGAGAGGTGCCCCCGCGTTCACCATGCGTGAGAAGGCCTAGGCGTACGGAGCAGGCGCAAGCCGTTCGAGGTCACCAGCAGACTGACTCCCACATCTGCGACCACGGCCATCCACATCGTGGCGAGGCCCGCTACTGCAAGACCCAGGAAGACCAGTTTCAGCCCCAGAGCCAAAGCGATATTCTGGCCGAGGATCCTGGCCGTAGACCTGGAAAGGCGGATGAATTCCGGGACCTTCCTCAAGTCGCCATCCATGACGGCCACATCGGCCGTTTCCAAGGCGGCTTCAGTGCCCAGGAGCCCCATTGCAAACCCGATGTTTGCCCTGGCCAGGGCCGGGGTGTCATTGATGCCATCCCCGACCATCCCCACCGTCAGTCGTCTTTCCTTTGCTAGGGACTCCAGGACGTCCAATTTCTCTTCGGGCATCAGGCCCCCCTTGAATTTGTCTATGCCGACTTCCCTCGCGACCCTTTCCACAGTTTGTTCATTGTCCCCGCTCAGGATCAGGGTTTCGACCCCAAGTGTCTTCAAGTCTCTTACTGCCTCGCGGCTCGTCTCTTTAATCCCGTCAACCATGTCGAACCGCGCCAGCACCTTCTCTTCGTCGAACAGGAAAACGACCGAGGAACCCTGTTCCAAACCGTCGGTGTCAATCCGTTTTATCCCGGTGTACTCCATGAATCGCTCGCTGCCTAGATAGTAACGTTTTCCTTCCAGGATTCCNCGCGTCCCCATCCCGGGCACGAAAACCGGACCCTCTACACCCGGGATAGCGACTCCCTCTTTCTCAGCAACTCGTGTTACAGCCATCGAAAGCGGGTGGTTGGAACACGCGGCCAGCCCGGCCGCAATTTCCAGGTTCTGACCCCTTCCCTCTCCTCCAAAGGACACCCATCTCGACACTTCGGGCTTGCCCCATGTGAGAGTACCGGTCTTGTCGAACGCAACCAGGTCCAGCCGGCGCCCGTTTTCCAGATAGGTTCCTCCCTTCACGAAGATCCCCCGTCTGGCCGCTGCCGCCAACCCGCTCACGACAGTCACCGGGGTCGCGATCACAAGGGCACAGGGACAGGCGATCAGGAGCACGACAAGCGCACGGTAAACCCATTCGGACCATGACCCGGAAAAGAACAGGGGCGGTATCACCGCGATGGCGGCAGCGATCGTCACGACAGCCGGAGTGTAACCCCGAGCGAAGCGGTCGATGTACCTTTCCGCGGAGGCTTTGTTGGCGCGGGCCTCCCGAACGGCATGAGCGATCCTCGCCAGGGTGGAATCTCCCGCCGCAGCGGTAACTTCGTATTCGAAAATCCCGGACTCGTTTACCGAACCCGCGTAAACGGTGTCCCCGACTTCCTTTTCAATCGGGAGGCTTTCTCCTGTAACCGGCGCCTGGTTGAGCGCGGATGCTCCTCCCGTGATCCTGCCGTCCAGGGCAAGCCGCTCCCCGGGCAGAACCCTGACGACATCACCCACTTTCACCATTTCGGGGCTCACTCTCGTCAGGATTCCACCGCCCTGGAGGATCGAAACCTTCTCTTCTACCGCGGTGAACAGCTTTTCTATGGATTCCCTTGCCCGGTCAACCGCCCGCTCCTCGATCTTTTCCGCCAGGACGAAAAGAAACATGACCATCGCCGCCTCCGCCCAGGCACCTATCAGGACCGCACCGGTCACGGCGATACTCATGAGAGCGTTGATGTTTAGGTTCTTTTCCCGTAGGGCCTCCCAGCCCGCCCGGTAGATGGTGACGCCGCCGGACGCGATAGACACCAGGGCAAGCAATGGGACGATCCATGCTTGTTCCCCAAGAACCAGGGAGGCCGCTTCGGCTGCCCCAGCAGTAATCCCCGCCAAGACCAGCCGCCATTCGCCAAAGCCGGGTTTTTCGCCCGAAACGGCTTTAGGCTCGGCTTTCCCACAGCCGCAGGCACAACCACACCCCTCGGCCATAACCATCACTCCTTTCTCTTGCTTCCTTGAAAATCCTAAGCCCTATACTCACTATAGAGTCAAGAGACAAAGGAGGCCTCCCAATGGAAGCGCGCTATCGTATTTCCGAACTGGCAAAGCTGGCCAAGTGCCAGGTTGTCACCGTCCGTTACTACGAAAAGGAAGGGCTTCTCCCCGAACCAGGGCGAAGCGAAGGAAACTTTCGCCTCTACGAACAGAAGCACTTGGAGCGTCTCCTCTTCATCAGGCGCTGCCGGTCGCTGGACATGACGCTCGAGGAGATCCGGAGCCTGCTGCAGGTGCAGGAAAAGCCCGCTGACGGCTGTCGTTCCGTCAACGAGCTTCTCGAAGAGCACATCGACCACGTGGTTGAGCGGATCCAGGAACTTCAGAACCTCGAAGCCGAACTGCGTTCCCTTTTATGCCTTTGCGATAACAACCGGAAAACGGCCGATTGCGGCATCCTGAAGGGGCTCGGGAAAGCCGAACTCAGCGGTGAGAAGACAAAGGCAAGAAGGACCCATCTTAAAGGAGTCCACCGCACCGGGAAGAAGTTGCCGGGGTAGGCAGCCGGACATGTCGGCATCGTCGCCATGAACGAAGCCGACAGATCATGTTTTCAGTACTCGATGATCAAAGGAACGTTCTGCCTGGGAGTGTCGATGGCGATAAGGCTGAGCAATGCCGCCCTCAGTATTTCTCTTTGCTGGGACGGGTTGTTCGGCGCCACGGTGTTGGCCCCTATGGGGACGATTTGAGACACTCACCTGGGAGCTCCGCAGCGAATGGAGATGTCAGGCAACGCTGAAACGATGATAGTCGGGATCCCCGGTCCCTCTACCGCTCTCTGGATACTCACGGAAGAGCGGTGACAGGTTCCTCATCCAGCGGTGAAAATGGCTGACCTGCCCCCATTGTTTGTACGAGAAATAAAGTGAGTCCTTCAGCTCGCCCCCGGTTCCAGTTCCGACTCCCTGGATGGTAGCGCCGGCAGGATCGCTTCCGGTGCCGGTGGGCGATAGCCCAGGGAACTGTGGGGCCGTACCTAGTTGTATTCCCGCCGCCAACTCGCGATAATCGCCTTTGCCTCGGCCAGCGTATCGAAGCTCTCCCGGTTCAGGACTCCATCCCTCAGCTTTCCGTTGAACGACTCGATGTAGCCATTCTTCCAAGGACTGCCCGGTTCGAGGAAGAGCGTTTTGACGCCAAACCTTTTCAGCCAGTTACGCACGATCCATGCGGCGAACTCGCTCCCGTTGTCGCTGCGGATGTGACAGGGAATCCTTTTCCGGAAGAACAGATCCACAGGGGTGTCCAGGACCTCTTTGCTGTTCAGCCTCCTGGCCACCTTGCTCGCCAGACACTCCCACGTGTATTCGCCCGGGACGGTGAGCAACCGAAATGCCCGGCCGTCGTGGTTCTGGTCATAAACTAAATCATAGGTCCAGGCATGGTTACGCCGCTGTGGCCTCAACCTTACGAAGGAGCGGTCGTTCAGCCAGAGGCGTTTCCCCTTCGGCTGGCGTGAAGGGACTTTCAGGCCGTCCCGCCTCCAGAGACGTTCCGCCCGCTTGTGTTTCACCTTCCAACCCTCACTCTTGAGCAGGGCAGTGATCCTCCGGTACCCATACCACCCGTATTGGCAGGCCAGTTCCACCATCCGCTTCACCAGGAGGGTTTCCGCATCTCGAAGTTGCCCCAAGTAACTTTGTGTCAAACGAAACTGCGAAAGAACTCCTCATGCCCGACGCTGCAATATCTCCAGAAAGGCGCAGACATGAACCACCATCCGCCTTCGCTTCGCCGGGCTCAGCCGTTTTTTGACTCGTAGTCCAGCNGCTTCCTCCAGAATGGGGATGTCCAGTCCCTTGTCCGCCACCAGGCGCTTCAGACGGGCATTCTCCTGCGCTAGGTCCTTCAGCCGTTTCGCCTGGTCCACCCGTATTCCGCCGTATTCTCTCCGCCACTTGTAGAAGGTCAGTTCGCTTATCCCGATACGTCTCTTGGCTTCCTTCGTCGTGGAGCCTTCCCCGATGAGGATTTCCGCTTACTTCAGCAGCCTGATGGTCTGTTCAGAGGTAAAACTCTTTCGTGGCATTTCCAATGGCCCCCTCGCTCAGGTTGACCGGTCCAGTCTAATTTAATTTCTGGGCCAGTTTTCCGGGGCTTGGTCAGGTGCTTGCCGTCCTGGACGAATACACGAGGGAGTGCCTGGCGATCAAGGTGGTCAGGCGGCTGAACAGCAAGGGTGTCCTGGATGTATCGGCATATCTGTTTTTCAGGAAAGGGATTCGCTGTCACATCAGGAGCGAAAACGGGAGCGAGTTTGCCGCAAGGACCGTAAAGAACTGGCTGAAATGGTTCGGGGTGAAGACGTTTATCATCGAGCCGGGAAACCCGTTGGAGAGCTGGGACCTCGAGTCGTTCTACGGGAAACTGCAAGACGAGGTTCTGGACCGGGAGAGCTTCGATACTCTGGCTGAAGAAAAGGCTGTTATCGAGAGTTGGCGGAGAGAATACAACTAGGTGCGGCCCCATAGTTCTCTGGGCTATCGCCCGCCAGCACCAGAAGCAATCCTGCGAGCGCTACCATCCTGGGATTCGGAACTGAAACCCGCGGCGAGCTGAAGGACTCACTTTATCTATGGTACTAACAATGGGGGCAGGTCAATGCCTTCCACCATGCCATCCGTCCTGCGACCACCGCTCTTCCCTTTGCCGGGAAACCTCTTCAAAGCAAAAAAAGCCGGGAACCCCATAGGGTCCCCGGCCTGAAAGCGCGTACGGCGTTAAATGCCGCTCGCTCCAGGGGAGGACCCGCATTCGCCGGAACACATCATCATGTCGGGACAGGCAAAACTGAAAATCGCCATCAGCGGGTTTCCTCCTTTTCGGGGGGCCGAGTTGGGCGTAATTTTATAGTGTTCCGGTAGGCTTTGTCAACGGGTTATTTTTTCCCCCGGGTCGATCGATCCAGGAAGCGGTTCATCTTTCCGCCCGAGAAGCCCTCGAGGTCGAGTGAAACGACAGGGTAGCCGATTCTCGTGAGTTCGGCCAGGATTCCCGTCCTGCATTCAAAGGCCCGGCCGGGATCGGACGTCTCCACGATCGCCGCTCCCGTGGGAAAAACCCGGACCCGGACGTCCGGAAGCCCCAGGCCGCGCAGAAATCTTTCCGCCGCCGTCACCTTGAGGACATCTTCTTCCGTGAAGGCGAACCCGTACGGAAATCGTGTCCCCGTGCAGGGATTGCTCGGCCTGTCCCACCCCGGCAAACCCTGCCGGCGCGTCAGCTCACGGACGTCCTGCTTCGTGAATCCCGCATCCAGGAGAGGGTGCAGGATCCCATCCTCCGCCGCCGCCCGGAAGCCAGGCCGGTAATCCTCCAGGTCGGTCGTGTTGCCCCCGTCCAGGAGGAAGGGAAAACCGTTGCGTCTGGCCCATTCCCGTGCTTTTTCGTGCCTAGCCTTGCGGCAGTGGTAGCAACGGTCCGGCGGGTTCATCCGGACATCATCCCGGAGGGGCTCCCCCAGGATATGGAACGGTATCCCGATCCTCCCGGCTTCTTCCCGGGCGTCCTCGAGTTCTTCGGGCGACATGAGCGGAGAGTCGACGGTCAGCGCAGCGGCGTCTTCCCCCAGGACGCGGAAGGCGACGAAGGCCAGGAGAGTGCTGTCCAGTCCTCCCGAAAAAAGGACGGCCACTCTCTTGAGGTCACCCAGCCTGGCCTTTAATGTTTCGAACTTTTCCTCCAGGGCATCGCACGGAACCTCCTGCATCAATGGGAAACCTCCGCTGCACGCAAGGTCGCGGCGGTTTTTTCCAGCTGGATTTCGGCAAAATCCGCAAGGGTCATTTCCTGGAAATAGGCGAGGAGCGCTTCATTGGCGCCGTCGAGGATTTCCTTCAGGGCGCAGGAAGCCGGATGGGGCCTGCAGATGGCCACATCCTCGCAGCTGGCGATGCAGATACGTCCCTCCAGGGCAGTGATCACCTCGGCAAGGGAGATCTCTTTCGCCGGCCTTGCCAGGGCGTACCCCCCGCTGGGCCCCTTCAGCGAGCGCACGAGCCCGCCGCGCTTCAGCATGGCAAACAGCTGTTCCAGGTAGGAAAGCGGCAGGCCCTCCTTCTCCGATATGACCCTCGCCATGGTAACCTTGCCGTTTTCCGCAAGCGCCAGGCACATCATCGCGCGGAGTCCGTAACGGGCTTTCGTGGATAGCTTCATTGGTCTTTTTCCTCCGTCTCTTCCTGGGTTCGGACATTCAAGCTAGACGATCTCGCAGGCCAATATCTCCCTGACGCTCTCGACAAGGCGGGCGACCTCTTCCCGTGTATTGTAAACGTACGGGCTGAACCGGATCATGCCCGTCTCTCCGAGGGCGGAAAGGAGGGGGTAGGCACACAGGCTCCCGGCGCGTACGGAGATCCCCCGCCTGTCGAGGAGCTCGGCAAGGAGGAAGGGGTCCGCCCCTTCCGCATTGAACGAGACCAGGCCGCTCCGCAACCGCGTATTTTCCGGGCCGTAGGTTCGAATCCCCGGGACGGTCCCGATCCCCGAAAGAAACGCCTCGATGAGGTCAAGCTCATGGGCCCTGATCTCGGCCATGCCAAGGCTCGAAAGATAATCCATGGCCCCGGGCAAGCGCTCTCTGCTCTCGGGATCGAAGGCGCCCCCAAGTGCGACCCCGGCCGCTATATCGGGAGTTCCCGCCTCGAACTTCCAGGGCAGGTCGTTCCAGGTCGAGCCCGCCAGGGTCACGCTCCGTATCATGTCACCCCCGTAAAGGAAGGGAGACATCTGCTCCAGGAGCTCCTGCCTCCCGTAAAGAACGCCGATGCCGAACGGCCCCAGCATCTTGTGCCCTGAAAAGGCGAGGAAGTCGCAATCGAGTGACCGGACATCAACGGGCAGGTGCGGAACGGACTGGGCCCCGTCCAGGAGGAGCAGGGCCCCCGCGGCATGGGCGCAGTCGGCGATTTCCCTGGCCGGGTTGATCGCCCCCAGCACGTTCGAGACATGCGTGCAGCAGACAAGCCTTGTGCGGGTCCCGAGAAGGTTCCGGAAAGCCGGCATGTCGAGCGTCCCGTCCCGGTTCAGTCCCGCGACCCGCAAGGTGAGTCCCCGCCTGGCACAGGCCGCCTGCCAGGGGACGAAGTTCGAATGATGCTCCATGAGCGTGACGATCACCTCGTCGCCGGGGCGGAGGGACCGGGCACCGTCGGGGCGGTCAATGAAACAGGCCGCGACCAGGTTGAGGGCCTCGGTCGTGTTCCGCACAAACACGATCTCCCGCTCGCTTTTGGCCCCGATGAATTTTGCGGCGGAACGGTGCGCCTGTTCGTAAAGGTCGGTCGCTCCCCTTCCCAGGCGGTGGGGGGAGCGGTGGATATTGGCGTTCCAGCGCGTATAGAAGGACACCAGGGTTTCGAGCACCTGGCGCGGCCTCTGCGTCGTTGCGGCGTTGTCCAGGTAGCACACGGGATGCCCGTCGAGCGGCCGTTCGAGGATGGCGAAATCCTTCCTGAGAGAGCGTGGATCGAAACTCATAGCCCGATATACCTCGAGTAAAGGGACCGCGCCAGGCCGGGATCGGAGGTGCCCTTCACGATGGCCCGGCCGTCCGGGAACAGCACGATCTCGTAAGGATCGGAAGTGAAACGCAACATGTGGTCGTTGTAGGAAACCGAGCCGATCTTTTCCAGCCTGCTGGAGAGATCCGGAAAGGCGACCCGCTGGTGTCCCCTGACGGAAACCTGCACGGCCGTGCGCCCGCAAAGCACTTCGCTGCGTGAACCCGAGCGGTGGTCCAGGAACTCGGAGATCCCGAGGTCGCACGCCGGGCAGGGCTTATCCGGTTTATTCACCTTGAGGCTTTCCATCCTCCCGCTCCAGAGGTCGAGAAACCGCAATTCCCGACAGACCTTTTCGAAGTTCCCCGTCAGGATCTTCAAGGCTTCCGTCGCCTGGAGAGCGCCGATCACCTGGGGAAGAGGCCCCAGGACGCCTGCGGTTTCACACGTCTGCAGCGAACCCGGGGGNGGCATTTCCGGCAGCATGCACCTGAAGCAGGGCCCTTCACCCGGAAGAAAAGTCATCAGCATCCCGATCGTCGAGACCGCGCCGCCGTAGATCCATGGTATTCCCAGCTTGATCGCCGCTTCGTTAAGGAGCATTCTCGTTTCCAGGTTGTCCGTCCCGTCAAGGATGACGTCGGCACTCCCCACCAGTTTCTCGATGTTTTCAGGGTTGACATCGGCGACGACGGCTTCCACGGCGACAAGGCTGTTTGCCGCGCGAAGCTTCTTCGCCGCGGCCTCCGCTTTCGGCAGGTCGTCCGCAATATCCTTTTCGTCGAAAAGGGATTGCCTCTGGAGGTTGTGGATCTCCACGAAATCCCGGTCGACCAGGCGCACCGTCCCCACTCCCGATCGGACCAGGACGGAAGAAATGGCCGTCCCCAGGGCTCCCACGCCGATAACCGCGGCGACGGCTCCGCCGAGACGGCGCTGCCCCTCTTCTCCGAAGCCTTCTAGGACCTTCTGCCTGGAATACCGGTCGATCCCGTTCTTTCCTTCAACGTTTGCAGGACCTGGCATTCCTCTCGCCTCGCCCTTTCCGGAAGATTGCCGATGCTTGTGTTTTCCGACCAAATTACTATACTATAGGTCCTCCCCGCAATGTCAAGCGTACTCTGGACCATTGTAATCCGACCGTTTTAGTATAATATATCCGAAGGGGCCGTCCTGGGCCCCGACAACGCCGAATCGAGAGGGTGCATGAGAAAACATGACGAACTACATGGAACTGTTGATGGTGAACCAGCCCTGGAACCTGATCCTCTACATGGTTATCCCGGTCGCGCTGGCGGAAGCGCTGGTGGGAACGGAATTTTTCGTGGTTTTCAACCGGCTGGAAACGGGGGCCCTGAGAAAGTGGAACAAGATCCTGGGAATTGCCCTGGGGTTCTATTTTCTGGGAGTCTTCCTGAACCTCTCGATCACCGTCCTGCCTCACATCCAGTGGCGCGGAATCGGGGACCGGATCGCCGTGCTGTCCTACCTTTCGGGAGTTTTCCCCCTCTTTTCCATCGCCCTGCTGGAACTCGGGGTCCTTGGCAGGAACAAGAGCCCGCAGGAAAAGATGAAAATGCATTTCCTCTTCCTGATCGTCTTTCTCGTGGTCGGGCACGTGGCAATGGTCATGGGGATGACCGACCCCGCGCTTTTCGGATGGAACGGCGGCACAGCTGCGCCCCATTCCATGGGTGAAATGTAGCGGGTTCGGCCGCAAGGGAAAAAATGGAGCTTTTCCCGACCCGGGAATTTCCCTGTCCCGGAAAGGAACAAACCGGCAACAGGCTTGTTGCCGTGATGATGAGCGGGGGCGTGGACAGCAGCGTCGCCGCGTGGCTTCTCAAGCGGCAGGGATGGGATCTTGTCGGGATCACCCTGCAGATTCCCATGGCAGGCGTGGCTTCGCAGAGGCGTCCCTGCTGCGGCAGGGACGCTGCCATCGTGGCACACGACCTGGATATTCCGCACTTCCTGCTGGACACCCGGGAAGAGTTCGACAGGGAGGTCATCGACCGGTTCCGCACCACCTACCTTGAAGGGCGGACACCCAATCCCTGTGCGGACTGCAACGCGATCATCAAGTTTCGCCTTGCCTGGGATTTTCTTGAAGCGGCCCTCGGGATCACCCACCTGGCCACGGGACATTATTCGCGAGTCATCCGCTCCGGGGGAGAAGCCTTGCTGGCGCGGGCGGCCGATGAGCAGCGCGACCAGAGCTATTTCCTTTACGGTATCCCCCGGAAACGGCTTGACTTCCTGGAACTGCCGCTCGGAGAAACCGGGAAGGACAGGGTGCGCGAACTGGCCCAAACCGCAGGGCTTCATATCGCGGCCAAGCCGGACAGCATGGAACTTTGCTTTGCCGCGGAGGGGAACTACCGCAAGGTCTTGTCCTGCGACCCTCACCCGGGCCCCATCGTCGATTCCTCCGGCAGTCTCCTGGGCAACCACGCGGGCATCGAAAATTTCACGGTCGGCCAGCGTTCCGGGCTGCCCTTGACAGGGGGAAAGCTTCTTTTCGTCAAGCGGATCGAGAGGGAATTCAACCGGGTGGTCGTCGGAACGAGGGAGGAACTTTACGAAAAAGTCGTTTCCGCAAGCGAGGTCAACGTTCTCATGCCCTCCCGTTACAGGGGGGGCGAACGCCTGTACGGCAAGATGCGTTCCGGCGGAGCGCTTTCGGAGTGTTTCCTGGAGCTCGCCGGGGCCGGGAAAATGGAAGTCCGGTTTGCCGAACCCCAGTTCGCCCCGGCCCCGGGGCAGAGGATCGTCCTGTACGACGATAACGGCAGGGTTGTCGCAGGGGGAGTCCTGTCCTAAGTCAAAGCCCCTCTATCGTCCGCATGGCCAGGATCGTCCGCCCGATCAGGTCATCCAGTTCCCAGCCAAGCATCGCGGCCCCTCGCTCGATCACTTCCCGGGAACAGCCGGCGGCAAAGCCCGGGGTCTTGAACTTCTTCCTCACCGACTTGACCTCCAGGTCCTGGACGCTTTTCGACGGGCGCATGAGCGCCACCGCCCCGATAAGCCCCGTCAGTTCGTCGACGGCATAAAGCACCTTTTCCATCGTGTGCTCCGGTTCGATGTCGACCGTCAGGGCAAAACCGTGACTCGCCGCCGCGCGGACGACCCGTTCATCAACGCCCCGCTCCCTCATGATCTCCTGCTGCCGGATGCAGTGCGCCTCGGGGTACATCTCGAAATCGAGGTCGTGCAGCAGGCCGACGATTCCCCAGAACTCTTCCTCTTCCCCGAAGCCAAGCTCTCTAGCGAAATGCTTCATCACGGCCTCGAGGATCTGCGCGTGCCTCAGGTGGAAACCGTCCCTGTTGTACTCGTTCAGCAATTCCCACGCCTGGTCGCGTGTCATCGATCCGTTCATGTCCGCACCTCTTCGCGGAGTGTTTGTTCCTACTCCACGATCCTTTCCGCATGGCAATAGATGTTCATCCCGCTTCCCCTGGCGAAACCGACCACCGTCATGTTGAGCTGTTCCGCAAGGTCGATGGCCAGCCCCGTGGGGGCGGACCGGGAAATGACGACCGGCGTCCCGATCCGGGCCGCCTTGACGAGCATCTCGGAGGAGATGCGGCCGCTCAGCAGCACGGCCTTGTCGGAGGTTCCGATCCCGTTGATGACCGCATGCCCCAAAACGCGGTCCAGGGCGTTGTGCCGCCCGATATCCTCGTATTTCGCCAGGATCCTTTCGTTGTCGGCCAGCGCCGCCGAATGCACTCCCCCGGTGAGCCGGAAGGTTTCCGAGCTTTCATCCAGAAGCCTGACCAGGGACAGCACCTCTGACCCGTGGAAACGCGCCTCACCCTCGAGGGGGACGACCTGGTCGGAATCGTTCCTGAAGTACAGGGATGGACGCCCCTTGCCGCAGCAACTGGAAAAATTCCGGCGGAGAAAGTTCTCCAGGGGCGGCCGGGAAGATTGGGTTTTCACCCAGACGACCTCCTGCTCCTCCCGGTAGAAATAATTCTTGATATCGGACAGGTCACGAACCAGGCCCTCCCCCGCAAGGAAACCGACGACAAGTTCCCTTTGTGCGTAGGGCGAGCACACGATCGTCGCAAGTTCCTGGTTGTTCAGCATGATGGTGAGCGGGGTTTCCCTGACGACACGATCCTCTTCCCGCCGGACTGAATTTTCGGTCCACCGGGTAATTTCCCTGCTTTCATAAACGTCCATTCGGGAAGACCCCCTTGCCTGGATTTCGACCGTTCTATCGCATGTTTCGCTCACCGGCCAGGGGGCGATTGCGGCCTGGAGGTCCAGCTGCCGGTTTAGACCTGTTTCACTCGCAAAGCGCTCCCTGGCAGGAGGAACCGGCCCCGGCCGTGCAGGCGAAGCAGTGCCCCCCCAGCCGGATTTCGCGCCCTGCAAGCGCCGTTCCGTCGTAATTCGCTATCGTCTCGTGCCCGGGGCAGCAGATCAACAAATCCATAGCCTGGTTGAAATCGCAGTCGTAAAGGGATCCGTCCCAGCCCACAGACAGGGTGGACCGGCACATGATCCGCTTCGCCGACTCCGGGTTGAAGGCCGTCTGCAGGGAGCGGAGGTACTCCACCAGGTTCCCACTGGTTTTCAGGTAATCGTGGTATCGGCCCATCGGGCAGTTGACGAGGCAGTAGAGGCTAGTGAAGGAAACCCCGTGCACCTCGGACAGTACGCGCCGGTATTCCGCCTCCAGCTGCTGCTGCCCGGCCGGGAGGTACGCTCCCGCCGGGTTGTGTACGAGGTCCAGCACCAGCCCGCTTCCGGGCCTCCCATAACCCACCCCGTTCAGGACCCGGATCGCCTCGATGGCCCGGNNTTGAAAAACGTTTCGGCCCCGCTGCCGGTCGGTCCCCTCCCCAGGTAGNTCCGGCAGGGATCCCACGACTTCCAGGCGGTTGGCCGCAAACACTTCCGGAAGGTGCCGATACCCCTCTTCCAGAAGGATCACCAGGTTAGAGCGGACGATGACCCGTTTCCCCAGTTTCCCCATTTCGCCGACCAGCCATTCCAGGTTCGGGTGCAGCTCCGGGGCCCCTCCCGTGATGTCGATGGTGGTCACTCCCGGGTCCCCTGCCGCCTGGACGCATGCCGCCAGGGTTTCGCGGGACATCGTTTCCGTCCGCCCCGGGCCGGCCTGGACATGACAGTGCTTGCAGGACAGGTTGCACCGCCGGGTGATGTTCATCTGGAGAATTTCCACCCCCGTGGCGCAAAGGGGATGCAGCCCGTGCAGCCGCAGCCTCTCGACGAACGTATCGGCAATTTCCGGGCAATTCGGGGTTCCCATGGTCACATTTCCTTCTGCCGGATGATTTTCCTCACCTGCGTCGCGTGAGCGAGGATGTCGCCCGCCGCTAGGCCGGCCCCGACGTGGATGGCTTCCATCATCTCGTCGTTCCCGACGCCGAGCGAAAGGCACTTGTTCGTCCAGGCGTCGATGCAGTACGGGCAGTGGCGAACCGTCGCCACGGCCAGGGCGATCAGGGACTTTTCCCGCTCGCTCAGTTTCCCGACTCCCGTGGACACGGCGTAATAGTCGAAGAATTTCTCACCGGCCTCCTTCGCGTATTCGCCGATGTTGGGAAAGTCCTCCAGGTCGCTTTTCTCATAGTAAGGCTGGCTCATTCAAGCTATCGGTCCTTTCTCGGGAATTTCCACGCCGGGCCCGGATGCCTGGCCGGGATAGAAGACCTCTTCCCAGAGTTCCGTCACCCAGGCGGCGGTCGCCGCGGTCAAATCCACGCACGGTTTGCGGGAAAAACGCTGCCAGAGGGGCCTTTTTGACCGGATCGCCGCACAGCACGAAGCCCCGAAGTCCTCCCGGAAACGCTTCAGGATCAGGCGCGGGAGTTGACCCCCAAGGGGATGCGGCTTCCTTGCGGCAAGCATTCCCGACACCATGACGGCACCGACGAGGGCCCCGCACGCGCAGCCGCCCCCCATCCCCTCCTTGAGGAAGCGGGTTGTTTCCAGCACCTCGGGGGAAACGGGCACATCCAGGGCCTCCAGGACAGCCCGAACGACGGATTCCGCGCAATTGTCGCATTCGGTCATCCTCCGGGAGGCCAAATCCCCGGCGAGCCCGGATCGTTTCACGCGCATTCCTCCTTGCCGGACGTGCGCCCGATCGCCAGGAGGAATCCCCCGTAAAGGCTGGCAAGGCTGACCATCAGGCCGAAAAGGAGCGATGCGGAAGCGGCGGCTTCGCCCTGTATCCCCCATGGAGCCAGCAGGGCGACCGCTGCGCCTTCCCTGAGGCCGAAACCGTTGATGGAAACGGGCAGCATCGACAGGGCCGAGATCGCCGGGACGACAAGGAACGCCTCCAGCCAGCCGAGGTTGGCCCCGACCGCCCGGAAAGTGCAGAGATAGACCATGACAACCGTTCCCTGGAAGACCAGGGACCAGGAAAATGACCGGATCCACGCGGGATGGCTCCGGGAGAGCCTTATCGCGTATTCGGCCGCCGGAGCCAGCTTTTCGGCCAGCGACCGGAGAAACCGGTTGCCGATTTCACGACCGGGCCGGGCGAGGGCGGCTCCACGGGTTACCAGCCAGGCCGCGGCGATTCCCCCAAGGGCGAGGCAGGAGAAAGAAACCGCGTATGCCCTGCAGTGAGGAAGGCAGACTGCGGCCGTAAGACCCATCAGTGCGAGGGCCGAGAGGGCGAGCGTCCGCTCGAAGACGACGGAGAGCAGCACTCCCGGCACACTGCCGGCTGCCTTGCCGGCGCTGTAGGCCCTGAAGGCGTCTCCCCCGATGCTGGACGGCAGGAAATTGTTGAGAAAAAGGCCGGCCCAGTAGGCTTTCCAGGCGGCTTTCCAGGACAGGGCAAGCCCCTGGCCCCTCAGGAGGACGACCCACTTTTCGACGCTGACGGCCATGGAAAGGAGGATCCACAGGAGCGCGGCGAGAATCCAGGAAGGCCGGGCATTCAGGAATAGCCTCGCCGTTTCCTTCACGTCCAGGAAACGGAAAAGGGCATAGAGCAACCCCGCTGAGAGCAGGAGGCGAAGGGCAGCCGGTCTCGTCCTCATCGGCCTATACGCTGCAGCTGGGTTTCCGGACCCGCTTCTTGATCGCCCAGGAAACCACCAGGAGGATCATGAAGCCGGTGATTCCCCAGAGGAGGGTCTTGCCGGACCGGGTCATGTTCTCTCCCCACCAGGAGTAAAGGAGGGTTGCGGGCAGCTGCCCGATCCCCGTGGCCCAGAAGAAGCTCCAGAACGTCACCGTCGTCAGGCCTGCCGCATAGGAAACCACGTCGAAGGGCATGACGGGCAGGAGCCGGGCAATCATGATGGCGTGGGTTCCGTGTTCCTGGAAGAAGCAGTCGGTCCGTTCCAGGACATTCCCGCCGACCAGCTTTTCCACCACGGGCCGGCCGAAACTCCTGCCGATGGCCCAGCAGATCCCGGCACCCAGCATGGCCCCGGTCCAGGAATAGAACGCCCCGGCCTTCCACCCGAAGACCCAGGCGTTGGCGAAGGTGACGACGAAGGCCGGAAGCGGCGAAACCAGGGACTGGAAGATCATGATCCCCATGGAAACGATGGGGGCCCAGATCCCGAAGCTGCGGATGAAGATCCTCATCCGCTTGATGTCGGCCGTGGCGAGGATCGAGGCCGCCCGGTCGATGACCAGGGAGAAGGAAGGCACCAGGAAATAGAGAAGTGCCCCCCCCACCAGGACGGTGATCGAGAACCCCAGGAGCAGCCGGCTTCCGGCCTTCTTGTCCATTGCCCTATTTCTCCACGGGCAGGTTGTCGTTCCCGGCCCACTCGGAGAAGGAGGCCTCGTAGTTTCGGGCCCCGTCCCACCCGGCGAGGCGGAACATCATGGCCAGGAAGCCGGAACGGATCCCGATCGTGCAGTAGGTGACCACCGGTTCACCCGGCTTGACTCCTCTGGACAGGAACAATTTCCGCATCTGGTCGGGCTCCATGACGGTCCCGTCGTCGTTGTAGACGGAATCGAAGGGAATGCTGACGGCCCCAGGGATGTGGCCGCGGCGCTTTTCCCCGTGGTCGGTATCCCCGGCGTATTCTGCGGTTGAGCGGGCGTCGACAAGCTGGAGCTTCTTCCAGTTGGCGATCATGTCGTCCCGGCGAATGACATAGGATTCATCGATCTTCTTCACCGTGAAGGGAACCGGTTTGACGGCAGGAACCTCTTCGGTCACGGGTCCCCCGGCGGTCTTCCAGGCGGAAAAGCCCCCGTCCAGCAGCTTGACCTTGCGAATTCCCACGAGCCGGAGTTCCCAGAGCGCGCGCCCGTCCTCGGCAAGACCCGACGGGTCGGCATAGACGATGACGGGTTTTTTCCCGTCGATCCCCAGGGAACCCACGTAGGCCCCGAGCTTGTCGTTGGCCATGGTGACGTTCCAGCCCGGGTCGCCCTGCCTGCCGATGCTCTTGTCGGTCCAGGCGGTCCAGGGCGAGTGGATCGCGCCCGGAAGGTGCCCGGCCTTGTAGGCCTTCTCGCTCCGGGCGTCCAGCAGGATGACCCTGGAAAGGTTGGCTTTGAGCCAGGGGACGTCGACGAAGAGCGTGGCCTTTTTCGCGGACATGGCATAGGATGTGCCCGAAAGGGACAGGGCGATCAGGAGAGCGGCGATTCCCAGGACTGGCAATCGGTTTCGTTTCACGGACCATTTCTCCTTTCATGGATGAAGGGAGGGAACAGGCTGAGGCAAAGGCGGCCTGCCCTCCAAATGACGGGATTGCGCCAAAGGTTACGCGCCGCGGCTAAAGCCGGGAACGGCTTGACCCTGGTTGAAGACCTCTGGGGTTGGGGGCGGAATGCTGAAAAACAGGCAGGCGGAAACGGGGGTTTTTCCCGGGAGCAGGTAACGATTCGGTCAGCTTTCCAATGAAGATTCCGGAAGGCGCACCTGGATAACCCGCCCATTCCAGCAGCAAATGCCCCACCGGTGCAAGCCTTGCACCGCGGAGGCCTCTCACAGGGATCGTCGGGTCATCTTCACGCCCTCCTTCCGGTTGCCATTTCGACTTTCAACGAACCATAGGATAGAGTAGAGCCGCTTCCCTTGTCAAGGATATTGAAACGATTTAAAATTGGGACTGAAAGTTCGTTATCCCTTCCTTCAAGCAGGGGGAAATTCCGGCGTGGATGCGCATGAGACAGCCCCTTATATTCCTGAAGCTCCCGGGACCCCTTGTATTCTGACGTCCCTTTACTTATAATCGGACCAGTTTTCGGGGAGGTGCCTTCATGGCCCGTCTGTCCGTTCGTGAAAACTGTTGTTGTAGGTGGATCGTCAACTGATCCACCGCGGCCCATCGGGTCGCGGCGGTACCATTCGCTGCGGCCGGGGCTGAAAGACCGGTTCCTCCCACAAGGGAACACCCGTATTGAGATCAAAATCGGGCTGGCCGCAAGGGCAGCCCGATTGTTTTGTTTTTGGAGGAGGGGTATCTCATGAACGCATGCAACGTTTTGGTTGAGGATTTCAGGGCAGTCAAGGAAAGGGACCCCGCAATTCCGGGAGGGATTCGCGGGTTCTTCGAAATCGTGCTCTGCACACCGGGCTTCCAGGTCGTGGCGGCGCACCGGCTGATCCACTTCCTGCATAGCCGCCTCCGGATTCCTGTCCTGCCCCGGTTCCTCGGGCTTATCGTCCGCTGGTGTGAACCAAGGCATGAGAGCCCCATGTCATCCAACAAGTTCGGCTCGGAAATGAGGGAACGCCAGATCCCGGAGTCGTGAAGGACAAGTCCAGAAACGGAGTCGTCTACTCGGGGATCGGCCTAAAGCCGGATTCTCTCATCCCTGATATGGATTGTGCAGTGGACAGCTAGGCAAGCTTCACTTGCTCCCTTTCACCTGGTGTGGAAAAAGACAGGTTGACCCGGTGAAGGAGGTGAACCTTCTTTTACCTAGTTCCTTTAGATTCTATCTTTTTCATTTCAAGCCTTAGAAGCTTTGGGTATTAAAAGGTTCACCATGTTCACCACCTGCCTGATCTGCTGTTACTCGTTCTTACTATTTATAGGTGAAGGGAGGTGGGAAGTGGAACCAGCGGCGAGCTGAAGGACTCACTTTATTTCTGGTACAAACAACGGGGGCAGGTCAGTGCCGAGGGAACCTTCAGTTATTACGTTTTTCCCCTGGAGCACTGGCGGTTGTTGAGGACGAACAACCCGTTGGAGCGGATCAACCGGGAAATCCGGAGAAGGACCCGGGTGGTGGGAAACTTCCCGGACGGACAATCGGCCCTTATGTTGGTGGCGGCAAGGTTGCGGCATATCGCCTCCACGAAGTGGGGAACCCGGGCCTACGTGGACATGGAACACCTCTACGCCATGGAGCGGGACCAAGAGGAGAAGGCCCTGGAGCTGCCGATGAGCGTGTAGCCCACGAAGATTGGACCACCCTACTCGAGGGTTGTTTGCCTGACCTAAACGAAAGTGCGAAAGATACTGGACACTACCGAACAAACTTAATCGGGGCTGCGGTACTGGCAGGGCCGAACTTGGATGTGGTGGTTGTTGGTAGTAATCGCCGGCGGAAGTCCCGGTGTTTCGTGGAGAGATGAAACGGAATTAGTAGTCATGTTTAAAAAGATTTATTTAACCCCTTCTGCTTGTCCAGCCAGTCGGCCCACCACTGCATCATCTCTCGCCGCGTCTCAAGATGCTCGGCGTAATTGTAGGCCGCCCGTACACTGTTCCCTTCGACGTGGGCCAGCTGGCGCTCGATTGCGTCTGCCCGCCAGCTGTTCTCGTTTAGGATTGTCGAAGCCATGGAGCGGAATCCGTGGTGTGTCATCTCTCCCTTCTCGAACCCCATGCGCCTGAGAGCCGCCACCACGGTTGCATCTGATATCGGCCGGGAATTTGACCTTACCGATGGGAAAAGATACCGTCCTGTGCCCGTCAGATGCCGCAGAGATTCGATGACGGCAATTGCTTGACGGGAGAGCGGGATGACATGTATCCGCCGCATTTTCATCTTATTAGCCGGGATCCTCCATTCAGCCTTTTCGATATCAAACTCGGCCCACTCTGCGTTGCGGATCTCGCTAGGCCGGGTGAAGGTCAAAGCGGAAAGCTGCATCGCGCACTTGACGATGAAAGAGCCCTGATAGTCGTCGATGGCCCGCATGAGGCCTCCGACGCCACGGGGATCCGTGATGGATGAATGGTGGTCTTTCTTAGCGGGGATCAAGGCTCCACGGAGGTCCGCCGCTATATCTCTTGGACACCGTCCGGTGGCCACCCCGTATCGGAAAACCTGGCCACATATCTGCAGGACACGGTGGGCTGTCTCGTGGATACCGCCGGCCTCGATTCGACGGAGGACAGCCAGAAGCTCATGGGGTTTTATCGAGTCAATGGGGTGCCTTCCAAGGAAGGGGAGGACGAACCGGTTCAATCTGGAAACGATGGTTTCGGTATGCCGCGGCACCCGTATCGGTAGAACTTTCGTGTCGAGCCATTCCCTAGTCACTTCCTCGAGCGTTGGTACCCTCTTCGGTGTTTCAAAGGGAGCTCCGCCGGCTGCGACCTTCGCGCGGATCTCGTCACGCTTCTGTCTAGCCTGGGCGAGGGATACCTCAGGGTAGACCCCAAGGCTTCTTCGGATCTCCTTCCCCTTTTCCCAGAGTCGGATCCTCCAGTATTTAGCTCCATTGGGCTGTACCTCGAGATAGAGTCCGCGGTCGTCACGGACCATGTAGGCTTTTTCCCGAGTTTCTATTTTTTTGATACGAGCGTCGGAAAGCGGCATTTGCAAGACCTCCACTCATATTGCACATATACGGTGACTTTTGTAGCGATATCCGGTATTTTATACGGTCTAGACTGTATATTACCATAGATAACCGTAGCCTCCTGTAAAGTATAAAGGGTAAAAAATACCGTGATTCCAAGGTTTTATGTCCCTTTGTGAATCACGGTAAAATGTTATCTGGCGGAGGGCAGAGGATTCGAACCCCTGGTGGGTCACCCCACAACTGATTTCAAGTCAGCCGCCATCGACCACTCGGCCAGCCCTCCGCAAGAGGGAATTATACCATCGCCTTCGGGAGTTCGCGACGCCCGGATGCGATAAAATAACCGCAGGATGCTGCTAAAGGAAGGAGGAGAGCCGATGCCCGGCCCGTTTTTGAGAAAGATCGGTTTCGCCGCGATCCTCGCCATGCCGTTGTGCCTGTTTCTTGCCTTTCCGTCCCTCGGCCTTGCGGCATGCGCCGTCGATCCGGATGTTCCGCTCGCGATCACGAGATTCGCCTGGACCTTCAGCCCAAAAACCGGATTGTTCCAGCTCGAAGGCGAAGTCCTGAATGTTTCGGCGAGGGATGTCCTGGACCCCGGAATTGCGGTTTCGCTTTTGGACGGCGGAGACAAGGAATACGAATCCGGGGTAGCCAGAAGCGCACTAAAGCGGATCCGACCGGGGAGAGCGCGTCCGTGAAACTGTCGGCGAAGGCCGCAAGGATGCCCGGGACCGTAAAGGTTCTGCCGTTTTTTGGAATTGCGGGAACCTGAAATTGAGGGGGCGGCCTCGTGGAGGCCTTCTTTACTCTAACGGGAGGAAATGCGCATGAACCGGGAAAAGGTGATACAGACCTATGTTTGCCATCCTTCCGTCATTGCGGTGGTCGGGGCTTCGCCGAGTCCGGGACGGCCGGTATCCGGGGTGATGGCCTATCTTGCGGATTGCGGGTTCACTCTTTTCCCCGTAAATCCGGCCTACGCGGGGGAAAAGGTGCTCGGTATGGAATGCACTGCAGGCCTGACCGAGTTGCCGGGGAAGGTGGATGTTGTCGCTCTCTTTCTGGCGGGGAAGAACCAGGGAGCCGTTTTGCAGGATCTCCGTAAGCTTTCCTACAGGCCCGTGGTCTGGATGCAACCCGGAGCCGAGAACGGAGAGGCCGAGGACGAGCTTCGAAACGACGGGTTCACCGTTGTATCGGGAGCCTGCCTGATGATGACCCACCGAACGGACTGCGCAGCCAGGGATTAGTCGCGGCCCCTGCAAGTGGGGAAAGCCCGTATGGGCTTTCCCCACTTGACGTTATCGCCCCGGGTTGTTAGGATGGAGCCATAAATTAGGCAACCCTAATTCCTGCTGAAGAGGTGAAAGGGCTTGAGTCCGAGAAAGGTCTATATGGATCATTCGGCGACGACATTTGTCGATGGGTCGGTTTTGGAGAGGATGCTTCCCTTCTTCTCCGAAAAATACGGCAACCCCAACAGCGTCCATGCGTGGGGCCGGGAAGTCCGGGCTTCGGTCGAAGAGGCTCGGTCAAGCGTGGCGAGACTGATCAACGCCGAACCGCGGGAGATCCTGTTCACGNGGGGAGGGAGCGAGGCAGACAACCTCGCAATCAAGGGCGTTGCCGAAGCCTTGTCTGAAAAGGGACGCCACGTCGTCACGACGGCCATCGAGCACCACGCTGTCCTGGATACGGTGAAATGGCTCGGGAAGCATGGATACGACGTGACCATTCTTCCTGTCGACGGGGACGGGCTTGTCGACATCGAGGTATTCCGCAACGCTCTTCGCCCGGATACGATCCTGGCGACCGTGATGGCGGCCAACAACGAGGTCGGGACGATCCAGCCGATACGCGAGATGGGGAAGGTCTGCAGGGAGCGGGGAATTCTATTCCACACCGACGGGGTGCAGGCTGCCGGACATATTCCTCTCGACGTGAAGGATCTTCCGATCGACCTGATGACGATGGCGGCGCACAAGATGTATGGACCGAAGGGCGTCGGAGCCCTTTTCGTCAGAAAGGGAGTTCGGATTTTACCCCTCGTTCATGGTGGCGGACAGGAATTCGGATTAAGGTCGGGAACAGAGAACACGGCCGGACTGGTTGGTTTCGGGGCCGCGGCCGAACTGGCCATGAGGCGGATGGCGGCCGGTGAGATCGAAGTGGAACGGCGACTGAGGGACAGGTTGATCGAGGGGGTTCTTTCGCGGATTGAAGACGTGACCCTGACGGGGCATCGGACTTTGCGCCTGCCGTTCCACGCGAGCTTCTGCATCCGGTATATCGAGGGCGAAGCGATGCTGCTGCGGCTCGACTTCGCCGGCATCGGCGCTAGCAGCGGATCGGCCTGCACGTCGGGAAGCCTCGAGCCCAGCTATGTCCTGCTCGCGATGGGACTGGATCACGCGACGGCCCACGGTTCGCTGAGGCTGACTCTGGGAAAGGAAACCTCGGAAGGCGATATCGACTATATTCTCGAAACCCTTCCGCCGATCGTCCAAACACTGCGATCCATGTCACCGTTCAAGAAAAACGCATAACCCGGGAGGGAAAGGCATGTCCATGTACAACGAGAAAGTCATCGAGGCTTTCATGAACCCGAAGAACGTCGGGGCGATGGAAAACCCGGACGGGGTGGGTGAAGTGGGAAACCCCAAATGCGGCGATGTCATGAAGATCTACCTGCGCGTGAAGGATGACCGGATCGAGGACATCCGTTTCGAGACCTTTGGCTGCGCAGCCGCGATTGCGACAAGCTCGACGGCAACGGAGATGGTCAAGGGGCGGTCGATCGAGGAGGCTCTCAAGCTGACCAACCGGGACGTGGCGGAAGCGCTGGGGGGACTCCCGCCGGAAAAGATCCACTGCTCGCTGCTGGCCGAAGAGGGAATCCATGCCGCGGTCGAGGATTACCGGCGCCGCCGGGAGGGTTTGCCCCCGCTGCCTCCCCGCCATGATGCGGTTTGCCACCATGACCTGCCTGGAAGCGAGGGAAGCGCCGATGTCTGAGGGCCGCATCGTAGCCGTTTGCCGATCTGATCGGAAGGGCATTCCCAAGGACGATATCCGCAAGGGGGTCCTTGTGGAGGAATCGGGGCTTGAGGGGGATGCCCATGCGGGTTTTGCCCATCGGCAGATCAGCCTGATCGCGATGGAGGACATCCAGACGGCCCGGGAGAAACTGCCGGCTCTTCGTCCGGGCAGTTTTGCTGAAAACCTTACGGTTGAAGGGATCGACCTGGGAGAGGCGAGAGTCGGCCGACGGATCAGGGCGGGTGCGACCTTGCTTGAAATCACCCAGATCGGGAAGGAATGTCATACGAAGTGCGAGATCTACCGGACAACCGGTGACTGCATCATGCCGAAGAAGGGCATTTTCTGCCGGGTCCTGAAGGGTGGAGAGGTTTCGGCCGGTGATCCGGTCGAATGGGATTGAAGCTGAAAAAGGAGAAGGCTTTCTAGGAGGATTGCGGGAAGGGGAGGGATTGTCCTCCCCTTCTTGTTGTACAATCGTGGCGGTTGGAGGGGGGCAGGCATGTGAAGAAAATGATCCCTGAACATTCGGCGACTTTAAGGGTCCGGTATGCCGAAACCGATGCGATGGGCGTGGCCTATCACTCGAATTACCTCGTCTGGTTCGAGCTGGGGCGCACGGAATTCTGCCGATTGAAAGGATTTCCCTACAGGGAGTGGGAAGAGGCCGGCGTCTTCCTTCCGGCGGTTGAGGCGAGGTGCCGCTACAAACACCCGGCCCGGTACGACGACCTCCTGGAGGTTCACGTCGCGATTTCGGACCTGACGCCATTCACGCTGACCTTTTTCTACCGGATCATCCGGCCTCGGGATGGGCGCCTTGTGGCGGAAGGCGAGACGAAGCATGGTTTCTGCGACAAAAATGGTAAGCTGGTGAAAGCCCCCCAGCCGTTTTACGGGTGGCTGGAAAAAATCGTCGATCAGTCCGGAAAGGAAGGGGTGGTTCAAGTTGGGTAGCAAGGTCATTCTTCTCGGCAACGAGGCGATCGCCAGGGGGATCGTTGAGGCAGGATGCGACGTTGCCGCGGCTTATCCCGGGACGCCCTCGTCCGAGATCCTGCCCGCGGTGGCGAAGTACGCCGACGAATTGGGCACGCGGACGGCGGTGGAATGGGCCGTGAACGAGAAGGTCGCCTTTGAGGTGGCCGCGACGGCTTCCTTCACGGGCAAGCGAACCTGCGCGATCATGAAGCAGGTAGGTCTCAACGTGGCCGCGGACCCTCTCATGAGCGTCGCGCATTTCGATCTGGCCGGAGGATTCCTGATCGTCTCCGCGGATGATCCGGGACCCCACAGTTCCCAGACAGAGCAGGACAGCCGGTTTTTCGCGATGTTCGCGAAAGTCCCCTGTTTCGATCCGGCCTCCGCGCAGGAGGCCAAGGACATGGTTTTCGACGCGTTCGACCTGTCGGAAAAATACCACATGCCTGTCATGCTCCGTCCGGCTGTACGGGTCGATCATTGCCGTCAGGATGTCGAGCTCGGAGACGTCAGGGACCTCGCCCGCAAGGCGGATTTCAAGAAGGACATCCGCCGCTGGGTGTGCCTGCCGGCCCACGTGAAGATCAACCACCCCCAGTTGAACGCGAAGCTGGATTCAGTCCGCGAGGATTTCGAGACCCTTTTCGGGCGCTACAATTTCGAAGTCCCGGCGAAAGGGTCCGCCGCACTCGGGATCATCGCCGGGNGAGTTTCCTTCTCCATCGTCATGGATCTGCTCAAAGCGTGGAAGCGGGATGACATCGCGGTGCTCAAGATCGGTACCNCCCATCCCCTTCCCGTCAAAATGGTTGAGGATTTCATTGCCCGGCACGAGAACGTCCTCATCCTGGAGGAGACCTACCCGGTGATCGAGATGCAGTTGCCAGACCGGACCCGGCTGAAGGGCCGGTGGAACGGTTTCGTGCCGAGGGCCGGGGAACTCTTGCCGGAGGTGATCCGCAACCTCATCCTGAAAGCTCTTGGCGAGCCGCTGCAGGAAGCGGGATATGCGGAGCTGAAGGCGGCCATCGAGGAGATGAAAGTGACTCCGAAACCTCCGATGCTTTGCCCCGGCTGTCCTCACCGGGCTTCCTTCTTCGCGATGAGGAAGGCCCTGCCGACGGGGATCTATCCTTCCGACATCGGCTGCTACACCCTGGGCGTCAACCAGAAGGACGTCGACACCACGATCGACATGGGTGCGTCCCTCACTTCGGCTTCGGGCTTCTATCTGGCCTACAGGACGGATGGAAAGGATCAGCCCGTCGTCGCTACAATCGGGGATTCCACGTTCTTCCACATGGGTATCTTGGGCCTGGTGAATGCGGTCTACAACCGGCACGCCTTTGTTTTGGCGATCCTGGACAACCGGATCACCGCGATGACCGGCGGGCAGTCGAACCCCAGCATCGGAGAGAAACTGCGGCAGGGGGACGAAGGCCGGCAGGTCGATATCGAAGGGGTGGTCAGAGGGTGCGGGGTTTCGTTCGTCAAAGTCGTTGAACCGTATGACACGAAGGACTCCGCCGAGGTGTTCAAGGAGGCCTGGGAGCACGCCAAGGCCAACCGCGAACCCGCAGTCGTCATCCTGCGGCATCCCTGCATGCTCCTCAGACAGAAGCAGTCCAGGGTGAAAGTCCGCGTCAACCCGGACAAGTGCATCGGCTGCAAGTATTGCACCAGTTTCTTCAACTGCCCGGGGTTGCCTTTTGATGAAACGGAGAAGAAGGCCAGGATCGACGAGCGTTTCTGCGTCCAGTGCGGGGTTTGCATCCAGGTTTGCCCCCACGGCGCCATCGAGGCTGTCGAGGGAGAGGAGGAATAAGGATGCAGTACATCATCGTCGGGCTGGGCGGCCAGGGGATCCTCTTCACGAGCCGGGTTTTGGGCCATATCGCCGTTTCCAGGGGAGAACACGTCATGGGAAGCGAGGTCCATGGGATGGCCCAGAGGGGCGGGTCCGTCATCAGCCATTTCAAGGTCGGGCAATACGACAGTCCTCTCGTGCTGGCCGGGGCCGCCGATCTCCTGGTTGCCTTCGACCAGAACGAAGGTATCCGCAACCTCCACTTTCTCAGAAGCGGCGGAAAGGCGATCCTCAACATCCATGCCNCCGAATCCCTTGAAAACCTTCATCTGAAGAATTTCATCGCGGAGAGGGGAATCGAGGTGTTCGGAATTCCAGGATATGACATCCTTCGGGAAAAGATGGAGGGCCGCTTTCTCTTCATGAATGTCCTGATGCTGGGAGCTATGTGCGGGGCTGGAGCCGGAAACGTGTCCTTCGACGAGATCAGGGAAACGGTGGAAAAGCTGGCGCCAGCCAAGTTCAAGGCCGATAACCTCAAGGCTGTGGAATTGGGATACGCGTATTTCAAGGGGAAGTGAAACAGGAATGAAACATTCCGGCGTGAGGGAGGCGGGAAGACCGCTTCCCTCCGCTTGTTGCGGATTCACTCTGATCGAGACGCTGGTTGTGTGCGGTATTGTGGGGATCCTGGCCGGGATTGTTGCGCTTTCAGTGGCGGGGCCTTCTTCGTGGGCCCGCCGTGAGGAAGCCGCCGTGCGCCAGGCCGAGGCGGTCGACCGTTGGCTTGAATCGGCTTTGGAAAGAGGGCTTCTCGAACAGAGGGCCTTCACCCTCAGGATGCCGGCAACGCCTTCGAAAAAACTGGTCCTGACCTGGCAGGGACAGAGCTTTGCGGAAAGCGAGATCTACGAATCTCGGGGAGAGTGCGATTTCGTCGTCAGAGGGGGCAACTCGACGGCGGTCGCCTATGACCCTTCCTATCACTCGGTTTCCCCGGCTTTCACCCTGAACGTTCTGCCCACCGGAGGAAGGATACCGGTGCGTCAGTTGGTCGTTTCGGCCTATGCCCGTGTTCGCGTCAAGATACCCTGAAGGGGGGAACGGGTGTATTCTTGTACCGCTTTCGAGTCTGGAGGAGGAGAAAACATGCCGGTCAAACCCTGGTGGCGCGAAACGATCGAAACGATACTCTGGGCCCTGGTCCTGGCCCTGATCCTGAGAGCTTTTGTCGTGCAGGCCTTCTGGATCCCTAGCGGTTCCATGATCCCGACACTGGACCCCGGGGACCGGGTGCTGGTGGCCAAGTTCTGGCATACCCTATCCGAGCCGAAAAGGGGCCAGATCATCGTTTTCAAGTACCCTGTCGATCCTTCCCGGGATTTCGTCAAGCGGATCGTCGGCCTTCCGGGCGACACGGTGCGGATGGAAAACGGAGCGGTCATCGTGAACGGATCCCCGCTTTCGGAACCTTACGTCGTCAACCATGACAACTTCAACATGCCCGAGATGAAGGTTCCGGAAAGGCACTATTTCGTCATGGGGGACAACCGCCCGAACTCGCAGGACAGCCGTTTCTGGGGCTTCGTGCCGAAGTCGTTCATCAAAGGGCCCGCTTTCGTGAGGTACTGGCCCCTCTCCAGGATCGGATTACTCCGGTAGGGACAATGGGGCGTACGGTCTGGTACCCCGGCCATATGGCCAAGGGGCAGAAAAGACTTTTCGAAGTCATCTCCGACCTGGATGCCCTGATCGAACTCAGGGACGCGAGAGCGCCGAATCTTTCCGCTTCACCCCTTTCGGACCGGCTAGCCCGCATGAAGCCGGTCGTTGTTGTCCTGAGCCGGAAGGATCTTGCCGAAGAGACGAAAACTGCCCGGTGGATCGACCATTTCAAGGCCAGGGGAATTCAATCCCTGGCCTACAACCTGAGACAGGACCGTTTTGACCAGCTGAAGAAGGAGCTTTCCCGCCACAAACCTTCCCACCGCGACCTCCGGCTGGGCGTTGTGGGGATTCCGAACGTAGGCAAATCGCTGTTCCTGAACGGCCTGGTGGGCCGGAACGCATCCCGGGTCGGGGCTCTGCCCGGGATCACTCGTGGTGTGGAGTGGTTTCGGGGACAAGGGGTTCTGGTGGTCGATTCGCCCGGCATCCTCAACGCCAGAACAGGAGTGAAAATCGGTCGGGCCCTTTCCTGGCTGGGCTGCAACCGTGCCGACGTCATCGGTTCCTTCGAAACGAGCGCGTTAGCCCTCATCGCATTCCTCGAGAAGACCGGGCTCTGGCCCGTTGTTGAAAAAGCCTGGTCGGTGACGCTGGATGAAAAGGGGCCCGAAGCGACGCTGGAAAGCCTCGGACGGCGTCTGGGGTGTCTTGTCTCAGGCGGAGTCGTCGATTTGGACGCAGCCTCAAGGAAATTCCTGGAAGGCTTCTCGACCGGACGACTGGGCCGGGTGACCCTGGAACTTCCGGAAACGCCCATAACGGAGGAAAATCTCCCGTGAGGCGTCTCGCGGGAGTGGACGAAGCCGGACGCGGCCCCCTGGCGGGGCCGGTAGTGGCTGCTGCGGTGATCCTGACGCCTGAACAGAGAAGAGTCCTCGTGGGGATGGGACTCGACGATTCGAAGCGGCTGTCCCCGGCCAAACGGAATAAGCTCTTCAACGTGATGGATGACCTTGGAGTCTGCTGGAAGGCCCAGGCCGCATCACCGGCCCTCATCGACTCCATAAACATCCTGGAGGCGACACTTTGGGCCATGAAGGCTTGTGTCCGGGGCCTTCGGCCTGAAGCGGAATTCGTCGTAGTGGACGGGAACCAGGTCATCAGGGGAATCCCTGTTCGCCAGAAGGCGCTCCCGCGGGCGGACAGCCTAGTCCCTGCCGTCGCTGCGGCTTCGGTTATTGCTAAGGTGTTAAGGGATCGAGTCATGGAAAGACTGGCTTGCCGGTTCCCGGAGTACGGTTTCGAAATCCACAAGGGCTATCCGACCGCAGCGCACAGGGAAGCCCTGAAGCGATTAGGCCCGTGCGAAATCCACCGCATTTCGTTTTGCCGGAGAATCCTCTCTTGAGCCGATAGCCCACCAGAGCCAATTCCCGGACGGGCCTCCCAAGGAGGCGTTGTCTTGGATCATCTTGAAACGGGTCGCCATGGAGAAGCCCTCGCCGAGAGGTATTTCCGGCAAAAGGGCTGGACCATCCTGGAGCGGAATATCCGGGTCCGCGGCGGGGAACTGGACCTCGTCGCCCTGGATGGGGATGAATTGGTCGTGGTTGAGGTTCGGACCCGGTCCATCGGGAAGATCCTGCCGGCGGAGGAAACGGTGGGACCAAGAAAAATGAAGGTTCTCGTGCGATCGGGAAGAATTCTTGTCGAAACGCGCGGATGGGTCGGTCCATGGCGAATCGACCTGCTGGGAATCAACCTGGATGCTGATGGCCGTGCCCGGTACCATCATTTGCCGGATATCACGTCGGGAAAGATCGCATCCTGATGGGGCCCGTGCTTGGAGTGACTTTAAAGGGGATCGAGGCGGTCCCCATCGACATCGAGGTTGAGATCACGGGAGGGCTTTTCGTCATCGCCGTGGTCGGGCTTCCGGATGCTGCGATCCGGGAAGCCCGGGAAAGAGTCCGCGCCGCATTGAGGAGCAACGGGATCCATCTTCGGGGAAGGATCGCCTTGAACCTCGCTCCGGCGGACCTGCCCAAAGAAGGTTCTTTGCTTGATCTCCCGATGGCGGTTGGGCTTGCGATGGAATCCGGAGCGGTCAGTCTTCGCGAGACCGGAATCTTTCTGGGGGAGCTGGCCATGGACGGCAGGCTGCGGTCCACAAAAGGGGCCGTGCCTGCCGCCCTTTTGGCCCGAAAAATGGGCGTTCCGTTGTTTCTCNCCCCGGGAAACGCCCGTGAAGTTTCACTTGTCAAGGGAGTCACGGCCTTTGCTCCCCCGGACCTTGGAAGCCTGCTGGGACATTTGCGGAAGGAAACCCTTCTGCCGCCTGTATCGGAAATCGCGCTGGATCCGGACGAACCGGTTGCCGACCCGGATCTCGGCGATATCAAGGGGCAAGCCGCCGCCAAGAGGGCTCTCGAAATTGCCGCAGCCGGGCACCATAACCTCCTCCTGGTCGGTTCTCCGGGTTCGGGCAAAACCATGCTTGCCCGCGCCCTGAGAGGAATCCTCCCTCCGCTGACCGACGAAGAACGGCTCGAAACTCTGCTGGTGGGCAGCACTCTCGGACTACCGGCGAAGGCGGACCGGACCCGGCCCTATCGTGTCGTTCACCATACGGCGAGCACCATCGCCCTCTGCGGAGGCGGGGTTGCGCTCAGGCCCGGCGAGATCAGCCTGGCTCATAGGGGAGTCCTGTTTCTCGATGAATTCGCTGAATTTCACAGGGATTTGCTGGAGGCGCTCAGGCAGCCCCTGGAGGACGGAATCATCACGGTCAGCCGGGTTTCGGGTTCCGTCACCTATCCGGCGAGAGTACTCCTTGTCTGTGCCTGCAACCCGTGTCCCTGCGGCTATTGGGGCGATCCTGTGGAACCCTGCCGCTGTTCCTCGCACGCGCTTGAAAAATACAGAAACAGGCTCTCTGGTCCGATCCTCGACCGGATCGATCTTCATGTCGCGGTCCCCAGACTGACGCCGGACGAGCTCGTTTGCCTCGAAGGGCAACAGGGGCATNCGAGCGCCGAGGTTCAAAAAAGGGTGACCGCCGCGAGGGCCATTCAGCAGGAGCGTTGGAAGGCGGAGGGCTATGCCTCGAACGCGGAGATTCCCGAACGGCTTGTCCGGACCGGAATTCGCCTGTCTAAGGAGGTTCGTTCCTTTCTGGCCGAGGCGGTGCGGGGAATGCGCCTTTCCGGACGCGGANTCAGCAGGGCCCTGAAGGTTGCCCGAACCGTTGCGGATCTTCGGGCCAATCCCGAAGTGAGGATCGAGGATGTTTGCGAGGCCCTGGCCTACAGGGGGGAGGGATTACCGGTGACGGCACGTGAGGAGGCCCTTCTGGCCTTCAATGCCTGGGAAGGTTTTCATGCCCGTTTCGTTGAGGACTGGTCCGGTCGCGGCATGAGTCCTGAAGAGGTGTTCGGGGCCGGAAGCGCCCACTGGAATGAGATGGGTTTGCCTGAAAAATGCCGCGACCTTCTCGAACGTGTCCGGGAAAAGGGATGGCAAAAGCATGAACGAATCCGGGCGGATCTCTTGGGCGTGCGCCTGGTGTTCTGGGGAAACGGGGATTACCCTTCAAAACTTGCGGATCTTTCCAGGCCACCCGCAATCCTTTATGTGAGAGGCGCATGGCCGCCTCCTGCGCGGATTGACGGAATCGTCGGAACGAGGCGGTCTTCGCCGTACGGAACGCGGATGGCAAGGGAAATCGCCTTCCGGCTGGGCAACGAAGGTGTGGCGGTCCTGAGCGGAGGGGCGCTCGGAATTGATGGAGCCGCCCACGCCGGGGCGCTTGCCTCGGGTGGGGTGACTCTGGCGGTTCTTGGGACGGGAGTGGATCTCTGCTATCCTGCGGAACACGAAAGCCTTTTTCTCCGAATCGCTGAAAACGGAACACTGCTGAGCGAGTTTCCCCTTTCCACGCCTGGTCGAACCTGGAGATTCCCGAAAAGGAACCGGTTGATCGCGGCGCTGGCGGATCGCCTGATTGTCGTCGAGGCGCCCGTTAAAAGCGGGGCCATCGTGACGGCGAAGCTCGCCATGGAAATCGGAAGGGAAGTCTGGGCCGTCCCGGGCAGGGCGGACGAGTGGGTCTGCAAAGGGTCCAACAGGCTCATCTGGGACGGGNCTCAGCCCCTGGTCGAAATCGACNGATTTGGTTCGCTTCCCGGGTGTTCGCAAGCCGAGCTCTTTGAGGAAGAGAGCGCAAATTCATCTCGTGTTCTTGAAGCCTTAAGAGTCTTTGGCGATCAAACGGTTGACATTCTTGCCTCTCAGGTTAAAATGAGCGCCGCTGATGTCTTGGTCGAACTGAGCCGCCTGGAAGCCTTTGGGAAAGTCCGGAGATCTATGCCGGGCCGATGGAGCGCCTCGTCCGGGCAGGCCGCGGGGACATCAGGTTATCCGATCCGTTGAGGGGCGAGAATATGACGGAAAAGAGCAGGAAAGGCAAGACCCTGGTCATCGTTGAATCTCCGGCGAAGGCCAAGACCCTGAAAAAGATCCTCGGGGCGAACTACGAGATCAAGGCGAGCATGGGGCATATCAGGGATTTGCCTAAGAGCCGCATTGGAGTGGGAATCGAAGAGGACTTCAAACCCGATTACATTCCCGTAAGAGGGAAGGCCGCCGTCATCAAGGAATTGAAAAAGAAGGCTGCGGAGGCCGGGAAGGTTTTGCTTGCGAGCGACCCGGACCGCGAGGGCGAGGCCATTGCCTGGCACTTGTCCCACCTTCTTTCCATCGATCCGACGACGCCTTGCCGGATCCGGATGTTCGAAATCACCGCGAAAGCCGTCAGGGAGTCCGTGANNAAAAAGCCGGAAAAAATCGACCAGGACCGGGTGGATGCCCAGCAGGCACGCAGGATCCTGGACAGGCTTGTCGGTTATAAGCTGAGCCCGCTTCTGTGGAGGAAGGTGCGCTCCAGGCTTACGGCAGGGCGAGTCCAATCCGTGGCCCTTCGGCTGATCGCCGAACGGGAACGGGAGATTCTTGATTTCGTCAGCCAGGAATACTGGCTGCTCGACATCGCCGCGTCGGCGGAAGACGGCCGGNGATACCTGCTCCGGCTCGAAANNAGAAGGACGGGAAAAAACGTGACCGTCGCCTCCATGGCCGAAGCGGAGGAGGTGGAGAGGGAACTCCGCCTGAACCCACTGGTCGTGGCCGATTACAAGATCAAGGAAAACCGGCGACCACCGCTTGCTCCCTTCAAGACGAGCACTCTGCAGCAGGAGGCTTCCCGGCGCCTCGGGTTCTCGCCTCAAAGAACAATGAGGATTGCCCAGGATCTCTACGAGGGAATCGAAATTCCCGGGAAGGGCCCCGTCGGGCTGATCACCTACATGCGCACGGACAGCCTCAGGCTTTCCGACGAGGCGGTCGATTCGGTCCGCGGCTTCATCGGGAAGTCTTACGGAAAAGCCTACCTGCCCGACGGCCCAAACACCTATGCGGCGAAGGGACGAAGCCAGGATGCCCACGAGGCGATTCGTCCCACGGACGTCGATCTCGACCCGGAAAGCCTGAAATCCATCCTCAAACCCGAGCAGGCGCGTCTTTACGACCTGATCTGGCGGCGGTTCGTTTCCTGCCAGATGGCATCGGCGACCGTTGCCCGAAGTACCGTGGAGGCCCGCAACGGCTCCTTCCTGCTGAAGCAATCGGGGGTGACCGTGCTTTTTGAAGGTTGGGGCAAAATCTGGCCGCTTGAGATGAAGGAGGCCCCGGTGCACCAGGCGGAACCCGGGGAGGTCCTTGAAATCCGCGACATCCTGAAAGAGCAGCGTTTCACGCAGCCCCCCACCCGCTACAGCGAGTCCGGGCTGGTGAAGGCGCTTGAGGAAAACGGGATCGGGCGTCCATCCACGTACGCTTCCATCGTCCAAACGCTGGAGGACCGGGGGTACGCGGCTCTCAACGATGACCGCAGGCTCCAGCCGAGCGATCTCGGGCTCGTGGTGAACGATTTCCTCGTTAGCCACTTTTCGGACATCATCCAGGTGGATTTCACTGCCCGCATGGAAGCGGAGTTGGACCAGGTCGAAAGCGGTACCCGGCCCTGGGTACTGGTTCCCAGGGAATTCTGGGACTCGTTCAAGCCGAGGCTCGACGAGGTTGAAAACACGGTGGAAGCCCTGAACTTGCCGAAAGAGGAACCGGAACCGATCGGGCAGGATTGTCCCGATTGCGGGGCTCCCCTTGTAAAAAGAAAGGGGCGTTTCGGGGAATTCATCGCCTGCTCCGCATTTCCGAAGTGCCGTTATAGCCGCCCGATCCTGAAGACAATCGGCATCACCTGCCCGAAGTGCGGGCTCGGTCAGATCGTCAGGAGAAGGAGCAAGAAGGGGGGCCGCACCTTTTTCGGGTGCGAACGGTACCCGGAATGCGACTTCGTTTCCTGGGACGCGCCGACCGGGCAGCGTTGCGAAACCTGCGGGGCTCCCATGGTGGTCCGCGGCAAGGGTGATCCCTTCTGTCCCGTCTGTCGACCGAAGGCATCACCGGGAAAGAAGAAAGAGGGCGGCGAGGGATGAAACCGGTATGCATCATCGGGGCCGGCTTGGCGGGAAGCGAGGCCGCGTGGCAGCTCGCAAGCCGGGGGGTGCCCGTGCGTCTTGTCGAAATGCGTCCTCTGAAGATGACCCCGGCGCACACGGGCGGAGCGTTCGGCGAGCTGGTCTGCAGCAATTCCCTGGGGGCGGATGTCCTGTCCAGTCCGGCCGGAATCCTGAAGTCCGAGCTCCGAAAACTGGGCAGCCTGGTGATGCGGGCGGCGGATCATTCCTCAGTGCCTGCCGGGAGGGCTCTGGCCGTCGATCGGGAGCGCTTCGCAGGCGAAATCACGAAGGTTCTCGAGGAACATCCGCTGGTGGAGATCGTTCGTGAAGAGCGTTCCGAAATTCCTTCCGGCCCGTGCATCATCGCGACGGGTCCCTTGACTTCCGGCCCGATGGCCGAATCCCTTCGGGTGCTGACGGGAGAGGAATTCCTTCACTTTTTCGATGCGGTTGCCCCCGTCCTGACCCTGGAAAGCGTCGATATGGGAAAAGCCTACAAGGGAAGCCGGTACGGCCAGGGGGAAGACTACATCAATTGTCCCCTTGACGAGGCCGAATACGACGCTCTGGTCGAAGGGCTGCTCACCGCGGAAAGAGCGATGAAACATGAATTCGAGCGCAAACAGCCTTACTTCGAGGGATGCCTTCCGGTTGAGATCCTGGCGATGAGGGGACGGGATACGCTGCGTTTCGGCCCCATGCGCCCCGTCGGGCTGCCCGATCCGAGGTCCGGCCGAGAGCCGTTTGCAGTCGTGCAGTTGCGCCAGGACAACCTTGAAGGGACTCTCTTCAATATGGTCGGTTTCCAGACGAACCTCAAGTGGAAAGAGCAGGAGAGGGTTTTTCGCCTCATCCCGGCGCTTCGGGAAGCTGATTTCGTCCGTCTCGGAGTCATGCACAGGAACCTTTACGTCAACGCGCCCAGGGTTCTCGACAAGGCCCTGCGTCCTGCCGGAAGACAGGACCTTTTTCTAGCGGGGCAGATCGTCGGCGTGGAGGGCTACATGGAAAGTACGGCCATGGGAGTCGTTGCGGCAACGGGCTTGGAAAGGTTCCTTCATGCGAAACCGTTCCCGGTTTGGCCGAGGGAGTCCGCGATCGGGTCTCTTCTGCACTATCTATCCGATGCCTTGCCCGAGACATTCCAGCCGATGAACGTCAATCTGGGAATCTTCTCTCCTCTCGAGAAACGGATCCGGTCCAGAACGGATCGTTGCCAGGCTGTGGCGGCAAGGGCGGCAATGGCCTTCGATGCTTTCCTGGAGAGCCGGGGCGTTTAGCCTCGAAGCCTTCTTGAAGCAGAGAGAGTTGTCCTGAATATTATCCACAATCAAGACAAAAGTGGTAATATACGGTGCATGACCGAAAAGTTGTCCCCTCTCGTGGACGCCTATCTTCAGGACTTGAGCCATGGACGCCGTCTCTCCGGGCACACGGTGACGAATTACGCCGTTGACCTGGCTCAGTTTGTCGAATTCGCGCTTGCGCAAGGACTGGATTCGCCCGAAGAGATCCGGCCCGTTCACATCAGGGCCTACCTGAGGGAAATGCTCGCTTATGGTTATGCAAAAACCTCTGCCGCCCGGAAGCTCTCCTCGGTGAAAAGCTGGATGGCCTACCTGAAGCAGGAGCGGGTGGTTGAGCAGGATCCGGCCTGTCGTGTCCAGGCCCCGAAACTGCCTCTCCGCCTTCCCAGGGCTCTTGCCCTGTCCGATATCCGGAACCTCCTCGAAAACGGCCCGCAGGGAAAGGCGACCGTGAGGGATCGAGCCGCCCTGGAGCTTTTATACGGAAGCGGTCTTCGAGTGGCCGAACTGGTGTCGCTCGATTGGGAAGACCTGGATCTCCAGGAACGGTGGGTCAGGGTAACCGGAAAGGGAGACAAGGAGCGGATCGTCCCCGTCGGCCGTTACGCCCTGGCCGCATTCGATGCCTGGGCTCTGGAATGTTCAAGCCGGAAGGGGCCCCTTTTCCCGGGAACCGGCGGCGGGCGAATGACGGTCCGGACCGTAACCCGGATCGTGGATCGCGCGGCGAAGCGCTGCGGCCTCTCGGGGGTCACTCCACACGTTTTGCGGCATAGCTTCGCGACGCACCTCCTTGAAGGCGGGGCCAATTTGCGGGTACTCCAGGAACTGCTGGGGCACGAAAGCCTTCTCACGACGCAGCGCTACCTGAAGATTACGGCGGATCACTTGCGGAGGATGGTCAGGGAAGCCCATCCCAGAGCAGGGGAAGGTGAAGAGGATGTTTGAAGGGACAACCGTGCTTTGCGTGAGGCGGGGAAAACAGGTGGCCATGGCAGGAGACGGCCAGGTGACGCTGGGCGACAAAGTCATCAAGGCAACGGCCCGGAAGGTGCGCTCCTTGAAGAACGGCCGGGTGCTCGCGGGATTTGCGGGCAGCACTGCGGATGCGATGACGCTACTGGAGCGTTTCGAGACCAAGTTGAACGAGCAGAACGGGAACCTCCTGAGAGCGGCGTATTCACTGGTGCGTGACTGGCGGCTGGACAAGGCCCTGCGCCAGCTCGAGGCGATGATGCTGGTCGCGGATGCGGAACAGACCCTTCTCCTTTCCGGGGCAGGCGATGTGCTTGAACCGGAGGGAGAGGCATCATCGATCGGGTCCGGCTCAGGCTACGCGCTGGCGGCTGCCCGGGCCCTGCTTTTGGCGACGGACTGGGATGCGGAGAAGATCGCCCGGATTTCCCTGGAGACTGCGGCGGAAATCTGCATTTACACGAACAAGTCGATTACGCTGGAGATGATCGGTTCATGACGCAACCCGGGAAACTGGCCGAAACCCTGACCCCTGCGAAGGTCGTCCAAACGCTGAATCGCTACATCGTCGGGCAGGACAAGGCCAAGAGGGCGGTCGCCATTGCCCTTCGGAACAGAATCCGCAGGCGTTGGCTTTCTGCGGACCTCTCTGCGGAAATCGCCCCGAAGAACATCCTCATGGTGGGCCCGACAGGAGTCGGGAAGACGGAAATCGCCCGCAGACTTGCTTCTCTTGTGGACTCTCCCTTCATCAAGGTGGAGGCGACGAAGTTTACGGAGGTCGGTTATGTGGGCAGGGATGTCGAGTCCATGATACGGGACCTTGCGGAATCGGCGATCCAGATGGTCAAGAGCCGGAGAGTGGAGGAAGTCCAGCCGCAGGCTCGCATGAGGGCCGAAGAGCGGCTGCTGGACGCGCTGCTCCCACGGCCGAGGAAAGAACCTGCGATGCAGGATTTCATGAAAACCTTGATGGGAGGCGGAGCTGAGAGGGAAGAACCGCCTGTTTCACCGGAGCCTCAGTCGGGAACCCGGGAACGCCTGCGGGAGATGCTTCTTTCCGGAAAGCTCGATGAACGGGAAGTCGAGATCGAGGTTTCCGAGTCCCAGCAACTTGGCTTCCCCCTGATGGGGGGCGGCATGGAGGGAATGGCGATCAACCTTGGAGAAGCCCTGNGGGGCCTGATGCCCAGGAAGATGAGGCGGCGGAAGATGACCGTCGCGGAAGCCCTGAAGGTCCTGCAGGCGGAAGAAGCCGAAGCGTTGATCGACATGGAGGCCGTTGCCCGGGATGCGCTGGAAAAAGCAGAAGAAGAGGGCATTGTGTTCCTTGACGAGCTTGACAAGATTGCCGCTTCGGGCGGAGGGGGACAGGGACCCGATGTCAGCAGGGAAGGCGTTCAGCGTGACCTGCTTCCGATCGTTGAAGGAAGCGCCGTGCAGACGAAATACGGTCCCCTGCGGACCGACCATGTCCTATTCATTGCAGCAGGGGCCTTTCACAAGGTCAAGCCCTCGGATCTCGTCCCCGAGCTTCAGGGAAGATTTCCCCTCAGGGTGGAGTTGCAGCCCCTTTCGGCGGAGGATCTGGCCAGGATCCTCGTTGAGCCCGAACATAGCCTGGTCAGACAATACCAGGCCCTGATGGAAACGGAAGGGGTCGAGGTGCGCTTCGAGGAGGATGCGATACGGGAGATCGCCGTGATGGCGGCCCGGATGAACCAGGAGATGGAAGACATCGGTGCGAGGAGGCTTCACACCATCATGGAGATCCTGCTGGAGGAAGTCAGTTTCTCCGCTCCGGACATGCAGNGGCATCCGGGTCAACGTGGATGTTCCTTTCGTCAAAAGCCGGCTTGAACACCTGGCCACGGACACGGACATAAGGAAATACCTGATATGAGCGAAACGATCAACGATTCGGAGCATGGAGGGATCAAGATGAAAATGAGGACACCGAAGGAACTGCTTGAAAGCAGGCCGAAAATCCTGAACCCATCGGCGATGAACGACCTGCTGGAGAAAACGCGCATCGTCAGCCGAGCTTTGGAAAACCGCAAGGGAAACAACCAGGCCGATTATCAGAAACTCGCCTCCCTGCTCTGCGACCTGTCTGCGGCAAATGTCTACATCATCAACAGGGAGGGGCGCATCCTGGGTTACGGCTGGATCAGCGAGTACGACTGCCCGATCATGTCCGACCAGCTGGCCAAGGGAAGAATGCCGGACCGTTACGTCGAAAAGCTCAACCAGGTCCACGAATCGGTCTTGAACCACACGGACCACGGCGTCTGCGCCTATGCCGACGTTCCCTGCACCTATTCGGACAAGCATGTGCTCTACGTGCCGATCAACGGTGCGGGAGATCGTCTCGGAACCATGATCCTGGCCCGCTTCGGGATCGAGTTCGACACGCGGGATCTGGTCCTGGCGGAGTACCTCGCGACGGTGGTCGGTCTCGAAATCCTGCACGAAAGGGCCAAATCGATCGAAGACCGCTCCAGGGAACGCCTGATCGTACAGATGGCCATGCGGGCCTTGTCCTACTCAGAAGTCAAGTCCGTCAAGCACATCATCCGTGAGCTGGGCAACTCTGAGGGAGTCGTCGTCGCCAGCCGGGTCGCGGACCGGGTCGGCGTGACGAGGAGCGTCATTGTCAATGCGCTTCGGAAACTCGAAAGCGCGGGGATCATCGAAAGCCGAAGCCTGGGGATGAAGGGAACGCACATCAAGGTCATGAGCCCGCTTTTCATCGAGGACCTTCGAGTTTTCGAATAGGAAGGCGGAAGGCTCGCAACTCCGCCCACGGGGTGGCGAAATGCGGGTTGATTCTTTATAATCACTCTATTTCCGGCGATCAGGCAAAAACCTAAATGAGCGGAGGCTAAAGGGGAAACATGGCGGAGGAAAGAAGCGCAGCGGCGGAACCGGTCAAAGTGGGCGATCTCGTCAAGGGCACCGTCGAACACATCGCGGCCTACGGGGCTTTTGTACGGCTAGCCACCGGTCAGAAGGCCATGATCCACATTTCGGAACTCTCCCAGAGCTTCGTCAAGAAAGTGGAAGATGTGCTTGCGGTTGGGCAGGAAGTCCAGGCACAGGTCATCAAGATCGACGAAAAGAATCGGATCGACCTGTCGATCAAGGTCTTGCAGGCGAAGGAGAACCGGCCTCCCAGGAAGAGAGAGGATGATTTCGAGAAGAAGCTTTCCCTCTTCCTCAAGAGCAGCGAGGAGAAGATCGCCGACCTCAACAACAAGCTGAAGGACCCCCGAGGAAGCAAGAAGAGAGGCGGAACAGGCTCCGGAGGCGCATCGGGCGGGTCCGGGGGCAAGCGATAGGGACCGTATGAATGGCTTCATCAATGGCGGGGGGGCGACCCCCCCGCTTTCGTTTGAGGCACTGAGGAAAGACGATGGCGAAACGCTCGGTTCCCAGATGCGGGGAAGGGCTTTCGACCTCGCGATCGTACGCGGGGTGGCGAAGAGATGCCCATGGGGAAAACCGCAGGTCATCGTCTGCGGTCCTCTGAGGGAGGGCCGGCCTTTTCCCACGACATTCTGGCTGACGTGTCCCTTCCTTGACCGAAGATGCGGCAGACTGGAATCGGAAGGGGCCGTTGGGGCACTCGAGGCTTTTCTCTCTGGGCAGGAAGAGTCAAAAGCGTGGGAACGATATAACGGACTCGCGGCCCGCTTCCGGCTGGATCTGCTTTCTGAAGCGGAGAGGGAAAAAATGGTCCGTGAAGGGGCCTCCCTGATCGAAAGCCTGACAAGAGGAGGGATCGGCGGGATCAGGGTCGGTTCCCGGCCTTCCGTGAAATGCCTGCATCTCCAGGTTGCGGCCTGGTTGGGGTTGGGTTTTCATCCGGCGGCACAGTGGCTGGCTTCGAAAATGGAAGGCCTGGATTGCGGGGGAACCTGGATTTCCCGATGCGGAACGGGCGTTGCGGCATAAGGAGGGATCGTCGTGTGGAAGGGACGCTTTACGGCTGAAACGGCCGATGTTGTCTTGCGTTTCAGTCAATCGCTGGACCTCGACTGGAGACTTGCGAAATGTGACATCGTCGGGAGCATCGCCCATGCCCGCATGCTGGGCCGGGTGGGACTGATCACCGAAAAGGAGAGCGCGGACCTGGAGAGAGGGCTGAGACAGGTCGGGCAAGAGATCGAGGCGGGAGATTTCACGCCCCGGATCGACCTCGAGGATGTCCATATGAATATCGAATCGCGCCTGACGGCCATCCTGGGTCCCACCGGTGCCAAGCTTCACATGGGACGGAGCCGGAACGACCAGGTGGCCACGACCCTAAGGCTTTTCCTGAAGGAAACTCTGGTTAGGATAGGCCGCCGGCTGGCCGAACTCCAGGAAACCCTCCTGCAACTCTCCGCTCGCGACGAGGCCGTTCTCGCTCCCGGCTACACGCATCTGCAGCAGGCCCAGCCGATCAGCATGGGACACTACTGGCTCGCCCATTTTCAGGCTTTTTCAAGGGATGCGAGGCGCCTTCTTTTCGCGATCGAATCTCTAAACGAATGTCCCCTCGGGAGCGGAGCGCTCGCGGGTTCGACTCTGCCTCTTGACCGGTTCTTCACGGCGGAAATCCTCGGTTTTCCAAAACCGACCGAGAACAGCCTGGACACCGTCGGGCAGAGAGACTACCTTCTCGATATCCATGGGTTCTGCGCAACATTCGGCATTCATACGAGCCGGCTTGCGGAGGACTTGATCCTTTACAGTTCGCAGGAATTCGGATGGATCCGCCTCCCGGACGATTTCTGCACCGGGTCAAGCATGATGCCGCAGAAGAAGAACCCCGATGTGCTGGAGTTGCTGAGGGGGAGAACGGGCCAGTTTGTCGGGCACCTGGTGGATCTCCTCGTCAACCTGAAAGGGTTGCCGTCGACCTACGACAGGGATCTTCAGGAGGACAAGCGCGGTCTTTGGGAAAGCCTCGATCTGATGGAGGCCGTCTTTTCGGTTCTGACACCGCTTCTTGGTAAGGTGGAAGTTGTCGGGGAAAGGGCCAGTGCGGGTTTCGAGAACGGGCTGCTGCTGGCGACGGATGTTGCCGAGTATCTTGTTCTGAAGGGAGTCCCTTTCCGCCAGGCCCATGAAAAGGTCGGCAAAGCCGTCGCCTGGTGCATCAGGGAGAACCGCTCCTTCTCGTCGCTTTCGGCCGGAGAGTGGAAAGACCTGCTTCCGGAAGCCGAGAATGACCTGCCCCCGCTTTTGGACCCGCGTGTGTCCGTTTCCCGTAGGCAGACCTTCGGCGGGACCGGTTTTTCCCAGGTCGCTTCCCAGCGAGCGCGTGGAGAAGGCGCCGTCGCGTCTTTCAGGGAGGCCCTTTCGTCGGTACCCGGCTCCGCTATCGTTCTTTAGTCGATCCGGCCGGTGGCAACCTTGACAGACAGGCCGAGGGTCGCTATATTGTCCTAGCCTCTAGAGCTGAGTCGTTAGCTCAGCTGGCAGAGCACCGGACTTTTAATCCGGGTGTCGAGGGTTCGAATCCCTCACGACTCACCAACGCGGTCCCATCGTCTAGTGGCCTAGGACACCGCCCTTTCAAGGCGGCGGCACGGGTTCGAATCCCGTTGGGACCGCCATTTTCAGGCCGGCGTAGCTCAGTCGGTAGAGCAGCGCACTCGTAATGCGCAGGTCTTCGGTTCAAGTCCGATCGCCGGCTCCAGCCAAAAAGGGGATTTGCCAGGGGGGAACGATCCTCCGGGCAGGTCCCCTTAATCTTTAGGAGGATGATTCCATGAAACTGCGGAGGCTGATTCTGGCCCGACACGGCCAAACCGAGTGGAACTCCGTGACCCGTTACCAGGGGAAGACCGACGTTCCCTTGAACGAGATCGGGAGGCTCCAGGCGGCAAGGCTTGCCGCGCGACTCTCTTTATGGGAACCGGAAAAGTTTTTCACGACGCCCCTTTCCAGGGCCCGAGAGACGGCCGAAATTGTCCGGGGAAGGCTTCACATGAATGAGAAACCCGCCTTGTCGGTTCTGGACGATCTAGCGGAAATCAATTTCGGTGATTGGGAAGGGCACACGATTCCCGAAATCGAGGAAAAATACGGGGCCGTATACGGGCAGTGGAGAGAGGACCCCTCCCGGGTGACGCCTCCCAACGGGGAGGGCCTTCACCAAATTCTGGAGAGAGTCGGACGGGCTCTCGACACGATCCTGGCAGGGGATGCGGAGCGCATTCTTGTTGTCGGCCACGGAGGTATTATGAGGGCAAGTCTTGTTCAGCTTCTCGGGGTGCCCTATCCCCTGGCCTGGCGGATGAGGATGGACAATTGCGGAATCGTCGGGATCGATTTCTGGAAAGGCAGGGGAATGTTGGCCTTCGCGAACGATTCACTGCATCTTCTCGTCAAAGGCGAGGAGGAGGCGGAGAGCCTTCCGCTGCCCGACTAGTGCAGGTACTCGCCCGTGCTGGTAAAATGACGGGGGCGGGGATGTTTTCAAATGACCTGCCCGAAAGGAGAAAGACCTGCATGAAGGAGNNAGCGAAGCGCCAAGGCGGCTGGACCCGGAAAGGGAAAGCGAGCTCTGGAGCCGCAAGGCCCTTGGCGACGAAAGGGCAAGGGAGGAGCTCATCCTGGGCTACAGGTCTCTGGTGTATTGGCTTGCACGGAAACTCCAAGTCGCCCCCTCCCGATATCCCGACCTGGTCCAGGAAGGGACCCTGGCCTTGATCAACGCGGTTGATCATTATGAACGGGACCGGAACATCAAGTTCATTACCTACGCCTATTATCGAGTTCGAGGTGCAATGGTCAATTTCCTGCAGCGGGTCGAGGCAAAAGCACCCCTTCCCATTGAGGAAATGGACGAAATGGCGGAAGACCCCTTCGATCCTGCAGCCGAAGACTGGCGGCTTGCACTGAGGGAAGGGATGGAGCACCTGTCTTCAAGGGAGTCCGAGATCATCGAGGCTCTGCTTGTCGAAGGCCGCCGGGCAAAGGAAGTGGCGGGCGAGAAAGGGATCGACGTCAGCCAGATCTACCGAATTCAGAGGAGAGGGATAGCGAAGCTCCGGGCATGGTTCGGGATGGAGAAGTCCACATCCTGAAGGCGGTCGGGGATAATTTCCATGTTCCAGAAGAAGATTCGGGCCCCGAGGGGGGTGGGACGTGTGGAAAAGAGGCTGAAAAGGGTTCAAAATTGGATTGACCGATGCATGGAAGCTTGCCGTTGCAAGGCTTGGACTTCTGCCATCGCCGAGCTGGAGTGCGCCCGGGCCGAGCTGGACTCGGCCGGAAGGGAGATCTGGGAAGCAGCAACCGAGGAAGAAGCCCGGTCCCCGCACAGAGGGTTGCGTACCTCAAAGGCCTTGCTCCTCCACGTGATCCCCGTGACGATGATGATCCTTCTCCTCGCGGTGGGGCCCACATCGATCGAATCCTTCAACCCTTCCGGGACGCTTTCTTTCGAGACTGGGCCCTCGGTGGAATGGGTAACCGCGGACGAGAGGATCCTGCTTGACAACCTAAGGAAAAGCCTTTCCGAAGGCCGTTCGGCCACTGTCGCGGCAAGCGGTCAGGAAAAGGCTTCTACTGGAACACCATCGACCAGGAGAACGAAAGGGTTGAGTCCGGCAGAAGCCGTCGAGTCCGCACGGGGGCCGATTCCTCCTTTTTCTTCTCAGGGAGGGGTGTCCGTAGCGACGGAAGATTTGCTATCATTGATCCAGGTTGGCCAGAGGGCCCTTCGGCCCGACGGGGAAGCCCTGCATGTCGAAAGACCTTGAGCCCCGCGAATTCGCAAAAGGAGAGGATCGTCTCGTGAAACGCTTCCTTGCCGCTATGACTGGATTGGCCCTGTTGCTGTTTTTTTCCGCTTCCGCAAGTTTTGCAGATGACCCGAAAGTCGTGGCGGTCGAGGTGCAAGGCAACCAGGAGATCGTTTCTCCGTACATCCTGGGGGCCGCCAAGACGAAGGCGGGTGAGGTCCTTGACCGCGAACAGCTTCAGAAGGATGTCGAAGCGATCTACAACCTTGGTTTCTTTGCGATGAGCGACGTGGCCGTCGAACCCGAAGGGGAGGGCGTCAAGGTCGTCTTCAAGGTCCAGGAGAACCCCAAGGTCAAGGAAGTCCGTTTCACCGGAAACTCCGTCTACAAGGAGGAGGACCTCCAGAAGCTTCTCTTCACCGTCCCCGGAAGCGTCTTCAATCGTGTCTTTTTCCGTAACGATCTTCAGCGGATCAAGGAAAAATACCAGAAAGACGGCTACGTCATGTCCAGGGTGGAGGACGTTGCGGTCGAGAACGGCATTGTCACGGTCAAGATCGTCGAACCCCGGATCGGCGATATCTTCATCCAGGGCAACAAGCGGACGAAAACCTACGTGATCGAGCGGGAACTGAAGGTGAAGAAGGGGGACCTCTTCAACGCGAACGTTCTGAGGCATTCCCTGAACAAGATCCAGGGAATGGGATTCCTGGAGGACGTCAACGTCGGGTTTGAACCCAACGAAGACCCGAACCTGCTCAACCTAGTCCTGTCGGTGACCGAGGGGAAGACGGGGAGCGTCAGCTTCAACCTCGGCTACGGTTCGAGCAGCGGCTGGCAGGGTGGCCTTGCTTATCAGGAAAGCAACCTGAACGGCCGCGGACAGAAGCTGACCGTCGGCTTCGACACGGGCGACCGTGAACAGTACTACTTCTCCGTTTCCGATCCCTACATGGACGAACACACCTACGCCTGGAAGTTCGGAGCGTACAAGCGGGAATGGGAGGACATCAACCGATATTACGAAGGGAAGCGCTACGGGGAGTACAACCAGGACAAGCAGGGGGTCTATATCGGGGCGGGACGGAAATTCAGGCACGATTCCAAGATGAGCTGGTTCGTGAACCTGGACTGGAAGGAAGTCACGCTTTACGATTTCCGCGACCTTGATGGCAATTCGATCGACCCGGATCCGTCCTATGTGGATTGGGAAGCGTGGAAGAATCTCCTCGACAGCAATGGCAAGATCTTCACCGTGACGGGCACGCTGACCCGCGACAATCGCGATCCCTACCTCAGCTACCCCAAGGGTGACCTCGAAACCCTGAACGTCGAGAAGGCGTTCGAGCTGTTCGGGNGGGAGAGAGAATACACGAAGTACTGGCTGGAGGGGCGCTACTACCTGCCGATCAACCTCGACAAAATGCCTTTCGACCTGCCTGCGGGAGATCCCGACAATCCTCCGCTGTTCGCGGCCCGCATGAGGGTCGGTTTCTCTTCGGGGGAGATTCCCTATTCAGAGCGATATTTCGTTGGGGGGAGCACGACCTTGAGGGGTTACGAGGACGACGAGTTCGATGGGCATGAGATGTTCCTGACGAACCTTGAGCTCCGAGTCCCGATGGAAAAGGCATTCTCGATCGTTCTCTTTTACGATATGGGCATGGCCTGGAACAAAAACGACGAAACGCTGAACAGCTTCAACTTTGGCGACCTGAAGGACGCCTACGGATTCGGCGTCAGGGTCCGGACGCCGATGGGCAACCTGCGGCTTGACGTGGCCAATGGCGAAGATGAAACCTTTACCCATTTCGGATTCGGCGAGATGTTCTAAGGGGAAAATTACGGATACTCCCGGATTCCTCAGGGCTGCGGTCATGGTTCTGGTGGCCGCAGCCCTGCTTCTGTGCTCTTCGCGCCCCGTCGTTGCCGGGGTAAGGGTAGAGGGTGTCCCCGACTGGCTAACGCCTGCAGCGAAGCGCAGCATGGAGGCTGTTTGGGGCGAGATCGACCCGCACCAGGAAGAAGCGAGCCGGCTCGGCGTTGTCAAATTGGTTGCGTCGCGGCTTTTCGAGGGGTATGAAGTCGAAGCAGCGCGGATCGAAAAACAGGATCTCGTCATGGAGCTCAAGGCGAAAAACGCACACGAACTGGGAAGTCGAAGGGGGCTTCCCGTTCTTCCGTCCCCCCTGGCCGAATGGATGAAAGAAGATTGGGACCGTGCTCGCCCGGAAATCGAGAAGCGGATCGCCGAGCTTCCACTGGAGGCTCTGATGTGGGCTGACTCAGCCCTGCGTTCGGAAATTTCCTCCGTCCTGAGCCGGGACTTGCCGGGTTGGCAGGGGAGCCTGGTTGTCCGACTGGAAACCGATCGATCCGTCCTGAAAGTGAGCATGGTTCCCGAACAACCGCTCATTCTTGCGGTCAACCCGCGCAGCACGTCCACCTCGCTTCCCGCCATCATTCACTCCGACGTGAAGGAAGACCTCATGGCGGGGCTTTCCCCTCTGATCGGACTTCCCGTCTCCTGGGTGGCAAAGCATGAAAAGCGGGTGGCCGAATGGGCTTCCGCCCTCTTGATGGACGAGTCTTTCGTCGAAAGCCTCAAGGTCGGCATCAGCGTGGTTCTCAAGCCACAGCCGGTCACGGACCTTTCGGTGCGGCTGGAAAGCCGGAGATACACCATCTGGGCCTGGGCCGCGGGTTATGCGGGGACCTCGGATCGCTTTCCCGAAGCTGGAATTCACCTGGGCCGCAAAGCCCAGATCCTCCCGCGGTGGGATATCGAACTGTATGGAGAAGCCCTTCTGTACCTCAACGACTGGGATATCGAGACACGCCTCGGGTTCCGCTGGTCGCAGTGGGACCGCATCTGGCTGGGAGTGGAGAGGTCCTGGCCCGAAGAGGCAACATGGTGGAGAGTCTGGTTCGACGGCCCGGTTCACTCCCCCTATGCCTGGGTTCGGGGATCCGAAGACAGCGACTTCAATTTCGGAATCGGCTACCGCATCAATGAAAATCTCTCCATCGAGCTCCATTATGACGACAGGGATGAAAACTCTTCCAGCATCAGGCTGGTCGGCAACCTTTAACCTCCTGGGAGGGAGAAGCTGAACATGGACTGGGAACTCGAAGCCCTCGCAAAGGCGCTTGGAGGACACGTGAAGGGGAACGGGAGAAGGAAAGTCCGCGGGATCGCGACGCCGGATTCCCAGCAGGAAGGATTCCTCCTGGTGACATGGGAGAGGAAAATCATGACGTCCGTTTCGAAAAGGACACCGGTGGTGGCGCCTTTCGGATGGATCGCGGACGGGCAGGATGGCATCGAGATTGAAGATCCGAAAGCGGCTTTCCGGACGCTTCTCGGGCTTTTTGGCGAGGTGTTTGTGCCGCAGTGCGGAATTCACGGGACGGCCCTTGTCCTTTCCGGTGCCGTGGTGGACCCGGAGGCGAGCGTGGGTCCCTTTTGCGTTGTGGAGGAGGATGCCGTGGTCGAAAAAGGAGCCGTCCTCCGGGCCCAGGTTTTCGTCGGGCGAAAGGTGCGGATCGGAGAGGGGAGCATTCTGGAGCCGATGGTGGTCGTGATGGAGGGAACCGTCATCGGTAGGAATTGCCTGGTTCATGCCGGTTCCGTGCTGGGGTGCGACGGATTTGGTTTTGACCGGACTCCCGAAGGAGTTCCCGTGAAGGTCCCGCAGATCGGTCGGGTGATCCTGGAAGACGAGGTGGAAATTGGGGCCTGCTGCACGGTTGACAGGGCAACGATTGGTGAAACGCGTATCGGAGCGAGAACGAAAACCGACGATCATGTTCACGTGGGACATAACGTCCGAATCGGCCATGATTGTGTTCTTGTGGCGTTTTCAGGAATGGCGGGGAGCTCATCTCTTGGGAACAGTGTGACCCTGGCGGCTCGGANNGCGGGACGGCCGATCACGTTCATGTCGGAGATGGCGCTGTCCTGACCGGGTGTGCAGGAGCGACGAAAGACGTGCCGGAGAGGTCGGTTGTGTCCGGGTTTCCCGCCCGTGATCACCGGGATGACATGAAATCCCAGGTTTTTCTTCGGCGATTGCCTGAACTGATGGAAAGGGTGAAGCAACTGGAAGCTCGTCTGGCAGAAGTCGAAAAGAAGGGAAAATCTACGAATGAATGAGCGGAAGACAGTGCGGTGGGAAGGGAAAGGCCTTCACACGGGAGTCTCCTGCGCCGCCGAGGTGGCAGAAGGGGCTTTCCCGGGGCTGCGTTTTGCCTTTCGGGACGGGAAGACCTACCGTGTTGAAGAAGCCCTGGCCGTCGGGGACGGCCGAGGGTCCACTCTTTCCTTCCCCAATGGGATAACCATAAGGACCGTTGAGCATCTTCTCTCCGCCCTCTCCGGCCTCGGGATATGGGATGCCGAAATCCGGGTGGAAGGCGGCGAGATTCCCGCTCTGGACGGAAGTGCGGAGGGATTTGCCGAGGGACTTGCCCCGTTCGTGCGACACTGGGGGGATCGAGAAACCCGGCCGTTTCAGATCGATGCGCCGATTACCGTGAGGGACCCGCAGAGGGGGGCTTCCCTTGCGGCCCTTCCCGCGGCAAGTTTCGGGGTTTCCTGCGTCATCGACTACCCGGAAACCTGGATCGGCACCCAGGCCTACTACCGTGAGTGTCTTGACCGTGCCGTTTACCGGGACGAGATTGCGAAGGCCCGAACCTTCTGCCTCGACTCGGAGATTGAGGCATTGCGCTCAGCCGGTCTGGGAAAGGGAGGCGATCCGGGCAACACTCTGGTTATCGGGGAAAACGGCCCGCTCAACCGGGAAGCGCTTGCTTACCCCGATGGATGCGTCCGCCACAAGGTGCTGGACCTCATCGGGGACCTTGCCCTCCTGGGGCGACCCCTTCTCGGTCATTTCCTCGCGTTTCGAAGCGGACACGGCCTGCATCTTTCCCTTGTCTCGCGACTCCGGAGAGTTCTGGAAGACACGAAAAACGAAAATCGCGCATAAGGAGGACCCGCCATGATCGATATCCATGGAATCATGAAACATCTTCCCCATCGCTATCCTTTCCTGTTGGTCGACCGAATTCTCGAGCTCGACGAGAACCGTGTCGTGGGCCTGAAGAATGTTACGATCAACGAGCCCTTCTTCCAGGGACATTTCCCGGTGGAGCCCGTTATGCCGGGAGTGCTCGTGCTTGAATCGATGGGACAGGTGGCGGGGATGATGATCGCCTCGAGACCGGGGATCGAAGAGGATCAACTCCTGATCTTGACGACTCTTGAGGATGTCAAGTTCAGACGGCCCGTCAGGCCGGGGGATCAACTCGTGACGGAGGCGGAAATGTTGAGGCTTCGCGGACGCATGGGCAAGGTCAAGGCTGTCGCCAGGGTGGACGGGGAATTGGTTGCTGAAGGCGTGTTCGGTTTCCTGGTGATCCGTACCTTGCGGACGGAGGAAGAGAAATGACGGTCGAAATTCATCCCAGCTCGATCGTTTCCCCGAATGCGAAACTATCGGACGGAGTCAGGATAGGCCCCTATTGCCAAGTCTCGGATTTCGTGGAAATCGGGGCGGGAACCGTACTGAAATCGTTCGTGAGCCTGAAGGATTATGTCTCGGTCGGCGAAGGCTGCATGCTCTACGAGAATGTCGCCCTTGGGNGCGAACCTCAGGATTTCGGCTTCAAGGGCGAAGAAACCTGGGTACGGATCGGGAACGGGGTGACCTTGCGGGAAAACGTGACCGTCCACCGGGCCACCGGAGAAGGCAGGGAAACCGTGATCGGGGACGGCTGCTACCTGATGGAAGGATCCCACGTCGGGCACAACGCCGTTGTCGGAAACCAGGTCGTTTTGGCCAACAAGGTCGGACTTGCCGGGCATGTCCATATCGGCGACAGAACAGTACTTGGCGGGATGGCGGGAGTACACCAGTTCGTCCGGATCGGGCCTTTCTGCATGATCGGCGGTCTCTCCAAGATCGTCAAGGATGTCCCGCCCTACGTGATGGCGGACGGCCGACCGGCGCGGCTGTTCGGCCTCAACAAGGTCGGATTGCGACGGAATGGTTTCGACGCGGCGACGCGGCAGTCGATCAAGAATTTCTATAAAGGGCTTTATCATGCCGGATTGCCGTTGAGAGAGGCGCTGGCACTTCTTGAAACCGGGTTGGAAGAGGCGCCTAACCCGGTTCTCGTCGCGATCCTGGAGTTCGCAAGGGATTCGCATAGAGGACTGACCCCCTGGCCAAAGATGACGCGGGAGGTCGATTCCCCTGATTAAGCTGCTTGTCCTGGACGTGGACGGCACCCTTACGGACGGGGGGGTTGCTCTGGACGGTTCCGGGGGAGAATGGAAACGTTTCGACATCCAGGACGGGATGGGCATCGTCAGGCTTCAGAGGACGGGGGTCGAGGTCGCGCTCATCAGCGGCCGCCGTTCCGAGGCCACAGTCCTGCGTGCGCGGGAACTCGGTATTCGCGAAGTGGTGAACGGCATCGGCGACAAACTCCCGGCCCTGCAGGCCCTGTGTCGATCCCGGGGAACCCTGCAGGAGGAAACCTGCTTCGTTGGGGATGATGTCAACGATATCGACTGCATCCGCTGGAGCGGGCTGGGAGTGGCGGTGAGAAACGCCAGGCTTGAGGTGAAAGCCGCAGCGGATTGGATCACCCCTTCATGCGGGGGGTATGGGGCCGTTCGCGACGTTGCCGAACGGATCCTTGCCCTGAACGGAGGACCCCATGCCCCGCAAGGCGTTTGATGCCTTTCTGCCGGGACTCCTGGATCGGTTCATCGTCCGGGAGCTGACGCAGCCCTTTATCTTTGGAGTCCTGATTTTCTCGATGCTCCTGATCACGGGAGACGTTCTCTTCCAGATCGCCAACCTGCTTATCCAGGGAGGAGTCTCGCTCTGGACGGTTTCGCGTCTGTTCCTTTACAAGGTGCCGGGTGTCATTGTCCTGACGCTCCCGATTTCCTGCCTGATGGCGACGCTATTGGGGTTCGGGACTCTCTCCATGCACGGGGAGGTCAATGCCCTCCGGTCTCTGGGAGTGGATTTCCGAAGAATCGTCAGACCCGTCCTGTTCGCGAGCCTGGGCGTGGCCTTGCTGACGCTTTTCCTGAGCGAGACGGTCGTTCCCCTCACGGACCAGGCTGCGCTCAACATCCTGCAATACGAGGTTTCGGGCAAGGCTGTGCCGGGGTTGAGGGAGAACATCTTTCTCAGGGACGAAAGCGGCTCGCAGCTCAAGCGGGTTCTCTACGTTTCCAGGCTGAACCCTGCCACGGGGACGATGCAGGACATCCTCATCCAGGATTTCGAAAAAAACCGGTTGGCCAGGGTATCAACGGCCAAGAAGGGGCACTTCGCTGAGGGACAATGGTGGCTCGAGGATGGGAAGGTCTTTGAAGTTCGCCAGGATGGAAGCGTCAAGGCTCTTTTTTCCTTTCAGAAGCAGAGACTGGCTCTTGCCCTTTCTCCGCAGGAAGTCGACCGGGCCTCAAAACGGCCCCAGGAGATGGGACTCCTTGAGCTTTATCGCCATATCCGCATGGCGGAGGGACAGGGAATCGACACCCGATCCATGTGGGTCATCTTTCACATGCGATTTGCCATTCCCTGGGCTGCAGTTGTCCTTGGACTTCTGGGAACCACGATGGGAGTTCGCTCCCCGAGAGGAGGAAGAGGGGTCAGCTTGGGGCTCAGCGTCGTTGTCGTATTCGGTTATTACGTCGTGATGTCTTTCAGCCGGGCTTTTGGGGAAGGCGGGTATCTCAATCCCGTCCTTTCCGCATGGCTGCCGAACATCAGTTTCCTTGCGGTCGGATCGTCCCTGGCAAGGAAGGCCAACGGATGATGGAAGGACGGTGCGGTTACTTGTCGAATCTCGCGCTTTTGGCCGGAGAAGGGCTTTTGCCCCTTGCCATTGCGAAGGCCTTGTCTTCGAGGGGAGTTGCCCCCACGGTGATCGCCTTGGGGAAGGTGAATCCGCTCCTGGAAGATTTTGCCGACCGTATTCTGGAGATCCCCCAAATCTCCATCACTAAAATCCTGGGATTGATCGAGAGGGCCGGGTGCAGGCGGCTCGTCCTCGCCGGCTCGGTTCCGAAACGGCTGATTTTCGGTGGTGCGGGGATGGACCGGGAAACCCTCGAATGGGTTCTTTCGCTCCCGTCCCGGGATGATCATGCCTTGTTGGGAGCCATCGTCAGGTTCTTTGAAAGCCGAGGGCTGGAGGTCGTTTCCTATCGGTCCCTGATCCCCGGGAATATCGCGGAGGAAGGGAAAATAGCGGGAAGGGAGCCTTCTGAAGCGGAGTGGGAGGACATCCGTTACGGGATCGGGATTGCCCGCGAGGTCGTTCGCCTTTCATTTGGACAGGCGCTGGCCGTCAAGGCGGGATCCGTCGTCGCCGTGGAGGCGATGGAGGGGACGGACGAGATGATCGGGAGGGCGGGACGGATCGGTCCGGGCGGCATCGTGGTGAAGATGATGCGGTCTGACCAGGACGAACGCTTCGATCTGCCGACGGTGGGGCCGCAGACTTTGGAATGCATGGCGGCTTCAGGCATGACTAGCCTGGCCGTGGAGGCCGGCCGGACGGTGGTCCTTGATCGGGAATCGTTCGAATCGCTTGCGGAAGCCCATTCCATCTCCGTAACCGGATTTTTGCCATGAAAATCTTCTTCAGCTCCGGGGAGGCATCCGGGGATCACTTGGCGGCCTTGCTCCTGAAGGCCCTCAGGAAGCGAGTTCCCGGGCTGGATTGCTGGGGAATGGGCGGCCGTGAAGGAACGGAAGCGGGAATGAGGACGGAATGGTCGTCGGAGGTCCTCCAGTTGATGGGGATCGGAGAGGTTCTCTCATCGATTCCCCGTCTGGTTGCTTTGAAAAGAGCTCTCTGCCGCCGGATCGAAGAAGAGAAACCGGATGCCGTTGTCGTGGTGGACAGTCCGGATTTCCATTTTCCTCTCCTTAGCCAGCTCCGGCAAGCGGGTTACCGCGGAAGGATCGTCTACCTCGCCCCGCCTCAGGTCTGGGCCTGGCGAAGCGGAAGGACATCCTTTCTCCGAAGTGCCTGCGACCTTTGCCTTCCCCTTTTTGATTTCGAGCATGACTTCCTGCTGGGTAGGGGTGTGGCTTCAGCCTGGAACGGACATCCCTTTGTCGATGAATTCGGAGGTTTCGAAAAACCTGGGCAGCCTGAAGAACGGGGGCGACAGGTGGCCCTGCTTCCCGGAAGCCGGGCCAGCGAAGTCCGTCGGCTTCTTCCCGTCCTGAAGGAGACCGCGAAGCTGCTGCTGGATCGGGCTTTCGAGCCGGTTTTTTCCATCGCTCCCGGACTCGATGGAAGGGAGCGCGACCGGTTGCGACACGCCCTTGCAGGTTTCCGGACCGATATGGGAGAGGGAAAAGCCCTGATGGCGGATTCCTGTTGCGTGATCGGGGCGAGCGGCACCGCAGCGGTCGAATCGATGATGCTGGACCGTTTCATGATCGTCCTTTACCGGGGGTCGGTTTCTTCGGAGATCATCTTCAGACTCCTCGTGAAAACGCCCCACATCTCCATCCCCAACCGCCTCGCGGGGTTCCGGCTATATCCCGAATTGATCCAGGCACAGGTCCGGCCCTCAGCGATCCTCGAGTATTTCGAGGATTACTGGGCGGATGGGGCAAAACGCCGTGATTTTCACGAACGCTTGGAGGTTGCCCGCTCCCGAATGGGAAAACCGGGAGTGGGAGACTTCTGGGCCGACCGAGTTCTCGAGGATCTGGCCTCTCAATGAGACGGATTGCAGTGCTGGCAAACGGTCCCGGTGAGCTTTGGGGCTGGTGCAGGCCGGTCGTGAAAGCCATGAAGGATGAGGGGCACCATGTTGATCTTTTTCTGTTGCCCTGCCAATATGCCAGCGGCGCGGAAGAACGGCTCGCCAGGCTGCTTGGGGCCGACAGGGTTGTCTCTCCGGCCGGATTTCCGAAGGAGATTTCCGGTGGAAAAAGCCGCCTGGATGGAGTTCTTCAGCTGGGTGGAGATCTACTTTACGGCCGTTTATTGGCTTCAAGAAGAGGAAGCCCCCTTTTCAGCTACAGCTACGGACCGAAGAAAGGCCTGGGTGCGTGCCGACTGGTGATGACCGCCTGCGAGCCGATGGTTGCACCCATCAGGCAAGTGGCAGGGAGGAGTTCCGTCGAGGTGGTCGGCAATCTTGTGGCGGATGCCCTGGAGATGGACAGGGGAGCGGTTCCCTGGGAAGAAAACGGACGTTTGAATGTCGCCGTGTTCCCGGGAAGCCGTCCGGTGATCCGCAGGAAAGCCCTGCCTTTCATGACCGAGTTTTTGGCTTGCGCCAAACGTCTTTTGCCGGAAGCGCAATGGGTGGTTCTCCTTTCACCCTTCTGCGAGCCGGAGGAGGCGCTTCTGTGGGAAAAAGCCGGTTTTGCGGTTTGTCGGGCCGGAGCGGGGGTTGCTCTTCGGGGGGCGGATGTGGCCTTGACTCAGCCGGGTACGAATACGCTTGAGCTTTTCCATGCGGGGGTTCCGTCCGTTGTCGCGGTTCCCGAGGTTTTTCTCGCCGATGTTCCGGCACCGACTTTGCTCGCTCCTCTCTTCAACCTGCCGGGCGTCGGTCCGTTCGTCAAGCGGCGGGCGTTTCGCCGCTACATCGCGAAAAGAGGATTCCTTTCCTGGCCGAACAGGCTTGCGCGAAAGGAAGTCTTTCCGGAGATCACAGGTAAAATCTGTCCCGAGACATTGGCCCGGCGGTTCACCTCCTACGCCGGAAACACGGAATGGATCGAATCCACGCGAAAGGCTCTCGGGCAAATCGACGGCGGACCCTCAAACGCGGCCGTCCGCCTGCGGGAAAGGATCATGGAAACTTTGGCATGAAGAGGAAAACGACGGAAAAGAGCGTTCGAGTGGGTTCCCTCAAGAAACTGCTCCCCTTTGTTCTGCCCTACCGCTTCAGGTTGCTCGGGGCTTTCGGATGCATGCTTCTTGCCTCCGCTTCCGGAGTTCTGCCTCCCTGGCTTCTGAAGAACGTCGTGGACGACGTTCTGATCGAGAAGAACAGCGCGATGCTCAACGGACTTGCCGTTGCCATCGTGCTGCTGTTCGTCCTGAAAAACCTCGCGGGTTACGGGCAACAGTATCTGATGGTCTGGGTCGGGCAGCGAGCCGTGATGGATCTTCGAGTGGCCCTTTACGGGAAAATCCAGTCGCTTTCCCTGACGTATCTCCACAAGAGACGGGTGGGAGAACTGCTCTCGCGGATCACCGGGGATGTGGCGACACTACAGGGACTGGTCTCGACCACGATTGTCGATCTCGTCGTCCAGACCCTCACTTTCTTCGGGATGGCCGGTTTTCTGATCTATCTCAACTGGAAACTGACTCTTTTTGCCCTGCTCATCATTCCGCTGGCCTTCAAGGTGATCCATTCCGCTTCGGTACGACTGAGGGCCGTGGGACACACGATCCAGCAGGAACTGGCCAGCCTCTCTGCCATCGCCTACGAAGCGCTTTCGGCCATCCGCATCGTCCGGTCCTTCGCAACCGAGGAGCATGAGCTCAAGCGATTCAGGAGGCAGGGAGAGGCCAACGTCAGGGCCCTCGTTCACGGCACGCAGATTCAGGCCACGCTCCAGGGAGTGGTGGAGGTCATCCTGATTTTTGCCCTGGCGTTGCTTCTCTGGGTCGGAGGACGTGAAGTCATCGCAGGAATCATGACCCCGGGAGAACTCATCGCTTTCCTGGGTTACCTCGGTTTCATGGTACAACCCCTCCGGATCATCAGCCGCATCGTGGGGAGCATCCAACAGTGCATGGCGTCGGCGGACCGGATTTTCGAGATCCTGGAAGTTCCTGAATCGCTACCGATGCCGGAGGTTCCCGTGTTCCTCAAACCGGTGCGGGGCGAAATCCTTTTCAGGGATGTCTGGTTTGCCTACGAGCCGGGCCGATGGGTGCTGAAGGGGGTCGACCTGGCGGTCAAACCGGGTGAGCGAATCGCTCTAGTGGGTGCGACCGGTGCGGGAAAAACGACGATCGCCGACCTTGTCCCCCGTTNNTTTTATGACCCGCAGAAGGGCGAGATCCGGATCGACGGGGCGGATGTCCGGACCCTTGACTTGAAGACCCTGAGAAAACAGATCGGGATCGTCCCGCAGGATCCGGTCCTGCTGAAAGGGACGATGACCTACAATATCGCCTACGGTTATGCGGAGGCGACTGAAGAGACCGTCAGGAAAGCTGCACGAACCGCCGGCATCGCGGATTTCATCGAGAGCCTGCCTGCCGGGTACGAAACCGAAGTGGGAGAACGCGGCGTGACCCTGAGCGGAGGTCAGAGACAGAGAATCGCGATTGCGCGGGCGGTTGTCCGGGATCCGAAAATCCTCATTCTGGACGAGGCGACCTCGTCTCTCGATACGGCCGTGGAACACCAGATTCAGGAGGCAATGGGCCTTGCCATGAAAGGCCGGACTTCGATCGTTATCGCCCATCGCCTTTCGACGATCCTGGAATCGGACCGAATCCTCGTCGTCGAGGCGGGGCAAATTGCGGAAGCGGGAACGCATGAAGAACTGCTGGCCATGCAGGGTCTGTACGCCCGGCTTTACGGGCTCCAGTTTCGGGAGTCGGCGAAATCATGATCGTCAAAAGCTACCTGGACTACGCGAGGGGAGAAAGGCCCCTTTCTCCGTGGTGCATTCTAGCCCCTTTTGGCTGGATCGCGNGGGGGCTGACGCGATTGCGGAATTTCGCCTACGACCATGGCGTTACGAAGAGCCTCGATTCCCCTGTTCCCCTGGTCAGTGTGGGAAACCTGACCCTGGGGGGGACGAACAAGACGCCTTTCGTCGAGATGATCTCGCTTGAAATCGCCAGGAGGGGAATCCGCACGGGAGTTGTGAGCCGCGGCTACAAGGGCAAGGCGAGAGTGCCGGAACTTGTGGGCAGGCCGGGCTCGGGCTCTTTCGCGGGAGACGAACCTCTTCTCCTCCAGCACCGGCTTCAGGGGTTGCCGGTCGCGGTTGCGAACGACCGAAGCGAAGGGATTTCCCTTCTTTGTGAAGAGGAAGGCGTGGAACTCGTGGTGGCCGACGACGCCTTCCAGCACAGGAAACTGAGGAGAGACGCCGACATCGTCCTGGTGGACGCCCTCTGCCCATGGGGAAACGGACACCTATTCCCCGCCGGACTTCTGCGGGAAAGCGCGGAGGCTCTTGAACGCGCCCATCTCGTGGTCATTACGAAAGCGGACCAGGTCCCTGCAGAACGGTTGGAGGAACTGAAAGCGGAACTTTCCGCGAAGGTGGGGCGGGATCGCGTTTTCTGTTCAAGACTAACCGTGGATCGGTGGGACCGATGGGCGGGAGGCTGGAAGGAAGGCCCCGGCTGCAGGGTGGAAAACATACGGGTCCTGGCCTTTTCGGCAATCGGAAACCCGGCGAGCTTCAGGCGATCGCTCGAACAGCAAGGGGTTGTGATCAGCGCCGAGTTCCGCTTTCGGGATCATCACCGTTTTTCTCTGAAAGACCTGGAAATGCTTGCTTCAGAAGCGGCTCGGAATAAGTCGGAAGCGTTGGTCTGCTCGGAGAAGGACATCTACAACCTGCCCGAAGGGTGGATCCCTCCGCTGCCTTTATATGTTCCGAGGGTCAAGACGGAGGTGCTGGAGGAGCCGGACCGTTTCTGGGAAACCCTTTGGGAAGCCCTCCGGCCTCGCGTTGTGGTGGCGTCCAACGGATACGGGGAAGACGCCATCGGAGTCATCCTCGGGGAAAAGCTAAGGCATGCCCTGCCCAAAGCCGAAATCCTGGCTTTCCCACTGGTCGGCGCGGGGAAACCCTATGCCGAAGCCGGATTTTCAGTCGTTTCGCCGCCGGCGGAAACGCCTAGCGGCGGAATCGTGAAATACAACTTTTTCGAGTTTGTGCGCGATTTGCGTTTCGGACTTGTGAAAATTATCATGGAGCAGCTCAAAAGCTGGCATGAACTTCGCCACCGCCTGCAGCGGGTGTTTTGCGTGGGAGACGTTTACCTTGCGCTCCAGGCCCTTTGGGGACAGNGGGGGCCCCCCCTACTCGTCGCGACGGCCAAGACCGCCTATATCGCAGGACATTGGGGGATCGAGCGTTTTGTCCTCAAGCATCGTGTTGCCCAGGTTTGGGCGCGGGACGAGGATACCGCCCTGGAACTGCTCCGTTCGGGCGTAAAGGCCCGCTTTTCGGGCAATCCGATCATGGACCTGGCCGGTTCAACGACGACCGAAACCTTCGAATGGCCCGGAGAGGCAAAATACAGCATTCTCCTTTTGCCGGGAAGCCGAACCCGCGCCTACGCCGAATTCCCGCTGTTGCTGAATACGGCGGAACTTGTTTCGGCAAGGCAGGATTGCCGGTTCCTTGCCGTGATTGCCCCGACGATCGACCGTCGGGAGCTCGTCTCGCGATCCGCGGGCTGGGAGGCTTGCTCCGCCGGTGTGGAGAGCTTGAGTAACGGCCGGACGGAGATTTTTCTCTACGACGGGAATCTGCCCGCGGCAGCCAGGGGCGCCGATCTTGTCATCGGACTGGGGGGCACCGCCAACCAGCTTTGCGCCGGTTTGGGGATTCCCGTTCTCTCGGTGGAGGAAAAGGGCAAACTTGTCCAGAAACGTATCCTTCAGGATGCCGAGCGGCTTGTCGCGGCGGACCCGAGGGCGCTGGCGCACGCCGCGCTGGAGATCCTGGAGAGCCCTGATCTGCGTTTGCACATGTCCCGAACCGGCATTGCCCGGTTGGGGACCTCCGGAGCCCTCGACGAGGTTGTCCGTTTTGCGGTGAACGATTTGGGTCTCGGTTTGAGAGAAGCGGTCCATTCCCGTCTCTGCGGAGATGCCGAAGGAGGGAAACACTTATGAAAACACTGGCAGTGATCCCCGCGCGCCTGGCCAGCACCCGGTTGCCCGAAAAACCTCTTGTGATGGTGGGAGGGAAGCCGCTCGTGGTCCGGGTTCTCGAACAGGTTCAGAGATGCGGGAAAGTCGACCGGATCATCGTGGCGACCGATTCCGAGAGAATCGCCGAGGTCGTTACGAAAAACGGCGGGGAAGCGGTGCTGACCCCCGAAGATCTCAAAAGCGGGGGGGACCGGGTGGCTTACGTCGCCGCTTCGCATCCCGAAGCGGAAATCATCCTGAACGTCCAGGTAGACGACCCGCTGGTCGGACCCGACATGATCGATCCGCTCATCGATGCGCTTTCCTCGGATCCCGAGGTTCGCCTTGCCCTACTGGCGAAGAGGATCGAGAAGGAAGAGGAAATTGCCTCCCCCAACATCGTCAAGATGGTGTTCGACCGTAACGGCAGGGCGCTTTACTTCAGCCGTTCGCCGATCCCCTATCCCCGAAACCCCGGAGCGATCTACTACAAACATATCGGTCCCTATGCCTGGCGGCGTGGTTTCCTGCTCGACTTTTCAGGTTGGGAGCAGACGCCGCTCGAGAGGACGGAAAGCCTGGAAATGCTTCGCGTGCTGGAGGAGGGCTACGCGATCCGCTGTGTCGAAACCCTTCGGGACACGGTCGAGATCGACACCCCTGCGGATGTCGAAGCGTTGGAGAGGATCCTCGCGCAGGAGGGAGGCGAATAACGCATGAACAAGCCGATTCGTGTCGGGAACATCGAATTCGGGACAGGTTCCCTTGTCGTCGTCGCCGGTCCCTGTGTCCTTGAGAGTCTTGATTTGGGACTCGAGATCGCAGAGAGCGTTCGGGATCTTTGCAAAGAACTGGGTTTCGGTTATGTTTTCAAATCCTCTTTCGACAAGGCGAACCGGACTTCCATCACCAGCTACCGCGGACCGGGAGTCGAGCGTGGCCTCGAATGGCTTGAAACGATCAGGAAAAAAGCGGGGGTGCCGGTTTTGACCGACATCCACGAGCCATCTCAGGCGGCGATGGCGGCGAAAGCCGTCGATATCCTGCAGATTCCCGCCTTCCTCTGCCGACAGACCGATCTGCTCGTGGCAGCCGCCCGGACGGGCCGTGTCCTGAACATCAAGAAGGCTCAATTCATGGCTCCGGAAGACATGGCGGCCGTCCTGTCGAAATGCGCCGAAGCGGGCAACGATCAGGTTGTTCTCTGCGAACGGGGAACGAGCTTCGGCTATCACCAGCTTGTCGTGGACATGCGTTCTCTGGCCGTCATGCGGGCGCTTGGGGCGCCGGTCATGTTCGACGCGACTCACAGTGTCCAGACCCCCGGCGGCAAGGGAACGTCGAGCGGGGGCGACAGGAGGTTCGTCCTCNCGCTGGCCAGGGCGGCGGTCGCGGTGGGTGTCGACTCCCTCTTCCTGGAGGTCCATCCGGATCCGGACAGGGCAAAGAGCGATGGCCCCAACATGGTCCCGCTCAAGGCCCTGGGGAACTTCCTGGAACAAATCCGTCTCCTGGACGACGTCGTCAGGGCGAAGCTGGGACCGACGGATCTCGAATGGGTGGTGAAAAGCGGTTATGGTCAGTCTGCCGAATGAACGAGAGGCGCGACGGATATCGGACGGCGATCTCCTTGAGATCGGACGGGGTGTCATTCGTGCGGAAGCGGAGGAACTCGGACGCGCGGCCGACCGACTGGGGCCCGAGATCGTGAAGGCGGCACGGCTGGTGCAATCCTGTGTCGGACGGCTCGTCGTCTCGGGGTTGGGCAAGTCGGGCCTTATCGGCAGGAAGATCGCGGCGACTCTGGCTTCTTTGGGGACCCCGGCCTTTTTCCTGCACGCGACGGAGGGCAGCCACGGAGATCTCGGCATGGTCCGCCGCGAAGATGTGGGGCTATTCATCAGCCATAGCGGGGAGACGCGGGAGGTCCTTGAACTGCTGCCCTTCTTCAGGCGAATCGGGGCGCCCGTGATTGCCATGACGGGAAACCTCAACTCGAGGCTGGCCCGAAACGCGGATGTGGTCCTGGATGCGGGCATCCGGAGGGAAGCGGATCCGCTTGGCCTTGCCCCGACCAGCAGTACGACCCTGCAGCTGGCCCTTGGGGATGCGCTTTCCGGAATGGTGACGGAACTGCGGGGCCTTTGCCCGGAGGACTTTGCCCTTTTCCACCCCGGCGGAAGCCTGGGGAAGAAACTCCTGCTCAAGGTGGAGGAGCTGATGGGCACGGGGGAACGGATCCCGATCGTGCAGGACGACGCAGCCGTGAAGCGCGCTCTTTTCGAAATCACGAGCAAAGGATATGGGACCGCGCTTGTTGTGGGCCAAACCGGGAGTCTCGTGGGAATCTTCACCGACGGAGACCTGAGGCGCCTGCTTGAAGACAGAGGGCCGGAAGGTTTGGAACTGCCCGTTTCCGATGTCATGACCCGTCGGCCCAAGACAATCGATCGGGAAAAACTCGCGGCGGAAGCACTGGCCCTGATGGAGCATCACGAAATTTCCGTCCTGGCTGTGGTTGAAGGCGAAATTCCCGTGGGCATCATTCATCTTCACGACCTGTTGAAAGCCGGGGTGGCCTGAGCTGAGCCCGTGGGGTTACCGCAACCTGACCAGGTTCGCCTACCCGATTCTCTATCCTTGGCTGGCCTGGAAATATGGGGAAGGCCTTGGCGAGAGACGCGGATTCTATTCCCGCGAGGTCGAAGAGCTGTGCAAGGGGAGGCCTTTCTGGATCCATGCCGTGTCGGTCGGGGAAGTGCAGTCGGCCCTGCCCCTCGTGTCGGCGATGAGGGCAGGATCCTATTCCGGGCCTGTCTTGCTTTCCACGATCACCGCCACGGGGAGGACAATGGCGCTGCAGGAGCTTGACGGCCTGATCGACGCGCACGTCTATTATCCCTGGGATGTGCCCCGAGTCGTGAAGCGGGCCCTGGATCATCTGTCCCCCAGGATCTACGCGGTCATGGAAACCGAGATCTGGCCGAACCTGCTGATGGAGTTGGAGAAAAGAAACATTCCGGCTTATATGGTCAATGCGAGGTTTTCGGAAACCTCCTTCAACCGGGCGATCAGGCGGAGAGCATTCTGGTCGAGGATCCTGGGAACGTTCAGGGGTATTTTTGCACGGAGCCGGGAGGACGAATCCCGCATCCTGGAGATGGGGGTGGATCCGGCCCGCCTTTTTCGCGTAGGAGATTCGAAGGTCGACGCTCTTGTCGAACGCCGGAAGAACGTCGACCGTTCAGCCCTTGACCCGGTCATGGGGGGAGAGGGGCCGATTTTCATCGCGGGAAGCACTCACCCGGGAGAAGAAGAAGCCGTCCTTGAAGCCTTTACTTTCGTTAAACGGGTGTTGCCGGACAGTCGGCTGGTTATGGCGCCCAGGCATCCGGAAAGGGCGGGGGAAGTCATGGGCCTCGCCGCAAATCACGGGGAGGCCTGTTTTCTGTCGAAATGGTCCCGGNGTTGGACTATACTTGTGGTGGATCGGATCGGCATCCTTTTCGACCTTTACGGTCGCTCGACTGCGGCTTTTGTTGGCGGAAGCTTCGTGCCGAAAGGTGGGCAAAACCTGCTTGAACCGCTGGCATGGGGTGTTCCGGTCTTTCACGGTCCGCATATGGAGGATTTTCAGGATCTGTCCGACAGGGCGGCACAATCGGGCCTGACAAAAAGAGTGGAAGACCCCGAAGAGCTTGCAGATGCCTGGATCGCCTCGGTTTCCGCGGAAGACGGGCGGATGTTGTTCGTCGCTCGTTGCGAAGCTTTCCTTGAGGGGATCGGCGGTGCATCCGGCAAGGCGTGGGAAAGGATCGAATCGGACAACAAAAAACTTCTCTGGGAGTGATGGATGTGAATACGTACAACCTCTTCGTAGCCGGCCGGGTCAGTTTCGGGCCGGGAGTGTCGGGCAAGGTGGGGGAACTGGCGAAGAGCCTGGGAGCCGACCGCGCGGTTTTGGTCACCGACGAGAGCATGGAGCGCCTTGGGATTAGCGACCGGATCGCCGGGATCATGGAGAAGGAAGGGATTGAAACCTGCATCTTCGCAGGCGTGGAACCGGAACCCTCCGTTGAAACCACCGATGCCGTGGCGATGCTGGCCCGCGAGCACGATTGCCAGCTTGTCGTAGGCCTGGGCGGCGGGAGTTGCATGGACGTCGCCAAGGCGGTCAGCGTTCTGATCACGAACGAGGGGTCCGCTTCCCTCTACCAGGGCCTGGGGCTCGTGAAAAACCCGGGAGTGCCGAAAATAATGATCCCGACAACATCCGGCACGGGTTCCGAGGTCACGTTCACCGCCGTCCTCATCCGAAAGAGCGATGGTTTCAAAGGCGGAATCAATGACGAAAAGCTTTACCCCGACTACAGTCTTCTGGATCCCGAACTGGCCTTGACCATGCCTCCGAAAGTGACGGCCTCAACAGGCATGGATGCCTTGACCCATGCCATCGAGGCGTTCACGAGCAAAGCGGCTTCCCCGATGAGCGACCTCTTTGCGCGGGAAGCGATCGAAAAGATCGGTCGCTGGCTGCGCGTCGCCACGTGGAACGGCTCCAACATCGAAGCACGCAGCGAGATGATGCTGGCTTCACTTTATGGCGGAATTGCCCTGGCTAACGCCGGGGTCGGCGCCTGCCACTCCCTGGCCTATCCTCTGGGGAGCCTCTTCGGGGTCGGTCACGGCGTGGCCAATGCCCTGCTGGTGCCCTATGTCTGCCGCTACAACGCCCTGGCTGCGCCGGAACGGTATTATGAGGTCGCGAGCCTTCTGGACTACTCGCCGGACGGGCTGCCCCTCAGGGAAGGTGCCCTGGATTGTGCGGAGGCCCTGCACGAGTTGGTGGAGGATTTGGGCCTGCCTTCCAAACTGAAAGCCCTCAAAGCGGGCATCAAGCCCGAACACTTTGAAGACATGGCCGAAAGGGCCCTGGCAGTGGCCCGGCCAATGGCAAACAACCCCAGGCCCATGGACAAGGAAGCCTGCGTGGCAATCTACAGGGAGGCGATGGAGTAATGCCCGGTTTCGAGCTGTTCGACCAACAGGAGATCGATGCCCTTGCGGATGTGATCCGGCGGAAGGTTCTTCACCGGTACTGGTTCCAGGGGATGCGGAACGGAGTCTGGAAGGTGGAGGAGTTCGAGAGGGCCGTGGCGGAGAAATTCGGCTCAAAATACTGCCTGGCCGTGTCCAGCGGGACGGCGTCTCTCTACGTTGCCCTGAAGTCGCTCGGGATCGGACCCGGGGATGAGATCATCACCAGTCCCTTCACCTTTATTGCCACGATGGAATCTATCCTTGAATGCGGGGCGGTTCCCGTTCTGGCCGAGGTCGACGAAAGCCTCTGCCTCGACCCGCACTCCGTCGAGGAACTGATCACGGAGCGGACGAAGGCGATCATGCCCGTTCACATGTTCGGCGCCGCAGCCGATATGGACGCCTTCAAGGAAATCTGCGACGAATACGGACTACTGCTTCTCGAGGACTCCTGCCAGGCGATGGGAGCGAAATACAAGGGCCGTTATGTCGGGACGATCGGAAAGTTCGGTCCCTTTAGCCTCGATCCCGTCAAGATCGTCACGGTGGGGGAGGGCGGCCTCATCCTGACCGATGACGAGGAGCTTTACCGGAAGATGGACACTTACCACGATCACGGTCACATCCACGACAACGCCATCGAGCGCGGGGCCGAGGGGAAGGCCTGTCTGGGATTCAATTTCCGAATGAGCGAACTGGAGGGGGCACTGGGGCTGGTGCAGCTTGGAAAGCTGGACATGGCGATCGAGAAGATGAAGGCTTCGAAAAAGAAGATCCTTGACGGGGTGGGGCGCGTCGACGGGCTATCCCTGCGGGCTCTTCCGGACCCTGAGGGGGACACCGCCACGCAGACCGTGTTCCTCCTGCCGACCGCCGAAGCGGCCCGCAAGTTCCAGAAGGCGTCCAAGGAAGCGGGAGTTCCCTGCGGGAATCTCTCCGACAACACCTGGCACTACGCCCGGCATTGGGCCACGCTGCGCGAGGGAACGATGGTCAGCCGCCTCCGTTGCCCCTACGACTGTCCCTATGTCGAGGAGATGCCGACGTACCGGCCTGTGGAATGGCCGAAGACGCATGCCGTTCTGAGCCGGACCGCCGTTTATGGGATGGATATCCTGATGGACGACGCCAAGATCGAAAAGATCGTCAAGGCGGTCCAGGCGGGAGTCAAGGCGGCCCTCTAGGACGAATCGGGGGAAAATCGGTCGGGAGAGTGGGCCACGAGGTCGGTCCACTCTCCTTTTCTTGAAGGGGCGATAGACGGTTTGACTGGACCCAGGTTTGTACTCATCCTTTCCGATGGAATCCGGGGCACGTGAACCAGAGCCGGGGTGTGGCGCTGTGGCTGTCGCGCCTCACGAATTCGGGATTTAAAGAGGTGGAAGTTCCCGCCTATCGGGAACCCGACGTTTCCTGGCCCTGAAGGTTCGCGCCCGCAGTCTTCCGACGGCAGGCACGGAGACGGCACGGAAGTGGCTGCTGGAAAGCGGCGGTTCGACCCTGCTGTCGGAGGTCGCCCGTCTCTGCGAAGGCTCCGCTCTTTCGGGCCCTGAACTTCTTTTCCTTTCGACGGGAAGCACTGCGGCGCCGTATTCCCTAGCCCTGGCGCGGTATTTCGAAGGACGGGCCGCAACGGTGATGACCCCTTCCGTTCTTGGTACACGTCCCTTCGACTTCGCGATCGTGCCTGCTCACGATTGCCCGGGAGCGGATCCCAACGTGTTTCGAACCCTGGGCGCACCCAATGCCATTGACAAAGCGGCTTTGGAGCGCGAGGCGGAGGCTCTGTTCGAACGATTTCCCCCCTCGTCGGCCCAAAGATGGGGTGTCCTAATCGGAGGTGACGACGCGAACTACCGCATTCCGTCGGACTGGATCCGCAGGACGATCGGGGATTTGGCCGGGAAAGCTCTGAAGTGCCAAGCGGACCTTTATGTCACCTCTTCCCGCAGGACCTCGGCGGACGCGGAGAAAACTCTTGCTGAGATCTCGAGGGAAACCTCGGTTTTCCGTATGCTCCTGCTGGCGTCGAAAGATTCTTCGAATCCGGTTCCAGGCATCCTGGGCGGCTGTGGTGAAATTTTCTGCACGGAAGATTCCGTCTCAATGGTCTCGGAAGCGGCCACCGCTGGTTTTGCCGTGCGGCTCCTCCGTGTCGAAAGGCGAGGAGGTTGCATAAGGTCTATTCAGGAGTCCGCTTCCCGCCTGGTGCGGTTCGGTTTCCTGCCGAAAAGCTTTCTTTGGGGTGTCCCGCGTTTCGATGCCATGCTCGAAGAGTTCAAGACAAGGGGATTGGCCACCGAAACCTCTCCATGGGGAGAAAACGGTCGGGTGAGTGAAGGTGAACTGCGGCCGGAATTCAATGAAGCCCGAGATGCCGCAGGCTGGATCGTCCGGGAGTGGAACAACAAGGGAGGCTTGCTTTCATGAAAATTCTCATGATCCTGCCCGAGTTCGAGGAGGGAGGAGTTGAGCGGCATGTCCTCTGGCTTTCCACGGAATTTTCCGCTCTTGGGCACAGGGTCATGATCGCAACCGCCGGCGGCCGGCTTGAAGAGAAACTACCCAAAGAGGTTCGGGTCATCCATCTTCCGGTTCACCGGAAAAACCCGGTTACGGCGCTTTACTCCGCATTGCGAATCGCCTGGACCGCCTGGCGCGGGAAGATCGATCTGATCCACGCCCACTCCCGGGTTCCGGCCTGGATCGCCTGGTGGGCAAGCCGCATTTCGGGAATACCGTGGGTGGTGACGGCCCACGACCGGTATAGGAGAAACGCGGCGATCCATCCGTTCGGCAGGGCAAACGGAGCGGTTTGCGTCAGCGAAGCCGTTCGGATGCACCTGGACGGAGCCCTGCCGCAGAACAGCACGGTCATCCGGAACGGGATCCCGGACCTGGACGAGCGCTGGCGGCCTGGGAAGAAGGAACCCGTTTACCGTTTCCTTTTCGTGGGACGGCTGACCCGGCGGAAGGGCCTTCATGTGGCCCTCCACGCACTGTCTTCCTTAAGCGGAAAACCCTGGATGCTGGACATCCTTGGAGATGGCCCGCAAAGGCAGGAACTCGAGTCGATGGTGAAAAGCCTGGGATTGGAGGGGCAGGTCCGATTTCACGGATTTCGCGACGAGGTGGGGCGATGGATGGCGGCATCGGACTGTCTGCTTTTCCCTTCCCTTGACGAGGGAATGCCTCTGACGCTCATGCAGGCGATACGGGTGGGGATTCCGGTAGCCGCCTCCGGGATCGAGCCTGTGAAGGAACTCGTCGGTGACCGGGAAACACTTGTTCCGGCCGGGGACATCCCGGCGTGGACAAACGGCCTCGCGGAAATCTTCCGTGAAGAGAAAACGCCGCCACGGTTCGACCCCGCGCTTGTGCCGACTGCGAAGCAGATGGCGGAGAGGACCCTGGTCTTCCTTAAAAATGTCTGCGCAGACTGATTCCCGAAAGAAGGGGCCCTGGGGCCGAAAAGCGGTCTTCCTGGATCGGGACGGGGTCATCCTCGAGGAACGGGGATACCTCGCGAACCCGGATGAGGTGATCCTTCTCGATGGAGCAGCTTCGGCGATTCGGATGATGGCGGATCTGGGGCTAAGGGTTGTGGTGGTGACCAACCAGTCGGGGATTGGCCGGGGCTTTTTCACCGAGGAGGACTACCGCAGGGTGAAGGATCGAATGGATACCCTGCTTGCGCTGCGGGGAGCGAAGACGGATGCGGAATACTGTTGTCCGCATGCACCGTGGGAAAGCTGCAGCTGCAGGAAGCCGGAGCCCGGACTTGCACTCAGGGCGGCCGGGGAACTGGGCTTGGATCTGACCGGATCATTCGTAGTGGGGGACAAGGCGTCCGACATGGAGATGTCCCGGGAGATCGGCGCGAGGTCCATCCTGGTCCGAACGGGCTACGGCCTGGAAACGGAGAGAACGTCGGAACCGGTTTGGGATGCCGTCGTCGACGGCATCGGAGAAGCCGTCGAGGTCATCAGAGGCTGGATCGCGGAGGGGAGGGGCGAGAGTTTGAGGAAGAACGATCGTGGCGCGACAATGATTCGGGAGGCCTTTCAGGAAACGGCAAAAGTCCTCCTTGATTTTCGGGACAAAGGGGAAAAGCCCATTCTTGACGCGGCACGCCTGATTGCCGATTCAATGGAACGGGGCGGAACGCTCCTCCTCTGCGGCAACGGGGGCAGCGCTGCGGATTGTCAGCACATGGCGGCCGAGTTCGTCTGCCGTCTTTCCGCGAAGAGGAACAGACGCGCCCTTCCCGCGCTGGCCCTGACGACCGATACGTCCTTCCTGACCGCGTTTTGCAACGACTACGGTTTCGCGGACGTTTTTCTCAGGCAGGTCCAGGCTTTGGGGAGGCCCGGCGATGTCCTGGTCGGAATCAGCACGGGTGGAACCTCGGAGAACGTCGTGAGGGCCATGAGAGAGGCCAGGGTGATTGGAATTTCGACGATCGCCCTGACGCGGCGAGGCGGAGCCATCGGGTCCCTGGCTGATGTTTCGATCGAAATCGATGCCGAGGAAACCGCGATACTTCAGAATGCCCACCTCGCGGTCGAACACGTGTTATGCGCCCTAGTCGAGGAGATTGTTTTCGGCGGGGAGGAACCCTGCTCGGGGGTGAGAGCGAATGATCATCGTGACGGGAGGAGCCGGATTCATCGGGAGCAACCTTGTGGCCGGGCTGAACGAAGCGGGATTTGACGACATCCTGATTGTGGACAACCTGGGCCGCCTGGGGAAGTTCAAGAACCTCAGGGGATTGAAGTTTTCCGATTTCATGGACAAAACCGCCTTCCGTGAAGGCCTCAGGAGAGATTTCCTGGGAGGGAAGAACATCGACGCGTTCTTTCATCAGGGCGCTTGTTCGGATACCCTGAACTCCGACGGATTTTACATGATGGAAAACAACTACCGATATTCTAGGGAATCCCTGGAATTTGCCGTTTCGGGAGGAATCCCCTTCATCTATGCCTCATCGGCTTCGGTTTACGGTTTGGGGGCAAAAGGCTTCCGGGAAGAACCGGGATGTGAATTTCCTTTAAACCTTTACGCCTTTACCAAGCACCTTTTCGATTGCCATGTCCGGAAAATCCTGCCAACCTGCCGGAGCCAGGTCGTGGGCCTGAGGTATTTCAACGTGTTCGGACCGCAGGAAGCCCATAAGGGGCGGATGGCCTCAATGGTCTTCCACGCCTTCCACCAAATCAACACAACAGGCAAGGTCCGGCTTTTCGAAGGCTACGGCGGCTATGGGCCCGGAGAACAGAAAAGAGACTTCCTGTTCGTCGGGGATGCCGTCAGGGTGAACCTGCACTTTTTCGAAAACCCGGAAAAATCCGGGATCTTCAACTGCGGAACGGGCTCACCGAGAACCTTCAAAAGCCTGGCGGAAGCGGCGATTTCATCCATGAAACAAGGCCGCATCGAATACATTCCCTTTCCGGAAGACCTGGTGAATAAGTACCAGAGCTTCACCGAGGCTGACCTGACGAATCTCAGGAAAGCCGGGTATGCGGGGGAATTCATGCCGTTGGAGACGGCGGTCGCTCGTACGATCGAGGCGCTGTCAAAGAGGGACGGATATCTTTACGGGGAGGGCTCCTGACGTGGCGGGGGAACGAACACCGATCGAGATCCTGGAGGCGGGTCTCGGCCGAGTCCGGGTCCTGGTTGTCGGCGACCTGATTCTTGACCAGACATTCACGGGCACGGTAGGGAGAATCTCGCCGGAGGCGCCTATCCCAGTGGTCAAGGTCGAATCGAAGAAAAACGGGCTTGGTGGAGCCGGCAACGTGGCGAACAACCTCTCCAGGCTGGGATGCAGGGTCGCAATGGCCTCTGCAGTCGGGATGGACCACGATGCCCGTCTTCTGCAGGAAATGCTGACCGAGAAAGGGATAGCGGCCGATTTTCTCGTCGAAACCCGGAGACCCTCCACGAAGAAGCTGCGGATTGTTTCCGCCCGTCAGCAGATGCTGAGGCTGGACTTCGAACGGACCGATCCAATCGAACCCGCCGAAGAGAGGGAATTGCTTGCGAATATCGTCTTTTGCCTTGAAGAAGGCGTCGATGCGGTTGTCCTGTCGGACTACGGCAAGGGGGTCTGTACGGGCGGTTTGTGCCGGACCGTCATCGGCCTCTGCTTCGACAGGAAGATTCCCGTCCTCGTCGATCCGAAGGGAGCAGATTGGGAGCGTTACCGGGGTTGCACCCTGGTCACGCCGAACCTGAGCGAGCTGGGCGAAGCCGCCCACAGGGTGATCCCGAACGAGAATGAAGAGATCGAAAAGGCTGCGGGAGAGCTGATGGAGCGCTTCGGGGTGGAAAACATCCTCGTGACGCGTTCGGATCGGGGCATGTCCCTCGTCTCGGAAGGAGAAGTGTTTCACGAAAAGGCTCTTGCCCGTGAGGTCTTCGACGTGAGCGGAGCAGGGGACACGGTTGTCGCCGTTTTGGCGGCGTTTCTGTCCGGAGGCGTCTCCCTGCGGGATGCGGCGCACGCGGCAAACCGGGCTGCGGGGTTTGTGGTGGGCAAAACCGGAACCTATGCGATCGGAAGGGAAGAACTGCTGGCGGAGCTGAGACAGGGTTCTCTTCCCGTTTCCTCGTCCAAGGTGGTGCCCCTGCATGAAGCCCTATCGCGGGTCGGGGTCTGGAAAGCCGAAGAAAAGCGGGTGGTCTTCACGAACGGCTGTTTCGACATTCTGCACGCCGGGCATGTCCACTGCCTGGAAAAGGCCAAATCTTTCGGCGATCGCCTGGTTGTGGGCCTGAACTCGGACTCTTCCGTCAGGCGGCTCAAGGGCCCGGATCGGCCGCTCAACGCCGAGGCTTTCCGCGCGATGGTGCTGGCCGCTCTTTCAACGGTCGATCTGGTCGTCCTTTTCGAGGAAGAAACGCCCTTGAATCTGATCCGGGCCGTCAAGCCCGATGTCCTTGTGAAAGGCGGAGATTACCGGCTCCAGGACATCGTGGGGGGCGAAGAAACGGCTTCGTGGGGCGGAAAGGTGATCGTTGTCCCAAGTTTCGAGGGTTTAAGTACCACAGGGATCCTGGAGGCATTCTCGAGCGGGGATTCCGAAAAAAAAGAAGGGAAGCGGAGCACAGGAGGAGAAGTTCCACAATGAAAAGCCAAGCCGCAATTCCGTTCCCGTCGGAGAAAGAACGCCTCCTGTTCATCCGTTTCAGCTCGCTTGGCGATGTCCTTCTCGCCTTGAGGAAGGCGAACGCGTTGAAAAAGCGCTTTCCGGGCCTGCACCTGACATGGCTGTCCCAGGTCGAGTACGAGGGCATCCTTCGGATGCAGCCCTATGTGGATGATGTCCTGCCCTGGGACATCGGAACGGGAAGACTGACAATCTTCCGCCTGATCGGCCGGATCAGGCGGGAGAATTTCCGATTTCTCTACAGCGTCCACGCCAACGACCGATCGGCGCTGGTCTCTGCGTTTTGCGGCATCCCCATACGGGTGGGGACCCATAAAAACCTGCCGTTTGCCTACGATTATCCGCCTTTCGTCGCCGATCGTGCCTGGAGATTGCAGGAAGCCGACGAAGAAGAGACCGTTCTTCATATTTCCCTGGAACAGAGGGAGAAAATCCGGCAGAAGCTCTCCGGTCGGACGGACCGTTTGCTTTTCTGCGCCATCGGAGCCAGCAAGGCATTCAAGCGCTGGCCTTCGAAGTCCTGGATCCCGTTTCTTGAAGAAGCGGGTCGGGCTGGCTTTGTTCCCGTTCTGGTCGGAAGCGGGTCCGAGGAGAGAAGAATGGCGGAGGAGATCGTGTCCTGTTGCTCCGCCGGAGTGATCAATCTCATCGGGAAGTTGTCGCTGGAGGAAGTCTGCGCGCTGGCGGCTTCCTCGGAACTTGCCGTCGGAGGGGACACCGGTCCGATCCATCTCGCACGGATGACCGGAATCCCGTGCATCGGCCTGTTTGCGGTCAGAGACCCCGCAAGATACGGCCATAAGNGGAAGAACCTTTTTCCGATGGTGTCGGAGACCCCCTATGAGGTTTACCCGGAAAAGGTCCCGAAAACCTGTCCCCTGGCAAGCATCCCGCCGGAGGAAGTGGTCCGCCGCATGCTAAACATCGCCTCTCCCCGACTGGGAGGGGCCGGTGAAGAAAACGGTCCGACGGCAGGCTAACGTTTTCTCCTGTAAAGGCGAAGCAAAAGACCGGGGGCATAGGCAAACAGCATTGCCTTGAAAGCGACCTCCGGCTTCACGAACCACGATTTAAGCCCTTTGCGGGCGAAATTCCTCAACCGCTCCGAATGAACGACCCTCCAGAAAAGATCCTCCCTGCCCGAACGAACTGCGGAAGTCGCCATCCTGATAACGGCACCCGGCAATTCCAGCGAATCGATCAAAGCCGTCGCCCCGGCTTCGGCTCGCTGCCCGGACAGATATTTCCGCAGCCGCAGGTAGACTCCCACCTCATGGGCATACTTCGACGGATCCTTTGCCATACGGCAAGTGCTCTGATTTTCGTGCTGGATATAGCTCACAAGGGCCTCGGGAACGACTGCAGCCCTACCGGCGTGGAAAAGCGCCTTTGCGATAAACTCGCGGTCTTCGGCGAAACGGCATCCGCGCGGGAAGCGGATGTGGTTGGACTGAAGGAAAAGGCGGTCGTACAAAACATTCGACGCGTTCAGGTAGCGTTTCCCTTTGAGGAATGCCCGTAAAAGCCGTGCGGAAGTGATTGCGGTCTCTCCAGCGGGAAGCGGGCAGGCATAGATTTTTCCGCCTTCCCTGTTTTCCCCGCAGACCCTGAACCCGCAGAAGGCGAGAGGAGCCCGGTTTGCCTTCATGGCCCTCCCGAGTCTGCCGAGGGTGTCGCGGGCCATACGGTCGTCACCGTCAAAAAAAAGCACGGCTTCTCCCGAGGCGGAATCCAGACCGGCGTTCCGGGCTTCGGAAGCGCCGCGGTTGGCCGGAAGGCGAAGCAGTTTCCACGGAACTCGGGCTCCCAGGAGGAGCATTTCGGCGGCTTCGGCGCTTCCGTCCGTCGAGGCGTCGTCAACGAGCACGATCTCGAAATCGTCGAAATCCTGCAGAAGGACATCCTGCAAAGTCGGCTTCAGCCTGTCTTTCAAGTTAAAGAGGGGAATGATGACGGATATTGCGGCCATCGGGTGCGCCTCCTTATCGCCTTAAGCCACCGGTGAGTTTAGGTCATCTTAACAGACCGAAGCACAATTTGGCTGACCGAGAGCACTAGGACCGTAGACCTATTGAATTTTGCGGTAGAAGGTCTACTATGCGGCCGGCATGAAAAGATTCACTATAAATTAAATAAAGCGAATCCAGGTGCTTCGAATGCCGCGACGACCCCGGAAGGCCCGAAAGGAGGTGCACCAACCCCAGCCAACAAGGGAGAGCGGATTTGTGAAGGCGGATCGGACCGGAGAGGGAGAAAAGGGAGAAGGCGGGTGAAGGAAACATGGACACTTCATGGACCGACCCCGGATCGACCCCCCGGAAAGACCGCAAAAACCACACACAACCAAGGGGGTTGTAATCCACATGAAGAAACTGTTTGCATTGATCGCAGTCGCGGCCCTCGTGGCCTTCGCCGCTCCGGCGTTCGCCGCGAACCCGTTCGCCGATGTGCCCATGAACCACTGGGCCTATGACGCCGTTGCGCAGCTTGCCGCCAACGGGATCGTCGTCGGCTATCCCGACGGCGCCTACAAGGGACCCCAGCCGGCCACCCGTTACGAACTGGCCGCCGTTGTGGCCCGCGCCCTGGCCAACGTGGACATGAACAAGGCCAGCAAGCAGGACCTGGAGATGCTGAAGAAGCTGGTTGTCGAGTTCAAGAGCGAGCTCGACGCGCTGGGCGTGAAGGTGGACAAGCTGGATGCCCGCGTGGCGGTTCTCGAGGAGAGGATCGGCGGCTGGAAGTTCGGCGGAAACTTCCGCTTCACCGCGAAGTGGGCCGATGACGACAATCCTTACGGCATCGACCAGGATTCCGACTGGAGCGTTGACCGCTTCCGCTGGAACATCGTGAAGTACGTCGACGACAAGGTGACGCTGAACGTCCGCCTTGAGGGCGGCGGCGGCAATTCCCTCGACGTGGTTCGCGCCTACGCGGCGATCCAGTTCCCCTGGGACATCACCGCCAACATCGGCCGCTTCCCGCTCGACTGGGAAGGCGACTTCTACGCCACCGACTTCGCCGGCTACATGATGAACGACGCCTACATGACCGACTTCGACCCGCTTGCCACGGCCGTGTGGTTCACGAAACCCTTCTCCATGGGCAGCTTCGAGATGTTCGTCGCCCACAACGAGCAGGTGACGACTGAACCTGATGCTCCTGCAACGTACAAAAAACCTGTTGGTAATTATGCCGACTATTACCAGTACGGTGCACGGCTTGCCTTCAACTTCAACGAAAACCTCTCCTTCGCTGCCAACTACGTGAAGTACACTTTCGAAGACCGCTATGACATCGCTCCAATCGAGATCGGCAATTTCTCGACCCTGTGGGGCGACATCATCGTGAATTTCAATGAGAACATCGCCTTCAAGGGCCAGTACTTCGTGGAGGACAACGATTCGTACTGGGCCTGGGGTTCGATCGACTCCCCAAGCGCCTGGAAGGCGATTCTCGACGTGAAGCAGGATGCCCTGAAGTTCACCGACCTGTGGATCGAGTACGCCCAGATCGACGAGGGCTTTTTCTTCGCGAACGCCGATCCGTACGCCTGGACGCTGGACGCGAGCCCGTTCCTTAGCTCCGGTGGGATCGGCGCCTATGCCTACGGCGACACGACCATCCTGAACATCGTTGCGCACCAGAAGTGGAACGACCAGTGGTGGACCTATGTCCGGTACTTCTCAGCGGATTCCGACTATGATGAATACAGCTACAAGGACTACACCGCCAGCGTCCGCTACAACTACACCCCGAACCTGTGGTTCGAGCTCGGCTACGACAAGGTCGACCCGGATTGGGATACGGGCGATTTCGGAGACGATCTGGTGTGGTTCCGCACCACCGTCAATTTCTAGAAATCCGAAATGGAGAAGGGGCAGGGGCCGGCGAAAACCGGCCCCTGTTTTTTTTGTCAAGGCAACCGGAAGATCGACAGACCACTGGGTCGGAAGATCTATTGCTTAGTGATATGAAAGTGGTAAAATTGCATGGGTGTATAAAGCAACTTGACAGTCTAACCTTGGATACAAAGAAGCTTCGAATGCCGCGACGACCCCGGAAGGCACGGAAGGAGGTGCACCAACCCCCAGCCAACAAGGGAGAGCGGATTATGAAGGCGGATCGGACCGGAGAGGGAGAAAAGGGAGAAGGCGTGTGAAGGAAACGTGGACACTTCACGGACAGAACCCGGATCGACCCCCCGGAAAGACCGCAAAAACCACACACAACCAAGGGGGTTGTAATCCACATGAAGAAACTGTTTGCATTGATCGCAGTCGCGGCCCTCGTGGCCTTCGCCGCTCCGGCGTTCGCCGCGAACCCGTTCGCCGATGTGCCCATGAACCACTGGGCCTATGACGCCGTTGCGCAGCTTGCCGCCAACGGGATCGTCGTCGGCTATCCCGACGGCGCCTACAAGGGACCCCAGCCGGCCACCCGTTACGAACTGGCCGCCGTTGTGGCCCGCGCCCTGGCCAACGTCGACATGAACAAGGCCAGCAAGCAGGACCTGGAGATGCTGAAGAAGCTGGTTGTCGAGTTCAAGAGCGAGCTCGACGCGCTGGGCGTGAAGGTGGACAAGCTGGATGCCCGCGTGGCGGTTCTCGAGGAGAGGATCGGCGGCTGGAAGTTCAGCGGAAACTTCCGCTTCACCGCGAAGTGGGCCGACGAAGACAATCCTTACGGCGTCGACCAGGATTCCAACTGGAGCGTTGACCGCTTCCGCTGGAACATCGTGAAATACGTCGACGACAAGGTGACGCTGAACGTCCGTCTGCAGGGCGGCGGCGGCAATTCCCTCGACGTGGTTCGCGCCTACGCGGCGATCCAGTTCCCCTGGGACATCACCGCCAACATCGGCCGCTTCCCGCTCGACTGGGAAGGCGACTTCTACGCCACCGACTTCGCCGGCTACATGATGAACGACGCCTACATGACCGACTTTGACCCGCTCGAAACGGCCGTGTGGTTCAAGAAGCCCTTCGAGATGGGCAGCTTCGAGATGTTCGTCGCCCACAACGAGGAAGGCAACAACGGGGACGATTACTATCGCTACGGCGCCCGGCTGGCCTTCAACTTCAACGAGAACCTCTCGGTCGCGGCCAACTACGTGAAGTATGACTACCAGGATCTGGACACCTTCTCGACCCTGTGGGGCGACATCATCGTGAATTTCAATGAGAACATCGCCTTCAAGGGCCAGTACTTCGTGGAGGACAACGATTCGTACTGGGCCTGGGGTTCGATCGACTCCCCAAGCGCCTGGAAGGCGATTCTCGACGTGAAGCAGGATGCCCTGAAGTTCACCGACCTGTGGATCGAGTACGCCCAGATCGACGAAGGGTTCTTCTTCCCCTATGCGGATCCGTACGCCTGGACCCTGGACGGGAGCCCGTTCCTTTCTTCCGGAATCTCGGGCGCATACGCCTACGGCGACACGACCATCCTGAACATCGTTGCGCACCAGAAGTGGAACGACCAGTGGTGGACCTATGTCCGGTACTTCTCAGCGGATTCCGACTATGATGAATACAGCTACAAGGACTACACAGCGAGCATCCGCTACAACTACACCCCGAACCTGTGGTTCGAGCTCGGCTACGACAAGATCGAACCGGATTGGGATACGGGCGATTTCGGAGACGATCTGGTGTGGTTCCGCACCACCGTCAATTTCTAGAAATCCGAAGTGGAAAAGGGGCTGGCGAGAGCCAGCCCTTTTGTTGTAAGGCTTGAAAAGAAACCTATGGGACTTCAGGCCTATTGTTTTATGACCTGAAGGTGATAAAATTGCCGTGGTCTTTTTGTCGCAACTTGACAGTCTAACCTTGGATACAAAGAAGCTTCGAATGCCGCGACGACCCCGGAAGGCACGGAAGAAGGTGCACCAACCCCCAGCCAACAAGGGAGAGCGGATTATGAAGGCGGATCGGACCGGAGAGGGAGAAAAGGGAGAAGGCGTGTGAAGGAAACGTGGACACTTCACGGACCGAACCCGGATCGACCCCCCGGAAAGACCGCAAAACCACACACAACCAAGGGGGTTGTAATCCACATGAAGAAACTGTTTGCATTGATCGCAGTCGCGGCCCTCGTGGCCTTCGCCGCTCCGGCGTTCGCCGCGAACCCGTTCGCCGACGTGCCCATGAACCACTGGGCCTATGACGCCGTTGCGCAGCTTGCCGCCAACGGGATCGTCGTCGGCTATCCCGACGGCGCCTACAAGGGACCCCAGCCGGCCACCCGTTACGAACTGGCCGCCGTTGTGGCCCGCGCCCTGGCCAACGTCGACATGAACAAGGCCAGCAAGCAGGACCTGGAGATGCTGAAGAAGCTGGTTGTCGAGTTCAAGAGCGAGCTCGACGCGCTGGGCGTGAAGGTGGACAAGCTGGATGCCCGCGTGGCGGTTCTCGAGGAGAGGATCGGCGGCTGGAAGTTCGGCGGAAACTTCCGCTTCACCGCGAAGTGGGCCGACGACGACAACTTCTACGGCGTCGACCAGGATTCCAACTGGAGCGTTGACCGCTTCCGCTGGAACATCGTGAAGTACGTCGACGACAAGGTGACGCTGAACGTCCGTCTGCAGGGCGGCGGCGGCAATTCCCTCGACGTGGTTCGCGCCTATGCGACGATCAAGTTCCCCTGGGACATCACCGCCCAGGTGGGCCGGTTCCCGCTTGACTGGGAAGGCGACTTCTACGCCACCGACTTCGCCGGCTACATGATGAACGACGCCTACGTCACCGACTATGATCCGCTCGCCACGGCTATGTGGTTCACGAAGCCCTTCGAGATGGGCAACTTCGAGATGTTCGTTGCCCACAACGAGGACGAGGATGACTACTACCAGTACGGCGCCCGTCTGGCCTTCAACTTCAACGAGAATCTCTCCTTCGCGGCCAACTGGGTGAAGTATGACTATCAGGATGCCGAGGACTTCTCGACCCTGTGGGGCGATGTCATCGTGAACTTCAACGAGAACGTTGCTTTCAAGGGCCAGTACTTCACGCAGGACACCGACTGGGGCTGGGATGCCAGCGCCTGGAAGGCCATCGTGACGTTCAGCCAGGACATGCTGAAGTTCACGGACCTGTGGGTCGAATACGCCCAGATCGAGGAAGGCTTCGTTTTCGCGAATGCTGATCCTTACGCCTGGACGCTTGGCGAGACCAGCCCGTACCTCCACGAGGACTGGCAGGGTTACTACACCGACAACGACGTCAACATCCTGTTGGCCGTTGCGAAGCAGAAGTGGAACGACCAGTGGTGGACGTATGTCCGCTACATGAGCGTCGACGCCGATTCCGATTGGCACAGCTACAAGGCCTACACCGCCAGCGTTCGGTACAACTACACCCCGAACCTGTGGTTCGAGCTCGGCTACGACAAGATCGATCTGGATCATGAGTGGCGCGCCAGCCGTTGGGAAGGCGACGACATGATCTGGTTCCGCACCACCGTCAACTTCTAGTCATTCCATCAGAACCGCAGCGAGAGGGGGCCGGCGAAAGCCGGCCCCTTTTTAATTGGAGAAAGAATGTAAAGAAAATCAATCAAACCGAAGACGAGTTGTTGTATAATCAACAAATAGTTGTTTTTACTTGGAATATCTCCTGATACAGGCTGTCATACCTTGGATACAGAAACGCTTCGATTCCGCGACGACCCCGGAAGGCCCGAAAGGAGGTGCACAACTCCCAGCCAACAAGGGAGAGCGGATTATGAAGGCGGATCGGATCGGAGAGGGAGAAAAGGGAGAAGGCGGGTGAAGGAAACGTGGACACTTCACGGACCGAGCCGGGATCGCCCCCGGGAAGACCGCGATACAACAACCAAGGGGGTTGACACCCACATGAAGAAACTGTTTGCATTGATCGCAGTCGCGGCCCTCGTGGCCTTCGCCGCTCCGGCGTTCGCCGCGAACCCGTTCGCCGACGTGCCCATGAACCACTGGGCCTATGACGCCGTTGCGCAGCTTGCCGCCAACGGGATCGTCGTCGGCTATCCCGACGGCGCCTACAAGGGACCCCAGCCGGCCACCCGTTACGAACTGGCCGCCGTTGTGGCCCGCGCCCTGGCCAACGTCGACATGAACAAGGCCAGCAAGCAGGACCTGGAGATGCTGAAGAAGCTGGTGGTCGAGTTCAAGAGCGAGCTCGACGCGCTGGGCGTGAAGGTGGACAAGCTGGATGCCCGCGTGGCGGTTCTCGAGGAGAGGATCGGCGGCTGGAAGTTCGGCGGGAACTTCCGCTTCACCGCGAAGTGGTCCGACGACGACGGTCCTCTCAGTCAGGAACTGCCTCCGTTCATCGGGATCGGTGCGGCTGCTCCCGATGGGTCCACGAATATCTGGGGCGTGGACCAGGAATCGAACTGGAGCGTGGATCGCTTCCGCTGGAACATCACGAAGTACGTGGACGACAAGGTAACGCTGAACGTCCGTCTGCAGGGCGGCGGGGGAGATGCCCTGAAAGTGAACCGAGCCTATGCCACGATCCTGTTCCCGTGGGACATCACCGCCAACATCGGCCGGTTCCCGCTCGACTGGGAAGGCGACTTCTACGCCACCGATTTCGCGGGTTACATGATGAACGACGCCTACGTCACCGACTTCGACCCGCTCGCCACGGCCGTGTGGTTCAGGAAGCCTTTCTCCATGGGCAGTTTCGAGATGTTCGTCGCCCACGACGAGGACGTGAGCCTGACGACCGAGGACTTCCCGATCAGTTCCCACGCCGGAATCACGAGCGACCGGTACCTCTACGGTGCCCGTCTGGCTTTTGATTTCAACGAAAACCTCCATGTGGCCGCGAACTATGTAAAGAACGATTTTTACGAGAGTTTTCCGCATGTCTTTGAGATCCCCGGCGATGGATTCATCGAAATCAGCGGGATAGACGTGGGCACCCTGTGGGGCGACATCATCGTGAACTTCAACGAGAATATCGCCTTCAAGGGCCAATACTTCGTCCAGGATCTCGATGATCTCGTCGGAATCGCAGACAACTCCCCGTCCGCCTGGAAGGCGATCATCGACGTGAAACAGGACGCGCTGAAGTTCACGGATCTGTGGATCGAGTACGCCCAGATCGACCAGAACTTCATGTTCATGAACGCCGACCCCTATGCCTGGGCCCTTCAGAGCAGCATCTTCAAGGCGGGTTCCTACTTCGGCGTGGGTGTGGGCGCAGCGATCGTCGACACGACGGTCCTGAACGTCGTTGCGAAGCAGAAGTGGAACGACAAGTGGTGGACCTATGTCCGGTACATCAACGTCGACCTGGATGATGTCGACGAACTCGATTACACGGGATATACGGCCAGCGTGCGCTACAACTACACTCCGAACCTCTGGTTCGAGCTCGGCTACGATAAGATCGACAGCGATGCGGTCGATTACATCAACTGGGCAGACGACATGATCTGGTTCCGCACCACGGTCAACTTCTAAATCGGATGATCCGAAGAGAAGGCCGGCGAAAGCCGGCCTTCTCTGTTGCTGAATCCAAAGTGATCTTGAACCCTGGGACTAAAGACCTATTGTGCAAAATAATATAGGAGTTAGAATTCAAGCGCGCCTTTATTGTTCTTTGATAATTAAACCTTGGATACGAAGAAGCTTCGAATTCCGCGACGACCCCGGAAGGCACGGAAGGAGGTGCACCAACCCCAGCCAACAAGGGAGAGCGGATTATGAAGGCGGATCGGACCGGAGAGGGAGAAAAGGGAGAAGGCGTGTGAAGGAAACGTGGACACTTCACGGACCGAACCCGGATCGACCCCCCGGAAAGACCGCAAAAACCACACACAACCAAGGGGGTTGTAATCCACATGAAGAAACTGTTTGCATTGATCGCAGTCGCGGCCCTCGTGGCCTTCGCCGCTCCGGCGTTCGCCGCGAACCCGTTCGCCGACGTGCCCATGAACCACTGGGCCTATGACGCCGTTGCGCAGCTTGCCGCCAACGGGATCGTCGTCGGCTATCCCGACGGCGCCTACAAGGGACCCCAGCCGGCCACCCGTTACGAACTGGCCGCCGTTGTGGCCCGCGCCCTGGCCAACGTGGACATGAACAAGGCCAGCAAGCAGGACCTGGAGATGCTGAAGAAGCTGGTTGTCGAGTTCAAGAGCGAGCTCGACGCGCTGGGCGTGAAGGTGGACAAGCTGGATGCCCGCGTGGCGGTTCTCGAGGAGAGGATCGGCGGCTGGAAGNTTCGGCGGAACTTCCGCTTCACAGCGAAGTGGTCCGAAGATGGGGAATTTGCCACTCCGGACGGCTCCAGCAACGCATGGGGCGTCGACCAGGATTCCAACTGGAGCGTTGACCGCTTCCGCTGGAACATCACGAAGTACGTCGACGACAAGGTGACGCTGAACGTCCGTCTGCAGGGCGGCGGCGGCGATGCGCTGAAAGTGAACCGCGCCTATGCGACGATCCAGTTTCCCTGGGACGTCACCGCCCAGGTGGGCCGCTTCCCGCTCGACTGGGAAGGCGACTTCTACGCCACCGACTTCGCCGGCTACATGATGAACGACGCCTACGTCACCGACTTCGACCCGCTCGCCACGGCGATCTGGTTCAAGAAGCCCTTCTCCATGGGCAGCTTCGAGATGTTCGTCGCCCACGAAGAGGACTACACGCTTTTGACGAGTGATATGGCCGATTTCATCTCGGATTTCATCCCGAGCGCAGACATCAGCTCGATCGCTTCTGACCGCTACGTCTACGGCGCACGGCTTGCCTTCGACTTCAACGAGAATCTTCATGCAGCGGTCAACTACGTGAAATCGGATTTCCACGATCTCGGCATCTACGTTTACCCTGATTCCGGCCCGACCGAATACTACAGCGCCGGTAAGATCAGCGATTCCACGCTGTGGGGCGACATCATCGTGAACTTCAACGAGAACATCGCCTTCAAGGGACAGTATTTCATGCAGGATCTGGACGGCGGGGATTACAGCGCGTTTGTTGATGCGGTCGGTCTCGATTCCCCGTCCGCATGGAAGGCGATCATCGACGTGAAACAGGATGCTCTGAAGTTCACCGACCTGTGGATCGAGTACGCTCAGATCGATCAGGGCTTCCTTTTCCTTAACGCCGATCCCTATGCCTGGGCGTTGACGAACAGCATCTTCGGAGCGACGTCGTACGCTGGAATCGGTTTCGGAGCTGCACTTGCCGATTCGACGGTTTTGAACATCGTTGCGAAGCAGAAGTGGAACGACCAGTGGTGGACGTACGTCCGGTATATCAACGTGGATGTCGACGAAGACCAGCTGATGTCCGGCGCGCCGAGCTTCCTTGACTACACGGGCTATACGGCAAGCGTCCGCTACAACTACACCCCGAACCTCTGGTTCGAAGTGGGTTACGACAAACTAGACAGCGATCTCGTCGACCTTGCCGGTTGGGACGACAACATGGTCTGGTTCCGCACCACGGTCAACTTCTAGGAAAGTATGCTAGACTTGGGGTGGGAGCTCATGCTCCCGCCCCATTTTTTATTTTCACGACTGGAGTGATCGATGCATGCGCAAGTCCTGGATCCCGGGTTTCGTGGCTCTTCTTGCAGTTCTCGTCTCGGCGACGGCCTGGGCGTCTCCCTACGATTCGGTGCTGGGGCGCTGGTCGAAAAGCAAGGATTTCGCGGATCGCGGGGATTCCCTTTCGATCAGCGCAACGTACTATTCTGCGGAGTTCATCGAGGCCACGATTCAGCAGGAGGCCGATCGGAACCTCTGGACGGCGGACGAACTGGACCGCTACAAATACCAGTTCCTGAAAACCCTCAACATTGAAGAAACGATTCCGGTCAAGCTGGCTTTCGACAACCGCGGCGCGGCCCTGCACATGGCGCCTTTTGGGGAACAGGTCTGGCTGTGGATCGGCGGGAAGCGCTACAAGCCCAAGGATTACGACCCCCGCCTGAATATGCGGGTTATCGACAAGATCGAAGGCCTCGTTTATTTCCCCAGGTTTGATGAGAAGACCGGCAAGGACCTGCTTAAGGGTGCGAAATCGGTCAAGCTGGAGATCAGCGGATCGATCAGCATGACCATGCGCGCGAAAACGGCAGAGTTCATCTGGGATGTCGCAAACGACAATCCGGAAAGGCTCTTCGCAGGCAGGGCCGGAGCAAAGCTGGAGATGGACCGTCTGATCCGGAGACTTGAGAAGCTGAATGGCGAGAGGAAGGATCTGGAAGGAAAACTCGATCAGTTGAAGGTCGAGATCGAGAAGATTCAGGCCCGGATGACCGAGCTGCAGAAACAATAGCCGGAGGTTTTCGGAAAACGGTGGGGCGCCTTTAGGCGCCCCGTTTTTGTGAAGAGGAAAAGGCGGGGATTGAAGATGTCCGACCTCAAGCGTATCGCAGTACTGACGAGCGGGGGTGACTCTCCCGGCATGAACGCGGCCATACGGGCGGTGACCCGAGCCGCGATTTACAGCGGGATGGAGGTCATCGGCGTCCAAAGAGGGTACGAGGGATTGCTGGAAGGTGATTTCATCCCCCTCGAAAAGGGAAGCGTCGGGAGCATCATTCATCGGGGAGGCACTTTCCTTAGGACGGCGCGGAGCGAGCGCTTCAGGACGGAAGAAGGTCAGCGGGAGGCGCTGACAAGACTTGAGGATGCTCGTATCGACGGATTGGTCGTGATTGGCGGCGAAGGATCGTACAAGGGGGCCTGGGAGCTTCACAAGAAAGGGTTCCCGGTCATCGGTCTGCCTGGGACCATCGATAACGACATCGCGGGAACGGATGAGACGATCGGCTTCGATACGGCCGTGAACACGGGGTTGGAAGCGGTGCAGAAACTTCGGGATACGGCATCGAGCCATGATCGCCTTTTCATCGTCGAGGTCATGGGGCGACATACGGGTTTTTTGGCTCTCGAAGTGGGGGCGGCCAGCGGAGCCGAGGCGGCGATCGTTCCGGAGATTCCCTTCAGTCTGGGTCGCATTATCGACAAGCTGCACTATTCAAGGAAAAGAGGGAAGACGCATTCGATGATCATCCTCGCCGAAGGCGTCATGCCCGCCCAATCCCTTAAGGAAGCTCTGATGGACACAGGTGGGTACGAAGCACGCGTAACGGTTNTGGGACACGTTCTGAGGGGCGGAAGTCCAACGTCTTTTGACACGGTTCTCGCTTCCCGGATGGGGATTCGCGCAGTGCAGGCGCTGTCTGCGGGTGAACGCGGCAAGATGGTGGGCGTGCGCGGCGGGAAGATGCGGACCGCTCCGTTGCCGATAGCCTGGGAGGAGAAGAAATGCCTGAATCCCGAACTGCTGTCCCTGATCGAAATCTTGAGTATCTGAAGGAGTTGGCGGTTGGCCTCTGCGGCCTTGTGGCGGCTGATCGTGCGGGACGAAAGGCCCCGCGTCTCTGCCGTGCGGACACGTTTTTCGAAGCCGCCCTCCGACTTGGGAAAGCGGCTTCAGTGGTGATCGTCACGGGATTTCTCGTTCCAGAGACCCAGGCGGGCCGAAACGGATGGGCCGCCGGGAAGCGCAGTTCTTGGCAGGGCCCTTCAGCGGCTTGGAAAGACATGTCTCATCGTGACCGATCCTTTCTGTCTCGACGTGGTCGAGGCCGCCTCGGGAGCAATCGGGGGCCCCGCCGTTGCAGCGGTTTCCGGTGCCGAAGAAGTGCTGAAGAGCGGACCGGATTGCCTCGTCTACGTGGAACGTCTGGGGAGGCACGGGATGGTTCCTATTACAACATGCGGGGGGAAGACATCTCCGACTGGACATTGCCTCTGGATCAGGCGGTCTCACCTGCGCGGGAAAGGGGAATTCCTGTGCATCGCCATCGGGGATGGCGGAAACGAAACCGGAATGGGCTCGCTGGGACCGAGCCTCAAGGATCTTTGTTTCCGACCTTTTCGGTTCCTTGCCTGTGCGCCGTAGAGGCGGATTTCTGCCTGCCGGTGGACGTTTCCAACTGGGGATGCTACGCGCTTGCCGCCCTCCTGTCCCGTATCGGCGGGGAAATGGGTGGGGCACTCTGAGGAAGAAGAAAGCGCCATGCTCGAAAGAATGGCGCTTTCGGGTGCGGTCGATGGGGCAACGAAAAAACGGGAGAGAGAACCGTTGACGGTTTTTCTGAAGCGGAGAATCTTCTTTTGGTGGAGGCCGTAAGGAAAGCCTACGAAAAGCAATCTCCGGGGGGCTAATTCTTGCCCGTAAAGCGTTCGAGGGCCTTTGTCAAAAGCAGGGCGACGCCAGCGCCGATTCCAGTCTGGAGAACGTCGGTAAAAAATTCTACGGGCGCCNNGGCCTTCCATCCGTAAAGAATTCCGGCAAGGGTCGTGTAGCCCGCGATCATGACGCTCATCCCGACTGCAAGGGCCGGCAGACGCTTTTTCCTCAAGGCTCCCACGAGGAAGCCCTCCAGACCCTTGATGACGAGAGTGAAGGGAGCCCAGAGCGGGTATCCGAGGATGAGGTCGGCCAGAGAAGCCCCGATGCCGCCAGCTGCGGCGCCGTAGAAAGGGCCCTTGGTCAGGGCGATGGTGTAGAGGATGCCTTCGCCCATGTTTNNGAAGTAAAGACGAAAACCGGGAAGAGGNAGGCTCAGGAGCGTTGCAGCGGTCACGCAGGCCACCAGCAGGCCGCCCAGCGCAACTCGTTTCGCGCCTGTAGCCCCGGGTTTGGTTATTTCGTTCATGACGGATCACTCCTGATCTGAGGTTTTCTTGCGCCTCCACTATACCCATGGTAAAGTGTCCGGGGTAGTGCCAGAAGGGGAACGAAACCCTTCTCTTCTGGTTGCCATTCGGGGAGGATGGGTGTTAAGCTATGGCCAGAATCCGGAAAGTGGCGCTCCTTCGCCTGATGGTCCTCGTTGGCTTGCCGTCGTTCTGATCGCTTGGGGTGTCCGTCACGCATTCGTCAGGGAACCCTTCCAAGCTCTCCCAAGTCATCGTCTGCGAGGACCTCGACGAAAAACTTCAGCCCCTCAACCCGGGTTCGTCTTTCCCCTACGGCAGCCGCCAGCTTTGCCTGACCTTCAACTACCAGGGTGCCCATGAAGGGGATCGCCTGCGTATCGAATGGGTTCACGAAAATCGCCTCATTTACCAGGAAAACGTATCCCTGGCGGCCGGCAACGGCAACAAGGTCTTTTACCTCCTGAAAGAAGACGCTTCTCCCTTGCCGGTCGGGTCAAACCATGTTTCCATCGACCTCAACGGCCGTCAGCGGGCGAAAGTCGAATTCACAATCAAACCTCCCGGCAAATAGAAGGGTGAAAGGAATCAAAAAATGAGATTTTCCTCGATACGGCAAATCTGGATGAAATCAGGCAAGGAGTCGAGTGGGGTGTCCTTTCGGGTGTCACGACGAATCCCACCCTCGTTGCGAAGGAAGGGGTCGATTTTTCGACCCGAATCAGAGAAATCGCTTCGATTGTGGAGGGGCCGATCAGCGCCGAGGTGCTCTCCACGTCGACCGACGCGATGATCCTCGAGGCGCGAAGGCTCTTTTCGCTGGCACCGAACGTGGTGGTGAAGATTCCGATGATCCCCGATGGAATGGGGGCGGTTCGGGCACTCTACCAGGAGGGGATTCCCACCAACGTCACTCTCGTATTCTCCCCGCAGCAGGCCCTGCTTGCGGCCGCTGCCGGAGCCAGCTATGTCAGCCCCTTTGTGGGCCGGCTGGACGACATCGGAGAAGACGGGTCGGGGCTTGTCAGGGACATCGTCGAGATCTTCGATGTCCAGGGCATCCAGACACAGGTGATTGCCGCCAGCCTGAGGCATCCTCGGCACGTGTTCGAGGCCGCCCTCTACGGGGCCCATATCGCGACGGTCCCGTACAAGGTCCTTGAGCAGATGTTCCATCACCCGCTGACGGACAGCGGGTTGAGGAAGTTCCTCGCGGACTGGGAGGTTCAGAAAAAGTCGCATGGCGGATAACGAGATGACGAACGGGCAAGTCCAGGTCGAAGCGACTCCGCAGAACGGTGTCGAAACCCCAGAAGCAGCCACTCCCAGACCCCGCTATTCGTACGGGAAACTGGCCTCTCTCACCGTCACTGAACTGAAGAAGATCGCGAAGGAACTGGGGGCGGTAGGCTGCTCCTCCTGCCGCCGCAAGGAAGATCTTCTCGTCGCGGTCCTGAAGGCCAATGCGGAAAGCCAGGGGTACCGCTTCGGAGGCGGTACGCTTGAAACCCTGCCCGAGGGATTCGGTTTTCTCCGCCCCAAAGGACTCCTGCCGAGCGATCACGATATCTACCTTTCCCTTTCCCAGATCCGCAGGTTCGGCCTCCGAAACGGGGATGTTGTCTGGGGGCTGATCCGCCCTCCAAAGGACCAGGAACATTACGAGGCCCTTCTTCGGGTAGAGATGGTCAACTTTGCCGACCCCGAGAACGCCCGAAAGAGGCCTCATTTCGAGGCCTTGACTCCGATTTTCCCAAACGAGCGACTGAAGCTCGAAACCGAATCGAAAGAAGTGTCGACACGCCTGGTGGATTTGTTCGCCCCGATCGGCAAGGGGCAGCGTGCACTGATCGTCTCTCCCNCGAAGGCAGGGAAAACCACCCTCCTGAAGAAGATCGCGAATGCCGTCACGATGAACCACCCCGAGGTTCTACTCATGGTCCTCCTGATCGACGAACGTCCCGAGGAGGTCACCGACATGGCGCGCTCGGTAGACGGCGAGGTGATCGCCTCGACGTTCGACCGGCCCGCAGAAGAGCACATGCGCGTGGCAAACCTGGCCCTGGAAAAAGCTAAACGGCTTGTCGAAGTCGGTAAGGACGTGGTTCTTCTTCTTGATTCGATCACTCGTCTTGCGCGGGCTTCCAACCTGATCGTTCCGCCTTCCGGCCGGACGCTGTCCGGAGGCATGGACCCCGCCGCCCTGTATTTCCCGAAGCGCTTCTTCGGTGCGGCCCGCAACATCGAGGAGGGAGGAAGCCTCACCGTGATCGGGACTTCCCTTGTGGAAACAGGCAGCCGGATGGACGACGTCATCTATGAAGAATTCAAAGGAACGGGCAACATGGAAGTGCAGTTGTCGCGCAAATTGGCGGAACAGCGCCTCTTCCCCGCGATCGACATTACCCGGTCGGGTACCCGGAAGGAAGAACTGCTCTTGGACGAGGACGAGCTGCAGCGCCTGTGGATTCTTCGTCGGAGGATCGTCAATGCCGACGAGGCGGAGGTTCTGGGCCTGGTCATCGACAAACTGAAGAATACGGCCTGCAACAAGGATTTCCTGGCGACGATCAAGCTTTCCTGAGAAGGTTTGCGAGGTGATGGGCGTGCAGAGACGCGGCTTCAGGCCACATCGAAAACACCGGATCCGGAGCGGGAGGCTGGGCTTCTGGATCGTCATGGTGCTCCTGCTTTGCGGAGCGACGGTACTGACCGTTTCCGCCGGCAACAAGGCCGGTGGCCTATGGAGCGACCTGCCGACTGAAATGCCCGAATCGGACGGCAGGATAGAAGAAGGCTTCCTCATCGTCGACGTGTCGAACACCCTGAGGGCGGATATTGCCGAAGCGGCGGAAAAACCCCAAGCGGGATTGTCCCTTCTCCAGGGGATGGGAATCGGTCCTTTGCCAGGAGCCCCCTCCCTGAACGACGAGGAGGTGATCCTGCAGGAGGTGCCCGGCACGCCTTCGGGCTCTGAGTCGCCGGAGCCCGCATCCGGCGATGCCGCCGAGGGAACGCAGCCGTGGAAGGTTCACACGGTGGCGGATGGGGAAACCCTGTCCCAGATCGCCGATCATTACCATATCTCCATGAAGTCCCTGAGCGTCGCCAACGAGATCAAGGATCCTGACAGCGTTCTGGGCGGACAGCGGATCCTTGTCCCCAACACGGAATCGGATGTGTTGGCTGTCCTGAAGGAAATCCGCCGCCTGAAAAAACTTGAACTGGAACGGCAGAAGCAGGCCAAGCTGTTGATCATCGCCAACTACACGGTCAAACAGGGAGACAGCCTGTGGTCCATCGCGAACGCCTTCAACCTGGACATCAACACGCTGTTCGGCTGCAACACGATCAAGAACCCCGATTACCTGAAGCTGGGCACGGTCCTGAGGATTCCCAACCAGGACGGTATTCTCTACAAGGTCAGGAAGAAAGACACCGTGGCCGGGATCGCAAAAAGGTTCGGCAGTTTCCCGGAGGCGATTCTGTCGGCCAACGGCATGGGAAGCGAGAAGGAACTCGCAGCCGGGAAGGAGATTTTCGTCCCGGGAGCGAAACCCCTCGAAGATACCCGGGATGAGGCTCCCAAACCGAGGAAGCGAATCGGGGGCGTGAGCGTTCCGGCTCCGTCCGGTGCGGCCTACTCGCGGTCGTTCCGGTGGCCGGTGGTGGGGAAGATCAACAGCCGCTTCGGCTGGCGAGGGGACCCATTCTCCGGAAGACGAGACTTCCACACCGGGTTGGATATCAAAGGTCCCAGCGGACGTGCGATCGTTGTCTCGAAGTCTGGAGTGGTGGTCTACGCCGGCTGGATGAGCGGATACGGTCGAACGGTCGTTGTGGATCACGGAGGAGGGTACACCACACTGTACGGCCACTGCAGCCGCCTGATGGTCAGGTCCGGAAGCCGTGTGCAGCAGGGGCAGACAGTCGCTGCGGTGGGCAGCACGGGGCGTTCCACGGGAAGCCACCTCCATTTCGAGGTGCGAGTGAACGGGAGGCCGATCAACCCGCTGCGGGTTCTGCGCTAAAAGCGGGATTGCCCGTAGAATGACGCATGAAGGCCTCGATCGACTCGGTTATGATAAGAGGGGCGAGACGGGGCCTTCTTGATTTGCGTGAACGAAAAGGTCCTTGTGAAACGGGGCCCTAAAACCTGGGGAGGCGCCATGGAAAAAAAGCCGAAGTTCGTATTTGTCACCGGTGGGGTCGTTTCTTCGCTGGGGAAGGGAATCACAGCCGCCTCCCTGGGGACTCTCCTGAAGAAGCGGGGGCTCAAGGTCTCCATCATCAAGATGGACCCGTACATCAATGTCGATGCGGGGACGATGAATCCGTTCCAGCACGGAGAGGTTTTCGTGACCGACGATGGCGCCGAAACCGATCTAGACCTGGGACACTACGAACGGTTCGTCGACGAATCCCTCGTCTGCGACAATAACGTCACGACGGGGAAGATCTATTCATCGGTCATCTCGAAGGAAAGAGAAGGTCGGTATCTCGGAGCCACCGTACAGGTCATTCCCCACATCACCAACGAGATCCAGGAGCGCATCCTTCGGGTTGCGGACGAAAACGACGTCGTCATCGCCGAGATCGGCGGGACGGTCGGCGACATCGAGGGCCTGCCCTTCCTCGAAGCGATCAGACAGATCGTGTCCCGGGTCGGGCGGGAAAACGTCCTCTATTGTCACGTCACCCTGATCCCCTATATTTCGGCCGCCGGCGAACTCAAGACGAAGCCGACCCAGCACAGCGTGAACGAGTTGAGACGGATCGGGATCCAGCCGGATATCATCGTTTGCCGTTCCCAGTATGAACTCGGCAACGAGATCAGGGACAAGATCGCCCTTTTCTGCAATGTGGCGAAAGACAGCGTGGTTGAGGCGCTGAACGAGGAGACGATCTACAACGTTCCCCTGCAGCTTTACCGACAGGGCTTCGACCGGATCGTCCTGAGGCGGTTGGGCCTTCCAGCGGAAAAGGAACCCGACCTTGGAGATTGGAGCGCTTTTGTGGACAGCTTCCTGCATCCGGCCGGCGAGGTTGAAATCGCCATGGTGGGCAAATACGTCAGCCATAAGGACGCCTACCTCAGCGTCGTCGAGGCGCTGACGCATGCCGGGGTTCACAACCGGGTCAAGGTTCGCCTCCGACCGGTGGAGGCGGAAGAGGTGGAAAGGCTGGGGCCTTCCGAGCTCCTCGAAGGAGTGCAGGGCATCCTCGTCCCGGGAGGGTTCGGCTCCCGGGGGATCGAAGGCAAGATCGCTGCAGCGGGGTACGCCAGAAAAAACGGGATTCCCTACTTCGGGCTGTGCCTGGGGATGCAGGTTGCCGTGGTGGAGTTTGCGCGGAACGTCTGCGGTATTGCGGCGGCTCACAGCTCGGAGATCGATCCGGGAACCCCGAATCCGGTCATCCATCTCATGGAAGAGCAGCGGCATATCTGCAACATGGGCGGCACGATGAGGCTGGGAGCGTATCCTTGCGAACCGCTTCCCGGGACGCTTGCCGGCCTTGCCTACGGACAGGCGCTTATCCATGAGCGCCACCGGCATCGCTACGAGTTCAACAACGAATACCGGGAACGCCTGAGTGCCCAGGGTCTTCGGATGGCTGGGATCTGTCCCGGCAGGGACCTGGTCGAGATCGTCGAGCTGGAAGGCCATCCCTGGTTTGTCGGTGTCCAGTTCCATCCCGAGTTCAAATCACGCCCGGTACGGCCTCATCCCCTGTTCAGGGAATTCGTGGCGGCAGCGGTGAGATACGGTCAATAGGGGGGCAGCATCGCAGATCTGGAAGGGAGGGCGACACCGATGAAGAGTTCCCAAAGAGGCATGCGGATTTTCCTGGCCCTGGTCGCGACTTTGGTCCTGGCGGCTTCCGCCTGTGCCGAGGAAACGGTTTTCCAAACCCTTGGCGAAATCGAGTACCTTGTCTACGGGCAGGAAGCGACGCAGGGAGGGGGATTGGTGACAAGGCTCGGACAGGTCGAAAAGGATCTTTTCGGTAGGGAGTTGCCCGGAAGCCTTTCGGAAAGACAGCAATCCCTTCTTTCTTTCCTGAAGCAGGGATCTGCGGGACAACCCTCTTTTCTCTTCAAGCTCGGCGTGGCCGAGTGGGCGGTGCTTCAGCAGGTGCGCCCTGAAATGGCCGCTGCCGGGCGCATCGGAGACCTGGAAAAGCAGCTGGAGGGGGCCTCCCAGGACGGCAAGCCGCTGGCGATGCGCCTGGAGCGGTTGACCAGCATGCTTCTGCCGGAGCCGATCTCGGGTCGCCCCGCGGAAATCCCGGCACAGACGGTGTTCAAGGTTGAACTGGGTCAGACACTTTCCGCAAAGACGGCCAAAACCGGCGACCCGGTCAAGATGAGGCTTGCAGGAGATCTGACGCTGGGCGATCTGCTGATTGCCCCCAAAGGAAGCATCGTGACCGGACACGTCGACTCTGTCCAGCCTCCCCGATCTTTCGGAAGGAAGGCGGAAGTCCGTATCGCGTTTGATAAGCTTCTTCCCCTGGGGCCGGAACCCGTTGCCGTTTTCATGGGCGAGCGGGCGCGAAAGGCCGCGAAGGCGGACGATTCCATCGTAGCTGCGGCTGGGGCAAGTTTCCTTGGATTGGTCCTGCTTGGCCCCGTCGGCCTGGCGGGCGGGTTGCTTGTGAGAGGCGACGCGACCGTACTCCAGGAGGGAACACCGTTTTACCTTGAAACAGCCGAACTTTCGAGCGTGACATCCTATCCGGTACCGAAGGGGTTGCACGGGATGCTCAACCCGGTAGACATGAAAGCGGGGCCCGTTTCGGACGACGTGAGGGGAGGAGTTAAACCTTGAAATTGTCGAAACGGCTAATGGGCGCCGTCGTGGTTCTGTCCCTTCTTTTCGGGGGAGCCGCTCTTGCGGTCGACCTGACGGACCTGATCGGCGTCGTTGGCGGAGGGTTCCTTGTGAGTGCGATTGCCGGACCGGCCAACGATTTCATCAACACGATCACTTTTAACCAGAAGGTGGGTGTGACGGAGACGACGAAGGTGGTCCCGATCGTCTCCATTGGAAGCGGCACGGCCATCGGCGCCGCGCAGGTCGCGGGACCGAGCTCCGCCGTCCAAAGGACCAAAGCGGTTGCCCAGATCGAGACGGCCTTCCAAGGGAGGCTCAGGATCAAGATCCTGGTTCCGATGGATTCCGAAAACCCCCTGCAGGGAATACGGCGCGTTCAGGGTGTCGGTGTCTCCGCCGTCATTGATTTCCGTCTGTAGATCGACCTGGGGATGATTTGCGGCTTATCCGGCTGCGGCGGTTTTCCCGCCGCAGCTTTTTCGGAAGGGAAGGGTGAGAGTGCGTAACAGGGACCGTTTCCTGCTAGCCCTGTCTGTGGTGGCGGCCTTGGGCGCTTTCGTGCTCTGGCGTGACCTTTCCTTGCCTGAACGGGCTCGCCAGACCGCCAAGACGCAGGTCCTCATCGAAAACCTCCAGCTTGAAAGGGAAATTTCCGGCGACCTTTTTCGCGTGCAGGCGAAAGAAGCCAGAAAGCTGCAGGACGAGAGGGTCGAGGCCTCTTCCCTGGATGTTGATGCAAACCTCAGAAGCGGTGATCGGTGGCAAATGCGGGCTGCATCGGGAAGCCTCGAGACGCATGGAGAAATCCGGCTTTCAGACGTGTTTGCCACGAACCTGAGAAAGGGCCCCGATCTGGATCTGGAAGCGAAAACCGTACGGTGGAACCCGGAGCGAAGGCGTTGGGATCTTGAAGGCGGGATCACGCTTCGGCAAGGGGATATGCGGGCCGGAGGAAATAGCGGGATGGCCGACCCAAACGGCCGAGTGACTCTATCGGGGGAGGCCTGGGCAACATGGCAAAAGCCTTGACGCGCGTGGCTCTGCTGGTTTTTATCATTTTCCCGCTTGCGGTGTGCGGGAGTCCCAAGTCGGCTGCGTTTGCCGACGAGGGATCATCGCCCCGGGAAGTTGTCCTGGAGGCCGACAGCGTTGTTTATGACCAGCAGGCGGGCACAGCTCAAGCGGTCGGAAACGCCCATGTCCGCTGGGGTTTGATGAAGCTGACGGCCGACAGCGTCGTCCTGGATGAGGAAATGACCCGTCTCAGGGCGACGTCATCGGCGGAACGGGGCGTTCGGGTCCGTTACGGGGAAAGGACTCTGGAGGGAAACGATCTGGAGTACCGTCTCGATGAAGAAGCGGGGGTTATGCACAAGACGAGAGGGGAAGCCGACGCGATCCGGTTCGAGGGAGATTCCGTCGAGTTCGCCTCCATCGCGGTCGCAAAGGCCAAGGGCTGGCTCAAGACGAAGCAATCGCGAGGCACCGCTTCCGACGACCTGTTCATCCGCGGAGCCGAGATGTCCTTCACGACCTGCAAGGAGGAAGTCCCGGCTTACCGGCTCAAGACGCGGCGCCTTCTCATTATCCCCGGCACCCGCGTCGTCGCGGTCAAACCTCAGATCTACATCGAGGAACACCTGCTGGCCACCTACCCGTTCGATTATCGCGTCGATCTGGCGAGGGGGAGCGCGAAACCCCTGATGCCTTCCCTGTTCCATGATGGAGACCGGGGGGTGGGTGTTGCCTTCAGATACGGCTTTGAATCCGGAGAGCGACTGGTTGGCGATCTGGATCTTGCCCTTTCCGCAAACCAGGGGATCGAAGGATCGGGAGAAGCGGCGTATCGACTTTTTGAAAACGGGGAAGCCTTTATCGAAACCTCCTACCTTTACAACGACGACGAAGGTGAGAAAAGATGGCGTCCTTCCTGGGGGTTGAGATCCGCCGGTGCGGATGATGGCCGTTTCTTCTGGAATCTCCGCTGGTCGCAGAGAGAAAGTCTGGATATCCGGCAGGGTGCCGGTAAGACCTATAAGGGAACCCTGTGGCGCGATCCCGAGCTTTCCGTCGCTTCCCCCTGGTGGGGCGGAGAAGGATCGGGCGAATCACGGTACCGGTTGTTTGGAAACTGGGGCCGCTATGAGGAGCAAGGGCTTGAATTCGAGCGGAAGGGCTTCGGAATCGAATTGAAGGGGAAGGCGGGGTCCAGCGAGACCCTGGAACCCTTCTGGTGGGGAAGGGCAACACGATACGATTATGATACGGGAGACGATCGTACGGTCCTCGAAGGGCGGCTCGGTGTCCGTTGGGAAAGACGGGACTGGCGTTTCGAAAGCCGCTACGACCGTCGGTGGATTGACGGAAGGACGCCGATGGCCTGGGATGACCTTGAAGAGCTGGAGGAGATCTACCAGACGGTCGACTGGCCTCTGTCGCAGAGGTGGCGTATGGCCGTCAGGGCCGGCTATGACCTCATCGGCGAGCGTTTTCACGAAATGGCCTATCGCCTGGTCTACGACCGGAAATGCTACCGTTTCGAGGTGTTTTTCGTCGACGATCGAGCAGGTGATGATGACAAATTCGGTATTCGCCTTCAACTTGCCGCGTTTCCCGACACGCCCCTTCTTTTTTCCGATCCGGGAACCGACGGATTTCTCGATTCCGGGGAGGTTTATCCGTGAGAATTCTTGTAGCCTACGGGGGGGACAGCCCCGAGAGGGAAGTGTCCCTGAATAGCGGAAGTGCTGTCTTCGAAGGGCTGGCGCAGGCGGGGTTCACTCTGATCGACGGGTGCGTCAAACATCCGGCGGAGCTCCTTGAAAAGGTTCGCATCGAAGGACCCGATCTTGTTTTCATCGCGCTTCACGGAGGGTGGGGTGAGGATGGACGCATTCAATCCGCCTTCGAACTGATGGATTGTCCCTATACCGGTTCCGGCCCTGAAGCTTGCGCTTTGGCGATGGATAAGACCATCAGCAAGATGCTTTTCGGAAAAAGGGGCGTTCCGACGCCCTGGTCCGTCGAGATCGATTCAAATGGTGAAATCGAGGGAAACGTTTCGCTCGAAGAGCTTCGGAAAATGGCGGATCGAGGGGGGCTTGTCGTGAAACCCTGCTGTTCCGGCAGCACCGTAGGGGTCACGATCCTCAAATCGGCCGATGGTCTGGAAGAGGCGGTTCGTCTCGCGGGCACCTTCAGCGAACGCGTTCTTGCGGAAGCATACATCCCGGGGAAGGAACTGACCGTGACGGTCTGGGGTGAAGGGCAAACTGCGCAAGCCCTGCCCATCATCGAGATCCGCCCCCGCCTTGCCTTCTACACGTATGAGGCGAAATACACCCCCGGTTCAAGCGAGTACCTTTGCCCGGCGCCTCTTGACGCAGAGGTCGCATCCCGGGTAAAGGCGGTTTCGATTGCTGCGCACAGGGCGCTCGGCTGTCGGGTGTACAGCCGTGTTGACCTACGGCTTTCTCTGGATGGAGATCCCTATGTTCTCGAGGTCAATACCGCACCCGGAATGACGGGAACCAGTCTTGTGCCGAAGGCGGGGCGGGCTGCGGGATGGGAATTCCCGGAGCTTCTGAGTCGTATTGCGGAAAGTTCGGTAAAAACCGTGCGGAAGCGGCCATGAAAGTGAAAACGGGGCCCGCCAAGAGGCGGGCCCCGTTTTTCGTCAAGGGATCGAAATGCGGGTGATCTTGAGTTTTCTGACCCCTTTTGGGGCCCTGACGAGGACTTCATTTCCAACCTCGGCGCCCATCAGCGCCTGGCCAACGGGGCTGGCGGAAGAAATCCTCAGCTGTGCCGGGTCGGATTCTTCCGAGCCGACGATCGTGTAAACAAACGCTTTCTGGTTTTCCAGGTCGACCATCTCCACCGTGGTTCCCAGGGTGACCCGGCTGGTGTCGAGATCTTTCGCGTCGATGACCTTCGCCTTGCCCAGTTGAGCCTCAAGCCAGAGAATCCTGCTTTCCATCTTTGCCTGGGCTTCCTTGGCCGCGTGGTATTCGGCGTTTTCGCTCAAATCTCCGAATCCCCTCGCTTCTTCGAGCTGGCGCCCGATTTCCATCCTTCCCTCGCTTCTCAGCCTGACCAGTTCGCTCTTGAGCTTTTCGAAACCCTCACGGGTCATGGTAATCTGTTCTTCAACGATTTTTGCGTTTCCCATCGTGGGCCTCCTTGAAAAGGAAGACAAATGCCGGACTCGATGGCGTATTTTATCAAAGTCTCGCCGTGGACACAAGGCTTGACAAGAGGATCGAAAGAAGTTATAAACTCCCGCAACGCGACAAGTGTCGTCCAGTTTCTTGCGATGATGGGAAGAGTATCCGCCACAGTCTCGACAGAGAAGGAAATCCTTTGGCTGAAAGGTTTCCCCGAGGCAGGGAGGAGAAGACCATCCCGGAGCGGGTTCCGAAGCCGCCATGGCGGATAAGGGGCCGGGGAGCGCCCCCTACAGCGCAGCCAAGTGTCGCCGGAGGACCCGGCGGAATGGGAGTGGAACCGCGAGTCCCCTCGTCTCCTGACGGGGGGACTTTTTGCATTCTCTGGAGGGATGAACGATGAGCGGAATCCTGAAACGGTATGGCGAGCTTCTGCCCCTTACGGACTCGACGCCGAGGCTGAGTCTGGGAGAGGGAAACACCCCGCTGCTGCGGCTTGCGAGAATGGGGGACGGGCTGGGCATCGATCTGCACGTCAAGGTCGAGGGGATGAATCCGACGGGTTCCTTCAAGGACAGGGGAATGGTTCTTGCCGTATCGAAGGCGTTGGAGGAAGGGGCCCGAGCGGTTGTCTGCGCCTCGACGGGAAACACCTCCGCATCAGCAGCCGCGTATGCGGCTGCGGCAGGAATCCCCTGTTTTGTCCTCCTGCCGGCTGGAAAAGTCGCCATTGGGAAGTTGGCCCAGGCGACCGCCCTCGGGGCTCGTGTCCTTGCCGTCCGCGGAAATTTCGACCAGGCTTTGGACCTGGCGGTCCGGGCGAGCAGGGAGATGGGCTTGACGCTGGTCAACTCTCTCAATCCCTATCGGTTGTGGGGGCAGAGGACTGCCGCCTGGGAAGTGACGGATGAATTGGGGAAAGCTCCGGACTGGCTGGCGATTCCTGTTGGGAACGCAGGGAACATCACCGCCTATTGGACGGGCTTCGTGCAGTACAAAAACCTCGGCATGTCCAATTCTGTTCCCCGCATGATGGGTTTCCAGGCGGAGGGCTCCTGCCCGCTCGTCAAAGGCGAAGTGTTCGACAACCCGGAGACGGTCGCAACCGCGATCCGGATCGGACGGCCCGTCAGCGGGAAAAAGGCGATTGCGGCGGCAAGGATGACCGGCGGCAGTTTCGTTTCCGTCACGGATGCGGAAATCCTCGAGGCTCAGCACCGATTGGCCTCCTCGGAGGGAGTCTTTGCCGAGCCGGCTTCCTGCGCCCCGCTGGCCGGACTCTTCAAGCTTCATCGGGAGGGGAGCCTTCCCGGCGGGATACGGGTCGTGGCCGTCCTCACAGGGAATGGCCTCAAGGACACCGAAACGGCGACGAAAGGGTTGCCGAAACCGATAGAGATCGAGGGGAGTTGGGACTCCCTGAGANGAGGCGCTTTCATGAACCGGCCCCTGTTGAGCCTCAGGCTGCCGGCGACCAGCGCGAATCTGGGTTCGGGTTTCGACACCATGGGGCTTGCCCTTTCCCTGTACAACGATGTGGAAGTGCTGGAAACCCTCGAAGATCACCGATACGAGATCGAGGTTATCGGGGAAGGTTCGCCGGACTTGGCCCAACCCTCGGCAAACCTCCTGATAAAAAGTTACGAGTATGCCTGCAGGAAGTGGGGGCAGCCGGCCCAGGGGCTCCGGTTGAGATCGATCAACGCGATTCCTCTGGGACGCGGCCTTGGGAGTTCAGCAACCGCAGTCGTTGGAGGAATTCTGATCGCGAACGCTTTCAGGGACAAGATTCTGGATACGGAAGCGTTGCTTACCCTGGCGACCGAACTGGAAGGACATCCGGATAATGCCGTTCCATGTCTCGTCGGGGGAATGGTCGTGAGCTGCTGGAACGGTTCGGAGGTCCGTTACGTGAGGCTTCCGGCAATGCCGGTGGGAATGAGTGCTGTGGTTGCGGTTCCCGACTTCAAGGTTCTCACCCACGATGCCCGCGATGCTTTGCCTCGCGAGGTCTCTCTTGGGGAGGCGGTATTCAACCTGAGCCGTGCAGCGCTCTTTGCCGCTTCCTGGGCGACCGGCAACTGGGAAAACCTGATGTTCGCCATGGAGGATCGGCTTCACCAGCAGTTTCGGGCAAGGCTTTTCCCCGGAGGCGAGGCGATTCTGGCCCGCATGAAGAAAATCCCTGAATGCCTGGGTGTCGCGATCAGCGGCTCGGGTCCGAGCATGCTCGCCTTTTCCCGCGGTAATCCGCAACGCGTGGCGATCGCCATGTGCCAGGCTTTTTCGGAAAGCGGCGTACGATCGCGGTTTTTCGTCCTTGACACGGATATGCAGGGGGCAAGGGCGAGGGGGTGACGAAATGACGACGAAAGTGATGAAATTCGGCGGCAGTTCTCTGGCGACCGCAGAAAGAATACGGTCCTCCGCGAGGATTGCGGCCGAGGAAGCTCGGAATGGGACCTCGATTGCGGTGGTCGTCTCGGCGATGGGGAAAACCACGGAAGGCCTTCTGGGCTTGGCGGGCGAGGTCTCCTGCGCCATGAACAGGCGGGAAATGGATCAGTTGCTTGCTTCGGGGGAACAGCAGAGCGCTGCCCTTTTCTCGCTCGCGCTCCAGGACCTGGGGATACCCGCCCGATCCTATACGGGAGCCCAGGCCGGCATTCAGGCCCAGGGGATGTGCATGGACGGCAGGATTTCCTCGATCGATCCGACGGGAATCGCCGAGGGGTTCAAAAGGGGAGAATGCGCCATCGTGGCGGGATTCCAGGGGCTCGGAGCCGGGGGGGAAGTCCTGACTCTCGGCAGAGGCGGGTCCGATCTCACGGCGGTTGCCCTTGCCGCAGCCCTGAATGCAGAAGATTGCCTGATCTATACGGACGTTGACGGGATCTTTTCCGCCGATCCGAACAGGGTCCCCGCGGCTCGCCTCATCGATTGCCTCAGTTACGAAGAGTGCCTGGAAATGGCGGTCCTCGGGGCAAAGGTGATGCAGGCCAGGAGTGTCGAAGTGGCCGCCAAGTATCGAGTGCCGGTGGCTGTTTTGTCCAGCTTTCATCCGGGAGGAGGAACGAGAGTGCAGGAACAGTGCGTCAGGGAAGACCTTGTTGTCCGGGCGGTGGTTCCCGATCGGGGAGTGGCGAAGGTTGCCGTTCTGGGGGTTCCGGATGTTCCAGGGATCGCGGCAAGGCTTTTCGTCGGACTTGCGGAGCGGGGGATCACCGTGGAAATGATCATCCAGAGCACGATGAGGGGACAGGTGAACGATATCGCCTTCCTGGTGAAGAAGGGGCTTCTGGGGGAAGCGATCGACGCCTGTCGCGAGGTCGCGAGGGAAATCGACGCCCAAGGGGTTAATTTTGACGTCGAAGTGGGTCGCGTGTCGATCGTTGGAGCGGGCATCGCCAATCATGTCGACGTTCCCGGCAAGATGTTCTCGGTATTGGCGCGGGAAGGGATCAACCTTGACATGATCGCGTCATCATCGGTATCGATCACGTGCGTCGTTGCCCTCGACAGGCTGGATGATGCAGCCAGAGCCCTTCACCGTGCCTTCATCGAAGAGGAGGGGCAGGAATGAAAGTCGCGGTATTAGGGGCAACAGGGCTTGTGGGGCGGGAAATGCTTTCGGTGCTGGAGCAGAGGAATTTTCCGGTTGAGGAGCTGATTCCTCTGGCATCTGCCAAAAGCGCCGGGAAAAAACTCCTTTTCAAGGGGCGTGAGTGCACGGTACGCGAGGTGGAGAAAACCGCCTTCGACGGAGTCGACCTTGCGCTTTTTTCGGCTGGAAGCGCTGCTTCCGAGAACTGGGCACCGGTGGCTGCCGAGAAGGGAACGATCGTCGTCGACAACAGTTCCGCCTGGCGGATGGCCCAGGATGTCCCTCTCATCGTCCCGGAGGTGAATGGGCACGAATTATCGAAACAGAAGGGGATTATCGCGAACCCGAATTGCGCCACGATCCAGGCGCTGGTTGCACTTTTTCCTCTGCATAGGGAAGCGGAGCTTGAATCCTTTAACGCGGTGACCTTCCAGTCGGTGTCGGGAACCGGGATCAGGGCTTTGGAAGAGTTGCGGGAAGGGGCCCTGGCTTTGCTTTCAGGAGGAAGCTTCGAGCCGAAAGTCTATCCCCGGCCGATTGCCTTCAATGCCATTCCCCAGATCGGTTCCTTTGACAGCGAGGGGATTTCGCAGGAAGAATGGAAAATGGTGAACGAATCGCGCAAGATTCTCGGGCTTCCCGATCTGTCCGTCAGCTGCACGACCGTCAGGGTCCCGGTTTTTCGTGGGCATTCCGAGGCGATTACGGCGGTTTTCCGGACCTCCCTCTCCCCGGAAAGGGCCCGGGAGATCCTGCGGAACGCGCCGGGGGTCAACCTGGTGGATGATGCGGTCTCGGGACGATTCCCCACCGCCCTGGAGGCGGCCGGTTCCGACGCCGTGCACGTGGGGAGAATACGGCGGGATACGGGATCGAGCCGGGGGCTTGCCCTATGGGTCGTCGCGGATAACCTCCGAAAAGGCGCCGCCCTGAACGCGGTCCAGATCGCGGAAGCGCTCCTGTCATCCGGGCAACTGAAGTGAGCGAAGAGGAAACGGAAGAGTCTGAGAGGGGCCCCTGTTTCAGGGGCCCCTCTCATTAAAAGTGATGCTCTTTTCAGGAATAGCGCAGGCCGAAAGCAGGATGGAAATAGCGTGAATCGTGGAGGAAAGCAGCCTGTTCTTCCAGGGCGGTTTTTGCTTTTTGGCCCATGGCGACGGCGAGGACGGAGGTGAGCACATGGATGAGGAAAAGAGGGCCGATCACGCTGCTCCCGAAGGTCGGGCTGGCTGCGCTCGTGAAAAGGGAAAGCGTCGCAAAGCGGCAGACGGGTGCCGCAAGACTGTCCGTGATCGTGATGATGGTGGCTCCCTGGGCAGCGCAGCGTTCGACCGTCTCGGTGACTTCGACGGCATAGCTGGGCAGTTCGCAGACGATGACCACATCTTTTTTCCCAACTGCCCTTGCCTGTTCGAGCAGGGCCAGGCCGCTTCGCTGCATGAGCATGGAGGTGATGCCGAGCACCCGTAGGCGCATCATGCACGAGTCGGCGACGAGACTCGAGATTCCCCATCCCAGGCAGTAAACGCAACGTGCCTCCTGGATGATCCTGCAGAAATCCGACACGAGCTCGGGTTTCATCTGGTTCCAGGTTTCATCGAGGTTGGCGTGTTCCATGCGGTGGATGGATTCGGGCAAGTCCTCCTGGATGACCGTGGCCTTCGCCAGCATGGCGGCCGGGTTGACCTGTTCGAGGATGGCTCCCTGGAGCGCGTCCTTCAGCTCGGCGTAGCCGGTGAAACCCAAAAGTCTTGCAACCCGGACCATTTGGGCCTTTGAAACCTCCAATTGGTCCGCAACTTCCCCGATTGAACGGAATGCCGCCTCCCTCGTATTCGTTAAAAGATATTCAATGACGCGACGGGCCTTGTTGGGCACGTTCTCAAGCTTTTCTCTCATGAGTTTCTGCAAATCGTTGCTGTCCATCCCGGCATTCCTCCCGCTAGATTAAACAAAAGGTCAAGTATACGGCATTCAGTTTAGAGTTCGATTCGGGAGTTGTCAACCGGTATTTTTGAAGAAATGGTTAAAGACAGGCGGCCGGGGAGCTTCGCGAAAAGGTGTTGAATGAAGAACGCGGAAACCCAAAAAGAAGCCGATGCGAGCAAGGGTTGACATCGTCACTGACCCGCCACGCCTGTCCCGGTGCCTCCGAGGAAACGGTAAAAGGTTTGGCTATTCTCTGTGCACCGCCTCTTGTCCATTTTCCTCTTCCGCTTGCTTTCATCCGCGGCTTTTCCCCCGTGATGTCTTCACGCAGGGCCAGAAGGAAAGGTGCCCTGCCGCTTCGGCGACCGTTCTTCCCGAGAGCTCGGCCAGTCTTTCAAGCCCTCTCTTTCCGTGTCCCTTGAAAAGAGAACGTCTATTCGGGTGTTCAATCCAGGGACCTTCGGCGGAGTTCCGGGTCAAAAGCCGTGCCAGGCATTCTCCCCATGCGATTTCGCCGAAGGCCGGATGGTGAGGGCCGGCGATGACCGAAGAGGAAAGGGCGGTCGTTTCGGCAAGCCCCACCCGCAGGATGTTGAAACCCAGGCCCAGGGCTTCCAGCAGCAAGTGTCCGGCCCACCGAGCGGCGGTTTCGGTGTCGAGGGGGGTATACCGGCCCGATTTCCAAAGACTTTCAAGAGGAGTCCCCTGCAGCACGAGGCACGGGTAAAGCCGCAGATCCATCGATCGCGGCCCCTTGACGCGGGCAAGGCGTTGCAGGTCGTCGAGAGTGGAGTCGAAGTTCTGTCCGGGAAGGCCGATCATGAGCTGGACGCCCACGGGGAACCCTTCATTCGCCAGCCGCTCAACGGCTTGCAGAGCCTGTTCTCCGGAGTATCCCCTGCCGCATGATTCGAGGACCGCGTCGTCCAGGGAACTGATTCCCAATTCCACGCAGGCGATGGGGCAACCTTTGCGGGTGGCGTCTTTCAGGCGGCCCAGGATCTCCGGTGAAAGGCAGAGGGGATGGGTCGAAAATCGGAGGGAACTCCCGGCCGGAGCGGCCCGGGTCGCCTCAAGGAAGGAATCGACTCGTTCCGCCGGTAGGCAGGTGAAACTCCCCCCAAAATAGCCGATTCCGACAGGTCCGGTTTGCTGCCGCAGGACCTGACGGATTTCCTCCGGTGTCGGAGCGGACGTTTCCCCGGTGATACGGGTCTGGTCGCAATAGACGCAATGTCGCTTGCAGCCGGCCATGGCGAAGAAAAAGGGAAGGGATTTCAAGGGTTTCATTGCGCTTCCCGCCACTCGGGGAGCATACAGGCCCAGGCGAAAAGGTCGGCCTGGTATTCGAAGCTGGAAAGAGGGGTCGCCGTCTTTGCCCAGAAAGACTCTCCCCGAGGGTGGAAAAGAAGGTGGTAGAGTTCATGGAAACACGCAAAACGCTGCCAGAAAGGGGGAAGCAGGCTGTTGACGTAAATGCGCGCACGATCTCCCCGTGCGACGTGCAGTCCCCACAGGTTGTCGGTCAGAGGAACCCTCTTGAGTTCAAGAGTCCTGCCGCAAGCACGCTCGGCGCAGACGAGCAGGTTGAAGTCGTCCAGGTCCCACCACGGTTTCGCCTCTTCCAGAGCCCATGCCGGTAAGGTTTCAGGCGGACGGGGAAATTCGGCGTCCCGGGGGGTCGGCTCAGGAATCCTTTCGTTCTTCGCGGCCTTCATCCCAATCGGAAAGAGCGGCATCGACGAGCCGCCGCACAAGAAGGATCTCCTCTGCGGAGAGGCGCTTCCTCTTGTACCAGAGTTCAACGGCCTCTCCGGAGCTCCATAGCTCTTCGATCTGGAACCGGTTCTGCCGGTCACCCTTGAACGTCTCGACGATGTCGGCCGCGTCGACGCCCAAGGCCTGGGCAAGCTTCTGGAGCAGCTTCATCGATGGAAGGCGGCGATTGCTCTCAAGCGCCTGGATGTAAATTCGGCTTACTCCCACTTTTTCCGCAAGGCTTTGCTGGGTCAGGCCGCTGGATTTTCTCAACGTTTTTAAACGAAGGCCAAGGCTCATCGAATCCCCCCTCCTCTGTTTTCAAATAATCTAACTCAAAGGTCTCATGTTGACAAGCTGTGCCCAATAGAGGAAGAGAGCACAGCTTAAAAGGTCAGCTGCGCCGCCTGGACTGACCCGAAGGGAGGCATACTCGGCATCCAGTTTGTGGAGATTCCGGATGAAGCCGGGAGAATAGGGAGGGCAGACTTCCGAAAGCTCCCGCATCCGGGGGAGGTGGGATTCCTTCCAGAACGCGTAGCCGCCTCGGCTGATGACGTTGCTGTCCTCGCATACGGCAGCGATCGAAAAGAAGGCGCACAGGGCCGCGTCATGAAGGGATGCGCCTGCTTCAAGAGCCCGTCGGAGGGCCGGAAGCCCCCGGTCGAGAACGGAAGGAAAGCCGGTAGAGGCCTCTCCGCGAATTCCCGTGATTCCGTGCTTCAGGAAGAGTTGTTCTCCATGGGTCAGCCCGGCGGCCGGCCCAAGGCGGGACAGGCTTGCCAACTGGATCCGGACGCTCTCTTCCACGGTTTCGGCTGCCAACGCCGCCGCTTTCCTCGGGTCGACCTTTCCGGTTGAAGAAAGATCTGTCCCTGCTCCGAAAAGGAGAAGCGAGAGGGCGAAAATCAATCCCTTATGGGTGTTCACTCCACCCGTTGCTTCCGTCATCGCCCTTTCCATCTCCAGACCGGTCGGGCGCAGACTGTCCATCGCCTTTCGGGGAGAGATCCCGTCCAGGCCGACTCTCGCCTGGAGAGGCCAGAAGGGAGAAATGGCGCATAGGCTCGAAAGGAAGGTAATGTAGTCCATGTCGTCATGGGCTCCGCTGCCGAACCGGTCGACCAGCCCCGGCTTGGGGCCGATCTGGACTTCCCAGAGCGAGGCGAGCGTAGCGAAAGTTCCGAGAAGCGTTTCTTCGTTCATCCGGTCTCTCCTTGACTCACCGGCAGGTCTGGGTGATACTCAAACCGGCGTCCTAATAAAAATAGGGAGGGCTAACTATGGAGCTGACGGCCCGCGGTGAAGACTATCTGAAGACCATATACAAGTTGCTGAAAGAACGCAAGGTCGTTCGCGTGAAGGACCTGTCCGTCATCATGGAAGTCAGGGCTCCGACGGTTGTCGGTATCCTCACGAGCCTGAAAGCCAAGGGGTATGTCCAGCAGGAGCCCTACGGATATCTCACGTTGACCGAAGAGGGCAGCACAGTGGCAAGCCAGTTGGTGGAAAAGGAGGTTTCGATCCGGGATTTCCTTCGCGAGGTTCTCGGTTTGAGGGAAGAAGAAGCCGAAAACAACGCCTGTGCGATGGAACACTACATTTCTCCCGTGTGCCTGGAAAGGTTCCTAGCCTTTATCCGTTTTGTCGACCTTTGCGAGTGGGGCCGTCCGCGATGGCTTGAACAGTTCAGGCTTTTCGTCGAAACGGGACAGAGCCGTCCCTGCACTTGCGAACACCGTAAAGAAGGCTGCGACGGTCCCAACAGGGGAAGCGGGTCATGAAAAAGAGGCTAGCGGGGGTCGTTTGTCTGGCCCTTGCGGCGATGATTTTCGTGGTTGGTCCAGCCGGGGCCTCTACGCCGCTGGTCGAGCTCTTTTACGAAAGACGGTGGAAGGAGTTCGACGAGGCCCTTTCAGCCCGGCCCAAATGGACGCCGCGTGAAGCCTGCCTGGCCGCGAACTCGGCCTGGCTGCGCCAGGACTGGGCCGGTGCGGTTCGAATCCTGACCCGCTACCGCAAGGTTCTTCCCGCAACGGTTGTCCCTTATGCCGACATGCTCAGGGTTCTGGGCCTGGAGAAGACCGGCCGCCCCGAAGAGGCCGGAAGACTGGCAAAAAAACTATGGATTTCCAACCTTCCGGGCGAGTTGCGATATTACGTTGCGTACCTGTGCGAGAGGCTTTCCCCACCTCGGGAAAAGGGGGTTTGGGCCCGAAGGATGCTGGACGTCTCGGGTTCTGATAGCGGCAGAAAGGCCCAGGCCTTGTCTCTGTTGCTTTCGTCGCCGAAGGCCAGAGAGAAAGATGCATTGGACCTGCTTGAAATCCAGCCCCTCGATGCGAAAGGGCTTGGATTCCTGAAACAGCCTGGGTTCTTAAAATCGACCTCGGCGCTTGAGGCGCTTGGCGTTTCATCTGCGCTTTCGGGAAAACCCCTGGAAGCGGTGACATATTTCGAAACCGCTCCTCCCTCCGCGGACGGGAAGCCGGCACTTTCCGCCAAGGGAAGGTTCTGGTATGCCCTCTCGCTCTATCGTGGAGGACGGCGCGAGGAATCCGTTTCGATCTGGGAAAGCCTTGCCAGGGAGGGGGCTTCTTATGCTGTTTCCTCCGTCCGGCGACTTGCCTCGGCTTCGTCCGGGGGACTTCCCGAGGCAAAGATGGCGCTGGAAAGACTCTCGCACGGGAGCAACTCATCCGCTGAAGCGGCCCTGCTTTCGCTGGCCGCCCTGGAGGCGGAGGTCCCGGATGCGGAATGGGCGGACGAGCTCCTTCGCCGGTTCCCGTCGGGTGGAACGGCTTCCCGGCTTCGTTGGCGGCTGGGGTGGAAGGAATGGGAGGACGGGGATCCGGAAAAGGCCGGAGCACAATGGGAAAGGGCCCTTGAAGGCGCACCGGAAGGGTTGGAAAAGGCCCGGTTGCTCTACTGGTTGTCACGCGCCGCCAGGAGGGTCGGGGACGAGTTCGCGGCCCGTGACTGGGAGGCGAGGCTGGCTGCGCAGGAGCCTTTGTCCGTCTATGCCTGGCGGGTTTTTCCGCAAGGCCCGCCGGGGGTTGCGGCGAAGAAGAGGAAAATCTGGTCCTCGGGTGCAGAACCGCTTGAATCCTGGGGATTCGTCACTTATGCGAAACTGCGGCTCGAAGCGAAAGGCGGCGGGCAAGACCTGGCACGGGCGGCCTGGCTGGCGGCTTGGAAAGGCGACTTTGCGGAATCCGCCCGATTGGCCGTGAGATCCGGCCGCCTTCTTCCGAAAGGAGCGATCCTCACGGAAGAGTTCCTTTCGCTGGCGTACCCGAAGGCCTATGAGGCGGAGGTCGAGGAAGCGGCTCGGAGGTTCGGGGTTGATCGCCTTCTCGTATGGGCCGTGATGCGTCAGGAGAGTGCCTTTGACGCAGGCGCGGTCAGTTCGGCGGGAGCGATGGGGCTGATGCAGCTGATGCCGGCGACCGCGAAAGGCGAGGCCGAGAAAAACGACATTGGCGGGGCGGATTTTTGGTTCCCGAAGACCAATATCCTGCTGGGGACGGCCCATCTTGCCCGTCATCTGAAGACCTTCGGATCCGTGGAAAAAGCCTTGGCAGCCTACAACGCCGGGGGAGGATCCGTTGCAAAATGGAACGGGAAACCGGAAAACCTGGAGGAATGGGTCGAAGGGATTCCCTACCCGGAAACGAATGACTATGTCCGGAAGGTCATGGGAAACTACGCCGTCTACAAAGCCCTTGAAGGGCGGTAAAGCGAACCGGGACCGACGGGAAAGGAGAATCGAAAATGAGCGGTAGGGTGGAAACAGCGGACCCCGTCGAACGGGTGAGGTCTTTCCTTGAGCAGGCCGGTTATGATGGAACGATTCTGTACAGCCGGGAGACGATCTTCACGGTTGAAGATGCTTCGAAGGCAGTGGGGGCACCGCCTGAGGCGATTTTGAAGAGCATCGTTCTCCAGGCGGGCGAGGATTTCGTGCTTGCCCTAATGAGCGGCGTGAACCGTGTAGACCTGAAATCGGTCCGTAGACTGCTTCCGGGTGTAAAAAAAGTTTCCATGGCCAATCCGGAGACGGTGTTCGACTTTTCGGGCTTCGCCGTTGGAGGGGTTCCTCCCGTCGGGTACCCGACCCGCCTCGAGGCGTTCCTGGACGAGGACCTTTTTCTTCAGGATACGGTCTGGGCGGCGGCGGGTACGGATCACGCCTTCTTTCCTGTTTCTCCGGAAATACTCCTGCGACTGACGGAGGGCCGGCGAGCGGCCATAAAAAAAGAGGGGAAAGGGTCGATCGACCCTCTCCCCCGAAATGACTCCTAGGTGCGCCTTTCGGGAACGATTGCCTCAAACCATCCGTCGAATGCCCTTCCGAGCCGGATCGACTGCAGAGGCTTGATGAAGATTTCGAGGTTGTGATCGACGACGGCGGAGAGGATGTGCCCGCCGATCGTGGAGTGGTCCTTTCTTCCCAGCACGGTGTGGAGGTGGGGGTACAGCTTGCCTTCCTTGTAGCTGATATCCCCGCTTAGAGAAAGAAGTTCGAAGATCTCGTTATGGGTCTCCATGAGGTATTCTTTTCCGGTAAACCAGCCGAATGTCACGTTTCGTACAAATCCGGCCGCGGAAAGGACGACCGCCGAATCAACGGCGTATTCCTCGCAGACCTGGCTGATCGAACGGTTCAGTTCCTCGCCTTCAGACAGCCGTATCGCGATGAGCTCGTTCGTGACCGCGTATCGCATGGCATCACCCCCGGAGAAAATATCGATCACGACATTAGTTTACCATAATAAAACGACTTGGAGGCGTCATGGCCGATTTCTTCCCTTTGCTGATTTTCCTTTCCGGCATCCTGTCGGGTTTCCTGAACACCGTTGCGGGCGGGGGAAGCCTGCTGGTTCTGCCCCTGCTGGTTTTTTCCGGAATGGACATGGGGGTTGCAAACGCCACGAACCGGGTCGCCATCCTTCTTCAGAGTTTTTCTGCCAGCCGTAGTTTCATGCGTGAAGGAGCGTTTGAAGTCCGGAGGATCCTTCCTTCGGTTTTCCCGGCCATGTTCGGTTCGCTGACGGGAACCCTGGTTGCGATCCGGCTTGACGAGAGACTGTTGCGCGGCTCGATAGCCCTGCTGATTCTGGTGATGGCGATGTTGCTGGTTTTCAGGCCCGGTATGTGGGAAGAGAGGCGTGAGGTCCGCCTGCCGGGGTGGCTCAACTTCGCTCTTTTTTTTCTGATCGGGGTCTACGGAGGCTTTGTGCAGGCCGGGGTCGGCTTTTTCCTCATTTGGGCCCTTGCCGGATTGGGCGGGCGAGACCTAGTCCAGGCGAACGCTGAAAAAGTCTTCATCGTCGGGTGCTTCACGGTGGTCAGCCTCGCGCTTTTCGCTTCAAAGGGCATGGTTCGCCTGGGTGCAGGGATGGTCCTTGCCTTCGGAAGCGCGATCGGCGCCCATTTGGGGGCGCGCTTTGCCGTGTCGAGAGGGAATCGGGTGATCCGCTGGATCCTGGCCGTGGTGGTCGTGGTCAGTGCGGGCAAAATGCTTTGGGACGCATTCGGTTTCTAGGGAAGGGGAAAGCCTGCCGGGAAACGCAAAGAGACGGGAAGGGCCGCAAAGACCCTTCCCGCCTCTTTGTCGCTTTTGACCGGAGTGGGGTGTTTTCTTTAATTGAGAAGATACAGCTGCAGGGACTTGGCCTTGAGCCCGCCGCCCAGACCGACGGCAAGCTTCAGGCGCGCCTGGGTGGGCCTCAATCCGCCTCCGTCCAGAACGCCCATCTCGATTAGGCGCTTCGCGCTTCCCTCGTAGCCGTACATGCGGCCGACGCGCCCCTGGGTGCATCTCGAGGTGATGACAACGGGAACTTCCCTTTTGAGAAAGGCGCGGATGTGAGGCTGCCAGGAGGGAGGCACGTTCCCCGAACCGGTTCCGGCCAGGATGAGCCCGTCGAGGTCGGGTCCCTTGGAAAGGCAGCCGAGAAGTCTCTCTCCGCAACCAAGCGCTGCCCAGACCAGTTCGATCTCCCTGGCTGGAGTGACGTATTCACCGAGAGTCGTGCTCCTGAAGGGGGTTCGGCAGAGAAGGACCTTGTCTTGAATGATTTCCGCGATGGGCCCTCTNTCCGGGGATTCGAAGGCATCCCTGCGGGAACTGTGAACCTTGCGGACCTCGGATGCGGCAAAAAGCTGGTCCTGGAAACAGATGGTCACGCCCTGTCCCCAGCATTTGTCCGAAGAAGCCGCGATGAATGCCTGCGATAGGTTGAGGCTCGAATCGCTACCGGGGCAATCGGAAGGCAGCATCGCTCCGGTGAAGACGACGGGTTGGGGATAGGGCCAGAGAAGATCCGTGAGGTAGGCCATCTCTTCCATCAGATCCGTTCCGCAGGTGACGACGATACCCTGTATCCCTTCCTGTATCGTCTTGCGAAGGAGTTCCACGAGATCGGTCGTCATGCCGATCGTATAGTGGCAGCTCGGCTGGCGGGCCCAGTCGTAGGGAACGACCTCGCAGGGCAGAGAAGAGGGGATCCACTTCATCATTTCTTCGGCGCCCAGGCACGGGACATGCCCTCCATGCCTTTCGCTGTAAAGCATTCCGATCGTTCCGCCTGCAACGATGAAAGCGATCTTCGGCAAATCCGGCAAGAGAATCCCCCTCCGATCTTTCCTGAACGCCCCTACTTTACCACCATGCAAGGGAAACTCAGTAGCCCAGGTTTTCCCCCACGAGGATAACGTGAGCGTCCCGCCCGTACGGGGCCCTCTCCAGGATGGAAACCGCGCGGCATGCTCTCTGAGGGGCCTTGCAGTCGACGCAGAAACCCGCCTTTATGCAGGGAAGGTCCATGCCGAGGCGGATTCCGTTGATCGGGGTCGACCAGTCCCTAATCCTCTGCAGAGCTCCGGCGACATCCCGGCAGACCTTGTTGATCCCGACGACAAAGCAGATCCGGTTATTGGCCCATGCCATGCCCGCGACCCTGTTGCCGGTCCCGTCGATGTTGACGAGTTCTCCGGCCAGGGTTACCGCGTTGGAGCTGGTGAGGAAGACGTCGCTGGCAAGCTCGTCGGTCCAGCGCTGCGCCCGGTTTTCCGCCTGAAGGCTCGGGTCCCAGTGCTGAATGATGAGGTTGCCCCTGGAAGCGAGGATTTCGGGAAGCCCCAACTCACGAATCGTGACCGAACCGGGAACACCGACGGAAGCACCCTCCGGAACGAGAGCCAGGACGGCCTTGACGGCTTCGTCGCAGGATTCGGCGTAGGAGGCCTGGAAGCCGTTTGTGGTCAGGGCCTTGATGACGGTGGCCCCCACAGTCCGGTAATAATCCTTCCTGAACTTGTTCCAATCCACTGGAGCCTGGGTCATTTCGTTTGTCCTCCTGTCGGGATGGGATCGCCGTGGCGGAAGGGGCTCGATTCCCTTCCCGACCACTATACCAGACCCGAGAAAAGGCGGGGGGGCATGTTTGCACCTTGCGCGGGTTTTCTGTAGATGGTAGAAAAGGACAAAACAGGTTCAGAAGGGGAGGTCACGAACATGTGCAAGGTCATCACGCCGGGAGGCGAACACGAACATGGGCATGGACCGGTCGACGAACCGGCCGGCATCGCGGAGCTTCTCAGGGAGTCCCTTATCGGAGAACTGGAGACGACAGGGGATCTGATGGCCCGTCTCGAGATGATCGAAGATGCGGAAGTTTCGCATGCGCTTTTTCACCTGATCGAGAAGAAAAGACGAATCACGGATGACCTTTGGCTTCTGCTTAGGCGGGTGGAAGATCGTTTCTTCGAATCTGGAGAAACCCACGGCCATACCCACTCCCACTAGCTTTTCCCTTCAGGCCCCGAGAGGGGCCTTTTTTCTTGCGCTCGCAAGGCTGTCAAGGCGTAGTGCTTGACACGTGTCCAAAGCCCGCCTATAATCGCCGTGCCGTGAGAGGAGAGATCGGGATGGACCTGGAAAGACAACTTGAGTCGAGGATCCTCCTCGGCCGGCTCTTCGATCTGTATTCGGGACTTTTGACGGAGCGCCAGAGAAAAGCCTTTGAGCTCCATGATCTTTCCGATCTGAGCCTCCAGGAGATTGCGGAAATGATGGGCGGCAGCCGCCAGAGTGTTTACGACCTGGTCCAGAGGGCCCGCCAGAGGCTCCTGGAACTGGAGGAAGTTCTCAGGTTCGGCACTCGCCTCGAAACTCAGGTGAAGACTATCCGATTCATCCTGTCGCGTTTTTCGAACGACCTGCCGTCTTCTTTCCTCGTTGAGATGGAAAAAGCCCTGGCGGAGAATGCCGAGGAGGCGGAAGAACGAGATGTTTGACGCCCTGAAGGAACGCCTCGAGGGAGTGTTCAAGGCCCTGCGGGGAAAGGGAAAGCTGAGCGAAACGGACGTGGCCGAGGCTCTTCGCGAGGTGCGGAGGGCACTGCTGGAAGCCGATGTGCACTACAAGGTCGCGAAAGATCTCGTCGAGAAGATCCGCCTTCGCTGCACGGGGGCGGATGTGCTCGAATCCATCACTCCCGCCCAGCAGGTTACGGCCGTCGTTTATGACGAGCTTTCCCGTCTTATGGGCGAAGGATCTTCTTCCCTGGCGATTTCTCCGAAGCCTCCGACCGTCTACATGATGGTTGGGCTTCAGGGCTCGGGAAAGACCACGACCGCGGCGAAACTGGCGAAACGACTCTCGAAAGGGCATCGACCGCTGCTCGTGGCCTGCGACCTGCAGCGTCCCGCGGCCGTCGAACAGCTCAAGGTTCTTTCGGAGCAGGTGAAGGTCCCGTTTTTCGGTCCCGGAGAAGGAAGAAAAACACCGCTGGAAGTTGCGACGGCATCGGTCCGGTACGCGGAGGAGCATCTGGCGGACGTCATCCTGCTCGATACGGCAGGACGCCTTCATCTTGACGAACTCCTCATGAAGGAACTGTCCCAGATAAGCGGAGCGGTGAAACCGCATGAAACTCTTCTCGTCGTGGACGCCATGACCGGGCAGGAAGCGGTCAACGTCGCAACGAGCTTTCACGAGCGACTCGGCCTCACGGGGGTCGTTCTCTCGAAACTCGATGGAGATGCCAGGGGTGGCGCGGCCCTGGCCGTGCGTGCAGCGACGGGGGTTCCGATCAAGCTTGCCGGTGTAGGGGAAAAAATCGAGGATCTGGAAGAATTCGACGCCCGGCGAATGGCCCAGAGGATCATGGGCATGGGAGATCTTGCAGGTTTGATGGAGAAGGTTCAGGCGGTCACGGACAGCGCCTCCGTGGAACGGATGTCCGAGAACCTCCGCAAGAACCGTTTTACGATGGAGGATTTGCTGGAGCAGCTGCAGCAGGTGCAGAAAATGGGACCTCTGGAGAAGGTGCTCGAGATGCTCCCGATCCCTGGCGGGGCGAAAGCCCTGCAGGGAGCCGACATGGATCCGGGCAGACTGAAGAGGATCGAGGCCGTGATTCTTTCGATGACCGTCCGGGAAAGAAGAAACCCGGAGATCATAAAAGGGAGCCGTCGCAGAAGGATTGCGTTGGGTTCCGGGACATCGGTTCAGGAAGTGAATCAGGTCCTGAAACAGTACGACCAGATGAAGCAGATCTGGAAAACACTGGGCAGCAAGGGCCGCCGTGGTGGATTGGCGGGACTCAAGAACCTGTTCAGGTAAGACATCATAGGAGGTGCATGGAAGAATGGCGGTTAAGATTCGTCTCGCCCGTCACGGGCGGAAAAAGGCTCCCTTTTATCGGTTGGTCGTTGCGGATTCGAGGGCGCCAAGGGATGGTCGGTTCATCGAAATGATCGGTCACTACAATCCCCTTAGCGATCCGGCCGAGATCAGCGTGGACGAGGAAAGAGCGCTGTATTGGCTTCAGGTTGGGGCCCAGGCTTCGGACACGGCCCGCATGATCCTTAAAAAGAGCGGGGTCTGGGAGCGGTTCGTCGAAGCGAAACGGAAGTAGGAACCTCATGCCGGATTACGGAGCGCTGGTCGATTCGATCGTCAGGCGCCTCGTGAAGGATCCTGACGCCGTACGGGTCGAAAGCGAACCACAAGGAAACGGCGTCTTCGAAATCAGGATACGGGTGGCCCCGGAGGATATCGGAAGAGTGATCGGAAAGAGAGGCGCGACCGTCAACGCGCTCAGGCTCCTGGCGAAAGCGGCCGCGGTGAAGGAAAACGAAAAGGTGGTCGTTGACATCCTTGAGGACTGAAAAAGGCGACCGTCCGCAAATGATCGCGATCGGCCGCATCTGCGGCGGGCATGGACTTGACGGAGAACTCCGGATCCAGCCTCTTACCGATTTTCCGGAACGCTTCGTTGGAATGGCGCGGCTACGGCTCTTCCATCCCGACGGAAGCGAATGGCGCGATCTTCACCCCACTCGTTTCCGCCTCCTGGAAGGGAAGGGCCTTTTGCTCGCGATGACGGAGGAGATCACTGACCGGACTGCCGCCGACCTGATGAAGGGAGCCCTTGTCAAGGTTTCGCCGGAGGAGCGGGTTGCCTTGCCGGAAGGACAATACTGGATCGACGACCTCCTGGGGTTGGTCGTGCGGGACGAGGAGACCGGGGAAAAGTTGGGAGTCGTCGAGGAAATCCTGCAGACGGGGAGCAACGACTGCTACATGGTCCGGACTCCCGAGGGCAAGCTCAGGCCTCTGCCTGCGATCCGGGATGTCGTGCGGAAGGTTGACCTCGAGGCGCGCACCATGAGCGTTTCACTGCTGGAAGGGCTCTGGGATTGAAAAAGGTCACGTTCATCACGGCTTTCCCCGAGTTCATGGAAAGTTTTCTCGCACATAGCGTGATCGGCCGTGCAGTGAGTGCGGAAACCATCGAGGCGTCCGTGGTGAATCTGAGGGATTTCGCGGTCAACCGTTACGGGCAGATCGACGATTACGCCTTTGGCAGCGGGGGCATGCTCCTGATGGCGGAACCCCTTGCTCGAGCGCTTGAAAGCGTGGATGACCGTCAGGCAACGGTTGTTTATCCGTCTCCCCAGGGAGTCGTTTTGAGCCAGGAACTGGTGGAAAGCCTGGCCAAGCATGATCACCTGATCCTTGTCTGCGGACATTACGAAGGTGTGGACGAACGCTTCGTCAGGAAGCATGTGGATCTTGAAGTTTCCCTCGGTGATTTCGTTCTGACGGGAGGAGAACTTCCCGCCATGGTCCTTCTGGATGCGGTGGCGAGAATGGTGCCGGGCGTCGTCGGGAGAATAGCCGCGGTAGAGGACGACTCCTTTTACCGAGGAATGCTGGACCATCCGCATTTTACGCGACCGGCGCAATGGAGGGGCGAATCCGTTCCCGAAGAGCTTCTTTCAGGGGATGCGGCCGAGATCGAGGAGTGGAGAAGGAAGCAGGCTGTCGCCCGGACGATCGGAAGACGGCCGGATTTGTTGGGAACCGCGAACATACGGCCATACCTGGCGAAACGCCCCTACATGCTTCTTTCCGGGGAAACCGCGGCTTTGAAGGGAACTCTGGAGAAGATGGCCGGTGCCGCGAGGCTTTACGGGGTCGAAAGGCTTCTCGTCGTCGAAGCCGACGAGGAAAGACGGAAAAGCCTGTCCGATTCGGTACGGGGAGAAATCCCAGAGGAAAGGCCGGTATTCCGGTTTTTCAAGACAAACCGGCAAGCTTTCCGGTGGGTTCTCGAAAAGGAAAAGACAGCCCCTCTTCCGATGGGTTTGGAAACCCGAAAGGTCGAGCGGTCGGTTCATTGGATGGAAGCGAAACGGCGCATTCTCGAATCGGAAAAGCCTGTGGTCATCGGGCTTTCCAGGGATATGCCGGAAGAGGAATTAACCCTGTCCNCCCTCAGGGGCGGACTTGGAAACGAAGAGCGGATCGATCCGGCGTTAATGTTGTCCGTTATCGTGGACCGTTTCTTCGGATGCCGTTAAAATTCTGAATAGAAAACCAGCAAGGAGGGAAAGGAAAATGGATCCCAGGATCGCGTTGATCGAAAGGAAATTTCTCCGGAACGACCTGCCGGAATTTCGACCGGGTGACAATGTCAAGGTGCACGTGAAGGTCAAGGAAGGCAACCGTGAACGAATCCAGATTTTCGAAGGGATCGTGATCGCGCGCCAGAAGGGCGGGCTCAAGGAGAATTTCATCGTTCGCAAGATGTCGGGTGGAGTCGGTGTCGAGCGGATTTTCCCGCTTCATTGCCCTTCCATCGACCGGATTGAAGTCGTGCGCAAGGGTCTCGTCCGCCGAGCCAAACTCTACTACCTGCGGAAGCTGAGCGGCAAGGCCGCACGCATCAAGGAACGTCGCTAAAAAGCCCCTCGGGGGTGTTGACGCACCCTGACAGCCTGCTATAATGGGCGTCACGTGCCGGGGTGGTGGAACAGGTAGACACGCACGTTTGAGGGGCGTGTGGGGAAACCCGTACGAGTTCAAGTCTCGTCCCCGGCACCATTGTTTGAATAGCGGTCCGGCAGGTTCGCCCTGGCCTGGACGAAGAAGGAAAAGGCCTTTCCACGCGGTCGCCGACAGGGCGTGAGGAGGGCCTTTTTCATTCCTGCAACCCTGCGACCGGAGGTGACGTGTCCTGGAGGACAACNNGCGACCAAGCTTCGCCGTCTCCTTTCCCCCCGATCAATTGCGATCGTCGGGGCGTCGGCGAACCTGGAAAGCATATCCGGAAGGCCTTTGAAGCTCTTGAAATGCTATGGTTTCAAGGGATCCGTCTACCCCGTCAACCCAAATCGCGAATCGATCGACGGGTTCCGCTGCTATCCTTCCCTGGAGGCCTTGCCTGAGGTCCCCGAAGTTGTTCTTGTCGGTGTGAGGGCGGCCCTGGTTCCCGGTGTGATGGAGGAATGCGCCCGACTGGGAGTCGCCTTTGCGGTGATCTTCTCGTCCGGTTTTGCCGAATCCGAAGAGACCGATATGCAGGAAGAAATCGTCCGCATCGCGCAAAGAGGCGGCGTCCGCATTCTTGGCCCGAATTGCCAGGGGCTTGTCAACCTCGCGGAAGGAATTCCCCTGAGTTTCTCGGCTTCCCTTGACACGGAAAGAAGGCCTTCTGGACATGTGGCCTACGTTTCGCAGAGCGGGGCCTTCGGTTTCGCATCCTTTGCCATGGCTGCAGATGCGGGCGCGGGTTTCCGTTATGTCGTCACGACCGGCAATCAGGCGGACCTTGACCTGATCGATTTTGCCCGAGTTCTTTCCGAAGACCCGGAAGTCCGGCTGCTGCTGCTTTACCTGGAAGGAATCAAGGATGGAAGCCGTTTCCTGGATCTCCTGCGATTCACCCGCTCGCGTGACCTGCCGGTCGCCATCCTGAAGGTCGGCCGCAGCGACGTGGCGAAGGAGGCCGCAAAAAGCCACACGGCGGCGCTGACCGGGGACGAAAGGGTCTGGGAGGCGGTCTTCAATCAGTACGGAGTCCTTCCGCTGAGCGACGCCGACGATGTGACGGATGTCGCCCGCCTGTTCGGAGTATCAAAGAGAACAAAAGGCAACCGTGTCGGTATTCTGAGCACCTCCGGCGGGGCCGGCATCATCGCCGCAGATTCCTGCGCCTCGGCTGGACTTGCCGTCCCGGCCTTGAGCCCAGGTTTTCGTAAAGAAGTCGAAGCCTTCATCCCTCCCTTCGGGTCCAGCCTGAACCCAGTCGACATGACGGCCCAGGTCATCAACGACCCGCAAGGTTTCCGAAAACTGCTCACCCTCATGGAAGAAAGTCCCGAAATCGACATGATCCTGCCGGTTCTTTCGATGATTACGGGAGATTCGGGTCGACAGATGGCCCTGGACCTTGCCGATGCTTTCGAAACCGGGAAGAAGCCGATGGCCTGCTGTTGGCTGATAGACGACGAGCACGGGCGGGAATTCCGGGACCTTCTGACGGAAAGGAAAGTTCCGGTTTTTGCGGGCCTTAGACGAGCGGCCACCGCGCTTGCGAGACTCTGGCAATGGGAAGGGCGATCGGACCTGCCATTGGAGACGGGGACCGAAGGAGCGAAACCCAGGCTAAGTGAACTGCCGTCGGACATGACCGAGGCGGAGGCAAAAGGGCTTCTGGCCTCCTACGGTGTTCCCATCACCCGCGAGAAACTTTGCCGGAGTTTGGCGGAATCGACTGCTGCCGCGGAGGAAATCGGCTACCCGGTGGCGTTGAAGGTGATGTCCCCCGACATTCCCCACAAGACCGATGCAGGAATCGTCGCACTCCGGGTTCGTGACGAGGAGGAGCTCAGGAACACCTACGGCCGGATTCTTGAAAAGGCCGTGAAAGCCAAGCCGGGGGCCCGCATCAAGGGAGTCCTCGTGCAGGAAATGGTGTCCGGCGGGCAGGAATGCATCGTCGGCGTCCGGAGAGACCCCCTGTTCGGACCGGTGATCGCGGTGGGCCTCGGCGGGGTGTTTGTCGAGATCCTTCGCGACGTCTCCTTCCGCCTTGCCCCCGTTGATCGGAAAACTGTTCTTCAGATGCTGGAGGAACTGAAGGGACTTCCCCTTCTCAGAGGCGCTCGAGGAACTCCCCCGCGGGACGTCGAGGCCCTCGCGTCGCTTGTGGAAGCGATTTCACGAATGGCATTGAGCGAGCCGGACCTGATCGAACTGGACGTGAACCCCGTCATGGTGCTGGAAGAAGGCCGCGGAGCGGTGGCCGTCGATGCCCTGATCGTGAGGAAGTAGGGACGATGGTCTGGTTATGGCCCCTGGCGGGCTACTTCGCGGGATCGATCCCCACCGGCTATCTCGTCGTCCGGATCCTCAAAGGCGAGGATATCCGGAATGTGGGTTCGGGGAATACCGGTGCAACGAATGTCGGCCGTGTAGCCGGCAAGTTCTGGGCAGTTTTCGTGGCGATCTTCGACATGACAAAAGGCGGACTTGTCGTTCTCGGAGCCCTTGCTTCGGGTGTTTCTTCTCCCTGGGTTCTCGCCTTGACCGCGGTCGCCGGAGTGATCGGTCACAACTATCCGGTGTGGCTTCGTTTTTCAGGCGGAAAGGGTGTGGCGACCTCTTTCGGTGTCCTGTTTTTCCTCGACCCCCTCGCCACCCTGATCGGAGGGGCGGCCTGGTTTCTCCTTCTGAAGGGAACGCGAACGGTTTCCCTTTCCTCCATGGTTTCCCTCACGGTGGTCCTGATCTCGCTTTGGATTCTCGGTTCCCCATTGGCCTATATCGACGCCGCACTCTTCCTTGTTGCCCTTTCCGCCTGGCGTCATCGGGACAATATCCGGCGGCTGGTGGAAGGGACCGAGAGAAAGACGGGAGATCCCCAGGTGAAGGGGCCCCCTCCGAAAGATAATTGACTAATCCTGACCTTATGTGTAGAATGACGCTCGGGTAGATCAGGGGGTGCAGCCATGGCAAGTTTGACCAAAATAATCGAAGATCACATCACCCAGCTCTTCCAGGAGGCCGAGGAAGAGGTCGTTGCCCTTCGCAGGAAGGATTTGGCGGAACTCTTCGGCTGCGTTCCAAGCCAGATCAACTATGTGCTCAGGAGCCGGTTCACTCCCGAAAGGGGGTTCCTCGTGGATAGCCAGAGAGGGGGGCACGGATACATCCGTATCCTGCGCCTGTCCTTCAGGTTCCCGGAAGAGCGCGTGAACCACATCGAGGACCTGGTGGGGGAAACCCTTTCCGAAGCGGAGGCAAAGCGCCTTTTGCTCAACCTGCAGCATCGGAAGATGATCACGGGGAGGGAGCGTCTTTTGATCGAAGTGGCTCTTCGGTACCAGGAAGAAGTGGCCCGGTCCCTTTTCGACCTTTCCCCCTACCGCAGGGACGTCATGAACGCCGAGCTCCTGAAGAGGATGCTCAGGAGCCTGGTCCTCGCATAGACTGCATGCTCTGCGAAAGATGCGGCATAAAGAACGCTGAGGTTCATATCCGGCAGGCGGTGCAGGGAGTCGTCTCCGAACATCACCTGTGCAAGGAATGCGCCCGCGAGTTGACGTCCGATTGGAAACCGGGCAGCGACTTTCTCGAATTTTCCATCGGTTCCTTTCTCGAAACTCTCTGTAAAACCCTGGGACCCGCAAAATCAGAAGATGGAGAAGCGCGGAGGGAGATCGCCCCGTGCCCGCGCTGCGGCCTCGAGTTCGAAACCTTCCGTAAATCGGGACGTTTTGGCTGTGCCGGCTGTTACCAGGCCTTCAGGGAATGGATCCGCCCTCTTTTCACCCGGATTCACGGCTCCGAAACCTATAGAGGACCGGTTCCGGAAGGGCATCCCGCTACAGGAATCGATGCGGAGCTCGTTCTGCTCAGGGAGCAACTGAAAACGGCAGTTGCGGATGAGAGGTATGAGACCGCGGCAAGGCTAAGGGACCGGATCCGCCTTCTTGAGGGGAGGCACCGTGATGAACGCGGATAGGATTTTGTCGCTGCCCCTCCCGTGGGTGGAAGGGCAGGATGGCTCCCAAGACGTGGTTATCTCGAGCAGGATCCGCCTGGCGAGGAACCTGGAGCGGTATCCTTTCGTCAATCGGGCCTCAGGGGAAGACAGAAAATCCGTTTTGGAAACGGTCCGGCAGGCGATCGAATCCGAGCCGCTCTTCCGGGAGTGCGTCTGGTGCAACCTCTGTGAGATGGATGCACTATCAAAGTGGCTTTTGGTTGAAAGGCGTCTGATGAGTCCCGCTTTTCTGAAGGGGTGTCCCGAGCGGGTCCTCGTTCTCGACGCGAGAGGGATCGTTTCGGTCATGGTGAACGAAGAGGATCACCTTCGCCTCCAGGTGCTTCTGGGACGGATGGCTCTCTGCGAAACGCTCCGGATCGCCTCGGCCATCGACCGGTCGCTTTATTGCCTTGGTTTTGCCTTCGACCCCGAATTCGGTTTTCTCACAAGTTGCCCGACAAACGTCGGTACGGGGCTCAGGGCTTCCGCAATGCTGCATCTTCCGGCCCTGAAGATGTCAAAGGCCATGCCGGAGATCATCGCCCAGTCCGGGCGCCTGGGATTGGTCGTCAGAGGGGCCTACGGCGAAGGGACGGCTTCGGCCGGATCTCTCTATCAGGTTTCCAATCAGGTGACGCTGGGACTTACCCGCGAAGAACTGGCCGAGAAGGTGGAAGCGGTCAGCAGCCGGCTTGTCGAGCAGGAGGCCCGGGCGAGGGAAACCCTGCTCGATGGGAGACAGGGACTGGAAGACCGGATCTGGAGAGCGTGGGGAACTTGCTTTACGCACGGCGCCTGGGGCTATCGGAAGCGATGGAAAGCCTTTCCCTGCTGAAGATGGCCCAAGAGGCCGGGATGAAAGGTCCCTTCGACAAACTGTCATGGGGACGCCTGTTTCTGGGGGTCCAGCCGGCCCACGTTCAGGCGGGGGTGGGGCGTCCGCTCTCCGAGGAAGAAATCGAAACGGCTCGAGCGGACCTTGTAAGGGAAACGCTGAACCGGTTGTAGAGCAGGGGCATAGATCGGCGGAAAGGGGTACGAAACGATGTGGCAATTCTTTACCGAAAGAGGGAAACGAGTCGTCCAGCTGGCGCATCGTGAAGCGCTGGCGCTAGGGCATGACGTGATCGGAACGGAACATCTGCTCCTGGGATTGGTCGCGGAGGGAGAGGGCGTTGCCGCCCAGGTTCTCCGAAACTCGGGAATGGAGCTTGGCGAGGTCAGAAGCCGCGTTGAGGCGGCGGTCGGTAAAGGGCACCCGAGGGAGAAGCCTCTGGACCTGCCTTTGAGCCCGAGGGCAAAGCGCGTGCTCGACCTTGCGATGCGGGAGGCCCGCAACATGGGTGTCAATTACGTTGGAACGGAGCACATCCTTCTAGGCCTCCTTGCGGAAGGGGAAGGTGTCGCCGCCCAGGTCCTTACCGCCATGGGTCTCGAGATACAGGCAGTCCGGGAGGAAATCACCACGACCCTCTCGGGCGGGGAGATGGGACCCGCTCGCGGTCAAGCCGCAGCGGAGGGTCAGGTATCCGCAGCGAACCGGGTCACGCGGTCACGAACGCCAACGCTCGACTCTCTGGGTATCGACCTGACTGAAATGGCCAGGAAACGGGATCTCGATCCGGTCATCGGGCGGGTGAAGGAAATTCAACGGCTGATTCAAATCCTTTCCAGGCGGACCAAGAACAACCCGGTCCTGATCGGAGAGCCCGGGGTAGGGAAAACCGCCATCGTCGAAGGGCTCGCTCAAAAAGTCGTGGCGGGGGACGTTCCGGAGATCCTCAAGGGGAAACGGGTCGTTCAGCTCAACATGGGCAACCTTGTGGCAGGAACAAAATACCGGGGCGAGTTCGAGGAAAGGCTCAGGAAACTGGTCAAGGAACTCGTCGAATCGAAGGATGTCGTTCTCTTCATTGACGAGGTTCACACGATCGTCGGAGCAGGGGGAGCCGAAGGGGCGGTTGATGCGGCGAATATCCTGAAGCCCAGCCTTTCGAAAGGCGATTTCCAGGTTGTCGGTGCCACCACTTTCGATGAGTACAGGAAGCATATTGAAAAGGACGCGGCCCTAGAGAGGCGTTTTCAGCCGGTTGTCGTGCAGGAGCCCGGGGTCGATGACGCGATTGCGATCCTGAAGGGCCTGAGGGATCGTTATGAAGCGCACCATCGGGTCAAGATCGAGGATAGTGCGCTTGAGGCCGCTTCGCGCCTGGGAGAGCGGTATATTTCGGATCGTTTCCTGCCGGACAAGGCCATCGACCTTGTCGACGAGGCGGCTGCGCGTGCTCGGCTCAAGACGATGGAGACGCCCGCCGACTTGAAGGAGCTCGAGAGGAGCCTGGAACAGGTCCTGAAGGAAAAGGAATCGGCGGTTTCGTCTCAGGAATTTGAAAAAGCCGCCCGACTTCGAGACGAGGAAAGGAAGGTCTCCGATGAGCTCGAGGAAAAGCGGGCAACCTGGCTCCTCCGACGCAACCAGGAAGAGCCGGTCGTCAATGGGGAGGACATCGCTGCAATCGTTTCGGAATGGACGGGGATTCCCGTTGTCCAGTTGACCGAGGAGGAAACGGCCCGCCTCCTTCGGATGGAGGACGAACTTCATCGGCGCATGGTGGGCCAGCAGGAGGCGGTCAACGCCGTTTCAAGAGCCGTCAGACGGGCTCGCAGCGGCCTGAAGGATCCCAAAAGGCCTGTTGGCAGTTTCCTGTTTCTGGGTCCCACGGGGGTCGGGAAGACGGAAATGGCGAAAGCCCTGGCTGCCTTCCTTTTCGGTAGCGAAGAGGCGATGGTGCGTTACGACATGAGCGAGTACATGGAAAGGCACGAGGTTTCCAAGCTGATCGGGGCCCCTCCGGGATATGTTGGCTATGAAGAGGGCGGCAAGCTGACGGAGGCGATCAGGCGCCGGCCTTATGCCGTTCTTCTCTTCGACGAAATCGAGAAGGCTCATCCCGATGTTTTCAATCTTCTTCTGCAGATTCTGGAGGACGGTCGTCTGACCGACGGCCAGGGACGCACGGTGGATTTTCGGAACACGGTCGTGATCATGACCAGCAATCTCGGCGCCCGTGATCTCGCGAAGGGGCAAGGCCTTGGTTTCGCGGCGGAAAAGGGGTTGAGCGAAGGAGATCATCAAAAAGCAAAGGAGCGGGTTCTCGAGGCCATGAAGCAAGCCTTTCGGCCGGAATTCCTCAACCGCGTGGACGATATCGTCGTTTTCCGGTCTCTGTCCAGGGAGGAATTGCTCAAAATCGTGGACCTGATGCTCACGGAAGTCGAAAAACGGGTTAAAGACAGGGGAATTAAAATCCATGTTTCCGGAGAAGCGCGTGATTTCCTCCTGGAAAAGGGGTACGATCCCAAGTACGGGGCAAGGCCGCTTCGCAGGATGATCCAGCGACTTGTGGAAGACCGCCTGGCGGATCTTTTCCTGGAAGGAAGGTTCAAGGAAGGCGCCAGGGTGCAAATCGAGCCCGAAGGGGACCATCTCGCCTTCAGGGAAATACCGGCCTGAAAGAGTTCGGGGCGGAATCACATCAACCGGGGAGGAACAAACCTTGAAGAAGTCACTCGCCATCGTCGGATTACTGATTTCCCTTCTAGCCTTGACTACCCTGCAGGCTGTCGCCGCGGATCAGGTTCCCGTCATGAAGGTCGGGACGGAGAGCGTTTCAGCGAATGACCTGCTGTACCTTCTGACTCAAAAAGCGGGTGGAAACGAAGCCATGGCCGGAATGGTCTTCTCAGGAATGTCCGTCGAGGATAAAAAGGGCTTTTTGACGGATATTGCGGACCTTCTTCTCGTTTTCCAGGCTGCCCAGGCCAAGGGAATCCAACTCAACCCGGCCGTTGCCGCTAAGCTTCGTTGGGATGCCGTCAACACGATGGCGCAGTTCTACGTGGAAAGACAGGCCGCCGGCTGGGATATGAGCGAAAAAGCCATCCGCTCCTATTTCGAGGCCCATAGAGAAAACTACGCCGTTAAGGAAGCCGTGCATGTCCGCCACATTCTGGTCGAATCGGAGGCGGAAGCCAGGAACCTGCTGTTGTCGGCACTTGCGGGGGATGATTTTGCCGAATTGGCTGCAAAGTCGAGCAAGGACCAGGGTTCGGCGGAAAAGGGCGGAGACTTGGGCTGGATAGAAAAGGGCGACACCGTTCCGGTCTTTGAGCAGGCGGCTTTTTCAGCAAGGAAGGGGAGTTTTGCAGGACCCATCAAGAGCGAATACGGTTGGCACGTGATCCAGGTCCTGGGAAAACGGCCTGCGGGCGAGGGCCTTTACGAAGCGGTTAAAAACCAGGTTGCAAGGGACCTTCAGCAGTCTTACCTGGAGGAGGAACTCGCCAGATTGAGGAAAGCCGCTCCACTGTCGATCGACGAAAAACAGCTGGCGGCATTGGGGCAATAGTTGTGTTCGAGCGGGCCGGGAAGCGATTCCGGCCCGCTTTCTCATGTGTTTGTACCCGGCGCAGGAGACCGATTTGACGTCTGGACAGCCCTGCCAATGGCCTTATAATGTTAGCGGCGGCATAAAAGAAACCGGGGGGTGTGCTTTGGTTCATTAACGGAGAGGAACTCTTACGCGCGACAAGGTAGAATGGTAGAAAAGAAAGGGGGAAATCAGGGTTATGACGGAAGAAGCGGTTGGAAAGAAGCCTAGTTTCGGTATCGCCGTAATGGTCGTCCTCGCAGCGGCACTCATCATCGGTTATAGCGTTCTCAAGCTGGAAGCGGAAGTGCATATTCCTCTCGTGCTTTGCGCCCTCTTTGCCGCTCTGGTCGGCCGGTGGGTTCTCGGAATCCCCTGGAAGACCATCGAGGAGGGCATGATCAACGGTATCGTCCTTGCCCTTCAAGCGATTCTCATCCTCTACATCGTCGGCATGATTATCGGCGCATGGATCCAGAGCGGCGTCGTTCCCAGCCTGATCTACTACGGACTTGATCTGCTCTCTCCCCGATGGTTCCTCCTGGCGACTCTCCTGATTTGTTCGGTCGTCTCCCTGTCGACGGGAACCTCCTGGGGCACCACGGGAACGGTGGGCATTGCGCTGATGGGCGTGGCGATGGGTCTTGGTATCCCCGCGCCGCTGTCGGCCGGCGTCATCATTTCCGGAGCCTATTTCGGCGATAAGATGTCCCCGCTTTCCGATACGACGAACCTTGCCCCGGCCATCGCCGGAACGGATCTCTTCCAGCACATCCGGGCCATGATCTGGACGACGGGTCCCACCTACGTGCTTGTCTGCGCGATCACGATCATCCTCGGCATGAAGTACGGCGGGGGGACTCTTGACGCGGCAAAGATCACGGCAATCCAGTCGGTCATGTCCCACGAATTCAGCATCAGCCTTCTCGGGTTCGTTCCCCCGATCCTGGTCATCGCTCTCTGCGTCATGAAGATGCCGGCCATCCCCGGCCTCTTTGCCGGCGTTGTTGCCGGCGCGGTGATCGCGGCTTTCCAGGGCATGGGAATCGGGGACATCATGAACGTCATCCAGAACGGGTATTCGGCGACTCTTTCCGCCACTCTGGGCGGAGCTGAGGACCTGACCGCGGTTGCCAAGGCACTTGCGGAAAACAACATCCTTGGCGTGACTCCAGAGATGGCCAAGGAAGTGGGCGGAATGCTGAATGACCTGCTTACCCGCGGTGGGATGCAATCCATGAACTGGACCATCTCGCTGATCATCTGCGCCCTGTCCTTCGGCGGCATCATGGAGAGGTGCGGATTCCTCGAGGTCATGCTGCGCACGATCCTCAAGGGAGTCAAGAGCGTCGGTGGTCTTGTTGCATCGGTCATCGCCTCCTGCTTCATCTGCAACGTCTTTTTGGGCGACCAGTACCTGTCGATCGTCATGCCGGGCCGCATGTTCCGCCTCGGTTTCGAAGAGAAGGGACTTCACGCGCGCATGCTTTCCAGATCTCTTGAGGACGCGGGAACTCTGACATCGGTCCTGATTCCCTGGAACACCTGCGGAGCCTACAACAGCGGGGTTCTCGGAGTGGCGACGGTCCAATATGTTCCGTATGCCTTCCTCAATTACCTGAACCCGCTCATGGCTATCCTGCTGACCTACCTTGGCATCGGGACAGCCTGGAGGGGCAAGGAAGGAGAACCCGTCATCGCGAAGGAGAAACCTGCCGACCTGTAGAATTGCGATCCGGTTCGCACGAAAACGGGGAGGGGGATTCTGCCCCCTCCCCGTTTTTCCACTCAGGAAGTTTAAAGGAGAGATTCCTTTGACCGTTCTGCTTGAATCAAAGTCGAACACGCCTTTCCCGGAATGGATGCGCTGGACGTTCGGGGGGATCGGAATCTACCTTCTCGGGGATGCCTTGCGCCGTTTTTTAACCGTGAAGAGTCTGAGCTTCCATGCCCTCTTCGTTGGAGCAGCCGTCCTTTACGCGTGCGGCTACAGGAAAAGAATCTACCTCACGGAAGAGGGAATCGTCCGTGAAACCAAGACCTGGCTGAACAGAAACCGTGAAATCTTTCCTTGGAACGAACTCGGGCATGTCGGATTGGCTTTCAGGCGGCATCAGATGATGGCGTTTTTCGAGCGCGACATCCTAGGATGGAAGGTTCTTTTTGACCGCTCCCAGGAGGGGCGCCTGAGAGAAATACTGAAGGAACGCGCTTCCGGTGTCGACATCACGACGCTCTAGGAAGAAAAAAGCGGCCCCCCTCCAGGAGGGGGGCCGCTTTTCGTAAATCGCCTGCAGTAGTTAATCGTTCAGTTCAAAGGTTCCTTTCTTCTCGACGACGTCGGTTCCGTCTTCCTTCCTCCAATAGATTCCAATTCTCATGTACGTCAACAAGATGGCCATGAGAGGGTTACCCCAGTTCAAGAAAGCGTAAGGGCCATAGACGAGCGGACCGACGCCGAGAACGCTGGTTTGGTAGGCGCCGCAGGTGTTCCATGGAACGAGGGCGGAGGTCAGTGTTCCGGCATCCTCCAGTGTACGGGAGAGCATCCTTGGAGCGAGCCCCGATTTCTGGAAGGTGTTCCGGAACATCCGGCCCGGGACGACGAGAGAAAGGTACTGGTCGCCGAGAAAGATGTTCGAGATCAGGCATGAACCGACGACAGCGGCGACGAGGGTCCCAACTTTACGGATGCCTTTTGTCAGGGTCGCAATGATCGTTTCGAGGAAACCACAGGCTTCCATGACCCCTCCGAAAGAGAGGGCAAGAAAGATGAGCGAGATGGACCACATCATCGATTGGAGGCCGCCGCGGGAAACAAGCTTCGAAACGGTTGCCGCAACCTCCTTGCCCAATTCGGGGGCGACTCCCGCGATCCCGGCCTTGGTCATGGCTGCCGTAACGGCCGCAAGGTCGGCCGCGTTCGCGACTTCATCCGAAATGCCCGCGGCATAGCCGTTCTGGACGACGTTCATGATATCCCCGATACCGGATCCGGACATAAAGGCCATGATGATTCCGGCGAAAAGTCCTGCAAAAAGGCCCGGAAGGGCCGGCATCTTCATGACCGCAAGGGCGATGACCAGGACGGGCGGAATCAGGCACGCGAACGAAATTGGGAATTCAGCCATCATAAAGGATTGGATGGCGTGGATTCGGGTTGCGTCGAGGGAGCCGCCGCCGTAGCGGAAGCCGATGAAGGTCAGAACGGCCAGGACGATGATGTAGGTCGGGCCGGTGGTCCAGCACATGGCTTTGATGTGATCGAAAAGCTCCGCTCCGGAAACCGCGGGGGCGAGGTTCGTGGTGTCGGAAAGAGGCGACATCTTGTCGCCGAAGTAGGCTCCGGAGATGATGACGCCTGCGGTGATCGGCACGGGAACCCCGAGTCCGTTGCCGATGCCGAGCATGGCGATGCCGATCGTCGCAGTTGTGGTCCAGGAGGATCCGGTTGCGAGGGAGACGACCGAACAGGTCAGCAGGGTCGCCACAAGGAAGATGGAGGGCTTTAGGATCATGAGTCCGTAGTAGATCAGTCCCGGGACGACCCCGGACTGGATCCAGGCTCCGATGATCATGCCGATGGTCATCAAGATAAGCGTGGCTTGAAGAGCGACCGCGATGTTGTTGATCATCCCCTCTTCCATTTCCTTCCAGGGAACGCCGAGGATGAATCGACCAACAAGAGCGGCAAAGACGGCGGCTGCCAGGATGGGCATGTGGGCTTCGGCTTCGAGTTTCAGGATCCCATAGCTGATGAAAAATGCCGCAATGGCAAAAACTCCCAGTGAAAGGGCAAAACTTGGAGCTGTTCTTTTTCTCTCGGTTGCCATGAACGAACCGCCTCCTCTCGATTTTTCTCCTTCCAAACCGAAAAATCTACAGTATGGGGCCGGATCCGGCCTTATTTCAGGACCTGTTGACCACCTCCCGGCTTTATGAAAGAAATTTCGAAAGACTTCATATTGCACACCAACGTTTACAGTTTAAGACCCGTACATGGGCTCGTCAAGGCGTGCTGCGAGTCGTGCGGGTCGGTTGATGTGCACGGTAGAAAAAATCGAATATTGAGAATGGTACAATCTTGACTTCATGTATTATTGTATGCTATCTTCAATCCATTCAATGTATATCGACATTCTTAAAGGAGGTTCTGGCATGAAAGCTGTTCAGCTAGGTTGCGGGCTTGTCGGGAGTGTGATTGCAAGGGACCTGGCCACCGATTATGACGTGACGGTTGTCGATCTTAATGTGAAGGCACTGGAATCCCTCAAGGCCAAGGTGCCTGCGATAAAGACCGTGGTGGGGTCCTGCATAGACAGGGCCGTGCTCGAACCTTTGCTCTGCGATGCCGATATCGTAACGGCCGGGGTCCCTGGACGTTTCGGCTACCAGATGATGGAGACCGTCGTCGGCCTCGGCAGGAGCCTGAGCGACATCTCGTTCATGGCGGAAGATTTTGAGCTCCTTGACGGGTTCGCGAGGGAAAAGGGCGTTTCCGTGGTTCCCGATATCGGCGTTGCCCCGGGAATGTCAAACTATCTGATGGGAAGAGGGTGCGCACTTCTGGACGAAGTGGAGGATGCCGTGATCTATGTCGGCGGGATCCCGGAAAAGAAGGTGCCTCCCTTCAATTACCAGGTCACCTGGTCTCCTGCCGATGTCATCGAGGAATACACGCGCCCCGCGAGATTTGTAGAAGACGGAAAACCGGTCACGGTTGAAGCGATGGATCGGTTGACGTTGAGGGAATTCCCGAAGGTCGGTGAATTGGAAACCTTCATTACCGACGGATTGCGTTCCCTGATCAAGAACCTCAAGGCGAAAAGGATGGAGGAGAGGACACTTCGCTGGCCCGGACACGTCGAGCAGATGCGCCTGCTTCGCTCGATGGGATTGTTCGACGAAACGCCCAGGAAACTCGGCGGGGAAGAAATCGTTCCTCGAGATGTGGCCTGTGATCTGCTTTTTCCGATGTGGAAGATGGATCCGGAAAAGGGGGACCGTGACCTTACAATCATGCAGGTGGAGGTACACGGGTTCAAGGGAAAGGATGAAGTGACCTACACCTGGGATCTTTGGGATCGTTTCGACGAAAAATCCTGGACGAATTCGATGGGGCGGTGCACGGGCTGCACCTGCGCGATTTTTGCTCGTGCGATCCAGAAAGGTCTGATCCGGGATAAAGGGGTTCTCGCCCCCGAGAAGCTCGCAGCGGATGACGCGCTCTACGCTTTCGTCATGAAGGAACAGGCGGCAAGAGGTCTCGAATATAAGGAAACCGTGAAGGTCAGGAAAGGGTAGCGAAACCCTCGATTATTCTATAGAATCGAATGTACGGGTTTGCCGGCGGAAATTTTCCCGCCGGTTTTTTTAAAGGGAGGTGCTAGACCGTGAGGGACTACCGCACGATTCCGGCTTGGAAAAGCGTTGCCCCGCAAGAATGGGCGGATTGGCATTGGCAAGTCAACAACCGGATCACCACCGTCGAGCAGTTGAAACAGGTCCTGCCCCTTTCGGGCGAGGAGGAAGAGGTTCTCGGTCACAGCCTGAACAAGCTCAGGATGGCAATCACACCGTATTATGCCTCTCTGATCGATCCGGAGGATCCGGAAGACCCGATTCGCCGACAGGCGGTCCCGACGATCCACGAAACGCACATCGCGGAATCCGACCTTTTGGACCCCTGCCATGAGGATACGGATTCACCGGTTCCGGGATTGACCCATCGCTACCCGGACCGCGGAATCCTGATGGTGACCGACCAGTGTTCCATGTATTGCCGCCACTGCACACGAAGGAGAAAGGCGGGGGAGACCGACCGGGCCTACTCGAAGGAACAGATCTCGGCCTGTCTGGACTACCTGAGGAAGACGCCGACATTCAGGGACATCCTTTTCACGGGTGGAGATCCTTTCCTGATGAGCGACGAAATGATCGATTGGATGCTGGGCGAGGTCCGCAAGATTCCCCACATTGAAATCGCCCGCTTCGGTACCCGCACGCCGGTTGTCATGCCTCAGCGTGTCACGGACAACCTGTGCTCGATCCTGAAGAAGCACCATCCCGTGTGGGTGAACACCCACTTCAATCACCCGAACGAAATCACGCCCGTCTCGAAGGAGGCCTGCGAGAAGCTGGCCGACGCAGGGGTTCCCCTCGGGAACCAGTCCGTGCTGCTGAAAGGGGTCAACGATTGCCCCTATACCTTCCGCGAGTTGAACCAGAAACTGCTGACCATCCGCGTGCGCCCCTACTATATCTACCAGTGCGATCTTTCGCAGGGGATCGAGCATTTCCGGACCTCGGTGGCAAAGGGGATCGAAATCATGGAATACCTGCGCGGGCACACGTCGGGGCTGGCGGTTCCGTATTTTATCGTCGATGGTCCGAACGGCGGAGGAAAGATCCCCGTCCTGCCGAACTATATCGTTTCCATGTCCGACAAGCGCGTCATCCTGCGGAATTACGAAGGAGTTTTCACCACCTACACGGAACCGGAAGACAAGATCAGCCGATGCCCCGCAAACTGCGCGGCTTTCTGCGAGAAGCAGAAGAAGTTGTCCCGGGAAGGGCTTATCCCTCTCTTTGAAGGGGATCGTGTTTCCCTCGAACCGGCCCATCTCGCTCGCAGGGAAAGAGCCGCGGAACGCGGACAGGTGAAGAAAGACTGAAGTATCATGGGGGGGAGCGAAAGCTTCCCCCCGGTGCTTTCCCGGTATTCTGCACCGGGTTTCCCGAAGTCGTGCCCGTGTCAACGGTTCGGTCCGTTGCCGAAAGGAGAGAGCGTCTTGGATGTCGAAACCGCCCGAGAATTTTTTCACGCCTTGGCCAGGCCGGGAAGCCTTGTCCTGGCCTGGTGGATCATCGATCACCTTGGTTCGAAGGGGATTCGGAGGTTCTTTTCAAAGGCAGAGAGCGCCATTGAAGCCGAAGAGGGCGGAGAAACAAAAAGGGAAGCCAGCCAGAAAAGGCTTCGAACCCTGAAGGGAATCACCCTTCAGCTTTTCAGATGGTCGGTTGGGGGAATTGCGGTTTTGACGCTTGCCGGCAGTCTGGGTATCGACGTCCGATCGATCCTCACAGGGCTCGGAATCGCAGGGCTGGCCATTTCCCTTGCGGCACAGAACATCATCCGGGATTTTCTGAACGGGGTCTTTATCGTTTTCGAGGATCAGTTCGCGGTTGGAGATGTGGTGAAAATAGAAGACCATTCGGGAGTTGTGGAAGTCTTCACGCTCAGGACGACACGACTGAGGACACTGGACGGCGAATTGGTGACCATTCCCAATGGGAGCATTTCAACCGTTCTGAATTTCACGAAGAAGTGGTCGAGAGCCCGAATTGAAGTGGGGGTCGGCTATGGGACGGACATCCCGCGGGCCTTGGAGATCATGAATCGGGTGGGAAGGGATATTGCCGCGAAAAACCCCGGGAAGGTCCTGGAAGAACCTGCGGCCCTAGAAGGGATCCTCGCTTTCGAAAAGAGTTCGATGACGCTCCGGATGCTGCTGAAGACCGCTCCCGGATTGCAGTGGGACATTGCCGCCGCCTATCGGTTTCACTTAAGGGAAGCGTTCGACGAGGCGGGCATCTCGATCGCCATCCCGCAGATAGAGGTTCATCTCGTAAGGGATCCGAACGGTGAGGAAGTCCCGAACAGGATCGCGTAGGGAAGAGGCCGCTCTTTTCCACCAGACGGAAGGTTGATTGGAAAACCGTTCCACCAGAGAGAGGAAGACCCCCCTCCGTCAAGGTTCAAAGCGTCTTTCAAGCCGAGAGATAACGCCAACCCTGCCGTTTCGGGCAAGGTTAGCCCCTGGCTGTGCGAGGCCTGGCGCCCGTCTACGACGATCCACCAGGTTGATTTTCCATCCCAGCCGACTAGAGTGCGGGGATGCTTTTGAAGTCGGGTTTTCTCGTCGAAGGATTCCGGGTCGGTTTTCTCGATTCCATTTTCAAGGAGGCGCGGACCGGCCTGGAGGACCAGTTCCCTTCCCGCCATAAGGGAATCGCTCCATTCCGAGAGGATTTCCACCTTCTCCCCAGGAAGAATTCCCTGCAGGGTTTTCGATTTTCTTCCTCTGGCGAGGAGTGTACCCCTCCGCGGTCCAAGGCTGAGGCTGCCGTGAATTTCCACCGTGACAGGCATCGCGACAAGATCCCCGGACTCGGGAAGGAAAGGATGAGAAAAACGGTCGTCGTCCAGCAAAACCGAAGTTTCATCCTCACGGGGATTCTCGTTGAAGCGATCCAGCGGTTGTTCCATGTCGGGGAGTACTAGCCGGAGGGACAAATAACCGTTCCCGAAAACGGGTGTTTTCCCTCGATTCAATCCGATGGCTGAACGCTCTCCCTGGGGACCATGCAGAAGCTTTCCCTCGACAACCAGGGTTCCGATCGGAAGCGGGCCGGAAAAAAATCCGCCATTGATTCCGGCTTCGGCACGGAAGGCAGAGGCAAGCGTTGAAAGATCGGCCCGCCCCACCCCGATTTCCGACGCGAAGCGGATCACGGGGGCGGATTCGAGATCGCCGGCCAGGATGGCGGCCCAAAAAAGAGGAGATTCTACGGGGGAAGTGGGAGCAGGAGCCAGGTGCATCCCAGGAAAGGGAGGAAGGGCGGCGAAGCTCTTGCCGGCTTCTGCAAAAACGGAGAAAGGTCCCACCACAACGTTGAAACGGTCTTGGCTCGTCTTCCGCAGGGCGACGGGGAATCCGTTGAGGCTNATTTCATGAAGTGCTCGAAGCGCCTCGGTCTCGTCGAGGTTTTCCTGAAGCCTGATTTCCCATGGGTCGCCAGGGGCCGAGATGCCGTTTCTGTGAAGCCTTAACGTCGTCGTCTCACCAGACAGGACGAAATCCCAGGCGATCGATTCGCGGCAGGCGCGGATCCAGTTCAGGATGTCGAGGAGATCGTCCTTTGAAGGGGTTTCGTCGGGGAAATCGAGAAACACGGAAGGAGGGCGGGGGGTCGTGAAGCGTGAAAGACAGTCAAGACCTTTCCCGGGGCAAAGCTTTTCCGCCAGGGAAAGCTCATGCCCCCAACCGAGTGTTTCAAAAGCTGAAACCAGAAGGATACGGCGGGAAACCTGCAAGGTTTCCGCCGCTGGGCGCAGGAGAGGTTCCCCTTCCCTGACGGTGTCCGAGAGGACGTATGCCAGTTCCTTGGGAAGGTTTCCCGAAAACGGCTCTATCGCCGCCTCGGCGAGAGAAGACGGAGAGCAAACCCACAGAATGAGAAAGGCCGGGATCAGAAAGCGAAGCCTGTTTTTCGTCATGGCTTCATCCTTGCACGAACCGGGAGGACGGGCAAGGGGCAAATCTTCGGTTGACAGCCGGAGAAGGGCTTCGTATAATGAAGCCCGTTCGATCGGGGGGGTGTGGCGCAGCGGGAGCGCACCTGCATGGCATGCAGGGGGCCAGGGGTTCGAATCCCCTCACCTCCACCAGAAAAACCGAGGCCTGTCCTTTTGGACAGGCCTTTTCATTTAGCCTTTACAACCCGACCGGGGGAGTGATTCGGATGCGTTTTGCGCTGGACCTGGATTTTGAAGAATGGAGAACCCTTTGCCGCGAAGAGTGGGGCGAAGCCCCCTTCAGGGCCGATCAGATCTGTGGCTGGATCTATGCCCGGCGCGTGTTTGCGTTCGAGGGGATGACCAATCTCTCGCTGGATCTCAGAAGGAAGGCTGCCGAGACGTTCGGAGAAATTGTTCCCAGGGAGGTTAAGCGGGAAATTTCCAGGAAGGACGGCACGGAAAAGTCGCTTTGGTCCCTCCATGACGGACAGTCCGTGGAGTCGGTCCTTCTCCTGCAGGATGGCCGAAGAACGGCCTGCATCTCCACGCAGGTGGGCTGTCCGCTTGGCTGTACCTTCTGTGCGACGGGACAGTCGGGATTTGTTCGCAATCTATCCTGCGGGGAAATCGTCGGTCAGTTCCTGGCGATGGAAAAACAGCAGGAGACGTCGATCGATAACCTTGTCTTCATGGGGATGGGCGAACCTTTCCTGAACATGGGTGCCTTCCTGAAGGCGGTCGAGAATCTGAAGCACCCCAAGATGAGGAACCTGGGAGCCCGAAGAATGACGGTTTCAACGGCCGGAATCGTTCCGGGGATCCTCGCTCTGGCCGAGGCGAATCCCGGCATCCGGCTTGCGGTTTCCATCCATGCGGCGGAAGACGAACTGCGCGACCGGCTGATGCCCGTGAACCGGCGGTATCCGCTTTCGGAATTGTTTGCGGCGATCCGCACCTATCAGGAAAAAACCGGGGACCGGGTCTCGATCGAGTACATGCTCATGGAAGGCGTCAATGATTCGCGCTCTCAGGCGATGATTCTGGCCGATCGCCTGAAGGGATTGAAAAGCTACGTCAACCTGATCTCCTGGAACGCAACCTGCGACTCGTTCAGGAAGCCGTCACGGGAGAGGGTCGAACAGTTCAGGCAAGTGCTGGTTTCGCGGGGCATCGAGGCGGAGGTCAGAAGAGAACGGGGAGAGGATATCGCTGCGGCTTGCGGCCAGCTGCGGAAAAGAGAAGGGAGGATTTGACGCAAGGTCAAATCCTCCCGAAAAATCCGGAGTGGCTTCGGGAAACTAGAGAGGCGAAACCTCGACGGCCTGCGGACCCTTGGCACCATCCACGACCTTGAATGAAACCCTCTGGTTCTCTTCCAGGGTCTTGAAGCCGTTCATCTGGATCCCCGAGTAATGGACGAAAACGTCGCCGCCGCTGTCACGGGTGATGAAGCCGTAGCCTTTCGTTCCGTTGAACCACTTGACGACTCCCTGCTCCATAAAGCCTGACCTCCTGCGGACCAATACGGTCCTTCAAAATTTAACGGCACCGGGTACCTGACGCGAGGCGCCTTCCTGATTTTGTCTCAAGCTTGGTTTAACGTCAAGGGAAAGAGCTAAAATCGCCCGTAAAAAAAGAAACGATGAATTTCCGGAGTGCAAACTGGAGAAAAAACGAAGGGCCTCCGCTTCGAAGCGGAGGCCCCTGTTCAAAAGATGGCAGTCCCAAGGGGATTCGAACCCCTGTTCCCGGGCTGAGAACCCGGTGTCCTGGGCCACTGGACGATGGGACCGTAATAGAGCTCAAGTTGGCTGGGGAACGTGGATTCGAACCACGATTGGCTGATCCAGAGTCAGCTGTCCTGCCGTTAGACGATTCCCCAATACGGCATCGCCGGCTTCTTCCGGGCGAGCGCGCATAATACTATCATGGCCTCGTTGAACGTGCAACCCCCCCGTTCCTTCGGCGGCATGCACGGACTGCGTGTCTTGATAATTCCTCCCGACATGGTAACGTATAGGGCGTGATCGCCTAAGGAGGTGCTTTCCGTAATGATAAAGGTTGAAGGTGCCGGCTACAGGGAGGTTCTCCGCAAGAGGCCGTTGAACGTCCAGGCCCTTTACGGGGAGGAACCGGTGGCACTGGTCAGCGGCAGAGATATTGCCGAAGCCGCGAAAAAAAGCGGATCGATCGTCCTGGCTGCGAACGTGCGGAATCCCTTGACGGTAAAGGGACTGTTGAAAGCCGCGAAGAAGACCCGTGCAGTGGTCCTTCTGGAACTTGCGAAGTCGGAATCGACCTATTGCGGATGTACGTTCGACAATGTTCCCGATTATGCGCTCCGTTATTCGGCGGAGATGGGCCATGGCGTGTTTTTCGGGCTTCATGTCGACCACTACGGCATCAAATCGAGGGAAGACCTGCTTAAATCCATTTCGCACCTCAGAAAAATCATTGAGCGCGGCTGGACCTCCGTTGCTGTTGACGCTTCCCACAACCCGGACTGGGAGAACTTCTGCTTCACCCGAGATGTCGCCATGCATGTTCCTCCCTACCTCGGTCTCGAGGCGGAGGTCGGAGAGATCAAGGGAAAGGGAGAGCTCTCTACCGTCGACGAGGCGCTTTTCTTCGTCGGCGGCCTGAATGCCTGGGGCGTGTTCCCGGATTACCTCGCGATTTCGAACGGCAGCCTGCATGGGACTTACGACAAGGCTGCGGGAGTGGAGGAAGGAATCGACCTGAAGAGGACCCTGGAAATCGCCGAGGCCATTCGTCCTTATGGCGTCTCGATCGCCCAGCACGGGATCTCGGGGACTCCCTTCGACAAGGTGGGCCATTTTGCCGGTGCGGGGATCAGCAAGGGGAACGTGGGAACGCTCTGGCAGAACATCGTCCTTGGCCTGAAGATGGAACCCGAGACGGGGAATGCCGTGATCGAGGGGGATTCTTTCGTTAAGGAAAAAGACAGAGGCATTTCGGAGGCCCTATGGAGAGAAATCGTTGCCTGGGCCGATGACCAGGGGATCAGCCGCAAGGGCGGCGATTACAAGAAGGCGAACAAACCGTTTCACGATCAGATCATGGCACTCCCGGAACCTGTCCAGGAGAGGATTGTGGCTGAAACCGAAGAATGGGCCACGCGCTACATCCGGTCTTTCAAGGCTGAAGGGCTCGCTGAGGTTCTGATTGAAACGATGTCCAGGCGAGCCGATGAGAATGCGGCCCCGGAAAGAACGATCCTGAACGCAAGGAGCGAATTCACCCGCGAAAAGGCCCTGGGGCTTTCCCGAAAGGAAGGCCGGAAAGGTGACTTCAGCGACTGAGAGCAGATTCGTAAATCCATGGAGCCTTTAAGGGGGTGGCTTGTCCACCCCTCGTTTTCTGGTGTTTTTTGACGGGAGAGTGAAGGTATGGCAAGAACCAAAAGCCGGAAACGAAAGCCTGCTGGCGCATCCGCAGAACTGCGGTTCATTCCGCTTGGCGGATTCGGAGAAATCGGAAAAAACATGCTCGTTTTCGAGTACGGAGAAGACATCCTCGTTGTCGATTCAGGCCTCAAGTTTCCCGACGAGGAAATGTTCGGCATCGATTTTGTCATTCCGGATGTCAGCTACCTTCTGGAAAACAGGGATAGGATCCGAGGAATTGTCCTGACCCATGGACATGAGGATCATACGGGATCCTTGCCTTTTGTCCTTCCGAGACTCGACGTGCCCCTTTACGGGACGGCCCTGACGCTTGGGCTGGCGATGGGCAAGCTTTCCGAGTTTGCTCCTTCTTACGAACCGGAACTTAAGGAGGTTCGCGCCGGAGAAACCGTCGAACTCGGGGCTTTCCGGGTCCGTTTTGTTTCAGTTTGCCACTCCATCCCGGATGGAGTGGGGCTGATCATCGAAACGCCGGAGGGGATTGTCGTCCATACGGGAGATTTCAAGCTGGATCCCACTCCCATAGACGGGCGCCTGACGGATTACAATGCCTTTGCCGAAGCGGGAAAGAAGGGGGTCCGGCTTCTTCTCAGCGACTCGACGAATGCGGAAAGACCCGGGTACACGCCTTCGGAAAACATCGTCGGCAAATCTTTCGAACAGATCCTCAGGCTTCACAGAAACAGAAGGATCGTCATTGCCGCCTTTGCGAGCAATATTCACAGGACCCAGCAGATTTTCGACGCTGCGGCCCGTTTCAACCGTAAGGTCGCCCTTCTTGGAAGAAGCATGGTTTCGAATGTCGAACTGGCACGGAGGCTCGGTTACATCCAGGTGAACGAAGACCTGCTCGTGCCTGCCGGGGAGGCCGAAAGGATCCCGGCGAACCGGCTGGTGGTGCTGACGACGGGCAGTCAGGGAGAACCCTTTTCCGGCCTCGTCCTCATGAGCAAGGGTGAGCACAGGCATATCCTCCTAGGGCCGAAGGATCTCGTCGCCATCTTCGCCACGCCGATCCCCGGGAACGAAAAGCTCGTCAGCCGGACGATCGATCGGCTTTTCGCCCTGGGATGCGAGGTCATCTACGACAGGGAACAGCACGTACACGCATCGGGCCATGCCTCCCAGGAAGAGTTGAAGATGATGCTGAGCATGGTGAAACCCCAGTTCTTTGTTCCGGTACACGGGGAAAGGCGGCACCAGCACCGCCACGCCCAACTGGCGGTCGAGATGGGCCTTTCCGAAGCCAACGTCCATATTCTCCAGAACGGGGACATTCTACGCATCCATAGAGGGAAGGCCCAAATCAAGGGGTCGGTTGCCAGCGGCATCGTTCTGGTCGACGGTCTTGCTCTCGGCGAGATGAAGGGGAGCGTCCTCAAGGAAAGGCGGGAACTTGCGGAAGATGGAGTCCTTGTCCTTTCGGTCGTTCTCGATGAAGAAGGCAAGCTGGCGGGAGAGATTCGCCTCGAAAGCCGCGGCTTCATTCACAGCACGGACGCGAAGGAGCTTTACGAAGAAATACACAAGGCTGTCATGAAGGCAATCGGAAGCACGGGAGAAAAGGCAGCGCAGGATCCGGAACAGCTGGAAACGCGCATCAAGGGCAGGGTGCGCGAGGTCATCCGGCGGCTGACCAGGGGGACTCCGAACGTCGTTCCCATGGTGACGATACTGGGGAAGAAGGAAGAGAGCGCATGATTTGTGGGAATGCCTCATCCACTTCAAAAGGAGTGAACCTCTCGTGCCAATAACCTCGATCTTTCAAATGCTGGGGGGAGTCGGCCTTTTCCTTTACGGGATCAAGCTGATGAGCGAAACCCTCCAGGAGATCTCCGGTGAAAAATTGAGACGGTTGTTCTCAACCGTCACAAAGACGCCCGTTCGAGGAATCGGAGTCGGGATTCTCGTGACGACTCTTCTGCAAAGCAGCAGCGCCTGCACTGTCATGACCGTCAGTTTTGTTCATGCGGGCCTCATGTCCCTGTACCAGGCATTCGGCGTGATCATGGGGGCCAATATCGGGACGACCGTCACAGCCCAGCTGATCGCTTTCAAGTTTGCCGATTTCGCCTTGCCTTTCATCGGGATCGGCGTCATCCTGTCCATGTTCGGAAGGAACAAGCGCCAAAAAAGCATCGGCAACGGTCTGGTCGGTTTCGGGCTGCTCTTCCTGGGCATGAAGACGATGGAAGGATCGATGTATTTCCTTCGCGACCGGAAGGACATCTTCATTGCCTTCTCGAACAATCCCCTCCTGGGGGTTCTCGCGGGAACCGGGCTGACCCTGCTTGTCCAATCCAGCGCCGCCACCGTGGGGCTGGTTATCGCGATGGCCTCCCAGGGACTCCTGGGCCTTGACGCAGCGATTCCAATTATTCTGGGGGACAACATCGGAACAACGATCACGGCGGTCCTGGCCTCCATCGGAGCGAACCGGGGAGCGAAGCAGGCGGCGGCCTGCCATGTCCTTTTCAACCTCATTGGGGTTCTCCTTTTCATTTCGGCCTTCCCCCTTTTCAGAACGGTTGTCGAGCACACGGCAACATCCGTCCCACGGCAGCTTGCCAATTCCCACACGCTTTTCAACGTTTTGAACACCCTGATCTTCCTCCCCTTTTCCCGCCCGTTCGTATCTCTGGTTCAGAGGATCATCCCGGGGAAAGTCGCCGTTCTCGATATGGGCCCCCGCTTTCTTGACCGCAGGCTGATATCGGCCACACCCGCTGCGGCTGTCCACGCAGTGAGGCAGGAATTGGTCCGGCTCGGCTTCCTGGCGGAAGAGATGCTGCAGAACGTCCATGCGGCTTTTGTCGAGAGGGACCCGAAAAAGGCGGAAGAGGTGTTTCAAACGGAAAAGCTGGTCAACCAGCTGACCCATGGAATTGCGCGTTACGCCGCCGAGGTTGGCCAATCCAGCCTTTCGGAAGAGTTGTCCGTAACCCTGGGAGCGTATGTCAACGGGGCATCCGATATCGAGCGCGTCGGGGATCATGCGACAAACTTGACTGAACTTTTCGAGTATACCCAGGAAAATCACCTCGTCTTTTCCGAAAAGGCAATGGCCGAATTCGAAGAAATGTTCTCGAACGCACGACTTGCCTTCCACCTTGCCATCGAATCCATCCTGAACGAGGACGGCTCGGCGGCAAAAGAAGTCCTTATTCTTGAGGACCGGGTCGATGCACTTGAGAAGGAACTGAGGCGGAAGCACATCGACCGGCTGAACACCGGGGCATGCCAACCCAGCGCCGGAGTAGTCTTCATCGACATCCTGAGCAACCTTGAACGGATTGCGGATCATGGAAACAACCTTGCTTTGATGGTCCTTGACGTCATCAAAATGGATACGGAAGGGAAACGACTCCATGACAACAAAATTGCTGTTGCTGGGAATCCTGCAGGGGCTGACTGAATTCCTGCCCGTCAGCAGTTCGGGGCACCTCGCCATTTTCCAAAATCTTGCGGGATTTGAAACGCCTCCGTTAGGTTTTGACCTTGCCCTTCATGCAGCGACGCTCATTGCGACGCTGCTTTTCTTCCGGAAAGCCTGGTGGAAGGTTCTGGCGGAGTGGCTGCAGGGTTGGGCACTTCCACGGGAAAAGCGTTCTTCGGGCTGGAAGATCGGGTGGTCGATCCTGGGCGGGACGGTCGTTACGGCCTGTGTCGGCTTACTCCTTAAATCGGCTGTCGAGTCGACACTGGGAACTCTTTCGGTCGTCGGTGCCCTGCTTATCCTGAATGCAGGCATCCTCTTCTTCGCGGGGCGGTTGTCCCGCGGGTCAAGGAGCAAGACGATCACTCTGACAACCGGACTGGGAGTCGGCTTCGCCCAGGGGCTTGCGGTTTTCCCGGGGATTTCGCGTTCGGGATCCACGATTTGCACCGGCCTTTTTATGGGCCTTTCCCCGGAGGCGGCGTTCGATTTTTCTTTCCTGATGTCTCTCCCAGCCGTTGCCGGTGCGGTCCTGATTGAAGTCTTGGAGGCGGGCGGGCTGGAGAGCTTTTCCCAAAGCCTGCCTGTCGGCTGGTGGCAAGGCGCAGTTGCGGCTTTTCTTTCCGGCCTCTGTGCGCTGTCGATCCTGAGGAAGTTCGTCGTGAAAGGCCGATGGAACCTTTTCGCCTTCTACACTGCGGGCCTCGGACTGTGTGCCCTCGTTTACGGGCTGTTGGGGAGGGGTTGATAAGATGGCGGTCGGGAAAGGCCCGGGATCGAAATGGTCGGTCCTCATTCTTGCGATTATCCTGGGAACCATGCTGGGAGCGTACATGCAGGGGTTCCAGGCCACGGAGTCACTCTTCAGGGACGTGACGCGGACAGGGTTTGACCTTCAAGAGATGGATCTGATTTTTGGGACGATCGGATTCAAACTCTTCCTGCGATTGAACCTGGGCTCGCTCCTGGGCGGACTATTCGGGTTGTGGGTCATCCGCTGAAGAACGAGGAACCCGCTTCATGACTTCCCTTGTTCTTGCCTCGATAAGTCCGAGGCGGAAAAGCCTGCTTACGGCTCTCGGTTGGAAATTTCACGTTGTTGACCCGGCAGTCGGCGAGACGAACGGAGACGGCGAACTCCCAAAGGACCTGTGCCGACGACTCGCAATGGAGAAGGCCCGGGCAGTTTCGCTGAAGTACCCCGGGGAACTTGTGATCGGTGCCGACACGATCGTTGCGCTTGAAGGCGAACCCCTGGGAAAGCCGAAGGATGAGAAAGAAGCGCTCAAGATGATCCGTAGTCTTTCGGGCCGTTGCCACGACGTGATGACCGGGATTGCCGTCTGCCAAAAAGACCGGTGTCTCGTCGATGTCGAAGTGACAAGAGTCAAATTCAGGCCGCTGTCCTCCTGCGAAATCGGGGCCTACGTTTCGACCGGGGAAGGCAGGGACAAGGCTGGTGCTTATGCGATTCAGGGGAAGGGAGCCCTTCTGGTGTCGGAGATTCAAGGATGCTATTTCAATGTCGTGGGACTGCCGCTGTATCGGCTCAGCCTCCTGATCGATCGATTCGGGATACCGCTTTCCCGCCAATGGGAGGAATTTAGATGAAAATGACGAGAAATACCCTTCACGGCCTCCTTGTCGTCGCAATACTCATTCTTGCCGTTTTCGGGCTCTCGCGGAGATGGGAAGCAGAGCAGACACATCGGCATTTTGGCCTGGTTGTCGAAACAACTGAGATACAAAGCCTTTCCAGGCAGTCGGGACGTTTTCCGGCATCCTTGATCGAGGAAATGAAGGGAAAAGGGCTGGTCGGTGTCGCCGTGAACGAACTGACAGGCCTTGAACTGTCGGGAGGAGAGTCCGGATTTCTGTTCGGCCCTCTGGCAAGGATGACGGATGCGAAGCCTCTTTTCCCTCTGTCGGATTCCGGGGATCTAGCGGTGATTGCCCTGGAGGAGAAACTCCCGTGGGCGGGGGAGGCTGTTTCCTACCTGAAGGCTAAGTTTCCCGACCTCAAAAGTTCATCGAAATCGGGGACGGTCTACCTTCTGTTGCCCCGATCTGTTTTTGAATTGGAAAAGGCTGGAGTTGTGCCCGATTACGGGGGGCTTGAGCTGGCAAGGTCGGGAAACCTTCCCGTCTTGTTCAGGCCGGCTCCATGCCCCGGGGTAGGAGGCGATCGGGTGATCGCTTCTCTGGAAGCGTTGGTCGCCAAAAGACCCGACATCAGGGGTATCCTTCCGCAGGGACTGTTCATCATGGGTTCTCCAAACATTGGGGACGTCGGGGAGTGGCTCAGGAGCAAAGGGCTTTTCCTGGCCCAGGCCGAATTCAACCGCCAACTCGGAGCGGATAGGCTGAACCGCTCCGCCTATCCAGCCCTGGTGCCGATCCATAGCGTCACGACGGATGAGGTTCTGGTGAAGCGGCTTTCGCGGGAAGCGATCGTCGAAAGGATGGTCAGGGCTTCAGTCGAGAGGTCCGTGCCCCTCCTGCTTCTGCGTTCCTATGAAATCGATACCGGCGGCCGAACGGAGAGCCTGCTCACGGATCTGTCGAGGATCAGGGAAGACCTTGAAGGACGGGGATTCCAAAGCGGTTGGCCGACTCCGTTCGAAGATTGGTCCCGCTCAATGGCAGGCGCGGCTGCTTTCGGTATTGCGATCTCATTGCTCTGTGTCCGGCTACTCCGGAGAATTCAGAAGGAGTTGGACGGGAATGCGGGGGCGGGAGAAACCTTCTTGCTGCTTTTCGGAGGAATCGCCTGGGCCTTTTTGATGGTGAAAATACCCGTCGTCGCCCGGGTTTCAGGAGCCCTGGGGAGCGCTCTTCTCGCGACGGAGGTTTCCCTCTGGGCTCTCGACGAATACCGACGCCCCGCGATCGGTTTCCTGGGTAGCCTTTTCTTAACCGTAACGGGCGGGCTTGCGATCGCGGCCTTCTTCAGCACACCATTGACCATGCTTCGGATTCAGCCCTTTTCGGGGGTCAAGGCAACCTTGCTTCTGCCTCCGATCCTGGTCCTGATGCATGACCTGAAGAAAGGCATCTACCCCGAAAGCTTCCGGAAATTGATCCTGAGGCCGATGGTTTGGCTCGAGTTCATTCTCGTCTGCCTGATTCTCATGGCTGCGGGCATTCTGGCCCTCCGAAGCGACAATACCGCGTTCGTGGGAGGATGGGAGAGGACTCTGCGTGATCTGCTGGAGCGAACCCTGGTTGCACGGCCCAGAACGAAGGAGCTTTTTATCGGTTATCCCGCTTTGGTCCTGTGGTACGCGATGGCGAGGGCGAACTGGGGAAGATACGCCTGGATCCTGCCCCGTGCAGCCGCATCGATCGGTTTCGCTTCCGCGGTCAACAGTTTCTGTCACTTCCATACGCGCCTTCCGTTCATTCTGTTCCGGGTTTTCAACGGATGGTGGGCCGGATTGGCCTTCGGCGCAGCTTCTTTGCTCCTGTTGCGCTATGTGGGCCTTCCGCTTGCGAGGAAATGGGGGCCTTCCCATTGGACTTAGCGCGCCGTTTCGATGTGGCGCTTTGCGGCTATTACGGATTCGGAAACCTGGGCGACGAACTGCTAGCGAAAGCGACGGTAGCTCTTCTTGATGGGTGCGGTGTCCCGAAGGAGCGAATCGTCATCCTTTCAAGGGATGTTGCCGAAACCTCACATTCCCTGGGGACCTTTGCCGTGGACCGGTGGAACCCGATCAGGGTGCTTGGCGCCCTGAGGGAAAGCCGAACCCTGCTTCTTGGGGGAGGAGGCCTGTTCCAGGATTCCACGAGCGTGCGCTCGTCCTTCTATTATTGGGGTATCGTCAGGATGGCCCGGATGGTGAAATGCCGTCCCTGGTGTTTCGGGCAATCCGTCGGGCCGTTGAAAGGAAGACTGGCCCGTTTTCTTGCCCGTGATGCCCTGTCCGCCTGTGAGCGAAGAGGTGTTCGTGACCGGTTCTCTCTCGAAATCTTGAACGCATGGAAATTGAATGCAGTCCTGTCTCCCGACCTGGTGTTCGGGTTGGAGATCTTTCCCCCACACAGGCCTGCCGGAAGCGAATTCCTTCTCCTGAACATCCGCCCCTGGAAAGGCAACCTGCCGGAGCGTCTGGCCGGGAAAGCGATGGAGTACGCCGAGGAGAACGGCCTTAAAATACGGGGGATCTCCATGGCCGAAGAGGATGCAAGAACGATGGAGCAACTCGAAAGCCGAGGCCTGCTGAAACTCGCGGGAATCGAACGACTGCGTACGTTCGAGGATTGTTCTCGGGCATGGCCGGGTCAGTGTGCGGGAGCCGTCGGAATGCGCCTTCATTTTTGCATCCTGACCGTTCTGGCGGGTCTTCCGCTTTTGGCGGTTCCTTACGACCCCAAGGTGTCCGGCCTGGCGGAAACCTTGGGCGTTCCGATATGGGATCCCAATGGGCCGATTTCTTTTCGAAGCGCCGACCCCCTTCAAGAAGTCCCCGGAATGAAGGAGAGAGTCGGAAGAGTTTTCCGGGAAACCTACCTGAGTATCGGGGAGCGATGAGGAACATGGACGGAAACGAAGTCCTGGCTCTTGAAAGAACGGCTCTTGAAGTCCGCAAGGATGTCGTGAGGATGACCGGCCTGAGTCGAGCTCCGAGCCTGGGGCCATCGCTGTCAGTTGTCGACATCATGACCGTGCTTTATTTCCACACCCTCTCGATCAGGACTGAAGACCCCAAGTGGCCGGAAAGGGATCGGTTCGTTCTGAGCAAATCGAACGCCTGCCCTGCGCTCTACGCGATTCTGGCGAGAAGGGGTTTTTTTGACCGTGAGGAGCTTTGGAGCTTTCGGAGGCTTGGGGCCATGCTCCAGGGAACTCTTGATCCCAAAAGGACACCTGGGATCGACGCCCCCGGGGGAGGACCCGGGACCGGACTGGGAATCGCAAACGGGATCGCACTGGCATGCCGGATGGAGACGGTCCCCTCCAGGGTTTTTTGCCTTTTGGGGGACCGAGAACTGAATGAGGGATCGATTTGGGAATCGGTTCTCGCCGCCTCGCTTTTCCGACTGAAGAACCTGACGGCAATTGTTGAAGTTAACGGGGCGGGAACAGGCGCCCCGCAGGGAGCTGAGGATTACAAGGAGATGGCTGGCGCCCGTTTCGAGGCATTCGGATGGAGAGTCTTGCGCACCGATGGACACTGCGTTCGCTCGCTTGCCGAGGCTTTTCTGGAAATTGCAGGCGTTGGCGAAGGACCTTCGGTTCTCCTCGCGAATACCCAATGGGGGAAGGGAGTAGCCTCAGCCGAAAAAGGACGCGGGCGCTCCATGGTTCCACCGAGTCGGGAAAGGGTCGAAAACGCCCTGCTCGAGCTCGAGAAAGCCGGCAAAAGCCTCGAGGAGGGATCACCCGATGACCGGTGAACGTTTCCTGTCCTCAATGGAAGATGCCCTCCTGATTTCACTCGGGGATCAGGCAGCGAAGGATCCTNNTCCCTTATCGTCCTAGCGATGGGAAACAGGGACGAGGCCCTCTGTAGCGAATTCGCCCGGGAACATCCGGAGCAGTTTATCTACACCGGACTTTCCGCCAGGGACACGGTTCTTCTGGCCGCGGGTCTTTCGCTCTCCGGTCGGAACGTCATCGTCCATGGACAGTCGTCCCTTCTTGTCACCCGGGCTTTTGACGCGATCCGGACCGCCGTTGCGATCCCATCCCTCCCGGTGCGTTTCCTCCTGGCCCGGTCCGGTCTGACTGGCGGCGCGGATGGAACGACCTTTCAGATTCTCGAGGACCTGGCTCTCCTGCGGTCGTTGCCGAATCTTTCCATCCTCGTGCCCTCTGACGGCCGGTTAGCGGTGACGCTTCTCGAAGGGGCCTCGGGGTGCAAGGGGCCTGTCTTCTTCCGTTTGAGCTCTTTTGCCCTTCCGGAAATTGACCGTCCGGCGGGTTTCGATTTTCAGNCCGGAGGAGCTCCCATCCTTAGGGAGGGGGATGGGGTTACCCTTTGTGCCTGTGGTACGATGGTCCACGAAGCCCTGAAGGCCTCGAACATCCTCTCGCAACAAGGCATCGAGGCCGAAGTGATCGACTGTTATTCCGTCAAGCCGCTCCCTGCCCAGGCCATTACGGCCTCCGTCAGAAGAACGGGATGCTGCGTCGTTGCGGAGGAACACAACGTTTCGGGCGGTCTCGGCGGGGCCGTTGCAGAACTGCTCTGCCAGTCGTCTCCCGTTCCGATCAAGTTCGTCTCGGTCCAGGACCGGTTTGGCCAAAGCGGGGGAGCAGAAGAGCTTCTGGAGTATTATGGTCTGTCCTTCAAGGAAGTCCTGAGCGCCGCATCGCAGGCCTGGACGATGAGGAGGCGATAGCTTGGAAATTCGCTTGGCTGGGGTCACGAAGACTTTTGGTGAGGACATCACCGCACTGGAGGATGTTTTCCTGAACATTCCCAAAGGGGATTTCGTTTATCTCGTGGGGCCTACCGGTTCGGGAAAAACAACCCTGCTGAGGATACTCAACCGGGAACTCCTCCCCACGAGGGGCCAAGCTCTTGTCGGAGAGTACAATCTGCGTAAATTGCGGCGGAATCGCGTATGCCATTACCGTAGGGCGGTTGGGATGGTTTTCCAGGATTACCGTCTTCTGGAGGATCGTTCTGCGCTTGAGAATGTCGCGTTCGTTCTCGAAGCTGTCGGAGCCTCCCGAAAGGAGGCTCTTGATCGGGCCGGGGAGGTCCTTGACTGCGTCGGGATGTGGAGAAGGCGGTTCCTCTTCCCCAAAGAGCTCTCCGGCGGGGAGCAGCAGCGAGTCTCCATCGCACGTTCGATCGCGAACGATCCTCTTCTCCTGCTGTGCGACGAGCCGACCGGCAACCTTGACCCTCAGACAGCGGGCGAAATCATGCAGTTGTTGCTGTCCATAAACGCCTCGGGAACGACCCTCCTCATGGCGACACACAACCGCTACCTTGTGGATGCCTACCGGCAAAGAGTCGTCGAACTGAAGATGGGGCGGATAGTCCGAGACCAGGAAAGGGGCAGGTACGAAGTTGATGAGGAGCTTTAGGTTTGCCCTGAGGGACACCCTTCGCCTGATTCGTCGCAGCCCCGGGGTCAGCGGCCTGACATTCCTGACCGTCCTGGTTGTTTTCTTTTTTGTGGGAAGCAGTTTCCTGCTCGCCCTCAACACGAGGCACGTCATTTCCGTCGTGGAGGGAGAACTCGTGATCCAGGCCTATATTCAGCCCAAGGGGAATCTGGATGCGGTGAAGAAGAAAGCCCTTGCTCTGCCTCATGTGAAGGGTGTGCGGGCAATCTCTTCGGAAGAGGCTCTGGAGCTCCTTAAGGCGAGGCTTGGAAACCAGAGCGCCGCGGTGACCCTGTTAGGTGAAAATCCATTGCCCGCAAGCGTTGAAGTGAGGGTGGACAAGGCTTCGAGCGTTTCCGGTGTGGCACGCGAACTCGTCTCGATGCCGGATGTTGAGGATGTCGTTTACGCGGGCAAGGTTGCCGAAAAACTGGCGCGCCTATCCCGGTTCGCGGAGGTTTTTTCTCTTTTCCTCCTGGTTTTTGCTGGGCTTGCGGGCGCCCTGGTGCTGTACAACACAATCCGGGTCGCCATCTACTCAAGGAAGCAGGAAATCGAAGTTATGCTTCTTGTCGGGGCGATGCCTGGATTCGTCGCACTTCCCTTCGTGCTTCTCGGAGTGTTCTGGGGCTTCACCGGAACCCTGGCAGCTTCTTTGGTGCTCGGAATACTTTACAAGTCCTTCGTAACCTCCGTTCAGCACACCTTGCCGTTTATCCAGTTGCTCGACACGCCGGACCTTTTCCTGAAACTGGCCGTTGTCCTGGTGGGGGGAGGAATTGCCCTGAGTTGGCTTTGCAGCTGGCTGGCGGTTGAGCGCCATATCGCCGAGGCGATGAAGCCGTCATGACGGGAGGGGCGTTTCCATGAACAGCCGCTTTGTTCGCGTGATGCTTCTTCTTGCCGGAGTGCTCTTCGGGGTCGCGGGAAGCTGCCTTGCGGCACCGACAGGCTCGGAAATCGAGCAGCAACTCCAGAAGGAGGAATCACGGCTTGCCGAACTGCAGGGTCAGGTGACCCTGCACAGGAAAAAACTCGATGAGGCGAAGGTCAAGGAAAAAAGCGTCCTCTCGAAGCTTCAGGCCTATAGTGAAAAGGTAGCCTTGACCGGCCAGCGGATCAACATCATGCAGCTGAAGCAAAAACGGGTTGAAATCCGCATTGGGGAGCTGACCAAGGAAATCGCCTACACGGAAGGCCAAATCCGTGAACTCAAAGAGGCACTGTCGGCCAGACTGAATGCGATCTACCGCTACGGCGGAGTAGCGGAACTGAACCTGTTCTTTTCATCGAGCACGATCAACGAAGCGATCGTGAGCTCCTACCTTTTATCGAGAATAGCGGACCAGGATAGGGAAATCTACGGGGAATACATGGATCGAATCCGCCGGTTGGATCAATCTCGCCGGGATCTTGGAGTTCAGACGCAACGTCTTGCGGAGCAGAAAAAGCAACTTGAGGGGGAACGGAATGAGCACCGAAAAGCCGTGGACGAAAACAACCGTTTCCTCAGCCAGGTGAAAAGGGAAAAGCAGCTTCACGCATCGGCGGTTCAGGAGCTTTTGCGAGCACAGCGGGAACTGGAAAACAAGGTCAGGAGCCTGATCGAACAGAAAAGAAAAATGGCGCAGAGAAAACCGGGAAGAATAACCCCGTCCTACAGGGGCGGAGCCCTTCCCTGGCCCACTTCCGGGACCGTGAACAGCGAGTTCGGGATGCGACAGCACCCGCAATTCAACACACGAATCAAACATACGGGGATCGACATCGCCGCCTCGATCGGAACGCCGGTCATCTCCGTGGCGGCGGGCGAAGTGTTATTCGCAGGTTGGCTGAGAGGCTACGGACAGGTGATCATCATCGACCATGGCGGAAACTTGACCACGGTCTACGCGCACCTATCCCGAATGGACGTCAGGGAAGGGCAATCCGTTTCTGCGGGACAGGCCATCGGCGGAGTGGGGAGCACGGGCATTTCGACGGGAAGCCACCTCCACTTCGAAGTGAGGATCAACGGCGATGCGAGGAATCCAAGGGATTACCTGCGTGCCCGATAAAGCGATTTGATGAGGGTGTGATCCGAAAATGTGGAAACGAACGAGAGATTTGATCGCCGGGATATTGATCGGGTCCGTCCTCATGGGGATATGGGTCACGGCAAAAGCAGAAAGCGGAACCGATCTTTCGAGCGTGGTGCCTTTCAGCGCCCAGGCTCTCTGGCTGATGAAGCAAACACGGTCTCTTCTCGAGACGTATCATGTCGACGGGGACAAGCCGGTGGACGAGAAGAAACTTCTTTACGGCGCCGTAAGGGGAATTCTACAGGCATGGGGAGACCCCTACACCCGTTTTCTCGACCCTGCTCAACTGAAGGAAGAGGAGATTGAAGTCCAGGGAGAATACGGCGGGCTTGGAATTTACATCGCACAGAAGGACGGACGAACCCTCGTGGTCAGCCCGATCGAGGGGACGCCTGCAGAGAGAGCCGGCCTGAAGCCGAACGATGAGATCGTCAAGATCGGTGAGGAAGTCATCCTGGGATGGGATCAGGACCGGGTGGTGAAAACGCTCCGAGGTCCTGCCGGAAGCCGTGTGACGATCTGGGTCCGCAGGGAGAAGGAAGATCGCCTTCTGAAGTTCGATCTGAAGAGGGAAAATATTGCCTTGAAGACGGTTAAGCTGGAAAAGCTGGGTAACGGCTTTGTCTACCTGAGGCTTAGCTTCTTCAACGAAAAGACCGCGGAAGAAATGAGGAAAGCCCTGGCTCAAGCCAACGGAATGAAGGCGAAGGGGATTGTCCTCGACTTGCGGAACAACCCTGGTGGCTTGCTGAACGCCGCGACCGAAATCGTCGACATGTTTGTGGACGAAGGGATTATTGTAGGGATGAAAGGACGTTTCGACAGGGCCAATGAGGTGATCTACGCGACCAAGGGCACGCAGACCCGCCTGCCGATGGTTGTGCTGGTCAACGAAGGAAGCGCGAGTGCTTCCGAGATCGTGTCTGGCGCCCTGAAAGACCTGAAAAGGGCAAGAATCGTCGGCAGGAAGACGTTTGGTAAGGGATCGGTGCAGACCCTGTTCCACCTGTCCGATGGCTCGGCGGTTTTCATCACGATCGCCCGTTACTACACACCCTCAGGGCTTGTCATCGACCATGTGGGGTTGAAACCGGACCTTACGGTCGAAGGCGAGCCGAACAAGGACCGCAGGAAGGATGTCCAGCTCCAGAAGGCGATCGAAGACCTTAAAAAACATATGGGGAAACAAGGCTGAAACGGCTGGATGCCTGCGGAAGAGAGGCTTGAAATGCCCATTGCAAGGCACGTGAAGAACAACAGGGGCACGTCCCTGTGGGGTCTTTTTTGCCTTCTGCTCGTGACGGGGCTTGTCCTGATCGCCGCGGCGAATATGAGGAAGGAAAGAAGCGAACAGATCCGGATGCAGGCAGTCGAATCGGGGGCGGAAAGCCAGGTCCCGGGCGAAAGGAATGGCCAGCCCACTCGCGAGAACCCTCAGAAGGAAGTGGAGCCTGACCGCCGACCGAGCCTCGTTCTCATCATTGACGACATCGGTTTTTCACTTTCCGCAGCACGAGAGCTCGCGGAAATGAGGATTCCGTTGACCTGGAGCATCATCCCCTACCAGTCGCACAGCCTTTCCTCCCTGAAGCTGGCGAAGGAGCGCGGAATCCCGGTGATGCTCCACCTTCCAATGGAAGCGGAAGTGGATCGGCCGGGCCTGAAATACCAGATCAACCTCGAGATGGATGAAGCGTCGATCAGAAGTTTCGTCAAACGGGCGGTGATGTCCCTGCCGGGGGTCATTGGCGTGAACAACCACAGGGGTTCGAGGGCGACCTCCACGCCCAGAGTCATGGAAGCCGTTCTCGGAGAAATCAGGGCGCAGGGTTTGATTTTCGTCGACAGCCGGACAAGCGGGAAAAGCGTTGCCTTCAGGATGGCCTCTCAAATGAATATCCCCACCCTGAAAAACGAGGTTTTTCTTGACCATGAAGCGGACGCAAACGCCATGAGAAGAGCCCTTGAAAGGGCTTTCTCGATTGCCAGGAAGCAAGGTTCGGTTGTGGTGATCGGGCATGCGCGGCCTGAGACTTTGAGATTCCTGAAAACATTGAGCGGATCGAAGCCGGAAGATGTAAAATGGATGACTGTGCCTGAGGCCATTCGGCGATCTCCAGGTTCAAGTCAAGGAGGAATGACGCAGTGAAAGGAAAAGCGGAGGTCATTATCGGCGCCCAATGGGGTGACGAAGGGAAAGGTCGCATTGTCGACGCTCTGGCGGACAGGGTGGACGTTGTCGTTCGTTATCAGNGGGGGGCCAACGCCGGACACACGGTCATCGTCGAGGGCGAGAAGCATGTTTTCCACCTTCTGCCCTCGGGAATGCTGTACCCGGGCAAGATCTGCGTCATCGGAAACGGGGTTGTGGTCGACCCGGACCAGTTTCTCGCCGAGATCGGGGAGTTGAGGGAAAGGCGCAAGGACAAGGCGAGACTCGTCATTTCAGAGTCTTCTCATGTGGTTATGCCCTATCACAAGGTAATCGACGAGGCTGAAGAAAAAAGGCGGTCCAAAGGGCGGAAGATAGGGACGACCAAACGGGGAATCGGCCCCTGCTATGCGGACAAGGTCAACCGTATCGGCATTCGCGTCGGAGACCTTCTCGACCCCGATCTTCTGAGAGATAAGATCATTGAAAACCTTGAAATCAAGAATCTCTTCCTGACGAGGATTTTCAACGAGTCGCCGATTCCCTTCGAAGAGGTCATGGAAAAGGCCATTTCATGGGGGCGGCTGATGAGTCCGTATATCGGTGATGGAGCAGCCATCGTCAACGATGCTCTCGACAGGGGTAGAGGCGTTCTGTTCGAAGGGGCGCAGGGGACCCTTCTCGATGTCGACCACGGGACCTATCCGTTTGTGACGAGTTCCAGCGCTTCTGCGGGTGGGGCCTGCATCGGGACCGGCGTCGGGCCGACGCGTATCGATCGTGTCCTCGGGGTTGCGAAAGCCTATTGCACCCGGGTTGGGGAAGGCCCGTTCCCGACGGAAGACCTTGGAGAAGTGGGAGAAAGACTCAGGGAAGCGGGCGGGGAATATGGGGCCACGACAGGACGGCCACGGCGATGCGGCTGGCTGGATATGGTTGCACTTCGCTATGCCGTTCGCGTCAACGGTCTCGGCGGGATTGCCCTGACAAAGCTTGATGTCCTGACCGGGTTGCCCCGGATCAAGGTTTGCACCGCTTACGAGATCGGCAACAAACGGTTTGATATCCTCCCTGCCAGGTTGCCTGAAAAGGAAAATATGGTTCTCCATTATGAGGAACTGAAAGGCTGGAGCGAAGACATCTCTGAATGCAGGCGCGTGGAGGAACTGCCTCCGGCCGCTCGGGACATGGTCCGCTTCATTGAAGAAAAGTGCGGCATCCCGATTGTCCTCATCGGCGTGGGCAGCGGCCGGGAACAGACGATCCTGTCCGGTTTGTAGGTTTTGCAGACGGGTTTATAGGTTTTACGGAAGCGAGAACCGATCTTGAGAAAAAAGCGGCAGGCCGTCAGGCCTGCCGCTTTTTTCTGGTGGGCGACACAGGGATCGAACCTGTGACTTTTTCCGTGTGAATGGGATTTGGCACCTAATACGATTAAAATGCATAAACGGAAAAGTGTGGTAATAACAGTAATAGCAAGCCTAGAAAGCCATATTGAAATATCCCCTTTATTTTAATAAAACCCCGTTTTATAATATTTCTGGAGTCCATATGGAGTCCGGAATTGGGGGTCAAAATGGCTGACAGACTGACGCAAACTTCGGTGATGGAGTCCAGACCGGCCGAAAAGAGGTATCTAATCAGGGATATTGTAATCCAGGGGTTGGTGTTGAGGGTAGAGCCCTCGGGAAAAAAGACCTACTACGTGGATTACTACCAGCCGGGCAACCGAAGGAGGACGAGCTTCAAGCTGGGGAGCGCGAAGCTGCTTACCGTCGCCCAGGCACGGGAGGCGGCCAGGGAATTCCTTGCCAATGTATCCCTTGGCGAGGATCCGGGAGAAGAGCGCCGAAAGGCCCGAGGAGAGACCCTCGAAGCCTTCATCACGGATTGCTATGCCCCCTGGGTCACTGAGAACCGCAAAAGCGGGCAGGCCACCGTGAACATGATCCTCGCCACCTTCACCCCTTTTCTGGAGAAGCGGATAACCGAAATAACCCCCTTCATGATGGAGCAGTGGAAAACCCGCGTGAGAAAAGAGAGAAAACTTAAGGCCTCGACGGTCAATCGGAACGTCACTGCTCTTAAGGCGGCCCTGAATTGGGGGGTAAAGCACGGGGTGATTCCGGAAAACCCGATAAAGGGCGTAGAGGCCCTACAGGAACGCGATTCTGTCTCAAAGGTGAGATACCTATCCCCCGAGGAGGAGAAGAGGCTCTACGAGGCTCTGGACGCACGGGAGGAACGGGTCAGGCAGGAAAGGGCGCGTTACAACCTCTGGCGCCAAGAAAGGAGGAGGGATCCGCTGCCCGATCTGAGGGGACTCCCCTTTGCCGACTACCTGAAGCCCATGGTGATCCTGTCCCTGAACACGGGGATCCGCCGCGGATCGCTTTTCTCTCTGGAGTGGCCTGACGTGGATTTCAAGAACGAGGTCCTGACCCTCAGGGCGACAGCCACAAAATCAGGGAAGACCTACCACGTGCCGTTGAATCGTTCCGCCCTGGAGGCCCTGAAGAAATGGAAAAGCCAGTCCAGGGAGGACCGACTTGTGTTCGTTTCTCCCAAGAACAAGGGGCGTTTCGACAACTGCAATACATCCTGGGAGGAAGTGCTGAGGATGGCAGAAATAGAAGACTTCCGCTGGCACGACATGCGGCATTCCTTCGCCAGCAACCTGGTCATGGCCGGCGTGGATCTCAACACTGTGCGGGAATTAATGGGCCACGCTGACCTGAAGATGACGCTGAGGTATGCATACTTGGCTCCGAAGGTGAAGAAGCATGCTGTTTCCTTGCTAGAAAAAAGGATGCCGGTTATAGTTTCTAGCCAGCATCCGTAAGGAAATCTTTTTTCAATCGACGTAGCAAAGTTCAGGTTGATTGGAGGCTACATTTGATTTTCGCTCAACCCTTTTTATTTCAAGCTCGTAATGATCGAATACGGCCTTCGCTTCGGGGTCGTCTTTAAACTCTCGCCACTCCTCAAAAGACATCCTATCGATAATACGTTCTACTTTTCTACGCTTTGTTTCACTAAGAGCATTTAGGTCATTCCACCATTGAAGAATAGAGCCATCGGTAAGCTTCTCAATCCTGTTTAATATATAATTTTCTGGTAGCATCAATATCTTCATATAATCGTCTATATCATTACCCAATCTCTTCCATGCGGGTTGCCCAGTTGTATTCGTCGAGCAGTTTGGGTATCGGCGACATGGGGCGCCCGAGGATGAAGGGAAGTGCCGAGAAATCCAGATTCTTTCTTTCGCACTCTTCCCTGATTTCGATCAGAGTTTTCTTTGCGTCCATGAGGAAATCGGTATATGTAGTGCCCTGGGAGTTCTTGAAGAATTTGTCCCGTATGGCCTTGTCCCAGGGGAGGAAAACGTGCGGGCGAATGGCAAAGAGTATTTTGGAAGCCCCTGTTTCCGAAACTGTAACTTTCGTGGGAAGCGAACCATTCCGGAGTGCCCGAATGGAGGCGACCCTGTCAGCGAGGGAATCGTAGGCTGCCTGAATGTCTGGAAGGGTGGTTTCGGGAAGATCGATAAGGTTCCTCGAAGAATCGGGGAGGATCGGGTGGAATAGGGTGTACCATTCCAGGATTTCGAAGGAGGCCAGGTCGTGGCAATTCTTTGCGAATTGCCTGCAGCCCCAGGAGTTGAGCCAGGAGAGCAGTGCCGCTCGATGCTCCGATAGGAAAAGATTGGGAGCCCCTTCGGTGGCTTTCCTGAAAGAGGCATAGGACTGATCGTAATTTCTGGAAGAGGCGTAGTTGGCGCATGCGGTACGAAGGTCTGCGATGCTTGGCATATGGGAGCCTCCTTCGCATACACTTTATTCCGATAATTCATAATCTCGCCGATTAAGGGAAAAGTCTATAGGGGAATCCCTGATTTTTTAGGAAAAATGGCATGGCGGATAGGCATGCCTGGCCCGGATGCCTCGAAGGCGGAGGGGGAAAAAAAGAAGCCTTCAGATGAATCTCAGCAGGGGATAAAAGGGCGTACCGCAGATGGTCGTTCTGATCCCCAAGTCTTGCGGGGAATGACATGTTTGGTAACGGAAAGCATCGCGTTGATAAAGTCCAAACCGTTTTTGAAGGTCGGTTTTTCCAATAATTCCATGCCCATTGAATTCCCGAATCCCAGGTGCAGGAGAACGATCGGGTATCCGAGAGAGGCGATCTTCCAGGCCCAGGCGAACCTGAGGGATATCTGGTAGCACCGAGAAGCGGATATTCCCCAGCTCTCACTCGTTGTTTCCGAAAAGGAATCGCAACATTCCTTCAGGCAGGCGTCGATTCGCTCGGAATTGATCAAGATGTCCTCCGTGGGGTCGACATTCACTCTCTTCCCGGCCTTATCCCAGACATTCACGTTCGTCTTGGTTTCCATGAGAACGAGCCCCTGTTTCCCTTCTATGGAGCAGGTGCTCACGATGTCCCATTTGGGTTCGCCCGCGCCTGCAGGTGCCGTTCCCCACCACTTCCGGAGTCGGGCGACATCCTCTTTTGCCAGGAAGCCCGGTTCTCTGGTCAGTTTTGTCTCCCAGAGGGGGCCATTATCGGTCGTTATGTTGAAGACATGGTTTCTCCCGTACGGTTTCCAGCGGTCATGCTCGCTGACCCGAACCTCCGGTACGCCGATGATCCGGTTCAGGCGTTCGGCGACCACGGTTGGGGTTCCTTCCGTGAGGAGGACGCACCGGGGAAATACGCCTGTGCGTTTCTTGTAAGGGAGGGTCTTCAACCATGTCTTATCCGGCAGGATTCCTCATCTCCTCGCGAAAACGATCCTGGAGTTGGCCAAGTCCGCTTCGGCCACGTTGAACCCGACCCTTTGCCAGGGTTTGGGGTAGTGCGAAGGAAGGTAGGGGGTGTTGCCCCACCACTTCTTTTGGGACCTCGCGTGATGGGGGAGTGGAAAGCCGAGGATATACTCGATCTCCTCGAAATTCAGGATGACCCGCTCGTACCTTGATTCTCTTAGGAATAGCTCGAGCAGATAATATTTCCTCACCCATATCGCCTCCTGGGAAGATCAGGATTTCCTGGTCCAGGCAAAGCCGTTTTCGAAGACTCTGCAGCAGGCGGCTACCACATCAGGGTCATACTTGAGGCCGGTGAGATTCTGAAGTTCCCGCAGGGCATATTCCGTCCCGAGAGCGGGTCTGTATGGGCGGTGTGAGGATATGGCTTCCACCGTATCCGCGACCGCCAGTATTCTGGCTTCGAGAAGGATTTCCCCTCCCTTGAGCTCGCGCGGGTAGCCGGATCCATCGATCGCTTCGTGGTGCTGGTAGACGATCTCAGCTATGGGCCAGGGGAAATCGATCGGGCTCAGGATCTCGTAGCCGGCCCGGGAGTGTTCCTTTATGAGCCTGAGTTCGATCGGGGTTAGCGGACCCGGTTTCGAGAGAATCTCGGAAGGGATCGATATCTTGCCGATATCGTGCACCAGGGCTGCGATGTTCAAGCCGGCCCGTTGTTTCGGATTCAGGTCCATCTCCCTGGAGATGGCCAGGGCAAGCTGCCGGACCCTGCGCTGGTGGCCTGCCGTATACGGATCACGGGCCTCGACCACGGTAGAAAGCACTGCGATCGTCTGGTGCCATACCTTTCGCAGCAGTGAGGACTGGTCCCTCAGCTTCTGCTCCACCTTTTTGATCTGGCGCCTGTCTTCGAACAGCCCCACGCAGGAGATTTCCCCGCTGGTCCCGTCTCCGGCGGGGGCAGCCTTGACGTGTGTGGGAACGGGCGTTCCCTTCCTATGGAGAAGGTCGAGATCGATTTCGTGAGGGGATCCCTGGCCTACGACTCGGAAGCATGCCATAACCGTTTTATGCATGGCCGGAACGACGAAATCCAGAAAGGCTTTTCCCTCAATCCCGCCTCGGGTATAGCCGAGCATTTCTTCCAATTTCGGGTTGGCGACCTGGACAAGTCCTTCCCGGCTCAAACCGAGGATCCCTTCCCCAGCGTTCTCGAAGAGAGTCCTGTACTGCCTTTCCTGCTCCTCGAGCTTCCAGTGGGCTTTCTTCAGCTCGGAAATTTCCTGCATCGAAACGAATACTCGGGAATAGGTTTCTTCGGAGCCGGCCACCACAGTCCAGGTGTTCAGGAAAAACCTGAAATCTCCCGAACCATTCGGGAGCGGAGGGCGGATTTCTTCGTACGTGTATCGCATCTCTCCGTTTGCGATTGCCTGGACGACCCTGAGCAGAACTTCGCCAGATCTGCTTTTCCCAGGCAGGCGGGAAAGGGCCCCGCAGATCGATTCCTTTTCGACTCCCGGGTATTCCTTCCTTGCGGCCTGGTTGAGGTCGACCAGCCTGGACAGGCGTCGGCATATTTCATAAACTTCCGGGTGCTCCAGGAAGTAGGACGAAAAATCCTTTATTCCGTGGTCCTTGAGGGAATCTACGAAAGCCTTCAGGTCGGAGAAGTCCAGGAGATACTTGGGAATCGGGTCCAGTTCGAAGAGCGTGTGGTACTTGTTCCTTTCGGCGGAGAGTTCCTGTTCGGCCTGCCACTTTTCGGAAATGTCTTCCAGGAAGCACACCATTCCCTCGAATTCTCCAAGCCTGTTACGCAAGGGAAACCCGTGGGCCATGCCGCGCCTTTTCTTTTCTCCCTCGCTGGGGAGCGAGAATTCGCTCTTGGTGAATTCGACCTTCCCTTCGGCGATTTCTCTGAAGTTCCTGAGGGCCCTTTCGCGGTTTTCTGTCCCTGCGAATTTCGAGAGTGGGAGCCCGAGCAGTTCGCTCTTCGTTTTTCCGGAGAGGTTTACCATGCCCTCGTTGACGTAGAGAACCCTGGAGTCTTTGCCCAGGGCGAAAATAGGGAAAGGCGCAGAATCGAAGATTTCCTCGAAGCGGTGTTCCAGTTCCCCTATTCTCCTTCCGGCCTCGACCGCAGGAGAATTGTCCCTGTAGCTCCAGAACATGAGGAAGTCCTCTTTCGAGGTGCGATAGGCAAGTCCGAGCACCGAAACGGGTATGGTCGAACCGTCTTTTCGTGCCCGGATCGTCTGGGCGAGCATTCGGTCATTGGAAAAAAGGCCGCTTGTCAGGCGATCGGAATCGTCTTTCATTTGCGGTGTCGGGGTGAGTATTTCATCCAGGGGGCGGCCGGCAGCATCTTCCTCCGTGTATCCGAAGAGCCGGGTAAAGGAAGGGTTGATCTTGATCACGACCTGCTGCCTGTCGCAGAGGGCGATCGCGTCGGGAGAGTCGATGAAGAGCGTTTCGTAGACCTTGCAAGCCTTGTCCCAAGTGGAAACGTCAAGCATGACGAGTACGAACCTCCTGCCGAAGAGAGATGTCGAGAAAAGAGCAAGGCATTGCTTTAATTCGGGTCGTACGGATCCTGAGAAAAGAAAGGCCTGAAAGCAGACGTGTCCGGAATAAAGATATTACAAATTCATTCCAGCGTTGTTCTATTTGAATAGAACGGGAATAAACCTAGGCGTATTATACGCACAAATGAAGAAAAAATACTAAAGTGATGGAAAAGATGAAGAAATGCGGCCTGAATGGAACAGGAGCGCTTTGTCACGTGAGAAGCGGCCGGCGCAAAGGAAAAGGGACCGGCTTTCGCCGGCCCCTCTTTCGTTGAAATTCGGACTAGAAGTTGACCGTGGTGCGGAACCACACCAGGCTGTCGCCGAAATCGCCCGAATCCCAATCCGGTTCGATCTTGTCGTAGCCGAGTTCGAACCACAGGTTCGGGGTGTAGTTGTAGCGAATGCTGGCGGTGTAGTCCTTGTAGCTGTAGCCTTCGTCGTAGTCAGCATCGACATCCAGGTACCTGATATAGGTCCACCACTGGTCGTTCCACTTCTGGTGCGCAACGATGTTCAGGATCGTCGTGTCGTAATAGGTCACGCCGCCCGTGGCATATTCTTCGATGAACGGGCTGCTACCCAGGGTCCAGGCATAAGGATCGGCGTTCGCGAAAAGGAAGTTCTCGTCGAGCTGGGCGTACTCAACCCAGACATCGGTGAACTTCAGGGTGTCCTGTCCGACTGTCAGGATAGCCTTCCAGGCGCTCGGGGCATCATCCCACGGTCCCCAGCCGCCATTCAGTTCCTGAGTGAAGTACTGGGCCTTGAAGGCGATGTCGTCAGTGAAGTTGACGATGATGTCGCCCCACAGGGTGGAGAAATCCTCGGCATCCTGGTAGTCGTATTTCACGTAGTTGACGGCTGCGGAGAAGTTCTCGTTGAAATCGAACGCCAGTCGGGCGCCGTAGATGTAGTAGTCGTCGTTGAGCGGCCAATCGGGCGGAGCCATTTCGTCGGTGCCGGCCTGCTCGTTGTGGGCGACGAACATCTCGAAGCTGCCCATCTCGAAGGGCTTCTTGAACCAGATGGCCGTGGCGAGCGGATCATAGTCGGTGACGTAGGCGTCGTTCATCATGTAACCGGCGAAGTCGGTGGCGTAGAAGGCACCTTCCCAGTCAAGCGGGAAGCGGCCCACCTGGGCGGTGATGTCCCAGGGGAACTGGATCGTGGCGTAGGCGCGAACCACGTCGAGGGAATCGCCGCCGCCGCCCTGCAGACGGACGTTCAGCGTCACCTTGTCGTCGACGTACTTCACGATGTTCCAGCGGAAGCGGTCAACGCTCCAGTTGGAATCCTGGTCGACTCCGTAGTAGTTTTTATCATCGGCCCACTTCGCGGTGAAGCGGAAGTTTCCGCCGAACTTCCAGCCGCCGATCCTCTCCTCGAGAACGGCAACGCGGGCATCCAGCTTGTCCACCTTCACGCCGAGGGCGTCGAGCTCGCTCTTGAACTCGACCACCAGCTTCTTCAGCATCTCCAGGTCCTGCTTGCTGGCCTTCTCCATGTCGACCTTCGCCAGGGCGCGGGCCACAACGGCGGCCAGTTCGTAACGGGTGGCCGGTTGTCCGCCCTTGTAGGCGCCGTCGGGATAGCCGACGACGATCCCGTTGGCGGCAAGCTGCGCAACGGCGTCATAGGCCCAGTGGTTCATGGGCACATCGGCGAACGGGTTCGCGGCAAACGCCGGAGCGGCGAAGGCCACGAGGGCCGCGACTGCGATCAATGCAAACAGTTTCTTCATGTGGATGTCAACCCCCTTGGTTGTGTGTGGTTTTTGCGGTCTTTCCGGGGGTCGATCCGGGTTCGGTCCGTGAAGTGTCCACGTTTCCTTCACACGCCTTCTCCCTTTTCTCCCTCTCCGGTCCGATCCGCCTTCACAAATCCGCTCTCCCTTGCTGGCTGGGGGTTGGTGCACCTCCTTTCGGGCCTTCCGGGGTCGTCGCGGTATTCGAAGCGATTGAATCCAAGGTTAGACTGTCAAGGTAAATTAAAAAAAATATAGCATGGGAAACGAGTTTTGTTAACAAGAGAGAAGAGGAGGCGAAGAAGCAACTTTCTAATTCCCTGGACCTCTTCAGTGTTGTTTTCGGAACTGAAACCAGCTCCAGGGCAGGCTGTTTTCCCTATGAGGGAATGTTCAGGGAGAGGCTATGAAAGGAAAAGAATGTACGGGGAGAATCTCCGGAGGATCGAGCTGCATCGCTTCTTGAACTGCTGGAGGAATTCGGGCAGGTCTCCTTTAGTCTTCCTTCCAGGCAAACCCCTTGGAAAAAATCTGAACGCAGGCTTCCACAACCTCGGGGTCGTACTTGAGGCCGCGATCCTTATCCAGTTCCTGCAGAGCGTATTGGGTGCCGAAGGCGGCACGGTAAGGGCGGTGCGAGGAAACGGCCTCAACCATGTCCGCCACGGCAAGTATCCGGGCTTCGAGAAGGATTTCCTCTCCCTTGAGTCCCCTCGGATAGCCGGATCCGTCAATCGCTTCGTGGTGCTGGTAAACGATTTCCGCGATGGGCCAGGGGAATTCGATGGGGCTGAGGATATCGTAGCCCGCTTTGCTATGGTTCGTGATCAGCCTGTATTCGAGGTGGCTGAGGTGTCCGGGTTTCGAAAGGATCTCCGCGGGGATCGAGATCTTGCCTATGTCGTGGACGAGGGCCGCGATCTTGAGGCCGGAAAGCTTTTGCTCGCTGAGGTTCATTTCCTCCGCGATGGCCATGGCGAGTTGCTGGACCCGCCGCTGGTGTCCTGCGGTGTAGGGGTCCCGGCTTTCAACCGCGTAGGCGATCGCGGCGATCGTCTGATGCCATACCGTGCCCAGGCGTTTCGTCTGTTCCCGGAGTTCGTCCTCGATGCTCCTTATCCTTCTGAGGTCATCGACCAGGCCGACCCCGGCGACGAATTTCCCGTCCCCGTCGAATACCGGGGTTGCCTTGATCAGGGTCGGGATGGAGGTGCCGTCCCGGTTCAGCAGCCTAATTTCGATCTTGTCCGCGTGTCCCTGCTTGCCCCGTTCGAAACTTCGCCTTGCAGCTTCGCTGTCGGGTGGAACGATGAGATCGAAGAGGCAGAGACCGACCAGTTCCCTTTCAGGGTAGCCCAGCATGTTTTCCAATTGGGGGTTTGCAAAGGTGAATCGCGCTTCCGCGTCTACTCCCAGGATGCCTTCCTGGGCGTTCTCGAGAAGCATCCGGTACTGGCGCTCGCTTTCGACGGCCTGTACCTGGGAGGCCTTGATTTCGGTGATATCCAGCATCGTCAGATAGACATGCGAGTAATCCTTCTCGAATCCTTTTGCAACCGTCCATGTGTTCAGGAAGAAGAGCGGTTTCGCCTCGTCGGGATAGGGATACTTCACGTCCTGGTAGGCGATCTTCCGTACCCCTCCCGCTATGGCGTTGACAATGCCGATCATGTTCGGCCTGAGCCGGTTGCGGAGGGGGAGGTCCGCTACGGGGACGAGCAGGTATTCCTTGTTCGGGACGGAAAACAATTCTATGGCCGCTTCGTTTACGTCGATGATCCGCGTCAGCCGATAGCATCTCTCGAGGAAATCCGCATTCTCTCTCGAATAGGCATCAAAGTCGCTTATGCCCATGGTTTTGAGCTGGTCGACGTATGTCTTCAGAAGAGAAAGATCCAGGAGGGCTTTCGGTATGGGGTCGTTTTCAAAAACGGTCTGGTACTTGTTTTCTTCCTGCAGGAGCCTGTTTTCGGCATTTCGCCGGTCGGTGACGTCCTCGAGGAAGCTGACAACCCCGTCGAATTGCCCCTTCTCGTTCTTGATGGGAAATCCCTTACGATTCCTCGCTTGGGTGTCCCGACCCCGTCCGTGTAGTTGAACNTCGATGGAAACGATATGCCCCTTTTCGCATTCCCTGAATTTGAGGATGGCTTCCTCCCGCTCCTCGGGTCCGGTAATTTCATTCAGGGGAAGGCCGATCAGCTTGTAGCCCGGCAGGTCGAAGAGATGATCCATCGCGGGGTTCGTGTAGCTGAGCAGGGAATCCTTATCCAGAACGAAGATGGGGTAGGGGGCATTGTGGAAGATCGTCCTGAATTTGCGCTCGACTTCGGCGGCCTTCCTCTTCGCGTCTATGAGCGGGGAGATGTCCCTGTAGTCCCAGAACATCAGGGATTCCCCGCCGGGAAGGCGATAGGTGAGTCCCATGATCGAAACGGGAACGGTTGTACCGTCCTTCCGCGCCCGCGTCGACTGCGTAAACACCTTTTTCTTGTGCAGGATGCGGGAAGTCAGGCGATCCGATTCGCATCTCAATTCCTCTGTGGGGGTGATGAGCTCCTCGAGGGGGCGTCCCACCGCGTCGTTCGCGGTAAAGCCGAAGAGAGCCGTGAAGGCGGGGTTGATCTTTACCACGACCTGCTGCATATCGCACAGGGCGATGGCATCCGGCGAATCGGAGAAAAGCGTTTCGTAGAGCCTATAGGCCTGATCCTTGGAACTGATGTCGAACATCGAGGGACACCCCCGATCAGAAACGACATAAGATCATCCTCGATACAGGCTGACAATATATCTATAAAAGTGAACACAATAGCCAAACAAGCGTATACCTATCGTGTAAAAAAGTAAATAGGGAAAGGAGTCAAGAGTGAATATTCTTGCTAAAAATCGTAGGGTTTGAGGAGGCAAAAAGTAGAAGGTTAGGGCGTTAAGGGAATCATGCCCGCCCGGCATTGTTTCGATGGATTTTTATATTCGCCTCAGGAAAAGCCATTCGAAAAAACACAACAACGTTGCAGGGTAAAGCGTTTTCAAATGACTTATTTCCAGGAATCCCCCTCGACCTAGGAAAGAGATATCCTCGCCATCCTTTTCGTCACCTTTTGTTAGGGAGTTACACGTCAGTCACAGGGGGAAGGTACGGCGTGCCATTTAATGATACCCCTTTTGAGGGTATGTTCAGGAATGGGGTATAGAAGGAGAAAAAGGTTGCGGAAAGGGCTTTGCAACTCCCATATCGATAGGCCAACCTCGGAAAGAAAAATTCTCGCCGTCTTAGGGCCGATGCTCCTGAACTGGTGGAGGGGGGGGATAGGTCAATCTTCTCACTGGGGCACGTCAGACAAGTTTAGATATCGGGCCCCTTCGTGCCCTGCCAATTTCAATTTGCTTCATAGCGGTGGAGGAGTCGTATGGAAGAAAATGCCACCGACCGACCAATAACCTCGAGCAGTATTTCGCATCAAGCATCAGATATAGTCGACGCTTAGAACAGTATAATTATCAGTCGGACGAGCTAAAGCTATTCGGTTAAATAATGCCTTAACAAATAAATCGTTATTACTATATACCTTATTAAGGTAAACAATTTCATTTTCATTTAAAGAATTATAAGCACCATCAGTCATAAATAATATGCGATCTCTATATCTTAAAAACTCTTTAAAAGAATCGAATTTTATAGAATTCATTCCTAGAGCATTTGTCAAAACATTTTTTCGCCCTTCATACATCATCATTCGCGCCTTATGTTCTTCATATTCATTGTGATCCTTTGTTAATTGTTTCATATATCCACTTCTTAATAAGAACGCTCTGCTATCGCCAATATGTACGCCAGTTAGAACTCCGTTTATAATCCATCCACCGGTCAAGGTTGTTGCCATGTTTATGCAAGTGGGGTTGTTGTTTGCATAATGAAGTAAAAGGTTGTTAATATAATTAACACCATACCATATATTGTTGGAATAAAACGATGAGAAATAATCAATAAAAGACTCGGCAGCATGTTTTGAAGCTATCTTACCGCAAGGTCTTCCACCGACCCCATCAGTTACGCAAAATATTGACTCGTTATACTTTGTGTTCTTGAACAAATAAAAATCTTGATTGTCGTTAATAGGCCCTTTATCAGATAAAGCCCTGATATCAATCATTACAAATAACCTCCAAGGTTTTTGCTATCTTTGCATTTAAGCATTTTCTATCAACATTTATAGATTCTTCTAAGTTTTTGATTGCTTTGCAGGTGGTATAGGGATCATGTTCCATTTTCTGAATTAATAAAGATTCTACTTCATTTTCCAAAGGGTAAGAACACATTTTGTAGAATAGTTTTTCTACATACCATCGATTATGACTAGTACCCAATAGCAAAAAAGCGATCAAACAGTGTGCTTTTACTTCGCAATTATCGGAAATATTATAAATAGTTAGTATTCTTCTGGCTACAACATCACAAAAAGAGAAGTCAAGGGACGTAGAAGAAGCCCATTTTATAAAAATAGACGAGATATTGTCTGCAAGACTTTTATCTAATTTATAAAAAGCTTCAAAAGAATCAATGTCAAGTATTTCGAAAATACGAATTTTAGGAAGATCCTCTGTTTCTGCTAGTAAAAAATCACGTAAAGCTAAACACAACCCTAAATTATGCACCTTTTTCTTAATCGAGTTAAAAAGCTTTAAGAATGAGGTGTTTTTATCTTCTGGAATCGAAAGAGAAGGCTTATCTTCAAATTGGTAAAGTGCTTTTCTTAAGGCTTCGACCGAAGAATACCTTTCTTTCGGTACCTTCTTTGTGCATTTCAATAAAATACCCCCATAAGGGTTTTCGGGTTCATCTATTTCGTTGCAAAGAAGTCGCTTATTAATCCCAACAAAATCATGTAAAATGCACCCTACTGAATAAATATCCGAGTAAACGCTGCATTGTGACAGGCAATCTACTACTTCAGGAGCTTTGTAATAGTCTGGCCCAAATCCAATTCCTGCACTAGTAAGAATTGTAGTTGAAGAGTCGGCAACATGGATAAAACCAAAATCACTTAAAGCATAATAAGGAATTTCTTTATCATCTAAAAAACGGAGGATGTTGTTTAGCTTTAAATCTCTATGATAAATTCCTTTGCTGTGCATATACTCTAAACCGGATAGGACATCATAAATGACTGGTAAAATGTTTTCTTTGGTTATGTAATTATCGAATTTATCTTGGGAAAGACTGGATATTGCAAGGGGCATAACATATGAAGGGGGGTCGCAATCGAGGAAATGCTCAAGAACAGGAACTATATTTGGATGTGATAAAGAATGTTGGATCTTGGCTTCTTTTAGAAATCTGAGCTTTGCGTTTTCGTAAAGCTCTGGAGGGCACTTGGCCTCGGCTATTGAAAAAAAAGTTTTTAAGGCTAGGTGGTCTCCATCTTCATTTACTACCTCTTCTACGCGACCAAACCCTCCCTGGCCAATTTCTTTTATGACGATATAAGACAAAGGAGCCGCCTCCTTTAGGGATTGTGTAATAATTCAAATGCCCCGTTTCGGTTTACCGACCCACACCGTAGCTACTACTGGTCCTACAACCCTAACCAGTCCACCTTCTACCTCTTCTTTTGTGAACTGGTGCTTCTTGTACGAAGGGTCGGCTGACTCAATCCGTAGCCCGCCTCCAGGTTGCGGGTACAAAAACTTGATCGCCGCTTCGTCGATTCCGAAGCAAACTAGGCACGGATCTCCGTATCTGATTTCCTGGTTCGGATTGATGATCGCCACGGAGCCGTCCTTTATATCCGCAGGTTCCATTGAAGTCCCTTCCACGCGCACCCCGAAGATTGGCTCTTCGCCGATAGTCCCCAAATCCTTTTCGGAAAGCGGGATATGTTCCGAGGCCTCCATAGTGACGCCGTGGAGGTTGAGCCCTTCGCCTGCGCAGGCAAGGTAGGAGGGGTGGAGGATAGGAATGAGTTTTTGATTCGGAATAGGGGTGACTCTAGGTGCAATTTCTACGCTGGTTTCTTGCGTATCTCCCATAAGGTAGCCGAGAGAAATACTTAAGAGAGCGCAAATTCGACGTTTAGTGTCATCGTCGGGCTCGTGTTTACCGGACTCCCAGCGATACACCGTGTTTAATGAAACTCCTATCTGTTTTGAAAAATCCTCCAGCGTATACCCCGCCTGTTTTCTCTTCTCTTTCAATCTACTTCCAAGCATGGGCAACACCTAACCTTTCAACAACTAATACTACGCTACTCGTAGAAATATTCAATTGACGGCTAACGGCGAAACCATACATACGCACAGCGTAGAAAATAGTTCCGTGGTCCTATTTACTTCGACGCTATGCGTATATACACTTTGTGTCGAAAGGGGGTGCCAAAGTTGGAGGGCTTACGAAAAATACGTAAACAAAAGGGCCTAAAACAAAAAGAAGTAGCTGAAAGACTTTGCGTTTCGGTTAATACCGTTTGGAGGTGGGAAAACGGGAGCATGGAACCCTCATTAGACAATCTGCGTAGAATTTCTAGCCTTTATGGGGTCTCCATCGACGAAATTCTGCAAAACCCTACCCAGTCCCCGCAACCCGTTTCGCTTCCGAGTTGCGGGGACTGATCGGAAACGTGGGGAGGCTGTCGGAATTATCGGCGGGTCCGGTGGAGGTGCTGGGTATCGTGGACGACCTTCAGGACGGGAAGGCGGACGAGGACGGCACGGTGAGGTTCCTGACGGAGGTAAGAGGCATGGTGGATCAGGGGCGGAGGTTCCTGGATGCGGTGGGGAGGTGAGGAGATTCCCTAATGAGTGAATGGTCTTTGTACGTAATGGAATGGGCCACACCGGTAAAGCATAAGGCTTCTTCTATGCCAAAGGTTAAGTCAAAAAGCTACTTTTTCTTCTCCGGTTTCTTTTGAGAGAGCGCGCTCCCGGCAATTGCCTTGTCTGTCTTCGAAGATTTCGGATCGTTTAGGACCTTGGCAGCCTTTGAAGCGACTTTTTCGCTCGTTGTCTTGCACTTTGCCATTAGATCGCCTCCTAAAGTCCGGTGTGGCCACGGATGATTTTAACTCTCAATCAACAACTAGCTGAAAGAAAAGATTTTGTCGGAGTAGGCAAAGGGTAATTGTGAAAGGAAATTCCTGGATGCCGTGGGGAGATAGGAGGGCAAATAAGAACGGAACCCGCGAACTTGGCTTGGGGGTAAGCCGCAGGCTCCGCCTTGGTGGAAAGAAACCAAACGAAGAAATGATAGGCCTCCCGGAAGAGCTGCGCAAAGAACGATAAGGGCCGCAAAAACACAATGATTTAAGAAGACCCATAAAAAAATAAGCCCGCCTTTGCGGGCGGGCCTGACCGGAAGAACTTGCCTGTTTTTAAGCACTCCTGATAGGCAAACGAATGATAAGGCAAAAGCGGAAAAGGTTCAAGAGGGATTGTCACGGAAAAAGCTCTGGAAAGATTAAAACCTGTTCGCCAGGCGGCAGGAAGGAGGAGGGTTCCAGTGGACGTCGATGTTTCGGTAGGGCTCGTTTTCACGGACGCGAAGACCGGGAAAAGGAACTGCTGCACTTTCGAGGAAAGGAGGGAGTTGCCGGAAGGAGTCGAGATGACGGGAAGCACGATTTCCCGGTTGCATGACTTGCTTCGAGAAGCCATGAAGGAAGCCGCCGCAGAGTTCGGCTGGAATCAGGGTGGCTAATTGGCTTCCTTGCCTTTCCTGGCCAGCCGTTTGAGAGCCTGGAGGGCCAGCTTGTCCTGGAAGGGTGCGCGGATCTCCGGTCCCTTGTGACAGGTCGGGCAGGCGGCCCTTGTTCCATTGATCATTGCTTCAAGACTTACCTTGAACCACCTGTTGCACGAAGAGCAAAGGATTTCGAACTGGATTCCCTTGAAAGGCAATCGCATCACTCCTGCAATCTGCGGCGGCAATCAAAGGATAACACGGAAGAGGAATGAAGCGAAAATGGCGCCGGTTTGCTCAAATTACAAAACGGAACGGATGAAAAAGGAGGCAGGAAGAATGGGACGCAAGCGGCTGGAAGAGAAGGAACTCGACGTGCAACCCGTGCTCGTGGATGAGCGGTATGCGGCGGCCTATATCGGGATGAGCATGTCCTTCCTGAGGAGGACTCGCATGGAAGGGGTCCTGAAGAGCAGGACGCCCGGGCCCAAATTCCTGAAGATCGGCAAGACGGTCCGGTACGAAATGGCGGAACTCGAACGATGGATTGACATCTTCCTTGGGGAGGATTCATGCGTTCCCGTGAGGATGGAGCCTCTTCCTTCAAAACGAGGCGCCGGATCTTCGTCGGGCTCTGCCGGCTGAAGGATGTCCCGGATCCGCCCCTTTACCGGGACGGTCCGGGACTGGTCCAGGAGAAACCCGAGGGGGTTGGTGTCCATGGAAGGGACGCGGTGCGGGATACGGAGCGCGTTGCAGGGGGAAGGACAGCCGTGTTGCAGGAAGTGCGTTTTCTGAGACAGGTGGGGTCGGGAGGTAGGAAGCGCTGCACCACTCAGGACACGGAAACCTGGCCGGGGAGCTGTGCGACCTGTTTGCGGAGTGACCGGGCAAAAAAATGGCCCGCTTGGTCAGGGCGGGCCGTGGAGGTGGGATTGAGGTCAGCAATCCCAGATATCATGTGGCCCAATAATAAAGCATACAAAGAAAAAAAGTAAAGTGCTAAGGGAATATCAATACTGTAATTGCAAGTGTATCGGCAATACAAAAAACGATGCCGAGAGAAATCGGGACATATAGTTAAGAATATCCTGTTTGGTCCGTACAGGATTTCGTGTATGCCTTTCCGGAAGGAGGAAAAGAGATGGCCGTTCTGGTCAGGACGAAGGATCTCGACAGGGAAGAATGGCTTCGGAGGAGGACGAGGGGGATCGGCGGATCCGACTCGGCCGCCATCTGCGGGCTCAACCCTTGGAAGCCCCCATACCGGCGGGGAAAGGCCGGCCGCAAGTCCCGAGATGCAGATCTGGGGATTCCTCATCTCGAGGCAGGAGGCCATAGCAAAGGCCCTTCCGAAGCACATGACCGCGGACCGGATGGCCATGGTGGCCTTCAGCGCGATCCGCAAGAACCCGAAGCTCCTTTCCTGTTCTCCGCAGAGTCTGGTAGCATCGGTCATCACGGCCTCCCAGCTGGGCCTGGAACCGGTTCCCCTGGGGCACTGCGACCTCGTCCCGTACTGGAACGACAAGGCGAAAAGCTACGACCTCCAGCTGCAGATCGGCTACAGGGGCATGCTGGCTCTCGACAGGAGGTCCGGCGAGATCTCCGATCTCTACGGTCAGATCGTCTACGCGAACGACGCTGTCGAAGTCGAGTACGGGCTGGACAGGAAGCTGATCCACAGGCCCGCCGAGGACGGAGAAAGGGGTGACCCCAAGGGCGCCTATGTCGTGGCGAAGTTCAAGGACGGCGGGTGCTTCTTCGACTACATGACCTGGCAGGAGGTCCTCAGGCGGAGGGACACCTACTCCAAGGGAGCGTATGACCGTTCGGGAAACCTCCAGGGGCCATGGAAGGACGAACCCGAGGAGATGGGGCTCAAGACCGTTCTGAGGCATGCCTGGAAGTGGCTTCCGATGAGCGTGGAGATGAGGCGGATGGTGGAGGAGAGCGACGGGGCGGTGAAGGTCGAGGTCGCCCCGGACATGGCGCAGGTGACGGACATCGCCCGGGAGGAAATCCCCGCGATCGAGGAAGCCCCCTCCACGATGCCCCAGGAGGCATCCGGGAGCCGCGAACAGGTCTCATTGGACCTTGAAGGCAAAGAGGGGGCCTAGGGGCTTTCAGGAGGCAGGCGTTTCCAAACATTATATGACTCTTAATTAATGGGCAGGGCGGGCGAAGAGGATGATCTATCCTGACCAATGAAAAAGCGGGAACATGCGCCGTAAGGGCATACGAATAGCCCGCCCCGAGGTCAAGGCGGGGCGGGCACAGGTGAAAAGTGTTTATTTGCAGGAGGGGTGAACTCCCGATCGAAGTGAATTGTAAGGCAAAGGATGCAGAAAGGCAACGGTATGAATAAAGAGACTTGCCTTCTCAAGCGAAAGAGAAAACATAGTTAAAATAAGAGCGAATTGTCCGATGATCAGGGGTGGTCCAGGCCGATATCCGGCGGGAGGCCGTATTGTTCGGCAGCAGGCGGCAATTCGTTGTCGGGGAGAGGGGTCCTTAGGATCCACCAGACCGCCTTGTTTACCCGGCAGGCGGGAAAGCGGTTCCCCTCGGCGATGGGAAGCTCATGAAGAACATTCGCTTCTTCGCAGGCTAGGCAACTGTATATGCCGGATTGTCTGCAAGGCATACTTGTTCTGGACATGGCTACCTCCAAGGCGAATGTGCACCGTTAGAAAAAGGCTAGCATAAGCCGCAAAGCAAAAATTAATTGACGAACCTGAGGGAAAAGAAAAATAATTGCAACTTTAATCTGGCATAAGGCCAAGGGGTATGCGACCTGGCAGGATTCCCCGAAAGGAGAAGGACATGACCTGGATAGAAAGCCACGACACCCCGAAGGAACACCCGAAGACGCGCAAGGCCGCCCGGCTCCTGGGGATCGGCGTGCCCCAGATGATCGGGCACCTTCACTGTCTGTGGTGGTGGTGCGCGAACTATGTCCAGGACGGTGGCCTCTCCCCGTTCGGCGCAGAGGAGATCGCGGCCGTGGTGGCTTTCGGGAACAGGAAGAAGATTGCAGCCTGGCTCGAAAGCCGAAAAAAGTAGGACAACGGAAGGGGGCTGCCTGAATGACGGCCCCCCTTAATTCTTTTTCGACGGGACCTCCCTAAGGGGAGAAAATCTCCCATGTAATGCTTCCCCAGATTTCGCTAGGTACAAAACCTTCCTCTATATATGTTCTAACCAGTTTCCCATTTTTAATCACGATGGCTTTGTGGCCGGGTTTCGGCTCAACTGACCGGTCTATGAGACGATCAGTTGCTTTACGGGCCTGCCAGGGTCTCCTCCGTCTGTCCGGAAAACGAACGAAGCGGCGGGGTTTCGCACCAGAAGCCTTCCTATGAATTCGGCCGGGTTCTTAAGCTTTGCAGATGTCACGATGTGTCACCCCATTCGTAAAGATAACACTTGGTAATTATATAGCAACATCCGGACTTACACAAAGATATCCATAACGAAAGTTGTCCGAGGGAAAGTCTCTGAAGTTGGATAAGGCAATATGGAGCATTGGTGAAAAAGCGGTGATGGCAAGAGAAAACCGGAGGAAGAAATTCTTTATGGAGTCCATATAAAGTCCGCAATGAAAAAGAGGCTGAGCCTGAAGTGGCTCAACCCCTTGCTATTACTTGGTGGGCGACACAGGGATCGAACCTGTGACTTCTTCCGTGTGAAGGAAGCGCTCTTCCGCTGAGCTAGTCGCCCGGAAACGGAGCGTATTATACCGGCCCTGCGTGGCCTTGGCAAGGGATCGTGCAAAATCCCTCCCTTCAAGAAGATGTCCGGGTGGTATAATAAAACAAAAGTTCGGTCAATTATCACCTTAAAAGGGGGAGTTCTGATGGCGTCGTTCGACATGAAAGAAGCATTGAAACTGGCCATCCATTCTGAGATCGAAGCCAGCGAATTCTATCGGGCCTGGGCTGCAAATACCGATAAAAAACACCTGGCGGAAGAGCTGAACAAGATCGCGGATTGGGAAACGTGCCATCGGGATTCTCTGATGAATTACTATACCGAGCTTTATGGCGAGAAATTCGAAAGGGTTCCGAACCTTGTCGTCGACCCCGCCCTAAAGGTCCAGGCGGACGAATTCAAGAATTCTTACTCTCTCCTCAGGATTGCCTCCGCCGTCTTCATCTCTGAAATGCGAGCGGCGGAACTTTACGGAAAAATGGCCGAAGAGACAGAGGGGGAAGCAAGGAAGATGTTCCAGGAGCTGAAATCCATGGAGGAAGGGCACATGGGAACGGCCCGGAAAAACTATGAGGATATGAGGGAACATATTCAGGGGTTCCACGCCTTTTAAGAGGATGGACCGATAATAATTAACGATACCGGGTGAATCGCCCGGTATCGTTTTTTCATTGTATGCCATATATATTATTCAATGAATTAGCTGACAATCCGCTTTCTCCGTTGTATCATTTTTTTAGTCCGTACCAGATCGGAGGAAGCCGTTTGTTTTCCGAACGCTATGCGTGCCTGAAGAAAATCGACGAATACTGGGAAGAAATCGGCTTTACACCCTGGGCGAGCTTGGGACTAGCAGGAGTCTACCGCCGCGTGACCTTCCGAAAGGGAGCCCTGTTGGGCGAAGTGGCCCGTTACTATGCGGATGACTACATCATCTGGGATCACCGGGGAGAGGAAAGTGTCCGGATGATCCTACGTGATTGGAAAGGTGAACCGGAGGTGATGGCGCACAGGATCCTCCTTCTTGGAGAAGAAACGTGGCAGAAGCATCGTCAAAAAACCTTTCTTTGGGGATTCCGCGGTTGGGTGGAGATTTACTCCTTCCGTTCGGGGGACAAACCCCACAAGAGATTTGCCGATCTTGCGTACTGGGTTTCAATGGGACTTGAGTATTCCAAAAAGGCAAGAGAAGGGAATCAGCCGGGAGGTGATGATCGCCAAGGGATTTGAACCCTGAGAGACGCAACGAAAAAATCTTAGGAGGTGAAATGAAGAATGCTTACCATGCTGTTTGTCATTGCAGTTGTCTTTTTCGCAGCGGCTTTCATGATTTATGGAAAATTCCAGAAAAACCTTTATGGGCTTGACGACAAGAACGATACCCCCGCAAAGGTCTATTTCGACGGGATGGATTACGTGCCGACCCATCCGGCGGTCCTTCTCGGCCATCACTTCGCGTCGATCGCAGGCGCCGGCCCGATCGTCGGACCCATCACTGCGGCGGCCATGTTCGGGTGGCTGCCGGCCTACCTTTGGTGTCTGATCGGATCGGCTTTTCTCGGTGGCGTTCATGATGCCGGTGCTCTCGTCGCATCCATCCGGCACAAGGGGCTTTCCGTCGGGGAAGTGGTGGACCACTGGATCGGTCACCGTGCAAAAAAGATCTTCCTCACCTTCACCTGGCTCGCCCTGACCCTCGTTATTGCCGTTTTCCTCGAACTGGCCGCCAATACTTTTGCGGCCGACCCGGCGGTGGCCTTCTCGGGACTCCTCTACATCGGACTGGCCGTTGTCTTCGGAGTGCTGATCTACCGTAAGGGTGTTTCCCTGCTGGTCATGACCCTGGTCATGGTTCCGATCGTCATCGGAGCGATTTTCTACGGAAACTCCGCCGAATGGGTTCAACAGAACTTTGCCCTCCCCAACACCACCTGGCGCTGGGTGCTCATCGTCTACATCTTCGCCGCTTCCGTCCTGCCCGTTTGGCTTCTCCTCCAGCCCCGCGACTACCTCGCTTCCTACCTGCTTTACTTCTCCCTCTTCATCGGAGCGGTGGGGATGATCCTTGGAGCGAAAACCTTCGAAGTGAATCTTCCCGCCTTCACGGGCTTTTCCGGACCCAAGGGAGAACCGCTGTGGCCGCTCCTGTTTGTTGTCGTGGCATGCGGAGCCATTTCCGGGTTCCACTCCCTTGTCGGTAGCGGAACGACGGCAAAGCAGCTCCGCAAGGAAACTGACGCGATCGGGGTCGGATACGGGGCCATGTTGATCGAAGGCCTTGTTGCGGTCATCGCCATCGGGACGATCATGATCGGCGGCGGCATGCTCAAGGGTGGTCCTACCGTCACTTACGGAATCGGGCTCGGCAGGTTCGCTGCCCTTATCGGTATTCCGGAGAAGATCGGGACCTCTCTCGGGCTGCTGGCCCTGAACTCTTTCATCCTGACTTCGCTGGACACGGCGACCCGTCTTGCCCGCTATCAGCTGCAGGAGTTCACGGATATGAAGGTGGACCGCTACACGGCGACCGCAATCGGGGTTGCCGTCGCAGGCGCACTCGTGTTCATGAAGACAGGCGGAAAACCCGCATGGCAGTTGATCTGGCCCGTTTTCGGCGCCTCCAACCAGCTTGTGGCCGCGCTGGCGCTCCTGGCGATCGGCGTCTGGATCATCAAGGGTCTGAAGAAGAGCGCGAACTTCGTCATGATCCCGATGGTCTTCATGCTCGTCACGACGATCGCAGCGCTTTTCCTTCTCATCAAGGACAACCTGAGCAACCTGTTCCTTTCCGGAATCTCCGTCGTCCTGCTCCTGCTCGCGATGCTTCTGGTCAAGGAAGCCTGGGCTGCCCTGAAGAAAGCGTAGGCGTTCTTCGGATAAGGGCAAAAAAAGGCCGGGAAGGGCGGATCCGCCCTTCCCGGCCTTTCCCATCTCGCGCGTTTACTTTTTCAATCCTGGTACACTGAAGCTCTTTGCTCCCCAGGATTTCCCCTTCAAAGGCTTTCCCTCGAGCAGGTGAACGAAGCGGCTGAGGCACTTCGGACATTTCAGGGTCGAGGGTTTTTCTTCGAGCTCGAATTCATGGTTGCAGTTCAGGCAACGGAACTTCGGCATGCCGATCCTCCTCCTTCTCATGGGCGACATCGCTTCACCTGATTCCCATTATAAGGGAAACCGCTCCGTGCCGGAAAGCCGGAGGGCGTCAAAATACGGGGAAAAGGATTGTTAGGGTTTGGTAGAGTCCCACCGCAACGAATGCTCCGCCGGTGATCCCTCGCATGATTCCTTCCCAACGGGAGAGAATAACGAGCCGGTTCCTGAAGACGAGGCTTCCGAGCCGTAGCGAGAAGACGAGCGCGACAATCGGAAGTCCTGTGCCGAATCCGTAAAGCGCGGGCAGAAGAACGGGGGAGCGGCTGTCGATCGAAAGAGGGACCAGAGCCCCGAAAAAGAGTGCGGCGGCGACGGGGCAGAAGGCTAGAGCGAAGAGGACTCCCATAAGGAAGGAATGGAATATATCCGGTTTGAAAAGACTTTCCGGGTTGAGGTTGAAGGGTATTCTAAAGGGAAAGCGCACCCAATCCAGGACCAGAACGCCGACAATGATGAGGATCGGGCCGAGGAAACGACCGAAATCCCGCATAAGTCCCGAAGAAACGCCCGGGATGGAAAGAAAGCCCGCGGCCAAGCCGTAGCCGAGCAGGATGTAAACGAGAACCCTTCCAAGGGTATAGCTGAGGGAAGCCTGAAACAACTTCTTTCCGTCCGCGAAGTTCCGAACAAGAAATGTGAAGGCGGCCGTGTTCGTTGCGATCGTGCAGAGGCTCAGGCTGGTCAGGACTCCGAGCCAGAAGGCGGAAGCCGCCAAAAGGAAGAGCGTCACGGCCTGATCTCCTCTAGGAAACGACTGAGGGAAGTCTTGAAATAATCCGAAAAGGCTTCTTTATCATCAGCCAGTTCCCAGGCTTTCTCAAGGTTTTTCCAGGTCTTCCGGCCACCCGTAGCTTGATGAAAAAGCACGACTGAAGTCGTGAAAAGGTTGAAATCCTGCATGAAATGCTCGTTGCCGGGTTTTTCGACGTCAACCTTCACGAGTTTCAACCGCCCGATTTGCATTTCCTCCGCAAACGAGGTTTCAAGGACCGCTTGTGTTTTGGCGAGGATCAAGTCGCAAGTCGGACATTTTGCCCGCCCATGGATAAAATACACGATCACCGTTCCGACGTCGTTTGAGCCGGCGGTTTCATGTTCTTTTTCGTTGTTCCCGAAGGTTAGCCACCCGGCATAACCAAGGGAGAAAAAAGCAAAAACCAAGAGCCCCCAGCCAAGGATCCTCTTCATTTATCCCTCTCCTTCTCTTCCGGATTTTACCAGCAAAAGGTTTCGATTCATAGTAATAAACATACAGACAGCGGTATAATAAAAATCAATCCAACACCAACGGAGGGATGACGGTGAAAATCACTCTGTCTGTTCCGGATATGTCATGTGGACATTGCGTGGCACGGATCAAGAAGGGATTGGGAGAAAAGGGCATCGAATGTTCCGTGGACCTGGAACGAAAGACGGTTTCGGTGGAAGCGTCGGATGAGGAGGCCGCCCGTCTGGAACTTGAGCGGATCGACTATCCGGCGGAAAAGCCGGCCTGAATCCGAACGGAGGAAAGCCGATGGCTTCGGAGATAGCCGTCGTCCTTTGCGGGGCGGCCGGCCAGGGTGTGCAGACCGTCGAAAGCCTGTTGGTCAAAGCTCTGGGAAGGTCCGGTTACCATGTTTTCGCGACGAAGGAATCGATGTCGCGCGTTAGGGGAGGANACAACTCCACCGAGATCCGAATTTCGGGTTCTCATGTGGAGGCGTTCGTAGAAAGGATCGATCTCCTCGTTCCCCTGAACAAGGGACTCAGGCGCAACATACGGAAAAGAATCGGGCCGGATACGGTTGTGCTGGGCGACAGCGAGGAACTGGAGGAGGAATTCCGGGAAACGGAATGCCGGTTCATCAATGTTCCCTTTCTCGAAATGGCCCGGCAGGCCGGTGGACCGGTTACGGCAAATAGCGTCGCAGCGGGTATGCTGTGCGCTCTTTTCGGGGTCGATTACGCCACTTTGGACGATCTTCTCAGGGATCGTTTCGGAAAGGCGCAGGAGGTTCTCGGAAAGAACAGGCTTTCTGCGGAAAAGGGGTTTGCGGAGGGACGAGCCCTTCGCGAAAAGGGTGTCATAGACCTAAAAATGCCGGAAACCGAGTCCGGAAAGAAGCCCCTCCTGGTTGACGGACACCAGGCGGTTTCCCTGGGAGCCCTTGCGGGGGGGTGCAATTTTGTGACGGCATATCCGATGTCGCCGGGTTCAGGGGTGCTGGCCTTCATGGCACAAAACGCCTCGCGATTTGGAATTGCCGTTGAGCAGGTCGAAGACGAGATCTCGGCCGTCAACATGGCCCTGGGAGCATGGGCCGCGGGAGCAAGAGCCATGGCCACAACGTCCGGGGGAGGCTTTGCCCTGATGGAAGAGGGGATCAGCCTTTCCGCCATCACCGAAATCCCGCTGGTCATCCACCTCGGCCAGAGGCCTGGACCGGCGACGGGGATGGCGACGCGTACCGAGCAGGCGGACCTCGAGCTGGTGCTTTATGCGGGGCACGGGGAGTTCCCGAGAGCAATCCTGACGCCGGGCAACGCGAAGGAGGCTTTCGAGCTTTCAAGGCTGGCCTTCGACTGGGCGGATCGGTTCCAGGTGCCCGTTTTCATCCTGACGGACGAATATCTTCTCGACAGTGTCTACGAGGTGGAAGGCCTTTATTTTGACGAAACGGAATTTTCCCACCATTTCGTGGAAGCCGGGCTCGACTACTTGCGATACCGATTGACGGAAAACGGCGTTTCGCCGAGGGGCATTTTTGGAAAAGGGCAGGGACTGATTCGAATCGACAGCCACGAGCACGACGAGAGGGGACACATCGAGGAGGATTTCGACATTCGGGAACGCATGCAGCGAAAACGCATGTCGAAATTGCGGCTTCTTGAGGAGGCGGCACTGCCGCCGAAGATCGTCGGGAATCCCCGTGGCCGCACGCTGGTCTTGTGTTGGGGATCGACCGGGCCGATCGTCGAGGAAGCGCGGAACTTGCTCGGGGGGAGAAACNTTGCCCTGGCGCATCTGAAACAGGTGCATCCCTTCATTCGTCGATCCGCGAGCNTTGTGGCCGAAGCTGGGAAGGTTGTCGTCGTGGAAGGGAATTCAACGGGGCAACTCGCACGGCTGGTTCGCCTCCAGACGGGGAGAAATCCCGATCATCGGCTTCTGAACTGCAGAGGGCACCAGTTCTCGGTGGAGGAAGTGTCGGCCGGCCTGCGGACGGTTTTGGATGGAGGTGATCGGGATTGAATCCGAAGGATTTCGATGTCGAGCACGTGGATCTGTCCTGGTGCCCGGGTTGCGGTAATTTCCAGATCCTTTCCGTCCTGAAGGAAGCTTTGGCTGAAATGGGGTTGAGGCCGCAGGAGGTTGTGCTCGTTTCGGGAATCGGACAGGCTGCCAAGACGCCGCATTTCGTGAAAGGGCACATCATCCAAGGGCTTCATGGCAGAGCGATTCCGGTGGCAACCGGGGTAAAGGCGGCCAATCCGCGATTGACCGTCCTTGCCATCGGCGGAGACGGGNACATGTACGGAGAGGGAGGAAACCACCTGCTGCACGCGATTCGCAGAAACCCTGACCTGACGATCCTTGTCCATAACAACATGGTTTACGGCCTGACGAAGGGGCAGGCTTCACCCACGAGTCCCGTGGGGTTGAAAACTCCCGTCCAGGTTGACGGAGTTTTTTCCGAGCCGCTCAATCCGATAGCCCTCGCGGTTTCTCAGGGGGCTTCCTTTGTCGCGCGGACTTTTTCGGGCGAACTCGACCTGACCCGCGAGGTTATTCAGGCCGCCATCCGCCATAAGGGATTTTCCCTGGTCGATATTTTCCAGCCGTGCGTTTCCTTCAACAAGTTGAACACTCATAAGTGGTTCCGTGAGAATACGTTTTTGTGCGAAAACCGACCGGAAGAACTTCATGACCGGAGCCGAGCGATGGAGCTGGCGCTTTCAGGGCCGCCATACCCTCTGGGGATTCTCTATCGGGACNGCCCCGGGAGGACGACGTTCGAAGACCAGCTTCAGGCCTACCGTAAGGCGGGAGACCCTCTTTGGGAAAGAACTCCCGCTTTCGGAGAGATTTCGGCTTATATCGAAGGGCTCCGGTAAAGGCACGGAGGGGAGGAGAAGAAGATGGAGGAAAAGAGAATCATCCCCGGAGAGGTCCTGAGGGATTTTTCGCTGATCGACCAGGACAAGGGGGAATGGAAACTTTCCGCGTTCAAGGGGAAACGTGTCCTGCTGTCGTTCCATCCGCTTGCGTGGACGCAAATCTGTGCCGACCAGATGAAATGCCTGGAAAGGGAAACGAGCGCCTTGGAAAGCCTGGATACGATTCCGGTCGGCATCAGCGTCGATTCGGTCCCGTGCAAGGCGGCATGGGCCCGCGAACTTGGGCTGTCTAAACTGAGGATCCTTTCGGATTTTTGGCCTCATGGCCAGGTGGCCGGGGAAATGGGCCTTTTCAGGGAGAAGGAAGGCTTTTCCGAAAGGGCGAACATCCTCGTGAACGAACAGGGGATCGTCGTTTTCGTGAAGGTCTATCCCCTGACTCAGTTGCCGGATCTAAAGGAGGTCATGGATTTCATCAGGGAATTGCACCATTCGGGGGTTGAGGGGAATGTTCCGGCGAAGCATTGCATCGTTGACCTTGAAGGCAAGGCCGTCTGTCTGGAAGACTCGAAGAACACCGGAATCCAATCGACCTCGGAACGGCATCTTGATTGAGCGGGGAGGGAAGCGTTGTGCTGAAAACAGGCATGAAGGCTCCTGATTTCCTGCTTGAGGCCGTTGGCCGTAAAAAGCTTGCTCTTTCCGATTTTACGGGAAAGTGGCTTGTTCTCTTCATTTACCCGAAGGATGGGACGAAGGGCTGAACGGACGAGGCTGGTGCCTTTTCAGGCAGGATGCCTGATTTCGAATCCGAGGACGCGGTCGTGTTGGGAGTCAGCGCGGACTCGGTTGAATCCCATGAAAGATTCGCTCGGAAAAACAATCTCCGAATCCTTCTTTTAAGCGACCCGGAGCGCAGTCTGATTCGAACCTATGGAGCCTGGGGAAAAAAGAAAATGGCCGGAAAGGAATATGAGGGAATCATCCGCTCTACGTTCCTTATCGACACGGAAGGCGTGGTAAGATGGATTTGGCCGAAGGTCAAGATCCCGGGGCATGCCGAGGAAGTTCTGGAAGCTTTGCAAAAGCTCAAAAGGGGCTTTGTCCCGGAGCCTGAGGCAGGAGGGAGGGGCTCGAATTGAAAAAGTGGTGCCGGTTGATCCTGGGAGTGGGGTTTCTGCTTGCGCTGAAGGGAATTTCGGCGGCCCATCCTCCGGTGTCGATGGACGTTGCCCTGCAACCGGAGGGGAAGCTGCGGGTTCAGGTTTCCCACACGGTTAACGATCCGGCAAAACACTTCATCAACAGGATCGTCGTGATGAAAGACGGCAAAGTGATTGCAGAGCAGGGCTTCGGGCAACAGGCGGATAAAACGGGCCAGGATGTGGAAATCGCGGTAACCGGTCTTGCAAAGGGGCAGACGATCCAGGTGGAAGCGGATTGCAATATCTTCGGTAGTCTGAAGAAAACTTTCACGCTGTAGGTCCCGTTGGATTGCATGAGGGGGAGGAGGGGCGATAAAGCTCTCCTCCCCCCTCTATTGCTAGGGTCTCCAGGAAACCTCGGCGATTTTCTTGAAGTTGAAATTCAGGATGGCTTCTGTGGAAGGTTTTCCGCCCTCGGAAAGCGATTTGAAGTCGGTTTCCAGAGCTTCGTAGGCCTTTTTCCGCCCCGGGTCGAATTCATGCTCCCTTACGGTTTGAACGATGCGAAGGAGTTGTTTGTAAACCTCCGGAACGGTCCCGATTACGGGTCCCGTTTCGTCCAAATGGAGGCAATAGACGTACGTCAGGATTTCCTTTCCCTGGTACTGCGGAAGGCTGAAAAAAGCTGGAAGAATAGGGGAAACATACAGGAGCGTGCCACGCGGGACGGTCAATTTCGGGCGGATCGCATCCCAAAGGGTTTCACCTACGGGGCTGACGGCAAGCCATAACCGCGGTTGCCGGGTCAGGCACGAGATCCAGAGAGCGACCCCCTGGGACCGGTCTTTCCAGTCCAGAAAGGAAAGCTTCCAAAGAAGATCGGGCTTAGAGTCGCTATCCACGCGAACGGTCGAGGCCGTTTCCCCTGCAAACGAAAAGCCGACAATCTCCGTCACCGGCTGGAGCCCCGCGGGGGTTCTGAGGATGGCCTGCGTCACGGTTCCCGCTTCCTCGCGCAAAACCAGGAAGACCGGGTATCCGGGAACCGACAGAACGCGTGTGTTTGCTTCAGCCGGACCCATCGTGAAGCCGAAGAGAAGGGCAAGAACGAAGGCGGCCAGGAATCGCATCTTTTTCAAGAGGGAACCTCCTTCAGGCGGACCAGGTCAAAGGCGTGTGATGCGGAGGAAGGATTTCGCTTCCGCCTCGAATCTTTCTGCCAAATCCGCAATTTCCACTCCGAGCACCGGATGAATCCAACGGGGCGCGATTTCTGCCAACGGGACGAGCGCGAAAGCCCTTATAGCAAGACCAGGATGCGGAATTTCCAACTGATCATCGCGATAAACCAGGTCGGGAATCAGCAGGAGGTCCAGGTCGATTTCCCTCGGGCCCCACCGTCCCCTGTCCTGTCTGCCGATTCTTCTCTCAATGTCTTTCAGGAGGTTCAGGAGGGCACGGGGTTTCCCTTCGAATTGTCCGACAACGGCTGCGTTCAGAAAAGGGGGTTGGTCCGTGCGCCCGAACGGGGGGGTTTCGAAAACGGAACTGGCTGCGCAGAGTGAAAAACGGGACTCGATCAAATAGGTTACGGCCTGCCTCAAGTTTCCGAGACGGTCCCCGATGTTGCTGCCGAGCCCGATGGCTGCTCTCATCGGTTCGCCCTTCATGAAGCGTTCCTCACGGCATTGATCATCCGGACGACACGGACATTTTCCTTGACATCGTGAACACGGACAAGAGGAACTCCCCTCCAGGCACACAAAGCGGTTATGGCAAGGGTTCCTTCTAGGCGATCCGTTGGGGAAGGCAGGGAAAGGACGCGGCCGATCGTGCTCTTTCTGGAATGGCCGATGAGAAGGGGTCTTCCCAACGTCGCGAACGCCCTCATGTGTTTGATCAGGCTAAGGTTGTGATCCGCATTCTTGGCAAACCCGAGGCCAGGGTCGAGGATGATGCTTTCCCGCCCGATCCCTTCCCGGACCGCATTTTCCACTGCGGTCTCCAGTTCCTCCCAAACTTCCGCCACCACATCGTCATAGGCGGGAGATTCTTGCATCGTGCCCGGGGTTTTCCGGCTATGCATCAGGATAACAGGGACCCCGAGCCGGGAGACGGTTTTCGCCATATCGGGGTCGAACCTCAGGCCGGAAACATCGTTCACGATGTCCGCACCCGCATCGGCGGCGGCTTGAGCCACCAGAGCTTTTCGCGTGTCGACCGAGAGGATCCCTTCCGGGTGAAGGCGACGGATTTCCGCGATCACGGGGACGAGGCGGGCCATTTCCTCCTCGGGGGGAAGATCCGCGGCACCGGGCCGTGTCGATTCTCCTCCGATATCGACAAGATCGGCTCCGTCTTCGAAATGGGTCATCGCAGCACGGATCGCATCTTCCCGTTCAAGCCGGCGGCTTTGCGCATAAAAGGAATCTTCAGTGACATTCACGATCCCCATGACCCTTGTGTTTGTCCCAAGAGGCAATTTCCTGCCGTTCGCCAGGGAGAGCGTCCACGACCTTCTTCTGGAATTCCGCAGGGCCGTGCTCAGGGCCGTACGGAATTCCGCAAGGCCCCAGTAAGGCATTGCGGAAAGTTTTTCCAGCAAGCGCGTGAATTGGCCGGGTGTTCCGATCAGCAGCGCATCGGTTTCGGGAACGCCGCAATCGATGGTTCTCCGGTGGACGATGATATCGCCTCCGCGGGAGAGCATCTCCTGTTTGAGGGCGTTTGCGGCTCGCACATCAAGACCTTTCGCCGAGGCGAGAAGCGTTTCCCCTTTCGAAGAGAAATAGGGGAAACTCCTGCGATCCGCTCCAATTCGGTCGATTTCGGAAAGAAGTTCTCTTTCTGTCAGCGTATCCAGTAAAAAAAGTTTCATGATCCCTCATTCTGTAAAAAATGTATTCGGAACTAACGACACTCGATGTTATCTCACCGAGGGCAGAGGGGTCAAGCAAAGCGAGGCGAACCGATCAGACCCACTCCTGGACCATTTCCGCAAGGTGCCGGTTTTGATTGAGCAAAGTCAGGCAATACCCGCGTTTTTCCCCGTGCACGAGGATGGAGTAGGAGGCCGTGTCCACATGCAGTTTCCAGAAAGAGGGTTCGGCAAGTCCCAAACAGGCAGCGAGAAGGGGTTTGATGACCCCTCGGTGTGAAACGACGGCGAAGGTTTCACCCCGATAGGTCCGAACGAGGTGTTCCAGGTTGGAGAAGGCTCTTCTCTGGACGTCCGCGAGCGATTCCCCTCCCGGAACGTGAAGTCGGTCCGGGTGTTCGATCCAAAGTCTCCACTCCTCGGGGTATTCCTCCTCGACTTCTTTCTTGGGCCGCCCCTCCCACTTCCCCAGAGCGATGTTGTTGAAACCGGAGCGGGTTTCCCACACCGTCCCGCAGGTTTCGGCAATTTTGGCTGCCGTTTCGGTTGCACGGGACAAAGGACTCGAAAAGATTCGACATAGGCCCAGGCCCTTGAGTTCGTTCGCGAGAGCTTCCGCCTGCCGGAGTCCGCATTCGTTAAGAGGGAAGTCGCACCTGCCCCGGAAGAGTCCCTCCCGGTTTCCTGCGCATTCNCCGTGTCTGACGATGACGATGGTCGTACGGATTTCTTCCTGGGCCAATTCTCTTCCTCCTAGGGGGTTCATATGATGTCACTTCCCTATATTGTAGCGATTGCCGGAGCTCGGCGTCTGACTTGTGTTGACAATGAGCTGGGTCACTGATAACCTACCGGACGGAGTGGTGTTGGCACTCTAAATGCGAGAGTGCCAGCCGGTTTGGCGGGAGGTGAGTGCCATGCTTACGGAACGGCAATACGAGGTTGTTACGGCGATTGTCTTCGAGTACATCCACACCGGCGAACCCGTCGGGTCCCGATCGCTATCCAAAAAGTACCTGACCCGGATCAGCGCCGCGACGATCCGTAACGAAATGGCGGATCTCGAGGACATGGGCTACATCACGCAACCCCATACCTCAGCAGGCCGGGTGCCGACCAGCAAGGCCTTCCGCGTTTACGTCGACTCCATCCTCGAGGGGAAAAGGGGAAGAAGCCCGGAGCTGGCCGATCGGCTGCATGAACTGAAACGACAGCGTGCCGATTTCGAACAGGTTTTGGCCTACTCCTCCCAGCTTTTGAGCCGAGCCACCCAGACGGTCGCCCTTGCTGCTTCCGCACCCATGGCGCAGGTCAAGCTTGACCGGATCGAATTCGTCGGCATCGATTCGAACCATGCGTTGCTGCTGGTTGTTCTTCAAGGACGGCTCATCCACCAGAAGCTTCTTGCTTTTCCCTGCGAGATGAACCGGGAAATTCTGGACGAAATCGCCCGGAGAATCAACACGGTGGCCTCCGGGAGGCCTTGGGAAGAAGTCAGGNGGGGGCTGCGGTCCTTTCTCCTCAAGGAACTGGCGGAGGTATCGGAAAGCTGTCGCCTGGCGATGTCCGAGATCGACAACCTCCTGTCGGCGGAGCATTTCCGTTTTTTCACCACGGGAGTTCATCACATTCTCGGATTGCCGGATTTCCAGGATATCGGCCGGTTGCAGGCCATCCTGTGTCTTCTTGAAGAGGAGGAAGCTCTTTCGAGAATGGTCCGGCGCTATTCGACCAAAGACGGTTTGAACGTGATCATCGGAAACGAGGATCCCGAATCGGAACTGGGATCCTTTTCCGCCCTGTTTTCATCCTACAGCGGCAAGGGCACGCGTACGGTGCTGGGCTTGATCGGGCCGGTCCGCATGGATTACGAGAGGGCAATCGCCGCCCTTGAAACCGTCTGGGATGGATTGTCCGGCGAGGGCGATCCGGACGGACGCTGAGCTTTAAGGAGGAGTTTAGATGTGTGAAAAGAATTCGTCGGGTGCCTGTGGGCAGGATGACGTTCCTTTCGGTGAAGAGACTGAGAGACTGAGCCCGGAACCGCGGGAGTTCGATGCGGCGGAGCTTGAAGAACGCCTTCAGGAGGCGGAGCGGACGGCGGAGGCCCTGAGACTCGAAGGCTTGCGGGTGAAGGCCGACTTCATGAATTTCAGGGCGCGGGTGGAGCGGGATTCCACGAGGATGAAGGTTCTTGCGGCGGAAGGCGCCGTGACGAATCTCCTCCCGGTTTNNCTCGACAACCTTGATCGCGCGATCGAATCGGCGGCAGCTCTGAAAGGGGATTCTCTCCTGGAAGGAGTTCGAATGGTCCGCGCCCAGTTCTTCGCGGTGCTCCAGTCGATGGGCCTGGAAGAAATTCCCGCGGCCGGTCATCCGTTCAGCCCGGAAATCCATGAGGCCGTCCTGGTTTTTCCGGTGGACCGATCCGATGAAGACGGCAAGGTTATTGAGGTTTTGCAGAAGGGGTATCGCCTGGGGGACAAGCTCGTTCGTCCCTCGAAGGTCCGGGTCGGCCGCTACGAAGGCTAAGCCCCGACAAGGGATGAGGAGGGACCTGTTTGGCGGCTATGGATGATCCGAAAGGGTTTTATCGTCTTCTGGAGGTTCTTCCCGGGGCAACCCAGGAAGAAATCAAAAAAAGCTATCGCCGGCTTGCCCGGACCTACCATCCGGATGCAAATCCCGGCAATCCTGAAGCGGAAGAGCATTTCAAGCTCGTCAACGAAGCATATGCCGTGCTCGGAGATCCCGAGAAACGGGAGCAGTACGACCGATTCGGTACGGTCGGTAACGGGGCTGGGGGCTACGGCCCCTTCCAGGGACAGGATCCGTTCGGTGATATTTTCGGAGACCTGTTCGACACCTTCATGGGAGGCGGTTCCCGGGCAAGGGCGAACGCACCCCGGCAGGGAAGCGACCTTGAGGTTGCGGTAGACATCTCTCTGAGGGAAGCGGCATTCGGGGTCTCGAAAAAAGTCTCCGTAAGCCGGCGCGAACGGTGCGAAAAATGCGGCGG
>JADLKH010000006.1 GCA_015657435.1 Synergistales bacterium | reverse complement strand
CGCTTCACTGAGGAGGAAGTTCCGAGAAAACTTGCCCGGTGGAGAAAAATATTGGAGGAATCGACGCGACAGTGCGGGGCTGCCGAAATCCCGCAGATTCTTCCGCCCGTTTCACTTGAGAAGGCGCTTGAAGGCGAACTCCCTGACCTGCGCATCGCGGGTTTCCTGGAGGAAGGGACGGTTCCGCTCGGTTCGATCCCCCCTGCGGCGGAGGTCGCCGTTGCGATCGGGCCTGAAGGGGATTGGGACGAGCGGGAAAAGGCGATGCTACGGGAGACCGGATTTTGTCCCGTAAGCCTGGGGCCCCTGGTGCTGAAGGCCTTCACCGCCTCCATCGTTGCCTGCTCGTATTTCGTGCTGGCCTGGGAGGGAAGGATTCATGGAAAATCTTGCAGGGACGAAATTCAGGATCGGAGCCCTGGGGTGCAGGACAAACCAGTATGAAGCCGAGGCCATCGCATCCGGTCTTATCCTGAGAGGAGCGGTTCCATCAGAGGACCTGTGGGATGTCGCAATCCTTCTCACCTGCACCGTCACCGCGGAAGCGGACAGGAAGTGCCGACAGCAGGTTCGCCGGTTAAGGCGGGAAAACCCCCAAGGCATCATTGTCGCCGTCGGTTGCTGGGCCCAGGAACTTGATGAAGGCGAAGCTTCCCGCATCGGCCTTGACGGGGTTGTCGGAAATCGCCTCAAATCCGCTTTGCCGAAGATCCTGGAAGGCATGATCGCCCGGAGGGCGCGTCCGGAAAAGCCCGTCGTCCTGCGTTTGTCCTCCCCCCCGGCGGGAGAATGGGACAACCTGTCGCTTTCCAAGCCGACCCTTCACACGAGAGCGTTCATAAAAGTTCAGGACGGCTGCGACCATTTTTGCTCCTATTGCATCGTTCCTTTCGTGCGGGGCCATCCCCTGAGCCGAGACCCTGCCGACATCCTGGCGGAAGTCGAAAGCGTCGCTTCGAGCGGCTGCAGGGAAGTCGTCCTGACGGGTGTCCACCTGGGCCTGTTCCGGATGGGAGATCAATGGGACCTCGCACGACTGGTGGAAGCAATTTCCGAAATACCGGAAATCATGCGCATCCGTTTCGGCTCGATCGAACCCTTTGCCCTTGATGAAAAACTCATCACGACTCTTGTCCGGACCCCCAAATTCTGTCCTCATCTTCATATCCCCATGCAAAGCGGAGACGACGGGATTCTTTCGGCGATGCGAAGAGGGTATGACTCCGCGGGCTTTGGCCGCGTCATTGAAAGAATCAGGGAACTCTGGCCGGGGAAGATTCACTTGTCGACCGACATCCTGGTAGGTTTTCCGGGAGAAACCGACGAAGCCTATCGAAGAACCTTGAATCTCGTCCAGGCCCTCGGGTTCGGCAAACTCCATGTTTTCCCCTACAGCCGCCGCCCGGGGACCGCTGCGGCCTCCTTTGGAGGGCACCTGAGCGAGTCCGTGAAAAAGGCCAGGTGTGAAGAAGCGATCCTCCTTGGAACCGAATTGCTGGGCCGTTTTGCCTCGGTTTTTTCGGGAAAGACGGTGCCGGTACTTGTTGAAAGGGCAAAGGGAGGACAAGCCAGGGGCCTGACTCCGCATTTCCTTCCCATTCGCTGGACTGGGACGGAAACCACCGGCCAAATCCGGGATGTCCTTGTCAAGGGCTTTGAAAACGGAGAGCTCCTGGGATAAGATTTCACGACTTGGGCTTCGAGACTATTGTTCCTTCCTGCAAGCTGGGATAAAATGGCTCCATCCTGCACGGACGGGGTGAACGCCTTGGCGGGAAGTTGTGTTTTCTGCGAGATCGTCGAAGGGCGCAGAAAAGCCGCGATTCTTCACGAAGATTCCGAGGTTCTGGCTTTCAGGGATATTCTTCCACAGGCTCCCACGCATATCCTGATCGTACCCAAAACGCACTTCCGATCGGCGTCGGCCGTAACGGATCCCGCGGTTTGGGGGAAGCTGATGGCGGTTGCGGGGCGCCTGGTATCGGAACTCGGACTCGAAGAAGAGGGATACCGTCTTGTTGTGAACAACGGCCCGCAGGCGGGGCAGACTATCCCCCACCTTCACGTGCACCTGTTGGCGGGACGAGCGTTCCGCTGGCCACCGGGATGAGCGTGGGTGGCATGAAAGGGGGGATTCGGGATGACGACTGTCGTTCGCAAGGACAACGAATCGATTGAGGATGCCTTGCGGCGTTTCAAGCGCGAAGTCTCCAAAGTGGGGGTTCTGCGCGAGGCGAGACGCCATGAGCACTACCAGAAGCCGAGTGAGGCGAAGAAACTCAAGAGGGCGGCCGCTGCAAAGAAGCGCAAGCGCGCCTAAAGGGGAGGTTTCGTCGTGAGCCTGGGTAAGCGTATCCAGGAAGATCTTGTCCTGTCGATGAAAAACCGTGAAGAAACGCGCCTGAGCACTCTCCGCATGCTGAAGGCCGCTCTGCAGCTGGCGCAAGTCGAGAAGGGCAAGGGCAATGACCTGACCGACGAAGAAGTGCTTGTCGTCGTCCAGAGGCTCATCAAGCAGCGGCGCGAGGCCAGCGAACAGTACCGGGATCATGGAGTCGAGGACAGGGCGAAACAGGAACTTGAAGAGGCTTGCATCCTGGAGGCCTACTTGCCTGAACAGCTTTCCGACGGGGAAATCGCGTTGCTGGCACGCGAGGCGGCCATCGCATCGGGAGCACAGGGTCCCCGTGATATGGGGAAAGTCATGGCAATCCTGATGCCGAAGGTGAAAGGCAAGGCTGAGGGAAGCCGGGTCAGGGCGGCAGTGTCGCAGCTGCTCGAAAAGAAACGGTCTTAACGCCTCGGTTGCGGAGTTCGAAACGGGGGGGTGCTGAGAAGCATCCCCCTCGTTCTTTCCACCCGGGACTTCCGGTCCCTTTTTCTTCTGGAAATTCCCATCCCTAGACTTAGACAAAATCTAAAAAGCCGATTATAATAGGGGAGCCACCATATCTGGGGGGTGTATTGATGAGATGCCCTATTTGTGGAGCTGGTGACACCCGCGTCATCGAAACACGTACGGCTGACGAGGACCGCATCGTCCGCAGGCGTCGGGAGTGCGTTTCCTGCGGTTCCCGCTTCACAACCTACGAAAGACTCGAACAGCGGACATTCCTTTGGGTGGTCAAGAAGGACGGGCGAAGGGAAGCGTTTGACAGGGAAAAACTCTTGAAGGGGATGGCGAAGTCATGCGAGAAACTCCCCGTTCCCTTGGAGAAGATTGAAGAAGCCGTTGCGGAAATCGAGGATTCCCTTCGGAACGCGGGGCAGGGGGAAGTTTCAAGCGTCCGTGTGGGTGAATTGGCTATGGAGAAGCTGAGGTCGCTTCACCAGGTCGCGTATGTCCGGTTCGCTTCCGTTTATCGCGAATTCTCCGATCTTTCAAGTTTCACGCGAGAAATTTCTAAACTCCTCGAAGAAAGGGATGAAAAGAATGGCCGATAACGCCGAATTGCAGGCAGGGCGGCAGATGCAGCTTTTCGGAAGTCGGGCTGAATCGACCGACCTTCTGTTGATGGTTGACGCGCTGGCCCAGGAGGAACGATCGCCCTGGAAAGCGGAGCGCATTCAGAAAGCCCTGATCGTGGAGGCGGGAGTTGAACCGCAACTGGCTGGCGAGATCGCGGCCGAAGTTGAAGACGATCTCATCCGCTGCAACAGGGAGCAGGTCACGACGACCCTCATCCGCGAAATGGTCAATGTCAAGCTTTTCCAAAGAGGACTCGACGCAAAGCTGAAGGACCATAGCCGAATCGGGATTCCGCTTTATGACCTGGAATCGATGATGCTGTCCCCGAACCACGAGAACAGCAACACCACACACAATCCCGAGTCGATCAACCTTTCGATCGCGGAGATGGTTTTGAAGGAGTATGCCCTGACGAAGGTCTTTTCTCCTGATATTGCCGAGGCACACCTTTCCGGCGATATCCATCTGCATGACCTGGGGATGATCAACCGGCCCTATTGTTCCGGGCAAAGCATGGCCTATGTTGAGAAATACGGGCTTAATTTCCCCTGCATCACGAGCATTTCCGCCCCTGCGAAGCATGCGGATGTTCTCCTTGCCCACGTGCTCAAGATGACATCCGTCCTTCAAAACAACTTTGCCGGGGCAATCGGATGGGATGCCGTGAACGTCTTCTTCGCTCCCTATATCGCCGGTGAATCCGACGAGCGTCTGAAGCAGCTTGCACAGATGCTGGTTTTCGAATTCAATCAGCTGGCGGGAGGCCGGGGAGGCCAGGTCGCCTTCACGGACGTGAACCTGTACTTCGAGGTTCCGAAGCACTTCCGCGATGTTCCCGCCATCGGCCCGGGAGGCATGCCGACCGGAAAGACCTACGCCGATTACGCTCCGGAGTCGAAGCGCTTCCTGAAGGCGCTCATGGAGGTTTACCTCGAGGGGGACAGCCGGGGACAACCCTTCTTTTTCCCGAAGCCCCTCCTGCATATTACGGACGACTTCTTCAAGGAGCCCGGATGGGAGGAAATGCTCCAGCTGGCCTGCTTGGTCGCTTCCGAAAAGGGCAACACGTACTTCGTTTTCGACCGGGGCGGGGTGGCCAAGCTTTCCGAGTGCTGCCGCCTCAGTTTCGAGTTGACGCCCGAAGATCTTGAGGAAGCCCACATGCCTTGGAAAATGCGTTACTGTGCGCTTCAGAACGTGACGGTCAACCTCCCGCGTCTTGCCTACCGGAGCGGAGCCGATCCTGACCTGATGTTCGACCTGCTCGATCACGAGATGGAATTGGCGGGGCGTGCCCATCTCGAAAAGCGGCGATTCCTGGAAGAAATTCTCTCCCTGGGGAAGAAAGGGCCCCTCAATACCCTCTGCGTCGACCACGACGGGGAAAACTATATCCGCATGTACAAGGCGAGCCATCTTGTCGGCATCCTTGGCCTCAACGAACTGACCCAGGCGATGACGGGTTTCGAGCTTCATGAAGACCCGAAGGCGATGGAGTTCTCCCTCGCGGTGATCAAGTTCATGGAATTGAAGTGCGAGGAGCTGTCGAGCCGCTATGGTCTGAAGATCGTCCTGGAACAGACGCCTGCAGAGAGTACGGCTTACCGGATGGCCAAGCTCGACCTTCGCTACTTCCCGGACCAGGCGAGCCGTTTCATTCGCGGAAACCGCGAAACCGGCGAAATCTACTACACGAACAGCAGCCATTTCGCCTACGACATCTCGATGGATCCGGTCGAAAAAGTCCTCGAGGAAGGGCGTTTCCACCCGATGATCAAGGCAGGAGCCATCACGCACGTTTGGCTCGGGGAACATCGGCCCGATCCCGGGGCGCTGGCTTCCTTCGTCAGGAAGATCTTCCTCCATTCGGAAAGCGCGCAAGTTGCCTTCAGCCCGGAATTCACCGTGTGCAACGATTGCGGGAAGGTCGTTCGGGGACTTCGGGAGCAATGTCCTTCCTGCGCGAGTTTGAATGTTGACGGGATCACGCGGATCACCGGCTACTTCACGCGGACCTCTTCATGGAACGCCGGAAAGAGAGCCGAGCTGCGGGACCGGACCCGAGTGGCCATCCCCGTTGGCTCCGATTCCTGACTTCCCCCTGATCGGCGGCTACCTTCCCACTTCCTTCCTTGACTGGGAAGGGAAGGTCGCCGCCGTCGTTTTTTTGACGGGCTGCAACTTCCGTTGCCCGTTCTGCCATAACGCACCGCTTGCAACGGGGATGGCCGAAGGCCTCAAAACGGAACCTGTCCTTTCCGATATCCTCAGGCGAAGACGATTCCTGGATGGAGTCGTCGTGAGCGGGGGCGAACCGACCCTCTATCGTCGTTTGCCTGAACTTCTCACCTGGTTTCGCGACGTGGCGAAAATCCCCGTGAAGCTGGATACGAACGGATCTCGCCCGGATGTCCTCGACAGGCTCCTGGTCGGGGGATTGGTCGAAGCCGTTGCGATGGATATCAAGGCCCCATGGGAGAAGTACGCCGATTTGGCGGGGACCCCGGTCGACACGGATCAGGTCCGTGCTTCCCTGGCTCTCCTGAAACCGCTTGGAACCTTCCTTGAGCTCAGGACGACCTTTGTTCCGGACCTGCTTTCAATCGAAGACCTGCGCCGGATTCGTCTTCAGCTGGAAGACGATCCGAGGTGGATCGTCCAGCTTTTTCAGCCTGCCCATGCGCTCGATCCTGCCCTTCGAGATAGCCCGCCCCCGTCCAGGCGGGAGATCGAAGCGTCACTCGAGGGGGTCAAGGTCCGGGGATAGAGAGGTATAATCCCACTGGAAGCCCACTTCGAAGGAGGCAGGAGCCCATGTCCGTCGAAAAGAGATTCATCACCGAGGAGTTGGCCAGGCTTAAAGCGGAAGGACTGTACACGACGATTCGGACGATCGAGAGCGCCCAGGGGCCCTGGGTCACGATAGAAGGGCGCCGGAGGCTGAACCTGTGTTCGAACAACTACCTTGGCCTGTGTAGCGATTCGAGGATTTGCGACCGGGCGCGGGCCATGATCGACGTCTTCGGCGTCGGTCCGGGGGCGGTTCGGACCATAGCGGGGACACTGAGCCCGCATGTCGAACTGGAAAGGAAACTGGCGGAATTCAAGGGCACCGAAGCTTCCATGGTCGTTCAGTCGGGTTTCTGCGCGAATCTTTCCGCCGTTCCTCCGCTGGTCGGCAAGGGAGATCTTGTTTTCAGCGACGAACTGAACCACGCTTCGATCATCGACGCCTGCCGTTTGAGCGGAGCGACGATCCTCCGATATCCCCACAACAGCCCTTCGGGGCTCAGGGAAGTCCTGGAGAGCCGGAAGGATGATCCCTGCAGGAAACTGGTCGCAACCGACGGAGTCTTTTCGATGGATGGAGATGTGGCTCCTCTTCCCGACCTTGTTGAGGCGGCTGAAGCCTATGGAGCGATGATCATGGTGGATGACGCGCACGGAGAAGGAGTCCTGGGCCGTGGAGGCCGGGGAATCGTCGATCATTTCGGCCTGCATGGGCGGGTCGACGTGGAAGTCGGGACCTTGTCGAAGGCTTTCGGGGTCGTGGGAGGGTTCATCTCGGGAACGGTGGAAATGATCGACTACCTGAGACAGAAAGCCAGACCGAATCTTTTCAGCAGCGCCCTGACCATCCCCGATGTCGCCGCGAACCTGGCATCAGTCGAAATTCTGAAGGAAAGCGATGAGCTGGTCAGGAAGCTTTGGGCGAACGGAAGACTTTTCAAGGAATTGATGAAAAAGCACGGCTTCGATATCGGCCACAGCGAGACGCCGATCACTCCGGTCATCCTGGGAGAAGCCTCGGTGGCGAAAGAATTCAGCGCGCGCCTTTTCGAAGAGGGAATTTTTGCCCAGGCGATTGCGTTCCCGACCGTACCGAAAGGATCCGCACGGATTCGAGTCATGGTCTCAGCGGCCCACGAACCGGCGGATCTCGAGAGGGCCGCCGAGGTTTTCGAGAAGATCGGACGTGAAATGGGAAAGCTCGGGGCAACCGCGGGGAATAGGTAATTCCCCCTATGAAACGCACCGCTCATCGTGTAGAATTCTTCTTAAGCTTATGGGTCAAAGATTAAACCTTTGTGGAGGAGGGGTACTCGAATGAAGTTCGGGAAAGTGGGTTTGGCTGTCGCACTGGTACTGGTTCTTGCCGCGAGCGCTTTTGCCGCGGATACGGTGAAGATCGGCGTGTTCCTTCCGTTGACGGGCCAGATGGGGTTTGGTGGGCAGCTTGAACTTGACGGGGTCAAGATGGCCCACAAGGAGGCACCGAAGATCCTTGGAAAGACCGTTGATTTGATCGTGGTCGACAACAAGTCCGACAAGGTTGAGGCGGCCAACGCGGTCAAGCGCCTGATCGAGAAGGAGAAGGTCGTCGCCATCATCGGAACCTACGGCTCCTCCCTTGCCATGGCGGGCGGCGAGATTTCCGAGAAAGCGGGCATCCCGCAGCTCGGGACCTCCTGCACGAACCCCCTCGTGACCCAGGGTAAAAAGTACATCTTCCGTACCTGCTTCATCGACCCCTTCCAGGGCGCCGGTGCAGCGACCTATGCGTTCCAGAAGATGAAGGCGAAAAACGCGGCCGTCCTGATCGACGTCTCGCAGGACTATAGCGTCGGCCTCGCGACCTTCTTCGAAAAATCCTTCACGAAAATGGGCGGCAAAATCGTCGCCAAGCTGAACTACAACTCCGGCGACCAGGACTTCACGGCCCAGCTGACCGAGATCATCAGCAAGAAGCCGGATGTTCTCTTCATTCCTTCCTACTTTGCCGAAGGCGCCATCATCATGAAGCAGGTCGGCGAGTTGGGCGGAAAGTTCAAGATCATGGGCGGCGACGCCATGGACAACCCCGAGATCGTCAAGATCGGCGGCAAGGCGGTTGAAGGGTTCTCCTACACCACGTTCCCGTACGACCCGACGATGAAGAACATGAGCCCCATCGCCAAGAAGTTCACGGAAAACTGGAAAAAAGCTTTCCCCGGCAAGGATCCGAACGTCAATGCGGCTCTGGGGTACGATTCCTACATGCTGATCCTTGATGCGATCAAGCGTGCGGGCAAGGCTGAACCGAAGCTCATCCGGGACCAGCTTGAAGCGACGAAGAACTTCCCCGGCGTCACCGGCAGCACGACGATGAACGCGACGCATGATGCCGAAAAACCCGTCGGGATCATGATGATCCAGAACGGCGAGCGGAAGTTCGTCGACGTCATCCAGCCGAAGCTGTAGAACAACGCCCGACCAGGGAGACTCTTGAATAGGGAGGAGGGCAACCTCCTCCCTTTCTTGATGAGCAAGGGGGCTAGTCATGAGTTTCGAAATGTTTGTCCAGCACCTCTTCAATGCCCTGACCCTCGGAAGCCTTTACGGACTGATCGCGATCGGCTACACGATGGTCTACGGGATCCTCAGATTGATCAACTTCGCCCACGGCGACATCTTCATGCTGGGGGCCTATTTTGTCTTTTTCGGAGTCACCCTCACGAAACTGCCGTGGGGCGTGGCGGTGGTGCTGGCGGTCGCGCTTTCCGCGGTCTGCGGAATCGTCATCGACAGGATTGCCTATCGCCCCTTGAGGGACGCCCCGCGAATCTCCGCCCTGATCAGCGCAATCGGAGTGTCCTTCTTCATCGAAAACCTGGGGCTCGTGATTTTTACCGGTTTGCCGAAGCCGGTCTATCGTCCGGATTGGCTGGTTGAAATCATCACGGTTGGAAACATCCGGATTCTTCCGCTCGCGCTCATCGTCCCTGCCATCGCTTTTGCCTTGGTCATGGGGCTGCTCTGGATCGTCTATAGGACAAAGCCGGGGCTGGCGATGCGTTCCATTTCCAAGGACATCGAAACCACCAGGTTAATGGGGTTTCGGTTGACAAGATCATTGCCCTGACCTTCGGGCTTGGGTCCGCGCTTGCGGCCGCGTCGGGGATCATGTGGGCCCTCAGGTACCCCCAGATTCACCCCTTCATGGGAGTTTTCCCCGGCTTCAAGGCTTTCATTGCGGCGGTCCTGGGAGGGATCGGTTCGATACAGGGCGCCATGATCGGGGGGATGCTTCTCGGTCTGATCGAAATCATGGCCGTCGCCTTTTTCCCGGCTCTTTCAGGCTACAGGGACGCGTTTGCCTTTGTTCTGCTCATCGTGATTCTCCTCATGAAGCCGACCGGTCTCATGGGTGAAAAACTGGAGGAGAAGGTATGAAGACGAAAGCACAGCCCGGCTATCTCCTGCCTTCACTGGCGGCAGTCGGGATCCTCCTGTTTTTTCTGTGGTGGGCCAATGGCCATCTGGACAACTACAAGATACAGGTCCTTAACCTCATCGCCATAAACTCCATCCTCGCGCTCAGCTTAAATCTGATCTATGGGTTCACCGGGATGTTTTCCCTTGGTCATGCCGGTTTTATGGCGATCGGGGCTTATGTCTCGTCCCTGCTTATCCTGCCGCAGGTCCAGAAGGAAATGATTTATATCATCCAACCCTTGATATGGCCCTTTTCGGTATTGCAGGCCCCGTTTTTTGTGGCGGTTCTCGCCGGGGGGCTTGCGGCGGCGTGTCTGGGGCTGCTGATCGCCATCCCCGTCCTGCGTCTTGGCGGAGATTACCTCGGCATCGCAACGCTTGGTTTCGCGGAGATTATACGGGTGGTCTTCACGAACATCACACCGATCACCAATGGGGCTCTCGGACTGAAGGGCATTCCCGACTATGCGAACATCTGGTGGAATTACGGATGGTGCCTGCTGACCCTGTTTTTCATGATCCGCCTCGTCAACAGCAACTTCGGCAACGTGCTGAAAGCGATCCGAGATGACGAAGTGGCGGCCAGGGCCATGGGGATCAACACCTTCAAATACAGGGTCGTGTCGTTCTCGATAGGCGCCTTTTTTGCAGGCATCGGCGGAGCGCTGATGGCCAGCCTGATCACGACGATCGACCCAAAGATGTTCAGCTTTCTGCTCACCTTCAACGTCTTGATGATCGTTGTCGCGGGAGGGCTCGGCTCACTGACCGGCAGCATCCTTGGAAGCGCGGTGATCACGATCCTGCTCGAATGGCTTCGTTTCGTCGAAAACCCGATCGACATCGGCTCTTTCCATCTGGAGGGAATACCGGGAATGCGAATGGTTATCTTCTCCCTCCTGCTGATCCTCATCATCCTGTTCAGGCGTGAAGGGATCATGGGGATGAGAGAGCTGAGCTGGGACGNNCCGTGTCGAACCGGTTCTTCAGGGGAGGTGAATCCCGATGAACGCGNNATTTTACCTGTCCTGGAAACGCGAAACGTGATGATTCGGTTCGGAGGACTGACGGCGGTCAATAATTTCAACATCAGTGTTCAGAAAGGCAGCATCGCTGGGCTGATTGGCCCGAATGGAGCGGGAAAAACCACCTGTTTCAACATCATCACCGGATTCTACAAACCGACGCAGGGAGAGGTTTTTCTTGAAGGGAATTCGATTACCGGCCTTCCGCCCCATAAGGTCTGCGAAGCCGGCATTGCGAGGACTTTCCAGAACATCCGGCTGTTTTACAACGAGACGGTCCTGCAGAATGTCATGATCGGAGGCTTCATCAGACAGAAAAGTCACTGGTGGATGCCTCCTCTGATGATTCCTTCCTGCACGAGGGAGGAACGGGAACTCCGTGAAACGGCCATGTCCCTGCTCGAAGCGGTGGGATTGGACAAGCTGGCGGACGAAACTTCGAGTTCTCTGCCCTACGGTGCGCAAAGGAGGCTCGAGATTGCCCGGGCCCTGGCGACGAGTCCGAAATTTCTGCTCCTTGACGAGCCCGCTGCCGGAATGAATCCGCAGGAATCTCAGGAACTGATGGCTTTCATCAAAAAAATCCGGACCGACTTCGATCTCACCATTCTTCTCATCGAGCACGACATGAAAGTGGTCATGGGGGTTTGCGAACATATCTGGGTCCTCGATTACGGAATCCTTATCGCGGAGGGCAACCCCGAACAGATCCGGTCAAACCCGAAGGTCATCGAAGCCTACCTCGGGGAGGAGGCGACGCAGAATGCTTAAGATCGAGGACCTTCACGTTTTCTATGGAGGCATCCACGCCCTCAAAGGCCTGTCGCTGGAGGTTTCCGACGGACAGATCGTGACTCTGATCGGGGCGAACGGTGCGGGGAAAAGCAGCACTCTGCGCTCGATCTCCGGCCTGGTGAAGAACAAGAAGGGGAAAATCCTTTTCGAAGGGCAGAACATCCTTGGCAAGACGCCCGAAAGCCTGGTCGGGATGGGGATCGCGATGTGCCCGGAAGGCCGGAGGATCCTGCCGCATTTGACGGTTATGGAAAACCTGATGCTGGGGGCTTACATCCGTAACGACAGGGAAGGGATTGCGAAAGACCTGGATTGGGTTTTCGAACTTTTCCCCCGACTGAAGGAAAGAACCTGGCAGAAAGGCGGCACTCTTTCGGGAGGAGAACAGCAGATGCTCGCCCTCGGTAGAGCCCTCATGAGCCGCCCGAAGCTGCTGATGCTTGACGAGCCTTCGCTGGGACTCGCTCCGCTTCTTGTCAAGGAGGTTTTCGAGATCATCCGCGCCATCAACGCCGAGGGCAAAACCGTTCTTTTGGTGGAGCAGAATGCGTTCGCCGCGCTGAAAGTGGCAAACTATGCCTACGTGCTGGAGGTCGGTGAGATCGTCCTGGAGGGGGCGGGTGAAGCCCTGATCGAAGACCCGAAGGTCAAAGAAGCCTACCTTGGGGGGTAGCACAACCCATTTATGAAAAAAGAATTAACGGGCCGGCGTCCTCTCGCCGGCCCGTTATTGTGCGATAATCTCTGGGAATCCACAATCGAAATTCAATCGGAGGAGAAACCATGGGTGCATCGGCTCTCAACTTGCCGAACCTGCTTAGTTTGTCTCGGGTCTTTCTCGCACCGCTGGTCGTGGTTTTCCTGACGCTCAGAATCGAGTGGGGAGACCTGATCGCGGGGGCCGTCTTCATCATCGCAGCTCTGACGGATACGGCGGATGGTTACATTGCCAGAAAACGCGGCATTGTGACGAACCTGGGCAAATTTATCGATCCTCTTGCCGACAAGATCCTCATCACCGCCGCGCTGGTCGGCCTTGTGGAACTTCAGCGAATTTCCGCCTGGATCGTCGTCGTGATCCTGGCAAGGGAATTCATCGTGACGGGATTGAGGATGATCGCCGCAGCGGAAGGGGTCGTTCTCGCGGCTTCCCGGGGGGGGAAGACGAAAACGGTTGCCCAGATCATCGCGATCGTCATGATGATCTTCAACCTTCCCTTCGCGATAATGGCCATCTGGATCGCGATGATTTTGACCCTCTGGTCGGGAATGGACTACCTCCTCAAGGGGTGGAATCTTCTTTGTGCTCCGCCGTCCGCTAAGCCTTGAGGGCAATCATTAAAGGAGGCGCCTTTGGATGAACAAGGCAATCGAGTCCTGGATCAGAGAGCACGAGGCGGATATGGTCGAATCCCTTTGCGGGCTCGTCAGGATTCCCGCAATCAGCCCGCTTGACGGCGGGCAGGGCGAACTTGCCAAAGCCGAGTGGGCCGAGGGGCTGATCGAACGCCTGGGCCTGCCGCGTCCAGAACGTTACGATGCAATCGATCCGAAAGCTCGGGGGGGCGTCAGGCCGAACCTCATTGTGAAAATCCCTGGACGGACTCCACTGACCACGTGGTTCGTTTCGCATCTCGACGTGGTCCCCGAAGGAGACAGAGCCCTTTGGGAAACCGATCCCTTCGAGCCTTTCGTGAAGGATGGACGGGTCTATGGACGGGGCAGCAACGACAATGGGCAGGAACTCATCGCGAGCCTGTATGCGGCTGCGGCATACCGCAGGCTCGGGATCCTTCCGGAAACCCAGATCGGGCTGGCTTTTGTGGCGGATGAGGAATTGGGCAGCGTTTTCGGAATCACCCATCTGCTCGAGAAAGGGGTTTTCGGGAAAGATGACCTTGTCGTCGTCCCTGACGGGGGGAACGACAAAGGGGATTTTATCGAAGTGGCGGAGAAATCGGTTCTCTGGATCCAGTTCACGATCGAGGGCAAACAGGTTCATGCCAGCCGCCCGGATCTCGGAAACAACGCCTGCAGGGCGGCAAATTTCTTTTCGGTCGAGCTTGATGAAGCCCTACACAAGGTTTTTCCCGAAACGGACCCTCTTTTCGAACCTTCCTGCTCGACTTTCGAACCGACGCGCCGCTTTGCGAACGTCGCCAACGTGAACACGATACCGGGCCGGGAAACTCTTGCCTTCGATTGCCGCATCCTTCCACAGGTCCGTCTTGACGAGGTCGAGTCGGTCATTCGGGATGTCCAGAGTAAGATTGAAAGAAAGACCGGAGTGAAAATCGGCAGCGAAAACGTCCAAAGGGCGGAAGCGGCTCCGGTCACTCCTTCGGATTCGCCTGTGGTGTCGAGAATACGGAACAGCGTACGGCGGATATACGGCTTTGAACCCAAAGTCGGGGGTGTCGGTGGAGGAACCTGTGCGGCCCATTTCCGAAAAATGGGTATTCCTGCGGTTGTCTGGGCTCAGGAATCCGATACGGCGCACATGCCGAATGAATTCGCCGTCATCGAGCACATGCTGAACGAAGCGCTCGTTTTTGCCGATATGGCCGGGGCCGAGTAACCGGAACTCACTCCGGTTGCTCCAGACGGGGCCAGATCTTCAGCCACAGGAACAAGACGAGGCCCGCAAGCAGGATCGCCATCGCCCGCAGGACCGTACCGAAGCCGAGGAGTTGGGCGGAGGCTGCGGTGACCAGCGGGGCGATGGCCCAAAGCAGATCGATGAAGGTTCCGAAAAGCGTAAAAAGAGCCGTCCTGGACCTCTCTGCCGCTGCCTTCGTCAGGAGAGCGTAAAGAAGAGGATAGACGAGGCCCATCCCGATCCCGTAAAGGCTTCCGCCGATGACGAAAGCCGGGGTATTACCGAGGATCATGGCAACCACGGCTCCAAGTGAGATACAGGCAAAAGAAGGGAAGAGGAGTCTTTTCCCGTATCGGTCGACGAATCCCCCCAGAAAGAACCTCGTAACCAATGCGGCGAGAGCCTCCGACCAAAGAAAACCGCTCCCTGTGATCCCCCACTCATTTGCCGCATTGGCAACATAGGGCATGAGCCCCGCAGCCGCAAAGGCGAAAACGCTGCCGGACAGCAGGATGCTCTGCAGAAAAGGGACCCTCCAGCTTTTCACCAGACATTCCCTCAGGGAAACGCGCTTTGGGTTTGCTTCTTTTCCCGGGGAGAGCATCGAGGCAAATGCGAGGGAAAGGGCGCAGCCGACAAGAGAAGCGGCGTAGATAAACCCGGGGCGATTGTTCAGAACCTGTGCTTCGGCCAGGGGGATCAGGCCCAGTTGCGGGAGCAGCGGGGCGAGCCCGGCGATGCCGAAACCGCGGCCCAGCAGATGGGCAGGAAGGGATCGAGCCTGGTGAAGGGTGTTCGCGATGTAGAAAATTCCCCATCCGGCTCCCATGAGGGAACGTCCGACGAGGATCGTCCAGAAGGGGAGGCCGGCGAATAGGAGAGCGACACCCGCTCCCAGGACGAGGCTTCCCGCAATCATGCCGAAACGTGTTCCATAGGCCGTAAGGAGACGGTTAACCCGTCCCCGGGTTCCCAGGAGAACGAATTCGAAAACGATCCAGGCCGCCCCCACTTCCAGAGGTTCGTATCCTTTGAGGGAAAGGGCCAGAGGAAAAAGGAAAAAGACGGAAATGCAGATATAGGCGGAAAAGGATGCTCCGACGGCGAGCAGAAAATCCTTCGGCAAGGTCGTCGGTCGAATCGGCGGCTTCAAACGAAATTCTCCTTTACTTGTCTTCAGTCCGGTTTAGACTTCCGGCGAGAAGGGGGCCGGTTTCTGCTATAATACGCCCAGACGAGGAAGGGTAGCGCAAACCAGACGAGTCCCCAAGCCGAGATGAAGAAGAGTGGATGGAGGGACAGTGTGATGGTCCAGAGAATTATGCCCGAACCTTTCCGCATCAAGATGGTTGAGCCGGTGACCATACCGGACGCGAAACAGAGGGAGAAAGCCCTCGAAGTGGGTCATTTCAACATGTTTGGCTTGAGGTCGGCCGATATCTACATCGACCTCCTCACCGACTCCGGTACGGGAGCGATGAGCAAGTACCAGTGGGCCGCCCTGATGAGGGGAGACGAGGCCTATGCGGGAGCCGACAGTTATTATGCCCTGAAAGACTCCGTCAAGGATATCCTCGGTTTCGATTTCGTCATCCCCTGCCATCAGGGACGCGCCACGGAAAACGTCCTTTTCGGCACCCTGGCCAAGGCTGGAGATCGGATTCCCTTCAACATGCCCTTCGACACGACGAGGGGGCACATCTTCAACGTCGGGGCCGAACCCGTCGACTGCGTGATCGAAGAGGCCTACAGGCCGGAACTCCAGCACCCCTTCAAAGGCAACGTCGACCCCAAAAAACTTGAAGACGCGATCCTGGCCTACGGCAAGGATCGAATTCCTCTCATCATGGTCACCGTCACGAACAATTCCGGTGGGGGGCAACCGGTCAGCCTGGAGAACCTGCGCATGGTTTCGGCCATCGCGAGGAAACACGGAATCCCCCTTTTCCTCGACGCTGCCCGGATGGCTGAAAATGCCTACTTCATCAAGATGCGTGAGGAAGCGTGCAAGGGGATGAGCCTTGCGGAAATCCTGAAAGCCACGATGGATTGCGCAGACGGCATCACCTGCTCGGCGAAAAAGGATCCTCTCGTGAACATCGGCGGGATGATCTGTTGCCGGACGGAAGAGATGTACCACCGCCTTCTCCCGAGAGTCATCCTTTTCGAAGGGTTCGCGACCTATGGAGGATTGGCGGGAAGGGATCTGGAAGCCCTTTCGGTCGGTCTGAGGGAAATGGTCGACGAGCAGTACATGGCCCACCGTGTCGCGCAGATCAAATATCTCGGCGACCTCCTTGAAGAAGGCGGCGTTCCTTTTGTGAAGCCTGCCGGGGGCCACGCCATCTTCATCGACGCGAAAGCCTTCCTGCCGCACATTCCGCAAAAACTCTACCCTGCGGATGTCCTCTCGATCGAGATTTACCGCGAGGGAGCGATTCGCGGGATCGGGCTCGGCGCCCTCGCCTTTGCCACCGAAGACGAGAAAACGGGTGAACTGGTGATGCCAAAGCTGGAGCTTTACCGGCTGGCCATCAACCGTCGGACCTACACAAACTGCCACATGGAATACGTCGCGCAGTCGATCGTCGACGTGTACAAGCGGCGCGACTCCATCAGGTACGGGCTGGTTGTCGATTATGCCCCGCCCGTCAAGGGATTGCACCACTTCCTGGCCAGGCTTCGCCCGATCGCGCTTTAACGGAGAGGATTCACGGAGAAGAAAAAGGGGAGAGGCGGAAAGGCAGTCCGTCTCTCCCCTTTTTGACGCCCCTCCCTGGAAAATCTATAATGAAGCGTTTCAATCGCTGGAGTTTCTCTCCGGCAAATGACAATTGGGAGTTGTTGTGATGTTTGAATCACTGGTCAAGGCACTTGGGCTCGATCCAAACGATCGGGCGATCAAACGGTACAGGGAGAGAGTCGCGCGCATCAATGCCCTGGAAGCGGAGATATCCGACCGGGATGACGCGAGTCTGGCGGCAGCGGCGCAGGGTTTCCGAACACGCCTTGCGGAAGGGGAGGGAATGGACGACCTCGTCGAGGAGGTCTTCGCGGTCGTCCGCGAAGTCTCCCGCCGTCAGTTGGGGCTTCGTCATTTTGACGTTCAGCTTATGGGTGGAATTGCCCTTCATGAGGGGAAAATCGCCGAAATGAAAACCGGTGAGGGGAAGACCCTCGTTGCTACCCTTGCGGTCGTGCTGAACGCGCTCAAGGGAGAAGGGGTCCATGTCGTCACGGTCAACGACTATCTTGCCAGGCGTGACGCGGAATGGATGGGCAGGATCTATCGGTTCCTGGGACTTTCGGTCGGCGTCATCTATGCCTTCATGCCGCAGGAAGAACGGGTCCGGGCGTACACGGCCGACATTACCTACGGCACGAACAGCGAATTCGGTTTCGATTACCTTAGGGACAATATGGCGACCTCGACGGAGCAGCAGGTGCAGAGAGGACATTCGTTCTGTATTGTGGACGAGGTGGACTCGATCCTCATCGACGAAGCACGGACGCCTTTGATCATCTCGGGCCCTTCCGAAGAGTCGGTGGAACCTTACCTGGCTGCGAATTCGATCGCAATGAAGCTAAGCAGGGGATCGGATTTCGAAGTGGACGAGAAGGAACGCAATGTGGTCCTGACCGAGAAAGGGATTATCCGGTGCGAGGAGATCACGAAAACCCCGGAACTTTTCTCCGAGGCAAGACACGCCGACATGGCCCACAAAATCGTCCAGGCTCTCAAGGCTCACCACCTTTTCCAGAGGGACATCCATTATGTCAACAAAGACGGCGACATTGTCATCGTCGACGAGTTCACAGGGCGCCTGATGTTCGGAAGGCGGTATTCCGAAGGACTACACCAGGCGATCGAAGCGAAGGAACGAGTCAAGGTGGGGAGCGAAAACCAGACGCTTGCGACGATCACCCTGCAAAACTACTTCCGGATGTACCGGAAACTGGCGGGGATGACCGGTACGGCGTCAACCGAGGCGGAGGAATTCAAGGAGATTTACGGGCTTGAAGTGCTCCAGCTTCCCACTCATCGTCCCATGGTGCGACAGGATTTTCCGGATGTGATTTTCCGGACGCAACGGGAAAAGTTCAATGCGGTGGCGGACGAGGTTTCGGAGTGCCATGAAAAAGGCCAGCCCGTGCTTGTCGGGACAACTTCCATCGAAAACTCGGAAATGATCAGTCGTCTTTTAAAGGTCCGCAAGATTCCCCACCAGGTCCTCAACGCGAAATATCACGAGAGAGAAGCGGAAATCGTTTCGCAGGCCGGCCGCCTGAAAGCCGTCACGGTGGCTACGAACATGGCGGGTCGGGGGACGGACATCCTGCTCGGCGGGAACCCGGAGGCACTTGCCAGGGAGGCCCTGAGAAGGAAAGAGATCGACGAAACGAAGGCCGAAGCAGTCTACGGGGAAATCCTTGAAAAGGTCAAGACGGAATGCGGAGCCGAACATGAGCGGGTTGTTGAACTGGGAGGGCTCCATATCGTCGGGACAGAACGGCACGAAGCCCGGCGAATCGACAATCAGCTGATGGGACGGTCGGGACGCCAGGGTGACCCGGGCAGCAGCCGGTTTTTCCTTTCGCTTGAGGACGACCTGCTTCGCCTTTTCGGGTCTGAGCGGGTTCAGGGCCTGATGGGGAAACTGGGAATGGAAGAAGGGGAAGCGATCGAGCATTCCCTTCTGACCAAGGCGATCGAAAACGCCCAAAAGAAAGTCGAACAGATGCATTTCGACATCAGAAAGCAGCTTCTGATGTACGACAATGTCATGAACCAGCAGAGGGAAGCGGTTTATGCCGAACGCGCCCGGATCTTGAAAGATCCGGAAATCCTCGATGGCACGAGGGAAATGGTGCTGGATGTGGCCCGTTCGATCATCGAGCAGTCCTTCCCGCCCGACCAGGAGCCGGATGTGAAAGGTGCCCAGTTGCGTTTCCGAAGCCTTTTCGGAAAAGGCTACGACGACGGGATTGCCTTTGCCGGATCGGCTGGAGAGCGAGAAAGGGACATCGAGCCGATCCTGGAGAAAGTCAGGGAACATTTCGATTCCCGGGTTTCATCCTTGGGAGAGGCCATGGCGGGCGAGGTGGCACGATTCATTACGCTGCACGTTCTCGACGGCCACTGGAAGGAGCACCTGCTGGCGATGGACGAGCTTCGCTCGGGCATTGGCTTGCGTGCGATCGGGCAAAAGGATCCTCTACTGGAGTACCAGTTTGAATCCTACAACCTCTTCCAGGAGATGCTTGAGCGAGTGAGGACCGCCGTCGCCGAAATGGCTTTTCGCATTTCGATCGTTCCGGAGGAGGGAAGTTCCAGAAGACGGGCGCTGCGTGAAAGCAGAGAAGCCCTGCTTCTCCCGGAAGGGATCCCCGGAACCGGAGAAGGTCGGGCCGAAACGGGCGAAGCCCAAGCGGAGCCCGTACGGCGGGGGCCGAAAGTGGGAAGGAACGATCCCTGTCCCTGTGGAAGCGGAAGGAAATTCAAACATTGTTGCGGGCGAGGAGCGTGATCTCTTGAAGCGTTCGGAAAATCAGCCGGAACGGGTCCTCTCCCGGCGACATCCCTTTTTCGCTTGGATTTTTCTTCCGATTTTCCTGCTGTTTCTTGTGGGGAGCACTGCGGATGCGTTTGGGCCTGATCCGCGTCCGGACGTGAAGAGACTTCTTGAGGAGGCTCCCAGCCTGTCTTCCTACCCCGGCAAGATGGCGGTTGTTCTGTCAAGGCATGTTTCCAACCGCCTTCTGGCAGATGGAAGCATGGAGAGGACGACCCGCTGGGTGCTTCTCTATAAAGGGCTTCTGCCGGAACGCTGGCAAACCTGGACCGTCGCCGCACCCGAGGGCGGAAGTGCCGGTTTCGCCAAGGCCGAAACCTATTCGGTGCCGGCAGTGAATCGGATCAGGAGCCTGGAGGTTTCCGAATTCCGGGACGGAGGAGGGAAGGGCGCTTCCCTGAAGGTTCCGGAAGCGCAGGAGGAGACCGTTCTCCTCATCGAGACGGTCCAGACCTTCCCCCGACGCTTTGACCTCGATGATCATGTCTGGGTAGAACTTGATCTTCCGCAATGGGAATTGAGAATCGATGTCGAAATTCCGCGAGGAACGAAGCTGAACTGGGCCGGTGCCGGAGTGGGGCAACCCGAAAGGACCCAGGAACGGGGCGTTGAGAGGTATTCCTGGACGGCAAAAAACCTTCCGGCCGGCCAAGAGCTTTCCATCCTTGACAACGGCCGGCCTTCGCTGGGGTTCAGCCTTAAAGGCGGGCTGGTCTCATCTCTCGAAGCCCTCAGGGAAGTGGAAAACGGGACGATGGAGATACCGAAGGAACTCAAGGGATTGCTTTCAGGCAGGAATCCCGAGAAGTCCGGCACGCTTTTTTTAGCCTCGCTGAATAACGAAGCCAACTGGGATGGCCGTCTCCCGGAGAACTGGGTCAGACCGGCCTCGGCAACCTCCCTTCGGGAGGAAGAGGCAAAAACGGAATGGGAAAGCACACTGATGGCCCGTACCGGCTTGAAATCCATCGGGTGGAACGTAACGACCTGGTGGTTGCCTGCCATACCGGTTTCCGAAAACCTTCCTGCGGGAATTTCCCAGTGGACCAGCCCCGTCCTCGAAGTCGCGCCCCCCGGGGCGGGCAAGACCTTCCTTTTCAAGGCAGGAGCCGCTTCGTCGCCGGGCAGGACGCCTTCTCCGCTTATCGGTGCAACGCTCTACCGGCTTGAAGGCGAAAAGGTGATCAAGACCCGGGTTCCTGAAGGATCGGCATCGGGAAACCGCTTGTCGGCAAGATGGGAACTGGCTCTCGACGAAGCGGGTTTTGCGAATGGAAAGCTTTGGATACAACTCCGGGGGGGTGGGATTACCTCCTTCGGACCANAAGGAAAGGCTTCTCCGGAAAAGGCTTTGGGCTTGGTAAGGGAAATGCTCGCATCAACTCCCTTCCTTTCGGGCATGGGAGAACCGGAACTTTCCGAATCCGGCGGAGGACTCCAGATACGGGTCCCGGTCAGAGGGCTATTGGGCATTGCGTCGCAGAAGGACCTGCTTGTCCGGTTTCCCGCGACCTCTCTTCCCGGGCTCAAGGAGATCCTTGAGGAAACGGGAAGAATCACCCTGCGATTCCCATTCTCAATCCAGCAGGAATATGCCCTGAGTCTTCCCAAGGGCTACCATGTTCTCGAACCGCCGGCGTCGAGAGGGAAGAGCATAGGCAAGATAACGGTGGAGGAATCGTTCAGATATAGGGAAAAAAGGGATCTTGTCGAAGCGGGGCAGCTTGTCTCGATCACCGCCTCCCGACTCGACGAAAACGGAATTTCAGCATTGAAGGATTCTCTTGCGCAGGCCCTGCGCTGGGGAACGAACTCGATACCGCTGAGAAAGCGTTGATTGGAGATGGTGAAGGTGAAGGACGTCTCTGCTTTATTGAAGGACCTCCTGAAAGATGCCGTTCTTGAAGTGGCCCTGGAAAAGGGGCTCCCACCTGGGGAAGTTCCGGAAGTCCTGCTGGAGCGGCCTCGGCACGAGGGACAGGGGGACTGGGCCACGAATATCGCGATGCTGCTGGCCAAACCCCTGAAAACCCGACCCAGAGAGCTGGCTGGCGAGATCGTCTCCAGGATCGGCAAGGATCCACATCTTGAAAAGATGGAAGTCGCCGGCCCGGGATTCATCAATTTCTTTGTGACGAACCTGTGGGTGCGGGATGTGATCGATGCTGCGGTGAAGGAACGAGAAAACTATGGGCGATCTACACAGGGAAAAGGGAAGAAAGTTCAGGTGGAATTCGTCAGCGCAAACCCGACCGGTCCTCTGCACGTGGGACATGGAAGAGGAGCCGCGGTTGGCGACATGACCGCCGGTCTTCTTGAATACGCAGGTTGGGAAGTCGAAAGGGAATACTACATCAATGACGCCGGACTTCAGATGAACCTGTTGGGACAATCCACGCAAGCCCGCTATTTTGAGATCCTCGGGGTTTCGGATAAAGCTCCGTTTCCGGAAAACGGCTACAAAGGAGATTATATTTACGACCTGGCGAGGGAGGTTCTGGAGCGGGACGGGAAGAAGCACCTTGAAGTCCCTCTGGAGGAAAGTTTCCCGGTGTTCCAGGCTTATGCGGCAAACACCATCCTTGATGGAATTCGTGAGGATCTTGCTCTTTTCGGCGTCAAATTCGATGTCTGGTTCTCGGAGAAATCGCTTTACGAAAAGGGATTGGTCGAGTCCGCGCTGGCCTTCCTGAAGGCCCGAGGCCATGCCTACGAGAAGGACGGAGCACTCTGGTTCCGCACGACGGCCTTTGGTGACGACAAGGACAGGGTCCTGGTACGGAGCAATGGAGTGACGACCTACTTTGCGTCGGATGTCGCCTACCACAAGGAGAAGTTCGACAGAGGATTCGATCTCGTGATCGATGTCTGGGGTGCCGACCACCATGGTTACGTCCCCCGGATGAAGGCGGCCGTCGAGGCGTTGGGAAGGGAACGGGATGCCCTGCAGATCCTTCTGATTCAGTTCGTGAACCTTCTGAGAGGCGGGCATCAGGTTTCCATGTCGACACGATCGGGGGAATTCGTCACGCTGAAGGAGGTTCTCGACGAGGTCGGGGTTGATGCGGCGCGGTTCTTCTTTGCCATGAGGCGTTGCGACAGCCACCTTGATTTCGATCTGGAGCTGGCGAAAAAAGCTTCGACGGACAACCCGGTTTTCTATGTCCAGTATGCCCACGCACGGATCGAAAGCATCATGAGGGAAGCGGCGTCGCGGAAGATCGACATCCCCGACCCAGGCACCGTAGATGTCGACCTTCTTCTCGAACCTGAAGAGAAAGCACTCGCGAAAAGGATCGCCCGTTTCCCGGAGGAGATCGAAAAGGCTGCCTCCGAGCTTGCCGCACATCGGATCGCTTTCTTTGCCTATGACCTTGCCTCCGATTTTCACGCTTTTTACAACGCTCACCGTGTTCTGGGAGTGGAGGAGGCGGTGTCGAAGGCGAGGCTTTGCCTTGTCGAAGCGACGCGAGTCGCGTTGACCAACGCTCTCGGTATTCTGCGGGTGAAGGCACCGGAAAGGATGTAGCCCCGATTGGTCCGGCTGCGCTGGGTTTTTACCCTGGCCGTTCTTGGTGTGATCCTGGCGATTATCGGTACCGGGACCGTGATTGAGTTGAGGCGAGCCAACCGTCTGAAATCGATGGTTGACGCGCGAATGGAGGAACTGGTCCGGCTGAGCCGGACCATACAGGAACTTCAGACACAGCTCCGTTATCTTCAGAGCCCGGAGGGGATCGCCAGAAAGGCCCGGCAGGATTTCAACATGACCTTTCCCGGCGAGAAAATATACCGCATCGAGATCGAGTCGGGTGACCGATTGCCGCAGAAAGGCCCATGAGGTATAATCATTCCTCGTGTTCCCTGCCCCTACTTCGATAGGGGCCATCGTCCATAGGGAGGAGGTGATCCAGGTGCGACCTTACGATATGATGCTTCTGCTCAGAACCGACGTGGAAGATCATAAGACTCTTCTGGAGGAGCTCCAGGCGCTCGTTGAGACGCTGGGAGGCGAAGTGGCGAAGGTCGATGTCTGGGGAAAGAGGAGGCTGGCCTATCTTGTCGAAAAAGAGCAAGAAGGCTTCTACGCCATCTTCAACATGAAGCTTGATCCCGCCCAGGTTGTCGAACTTGACCGGGTTCTCAAGCTTCGTCCCCAGGTCCTGCGGCATATGGTCATCCGTCTTGACGATTAGGAAGGACGGTGAGCGTGTTGGCAAGAGGTTTCAACAAAGTCGTCATCATGGGAAATCTGGCTCGGGATCCTGAGATCCGCTATACCGCGACAAAACAGGCGGTCGCGAAGCTGACGGTAGCGGTCGGTCACCAGTACAAGGGGAAAAGCGGCGAAGTCGTGGACCAGACGGACTTCATCCCCGTCGTGGTTTGGGGCAGCCAGGCCGAGAACTGTGAGCGGTACCTCCGAAAGGGGCGCCCCGTGCTTGTCGAAGGACGGCTTCAGGTGCGAAGCTACGAGACGAAAGAAGGAGAAAAGCGAATCGCCACGGAAGTCGTTTCCCAGAACGTGGTTTTCCTGGGAGGCCGGCGTGACGAAGAAGCGTCTCCAGGCCCCATTTCCCGGCCCAATGGCCAGATGGGCAGCCTAAGGGACGAAAAGGCCTTCGAAGATTTTCCCATGGATATCTCGGAAGTGGAGTCCGGCGAAGACGACGCGGATATTCCCTTCTGAACGCCTCTTGCACGACGTACAGAAAAGGAGGCATCGATCGGATGGCTTTTACCAGGAAACGGACCCGGCGTCGCCCGAAGGTCTGCCAGTTCTGTTCGGATAAGGTGGATCACGTCGACCCGAAGGATATCGAGAAGTTGCGCCGATTCATCACCGAAAGGGGCAAGATCGTCCCGCGGCGCGTTACAGGAAATTGCGCGAAACATCAGAGACAGTTGACCCGGGCCATCAAGTGCGCCCGGATCATGGCTCTCCTTCCGTTTTCCGCCGATTAGGCGGCCAGGGAAGGTTGAAGGAACGGGGAGGGGAGGGGCGCATGGCTGGCTCCTCCCCCTTTTTTAGACACGGAGGCTGTTCATGACCCGAACAAAGGCAATTGTCGAGTCTTCCCTGCTTGTCGCGCTTGCCGTCGTTCTATTCCTGGCGAGCAACACAATCCCGCTTGTCGGAATCGCCTTCACGTTTTTGTGTCCGGCTCCCCTTGTCATCCTGGGATTGCGCCACAGTTTGAAAAGAGCGGCGCTGGGGTCGGTTGTTGCGGCTTTCATCATCTCGATCATTCTGGGTGTTGTCGGCGGGATGTTCTTTCTCTTCGGTTTTGCGATCCTGGGTGTGGGACTCGGCGCGCTGGGACGCAGGAGGGATAATGCCGTCGAGATCGTCCTGTATGGAATCCTCGTTTCTCTTGCCAGCAAGCTGATCCTCATGATCATCGTGAGTCGCTTGACCGGAATGAACCCATTTTCGTTCGAAACCGGGGAGTTCGAGTCAATCCTTGACAAGGTGATGTCCCTGTACTCGAAAACAGGGCTGATTCCTGCGGAATCCTTGTCGACCCTGCGCGGTCAACTTGAAGCGACTTTCCGCATCATTCCGCAGGTCTTTCCGGCTCTTCTCGCGATCGCAGCGGGGATCGACTGCATTCTCAGCTATGTCGTGAGCCGGATTGTCCTGGTCAGGCTCGGCAGGGGAGTCCTTCCTCCGCTGCCGCCTTTCGGTGAATGGCGTTTTCCAAAAAACATTTTCTGGGCCCTTCTCGCGTCCGTCGTGCTTCCTTTTTTCGGAGGGAGCGGCCCCTGGGCTTCATCTCTTTCGAAAGCCGGCCTGAACCTGCGTTTGCTGGTTTCCCTCCTGTTCATGATCCAGGGCGTTTCCGTCACCTGGGCCCTGCTTGGAAGGACGCGGGTTTCCGGCAGGCTGGCCAGAGGCCTTATAATTTTCGTGGCAGTCCTGGTTCCCATTCTCTCCTATTTCCTGATCATCGTCGGGTTGGTCGATATCTGGTGGGATCTACGGATCCGCCTCTGGAGGTGAAAAGAGTGAAAGTCATTCTGAAGGAAGATGTGAGCAAGATCGGCAAAAAGGGCGAGCTGCTTGAGGTCTCGGACGGCTACGCCAGGAATTACCTGTTTCCCAGAGGATTGGCGGAAGAAGCCACGGAAGGTCGCCAAAAAGAGTGGGAAACCCGCAGGAAAGGTTTGGCGCAAAAGGCCGATCGGGCGGAAAAGGCTGCCCAGGAGATAAAAAGGAATATCCAGGGCAAGCAGATTTCCCTGAAGGCCAGCGCGGGGGAATCGGGCAAGCTGTTCGGAAGCGTGACGACAGCCATGATTTCTCAGGCCATCGAGGAACAATTGAAGGTGAAGGTAGACAAGAAAGATCTTCGGGTTTCGGAAACGATTCGCCAGATTGGTCGATACACCCTTTCGGTCCGACTCTACGCGAACACGGAGGCGGAACTTAGCGTCCTCGTGGAGGCCGAGTAACGTGGCGAAAAGCCCTTTTGAACGGATACCCCCTCATAGCCTTGAGGCGGAAAGGGCTGTACTCGGTGCCTGCCTGCTTGACCGGGATTCCCTCCTTCTCGTGACGGAAACCCTCAGCGGGGAGGATTTTTACGACACGAGGCATCGGCTGGCATTCGAGGTCATCCTCGATATGGCCAGGAAAGACAAGCCCGTTGACCCGCTGACCGCCTGGGAGGAAATTTCGCGCCGCGAGATGTCCGATCGCCTTGGGNGGCAGGCTTTTATCGCCGGGCTCGTCGATACAGTTCCGACCATCGCGAACGTGGAGTTCCATGCCCACATCGTCAGGGACAAATCGGTCCATCGAAGACTGGTCCAGGTGGGGAGCGATATCGTCAAGCTGGGATATGCGGAAGACCGCGAAATGGAGGACATCCTCGACGAAGCGGAGCGGTCCGTATTCGAAATCACCCGGCGTGGGGGAGAAAAATCCTTCCGCCATATCGGCGATATCCTTGGAGTGGCCTTCCAGCAGATTGAGACCCATTTCCAGCAGCAGGAGTCCGTAACCGGAGTTTCATCGGGTTTCGTCGATTTCGACAGACTCACCGCCGGCTTTCAGCCGGGGAGCCTGAACATCATCGCCGCGCGCCCCTCGATGGGGAAAACCGCCCTGGCGCTCAACATCGCGCAGTTTGCGGCTTTGGAGAGGAAACGGCCGGTGCTTGTCTTCAGCCTGGAAATGGGGGGAGAGCAGTTGGCCCAGCGAATGCTCGCCTCGGAGGCGCGTGTGAACGTGCACGATTTGAGGACCGGCACCTTTCATGAAAGCTCGTGGGAAGCTCTGGCGGACGCGGCCGGTCGCCTTTCTCAGGCCCCCATCTACATCGACGACAGTTCGGTGCTGTCGACGCTGGAACTTCGAGCCCGGTGCAGGCGCTTCAAGGCAAGAAAAAGCGACGTGGGCATGATCGTGGTCGACTATCTTCAGCTCATGCACCTTCCCAGACCGACGGACAGCAAACAGCAGGAGGTAGCGGAGATTTCCCGGGCACTCAAGGGAATTGCCCGGGAACTCGACGTGCCCATCGTTGCACTCTCCCAGCTTTCAAGGGCGGTTGAACAGCGGCAGGACAAGCGGCCGCAGCTTTCCGACCTCCGGGATAGCGGTGCGATCGAGCAGGATGCCGACCTTGTAGTCCTCCTCTTCCGGCCGGGGTATTATTCCACGAACCCGGAAGAAGAAGACAACGTCGCCGAAGCCATCATCGCCAAGCACAGGAACGGCCCAACAGGAACAGTGCCACTGGTTTTCATTCGCGAATACACCCGCTTCGTGAACGCCGAAAGATATCGCCCCGCTTAGGGCGTAAGAAAAGAGGGAGCGGAGCCCACCTTGAAGCGAAAAAAACGGCAGGTCATGTCCAATGCTTTGCAAGGGCCATCGTGGCTTTCCGAAACCGAAAAAGGGGATTCTGGGAACTCCCTTTTGCCGGAGTGGTTCTTTTATCCTTTGATCTGTTTTTCTCTTGTTGTTCCCAACCTGGTTTTCTCGCCGGGGACACTGTTTTTCCAGTCCCTGCACATCCTCAAGTGGACGACGGCCCTGGTTCCGATCGGGATCCTTTCGGTCGGCGCAGGCCTGATGATCGTGGCGGATCGAGAGCTTCGAACCGAGTTCAGGGTCGATCCCCTCGGCTGGATGTGGCTTTTCCTTCTCCTGTACATTACCGCTCAGCCGCTTTGGATCCGCCTGTCTTCCATCCCGACCTTTGTCCGGGAATGGATGTTCTTCGCGAGCCTTTTCATCACGACCGTCCTTTGCTCGAACTTCTTTCGGCGAAGGACAATGTTCATGCTGGTTCTCTTTGGTGCGGGCCTGAATGCGGCCCTGAATGTTCTTTTCGCGGAAATCCAGATTCGCATGGTTCGACTCCCTGCCTTCATCCTCCCCGTTCCGGGCAATTACGTCGGCAACACGGGGCAACAGAACATGCTCGGGATCTGGGTCGCGATGGCTCTCCTTTCGGGACTCGTCCTGCACCTGATATTGCTTGAAGAGAAGGAAAGAAACCGAAAAGGGATTGTTTTCCCGGTTCTGATCGGTTTGAACGCGGTTCTGCTGGCCATCAACGGATGGGGGCTTTTCTCGACGACTAGCCGTCAAAGCCTGCTCGCATTTCTCACCGGTTTCTTCATCCTCCTTCTGATCGGGAAACGTTCAAGGGGAACGGCATTCGTGAAAGCCCTTATCCCGGCCGTATTGGTGATCCTTCTGGCGATGGGAGCCGCCTACCGTTTCAATACGGTTCGAACGCAAGCCCTGGTGGAAAAGGCCGAAAGCCTCGCCAAAGGTGCAGCCGGCGAGAAGAGAGAACTCTCCGAAGCCGATTCGGGACGCCTCAGCATCTATGCCACCGCCTGGACGATGCTTAAGAAACATCCCGTCGGAGGGGTTGGACTGGGCCATTTCAAGTGGAACTACCTCGACGCCCAGCGAGATCTCTTCAACCGATACCCGGGTTCGAACCTCAAATGGCAGTACACGATGTGGGCCCATAGCGAATTGTTCCACTGGTTTTGCGAAACGGGCGTGATCGGAGGAATTTTCCTTCTGGGCATCCTTTTCTGGTGTGCCTGGTGTGTCCTGAAGGCGATCCTTGCGAAGAAGGCTCTGTCTCTTGAAGGGATATGGGCTGTCGGGCTGCTTTGCCTGATCTGGACGGTCGCGCTCTGGGGGGAAAGACCGTTTCACCGCATCGAAGACGCTCTTTGGTTGAGTCTCGCCTTCTCTTTCCTCAGCAGGGAATTCCTGCCGGGAAGTTTACCCTGGACCGAGATCCGCCGACCCATTATCTGGAAGGGTTTCGGACTGGTAATCGGGGCGACTGCAGTCGCCGGATTGGTCCTGCTCGGGAAGGGACTTGTGGCGGATCATACCCTCGCAGAAGCGATGCGGACCCGGGACGCACAGGTCCAGAAAGTGCTGCTGGACAAGGCGGCCGGAAGCCTTATGGTCCGGGACCTGACCGAACGCGCCTATGCGGAGCACTATCTGGCGGTGGCAAACACCCGTCGGGATGGAAAAGCCCTCGCCGAAGGCCTGGCGAGGCTGGAAAACTACTTTTTCAGACAACCGCAGACACGGGAACTGAACACCCTGATCGGCTGGTACGGACGCCTTGGCGACAGGGAAAAACTGAAGGCCTTCACCTCATACCTCAAGCCGGGGTCCTATTCGATCAAGCCGCTGGAGTCTTCACCCTCCAGTCGGTAAAAAGAAAAAAGAGGCGGGAAGGCACCAGCCTTCCCGCCTCTTTCATCCCGAACCCTTCGTCTAGAAAATCAGGAGAAGTTCGCGATACCGCGGAAAGGGCCAGAAATCCTTGTCGACATGCGTTTCCGCGGAATCGCAAAGGCATCGGATCTCGGACATCAGGGCAAGGCCTTCGTGGGTGACGATCTCCGCTCCTTCGTCAAGTCCGATGGAGGAGAGCCTGGACCTGAGAGCCTGGGCTCGGTCGCAGGCGGAAACAAGTTTTTCCCGGATATCGGCCAGCCTGGCGATGCTTTCCCGGAAAAGGGGCATTTCGGCGGAGAAGACCTCCGGGAGGGCCTTGAATGCACCGGCGTCCAATTGAAGCTGGCGTGTGATCGCAGGAAGCACTCCTTCCCTGACCATGGATTCCAGTACGCCGATTTCTATCTCCCTCGACTTGAAATACCTCTCGACCTGGATCTCGTAAAAAGCCGAAACCTCCCTATCGGACATGATCTTGAGTTCGGACAGGAGTTTCCGATTTTCCGGGACGAGGTAATAGGCAAGCGCTTCCGGAGTCGTGTAGGCGACAGGCAAGCCTCGCCGTACCGCCTCCTGGGCCCATTCGGTGGAGTAGCAGTTTCCGTCGAAGCGGACATTGCGGCTTTCGATTGCGGCGTAACGGATTGCCTCAAGCGCGGCTTCAGAGACTTCGACTCCGTCTCCGAGGCGGTTTTCGATCAGGGTTGTCATCTGCTCCAGGCCCCAGGCCCAGGCAGCCATAAGCATCGTCACGGGGCCTGCGAGGGATTGCGGAGCTCCGGTGGCCCTGAACTCGAATTTGTTCCCGGTGAACGCGATCGGGGCCGTCCGGTTCCGGTCCGTGTTGTCCGCCTTGATGTCCGGCAACCGGGTGAGACCGAGGTCGAGGGGGCCCTTGGAGGGAATGGATTCCGGCAAGCCCTCTTCAATGCGGTCAAGGATCTGGTTCAACACCTCTCCGAGGTAGACGCTCATGATGGCGGGAGGAGCCTCGTTGCCGCCGAGCCGGTACATGTTGCCGGGAGAGGCGATCGATGCCCTGAAAAGGCTTCCGTACCGTGAAAGCCCCAGCAGGAAAGCCCCGAGGAAGGTCAGGAACTGAATGCTCTTCTTTTGTGTCCCCGAGGGNGAAAGAAGGTTGCGTCCCTCGCTGTCCATGAGAGAAAAGTTCGTGTGCTTTCCGCTTCCGTTCAGCCCTGCGAAGGGTTTTTCGTGCAGCATCAGACGGAGGTCGTGGCGGCGCGCAAAACGCTTCATGACGGCCATCATCAACTGGTTCTGGTCGTTTGCCAGGTTGGCTTCCGAGAACTCGGGGGCAAACTCGAACTGGCAGGGGGCGACTTCGTTATGGCGCGTCTTGATCGCGATCCCGAGGCGATAAAGCTCTGTTTCAACGTCTTCCATATAGGCAAGGACCTTGGGGTGGATCGTGCCGAAGTAGTGATCCTCCATCTGTTGTCCCTTGGGNGGCTGGGCTCCGCAAAGAGTGTGACCACAGAAGATGATGTCAGGTCGAAGGCGCGCCTTCGACTCATTGACGAGGAAAAACTCCTGCTCAGCGCCAACCGTTGCCTTGACCCACCTGACTCCGCGATTTCCGAAAAGCCGCAGTAGCCTGAGCGCACGGTTTTCGATGGAGTTCAGGGATTTGAGGAGAGGCGTTTTCAGATCCAGGGGNGTTCCGTCATGTGAGATGAAGATCGACGGAATGCAGAGAGTCCCTCCCTTCTCGGACTGGACGATGAAGGCAGGGCTGGAAGGATCCCAGGCGGAATAGCCGCGGGCTTCGAATGTGGAACGCATCCCGCCGGACGGCAGCGAGGACGCATCCGGCTCGCTCTGGATCAACTCGCTGCCGGAAAAGGCCTCGAGGGGCGCGCCTTCCAAGTCGAGCGTCAGGAAGGCCATATGCTTTTCCGCAGTCCGTTCGGTCCGCGGGTGGAACCAATGGGTGTAATGGGTTGCGCCTTTTGAGAGTGCCCATTCCTTCATGGATGAAGCCACGATGTCGGCGACTCCGCCGTCCAGTTTTTCACCTGTGTCGATGGCGGCCATAAGCTGTGCGAAGACTTCCTTTGGCAAACGCTCCCGCATGGCCTTCCGGTTGAAGACGAGCTCACCGAAAGTGGCCGAAGGTCGTGTGTCCGTCATTGAACTCCCTCCTCGCGTGCAAGATGGAACATAAATAGCAGAAAAACCGGTAATATGCAATAGGGTAGGAGTTGTTAAGCAGTTAAAAGTCATTAATGACACCGCACGCATGGAATTGGGGCGATCTATGTCATTAAATCAAACGAAAAGGGCCGCCCGGCAGGGCGGCCCGAAAATGCGAAAATTGCTAGAGGATCTTGTTCCCGAACCTTTCCGCCTGTTCGAGCCACTCGGTACCTTCGATTTCCCCACGACGGTATATGCCGTGGGCAAGAATCTCGTGAAGATTTTCAAGNCCGAGCAGCGCGCACGAACTCCTGAAGGAAAAACGCAGGCCATCGAAACATTTCGGGTCTGAATCNCCGGCTGTGGAAATGAGGATTGCCTTCTTTCCCCGCAGATCGAAGAGAGGGGTCTCGGAGACAAAGGGGAGGAAACGGTCGAGAACCGGCTTGATTTGTCCGCTCCAGGTGTACCAATAGAGAGGAGAGACGAAAATGATAAGATCCGATACCCGTAGCGCATCGTGAATTTCCCGCATCGGATCCTTCAGTACGCAGGGCTTTCCCTGTGTCCAGCACTGACGGCAATCGAGGCAGCCCGAGAGGGGGGACATTTCGGACAGGCGGAAACGGGTTATTTGTCCCGCTCTTTCCCCNGCCCCCTTCAGGAAGGCTTCCGCCAACGTTTCGCTGTTTCCCGCTTTTCGCGGGCTTCCAAGGAGCACGACGGTTCCCTTCATCTCCATTCCTCCTTTTCAAGCAGGTTCGTTTCGGCAAGAAGCCGAAGGACTTCTTCGCGTGCCGCGGGGCTCAACTCCGGCAGAGGTTCCCTGCAGGGGCCNCCGTAGAGGCCGATTCCGTCGAGGGCGATCTTGAGTCCGGGAATTCCAAATCCTTTTGTGACGGAATGGTTCAGGAGAAGGATTCGGTGCTGGATTTCGCGGGCGGCCAGGACCTCTCCNGATTGGAGGAGTTTCATCATGCGGCTGCAGGCAGCGGGCAGGAGGTTCGCTACGGCGAGCGTGCCACCGGTGCAGCCGACCGCGAGGCCAGGAAGGAAAAACCCCCCGGATCCGACAAAGATCGAGAAACCGGTTCGGGACTCAAGGCACAGGCGGGTGATCTGTACGATGTCGCCGGAGGTGTCCTTGATGCCGATGATTCCNGGATGTTCGGAAACCTCCCGAACGCATTCGGGAGTGAGGTTGAACCCCGTGTTCGCCGGCATGTTGTACAGAATGACCGGAACAGGGGAAGAATCGGCAATTTTCCAGAAGTAGGCGCGAAGGGTTTCGTTCGAGTTCTGTCCCTTGTAATAATGAGGGGGGAGGACGAGGACGGCATCGGTACCCGCATCGGCGGCAGCACGGCAAAGCGCGAGCGTTTCCTGCAGGCTCGGGCAATGCGCCCCGGTGACGATCGGGATTTTTCCGGCGGTCTTCAAGGACACCCGCCTCGTGAGTTCGACGCGTTCATCGAAGGAAAGAAGGGGGAATTCTCCGTTGGAGCCTCCGACGACAAACCCATCCAGCGGGGAGGCAAGCCATTTTTCGAGATTCCCGTCAAGTGCGTCCCAGGCAATGTTCCCTTCTCGGTCGAAGGGGGTCGGAATCGGCGCGTAGATCCCTCTGAGTTCCATCTAATTCACTCCTTCCGTACTCCGGAGTCTATCATAAGAGCGGGCGAATGAGGCAACGCCTGCGATTCCGGATCATTCCGTATAATAGGAAAGAGATCAGCGCCCGGCGNNGGAGGCAGAATGGAAAATCTGAGAGTCGGATTGTGTTCCTGGACGGACCCGGGACTCTTAAGAAGCGGCTGGTATCCGAAGGAAGCCCGAGATGCGGAAAAACGCCTTCGTCATTATGCATCGAGGTTCGATGTCGTGGAGGTGGACAGCACCTACTATGCCATTCCCGACGAAACCGCCGCCTGGAGGTGGGTCGCAAGAACGCCAAGGGGGTTTCTCTTCAACGTCAAGGTGTTCGGGCTTTTCACGCTGCATGCCGTTGCCGCGAAAAACCTCCCTTCGTGGGCGCTTCCGGAAGGCAGGAAGCGTGATGAAACGGAAAAACTCAGCCTGCGCGATTTTTCTCAAGCCACGCTCCTGGAAATATGGGAGAAGTTCAGGAGCAGCCTTGCCCCCCTGGAAGCGATGGGGAAGTTGGGGTATCTTCTGTTCCAGTTTCCTCCGGGCATTGGCTTTTCACGGGCGCTGGAGAAATACCTCCACAGGGTCCGGGATGTCGCGGGCCCCGTCAGGATAGCGGTGGAAGCCAGGAACGGCGCATGGCTCGAAGGGAAAACGGAAGAACGGTTCCTCGGGGTTCTTAACGACCTGAACATGGCCTACGTCGCCGTCGACGAACCTTTTCTCCCGTGGACGGTTCCGGCGAAATGGCCGATCACATCGAGCTGGGGGAGCGTCGTTCGCTTTCACGGCAGGAATTCGGCAGCCTGGGAAAGGAAGGACGCCGGGGTTTCCGAAAAATTCCGTTATCTATACTCTCCTGAAGAACTGCATCCCTGGAAAAAAAGGATTCTGGAAACAGCCGCACGGGTTGAAAAACTTTTTGTCATGTTCAATAACTGTTACGGGGATTTTGCCGTGCGCAACGCGACCTGGATGAAAAGGACCCTGGGAATGCCCGTTCAGGAAGCGGAGGCCTCGCAAGGCATGCTGGACTACGGCGTTCCGCCAGCGGAATGATTCCCGGAAATCGGAGGAATGATGATGAAGATCAGGAGGACTTTTTCCTTTGACGCGGCGCACAAGCTGGAATGCTATCGAGGCAAGTGCGAAAGGCTCCACGGTCACACCTATTCCTTTTCTCTGACCGTAGAGGGCAAACCGGATCCGGAAGGGATGGTCATGGATTTTGTCGAGCTGAAGAAAATTTCTGAAGAAGCCGTCCTTTCCAGACTAGACCACGCCTACCTGAACGACTTGATCCCTCAGCCGACGGCAGAGAACATCGCGGTGTGGATCTGGAAATCGGTCGATGAAGAAATCGACCGAAGAAGCGGAAGGCTTTGCGAGGTGGAGGTCTGGGAAACGAGGGATGCATCGGCGATCGTCTCCAGAGGGGATATCGAATGAAGGATGTTCAGGGTGAGCGTGACACTCGCAACATCCCGATCGACCGGGTGGGCGTTTGTGGTGTTTCCTACCCCTTGGTGGTGATGGACCCGCACGAGAACGTCCAGCACGTTACGGCATCCGTGACGATGTCCGTGTCTTTGCCGAAGGATTTCAGGGGGACCCACATGAGCCGTTTCATTGAGGTCCTCGAGAGCTGCAGAGGCAACATGACTCTTGGAAACCTCGAGGAAATCGTGGAGGCCCTGAAAACGCAGCTCGACGCACCGGAAGCGGAGATTACGGTTTCCTTTCCGTACTTCATACGACGGGCTGCACCGGTCAGCGGGGCCGAAAGCTACAGCCGCACCGATGTGGAATTTTGGGCGGTCAAGGCGGAAAGGTTCGATTTCATCCTGAAAGTCCGCGTGCCGGTCCAGACTCTCTGTCCCTGTTCCAAGGAAATTTCGGAATACGGAGCGCACAACCAGAGAGCCCGGGTGGAGATCGAAATCCGGATGAAGAGACTGGTTTGGATCGAAGAACTGGTTGCGGTCGCGGAAGAGTCCGCGTCAGCCCCTGTTCTGACCCTGCTCAAGCGTGAGGACGAGAAGGCCTTGACGGAATTGGCCTTTTCGAATCCGCGGTTTGTCGAAGATGTTGTCCGTGAAATATCCATGAAACTTGATTCTGACGGCAGGATAAAGTGGTATCGGGTTTCCGTCGTGAGCGATGAGAGTATCCACAACCACCAGGCGTTCGCAAGCCTCGAACGAACGGTGCGTCACAGCGCTGACCGGGATTTGGGCGAGAGGTGCGGGAGATGAGAGTCCTTTTTGGCGGGACAGCTTTCGAGAGGGTTAAGGAAAGCTTTCTTTCATTGTTCGAGGGAGTGGATTTCCGCATCGCCCGTGATGACGAGATCCTTGATGCTCTGCCATGGGCGGAGGTTTTGGTGACCGCTCCCCGGGAAATCGGAGAATCAATGCTACGGAATGCAAAATCCTTGAAACTGATCCAGGAATGGGGAACGGGAGTGGAGGGAATCGATCTGGCGGCCTGCACGCGCTTGGGAATCAAGGTCTGCAACGTTCCCTCCAGAGGAACCGGTAATGCAGAGAGCGTGGCGGAAACTGCCTTGTTGCTGATGCTTCTTCTCGCCCGCCGATATGCCAGGGCTCAGGAAAACCTTTTGAAAATCGGCAGGGTGCATGCCCCGAAAGGAATGGCACTCTGGAAGAAGAAAGCCTGCGTGCTTGGGCTCGGAAATCTCGGCCGCTGCATCGTGGATCGACTCCAATGCCTCGGGATGAATGTCGTGGGCGTGAATCGGTCGATGCGCTCCGAATTTAGCGAATGGGGGCTCAAATCGGTTCACCTTCTCGGAGACATCAAGGAAGCGGTGGAAGGGGCCAGTTTTCTCGTCCTGGCTCTTCCGCTCAACGATGGGACGAGGAACATCGTGAACCGTGACGTGCTCAAGGCGCTTGGCCCCGGCGGGTATCTGATCAATGTCGCCCGAGGCGGACTGGTCGTCAGGAAGGATCTGGAGGCAGCCCTGGATGCGGGAGAAATCGCGGGGGCAGGTCTGGATGTTTTCTGGGCCGAGCCTCCCGATCCGAACGATTTGCTTTTCCGTCGCCTGAACGTGGTCGCCACGCCGCATATCGGCGGCGTGACCGATGAAGGGATGGAAGGGGTAGCGCGATTCGTGCGGGAAAACCTGGATCGCTTCAATCGCGGAGAAACGCCTCTTTCCTGTGTGTTCACTTCTCTTGATGGGGAGGACGGACGGCTTTGAGATCTAGGAATACGGCAACGCTCAGCGAAAAGGGACTTGAAAAGATCCCTCTCCGGCATCCCTGGCTCTTTCGGGGGGATTTCACCTGGCTCCCTCCAGGTGGAGAGAACGGAGCCCTGATACCGGTGGCGGGCAGGAAGGGTGAAATCCTCGGATGGGGGATGTTCAGCCCGGGGGCGTCGCTTTGCGTGAGGCTTCTTTCCTGGGGGCCGGATCGACCTGAAATCCGTAGTCTGTCGGAAAAGAAGATACGGGAAGCGGAAGAAAGCAGAAGGCCCTTCCTCGAAGAGGGAGAGGATGCCTACAGGTGGGTCCACGGGGAAGCGGATGGTCTTCCCGGACTCGTCGTTGACCGTTATGGTCCGGTGGCGGTTGTCCAGACGCTATGCGCCGGAATGTATCGGTCGCTGTCCTGCTTGACGGAGTTTCTGGCGCAACAGCCCGGAGTCGAGGCGATCGTCCTGAGGAACGAGGGAAGATACCTTGAAAGCGAAGGAATCCCCCGTGAAAAAAGGCTTCTGTACGGGAAAATGCCGGATTCAAAAGTTCTCTCAGTGCGGACGGGGGATGCCCGGAGTCTCGTTGATCCCTTTGGAGGGCAGAAGACGGGCCTTTACCTGGATGTCCGGAAATTTCCAAGGGCGATCCGGCCGCTTTGTGAGGGAGCCCGCGTGCTGGACGCTTTTTCCTACGCCGGCAATTTTTCGATCCACGCGCTTCTATGGGGAGCGAGGGAAGTTCTGGCCCTGGATCAATCCGAAGAGGCGCTTTCCCTAGCCAAAGGCAACCTCAACCTGAACGGGCTCGACCGCAAGGGGCAGGTTTCTCTGGAAGAGTGCAATGTTTTCGACCGCCTGAAGATGCTGGGCGAGCAGAACCTGTATTTCGACGTTGTCGTGATGGACCCCCCGCCCTTCGCGCCTTCAAGGAAGCAGGTGGAAGGAGCCAGAAGGGGGTACAAGGAGTTGGCGGTCAGGGCCTTCCGGATGCTTGCTCCGGGAGGGTCGCTGCTTTTCTTTTCCTGCAGTCAGGCGTTCGGGAGGGAGGCGCTCCTGGAAACCCTTGCCGCCGCGGCAAGGGACGTTAAAAAATCATGCCGGATCACAGCGGAAATCCACCAACCTTCGGATCACCCTGTTGGACTGAGTTTTCCGGAAAGCGACTACCTGAAAGGATTCCTGATGGAGGTACGTTCATGAAAGCACGGATCAAGGCGGTTCTATTCGATTTTGACATGACCCTCATCGACAGCAGCCATGCGATTACCGGCTGCATGAACGGCATGGCGGAAGATCTGGGGCTGGCACCGGTGACGAGGGCGCAGGTTCTGTCCACCATCGGCCTTCCGATCGAGTCGGCATGGAGGACGTTATGGGGGGACTTTCGTTCTGAATGGCTCGATCATTACCGAAGTCACTACAGCGATCGGGAAAGAAAGGAGTTGCGTCCTTTCCCCGGCGCCGTCCCCCTTCTTGAGAGCCTTGCGGCAAAGGGCATCAAGCGTGGAGTAGTGACGAACCGGCGTTTCGCGCGGGTCTCCGTGGAAGCAGTCGGGCTGGTTTCCTACTTCGAAGCGATCGTGGGGCTGGAATCCGTGGAAAGGCCCAAGCCTTTTCCGGATTCATTGCTGCTCGGCCTGAAGCTTCTGGAGGTGGACCGCGAATCCGCCGTCTTTGTGGGTGACACGGATATCGACATGAAAACAGGGATCGCAGCGGGGGTAAGAACGATCGGCATCTACTCCGGAAATCATGATGGCCCGGAGCTGATTCAGGCGGGAGCCTGGAAAACGGTTCCTGATCTGACCGGGCTTGGCGTCCTGCTCGGGGTACAGGAGAGGAAAACACAACATAGCCTGCAATGCTAAAAAGCAGGCCACACATATTGTGTCCATCTCTTGAAGAACAAGACATTCCGGGCGATAATGAAACAAGCGCCGATTTAAATGAGGAGGGTCTCGGAATGGCCCCGGAAGAAATGAAACCAGGTTTTTCGGAAAACGCGGTCAAAGTTCTGGAAAAACGATACCTGAGAAAGGACGAGGCAGGGAAAGTGAATGAAACTCCTGCCGAGCTGTTGTGGCGTGTAGCCAATGCGGTCGCTGCGGCCGAAGAACAGTGGGGATTCGATCGACAGACACGGGCGGAGGAGTTTTACGGAATCATGAGCCGCCTGCTGTTCCTTCCCAATTCGCCAACCCTGATGAACGCTGGTTCGGATTTGGGACAACTTTCAGCTTGCTTTGTCCTGCCGATCGGGGACAGCATGGAAGAGATCTTCGACACTCTGAAGGCCACCGCGCTGGTCCACAAAAGCGGCGGAGGCACCGGGTTCAACTTTTCGAAGATCAGGCCCGCTGGAGACATCGTCCGTTCCACATCGGGCGTCGCTTCCGGCCCGATCTCCTTCATGGAGCTTTTCAACGATGCGACCGAAGTCGTCAAACAGGGCGGGATGAGGAGAGGGGCGAACATGGGCATCCTCGAAGCCTCCCACCCGGATATCTTCGATTTCATCAAGGCAAAGACGACTCGCGGCAGGCTGGCGAATTTCAATCTTTCGGTCGGCATTCCGGACGCGCTCATGCAAGCCGTGAAGGAAAACGGGGAATGGGACCTCCGGAACCCACGTTCCGGAGAAGTCGTTTCAACGGTCAAGGCTGCGGAACTCTTCGACCTGCTCGTTGAATCGGCTTGGGCTTCGGGGGATCCGGGACTGGTTTTCCTTGACCGCATCAATGACGGCAACCCGACCCCGCAGGCAGGCCGCATCGAATCGACGAATCCCTGCGGGGAACAACCCCTGCTTCCTTATGAAAGCTGCAATTTGGGTTCGATCAACCTGGTCCGTTTCCTGGACGAAGAGGGGCGTTTCGACTGGGAAAAGCTGGGAGAAGTGGTCGAAACCGCCGTCCGTTTCCTGGACGATGTCATCGAGATGAACCATTATCCGATTCCGCCCATTGGTGAGCAGTCCCGTCAGAATCGGAAGATCGGGCTGGGCATCATGGGGTGGGCGGAGGTTCTTTTCGAGAAGGGAATTCCCTACGGTAGCCAGGAGTCGGTCTCCCTTGCCGAGGAAGTCATGTCCTTCATCCAGTCAAGGGGACACGAGGCCAGCGAGGCACTGGCTGAAGAACGGGGCTGTTTCCCGAATTGGGAAGGCAGCGTCTGGGGAAAGCAGGGGCGAAAGATGAGAAACGCCACCGTGACGACGATTGCACCGACGGGGACGCTTTCGATCCTGGCGGATTGCTCGAGCGGCATAGAGCCCGTGTTCGCGCTTGCCTACCGCAGGAAAACCTTCGAAACGGAAACCCTGAGCGTCCTCAATGGAATCCTCCTGAAACGGCTGGAAGAAAGAGGGCTCATGCGCCCGGGCCTGCTCGAAGCGATTAGCGAGTCGGGGTCCCTGGAGGGGCTTGACCTTCCCGAGGAAGTCAGAAGGGTATTCCAAACCTCCCATGAAATTCCGTTTGAAGCGCACGTTCGCATGCAGGCGGCTTTCCAGCGTTTTACCGACAATGCCGTCAGCAAGACGATCAACCTTCCAAACGAAGCGGACAGGGAGGACATCCGGCGGGCGTTCTGGCTCTCCTACGAATCGGGATGCAAGGGGATCACCGTCTATCGTGACCGCTGCAAGGAAAGTCAGGTCCTCTACTCGGGTTCACTTGAGAAGCCGGAGGCACAGAGCAAGGAAAGTCCAACCCTGCCAAGACGCCGGCCATCCATGCTCAGAGGGACGACCGTGAAGATCATGACGGGTTTCGGAAATCTTTATCTCACGGTCAACGAGATGGATTCGCGGCCCTTCGAGGTCTTTGCCACGCTGGGCAAATCGGGCAAGGACACGCAGGCCCATACCGAAGCGCTTGGCCGGCTGATCTCTCTGGCGCTCAGGAGCGGCGTCCCGGTGGAAGAAGTCGTCAGCCAGCTTAAGGGGATAGGAGGCAGTCAACCGGTATGGGAGGCCGACGGGATTATTCTGAGCCTCCCCGATGCCATCGCCCGGGGGCTTGAGCGCGCCGGAGGGTTCAAGGTCGATTCACAGGGGGCTGAAATGTGCCCCTCATGCGGTTCTTCCCTGATTCACAGTGAAGGATGCATCCGGTGCAGGAGTTGCGATTTTTCAAAATGCGATTAAAGTTTAAAGGGGAGGGTTTCTGAGTGGAAAGAGTGGCCACCGCGAAGGAGCAGCCGGCCCGAAAACACATTTGGCGTTGGGGATACTGGGGCCTGCTTGTTGCCATCCTGACCGGCAGCGTGGCGGCCTACGCCGGCTGGTGGTCGAATTTCAGGGCCTATCGGCCCGAGTTTTCCACAGCGGAGCCCCTCACGATCCAAGAGAAAGCGCCTTCGAGATCCGTGCTCCTTTGGAGTGAATCGGTTCTTGAGTCTCCCATGGATGGGGCGGTGCATTACCCTTTTGGAGTTGAGCCCGTGAGAGTCGCGAAGGGTGAAGTCGTTGCGGAAGTGCTGTCGGGAAGTCAAAAGGCCATCGTCAGGGCTCAGCAGTCGGGATATTTCATCCCTGGGCTCGACGGGCTTGAAGGAAAATGGAGCTTTTCGGACATCTGGCCCGGGGATGGAGAACTGCCGGCCGGATCTTCGCTCCGGCCGAAAGTGGAGGGAACGCGCGTCGGCCGCGGTAAAGCGATAGGGAAACTTGTCCCGCAACCGCAGGAATTGCGTGCGATTGCCTATATTGAAATGGACGAATCCGTGCGCAGGCAGATCGGGAAAGGAGTGATCCTCTTCTCCATCGAGGGCGAGCGGCCCCAGAGAGCACGAATCCGGGCGGTCCACGATTTTGGGCCAAAAGCAAAAGTCTATTTGACTCTCCCGATTTTTCCGGTTTCGATCCCGTTCTCCAGGAACAAGAAGATCGAGTTCTTTCATGGAGAAAAGAAAGGTGTAGTCCTGCCCGAAAGCGCGCTCTTGCAGAAGGCGGGAGCGATGGGTGTCTACGCCTTTGCCTCGGGGAAACTTGAATACCGGTCCGTTGTGGGACAACCGCTTCCCGGCGGGCGTTTCCTCGTGACCAACGGACTGAAGGCCGGTGACCTCGTTTTGAGTCGTGCCTCCGCGGGAGCCGAAAGGAAGGTCTTGCTCTGGTGACGTCGATCATGAACCGATTCGAGGAGATTCAGTCGAAAATTCTGGCGGCGACGCGAAGCTCCGGCAGAAAGCCGGGAACGGTTGCCTTGATGGCAGTGACGAAGACCCGCATCCTTCCGGAGATCATCGAGGCCTGGCAAGCGGGCATTCGTCTTTTCGGCGAAAACCGGGTTCAGGAAGCGGCGCTCAAGATCGGGGAGTGGCCTACGGAACGACTCGCTGAGTGGAGACTGATCGGAAACCTTCAAAGGAACAAGGCGAGGAAAGCGCTGGATCTTTTTTCGCGGGTTGATTCCGTCGACCGGCTGGAACTTGCGGTCGACCTGCAGAGGATCCTTTCCGAAAGGGACTCCAAGGTCGAAGTCCTGCTTGAAGTCAACACCTCTGGAGAAGCCTCGAAGCACGGGGTCTCCCCGGAGCGAACCGAGAAGCTGCTGGAGGGGATTCTGCTTCATTGTCCGCGGGTTACGATCAGGGGGCTGATGACCGTCGGTCCTTTGGGAGCTGATGCCCGTGAAGCGGCGGCCGCGTTCTCGCTCCTGAGGGAACTGAGGGACGGGCTTTCGGAACGATTGGGATTTGAACTCCCCGAGCTGTCAATGGGTATGTCGGAAGATTTCGAGATGGCGATCGAGCAGGGAAGCACCTGCGTTCGGCTGGGCCGGGCCCTTTTTGGCCCCAGGGAATAAGGGGAGGTGTGGAAGCCTTGTGGGAGAAGTTCCTGGCATTTCTTGGCCTTATCGAGGAAGAAGACGATTATGAGGACGAGGAAGAATTGCACGGAAACGAGTGGGAAGAGCGAAAAAAAAGAGTTTTTCAGCCTGCGATCGGAAAACCGGCCGTCATCCTCGTGCGGGGTCAATCGGCGATCGACCGGAAGGATGACCTTCTGGAAGCCCTCAGGATGGGGCAGATGATCATCCTGGATCTGAGGCCGGTTGATCTGGAACCCGGCCAGGGTCTGCTCGACTTCGTTTGCGGCGCCGTGTACTCCACCCAAGGGAAAGTTGTCCGTGTCGCCCCGGGAGTTTTCCTTGCAACGCCGCATAGCCGGTTGCTGGAGACTTGGGAGAGCCAGGTGAATCCCGAGGAGGCGGATCACCCGGAAGAGGCCGGGGAGGTGGATGAGGCATGAACAGCCTTTTCACGCCGCTCGATATCCAACAGCAGTCTTTCAAGAGAGCTCTCCGGGGATATGATCCGGAGGAGGTCGACGAGTTTCTCGATAAAGTGGCGGAAAACTTTCAGGGATATGCGGAGAAGATCCGCGACCTTGAGCGAAAGCTTGAAACGGCTGAAGAACAGATAAAGGAGTGTCGAGAACTCAAGCATTCGTTGAACGAGGCGATTCTTTTCGCCCAACAGAGCGCGGAGGAAAAGATCAAATCGGCAGCGCAGCAGGCCGAACTGACGCTGAATGAGGCTCGCGTGAAGGCCGACTCGATCGTGGATGAAGCCAAATCGAGAATCGAGGAACATAAAAGAGAGCTGGGCCGCCTCACGCAGGTCAGGCAGCAGTTTGTCGCGGAAATGAAGGGAACCTTGTCCAAGTTTGAAACACTTGTCGGCCTTGTGTCGGAGAGCGGAAGGCCTTCCGAAAAGCAGTGAGGGAAGAGCCCGGACTCGATTCCCCCGTATCCGTCGTCAAAGGGGTTGGGGTTGCCCGAGAGAGAGCGTTGAACTCGCTTGGCGTAAGAACTTTGAGGGACCTCATGCTCCATTTCCCGAGAAAATACGAGGATAGAAGGCGCATCAGGTCATTCTGCGAGCTTGAGGAAGGAAAAAGAGCTCTGGTGGTGGGACTCGTCGGGCGCGTGAAGTCTTCAGAGGCGAGAAGGCGCGTAGGCGGAGGAAGGTTTTCCGTATTTTCCGCAGTTCTAGAACAAGGGAATGACCGCCTTACGGCGACTTGGTTCAATCTTCCCGGGCTATCGGCGAAGGTTGTACCCGGAACGTTCCTCGCCCTTTTCGGTAAAGTTGAAGGGAGCCCTCAGGAATGGGAGATGCTCAATCCCGCTTTTGAGATCCTTGCTCCGGGGACTTTCCCTGCAACGGGAATCCTTCCTGTGTATCCACTGGCTGCCGGGCTGAGCCAGGTGGTCCTCCGGAAACTCGTGAAACAACTTCTTGACTGTCCCCAAACACGGGAGTGTCTGCGTGAAACGCTTTCGGAAGCTCTCCGGAAGCGCTGCGGCTTGCTCGGTCTGGCCGAGGCGATCGAATGGCTTCATTTTCCCCCGATGAAAGAGCCTNGGAAAGCGGCAAGGAAGAGAATCGTCTTTGAGGAAATGTTCCATTTCCAGGTCAAGCTCCGGAAAACGAGGCTAGGCCTTTCGGAAGGGAAAAGGGCCCCCGTCATTGTTCCCGGAGAACGAACGAAATCCTTTCTGGAGAAGGTCCTTCCTTTCAAGCCGAGTATCGGCCAGGTGAAGGCTTTGGAGGAAATCTGGGCCGATTTGGCGAGCCCTATTCCCATGAGACGGCTTCTTCACGGAGAGGTGGGAAGCGGGAAAACGGTCGTGGCGCTCGGTGCGGCGATGGCTGCGATCGAATCGGGCCTGAAAGTCGCATTCATGGTGCCGACGGAAGTGCTTGCACGCCAGCATTACGAGAGAGCCGCTCCGCTTCTTTCGTCGGTGGGAGTCGATTGCGCGCTCCTTGCAGGGAGGGAGGACTCCGCGCTGAGGCAGCGGAGCCTTGACTCGGTCAAAAAGGAAGAACCTTGCCTGCTTTTCGGGACACATGCACTTTTCCAGTCCGGCGTTTCCTGGCGGAACCTCGGGCTTGTCATCGTGGATGAACAGCATCGGTTCGGGGTATCCCAAAAATCCGCCCTTGTGGATAAAGGAGCGGCTCCCCACCTTCTCGTCATGTCCGCCACACCGATCCCCCGTACCGTTGTCCTCGCGGAGTTCGGAGAACTCGACGTCTCTAGGCTGGATGAAACCCTGCCCGGCCGAAAGCCGGTTGAAACCTATCGGGTTGGCAAGGGTAGCCAAAAAGGGCTCCTGCAGCGGATTAAAAGGGAAGTGGATTCCGGAGGACAGGTCATATGGGTTTGCCCGCTTCTGGGCGAAAAGGGAACGAGCCATGCAGCATCAGTGAAGGAAAGGCTTGAAAGCATCCGACTTCAGTTGCCCGGGGTTCCGGTGGGAATGCTTCATGGGCAGATGACCTCGCAGGAGAAAAACGAGGCGCTGGACAGGTTCGAGAAGCGGGAAACCGGAGTGTTGGTCGCCACAACCGTTCTTGAGGTGGGGATCGACCTTCCCGGGGCAACGATGATCGTGGTGGAAGACGCGGAGCGCTTCGGCCTGTCCCAGCTTCACCAACTTCGCGGCCGAGTCGGTCGGGGAGAACGCGGAGGTATTTGCGTCCTCTTTTCCTCTCCGGCAGATGAGGAATCGGCGGAGAGGCTGAATGTCCTTCTGGAGACAACCGACGGATTTGCCCTTGCGGAGGAGGACCTGCGCCTCCGCGGGCCCGGGGCCCTAAGCGGACTTCGGCAGCATGGGGCAACGGAATTTAGGATCGCGGACCTTGCCCGCGATACGGCTCTTTTTGTGCTGGCGCGGGCCGAAGCGCAAACCTTATGCAATCACGATGCCTTGCTGAACTTCTCTTCCTGGGTCTGCAAGGGCTCGGAGGAAAAAGGCGAAGGATCGCCGCTTCTGGGGTGAAGGAAAAGTGAAGAAGAAAGAGCAGATTCGAAACCAGCTCGCCGCATTGCTTGGGAAATGGCCCAAAACGGTTCTTCAGGCGCGAAATTGGCTGGACAGGCGTGGCCTGGAAGAGGGGGATGCGGATGCGATCCTCGATGACCTGCAGCAGGCGGGCCTCCTCGACGATGCCCTTTACGCCCGATTTTTCGTTGAAGGACATCGGGAATGGGGAGATTTTCGCCTGAGGCATGAATTGAAAAGGCGTGGAATCTCAGGTTTAGCGGTGCGCGAAGCCATTGACGAGGCACATGATCCGCTTGCGGCCGAAAAACTGGTCAGGGATTGGAGGAAGTCGGGCCTCGATGACCGCCGCATAGCGGGAAGATTGGCAAGGAGGGGCTTTTCGGCTGGAGAGGCCATGGCTGCCTTGAGATCTCCTTGTCCCGGAACCGAATAGAGGCTAGAATACGCTCGAAAACGCGGTGTTCTGTCAACCACAATGGACATTAGGGCAGCATGCCGAACTTTGACAAACGAACAGGGGTGAATAAGACATGTCATTTTTCGCACTTGTGGCAGGAGTCGCTTTAGGCCTTGCCATCGGATATTTGCTGCGAAGGTATCAGGACGAGAGAGGTCTTCAGGGGGCCGGGTCACAGGCTCAGAAACTGGTCAAGGACGCGATCGCGGAAGGCGAGGCCCGGAAGAAGGAGCTCCTTTCGGAGGGCAAGGAGGAGGTCCATCGGCTGAAGCAGGAAGCAGACCGCGAGATCAAGGAACGGAAGGCCGAACTGCAGAGGCAGGAGAGGCGACTTGAACAGAAGGATGAAAACCTGGATCGCAAGCTGGAATCCCTTTCGAGAAAGGAAGAGGACCTGAGAGAGAAACAGGAGGAAGCCCAGCGCCGGATCGACGAGATCGAAGCGTTGAAGCAGAAGCAGATCGAGAGACTGGAGGAAGTGGCTGCCCTGACAAGAGACGAGGCACGCGCCATTCTCCTGAAGGAAGTGGAGGAGGAAGCCGGTCATTTCATCGGCCTCAGGCTCAAGGACCTGGAAGAAAAGGCAAAGAGGGAATCCGAAAGGAAGGCCCGGGAGTATATCACGACGGCCATTCAACGGTGTGCGGTGGATCAGACTTCGGAAATCGCGGTCAGTGTCGTGAGTCTCCCTTCAGATGAAATGAAGGGAAGGATCATCGGAAGGGAAGGGCGGAACATCCGGACGTTCGAAACGATGACCGGGGTTGATCTGATCGTCGATGATACACCGGAGGCCGTTGCACTGAGCAGCTTTGATCCCGTGCGGCGCGAGGTGGCCCGGCTTTCCCTGGAAAGGCTTGTCGTGGACGGCAGGATTCATCCGGCGAGGATCGAGGAAGTTGTCGACAAGGCCCGTAAGGACGTCGAAGAGATGATTCTTGATGCCGGCGAAAACGCGCTGCTTGAAGCCGGGGTCAAGCATATGCACCCCGAATTGCTCAACATCATCGGGCAGCTTCGGTTCAGGAACAGTTACGGGCAGAATGCGCTTGCTCACAGCCTGGAAGTTGCGCACATCTCCGGGATCATGGCTGCGGAACTGGGGCTTGACGAAGCGATCGCCAGACGGGCCGGACTGCTTCACGACATCGGAAAGGCCGTCGATCATGCGGTCGAGGGGCCTCATGCGATGATCGGGGCGGATCTTGCAAGGCGACATGGCGAAACCTTCGAGATCGTCAATGCAATTGCCTCGCATCACGAGGACGAAGAGCCGCAATCCCTGTACGCGGTGCTCGTCGCTGCGGCGGATGCGGTCAGTGCGGCAAGACCGGGGGCCCGTAGAGAAAGCCTGGATGCCTACGTGAAACGGCTTGAAAAGCTAGAGCAGATCGCGAAGACGTTCAACGGGGTCACGAAGGCCTTCGCCATGCAGGCGGGCAGAGAAGTCAGGATCATGGTCAACCCGGTGATCACGGATGATGGCGAGATTCAGAAGATGGCCTACGACATCGCCCGGAAGGTCGAGAACGAAATGAAGTACCCCGGACAGATCAAAGTGACGGTCATCCGGGAGTCGCGAGCCTTCGAATACGCGAAGTAGGGTGGCCATGAAGATCCTCTTTATCGGGGATATCGTTGGGAGCCCTGGAAGAAAGGCTCTTGCCGAAGTCCTTCCTCGTTTGAGGAAAGAATGGGGACCGCTTGATTTTGTCCTCGCCAACGGAGAGAATGCGGCAGCCGGATTCGGTTTGACTGATCGTGTTTTTTCGGAAATTCTCGACGCCGGTGTGGATTGTCTGACCTCGGGAAATCATGTGTGGGACAAACGCGATTTTCTCGAAACCCTCGCGGCCGAGAAGCGGATCATCAGACCGGCCAACTATCCCCCCGGCTGTCCAGGCCAGGGGGTTGCCTTTCTGGAGCGTTCCGGGAAGAAACTGGCGGTATTGAACCTCCAGGGGAGGGTTTTCATGCCGACGATCGATTGCCCGTTCAGAATTGCCGATTCGATTCTTCAGGACCTCGATCTGCCGACGTGTGTTTTCGTCGATTTTCACGCGGAAGCGACATCCGAGAAGAAAGCGCTGGGCCTCTACCTGGATGGGAGGGTTTCCGCCCTTGTGGGGACACATACCCATGTTCAGACTGCCGATGAATCGATTCTGCCGGGTGGGACGGCTTACCTGACGGATTGCGGCATGACGGGTGGGCACGGAGGCGTGATCGGCATGCGGAAGGAGGGGGTGCTCCCTCGCTTTCTGACCGCGATGCCGACAAAGTTCGAGGTGTGCGAGGAAGCGCTGCGACTGAACGCGGTGATTGTTGAAATCGACGACGAAACCGGAAAGGCTTTTGACATACGGAGGCTGGACGTACCGGTCCATTGACCGACGAAGGGTGTGGGGGAAATGGCGATGGAAACCTTGAAAGTCGGCTCATCGAGCAATCCCCACTCTGTAGCGGGAGCTGTTGCCGCCATCATCCGGGACGGCAGGGAAGTCGAGATACAGGCGATCGGAGCAGGGGCGGTGAACCAGGGCATAAAGGCCATCGCCATTGCCAGGGGATACCTGGCGCCGAATGGATTCGACATTTGTTGCGTTCCCGCTTTTTCAGATATCGAGATTGAAGGCGCTCAAAGGACAGCGGTCAAGCTGATGATAAAAATAGATGAAAAAGAAGCGGGGGCTTTATTTAACCCCCGCTTCTTTTTCATCTCGGTCCTTTTCCAGGTTGTTCCGCTGCGATCAGCAGATTCGGGGTAGGATTTCCCCCGCCGGCATGTCGAGAACCCTGCTTCCCCCGGCGCTTGTGTTCAGCGAAACCCACCGCGGATGACTCGGCGTGACGGTCCCGATCCGCGAGGCATGTTGGGCGTGCGGGGATTTACGAAGGGCTTCCAGGACAGGTTCGGTATCCTCTGAAGAAACGGCGAGTAGGAGGCATCCTTCGCAAGCCAGGCTGAAGGGGTCGAAGCCAAGGAGGTCGCAAACGGAAGCAACCGGATCGGTCACGGTTACGGCGCATTCGTCGACTTCGAGCCCAAGCCCGGAGGCTTCGGCCCATTCGCAGAGCACGGTTGAAAGGCCGCCGCGTGTGCAGTCCCGCATCGCACGGAGCCCGTCGAATGTCAGTATCCCTTCGACGGTTTCCCATAAGGGGGCACAGTCGGAGGATAACCCCTCGCTTTTCAGGTCGTACCTCAAAGCCGCGATCGTTGCTCCGTGCAAACCGATCGGTCCGGTAAGAAGAAGAGAATCTCCCGGTTTGATCGAAGGAATGCCAAGGTCACTGGAAGAAAGGGCCCTTCCGATTCCGCAGGTCGTCAGGACGAGTTGATCCAGGTGGCCTTTAGGGACAACCTTCGTGTCGCCGGTGACGATTCTGATGCCGAGTTTTCCGCAAAGGTCGGAGGCGTCGGCGAGGTAGCGGAGAAGTTCCGTTTCTTCAAACCCTTCTTCGGCGATCACGCTAAGGGCAAGATAGAGAGGCTTGGCGCCGCGGCAGGCGAGATCGTTGACCGTTCCACAGACGGCGAGCTTTCCGATGTGTCCGCCAGGAAAGGAGAGGGGAGTCACCGTGTAGCCGTCGATGGTCATTGCCAGTCCGTCCTCGAGGAGAGCGCAATCTTCGAGAGGGGAAAGCGGAATTCCTCCCGTCGATTCGAGGATGGAACGGACAAGACGCTGGCTTTGCCTTCCCCCGCTTCCCTGGGCAAGCGAAATCGGTTTCAGGACCATTCACTCCTTCCATAGCGATAGGCGGCGGAGCAACTTCNNCCTCCGAGGAGACCATGCACGGGCCGACCGGTTCCTCCGGGGTGCAGGACCCCCGAACAAAGGACAATCGAAAGGAGCGATCCTGCCGGCAAGGACATCACCGCACCGGCATCCCGGAGGCTCTGGAGCCGGAATGTCGGTGATCTGCAGCCGGACTCGGGCGTCGAATCTTGAGTAGGGATCCTTCAGCCTGAGCCCCGAGCGGGGCAGAAAACCGAGCCCGCGCCAAGTGGAACCTGTTTCATCGAAAACCGTGTCGAGGATGGCCTTCGCCTGGTCGTTTCCACCGGATCGGACTGCCTGCGGGTAGGCGGATTGGACGGAAAAGCTCCGGCGTTTCTTCTGGAGGGCGAGCATGACGAGACCCGCCATGATCTGGTCAGGCTCAAAACCTGCGACGACACAGGCCAATCCGTATTTTTCGGCAAGAAACGCATAAGGGGATAGGCCAAGGATGACGCTGACATGACCCGGCAGCAGGAACCCGTCCAGCGCGAGGGCTGGGTCTGCGGCCAAGGTTCCGAGAACTGTGGGAACGGTTTTGTGAAGGTTGAGGACGAGGAAATTCTCGCGGTTTTCGCGGGTAGCCTGCAAAACTACGGCGGCCGTGGCCGGTGCGGTGGTTTCAAAACCGACAGCGGCAAAAACGACCGTCTTGTCGGGAGTTTCCCGCGCAAGGTCGAGGGCGGAGGCGCCCGAGAGAACCACCTGGACGGAAGCTCCCTGTGCCCTCGCTTCGGCCAGGGACTGCTGACTGCCGGGAACGCGCAGCATATCCCCGTAGGTTGCGATCACAAGCCCCTCCATCCTTGAGATGCGGACAAGGGTGTCAATTTCCTCCTGCGCCGTCACGCAAACCGGGCAACCCGGGCCTGAAACCAGCGAAAGGGCGGTTGGGAAAAGGGCTCTCAGGCCGGAACGGTAGATGGAAACCGTGTGGGTTCCGCAAACTTCCATAAACCTGAGCGGTCTGTCGACAAGTCGAAAAAGCGCCTGCCCGGCAGTCCGCACTCTTTCTCGAGTCAAATCATTCATCGGAAAGCCTTTCCGAGTGGGTACGGATCTCTTCCCAGAGAGCCTCGATTTCCGTGGCTTCTTCAGGCCTGAGCTTTTCTATCGCAAAGCCGGCATGAACAAGAACGCTCTCACCAATGACGGGGTTCTCGATCAGGTCGGTGCGGATTTCCACTTCGATTGTCCCGGCCCGACCGATGGCGGTTTGGGAACCTGTGATCGCAACGAGGGTATGCGGTACGGCTAAACACATGCTTCGATCCTCCTCATGGCCTGATGAGACGATCATCATCCTTCCAAGTGCATAACGTGTCAATGCCATGCGCTTTCAAGATATAATCCGTTCAAAAGCCACAAGGCGGACTTCAGAACGGAGGAGAAAACCGCATGGAACTGCTGCCTATCGCCCTCATCCAGGCATCCGTTCTTCGAAAAAGCCCGGAAGCAAACCAGGAAGCACTCCTTGCCGAAGTGGTCCGCTCCGGAGAAAACGGGGCCAAGCTCGTGATTCTGCCTGAATTGTGGAATGTGTCCTTTCCCGGAGGACCCCTGCGTTCCCGCCCGGTGTGGAAAGAANCGTCCATCGCTCCTTTCTGCAAGGCCGCGAGGCGTTTCGGGATGGGGATCGTTGCGGGAAGCATGGCTGTACGGTGCGGCGAGGGGACGGTGAACCGTTGTCATGTGATTGGGCCCGACGGGAAGGTCCTTCTGGAATACGACAAGATTCATGCCTCTCCCTTCGATTTTGAGACAGGAACGTTCATCCCGGGTTCGACGCTTGGGATGTGTGCGATTTTCGGGTGGAGAATCGGAATCCTCATCTGCTTCGACATGGAATTTCCCGAGCAGTGCCGTTCCCTTGTGGAGAAGGGCTCCGAGTTGCTTGTCGTGGTTGGAGCCTGGCCGGCAGACCATGTTCGAATCTGGAAAACGCTTTTGGCCGCCAGATCAATGGAAAACCAAGTCTTTACCGTTGGCGTCAATCGCTGCGATTGCAGCTCGTTTGTCCGGTTCGGCGGTCACAGCCTCGCTGTGGACCCTTTTGGTGAAACGCTTCTTCAGCTGGATGACCGACCAAGAACGGAACTGGTCTGGCTCCGCAAATCCAATGTCGAAAAGGCGAGAAAATCTCACGCCGTATGGTCGTCCAGAAGGGGTGAACTGTATCGGAAATGGAGGTGAATTTCAGAAAATGGGGTATTGATTAATTCGTTGGGTTTGTTTATCCTTACACTGGGATAAACCGGCGGAATTCCTGAAATTGCAGTTTTTTTCCGATGATTTCCGCGAGTTGTCTTTTCGCGGCGCTTTCTCTATAATTTCATGAACTTTCACGAGGTGAGGCATTGCGGGGAAAGGGGGTGAGCGTTAGCCGAAAACAGGGCAGTTCTCATGACTCCGGGACAGGAAAATACTAGAACACCACCAGCCTAGAGGAGGGATATCATGGGCAACGGAACGGAGAATCGTGAACAGTGGGGAAGCCGTTTTGGCTTTATTATGGCTGCCGCGGGTTCCGCGGTCGGGTTGGGCAATATTTGGCGCTTCCCCTATATCACTGGTCAGCACGGCGGAGCAGCGTTCGTATTGGTTTACGCGGCGATTGTTTTCTCAATCGGAGTTTCCGTCATGCTGGCCGAATTCGTCATCGGCCGGGCATCCGGCCTCAACGCGGTCGGAGCCTTCAAGAAGCTGAGGGGCGGGGCATGGCCGATCGTCGGCTGGATGGGAGTCATTGCCGGGTTTATCATTCTTTCCTTCTACGGTGTCATCGCGGGCTGGACGATCGCCTACATGATCAAGTCCTTCACCGGGCTCATGGCGGCGGGAGCCGCAGGCAAGGCGGGCGACGTTTTCGGGGCCTTCGTGACCAACGCTCCTCAAGTGGTCGCCTATCAGGTTATCTTCATGGTCGTCACGATCTGGATCGTCTACAAGGGAATCGGCGAGGGGATCGAGAAATACTGCAAGATCATGATGCCGGCCCTTTTCGTCATCCTCTTCGTCTTGATCGTACGCGGCGTGACGCTTCCGGGCGCCAGCAAGGGCCTGGAGTTCTACCTCAGCCCCGATTGGTCGAAGCTTAACGGCGCGACCGTGTTTGCCGCTCTCGGTCAGGCCTTCTTCTCTCTTTCCCTGGGAATGGGCTGCATGATCACATACGGTTCCTACCTGAGCAAGAAGGAAGTCCTCCCGTCGGCTGCGTTGACGGTCGCGGCCCTCGACACTTCCGTCGCGTTTCTGGCCGGGTTCGCCATCTTCCCGGCGGTCTTCGCCTTCGGGATCGAGCCGGGAGCGGGCCCCGGATTGACCTTCGTCACGCTGCCGAACGTGTTTGCCCAGATGCCCGGCGGCATGTTCTTCTCCTTCCTGTTCTTCCTCCTGTTGTTCTTTGCCGCCCTGACCTCCTCTGTTTCCCTCCTCGAGGTTTGCGTCGCCTACTTCAAGGACGAGATGGGCTGGACGCGCGAGAAGGCTTCCTGGCTTTTGGGTGCGGTCATCACGGCCCTCGGCATTCCTTCCGCCCTTTCTCTCGGTGGCAAGTTCCCGAAGATCGCCGGAAAGGATTTCCTCGACGCGATGGATTTCATCTCCTCCAACGTCCTTCTTCCTCTGGGTGGAATCTTCATCGCCGTTTTTGTGGGCTGGGTCTGGCTTGAATCCGGCAAGAAGGAAGCGAACAACGAAGGCAAGGTTCCGTTTGCCTGGGAGACCGCCTGGGTATGGATCGTGCGCATCGTTGCTCCGGTTGCGATCGCCTGGATTTTTGTCAAGGGTCTGAAGTGGTAGCGCACATAAATTGAAAACATCCATTTAGGTTAAGAAACGGGGGCGCGCAAGCGCCCCCGTTCATATTGCGCCGAGCCTCTTGACCGGTTTTGCCGCTCATGTAAAATAAACCTGTAGCTGTCCGGATGAAGGTCGCAAGAGAGACCCTGTAAAGAAAGGGCGCCGAAGGGGCAAAAGCGGAATCAGCGCTTGAAACTCTCAGGCTTAAGGATTGCGACCGGACGGAACTCTGGAGTGGGCAAATGCCTGCCGACAGGGACAAAGTCACTAGTGGCTGATCCCGTTGTCGTTCCTTTTCTCTGAAAGGATGAGGCAGGCATGTTTTGTTGTGTCATCACAAATAACCCGGTTGTCGCCTCCGAACTGGAAAACCTCTGAACCCCGGCCTCCAGCGCCTGGGAGGTGCTGGTTAACGCAAGGGACCTTATCCACAAGGGGTACGTCCTTCTTACCCACCCGCTGTACGGCAACTTTCTTCCAAACCAACAGCCCTATCGGACCCTGATCCTTTCCGTTCCCGAACGGGAGGATTCAGCGGTCGATCCAACCTCTCTCTACCTGATCGAAGAAGCACTCTCCGTCTTTCGCCGTTATGAAGATCGATGGGCCTTGCCGGGCCAAAAAAGCGAATCGGTCGAGCGGGATTATGCCGTCATCGATGCGGACCTGATGGAGGAAAGCCTTAACCAGAATGGTTTCCGCGTCTGGCGGCATCGAAGATGAAAGGCTGCATCCGGTTTGACGTGAGTGCTGAAAACTTAGGGGAGAGGAGGTGATTAAAGATGGTGGAACTGGATAAGGACAACTTCGATTCAGAGATCACACAAAGCGGTTTGCCGGTTGTCGTTGACCTGTGGGGACCCAAGTGCGGTCCTTGCCTTGCCCTCCTGCCGCAGGTCGAGGAATTGGCCAAGGAGCTCGAAGGAAAGGTGCGGTTCTGCAAGCTCAATGTTGCGGAAAACCGCAGGTTGGTCATTTCCCTGAAAGTCATGGGCGTTCCCACCTTCCTCTTCTACAAGGGCGGAGAACAGAAAGACCGTTTAAGTGGGGGAGATGTGACGATCGAAGGGATCCGCCAGAAAGCAGAAGCTCTTCTGGCATAGTCTTCGAGGTTGAAGAAAGGGGGGTAAGACACGTGAAGCTCGAACTTCACAAGCTGCATGTCAAAAGCTTGGCTTGGGGAGCAAAGACCGATTTCGGGGATGGGGTCCTGACCATATGCAAGGAAGAAATCCTTGAACTCATCAAGGTCGACGCGAATTTCCTCAAAGTAGAAGCTGAATTGGCTCTGCCTGGCGATAGCACGAGAATCATCCCGGTCAAGGATGTCGTCGAGCCGCGTTGCAAGATCGAAGGCGGAAACGGCGTATTCCCGGGGATGATTTCGGACGTCGAGACCGTGGGTTATGGAAAGACCCTTGTCCTCGAAGGGGCTGCCGTGGTCACCTGCGGCAAGGTTGTCGGTTTCCAGGAAGGGATCATCGACATGTCGGGCCCTGCCGCGGATTACACGCCGTTCGCCCACACCTGCAACCTGGTTCTGGTCTTGGATCCGGTTGAAGGACTCGAGAGGCACGACTACGAGGCATCCCTGAGAATCGCGGGCCTGAAGGTCGCGGAGCATCTTGCAAAGTCGGCGATCGGACAGAAGGCCGACTCGATCGAATCGTACGAGGCGAAGCCACTGAACCAGGCGATGGCCGAGTACCCGACGCTGCCGAAGGTGGCCTACCTGTATATGCTTCAGTCGCAGGGACTTCTCCACGATACGTATGTTTACGGCGTGGATGCCAAGAAAATGCTACCCACCCTGATCAACTACACGGAAGTGTTCGACGGCGCGATCGTGTCCGGCAACTGCGTTTCCGCCTGCGACAAGAACAGCACCTACTACCATCTCAACAACCCGATCATCAAGGCCATGTCCAGTCGTCACGGGAAAGACTACAACTTCCTCGGGGTCGTCATCACGAACGAAAATGTCACCCTGGCGGACAAGAAACGCAGTTCATCCTACGCCGTCAAGCTGGCCGAAACATTGGGTGTAGAAGGCCTGCTCATCTCGGAGGAAGGATTCGGAAACCCTGACGCCGACCTCATCCTGAACTGCCGGAAGGCGGAGAAGGCCGGGATCAAGACGGTTCTGGTAACGGACGAATACGCGGGTCGAGATGGCGCGAGTCAGTCTTTGGCGGACGCCGCAAAAGAGGCCGACGCGGTCGTCACAGCGGGAAACGCAAACGAGATCATCGTTCTTCCGGCGATGACAAAAGTCATTGGCTACCCGAACTATGCGGATGTGATCGCAGGGGGCTTCCAGGGATCACTCCGGCCGGACGGATCCATCGAGGTGGAACTTCAGGCGATCACCGGATCGACGAGCGAACTTGGTTTCACTCGAATCAGCGCGGTCACGCTCTAGGACGTTCCGTCGAAGAGAGAAAGAAGGAGGTGAAATCCATGGGTAAGCTGGCTGGGAAAAAGGTTGTTCTTCTTGGTGAAAGGGATGGTGTCCCTGCACCGGCGATGGAGACCTGCCTGAAGTCTTCGGGCGCCGACATCGTTTTTTCCGTGACTGAATGCTTTGTCTGAACCGCCGCCGGTGCCATGGACCTGCAGAATCAGCAACGCGTCAAGGACGCAGCTGAGAAGTTCGGAGCAGAAAATGTCGTCGTGATCCTGGGCTCCTCCGATGCCGAAGGCGCGGAGATCTATGCCGAAACGGTTGCGAACGGCGATCCGACTTTCGCAGGTCCCCTGGCTGGAGTCCCGTTGGGACTCGCTGTTTACCACGTTTTCGAAGAAGCGATTCGGGAAGAGGCGGATGCAGCCCTTTGGGAAGAGCAGATCAGCATGATGGAAATGGTCCTCGACACCGAAGCCCTCGCAAAGGCTGTCGCGGGCATGCGTGAGCAGTACAGCAAATACTCGCTCTAGTGCGTCCAGGGAAAGGAGGGAAATCGATTGTCCTACCGAATCGTGCATTATATCAACCAATTCTTCGCCGGTATTGGAGGCGAGGAAAAGGCTGACCACAAACCTGAAGCGCGGGAGGGCGTTGTGGGTCCCGGCCTGGCACTCAATGCCGCGATGAAGGGACGGGCGGAGATCGTTGGAACGGTTATCTGCGGCGACAGCTACTTCGCGGAAAACATGGACAAGGCTTCGGCCGAAATCCTGGAGATGATCAGGAAGTTTTCCCCAGACGCCGTGGTTGCCGGGCCGGCTTTCAATGCGGGCCGGTACGGCACGGCCAGCGGCGCCGTGCTTGAAATAGTCGCGAAGGAATTCGGGATCCCTGTCGTTGGCGGAATGTATCCGGAAAACCCCGGAGCCGAACTTTATCGAAAGAGCGCCTACATCTTCAAGACATCTGACAGCGCCCGAGGCATGGGTCCTGCGGTCCAGGGGATGGCGACTCTAATCCTCAAGCAGCTGGATGGGGAGAAAATCGGTTCTCCGGACGAGGAAGGATACATCGAACGCGGAATCAGGAAGAACGTTTTTCTCGAAAAAGTCGGCGGCGAGCGCGCAGCCGAAATGCTTGCGAAGAAACTTCGGGGAGAACCGTTCAAAACCGAGTATCCCATGCCTGTTTTCGACCGCGTTGCTCCGAATCCGCCGATCCTCGACATGAAAAATGCGGTCGTCGCTCTTGTCACATCAGGCGGAATCGTCCCGAAAGGGAATCCCGACCATATCGAAGCGTCCAGCGCGACGCACTATGGCGAGTATTCCCTGGCCGGAGTCATGACTGCGGATGAGGCCCATTACGAAACCGCTCACGGCGGATATGACCCGACCTACGCGAACAAGAACCCGAACCGGGTGCTTCCGGTTGATGTCATGCGCCAACTGGAGAAGGAAGGCGTGTTCAAAAAGCTCCACGAGAAGTTTTACGCGACCGTCGGCAACGGCACTTCCGTCGGCAACACGAAAAAGTTCGGCGAGGAAATCGTAGGGAAACTCAAGAAGGACGGAGTCGACGCTGTTATCGTCACCTCCACCTGAGGGACCTGCACGCGTTGCGGTGCAACGCTCGTGAAGGAAATCGAACGGGGCGGGCTCCCCGTGGTCCATGTCTGCACGATCGTTCCGATTTCACTGACGGTCGGTGCGAACAGGATCATTCCCGCGGTGGCGATTCCTCATCCGCTGGGTGATCCCTCCCGCACCCCGGAAGAAGAGGTTCAGATCAGGCGAAAGCTCGTCCTGAAGGCTCTTAAGGCCCTGGGTACCGAAATACAGGAACAAACAGTCTTTACCGACTGACGTGTGAATCGGAGGCCCAGCAGGCATTGCCCGCTGGGCCTTTTTTCAAGGAGGATTCGGGATAGATGAAAGTTGCGGTCAAAGGTACCTCCTATTGTCTGAATCACGCTCCCGAAATGGCGCTGCACTATGGAAACACGCCTTTTGTCGAGAGGAAAGCGAAGGGAAGCTCCGAGTTTCTCGAGTCGCTCCCGTCTCATCTGCAATCCTATGAAAAGGCGGCCACGTATGCGCCTAACCTGACCTATATCGGAGCAATGACCCTGGATGAACTCGGGATGCACCCCCAACCCTGGACTGACCATCCTCTTGGCGAGACCACCCGGTACGGCCGTTTCGGGGAAATCATGCCGGAAGACGAATTCCTGGCGTTAATGGATATCAGTGATGTGTTCGACATCATCTGGCTTGAGGAGGCGTTTTCGGCATCCGTTGCCGAAAAACTGGGAAAAAGCCCGATTATTCCCGAGTCCATGCTGAGGCGCCTCGAAAAAGGGCATACGCTTGTGGAGATTGAGAAGGAAATAGCGGAGAAGGACGCCCTGCCCCTGTTTTTTGGGGGAGAGATCATCGGGTGCTCCAGGAAGGGGCACGAAATCGACGAATGCCTGGAAGCCTATGTCCTGCTTGAAAACGTGGCCTGCAAAGCGGGAGGGGTTTTGGCGCTGTTGCACCTTTTCCGGAATTCGGGACTGAAGCCGGAAGAAGTCGACTTCGTGATCGAGTGCTCGGAAGAAGCCGCAGGCGACATGAACCAGCGTGGAGGCGGAAACTTCGCCAAGGCGGTGGCGGAAATCGCGGGGTGCGTGAACGCCAGCGGATGTGACGTCAGGGGATTCTGCGCGGGCCCTGTCAATGCGGTCATCGCAGCAGCAAGCCAGGTTGCTGCAGGGGCACGGAAGAACTGCGTCGTCCTTGCGGGCGGAGCGATCCCGAAACTGTTCATGAACAGCAGGGATCACGTGAAGAAGGGACTACCCGCCCTGGAAGACTGTCTGGGGAATTTTGCCGTCCTTCTTGCTCCCGATGATGGAACCGCTCCGGTGATTCGGCTGGATGCGCTTGGGAAGCACACGGTCGGTGCCGGATCCTCCCCGCAGGCGATCACCAGCGCGCTTGTTTGGGAGCCGCTTCAGAAACTCGGATTGGGGTTCAACGATGTGGACAAGTATGCGGCGGAGCTTCAGAACCCCGAGATCACCCTCCCCGCCGGAGCCGGTGATGTTCCGAACGCAAACTTCAAGATGATCGGCGCGCTTGCCGTCATGAAGGGACAACTGGAGAAGGCCGATATCCCGGAGTTCGCCAAGAAGAAGGGAATCCCGGGTTTCGTTCACACCCAGGGACATATTCCCTCCGGAGTCCCCTTCATCGGCCATGCCTGCGAAGGGATCAAGTCCAAATCCATCGGCAGAGCCCTCGTCATCGGCAAAGGGAGTCTTTTCCTCGCCCGGATGACAAACCTGTCCGACGGGGCCTCGTTCTTCATTGAGGCGCCGTCGGGAGAAAACCCGATGCAGGCGGTATCGAAGGAAGATANNTCAAACGAATGTTGCTCGAAGCCCTGTCCGAAGTCGCCACGACCCTTCGAGGGGAATAGGGGGGATCCCTTGCTGGATCTAAGCAGGACGATCGGCGATACCCTTTTGGAAATCGTCGAGGCGGCGAAGACGGGAGGGCCCCGCAGGCGAATCGGGCTAATGGCCCGCGGGAGCGAACTGGGTCCGGAGGAAATGGCGACGGGCGCCCGGCTTGCGCAGAATCAGACGCCGGGGTTATCGGTGGTCATGATCGGCCCGAAGTTGCCGGGATATGAGGACCTCGAATGGATTGAGACCGAGGAAACCGATTGCGAAGCCCGGATTGGGGAAGCCATGGAGCGGGCGCTCTCGGAAAAGCGAATCGATGGTGCGGTCGCCTTGCATTACCCCTTTCCGATGGGAGTCACGACGATTGGGCGAGTGGTCACTCCGGGCAAAGGGAGAGACATGCTGGTGGCTTCCACGACAGGATCCAGTTCCACCCAGCGCACGGAAGCGATGCTTAGGAACGCGATCCTCGGCATTGCCGTCGCAAAGGCGATCGGGAAAGCCGACCCGAAAGTCGGAATCCTGAATGTCGAAGGGGCTCAGACGGTTTACCGGGCGTTATCGACATTGAGGGAAAACGGTTATCCGGTCACCTACGGAGAAAGCGTCAGGAAGGACGGCGGGGCGATTTTACGGGGGAACGACATCCTGGCGGGAGCCGTTGATGTTTGCGTGACGGATACCCTCACGGGCAATGTGCTGATGAAGCTCTTTTCCTCATTCACGACGGGCGGAAGCTACGAATCGATCGGATGGGGGTACGGCCCTTCGGTGGGCGAAGGCTGGCCTCATGTCATCTCGATCATTTCGCGAGCATCCGGCGCCCCCGTCATTGCCAACGCATTGACCTTTACGGCCGCCGCAGCTTCGGCAGGCCTTCCGGAGATCGTCAAGGCCGAGATGAAAAGGGCGATGGAAGCGGGGTTGGAAGCCGTCCTGTCCGGTATGAGGCAGAAGCCTGCGGCAACGGCGGAAGAGATTTCGCCCCCTGCGGCGGAACCGACGGACGAGGAAATCCACGGCATCGACGTCCTCAACATCGAGGAAGCCGTAAGGGTGCTCTGGAAAGCCGGCCTTTACGCCGAATCGGCGATGGGTTGCACGGGTCCTGTGATCAAGATCTCTTCAAAAAACCTGGAGAAGGCAGAAAGCTGCCTGAAGAAAGCCGGATACCTTTAATGCAGGAAACGGCACGGGGAAAGATCATGATGCTCTCCCCGTGCCGTCCATGTTATAATAATGAAAATATTAAATATACCGTATTCGAAAGGGGGATTGGGAACAAGCCCGAACTACGGGCGCGGTGAACGGGGAACCTGTTCCGAGGCGCACCGTCAGACAGGTCAAATTGGTCTAAAGGAGGAGGATTTGAGGTCATGGAAGGAATCATGAAGATCAACGGCGTAATCAATGGTATCGTCTGGGGTCCGTGGATGTTGACTCTGCTGGTGGGGACGGGTGTTTACCTGTCCCTCATCCTGGGTGTCCCGCAACTTCGTTATTTTGTCCTGATGTTCAAGGAAGTCTTTGGAAACCTGGGCAAGAAGAAGGAAGGAGAAGGAACGATCTCCTCGTTCGCGGCCCTCTCGACGGCACTTGCGTCGACCGTCGGGACCGGCAACATCGCCGGCGTTGCCACGGCCCTGCACCTGGGCGGCCCCGGTGCCCTTTTCTGGATGCTTGTTTCGGCGGTTTTCGGCATGACGACGAAGATGTGCGAAGTCGCTCTTGCCGTTCACTATCGGGAAAAGGATCCGACCGGCAACTGGCGCGGCGGCACCATGTACATCCTTGAAAAGGGAGTCGGCCAGAAATGGCTCGCATGGCTATTCGCCCTTTTTGCCTTCCTGGCCTCTTTCGGCATCGGTTGTGCCGTCCAGGCGAATTCCACGGCTGAAGGCTTCAATCTGGGATTTGGCATCCCGCACATGTATACGGGTATCGCCATCGCGATTCTCACCGGGCTTGTCATCGTCGGAGGACTCAAGAGGATCTCCGATGTCACCACCTACCTCGTCCCCTTCATGGCGATCTTCTACATTGTCGGCGGAATCATCGTGGTCTTCACGAATGCGAGCGCGATTCCGATGGCGATCGGCAACGCGGTGAAGTACGCCTTCTCCGATCCGATGGCCCTTCCCGGTGCGATTGCAGGCTGGTCGGTCAAGATCGCGCTGACGAAGGGAATCGCGCGAGGCGTTTTCTCGAACGAAGCCGGTCTTGGCTCCGCTCCGATGGTTCATGCCACCGCCGTCGTCGATCATCCGATGCGGCAGGGCATGTACGGACTTTTCGAAGTCTTCACGGACACGATCGTGATCTGTTCGCTGACGGCCCTGGCCATCCTGACGAGCGGCGTCCTGACCGCTCAGCCGGAGCTGACAGGGGCGAAATTGTCTCTTTCCGCGTTCCAGAGCGTCCTTGGCGGAACGGGTACCATGGTCCTTTCCGTGGGACTGGCGCTTTTCGCCTTCTCCACGATCCTTGGCTGGTACTGGTACGGTGAGACGGCAGCGGTCTACGTGTTCGGAGTGAAGTTCATCCCCGTCATGAAAGTCCTGTGGATCCTTTTCGTTTTGCTGGGCGCGTCCGGCGAAGCTCTTGGCGGCGGAGCGGCCTTCCTGACGAACCTGTGGGACCTTGCGGATACCTTGAACGGCCTGATGGCGATCCCCAACCTGATCGCCCTGCTGCTGCTTTCCGGAACTCTCCGGAAACTCGTCAAGGACTTCGACGAGAAGCGCCGTACCGGAGCGCTGAAGATTTAACCGATGGATATATAGGGCCGCAACGGCCCTGGCGGGGCAGGGTGTTTCCCTGCCCCGCCTTCCTCATGAGGAGGCGAAAGTCCGTGCAATTCCGTCCGACGCGAATGGAAGTTTGTTTGGATAATCTGAAGTCGAATTTTACCGCCGTCAAGGATTGGGTCGGCCCCAGGGTTCAACCGATCGCGGTCGTGAAGGCCAATGGCTACGGGACGGGCATGCTCCAGGCCGCCGCTGCTTTCCGGGAGGCTGGTGCGCAGCGGTTTGCCGTGGCGATACCGGAAGAGGCGGTCGAGCTTCGGGAAAACGGCTTCAGTGAACCGGTTCTCGTGCTGGGCGCTTCGACCCCTTGTTCCGCTTCGGAAATGGTCCGGCTCGACATCAGCGCCGCCTGCACGGATACCGGCTTTGCGCGAGCGATGAGTGAAGCGGCCGTTCGGCAGGGAAAACCCGCGAGAATACACTTAAAGATCGACACCGGGATGGGAAGAATCGGTTTCCTTCCCGAAAACCTTCCGGAGGCATTGAACGAAATCCTGTCGTTGCCGGGTCTGGAGATCGAAGGCGTATTCACGCATTTTGCGACCGCCGACGAGCTTAACCTTGATTATACGCGGTGGCAATTCCGCCGCTTGGGAGATGTGTTTGAACTGCTGAGATCCCGGAATATAGGGGTTCGTCTTCGGCATGCCTGTAATAGCGCGGCGACCCTCGCTCTTCCGGAAATGCATCTTGACGCGGTGCGGCCCGGCGTCATTCTTTACGGAATGTGGCCGTCGGCGGTCGTACGGAAAAGCGTGGACCTGAAACCGGTTTTCGAGGTGAAGACAGCCATCGCCTGTTTGAGAACCCTGCCGGCGGGAAGTGGGGTCAGCTATGGCCTGCGTTACATGACCAGGGGAGAGGAAAGGATTGCCGCCCTGCCGCTGGGCTACAACGACGGATGGACCCGATTGCTCAACTTCAAAGCCGAAGTCCTCGTGAGGGGCAGGAGGGCACCTGTTGTCGGCAGCATCTGCATGGATCAGTGCATGATCAACGTGAACCACATCCCGGAAGCTCAGGTCGGCGACGAGGTTGTTCTCATCGGTTCGCAGGGAGGAGAAACGATCACGGTCGATGAGGTCGCGGCCCGCCTTGGAACCATCAACTATGAGATACCAGGGATGTTTTCCCGAAGGGTTCCCCGAGTCTACCTTTAGAACGGCAAGGAAGACAAAAACAAAGGAGCGTGTGGAAAAAATGAAGTTCTCGAAGCGCATCACGGGGATGCAGGCTTCTCCCATCAGAAAGCTCGTTCCTTACGCCAACGAAGCGAAAGCGAAGGGGAAAAAGGTTTATCACCTCAATATCGGACAACCTGATATCGTGACCCCTGCCGGATTTTTTGACGCAGTAAAGAACTTCAAGGAGGATGTCCTGGCCTATTCCACGTCCGCGGGCAGCAACGAACTGATCGACGCCATCCGGAAGTATTATGCAGGTTATGGGATCGACTACGGCCGGGAACACATCATCGTTACGAACGGCGGCAGCGAAGCCTTGATGTTCGCGATGATCGCACTTTGCGACCCGGGTGACGAGATCCTTGTTCCCGAACCCTTCTACACGAACTACAACGGATTCGGCCAGGCCGTCAATGTTGTTATCAAACCCGTCACGACAAGGGCGGAATGCGGTTTCCACCTTCCCTCGGCGGAAGAGATCGAAAAGACCCTGACCNCGAACACGAAAGCAATCCTCATGTCCAACCCCGGAAACCCGACAGGCGTTGTTTACACCGATGCCGAAATTGCCATGCTGGCAGGCCTTGCGAAGAAGCATGACCTGTTCATCATCGCCGATGAGGTTTACCGGGAATTTGTTTATGACGGATTGAAATACACGAGTTTTGGAACGGTCACGGAAATCGAGGATAGAGTGATCCTCGTCGATTCCGTGTCAAAGAGATTCAGTGCCTGTGGCGCCCGTATCGGCTGTATTTCCTCGAAAAACGCGGAACTGATGGCGCAGGTGATGAAACTCGCTCAGGGCAGGCTTTGCGTCCCGACTCTGGAGCAGGTCGGCGCGGCGGAACTCTACAAGACGCCGATGTCCTACCTGAGGGAAGTCAACGAAGAGTACACCCGCAGACGGAACATCCTCTACCAGGCCCTGAAGGAGATGCCGGGTGTCGTCTGCGAAGAACCGAAGGGCGCATTTTACGTTGTCGTGAAACTCCCCGTTGACAATGCGGAGAAGTTCGTCATCTGGATGCTCAAGGATTTCGACGTCGATGGAGAAACGGTCATGATGGCTCCGGCGGAGGGGTTCTATGCCACTCCGGGGCTGGGGCGCGATGAGGTCCGGATCGCCTATGTGCTGAAGGAGAAGGATCTTGCGCGAGCGATGGATATCATGAAGGCTGGACTCGAGGCTTATCCCGGCCGTGTGGAAGCCGTTTCGGTGTCAGCCTGAGACGGAGAATGAAGCGATAGGAAAAGGCTCCCCGACGCCGCTTGAAGGCGCCGGGGAGCCTTTTCCCGTTTCAGGGGAAGGCAGGTGTAGCGGTCGTGCTGAAGGTTAGGGAAGCGCATGCAAGCGACGTGGATAAGGGGATCGCCCGCATCGATCCAAGGGATATGGCGTTCTACGGCCTGAGCGAAGGTGAGGTGGTGCTAATTGAAGGAAATCGTCCCTATCCTGTCCGCCTCCTTCACTGCGAGGTTGATGACCGGGGAGAATCGGTCATCCTCATCGACCGTATCACGCGTGAAAACCTTGAAGTGGGAATCGACGGAAAGGTAGACCTGATCAAGGCGAATTGGGAAAAGGCGGCTTCCGTAACAGTTTCTCAGATAGCCGGAGATGCGGCCGGTCCCGGGCCTGACATTCCCTCGCCGCTGATTTCGTTTCTTTACGATCGTCCACTCCTCAGAGGCGGCCGAATTCGAGCAAAAGCGCTCGGAACCACCCCTTGCGAATTTCTCGTGAAGAAAACTGTTCCTGGAGGGGTGGTCGTCGTGGGGATGGATACGAAAATCAAAGTGGAAAACGAAACGGAAGGAAAAACCTTGACCCGAAAAAGCGGGGTGTCCTACGAGGATATTGGCGGCTTAGGGCCCCAAATTAAGCGGATTCGCGAGATGGTCGAGATACCGCTGAGATTCCCCGAGGTTTTTCGGAAGCTCGGAATCGAGCCCCCGAAAGGGATCCTCCTGTTCGGGCCCNCCGGATCCGGTAAAACCGCCTTGGCCAGGGCGGTCGCGAACGAGACGGACGCTTTTTTCTCATCGATTTCCGGGCCCGAGATCATCGGGAAATATTACGGCGAAAGCGAAGCCAGGTTACGATCCGTTTTTGAAGAGGCGAGCAAGAACGCACCGGCGATCCTTTTCATCGACGAGATTGACGCGATCGCTCCGAAAAGGGAGGAGATGGGAGGGGAAAAGCAAGTCGAAAGAAGAGTTGTCGCCCAGTTGTTGGCTTTGATGGATGGCCTCGAATCCCGGGGGAAAATCGTCGTCATGGCCGCGACCAATATTCCGAATGCACTTGATCCGGCATTGAGAAGGCCCGGCAGGTTTGACCGGGAAATCCTCGTCCCCGTGCCGAACAGGCAGGGGCGCCTGGAGATCCTGCAGATCCACACCCGTGGAATGCCTCTGGCGAAAGAGATCGACCTGGCGGGAATTGCAGCCCGTACCCACGGTTTTGTCGGAGCGGATCTGGAGGCTCTTGCAAAGGAGGCGGCAATGAATGCGCTTCGGCGCCTTCTGCCCTCGATGGACCTGGAGAAAGGGGAACTCGCCGGGGATGCGTTGGAAAGGCTTCAGGTGACGCTCCTTGATTTCGAACTGGCCATGAAGGAAGTCGAACCTTCCGCCCTGAGGGAAGTCACGCTCGAAGTTCCGGAAGTCGGATGGGATGACATCGGGGGCCTGAGGGCGGTTAAGGAGACGCTCCGCCAGGCGGTGGAATGGCCCCTTTGGAACGAAGAATTGTATCGGCAAATGGACGCACGTCCCNCTAGAGGAATTCTTCTCCATGGGCGCGCAGGGTCCGGCAAGAGCCTTCTGGTGAAGGCACTTGCGAGGGAAACCGGTTTGAATTTCATCTTTGTCCCAGGACCTTCTCTTCTTTCTCGTTTTATTGGGGAAGGAGAAAAAGAACTTCGGCAGGCTTTTCGGTTGGCCAGGCAATCCTCACCTTCCATCCTCTGCCTTGACGGAATCGATTCCCTATTTCCGTTGCAGGCGGGGGCCGAAAAAGATGGCGTTGCTGAAAGGCTGATCGCCCAGTTTTGCTCAGAGATGAGCGGAATTGCGGATATGCGCGGTGTAACGGTGATCGGGACCGCCCTGGACCCTGGAAAGCTCGATTCCCGGGTGAGGGGAGCCGGCCGTTTCGAAATCGAAATTGGCCTTGAGGACCCGAACGAAGCGGAACGCCTGGAAATTTTGACGGTTCAGACGAAGCGCAAGCCGCTTTCGTCGAACATCCGCCTTGATGAGATAGCGGCGAAAACGGCAGGGTTGAACGGGGCGGAGCTTGAAAATCTTTGCAGGGTCGCTGCAGAGGAGGCCATCAAGGAACAGTTGATGGTTTCGGAAAAGGAAAGGCTGGCACAAATCGGGCCCATGCATTTTAAAATTGCGGCCGGGAAGGTCGTAAGGAATCGGTATAATGAAACCGAAGCCCCAAGCAGGGGGCAATCGGAAGGAGCGTCACTCGATGAAGAAACTGTGGAACCTGGAGCTCAGGGATTTTCCGGCTGATCGGCTCACAGAGAAGGAATCGGACAGGATCGGCGAGATCGCGAAGCAATGCCGGGCCTGGGCCGTCACGATGACAACGGTGGCGAATAGCGGGCACCCCGCGGGCTCTCTTTCAAGCATGGAAATGTATCTTTTGACCTACGCGGTGGCGAACGTGACCCCGGAAAACTGGCGAGAGCTCGACCGGGACTTCGTCGTCATCAGCCATGGGCACACCTCTCCGGGAGCGTACGCGGCTCTTGCAGCCCACGGGTTCTTCCCGCCGGAAGAGGCTATGGCTCATTTCAGGCAGGCAGGAAGTCCCTTTCAGGGACATGTGGAAAGACAGGTTCCGGGTATTGACTGGGGTTCCGGCAATCTAGGGCAGGGACTCTCGGCGGGAGTTGGCTACGCGATGGCCTGCCGGGCCAGAGGCGTGTCGCATAACGTCTTCGTCCTCATGAGCGACGGGGAGCAGGTAAAGGGGCAGATCGCCGAGGCGAGAAGAATGGCCGCCAAGGAAAAACTGGCGAATCTGCTGGTACTCCTGGACTATAACCATATCCAGATTTCGGGACGGATCGAGGAAATCATGCCCTCGGACCTCCATGGCCTTTGGAAGACGGATGGCTGGGAAGTCCTGGAATGTGATGGACAGGATCCCGCAGCGCTTTATCACGCAATGGCCGTCGCTCGAAAGTCCGCAAAGCCTGCGGTTGTTTTCTGCCGGAACACGATGGGCCGCGGGGTTTCTTTTATGGAAAACTTGCCCGATTACCACGGGAAAGCTGCGGCGGGAAAGGATTACGAGAAGGCAATGGAGGAACTAGGGGTTTCCCCGCGCCTGGCGGAGGAAGCCCTTCTTCGCAGAAAATCGGGAATCCCTGCTGCGGGGAAGGAGCCGGGGCATGGAAAGATCCTCCTCGATACCGGAACACCGAAGTCCTTCGGGACGGAGATCAAGACCGACAACCGATCGGCTTTCGGCAAAGCTCTCGAGGATGTCGGGAGACTGAACTACGATCGGGCGGGACAAACCCCGCTTTTGGTTTTTGATTGCGACCTGGCGGGTTCGGTGAAGACCGACGGATTTGCGCGCAGTTGCCCGAACTGGTTCAAGGAAATGGGGATCCAGGAACATTCAACGGCTACCGTCGCAGGTGCAGCCTCCTGCGGCGGCGTTGTCAGCCTCTGGGCCGATTTTGGAGTTTTCGGCCTCGATGAAGTCTACAACCAGCAGAGGTTGAACGACATCAACGGGACGAACCTCAAGGTTGCCTTGACTCATGTTGGCCTTGATGTCGGAGAAGACGGAATGACCCATCAGTGCATCGATTACGTGGGTTTGTTCAGGAACACATTCGGTTGGAAGCTTATCGTCCCCGCGGACCCGAACCAGACGGACCGGGCGACCCGTTGGGCGATCCGGACACCCGGGAACATCTGCCTGGCAATGGGACGCAGCAAGTTGCCCGTCCTTGCCGACGAGCGGGGAGTTCCTCTTTTCGGCGAGGGTTATGAATTCCGCTATGGGAAAGCGGACGTGATCAGAGAAGGCAAGGACGGGACGATCTTCTGCATGGGGCAGATGGCCCACGGGGCTTTGAAAGCATGGGAGAAACTGGTGGAAACGGGGATCAGGCCCCTTCTTCTCCATGTCTCCTGCCCCCTGGAAATTGACGATGAAGCCGTGAAGGCCGCTGTCCGGACGGGAGCCGTTTTGACGGTTGAGGACCATCATTCGCGCACTGGGCTGGGAAGCGTGATCGGAATGCGACTGGCTGAAGGCGGCGAAGCCGTCCGGTTTCGCGCGATGGGGGTTCACCGTTATGGCGACTCGGGTGCTTCCGAGGATGTCATTACGCGGATGGGGCTTGGCTCGGAGGATCTTTTCCGGGCGTTCCGGACTCTTCTTAACCGATAGGGCCGGGATGACGGGCCTGAAGCAGGAGGACCTGGTTCTGCTCTGGTCTCCGAAAAAGGGTGACCGCTATCTGATCCGGCTGACATCCGGAGCTAGCCAGAGCACCCATCTGGGACTCCTGCGCCATGACGAGCTGATCGGCCTTTCCTATGGAGACCCGGTTCTTTCGAACACGGGCCATGATTTTTTTCTACTCAAGCCGTCGATCGGGGAGTACATGCGTCGAATCAGGCGTCAAACGCAGATCGTATTCCCGAAAGAAGCCGGGTACATTCTTCTGCACCTTTCGCTCTTTCCGGGGGCCCGGGTCATCGAATGCGGTTCGGGGTCGGGGAGCTTGACAACCCTGTTCGCGAACATGGTTGGGGACCATGGGCGCGTTTTTTCCTACGATCGTCGGGCTGATTTTACCGCGTTGGCCCATGCGAATTGCGAACGGTGGGGTGTTTCCGAGCGGGTCGAATTCAAAGTCAGGGACCTTGCGGAAGGCTTTGATGAAACGGATGCCGATGCTGTTTTCCTGGATGTGCAGGCTCCCGAGGATTACTTGAGGCAGGTGAGACGGGCATTGGCTCCGGGACGGCAGTTGGGCCTGATCGTGCCGACGACCAACCAGCTTGAAAGGATCATACCGGCCCTGCAGGCGGAATCCTTCGTAAACATCGAAATCCTCGAGCTTTTACTGAGGCGGTACAAGGCGACCGCCGCCAGGTTGCGTCCTGAGGATGTCATGGTGGGACATACCGGGTTTCTTGTTTTTGCGACAGCCGTAAGGGGAAAGGTCCCGTGTCCGGAAAATGGGGAAGAATAAACGGGTTCTCCTCCATTGTTGCTGTGCTCCCGATTCCACGGTTCCCCTCACACGGCTGCTTGAGGAAGGATATCAGGTTGTTTGTGCCTTCTATGGGTCGAACATCCATCCGGAAGAGGAGTATCGGTGGCGGCTCGAAGACATGAAGAAGGTCGCATCGGAAAAGGGAGTACGGCTGTTGGTTCCTTCCTACCAGCCCGCGAAATGGCTGCAGCACTGCGGGAAGCTGCCGGAAGAAAAAGAGGGGGGAGCCCGCTGTGGAGCGTGCTTCTCCCTTCAATTGCTTGCTGCTGCTCGATGCGCCATGGAGGAGAATTGCGGCTTGCTCTGCACGACCCTGACGATCAGTCCCCACAAGGATCCCCTTCTTCTCCGGCGGATCGGCGAAGCCGTTGCGGGGAAAAAAAGCTTGATCTGGCTTGACAGGATCTGGAGAAAAAACGGAGGTTTTGCCGAGTCGGTCCGGGAAGGACATCGGATGGGACTCCGGCGACAGACCTATTGCGGATGCGTGTTCAGCCGAAAGGAAGATGAAGCCGGATGACGAAAGAAACAGGCGCTCCTCTTGGGAAGCTTCCTCCCGATCTGTTGCAGATGAAGATTCTCCGCTACGCGGGTTATGAGAGACCCGAGGTGAAGATCGGGCCGAAAATCGGGGAGGATGCGGCGGTCATCGATTGGCCTTCCGGACAATACCTTGTCGTCTCATCGGATCCGATCGTTGGGGCAAAGCAGGGAGCGGGAAGGCTTCTCGTTTTGNTCAATTCGAACGATATTTTTTCCAAGGGAGGAGAGCCGGCCTATTTGGTCGTGACCCTGATCCTTCCGGCTTCGGAGGGACATGAAAAAGCCTCCCGCCTGATGGCGGAAATCGACGAGGCCTGCCGGGAAGCGGGCATTGCGATCGTGGGCGGCCATACCGAATTTACAGATCGGTACGATCTCCCCGTCGTGGTTGGAACGATCTTCGGAACCGCGACAAGACTCCTGAGCTCGAACGATATTCGCCCGGGGGACGTCGTTCTCATGACGAAGCATGCGGGTCTCGAGGGGATGACGATCCTGGCCCAGGACAGGCCTGAACTTCTCGGTTCCTGCCTTGAGCGGGAGAAAATCGAAGAGATCCGGAACTGGACGAGATCCCTGTCGGTTGGACCGGAAGCGAGATGTCTGGCTCGTATGGCCCGGTTCATGCACGATCCGACCGAAGGGGGGCTGATGGGAGGGCTATCCGAGATCGCGAGCCTCACTCCATGGGGGCTGCAGATTGACTCCGTTGCGATCCCGATCCATCCCTACACCCGCCGCGTCTCGGCGACCCTGGGATTTGATCCTCTAAGGCTGATTTCCTCCGGAGTTCTACTCGCGATCCTGCCTGAGAAAGAGCTCGAATCGGCAAAGAGCGAACTGTCGGACCAACGGATTCCGTTTAGCGTCATCGGGAAAGTCGTGGAAGGCAAGGGCAATTGTTCGGAGAGCTTCAGCGAAGAGCTGTGGGGACTGTTGTCGCGGTGAAGAATGAAATGAGAAATAAACCGGACGATTTGTGCGAAATACGACTTGCTGCCGTTAGGAGAGAAATCGAGCGGATCGGGGCAGAAGCCCTTCTTGTGTTTTGTCTTGAGGGAAGAAATTGGGAAAATGTCTTTTTCCTGAGCGGATTCAGGGGAAGCCATTCGGCTCTTGTCGTTGGCCGCAACAAGGTTCTTCTCCTGACGGACCGGCGATACCTGGAGCAGGCGAAGGAACAGGCATCCGTTGAAGTCGCGGACCAGGGTAGCGACGGGCTCTTCGTTTCGGTGAAGAAGGTCCTGGATGGGTGGGGGATTGGAAAAGCCGCCCTGGAGTACGGAAGGATTTCATACTCAACGGCGTTGGCGATTTGCGAAAAGAGCTCGATCGACTGGATCGACGGATCCTCGATCGTTGAAGGCTTAAGGAGGCGAAAATCCGGCTTGGAGGCGGAACGGATCGCTGAGGCGGGGAGGATCTGTGCCGTAGCTCTCAACGAAGTTCTGCCTTCAATGAAAGCCGGAGCGACTGAACGGGAGATCGCGGCGAGGCTCGAATTCGCCATACGGATGAACGGTGCCGAAGGCACCTGGGGCGACCATGAATTCATCGTCGCTTCGGGGAGCCGGTCGGTCCTGCCGCACGGCACTCCAACGGCGAAACCGCTGGAGGAAGGAAAGTGGGTAACACTGGACTTCGGGGCGAGAGTGGGAGGGTACCTCTGCGATATCACCCGCAATGTCGCCATCGGCAGGGTGCCGAAAAAGGCGCGGGAACTGCATGAATTGCTGGAAAGAGCGCAGGAGGAGGCGTTTCGTCAGGTCCGCCCGGGAAGAAAAGCCTGCGAAGTGGATGCAACTGCCCGGGAACTGATCGGGGAAGCCGGCTATGGAGAATTCTTTTCTCACGGACTGGGGCATGGACTGGGCCTGGAGTTGCATGAAAAGCCGCGAGTGTCCCGTTTCTCCGAAGAGGTTCTTGAGGTGGGAGATGTCATCACGATCGAACCTGGGGTATATCTGAACGATTTCGGGGGGTTGAGACTGGAGGATGATTGCCTTGTCACGGAGAGCGGCGGAGTCTGGTTGACCCGTTCGATCCCTCCGGTTTTCCTGCAGGCTCCGTAGTGCTCGGGGTGGTTGCGCCGGTGCATAGGCGCCAGTATAATGAAAATCGTAAGAAGAATTTCACGGGAGGGGATAGGACTTGAAAAAGTATATCTGCACGGTATGTGGGTACGTTTACGATCCCGCCAATGGGGATCCCGATTCCGGCGTTGCCCCCGGCACTCCGTTCGAGCAGATTCCTGATGACTGGGTCTGCCCCGTCTGTGGTGTCAGCAAGGACATGTTCGAAGCAGCGGAATAAGCGAAACGAGACGTTAGGGAAGCCGGAGGCCCTCAAGGGGCCTCCTTTTTGTTTAGGGGACGACGAAGATCGTATTTTCGGCCGGTTCCAAAGGGGGGCCGGGGATGTAAAGAAACGGCAAAGCATTAGGAGATCATGGACGGGCAGGACTTTGCTCTCAAGAATTATGGTTCCACCGGAAGGTAGCGGAGCCGAAACGGCATTTCCGAGGTAGGGATGGGTTTCCAAAACCGCTTTGAAGGATTCTTCGTTGATGGTGGAGTAAGTGGCCCCCATCCCCAAAAGACCGTCGAGACGGGGTGTGGAAGCTTCCGGGATGTGAAGGGGCCCCGATTCGGTTTCGGGCAAAAGCTGCAGAAGAACGGGATCCCCCGTTGGGGAACGGAGTTCGTAGGCCAGCCAGCGTCCGCCATTTGCGGAGTTGTTCGCGAGAGGTTTGTCGATGACGGGATGAATGCTCCAGCCTTCAGGAAGTTCATGGCCATCCGGCAACGCTGCATGGCTCGGGCCTACCGCGGGGAGCAGAAAAAAAAGAAGAAACGCAAACAGCGCCTTGTTGGAAAATCGGCGTAATTTTTCCGGAGACATGCGGGCCAACCTTCTTTCATCGCACGGATGACGCGTCGAGTCTAGCACGCTCAGCCTGGAAGGTCACGCCCTCCGGGGCCGTTTCCGGCCCGTGTCGGTGCTATGATAGGGCCTGTTGATGGGAGTCCGAACGAAAAAGGGGAATTGGGCGCGTTGAAATACTGCATGAAGGTTTTTGGTTGCCAGATGAACACGGTTGACGGAGAAAGGCTCGAAACCGTCCTTCAGGGCTTGGGATGGTCCCCGGCTGAGGAGGATGACGCGGACCTGGTCGTCATGGTGACCTGCAGCATCAGGGAAAAGGCTGAGCAAAAAGTGCTGAGCGAGTTGGGGCGCTTCGGAAAGAGATGGAAGCGTACGGGGCGCCCGGCAGTCGGAGTTGTCGGCTGCATGGCCCAACGAGTCGGGGCGAGCCTCTTTTCGCGTTACCCGTGGGTTCGCCTTGTGGCGGGGCCAAGGCATCTCGGGCAGATCCCTGCCGTGATCGGTCCCCTCTTTTCCACAACCGATCGTTTTGTTCTGCTGGATGACGATCCGGTCAGCGTGTTTGATTTGGGCACACCCGGAATCGTCCGTTCGAACAAATGGCGAGGTTATGTCACGATCGCGCATGGTTGCGACAACTTCTGCACGTATTGCATTGTCCCTTATGTCAGGNGGCGGTTCCAGTCCAGACCTGCAAAAGCGATCCTGGAGGATGTGAGGGCTCTCGTCGAAGACGGTGTCCTTGACGTCACGCTGTTGGGCCAGAACGTCAACAGCTATGGGACGGACTTCCCGGAAGGGCCCTCATTTTCGGACCTGATCAGGGAGGTCGCAAAAGTAGACGGCCTTGCCCGATTACGCTTCGTCACTTCCCACCCGAAGGATTTTTCTCGGGAGATCGTCGAAAGCATGCGTCAAAATCCGGTTATCTGCCCTTCGGTCAACTTGCCGATCCAGTCCGGAAGCGACAGGATCCTTGAACGGATGAACCGCGGCTACACGCTGGAGGATTACGCGTCGAAGGTCGCCTGGATACGGGAAGCTTTTCCCGACGCCGGCTTGACGAGCGATTTGATCGTGGGTTTTCCTGGCGAAACCGAGGCGGATTTCCAGGCTTCCCTTCAGGCGCTTCAGAGATTTCGGTATGATCTGGTGCACACCGCAGCCTATTCGAAGCGACCGCCGAGCAGGGCAGCGGCCATGGAATATCAGGTTGCCGAAGAAGAGAAAGCCCGGCGCCTGAATATCGTGAATGACCTGCAGAAAGGCATTGCCCTATCGATCAACCGGTCTCTCGAAGGGAAAACGCTTGAAGTGCTATTCGATGGGCCGGCTCCGAAAGGAGAAGGGCTGATCGCGGGTCGGACCGTGTCGGACAAGGTGGTTCTCGCAAAGGGAACGGACGCTGAGTTCGGAAAGATTCGGAAGGTCCGGATCGAGAAAGGAGACGCCTGGTCGCTGCATGGTGTCCTGGAAAGACACGCCCAGGGAGAGGAAGGGGACGTTTCCTGTGGATGACAGGAAAAGAGCAGCTTTATTCCTTGGAGGAGGGCTATTGTGTTTCGCGGTGGTGTGGGGGTTGGTTCGTGGATTTTCCGGGAAATGGCCCTGGGGAGCGCCGACAGGGGTTGCCGGCCCGTCCTGGAGTGTCCGGCAATCCATGAAGGCCTCGGGGACCGCGGAGACTTGCGGTTGGAGTCCGAAGGCCCCGCTCCAGCAGCGGAAGCCGAAAAATGGGTCGTCTATGTGACGGGGGAGGTCAACCGTCCCGGGATCATCAAAATTGCACCCGATTCCAGGCTTTACCAGGCGGTGGAAGCGGCTGGCGGTTTGACCGCGAAAGCCGACAGGGAAGGCGTCAACTTGGCGGAAAAACTGTCCGATGGGGCGCATGCCCATATTCCGAATCTCGGTGAGCGCTCGGAAAGGGATGAAACGAAGACGGTGCCTTCGGGAGGGGAACGGATCATGCCCGAAGGATCCGGGGGCATCGACATCAATCATGCCTCTGCGGCCGAAATCGATAAACTGCCGGGAATCGGACCGACGCTAGCGCAGGAAATCATCAATGACCGAACCGCCAATGGGCCGTTTAAGAAAGCGGAAGACCTCCTGCGGGTGAAAGGGATTGGGCCCGCCAAACTGGAAAAGATGAAAGGGATGATTCTCATCCGGCCATGAACCCCCTTTCAAGCGCCCCGTTCCTTGTCGTTTTCACGGGATGGTGTGCAGGCCTCTCGATTTCGTGCCGAGTTTCCCCGGTTGTCGTTTCCCTTGTGGGTACCCTCTTTTCAGCCGCCTTCCTTCTTTTCTGCACGAGGTGCTTCCCCTCGGGTTCGGAAGTGTATTTCCCCGTAATTCTTCTCATGGTATTCGCCCCGCTTTTCTTTCTCGCGATCAGGCTGGAGTCGCCCTACACGGGGGAACGAACCTTTGAAGGCGAGGCAAGAGTCGCCACGGAGCGATCCTGGGGAGGGAAAAGAGCCGTTGTCCTTGCGACCCGGGAGGGACGCCTGCTTTGCCTGATGGGACCCGAAATACCGGTCGTGGAAGGCTTGAAGCTCCGTGTGGCAGGGCGCGTCGTTGAACTGGAGGCCCTATTTCGCCAGGAGAACCGGAATGACTTCGACCCTCCGCGGTATTGGCGAGGGAAAGGGGTTCAGAAAGGCTTTCGACAAAACCGCATCGGTTTCTTGGAAACGCCGGGCATGCAGGAGGTTTCCTGGAGAACCTCTCTAAGGAGGAAACTCCTGCTTTCTCTCATGCCTCTTGTTCGGGGACACTTGCTGGCGGCCTGGACAGGGGAAAAAGACCCCGGAGTTGCCGGAATGCATCAGCGCTGGGGAACGGCGCATTTGCTCGCGGTTTCCGGCTTCCACGTCGGAATCCTTGCGGCGATGATTTTATGGTGCTTGAACCGCTTTCGGTTTAAACTTCTATGGGGTTCCGCCCTCCTTTGGGGATACGTTTTCCTGACGGGCAGCGCGGCATCGGCCTGCCGGGCGATGGCAATGATACAGCTTGCGCTTTTGGGTCCCATTGTGGCTGGACGCCCGTCCTCGGCCATCAATAGCGTATCGGTAGCCGGGGGGGCACTGCTTCTCCTCAACCCCTGGCTGTTCTGGGACACGGGCTGGAGGCTCTCGGTGGTTTCTGCCCTGACCCTCTGCTCGATGGCCGGGAGGCGTCCTGATTCACGACATGTCGCTGGAGCGGGCTTCGCGATCTGGCTGGCCACGGCCGGTGAAGCATCGAGGGTGTTTGGAGCCGTCCCAGTGGCCGGCCTGGTTCTGAACCTGTTCGCTTTGCCGGTTTTTTCCTTTCTCCTGCCCGTTGCTTCGATCGCCGTTCTTCCGGTCCTTGCGGGTGTAANNCCGGGTGGATGGGTTCCGATGCTGGGAGTGGAAAGCCTGTTTGAAGTTTGGGCGGGATTTGCTGATCTGGTTTGTCGCGTTCTGCCATGGCAGGTTTGCTATTCTCCGCTTCTGTGGAATCTCTCTGCCGGCGTGATTGGCGGGGCCGTGGGCTACGGCCTGGGAATCGGATGGAGAAGAGTATTTCTCCTGTTCCTGCTGTCGAGTTCCTGCTGTTTTGTTTTTCATTGAAGGCGATCTTAGGAGGTTTTCTCATGCTTCTAGTGGTTGATGTCGGCAACACGAACACGGTTCTGGGAATCTACCGTGATAGCGTTCTCACCCACCATTGGCGTTTGACTTCAGGGAGTCATACGGCTGACGAGCTCGGTCTCACACTCCTGAACCTGCTGGGGAATGCCGGAATCAAGGAAATGGACATCTCCGGTGTTGTTGTCTCAAGCGTTGTCCCGCCGATGGAGATCGCCTTGATGGAGGCTATACGGCTATATTTGGGCAACGAAGCGCTCTTTGTTTCAACGGCCCTGGACCTCGGCCTCGAAGTGCGGTACAAGGCACCGCATGAAGTCGGTGCGGACCGGCTCGTCAACGCTGTTGCCGGAGTCAATGCCTATGGGGCGCCGCTGATTATCGTCGATTTCGGAACGGCGATTACCCTCGATGTCGTTTCGGCGGACAAGGCTTATCTCGGTGGTGCGATCGCGCCGGGAATGGCCTTGAGCATGGAAGCTCTTTTCGGCAAAACAGCCAGGTTGCCGAAGGTTTCTCTTTCGGCTCCCGAATCGGTCATCGGCAGGACGACGATGGAGTCGATCCAGGCGGGGATCATGTACGGGACGGCCGGGCTCATCGATACTCTCGTCAAAAGGATCTGGGCGGAGCTTGGGAGAAAAACCCCGGTTGTTGCAACGGGAGGGCAGGCAGAGAGCGTTTCCCGCCATACGGAGACGATTGATCGCGTCGATCCCTGGCTGACGTTGGAGGGATTGCGCCTGATCTATGAAAGGAACCGGGGGAACACTCTGGAATGAGCGAAAGGGAAAAGAATTGGCAGGTCATCGGCAACCTTCCCGTCGAGGGAAGGCTTTGGCTCGCTCCGCTTGCGGGCATCACGATTCCCGCCGTCAGGCGTTTTTTCAGGGAAATGGGAGCAAGCCTTACCCACACGGAGATGGTGTCGAGTTCGGGGCTCCTCATGAAGAACCGTAAGACGATAGATATGCTGAAGAATTCGGAGAAAGAAGATCCGCTGGTTCTGCAGCTTTTTGCTGGGGATGCCAAAAGCCTTCTGCAAAGCGCGGAAATCGCGATGTCGAAAGGAGTTTTTTCCGCTTTCAGCGTCAATATGGCCTGTCCGGTTCCGAAGGTGAGAAAACGGGGAGCGGGCGCCCAGCTTCTTTATAAACGCGACCTTGCGGCGGAAATGGTCCGTGAACTCAAAAAATCCGGCCTTCCGGTCTGGCCGAAAATACGAAAGCATCCATCCGGCGGAGGACCGGAGACCTTTTCCTTTTGCGAGGCGTTGTTCGAAGCTGGGGCCGACCTGGTTTGCCTGCATGGGAGAACGCCGCAAGAGCTCTACGGGGGCGTTGCCGACAAAGATGTCGTGAAGGCGTCGGCCGGGCTTTTTCCCGGAAAGATCGCAGCTTCCGGAGATGTCTTTGAACGACAAGACGCGGAGGAATATCTGGAAGCTGGGGCGGTCGCGGTTCTCGTCGCAAGGGGAGCGCTACGGGACCCGTTTATCTTCTCGGAGGCAGTCGCACCCGCGGCTCCTTTAGAGAGAGCGCTTTTTCTCGTCAGGCTCGGGGATCAGATCGAGCAGGAGAATGGCCCGAGGGCTTCCACTTCCTTGATAAAGAGGTTTGTCTCCGGTATGTTTAAGGGTATGCGCGGAAATGCGGCCTACCGGAAAGAAGTCGCTCTCTCCTCGGACTGGACGGAGATGCGGAAAAGACTGTGCGCCTGCATCCACTATTTTCTAGAAAGGGGTTACGGTGATGCCTGAAGAACGGACGGAAATGAACCCAAACCTTGAACTGCCCGAGGAAGAGATTTTGAAGCAACGGATCGAAAAGCTCATGCGCCTTCGAAGCGAGGAGGGCTTCGATCCGTATCGGAATGACCGCTGGGATCGGAAGCAGACGCTTGAGGAAATCAACGAGGCGTATCGCTACCTGGAGGCGGACGCTCATGCGGAGGGTGTGGAAATCGTCACCGCAGGAAGACTGATGACCATTCGGCGACATGGGAAGGCCTCGTTTGCGACCATGGAGGACGAGACTTCAAAGATCCAGCTTTATTTCCAGTTGGATACCACTGGAGAATCGGCGTACGGTTTCTTCAAGAAGTGGGTCGACACGGGGGACATCCTGGGTGTTGTCGGAACGCCGTTCAGGACTAAAAGGGGAGAGCTCACCCTGCAGGTGAAGAGCTATTCGCTTCTTTCAAAGGCTCTGAGGCCGCTTCCGGAAAAGTGGCATGGTCTGAAGGATACGGAAATCCGCTACCGGCAGAGGTATGTCGACCTCATCGCGAATCCGGAAGTGAGGGAAACCTTCAGAAAAAGGGCGAAGATCGTTAAGACATTCAGGGAAATCCTGGAAAAGCACGGGACTCTCGAGGTCGAAACCCCGATCCTCAGCTCACTTGCGGGTGGAGCAAACGCACGTCCCTTCATCACCTTCCACAACGCTCTTGGCGTCAACCTGTATCTTCGGATCGCAACCGAGCTTTACCTCAAGCGGCTGATCGTGGGCATGCTGGGCCGCGTTTACGAGATCGGCAAGAATTTCCGCAACGAAGGGATCGACATCATGCACAACCCTGAGTTCACGGCCATGGAAGTCTACTGGGCCTACGCGAACTACCAGGACATGATGGACCTGACGGAGGAAATCCTTGTGTCCTGCGCCGACGCCCTCGGATCGAGAAAAGTGACCTACCAGGGAACGGAAATATCGTTCGAGCCGCCCTTCAGGAGGGCGACGATGGTGGATCTCGTGAAGGAACATTGTGGCGTGGATATCGATGCGATCGCTTCGGATGAGGAGGCCAGAAGGGCGGCGAAAGCGAAGGGGATCGAAATCACGGGTAAGGAGACCCGATTCGGTATCCTGACAGAACTCTTCGAGACTTACGTTGAGGAAAAACTGATACAGCCGACATTCGTCCTCGGGCATCCCGTGGAAGTATCCCCGCTGGCGAAGCGTAATTACGAAGCGCCCGACTACACGAACCGTTTCGAACTCTTCGTGTACGGTAAGGAAGTGGCCAATGCGTTCAGCGAGTTGAACGATCCCCTCGACCAGCGCGAGAGATNNTTCACGGATCAGTTGCGCAAGAAGACGGAAGGGGATGAAGAAGCGCATGATTTCGACGAGGATTTTGTCCAGGCGCTGGAATACGGGCTTCCTCCGACTGGGGGATTGGGGATCGGAATAGACCGGGTCACGATGTTCCTCACGGATTCACGTTCAATCCGGGACGTCATCCTTNTTCCCACAATGAAGCCAAAAAGCTGAGGCTGCCGCCGGATGAACGTCGAGGAAGCGCGCCTTGAAGCGGAAAAACTGAGACGCGAAATCGCCAGGCACGATGTTCTCTACTACGTGAAGGATTCCCCGGAGATCGAGGACGATGCCTACGACGCCCTGATGCGTCGCCTGGTCGATCTGGAAAAGGCCTTCCCGTCCCTCGTCACGGAAAATTCTCCGACCCGGCGCGTGGGAGGGAGTCCCCGGCAGGAAATGATTCGCGTTTCCCATTCCGTTCCCATGCTCAGCCTTGAAAACGCCTTTTCCGATGAAGAGATCCTTGCTTTCGCGGATCGGTTTCAAGGGGCTTGATGGCCGCTTCCCGAGATGGTCTGTGAACTCAAGATAGACGGCCTCGCTGTGTCGCTCCTCTATCGTGACGGTGAATTGATCCGTGGGACAACGAGAGGAGATGGACGAGTCGGTGAAGATGTCACCGAAAACCTTCGGACGATCCGGTCCGNNCTTCCGGGAATCCTTCGGATCGATGCGGCAGGGCTTCTGGAGGTACGCGGCGAAGTGATGATCAAAAAGGAGGATTTCGAAATCCTGAATCGGGAAAGGGAGGAGGCCGAGGAGCCGCTTTTCGCCAATCCGCGCAACGCTGCGGCAGGTTCCCTGCGCCAGCTGGACCCGAAGATCACCCGTTCCAGGAGGCTTGGAATCTTTCTTTACCAGGTGGTACGGCCTGAAGACCGCGGGCTCCGAACCNAATGGGACGTTTTACGCTGGCTCGAAAAGTGTGGCTTCCCCGTACAGGGAACGGAAAGGGTTTGCCCGAGCCCGAGGGCAGTCCGGGAGTTCATCGAAGAATTCCGTGAAAAAAAACGGCATCAACTGGCCTATGGAACGGATGGAGTCGTCCTGAAGGTCAATCATCTTGCGGATTGGCAAAGACTTGGGNAAACATCAAAATCCCCGAGGTGGGCGATTGCCTTCAAGTATCCCCCGGAAGAGAAGGCGACCCGCTNNGTGATCGATATCGTCGTTTCAGTCGGCAGGACCGGGACATTGACTCNNCCGGTCGCCGTTCTTGAGCCGATTCCGCTCTCGGGAACCATTGTGCAGCGGGCAAGCCTTCATAATGCCGACGAAGTGGTCCGGAAGGATATCCGGATCAAAGATCGGCGTCATTCGGTGCGAAACAGCGGAGAAATCATCCCCGAGATCGTGCCGGGGTGGAAAAACACCTTATAGAAGAAAACGAACGTCCCGTTTTTATCATCGTCGGCAATGCCCGTTTGGCTCGCCGTTGTTCGCACTGCCGGCAGAGAAGTGACAATTCGCTCCCCGAAATCAGCCATCTGCCCTTGCCCAGATCCGGAGGGAATCNGACATTTCGCTCCAGAAGCGAATGGAATCCGGCCTCATAAGTTATCGAAACAGCNNATTGTTGGGCAAGAAACTGTCAAGGCATATCGCGATCTCGTTGTTGTTTCTCCCCTTCGAAACGCTGTCCTCGATGAAAAATGGGGCAAAATAGTCCCGAGACTCAGAACTCTCCTTGCGCAATCGATTGCCTCCAAGAAAGCCCTCCTCAAACTCTTTGTCTTCCCTCGATTTCTTCTCTGGAGACAAACTGCAGCGAAAACTCTGGCAGAGGCCATCNATTCGATGGAGAGCCTTNCCACGCCTTCGCTCGAAGATTGTCCGCCCTGAGACGAATCGGACCCCGTTATGGCAGCCTCCGTCAATTTCCCTTTTTCGCCTGGATGACCACAACTAGACATGATCCCGACAAAAACTGAGTGGGTCTGAAGCGGGCCGGTTGCACCCAGATCATCCGAACAAATCTCTGAGCGCGGCTCTGAAGTGTGTCCATTGATCAGCTGCCCAAAGCGCCTGTGAAGGAGTGAGTGAGTGCACGTGGCCCGGGCTACACGTTAAACAATACACGGCGTAATTCGTTCCGCCCATGATCGATCCCAGGCACAAACCCTCGGAAGAGGAAAAGGGGCGGAAACTGTCCTCAGTTAACAACGCCTGAGCGTCAGACCGACCTCGGCTTGTCGCGGCGAGAGCCGGGAAGCAAGGTTCGGAAGCACAACACTGTAGCGTGTAAGGTCCATCGATGAAAATCGTTCCTACACTGACCGTGGGCTTACAGCAAGTCTCGCAACAGCAGAAGTCAGAAGATTCAAAGCGCCCGTCACGCACAGGCGAGAAGGAATCAGACATCATCCCTTCTCGCAGCTCCATTAACGTATCTGCAGGACACAGACGCCCATCAATAGCTTCAACGATATCCTGGAAGTCGAATTTAAGAGAACTGTGAAAGGCTTGGATCTCGTGAATGCTTCGACCCTTTCCCAGTGAGGCATCTGGACGCGACTCTTTGGCCCGGAGTAGATGTTGTCCTGCTCCCGCAGGGCAGGGAGACAGGCCCTGTCCACGTCCCTCTCGTGACGGTGCAGTGTGAGTCCGTCGAGTTCCCGCGAGTACTGGGATGGAGGAACATGAATCCAGCAGCTGAAATGTCGGCCGCCATTGCCGAGCGTGAAGAAACGCGGACATGGTTTCCCGCGGAAAGATGGCTCACTGGGCTTGCACATTGCAACGATGTCAAGAAGTAAGCGCGTCAACCTTCCTGCTGACGCCCGCTCCTCGAATCCGGGGCACCTCTGACAAAGGCGGCCAGAATTAATACCCAACATAGTCTCGCGCTAGAATGGGACGACCAGGGCCGCTTCGGGTTGTCGCACTGTTCATCCGGTCACAGGGAACTAAGAGCCTTTCGCATGAGGGATTTTGGAAAACCCGGACACTATCCGGCGAGAGGGGTTGGCCGCCGCCGCATAAGGGCAGATAACGGATTTTGACGGCAGCGCGGAGCGCGTGGCGTGTCCGACGCACTCTCATGCTCCGAAGAGTGGCGCCCGCCTTACGATGCCGACAAGTACTAGTTTAGCTATCATTATAAGATGCAATAGCGTGCTCGGGTGATCCTTTGAGGGAAGGGGGGACGTGTACCGAATTTCGCCATTCGAAGCTTCACAGGAGAATCTCGCTCTATCAGTTTTACGCGACCGAAGCGTCCCAATCTCCCAGAGGCAACTGCGACAGCCTTCTTACTTCCTCCCGCGAGCGTACCGCTGAGCAGGTCCAGACGAGAGGAATCGCCAGCCCTTTTTTCCGCATGGTCCCTTGCGCCTAATGTAGCTCCGCTCTCGACCTCTTCTGACTTCGCATTTGGGAAGCCGATTACGGAGGCCACTCCCACAGCTCGCACGGTGCAAACGCGACGCCTCTTCGGAGCGAGTCTACGAGGCGCCCTGTCAACAAACCCTCCTCCGCCTTAGAGATCGCCCTTTGCAGGTACCCTGTATCTTTTGGAGACTTCGCCTCGGACCTGAACAATACAGGATCAATGGACAATACGTGCAGAAGTTGTCCGCAACCCAATGCGCGATCGTGAATAACCTCGCCATTTGTTCGAACGGACCGATTCCGGGCGATGTGCCCAAATCAAAACGCTGACCGGATCGTCATCCAAGCAGAACCAAACGATCGGTCTGTGAAAGAGGGCGACCGATCACGCAGGGATCTGCCGGATTGCCTTGGCCCCGCACAAGCCGAACCCCACGCGGTTAACGCGAAAAGAGCTCGCCCGACTCGTTGGGCCACTGCTTTGCCGGCTACATATCAAATCCTCCCGGCCTCTGGGACAACATACTGGATCGGACCTGTTCTCCATGGTCGAGGGTCGAAGGCTGCTGCGCCTGGGTCGTCGGACCCCCCCTTGCCAGCTGCCTCCCTCTTCTCGCAATCAGCCCCTCGGCTACGCGACCCGTCCTCCTTGACTCAACCCGTATCCCTGAATACCTGCAGATCACCTTATTACTGATTCATCTCTGTGCGAAAAATATTCTGAAAGGTTGATCTCTTCTTT
>JADLKH010000004.1 GCA_015657435.1 Synergistales bacterium | reverse complement strand
CCCCACTCCCAGTTCCGCGATATTGAAACTGTTTTTGTCGTTGTGGCTTTCCAGATCTCTCAAAAGGGTCTCTGCCTGGCGACCCCCGGTGATTTTCGTGATGAACCCATCCCTGACATCGGCAACGACCGGCTCATCCAGAACGCCGATTCCGAGATAAGGGATGCTCGCATCGGCGACGATGCGTCCATTTGCCGTTCCTTCAACAGGAGAAACGTTCGCCTCGACCGTCGGCACCGTGGAAAACTCTCCCGGCTCGACGATGCAGTAAAGCGCATTGCCGCGACGCCCCGTGACATCCATAACCAGGTCGGTTCCACCCGGAGAGGTCAGGTGAATTCGCTTCCCCTGGCCAAAAGCTTCCGCAACCGATTTGCACACCGCNTTCAACTGCCGAAAATCCGCTTCGATCCCACCCCGGATCAACATGTCCTCGGTAAAATCAGTCAATACAAGGAGTCGGGCCCCGTTCGCAGCGGCCTCCTTGACTGCGTAGGTGTGGGTAACCGAAAAACTGACGGGCAAGAGGACGACGTCGGCGTGCTTCATNGCCTCCGCGATCATCTTCGGCGGTTCCTGACCAGCTCGCGCGCGCGGGGTCATGATCCCCACCGTCACCTCGGCTCCCCGCTCCACCGCAGCGGCGGCAAGAACCTTCCCGATCCCTTCCTGCACCATATCCGTCACGATGTAGACCTGCTCGTTCGCCTTCACCGAAACACACGTGTCGACGATGGTACGTGCCCCTTTGAGCATCAAGGCTTCCTTCATTCTCAACGACAGCCTCTCCTTTTCAAAAGATTCGACCTTTCGCATGAAGAACGGATTTTCACCCTGCCCATCTTCCCTCTACGATCATATAATATTATAATCATACAAACTTTTGTCAAGAGGGAAACCGCCGACTGCCCACCAAGGGAGGATTGTCCGCTCCCCGGGCAGGGGTAACATGAATTCGCAACGTTATGGCCAGAGCTCTGATGAGAAAGTGACCTGAAAGGATGGAATACATGACCGAAAAAACCGGAACTTGGGAAGAAGAACCCCAATCGCCTCTAAAACAGCAGGAACGCCTCTCCCAGCAGGTTTCCAGGCTATTGCTCGGTGAGATCCGCTCCGGCGCATTTCAGCCTGGGGACCGCCTCCCCACCGAAATCGATCTCGCAAAGAAGTACGGGATCAGCCGCACCGTTATCCGCGAAGCCTTGGCCAGCCTGAAATACGACGGAATTCTGGAATCGAGGCAAGGAAGGGGAATTATCGTCAAAGCCCCTGGAGAACGCCAGGCTTTCCGGTTTTCGGATGTGTTCGAGAGTATTTCCCGTGCGGAGGCGAACCACCTCTATGAAATGAGAGCCATCCTAGAAGCGGAGGCCTCCGGTTTGGCCGCGCTTCGGCACACGCAAAGCGACAGGAAGGCCATCAAATCCGCTTTCAGCGAAATGGCCAAGGCGGTTGAATCCAACCTGCCGGGTGAAGAAGCCCATCTCCTTTACAACGAAGCCATCGCCAGAGCAAGCCACAATCCCGTCCTGTGCGATTTCCTCGGTTTTCTTTACGGACGCCTGCGCGCCCTCTCCAGGGAACTCAGGCTCAACACGATGATGGATCCCGCTCGTGCTGCGCTTGTCCTCGCCGAGCACAAGGCGGTTCTTGACGGGATTCTGTCCAAGAATCCAGAAAATGCCCGAACGGCGAGCTTAACCCACCTCAGGAACGCCGCAAAACGGGCCGGGCTTGAAATCTACGCCCCATAAAACGGACCGTCACCCTCCTCTTCGAGGGCATAACGCGCTCCTGCAATGACCCCCCTTTTGCTACAGGACCTTGTCATGAAAAATGCATAAGAGGGGCCGAAGCCCCTCTTATGCGTGATCTGCCGGCGTCCGTGTCGATACCGGGAATATTTCTCCCGGGAGGAAACGCGGAAATCCTACTTATACCAGGCCAATAGCTTTTTTAGCTCGATTTCAAGCGATTCAACAAGCTGGCTTGACGGCTTCAAAAGCGGTAGCAATGGGTCACCGCAATCCATGCCGATCATCTTCATCGCTTCCTTGAGCGGCCCCGGGTTTGATTCGGCAAAAATAAGGCGAAGAAGCGGAGTTACCCTTATCACGATCTCGGAAGCTTTTCCCAGCTCTCCGGCCTGTATCAGGTCAAAGAGATCAGTCCAGAGCCTCGGCAACAGGTTTGATGTGGCAAGAATCCCGCCCTGTGCGCCACAGGACACTTCCTGGAAGAAAAGAAACTCCTCGCCCGTGAGAACCGATGTGCGGTCCTTTACCTTGGAAAGCAGCTCCAGAACCTGTCCCATATTGGGGCAGCATTCCTTCATTCCGACAATCTGCCCCTTATCGTCATTATCCAGCAACCTTTCGACCGTCTCCGGAAGCATATTCACCCCGGTGCGGTAGGGAATGTTGTACAGAATAAGGGGAAGGTTGACGTTTTTCATCACCTGCCGGTAATAATCATAAATCCCCTGCTGGCTGGAAACGACATAATACGGCGTTACAACCATAATGGCGTCGACACCTAGATCCTTACACTTATTTCCCATTTCGATCGTCTCGGGAAGCCCTGGGCCGATAATGCCGGCAACAACCGGGACGCGACCGCGGTTTGCCGCGATCGTCACCCTGAGAGCTTCGACGCGCTGTTCGTTGGAGAGAGCGCAATATTCTCCCGTTCCACCTAGCGCGACAAGTCCTGCGGTTCCGTTTTCAATGACGAAATCGACCAATTTCCCCATTGCTTCACCGTTTATTTTGCCATTGCTTACGGGTGTGCAGAGCGCCGTGTAGATCCCTCTAATTTTTTCCATCATCAACACCCCTTGATCTTAAGTAATTTTATCAACTCGATCCTTCATCAAACAGTGACCGGCTCAGGGTTGATTTTCAAGCTTTAAAAAGGCAAAACACCAAGAGTAATCTTTACGGAGGCGAGAATGACTCACATCGCTTCAATAAAGACCGTGTATTTTCTTTTTTGCGCAAGTCGAGTGACACTATTTATTCAACAAAAAGAGAGAGAACCATGGGAAATATGTAAATAGCAACTGACAGCAAATCATGGCAAGAATAAACGGCACGAGCCTTGAAGAGATCTTTTCCACGCTAACCTTGGATATCGTTGAAGAGATGAACAGGTTGCATCCATACGGCGGAGTTGAAAACCCGATGGCAAGACCGATACTGATAATCATGCCGAACTGTATCGGGTCCATGCCAAGCGCTGTAACGATAGGAAGGAATATAGGCGTAAGAATGATCGTCGAAGAGATGTTGTCAACAAAACATCCGATGATGAGAAGAACGGCATTGATCAGGAGGAGCACCAGGAATTTGCTATGTGCGAAACCGAGGATGAATGAACCGACTCGTACCGGGACTCTTTCCATGGAGAGATACGAAGCGAATGATGTCGCAAGCCCGACCATGAACAGAGTTGCGCCAATGACCATGATGGCGTCCTTGAAAGCTTTGAGTGTAATTTCATAGGTCAGCTCTTTGTAGATGAACTTCCCGACGACAAGAGCGTAGACAGTCGCCACAACGGCGGCCTCCGTTGGGGTGAAGATTCCCCCGTAGATGCCTCCAAGAACAATAACGGGAACCAATAGCGCCCAGATCGATTCGCCAAAAACCTTTAGCACCATCTTGAAGGTCGGAAAGCTGGACATGCGGGGATACTGTTCTTTTTTGCTGATGAAGAATGCGACGACCATCAGCGCGATCCCAATCACGATTCCAGGGACGATGCCTGCGATAAAAAGGTCGCTGACGGAGGTCCCGGTGATGACCCCGTATACGACGAAGGGGATGCTCGGCGGGATGATGCATCCGATCGTTCCGGCAGACGAGATGACCGCGGCGGCAAAGGCAGGGTTATATTTCTTTTCAACCATCATCGGAACCATGAAGGAGCCTATTGCAGAGACTGTTGCGGCAGCGGACCCCGAGATCGCGCCGAAAAACATACAGGCAACGATCGTCACCATCGCAAGACCACCCGTGATAAAACCGACCAGGCACTCGGCCATCGCAACGATCCGGCGCGAGATTCCGCCATAGGTCATCAGGGAACCAGCCAGCATGAAGAACGGAATCGCCAGAAGAGGGAAGGAATCCATTCCGGTGAAGGCGTTTTGCGCGATAAGAACAAGCGGTAAATGGCTGAAAGTGAAAATCGTAACTGCGGTAGCCACTCCAAGGGAAATCCCTATAGGAACCGACAGCGCGAGAAGGACAAAAAGGACCCCGAATAAAACTCCAATATCCACTTACATGGTCACCCCTTCCAAGGCTTCTTCCGCCAACTTTTTAGGATCGTTGCTTCCTGCGCCTGGAATGGTGCCCGTGCGAATGACCGAAAGGATATCGAGAAAGATCCGTATCGCCATGAATATTGCACCGCAAGGGACACAGGCATAAGCCCAGCCCATATTGATCTGCATAGCCGTTGAAAGCTGCTGCTGCGCGACAACGATGGTGACGAGCTTTACCCCCTGGTATCCGAGGAAAACACAGAAGCAAAGCCATATTGCCAGCACAAGGCATTCAATCCTTATGCGCGATTTGCCGTGCATTCTGTCGGGGATCATCGTAATACGCAAATGCGCTCGATTCGCCATGGCATAGTCTGCTCCAACCCAGATAAGCCAAAGAAACATGTATCTCGCTGCCTCATCGACCCATGAAAGAGATGCACTAAACACGTATCTCAGCACAACGTTCAGAAACACGATGATTGTCGACACCAAGAGGTTAAGTATCAGGAATTTTTCCTCTATTTTGTTGAATATGCTAAGCATCCCCCTGCTCCCTTCCTGATTTACGGGGAGAGATCAGAAAATCTCTCCCCGTAAAAAGTTCTTGGCGCTATATTCCCCGACTACTTGTTGTAAGAGGTGACGAGTGCGATCAGGTCCGCACCCACCACGGGTTCCATGGTTTTGTAAACAGTCCTCGCAACGTCCATGAAGGCCTTTTTCTCTTGCGGTGTCAGGTAATAGACGTTAACCCCAGCCTTCTTCAGCTGCACGATGAGATCCTTCGAAGCCTTCTGCTGGCTCTTCCTTGACGCATCGCGGAACTTCTTGGCTCCGACCATAAGCACCTTCTTCAGGTCGTCCGGAAGCTTCTTGTAGAAACCCTCGCTAATGAACAGTGCAGAAGGAGCATAGACGTGGTCTGTCATGGAAATGTACTTCTGAACCTCGTAAAGCTTTGAGCTGTAGATAAGCGTAATGGGGTTTTCCTGTGCATCGACGGTCTTCTGAAGAAGGGCCGTGTAAAGCTCTCCGAAGTCGACGGGCGTCGGATTTGCACCCAAAGCCTTGAAGAGGGCCAAGTGTGCCGGAATCGGCTGGACGCGAATCTTGATGCCCTTCAGGTCGGCCGGCGTCTTGATGACTTTTGCGTTGTTCGTGATTTCGCGGAATCCATTTTCTGCAAATCCAAGGAGGCGAACCCCTTTAGGATTCAGCTGCTCGTTCAATATATCCACCAGTTTCCCGTCAAGCGCTTTGTATGCCGTAAAGTTGTCTTTGAAGAGATAGGGCAAATCCAGAACCTGAAATTTCGGACTGAGACTTCCCGCAATGCCAGGTGAAAGCATGGCCATTTCAACGGTTCCAAGGGTCATCCCCTCTAGCATTTGGCGCTCTCCGCCAAGTTGGGCATTGGGATAAAGATCCACAACGATACGCCCCTTTGAAGCCTCTTCCACATATTTCTTGAAGACACTTTCGAACACCTTGAAGTTGTTCTCTTTGTCCGTTGCGCTGTATCCAAATTTAATACGGAACTCTTCTTTTGCAAAAGCGGTACCAAATGCCATCGTCACAAAAAGGATAGCGAGAATAGTCATTCCTGTTATTTTTTTCATCCGTGGCACCCCCAATTTTTATTTGTGCAGTCCCATCCGAAAATACGGCTACAGCCTCCTTTCAATCTTTCTGGATCATTCCCAAAGCCGAAAGCGTAAAAATCAATCCCTCTCCAGAATCGACTCCAATTGCGCCTCTTTGTTCGTAATTCTGGCAACCTCACGCAGAATCTCTACGATTTCGGGGCTTAGCTTGATTCCGTTCTTCAGAGCGTTTTCACGTGAAATTCGCTCCTTATCCCCCGGGATGAGGACCGGAAGGTCCGGATCGATCGGCGTGGTTTTCCGGTACTCTTCGATGATGTTCCTGACATGTTCGCAAACCTTTTTCGTATCGCCGAAGAGCACGGGATCGATAGCCATAAAGAAGAAACAGATGCCTTCATGGGCAAGCGGAATGAATTTGCTGGGGATTCCGCCCGCGAGGCCGCCCGTAAGCAGTTCAACAAGCAGTGCAAGGCCATACCCCTTATGTCCGCTGTGCGTCTCCGTGGAGCCGCCTAGAGGAAGGAGTCCTCCCGTATCGGGCTTCGGAGAGTCGCTTCGGTCGTCACCGTGGAAGAGAAGCTCCAATGCCTCCTTGAAATCCGTCAGGCACCTCCCCTTGCCGTCGACAATGATCTCTTCAGGCACGACCCCCGACTCGGCAAAGACCTGGCTTCGGCACAGCTTACCGTGAGCCATGACGCATGTTGCCATGTCGAGCAGGAACATCGGTTCATCGCCGCAGGTCGGGAATGCAACCGAAATCGGGTTTGTCCCCATGTTGCGCTCCGCGCTTCTCGTCGGACAGACACAGCGGACCGTATTCGTGCAGGTGATCCCGATGAGTCCTTCCTGCGCCATCATTTCAGGCCAGTGACCCGCGAAACCGTAGTGATTTGCCTGGCGCACCGTCGTGATGCAGATGCCGGACTTTTTCGCCTTCTGTATGGTTTTTTTGACGGCGATATCCGCGATGACATAACCGACGCCCGAATGGCCGTCGAGAACAAGACTGGTCGGCGTCTCGAAAACAGTCGTCGGCTCCGGAGCATCAAGGCGCAAATTCCCTGCCTTCAAGTGACTGACATAGGTCATCATCGCCGCAACACCATGTGAATGAAGGTGGCGCGCGTCGGCTTCCACAAGACAATTTGTCACCGTCGAGGCCTGATGATCCGAATATCCGAGTCCCATGAACATTTCCTTCGCCACTCTGTACAGATCGTCATACTTTGTCGTATATTCCCTCACTGCGAATTCCTCCTTTGACTCTTTCAAGACGTTCTTCTTGCAATCACGTTTCTTGTGATGACGACTTCAGTTTCTGTCCCGGCCGGGTTTGTGAGAATGACATCCCCTATCTCGAGAGGGGGCTTCAGTTTCACTTTCTTTATTTCTTCCATGACGTCAAAAACCTTAGAGAGCGGCACCGGCTTCGTGAGACGAACGCTCGCCTCCAGAAAATCTCCGCCAGGCACGAGCACGCTTGTTGAGAACGTCCGCCTCGGGTCTTCCATTTCCTGCTGCACCCAAGCTTTGCCGCGTGGGCAACGCGCTCCTTCAGCCCTTACGATCCGCGGGGGATTTCCGTCTTCATAATCAACATGAATCGAGCAACCGTTCGGGCAGACGACACAGACCAATTCCCGTTCGCTCATCTCACGCGGACCTCCAGAGACTTGATGACGTTGAGATCAACCGTTCCCAAATTCAGCCAGACCATCTCAGCCGGATGCAGCCGGGCTTCCCGACTTGTTTTTATGACACGCTCTCCGTCAGAAACCTCGATGACCCTGTCGCGCGACGGGTCGGTAACCCTGAAGGCAAGAGACACATCTTCGCCGTGACTCACCCGTTGCGGGACGACATACCGCACCCCGCGGCCCGCCTTCACCGCAATCCCTTCCGTTCCGGAAGAATGTCTGCCTGCCGCGTAGAGCGCAGCATTCCTGCCCGCCCGAGCCGCTTCAATTGATACAAAGTCAACCAGATCATGAACGTGAAGCACGTTGCCGCAGGCAAAAACTCCAGGGATCTTTGTCATTAGGGAATCGTCCACAAAAGCCCCCTGTGTGGCTTCGTCGATTGTGATCCCGGCTCCTCGAGTCAGTTCGTTTTCAGGAATGAGACCTACGGAGAGCAACAACGTGTCGCATGGCACGAAACGCTCTGTACCCTTTACAGGTCGACGCTTTTCATCGACCTGCGCCACGGTCACTCCCTCAAGCCGGCCGTTTGGGCCATGAATGTCTATTACGGTCGTAGCCAGATAAAGCGGTATTCCATAATCGTCGAGGCACTGGCGAATATTCCTGTTTAATCCGCTTGAATACGGCAGCACTTCAAAAACCGCTTCCACCTTTGCACCTTCAAGAGTGAGGCGACGAGCCATGATGAGGCCGATATCACCCGAACCCAGGATGACGACATGTTTTCCGGGCATGATGTTTTCCAGGTTCACGAGGTTTTGCACCATCCCAGCCGTGTACACCCCGGCGGGCCTGTGACCGGGGATCGAAAGGGCTCCGCGAGTACGTTCCCGACATCCCATCGCCAGCACAACCGACTTCGCCTCTATCTCCTTTGTCTCTCCTTCGCGGCTCACGCGAAGTATTTTCTCCTTTGAGAGTTCAAGGACGATGGTTTTTTCCATAACGCAAATGCCGAGGCTTTGAACCTTCCGAATAAAGCGATCGGCATACTCCGGCCCTGAAAGCGCTTCCTTAAAGGCATGAATGCCGAAACCGTCATGGATGCATTGATTCAGGATGCCGCCCAGATTCCTGTCTCTTTCTATCAGCAGGAGGTCGTCACACCCCGCCTCTCTGGCCGCCGCCGCAGCGGCAAGTCCTGCGGGCCCCCCTCCAACGATCACCAGATCGTGTCTTTCGCGTATCATTACTTCCCTTCCCCTTCCCGCACATTTCCGACAAAGAGATTGGATCCGGCTTCTCTGTATAGATAATCCTCGACCTCAAAGCCATATTCGTCGCGCAGCATGCGGACTATCCTGGGTGTGCAGAACCCTCCCTGACACCGCCCCATTCCGTTCCTCGCCCGGTATTTGATGCTCACAAGCGTCCGTGCTCCGAGGGGATTTTCTATCGCATCCCGGATTTCTCTCTTCGTAATCTTTTCGCAACGGCAGATGATCTCGCCGTATTCGGGGTCTTCCTGAATGAGGCGTTCCTGCTCCTGGATCGGAAGTTCGCAGAAATGTGCCGCAAAACCCGGACGTTCCGCGACAAAGTCCTCCTTTTCCCTAAGCGGGATATGATTTGAGACCAGATCCCGCACCATCTCCGCGATTGCCGGTGCGCTTGTCAAACCGGGGCTCTCGATGCCGACAAGATTGATGAATCCCTTCACCTCTCTTGCCTCTTCAATGACGAAGTCTTCGTTTCCTCCCTCGGCCGGCGAAGTGCGTTTCGGACGATTGCCCGCGAAATTCCGGATAAAGTCGCTGACTTTCAAATTGGGAAGAAGGCTCTGCCCCGCCCGCCGGAGCTCCTCAAGCACCGATGCCGTCACTTTGTAGTCTTCGGACATGTCGTCGGAGAGATAATTCGCGCTTGGCCCGATCAGGATATTGCCGTCGACTGTGGGGGTGAGGTGTATTCCCAGCCCCGCATCCTTTGTGCCGGGAACGGGATAAATGAGGGTTTTCAGCATCCCGTCAAGGCGCTTGTCGAGCACGTAGTATTCGCCGCGGCAGGGCCAGATTTTCAGGCTCTCGCCATTGTTTCCTTCCGTCACGCCGCCCATGGCGCTGATCCTTCCGCTTGCAAGTCCGGAGGAATTGATCACCAGACCGGCGGCAAATTTCTTTCCATCCCTTGTCCTTACCGTAAACTTTTTCCCTTCTTTTTCGATGCGGCAGACCTCGCACCGGAGAAAATAAGAGACGCCATTTGCACAGGCATTGTCGGCAAGGGCAATCGTCAAACCGTACGGAGAAGTGATCGCGCTTGTCGGACTCCATATCGCAGCGATTCCTTCAACTCCCGGTTGAATTTTTTGCATTGCGGCGCAATCGAGTATTTTTAGACCCGGCACCCCGTTTGCCGTCCCCTGATCCATAAGTTGCCGGAGGCCTGGCAGTTCGTCTTCGTCAAGGGCTGTCGTAAGCTTTCCGATCCTTTTGATTTTCACTTTCAGTTCGGAGCAGATCGTGTCCATCATCGAGTTTCCACGAACAGCCAGTGCGGCCCTGAGGGTTCCGGGCTGATAATTGATGCCCGAGTGAAGCACGCCGCTATTGCGGCAACTCGTCCCCAATCCCACGTCAGGCGCTTTTTCCAGTACGGCCGTTTTCAGATGAAAGCGTGAAAGCTCGCGGGCAATGGCGTTGCCCACCACTCCTCCCCCTATGACAAGAACATCGAACGAGTGTTCCAAATCGAGACCCTCCCAAAAACTTCCTGGTCGACCATGGTAGACTAATTTCCAATGGCGGCATTATAATACCTCCGAAAGAGGATAGCAAGGTCTTCCTTGGTAGACCAGCAAGGCGCCCTCAGGGACCGCCAGGCCGTTTTTCAGGATGGAGCGCAAATCAAATGCCCCGAAAAAGCCGGTATTTGCTAAAGTTAGAACCGTGTTCCGAAGAACAAAGAAACAACCGCGAAGGCGTGTTCTTCTTAGCTATTCCCCTTATGCAATTTAGAGAGGGTGAATCTGAATAACCCTTACGCTGAAAGCGATCACCGCTAGCCGCTTTTTGAAAAGGCATTCCGCTCACATCTAGGCTTTTGGAATTACCCGCCAAGCCCAGCAAGGCAAAAATAGAACACAACTGGAGATGATCCTTTTGAACGAAAAAAGAAAAGAGGTTATCGAAAAGCTTCTGAATAAGATCCGCAATGGCGATATTGTTGTTAATGGAAAGCTTCTTCCAGAAAGGCAATTAGCCGAGGCGATTGGGGAGTCGCGTCCAGTCTTGCGCGAGGGTCTTATTGCGCTTGAAGCGATGGGGGTTCTCGATATTCGCGAGCGACAGGGGATCTATTTTTCCTCCAGGGAAGAGAATGAAGCAAAAATGATGCTCCAAAAGGTTCGCGGATGGCCCGCGGATGTCCTTTCAAGAGTCATGGAAGTGCGCCAGATCATTGAACCTCTTGCGACTGGACTGGCTGCAGCAAGGAGAAACGATAAAGACCTCATGAAGATGCGTGAATGTCTTGAACACATGAAGGAATTAGCCGGTCAGACCAGTGAAGAAGCGGCAAAAACGGGGGCCTATTACAATACCGCATTTCACACCGTAATCGTAGAGTCCGCGGACAACGCATATTTATCGCGAATTTATGAAGGCGTTTATGCCGTCATAGAAGACGGATTGTCCCTGATGAGAATCAACACCTCTCCCAGGGCAAGCGGCGGACGGGAATTGGCCTACCAGGAACACGTGCGCCTCTACAAGCTGATCGAAGCGAAAGATTCTGCCGGGGCGGAACTCTTTGCCGAAGAACATCTCCTGCACAGCATCAACGCCATGGTGGAATTAGGGCAGATTGTCCCAACATCCAACCTCATCGAACAGAAATTCGTAGGAAGAGCCCGGCTCCTTTAAGCTTCTTGGTAAAAGTTGCAGGAAGGGACTTGATTCTCGATGTTTTTTGATAAAGAGATCCATTATAAGTTGATAAAAACAAACTTTACCGGTTTCCCAAAAATGATTAAGGTCGAACAACGGTTTTCCAATATTCAGGTTGTCGATATCGACCAAGCCGTCCATGACGAAATGTTGAAACTCCCTCTGCCCGAACTGGCTCAGAAAAGTGTTGCAGTGACTGCGGGCAGCAGAGGCATCCCCAATTTCCCCGAAACCTGTCGTGCGATCGGAAGAGAGTTGCGCGCAAGAGGGGCTTTGCCTTTTGTTGTGCCCGCAATGGGCAGTCATGGAGGCGGAACTTCCGAAGGTCAGATAGAAGTCCTCTCGTCCCTCGGCATGACGGAAAAAACGCTTGAAATGCCTATCCGGGCAACGATGGAAACGGTCGTGCTGGGCCATTCGCCGGAGGGCGTTGAAGTCAACTGTGACGCGAATGCCTACGGCGCCGACCACATTGTGATCTGCGGACGCGTGAAACCGCATACCGATTTTCGCGGCCCGATTGAAAGCGGCCTTTGTAAAATGATGATCGTTGGACTTGGCAAACACCGGGGCGCGGTCTCTTTCCATAAGACAGGCGGCATTATGGGGATGAGTCAACGCCTCCAAAGCTCCGCGAAAGTTTTTTTAGAGAAAACAAACATCCTTTTTGCAATGGCGCTCATTGACAATGCCTACCACCAGACCAAGCGGCTTGAGGCAGTTATGCCTCAAGATATTCTTGATCGGGAACCCGAACTTCTAAAAGAAGCTGCGGCTGCCATGCCCAATATTGCTTTTCAGGAAATTGACACGCTTATTGTTGACCAGTATGGCAAAGAAATTAGCGGCGCAGGAATGGATCCCAATATCACCGGGCGTTTTCTGTTTGCGCCGGAAATGAAAATGGAAGGATACCCGCACCCGAAAAAAATCGCGATTCTTAGGCTGACCGAGATGAGCCATGGAAACGCCGCCGGTCTGGGCATTGCCGATTTTATCTGCAGGAAATTCGCACAATCTCTGGATTTGGCGGCAACCTATACAAACAGCCTTTCTTCTCCGCTTTGCATGGCAAAAATCCCTATGATCATGAACAACGATATCGATACAATCTACGCTGCCGCCTCTGCCTGCGGGAAGTCGGAAATCCGGGAAGTGAGTTTGGTGAGGATACGCAACACCCTTGACCTTGACCATATCTGGGTTTCGGAAAACTACCTGCCCGAAATCGAGGCAAATGCCGACTTGAAGATCGTAGACGGTCCTCGATCGATGGAATTTGACGCATTCGGCAACCTGGTGGATTTAGAGTAAACAGCAGCCGCAGGGTGTGAAGAAGTCGGTTTTTCGAAAAACGAAAGCGAATTTCCCTGATCTGCAGCCTACTGCAGATGATCGAAGACACGAATGAGCCGGGGAACAAAGAAGGGAACCTCCCTGATGGAGATTCCCTTTTCTTTTTCACGGTTTCCTAGGGTTGAGCGGGTTTGTCGGGAGACTGGACCGGCGGATGTCCAGGCTGTTGCCCGCCGGGATTTGCAGGCTGGCTCGGCTTTTGCCCTCCGGGGTTTTTGGGAGGATCCGGTTGATTCGGCTCCGGACCGCCAGGATTACCCGGCTGGACCGGCGATTGCCTTCCGGGGTTTTTGGGAGGATCCGGTTGATTCGGCTCCGGACCGCCAGGATTACCCGGCTGGACCGGCGATTGCCTTCCGGGGCTGTAAGGGTGAGTCGGCTGAGGACCGCCAGGCTGTCCGGGATTGATCTGTTTCCAATCCCCGCTCCTCGAGATTTTCAGGCTTTCCTTCCCTGCCCCTCCCAGATTGCAGTAGGCTTTCACCGTCACGATCGCATCCTTGGGCAAGTGATTCAGGGGAATTCGGGCAAATAGGCCCTTGTTGTCGGGTTGCTTCTCGAAACTTCTGGATTCGACCCGCTTCCCGTTCACCGTCACGTCGATACGCCTGATATAATGCCGTTTGGCGTCATGAGTCCGGTGAGCCACCGACACGGCCAGCGTGTGATTGCCCGCATCCCATTCCAGTTGTATATCCTGCGGCTCGTTCGCCAGCGCCGAGGCCGCGAGTGAAAAAAGGAACAACAACGAGAACACGACCCCTGCCATCTTCTTCATCTTCCCACTCCTTCTTCCTATCGCAAGTGAAAGTTCATTGCTCGCGGCATCGTAACTCCGGGCCGGTAAAAGTGCGGTCAAGAAAAATTAAGAAAGTTGAAGACGGATCATTTCTCATGCACTTCCCAAACAGGAGTCGAATGTGCAAAGGGTGTATCCTTTCGTCGGGAAGGAAACCGGAGCGGTCGAGCTTGCACGCGCCTTTCCGGAGTCCGGACTTCCCGCGGCCGCCATTTGCGGAGCGACTGCCGGACTTACGCGAGGAAACTTCCCGGATCAAAGGAGACATACAAGCAACTCGCTGGAATACCTCGCCGCGACCGGATATGGGGGGACGCCTCTTTTATGAGGATGCCCCCGCCGTCATCGATGGGAAGTGGGGGCTCCTCAAAACCGGTGAAGCCGTGACGGCGGTCCAAAGCCCAAAACAAAAGGGAACCCCGAAATCAGGGGTTCCCTCTGAGTGTTTGTTTTTCAGCCCGTTCTCGGCCTACCCGCATTTCTTCAGCAACAGCCCCATCGGGACCAGCAAAAGCAGGAAAAACGGGGTCAGGATGCCGGCGCTGCAGCCGCTGGAAGAGCCTTCCGTTTTAAAAGACCATGTGGCACTTGTCAGATCATCGCCATAATAATGCGCAACCACCCGCCAGTAATACGTCTCCCCTTTCTCCAATTCGCCGACGTCCATAAAGAGATCCCCCGGACCCGTATACTCGACATCGCCGGTGCTCCCGAAATAGGTCGGGTCGGGATCGGTACCCAAATACACGTCGTAGGACTGCGGGTTCGCCACAACAGCCGCAAGTTCCCAGTAGAGAGTCACATTCGTAGAAACTCCTGTCGCTCCATCTGCCGGAGTCGGATTCACCGGCTCCATCACCGACCTGGCAAGGGCTGAACCAGAAATTAGCAGGCTCGCGAAGAAAAAGAAGGCGGCAAGGATAACGAGAAAAGACGTTTTTCTGTTGTTCCTTTGCTTTCCATCCATCTTTATCCCCCCTCTGGAAATCAAAGTCCTACCTTTTGTTCATTTTACCACTACGCCATTGCATGAAAGCACCCCGAGGGGGGCTTCTCCTGCCAGTCAAACAAACGGGGCCCTCCGGTTTGGAGGGCCCCTCAGATTCCGCAAGTCAACCTACAGGTCTTTCTTCATTTCCTCGAACTGCTCCTTGGTGATCTCACCTCTGGCATACCGGCGCTTCAAAATCTCCAGGGGAGTTTCCTTCGACACTTCCACCGGGCGCGACTCGCCCTGCCTCTTCAAGAGAACGTAAACGAGCGCCACTCCCAAGAGAAGCAACAAAAACATCATGAACATCCCTCCCGGAAAACCCCACATCATTCCTCTCCCCCAACCCCATTGGCAGATCCGGCCACCGAAATCTGCAGCTTCAGCCGTTCCGCCGGCAACAAGGAAAGCCGGAAATGCGAGCAATCCTCTCATCGAAAACCCCTCCTCGTTTTCTTTCTCAGCCTCGCGCCCAAACAAATTCAATCGCTCCTGCGGCCCGACCTTTCCGGCCGAACCTCGCTTTTGTGTCCGGTCGTCTTAGTCAACACAAAACATGTTCTTGTTTTATAACTATTTTAGTCTTTGCTTATTTTCTGGCATCCGCCATCTTACCTAACTCTCTCTGAAGCCCTCGCTCGCCACCGACAGGGAGCAAAAATCGACCAAATTCGAGCACAAATTGCCACATGAAGCGATGGCTTATAAAATACTTCATAACCTGTTTTGAGGAGGAGAATATTGCCATGCGATTGGTTGCAGAGTGGTTCCCGGAATTCGCGGAGAAGTTCGAAGAAATCGACACGATGTTCGCCGAGAAACGCCTTTTCGACGAAAAAACTTACCAGTTCATCTGCCTGGCCCTCGCCATCAAGGGACGATCCGCCCCCTGCGTTAAAAAGCACTTTATGGGAGCCCTCAAGGCGGGCGCCACCCTCCAGGAGGTCTCCCAGGTCATCGCCCTGACCTTCCGGGAAAGCGCCGGGAACGATGACTGCTGGATACACGACCTTCTTTCGGATTACAGGGAAATGATCAAGGGAAACGTCGGCTGCAACTGCCCCAAGTAGTCAATCCGCGTTTGTCACAATAATCGGGGACCCTGCCTGGCAGGGTCCCCGTTGAGCGTTGCCGGGGTTCTCCTGTCCGCGGTCTGAGAGGATTTCTTCAGCGGCCGCAGGGCTTTCCCCGTCCGGCCGATGGTCGTTTTCTCAGTCCGCCTCCATTTCCGCAATCGCCTCGATTTCCACCAGCGCCCCGCCGTGCAGGTTCCTGCTGGGCACAACCACACGGGCAGGTTTGTGCGTGCCGAAAAACTCCGCATAAACCCCATTGACCTCATCCCAATACGCCACATCCGGGATATAGACCCTGCACTGCACGACATTCTCCCTTGAAAGACCCGCCGTCAGCAGGATGCGCTCCACGTTGGCCAAGGCCCTCTTCGCATGGGCTCCCACACCACCTCCCGGCATCAGGCCGGTTTCAGGGTCAACCGGCAGCTGCCCCGAGATGTAAAGCATCCCGTTGGAAATAACTCCGGGGACGTAGTGTCCGCTCCCCTTCGGAGTACCCTGCGGAATTACGGTTTTCATCTTCATTCCTCCCTCACAAAGGTTTCTCGGCAGTGATGAGAAAAAGCTTACACGAACTTGCCTAGGACAGGATGTTTCAAAAAGGATGAAGGGACACAAGGTTCTCTTGCTCCGGCGGGAGGTTCGTGAAAACCGGGGGACACCCAAGAGCCCCCACCCCCTTTCATCCATATTTTAAACTTATCCGTTTTGGGAGAGGCATGGCGTAAAATGGGAATATCGCAGGGGGGAAATCGGAATTACATTTAATATTACTTGAGAAAGCGTGGGGCTCGGGATGTTCTTGATTCATGACGGAAATCGCCTGTCTCCCCTGATCGATGAAGCCCTCAATCGTGGCGCTCAGGAAGCAAGATTCATCCCGGTCCGCAGCGTCGCAACCGCCCCCGGGTTCGATTGAAATGCCCCTACGGAGACGACCGGTTCGGAACTTCCCATTGTTGCCCTCCAAAGACTCCGACCCCGAAAGAGATCCAGGAAATCCTCGACGGCGATGCCTCTGCGCTGCTCGTTCATTTTGGCGGCATGACGGCAAGAGCCCCTGCCACTATTGAGAAAGGGGGTGTCCGTTACGATAAGCGTCGTGATGCCATGCTTCAACGCGGAACCAGTCCTTGAAAGAACTCTTGAAGATTTTGCAGACCAGACTCATCGGGATTTTGAACTCATCATCGTGAATGATGGTTCCACCGACCGATCGGAAGCCGTCGCAAAGGATTTCATCAACAGGAAAAACCTCCCGTGGAAACTCGTCACACAGCCGAACAAGGGAATCAGCGCGGCAAGGAACAGAGGCATGTCCTTCGCGAAAGGGGAACATATCGTCTTCTGCGATTGCGACGACCGGTTTGAAAACAGCTATCTATCGGAACTTCACGGGAAAGCGGTCGAAGACGGAAGCGACGCCGTCTTCTGCGCATTCGATTTGGTGAATAAAGAGAACATAAGGATAAAACGGGTTAAAAGGAGGAAGCTCTTTTTTTCATGTGAAAAAACCGGTCCGGAACTGTTGAGTCGATTCCTGCTCAAGGACAGGCTGGCGATTCAGATGGCACGGGTCCTCTTCAAAACGGATCTGCTCAGGAAAAACGGGGTTACGTTCGATGAAAACCTCCATAATGCGGAAGACCAGTTGTTTATCTGCATGGCTCTCTTCCATGCAGAGGGCGTCTCCTGCATCGATCGGGTCCTCTACCATTATGTCCAGTATCCTGGGCAAAGCACAAAATCCCCGCAAAAGAATCTGACCCGGGCAAACGTGGAAATGCGGATGTTCGGCAATCTGGTTTCCTTCCTTAAAGGCAATGGCGCCGATGAAAAGCTGACAAGGACCATCGAAAACTGCGAAGTACCCAATGCCGTGATCAAGGATCTGTCGCTCAGCCTGCGCTTCGGGAAAGAAAGCTATTACTGGGAAAGACTCGGGGATTCGGAATGCCTCGAAAAGATTCTAAAAACCCAATCCGTGCTCTGCTTCCTCAAGAAACCGGAAACGTGGTTCAAGGGCTTCGAAATCCTTCATTGCCCGAAGCTGTTTCTCAGGTATTACCTCAACAAGGGGATGGCGCAGAAATAACCCGAACTCCGGCAACGGGCCGACCCGGAAACCCGTCACCCTATTGAGATGGACAGGTTAAGGGAACCCCATAGCCGCGCCGCTTCAGCAGGGGTGCATCCTGAGATTGATGCCTTGAGATTCCGGCTGATGTGCGTGAAATCCGCGCAAACTCCAGGGGCGGGACTTCCATGCCCTTATTCCCCTACCCGACTCTCGCTCCGTTCGGGACAGGCTTTTCGGGTACGGCGAGGACTGGCGTGATTCCATCGGCATATCCGATATCGAACAGCATGGCTTCCGACAAAACACCATGGATCTTTCTGGGTTCCAGGTTTACCACAAATAAGGACTGGAGCCCGACAACTTCCTCCGGCCTTTCCCTTTCCCGCTTCATGCCAACCACAACCGAACGCTGCCGATCGCCGAAATCCACCGTTAGCTTGACCAGTTTGTCCGATTTCGGGAGCGATTCCAGAGAAAGGATCCTGCCCACTCGGATGTCGATTTGCTCCAACAGGCCAAAATCGATTACTGGTTTGACCGGCGCAACGCCGAAATGATCCATCATCCATCCCCCGTTCAATGCATTCTGCCGTCCGGACCTCTCCGGCGACGGTCACAGGGCAAATCCCACCTTGCCTACGGCCGAAAAGCGCACAGGTCGGCGTATGATGTTGGCTATAGACTTCGCAGAAATGAGGTGGGAAAAATGCCCATACACGTCAAAGGTCCGGCGGCGCGCTACACCCGTGACCATCATGCGAGAAACATAAACCGTGAATTCCGGGAGAAGCTTTCGATTGGCCAGCGCGTTGCCGATCAGGTTGCCAAGGTTGTCGGAAGCTGGCCTTTCATCATCTGCCAGAGCATCGTGATCCTCTTTTGGATCGCGTTCAACCTCTACATTGCCTACCAGGGATATAAAGATCCGAATTTCTTCAAGGCATGGGATCCGTACCCATTCATCCTGTTGAATTTGATGTTGAGTTTCCAAGCCGCTTATACGGGCCCGGTAGTCATGATGAGTCAAAACAGACAGGCGGATAAAGATCGGTTGATGGCCGAAGAAGACTTCATGATAAACAAGCGGTCGGAAGCAGAAATCAAGGTGCTGATGGAACATCTGATCCACCATGACGAGATCATGGCCGAAATTCTTTCAAGGCTTGACAAATCAGTAGAAAAGCAAACCCCCGAAGGGTTGGAGCCAACCGCGACCCCTGAGGGGTAAATTCGAGCTGCCGAAACGGGAGGCCCCCCTCGCCTAGGTCGACCGGTCTCAGCCCAACAAAAGTTCCGGCCGATTTTCCCGGGGCCGGGTTATGTTTTTCCGCGGCCTTCAGCGCCACCTTTCCGATCAGTACGGGCCCAGGTCGAACCGGACGACTTCCGCATGGACCAGAGACGAATCCTTCCAGGGGGACAGCGGAGCATCTGCCCCGGCTGTCCTCAACGCGGCATTGTCGTTATTGTCCATCTCCGTCGCTCTTTCTCTGGCCTGAACCTCATCTGCGGCAATCACCGACACTGGCTCCCTGTTCAGGCTTCCGGACCACAACGGATGGTCAAAACGATCAGGATCTGGGGTAAGCCGCCATAAAGCCATGTGGACCCTCCTCATGAACAGGAATGTGTGCTGTCCTTCTAGATCCTCCAGCGCCTTTTTTCCCGGCAGCGCTTCTCTATCCCGTTTCAATCGCCGTGAAGAAACCCATCTCAAGTCGGGTTCGGGCGGAAAGCATGCAGCGGGTTTACTCGCGAGAGGTGTTTATGGGATCGACAGTCGAGCCTCAAGGTCCCAGGCGGAAATTTTCAAACCGCCTCTGTCCGTCTCGAATCATCCATGACGAGCGTGCCTGTTCATCTTCAGTCAAATGAAACCTCCAGATTGCCTGTTTGTCTATCGGGAAATCCCCTAGTTTGGATGTGGAATAAGGGTAGATTCGGTAAAAAAGCCTAGAAGAAGATGCGTGTTTCGACCGAGGGAGACTGCAGGGATGGAAGGTATCCTAGGCCTGTCACGGAACCTGGACAGGACAACAACCACTTCTTCTCAGAAGGCCCTGGCTGCAACCCCCTTGCCGGGGCCTTTTATCGTGCGTGAAATTGGCCACTTCGCAGAGCCCCTCATGCCCAATTTCGGAGGCCTCATCAATACCCCTCTTTCCCCGTTGGGGGCGCGTCCCATCGCAGCCGTGCCAAGTGATTCCTGAACCCATCCAGGCCACTCTGTTCCGTCATCGCCTCTCCCCCACTGATCACGAGCAGACCTTCCGGGAAAAGCGTGCTTGTCGTTAAGCAGACGTCTCCTTCTCAAGACCGTTCATCGTCCCTTTTTAAATACCTGTGCTTCGCTCCAAAAAGGACCCATCCCCCCACCAGAGCCGCCAGCATCTCCAATCCCCCATTCCGGACAAACCAGGGATACAGGAAGGCAATCGGATGGAATTTCCAGAAAAGGTCTTTAAAAAGCAGAGTGGCATGATAGACGCCAACCAGGAAGGAAAGAGATATGCACAGCAGTCTTTCCATAGGGTTGAGGTTTAACAGGGACAGCTGTTTTTCCAAGCCGTAACGGCTCAATAGGGCCAATCCCGTGAAAGGAAGAGCCCAGTAAACCGAGGCGAAAATCTCAACCAGCAGGATTTCGGGATGAAGGAAAAAGCCCCAGGGCCATGTTGGTTTTCCCTGAACCTCCAGAAAGAGCTTGACCCAGGCGCCGACGCACCAGGGCAGCAACAGTCCCACGAGCAAAATCACCCAGAAAAGAAAATTGGAGAGGTTCCGTTCCCTTTTTGTAAGCGCCATAGACCAATTGTACCCCGTCAATCCCCTCCCTCCCTTGCGACTCTCGCTCCCCGGATAGAGGGTCCTGTGCCGCCTGTTATGGATGAAACAACGGGTTGAGGAGATTTGACGAGACAACCCGCTTTCCGTAACTGTACGGGCATTGAAGGTTCTCCCAAGTTTGCCGGGAAAACGGACGCCTCATGACCTCTTTCCGTTAAAGACATTACCTGCCCATGCCTGAGGAACGATGCAAAGGGAGATGACAATCAGCCGAAGATCTACCGATACCGCGGCAAGTTCTTCGTTTCTTCATAGTAAGCCTCTACCCCGATCTTCTTCATCCGCATGTTGATTTCAACATACCTCTTATACAAATGCTCATCAAAACCTGTATTCGCACAAGGAAATTCTTCGCATTGAAAACAATAATCCACATTCTTTTTTTCGCTGCAGGAACGGACCTGACATGTCTTGGACAATTTGCATCGCTCATTTCTGCATCCCTTGCATTTTTGCTCCGCCAGGTAATCAAGAAATTCTTTAAACTCGGGGTATTTCAGGAAAACAGGTTCTTCTAGCAGTTCGACAAAACGCTTTGCGTAGATGTCAAAATTACCCAACGCTTTTTTTAATTGTTTGCTAAGGTCATAGATGTTGCCTCCTGAAAAAGCGAAACATTTTCCGCAATTTACGCCACAAGGCCCCAACTGCTGTTTAACAAATTCATAGTCTTTTTCCACGATGGCTCTTGCCTCCTTGCTGCTCATATTTCGAATCCATTTCCATTCCCTGGCTTTCGCCACACTCCCTACCAACGATATCGCATCTTGCCGCTTTTCTGCCTCCCCAAATGGAATAGTTCACGAATGAGGCCCCTATCGTTCCGATTTGCGTTGGTCAGGATATCGCCTGCTCCCCTTCAACCCGCTTCAACCGGAGACGGTTCGGTCTCTTTTTGCCAAATCTCCTGCCCTTCAAAAATAAAACGTACAGCCGGGGGGCTTGTCCAGCGGTCTTCACACGCTCTTTTAGCCTTCATTGGGTAAAAACCGGGCGTTTGGGCAATACTTGCGAAAAAGGCAGTTTTATCCCGTTTATTCCAATGGATAATTTGGCATTGCCCCATTGACTGGCAAAACCATCCGGTTGTATTGTTTATCATGCTAATAGTCTGCTATCGAGGGAGGGTAAGGCGATTGGACAAAGAACGCCAGAGGAAAGTTTTCATCGCGATCATTGGCCTTGCGGCCCTTGTTGTCATTGCGAAATTATTCCTGACGGGTGACAGCGGTAAACATGAGGTGGTGACAAGAACGGCTCGGCCGGTGAAAACAATAGTTCTCGCAGGAGAAAAAGGTGACGGCAGCCGGTTCTTCNCCGGAAGGATCGTTGCGGCTCAACAGGTCGACATTGCGTTCCGGGTTGCGGGCAACCTTTCCCTTTTTCCCGTCTTTGCAGGACAACAGGTTGAAAAGGGAACTCTGCTTGCAAAACTTGACTCAAGAGATTACGAGATCAACCTGACCGCGGCCCAGAGCGAACTGGGATACGCAAGGGCCCAGCTTTCATCCATGCGCGCAGGGGCACGACCAGAAGATATTGCCGCGCTGACGGCACAAATGACAGCGGCAAAAGCCCGACTGGATGAGGCGACCTCGACTTACGCCAGGGTCGAATCCCTTTTCGCCCAGAAGGCAATCGCACAGGTCGAACTGGACAGCGCACGAACGACTCTTGAGGCGGCCCGCACAAATTACGAGGTGGCAAAACAGGAGTTGCAGAAGGGGAAGTCCGGAGCCCGGGCCGAGGATGTCCAGGCGATGGTTTTCCGTATCAAGGGGTTGGAAGCCCAGGTCGCCGCGGCAAGAAACATGGTGAAAGACTCCGAATTGAGAGCCCCGTTCAAGGGAATTGTGGCGGCCAGGTACGTTGAGAATTTCGAGAACGTGAAGAAGGATGAGCCGATCGTCAGCCTCCAGAACCTTTCGGAAATTGAAATCCTTGTCAATCTGCCCGAAACCGTGCTCGAAAAAGCTCGCCAGGCCGGTAATGTAAAATCGGAAGCAAGCTTTGAAAGCCTTCCCGGCAAAACCTTCCCCCTGACCCTGAAAGAAGTCACGACCCAGTCGGATCCCCAGACGCAGACCTATGCCGCGAAGTTCAGAATGGAGCGCCCCGCCGGAGCCTTGCTTCTGCCCGGGATGACGGCAGAGGTTCATTTCACCCTTGGGACGCAGCCACCTGCCCAGGATGATGAAGGCCGGGTTCTTTTCGCCGTTCCCTCAACCTCGGTAACCCCCAAATCAGGGGAGATCCAATCTGTTTGGGCTGTCAACGAAAAAACGATGACCGTTCACGCGATTCCCGTCACAGTCATCGGGTTCGAAGGGGACAAAACCGTCATCAGCGGCGACCTCCGGGTGGGCACAAGAATCGTCGTCGCAGGCGCGAACTTCCTCCAGGAAGGCGACCTCGTGAGCCTTTTCGGTGAAACGGAATAACCGGAGGAAACCATGAATCTCGCCTCTTTCGCGATCGACAAGAAAACGATTACCTGGTTCCTGGCGTTTCTCCTGGCAGCGGGAGGTCTTTTCTCCTACTCCGGCCTCGGGAAGCTGGAGGATCCGTCCTTCACGATCAAGACGGCCGTCGTGTCAACCCCCTATCCGNGAGCTTCCCCCAAGNAGGTGGAAGAGGAAGTCACGGCACGCATCGAGTCCGCGGCACAAAAACTCGGACAGGTTTACCGGGTGCGCTCGCTATCAAAAGAAAGTCTCTCCATGGTCTTTGTTGACATGAAGGACGCCTACACCGCGAAGGACCTTCCGCAGATCTGGGACGAACTCAGGAGAAAGATTTCCGACGCACAGAGGGAGCTTCCTCCGGGATGCGGCCAGTCCGTCGTCAATGACGATTACGGAGACGTTTTCGGCCTCTATTATGCCTTGACGGGAAACGGATACACCTACCGTGAACTCGAGGATCAGGCCAACTTCCTCAAGAAGGAACTCCTGTTGATCACCGGGGTTGCCAAGGTGGAAATTTCCGGCATTCAAAAGGAATCCATCTATGTGGAAATTCCCAGGGCCCGGATGGCCGCCATGGGAATCTCCATGCGGGACATCCAATCGGTACTGAAGGCCCAGAACATGGTCTTCCAGTCCGGAAAAATGGAAGCGGGAAAAGAATCCCTCCGCATCGAACCCACAGGCGCATTCTCCTCCGTGGAAGCAATCGGGGATATTCTTTTGAGAGGATCTTCGGGCACCCTCGTCAGACTGAGCGACATCGCTACCCTGAAACGGACCTATGAAGAACCACCCCGCGCTCTCATGCACTTCAACGGACAGCCCGCTCTGGGGATCGGCATTTCAAACACCCGGGGCGGCAACGTCATCGTCCTGGGCGAAAACGTCAAGAAACGGCTTAAGGAACTCGAGTCACAAACCCCGGCAGGGATGACCCTGAGCGAGATCTACATCCAGTCGGACACTGTCAAATCCTCCATCCGCAACTTCCTGCTCAACCTCGCGGAAGCCCTGGCCATCGTAATCGGGGTGCTTCTTATTTTCATGGGAATCCGAAGCGGTCTTTTGATCGGCGCCATCCTCTTATTGACTATCCTGGCAACCTTCATCGCGATGCGCATATTCGGGATCGACCTGCAGAGCATTTCACTCGGAGCCCTGATTGTGGCTCTTGGAATGCTTGTGGACAACGCGATCGTCGTGACCGACGGGATCCTGGTCAAAATGCAAAGAAAAGAAGAACCGAACCAGTCCGCCCTGGAGGTCGTCAAACAAACCCAATGGCCCCTGCTGGGGGCGACCCTCATTGCCGTCATCGCCTTCGCCCCGATCGGCCTCTCGCCGGACAGCACCGGCGAATTCTGCAACAGCCTTTTCCAGGTTGTCGGAATTTCCCTGCTTTTAAGCTGGGTCCTGGCGGTAACGATCACCCCACTGGCTGCGGTCACTTACCTGGGAGATTTCCAGTCATCTCCAGCGGTCGACCCCCATGGCGGCAAGATCACAAGGATGTACAGGGCCTTGCTTGAAAAATGCCTGGACAACAGGAAAAAAACGATGATCATTCTTGGGGCCTTACTTGTGGCCGCAATGGCTGGCTTTGGCGCAGTGGACAAATCCTTTTTCCCGAATTCGACGAGCCCCATGTTCACGATCGACTTCTGGCGACCGCAAGGATCAACGATACAGGCTACCAGAGACAACGTCCGTACGGCAGAAGAATTCCTTCTAAAGCAGGAGGAAACCAAGGCGGTAAGCTCCTACACCGCCGAGGGCGCCTTGCGCTTCATCCTGACATACACCCCCGCCGACCCTGCGACCAACTACGGGCACCTTGTCGTCAGCGCCGTCGATTCGGAAAAATCTGCGGTGCTTATGGCCAAGACGCTGGATTTTCTGAACAAGACCCTGCCCGAGGTGGACCCCCGGATAAGAGCCTTCAGCAAGGGAACGGGCGGAGGGGCGAAAATCCAGGTTCGGTTCCTCGGCTCAGGCTCGGATGCGCTTCGGGACGCGGCAGAGAAGACACTCCGCCTGATGCGGGAGAACCTCGACGCGATCAACATCCGTACGAACTGGGGGGAAAGGGTCAAGGTGATCCGTCCAATCCTGGATGAAGCCAGGACCCGCCAGGCGGGATTGACGCGACAGGACGTCGCCGAATCCCTCAACCTCGCCTATTCGGGAAATTCCGTAGGACTATACCGGGAAGGGGAAAAACTCATTCCGATCGTCCTCCGGTTGCCCGAAAAGGAGAGGCATGAGGGGGAGAGTTTTCCCGAAACCCAGATCTGGAGCCCGATGGCTGGACGTACGATCCCCTTGTCCCTACTCACCTCCACGATCGATGTCGTCGCGGATGACCCGATGATATACCGCATCAACAGGAAACGCGCCCTGACCGTGGAATGCGACAGCCTGAAGGGGAAACCCGGAGAATTGTTCAACGCCCTGAGGCTTCCGATAGAGGGATTGCCCCTTCAGCCCGGAGTCACCCTGGAATGGGGAGGCGAGTACGAGAATTCCCAGAAGGCGCAAGGTGGGCTTATGGGGATGATTCCCCTTGCGGGAGTAGCGATCGTCGTGATCCTCGTGCTGCTGTTCAACGGTTTCAAACAACCGGGCATCATCCTCCTGACTTTTCCGCTTTCCATCGTTGGGCTTACGGTCGGCCTGCTCCTGATGAACAAATCCTTCGACTTCATGGCCCTGCTGGGATTCCTAAGCCTGACCGGAATGCTGATCAAGAACGGCATCGTCCTGATCGACCAGATCGACCTGGAAGTCCGGGAGGGAAAAGAGATACGGCGGGCCATCGTCGAATCTTCGATAAGCCGCGCAAGACCTGTCCTGATGGCAGCCATGACCACGGTGCTGGGAATGCTCCCGCTTTATTTTGATGTCCTTTTCTCCGCGATGGCGACCACGATCATGTTTGGCCTGACTTTCGCGACGGGATTGACGCTTCTTGTCGTACCCGTTCTGTACGCGATCTTTTTCAAGGCAAAAGAGGGGCATACGGACTTTCCGCCACAAGTGACCCTAGGGGGAGATGACTGATGAGAAAGATTTCCTCGATCCTTGGAACTGCTGCTCTGGCTCTTGCACTGCTTCTCCAGCCTGCTTCGGAAACCAGTGCAAACGGAACTTCGGAAAACATGTCGATAGAACGGGTTACCGAACTGGCCCTGAAGGAGAACCCGCTTATCGGGGCGGCCGTCGAAAAAACGAATCAGGCTCGCGCCAGGCTGCAGGGAGCCCGCTCCGGCTTCGGTCCCAAGCTGGATCTTGGCGTTTCGGGATCATGGCTTGAGAATGCGCCTTTTTCCTACGGCACGGGAACGGTGATAGGCGGACCCGCCGACGGCTCATCCGTACTCGTCACCGTCCCCCTGGGCTTCAGGGAAACCTATCGGACTGCCCTGTCCCTGTCTCAAGTCCTCTTTTCCAGCGGAAGCCTCAGCGCGAGCCGCCGGGCCGCGGAATTGAGCCTTTCGGCGAGTTCCTCCGAGGAAACGCGAACCCGGCAAGCCGTGAGGAACAATGTCCAGGTCGCCTTTTTCACGGTCCAGCGATCGTTCGGCAGGCTCCGCGTGGCCGAGGAAAACCTGGGAATCTCCCGCGAACATCTCAAGCAGGTCGAGGCCTTTTTCAGAGCCGGGTTCGTCGCGATAAACGAAGTCCTCCGAGTCCAGGTTTCCATTGCCCAGGCAGAACAGGAAAGGATCAGCGCGGAAAATGCCGTGCGAACTGCCCTTGCCGGACTCCAGAGGGCAGTTGGCAGCCCGATTGAGGGTATCGTCGACGAGCGGAGGGAAAACCCGCCCAAACTTGAACTCGAAGGAGACCGGATCGCGGTGGCCCTAAAGATGAGACCGGAACTGGCGGGATTGACCGCCTCCAGGAAAGCCGCCGAAGAAACGGCAAGGGCCTATGCGGGCCGCGCCTGGCCGCAGGTCGTCGTTCAGGGAGAAGTGTCGAGAACCGACGACCAGTTTNCCCCCGGGTCGGAAGACGAAAACTGGAATGTCATCCTGGCTCTGCAATGGAGGCTATACGATCACGGCGAGACGAAAAGCAGGGTCAACGAAGCCAAGGCATTGGCACGGGAGTTGCTGCACCGTTACAAGGACCTGGAGAACCAGGTCGTCCAGGACGTGACTGTGGCATCTTCGGACCTCGAGTCGGCAACGGCCAGAATCAGCGTGGCCCGAGAACAGGTAGCCAAAGCCAGGGAGGATTACAGGATCGCCATGCTTCGCTACGAAACGCAGGTGGGAACCAACCTGGATGTTCTCGACGCCCGCGCGTCCCTCGTAGCCGCCCTGAATTCGCTGGTCGACTCCATTTACGACGCTGCGATCGCCGAATCGAAGCTGGTTTTTGCCGTAGGCGACGGAACCCTGATCTTTTAGGTTGCGTCCGGGGAGGCCGTTTTTGGGAAACCTCGAGGAAAAGGCCAGTAAATTTGCGATTTCCGCCCATTCCAGGATCAACCAGCTCCGCAAGTATAGCCAGCAGCCCTACGACGTCCACCTTAGGGCCGTCGCAAGGCTCGTCGCCTCTGTAGGCTCGAATGAACCTCTCATTGCTGCGGCCTGGCTCCACGATACGGTCGAGGACACTCCCGCAACGTTCGAGGACCTTGAGAGGGAATTCGGGACCGAGGTGACGGAACTCGTCAAGCAGCTGACCGATGTCAGCAAACCGAGCGACGGGAACCGTGCTGCCCGAAAAGCGATCGACCGCCAACACCTCGCCGGGGCATCCCCGGGGGCAAAGACGGTCAAGCTGGCCGATCTCATCGACAACTGCGAGGATATCTGCCGAAACGACTCCAGGTTTGGACGCCTATTCCTTTTGGAAATGCAGTCTCTCCTGGAAGTCCTTGCAGATGGGGATAAGAAGCTCTACGGAAAAGCCGTCGAAACGGTGATGAACTGTTCGAAGAAAATCAATCAGGAAACCGCCCTTCAGGAGAAGGTCACGGAAAACACGCTTCAATTGTTTCGATCGGCATTCCCGAAAAAGCTCCTCCCCGGGCAAAGGGGGATCAGGCTTTTCACGGATGCGTTCGCCGCAAGAGACCTCCAGGAACCGCTTCTTTCCTTCGATGCAAAATCCCTGGAAAATCCTGAATTCGGGAGGACATTTGCGGCAAACAAAATCATCGGGATTCGACGAAACGGTGTCGTGACCGGGTATTTCAACGGCGACGACTTCCATTTCCGCTCCTCTCCCGAAGAGAGGAAGTTCGATTCGCGCCAGGTTGTGGATCTGGAAGCTTCCTTAACCGACGTCATCCATGTCCTGACGCATTTCAATTCCTGTTTTGTCTCCCTCGACGGAACCGTTGTGGGTGTCATCTCCCGGGAGGGAATGGAAAATCCCGTTGTCAGGATGTGGCTTTTCGGAATCATCACGATGATCGAAATGCTCGCGGTCAATCTGATCCGCCAAAAATGCCCGGACAACAACGACTGGAAAGAAACACTGTCCAGCGGGCGCCTGGAAAAGGCCACTCGGCTTAAAGCGGAAAGGGAGCGCCGTGGCCTGACAACGGACCTGCTCGATTGCCTCCAGTTTTCGGATAAGATCCAGCTGTTGCTCAAGGATCCCGCCTTCCTGGAAGGATCAGGTTTCCCCTCTTCGGGCGCCGCAAAAAGGGCCCTCAAGGATCTCGAATCCCTTCGAGACGACCTGGCGCATGGGCAGGATATCACCAGGCATGACTGGGTCCCTATCCTTCGATTGGCCCAAAGAATCGAACACCTTTGCGGAAATTGATAAGCTGAAAGTACGTCGCCGATCGCTTTCTTCATTGATCTTTCCAATGTTCCTCGTGCTGTTCTTTGCATATTCGGTCCAATCATCCGAAAAAGGGGAACCTCCCCATCGGAGATTCCCCCTCGAACGACCCTGTCGCCATTCAAACGTTCAGATTTTCTACCGGGATTTTCGCAGCAACAGGCCTAGCGGTGCCAGCAAGAGCAAAAACAGCGGGTTCAGGATCCCCGTGTTGCAGCCGCTGCTGGAATCAGACTCGTCATTCTCTTCCTCCCAGGCCGTCGTCCGCCAGTTCGCGTAGTCGACGTAATCCGACACCTCGTTGCCCAACCCGGTCGGGTTCGACACCGGATGGTAAGGGCCCGTATCGTCACCCCACCAGTTCCCCTGGGCATTGATCGTTACTGAATCCATGTTCTCCATGCCATAGGCCGAGTTGCCCACGAAGTTGTTATCCACAATGGAAACCGTCGATCCGACCGCCCCGTCATAGGAGCTGAATGTGAAGCCATTTTCGTTGTCATGGAAGGTGTTGTACCGGATGTAAACTTCTGCCGCATACGTGTGCTCGTACAACAGGTCATCGATGTAAAGACCGTATTTCGCCCCCGAGACATCGTTCTTTTCAATGTAAAGGACCGGGGGCAAGCCGCTACTGCCTATTTCATTAATATAGATTCCATTGTACAGATTTCCCTGGATCGTGTTTCCCACGATATACGTCGTGTCCAGGGCGAAGTTCAGCATTTTGATTCCTTCATTGTCACTCGCTCCGGTACCGGTAATCGTATTGTTCTCAATCCGTATCTCCAACGGGACGATATCGTTGTTGCTCTCCACTTGAATCGCGTATTGATAGTCCGAAATCTCATTCCCGGAGATGTTGACCGTCGCTTCCCTAATTCCCCCGATATTCACCCCATACGTTCCGTAATCGCCATTCGTCAGAGTGTTGCCCGTGAAGGTAAAGGTCGTCCCATCCAAATCGTCCCAGTAAGCGGAAAACCCTGCGCTCGAAAAACCTTCGATCGTGTTGTTCGTGATCGTCACCGGGTCGGTTACCTCTCCCCCGTCATGGCAAATCCCTTCCGTTTCATACCCGCTTCCCGGGCTTATCTTGAATCCGTCGATGGTGATGCCCAAACCCTTGTCAATGTAGATAACCTCATCCCAAACCTCATCCCCCACGATCTTCGCAGTTCCCGGACCATCCACGGCCGTGAGCGTGAGTCCGTTCGTGGATATCCTCAGATCTTCGGTGTAGGTTCCCGTCTTGACGTTGATCGTGTCCCCGGGATTCGCCGCATCAATGGCGTCCTGAATATACTCGTAATCCCTGGTCCGACAGTCAGGGTTGCCGCGGGCGAAACCCCTGTTAGAAACAGGACGAACCCCAACACCATAAAAAGCAGTAAAACTCGTTTTCCGCTCGCATGGTTATCCATCCGGCAACCCCCTCTTTCTTTCGATTGGATAGTTTAACGCTTCATGCGAATAGACTATCAGTTTAGATCATATTCTCTCCCAAACCCTTTTGTCGATACTTCCAATTTTTAATCTTTACAGGCATCCTCACACTCTGTTTTTCTATCTCCTCCTGCCCACGAAGGAGGGCTCCGTTTGTTTTGTCCGTCATCTGTGGGAGAATGTCTGCCTGAACCCGAAAATGCGACCTAAGTCAGGGGTGCCGGCCTCAGCATCTTTCAGGTATAAACAACGGAAGACGGGCCTCCGCCAAAACAGCGTATGGAGTTGGAAAGCACCTTGCCTAATGCGATTTGTTGTCTGATCACGGCCTGACAGAAAAAATCCCTGATAAAAGAAGCGTGGACTCATGAAGCCAGCTGAAGAGGAAAAAGTAATTTTCGGAAAAAACGAGCTATCCTTCTTAACCTTCCTGATGCTGATCATTTGGCTTAAGGTTTACTGCGTCGATTTCCATATCGCGGATACCCTGAACTGGCCTTTTGCCGCCAGCATGAAATATCCCTTAGTCCGTTTTGCGATGCGGGCACTGGCAGTAGCGGTGCCTTCGCTTGCTGCGATCTTGTGTGTCATGGCACCTCTGTCGATACTGCCTTCAAAAAGCAGAGGACTGCTTTTGGTGGCGTTCGATTTCGCCTTGTCTGTGCTTGCGCTTACAGATATCCTTTTTATCCGCTACTATTCTGACATTTTCATATTCAGGAATCTTCTGCTTCTTCCCCAGGCGGGAGTGATCTCGAAATCAATAGGGGCGTTGCTCCAGCCTTCAGATATTCTCCTGTTTGTCGATATCCCCGTAATCGCCTTGATGCTTCTGAAAAATAAAAGAAAGATAAGCTTTGCCCGTGTGACAAAAGGCAGGCTCGCCATGACGACTGCGGCATTTGCACTGTCGATCGCGATACAGATGCTGACAGTGTGGCACCTTGCCGCCAACCGTCCGACGATCGTCAACGCCATGTACGACAGGCTGTCCGTCTGTGCATGGACCGGCATCGGGACATTCCATTGGGGCGATGCGCTTTCGCTAGCACGAAAAGCGTTTGGATCAGAAAGGGTCCCTGACGCGGAAATAAATAAGATGCGCGAATGGTTTTCACGACATCGTGCCGTTGACCGCAACCCTTTGGCCAAGGGACGCAACCTGATCATGGTCCAGTGCGAATCGCTTCAGTATTTTGTCATTGGACTCCGTGTGAATGGCATCGAGATTACCCCGAACCTGAACCGTTTCGTCAGGGAATGCGTCTATTTCAGAAACGCCTGGAATCAGACTGCCGGAGGCCTAAGCTCGGATTCCGAATTCATGGCAAACACCGGGATGTTCCCCGCTCCGTCCGGCGCTGCATATACCGAATTCGACAGCAACGACTACAATTCCCTGCCGTGGAATATGAGAGCAAAGGGCTATCGCACTGTCGCCTTCCAGGGCACGTACGGTCCATTCTGGAACTCTCTCATCATGCATCACCGGCTGGGCTTCGAAAGAGATTACAGTCGAAACACGATCCCGAACAGTGAGATCATTGGTCTCGGTCTGAGCGACAAGGTGATTTTTTCAGAGACGCTGAAGGTTTTGGCGCAAGTAAAAGACCCATTTTATGCATTCGTCGTAACGCTAAGCAGCCACCATCCGTTTGACTTCGAGGGAACGGACGACGGAGGTCTTGCGTTGCCCCAGGAACTGAAGGGAACCCTGGTCGGCAATTATCTCCTATCGATCCATTATTTTGACCGCGAGTTCGGCCGTTTTGTTGACGGCCTCAGGAGAAAAAAACTTCTGGACAAGAGCCTTGTCGTGGTATACGGGGATCATCCCGCCATTCCGGCAGAATACAGGAAAGAAATGGGGAAACTGCTCGGGATGAAGATGGAAAATTCCATAGATTGGAAGAAAACCGGCAGGGTACCGCTGATGTTCCGCCTACCAGGCAAGAAAAGAATCACCGGAATCAGCGATATCGACACGGGGCAAATCGATATCCTGCCGACGGTAGCCGGATTGATGGGACTAGATATTCAGACGGTCTTCGGAAAGGACCTCTTCTCCGAAAACGCGGATGTGCCGGTCGTATTCCGTAACGGGTCCTATATGATAAACGGAATTTTCGTTGAGCCGGCGACCGGCCGTGCCATCCGCATCAAAACGGAAGAAAAACTGAACGCGGATGACTTTAGACAGTTCAGCAAGGATGCGAGCCAGAGACTTGCTTACAGCGATCTGATCATTGAGCATAACCTTATAAGAGGCGTAACGGCCGGCAACCCGTAAAGAAAACGATTACGGACTGCTCCTCCTGGAGTAGACGAAGCGATTCTCTCCAATCGACGGAGGATTCCCTGGCGAAATCAGGCCAGCATCCTTGCCGACGTGAACGCGAACTGCGGCGTCCTGCGCCTGAACGTCCCGCAACTCTATGGCCACCCGGAATCCCCTCCTTGCCCGTTAGGTGTATCCCGCCCTCAAGAAGAGCAGGGGAGGGAGGGTGCGTAATGGGACGGAGAACGGTCTAATCAGCCGTTGCCGGACAAGCAGTGGTGAATACGGCTAGCCGTAAACCTTTCCTTCGAATGTACCGGGTATGGAGAGCGATTTTGCCAAGGTCAGTCTTTCGAATCGAGATTCGTTTTTTTCCCGCTCCTGACTAAAAACTTGGACGGTGTGACCGCATCGTAGGCTTTTTGGGAAATTTGTTCCGCCCCTTCGCGGGGGAGGATAAAATCCTCTTTCCAGCGAATCCTGCCGGCGTCTTTCCCATCCGCGGCCGCAATAAACATCCCGTTCACCGTGGTCCTGACCTGGCCAGGCCTTCCGGCAAAATCCATATTCCCGATGGCTTCGGAGATCCTTTCCGTAAATTCGCTCTGCAGTTCCACGGCCTTCGCCTGGGGCATCCCCGAATGTTCGAAAGAAGGGAAACCGGGGCGCAAGTCCAGTCCAGGATCGAGTCCCGGAAGAGTCACGCCGTACTTCCCCGGATTCCTGTCGATCGGCGAGTCTCTCGACACGGAATAGAGGCTGTACAGGACGCTCTTGATATAGCCTTGCCTCACTTTCTGCAGCAGCCTCTCAAAGGAAAGCCTTGCCTCTTCCTCCGTTTCCGTGGGCAAACCCACCATCATGTACGCCGTGACAGGGACACCGGCCCAGGCAAGGTTCTCCAGGCATCGGTCGATCAGGGCAACACTCGTGCCCTTCCGGATATGGCGTAGCAAACGGTCATGATAGCTTTCAATGCCGATAGTCAGGCTGCTGCAGCCCGATTGGCGCATCAGCATGGCCCACTCCAGCGTCATCCGGTCGCTGAAGCGCACATTCGTCGACCATCGGAAGGCGAGCTTTTCTTCAATGACAATCCGTGCAAAGCGCTCCAGCGCCGCGGGGTCGGATTCGTCGTCCCCGAAGTAGAGGCGCTGCTCCCCCCTGGCCAACAGTTTTTTTATCTTCTCGATCAGTTTCCTTTCTTCCAGTTCCCTCCGCGGATATAGGCCGCATCCGGATATGTTGCAGAAGGCGCACCTCCCNCACGAGCAACCGGCAGAAAGCCTTACGCGAGTCAGGTAGTCGCCGGTCGGGTTGAGGTAGCGTTTCCTGTCGAAAACCTCATCCGGGACAGGGATCTCTTCAAGCGGCAGGGGGACTTGAGAGGGNTTTCTCCTTATGGTTCCGTTTTCCGGAAATACGAGGCCGGACACCTTTCTCAGATCTGGGGGTCCTGATTCGAGTTCGGCGCATAACTCAAGGACGGGGATTTCGCCGTCTCCGACCGAAAGGGAATCGACATATCTGAAGATTTCAGGGCTTTCCACATGTGAAAGGTGAAGCCCGACAAAGTTGCCCCCCAGGCAGACATGCAGGTCCGGGCGTACCTTCTTGACTGCACGGGCTATCCGCAGCGCGGGTTCGCACTGGGAGTAGAAAGGCACCGATATGCCGACGAAAAGATAATCGTTTTTCGCGATGTATCCAGCCAGGAATTCCTGGAAAAAATCGTCCATAAGCGTCGGGATTTCTATTGCAGCTGCCAGACTGGCGCTGGAATAACAATTGCATTCCGTGCCGTATCTTATCGAGATGTATTCGTAAGAAGCGGTCTCCTTGGCCCGGCCGATCCCTCTCTTCAGCGGGATGGCTGCAACCGGGAACATGTTCGCAGTCAGGAGATACAGGGGCCTGCGTCTCCTGTCGCCAAAAAACGATTTGTCCGGGGTTAGGAATAAATAATCAAGAAGCTGGAATACCCTGTAAAGGGAGGCGAATCTCCAGATTTCATCGGTATCGAGCTTTTCCTTGGCATTCAGGGCCTTCAGTTCTTCCCAGGCCGAGGAGAAAAAATCCTTTTCTTCGTTCTTTTCGATGAGCCACCAGAAAAACTCGATATTCAAATCGAGCGCGTCAACCGGCTGCCCTTTTGCCCTCAGCCATGTCACGAGTTGAGGGACACTCGCATAAGGGTGAGTGGGGATCTCGATCGGGGAGAGAAGCAACAGGCATTTCCTTTTTTCCTTCAAGCGAATCCCACCTTGAGTACGCCGCGCCTGCGTTCAATCAGGCTTGATGGGGAAGGCGACACCCGCATTCTCACTCGTTTTTTTCAAGCTCAAGCACACCCACGAGATCAAGGAAGGAACCGCTCGCTTTCTTAAGGTTGATGGCCGCGAGGTTGACGTTAAGCAGGGCCGACAGGTAGCTGATTTCCGCATTTTGCTGTTCATCCATGACGGTAAGGACATCTGCCTGGGAGATCATTCCCGCCTTGAACAACTCGTTGGCGATTTGCAGTTCCTGTTGCGTGGCCCTTTTCTGTTCATCCCACAACTCGACCTGTTCCCGGGACAACTTAAGCTGTTCTCCGTAGGCCTTGATGTCGGACTCGAACTCCTGCTTCCTGGCCGCATATGAAAAATCCAGTTCCTTGATCTGCTCCTCGTAGCTCGCGGTGCTGTTGGCCGAACTCCCGCCATCGAGGATAGGCAGTGAAAGATAGATTCCGCCCGTCAATTCATCATAATCAATCTCTGCCCTGTCCAGGCGCGTCGGATTGTATTGCACCTGCAGTGAAAGCGATGGGGCATGCTTGAGAGCCGCCGATTTTTTGGACAGCCTGGCAACCTGCCTGGCAAGCTCTATGGAGTCAAGCTCGGGGTTCCTCATTTTCGACATTTCCTGGCCCGAAACCCGGATTTCGACCGTGCCAAGCTCTGGGACCGTCTCTACGGGAGACCCGTCGAGAAGGGAGCTCAACCCCTCCAGGTACAGCTCGTACTGGGATTGGTAATCCTTGATTTGCGCGCGGACCTGGTCAACCTTGGATTTCGCACGCAGGTAGTCGAGCTTGCCGATCAGCTCTTTTTCGAACAACGCCTCGGTGATTTTAAAATTCTCCTCGCGAGAAGACAGGATTCTTTCCTGCCCGGCTATGGAATTCCTTGCCCAGACACTTTGGATGTAAAGCTGCGCTGCGGAAGAAAGAATGCTGTTTGCATCCATCATGTATTTGACCCGCTCCGCCTCGACCTGCACTCTTGCGATCTTGTCCTGCACGTCCAGGGCTCCGCTGATATCGATCGGTTGGGCCAAGACAATGCCCACCTGCTCTCCCCACTTCGGGTACAAGCCGGAATAGTCCTCGTTGTTGCCATAATACGCGGCGTTTAGATCAAGCCGTGTCCTTGAACCCGCCACACTGGCCCGTGACTGGTAGAGGACTTTCCTGACGCTGTGCTCCCCGGCTTGCAGCGTCTTGTTCAGCTCCAGCGTTTTCTGGAGCAGTTCCTCCAGGGTCAGCACCTGCCCGGCCCGTTCCTGTGCGAGGGCAGGAGCGGGGCCAAACCCGCAGATCAGGACAGCCATCATCGAAACCACAGAGAGGAGAATGGAAAACGGTATTTTCTTCGGCATCACTCTGGCTCCCCCCCTAGAATAGTTGCCTCCTGCAAAGCCGGTAGAAAAGCCCCTCTTTGGCGATAAGTTCGTCGTAGGGGCCTTCTTCGGCCACGACGCCCCGGTCGAGAAGGATGATCCTGTCGGCAGAGCGAATAGTGGAAAGCCGCTGCGCAATGACGATCCTGGTTGCCTTGTTTTTCCGTATGCTTTCCGTCACGAGAGCCTGGGTCCTGTTGTCCAGGGCGCTGGTCGCCTCGTCGAAAAAGAGTATCTTCGGGTTGTTCACGATCGCGCGCGCGATGATCAATCGTTGTCTCTGCCCGCCGGACAGAGTGCCCGAACCCTCGCCTACCGCCGTGTTCATCCCCATGGGCATCGCCAGGATGTCGTCCTTTAGGCCCGCCATTTCGGCCGCCCGCCACGCGTCTTCGATGGAGAGGGACCTCCCGCACAGGATGTTGGAAAGGATGTCCCCCGCGAAAAGCCCGGCATTCTGCAGGACGACCCCTATCTGCGAACGGATTCTCCTGGCATCGATATCGGAAAAGGTCTTTCCGTCATAGAAGATGCTGCCCTCCGTCGGCTTTTCAAAACCGAGAAGCAGGCGCAAAAGAGTCGATTTGCCGCTACCGGAGCTTCCAACGATGGCGACGTACTCTCCGCTCTCGATGTGGAGGTCGATCCCGTTGATGACAAAGGGGGCCTTGTCGCTGTAACGGAAACGAAGCCCTTTGATATCGATATTGCCGGAAAGGGCCGCCGAGTATGACCTGGGATAGGAAATCTCCCGCGGCGCGTTGAAAATGGGAAGGATATTCGCGATAGCAGGCAATGACGACAAAATCGCAATGAGAGAGCTGGAAAACCTGACGACAACGCTCAGAAGCAAGGTGTACGCTGACCAGAACCTCATGAATTCGCCGGTTTCGTAAACGACAAGAGTGCTGCCGTCGTACATGCCGTAGTAAACGAGGTAGTAGAACAGCACACCTGCGATGACGGTCGGGAGCACCCGTGTCGCCAGCGTGACGACCAACTGGGAAAACTGCATTTTTGCGGTATTGTCCCTCTGCGTCGCGAAATCGCCGGCCCATATCGAGAAGACCTGCTCCTCCGCTCCCGCTACCCGGAGCTTTCCGAGGCCCGAGATAAACTGCACGAGCTTGCTGCTGAGGTTGTTGATGTTATTCAGGACCAGCCGTTGGCACTTCAAAAGCCTGAAACCCATCACCACGATGACCAGCGCGAGCACCGCGAGAGAAATCACGGCTATCAGGGCGAGCGCCCAGTCGTACCAGATCATCTGGCCCAGGTAGAAAATACCGAAAATGGAAGTGGTCAGGATTGTGTTGAAGGCAGGGCGCGCGACTTGCCAGACGGAACTCAGCGCACAGATGCGGCCGTTGATTTCCCCGGATGAATACTCACGGAAAAAGTTGACCCGGAGTTTCAACAGCCTGTCCCACAGGGCGGCCTCGACATCGTTGTCGATCTCGCTTTCCGCCCGCAGAAGAAGAAGCTGCTGCGTCGCCTGGAACAGCCCCGTAGCCAGGGCAATGGCGGCCATGATGCCGAAGAATATCGTAAGCTGGCTGTATTGAGCCTGCGGGATCAGTGTCGAAAAGATCTTGCCCGTCAGCTCCGGGATCAGCATTCCCAGCATCCCGCCGAGAATGCCGATAAGCATGACGGCAGTGATGCCCGACTTATGGCCGAACATGGCGAATTTCAGGATTCCTTCAAGGGTCGCCTTCTCATCCGTGAAAGGCCTGTAGACCCGATAGGCCATCCTTTTGACCCTGGAGGCCTCTTCCCTGGTGGCCCTTCGGGCGGAGAACGATTCTCCCGAGTAGATGCTGTATCCCATGCCAAAGGCATCCGGCAGCAGCGCGACGGAAGACACGGTGCCATCGTCGTTCCGGTATTCTGCCAGGTATGGGGCGTTACCCGATTTCCTCCACCAGTTTTCGCCCAGCTCGACGACCCGGTACTGGAGTCCTGCCGAATCCATCGCGTCTTCGATGGAGAAGGAATCCGGGACCTCCGTTTTCGGTACAGACAGCCCGATGCTGTGCGCGACCGCCGCGACCAGGCAGGATTTCGGCCGGACGAGGTTCGTTTTCGCGAGGTCTTTCAGGAAAGCGGTGTTTGTATTGAAAGGAACAGCCTTCAGGGCGACTATCCCGCGTTTGAAGATATTGGCCGAAGTGGTCCTCGTCGCCTTGACGTGGTTGATCAGGTCCTCCTGCTTTAAAGCTATGATCAACTCCAGTCTGGAAATGAACTCACGCCATTTCACCCCGAGGAANTCATCACTTACCGTGTACTCCGAAGGCAGTCTGAGCGCGGATGTCCTGGGCTGGGCTTTCACCACAAAATCGGCTTCGTTCATCCCTTCCGCCGGAAGCGGGATAAAGAACTCGCCGGGATTCAACGTGCAGGCATAGAACAGGGATCCGGCATATTGCCGGCTTGACGAAGGGATGAAATAAAGTTCCAGCGCCCCTTCCAAAACGAGCAGCCCCTGTGTTTCCGAGAGGCTCATCGGTTTGTTCGAGGGGATTTCCAGCAACTCGCCAGAGGATTTCAGTTCTTCGGCGAGAGGCTTCGCAAGTGAAGCTATGGGAAACTGTTCGGGCTGAACGGCGTATTCATCCATGGTCAATTCNTCCACGAGAAGGGCATACTTGCCCTTCAGCGCCATTAATTCGTCATGCGTTCCCCGTTCGCATATTTTTCCTTTGTCGAGGACGATGATCTCGTCACTGTCCCTGATGGTGGAAAGCCGGTGGGCCACGACCACCGAAGAGACCCCACGCCTTCTCAGGGCAGTGTCCACTTCGACCTCGGTTATCGCGTCCAGGGCGCTTGTGGCTTCATCGAGGACAATCACCGACGGATTCCTGCACAGCGCCCGTGCGATGTCGATTCTCTGCCTTTGACCTCCGCTGAAGTTGCGCCCGTTTTCCGACAATGCCGTGCCGAATCCGTCAGGGCGTCCGATGATGTCGTTATAGATGGCCGCATCCCTGGCAGCGGAAAGAACATCCTCGAAAGGGATCCCCTTGTCCCACAGCGTGAGGTTGTCCAGAACGCTTCCTTCGTAAATGACGATATCCTGGTCTACGAACGAGAAAGAGAAGGCCAGCGTCTCTCTCGGGATCTCCGAAAGGGGGGCTCCGTCAAACAGGACTTCCCCGGACCAAGGGGTCAAAAGACCGCAAATCAGCTTTGCAACGGTGCTTTTGCCTGAGCCGGACCCTCCGACAAGGGCGATTCTCTGCCCCGGGTTCAGGACAAGCGAGAAATTTTCGATCAGGGGGGGCGAAAGCTTGCTGTAGCCGAAGGTAATATCGCGAAGTTCCAGCCTGCCTGAAAGTCTCCACGACTTTTCTGGAAGGTCTTCTTCGCCAGCCTCGGCCTCGTTGCCTCTTTTAACCGGCATCAGCCTTGTTGAAGGCCGCCATCCGGAGGTCGCCTTCGCGTTCAGCACATCGTCGATCCTGTTGATTGTCCCGACGGCCTGCTGGAAGACGGAAACATCCCCCGCAAGCTGCCCCACCGGTGTCATCACATGATTGAGGAGCGACTGCAGCGCGATCAGCATGCCGACCGTTATGAAACCGCTGATGGACCGCATCCCCCCGAAACAGAGGAGCGCCGCGGATGTCAGCGATAGCAGGAACGCGCTGATCGGTGCGTTGCCCGCCTCGAGAAACCCCATGCGGATCTGCATGTTCATGTTTTTTGTAAGGTAGCCTGAAATCTGGGAGAAGAAATCCTGCTCCATCCCCGCCGATTTCAGGGATTCAATCAGGTTGATCCCGTTGAGGGACATCCCGATATACTTGCTGCGCTCGGTGACGAGACGTTCGCTTAAATCCGATTTCAGCGGACCCGTAATGGCGACAAAAGACAGATTCAGGATGATCGCCAGAATGACGAGCAACAAAATGACCGGGTCGTAGAGAAGGATGATCGACAAGAACAGCGGAATGGTAATGACCGAGATGATGGTCGTTTCAATGTTTCTCGTAACCATGCTCGCGACCTGATCGTTGTAGAACGTCCTGCTTGCGATTTCTCCCGAAAAGCGCTGGGAGAAAAAGCTCATGGGCAGCCGGAGGATGTGTATGACAAAACGGGACGTCATCGAAATGGACAGTTTCGTCTCCTGCCGGATCTGCGCGAATCCCTCGACGAGGGTCAGGATCGCCTGGGCAGAAACGGTCAGCCCCATAAGCAGGAGGATCGCCTTGGTCCAATTGAAACTCAGGGCTACAAGCACCTTATCGATAAAAATCTGGTTGTACCCGGCAAGGAAGAAGGCGATCAGCGCGAGGAAAAGCCCTGCAAACGTCGCAAACAGGAAAGAATTTCTGACCGGCCTGAGGGTCGACAACAGGATGGGGGCAATGCGCTTGGGGCTGCCGCCCTGCTCGAACGAGGGGCCCGGTTTCAACGACAGGACGATCCCGGAATAACTTTTCCTGAGTTCTTCCTCGGTAATCTTGCGATGCCCCGAAATGGGGTCGTTCAGATAATACTGGGAGCCCTTTTTCCCTTCGAGGACCAGGAAATGCTTGGCCTCCCAGAACAGGATGAGCGGCAGCGCAAGGTCCCCAAGTTTTTCGACCGGCTTGGCATAGCCTGCCCCGGCCATGCCGTACAGGCTCGAAGCTTTGATGATGTTGCTGGCCTTGCTCCCGTCACGGGTGACCGCACAATCCTCGCGGAGCTGTTCGAGGGGCACGAAACGCCCGTAATACGACATAACGATACCGAGGGACGCAGCCCCGCATTCTGTCGCCTGCATCTGTATCAGAATGGGGGTCTTGACTCTCTTGTCGCCTCCACCCCAGTCAAGAGGGTCCGGAATCTTCTTCAGCTTGAAGAATCCCATTATTCGCCAACCCCCAACAACATCTTTTTCAGGTACGGGATCAGCAAATCGATGGGTCTTCTATCGTAGAGGCTCACCTCGACGGATGCGAGAGTCCCGACGTTGACGGAGCGATTCAACCCCCTTTTCGAAGTCCAGAGATAACCGCCGCTCTCGTCCCTGTCCAGCCTTATCGCAACAAAGTAGTAATCCATGTTCTCCTGCCAGATCGAGGCCAGGATATCCCTGTTTTTCAATATCCGGTCCGCTTCCAGCCTGGTCGTGGGCCGTTCTTCCGCATAGATGACTTTCCCTTTCAACGAACCGCTCTCTTCTTTTTTCATGTTATCCGGCATGACCGTTACGGACATGCCTTTCCTCACGTTTGCTCCCATCCCGGCTTCAAGGTAGGCGACAACTTCGAGGTCCTGGTAGACATTCTTGAGGTCCTGTCCTTCCTCGCTATGGGAAAAGGCGATGCGGTTCAGCTCCTTGACGATTTCCATGACATCCTTGTTCCCGGCGTTGAATTCAAGCTGGAAGAGCGGGGCTCCCTCGGTTATGGTCATGCCGTTGACAGCCATAGTCTGCGTGATGACCGCGTCAATCGGCGAATAAACCTTGCTCTTTGTCCGGTACTCCGCCTCCAGCCTGCCAAGCTCCTTCTCGACCTGGACAAGGCGTGCCCTTGTTTCCTCGATGTCTTCGGCTCGGGCAGACCTGTTGTGCAACCTGTCGATGGGAAGCGAATCAAGCTGCGTACGAAGATTGGTTATGCTTTCAAGAAGCTGGTTGTACTGCCCCTTGAGGGACGAGTACTGCGTAACGCTGATGTAGCGTTTTGCAAGCAACTCCTCATAATCCTTCAGTTGCAGGCTCATTTCCGCGAGGCGCTTTTCCGACAATTCGATCGTTTTCATCAGGTTTTTACGCCGATTCCCTGAAGAGTTGTCTTCGACCAGCGTTTTTTCCCTATCCCAGCGCCGCTTGAGTTCGAGCAGGTTCCGGGTATCTTCTGCCTCCTTGCGTTTCGCATCGATCTGCATTTCCAGGTCCTGCTGCTTGATATCCGCAAGCAAGGCTCCTTTCTTCACCGCCATCCCGTTAAAGCAATAAATTTGGGCCATGGTCCCGGCAGTTTCCGACTCGATCAGCCAGAATCTCTGGCCAAGAATAATGACGCCTCGACCGCGGGAATACTCGGGTATCGATCCCGAGAATCCCCAGACGAAGAGGGTCCCGACGAGCACAAGCGCCGCGATAAAGGCCAGCGCCCAGCTCCTGGGTATCCGGATCAGGTCTTTTTCCAATTCCTCGATGGAGGAAATACTCTTGTCTTTTTTCTTTGAATCGTCGTCGTTCAAAACGATCAAGGAATGTCCCTCCCCTTCCTCGTCCTCACCGGCAAAACCTGCTTTCCCGATTCCAGGGTACCCTTCCAGACTTTGCGGCTCCGATGCAGGTGTCTGGTGCTTTTTCAAAGCGCTGTATTGGCTATCGAGGTAGAACGCCGGCACGATAATAAAAGCTTTCGTTTTTTGTGCAGTACAGGGACTTTTCACTTCGTTATAAGTATATTGCGCTCCCAATGGAAGCGCAATTGATGACTTTCTTCACTGTCGTGCGGAAAGCTCCAGATGTCTCCTCTCCGGCCGACGAAAGAGGTTCATTTTATGGATGATCTCTGAATGGTCGTTCTCTTAAACTCGTGTAGAATGGAATTTATGGGGAGCTCAAGGCGAAATGCCGATGATTCGGGGAACAGCATGAGCAAAAAATTTATTCTTATCCTTCCTCCGCTGGACCTTCCTACACACCCCTATCCCGCGGTGCCGCAACTGGTTTCGTGGCTGAGAGAACGGGGACATGCCGTAGACAGGGTCGACCTCAACATCAGGTTTTTCCACTGGGCGCTCAGGAAAGAAAAAATCCAAAAGGGCAGGGTGATCCTGGAGCAACTTCGCCACGCCGATAAAGCCTTGTCTCGACCAGAAGCCTATCATCTCAAATTCCTCGAAAAGTGTGCGGAAATCCTGGAACGCTACGGTGTCGAAGCCGAAAACCTCCTGGATTACAGCAAGAACGAGACACTCAGTTCGGCCCTTCTTGCAATCGAGTCGGCCCTGAACTTCGCATTCGCCCCGACTTTCCCCGAAAGGCTTTTTACCGTGGTCTCACTCCAATACGCGGGGCATGGCAACATGTTTTCGAGCGAATCGCTCTTAAGGTCGATAAAAGAGAAAACGAGCCTTTTCGACGATTTTTTCGCGGAGGTTCTCCCGACGCTCGACCTTGGCCGCTATGACTTTGTCGGCATCTCCATCCCCTTCATCAAGCAGATCGAGCCGGCGCTTCGCCTGTGCAGGGCCATTCGGCGATTCTACCCGTCCCTTCCGGTGTATCTCGGCGGAGCCGCAGTCGGCGTGCATGTCCGCGGCGCCAAAAACGGCGACCTCTTCGATCTTTTTGACGGAATGGTCGTCGGCGACGGGGAAGAGCCTCTCGAAAAACTGATCCTTTCCTACCAGGCCGGGTCCATCGAGCCTAAAGAAATTCCCGGCATGATCTGGCGAGAAAACGGCACCATCGTGGAAAACCCGCCTTCGAGGCCAACTCCCTTGAGCGATATCCCCATTCCGCACACCGAACTCTTCGACAGGAAGGATTACCTCTCCTGGCCGGGGGAACCGCTCTACCGCCTCTCGCTCTCTCGAGGCTGCACCTGGGGCCGCTGCAGTTTCTGCAACGTAAACGGCAGCGGGATATTCCCGTCCCAGAGGATCGGCCCGGAGGAAGCTTTCGAAAAAATCAAGGCGCTCCTCGACAAGGGTGAGAGGGGGATCGCACTCAGCGACGACGAGGCGGATCCTGAGGTCGCTGCGGCAATAGCCAGGCGCTCGATTGGGGAAGGCCGCCCCTTCAACTGGAGCCTCCAAAGCAGGCTGCACCCGAGGATGACGATGGAATGGGCTGCCATGCTCAAACGCTCCGGATGTCGCAGGCTGTATACGGGGATCGAGTCCTTCAGCGACAGGATCCTTCGTCTAATGAACAAGGCCCTGAACCGGGACCTGATCGAGAAAGTCCTCTCGGAGCTCGCGTGGGGGGGACTGCCCGTCACGGCATACCTGATCATCGGCTACCCAAGTGAAACCGAAGAGGAGGCGAGAGCTTCATTCGCCGCGCTGATGGAACATCTCGAAAACGGGAAAATAAGTTCTGCCTACTACAATCTTTTCGTCATAGAGCCGTTTTCTCCTATTGCCAGGGAGCCCGGGAAATATGGAATCCATGACATGGTCAGGCAGAAAAAGGACGACCTCAACCCGCTTATCATTGATTTTAAGGCCCCGGGGATCTCGCGAAAGCGGGCGGTCGAACTGCAGATCGAGTTTCAGGACCTCATCGACCTGCACGTCGCGAAAACGAAATAGGAAGTCCCCCTTCGCCGCTCCCCGGACGTGGCAGCGTTTTGCCTAACCTTTTCTTACCCTGTATTTCGCCAGCGACCCAACATCGTAAGCCTTTTGGGAAATTTCCTCGGCATCCGCGCGCGGGAGAAGACTGTCCCTTTTCCACAACAAGGACTCCGGAGCCTTCTCCTTCGAGTCCGGCATTTTTCCCTTTCCCGACAGGGCAGAAGCCGCCTTTTCCACGAAATCTATCGTCGTGGCCGCTTCGGCTATTTTTCCCGAGAATTCGAGCTGCAGCTCGACGGCCTTTTCATGGGACATGCCCGAGTGTTCGAAAACTGCATACCCTGGACGAAGGTCGAGCTCCGGATCCTGAGCCGGGAGCACGACCCCGTACTTCCCAGGGTTCCTGTCTATCGGCGAGTCCCTTGAAACCGCATAAAGGCTGTAAAGGACTCCCTTGATATATCCTCCCCTTATTTTTCCCATCAGCCGCTCGAAGGACTCCCGCGCCTCCTTTTCCGTCTCCGTAGGAAGCCCCACCATCATGTACGCCGTGACGGGAACGCCGGCCCATGCCAGGTTCTCCAGGCACTGGTCGATCAACTCTGCGCTCGTTCCCTTCCGGATGTGCCCCAATATCCGGTTATGGTAACTCTCCAGCCCTATCGCAAGCCCGCTGCACCCCGCCTGCCGCATCAGCATGGCCCACTCGAGGGTGATGCCCTCGCTAAAACGGATGTTGGTCGCCCAGTTGAAGACGAGTCCCTCCTTAACCACCCGCTTCGCAAAACGCTCCAGAGCGTCTATGTCCGACTCGTCGTCCCCGAAATAGACGATTTTTTCACCGCGGCCCACGAGGGTCCTGATCTTCTCGAACATTTTGCTCTCATCCGGCCTCTGCAACGGGTACAGCCCGCAGCCGGACAGGTTGCAGAATGCGCACCGACCCCATGAACAGCCCTCCGAAAGCCTGATGCGAATGAAGGAGTCACCGGCCGGGTTGAAATACCGGCTCCTGTCGAAAATTTCATCAGGAACCGGTATCCGGTCAAGGGGCACGAAAGACCCGCGCGGGTTCCTCCTCACCCTGCCCCCCTCCTGGTACACCAGCCCGGACACCCTGCCCAGGCAGGGTGAGGGAGACTCCAGTTCTTCCCCCAACTCCAAAAGCGGGATCTCGCCATCCCCCACCGACAGAGAATCGATGTATTTGAAGACATCCGGGTTCTCGGTATGGGAAAGGTGGAGCCCGACATAATTGCCCCCGAGGCACATATGGAGAGTCGGCCTGATCTTCTTGATCGCGCGGGCGATCCTCATGGCGGGCTCGCATTGTGAGAAGAAGGGCACGGATACCCCCACGAACAGGTAATCCTCATCCAGAATTCGACGTTCAAGGAACTCCCCGAAAAAGTCGTCCAGGATAGACCACTTCTCTATCGACTCCACGAGGCTGGCACTGGAAGCGTAATTTGCCTCTCCCTTGTACTTTATCGAGGCATATTCGTACGAAACGCTCTCGTTCGCCTTGCCCTTCCTCAACGGCACGGCAACGGCAGGGAACATGTTCGCGATCATCAGGTAAAGCGGCCGGTACCTGATATCCTGGAAAAACGACTTGCCGGGCACCAGCGGCAGGTAGTCCAGGAACTGGAAAACCCGGTACAACGACGCGAACCTGCGGGCTTCCTCACCAATGAGTCTCTCCCTGGAGTTCAGGACTTTCAGCTCTCGCCAGGCGGAGGAAAAGAGGTCCTCCTTCTCGTTTTTCTCTATCAGCCACCAGAAAAACTCAAGGTTCAAATCCAGCGCATCCGCGGGCCGCCCGTTTGCCCTCAGCCAGGTCACAAGCTGCGGCACGCTCGCGTACGGGTGGGTCGGCATCTCCAAAGGCGACAGGATCATCAGGCATTTCTTCTTCCCCATGGAACGGGTCGCCCCCAATTCGACGTGTTTTATTTCTAAAGAAAGGCCATGCTCGACAACCGCAAGAGCATGGCCTTTCTTCCGCTACAACCGTATGACGCGTTCCCGGGGACTCCGAAACGGTCGTTCCGGAGTCCAGGTCAGGCCATAGGTGAGGTTATGGGAGCACCGACCACGTTGACAACCGACACCGAAGAGAGCCCGATACAGGCCGCGGCGATCTGGTCCAGGTCTTCGGGGCCGATCTGATCGTCTTTATTGAGCGTCACGGCAGCCGTTGCCTGCTGGAGTTCGGCAAAGGTAAAGTCGAACCCCGAACCCATCACGAACTTTTTCCTCTCGTCGCCCGTCGAAGGAAGGGAGAGGACTTTCGTCTTGAAGCCCGCGTCAGCCCTCATCTTCTCCAAAAAGGCCTTTGCGCTTGCAATTGACATGTGAACCCCCCAAGAAACAAAGATTATACGCATGAATATTTTAGCACAAAGATTAATATTTAGATTAACGTGCTAGCGCCTTTCCTTTATGCCGGAATTATTTAAAAAACAGACCTTGCCCCTGCCGAAAAGAGAAAGGTCTGTTTTGACCAACACCCCGAGGCTTCTCCCGGGATAAATAAAATACCTTGGCCTAACTCACCGAGTCGGAAACAACCGATCCGATAATCGCACCTCCAGTAGCTGCAGCCACGCTGACCCCCACTGTTGCCAGCCCGATGCAGGCTGCGGCGATCTGGTCAAGGTCCTCGGGGCTGATCTGGTCGTCTTCTTCGAGAACCAGGGTGGTCGACGCCTGCTGAAGATCGGCAAAGGTGAAGTCAAACCCGGCGCCCGTCACGTACTTCTTCCTGGCATCTCCCGTCGAAGGAAGAGACAGGACTTTCGTCTTGAAGTCCGCGTCAGTCTTCATTCTCTCCAGAAAACTCTTTGCGCTTTCAATTGACATTCCGATCCCTCCAAAAAGTAAAAATTAGAAGCATGAACTCCCGACCCGGAAAGAGGCCCGACTTCCTGCCCGCCTTACCCCTCTTTCCTGCGATGCTCCGCGATGATCCTCTCAAACCTCGCGGCAAGGGCGGAGGCTTCCCGCCTGCTTATTCCGTCATGTTCAAAATCCCCAATCGCAGGTTTCAGGTCACATTCCTGGGGATAGACTTTCGTGATGCCGTATTTTTGTGGGTCTTCAGCGATAGGTGAACCGGGGGTTATCGAAAAAACGCTGTAGATAGCGTTTTCGATAAGGCCTTCGCGAATCCGCCCAACCAGTTCTCCAAAGGATTTTTCCGCATCCTCGCGGCTTTCCCCCGGAAGCCCGACCATCATGTAGGCCGTTACCGCGATTCCCGCCCATGCAAGATTATTCAGGCATTCGTCGATAAGTTTGACGGTCGTTCCTTTATTCAGGCTTCCAAGGATTCTTTCGTCAAAATGCTCGAGACCGACGAAAATCCGGGAACACCCCGCCTGTTTCAGAAGAAGCGCCCATTCCATGTCCATCAAGGGATGAAATCGAAGATTGATGCTCCATTCGAAGTGCAGGCCTTCTTTTATGACAGCGCCTGCAAACTCTGCCAACATGCCGGGGTCAGCCTCGTCGTCGCCGAAAAAAATCCTCTTGATGCCCAGGTCGAGCAGCGAACGGACCTTCCTGACCGCTTCGTCTACAGAAGCCTGCTGCCTCGGAAACAGCTTGCACCCGGAAAGGTTGCAGAACGCGCAGCGGGCCCAGCTGCACCCCATCGAAAGCTGCAACCGAAGGAAATGATCGGCTTCCGTGCAAAAATACCTCGACCGGTCGAACGTCAGCTTCGGCGCGGGAACCTCATCCAGGGGCAGGATGTTTCCCAATGGAGTCCTGCAGACCTTGCCGTTCTTCATGTAGACCGAACCGTCGATCGTCGAAAAGTCGATCCGTCCCGACAGGGCTGCTTTGTGCAGCTCGATGACCTGGCGCTCTCCACGCCCGACGAACATCGCGTCAAAATAATCAAAGAGCTCGGGTGCCCGGGTCTCCGCCAGGTGCATACCGACATAACTTCCCCCGAGGACAACCGGAAGCCCGGGAACAATCCTCCTGATCGACGCGGCAAGGCGCAACGCAGGTTCTGCCTGCCACGCGAAAGGGATGGAAATGCCGGCGAACAAGAACGTTTTACCGGCGAAGAACCCGGGCAGGAAACTGTCATAAAAATCGTCGAGAAGCCCTGTTCTGTTTTTGAGAGAATTGCACAGGCTCCTGCTCGAATAGGGATCCGCTCCGCCTGGAGAGACATTCCCGAACACCCCCGAGACGGTCTCTTCATCGTTGACACAAAAGGCAAGAGAGACAGCGAGCTTCACCGCTTGGAGCCTAAGACCTCTCCCTCTTCGGTCCGTGACATCGAGGGCGAAAAAAAAGCCCTCCCCCATGCCATCGATCGCGGACAGGATTTCTCTCGCCTTCCCGGCCTCAAGGGAATCATGGGAAGACGCTCCACCTTCTGCCTCCAGCAAAAGGCGGGCCTTCCGGAGAGTCTCTTCCATTCGCTCTCGTGCGAAGAGCCAGTGGTGAAACTCCAGGTTCATATCCAGCCCCTCGACCAGGCAACCCGAGGCCTCGGCCGCAGCAATCAGCTGAGGCACGCTGGCATAGGGGTGTGTGGGCATTTCCAGGGGAGAGAGGATCAGCAGCGATTTATCCGTCAAGACTGATTTCCTGGTCCTTTATGATTCTCAATTTGGTCAACGCCCCCGGATCGTAAGTCTTCAAGGAAATGCCCTCGGCATCTCCACGCAGGGTAAGACTTTCTCCCTGCCAGGAAATCATTCCGGGAACCGGAGCGTTTTCCGCGGAACGAGGCGAACCCTCCTTCACGAACAGGTATTGGCCCTGCTTTTCCGTAAAATGCAGCGTTGCGTTCACTTCGGCGATTTTTTCCGTGAACTCGAGCTGCAGTTCAACGGCCTTTTTATGAGACATCCCTGAATGTTCAAAAACCCCATAACCAGGGCGAAGGTCGAGTTCGGGATCCTGCGGAGGGAGTGTGACCCCGTACTTGCCCGGATTCCTGTCGATCGGCGAGTCCCTCGAAACCGCATAAAGGCTGTAGAAAACACTCTTGATGTACCCTCCCCGCACCTTTTCGATAAGCCTTCCGAAGGACCTCCTGGCCTCCTCCTCCGACTCCGTGGGAAGTCCCACCATCATGTAAGCCATTACGGGAACCCCCGCCCACGCGAGATTTTCCAGGCACTGGTCGATCAGGGCGACACTCGTTCCTTTTTCGATATGCCGCAGCAACCGGTCATCATAGTTTTCAAGGCCGATCGCCAAACCATTGCACCCGGCCTGCCGCATCAGCATGGCCCATTCGAGGGTAACCCCCGGGCTGAAACGGATATTCGTTTCCCACTTAAAGACAAGACCTTCTGCGATGACACGTTTCGCAAAACGTTCGAGCGCGTCGATATCCGACTCGTCATCACCCAGGTAGAGGATTTTTTCGCCGCGGTTCACGAGGGTCCTGATCTTCTCGAACATCTTGTTCTCGTCCGGCCTCTGCAGCGGGAACAAGCCGCAGCCGGCCAGGTTGCAGAAGGCGCACCGGCCCCACGAGCAGCCTTCCGAAAACCTGATGCGGATGAAGGAGTCGCCGGCCGGGTTGAAATACCGGCTCCTGTCGAAAATTTCATCAGGGACCGGTATCTGGTCAAGCGGCACGAAAGACCCCCGCGGATTCCTTCTCACCTTGCCGCCCTCCAGGTACACCAACCCCGATACCCTGCCCATGTCCGGGCATGGCGACTCGAGTTCACCGCCCAGCTCCAGGAGCGGAATCTCGCCGTCCCCTACCGACAGCGAATCGATATATTTGAAGACATCCGGATTCTCCGTATGAGAAAGGTGGAGCCCGACATAATTTCCCCCGAGGCATATATGGACCCCCGGGTTCATCCTCTTGATTGCACGGGCAAGCCTCATCGCAGGTTCGCATTGAGAGAAGAAGGGCACGGATATCCCCACAAACAGGTAATCCTCATGCAAAATCCGCTTACTTAAAAAGTCCTCGAAAAATTCGTCCAGGATGGACCCCTTCTCTATCGATGCAACGAGGCTGGCACTGGAGGCGTAATTCGCGTCACCCCTGTATTTCACGGTGGCATATTCGTACGAGATGCTCTCGTTCGCGCCGTCCTTCTTCAACGGCACGGCAAGGGGAGGGAACATGTTCGCAGTCATGAGGTAAAGGGACCTGTACTTTCCTTTTTCGAAAAAAGCCTTGTCGGGGACCAGCGAGAGGTAGTCCAGGAACTGGAATATCCGGTACAATGACGCGAACCTCCAGGCTTCCTCCCCGGCAAGCTTCTCCCTGGCGTTCAGGTCCTTCAACTCTTCCCATGCTGCGGCAAAGAGGCTCTTCTCCTCATTTTTCTCAATAAGCCACCAGAAAAACTCAAGATTCAAATCCAGTGCATCCGTGGGCCGGCCATTGGCTCTCAGCCAGGTCACAAGCTGCGGCACGCTCGCATAAGGATGTGTAGGCATTTCCAAGGGCGACAGCATCATCAGGCATTTTTTGTTCCTCATGGGATAGGCCGTCTCCTCCCCTGCAACCTCCAACAGACGACCATGCTCAGAAACCGATTGAGCATGGCCGTCCGTTGATCACGATCGCATGTTTTGTTTTTAACGAATGGAACCTCTCCCCTAGCTCACCGAATCCGAAACGATCGTCCCGACAACCGCACCTCCCGTAGCCGCAGCCACGGTTACCGTTGCCATCCCGATGCAGGCCGCCGCGATCTGGTCCAGGTCCTCGGGGCTGATCTCGTCGTCCTTCTTGAGAGTCACGGTAGTCGTTGCCTGCTGGAGTTCGGCAAAGGTGAAGTCGAACCCGGAGCCCATCACGAACTTCTTCCTCTCGTCCCCCGTCGAAGGAAGGGACAGGACCTTCGTCTTGAAGGCCGAGTCCTCCTTCATCTTCTCCAAAAAGGCCTTTGCGCTTGCAATTGACATGTGAACCCCCCAACAAACAAAGATTAAAATCTTGTAGCACATTTATTCTACCATGGAATTCTTGATTGCAAAATCTGTTCAGAATTTTCCCTTGACGCATCGTTATCCTCCTGCTTTTTCTTCTATTGACCTTTCGTTGACTGGTTCCGCGTGATTCCACGGAGGGGAATGGGCAACAGCGACACAACCCGAAGGACAAGTCACCAAACGGGAGACCGCAGCCGAAAGGCTGCCAAAAGAACAGAGTAGAACAGGACGAAACCCGTCCTGGAATCGGGAAGAAATTATCCGGAGGGGAGTTGAATTTCGAGACGACCGGCAGGCGTCAGTCGTCCATGGGGAACATTACCCGCCAATAGCCCCGCGCTGGAAAAACGGAGGTCATCTGCCTTTCCTGTCCTTCGCTGCCTGCATCAGACGTTTCATTTCTCCCTTGCCCCCGAACATCCGGTTGATCTTCTCCTCTTCGAGCTGCCGGGAGTTCAGGGACAGGCAGATGAAAACGACGTCGAAGCTCTCCGCGACGATCTGCGCCCCGTCGGAGCACTCGCCGCCTTCCTCTTCTCTTGTCAATCCGGGCATCCGAAGCGATCGCGATTCGACCGCCTGCTTCTGCCTCGCATCGCTGTTTATTTCCTTTTTTCTCACTGCATTACGCAAGAGATAAAATGTAAATGGTGAGATGGGACAATCCCAGATCCTGCAGTCCTGTTTTTTCGAATAATCGAAAACCGGGAGTGATGAAGATGAAAAGTGAAGTCTCGTTGGTTCTGGCGGTCGGCTTGCTGCTCAGCCTGCCCGGTATGGTTCATGAAGGTTTTGCGAGCCCCGCGGAAGCTGCCGCCGCGAACGGGCAGGATGTCCTGGAACGGGTGCTCGCGGAGTTTTATCCCCTGGCGAACATCCCCCGCAAGTCCCACCACGAAGAGAAGATAAGCGCGTACCTCGTCTCCTGGGCCGAGAAGTTCAGACTCAAGTTCTTGAAGGACAAGTCCAATAACGTCGTCATCGAGGTCCCGGCAACCAGGGGAATGGAGAACAAGCCCCTCGTCATCCTCCAGGCGCACAGCGACATGGTCTGCGTCGCTGCCGACGGAGTCCGGTTCGACCCCCTGGCCGACCCGATCAAGGTACTCCGTGACGACAAGGCGCGCACGCTGAAGGCGGACGGAACAAGCCTCGGAGCGGACGACGGAATCGGCGTCGCCATGGCTCTTTTTGTCGCCAACCCGGAGAACAAGATCGACCACGGCCCCCTGAGGCTGATCATCACCACCAACGAGGAGGACGGAATGACCGGTGCGGCGAACCTCGACACCAGGCACCTCGAAGGGAAGTACCTCGTGAACCTGGACAACGAGGTCGTCGGGCAGTTCATCAACTCCTGCGCGGGCGGGTACAAATACATCTTCACCGACAAGGTGGAGCGGGTCGCCCCGAAAAAAGACCTTGCGCTGGAAATTTCCCTGGCCGGACTGCTCGGGGGCCATTCGGGCATGGAGATCAACAAGGGGCACGCCAACGCCGTCAGCATCCTGGCGAACCTCCTGAATGCCGTTCATGCCGCCGGCATCGAATTCGAACTGGCGTCCTTCGAAGGCGGCACCGCAGCCAACGCGATCCCGGCCAAGTCGGCCACCCTCCTGGTCCTCGACTCAAGGGACAGGACAAGCTTCGAAAAGGTCTTCAACAGCTACAAGGGGAAATTCGAGCGTTCGTACGGCGGCATCGAAAAGAACGGCAAACTGGCCTTTTCGAAAACCGCCTTGCCGAAGGATGTGGCGGAACCCAAGACGGGCTACAGGTTTATCAGCCTGCTCGCATCGATCCAGACGGGAGTCGGCACCATGAGCCAGGTCGTCAAGGATCTCGTGGAGAGTTCCTCTAATACCGGGATCGTCGCCCTTGGCGGCGATTCGGCCTCGGTCACCATCTTCGCAAGGAGCTCGGAGGACTACCACCTCGAGCGATACACGCAGAACTACAATGCGCTCGCGGCTCTGACCGATTACAAGCTCGAGACCATTTTCATGGGCCCGCCCTGGCCGGCGGTGAAGGAAAACAAGCTGGCGGAAACCCTCGCCACCGAGTACCAATCGCTGAGCGGCAAACCCGCAGAAGTCCTGGCCATCCATGCCGGGCTTGAGTGCGCGTATTGGGCACAGAAAAACCCCGGGCTGTCGCTGATCTCCATCGGACCCGAGCTGCATAACGTCCACTCGCCCAACGAGACGCTCGCCCTCGACAGCATCGCGCCAACCGTGGACCTGCTGGTGGCGGCGATGAAGAAGCTGAACTGACCCAACGGCATTCAGGGATTCGTCGGGGGCAAGTTTCCAGGCGTTGGCAAAAAGCAGGTGCACGACGAGAGGATTTACGGACAAAAAGATCGCCCCGGAGGATCTCGATCGGATCCTGGAGGCGGAACGTGTGGCTCCGACCGCCCGAAACGGGTGGGCCTGTTCGACCCCGCCATCGTCCGGGCCGATCGGAAACCCCTCGAGGGTACGGTCACGTACGAACGCTACCGCGGAAACGGAGGACTGAAAATGTCTTTAACCAACGATAAGAAACGGGTGCCCCTCCTGGTCGATGAAGCCACGAGACACGGGGCGCTGGAAGCAAAAACCATTTCCGCAAAAAGCGTTGTGACGGCACCCTGGGTTCGGTTGAAATGCATCTATGGCTGCGACAGGTTTGGAACGTCGCACTGCTGCCCTCCCAAGACTCCGACCCCGAAAGAAACGCAGGAAATCCTCGACTGCTACACCTCGGCGCTGCTCGTCCGTTTCGACGGCAAGACCAGCCCGACCCGGGTCATCGTGGAACTCGAACGCTCCGCTTTTCTTGCCGGTTATTACAGGGCGTTCGGCTTTGGGGCCGGCCCGTGCCACCTTTGCACGACCTGCAATACCGAGGAGTGCGTCCACCGCGAGAAAGCGCGACCTGCCATGGAAGCCTGCGGCATCGACGTCTACGCGACCGCGAGAAACAACGGATTCCCTATTGACGTTCTAAGCGACGAGTCCTGCGAAGGAAACTATTACGGACTGCTCCTCCTGGAATAGACGAAACGCTTTTCTCCCATTGAGGGAGGGTTCCCTCGAGCAAGCGCAGAAAGCTCGAGTTGCCTCAAGATGAACAGGCCGTCCCCGGCGAAATCAGGCCAGCATCCTTGCCGCCGTGAGGGCCTATATCTCCACGGAGGCAAGATAATTCTCGATGCTTACTTTCTCGTTCGCCGTCGCGGCTTCTTCCCCCCTGCCGGGACCGAGGACAGGCATCGGCATTCCGGTGGCTTTCATGATGTTCGCGGCATCGGATCCCCAGCGTGCGGTCATCTTTTCTACCGGCTTGCCCTGGAGATCCTCGTAGACCTTCTCGATGACCTTCACGATACCCGAATCGGGCGGGACATCCAGCGCCGGACGGTCAGAGATGATTTCGCGAATATAGCGAAAATCCGGATCCTTATTTTTCTGCATTTCAAGGACATCCAGGATCTCCGCTTCCACCGCTTCGTGGCTCTCTCCCGGGACCAGCCTCCTGTCTATGGAGAACGTGCTGCGGTCAGCCAGCACGTTCGTCGCTGTCCCGGCATGAAGCGTGGTCACACTGAGAGTCGGGCTTCCCCAACCTTGGACAGAACGTTCTTTGATCCTTTCCCCAAGCTCATAAAGGGCCTGGACAGCCCTTATGGATTTTTCGAGAGCGTCGACACCGTCACCGGGTTTGCTGGAAGAAGCGGCTTTGCCTTCGAAGGTGAAACGCGCCCTGTAAATGCCGCTATGGCTGAGCAGAAGCTTCAGGTCCGTTGGTTCCATGTTCAGTCCGAAATCGCCCGTAATCAGGCCTTTTTGGAGCAGGTGTTTCACGCCCAGCCTGCCGCCGACCTCCTCGTCACAGGTACACGTCAGCAGGACGCTCCCCTTCGGCAGGAGTCCCATTCCCCTGAGGACCCGAACCGCCATGATCGAGCCGCAAAGCCCGGATTTCATGTCGCTGGCGCCCCTGCCATAGATCCAGTCCCCTTCCACCTGACCCGACCAGGGTCCGTACTTTCCCTGCTCTCCCGCGGTAGGGGGAAACACGTCCATATGGCCGTTGAAGACAAACCGAGGCCCGGGGAACCCCTTCCACTCTGCCAGGACATTGGGCCTTCCTTTTTCGGCTTCCTCGATTTGCGGCTTGAGACCCATCCGTTCAATTTCCCCGGCGATCACTCCCGCCAACGCGGCTTCATCGCCCGTCACGCTCGGTGTCTGAAGGACCCTCGCCAGGAAACCCACGATTTCCCGACCGCGGGCTCTTACCGCTTTTTTAATGTCCTGGCCACTCACCATGGGATCGACCTCCCCAAAGCGGCATTTCCTCTTTGCGAAAACCGGCCTCTATCCCCGTTCCCGTCCCGGGTTCGTCAATACATCGCTGGTTCCTTCCATTGGTAAACCCACGTCCCAAGCCCCTTTTCCAGGGCCTGTCGATAGATCTCAAAACCATTGAGAGTATCCGTAATGCACAACCCGAGCGAGCCGAAAAACACGATGTCATCATGCCTCACCCTGCATTGTCTCCGGCCCAGCAGGATATCGCTGACCTGAACCACTCTTTCGGAGTCAATCTTTCCTGCAAGGACCATATCGGTTAATGTGCAGGCATTCACATCATTCAGGCGGTCTTTCCAATCCATGCAATATTTCGCCTGCGGAAGGAGGTAGCACTCCTCCCTGTAGTCATAGCAGGAAATAAACGACTGGAATGAACCGGCCTTCAGCCAGTCCGCCGGAATGTATTCTTCGCCGACATCGACAAGAGTACAGCAATGCACGACATCGGAACCGCTAACGGCTTCCCGGGCGCTATCCACGATTTCAAATTCGTACCCCAGATGTTCCCAACGCCTTACGAACTTTTCCGCGTTTTCTCTTTTCCAGTCGTAAACTTTGACGACCTTGATGTTGTCCAAAACAAGGCTTGTCGCTTCAAGGCACCTCGAAGCAATCACACCCGAACCCAAAAGCCCCATCACCTCGGAGTCCGGATTTGCGCAGCATTTCGCTCCCAGCGCGCTGCCCGCGCCGGTCCTCATGCTGCTGACAACCGTGTCGTCCATGACGGCCAGGGGGAATCCCGTGTCTTCATCGTAAAGGATCAAAAGTCCGTTGGAACGGGGCTTCTGCAGCCTTTGCGGGTTGGTTGGATTGCTCGGGATACTCTTGATGGAAGCCACATGAATGTCTCCATCTCCGCTGTTGATGATGCATCCGTGGAGGCCCACCCTTTTCCCCGAATGCTTCCCCTCTTCCCACATCATGTGAACAAGACCGATTTCCCTTGTCTCTCCGAGTCCCAGCATGGTGTTCGCCCGCGTTACGTTTCGCAGGATAAACTTCATGTCCTGGGCACCACATGCAATGCAATCTTCCTGGGATAGCCACAAGACTTTGTTTTCCTTGTTCGCCATGCCAAACGCCTCCTTTTCAACGATGGCTATCTTCCCAAAAAGCCCGAAGCGATTTTCCGGTTCATCCTTGATCATGAACCTCTCATCTTGGGCTCTTTTTTGTTTCTATTTCATCGACCTCAGCAGCTCCATGTACTCGTTTTTCCCCATAGGCCTGGGATTGCTGGCGTTGCTGCCGTTTTTCACGGATTTCTCCGCAATCGTTTCCATGTCTTCGTCCCTCACGCCAAGAGAACGGAACGACGGAAGCCCCACTTCGGCAGCCAGCCTCTCCACATGCGTCACTGCCTTCCTGGCGCCCTCCTGGTCCGTTGCGTAGCCGTACCCCATGGCCGCAGCGATCTTCGCGTACCGCTCCTGGCAATACGGCATGTTGAAGTCCATGACGGGGGCTAGAGCCACGGCATTGCACATCCCGTGGGGTGCATCGTACATCCCTCCGAGCGCCTCGGCTATGCAATGAACCGCCGCCACGTCGGAATGTGAAAAGGAGATCCCGGCCAGGACGCTTCCCATGAGCATGCCCGTTCTGGCCTCCATGTCGCTTCCGGAGCGAACTGCCCGGGGCAGGTACCGGACGATCAACTCGATCGCCTGAAGGGCGCAGGCATCGGCAATGGGCTCACTCGGAATGGCGGTAAACCCTTCAATCGCGTGGGTAAGCGCATCCATACCCGTCGCGGCGGTCAGCATCGGGGGCATCGACGCCGTCAGTTCCGGGTCGCAGAGGGCGACTCTTGCCGCAAGCCTTGGGTGCCGTATGCTGAACTTGAACTTGTTCGCGGTATCGGTGATCACCGAGCTGAACGTGACCTCGCTGCCCGTTCCGGAGGTGGTCGGGATGGCAACGATCGGGAGGATGTCCTTCACCACGGAGGTTCTTCCCTCGTAATCCCTGATTTTCCCTCCGTGCGTGGCGATGATCCCGATTCCCTTGGCGCAATCGATGGGGCTTCCCCCGCCGATCGCAAGGAGGCAATCGGCCCCGAACGAGCTCGCCGCGGCTGCGCCTTCCATCACGTTGCCATCCTTGGGATTCGCCTCTACCGAGCTGAAAACGGCGAACTGCACGCCGCTTCCTTCAAGCTGCGCTCTTATCTTGTCGAAAATACCCGCAGCGATCAGGCCTCGATCCGTTACAACCAACGGACGTTCCTTGCCCATCTCTTTCAGGACGTCTACGACGGCACAAGACACTCCGGCCCCGAATTCAATCCGGGTAGGAAGCTCGAAACTGAACGGCTTCGTGAGACTCAAATAAATTCCCCCCTCAAATAAAAAAGCCTTGATGCAAATATAGGCCAAAACATTAGTCGTTGCATCCCATTCGAGTATAGCTCCTCCCCTTATGTTCCCGATTCCAGGGTTTTGACACTCCCCTACTTTGTCCTTGAGCGGGTTCAGGTGCATCGAGAGAGGGCGTGTGAGGCGCGGGGGTAAACAGGACAGTTTTTAGTGAGGCCTTCTAGAGAATTGCCACGCTTTTTCCTTGATGCTTCAATCATATGAACGGGCCTATCAATGGAGGATTATCACGATGTTCAAAAAACTTGAAGAGATAAACAGACGCCCAAACCCTTTCGAGGTCTATACCGCACTAGACTTGTGGAACGATGAACACACTTCGGAAAGGATGCTGGCTTTCCACTTGAACGAAGCGATTGATGTTTCGTCAAGGAAGGCTGCATTCATCGACCGGTCTGTTGAATGGATCGTCCGGCGTTTCCAGGTCAATGAGTTCACCAAGATCGCCGATTTCGGTTGCGGGCCGGGCCTGTATGCGAATCGGCTGGCAAGAGAAAAAGCCATTGTTACGGGGATCGACTTTTCAGAAAGATCCATTCGCCACGGAAAAGAAGCTGCACAAAAAGAAGGACTCAAAATCAACTACGTTAACCGCAATTACCTCGATTTCACAACCGAAGACCGGTTCGATCTGATCATCATGATCATGTGTGATTTTTGTGCTCTCAGCCCCTCTCAAAGAAAGAACCTGTTAAGAAAGTTCCACGCCTTGCTCCAGCCCGAGGGGAAGGTTCTCCTTGACGTTTATTCGATAACCGCATTCAACAGCCGCGAGGAAACGGCCACCTACTCCATGAACCTGCTAGATGGGTTTTGGTCTCCTGAAAAATATTACGGATTCCTGAACACCTTCAAGTACTCGGAGGAAAAAATCGTTCTCGACAAATATACGATCGTCGAAGCCGATCGTAGCCGGACGATCTATAATTGGCTGCAATACTTCAACCCGGAAAGCCTGGAAAAAGAATTTAACGAGAACGGTTTGCTCGTTGAGGAAATCCTGGGAGACGTCACAGGTTCAATCTACAAACCAGACAAAAAAGAGTTTGCCATCGTGGCAAAGAGGAGTTGAATAAGGCTTCCCCCCTATCCGCTCCGCCCAAACACCCGCTCCGTCCGTCCCCTTCACTTTCCCCGTCAGTCAGACATCGCGCCAGCCGTCTCTCCGCGAACTCGTCCTCACCCAACAAGGCCATTCTCCCTTCAACAGGCTTCAATGAGTCGGGACTCCGGATCCGGAAGAAAGGATCCTTTTTTCAAAGATTTTGATGTACTTTAACGGTGATTCCCGGAAAGGAGGACACAAGGTGGCAGGCTTATCTTTCTCAACTGAAGAAGTCGAGTTGTGGGAACGCGTGAATGAACTGTGGAGGTTGACAAGGGATAGAAAAATCGACGAGATCAAATCCGCCTTTCACCCGAAGTATTCCGGCTGGGTAACAAACGTTCCCGAACCTCATGATCCGGCTTTTGCACTTGAAGCCGCGGCCTCGGACGAGGCCATCCTTGAGTTCTCACTGAAGCCGCTGAAAGTGATCGTGACCGAGGAATCGATCGGTATCGTGCATTACACCTATTCCGCCCTTGTCATGGACAGAACCGGGCTGGAAAAGAAGGTCACCGGGCGCTGGACTGAAATCCACGTAAAGAAAGGAGGAAAATGGTTTTTCCTAAGCGTTCAGGGTGGTCCTGACGACTGAAATTCTCCCGCTCCCCCTCTCAACCCACTCCAGCCTGATACAGCTGACGCGTTTCATTCCACCTATTCTTCCAGCCCTTCTTCCCCAGGGCTCCCCCCATTGATCATCACAATCCTTCTTGCCCACACATTCACCCGCCGAGTGAGAGGAGCCATCAAAAAAAGGAGACCCCTCAAGAGAGGGTCCCCCTGTACCGGCAAACGCTTGGCCCGTAAGGTCAACTTTCCATCCCGGCCCTATCTCTCGCACGAACGAAAGCGTCGACAGATCGGTCGATATCCTGGAAGGTCGTTCTATAAGAACATACGCTTATCCGGATAATGGGTCTTTGATTCCATTCTGCCCCGCCGCACCAACATTCTCCCGTTTCCTGAATGTACCCCAGCGTTCTCTTTGTCAGCCCCTGGTCACCGCAGGAAACAAGAACCTGATTGAAACACACGTCATTTAAAATTTCGAAACCCGCTTGCCGCAATTTGTCTGCAAAATAGGCCGCCTTTCCATGCAAATCCTCAACCAGTTCCGATACCCCTGATCGGCCCAGAGCGGCAAGGGAAGCCCACAATTCCACTGCCCTTGCCCGTCTCGACATATCCGGCGTGTACAGCATGCCGTCCCTGCTTTCGCTGTAGATGATGTAGGACCCTGACATGTGCAAGGCGTTGATCAAAGCCTCCCTGTTGCGGCACAAGACAATCCCGTTGTCATAGGGAGCATTCAGGGTCTTATGCGCATCCACGGACCAGGAATCCGCGAGTTCCATCCCGCGAGTCAAATATTTCAACTTGTCGGAAGCTCCCGCCCAGAGTCCGAACGCGCCGTCAACATGGGTCCATGCCCCTGCCTTTTTCGCCTTATGGCAGATCTCGCTGTACGGATCGAATGAACCCGAATTGACGTTGCCTGCCTGAAGGATCAACAAAGTTGCATGATCAAACTCCGGCATTTCTTCAGGTTTGATGCGTCCCTGCTCATCTGTCGGAACCCTGTGCAGGCGGTCTTTTCCTAAACCCAGTATCGATAGGGCCTTATAGACGGTCGAGTGAGCGCCTCCTCCGACGACCACACGAATCTCCGGAGCACCGAAAAGCCCCTTCGAAGACACATCCCACCCCTCCTGCTGGAGGAGAAAATTACGCCCTGCAACCAATCCGCAGAGTGTCGCGGTGGACGATCCGCCAACAAAGCCCGCGGCCGTGCCCCCGGGTAATCCCAGTAACTCCACCAGCCATTCCTCGCACACTTCTTCAAGTACAGACACAACCGGAGACATCACATAAAGCGCCGGGTTCTGGTCCCAGGAATCCGTCAGCCACCTTGCGGCCAGGGCCCCCGGGATCACCCCGCCATTGACGAACCCGAAATAGCGCCCGCCCGTTTGCGCAACCGTGGCAGGCGACCCGAACCGATGCAGCTTTTCCAAAAGCTCATAAGGATCGGACGGATTGTCGGGGAGTTTCTCCTTAAAAACCCGGAGCGCTTCAATCGCTTCCTTTGCGGGGTAGACAGGGCGATCCGAAACCCTGCCCATATAATCCAAGGCATAGTCCTTGGCCCTCTCGAACAAACCCCAATCTTTTGAATGCGCTCGAAGAATTTCTGAAACACTGCTCCCTTCCATTTTTGCCTGCGGCATGCTTATCCTCCCCTGTCGAATAAGGTAAAAAGAGCCTATCGACCACTCGACCCACCCCAAGGGGGAGCTTACCTGCCGGGCATGGTGTTGTAAAATTGCTATGTCTGGATTCTTATTTCATTTTTTTTGAAGTATGTCTCGAGGTGGGAAAAGCGGCGTGGAGATCAAGCACATACGGACATTCCTGACCATCATGAAAGAAGGGAGCTTTACCAAAGCCGCGGAATGCCTGGGTTACACTCAATCCAGCATAACCGCGCATATTCATGCCCTTGAGGAAGCCCTCTCGGTCAAGCTATTCGAGAGGCTTTCCAGGCAGAACGTCCCGACATCCGCCGCGTTAGAATTGCTCCCCTATGCAAAAGAACTGCTGAGGACCCAGGAGAACATCACCAACGCAATGTATCGATTCTCGGGCCGCATGGAATCCACCGTCGTCATCGCGGCTTCAGAGGCAATCCTGATGGCAAACGAACTAAAAAGATTTTCCGGAGACTACCCCGAAGTCGGTTTGAACATCAAAGTTCATTCATGCCCGGAAATCCCCGCCATGGTCCGTGAAGGGGAAGCCGACCTTGGCGTCTTCATCGGAATGGAAGGACAAGACCTCTCTCCCCTTAGAATCCTGGCTTCGAAAAAGGAACCCACCTATCTCATCGGCAAAAAAGGGCTTTTGGCCGACCTCTCCTTCAAGGAAATTTTAGGCAGGGAAAATTTTATCGCCCATGTCAGGGGGAAGCTTTACTTAAGACTGGCAGAACACCGTTTCCGGGATTGGGGAATCACACCAAAGGTTATCGAGGCCGGAAGCATCTCCGCAGTGAAGGAACTCGTCATTTCGGGACTGGGCGTTTCTCTTCTACCCTTGAGTGCAATTCGACGGGAAAATAGTGAAGGAAAATTGGACTTGCGCCCCTGGGATTTTCCCGATAACGAACCCCTTCCTCGCGCAATGCTCGTTGCGCACCGGCAAAAACTGTTGAGTCCCGCCACGGCAGAGATTGCGAGGAGAATCGGAAACGCTTTCAAGATGTCATGAGATCCTTCCGCCCCCTCGCCACTTCCAAATTCACTCTCATTAATCTTCACCCGCCCTGTTTCTTCCGTCGACAAATCCGAACATTTACCACTCTCCTAAGAGATGAAAAAGGGACCCCCCAAGAGAGGCCCCCCTGGCCGCATCTATGACCTTTTTCTCAGCCTTTTCTACCTGAACTTCCTCAGCAGCAGTCCCATCGGGGCCAGCAACAGCAGGAACATCAGGTTCGGAATGCCGGTGTTGCAGCCGCTGCTGGAATCGGACGCATCATCCTCTTCCTCCCAGGCCGTCGTTCGCCAGTTCGCGTAGTCGATATAGGAAGTGACCTTCTTGCCCCGCCCTTCCGGATTGCTGTAATCCGGAGTTCCGGGCAAAGCTTTGTCGTCATAGGGGCCGCTGGCATCGCCCCACCAGTTTCCCTGCGCGTCGATCAGCACAGTGGCCATCGTGGCAAATCCCCAGGATGCCGCGTCCGTGTCTCCGATGATGTTGTTGTCCCTGAAGGAGACCGTCGAATCCGCATTGTTAAAGGCATCGATGTAGATCCCGCTGACTTCGTTGTCGTCGGCATTCGTCTCGATCGTGTTGTAGCGGACCGTCAGGTCACCGGGAGCATTTGCGAACAACTCCCCGAAGTGAAGGCCGGTACCCGTCACCGAAACCCGGTTTTTTTCAACGAGGGTCGTCGAACGGTTTGTCCCATCGTCCCCGATTGTACTGAAAAAAATCCCGTGTTCGTAATCTCCCTCGATCGTGTTTCCCGAAATTTCCACGGTTGCCCCGCCGCCTGCATCCTCAAGGTAAATCCCGTAAGAACATCCCGAGCCAGCCGAAGCGGTGATCGTATTGCCCGTTATTTTCACGTTTTCCGAACCACAGGGAGTGAAGGATCCGATTTCTATCCCGTACGCGCAGTCCTCGAACTCGTTATCGGAGATGTTGACCGTCCATCCCTCTATCCCCAGGTAAGGGCCTTCGTAACAATTCCTGAACGTGTTGCCCGTGATCGTAAGAACCTGGGATGCTGTACCGAAAAGGGCATCAATTGCATACTGATAAAATCCGACGAACACGTTGTTTGTTATCGTCACAGGGCCGGAAGGGGCATCCCCCTCATGCCAGATCCCCTCTTCCGCATTGCCATCTACGCTTTCCAAGTAAAAACCGTCTATCGTGATTGCGCAGTCCACTTCGATCCTGAAGACACAATCGCTGTCGCGGTACAGCTTCGCCCCGCCCCTGGTCTGTGACTGCAGGGTCAGGCCGCTTTTCTGGACGGATATGACACCGTCCAGATAATAATCACCATCGTTGAAGACAATCGTGTCGCCATCGGTCGCGGCATTGATCACGCTGCTGATTGCAGCGGCGTCTGTCGTAGGGTCGACCGTAATCGTGGCTGCCATCGAAACCCCGCCAAAAACCAGGACCAGGCCAAACACCAGCAAGACAAACAAGGCCGCATTCCTGCAATAAAGACCCTTCATCCGGCAACACCTTCCCTCTTCGAGTTGGATTGATCATCACGCTGCAGGATTATTGAATTACTTCTTATCTTAGGCGACAAGCGGAATGAATGTCGAGCCTCATCTTCATTAATCTTTATATTCGCCATCGTGCTCTTTTTATCTATTTCGTCGACCTATCCAGACCAACCTCCACTTTAACGTGAGATCGCCTGGTTTTTTACGGTCTTTCATTGCTTTAGCCTATGCCCCCGACATGCGCTCGGCGACTATTCATGCAAAAAATTAGGGAATCCTCGATTTAACAATCGAGGATTCCCTTGAAAAGGGTCCCATGGTGCCGGAGGAGGGACTCGACCCCCATAGACCCGTGGCCCGGTTGATTTTTAGTCGAAGAACCATGCCTCTATCCCTAAATCCTTACAACGACGGCGTTTAAAAAATTATCCTCCATAGCAGGTTGGATTTGCGAAGCTCTCCAACGAATTGGATTACAAATTATCTGCAGTAATCGCTTTTTATTATCCTTAGCAAGAGTTGCTGCTCCGACTTTCCCACTCCTGAAGGCATCACAGGTTAGAGAAATCCTGATCACTCTTCAGTATTGGCCGAAACAGACACTCCCACTCCGATAGACTGTTTACGCCCTCAAAGACGGAAGATCATGGTAGCCTTGCGAAATCGCAGTCAGGAAAGATGCAAACCCGGCAACGGGAGCACAGGCCCCCCACTCCCCAGGCTTTCACGTCGAGCTCTTCCCCAAGTCCCGCGAACAGCGCGATCAGGAGACGGTCCAGGGCCGTCCGTTCGTCATGGGCCGCGCAGGCCGGCGCCCCGATGACCCAGCCGGCCCCACTTTTGGCCAGCATGAGGTTCGACCCCGGCATCGCGGGAACCCCNCTGAAGAGGACTTCATCAGTCGCCCTCCGGATCGCCTCCGGCGTCCGGTCGTCGGCATCCACGCTCATCCCCCCGGTGCAGATCACGATGTCGGCTCCGCCGGCAAGCAGTTCCCTTACGGCGAAGCCGATCTCGGCCGCCCCGTCACCGCAGAAGCGCTGTCCCGCAAACGCCCCTCCCAGCTCGTCCAGTTTCCGGTCCAGTTTTTCCCGAACCGTATCCTTCACGAGCCCGGCCTTGATCTCGCTTCCGGTCGTCACCAGAGCAACCCTGAGCGGCAGGAACGGCTTGACCGAGAACGGCCGTGCCGCTTCCACGGCTCTCTCCAGGGAAGCCCGCTCAAGAGCCAGAGGAAGGATCCGGAAGGCCGCCACCGTCGAACCGGGTTCGACCACAGCGTTGGCCGGGCAGGTGCCGAACGACCATTCCCGGTCCAGGTTGATTCTTTTCACCGTTTCAGGATCAAAGCGCACGATGCCCTTTCGGATCGAAACAAGGCGGCAGCGCCCCTCTTCCGGTCCCTCGATCTCAAGCCCCTCGCCGCAGAGGGCTTCGGCGAGACTTTTTGCCGCCTCGTCCTCGTGAACTTCCCATTCTTCGAGGTCGAGGATGGAAAGATTCAGCCGCCCCATCTTCCTCAGCACGGGCAGGTCTTCCTCGGAAAGGATGTGTCCCCTCCGGAACCGCGCTCCCTTGGTCCCCTTTTCGGCATCCACCTGTGTGAGGTCATGGGCCAGAGGNAACCCAATCGCTTTTTCGATCGGTATCTCAGTAATTTTCACCGTTAAGTTCTCCCAAGTTAGATCTATTCTTCCAACCGCGGGAAACAAGGCCCCGGAAGGAGCGAAAATCCCAAGCGCAATTTCGAGAGATTCGCACCCCTTCTAACCGCGATGATTTCCGCCAGAATTGAAACAGCGATTTCTTCCGGAGTCTCGGCCCCGATAGGCAATCCCACCGGCTGAAAGATCTGATCCAGATAGGACTGCGAAACTCCTTGATTAAGGAGTTTTTCCCTGAGCGAAGCAATCTTCCTTCTTGATCCGATGAGCCCTAAATAAGCCAAGGGCTTCCCCTCCAAAACTCGCACAACCTCTCCATCCAGAGCATGTCCGCGTGTAACAACCACGGCATAGGAGAATGGATGCATATTCACTCCCTTTTCAAACGCCTCTTTCAAAGGGCAGGCAACAGTCTTTCCCCAGGGGATAGTCTCGGAATTTGCGAATTCCTGGCGCTCGTCCCAAACCGTCACCCGGAAATCCGCGCTCGCAGCGGCACGGGCGAGAGCCTTCCCTACGTGTCCGGCCCCGAAAATGACGACCTCGGCTTCGATTCCCAGGGGTTCCATCAGGATGATCACATCTCCTCCGCAGATGGCTTCACCCCCGCTTTCCTCCGGCCGCAAAGCAGCTTTGTGAAGGACGGGTCCCTTGCCCGTCTTCAACATTTCAATGGACTTCCCGATGACGGCATTCTCCAGGGCGCCGCCGCCGACGGTGCCGGAAATAGACCCGTCCGGACGAACCCACATGGCCGCACCCAGGTCACGGGGAGTCGAGCCTTCCGCTCCCACCACGGTACATAGGACGCCGGCCCTTCCATCGGCAACCTCTTCATGCACGAGATTCAACAAAAGACGATCCATTTCTCTCTTCCTCCTTTTGCCCCCAGCGAAGACAAGCTCTACTGCAGCCGGAGGCACCGCAAAGCTTATCTCTTCTCCTGGCCTCGGCGGCAATAGGGGGCTCCGGGCCCTCCCTGCTCAATTTGCCAGGTTCCCCGCGAGGTTCGAACCTGCATGCGCATCACACCACCCTCGGGATAAACCTCTTCCACTATCCCCCAGAAGGTATTTGGGACCAACTCTCCATCGACTCCCAATCTTGGATCCATGAATCTTACGTGATCGGGCCTGATGAAAGCCGTCGCGGCTCCAAGGTTTTCCTCCTTGCTCAAGGAAAGGATCCCTCCTGGCCATCTAAAAACCCGCCGCCCATCCTGGCCGACGCCAACTTCGCCCTCTAAAACATTTCCCCAGCCGACGAGATCCCAAAAACGCCGCCGGTCCTTTCCCCCCAGAAGGTCCCCTACGGAAATCGAACCGCTCAGCCTTCCTTTGTCAATGAAAAAGACCCGATCCCCCATGGCACAGATGTCTTTAACCTGATGGGTCACGTAAATTATTGGAATTTTCTCCATGGTCTGAAGTTTTCTCAATTCTCGCATAAGGTTCCTTTTTAGGGGACCGTCAAGAGCGTTAAAAGGCTCATCGAGAAGCAGGAGGTCTGGTTCTGCCGCCAAGGCTCTTGCCAAGGCAACTCTTTGTTTTTGCCCTCCAGACAGCTGAGATGGATACCGTTCCTCGTAGGAATCCATCCGCATTCTCTCCAGCCATCCCCTGGCATTATTGATAGCCGCAGTGCCTTTTAAACGATTGCAGGCGAAGAGGACGTTTTCGAGAACCGTCATGTGGGGGAACAGGGCGAGGTCCTGGAAGACGAATCCCATCCGCCGCCGCTGGGGCGGTTCGCAGATTCCGCTTCGGCTGTCCAGGAGGGTTCGCCCCCCCAGAAGGATTCGCCCCTCCCTCACCTTCCTCAGACCGGCCAGGCATCTCAGCGTCAGGCTCTTGCCCGATCCGCTGGGCCCGAAAAGGACCCCGATCTCCCGGTCCATCCCGAAATCCACCTTCAGGCGAAAGTTCCCCACCTGTTCCCTNGACCGAGGCTTCAAGCCAGGNCGTTCATGCGAACCCGCCTCCATTCTCCGGACCAGCCACAGGCTGCCGATTCCGACGGCGACCAGCACCAGGGCCGCCGCATGAGCCCGGGCGAAATTCAGCGATTCCACCTGGCCGTAGATATAAAGCGGCAGCGTCTGGGTCCTCCCGGGGATGTTCCCTGCCACCATGAGGGTCACGCCGAAATCTCCCAGGGCCCGTGCCGACGAAAGGGCCACCCCCACCAGGAGCGTCCTCCTGGCCAGGGGNAGGGTGATTTTCCGGAAGACGGTCCATCGCCCTTTCCCCAGGGTCAGGGCGGCTTCCTCCAGGGTCCGGTCCACTCCGGCAAAGGCCGCCCGGGCCGCCTGGACCATGATGGGCAGCGACGGCACCAACGCTCCCAGGGCGGCGGCGGGGAAGGCGAAAAGCAGGCCCGCCTCGCGGAACAGGGGAACCTGCCCCAGAGCAAAAAGAAGATACAGACCCAGGACCGAAGGCGGCAGGACAATCGGCAGCTGGACCAGAAGCGACACCAGTTCGCGCCCCCTGAACTCGCGTCGCGCCAGGAGCCAGCCCAGACCCCCTCCCAGCACCGCCAGGAGGGGACGTCGATCGCCAGGATTTTCAGGCTGATGAATAAGGCCCTCTCCATCACGCTTTCCCGTCAGCGCTGGACGGGTTCGAAGCCCGCCTCCCGGAACAGTTTCCCGGCCTGGGGGGTTTTCAGGTAATCGAACATCACGAGAGCGGCAAGCGCGTTCCTTCCCTTGACGATGCCGCCGAAGAGACGCTGCGGAGGCATCGGGATCTCCGTCCAGCCTCCACCCAGTTTCATGGCGATGCTCAGGGGGATGCAGGCCGCGTCCGCGCCTCCGCTTTTCGCCGCCAGCCCGGCCTTCAGGACGTCGCCTGCCACGATCAGGCGGCTTTCCTTCTCCAGCCTGGCGTACGCCCTGATCTTTTCAAGGTAGGCCTTCGCCAGGGCCCCGTAGGGGGCAACGGCGGGATCCGCGATCACCAGGCGGACCTTCGCGTCCTTCACCAGATCCAGGGAAGGTGCCTTTTCGGAAGCCGTCCAGAGAACCAGCGGACACTCCGCCACCGGACGGACCTTCTCCAGCTTTCCCTTCTCCTCCAGGTAGCGGGCCCATTTCTCGTCCGCGCTCAGGTACAGGTCGAAGGGCGCTCCCGCCTCGATCTGTCTCGCCAGAGCTCCCGACGCCCCGAAAACCGAGTCCATGTGAATGCCCTTTTCCTTCTCGAACTGCACGGCAATCTTCTCCATGACGGGCTGCAGGCTCGCCGCCGCCGCGAAAACCTCCGCGGACGCGACAGAACAAACCCCAAGGAGGCAGGCGGTAGACAAGGCAAGGATGACCCGCAGTCTCTTTCCACTCCTCTTCATACCCTACCCTCCCAATAAAGAATTGCCCCGTATAAACGGGGCAAAAGCGGTATTTCATTCCGACCTTCGTCTCCCCGGCAAAGAGAAGAACGCTGTTTTTTCAAGCCCAAAAGAGACTTACTGCACCTCAATCTTAGAGGATGCTTCCTTCCTCTTGAAAACCCCTGCGGTAATGACCACAGACGCGATGATAGCCAATCCGCTCAGGTCAGTGACATAACCAGGAGCAATCAGCAGCAGGCCTCCGGCAATCGCACCGATCCGCTGGATCCAGTTAATATGCTTTGAAATGTATCCCTGGACTCCCGCAGCCAATGCGACTACCCCTACACAGCCTAAAAATGTGGCTAATGCAATGTCCAAACCCGTGCCCTTGAAAAGCATATTCTCATTATAGACAAACATGAAGGGGACAATGAACGCTGCCAGCCCAAGTTTTGTGGCTTCCCAGCCCGTACGGCTGGGATCACAATCCGCTATGCCGGCACAGGCATAGGCCGCTACAGCCACGGGAGGCGTGATCGCTGAAATGATAGAGAAATACACGACGAAGAGATGCGCAGCCATCAGTGAAACACCCAACTGGAGCATCGCCGGAACCGCCAGCATGGCTGTGAGGACGTAGGCAGCAGCCACAGGCATTCCCATGCCAAGAATCAGGCAGATAATGGCGACCATGATCAGCGTGGGCATCATCATCCCCTGCGTCAAGCCCAGGATCACGCTTGTAATCTTGCCACCCAGTCCGGTGCTCATGATCCCTGCCACAACCATCCCTGCTGCGGCGCAGGCCGTCGTCACCTGGATGCAGGATCTGGCGCCGTCTTCCAGGGCCCAGAAGATTTCCTTGGCTTTCATTCGCGTTTCCTTCCGGAACCAGCTTATGATGATAACGGTGATGATGCCATATATAGCCGTCATCGAAGGACTTCTTCCGGAGAGGAGCGACCAGACCAAAACCACGATCGGAACCGAATACTGCCACCCAGCCCTGAAAACTTTCCAAAGCGAGGGGACCTGATCTTTTGGCATTGCCTTTATTCCGACCTTCAGAGCATGGAAATGAACCATCGCCAGCAGAGAAACATAATAAAGAATGGCCGGGATGGCTGCCGCGATAATGATCTTCACGTAGGGAATGCCGGCGACCTCAGCCATTAGGAATGCAGAGGAACCCATAATAGGAGGCATGATGCTTCCTCCCGTAGCCGCAACGGCTTCAATGGCAGCAGCAAAAACCGAGGAATACCCCAGTTTCTTGTTCATCGGGATCGTAAAGGCCCCCGTTGTCACCGCATTCGCGGTAGGACTGCCCGAAATCATCCCGAAAAGGCCGCTGGAGACAACCGCAACCTTTGCACCGCCGCCTGTGGTTCCACCCGCCAGGGCATTGGCGATCTCATGGAAGAAATCGCCGCAGCCGGATTTCGACAGGAAGGAACCAAACAGAACGAAGAGGAAAACAAAAGTCGATGCCACGGCCATAGGAGAACCCCACACACCGTTAAACGTGAAACTGAGCTGATCAATGACGTCGGCGTATGTGAACGGTCTATGCCAGAGCCCTCCAGGGACGAAATGCCCNCAGATCATGTAAGCAATAAACGTCAAGGCAACAAGGCATATAGGTGCGCCCAAAGTCCGGCGCGCTGCCTCGAAACTGAGGACAACCCAAATAACTCCAACGAAAAGATCAAGGCCGGAAAGAGGATCCACCATTGCGTTTCTCGTGATGAGTCTTTCGATGTTCAGGTTAAAATATACGGCTGCAAATATTGCCAAAAGGATGCAAAGGATATCGAGCACGTTAGGTTTGGATACGGCCTTGCCCTTGCCGTAGCTGTAAACAAGATACGTCATCACAAGGACGAACCCCAGGTGGTTGGCCATGTGGCGCATCGGCGTCAGCGCACCGAAGGTCACTTCCCATATCTGGTATATGGACATCCCGACGGCAATGACGGTAAAAAGCTTTCCCATAGCCCCTTGGAGTTTTCGTCGACTCCCTGCATTCATGAACAGGTTGAAAAGGTTTTTTAACATTCTTGACTTGCCTCCCATTATTTAGGCCAAGGCTACAAAAGAGTGTTTTTGGAATTTCTGATATGGGTAACCATAACCATGGTCTGAAAGGAATAGCAAAAGCCCTGCAGTCCTATTTTTTTCGTTCTCATCACACTCAAAAGGGCTATTTTTACGATCTAAAACCAAGCCCTCTTGCTTGTCGTTTCCCCCCGGTCGATCCATACCGTCCACGATCTAGAGCTGGATCCTCGCGTCGGTGCAACTCAAGCGCTATGCGCCCGCTTCCAGGGCGACTGTTCGTTGAAAAAGGACTCATCTTCCATCGCTCATGACCGTAGGTTCGCGTTCTCCTGATTAGCGAATGTCAGCAGGATGATTTTTTCAAACTGCTGACATTCGCCGGGACCAAAAGGAGTTTTTTCTGCTATTTCAGGAGCTTCGCTTCCTTGAAGTACTTCGCAGCGCCGGGATGGAAGGGAACGTTGTTGACCACAACGATCGTCTTGTCGTTAAGGGCGGCGTATCCCTTCGCGACGTTTTTAAGGTAGGCGACGTTGTTGTGCAGGGACTTCGCCAGGTTGTAAACCACATCGTCGGGCATGTCTGCATTGACCAGCAGGATGACAGGCATATTGATCGTAGGAATGTCCTTGTCGAGGAAGGTGTAGGTCCCCTTGGGAACGACAACTTTCGTCATTCCGTACTTTGCGCCAACCTTCTTGATAGCGGCATCGTTGATCGGCAGCATCTTGAGCTTGATGCTGGTGGAGGCTTCGATGATGTCGCCAGCCGGGATCGAAAGACAGTCTCCGGTACCATCCATCCGGTTGTCCGCCATCATCTCGTTGGTCTTGCCGGAGGAAAGGTAGAAGATTTTTCCGCCCCATTTTTCAATATCCGCATACGTGATCCCGTATGCATTCAGAACCGCGCTGGTCAGGAGGTCTCCGGTCGATCCCTTTGAATCCACGGAAACCTTCAAGGGGAACTTTTTCGCTTTAATTTGCTCGAAAGAGGTGATGCCGGCATTTTCCCTGATGATAAACTGGAAGGCATTGTTGGGAATCAGCGCACAAACGGCACGCAGTTTGCTGAGCGGTGTCTTGAAATCGCCCTCCCCTTTGACAGCCTGCAGGGAGGTCAATCCAAAAGCCAAACCCATTTCGGCCTTCCCGCTATTGACCATGCCGGGGTTCGCGGTTGTGCTTCCGGGTTCCGCGCTGATCTGGTAATCGGGATTGCCCTTCCGCATCGCCTCGACGGCACCCTCAGTAAAAACGGACCAGGAACCGCCTACCGATCCTCCAACAACCGTAATCCGGACAGGGTCCGCTGCTGCTGCAGGGTTTGCGTTGCTGAACATCACCATAAAACTGAACAGGACGAAAACTGACAGGAAAAGAATCCCCTTCTTCGAAAGCATAACTAACCCTCCCCCTCAAGTAATTGATAAAAAATCCTTTTCCGTGTGCACCAGAAAAACTTCTTCTGCCTCCTTTCCGTCAGAAACGAGCTGTACCGTTCGGGAACTTTTCAGAGTCCTATCAATTTTTCTTAAACGAACCTGGACCGAGAAGATTTCAATACTTCCACTATATGGAAAGCGTTTCCTCTATATGCTAGTCAATGATACCCTTCGTTTTCTCATGTTGTCAAGGCGGTTCAAGCTCGGCTGGGTGGATGAAGAGAAAGTGGCTCGTCAGGAGAATTTCAGGTTGTTTGTTTCTTTGCCTATCAGGAAGGAAAAACCTTTTACAAAACCGGCAGGGGGGGAATGGGCTAACCTTTGGCGTGCTACGGGTTAAGAAACCCTCCCCCCACCCCTTTATCATTCCTCGTCACGATCACTGGAGGTCAGATCTTGGTCGGCTGCAGGACTCCTCTAAACCCAATCGCTGCATCCGTTGCCCTCCGATTCCTCAGGCCTTCCCAAGCACGGGAAACACCCAGTCGCTATCCGGGAAGGGACCCGGCCATCCAAAGCATGACGAGATCTCCATGCAGTACGTCTTGATTCGGTCTGCCAGTTTTTCAATAATTTCAGGGCTGAACCGCGCGGAGGGTCCTGTGACTCCTATGCTGCATAGAGCCTGGTCCTTTCCATTCAAAACAGGACCGGAAAGTGAAGTAAAGCCTCCGCTGTACTCATCGAAACTGCTGGCATAGCCTTTCTTTCGAACATTCAGGATTTCTTCCAAAAGGATCTTCTTGTCGATAATCGTCTGCGGCGTAAGAGCACGGGCCTGAGAGAGGATTTCTTCACGCTCATCGCCCTGCATAAAGGCCAGAAGGGTCTTAGCCCCCGCACCCGCCCAAAGGTAATATTCAGAACCGATAGCGGGTGTGAATCTGAAATTCTTTTCGGGCTCGACTTTTTCATAAAGTCGTCTCAGAGTACCGTCCCTCACATACATCGTTGCTGTCTCGTTGAACTCGTCACGAAGCTTCACCAGGTAGGGGTAGACGACCTTACGCAAGGTATCCTGCTGCTTTTCACAGTATCCCAAGAGGTAAATGTTCTTCCCCAGGCTGTAGCGTTTCGTCATTTCGTTCCTCTGGACAAAGTCCTTGCTTGAGAGGATGCCCAGAATCCTGGAAGCCGTAGAGACTGGAATTGCAACCTTTTTCGAGATGGCGGTCAGAGTCAGGTTGTTGTTGTCTCCCATGAAGCATTTCAAGACTTCCAGCGCCCTCTCGATTGCCTGGGTGCCATTTTCCTTTTCCTGTCTCAAGCTCTTCCCCCCCAGTTTTGCATCTTCACTTGCGCAATTCGCGTCAGTTGCCTATGTTCCGGGAATGTCTGCAAGAATCGCCTCAAGAACGCCTCCCGCTATCGAGAGAGCCTTGTCCGATATCGTTTCCCAATTCCCTTCTTCAGTTCGCGGGTCAATGTCCCCTATCTTCATGCCGCGGTGAACAGGAACCGAAGGGTGAATCATACCGCGGATAATCCCCGTGATTTTTGCGAGTACGGGCAATTCGTTTACCGTCCCCAATGCCTGCCCCTCGCAAACATTATCTCCAATTTTCTTTAAACCCGAAAAGAAGCCATCGCAAGGAGCCCGTACGATCCGTTTTTCCGATTCTCCCCCGATCACCCCGGGTATCCCTGTGTTCGGGGCAGCACATCCATTGTAGATTACCCTCCCAAGGTCGTGTCCCCTCTTTGTCTCCACTACGCAGTGCACATCCCGGCCCGCGTAAAAACCCGGCCCGAGCGCCACCACTCTTTGTGCCATATCCAGACTTGTCCCCAAATTCCTCTTTGCCATGATGGCGTCAATCAGGCAATCCGGTGAAATTCGCTTGATCCATAGTCCCTCCGGGTCTATCCAGACGGGAACTTGATCTTTACCCGTGGGCCAGGTTCCTGGATCGAGCCGAACGAAGCGAAGCCCTTCAACGATGTTTTCTCCGGCGAATACTGCCTCCGCCGCGCTGACCGCTCTTCGGATGGCGGTTGGGAGAGGGCTTTCCAGACAGACAACCCTGAACCCTACGCGATGCAATCGCCATAAGACGCCGGTGGCAAGATCTCCACCACCTCGAACGACTATTGTTTTTNNTCAGCGTTGTTCAAAAGAGCACCTCCCTCTCAACCTTTCCTGCAAAGCCAGATAATCTTCAGGAGTGTCGATGTCGAGGAAAAAGTCTTCTTCTCCAGAATCGAGCAATATTTCCCCAAGGTACTGCTTTAGAATTTTTCTGCCTCCGCAATCTCCATCAGCCTCGGCAAGGCGACTCTTCCACCTGGCTTCGTAAAAAGAGGGGTGGCCGAAACGTCCATCTTTCACCGGAACCAGGGCCGTTTTTCCAAAAGGTCGAAGCCTGAACTTTTCCCTCATCGCCTCCAAATGGGTACACGAAACCATCGGCATGTCTCCAAGGAGGATCCCAAAGGGAACATTTCCGGAACCGAGGGCTTTGATCCCGAGCCTCATGGAGTGCGATTGGCCGTATTCGGGATTCTCATTTACGACGAAGCTTAGCGCGGGGAAGAAGGANATTCGTAGGGAATCGGCGATCGCCGCGGAAGTCACTATATAGATTCGGGAAAATGCGGCTTCAACCGCGGAGTTGACAACAGTGGAAAGGACTGTCCCCTTCCCAAACGGCAAAAGCAGCTTGTTCGTTCCCATTCGCCGAGATCTTCCAGCAGCAAGAATCAGGACTTCCATGACCACCCCACCCAAGAGCCCCAGTACAGGCCATATCGTATTGTCTCAATCGCAGCAAGGTCTCTTTCACGGCATCTTTCTGTTCCTTGCTGGAGATCAGATCCATCTTGTTTATGAAAAGAACACGTTTCATCCCTTTATTTTCCAGGCTGTCTTTCAGAAAAATCATGGGATTTTCGAGAATTGAAGAAATGCTCTCCGGGCCGGGCCTGGATCCTTCCGTAAACCCTGCCGCAGCCAGAAAGAGAGGAAACCTGAAAACCGTCTTTTCGCTTAACGGTTCGGTAAATATTTCCGCTCCCACGACGACAATCTGGCAGGTGCTCAGACTGGGAATGACGGGCTCGAACTCCGCATAACCCTTTACGGGGAAACCTTTCGCCCCATCCGCCTCAACAACCATGTAGCCGGCAAGATCTCTTTCGTAGAATGAATCCACTTCCGCCCCAGAAAAACCGACCAGTTTACCGCCTTCAATTCCTCTTGCGATTGCCTTGCAGAAAGACTTTTCCCGGAACTTCCGAAGCGCTGAAAGAACATCCTGGAAATTCCCCACGAGCAAATCCATGCCTCGAGGAATTTCGTTCACCCCNATACGCGTCGTGGTGGTCAGAAGAACCCTCTTCGTTCTGGACAGGCGGGAGCAGAGTGCAAGCGCCAAACTTGTCTTGCCCCCNGCTCCCGTTATTGAGATAAGTTCCCTGTCTCCGAAAACCACCATTGCAGGCCAAACCAAGCCTTTCTGTCTAAAGCTTCGAGACTTTAAGGACGTCGCAACGCAGACAACGTCCAGCCTCCCTCACCACCTGGTCCTCCGTAAATCCTTCTTCAATCTCGTCAAAGCAGGCCCCTCGTTCACACAACGGCAGGATCTTCATCGGTTCCCGCTTGCAGGGAGTCTCGTCCACCTGTTTGCTTAACTCCCGGACATGTTTCTTTATATCAATAACCTGCCCGTCTCCCCCAAGNTACCTGTCAATGGAAGAAGCTGCCTGTTTGCCGCGGTTAACGGCGCTTACCACTGAATCGGGGCCCGTCACGCAATCTCCGCCTGCAAAAAGGTAGGGGATTTCGGTCCGTCCGTCATAACAGGCCGAAAAAACATTGCCGCGCCGAGGGATTTTCTCTTCCTCGTCCCTTTGAAAGGCATCGTCTAACCCCTGCCCAATGGCAGCGATGACGAAATCCGCATCGACCTGAGTGGTCTGGGAATCATCGCAGGTCGGGTTAAACCGCCCATCGGGATCGAAAACCGACAGGCATTTCCGGAAAACGACTCCTGTGACGCCATTTTCATTCCCGAGAATTTCTTTGGGTCCCCAGTTGCAGCCCACGACTGCGCTTTCCGCCAGGCATTCTTCGACTTCCCACTTGTGGGCGGGCATCTCGGCAGGTTTCTCGAGACAATATACACCGACATTCCTGGCGCCCAGGCGAGTGGCCGTCCTCGCGCAGTCGATCGCCACGTTTCCTCCTCCGATCACGACGACGGATTTCCCTGCGACGTCTATTTTTTCGCCCAGGTTGACTGACCTGAGGAACTTCACGCCGGAAAGCACGTTAGGATAGTCTTCACCTTTGATCCCAAGCTTCCTGTCCCCATGCGCTCCAACGGCAAGGTAAATCGCGACGTACCCCTTGTCCCTAAGTCCAGGGACCGAGAAGTCTCTCCCCAGCTTCGCGTTTGTCTGAAACTTGATCCCCATGGCCCGGTAGACGTCCAGTTCCTTCTCGAACTTGTCCCGGGGCAGCCTGTAGGGCGGTAAGCCCAAAACAAGCATGCCCCCCACAATCGGCGCCTCCTCGAACACCGTGACGCCATACCCCTTCTTCTGAAGGTAGAACGCGCACGACAGCCCCGAAGGACCGGAACCCACCACCGCCACCTTCTTGCCGTTCGCTTTCGCCACCTCGGGGACCGGCAGTTTCCCGTCCCTCTCCAGCAGCACGTCCGTGATGAAGCGCTTCACCCCATTGATCGCGATCGGCTCGTCTATCCTCGCCCGGTTGCACAGCCCCTCGCACGGGTGGTTGCATACCCTGCCGCACGTCAGCACCAGCGGGTTCTCCGACTGGATCACCCGATAGGCTTCCTCGTACCTCTTCTGCCTCGCCAGGTCCAGGTACACCGGGACCTCCACGTTCGCCGGGCACGCGTTCTGGCACGTGTACCTCATGCAGTGGATCGGCGCCGTCGGGTCGTGCCTCTCATACAGGCATTCCGTGCAGTACAGGCATTCCTTGATCAGGTCGTAGCGCCGGTCCTTCGCCTTCTTCAGCCACATCGAGTCCGCTATGAGCGGGCGCGCCAGCGCCACCAGGTCCGCCCGACCCGTTTCGATGACCTCGTTGGCGAACTCGGGGTTGCCCAGCTTCCCCACCGTCACCACCGGCACGTTCACGTGCCTCCTGATCTCCTCCGCCAGGTAGACGTTCGGACCATCCGGGTACTCGATCCCCGGCTTCCCGCGCTGGTCGCTGTACCCCTTCACCGGCGCGTCGTCGAAACGCACGCCCGCCGACACGTCCATGCAGTCCACTCCGTTCTCCACCAACGCCTTCGCGAAGATCCGGCTCTGCACGATCGTGTTGCCGCCCACCACGAACTCCTCCGCGCTGATCCGCGCGAAGATCGGGTAATCCGGGCCCACCATCTCACGGATCCGCTTCAGGATCTCCAGGTGGATGAACATCCGCCCGTAGATGTCGCCGCCGAACTCGTCCGTCCGGACGTTCGTCCGCCGGGAGATGAAGTCCGCCATGGTGTAGGTGTGGGCATAGTGAAGTTCCAGGGCGTCGAAGCCGGCTTCCATCGCGCGCCGGGCACCGGACACGAAGTCGTCGATGATCCCGTAGCAGTCCGCGTTGGTCAGCTCGTCGATTTTGACCCCCACCCCGTGGATGGAGTGGGCGATCTGGAGGCCGATCCTGCAGTCTTCCTGATGCACCGCCTCCACGAGCCTCCTCAGCCCCGGGATGTGCTCGTCCCGGCTCACCTGGAGCCGCTGTCCCGTGTGGATGTACTTCGAGCTGACGCTCGTATGCTCGGTCATGATCAACCCCACGCCGGACCTGGCCCGGTCGACGTAGTGGCGGATGGTGTCCCGGGAGACGAAGCCTTCCGGTGCAGCCGAGTTCGTGAACATCGGGGACATGATCACCCGGTTCGGCAGTTCGAGCCTGTTGATCCTGATGGGTGAAAAAAGATTCGATCTTTCCATGTCTCGTATTCCTTTCTCCAAGTCGGCCTAGCCGCCGTATCCGTAGGTGGCTTTCTTTTTCTCGGCGATCTTTTCCGCGGCAAGTTTCAACGCGTCATAGAACTGAAGGTAACCGGTGCATCGGCACAAGTGGCCGGAGAGAGCCTCCGTGATTTCTTCCTGGGAAGGATTCTCGAACTCTTCAAGCAGCGACTTTGCGCTCAGGATGACCCCCGGAGTACAGAATCCGCACTGGACCGCTCCCGCTTCGATGAAGGCTTCCTGTATCGGGTGCAGTTCACCGGCTTCCGCCAGCCCCTCGATGGTCAGGATATTCCTCCCCTGAGCTTTCATGACCGGGATGATGCAGGAGTTTACGGGTTTGCCGTCCAAAAGGATCGTGCAGGCTCCGCACTCTCCTTCTCCACATCCCTTCTTAGTTCCCGTTAGCCCGAGGTCCGTCCTGAGGACATCGACCAGGCTCCTCGACGGATCGACATTGACCTCAACATCCTTGCCGTTTACGACACATTTAAGCGCCTGCATCCACGACTCCTCCTAACCCAGACTGCCGGCAGCTCGCAGCAGAGCCTGTTCGACAAGGTCTTTAACCAGGGCCTTCCGGTATTCGCCTGACCCTCTTACAAGGGAATCCCTGGGTTTGGCTTCCTCTTCTGCTATTTTTGCAGCCCTTTTCAAGTCCCCTATGCTTCCCGGCTGTTTCCCGATGAGACACTCCTCGGCTTTCCTGGCCCTGAAAGGAGCCACCGCCACCGGCGCCGTAACGATGCGTGCCGCGCTTATCCGGCCAGCATCGACCGTCAGTTGTACGGCGGCGTTGATCACAGGCAGCGCCATGGCTTCACGGGGAGCGATCCGAGCGAAAGCGTTCCCGGACTTTCCTTCGGGCTTTTTCACGATGATCCTTGTGATGACCTCCCGTGTGGGATCCACCCTGCTTTTTCCCACACCCAGGAAGAGTTCCTCCAGCAACTCCGTACGCGATCCGGAAAGGCCCCTGATTTCACATTCCGCTCCAAGCGCCACGAGCGGAACCACCGAATCGGCTGCCGGCTGCGCGCTCACGATATTGCCTCCAAGGGTGCCGATATTTCGTATCTGCGGAGAACCGACACTTCTGCATCCGTCTGACAGGGCGGGAAAGTACCGGCGAACAACCGGGTTCGAGGCAACTTCCGCATGTGTCAGCCCGGGACCCAAAATCAAGCAGTCCGATCTCTCCTCGAGCGCTTTCATCTCCTTAATGCAGGACACGTCAACCAGGGTTTCGGCAGAGGCCTTGCCTTCCTTCAACCAAAGGAAAAGGTCGGTTCCTCCAGCAACGATTCTGGCGTTGCCGCCGTAGCGGGCCAGCATTTCGATGCACTCTTCAATTTTCCCAGGGAACAGATGCTGAGCCACTTTCATGGTTCGACCCGCGCGTTCTCTTTCCAGCGCCTGGCCTGTCGATTCGTTGATAGTCATCTTGGGATCACCGCTCTTTCCTGAAAGTCATTCCGCTATCACGGGAATTCCGGCAGTCGCAGTCTGCTCCTGCATTGCCTTCAACGCCTGATAAACCTTTTCAGGAGTGATCGGCAGATCCGTGATTCGAACACCGCAGGCGTCCTCTATCGCGTTCGCTATGGCAGGCGCGGTGGGGATCAGGGTCGGCTCCCCGACACCTTTCGCCCCGTAGGGACCGACAGGATCATTGCTTTCCACAATGATGCTCTCGACCTTCGGCATGTCGGCGATCGTCATGAGCGTATAACCATGAAGGTGGCTGCTCAGCGGCTTGCCCTTGTCGAACTGCATGTTTTCGTAAAGAGTCCACCCGATGCCCTGCGCCACGCCTCCGGTGATCTGTCCCTGGACACCGAGCTCGTTCACGATCTTTCCGACGTCATGCGCTGCAACGACACGGAGGACCTTCACCTTGCCGGTCACGGTGTCCACTTCCACCTCGACGCCATGAGCCCCGTAGGTATAGGCACTGGAGTAATCCCCATAGTAGTTCGCGTCCGCGCCCTCTGTCGGCGGATCATACGTTACGTACGCGGTCAGGGGCACTCCTGCCTTGGTCCGGATTGCCTGACGGGCGACCGTCTTCAGCGTGAGTGCAACCTCCTGGCTGTCTCTGCAATGAATCACGCCATCGCTGATGAAAAGGCTTTCGGCCGGATGGCCGGTCATCTCGGACGCCAGGGCAAGCACCTGGTCTCTCACTTTTTCGGAAGCCAACAAGACGGCTTTGCCCCCGACGGTCGTCACGCGGCTGGAATAGGTGCCAAGGCAGAACGGGCTGGTGTCCGTGTCAATGGGCATCAGCGTGATGGTGTCGATGGGAACGCCCAGGGTTTCAGCGGTGATCTGGGCGAAGACGGTCTTCGCGCCCTGCCCCATGTCCGCTTCCCCGGAGAAAACGAAAACTTTGCCGTCCTCGTGGATCCGGATCATGGCCGAAGAACCGTCAAAGTTCGTGCCCCCACGGTTCCCGGATACGTGGTTCATGCAGGCAACCCCTATCCCGCGCTTGATTCGGCCGCCCTTGTCCTCGGCCGGCTTCCGGTCCTTCTCGATCGCCTCCCTGGCCATCGAGATGCATTCGGAGAGGCCGCAACTCTTCACCTTCCACTTGTGGAGGGTCTCATCCCCNTTGTGGACACAGTTCTTCAGGCGGACTTCCACCGGGTCGAGCCCAATCCTGCGGCAGCACATGTCGATGAAGGATTCTACGGCGAAGTGCATCTGGCTGTTCCCGTAACCACGGAATCCGCTCGTGGGGATAAGGTTGGTGTAGACCAGGTAGGCATCGACCTTGCTGGACTTGTAGCGATACAGGCAGTCTGTTCGCATGGCCATGTTCAGGAGCACCTTCGGGGCCGCCCAGGAATAGGCCCCGTTGTCGGCGATGATCTCGGATTGTTTGCAGACCATCGTCCCGTCCTTCATCATGCCCAGCCGAACCTTCATTCGAGGAGCCACGCGAGGTCGAGTGGTCAACTGCTCCTCTTCCCGCGTCAGGACAATCTTGACAGGCCTGCCTGTCTTCTGGGCCAGGATCGCAGCGATGGGATGGAAGTTTCGCAGCCAGATTTTGGCCCCGAAAGCGCCCCCGATAAAGGGGGACTTCATCGTGATCCTGGAGGGATCAATATTCAAAGCTCGCGCAAGCTCGTTCCGACCCTGAAACATGGCTTGCAATCCCGTCCACATCGTAAGCCGCCCGTTATCCTCCCACCAGGCGACCGCCCCGAAGGGTTCCAGATAAAGCCCGGAAACCCTGTGGGTGCTGAACTCATGCTCGAAAACATAATCGCAGGAGGCAAAATCGGCCTCAACGTCACCACGCTTGATGTGGTATTCCTTCACGACATTGCTCTTGAGCTCCTCGTGAACGAGCGGGGCATCCTGCTCCATGGCCTTCACGGGATCATCCACGACCGGAAGAAGCTCATACTCCACCTGAATGAGCTTCAACGCCTCTTCCGCAAGTTCCTCCGTTTCGGCCGCGACAGCCGCGACCTCGTCCCCGACGTACCGCACCTTGTCCACCGCGAGGACATCCACATCCGGGATCTCCATCCCGAACTTGCAGCCCGGGGTATCCTTCGCCGTGATGACCGCCTTCACGCCAGGCAGGGCTTCCGCTTCGGACGTGTCTATGCAAACGATGCGAGCATGGGGATGCGGAGAACGAAGAATCTTGCCTATCAGAAGACGGGGGAACTCCATGTCGTCCAGGTATTTTGCGGCCCCNGTGACTTTTTCCTTCGCGTCCACGAAGACCTGTCTTATGCCCAGGTTCTTGTATTTTCCCATGCTAGACCCTCCTATTTTTCAGCCTCAGGGAACACACTCGCTTACTGAAAACGGCGGAAGGCTTCCGCTCCATTGGATTTCCATCCGCCCAGAAACGAAGAGCACAGCGCCTTTGATCATGCCGCTTCCGCAAAGCTCCGCAGCCCTGTTACTCCCGCGCGCCAGCGCAATTCTCACGCTTTCATCCCTCAGTTTCCCGATGGTTCTTGTAACGGTTAGCCCACGGATATCCGTGTCATAGTCAAGGTCTTCGGCCAAACATCTTTCCACTTGCGGATCGTCTGCATCACAGGCATTCGCAACAGATGTCGCGGCGGCATCGGCCAAGGATGCGGTCTCCGCCATGACCGTTACGGCGGAAGCGATTCCTCGAGTCAGGCTCCTTCCTCCAAAACCGCTCGTGGCAATCCCTCCGATTCCGCTTTCGCGGCCAACCCCAAGCCGATGAGTAATCCTTCCTTCGGATAAATCGCTGATTATGCCGATGTTAAATTCCTTTTTTGCGGCCGGCACATGAAACGCAATGTCTCCGCCGTTGTTTGCCGTGGCATAATCCGCTCCGGTCTGCACCATTTCTTCCACCGCGAAGTCCGCCAGACTGCCCGCGACGGCCGCCATGGGGGTGAAGTCGGGTTCTCCCAGCCTTCTTACGGATCCGAGCATTCTTCTCAGCACCCTGGAATGGACCCGATCAAGGGAATTTTCAAGCAAGGAAGCGGCTTTCTTTGCCGTTTCAAGTTCTCCGGCAAGCTCTTCGAAAAGTGTGATGACACGCTGGGCCGCTCTCTTCACGATATCCGTTCTCGGTTTGTCACCAAGGCGAGCTTCCAGGACCATGGTCACGGGACCATGTTCCAGAAGAACCATGCCTTCACGGATCACAACGGTACCGAACGGCTTTTGCATCACCTCGTCGGAGCCTCCCGGACCCGGATCATTTGCCACGTTCGAAATCCAAAGGAACGATCAAGCATTTCTCGACCATAGTCACCCTTCCCGGACCGGAACATGCCACCCAGCCCGGAAAGGGGACCCTCTACTCTTTAAGTTCAACCCACTCGAAACGTCCTTCTTTCAGGACTTCGTCTTTCGAGCGCATCGCATGGACATGTCCCTTGATCTGCCTGTATTTTTCCACGGCCATGGTGTATTCGATCGGGGCTAGNACCGCTGGGGAGGCTGTGTAATTGAAGGGCCGATCCACCATTTTCTCGACGTCGGCCAGGAACGTGATCCCGCCGCCCGGCATGAGGTAGGTCGGGGCACCGGCGATGGTCAGTGTCGCCGCCCCCTCGTGAACGGCCTTCGTGATCTGGACGGGGTCAACGGTAACCCCGGCCCGAGCGCTGCCTCCCACTCCGGCGTAGTACATCGCCGAGACCCGGCTATCCTCGCAGCATCCCGCTGCCATCTTCCTGAACTCTTCGATTTCCGGCGCGACAGGAACGCGAACCGGGTTGCCTTCTTCGCTCACTTCGAAAAGGGCGATCTTTCTCCAGGTCGTCTCTGCCACGAGGATCTTCATCCCAGCCCAGGCGATCGACATGTCGATGCTCCGGATTGCCTCTATGGGGTCGTTGATGGAAGTTCCTCCCCAGCCGCTGCCGTGGTCGAAGAAATAGCGCCCGGCCGTCGCGAGCCTTCCTACCGGGGTCACCCCGCTATAGCCCTTGAGCTCGGCCCCTGCGGGGTGACGCGTGAAGAGCCCCGTGATGTGGTGATCGAGGATGATCGCCTCGTCCACCAGGGGTGCGAGGGATTTTGCAAAAAGCCCGCAACAGGCTCCGCCACAACCGACCCGCATTTTCTCGTCGACCTGCCCGTCGACAATCGGCGGCTGCCCGACCTGGATCTCCAGCTTCGATCCATTGTCGATCTTCAGAGAAACCCGCTGCTTGTTGCCGATTTCGGCCATGGTCCGCACCACGAACATGCCGTCCGGGCCCTTGACCTTCCCGACCCCGCCCAGGATAAGGACATGGGATCCATACTGCTCGGTTGTGACCATGCCGACAACCCTGCCGTCTCTCCTTACAGCGGCCCCTTCGTCGCCGATGTGGAGGTTCGTGTCGATCTTCACCATCATCGAGCTGTAAGAGATCGGAGCCTCGGTTACAACGGTGACGACATCGAATTCTCCCCGCTTCTCGTTAACGATGTAGGGCGCGGGCTTGTAGTCGGGATAGGCGGCCCCGGCTCCAACCGCGGTTACGATCGGCTTCATGATGGCAATTTTCTCGGGAGACACGGCGGTGTTTGCGGGNATCTGGAGTGGTCGGTTCAAAACCAGTTTTCCCCCAATGTTGGAAAACCGTTTGCAGGCCCCCACCTTGCCTTCCGGGATCAGGCACTTGACCCCGCAATTCTTGCAGAGGAGAAACTCCCCTTCCTGAGGCACTTCGCTCAAGGCACCCGGTTTGCAGTACTTGATGCAGGAAAGGCAGTTGACGCAATCGCCAACCAGTTCCGCCTTACGGTCGACGACCTTTATGGCTTCAACCGGACACACCTGCTCGCACGCTTTGCATCCAACGCATTTCTCTTTATTTACGGATATCACGGATCGTCTCCCCCAGTCTTTTCAGGGATTGGCGGCCGGGGCCCGCAAGGAATCCATTGACCAGCGGGCCCCTAGAAAGCAAATCAGCCTAGATGCTGCCGTCTTTTTTCGCGCCCAGGATGGTCAGGAGGCGCTGCTGCTCGTTGTTGACGATCATGACGCCCTCGTCGACACCCATACCGGGTTTGCCCGCCATCGCGAAGGGCTTGGTCGCGACAGCCAGGTTGACGCACACCAGGGCCGACTTGTCGGTCTCGTTGCAGGTCCCGCCCTGGTAGGCCAGGACGCCGTGCTTCTTGCAGTAAAGGACCGCTTCCACGATGTTGTTGATGCCGCCCAGGTCAATCGTCTTGACCTGAACCATGTCCGCACCACGGGCATCGACCCACTCGACGATCTCCTCGTAGGTGTTGGCGTATTCGTCGATGATCAGTTTCAGCTTCGAACCGGCTTCGTCCAGCTTCCTGCGAAGATACTTCATGCCATCCAGCTGCTTCTCGTTGGTCTTCAGGTCGATCGGCATCTCCACGAAGACTTCATAGGGCTTGCAGATCTCATCGACCTTGAGAAGATAGTCCGCCACCTTGTCCAAGTCGTTGTTGAACGCCTTGCCCATGCACCCGTAGACATCGTAGCGCATGACCGGCTTGTACTCGGGCGAACCGATCTCCTGGATCCGGTTCTTCACCCATTTCACCCAGTCGAGGAAGATCTGACCATCGGTTCCGAGTTTTTCCTCCACGTTGTTGATGAGGCCGTGGGGCATCATGCCGACTTCCTTGAGGATCATCTTGTCGACATTGGTGTAACGCTCGTCGCCTGACTGCGCGTTGATCCGGACCGGAGTGAGGTCGAGGGGCAAACCGTATTCCTGAAGGATAACCTCGGCCATCGTCACTTTCTTGTCCTTGGCAACCGTCTCCAGAATGGCCTGGGTTACCCCGTAGCGGATCGAAGCCGGAAGCTGGGCGCCCTCGAACAGTTTGCGGTCGAAATCCTCCGCCGTCTTTTTGAACTCGGTGATGTCGCGGCCCTCGAAATAAGGGACGACGTGCTTCTCGATGAGCCCGATCAGGGCCTTGGCCGTATTCGGCACCTCACGGCCTCCGCTGGCCGCATACTGGGCGACCGCGCAATCACCGTAGGCGAAGTCGCCGTTCTCGAAAACGAAAATGACCGACACGGCGACACCGGGCTGACGGATCGTTTTGAACCCAGGGGTTACGGGTTCTCCGCGATAGACGAAACCGTCCGACTTGGCTCCGCCCTTGATCGCTTCCTTGTCGTCCATGTAAAAACCGGTCATGCACTCCGAACACAGGATCTTCTTGATTTTCATCGCTAATCGTCCTCCAGACTGGTTTGGTTTTCTATAACTGCCCCGCCTTTAGCGGATGACTTTTCCGTCTTTTGCCGCGAGTTTCCCGCCGATGTAGACTCGCTCCACGTTCTTGATCTCGGGGTAGGCCGTGATGACGATGTCGGCGCCAAATCCCTTCTTCAGGAGTCCTAGATTGGGGGCAAGGAGCGGCAGCACTTCCGTGACCCTAGAGGTGCCCTGGGACACGGCCTTCGCGAAACCGACCAGCTTTTTCTCCAGGGCCGCATGCTGCATCCCCTCCAGCATGGAATCGCTCCAACCGGCCGCAAAGTCCGTTGAAATGATGTCTACCAGGTCGTTTTTGTAGAAGGCGAAAAGATTGTCCGGCGTTGCGACAAGCTTTTTGGCACCGAAGGGATCATGGACCGCTGCATCCAGAACGACCCCTTCGAACTGTTTGAGGTACTTTCCGTTTTCCACGCATTCTTCCGTTGTAAAGAGATAGTTGGAATGACAGGCGATTAGAGTCGGAAGCTTCATCTTGGCGATTTCGTGAACGATGCTCTTGGAGGTCGGCGCGTTATGGATCATGAGGGGGACGTTCAGTTTCCGGGCGATATCCGCAGCTTCACGATAACCATCCAGGGCAACCTTGACTGAGGATAGAGTTGTTTTGTAAACAATATCCCGAGTTTCTTCCGGCGTCAGGAAACTGTCCAGCTTGGCCTCCTTGAGGGCAGACGCGACGCGGTCGCGATCGTAATAACTTTCCTCTATATAGCGACCCAGTACCGACAGCTTCATTGCCCGAGCCTGAAGGTAGTCGATATCCCTACCCTTGGCTTCCTTCACCGCCTTCGGGATATAAAGGTAATCCTGGCCACCTCCGCCAAGAGTGTGGCCGCCCCCGACCTCACCGATGCAGACGGCTCCCTCTGAAAACATCTTTTCCGCGTTCATCTGGCGGTGCTTCTCCTGCAGGCCTTTCCCATCGCAAAGTTCCCCGGCCCTCAGATTGATCGGGGCGTGCGTCGTCGCGGTCTTTATGCGGATAGGATGATGCCGCTGTGTTTCCCTGACCTCATCCATAGTCACAAAACCATCGACGTTCAGGACGGTCGTGTGCCCCTGGAGCAGACTCCGGTCAAGATGGTTCATGATGAAATCGCGTCCGTAATTTTCGCAGCCGCTTGCGAACATTGGGCCGAAGGTGACCCCATGCTGGTGATGGTTAATCATCCCCGGCATGATGCATTTTCCCGAGCAGTCTACGACTTCCTCCGCATAATCTTCCACGGAAGGATCAACACGTTCAATGACGTCAGCGATCGTATCGCCAATGACAACAACGGTTCCCTTTTCCAGGATCGTTTTCCCATCACCCGTAACCACCATGCCGTCCTTGAAAACCTTCATGCTTTTCTACCTCCACCGTCACTCGAATTTGAACGTTGTCGTCGCACGCCTCGGGTCGAAACAGCAACCGGTTCTTAGCGAAACTACCCGAACTCCACTCGCCCGCTGTGGACCCACCTTCACGAATGTCCCCAGCACCGTGGTTGCCCCTCCAAGCCCCAGGGCGCCGATGCCCGTTTCATTGACACCATCGGTTACTCTTTTTTCGATCTCCGACTGCCTGGAAAAATCACCCCTTGCCATCGCCTCAAGCGCAAGGGAAGCGGCTTCAACGTTCGATCGGCCAATTCCGAACGCCAGAATACAAGGCTGGCATCCCAAAAGCTTCGCGCCTTCCCTTCCCCAACCGATCATCTCCTCGATTACCACATCCACGGAGTGCTTGTGGAACACCCTCAGGGTCTTCCCTCGAATTTCAGGGCCACCACCGTACATCAGCACCGTAAGCCTTATCTCGCTGCCTGGTATCCTGCGGACTTGAACCGGTGCCATGGCCAGGGCTCCCGAGTCTTCATAAAGGCCCGCCGACTGGCTTATCCGTTCGGCATCGTTGCCCTTCACAGCCATTGGCCTCCCTGGGAGTTCCCTCAAACCCCGGGCCACTCCTTCCTCAACCGCGCACAAAAATCCAGGCGGCAAAAATGCTTCGTCACCGATCTCCAGGAAAATATGGGGAATACCGGTGTCATCGCATAGCGGGAACCTGGTTTTTTCAGCCACGCTTGCATTTTCGAGAATGCTTTCCAGTACCCACACGCTGTTCGGATTTTTCTCCTTTTTCACGGCTTCCCTATAGGCCTCAAGCTGGTCGGGCCTAAAGGTCGTGCTTGCCTTGACAAGGGTTTCCGCCGTCCTGGAAACAACCTCTTCCATATAATTCATATCGTTGGCCTCCAGAACCCTAAAAAATCGACTCACCGTGGGCGATCGCCACGATGACCGGGAAGTTTTCCACCTGCAGAAGGTGCATTGCCTCCATGCCTTCTTCAGGAAAAGCGACGACCTTCCTTGAGCGGATTGTTGAAGTCAGGAGTGCCGTAACGGGGGGATTCACCGCAAAGACCGAATTGTTGACCCTCAGTGCCTCAACCGTGGACGGAGACAAGCTTCCCTTCCCCACGTGAATCTTGACCCCAGCCTTTGAAAGGGCCGGGATAGAAGACTCGATATCGAGCTTGTTGCTTGAGGTCGGACCGATTCCGGCCGGGCTTACCGCAGTATGAAAAATCACGCTTCCCTGTAAGTTGATCCCTAACTCTGCGAGCTTTCCGCTCTCGATCAACTTCACGAGGCGCGGCAATGCCGCATCTCTCCCTGTAAAAATCGCTCCGGTGATTTCCAGCTTATCGTAGACTTTCAGCTTGCCGATAATCGCATCTTCGATGGGAGTATTGATCAACATTCGACCATTTCCTCTCTGGTGATTTAAGAAACGCACTCCGAAAAGCTTTTACTTCCATTATATGGAAGTCATTTCCTCTATGTGCCAATAGAATAATCCTATCTTTTCTTCCGCCTGTCAAGAGAGTGAGGATCCGGAGAAAGCAAAAAGGGAGGGCGAGCGCTTGACGCGTCGCATTTCACCCTAAAGTACCCCTGCAGCACACCGCGACTCGACGGACAGCGGAGGCGCGAAAAACGTTTATCCGGTCACCGGGGTGGCAGAAAGGAAACATGAAGCCCCTGGAACTAAAGATCTCTATATGGATATTTTTGACAACTTTGCGGACTTGTAACGGGTGCCCCGGTTTCTTTCACAACCGCTGAACTTTGAGGACATCACAGCGCAGGCAACGGCTGGCTTCACGAATGACTTCTTCTTCAGCAGCCTTTTTCGCGTGCCACCCGGAAAAGAACCGCCCGCAGGGTTCTTCATGGGGCGGGCCGGAGACAACCCGGTCAACCTTCAGTATTGTTGCAACCTGTCCATCGCCTCCCAACGCCCTGTCGATGTTGGACGCACCCTGTTTCCCTCGCCCCACCGCTCCGACAACGGAGTCCGGGCCGGCAGCCAGACTCCCGAATTCCCACCTGTAACCGGATATCACGGAAGCCTTTAGCTCTTTAACTGTCCGGGCTGGATCCATTTCGACATCCTGGCATCCCTCGACACTTTTCATTACAGTCATTTCACAGCGAGCCCCAGGCGCGATGTAAATCTTGAGAAATCCTCTGTCGATCAAGTCCGGGACCGAGAAGTCTCTCCCCAGCTTCGCGTTTGTCTGAAACTTGATCCCCATGGCCCGGTAGACGTCCAGTTCCTTCTCGAACTTGTCCCGGGGCAGCCTTGCTGATAGGGGTGGTTTTGCAAGCATGCCCCCCACAATCGGCGCCTCCTCGAACACCGTGACGCCATACCCCTTCTTCTGAAGGTAGAACGCGCACGACAGCCCCGAAGGACCGGAACCCACCACCGCCACCTTCTTGCCGTTCGCTTTCGCCACCTCGGGGACCGGCAGTTTCCCGTCCCTCTCCAGCAGCACGTCCGTGATGAAGCGCTTCACCCCGTTGATCGCGATCGGCTCGTCTATCCTCGCCCGGTTGCACAGCCCCTCGCACGGGTGGTTGCATACCCTGCCGCACGTCAGCACCAGCGGGTTCTCCGACTGGATCACCCGATAGGCTTCCTCGTACCTCTTCTGCCTCGCCAGGTCCAGGTACACCGGGACCTCCACGTTCGCCGGGCACGCGTTCTGGCACGTGTACCTCATGCAGTGGATCGGCGCCGTCGGGTCGTGCCTCTCATACAGGCATTCCGTGCAGTACAGGCATTCCTTGATCAGGTCGTAGCGCCGGTCCTTCGCCTTCTTCAGCCACATCGAGTCCGCTATGAGCGGGCGCGCCAGCGCCACCAGGTCCGCCCGACCCGTTTCGATGACCTCGTTGGCGAACTCGGGGTTGCCCAGCTTCCCCACCGTCACCACCGGCACGTTCACGTGCCTCCTGATCTCCTCCGCCAGGTAGACGTTCGGACCATCCGGGTACTCGATCCCCGGCTTCCCGCGCTGGTCGCTGTACCCCTTCACCGGCGCGTCGTCGAAACGCACGCCCGCCGACACGTCCATGCAGTCCACTCCGTTCTCCACCAACGCCTTCGCGAAGATCCGGCTCTGCACGATCGTGTTGCCGCCCACCACGAACTCCTCCGCGCTGATCCGCGCGAAGATCGGGTAATCCGGACCCACCATCTCACGGATCCGCTTCAGGATCTCCAGGTGGATGAACATCCGCCCGTAGATGTCGCCGCCGAACTCGTCCGTCCGGACGTTCGTCCGCCGGGAGATGAAGTCCGCCATGGTGTAGGTGTGGGCATAGTGGAGTTCCAGGGCGTCGAAGCCGGCTTCCATCGCGCGCCGGGCACCGGACACGAAGTCGTCGATGATCCCGTAGCAGTCCGCGTTGGTCAGCTCGTCGATTTTGACCCCCACCCCGTGGATGGAGTGGGCGATCTGGAGGCCGATCCTGCAGTCTTCCTGATGCACCGCCTCCACGAGCCTCCTCAGCCCCGGGATGTGCTCGTCCCGGCTCACCTGGAGCCGCTGTCCCGTGTGGATGTACTTCGAGCTGACGCTCGTATGCTCGGTCATGATCAACCCCACGCCGGACCTGGCCCGGTCGACGTAGTGGCGGATGGTGTCCCGGGAGACGAAGCCTTCCGGTGCGGCCGAGTTCGTGAACATCGGGGACATGATCACCCGGTTCGGCAGTTCGAGCCTGTTGATCCTGATGGGTGAAAAAAGATTCGGCCTCTCCATGGATTTTCCCCTTTTCGTGCAAGCCATTCCCCAAATGTTTCACAATATGGAATATGCTATCTCTATGTGGAAGATATGATATCTTTTCCGTCGCCTCTCTGTCAATCCAAACGATCACGCTCCGCCCCCGCCTGGCGCTAGTCAACAAAGGCAAGGGGGAACCTCTGCAACCGAGGCCCCCCTTTATCTAAAGCCATTCTGATTGGGTTCTTGATCCGGGTTCTGGTCAACTTTCAATAAAATCCGATGGGATCTCCGTTTTGGCCAATGCAGCTCCGCATTGGCGACGCTTTTTTAGATGGGAATTCGGTAGGAAAATTCACCCTGCAAGACAACGATGGAGATGATGGCGTACCGTTTCGAGGAATGGAGCGGGACAATCTGAAAGATCTGACTGCTTTTGCCTGCTTCGCACTTTTTCCTACAGGTTCATGGCTGATCCCTTCGCAGAAGGCCCCGGCTGCAACTCCGTAGCCGAGGCTTTTTTTACGCGAGCGTTAGACTGCGTTGCAGAGCCCCCATGTTCTCGATTCCGAGGTTATACGGCCGCATAACCCGCGCAACCTGGGTAGGGGGATAGGTTTGAGTGGATAGTACAATGAATGTTGAGTTTGCCTTGTTCCTCATCCCGAATATCCGCCACGACCTTTTCCGAGAACGGGAAGGCACCAAACCGAGCGAAAGCAACTTGTGATACGAATATGTCTGAACCTCACAATGACGGGGAGGAAAATTCAGAATGATCACACCCGAAAACATAAAGAAACGAGCCCTTGAGCTTGGAGCAGACAAGTGCGGCATCGCGAGTGCCGACAGCTTTGTTGAGGCCCCCAAAGGCTTTCATCCCCGAGATATCTTCAGCCTCTGCAAGAGCGTCGTCGTGTTCATAAAACAAATGCCGATAGACGCCATCTTTGCCGAAAACCCTATTCCCTATACCCACACCGCCTACAAGATGTACGAGGAAATGGACCGAATTGCGATGGAGATGTGCCGTTACATGCAAAAAAATGGCGCTAAAGCTGTCATTGTTCCTTCCGACGTCCCTTACATGCATTGGGATGCGGAGAACATGTACGGACACGGCATCCTCTCGCTGAAGCATGCAGCGGTATTGGCCGGCTTGGGCATAATGGGCAAAAGCACGATACTCATCAACCAGGACCTTGGGAACATGACTTACATCGGAGCCGTACTTACCGACCGGGACCTTCCACCCGACTCTGCAGTTAAGGATTTCTCATGCCCTCCTAGGTGCAGAAAGTGCATCGACGTCTGCCCCGGACAGGCCATGGATGGCGTGACGGTCAACCAAAAACGTTGCCGTGAACGCTCGTTCTTCAAGACCGGCAGGGGATGGGACCTCTACAACTGCAGCGAATGCAGGAAAGTTTGCCCTTATCGCCTGGGAACTCGGGGGACCAAGTAAACATTCCCCTTCTTCTCCACTCCTCCCCAGCCTGAAGGAACTGAACATATTACGGTCCTTCATAACTTCAGCCTATAACCCGGCATGAGTTCAGCGACTATTCATGCAAAAAATAAGGGAATCTCCGATTGTTAAATCGAGAGATTCCCCCGGCAAAGTGTGCAAGGAACTATCTTCCCCGTCTACCGTCACGAGCGCAGTCAGCCCATCAAGGATATCGTCGTGTTGCGCCCTGCCCTTACTGTCCAGAGAGAAGGCCTCCACAAGGGAGGCCTTCTAACCTTTCAAAATTGAGACTGGCGTTTTAGAACTTGCCCAGGACGGCGCTCAGTAGGTTGTCCATTCTCCACGACCGGTTCTCCGTTGACGATGACATACCGGATTCCTTCCGGGAACCGGTGAGGATCAGAGAAGGTCGCCTTGTCCTCGATGGTTTGGGGGTCAAGGAGGACCAAGTCTGCCCAGAAACCTTCCTTGACAAGCCCCCTGCCTGGAATGCCAGCCTTCGTAGCCGGTAAAGACGTGATCTTCCGGATAGCCTCTTCCCAGGTCAAGTCCCTATTGTCCCGCACAAAGGTTTTTAAGAATCTCGGGAAGGTTCCGTAGGCCCTGGGGTGAGGCTTTCCGCCGCCCCTCGGCGCAATGACCCAGGAATCCGAGGCGATGCACGAGAGCGGATTCTTTACTACTGTGCGTAGGTCTTCCTCGTTCACTCCGAAGATAAGCATGGTCGCCGTTCCAAGGGTTTCGCGGAGAAGTCCGAAAAGGGCTTCACACGGAGTACGGCCACTTCTTTGTGCGATCTCCTCCAGGGAAAGCCCCTCGACCTCCTTCTTTTTCTCACATTCGCTAATGATGATATTTTCCCAGCCTAGACTTTGGATCCAATTTTCCCAACCCGGAACCCCTTCCTGGATCTCAGTTTCAATTCTTCGAATGTCTTCGGGGTTCTCCAGGCGAACCAGCATCTGTTCCACTCCTCCCTCCAGCGCACTCGGCGGGAGGAGTGAGGTGAGAGTCGTCATCCCCGCCAGGTAAGGGTAAACGTCACAGTTCACCTCGACACCCCTTTCCCTGGCTGCCTCCATAAGAGCCAGGGATTCTTTCACTTTGCCCCAATTGGCTCTGCCGAAAGCTTTATGGTGGGAAATCTGGACAGGTATTCCGTTCACCTCACCGAGGGCCAAGGTCTCTGCTACGGATTGCAGCAGCCGATCTCCCTCGTTGCGCATGTGTGTCGCGTAGAAACCCCCATGGGTTTTCAGGACGGATGCCAGCTCTGTCAGTTCCTCGGCATCCGCGAAACAGCCGGGCGGGTAGATGAGTCCGCTGGTGAGTCCGAACGCCCCTTCATCCAGACTTTGGGCCAGCAGCCTCTTCATGCTATCCATCTCTTCTCTTGTGGGAGCCCCTTCATCAAAACCCTTCACCGCGATGCGAATGGTCCCCTGCCCGACAAGGGGAGCCAGGTTCTGGGCAATGCCGCTTCTCGTCGTTTCATGGAAGAATTCTTCTAGGGTCCGCCATTCCCAGCTGTATTTGCCTTCCTTTCGCAAGAACGGGGCCAGGTAATGGCGGGCAAGGTCGGCTCGCTTCGGATCCACGGGGGCCATGGATAGGCCGCAATTGCCAACTACCGAGGTCGTGACCCCCTGCATGACATAACATTCTGCATCGGGGAATGCAACGATACCGTGATCCGCGTGGTTGTGAATATCGACAAAGCCAGGACAAAGGACGAGCCCCTCTGCGTCGATGCACCGCTTCCCTTTAAGGTTTTTCCCCATCCCGCGGATCCGTCCTGCCTTGACACCCACTTCCCTGAGAAAAAAGGGATTTCCCGTGCCGTCGATGATTTTCGCTCCGCGGATAACCAGGTCGAAATCGTCACTCATCTCTTTTTCCTCACCACGGGCCGACTATCTGGGATCCCAGGAATTGAGTCGGAAGCCAGCATGAAAGGGCAGGCAGGTATGTCGTCAGGAGAAGAACCGGGATACCTACTATAAACAGGAAGAGCATCATTGGTCTCGTCAGTTCACCGTACGAGACTCCGGATAACCGTGAACCCACAAAGATGGATACTGCGAATGGCGGAGTCATGGTACCCAGGCCTACGTTGACAATGATCATGGCTCCAAGGTGAATGAGGTTCATGTCAAGTTGAAGGGCTAGAGGGAGGATCATCGGGACGGCCATGATGAGGATGGGGATCCCGTCAATGAACATGCCCAGCAGCAAAAGGAAAATATTCATCGATAGGAGAATCAGGTTCTTGCTGTGGAACATTCCCAGGATGCCATTGGCAAGGGCTTGCGCCGTTCCTTCCCGGATAAGAAGCCGGGTGAAGACCGTTCCTCCGGCAATCAGAAGACAGATCATGCCCAGGGTGATAAGTGAGCTTCGTGTGGCAGACCAGAAGGTCTTGAAATTCAGCTCCCTGTAAACGAAGAAACCGACGAAGAGCGTATAGATAACTGCGATGGCGCCGGCCTCGTTAGGGGTGCAGATACCACCGTAAATACCCACGAGGATAACCAAGGGGGCCCCGAGCGCTGGTAGGGCGCCCCATGTGGCTGATCCTAGTTCGCGCATGGATTCCTTGAAGTTGCGTTCCGTTTCCTCAATTTCAGGCGGGTCCATGTAATTGGGGCAGATGAAGTAATTCAGGATGGCATATCCAAGGGCGAGGAGAAGCCCCGGGAAAACCGTGGAGAGGAAAAGGGCAGCGATGGACTGTTGCGCCACGAGCCCGTAGATGAGGGCCGGAACGCTTGGAGGAATCAGGTAGCCCATGAAACTGGCCGAGCAGAGTACCGCAGTGGTATAGCGCCTCTGGTAGCCGAATTTCTCGAGGCGGGGGACCAATAGCGGGATGAGCGCGGAGATGCAGGGAAGAGAGGAACCGGTGAGGGCGCTCATGAAGAGGGTTGCAATGATCCCGACGACGATGAGTCCTCCCCGAACTTTTCCGACCAGAGCGTAGGAAAAGCGGACGATTCGGTCGGCAAGCCCCGCGTCCGAGATCAGGCCTCCCGCGTAAACGAAAAAGGCGATGGCCATGAGGACATAATTGTTGATTGAATGAAAAAAGGTCCCTGCCATAAAGGATAGGGATTCGCCCAGGAAAAACAGGCCCAGGGCGGTGCTGGCCAAAAACAGCCAGCCCAACGGGACACCGATCAGGATGCCGCCCAGGAAGGAGCATATCGTTACAAGGATTCCAAGTTCCATACCGCTACCGCCCTTCCGGCCCTTTTCCGGATCTCAGGACCATTGTTTCCATGTACATCCTGGAAATAAGGTGATAAGCGGGAAGCAAGATCATCAGGAGCATCGACTCCATTAACCAGCTTGTGTTGAACCAGCGCACGAGAGTCCCGTATTGAGGGTATTGCAGCGCTTTTTTTGCAAAATGCAGTGTAGGGCTTCCGAAGACCAGAACTGTGATCAAGGAAAACCCAAGAAGGAGGATCCCGTAGACCTTCTGTCCTTTCGGTTTGTTCCGAAAAACCATATCGACAAAGACCTCTACGGAAGTGTGTCCGTTTTCTCGGGTTGTAAGCCCTATTGCGACGAACGCCAGAAAAATGAACATGTAAAGAGCGAAGTCGCTCAGCCACATTATTTCGAAATGGAGCATGTAACGGTTCAATACTTGCACAAATACGAGGACCGTGATGCCAAGCAGACCAATCGTGCCAACGATGTTTTCGAAGGCTCGCATTCCCTTGCTTATGCGGTCAAATACCCCGCCCATTTTGTATCCCCCCAGTAGTAACTTCATGTAAACCTATGAAACAAGGGTGCGGAAAGAAGAGACCACGCAGGGTTTCCCCTCGTCCGCACCCAGATTTATTTAAAACTCGATGGCTTCCCGGTTCGTTACTTTGTCCTCTTGGCCATTACGTCTTTATGGACCTTCTCCAATTCAGCCTGGATCTTCTGTGTCATGTTCTGGCCCGGGTACTTCTTGTCCAGCCAGGGTTTGCACAGTTCATTCCAAACAGCCGGCATGTTCGCCTTCTTGCGGAAGACGTCTCTTTCTGCCGGGGTGAGGGTGACAATTGTGAATCCGGGCATCTTCTTGAGTTTTTCCTTATAGCTCTTCTCGGAAGATTGTTGCACCTTGTACATGTGTGCCTCGGCCTCCTTGGCCGCCTTCAGCACGGCATTCTTGATATCCTGGGGCAGGACATCCCACTTCTCCTTGTTCACGACGACGTTGTTGCAGTCCCATGAAAAATCGAGATCGGAGTAGTACTTCATAACCTCGGCGTGCCTTTCATCCACGAGAGAAGCCCACATGTCCCAGCATCCGTCAACGACGCCGCGGGAAAGAGCGTTGTACAGGTCAGCCCACGGGATAGTCGCCAAGGTCATGCCAGAACCCTTCCCCATGTTCTCCAGGGCTCGGACAAACCCGAGTGATGATGAAACCCGGAGTTTGAGATTCTTGAAATCCTCAGGTTTGCGGAGCGGCCGGACGTTGTTGCCGATGCCGTAGGCTCCCTGCGCTGAGACAAACAGCATCTGGCATCCCACCTCGTTCCAGGCCGTCTGCATGACCTTGTAAAGGACGCCGTTCGGTGCGGCATAGGCGATCTTGGCTTCATCCCAGTTCGAAATCGTCCAGGGCATCCAGTTGAGCATGCCTCCCGGAACCAGGTTCACGTACGGGGACAAGACGGCTATTTCAACGCTGCCGTCCTGGACCGCATGGAAGTTTTCATCGTGAGTACCCAACAGCCCATTGGGGTATAGCTTGATTTCCATCCGGCCGTTCGTATATTTTTTTACCAGATCGCAAAATAGCCGGTAGGAGATATCGCTAAGAGGCCTGGTCCAGGGTTGAGCGAACTTCCACTGGAATTCCGCCTTGGCACTGGCGGGGCCGACATGGAATGAGGCGATGAAAGCCAGGGCAAAAACAACGACGAACAGGGCTGATAGGCTTTTTCTAAAACGCCAGTTACCATCTCTCATCCTTTTTTCCCCCTTTTTATATGGAACGGCAGTCTTGACTCAAAAAGTGCTGAAGAAGTGGTATGGAGATGAGAATCTTCTTTTTCCAATACTCGTCCCCCTCTCTTTCTGTCCCTAATCGCGGTCAGGCCCGGATTACCATGCCAGACCGTTCCGGCTGGATCTTCCCGTTTTCCATGGCGATATTCCCGTTGACGACCACGAGATCGATCCCAACAGGATAGATTTCGGGCGTGGCGAAGGTCCCTCTATCGATCATGCGATCTGGGTCGAACACGACCAGGTCTGCCGCCATGCCTTCCCGGATGATGCCTCGATCCTGAAGGCCGAGCCTGTTAGCCGGCAGGGAGGTCATGTGTCGGATGGCTTCGGCCAATGGCAAGACTTTTTCATCCCGGACGTATTTTCCAAGGTATCGGGCAGTTGTACCGTAGGCGCGAGGATGCGGCTTGCCGCCCACGATCGCGTCCGAACACAGAGTCATGTAGGGGCTCTTCATGAAGGTTTTGACGTCTTCTTCGCAGCCGTAGAACTGGGTCATGGTCACGGCGTTGTCCTCTTCAATCATCAGGTCACAGACGAAATCCAGAGGGCGCTTTCCGGTCAGCATCGCAAGTTCGGCCACCGTCTTGCCCTCGGAAAATCGATTTTTTTCCGTTTTTACCGAATTTACAAGGATCCCCTCCCAGCCACAGCTAGCGATCCAGTTTTCCCAAGGAACGAAATGCGTTTCTTCTTGGATATCAATAATCTCCTGGCGCATTTTCGGGTCCCTGAGCCTCTCCAGGAGTTTGGCTGTACCTCCCGCGTGGAACTGGGGAGGAATCACTGCATCGAGCATCGTGCTGCCCGCAGTGTAGGGGTATTGGTCGAAGGTAACCTCCAGCCCTTTCTCACGCGCCCCCTCCAGGATGGAAAGGGCTTCCTCGGCCCTTCCCCAGTTGCGTTTGCCGGCAACTTTGAGGTGAGAAACATGGAGTGGGCATTCAGCCTCGAGGCAGATGCCGGTAACTTCTCGGATCGAGTCCAGGAGGAAATTCGCCTCGTTTCTCATGTGAACGACGAAGAAACCCCTGTTTTCCCCTGCGGTCCGACAAAGGCAAACCAGTTCGTCCCGGTCCGCGTACATTCCTGGGGGATAGATCAGGCCGGTAGAAAAACCGCATCCCCCTGCTTCNATCGCTTCGGAAAGGAGTTCCTGCATCTTTGCTATTTCTGCAGGGGAGGCTGGGCGGTTATCCCAGCCCACAACCATGGAACGGATGGCCCCGTGGGGAACAAGCATCATCGTGTTTGTGGCGGGCCTCAATTCTTCCAGTGCTCCAAGGTACTCTGCCATGGAATTCCAGGGCCATTTTTCGAGGTAGGTTCCGAGGAGCCCGCTAACCCGCCGCATCATGGGTTCCTTGTTAGGATCGTCCAGGGGAGCCACAGAAAGCCCGTCCTGTCCGATTAAGGCGGTAGTGATGCCCTGCATGAGTTTCGCGTCTTCCTCGGGATGGCGGAAGACACGCAGGTCGGAATGGGTATGCATGTCAATAAAACCCGGGGCGATGATCCGATCCCGGCCCTCGATTGTTTTTACAGCCTCACCCTCCAGGCTTTTGCGTACGGCTGCGATCTTTCCACCGGAAACCCCAACATCTGCTCTGAACCAAGGAGCTCCTGTCCCATCAAGAACCTTCGCATTCCTGATCACGAGGTCGAACAAAAAGCTCTCCTCCCTTTTCGGAAAATTCATAAAGTCGCTCGGGGCGACCCTTGCCGGGATAGGTTCTTCTGCCGCTTTCCTTGATCGTGCTTGCCTTTAGAAATGTTGAAAGAATTTTTCGGGCTCCCTTGGCGGAGATGCCCAGTTGCCTGGCGATATCCGATGCAGAGAAGTTGTTGCCCACGGCTTCCATGGCGCGGAAATAGCGGGAAATAGTTGCCGGAGTCATCCCGAGTTTTTCGGAATAACGATGCAGGCCTCCTCCTTCGGCAACAAGGCTGATAGCGGATCCGGCAGCACCCTCCGTCAAGCACTTGGCCTCGAAGCCGTCGCAGATGTAGCACGCTTCCGAACGGTCGGAAAAGCTCAGGGACAGGGCTTTTTCGGCGTACCCGGTGGCGATGCCCAGGCTTGGACCGACTCCGTAACCGATCCTGACATCGAGTCCTGTGGCTTCCATCAGGGCTTTCCGGAGAGGGTTTCTCGTCAGGTCGCCCGTTTCCAGGAGAAACTGTCCGTAGTTTTCCACCAGCAGGAATCCCGTGTCCCGCCGCGAGACGACCAGAATCTGGCGTTTTTCTCCGTAGGCAAGGAGGGCGCGATGAAGGGCGAGGATTCTGTTGTTCTGGAGTTTGCCTCCCCATGGAGTTATTTCGGGCCTGACTAGTCCCACGACGGTCCGCATGTAATCCTTCTGGGAGTTGCGGACTTCCAGAAGAAGTCTCTGTATGGTTCCCCGGATCGTTTGAGCTGCGGGCGAAACCGAGATGCACGGGATTCCGTCTTTACCCAGGTTTTCCGCTACGACGCGGACGCAGGTGATGCTGAAATCCGTTTTTCCTTTCAGGTAAAGATTCTTGTGAAATTGAGAGAAATCTTTTTTGGGGTCAATTCCGGGAGTCAATTCATGCGTGTATATTGCGTGGATAATAAGGCCAGCCTCCTTGAGGAGTTCCTTGGCCTCCACCGAGGCGATCGTATCCAGGCTGAACCGGCAACCCTTGCTGAAAATCTCTGGCATATTTGCTGCCGCATGCAAGAGGGCCAGGAGAAGCCCTGTCGATTCGTAGCTCAGATAGGCCCAAGGTATCTCTCGCTGAACCCCCTGTGTTGCGATCAGGTAGGGGACGGGTCCGCAGAAGAATATTCCGTTAAGTTCTTTCTGTCGGGAGGCAACAAGGCCATTTGCCTCCTCTAGTTCGCCATAAACGAGTGGCACGGCGACTACACCGGAGAACTCGGAACAAACCTTCTCCACTTTTTGTACCATTTCGACTGGACCCAGGATTCCAATACGCATAATATCTCTCCATGCGTCAAAATATCGTCTTAATGGCATGATATAAAAGAAGCAATATAAATGTCAAGCTAAAGTCATGAGATGAAGAATCAATGACAAATCGCAGGCGCATATTGAAATCGATACAACTAATCCTCCAAAATGGGACTTAGACGGTTTTCTACAGCGAAGGTGTCGAGGTTGTAATTTTAAGGGGTTCAAATTAATGAACTTGTGATCGCTGAGAGCCAATTCCCGAAGAAAGTGACGGTGAGGACACATGATAGGGAAGCCATTGGTAGAACTCGATACCCCCGCTTTATTAGTAGATTTGGATCGTCTTGAGGAGAACCTGCGTTCGATGCAGGAAAAAGCCAACCTGGCGAGAGTGAAAATGCGCCCCCATATCAAGACCCACCGCACTCCGGCCATTGCCAAGCTCCAGGTAGCCATGGGGGCTAAAGGAATTACCGTTGCCAAGCTTGGGGAAGCAGAAGTCATGGCATGGGAGGGATTGGACGACATCTTCATCGCTAACGAAATCGTTGGAGCTGTAAAACTGGAGAGATTGAAGGCGCTGAAACGCAGGATCAGGTCCCTGGCAGTGGGCGTGGATCACCCGGAACAAGTGATAGCACTTTCAGGGGCCTTCTCGGCCGAGCCAGTGCCCCTGGACGTGATGATCGACGTGGAAACCGGGAGTCCGCGGACAGGAGTTCTTTCCGGCGAGCAGGCACTCGAACTGGCCCGATGCATTTGCCGAATGCCGGGTTTAAGGATACGGGGGATCTTCACTCACGACGGGCACAGTTACGGAGCCGCTTCGATCGAAATCGCACGACGAATCAGCAGGGAAAGCCAGAACAAAATGATCGAGATGGCCTCGCTGCTGCGGTCGTCGGGAATCAATATAGAGGAGGTTTCCATCGGATCCACCCCTTCCCTGCTGCTGGGCGGGATCGAACGCGGGGTGACTGAGATCCGGCCGGGGAACTACGCTTTCCTGGATACCAACATGGCCCAGTTCCTGGGGACCTATTCTAGGTGCGCGCAAGCAGTTCTGGCTACAGTGATCAGCAGGCCCACGCCGGTGCGAGTTGTCCTGGACGTCGGGACCAAGACCCTGAACGAAGGGGTGCAGAAAGGCGGGATCACCCGTGCGGAAGGACACGGTCGGCTGAAGGAACAACCAGACATCTTTCTAGACAAGATTTACGAGGAGCATGCTTCTTTCGATATTCCGGAAGGCAGCGATCTTCAGTTCGGGATCGGCCAGAAACTGGAAATCATCCCGAACCATGCCTGCCAAACAACGAATTTTTACGAGGTTATCAACGGCATTCGGAACGGCAGGGTCGAAACGACCTGGTCTGTGTCATGCCAGGGAAAATCTCAGTAGCAAAAAGACATTCCCGGAACCTTGCGATCGTTTTCAGGAGAACCTCAAATGCCCTGGAAGACTCTATTATCCGGAATCCATCAACCAGTCGAGGCAAAGGCCGTTTTTGAGGCAGAGCGGAGGGGGCACAACCAAGTGCGGCCTCACAGTACCCGGGACTATCGTCCACCCGCTCCGAGAGCGATGCTGCCAGCTCTGCCCATATGGGACACGGAAACGGAACAGGCGGCGAGCTGAAAGTCTCACCTTATTTCTGGTACAAACAATGGGGACAGGTCAATGGAAAATTCGCTTTCACGCATCCAAGGCAATGGCTTGCACTTTACCGATTAAAAAACTACCGGAGGTGTGGTATGAAAACATTCATTGAAAGAGCCACAGAGATACAACAGGATATGATCGGCTTTCGGCGGAAGCTGCATAAAGATCCTGAAATCAGTTTTAAGGAATACCGAACTACAGAAATGATCAAACAAATCCTCATTCGATTTGGAGTAGAAATTGTTGAATGGGGTGGGGAAACCGGAGTTGTTGGGTTGCTGAAAGGCGCACTTTCAGGACCGGTAATTGCGCTTAGAGCCGATATTGATGCCTTGCCTATTCAAGAGGAAAACGATTGCGTTTATCGGTCTCAAAATTCCGGAGCGATGCATGCCTGCGGCCATGATATCCATACGGCTGGACTGTTAGGCGCGGTGATTCTTCTTGCCGAGCGCAGGAATAGTTTATCCGGAACGGTAAAGTTTATCTTTCAACCAGCTGAAGAAATTAATGCAGGAGCCAAGTTGATGCTGGAGAAGGGGGTGCTCGATAATCCGGCCGTATCCGTCATTTTTGGATTGCACAACATGCCGAGTATCCCGTGTGGAAAGGTATGCCTAAAACCCGGAGGGTTGATGGCTGCTGTAGACACAACGTTTTTGACTATCAATGGCGTTGGGGGACACGGCGCTATCCCGCATCGAACCCATGACCCGATCACGGCAACTGCAGCCATCATCCAAGGATTGCAAACAGTTGTCAGTCGCCAAGTTGACCCGTTGGATTCCGCTGTTATATCTTTTGGCACTATTCATGGTGGTGATGCGAACAACGTTATTCCAGAAAAGGTTGAACTTACCGGAACAGTTCGCACTTTCAACCCGACGCTGCAGGCGCAGATGCCTGAACGGATGCGTTCGGTTATTGATGGTATCGCTGCGGCAATGCAAACCGAAGCAAAGTTTATTTACCGCAAAGACTTACCTGTTGTGTTTAACCCGCCTGAGCTAGCCGAATGGTGCCGCGGACCGTTGGAAAAAGTTTTCGGTTCAGAGGGAGTCATCAATTTTTCTCCCTCTATGGGTGGAGAAGATTTTGCCTGTTTCCAGGAGAGAATTCCGGGAGTGTTCTTATTCCTCGGAGTTGGCAATGAAGCAAAAGGCATAGTGAATCAATGGCACAATCCCCGCTTTGACGCAGATGAAGATTCTTTAAGGTACGGTGCAGCCGCTTTGGCACAATTAGCTTATGATTACATGGAGAACCGCAGATAAAGAATATAGAGTTCTTTACATCGCTGATAGTGACCTGGCTTCGGGAAACTGATCCGCAACCTAAGCCAGACCGGATCGGTAAACCTGGGCGAGAAGTACAAATAGGGATGCCGCGAAAAGGTTTCACCTCAGAACAGGTCATCAGGTTGCTTTAGGAAGAGGAGGTCCCCATCTGGGAAGATTCGATGACAAGTGACACCGTACGGCGAATCGGACGGAAGTATCTCTTTCAAGGGGACTTTCGGGAAAACTGGGAAACGAAAATTTCCCTCTGAGCGTCCTCGCGAAATAAGTGCAGTCACCTTTCAGTAGGCTTCAGTAAACCGGGACTGAGGGGTACTGAAGGCAATTTCGGTTTGTTCCGCTGAAGGAGGTCGTACATCCCTACGCGTCTATCTTGTTAACCTGACGTTATAAGGCCCAGGGGCCGTGCAACCTGGACAAGTAGACAAGACCCCATGAAGTAGTGTTTGACGCCGGAGCGAAGTTGTTAAGGTTCGAGAAAGGGTAGTTTAAGTGAAGGGACAGAGTCCTTACGAAGAGGGGGATTTGCCGTGAAACGTATGGCTACATTGCTGGGGATTCTGATTGCTTCCTCCTTGCTTCTAGCTAGCCAGGCTTTTGCCGAGAAGATGTATATCACGACCATAAAGAATGCCAGCATAAAACAGGTTCAGGACACAATCATAGATGTCACTTCGGCCAAGAATTTCACAGTCGACGCGGTTGAACCCTATAAGGTGGTCGTGACCAAGGATTTCGGGGATGGGTTCTGGGCAGCGACCCACCATTGCATGGTCAAGTTCAACATGCTTGAACGTGACGGCTTCATCAAGCTTACAGTCACCGAAACCGAACTCGTCCAAGGCTTTGTGCACCGCGCACGCTCAATCGACCAGCTGATTCCGATGATCAAGGAAATTCGGAGCAAGATCGACGGGACCCCAAACGAGGCGATCACGAACGAAGCAGTCAAGGAAGAACCGAATACCCCTCAGGAAAAACCTGTCGGTCTGATTCTTGGAGAAAAGAACACAGAAGGACTTATCCCGGTTTTGAAAGTCGAAGCCGACAGCAAGGCCGCGGAAGTGAAACTGACTTCGGGGGATCTGATCGCTGAAATCGATGGGAAACCCTCGGCTAGTTTCGACCAAAAGACTCTTTCCGCCTACATAGAAAACAAGATCGCTGCAAAGGGCTCCGTAATCCTCGTCTACGTAAGGAACGATAAGAAAGACTTGCTCGTGTTGAAGTAGGAATCCGACCTGAACACAAGCCTGAATGAAGGGGGGGGCTGCGTAATCACAAGCCCTCCTTTTTTATGGGAATCTTGAACTCCCATATACGAATTCCACTTCTACCAGCCTGAAATAACCAACGAGTTCCATTACTCCTACTCTTCCAGCCCCCTCGCTCCCCAAACTCATCTCCATTAATCTTTACCTTCATCCTCGTGCTCATTTTATCCATATCGTCGCCCCATCCAGACTAGCCTCAACTTTCACATGAGATTCCCTGACATTTTACGGTCCTTCATAACTTCAGACTATAACCCGACCTGAGTTCAGCGACTATTCATGCAAAAAATAAGGGAATCCCCGATTATTAAATCGAGAGATTCCCTTGGGAAGGGCCCCTGGGCGCCGGAGGGGGGGGCTCAGCCCCCCACAGACCCGGGGCCCGGCGGATTTTGAGGTCTATAGGCGTTAGCTTCGCTTAGCATCGACTGGACCTGTTCCTAACACCCACGGAACTCGGCTCATCGTAGATTCTAGTTTATTACTAATCGTGACTAACCGCCCAATCAGAAATCCTAGCCTCACCCTATCCGTATTAACAGGGGGGACACCTAGCCTCGTTTGACCTATCCCTTCGCCCAAGCTGACCCGTCTAATTCCCCGAAAAATTTACACCCAATATGCATCCCTCTATTTTCGGCAAGTGTTATAGAGGCCCCTTCGCACCTCCTCCCAGCCTTCATCAAACTACCTCTTATTACGAGGAACCTTAAGGCCCTCGTCTCGATTACTGGATTGACTCAAAGGAATGACGAAGGACAAAATCCACCAGGATACCCCCATCTTATCCAAGTGAAATACCCTAAGATATTTTGTTATGTCACTTCATACCCCCCACCGCATGCTCACGCATGAAGGATCGTTATTAATAAATTTAATTACAGACTTGTCACTTTTGCTGAATCCAGTTTCGTTTCTTGGGTCAGGTTATATTACACTTTGATAATGTTTCATCAGAATAGATATGCGAAAAATATCATGCACTCGATACAGTAGATGGCCATCAGGAATCGATACTCAAGAATTCGAGGGAGGTGCAGGTATGCAAAAGTGGAGATTTATTTGGATTTTTGGGTTACTGGTGACGATGTTACTGGCAGCAAGTGTGGCCTCAAGCGAACCGGTTAACCTGACCGCGATTTCCGCTTCTCCTGGCGGCGGATGGTTTGCGATCATGGGCGCGACGGCTGAAATGATTCACGAAAAAGATCCTTCCATCAACATCAAATCGGTTCCGGGAAGCGGTGCTTCGAACGCATTGGCCGTAAGTCTCGGCGACAAAGCCCAGTTGGGTTTCACTTTTCCTCCCTTTGCTATCGCCGCAGTGAATGCTACTGAACCGTTTGAAGGGAAACCTAAAGCGACAAAGCTCCGGGCGGTATTGGCGAGCTTCGGATCTTCGCCGATCCAATTTGCTATGCGGAAAGATTTCGCTGACAAGTATGGCATTAAGACGATTAAGGATATCGCCCAAAAAAAGCCGCCCATAAGGGTGGTCACGGACAACCCCGGAACCTCGGATGAGTTTGTGGGACGAAAGGTGTTTGAGTTCTACGGCTTCAACTATAAGGATATTGACAAGTGGGGCGGTAAGGTAACGCTCACGGGATACACGGATGCTAAATCCCTCATAACCGACGGCCATGCAGATATGGCTATTAACAATATACATGACCCATCCGGCCCCTTTGTAGAAATGCAGCTTTCCGTACCCATGGTCCACCTGAGCATGACCGACGATTGCCTCGATTACCTCTTTAAGAACCTGGCCCACGTTCCGCACACGATTCCTAAAAATACCTATAAAGGACAGACGGAAGACATTAAAACAGCCACGATGTTCACCGTGTTGGTTGCAAACGAAGATGTTCCAGAAGACGTTATTTACCGAATTACGAAGATCATTTGTGAGAATGAAGCACGATTCCGGACTTTTGCCCCCGCTGCACGAGCCTTCACAGCCAAAAAAGCTCATCTTGGCACAGGGGTGTTTTTACATCCAGGCGCTAGGAAATATTACATCGAGACAGGCCAGTTGAAATAACCCCTCCTACGCAAGCGAGGTGCCTGTCTCGCTTATACAGCAGGCACCTCACTTGTTAAATCTAACAACAAGAGACAACTAAAAACAATAAGCAATACGGCACTTTTTATGGTGTTGCAGATGGAGGTTTGCCCCACGCATTGAGAAAGGAGAGGGTTTAATTGCGTTTACCCGAATATCAGGGCAAACAAATATTTAAGGATTGGGGAATTCGAGTACCCAGAGGCTTCTTGATTAGGAGGAACGATTTTGAAAGAGGAGTTGTCGAATGGGCTGGCATCCCAATCCCGGGAGTTGTAAAGGCACAGAATCTCGTGGGAGGGCGAGGAAAAAACGGAGGTATACGAAAGGGAACGACTTTAGAAGAAGTGAAAAAGCATGTTTCAGATCTCTTCCGTGAAGGGTTCGCCGGAAATGAGGTCGAGGAAATTCTTGTCGAGGAATGCCTGAATATCGTTTCTGAAGCATATCTCTCAATATCTATCGACCGTAGGGAGCGCTGTTACAGCATCCTATCCACGAACAAAGGCGGAATGGAAGTCGAATCCTTGCAACCTAAAGATATTCGCCGAATAGCCATTTCGCCTCTTCTGGGACTACAAAGCTACCATACCGCATATTCGGCGAGGAAACTTTCGGAAACAGGGGCGACATTGGCTGACATTCAGCTTCTTATAGAAAAACTATACGAAATTTTTATTAGAGAAAAAGCCACGCTAGTTGAAATTAACCCATTGACAATACTTTCAAACGGAGAAATCGTCGCCGCAGACTCGAAAATTATCTTGGACGACAATGCTGGAGCAAAAGATCGGTATCTATTCGCTGCAGGTAATACAGAGAAAACCGATCTTCAAAAGGCGGGAGAAACGCTCGGCGTGAATATGGTTCAGCTGGACGGAGATATCGCGATCATCTCCAATGGAGCAGGAGAGGGAATGGCCTCGATTGATCAAGTCATCAAAGCAGGCGGCAAGATTTCAATCTGGACCGACCTTGGTGGCGGAGCGCTCTCGGCGAAGCCTGATGTCCTAGAAAAATTCATCAACGCTGTAATGGATACGAAACCAAAGGTTCTTCTGTTTACAGCGTTTTTCCAGATAGGTTTATGTGATTTATTTGCGCAGGCCTTCGTAGACATTATTAAGAAGAGAAAGGAAAGCCCAAGAATCATTCTCAGGTTAGACGGACGGAATGCGGAAGAGGCTAAGGAAATCGTAAAGGGAAGTGGAATGCTCCTTTTCAACTCCTCTAACGAAGCTTGCCTTGCCGCGGTCAACGAGGCAGCCCNNGGCCTTAGCAGGAAGGGGGATTTAACCCNNATGTCAATCCTTGTCAATGAGAACACCAGCGTCGTCATTCAAGGAATTACCGGTTCCATCGGTCGATACATCTCAAACCGAATGATCACTCAAAAGGATACGAAAGTAGTTGCAGGAGTAACCCCGGGAAAAGGCGGACAAGAGATTTCAGGCATCCCGGTATTTGACTCAGTTTTTGAAGCTGTCGAAGCAACAAATGCCAATACAAGTTTAGTTTATGTTCCAGCAAAGGGAACGGCTAGCGCAATCATGGAAGCCGCTGACGCCGGTATCAAGCTTTGCGTCATTTATACGGAGGGCGTGCCCGTTCACGATGCCGGACGAGCGATCGAGTATGCCAACCTCCGTGGAATGCGGGTTGTAGGGCCAAATGCAGCCGGTATAGCCTCACCAGGCAAAGGAAACGTGAGCGAGTTCGACAACCGGTGGCTGTCTCCGGGATCAATCGGTATTGCTTCAAAGAGTGGAACCCTTACTTACGACGTCCTAAAGTTTGCCTCTGGTTTCAAAGGTGTGAGCACGATCACTTGTCTGGGAGGAGACCAGTTTGCGGGTACCAGGCTTGATGAAGTCCTCCCCATGTTTGAAGAAGATCCACAAACAGAGTTGGTCATTCTCTTAGGGGAAATCGGCGGAGCCGATGAAATTGCCGCGGCCCAAGTCGTCAAAGAAATGAAAAAGCCTGTTGTTTCATATATTTGCGGCATGTGCGCTCCAAAAGAAAAACCGATGGGACACGCGGGTGCTATCCAGAGCGGGCATAGCGATTCGGCGGAATTCAAATCCAAGGTTCTCGGAGCAAGCGGAGCATACATCGCACAGACACGGGAGGAAATATTTCTAATCGTAGAAAAGCTTTTTGAGAGTATGTAATCCAAATTAATAATCTAATACTAGGGAGGTATAGGCGAATGAGTAACTACAGCGACCTGATCTACGAGAAGATAGGGAAAAAAGCACTTATCACACTTAACCGTCAACCACAACTAAACGCCTTGAGCAAGAACCTTAAGAAAGAACTAGCCGATGCACTTGATGAAGCTGGGTCCGACAAAGATGTCCGGGTGATCATCCTCACCGGAGCTGGAGACAGAGCTTTCTGCGCTGGGCAAGAACTCACTGAAACAATGAGCACGGATGCAGGTAACGCAGCTATCGAAGCGCATAAATGGATCTCTGGTTTCAAGAGCCTCTACGATGCTTTCCGGCGACAGGAAAAGGTGCTTATTGCCATGATAAATGGGGCCGCCGCTGGATCGGGCATGCAAATCTCCCTCCTATGTGATTTTCGCATCGGCTCCGATAAGGCTCGCATGGGCATGACCGAAATCGACGTTGGGTTCCCTCTGATTACAGGTAGCGGACTTTTGTGGAACCTCGTTGGGCCAGCCAAGACAAGAGATCTTGCTCTCACTGGAAGGCTACTTCAAGCGGAAGAAGCCTACGAATGGGGCTTACTCACAAAAGTCGTTCCGCACGCTGAACTACGAGAGAAGACTTTTGAATTCGCAGATTTCATTGCCGCGAAGGCTCCCTGTGCCACCGCCGTTGACAAGTCATATTATCGAAAACTTGAGGCCGCTCACTACCACGATTCCTATGATTACGCAGTTATTGCACATACTATCGGATATGCTAGCGGAGAACCGCAGGAGTACCAGAAACGATTCTTCGAAGAACGAGAAGCAAAGAAAGCAAAAAAGAACTAAAAAATATCTCAATAAGAGTTGTCGACTCTCTATGGAAATAATACCCTCATAGAGAGTCGACAACTCGAAATACAAAGGATTACGCCATAAAAAAAAGAGATCGAGAGGTGAGGAAGATGCGATCCTTTAGTGGAAAGTTGGGCAAGATCGTCTTCATTTTCTGTGTCGCGGCGGCAGCATTTCACCTGTACACGGGGTATGCTGGGGCTATGACACCCCGTTTCCAGCGGTGTATCCACCTCGGCTTCATGCTACCGCTGGCATTTCTTCTATACCCCGCAAGAAAAGGTGACGCCGACAAGCCACCCTCTCTTTTCGACTATGCAATGTCAATTACCTCGATAATCGTATTTTGCCTCTACATCATTTATAACAAGCAACGGTTCGATTGGAGATGGCAATTCGTCGATCCAATGCAGATGATGGACATCGTATGCGGGGGGCTAGCAATAATTCTCCTTCTGGAAGCAACTCGACGCGCGGTTGCCCCTGCAATGGCGCTCCTCGCCACAATAGCTCTAGGATACCTGGTCGTCGGCCCCTACATGCCAGGTGTTTTCGCACACAAGGGGTTTTCTCTCTCACAAATAGTTGAAATGAACTACATGGGAGTCGACTTGGAAGGCATCTTCGGAACACTGACTGCTATAAGCAGCACCTTTGTCGCGGTGTTCGTCATCTTTGGTAGTTTCGTAGGACGAACCTCGATCGGCGATTTTTTTAACGATTTCGCGATGGCGCTGACGGGTCGCACCGCAGGAGGACCGGCAAAAGTTGCCGTTGTGAGCAGCGGGCTTTTTGGCATGGTTAGCGGAATCGGTGCTTCGAACGTCTATACGACTGGAACTTTCACCATTCCCCTTATGAAAAAAATGGGGTTTAAGCCCGAATTTGCTGGAGCCGTCGAGGCCTGCGCTTCCACGGGGGGACAATACATGCCCCCTATCATGGGTACTGGTGCTTTTATCATGGCTGAATTGACTGGGATTTCCTACTTCTCGATCTGTAAAGCCGCTTTTATATCCGCCATGCTATTTTACTTTGCACTCTGGATTATGGTCCATTTCAGATCTCTAAAAATGGGGATTCGGGGATACAAAAAGGAAGAACTCAATACAGATTGGGAAGAAGTCTTAAGGAAAAGCTGGAACCTAATCCCTATAGTGGTTTTAGTTGGTTTTTTTGCCCTTGGTTACTCTCCCCTTCTAGCCGGGATTGGAAGCATCGCGGCAACTGCCATCCTCGGTAGCCTGACAAGACAGCTTAATCTTAAAGGTATTCTTCTCGCGCTTGAAGAGGGTACAAAGAACACAGTCCTAGTAGCATTGGCGTGTGCCTGTGCAGGAGTCATCATCAGTGTAATTACCCATACGGGGCTAGGACTCGCTTTTACTAGCCTAATTCTCCAAGTAGCGAAAAATAGTCTTTTCCTCTCTCTTGGAATCGTCATGCTCTCCTGCATCATTCTGGGCATGGGATTACCTACCGGAGCCGCCTACGTCATGGCAGCTACTCTTGCTGTACCCGCCATGCAGAAACTGGGTTTAGATCTTCTAGCTTGCCACCTTTTCGTATTTTACTCGGCTATTTTTTCGGAACTGACTCCACCCGTAGCGATCTGCGCCTACGTGGGAGCCCAGATCGCCAAGGCTGATCCTACAAAAACAGGAATCCAAGCTTTTAAGCTGGGCATCGGTGCTCTTCTCCTGCCCTATATCTTTGTAACGAATACATCTCTTATCCTTAAGGGATCCATACCTCAGATTGCTCTCTCTATCCTCCTCTCAATGATTGGGCTGCTTCTAGTATCATGGGCTCTTATCGGATATTACCCCGGCAAAGAACCTCAAGCGGCGCACGAGAAGCCCAGCCTCTTCGAGTTAATTCAACGGGCTGCAGCAATAGCCGTCGGTGTGTTTATCGCCTTCCTACCACAGATTTCTATTTTCCTTCACTGGAACATCTGGGAGAAACTTGCGTGAGAGTTCAGTTTCTGAAAGGAACTGAGCGGCGGTTGATGGAAAGAGATTTTCTGGAGAAAGAGGATGAACTCCTCCTTCTCGATATCCCTACCGTGTGTGGGGTGGCTAAGCAAGCTTTTTCTGCCTGGCTTGTGAAAGATGCAGAAAGGAGGGTAAATTTTCTAGTCGATGTGGGATCCTTTTCAGGAGCATCCTATCTGATCAAAAGATTGAAGCGAGCAAACATCGTTAGATTAGACGCGATTCTTCTCACCCACGTTCATCTCGACCATGCAGGAGGGACGGGTTCCCTCCTGCAAACCTTCCCCGAAACGAAAGTTTTTTGCCACCCGAAAGGAAAGCCTCATCTAATCGCCCCAAAGAGATTATGGCAAGAAACTCTCGGTGTCATGGGCCCAGGAACCGCAGAAGAGGAGATGCCCATCCCGCTTCCTGAGGATTCCTTCCTTCTCGATGATTTTTCCCTATCCGGACTCACCATCCTCGAAACACCAGGGCATGCTTCTCACCATTGTTCGTTCCTGTACGAAATCGGACGAGAGAGAATCCTTTTTCCGGGGGAAGCGGCCGGAGCTTTTAGAAGGACCACAACCGGAGAAATTTTTGTACGCCCCTCCTCACCACCAATCTTCTTTCTGGAGAAAGCTAACGAGTCGCTAAAAAAGCTCGAGAAAACGAACCCAACTCTTATCTGTTTCCCTCATTATGGGTATACCCGTGATACATCTTTTTTCCTTGAAAATAGCCACGGACAGCTTCTCCTTTGGAGGAAGTTGGTAGCTGAATTGCTCTCTGCGGGGCGAAGCGAAAGGGAAATCTTCGAGGAGCTACTCAAAAGGGATCCGCTTCTTCATGGTTTCTGGTCTTTAAAAAAACCCATTCAGGATCATGAAGCTCGCAACTTGACCATTTGCATCAAGGGTTTCGTCAAATCCTTATTAGGGGCCTAAAAAGCCAAGCCCTCACAAGAAAGAAGACCGAAAGATGCCTCATAAGAGACAAATCTTGATCCTTTTTCTTGCATTTTATTTGGCCTATTGCTTTTCAAATCTCTATTACTTTCTCAATTTCCATCTGACTCTCAAGGGGTTCTCTCCCCAAAAAACGGGGATGATCCTAAGCGCCTTCTTCCTTTCGATGCTCATTTACCGTCCATTTACCGGTCGCATCATAGAACTACTAGGCATTCGGGCTATGCTAGCGATGGCTGGATGTCTCATGACAGCAGGCGGAAGTATGGTTGCGCTTGCTGGTACTTCCTTCGATCTGTTGCTTATAGGGCGAGTTCTCGGTGGTCTAGGGTTTAGTTCCTTTGTGGTTGGTATAGTATCCTATCAGTCTGCATACATCCCGCCGGAGGAAAGAGGCCTTTCCTTTTCCCTTGTTACTGTCGGATCGATATTGCCAATTGCCACTCTCGTCCCCCTTATCGAATATATTGCCTCGCAGAACCCCGCAATTCCCTTCCTCTGGATAGCACCAGCCATCGGATTGGCTGCCCTTCCAGTGGGACAAGTACTAGCCTCTAGCACCCCCAAGAACTCCTATCAAAAACCTCGCTGGGGTTCATATCTCGACCTCTTAAAGGTTCCGGGATATAAAGCACTCTTCCTCTTCCAGTTCTACCTCTCATTCTCAGAAGCACTCTCTCTGAGCTTGCCCAACTACGCTGAGAAGCTGCATCTATCGCTCTCTCTTTTTGTGATCCCAGCAGCAATTGCAAGCATCTCGCTCCGTATCGCTGGCTTTAAACTACTTGAAAGGTTTCAACGTGTCCTTCTCGTGCCCCCCGCAGCGGTACTCATCGTCTTGGGCTTCTTCTTTACTGGGTTATACCCTAACATGATAACCTTCACAGTAGGGGGAGCACTATTTGGCCTTGGAATGGGGGTTGCTTTCCCCACACACCTTTCCCTAATCGGGGACCTCTTGCCAAAGGGCCTTCTCCCCAAGGGGACAGCGGTGCTGTTTTTTGCCGGGGACCTTGCTTGGACAATTTCTCCTCTCTTGGTAGGATTGGCCAAACCCGCATTGAGCGAAAGAGGGATTTTCCTCCTGCTCCCACTCTTCACTCTGCTTGCAATCAGTAGCACGATCCATTTGCTGTGGAAACCTTTCTGCGCTACTTATATCTCCAAAAACAAAAGGGAGAATACGATTTAATTGGCTTATTGTCCTTTTTCCATCGCNNGATTTGGCGAGCCAGCATCAGTATCAATCTGTGGTTTGTCTCATCCAACCTCAGATTCAGAATGTTCTGTACCTCCTCCAGGTAGTTTCGCCCGGTATTGTAATGGATGTTCAACGTCAACGCAGTAGCCCTAAGGTTAAAAGTGTTCCGGATTAGTTCCTCTACAAAAATATTTAGCGGGACCACTCTCCTTGAGCCATCCTTTAGCAATGGTTCCCAAAAACGCGTAGCCAGGAGCTGCGCCTCATCAAATGTCCTTAACCGCTTCAGGGTCAGGTTCAGCAGGATTTCTTCATAAGAATAAACACCCTCTTTCCCTCCAATCTCTTTCAGCCACTTCATTGTTTCCTTTGCTTGAAAGAAGTTTGAAGGGATTTCCTGAATAGTAGTCGCATAGTTCCCATGTGTAACATAAAGATGCTCTTTTTCCGCGAGCATCCCGATCTCTGTTATTTTTTCTTCAAATCCAGTGTTGCCAATAATTGCTGCCATTTCGGAGCCAAACGAACAGTGCAACGGACTTACCGAATCAACTATCCGGTGCAATCCAGAAGGTTCTGTTTTATAAAAATACAAGACTCTACATGGAAGGGGTAAAAAAAATCCAAGCTTATTGATTTCAGCCCAAAGCATTTGTGGATCCGAATATCTTCCGGAAAAAAGCTTCTCCATGATTCCGTTAAATCTGTTCCTCTCCTCGCTTTGTATAATAACATCCTCCATAACCATGAGATACAACAATAAAAGAGTCTTTATTGTTGGATTCTCATGCTTGAATGGAAGGGCATCCTCTTTCGTTTCAAGACTAACATAAATCTCTATAGAAGATATTTTATAACAGGCGAATTTTTGTGTTTTATCTCCATTTCTCTTTCTGATTGTACTTATCGAAATTCCGCCTATACTGTGAAGAAATGTCGAATCACCTTTCGTCAAAGCCTCAAATTCCGAAAAGTCACAACTATACTTGGCAGTTGCGTTAGCCTCTACAACGTGACCTATTTTTAGCTTTGGGGCTTTCGCAACCACCATTCTATTTATTTTAGAACTTAGCATATAAATTAGATTAAGCGGACTAATCCCTTCGTCAATCAGATCAAGCACATCACCAAATAGCCCATGGGTCGCTGGCTCTTCCTTAGTTTTCCTGTAAATTGCCTCGTAGATAACGTTCCAAGTGTATTTGAATGGAACCTCTATCAGGGGAACGTTAAGCTGGTCGGATAGAGCTACAATAGTATCGTAATCATTCGCGAAACGATACCGATCAAATTTCATTCCTAGGGCTGCTACGTTCTTCTCGGCAAGCTTGCGGAAAAATCGTGGAAAAGTTTCTGGATTTTCATGAAAAACATAGCCATTTCCTACGACAAAATCGCCGCCCCGAATCCAGCTACAGAAATCAGGAGTGTCTATGATCGACACTTGCCAGATAGGATTGGTAAGGCCACCGCTGCCACCTAAGAGCTTAAAATCAGGGAACATATCGTTCTGGAACAACTCCGAAACCTGCATTAGTCCCCCCCCTAAAGCATCTCTGCCTTGTAGTTCAACATCCTTTGATCGTATCAGGATATTATACGGCTCGCAGGTTCCAGCACATCGCCCCATATAGAACTATATTGTTCTCCATAGCCAACAAGCCACGAATAAGATATCTCAAGAGGGATGTCCGAAAGGGATGTTGGGGATGGGAGACACGGAAGAACGTTAGGAAGATGCGCAGCGTTGGGCGGCAAAGAGACAGGCAAGATATCGTACGTTATCGTCGGGACTGAAGGATCCCGAAGGCAGTCCCACATTGTTTACTTCCTGCCACTGAAACCCGTTTCCGTAAGCTACGGCATAAAAAGAGGGAGTGCCCAGAAAGAGCACCCCCATCTCAAGCCTCAGCCACTCACTCGATTCTCTAAACGATACCGTACTTTTTCTTGAATTCCGCGATCCAGTCTTCATGGATTGGCATATTTTCTCCGGCCGTAAGCATTTCCTGGACCGTAATGCATGCCATCTTCGACCGGACTTCTTTAGGCAGAGATTGCTTTAACATCGGCCATAGCCCCGTCTCGGGGTAGGCAGTCCCATCCTCTGCAACACCGACTTTGGCTTCATTCGTGAAAACTGGGCTTCTCGCGTCATGCAACAGCACATAACTCCCGTTCTTTTCCAAGGCAAACAGCAATTCCCTGAAGAACTGGTAGTTACTGGCAAACGGGCAAATAGGTCCCTTGAAAAAATCCGTTTCGAGAAGCCCATTTTCCTTTGCAAGATCCCAATACTTTCTGCCGATATGGTGAAGAAAACAGCTGTTAAATCTGCTTTTGCAAGGATTTGCGCCAGCACAATCTCCCGTTTTAAAAATCGAGCACCCGCCAAACTCCTTCTCGGCAAGCTTGACCTCAATGAACACGTTCTCTTTCCCATCGGTGTAGGTCACATCGATTGAGGTGGGTTGTCCAACGTCTTCGTTAAACACCTTGCGGTCGTCATGCTCGAAGCTGACTGCATCAGTACTACCGGGTAGCTCGATCTTCTTCACCTTGAGGACTTGCCTTAGGGGAGTGAAATCGTCCAAAACTGCCATGGAACCTATGAGGTTGAAACCCATCGCCTGGCTGCTAAGGCCATGGTGCAGGTACTTGTGAGCCGGGAAAGGATCATTCGCGGACTTATTTTCAACCTCGCCCTTGATGTATTCCCGAACCCCATCCGTGATCAGGTTTTGGTCCCACATCCCAAAGCTCTCAAGACAATACGGCATGTCGGGCTTAGTCTGGCAACCGTTGTCCTTGAACCACTTCGTCGCGGCATCCCTAAGCCTTTTTTCGAAATCGGCATACCTCTTATAAGGCCAGGTCTTTGTCAGCTCACGGCTGCTCTTCTTGACCAAGTCAATTCCTCCGATCACATAGATGTATAGTGCCCCTATTGCCTTTCTTTTTGCGCTTGTTCCCTCATCATGTCGATAAAACTAGTGTTATGAGGGGGTCTGTAGTTAGTAGATCTATCCTTCCATCTGGAAATTGCGCTCTCATCGATAATTTCCATGCCGTTTCGAGTTTTCCCTATAGGCCGATTCACTCGATATCGCAAAAAATACAGCAGTTGATTCCAAGGCTTGTGAAAAGGGGCAAATCCATACTCCGGATCCGTTTCGACAATCGAATCAAAGATAAGCCCACAATCTCTTGCCTTGAGCTGCATCCATCGTAGGGTGATATCCGACAAACGCGGATCTTCGTACCCGCCTCCAATATCACTGTGAGAACCCACGAACCAGCGTTGTTCCATTTGCTGCCCGTCCTTCAGCTTATCCGAATCCCATAACGTGACGTCGAAATCTTTTCTCCTCTCATCGATCGCGACAGCGTGGTAGGCATTCTTTACGATTTTGCTCAATTCCGTGTCGTGGAAGGCAAAAAGAGTTTTATCGTCCAGCTTATCCAGGACGAAGAGGGGGAGTCCCAAAGACCCCACCGTATCCCAAACTCCGATGAATTTGATTTCCACTTCTCTTGAAAATGCGTCACGAAAATACTTCGCTTCCTCGGTGTCAGGTCCTGCATCCCTTTGCCGATACAGGTCGTAAGCCACGTCAACCATGTGAACCTGCTTGCGGTGCAAAATCCCACATTTGCGAATCAACCCTGCCAAGCTCCTCGCTGTATAAGCCCCCCGGCTGAATCCAAAGAGAAAGATCTCGTCTCCTTCCTCGTAATTCGAGGCTAACCAGGTGTACCCCTTCTGTATATTACGAGTTAAACCGTATCCCGTTGCACCCCCGATGGCAGAATCCAACGTGCCTTTTGTCCCAACACCTGAAATATAGATTTTTTCCTGGTTCGTTTCGTTTCCAGTGGCGATCAAATTGTAGATCTTGAGGACATTCGTCTCCTTCCATTCGCTCCCTTTTTCAGGTTTTTTATTCCATGTCCCATCGAAACAAAGGGCAAGCTTTCCTGGCATGACGCTCTCCTCCATTTCTCAAGGTTTTTTATTTATTAATTTTACTCGCATCCCGGCCTTTTCTGCTCTGTTGGTTTCCCACATTTCCCGCTTCTCCCCGTTCCCTGAATAACATCCGGGAACAACAGGAGCGGACGACAGGCAGGAAAAGTAGCTCGTAAGGTGATCGGATGGGGGTATCTCTTCCAATGGGAATTTGGGGAAAACCGTGAAATCATGATGATTTCTCTCACGGAAACTAACAATAGCCACTACCCTTCAGCAGGTTTCGGTAAACCGGGACTGAGGGGTACTGAAGGCAATTTCGGTTTGTTCCGTCGAACGAGGTCGCACATCCCTACGCGTCTATCTTGTTAATCCGCCGTTATAAGGCCGTATAGGCCGTGCAATTCGGATCTGCCAGTCTATTGGGATAGATTGCGGGCGGATAACAGACTAGGACTGAGAGCATTCTTTACTCCAAGTGCTTTTTTCGATCGGTTATTTATGCTATTATTAAACTGAAGGTCTAAACTTAAATAATCGAAAACAAGGAGTCGCGATTATCATGGAAAATAAGGAGAATGGACTTTTAGAAAATCTAAAGAAATACTCTATGGATTTTTCAAACAAACAAAGAGTTTTGGCAAACTACATTATCCAGAATTACAAACAAGTTGCCTTCATGAACTCGAGAGAGTTATCCCGCAAAGCAAAAGTTTCAAATTCAACAGTTCTTAGATTTGCGATGACCNTTGGATATCCACGTTTCGCTGATTTCCAGGATGCATTACAAAACCTAATCCGAAACCAAATTTCAACACTGGATAGGTACACTCCCCTAGAATCAGAAGACAAAAACCTCCTTTGCCGTATTGCTTCCCTGGAAGTCAATATAATAAATAAGATGATCGAGAACCTTAACTCTAAATATTTCCAAGATGCCATTCAACTCCTTACATTAAAAGATAAAGTTCTCGTTTTAGGGTACGAGGGCGATGCATTTGCAGCCGACTACGCAGCTTCAATCCTGCAAATAATCAGGAGAAACGTAATAAACCTGAGATCAATGAATGATGCGGGGCTCACAAGTGCGATCAGAGAAGGACAAACGGAGAACGCAGTGGCACTGATCTACCAATTCCCGCGCTATTACTCGAAAACCACACAGTTCGCCTCCCTTCTGAAGCAAAAAGGGGTTCCTATCATTGGAATCACTGATAATGTCTTATCTCCACTAACTCATTACGCGGATCCGCTCCTTTTCATCCCGACTAAATACAACACTTTCATTGACCCTCATGCCGCAGTGATGACTTTGACTCACGCCCTTGGGACAGGTGTGATCTATTCGGATAAAGCTCTGGCACGCAAAAATATCCAAAACTACTACGAGGTTACGAAGTTCTTCAAGAGTTGTGACTTGAGCAATGTTGAAATAATCGTCGGTGATTGACCTGTTTTCTCTATACTACTGATGTTTCTACAAACACATAACGCAGAAATCCGCCAAAAGGTCATTTGGCGGATTTCTCGCTTCTTACCGAACCGGTATTCCTAAAAAGAACCTGTCAAGCCTTTTGGCTTGCGCGCTACCTCCTTGAGTCACATCGCTCCACTCCCTAAAACCGACCTCCTAAAACGAGCCTTGGCAACCAGAGTGACAACTCGGGGAAATAGGTCACGGCGACGAGTGTCGGGAGCCATGCGAATGTAATGAAAATCATTGCAGGCTTCAGCATCTGTGAAACCGGCGTGTTTGCGATGCGCCCGCCAAAATATAGAGTGGGTGCCGTTGGCGGAGTCACATTCCCCAATCCTAGGTTTACACCGATGATTGCAGCAAAATGGATAGGGCTTACCCCAAGCTTGACCACCACAGGGAGCAGTATAGGCGTACAGAGAAGCATAGCGCTAACGTCATCCATTATCATCCCGATTATGATCATAAAGATGTTGAGCATGAGAAGGATGACGTACTTGTTCGAGGAAATCGATCCAAGAAAACCCATGATCAATGCGGGTAAATGCTCTTGTACATAAATCCGACTTAGCATCATGATGCAATACATCATCAACATCACAACGCCAGTTGTTGTGGCTGTTTCGATGATTACCTGTAAAAAGTTGATTCTGTTCAGGCCTCGATAGACCCAAAATCCTACAGGGATTGAGTAAAGGACGGCAACCGCAGCCGCCTCTGAGGGGGTCATGACTCCTCCATAAATCCCTCCGAGAACAATGAACGGCATGAATAGGGCAGGTGTTGCTTTTTTTGCTCTCTGCCAAAACAGATGAGCCTTTTCTGCACCAGTGATTGCCGGAGAAAGGTGAATGCTGGGAACATCTTTCAGGAGGACAAGGTTTACGATCGAAAGAAGGCACATCAGCAAGATCCCTGGTCCGACCGTGGACAGGAAACAGGCCAAGACCGACTGCTGTCCCACCCAGGCATACAGGATCATCGTGGAACTTGGCGGAATAAGCAGCCCAAGTGGAGCAGCACAGGACACCAGAGCCGCGCTGTGTCCCATTGGATAACCGTTTTCGCGAAGTCGCGGGAACATGATGGACCCGATACAGGAAAGAGTGGCCGCGCAGCTGCCCGAAATGGAGCCAAAAACCGCGCAAGATACAACAGCCACCACTCCAAGTCCCCCCTTGATCCTGCCGACAAAAACATCTACCAGATTAACGAGGGAACTTCCTATCCCCCCCTTGTCCATCAGCCCGCCCACCATGATGAAAAGAGGGATGGCCAGCAAAACGATCGAACTCATCTGGGAAAAGCTGTAGGGCAGTAAAAAGGAAGGATCATACCCTTGGGAAATAACCATGAACAGGGTAGAAAGCATAAAACAGAAAGGTACAGGCAAACCAAAAAGCAAGGTAACGATAATTAGAAACAGCGCGATTGTTACAGCCATTTCTTCTCCCCCCAAAGCTTCCCCAACAGCCTGAAGTCAGGATCAAGAGATGCCAAGATTCTCATTTTGCAATTCCCTTGCATTCGTTGTTTCCCCTAGCGGGAAAGAAAAAACCGAGTAAATCTTCCAGAAAATGGACGACAGAATAAAGGCTCATCAGGAGATAGCCTACCAGGATCGAACCTTGAGAGATGAAAATCGGAATCCTGAGCCCTGTCGTCCTAGGCATCCATTCTATGGCGTAAGAAACCATCCCGACCGCCCACCAAGAAAAAACGATGCTTAGTGAAGACATCGTAAAACTGATCACGACAGCAAGACGAGCTTGTGCAGGCTTACTGAGCAACTGTGGAATGATGTCCGCCTTGACGTGGCTCTTCTCGTAAACTCCATATGCACTCCCGATGAAGTACAACCAAAAAGCAGCTACAACAACAACTTCCTCAATACCGAAAAAATCTGTGTGGAAAATATACCGAAGGACAACCTCCGTGCACATGATTAGAACAACGAAAATACTGGTCAGGACAAGAAGTGTTTCCTGAAAACGGACAAGAGCTTTCCAAACGAATGAATTCCTGAAGCCCTCAAGCAACTTGACCATTTTTAATTCCTCCAGGTTTAGAAGGCCGGCGGAACACCGCAAAGCCGCCGGCCTTCTACCGCTATAGCTACTGCGAGTCGCGAATTTTCTTTATTGTCTCCGCTCCATAGATTTCGGCCAGTTTGGGCCAGGTTTTCTCCTGAATATGCTTGGCCAATGCTGCTTTGTCCTTGTCAGAAATCTGGATTATTTTCACCCCTGACTCCTGAAGCTTCTTTTGGAACTCGAGATCTTCCGATACGCTATCGGCAAAACTCTTGTCGGCTTCCGGGTTCACTGCATCCATAAGAATTTTTCGATCCGCTTCATTCATTTTTTCCCAGAGTTTTTTGTTAATCAGGTAGGCTGTTTGATCAAAAAGGCAATTGTAAGGAATATAATACTTAATTACGTCGCGAAAACTCAGGTAATTGATTTGCGAAGATCCTCCTATCCATCCGTCGCAAACACCTGTCTGAATGGCGCTATAAGTATCTGCATAGGGGATGTTGGTCGTCCGATATCCCATGTCTTGGGCAGTATCTTTGTAAACGGCAAGAGGAGGCACACGGATCAGCGTATCCTTGTTTGCAGACGGATTGGTGGCATTTGCGGGTTTTTTTGATGTTCCAACGCCGATGAAACCATCACCGTAGATACGAAGCAATTTCACACCCAGTCGATCCAAAGAACTGTCTATTACTTTGTAAATATAGGACCCCGGAGAAAGCTGCTTTTTTACTCCCTCACTCGTTGAGGCAAGGAAGGGAAGAGAACCAAGTTCCAACATGGTGTCGAATTGGCTAGGAAGAAAGATTAACCCCATCTCAATCGAACCTCGCCGGATCTCTTCAAATACCTGTGTATAGTCCCCAAGCTGATTGGCCGGGAAAACATCCAGTTGTATCCGTCCGTTTGTCCCTGCTTCGACTTTTTGCTTGATTCTATAGAGGGATTGAGTGCCACGATAATCTGGGGCTGAGATCCCTGCGACTTTGAGGGGTTTGTCCTTGGCTACAGCCAATCCCCCAGAACTTGCAATGAAAAATGCCATTACAGCGAATCCCAGGACCGTCAGTATTACACGATTCCGTTTCATACCCTCACTCCTCCCCATAGATGTACATAGGCCCTTTTTTCTCATCCACTCAAAAGAAGAACTCTTTCTTTTTACAACACCAGTTTAAACTTTTGAGAAATCTCTCCCTTCTTAAGAGTATTGAAAAGCCGTGCCAAATTCATCACCGCAATTCATTAACTTTTACGTCTTCCCAGTACAGTCACTGCTTTGCAAAAACGAGTCATTCCCTCTTCAACGTCTTCATAGGAACGGCAATATGCCAGCCGGATGAAACCCTCGGCTCCGAAAGCATCCCCAGGGACAGAAGAAACTCCCCATTCCTCTAGGAGATACTTGCAGAATTCTCTAGAACTCATCCCCAACTGCCCAATGCTTGGAAAAACATAAAAAGCCCCCTTGGGCCTTACCGTTTCCACTTCACCAAGCAAATCAAGGTACATGCACACCATTTCCCGACGCCGCTTGTACTCGGCAACCATAGAGGCCACGTTACTTCCTGCTTCCCGAAAAGCCCTAGCTACGCCAGCCTGCGCAAAAGAATTTCCGCAGGTCGTCAGATTTTGGTGACATTTAGCCGCATAAGGCTTCATTTCCGAAGGACTGATCAGCCATCCGACTCTCCAGCCCGTCATCGACCAGGTTTTTGAAGCGGCTCCAATGGTTACGGAACGATCAGCCATTCCTGGAAGGCTGGCAATACTGACATGTTCCCCTTCGTAAAGGAATTTTTCGTAACATTCATCGGAAACAACCCAAAAATTACGCTCTTGCGCAAGCGAAGAAATGTCCTCGAGGTCCCTGAGCGATAAAACCGCACCGGTGGGATTGTTGGGGGTATTGATTAGCAGCAACTTAGTCCGCGGGGTCAAGACCTTCTCCAGATCTTCCGCCCTCAAACGAAAATCATGTTGGATACAGCACGGAACTTTGACCAATCTCGAATTGGCAAGTGCAACCTGATCAGCGTAAGCGGGGAAAAATGGGGAAGGAACAACGACCTCATCACCCCTCTCAAGAATGGTGAGAAAAGCAACGATCAACGCCTCAATAGCACCAGCCGTGACGATGACATGCCTTTCCGCATCCACGTCCATATTATTTTCTTCCCTGTACTTTCGTGCGATGGCCTGACGCAAATCTATCGTTCCAGACATATCCGTGTAGTGCACGTCGCCTTTTTCCAGTGCCTCACGAACTCCTGCCTTTGCAGATTCCGGCGAATCGAAATCCGGGCGTCCTATTTCCATGTGTATGATCCTCTTTCCCTGCCGCTCTAGTTCGTTAGCGCGAGAGAAAATTTCTCTTATTCCCCCTGAAAGGGGGATATCCGCCATCCTGGAATTAGGGAATTGGAAACCTGCCATCGCCATCACTCCCTGTTTCATGCTTTACGAACTCCGGGACTAACCCCTTCGCGTCGCGCAAAATGATTTATTTGCGTCTAGTCTATATCCTATGATTTCTTATCGTCAAGCGAATATTGTCGTATATTTCATACAGATAAAGCCTGTTCGAAAGCACAATGCCTTGATAAACCCAATTCACTCTTATCATTAGCCCTTCGGCAGGCCTTGGCGCTGGGCTTGCAAAATTGAAAGAGGTGTTGTTGAATATATTTGACGTCTTTTCGTCTTTGTTTTATTTTATGGTGCTTTTGCGCCTATTGGAGGGATTGTCTTGCTTGACATGTCATATCTCGAGGAAAAACCTATCGCCGTGCTTGGAGGCGGAGCCACAGGGCGAGGGCACGCCGCTTGCGCTGCCATTGTCGGAAAAGAAGTCAGGCTATACGAACATCCCGACTTTTTTGAAGGACTTGGGTGCATAAGAGAAACAAGACAGATTGAGTTGTCGGGTTTACAGCAGAGCCTTTACGGATTCAAGCGCAAAGGAATTGCCACTCTCACAATGGTCACTGACGATATGGAGAACGCAGTGAAAGGCGCTGGGCTCATCGTTGTTTCTCTGCCAGCCGTAGGCTTTAAACCTTTCTTCGAGCGCTTGATCCCCTACCTAGAAGATGGACAGGTTATTCATTTCACCACAGCTAATTTTGGAAGCATGATCCTTCGGAAGATGATGCGGGAAGCAGCTTGTAACAAGCGAGTGATTATTGGTGAATGGGCCAGTCAACCCTATGGAATACGGATCCAGTCGTCCGGAGGGCAACAACTGCCTGAGCTAAGGATCAACTATTGGGCGATAACACTTCGCGGGGCCGCGTTTCCCATGGCAGACCAGGAAGCTTTTTTCGAATCAAAGAAATACCTGCCCTCCCTCGACTCTGTCGTCGATCCCATCGAAGCCGATACGGTCCTTGACGCCTGTTTTAGCAACGTAAACCCTATCCTTCACTGTCCTGGAACCATTCTTGGAGTGGGCGCTATGGAAAACTGGGGGCTTATATATGGGGAGGACAAGTACACATTTTCAATCTACTCCCACGCCTATTGCCCCTCGATTTCCAAGGTCCAGCTAGCCCTTTATAAAGAAGAGTGCGCACTGGCAAAAGCCCTTGGCGTTGGCATCCAACATTATGACAACGAGACATTTTTCTCCCGCTCAACGATCCTTGGTGCCGAACATATGGGCCCCAAGTACAAAATCCCCTTCGAAGAGCAGTACCAAAGCGCCTGGACCACCGGACCCTTTTCCATCTACAACCGTTACATCACCGAGGATATTCCAGTAGGGTGCCACCTGTTTCATTTAATGGGAAAGAAATATGGTATCGAGACGCCTATTATCGACTCCATGATCCATCTCGCAAATGTCATGACCGAGTCGAATTATTTCGAAACTGGTTTCACTCTCGAAGATATAGGCTTGGAAAATCTATCCCCTGAACAAATACAAAAATATTTGCGTGAAGGGAAATTCTGATCGCTAGCTCAAGCACACTGTTGAGGCGGGACCTTTTTCATGTAGGTCCCGCCTCTTTTCCTGCCTGATATGACCGACCTGTTTCATCCCGCCAATTCTTCTGGCATTTTTCCCAAAAATCATCTTCATTAATCTTTACATTCGTCCTCGTGCTCTTTTCATCCACATCGTCGACCCATCCAGACCAGTCTCAACTTTCACATGAGACGACCTGTTTTTTACGGTCCTTCATAACTTCAGACTAGAACCTGACATGGTTCGGCGAATATTCATGCAAAAACAAGGAAATCTCCGATTGTTAAATCGAACGATTCCCCTGAAAGTTGAGATACCCTCCATGTTCTAAAATCCGCCGTTATAAGGCCGTATAACCCGTGCAACTTGGGTCTGGCTACATATGGAAAGATTGGGTGATAGATGGAGTAAAAAGAACGGTTTATTTGAATACCCTCGATCTGCGATGGATATAAAATCGAGAGGAATCGGACGTTCGCTCGGGTATTCGTCAGGACATGGAAGGCAGGGATGGATCGTGAGCAAAAGGCTCCTCTTGCTGTGCCTGGCAGTTTTTTGGGCAATCCCCACCCATTCATTGGCATCAACCCTCGAAATCCAGACGCCCGGCCTCATCGTTACGGACGGCAGCGGCTCATGCAGCGACGAGCAACTCGGGCAACTGGCCAAGCAAGCACAGGGGACACTCGATGAAATCATTCAACTCTGGTCCACTGACGCAGGACTGGAGCGTTTTGGAAAAATCCGGGTGGTATTCGAAGCCCCGCGTAACGGGAACTATTCCAGCGTTTTCTACTGGGAAGCAAAGGATGGCGGGCGGGTGAGGGTCGTGAGGGTTTACGGGGCAAGGGAATTGCCCCAGATGATGGCTCATAAGCTGACAAGTGCCGTATTCCCCCAAAAGGACAAACTGATCCGTAACATGATGGGGATCCTTTCGGAAGTGAAGCTGGGCAACCCACTCACGTTCCCCATGTGCGGATTCTCCTGCGACGAATGGACCAGGGCCTTCCTGAATCTCGGTTTATACCTGCCATTGGAGAAGCTTGGCCCGGATCATGAATCATGGGGAATGGAAGACAAGGGCGGCGGTGACCTGCGAGTCCATGACCTTGCGAAGCAGCACGGAGCCTATGCGGAGGCAGGCTCTTTCGGCAATTATCTGCTGGAGAGCTATGGGATCGGTAAGATCAAGCGGTTTCACAGGCTTTCTTTTGAAAAAGAACGGCCATGGGAAGCGGCCTTCGGCCTGAGCCTGGGAGAACTCGAGAAAAACTGGCTCAAAGCCTTGAAGTCAAACCCAATGGCAGGGTCCGAGAATGTTTCGCTGCTCATGGACCTGTTCCAGCGAGATCCCGAGGCTGCCAGGAACGAGGCACGGAAACTGTCCGGAAGGCAGAAGTAGCCACCCCTCGACCCACTCCAGCCAGATATAACGAAGGCCTCTCCCTCACAAACAATGCCAACCATCCATCAGTTGATCACGACTGAAGGGTACTGAAGGCTCATTAGCCTTGTTCCCTGAGCAAGGTTCTCGCAACTCCAGCGCTCTATCTTCTCGATTCCGCCGTTATAAGACCGTATAGACTGTGCAGTTTGGATGGGGGGACATATTGGGGTGGGGTTAGTGATATGCGGGTGGCTACGAGCAACTTCCACCTGCAAGATCTATCACGGATTCCCGCAGTAACCCGAATCCGAATTTGTATGCCTTAGAATTCCAAAAAAGGGGTCAAGCGTAGGAGGCCACACTTAGGGATGGAAAATCAGAGAGACCTCTGGGACAGAGTTTATGCGGAAGATCCTTCGTTTTTCGGCCCCGAGCCAAGCTTGCCTGCAAGGAGGCTTTCGGATCTTCTTGGAAACCCATCTAACCTTAAAGTCCTCGAACTGGGCGGAGGACAAGGCAGAGATACCCTCTTCCTGGCTTCGAAAGGCTTTGACGTCACCATGATCGAGTGCTCCGAANAAGGTTTGGAACAAACCAGATCGAGCGCTCAAAAGCTTAGACTCGCCGGCTTTGTTCACTTGGTCCACGATGATTTAAAAGAGCGAATCCCTTTTCCATCTGAACATTTTGATGCCTGCTATTCCCACATGTTCCTATGCATGCCATTATCCCGCGATCGACTGGAGGCCCTTTTCTCCGAAATCAGCCGAATCCTGAAACCTGAAGGCATCCATGTCTTCTCTGTAAGGAACAGTCATGACGCCCACTATGGGAAAGGCAGGCACGTAGAAGACCAGGTCTTCGAAATGGACGGCTTTGCGGTCAGGTTCTTCGACGAGGATATGATCCGCGAGTTCTCCACGGATTTGCACATCGAGGAAATCAGCGAATTCCAGGAGGGGGAACTCCCCAGGACCTTGTCTCTTGTCGTGACCAGGAAGCCGTAACAGGATCGATACGAAAAAGAAAATCTGCCTGGACAAATTCGAGCAGAAATTGCCTCATGAGCACATGTCCGAATGGTTCCCCGAGTTCGCCGAGAAACGCCTTTTCGACGAAAAGACCTGTCAATTCCTCTGCCTGGCCCTTGCCGTAAAGGGACGGTCCGCACCCTGCGTCAAGAAACACTTTATGGGAGCCCTCAAAGCCGGAGCTATCCTCCAGGAGGTTTCCCAGGTGATTTCCCTGACATTCAGGGAAAGTGCAGGGAACGATGGCTGCTGGGCTCACGAACTCCTCTCGGATTACAGGGAAATGATGAAAGGAAACGTCGGTTGCGGCTGCCCCCAAGTAGGGAACCGACACTCGACTCTTCACCAAGAAAGGGACCGCCTTTGAGGGGGCCCCTTTCTCGTCATTCCGGACAATGGCCCTGCACTTTTTCCAGTTACATCATGAATTCGAACAGAATCCCTCCCAAGGTGGCCATCACAAAGACCGAACCAAGGAAAAAGAACAGAAGGTTCCACTTGAAGATGCGCTTCAGCATGATCGCCTCTGGCAAACTGGCGCCAGCTCCGCCAAGCACGAGAGCGACGAACGCGCCAATGCCCATTCCCTTCGCGAGGAGAACCGGGCTGATGGGGATCATGGCTGAGACCCGTACGTAAAGAGGAACTCCCACAATCGCCGCCAGGGGGATTCCAAGCGGGTTGTTCGCACCCGCCCACCGCGCAATCCAGCCCGAAGGGACAAAACCGTGCATGATCCCACCGATTCCGAGCCCAAGTAACATGTAGGGGAGAAAGGAAACAAACAGCCTTACCGAATCACGGAAAACCTTTCCCAATCGCTTCCGAATCGAATTCCCCTCTTCCGGGGAGTCTGTGGTCAGATTGCCGCACCCGCAACAACACTTCTCTTTCCCTGAATTCCCGGCAAGTACCCAACCCTCGATGTAACGAGACATGCCGAGACGATCGAGCACCCAACCGGCAAAGACCGAGAAAATCAAGACGAGCCCCGCGTAAACCGACGTGATCCCCATGCCAAAGTTCATGACGAAGAGAGCAGCAATGATCGGGTTCAACAAAGGAGAAGTAAAAAGGAACGTCATGGTTGGCCCGAACCCCGTCCTAGCCTTGAGGAGGCCAATAACGATCGGAACCGTCGAGCAACTGCAAAATGGAGTCAACGCTCCCATGGCAGCGCCAGCCAGGTACCCTCGCACATGCCCCGCGGACAAAGCGGTTCGAAACCTTTCTTCCGGTATAAATTCGTTCAACACGCCAACAAGAAACGAAACTCCTATGAACAAAAGCGTCATTTCAGGCAAAGCGTCTATTACAAAACGAACTGCGTTCATCGTAAGCCCTCCTGAAGTAGTACTACATCACACATGGTTTCTCGGACATTTTATTTGCATTTTACAATTACAAACAACAACCTTCCCTCTTATTCATGTCGATCGCCAACGCAAAACTCTTCATCGAGGCTTGCAGCACCTCCCCCATGGGTTCGGGCATCCGTTCGAGGACTCTCTTCAAATCCTCAAGCACCCGTTCCTGCAAGACCCCGACAATGCTCATCCCTTTTTCGGTCACTCTTACACAGCAGACCCGCCCATCCTCCCTGCTTGTGACCCTGACGAGGAATCCCTTCTTCTCCAAGCGGTCAACCACCCGTGTCGTACCACTGGGAGACAAACCCAGGCCCTCCGCAATTTCCCCCATTGGGCAATCTTCATGTCGGGTAACGATCCTTATGCAACGGCATTCCACATGGGAAAGATCTTCAAGGCATTTCCCATCCAGACGACTCGTACCGAAATGCCAGACAACCTCCTGGAGAGATCTGCACAAAGCCTCGACATCGACGCTCATTTTTCGCTCTCCTTTTATTTGATTTATGCAAATATAATCCCTGCCATATCCCCCTGTCAATCCTGCACGCCGAGTGGATACTCGGGCATGTGGGGCGTCTTTCAACCTGCCTACCCTTTTGATCTTCGTTTACAGACGTGTGCTATCCTCAATCTGAAAGGGGAGGAGACAAACGTCGGGAATGGATAGAGAAACTGGAAGACAAGAAACAGCTGCCAGACACATCCGAATGGCTGCCAGAAGTGAGAAATGCTGGACCTGCGGTTGCCTTCACCGCCTGATCAGGAGCCTTCGCAAGCAACAATCCGCTCGGGATTTTATTGCTGAAGACCTGGCCATGGCCCTGTCGGAAGCAGAAAACCATCTGTCGCCTACCCAGTACGACTGCCTCGGCTGCCTGGAATGCTACCCCGCGGAAGCCAGTAACATTCTCAACCTTGAAGCCGAGACCGAACCTGCTTCTTTCACTGAAAAATCCACGGGCTGGCCTCCCCTACCAGGCAACTATGAGGTTCTTGGAGAGGATGCCCCCATTGCGATATGCACCCTCACCGAAACAAGCGAGTTCTGGAAATCTCTAGTCAGTAGAGGTGTTTCAGGCGTGTCGATCATCGGATCGCTACAGACAGAGAACCTCGGTATCGAAAGGCTGATAGAAAACATCGCGACTAACCCCAATATCCGCTTTCTCTTAGTGTGCGGCAAAGACTCCAGGCAGGAAGTCGGACATTTGCCGGGACAATCGCTGCTTTCCCTGGCCCGGAACGGCCTGGACAATGAGGGAAAAATCATTGGGGCGAAGGGCAAACGCCCCGTCATCAGGAACATGTCCAAGGAAATGGTCCAACATTTCAGGGAATATGTGGAAGTGCTGGATATGGTCGGAGAAAGAGACATAGACAAAATCCTTGAATCCTGCCGGTCCCTTCTTACAGATAGGCCCCCCGCAATCAGGAAATCCCTCGAGGTCAAAATCCAGGTACGAAAGATTCCAGGACGTCTGCCTGACACGGCCACTCTTGATCCAAAAGGGTACTTCGTCATCTTTGCAGACCGCCTTCAAGGCCTGCTGACCCTTGAGCACTATACGAACGAAGGAGTCCTCGACACGAGGATCGAGGGCAGGAGCGCTACGGAACTCTATACGGCGGCCATCGAGGAGGAACTGGTTTCCCGCCTCGATCACGCAGCTTACCTGGGGCGCGAACTGGCTAGAGCGGAAGAGTGCGTGAAGACACATCGGGTTTATGTCCAAGACGGTGCTCCCGAGAAGGGGCAAAGGATGTCCGGATCTTCCTGCGGATGTGGGGGATTATGATTTCTATCCCTCAACCCGCTCAACTTCCCCTCCCTACCACCAACTTTACCCCCTCTACATGCTCCAGACAGAGACACAACTGAAGGGCACTGAAGGCAGTTTGGGTTTGTTCCGCCGAATGAGGCCCCCCTTACTCCCCCATCTTCTCAAATCCGCCGTAATACAACCGTATAGTCCGTGTAACCTGGGTCTGCCTACATATTGGGATAGATCGTGTGATGTGCGGGCGGATGGCGTGAGTAAAAAGCAAGGGGATACTAGCGTGGCGGTCACTGAAGGGCGAACCCGATTCCATCCACCCGAGCCCGACGGGCTCGTCAGGATTTCACTCAACCGCACCCGCTTTCCCGGGTTCCCGCCTGCCCCGCATACAAGTCCAGCATTCGCTCAATACCGCCCACCTCCCCATCGCCTTAAACGCTATCGGTGGCTTGTATTCAAGGGCACGGTGCCATTACACTTGGGGCCGTAATATAGGAAAATCAAAACAAGAGCAAGATATCGGAGGGAAAAAAGATGACAAAAGAACTTGAAGGGATAGTGGCTCTTGTCACTGGAGCGACTAGGGGAATAGGGTTGGCAACAGCGAAAAAATTAGGGAGATCCGGCGCAAGAATAGTGATTAGCGATCTATCTTCCGAACAAAGCGAAACGACAAAGAAAGCTCTATCCGAATTGGAAAATGAGAATATAAGATGTGATTTTTTCCAATGTGATGTAAGAAAATATAGTGAAGTCGAAAGGATGATCTGCGAGATCGAAAGAAACATAGGCAACATTTCGGTCCTTATCAATAATGCGGGCATTCCACAGGCGACAAAACCTTTGTGGGAGATGTCCATTGAGGAATGGGAAAACGTCATTAAAACAAACCTGGATAGTGTGTTTTATTGCATGAAGCTGGTTTTGCCAAAAATGATAGAAAGAAATTATGGAAGGATAGTCACCTTATCATCAATTTCAGGGAAGGAAGGTAACGCCAGGGAAGCCGCTTATTGTGCAACCAAACATGGAGTGCTGGGGCTTACAAAAAGCGTTGCGAAAGAGGTCCTTGATTACAATATAAGGATTAATGCAGTATGTCCGGCTCTAATCAACACGCCATTGCTGGAATCATTACCTCAGTCGCAGATAGATTATTTTACAAGAAAAATCCCTCTGGGCAGATTGGGAAAAGCTGAGGAAGTTGCAGACCTTGTTAAATTCTTAGTGTGTTCCGAGGCTGTTAATTTTATTACAGGGATGGCATTCGATATAAGCGGCGGTCGAGCAGATTATTAAATAAAATGCAGCAACATCCGTCTACATTTAGGGGAGCCCCTTGTTTAACTACAAGGGGCTCCTTGTTTTTAATGATTTTGGTCCTGCTAAGACAGCCTGTATTGATCTCCCGACCTAGCCCCGGAAAAACGGGTCCAGGCATTTTCCCACCTTAGTAGAGAAACTTTCATCTTCTCAAACCCGCCGTTAAAAAAAAGGCCGTATAGCCTTGTAGTTTGGTAAGGGATACATATTGGCGTCATGTGCGGGCAGATAACGGGTCTAGGGCCGATAGCAATCGCCAAACCTTTTGTGAAAAAAATTGATGGCATTCCGCCATTGGCAAATTAAAGGGACCTCCACACCAGAGATTTCTCTCGTCTTTCCCCTATTGTCAAATCCTTCCCCTTCGACCAATATCGGGAGATTCGTAACGTCAAACTTCAATGGGCAATCCATGCTGTTTCAGAAAGGTTAGCCTATCCCAATAACCTCTTTGGAAAACGATCTTGCCATTTATGACGTGGAAGAAACCACATCCTCGAAGCCCCAAAGGATCCCGCCATTCCATGATGGCCCATTCTCCATCTTCAAAAATATTCTCGACAATGCAAACCATCCGGATTTCATTGAATGACGCCTCGAACATGCCCCTTATCGCCGCTTTCCCCACAACTGGTTCAAGCGCTACTTGATGGTTGATGGCATCTTCGGCGTAAAGTTCCGTTAGGGACTCCGCATCCTCTTCGTTGAACGCCCGAATGAACTTTTCCAGGATTTCTCGCGGTGACATGAAATCACCTCCCTTGCTCATCTTATCCCCCTCAATCCCCCAACTTGATATAACTGGCGTGTTTCATTCCCCCCTATTCTTCCAGCCTTTTTCCCAAAACTCGTCCTCATTAATCCTTACCCACCCCGTTTCTCAACATCAGCAAATCCAAGCACTTACTGACCGATATGCGAAAGGGACCCCTTCTCGAGATCCCTTTAATATCGCCTATATGCTTTTGCTCGCAGTCTTCTCTACCTGGACTTCCTCAGCAACAGGCCTAACGGAGCGCGGAGTTACGGTCCATAAATCTCTCTCCCACTTTATCGCAACCGATAGGCCAGCGAAATCGAAAAGCCGGTTGAGCCGGGGCCTGGAATTCTTGCCTACATTCTCGCAACCTTCTTCCTCCTGATCATCTGCAGCTCGTCATAATCCAGATCCGCAGCAGTCTCCGAAAACCCGTCTCTTTTCAATGTTTGGTTATATCAATCACGGCCTGGTCATCAGGCGCCCCATCATTATTAAGATCTGCCCATACCCAAATACGCGTCGGATCAACGATATTTTCGCTCCAAAGGTGATAGTACGCGAGCCCCCCGACATAGAGGATTTCTACATCAAGACCTTCAAATACCACAGTCACTCTATCAAAGGGGACATCGGTACCAATAAGTGCATCGTAAAAGATTCCGTCAATATTCTTCCCCTGCCATGTGGCCGCTCCGGCAGGTATCGGAGCAAGGCCCCAGAGAATCAGAGCTGAAGTCAAAGCTTTCAACATTTTGCTCCTCAATGGAACCCTCTCCTCTCTCATCCTCAGGGAATTACCATTACAATCTAGGGATTTTAAAATGATGTACAGTTTGCCTCGCTGATATTTTATTACAGAAAGGTGCGATTGAACATAAAACCCCCTGTCCCAACTTGGAAGAATAGACTCGGAAGGGGTCCCAGACAAGACTTGTTCTTCTAGGCGAGAGGCGCTAGAGAAATCCCGCGAAAGAATTTCGCCTCGGCGCAGTTCAACAGGTTGCTGAAGGAAGCGGAGATCTTCATAGAAGAGGGTTCGGATGAGAAGGGAAGCTTGTTAACCTCGCAGATTCATCTTCCCAAATCCACCACCGTTATAAGGCCGCATAACCCCTGCGACTTGGGTCTGTCTACATATTGGGATTGGGAAAGATAATGGGCTGGGGCAGAGAATATTAGAAAGGGGCCTTATGCAAGCAATGAGGGTGGGTTATTCCCGAACATGATAAAGGGGACCCTAAATCGAGTCCCCCTCGCCACCGTTTGAGAACTTTTCTTCGATACCCTTCCTACCTGAACTTTCTCAGCAACAAGCCAAGCGGGGCCAGCAACAGCAGGAACATCGGGCTCAGAATGCCCGTATTGCAGCCGCTCGAACTATTTGCCACTTTCGCCTTCTTCGGTCGTGAAGGACCATGACCTGGCCCCGAAAACTGGTCCAGAAACACAGTTAGACGGGATCGGTCAACCTGAGCGAGGGGGGGCAAGTAGAGATGCCAAAGAAGGATTTCACCTCGGAGCAGATCATCAGGCTGCCGAAGGAAGCGGTGATCAACGAATACGGCAATAGATTATCCATCCCAGCAACAACCAGATCAGGACAACTCCGCAACCAGCGATCCAGCTTTTCCGAAATGGAACCTCGATTGAATTCTCAGCAGTTTTTAGCCTGCATTCGACAAGAACCTCCTGTGGGATGAGCTTCATCGTTAGATAGATCCCCAATGGTAGAAGAAGGAGGTCATCCAAGTATCCCAGAACCGGGACAAAGTCGGGAATCAGATCAATCGGACTGAGGGCATAACCGACTATAACCACAGCCAATCCCTTCGCATACCAAGGTGTTCTGGGATCACGCAAAGCAAGGAAGAGAACACCGATTCCCACTTTCAGGCTCCGTGCTCTCTTTTTGAGTTTCTCGTAAAAGGCCATAAGCCACATAACTCCTATAAGTGGGATTGATTACGCCTGCTCAGGATACCGCCAACCCTGAATTTTTGTGTTACTCTCCACTCCCTCAACCCAATCCAGCCTGATATAACTGACGTGTTGCATTCCTCCTAGTCTTCCAGCCCTTTCTTCCCCCAAAACTCGTCTTCATTAATCTTTACATTCGTCCTCGTGCTCTTTTTATCCATATCGTCGAGCCATCCAGACTAGTCTCAACTTTCACATGAGATAACATGGTATTTTACGGTCCTTCATAACTTCTGCTTATAGCCTGACATAAGTTCAGCGAATATTCATGCAAAAAATAAGGGAATCCCCGATTGTTAAATCGAGCGATTCCCTTGAAAATAGTCCTATGGTGCCGGAGGGGGACTCGAACCCCCACAGACCCGAGGCCCGGCGGATTTTGAGTCCGCTGCGTCTACCATTCCGCCACTCCGGCAGCGGCATTTGTATAACATACCACGGAACGATTGTCCAGAAAACGATTCAACGAGTCGTGCAAGGGAAGATCTTGCCGAAAAGCACAGGGTACGGCAGAACCCAAAGAGGCGGGAGGATGAGAATCGAATGGAGGAACTGCCGGGATCAAATGGCTGTTTCGTCTGCGACGGAACGGGAGAGAACCCGCGATCTCTGAGGCTGAAGATTTTTTGGGACGAGGGCGAAAGGAAATCGGTGATCCCCTTTGTTCCGGAGGCTTCATGGTGCGGTTTCGAAGGGTTCACCCACGGAGGCATCCTGACGGCCATCTGCGACGACGCCATGGCCTGGGCGGCCCGTAAGGGAACGGGAGTCTGGAGCGTCACGGCAAATCTTTCCGTCCGTTTTTTGCGTAGCGTGAAGGCGGGATCCTCCTACGAAGCGCACGGTTTCCTGGCGAGGCGTGATGGGAAGAAGCTCCACACCCAGGCTGTGATACGCGACAGCGGCGGAAAACCTTGTGTGGAGGCGAAGGCTGTTTTCGTCGAGGTTCCGGAAGAACGGCTTTTCGGAAAGAAAGGGTAATTATCCGGAGGAGGGGTATTTTGAAAGACATCATTGTTCGTCATTATCTATTCGACAACATCCACTGCGAACCAACGCACCAGACCGGGGCAACCCTGCGCAAGCTTTGCGCCCAGATGGCTCCGAAGCTGGCCAAGTTGGACATCCGGATCGTCCTTCAGGAAGCCGCTGCCGAGAATCCCGCCCCGGTAACANTTCGGCTGATGAACCGGGTGACCTTCAGCTGTCCGGATGAAGACTTGCCGGAACGCGATCTGGATGAGATCCTCGGGCTCCAGGTCACCTATGAACCCTGCCGGACCTGCAGCGACGAGGCAGGATTCCCGGTCGCCTGCCGCACCGTGATGGTGGAGGAGCAGGGCTACCAGGCCCTGCCTTCAGGCCTGATCGCAGACGCGATGCTTCGCTTCTCCTTCTCCGTCCTGAGCGGCGGGCAGGAAGCCTGCGACCCCCATGTCTGCGGTGGACATTGCGAGGGGTGCCACGGCGGCCGCTAAAGCAGGAGCAAGGCTCCGAAGGGAGGAATTCCGGATGGACGGGCCCTGGATCACGACAAAGGGCGGCGACAAGGGGATGACAAGCCTCGGAAACAACGAAAGAGTCCCCAAGGACCACCCCCGGGTCGAAACCTACGGGACGCTGGACGAGTGCCAGGCCCATCTGGGGATGGCGCGGGCGACCTGTTGCGACGATCGAATCCGGAAGGAGCTTTTCGATCTTGAGGCCGACCTGGGACTGGTGATGGGGTATTTGGCCCTCTACCCCGGGCTTCCCGAGCCAAACCCCTCTTTCCTCGACGCAATCGTCGAGAGGGTTCGGGAAAACGTGGGCACGACCTTCCGCTTCGTCCGCCCGGGAGACTCGGTTCCCGGTGCCGCACTCCATCAGGCCCGCACGGTGGCAAGGCGTGCCGAACGCTCGGCGGTGAAGCTCCTGCGGGAAGGTCAACTCGAAGATCGTGCTTATGCTTACATTAACCGACTTTCGGATGCGATCTACGCCCTCGCTCTTTGGACCGATAAAGCAAACTGCGACTGCATGAAAGATTGACGGATCGTTTTTTACGGGCCTTCCTCGGGAGGTCCATTTTTTTTTCGAAACCTCGGGAAATCTCCATGTTTTTTTCTTGACGGAGACTGTATTTTGAGGATAGTATACTTACATATCGGGTGGCCTATTCTTCCATGGAGAGGGGAAAACTAACGATGCTCAACGATCCGCTTTCTCCTGCAAGAAACGTCGATCTCCGTCAGATCGTCTATGAAAAAATCAAGGAAGCCATCGTCGACGGAATCATCNCCCCTGGGGAACGCCTGTCCGAGGTGGAACTGGCCGACCGGATCGCCGTCTCCCGAACCCCGGTGCGGGAAGCCATCCGTCAGCTAGCCCAGACCGGGCTCATCACTCTGGTGCCTCGGCGGGGCGCCTTCGTCACCCTGCCCACCGCAAAGGACGCGTCCGACCTGTACGATCTCCGAACCGCCCTCGAGGTCATGGCGATCGAGCATGCCTGCAAGAATCCCCCCGTTGCGGAGCTCGAGAAGTTTCTCGACAAGTTCAGCCACTTCTCCGACGAGGGGGATCACAGCCTCTTCCTCAGTGAGGATCGCCGTTTCCATGCCCTCCTGAGGGATTCGACGGGCAACCGGTTCCTGAACCTGACGCTCGACAATGTGGCGGACCTGATCCACCTTTGCCGTCATTACTCCATCGAGGACATCCGCTTGAGCGCAACCTGCCAGGAGCACGTCGAGGTGATCGAGGCCCTTTTGGCCGGAGACTGCCCCAAGGCCATGACTGCCATGCGGCACCATCTCGACAACTCCAAGCAGGCGCTGCTGAGCTACATCAGCCGGCACCCCGAGCTTTCCGCCCAGCTCGAGGAATAGTCCGGGTCCTTGCCTACCGGTTTCGTCGCGGGATTCTCTCTCGCGCTCCTTTCCGCAGTCATCTGGGCCATCGCCCCCGTCCTCTACCGGCGAGGTGTCGATCAGTTCTCCTACACGGCCCTTGGCGCAGCCAGAACGATAGGCTCCATCCTGACGGCTGGAGCCTATCTTTTTGCGACGATGGGACAAGCCGCCTTCACCCCACCGCCGCTTCCTCTCCTGCTGGCGATCTTCGGCGGCAGCGTGATCTGGCTCGTGGCCGGGGATCTGCTCTATTTCGTGTCTCTCCGTCACCTGGGGGTCACACTGGGGGTTCCGGTTTGCTCCGCCTACCCGCTATTGGCGGTTCCGGCCTCCTGGATCTTTCTGGGTGAACCGGCTTCGCCGATCGTTTTCGGTGCGGCAATCCTCATCGTGACAGGGTTGGTGCTTCTTTCCCCACGCCGGCAACCCGATGCAATGAGCGTTTCCCGAAAGGATTTCCGGATCGGGCTGTTTTTTGCCCTTCTCTGCATGTCCTGCTGGACCTTCGGCATCATCACGAACAAATTCTTCATGGAGCGTCTTCCCGTCCCGCAGCTGGAGTGGTGGAGATCCGTGTCGGTTCTCTGCGGCTCATGGGTCCTTTTCTGGATACGCGACCGGAAGGTTTTCCCCCGCGTTTCCTCGCCTCTGGTTCTCGGCGAGGCCATGCTGGCGGGAGCCCTCGGCCTGACTGTGGGCAACCTGCTTTTCTCCTACAGCCAGACCTTCATCCCGGTTGACCTGGCCACCTGCGTCGCTTCAGCGCGCCCCTTCTTCTCGGCGGCTTTTGCCGCCCTGTTCCTCCGCGAAAAACTGACGCCCCGCCTGGCTTCCGGCATCGCTCTGGTCGTGGCGGGCGTCACCGTCATGTCCCTCTAGTTTTCCTCGATCGAGAAGCGTTTCCAGAAGCCCTTCAGCCGTTCGGCCAATCCCGCTTCGAAACCGATGGACCCGGGCGTATAGAACCGTCTCGGTTCCCTGAGGTATTTCTGAGGAACCCAATGTCGCGGGTCATCGTGGGGATACAGATACCCTTGCCCCTGNGGCTTGAGGTTTTCGGGAACTTCCTGCAGGTCGCCCGAATTCACTGCGTCCAGGGCCGCACCGATGGCGACCGTTGAGCTGTTGCTCTTCGGCGCGGCGGCCATGTAGAGAACCGCCTCGGANAGAACCAGCTGGGCCTCAGGGAGACCGACGAAGTCGGCCGCATAGGCGGCGGAGGCCGCGACCGACAGGGCCTGCGGGTCCGCCAGCCCTACGTCCTCCGAGGCGAAGATGAGAATGCGCCGCGCGATGAACCGGACGTCCTCACCNCCGGCCAACAACCTGGCCAGCCAATAGACCGCCGCGTCGGGATCGGAACCCCTCATGCTCTTGATAAGGGCCGAGATGATGGCGTAGTGATCGTCTCCCGCCCGATCGTACCTTTGGAGGGCCGTCCCGAGCGCCCGTTCGACCGCGGCCTCGTCCAGCAGGCTGCCGCCTCCGGCGGCGACGGAACCGGCGGCCGCTTCGAGCCGGATCAGGGCTTGCCTCACGTCCCCNCCGCTTTTCGCGGCGATCATCGACACCGCCCCGTCTGTGGCTTTCAGCTCCAGTTTTCCGAGCCCTCGCTCCGTATCCGCAAGCGCTCGCCTGACCAGCTTTTCGAGGTCGTCGCACGAAAGCGGCTTCATCTCGTAGACAACCATGCGGGACAGGAGGGTTTTGTTGATCTCGAAAAATGGATTCTCCGTCGTGGTTCCGACGAGGATCAGCTCGCCCTTCTCCACGGCAGGAAGAAGCACGTTCTGCTGCTGCCGGTTGAAATGATAGATCTCGTCCACGAACGCGAGGGCGGTCTTTCCCCTGTCCCGGGCCTTCGCCTGGCGAGCCTCTACGACCAGGTCCCTCAGCTCGGCGACCTTGGCCGTCACCGCGTTGATCTCCAGCAGCCGGCGGCCGGTGACCGAGGCCATCAGGCGGACGAGGGTCGTTTTACCGACGCCGGGGGGGCCGTAAAGGATGCAGCTCGGAACGTTCCCCTTTTCGAGGACTCGCCGCAGGGGAGCGTCGTCGCCCACAAGGTGTTCCTGTCCCACGAACTCTTCCAGAGCCCGAGGCCTCATGCGCTCGGGCAGAGGAACTTCCCAGAGCTTCAGCCCGGTTTCTTCGCAGGCGGGCTCCTCATCCCAGAGCGTTCTTTCCTTCATCAGGACAAAACCTCCGACAGGGCGGCCGCGATCCCTTCCATGGGCAGGCATAGACCGCCGACCCCCTCTGAAGCCACCGCCAGGGGAAACCGGGAGGCGAGGAAGGCTTCGACGGATTCGATCAGGGGTTGCCCCAGCCATTCGCGCCTCAGAGGGAGGGATTCACGCCAGAGTGAAACCGACAGGTTCAAGGCCGGCTCGACGAGAAAGTGTCCTACGCCGAGCGAGGCCGCTTCGTGAACGAAACGGGCCGGATCCGAACAATCGGACGGGACCTGGACTTCCAGCGGCCAGGCCGCCTCGATCCACTCATGCCCCCGGTCCGCGACCAGGGTGCGGTACTCCCAGGGAACCCAGGGGCTGGGATTGGCGAGCTCTTCCAGCAGCGACCGCACCGTTGGGCAGGCCCGGTCGATCCATTCTCCCCAGGAGGGCTCCTCCCTCTGGACGAGAAGGGCCCGCATCCCGGCTCTTCTGGCTCCGACAAAATCGTAGATGAAATCGCCGACCATGACACAGCGGGAGCTTTCAACCCCAAGCAGCCTTGCGGCCTTCCAGAGGGCTTCCGGATGGGGCTTCACCGGCTCCTCGTCCCGGCTCAGGACAACCCTGGGCAGGCGGATTCCGGCCCGCATTGCGGCGAGGTCGATGGAATCCCGGCAATTGCGCGACACGACGGCCCACGGAGTTCCGCGTTCATCCAGCCAGTCCAGCAGTTCACCGGCGCCCGGCACGGGCTCGGCGGCATCCGCACCTCGCATCTCGAGGTCGTGGATGTCCTTCTCCAGGTCGCGGCGCGTGGATTCGGGAAGAAAGCGCCCCGCCTCCAGAAGGGGCACGCGTTTCCCTCGGAAATAACGGTTCCTGATCGGTGAAAAATCGAGGCGGGTTTCGGCGAGCACTCCGTCCCAATCGAGGATGAACGCATGGGCGAAGGTGGGGTGCCAGTACGGAGGAAGAACGGGCTTCAAGGGGATCCCTCCCGGGCGGCGCAAAAAAGGCCCCGCAGTGTCGTGTTTCGAGAGCCTTGACCCTCTCCTCGAGAGGGGGGGAACCTGCCGGACCTTTGATTCGATGACACCGAATCGGTGCCTTCTCCTCCGGAGCGGACGTGGCTCCCATTCGTTTTTCTGTTGGCTCAAGACTCACCCAACAAACACGGGCACCGCAGGGAACTTTTCGATATGATTATACCGCAAATCCGGCAGAACAGACCAGGCGAAGAGGTGGAGATCNNCCCATGGAAGAGACGGTGCGCCGCATCGAAATCGTCCGGGCCTGCGCGAACGGTTCGTTCGAGCAAAGAACGGATGAGGTGTTGGAGGAAAAGAACCTGATCCTTGAAGTGGACGGGCGGGAAGAGGCTGCCGTCATCCTGACGCCGGGCTACGAAAGGGAGTGGGCCCTGGGGCACCTGGCCTGCCGGAGGATGATCCTGTCGCTGGGAGACGTGTCGACCGTTTCGGTCGAGAGCGGAAAAGTCCGGGTCCACCTGAAGGTTGCCCGCGAAGGGATTCCCCTGATATCCCGAGTGCTCCACACCGCCTCGACCCGAATGCTGGAAGGGTCCCGCGTCAGGGAAAACCGGCCTGATCCAATGCCCGTGAGGTGGAGCATCCCGTTCGGGACCCTTCAGCAGGCGATTCTTGATCTTGCCGAAGCCCCGCTGTTCCGGAGAACGGGAAGCGTCCACGTGGCCGTACTGGGCAGCGCGTCGGGGCAAATCCTATTCCGGGTCGAGGATGTGGGGCGTCACAACGCGGTGGACAAGGCCGTGGGATGGGCGTTCCTGGAAGGGACTGACCTTTCGGACTGCTTCCTGGCCGTTTCGGGCCGGCTTCCGGCCGACATGGTCCACAAGGCAATCGGCGCGGGAATCCCTCTGTTGGCGAGCGTTTCGGCCCCCACCGCCGGAGGGGTGGACGCAGCGCTGGCCGCGGGGATCACGCTCATCGGCTTCGCGCGCGAGGGGCGGATGAACGTCTATTCATTCCCTGAGCGAATCNAGGGGCTGCCCGGAGGGCTAGGGAAGCCGAGGGTTCATCAGGCGTCCGAGTTCTTCCGGCGTGTTGACTCCACCGAAGGATCGACGGTAGCCTGGCAGGAGTCGGAAGGATTCCTCTTCCACGACGGTAAGCGCGATCTCGTCGAAGAAGCTTTTGATGCGCCGCTCACCCCTGGCAAGGGCTCTCCTGGCTGCCGGAAGGCACGAAGCGGAATAGAAGGCATGCAGGGGTTCGAGGAAGCCGTCCAGGCGTGCGCAGGTCACCTGGCTTTGCGGGGTGCGGGCATTCCAGAGAACCCGCATGACGGCCTCCTGGACAAGGGGCATGTCGCACCCGATGGCGAAGGCCCATTCCGTGCGCATCGCCTCGAAGGCCGCGGCAAGTCCCTCCAGCGGCCCTCTTCCGGGTGCGGAATCCGCAACCACCTTAACGGGCCAGCGCTCTCGGACCGGAGCCAGCAGGCTCCTGAGGCTTTCCAGGTCGTCGGCGCCCACCGCAATCAGGGTGTCCTGGAACCAGGGCGTGATGCGGGAAAGGACCCTTTCGATGAGGAGGGTATCGCCAACCGCCAGGAAAAGCTTGTTGCCTCCCATCCGCCTTCCCCGTCCGCCTCCCAGGATGACGGCGGAAGCGGGAAGAACCCCGCTTCCGCCGGTTGCTTCAATTTTTTCTTTCGGCAGCACCCTAATCCATCTTCTCCAGGTTATGCTTGAAGACCAGGTAATAGAAAACAGCCACGAACAGGATACCGCCCACCATGTTCCCGAGCGTAACGGGAACGAGGTTGTGGAGGTAACCGCCCCAGTTGACGGCGGCCAGTTTCGACGGATCCAGCTCGGCGGCCGTGACGACGGCCTCGTTGCCCTTCACGAAGATCCCGATGGCCATGAAGTACATGTTGGCGATGCTGTGTTCAAAGCCGGAGGCGACGAACGCCATGATCGGGAAGAAGATCGCGAAGATCTTGCCGATGATGTCGGTGGCGGCCATGCTCATCCACACGGCCAGGACGACAAGCCAGTTGCAGAGGATGGCCCGGAAGAACGCCTGGTCCATCGGGAGGCTCATCTTGGCCGCGGCGATCTTGAGGGCGTTTGCCCCCACAGGACCGGTGGCGAGGCCGGAAAGATAGATGATGACGGCGACGAGGATGGAGCCGATGAAGTTGGCGATGTAGACCCAGAACCAGTTGCGGAGAATGCCGCTCATGGGAGCGCATCCGGAGAGGGCGCCGAGGGGCATCATACAGTTGCCGGTGAACAGTTCGGCGCCGCCGATGACGACGAGCATGAGGCCGACGGAGAACACGGCCCCGCCCAGGAACTTGGTCACGCCGACTCCGGCGTACTTGGCCAGGTCCTGGGTAACCACGGTGTTGAGAAATCCGCCGAAGGCGATGTAGGCCCCGGCCAGCAGGCCCATGATCAGCATCTGGGGAACGGTCCACGCGCTTTTGACCTTGGCTGCGGCGCAGGCCGCTTTCGCCAGTTCCACTGGGGTCTTGAAATTCATGTCCTTTCACTCCTCCTTCTGATTTTTTGGTGCGGCGGCGGGACCGGATCCTCGACCTCCCGGTCCCGCCGCGTTCATTCGCTTGGGGTGATCCTTACGCCTTCTCCACCCTGACGGCGCTGACCTTGTAGCCCGGCGTCTCGGAATCCGGGTCGACGACGGCCGCCGTAAGGATGTTCGCGGAAGCCTCGCCGAAATGGAACGGCAGGAACACCATCTTCGGCGGGACGCGGTCGGTGATCTTCGCCTTGCCCTCCACCGAGCCGCGGCGGGAGGTCACGCGAACCGTTTCGCCTTCCGCCAGGTTCATCCCGGCGGCATCCGCGGGGTGAACCTCCACGTAGAGTTCCTTCACGAACTCGCCAGGAGCGCTCCTCCGGGTCATGCTGCCCGAGTGGTAGTGGTACAGCAGGCGACCGGTGGTCGCCAGGAACGGGTATTCCTCGTCCGGCCACTCGTGGGGNGCCTTCCACTCGCAGGGCGAGAAGGAGGCCTTGCCGTTCGGTCGGCCGAACTTCACGGTGTGAAGGATCGGCGTACCCGGATGGTCCGGCGTCGGGCACGGCCATGCGATCGGCCCCTCTTCCAGGCGTGCGTAGCTCATGCCTGCGTAGCTCGGCGTCACCTGGGCGACGGCATCGAACACTTCCGAAGCACTGCGGAAGTTCCACGGGGCGCCCATCCGCTGGGCGATCGAAGTGAGGATCTCCCAGTCGGGGCGGGCTTCACCCGGGGCTTCAACGGCTTTGCGGACCCTCTGGACCGTCCGGCAGGTGTTCGTGAACGTACCGTCCTTCTCGCCCCAGCAGGCCGCGGGAAGAACCACGTCGGCCAACTGGGCCGTTTCGGTCAGGAAGATGTCCTGGACAACGAGCAGATCCAGCTTCTCCAGCGAGTGCCGCACGTGGTGGGTGTCGGGGTCCGTCACCATGGGGTTTTCGCCCATGATGAACAGGGCCTTGATGTCCCCCTTGCCGGCGGCCTCCATCATCTTCACGACGCTGAGGCCGGGAGTGGCGGGCATTTCGGCGCCGTTCCAGGCGGCCTTCATCTTGTCCCGCGCCTCGGGGTTGGCCACTTTCTGGTATCCCGTGAAAACGTCCGGCAGGCAGCCCATGTCGCATGCCCCCTGAACGTTGTTCTGACCGCGAAGCGGGTTGACGCCCGTTCCCGGCCTTCCCAGCATGCCGCACAGGAGCGCCAGGTTCGCCATGGTCCGGACGTTGTTTGTTCCCGTCACGTGCTGCGTGATGCCCATGGTGTAGAAGATGGCGGAGTTCGGGCCAGTGGCGTAGATGTGGGCGGCCTTCTCGATCAGCTCCGCCGGGATGCCGGTGATTTCACTGGTCTTCTCCGGCGTGTAGGAGGCCACCGTCGCCTTCATGGCGTCGTAGTTCTCGACCCGCTCGGCGATGAAGGATTCGTTCTGCAGTTTATCCCGCAGAATGACATGCATGATCCCGTTCACGAGGGCCACGTCCGTGCCGCTCTTCTGGCGGAGATAGACATCGGCGTACTTGGCCAGCTCGATCTTCCTCGGGTCGCAGACGATGAGTTTTGCCCCGTTCTTCTTGCGCTCCTTGATCATCGCCCCGAGGACGGGATGGGCTTCCGTCGTATTGGAACCGATGACAAACATGACGTCGGCCTGCCTGATGGATTTGAAATCGTTGGTCATGGCGCCGCTTCCGAAGGTCTCACCGAGACCTTTCACTGTGGCGCTGTGTCAGAGATGGGCACAGTGGTCCACGTTGTTTGTGCCGATCACCTCCCTCGACAGGCGCTGCAACAGGTAGTTCTCCTCGTTGGTGCATCGGGCCGAGGAGAAGAACCCGATCGTGTCGTGCCCGTGCTCTTCCTTGATGTGGCCGAGCCTGCCGACAACGACGTTCAGGGCCTCGTCCCAGCTGGCTTCCCGGAACGTGCCATCCTCTTTGATCAGGGGCTTCGTGAGCCGCTCGTCGCTGTGCACGAACTGCCAAGCGAAGCGCCCCTTCACGCACACCCGGCCTTCGTTCAGGGCTGTCGGGGAAGCGTAGTCGGTCTTCACGTTGGCAATCCGCCCGGTCTTTCTGTTGACCTTGATGTTCAGCTCGCAGCCCACCCCGCAGTAGGAGCAGACCGTCTTCACGGATTCCATCTCCCAGGGGCGTCCCTGTCCCTTGGACGTCTTCTCGGAGAGGGCGCCCACGGGGCACATCTGGACACACTGGCCGCAGAAGGTGCAGTCGGAGTGCTCCAGGTCCTTCCCGACCGGGGGATGGACCATGGTCTTGATCCCGCGGTTCTGGAAGTCGATGGCATGGTACTGGGCCAGACTGTCGCAGGTGCGGATGCACCTGCCACAGAGGATGCACTTGTTCATGTCCCGCACGTAGAACGGGTTGGCGTCCTCGATGGCGTAGGTTCGGCAGGTGTCTCCCTCGTCCGCGAAACGGGATTCCTTGATCCCCAGTTCGTAGGCCACATCCTGCAGCTCGCACTGCCCGTTGCTGGAGCAGGAGAAGCAGTCCAGCGGATGCCGCACGAGCAGCAGTTCCACCACCGCCCGGCGGGCTTCAATCACCCGGGGGGAATGAGTGTAGACCACCATCCCCGGGTTCAGGGGCGTGGAACAGGCCGTCAGGAGCTTGGGGTTCTTCTCCACTTCCACCAGACACACCCGGCAGGCGCCCACCGGCTTCAGCACCGGGTGGTCGCAAAGGGTGGGAATATGGATTCCGTTGGCTCGGGCAGCCTGGAGGATCGTCATCCCCGCTTCGGCGACGATCTTCCGGCCGTTGATGATCGCTTCGATGCCTTGCATCTCTTCCCAACCTCCTCGTCAGCGCCGGGCGATGGCCTTCACGGGGCAAGCCTCCGCGCAGGCGCCGCACTTGACGCACTTTTCCGTGTCGATGACATGGGGCTTCTTGACCTCGCCCGAAATGGCCCCNACCGGGCAGGTTCGGGCACACTTCGTGCAGCCGATGCACTTCGCGGGATCAATGACGAAGTTCGTCAGAGCGCCGCAGGCCCCGGCCGGGCATTTCTTCTCGTTGATGTGGGCCTCGTACTCGTGACGGAAATAGCGGATCGTGGTCAGGACGGGGTTGGGAGCCGTCTGGCCCAGCCCGCAGAGGGAAGCTTCCTTGACCTGGGTGCCAAGGTATGCGAGCTTCTCGATGTCGCCGGGCTGCCCGTTGCCCTCGGTGATCCGGGTCAGGATGTCGAGCATCTTCTTGGTCCCTTCGCGACAGGGAACGCACTTGCCGCAGGACTCCGCCTGGGTGAACTCCAGGAAGAACTTGGCCATGTCCACCATGCAGGTTTCCTCGTCCACGACGACCAGACCGCCGGATCCCATGATGGCTCCGGCTCCCGTGAGGGACTCATAGCTGATGGGAAGGTCAAGATGTTCTTCGGTGAGGCATCCGCCCGAAGGTCCGCCGATCTGAACCGCCTTGAACGCCTTGTCGTTGATGATCCCGCCGCCGATGTCGAAAACGACCTCGCGGATCGTCGTGCCCATCGGCACCTCGACCAGCCCGGTGTTCTTCACTTTGCCCGTCAGCGCGAAAACCTTCGTCCCCTTGGATTTCTCGGTGCCGAGGGCCGCATACCAGGCTCCGCCGTGCAGGATGATCTGGGGGACGTTGCCCCAGGTCTCGACGTTGTTGATGTTGGACGGCTTGGCCCAGAGCCCCTTGTTCGCAGGGAACGGCGGACGGGGACGCGGCATGCCGCGCTCGCCCTCGATCGAGGCCATCAGGGCCGTCTCCTCGCCGCACACGAAGGCGCCCGCGCCTTCCTTGACGTGCAGCTCGAAGGAGAAGTTCGTTCCCATGATGTTCCTGCCCAGCAATCCGTACGCCTCCGCCTGGGCGATGGCTTCCTTCAATCGTCTGATGGCCAGCGGGTATTCGGCCCGGCAGTAGATGTACCCCTCGTCGGCCCCCATGGCGTAGGCCCCGATGGCCATCCCCTCCAGGACGCAGTGCGGATCGCCCTCCAGCAGGGAACGGTCCATGAACGCACCCGGGTCGCCCTCGTCGGCGTTGCAGATCGTGTATTTCTTGTCGCTCACCGACTTCTTGCAGAACTCCCACTTCATCCCCGTGGGGAATCCGCCGCCGCCGCGACCGCGGAGACCCGATGTCTTCATCTCGTTGATCACATCGTCGGGCGTCATCTCCAGAAGGGCCTTCGCCAGCCCCTGGTAGCCGTCCCGGCCGATGTACTCGTCGATATTGTCGGGATTGATGTAGCCGCAGTTCTTCAGGGTGATGCGGTGCTGCTTGGAGTAGAAGGGAAGCTCGTTGTAGTGAGCGACCGCCTCTGCGGTGACTTCTTCCCTGTGGAGCAGCCGCTTGACCACCCGCCCCTTGTACAGATGTTCCTCCACGATCTCCGCGGCATCTTCCGGTCTGACCCGGGTGTAGAAGGTCCCTTCCGGGTAGACGACGACGATCGGCCCCGCCTCGCACATCCCGTGGCAGCCCGTCTGGACCACCAGCACTTCCCTGTCGAGCTGCTTTTTCTTCAGTTCGGTCTTCAGGTTCTCCTGGAGCTTCTGGCTTCCGTTGGAAACGCACCCGGTTCCGCCGCAGACCAGCACGTGACTCCGATAGGTCGGCATCTTCGCTTCCCCCTAGTCCGCCCGGCCGATCAGCCGGTCTTCCACGATCCGGCCGTTCACCAGGTGCTCCGACACGATCCGCGGCACATCCTGCACCGTCACCAGACCGTACGTGATCCGGGGCTCGCCCGGACGGATCACGTCCAGCAGCGGCTCCTGCTGACACATCCCGATGCAGCCCGTCCCCTCCACCGACACGTCCTTCAGTCCCCGCTTGGAGAGCTCTTCCAGCACCGCCTCCATCACCGCACGGGCACCGGCCGCGATCCCGCAGGTCCCAAGGCCGATGATGATCCGCGTCTTCCCCTCCGAACGCGCCGACGTCTGGTCCGTCGCGCTCGCCTTGATCTTCCTCAGATCTTCCAAACTCGTGATCTTCGCCACTCTCGATGCCCCCCCAAACGTTTGCCGCTACTCGTAATGGTCCAGGATGCCCTTGAGGTTCTCCGGAACGAGGCGTCCATGGGTTTCATCGTCGATCATCATGACCGGAGCCAGGCCGCAGGCCCCCAGGCAGGCCACGGGTTCCAGCGTGAAGCGCAGGTCTTCCGTGGTGCCGTTCTCCTCGACCTTCAGCATCTCCTTGACCTTCTGCAGAAGCTTCAGGCTGCCCCGAACGTGGCAGGCCGTCCCCGGCAGACCCGGATGATGTGACGACCACGCGGCTTCAGGTGAAACTGAGCGTAGAACGTTGCGACGCCGTAGATCTCTGCCGTCGGGATCAGCAACTCGTCCGAGATCGCCTCGACGGCGTCTGCGGGCAGGTAGCCGAAAACCGACTGGGTCTCCTGCAGGATGGGGATCAGGGCACCCTTGCGAACCTTCCAGGGAGCCACGATCTCTTTTGTCCTGGAGACCACTTCCTCCTTCACCAGCATTCCCATTCCCCCTTCTTTTCCTGTGGTGATTGCGCTTCGCCGGCCACGGCGAAAGGTTCTTTTTTACGTTAAAAACTTCACATGTAAAACGAAAAGACATGCGGCGCCTATCAGGCTTAGACATACAGCATGCCTTATACCATCGGATTAAGTTTAATGCAAGGACAAAAAGGGTGACGTTTTATCAGTGGAATGTCAGGATCGAGGGGGTTCTTCCACGGATTCGATGTTCCCGCGGAGGTAATCGCGAAGCCAGAGAGCGACCTCGGAGTTTCTCAGCATCTCTGGATCTTCCAGGACGTTGACGATCTCCTCCGAGTCAAAGATGAAGCTCCGTCCGTCGCAGACGTGACGATAGATCCAGCGAACGTTCGGGGCTCCCGCAAGAAGGGTGACGAGCGTGGAGGGAATGTTTCCCAGCGGGGGGCGATCGATGCAGTCGAGGGCGAATTCCGCCTTGAGCGTCGTCCCNCTCCCCGGTTTGGATTGCAGGGAAAGGAAGCCGCCGCAAAGCTCCGCGGACTGCTTCAGGAAAGGAAGACCCAATCCGACGCGACGAGTGGTCCGAGTCGTGTAGAAGGGGTCCAAAACCTTCACGACCGTCTCGGCGTCCATCCCGTGCCCGTTGTCGGCCACCTCCAGGAAGAGGCGGTTCTTCTCCGCATTCTGCTCGACGGTGATCTCGACGCGGCCGGCGCCCGCGTTCAGGCTGTTTTCAGCGATATCCAGGATGTGCTGAGAAAGATCCTCAAGCATCGGTCCGTGCCTCCCAGCGGGCCATGAACGCCTCAAGAGCCCGATTCGCCCGCTCGCTGCAGGCCGGGGTCAGTTCATCCCCGAAATCGAACCGCTCACCTTCCACGGTGACAAGCCAGGCCTCCGGAACCCGTCCGTGGATGCGCAGACCCATCGCCAGGATCCATTCCGGCCCCACGGTATGGAGGTTCAGGCCTTCGAGGATTTCCCTGGCCTCGACGGTGCGGACCCCGAAACCGTCGGGGGTGGTCTCCATCGAGGCATCGACGAAGATCGCAAAGTCGGCTTCCTCAAGGTCGGCCGCGGCCTCCGGGAGCAATTGGTGCTCAAGGGACAGGGTCACTCCGTGCCCGCGCCCCTCCAGGTATCCGGCGATCCGGGGGCCAGGGTGAAGGCCNACTCCGTCGTCCATGCGCGAATCGTTTCCGTATCCGAAAATCGTGATCTTCATCGCGTCATCAAAGAGGGGGCCCGCCTGAAGCGGGCCCCCTCTCGCTCCTTTATCCGAATTTTACCTCAAGACCTTCTTCACCAGGTTCCCGTCAACCGACACGATCTCCATCAGCAGAGGCATCTTGCCCACGGCATGCGTGGAGCAGGACAGGCAGGGGTCGTAGCAGCGGATGACGTGCTCCATCCTGTTCATGATCCCCTCCGTGACCTCGCCTCCCTTGATGAAGTCCTTGGCCACCATCTCCACGCCCCGGTTCATGGCGTAGTTGTTGTGTCCCGTGGCCACGATGAGGTTCGCCTGGGTCATGGCCCCCTGCTCGTCCACCCAGTAATGGTGGATGAGCGTTCCGCGCGGCGCCTCGATGACCCCGATGCCTTCCGGCTGCAGGTCGTTGGAGGTGATCCGCAGGTCGCTCCCGGTGATGTCGGGATCCTCGAGGAGTTCCTCCATCCGCTCGAGGGCGTACAGGGCCTCGATGAGACGGGCGTAGTGGGTGTACATCGTGTAGTGGACGATCCCGTCCGGTGTGAGCGAACGGAAGGCGGAAAGCTCCGCCGCGGCCTCCGGCGTGTCGATGTCGTCGCATGCGTTGATGCGCCCCAGCGGACCCACCCGGTACGAACCGTTCGGGAAGCCCAGCGGGAGGTAGAACGGGAACTTCAGGTAGCTGAATTCCTCGACATGCTCCCCGATGTTGTCGAGGTACTCCCAATCAGGGAACTCGGCGATAACCCGGCCCCGGGGTCCCTTCAGGCGGATGTCCCCGTCGAAGAGCTCCAGGAATCCTCCGTTGACGAGCCCCAGATACGCGGTCGGGAGCGTGGCGAACTTCTTCGCTTCTTCACCATGCTCGGCAAGATACCCTTTAATCAGGGCGAGGGCCTCGCGAACGATCTCCTTCATGGCCGGAATCTGGGCCCTGTTGGCGTCGCGCTCTTCGGGCCTCAGGCTGCGGTTGACGCCCCCCGGGATGCTGTGCCAGGGATGGACTTTCTTGCCCCCCAGCGTCTTGATCAGTTCCTGCCCGAATTTCCTCATCGTGACGCCCTTGACGGCCAGGTCGGGGAATTTCGCCACGAGTCCGGCAACGTTCCGGATCGCGGGATCGGCATCGAAGCCGAACAGGAGATCCGGGCTCGACAGGTGGAAGAAGCTCAACGCATGGGACTGGACAAACTGCCCCATGTGCATCAGTTCGCGCAGCTTGTGGGCGGTCGGCGTAACCTCCACGCCCAGGATCATGTCGCACGCCTTCGCGGAAGCCAGGTGATGGCTCACCGGGCAAATCCCGCAGATGCGGGGCGTGATGACGGGCATTTCCCTGAAATCGCGGCCCTTCGTGAAGACTTCGAAGCCGCGGAATTGCGTGACGTGGAACTGGGCGCTGTTGACGTCGCCCTTCTCGTCGAGGTTGACGGTGATCTTGCCGTGCCCCTCGATGCGGGTGATGGGATTGATCTCGATCTTGCGGACGGCGGAATTGTCAGCCATATCCGGTCCCTCCTAGTCGTAACGCATCATGTCCGAGGGGACCTTGGGCATGCGTCCCTCGAGCAGTTCCTGGAACACGTAGAGGATCGTGTCGGCATCCGGCGGACAGCCGGGAACATACACGTCCACCTTCACCACGTTGTCGGCGGGCAGGGCCTGGGGCAGAAGCGCCGGGACCTCACCGTGGGGAATCACGCCGTCCGGGTTCACGGTGCTGGCGGTGTGGATGTAGCCGCCCTCCAGCACTTCCTTTGTCGGCATGAAGTTCCTCATGGTGTTGATGCCGCCGAACACCGCGCAGTCCCCCCAGGCGATGATGATCTTCGCCTTCTTGCGGAGTTCAAGCGCGATGTGTTTTTCTTCCTCGTTGCCGATGGCCCCGTCGATGACCCCGATGTCCACCTGGGGAATTTCCTTGAAGTCCGTAATCGGCGTGGCCGTGACCTCCACCTTGTCCAGGAGATCGACGATGCGCTCGTCGATGTCCAGGAAGGACATGTGGCAGCCCGCGCAGGCCTCGAGCCATACGGTTGCGAGTTTAGGCTTCGACATGTTCATCCACCCCCTACAGAGCCGCCATCTTGGCGAGTTCAGGAGAAACGCTTGAAACGAAGAACTTCTCGCAGGGGGCCGTTTCGGGCCTCCCAACCGTGATGCCGAGATCCTTCGCGATCCCTTCGAAGACGGTGGAAAGCCCCTTCAGGCTCGCCTGCGGCGGGACGATGACGTTCAGGCGGCGCCGTTCGCCTTCGATCGTGCAGAAATGCCCGCTGCGCTCGAACCATGCCGGGGCCGGAAGCAGCACATCCGCCAGGTTGACGAGCGGCCGGACAAGGTAGGGCGTCTGAATGACCGAGAAACCGCTGCGCGAGATGGCCGCCAGCGAATCCTCGTCCTCGGGGATCATCCCCGTCGAATAGACGTACAGGAAATCGACTTCCTTCGTACGCAGCCAGGGTTCATCCGCAACGCAGGTGTTCACCGACCCGAGGCTGTTCCCGCTCGAGACGAGCGGAACGATCCCGAGTCCGTCGCTGAAGAAGGAACGGGCCGCGATGGCCAGGTTCCCCGCGGCTGCGATCACGGCGGGGTTCTTGGCGAGGCTCTTTCCCAGCACGAAGACGGGTTTCTGCGATGAAGCGATCAGCTTGACGATTTCCTCTGCCTTTTCCCGGGCGATACCCGCGGTGGCGGCGAACCTGTCCAGGGCTTTCGCGTAATTGTCCAGGGCCGTCATGCCGTCGAGGTCGACCTTCGACTCGGCCAGCGCGATGAGGCAGGCGGTCAGGTCCTTGAGGAAATTGGGGTCCTTGCAGGTCCCGTTCAGGCGGACGCTCGCGTCGGTCAGCCCGTCGAAGGGGTCGGCGATGTCGCCTGCGAAGACGAGTCGGGCGTTGTTGCGCAAAACCGCCACGCGGATGTAGCTCGCAACAACCGGGGCTTCGTCCTGGGGATCCGCGCAGAGGTTGACGATCAGGTCGCTGTCGAGGATGTTGTGAGCCCCGGTGAAAGGCCGCACTCCCTGGGCCTTGAAGGGCTCGAACCCCTTGAAGAAGCCCCTGAGGATATCGCCGTCGAAGGTGTCGATGTCAACCTTCATGGCATCCCGGAAGAAGGCGGAGAAAATGGAAAGCTCCTCGTCCGTGCAGAGGCTGGAAACGAGAGCTCCTGCCCTGCCCTGCGCGGCGGCCGGCTTCATCTTGCTGGCGATCAGGGTCATGGCTTCCTCCCAGGAAGCTTCGCGGAAGTGGGCCCCCTCCCTGATCATGGGAACCGGCACCCGCTCGCGCTCGGTCGACTCGGGCAGCCACCAGCGGCCCATGTGGCAAAGCTGGCCGCCGTCGGGAGACTCGGTTCCGGTGCCCTCAACCCGGGCGATGCTGCCCGTGCGGACGTAGGCCTTGATCTTGCAGCCCACCGAACAAAGCGGGCACACGCTCTCGGCCACATCGTCGCAATCCTTGCGCTTCCCGCGGTACGCCAGTTCCCTGACCGTGATCGTGCCGGTGGGGCAAACCTGGGCGCAGGCTCCGCAGGACACGCAGGTTTCGCTTTCNCCGAGCTTCTGTCCCATGTCGGCGCAGACGGTTGCCGCCCATCCGCGCTTCTGGAGATCCAGGGTGTGGGCCCCGACCTTTTCCGCGCAGACGCGGATGCATCGCAGGCACAGGACGCAGCGGTTGTGGTCCATCATCAGGTCGGGGTGCGTCGCGTCGTTCTCGAACGGGGCATAGAGGTAGGGGTAGCGGACCGCATCCATGCCGTGCTCGATGGCCAGGCGCTGAAGTTCGCAGTCCCCGCTCTGGGAGCAGTACATGCAGAAGTGGTTGCGTCCCGCGAAGAGCAGTTCGAGGATCTGCTTGCGGTACTTGTTGAGCTTCTCGGTCTTCGTGTGAACGATCATCCCGTCCACCGCAGGCGTGGTGCAGGAGGTCAAAAGCTTCGGGTTCCTCTCGACCTCGACCACGCACATACGGCAGGCCCCGATGGGGGAAAGGCCGTTCAGGTAGCAGAGGGTGGGAATGTAGACATCGTTCTTCTGGGCGACCTCGAGGATCGTGTCGCCGAGGACTCCCTTGCATTCCTTACCGTCAAAATTCAGGGTAATCTCTTTCATGGCCGTATACCTCCCACCGCTATTCCTTGCGGATGGCCTTGAAGGGGCAAACCTCAAGGCAGGTGCCGCACTTGATGCACTTGGACTGGTCGATGACGTAGGGCGTCTGCCGGTCCCCGCTGATGCAGGTCACCGGACAGTTCTTCGCGCATAGTCCGCACTTCCGGCACAGATCCGGGTTCACGATGTACTGGATCAGGGCCGCGCAGGCCTTGGCCGGGCAGGTTTTCTCCCGAATGTGGGCCTCGTACTCGTGCCTGAAGTACCGAAGGGTCGTGAGAACCGGGTTGGGGGCCGTCTGCCCCAGCCCGCAGAGCGAAGATTCCTTGACCATGACCGCCAGCTCCTCGAGCTTGTCCAGGTCCTCCATGGTGCCCTCTCCGCGTGTGATGCGCTCCAGGGTCAGAAGCATCTGCTTGGTCCCTTCGCGACAGGGGACACACTTCCCGCAGGACTCCCTCTGGGTGAACTCGAGGAAGAACTTGGCCACGTCCACCATGCAGGTTTCCTCGTCCATGATGACCAGACCGCCGGATCCCATGATGGCTCCCGCCGCCGTGAGGGACTCATAGTCGACGGGGGTGTCGAGGTGCGCCTCCGTCAGGCATCCGCCCGAAGGTCCGCCGATCTGGGCCGCCTTGAACGCCTTGTCGTTGATGATCCCGCCGCCGAGGTCGAAGATGATCTCGCGGATCGTGATGCCCATCGGCACCTCGACCAGCCCGGTGTTCTTCACCTTGCCCGTCAGCGCGAAAACCTTCGTCCCCTTGGATTTCTCGGTGCCCATCGAAGCGTACCAGGCCCCGCCGTTGATGATGATCGGGCTGACGTTGGCCCAGGTTTCGACGTTGTTGATGTTGGACGGCTTGGCCCAGAGTCCCTTGTTCGCAGGGAACGGCGGACGGGGACGCGGCATGCCGCGCTCGCCCTCGATCGAGGCCATCAGGGCCGTCTCCTCCCCGCACACGAAGGCGCCCGCGCCTTCCTTGATGTGGATCTCGAAGGAGAAGTTCGTCCCCATGATGTTCCTGCCCAGCAGTCCGTACTCCTCCGCCTGGGCGATGGCCGTCTTCAGGCGCTTGATGGCCAGCGGGTATTCGGCCCGGCAGTAGATGTACCCCTCGTCGGCCCCCATGGCGAACGCCCCGATGGCCATCCCCTCCAGCACCGAGTGGGGGTCGCCTTCCAGGATGGAGCGGTCCATGAACGCCCCGGGGTCGCCCTCGTCGGCGTTGCAGATCGTGTATTTCTTGTCGCTCACCGACTTCTTGCAGAACTCCCACTTCATCCCCGTGGGGAATCCGCCGCCGCCGCGACCGCGGAGACCCGACGTCTTCATCTCGTTGATCACATCGTCGGGCGTCATCTCCTTGAGCACCTTGGCGAGAGCCTGGTAGCCGTCGCGGGCGATGTATTCCTCGATGTTGTCGGGATTGATGTAGCCGCAGTTCCTAAGGGCAATGCGGTGCTGCTTGGCGTAGAAGGGCAGCTCGTTGTAGTGCTTGACGCTTTCCATCTTTTCAGACGGTTTGTACAGGAGCTTCTCGACCACCCGCCCCTTGTAGAGATGTTCCTCCACGATGAGCTTCACATCGTCGGGCTGGACCCGGGTGTAGAAGGTCCCTTCCGGGTAGACGACGACGATCGGCCCCAGTTCGCACATCCCGTGACAGCCCGTCTGGACCACCAGCACTTCCTTGTCGAGGCCCTTTTTGACCAGTTCTTCCTTCATGCGCGCCTGGACAATCTGGCTTCCGCCGGCAACGCACCCGGTTCCGCCGCAGACCAGCACGTGACTCCGATAGGTCGGCATCTTCGCTTCCCCCTAGTCCGCCCGGCCGATCAGCCGGTCTTCCACGATCCGGCCGTTCACCAGGTGCTCCGACACGATCCGCGGCACATCCTGCACCGTCACCAGACCGTACGTGATCCGGGGCTCGCCCGGACGGATCACGTCCAGCAGCGGCTCCTGCTGACACATCCCGATGCAGCCCGTCCCCTCCACCGACACGTCCTTCAGTCCCCGCTTGGAGAGCTCTTCCAGCACCGCCTCCATCACCGCACGGGCACCGGCCGCGATCCCGCAGGTCCCAAGGCCGATGATGATCCGCGTCTTCCCCTCCGAACGCGCCGACGTCTGGTCCGTCGCGCTCGCCTTGATCTTCCTCAGATCTTCCAAACTCGTGATCTTCAAGAGAGACACCCCAAAACGCTAGGCGTACTGGTCCATGATGGGCCCGAGCTTGTCGGGCACCAGCCGCCCGTGCGTATCTTCGTCGATCATCATGACCGGAGCCAGGCCGCAGGCCCCCAGGCAGGCCACGGGTTCCAGCGTGAAGCGCAGGTCTTCCGTGGTGCCGTTCTCCTCGACCTTCAGCATCTCCTTGACCTTCTGCAGAAGCTTCAGGCTGCCCCGAACGTGGCAGGCCGTCCCCCGGCAGACCCGGATGATGTGACGACCACGCGGCTTCAGGTGAAACTGAGCGTAGAAGGTCACCACGCCGTAGATTTCCGCCGTGGGCATCTTCATTTCCCGAGAGATGACCTCGATCGCTTCCTTCGGAACATATCCGAAGGCATGCTGAACCGCCTGGAGCACCGGGATCAGGAATCCTTTCCTGCCCCGCCACGGTTCCAGGATCTCCAGCGTTTTCTGCGGAACCTCGCCAATTGCTGAGACCAACACTTTCTCCCCCTTTCTGTCCTATACACTTCATAAAAGATGCATTATACACTTCGGTACGGTTGGCTTTTTAAGAATGTTAATAGCGTAACAAAACCCGAAGGATCCTGCAATCCGTGCGCGGCACAAAAAAGGCAGGCCAGCCCATACGAAAAGGCGGCCTGCCAGACAGGCTGCTCTCCTTTCCAAACGGGAGGCTCTCCCGTTTCCGGGAAAACCCATCGGTGCACCCCCCATGGGGAACTTCCCTTTAGCGGGGTCGCACTCGGAGAAATTATTCACGATCATTTCGGCCTTTCTACCAGAAAGCGTCACTGTTGGCAATAGCGCATGGGTACGGCTGGCGTCACACTATTATGGGTTTTTTTCATACTTTTCAGCCCGAAACAGGATCGGTTTCTCTCGATCCTTCGGCTTTCCATGCGGCTCCCCTATAATGGGATTGTGGAACGAGCCCGTTTTTCCGTTCGGAAGGAAAGGGGGGATCCCCAATGAGGGCCGTCGCGATCCATGCGCACTTTTATCAGCCCGACCGTGAAGATCCCTGGCTGGGGACCGTCCAGCCCGAACCGTCAGCCTCCCCCTGGCGGGACTGGAACCACCGGGTCACCTCGGAGTGCTACGCACCGAACGCTTCGGCACGCCTTTTGGGGGAGGACGGCCGCCTGCGGCGGATCGTGAACAATTACCGCGACCTGAGCTTCGACGTCGGTCCCACCCTTCACGGGTGGCTTGCCACGCAGCATCCCGAAGTCGAAAGCCGAATCCGCGGAGCCGACTCGGGAAACGCCATCGCCCAGGCCTACCACCACCTCATCCTGCCCCTTGCCTGCGACAGGGATCTCCGGACCCAGGTTCTCTGGGGAGCTTCTGATTTCCAGTTCCGTTTCGGTAGAACTCCACTTGGAATGTGGCTCCCGGAAATGGCCGTGGATCTGCGCTGTCTGGACGAAGCGGCAAAAGCGGGAATCGGATTCGTGCTGCTTTCCCCCCACCAGTGCTCCGCCGTCCGCCCGCCGGGCGGATCGTGGCGGGAAACGCCGAAGGGAGCCCGACTGGACGTCACGCGCCCCTACCGCGTGGAACTCCCCTCGGGTCGTTCCATCGCGGTGTTCTTCCACCAGGATTCGGTGGCACGCGAAATGGCATTCGGAACGCTTCTCGACAACGGAGACCGGCTGGCGGAAAACCTGCTGAAGAACCTCCCGGACGATGGGNAGAACCGGATGCTGGTCGTCGCGACCGACGGAGAGACCTTTGGCCATCACCACCGGTTCGGCGAGATGGCCCTCGCCCGCACCTTGCAGGTTCTGTCGAAAATCCCCGGCCTCACCCCCGCGAAACCGGGAGCCTTCCTGAAAGCCCACCCGCCGGAATGGGAGGCCCGGATCCTTCAGAACACGTCCTGGTCGTGCTCTCACGGAATCGAGCGCTGGCGGTCCGACTGCGGGTGCAGGACGGGCGGCGAGCCCGGCTGGCACCAGCGATGGAGGGAACCTCTCAGGAAGGCCCTCGACACGCTCAGGGACGCACTGGACGAGCGGTTCGAGACGGAATGCCGTCGCCTCGGGCTCGACCCCTGGCCCCTGCGAGACGGTTCAATCGAACTGCTCCTCGGCCCGCAACGGGCGGAAACATGGATTCGCGAAAACCTGGGAGGGGTCGAAGCGGAAGAAAGAAAGACGGTCCTCCGCCTGCTGGAAAGCCAGCGGCTCCGCATGGCCATGTACACCTCCTGCGCCTGGTTCTTCAACGACGTGGCGGGCCTGGAGACGCGACTTGTCCTCGGTTTCGCCCTTCGCGCCCTGGAACTCGGCGGTGACGGCCTCAAGGCCCCGATCGGCAAGCGTTTCGCGCAAGACCTGGCGGACGCTCGCGGAAACCGCCTCGACTTGCCCGAAGGAAAGACCGTTCTCGAAAAAAAGGTGCTCCCGAAAAGCCGTAGTCTGGAGAACATCGCAGCCTCCGCGGCGATCCTGGCTCTGGACGGACCGTTCTTTTCCTTCGACGTTTCCCGGCAGGAACAAACCCTCAAGGGCGGGGAACTTTCCCTCCGGCTCGGCGAGATGTCCGTGACCGACAGGCGCACGGGCCAATCCTGGAGCGGGTCACACTCCGTCCTCTCTGCGGGAGGGCTGGATGATTCCTGTCGTCTTGCCCTACCGGGTGACACCGACAGGCTGATCCTGCGGCAGAAATTCTTTCGGGCGCCCCTGGAACAACTCACAGGGCTCCTCGAAGAAGCGTTCCCCCTCGGGCCATGGGGAATCGATTCCCTGCCCTCCGAGCAGCGCGACGGGCTGGCGCGGGCCCGGTCGAAGCGGGCCGAGGCGGATTGTCTCCGAAAAGCGATGGAGATCCTCGACGACAACCGAAGACTGATCGTCCAGCTCAACTCCGTCGGGGCTCCCCTGCCTCCCTTCCTGGCCTGCTCCGCCTCGTTCTCCATGCAGGAAAGCCTGGACGAAGCCGTCCGGAACGCACCGGAGGCCCTCGAACTGCTCCAGGCCGACTCTCTGCTGGAAGCCATCCTGGAGGATGCCCATTCCATGGGCCTGAAGCCCGAACTGTCCCTGCTTTCTCCCCGTATTTCCGGGGAACTCGAAAGACTTTTCACACAAGCCGCTTCGGAGAAAGACCCCGCCCCCCTGGAGAAGGCCCTGCATGCGATCGAGAGGGCCGAAAGGCTGGCGATCGAGCTTCCGCTGGCCACCCTCCAGGAAAGCCTCTGGAAAGTGATCGACACGGAGGGTTTCCCGGCCTCCCCCGCCCTGACGGCACTGGCGGGCAGGCTGGGCTTTTCCCCGCTTTTCTGACCTGCATCCGGGAGGATTGATCATGGCGCTGATGAATTACGGAAAGTCCATCGGGCACTCGTTGAGGAAAATGATGGAAACGGACCCCTCCTTCAGAACGGTCGCGTATTTTTCCATGGAAATCGGCCTCAGACCGGACCTCCCGACCTACTCCGGGNGGTTGGGAATCCTGGCCGGAGACATCCTGAAGGGCGCCGCGGATCTTGGCGTTCCCATGGCCGGGATCACCCTGCTCTACCGGAAGGGCTACTTCCGGCAGACGATCGACTCGGAGGGATGGCAGCACGAATCCCCGGAGGAGTGGAAACCCGAGCAGGGGCTGTTCCTCCTCCCGAACGAAGTCTCGGTGGAGGTCGGCAGCCGAACCGTAAAGGTCCGGGCCTGGATGACCGAGCTGGTGGGAGCTTCGGGCTTCCCCGTCCCCGTGTACTTCCTCGACACCGACGTCGAGGAGAACCACCCCGACGACCGGCCGCTCACGGGGAGCCTCTATGGAGGCGACCAGCGGTACCGGCTGGCCNAGGAAGTCATCCTGGGGATCGGGGGGTTGAGGATCTTGCGGGATCTGGGATACCGCCGTCTCGACACCTTCCACCTGAACGAGGGACACGCGGGCTTTTTGACGCTGGAACTCCTGCGAGAGCAGGGTTACGAGGATCTGGGGAAGATCAAGAACCAGGTCGTCTTCACCACTCACACGCCGGTTTCCGCGGGGCATGACCATTTCTCGATGGAACTCGTCCGGCAGGTCCTGTCTCCGGTGTTCGCCACCTCGCTCGAGAAGCTCATGGGCCCAGGGGGCGTGTCGATGACGGATCTCGGTTTCCGCCTCAGCCGCTTCGTCAACGGGGTTTCCCGCAAGCACGCCCAGGTCAGCCGCGAAATCTTCCACTTCCCGGGCGTCGAAGCCATCACGAACGGAGTTCACTCCCGGACGTGGACATGCCCGGGCTTCAGGAAGCTTTTCGACCAGGCGATCCCCGGCTGGGACTCGGATCCCTCCCGGCTGATCCAGGCGCTGCACCTGCCCGACGAGGAGGTCTGGAAAACCCACCAGGCGGCCAAAATGCGGCTTTTTGCCAGGGTGCTGGAGGAAACGGGCGCGGAGCTCGATCCCGACATGCTCACGATCGGCTTCGGCCGGAGGGCGGCGGCCTACAAGCGCGCCGACATGATCTTCCAGGACCTCGGTCGGCTGACGGACATCTGCTCGGGAAAAGTCCAGTTCGTCTATTCGGGCAAGGCCCACCCGCAGGACGAGGACGGGAAGCGGGTCCTTCAGCGGGTCATCAGGGCGGCCAGAAAATTGGCTCCGGCCCTGCAGGTGGTTTACCTCCCCAACTACAACATGGATATCGCCTCCCTCATGACCAGCGGCGTCGACGTCTGGCTCAACACCCCCACCCGCCCGAGAGAGGCATCGGGAACCAGCGGGATGAAGTGCGCCCACAACGGCGTCCTGAATTTCTCGGTGCTTGACGGCTGGTGGATCGAGGGATGCCTGGAGGAGGTCACCGGCTGGTCGATCGGCCCCGAACCCCTTCCCGGGCCTGAAGACAATCGGACCAACGAGGACGTCGAGGATTTCTACGCCAAGCTCGAACGGCGGGTGATCCCCACCTACCTGAGGGACCGCTCGCGCTGGGTCTGGATGATGAAGAACGCCATCGCGCTGAACGCCAGCGTTTTCAACACCCACAGGCTTGTGAGGGAGTACTGCGGAAAGGCCTACGGCATCGCTTTCCGAGGCCTATGAGCCCATGAATGGGAGGAGATTGCCCTGACGGAAAAACAGGTCTTCATGCCGATCCGGCCCAGGGTTCTGCATGTGGCCCCTGAAATGGCTCCCCTGGCGAAAATGGGCGGTCTGGGAGACGTTGTCCAGGCCCTGCCGAAAGCCTTGCGGCAGATCGGCCTCGATTGCCGCGTCCTCCTGCCGGCCTACCCCTGCGTGCTCGGCAACATCGAGAAACACCAGCTGCCTCTGAGGCGGCTGCGCGTTTCGGTGCACGTGTCGCTCGAATGGCGGGTTTTTTCGGCCCGAATCCTGCGGACGGACCTGGACGGGGTTCCCGTCTACCTTCTCGAGCAGCCGGAACTTTTCTCGAACCCTTCCATCTACCCGATGGATCTGAACGAGTCTTCGGCCCTGCCCTTCGCCTTCTTGAGCCTGGCGGCCCTGGAACTTCCTTCCACCACCCGGTGGCGCCCCCAGATCTATCACGTCCACGACTGGCCGGCCGCCATGCTCCCCGTGGCGCTGCGCTGGCACCGCCACTACCGGAAAATGGGACTGGGGGTCGACACGGTTCTCACCCTACACAACATGGCGCACCACGGAATCCTGCCTGAAGCGGCCCTGCTCGGTCTCGGCCTCGATCCCGCCTCCTTCGGGATGGACGGCCTCGAGTTCTACGGACAGGTGAACCTCCTGAAGGGAGGCATCCTCACGTCGGACGCCATCACGACGGTCAGCCCGCGCTATTCCTGGGAAATCCAGACAAAGGGAGGCGGCATGGGACTGGAGGGCGTCCTGGCCTCCCAAAAGCGGAAAATTAGGGGTATTCTGAACGGTATCGACACCGATATCTGGAACCCCGGCACGGATCCAGTCCTGCCCGCTCAATACGGAGCCGAATCCCCGGACGGGAAGGCCCTCTGCCGGGCGGCCCTTCTCCGGCGGCTCGGATGGGAGGACGACGGAGCCCCGCTTCTGCTTTGGGTCGGCAGGCTGGTCGAGCAGAAAGGCGTCGACCTGCTGCTTTCCTCGGTGGACAAGCTGGTCGGGATGGGATGCCGCCTTCTGGTGATCGGAAGCGGGCACGCCCTGTACGAGGATGGTCTGAGAAAAGCGACGGAACGACTCGAAGGGCGCCTGTGGTCCTATATCGGCTACAGCGAGGAAATGGCCCACCTGGCCTACGCGGGTTCGGACCTTTTTCTGATGCCTTCCCTTTTTGAACCTTGCGGGCTCTCCCAGCTCATCGCCCTGCGGTACGGAACGATCCCCGTGGCCCGGGCCGTGGGAGGCCTGGCCGACACTATCATCGACGCGGACGGATCGCAGAAGGGTTACGGTTTCCTGTTCTCGGAATACACCTCGGAAGAGCTGGTCCAGGCGGTGGAGAGGGCATTGGCCGCCCACGCCGACGGGAGTCGCTGGGAGGAAATCGTCCGTCGGGGAATGTCCATGGATTTCTCTTGGAGCAACTCCGCCATGGCCTATGCGAACCTCTACCTTGAGCTGTTGGGAGTCGAAGCCTCGGACCTGAAGGAACACTAAAGGGGGGAGCCAAGATGATCTACGGCAAATACGGACGCGTTCTGGGAATTGTCCTGGCAGGCGGAAAAGGCGAACGTCTCATGCCCCTCACCAAGTATCGTGCCAAACCCGCGGTACCCTTCGGAGCCAAGTACCGGATCGTCGATTTTGCGCTGTCAAACATGGTCAACAGCGGTCTGTTCTCCATCTATGTCCTGGTCCAGTTCAAGAGCCAGTCCCTGAACGAGCACATCGAACGCGGGTGGCAGTTCGGGGGAGCCCTGCGGGGCCGCGACTTCTTCGTGACCAACGTCCCCGCCCAGATGTGGACGGGGGATCACTGGTACGCCGGAACCGCGGATGCCGTCTTCCAGAACCTCCACCTCATCACCCTCTACGACGCGGACCGGGTCTGCATCTTCGCGGCGGATCACATCTACAAGATGGACGTCGAGCAGATGCTCGTCTACCACCTCGACAGCAAGGCGGACGTGACGGTGGCCGCCAACGTCGTCCCCAGTGCCGAGGCCTGGCAGTTCGGCTGCATCGACACGGACGGAAACGGGGTCGTGACCGGTTTCCTCGAGAAACCTCCAACCCCGCCGGAGATCCCTGGGAAACCGGGCTGGAGCTACGTCTCCATGGGCAACTACATCTTCGAGCGCGAAATCCTCGAACAGGCCCTGATCGAGGATGCGAGGAACCCCTCCAGCAGCCACGACTTCGGCAGAGACATCCTGCCCGCCCTGTTCAGGAAGGCCCGCGTCACGGCCTATGACTTCTCGAGCAATCAGCTGCCCGGCAAGGACCGCCCCTACTGGCGGGACGTCGGGACCATCAAGGCCTACTGGCAGACCCACATGGACCTGCTTCAGCACCCGTCCGACCTGACTTTCTACAATCCCCAGTGGCCCGTCCGGACGTCCTCCTATGCGGACCCCCCCTCGTTCACCTACCCTGACAAGGGGCTGGGATGTTCCACCGAGGGAACTCTGCGGGCGGAAGGCAGCCGGATCCTGGGAGCCGTGGCCCACAGGTGCGTCCTTTTCCGCAACTGCGAAATTCGTGCAGGGTCGGTGATCGAAGAAAGCCTGATCGGTCACGGGGTGGTGATCGGGGAAGGATGCAAGATCCGCCATGCCATCATCGACGCGAACAACATTATTCCGCCCCACACCGTCATCGGTTACAATCGCGATGTCGACGCCGAACGCTATTTTCTCGACGCCGAATCCGGCATCACCATCGTGCCAATGCCCGAGGTGAAGCTACGCTCGGAACCCCAGCGGCTCTTCGGCTTGCCTTAGGAACCGCCAGGGGAACCGGAAAAAAAGAGGGAGGCTTTTTGTGAATACGGACCCGACACTGCGTAAAAAAGTGGAAAAATGGCTGGAGGAGGCCTATGAGACGGATGACGACAGAGCCTGTGAGGAACTGGCGGTAAAAGTCCTTTCCGTCTCACCCGACAACCCGGAGGCTCTTCTTCTCCTGGCCGAGGTCTTCCAGGGGGACGAAGGCGAATACCGGGACCGCCTTCGTCATGTGTTGAAGGTGCTCGACCGGCCGGAGAAGGACTGGATCAGCCTTCTCTCGGAGGGATGCCTGCCGGAATGGCTGAAGGCCGCATCACTCCAGCGGCTTTCCTTCTCCCTTCTGGGGGACGAAAATTGCGGTGAGGAAGAACTCGCGGAAGCGCTTTTGCTTTCGGAGGAACTTGTGAAGAACGACCCGGATGGACAGACGCTCGGCCGGCTCCTTCATTACGGAGCGCTGCTCCGGCTTCGCCGTTACCGGGAAGCCCTGAAGGAAACGATGAAGGACGGAGCCGACTCCCCTGAACGCGCCTACACGAAGGCCCTGGCAAGCTTCCGGCTATCCGGCCCCTGCGACGAATCCTACCAGGCCGTCTGCTCGGCGATCCGGGTCGACCCCGATCTTCCCTTCCTGATGTCAGGCATCTGGGAAATGGATGACGAGGGCTCCGAACAGGACGACAAGACCCACGCCATGTCGCTCGTTTTCGGCCCCCTGCTTGAAGAGGACGAACAGGCGGCAGCCTGGTTCAACACGCCGATTTTGATCTTCGGCTTCCTGACCGGACGGCTTCCGGACGAAGTGGCCCGGAGCCTGGAGCCGCAGCTGGACGAAGCCGGGATGGGCGACATGCTGAAGATCGCGCAGGGACAGCTCGAGGCGCTTCTTCAGCAGGACACCGAACAGGATCCGGACAAGCTCGACGCTCTGGCGGCCGATATTCTCGCGCAGATGGGCGATTTTTAGCGGGGTAAACGATTGGCACGGGGGACGGCCTGGACCGTCCCCCGATTTTTCTTCTTCGCTGCTAGGACCAGGGCCACCTCACCGCCAGATCGAACCAGCCCCAGAGCGAAGGACCCCAGAGCAGGGCGAGAAACGCGCCGAAAGCGAGAAAAGGCCCCAGCGGAATGGGATCCTTCCTTTTGACGATTCCAAGGACAAGCAGCGTCAGCGCGACGATTCCCCCGAAGATGAACCCCAGGTAGAGCCCCACCAGCGTCAGCTGCCAGCCGAGGGCCGCTCCGGTCCCCGCCATGAGCCACGCGTCGCCCCAACCCATCCCTCCCCTTGAAACCAGGATGATGAGGACGATGACCCCGGCGCCCGCAAGGGCTCCGGAAATGCCGTCCAGGAGCGCCCCCCAGCCTCCGGCGACGCGAAGCGCGAGCCCTGCGGCCCCAAGAACCAGGGCGAAGGCATCGTAGATGAAGCCGCTGTAGAGATCGGTCAGGGCGTTCAGGAGCAGGAGGAATCCGGTTGCGAGGGCGAAGAGGCCTGCGAAGGACAACCCCCATCTCCAGGACAACAGCCCCGCTGCCGCGGCCCCGACAAGCTCCGCAAGGGGNTAGCGCAGAGGGATCTTCGCNCCGCAGGTCCGACACCGGCCTCCGAGAGCCATCCATGAAAGCAGGGGGACCAGCTCGATCGGGCGGAGAACCCGGTTGCAGGAAAAGCAGCGAGAGCGTTCGCTTCCCCACCACGGGCGGTCCTCCACCGTCCGCATGGCCACGGCGTTCAGGAAGGAACCCATACAGGCGCCAAAGAGGGTCGAGAAAAGGATAAACAGAGTTTCCCGCACGGCGTTCCTTCCCTTCTCTTTTTCGTCATCTTACCACAGGCACATCTTGCCGGAAGAAACACCTTGCTAAGAGCCTTTCTATTTACTATACTAATGTGGAAAATGATCGGGGACGATAAAATCTTGGACACCCGGAAGGGGGCGCTGGAAATGCCCAAGAAGATTCTGGTAGCCGTTGACCTGAGCGAACTGGGAGAAAAGGTCGTCTCCTACGGCCATTCCCTGGCACACAGGCTGGGAGTCGAAGCCACCTTCGTTCATATCCTGCCCCAGCCGTATCTTTGGAAGGGATATGAACCCTGGGTTCCGCCGGACCTCGACACGGAGATCCGCGACATCGCGGAGAAGAAGATTCATTACTTCATCAAGAAGGCGGAACACGGGATGGGACTTGAAAGCCACGAACACAAGATCATCGTCGAGGAGGGGGATCCGGCCGACTCGGTGATCCGCATCGCAAGGGAGGGGAGCTACAACCTGATCGTCGTGGGTTACCGGGGCCACAGCGCCCTGGAATACCTCGTCGTCGGGAGCACGGCGGCCAAGGTCGCGCGGTACGCTCCCTGTTCCGTGCTGATCTACCGGCCGGGTTTCGAGCCCTTCTAACCTTCCTCCCGTCCCCGGAAACGACATCGGCGGGACCCGGATCCGGGTCCCGCCGTTTCGTCCTGTTTCCTAAGGCGAGAGGCCGCCGGGGGGTTAGACGATCAGCTTGCCCCCGGGTTTCTTGCCGCTCATCCGGTCGATCTGCTGGAGAACGGAAGAAGGAGCCACCTCGATCCTCGACTTTTGTGCCTGGGCTTCCTGCACCGCCATTTCGCGCATCTTCCTGTCGTACTCCTCCATGCTTTTCCGGATGGTGGGCACGTCGCCTTTGATCCAGAGCAGCACGCTGTCGGCCATCGTCTTCAGGGCTTCTTCCGAGGGAAGCTCGGGAATCAGTCCCAGTTCCTTCAGGACGCGGTGTTCCTCCCTGACGGATTCCAGAACATCCTCGTCGGTGAGCAGGCCCTTCCGGTACAAGACGCGGGCCAGGATGTTGAATTTCGTCTTCTGGTTCTCGTCGGAGAACGAAAGGCTGTCCACCCTCGCCAGAACCATGGACAGCAGTTCATCAAGGTTGATCTGCATCGGCATCGCCATTTTTTCGGTTGGCCTCCTCAAAGACAGGGTTGGTGAAACGATTCATTTTAGCATACCCGTTCCGCGGAATCCGGAGAAAAAAGGCTTGCCGCCCCGATCACCGCCGCCGCCTTTCCCAGACTCGCACGGCGCAGGTCCAGGAAGGAACGGTAGGGTTCGCCCAGATGCTGCTTGACGATCGGTTCGAGAGTTTCGGCAAATCCGGGAGCCGGCCCGAGCCCTCCCCCGAGGATCACCGCTTCCGGGTCAAGGACATGGATCAGGGAGGCAACCGAGGCCCCCAGGGCTTCCATGACTTCGCCCCAGAGGGCTTTCGCGCGGGGTTCGTCCCGCCCTTCCCAGAGCCTCTTCAGGTCCGGTTCAAGGCCAAGCTCTTCCGCCCGCTTTTCGATCCCGTCCGCACCCGCAACCGTTTCCAGGTGCCCAAGGCCGCCGCAGCCGCACGGCCGCTTTCCCCCGATGACAAGATGGCCCGGTTCCCCGGCCATGCCGTGTCCTCCCCGAAGCAGCCTGCCGCCGGTCACGATTCCGCCTCCGATCCCCGTCCCGACGGTCAGGACGACATAGTTCTCCAATCCCCGCGCCGATCCCATGGCCCCTTCACCCAGGGTGGCGCAATTGGCGTCGTTTTCCATCCGGACCGGGATCCCGAGGGATTTTTCGAGAAGAGAGCGCAGGGGCAGGCCTTCCCAACCCGAAAAGTTCGGCGACCGCAGCACCTTTTCGCGATCGAGATCCAGCATGCCCGGGACGCCGATCCCGATGCCGTCGACCTTGATTCCCGAGGCCATTTCGTCGATGCGTTCCCTCAAGGCGGCCGAAACCGCCTCCGGTGTTCTGGGGCGGGGAGTTTCGTACTCCCGTTGCGACAGGATGGTCTCATCCCGGACGAAACCGAGGGCGAACGAATGTCCGCCGAGGTCCACTCCAAGGATCATGGCCTAGAAGCCTTCCTGTCCCGCCAGGTCGAGGGCCGCGCAAAGCCAGCGCCGCACGTCCAGCAGGTCCGGGGATTCGTAGCGAAGCGTCCGGCCGTTCACGCGGTAGGACCCCGGCGCGAAGGCGGCAGCATCCGCCTGGATTGTCCGGTGAAGGGTCAGGTCCATGACGAACGGCGCATCGAGGACAAGCCGGGGAGAGCGGTCCTCCGCCGCTTTGCGGACCGCCTGCCGTGCGGCCTCCCTCAGAAGGGAGGCGGTTTCGACCGGCGGTATGAGTTCGGCCGAATGGCGGCCGTGTCCTTCCTTGATCCCGCACGTCACAAGGTCGGCCCCGAGGAGGCTTTCCGCTTCCCAGCAGGCGGCCAGGTCACCCGTGACCAGCGCAACGGGAACACCGAGGAAGCCGCACAGGGCCGCATTGATGCCCGTCTCCCCGACCCGTCTCCCGTTCAGCACCACATCGTGAACGGTGGTCCCGGAGAGGGTGTGGTCGAGAACCGCCTTCTCCGTCCCCGCCATGGCGTGGGTGCAGAGGAGGAAAGCCGCATCGCAGCCCCCGACTCCCTCGACCATGCTCAAGGGTTTCGGTGAACCGCTGATGAGGCGGGTTCCGGACGGCAGTCCTCCGATGTCGAGGTTGGTCATGTGCCAGTGGCTGTCGTTCACGAGAACGTCGGTAACGCCCTCTTCCCGGAGGCCCTCCAGGACCGACTTGAGGTCGTGCGCCTGCATCGCCCTTCCGAAGTGGTACTCCTGGGACCCCGGCCTCACCTGTTCAGGCGAGACGATCCCCGTGGCCCCTTCCATATCGAGGCTGATATAGACCTTCATCCCAGGATCTCCTTCCATTTTCTGACCAGTTCGGGATCTTTCTGCAGTCCACGCCCGATGCCCACGATGTCGCATGCGCCCCCCGCGACAAGAGCCTGGGCGGTTTCCAGCTTCCGGATCCCTCCCGTGCAGGTTACGGGAACCTTCCCGGCAGCCTCGCGTGCGGCACGGGCCCAATCTGCGAAAAAGGCCTCCCCCGGCGCGTCGTAGCCGCACAGGTTGCCCGAAACGTCCAGGTGGTCGATCCCGAGCCGCCCCAATTCCCTGGCGACCCAAAGTCCGTCCTCAAGGCAAAGCCCCTCCGGCGGATCCTTCGGGAACGAATCGGAAAGCCCCAGGCGCACCGAAAGAACGCCGTCGTTTCCCAAAACGGGGCGAACGGCTTCGACCACCTCGAAAAGGAGGCGGGCGCGGTTCTGGATCTTCCCGCCGTACTCGTCCCTGCGGAGGTTCGTGATCGGGCTGAGGAACTGCCCCAGCAGGTAACCGTGACAGGCGTGGACCTGGACGCCCGGGTACCCCGCGTGAATCGCCCTGCGCGCCGCGGCGGCGAAGGACTCGATCGTCGCGGCAATCTCCTTGCCGTCCATCGCCCGGGGCTTCAGCGCCAGGGCGCAGGAGGGATGCTTGACCTCCGACGGGGCGGAGATGGAGTACTTTTCCGCCAGAAGCGCTTCGTCCCTGATCTGGCTTCCGGCATGGTTGATCTGGACGAGAGCCGGACAATCCGCGTCCCTGAAGAGCTCCGCCAGGGGCCGGTTCGTCTCGGCCGCGGGATCCGAATCGAGGCGGAACTGGGCCAGGCGGGCCCTGCCCTTGCGGCACACGGCGTGATGCTCGACGACCACCAGGTCGACACCGCTTCCCGCAAGGCGGCGGTAGATTTCCAGGCTTCGGGGAGTCGGCCCCCCTTCGGGGTCCGCGGAGGCCGTCGCAATGGGAGCCGCGGCGATCCTTCCCCTGAGCCGGATCCCCCTGATCTCCAGGGGATCCGTTAAATTGGCCGTTTTCATGGTTTGCTTACCTCCTCCCGGTCGCTCCAACGTGTATTCTAGCATCCGCGGGAGTGGCTCAGCGCTCCCTCCTGTAGTCGTCATCCAGGCGAACGATATCGTCCTCCCCGACGTATTCCCCATTCTGGACCTCGATGATCTCCAGGGGGACCTTCCCGGGATTCGAAAGCCGGTGCGGCGTTCCCTTCGGGACAAAGCAGCTCTGTCCTTCGTAGAGCATGGACTCGGATCCGTCGAGGTTCACCTGGGCCGTGCCCCGCACCACCACCCAATGTTCGCTGCGGTGATGGTGGTACTGCAGGCTCAGACGGGCCCCGGGCTCGACGACGATCCGCTTGATCCTGTAGCGGGAGGCCTGCCCCAGGGTTTCGTACGTCCCCCAGGGACGGGCGTTCACGGGAGCTTCCACGACCTCTCTGCGCCCCTCTTTTTTCAGTTCCCTGACCACTTCGCGGACTTTCTGGGAGCTGCCCCTGGGCGCGACGAAGAGGGCATCCGGCGTGTCGACCACGAGCATGTCGTGAAGATCCACTCCGAAGATGAGCCGGTGGTTCCCGTAAAGAAGGTTGTCCCTGCCACCGATCAGCCGGACGTTCCCCCGGACGGCGTTGCCGTCTTCGTCCGCCGGAAGGGCGCGGTAGACGGCATCCCAGCTTCCGACGTCCGACCATCCGGCCTGCAGCGGAACCGCCGCCACGTCATCCGCCTTCTCCATGACGGCATAATCGATTGAAACCGACGGAAGGGATTCGAAACCATCGAGGAGAGCACCGAGCCCCGCTTCACAGAGAGCCCCGATCTCGGGGACATGGCGATTGAGGTCCGAAGCCATCCTCCCGAGCCGGAAGCAGAACATGCCCCCGTTCCAGAGGTACCGTCCGCTTTTCAGGTAGGCCTCCGCCGCTTCGAGGGAGGGCTTTTCGACGAAGCGGCGGACGGGCCGGACACCGCCCGATTCTTCCTCCGGACCGCATTCCATGTATCCGTAGCCCGTTTCGGGCCCGTCGGGAACGATCCCAAAGGTGACGAGGGCGCCCTTCTCTGCAGCGTCGATCGCGATCCGGACGGAGCGGCCGAAGGCGTCCCGGTCACGGATGACGTGATCGCTCGGGCAGACCAGGACGATGTCGTCTTCCGCCGCGGAGGCCGTTTCCCTCAACGAGGCCAATCCCAGCGCGATCGCGGGACCCGTGTTTCGCCCCACCGGCTCGATGATGACGGGATCCGCATCCCGGGAAAGGATCCCCCCGACCTGGTGCCTCACGAGAGCCTGCCATTCGCGGCCCGCGACCACCCGGACGGATTGGGCCGAAGCGAGGGGAACGAGGCGGAGCACCGTTTCCTGCAACAGGGTCCGTTCCCCGACCAGCGGAAGGAACTGCTTCGGCAGCTCTTCGCGCGAAAGCGGCCACAGGCGGGTTCCGCTGCCTCCGGCCAGGATCAGGACATGAAGGTTGGACATGAGACCACCCCTGAAATCAGACGTTGAAGCGAATTTCCAGGATATCTCCGTCCCTGACCGGGTATTCCTTCCCCTCGAGGCGGAGAACCCCCGCTTCCCGGCAGGCCGCGAAACTGCCGCCGTTCTTCATGAATTCGTCGTAGTTGACCACCTGCGCCCGAATGAAGCCCCTGGCCAGGTCGGAGTGGATCGTTCCGGCCGCCTCGACCGCGGTCGCCCGGTTCTTCAGGGTCCAGGCCCGGACCTCGTCGGGTCCCACCGTGAAGAAGGACGAAAGCCCCAAAAGACCGAATGCCCCGTAGACCAGCCGCTTGCGGCCCGTCTCCTCCACCTTCAGTTCGGCCATGAATTCCGCCTGTTCGTCCGCCGAAAGGGAGGCGAGTTCCATCTCCATCCGGCCGTAGACCCGCACGAGAGGCATGCCTCGGGTTTCACAGAGAACCTTCAGGTCGGCCAGGCCGGGGATGGAATCGTCCCGGACCTGGGTTTCGTCGAGGTTCAGCACCACCAGTTCCGGCTTGAGGGAGACGAAGGTGAAGCCGCGAAGAAGGCGAAGCTGGTCTTCTCCGAGGGACAGGTCTCTGAGGGGACGTTCTTCCAGCAGGTGTTCCTGGCACATTTTCAAGAGATCCGCCTCGACCTGCTCCTCCGGAAGCAGGCGTTTCTTGGCAGCGAGGCGGCTGAGGCGGGTCTCGGTCACCCCGAGGTCACGGAGGATCAGTTCCGTCTCGACGATGTTCCAGTCCCGCAGAGGATCGATGGTTTCCTCCGGGTGCGGGACCTCAGGGTTGTCAAAAGCCCTGAGCACGTGAACAAGGGCGTCCGCCTCGGCAACGAAGGAGAGGAAGGCGTTCCCCAGACCGGCGCCTCTCGATGCGTCCCTGGAAAGGCCCGCAAGGTCCACGAATTCCACCAGGGCGGGAGTCCGCTTCTTCGGCTTGAAGAGTTCCGTCAGCCTTTCGACCCGCTCGTCCGGCACCTCGACGATGGCCCTGTTGGGGTCTGTCCTGCCTCCCGCATAGGGCTTCACCTCCGCTCCGGATCCGGTGATGACGTTGAAAACGGTCGTTTTCCCGCTCAGGGGCAGACCGATGATCCCACAACCCAGCATGGCGATTCCTCCTCGTTCGGGCTCAAGGGAAAGCAAAGCCGTTGTCCGGCATCATTATAGCGGGATGACGGTCATCCGGTATGATTATGGAAAGGGAGGTGGTCCTCTTGAAAAGATCTCATCTCGCCCTGGCTTTCTGTCTCCTTGCCGCCTGGACCGCACCGCTGTCGGCTCAGGAGGCGGCCGTGAAAACCGCCGACGTCTACCCGAGGGGGGCAAGGGTGGTCCTGGAAGCCCCCGCCCGTCCCGAAACGATCTTCGACCTGCCGATGTCCTTCGAGGAGGATTCCATCCGCGTCCTCGGCCAGGGGGCCCGCGTCCTTTCGGTTGAAACGGGCCGGATCCAGCGAACGGGATGGGTTCCCCCCGCGCTCGCCGAACTGGATGCGCGGGTCAGGAAGGCCCGTCTGGAAGCGGACCGCCTCGAATCCCGGGCGGCTTCGCTGCAGCAGACCGCGAAACATCTCCAGGACCCGGCTCCTTCAAGCTGGAAGCCCCAGGATCTCCTGAACTTCCTCGACACGGCGGCAAAGCGGCGGGAACAGGCGGAGAAGGAAATCCGCGATAATGTCCGGGCCCTTGAAAAGGCAAAAGCGGAGCTTTCCCGCCTGGAAAAGGAGCTTTCCGACAAGATGCCTCCGGAAAGCGATTCCGCGGTACGGGTTCGGGTCAAAACAACAGGGGCGGGAACTCTCCAGCTCGTTCTCTGGACTCCCCACGCTTCCTGGAACACGCGGTATGCCCTTGATCTGGCCGCAAGGACGGGAAAGATCTCGTTCGGCCAGGAAGCCCTCGTCCAGCAGAAAACGGGACTCGACTGGGACGGACAGATCATCCTCCACACCGTTCAGCCGAGGCGCACCATGACCGCGCCCGAGCTGCCCCCGCTGATCGCCGATTTCAGGCCGACAAGGGAGATGAACGACGGCATCCTGATGATGAAGGAGGCTTCCGCGCCCGACAAGGCCCCCGCGATGGTCCAGGAGGAAACGCTCACCGATCTTGCGCTGAAAACCCGCGGCCGGGCTTCGGGGGAGGGGACCCCCTCCCGGCTTTCCGTCGGATCGTTCAGCCTTCCCTCGGAGACCGGCGTCGTGGTCATCCCGGCCCTGGAGCGGGAAGCCTGGCTGACCGCCGAGGTCAAGTCTCTCGACCGCGCCCTGCTCTCGGGGACGGCGGAACTCTCGATGGACGGCTCTCCCTCGGGAAGGGCCTTCATCGGAACGATGGGTCGCGGGGAGAGTCTGAAACTCGCTTTCGGCCGGGTTCCCCTCGTCACCTGCTCCGTGGAGGAGGCCGTCCCCCGCGAGGGAACGACCTGGGGACGAGGCAGGCTTGAAAAGGCCTTCACCCTCTCGGTGACCAACGGAATGGGAACGCCGACCGCCGTGAAGGTCCTGGACCGAATTCCAGTCAGCGCCCAGGACAAGATCAAGGTCGAGGTGACGACCCTGGACCCGAAGCCTTCGAAACAGGACGACCGGGGGATCCTCACCTGGGAGTTGAAGCTTGCCCCGGGCGAAACGAAGAAACTGACCGTGAAGTACCGCCTGATCTATCCGGCGGACCGGGCCATCATTTTCCGCTGATCGGGGGCCTTTCCCGGCTCTTGAGGGCCAGGATGCGTTCGGCGGTCGAGGGATGGGTCGCGTACCAGGCGGAAAACCGGGGTTCGGAAGGAGTCCAGGCCAGGCTGTCCGTCGCGAGACGGGCAAGGGCCCGGATGAGTGCTTCCGGTCCTTCGAAAGCGGCTGCGTATCGATCCGCCTCGAATTCCCGCCGCCGGGAAGAAGCCGAGAGGAGGGGCTGGAGNGAAAAGCCCGCGATGGCGCTCCAGTAGACCGCGATCATGACGACGAAGGCTTCGGCCCGCGGCGGAAGGCCGAAGGCCTCTGTCAGGCCGCCCTCCTGCCAGGCGAAAGCGGCAAAGAGAACCAGGGTCGACTGGGCGGCGAAAAGAAGCCCGATCCCGACGGGGACATGGTTCTCTTTCCAGTGCCCGATCTCGTGGGCCACGACCGCGGCGGCCTCGTCATCCGGGAAGTTTTCCGACAGGGTATCGAAAAGCACGACGCGCCGGCTGCGCCCGAACCCGGCGAAAAAAGCGTTCCGGTGGGTGGATCGGCGGCTTTCGTCCGCGACGAGCAGGGCGGAAGCCGGAAAACCGGTCCGCTCGAAAAGGGATTCGATTCTCGTTTTCAGCGGCCCGTCAGGAAGTGGACGCAGCCGGTAAAAAAGCGGCAGGACGAGGCTTGGAAAGAAGAAGGCGACGGCGACGTCGAAAACCGCCACCCCTGCGAGGGCCCAGGCAAAGCCGCAGGGACGGCTGACCAGGAAGGCGGCCGCGGCCGCCATGAAACCTGCGAGGGCGACGGAAAGGGAGATTTTCAGAAGGGTGTCCCGCAGGTAGAGGCCGACCGAGGAGCGGTTGAAACCGAAGCGGGTTTCCACACAAAAGGTGCCGTAAAGGCCCCATGGCAGGTCGAGAAGCGACATGACCGCGACCGTCATGGCGCCAAGCGCGAATCCCGCCTCGATCGGGCCGGAGAAAGCTTTTTCGGCCAACCGTGACATGCCGGCCAACCCTCCGGCACCCACGATCACCGCGAGGCCCGCATACCGGGTGAGAAGGGAACCGAGAAAAACGCGCAGAAGCTCCCGCGCGTAGGAAACACCGCGCCACCAGCCGTAGCCTTCGGGCAGGAGGGGCGCCAGAGCCGGAGGAACGGCCCGGTCAAGCTTGTTGAGCCATCCCCACTGGCCAAGCACCAGGGTCGTTTCGATCAGAGCCCCCGAAGACAGGGAAAGCCAGAAGAAGAGTGACCACATGTCGTTAAGTCTACCACGCGAAGGGGTGAGCGAAAGATGAAGGAAACGGGCCTGCTGTTGCTGTTCGACACCGACCGCCCCTGCTGGTCGGCTCCGCTCCTGCGGCTTGCCGGAGAGGACNCCGGGGGACTGTGCGTCCTGGAGGAGATGGGCCTGCTCGAAAGAAGCGGATCGGAGGGGTATGTGCTGACGGAGCGGGGAAAAACCCGCTTTGCCGAGCTGGCGGGAGAATCCTTCCTTGAAGCCGCCCCCGGAAACCCGCCTCCGGATCCCGATCGAAGCCTCTTTTCCCTGGAGACCATCCTCCGCCTTGATCAGGGGTTCCACAGTCCCTGGGGCAGCAAGGACCCGAAGGCGAACGTGGCTCTCCCCTACTTCCCCGCCCTCCCGGCCGCAGCCGGCCTGGAGGAACTGCAGGCGCTCGAAGGGCACCCCCTCGCGGTTTCCTTCGCCGCCGAGTTTCCCCGAAGCAAGGCCGAAACCGCTCGCTTTGACCCGGAACGGCTGAGGAAGTGGGTGACCGAAAACAAGGCCCCGGAAGGCCGGCTTTCTCCCGATGTCCTCTTTCTGCACCGCTACGATTATGCCTACTACATGGACGCGGCGGCCCCAGGCGATTCCCTCCGGCTTCTGAACACCGACCGGTTGATGATCCGCCTTGCCGAACCCGCCGAAGACGGTGCGGAAGACTTCCTCAGGGAGGCCTGCAGGGACCTCTCCTCGCTTCGTCCCTTCCTGGAATATGCGCGGAGATTCCTTCTGCCCGGGCGCTTCGATACCGACACCCAGGAGCAATCTTCGGTCACCTGGTGGATCTGGGCGACCCGCACCCGGGAGGAGGCCGAAAGAATCGGACGCTGGCTTGAGCCCGTTTCCGGATCCCTGATCGGCCCTTCCNGCCCCCTGGATTTCTGGATCGTTTCCCTGGAGTCCCTGAAGGAAGAACGCACGCGCCACGAAACCTTCTACGAGCTCTTCGAGTGCGCGGCGGTTCCGGTCGCGCGCACCGCCTGAGTATCGTCTATAATGACGCCGCAAACGGCACTCGGGAAAGCGAGGAATTGCCATGGATCTGACCATCTTCAAGCTGGGCGGCCCCCTGATGGCGGTGATCGCCGCCGTTTCCGTCCTGGGCCTTGCCATCGTGATCGAGCGGCTGCTCTTTTTCCGTCGCGCCTCCACGGACCCCATGGCTTTGGAAACCGCCCTGGGAAAAGCCCTCTACGAGGGTGACGAAGCCGCCGCGACCCATATCGTCAAGGCTGGTTCCAGTTCCCTGCACCGCCTTTTCGAGGTCGCCGTCGCCCACTGGCAGGCCGATCCGGATTCCATGGAAACCCTCATGGAACAGCAGCTGCGGCGGGAGATGTTCAGATGGGAAAAGGGCCTGGGAACGCTGGCCACGATCGCCCGGGTGGCTCCTCTCCTGGGGCTCCTCGGAACCGTTCTCGGCATGGTCTCCACCTTCCGCGGGCTTCCGGGAGTTTCAGGAAGCGCCGCAACGGGCGCCGGGATGGCCGACCTGGCTTCGGGAATCTGGGTGGCGCTTTTGACGACCGTCGCCGGGCTTGCCGTGGCCGTCCCCGTGATCCTCTGCCACACGTTCCTCTCCGCCCGGGTCGACAGCGAGGAGGAAACCCTCCACCGGGGCATCGATTTCCTGGTTCGCGAGAAACTGCTCCAGGGCGGTCTGAAGACGGAGGCCGGCAAGACGCGATGAGAAAGCTCCTCCTCCTGGCCGCGTTTGCCCTTTTCTGCTGGAACGGAACCGCCCAGGCGGCGCCTGCCGAACGCATCGTCTCCCTCGCACCGAGCATCACGGAAGCCCTCGACGCCATCGGCCTGATGGGATCCGTCGTGGCCGTCTCGGAACACGACGATTTTCCCCCCATCGTCAGGAAGCTCCCGAAAGTCGGCGGATACGCCACCCCATCGATCGAACGGATCCTCTCCTTCCGCCCGACTCTCGTCGTCGGGGAGTCGACCTTTCATGGCCAGACGCTCGCCCGTCTTTCGGGCATGGGCGTCAGGACCCTCTCCCTGGACCTGCACCGTTCCCTCGACCAGGTCGACACGGCACTGAAGACCCTGGGAAGGGAACTCGGACGAAAGGAAGAAGCGGATCGGGCGGTGAAAAAGATCAGATCCGGGCTGGAATCGACCCGCCGGCAGATTCGCTCGGCCCACCCCGGCGGAGTCCCTTCGGTGCTCGTCGTCGTCTGGCACGACCCCCTGACGGTGGCCGGAAGGACCAACTACATCCAGGACATCCTGACCCGCCTGGCGATCCCAAACGCCGCCCACCGGATCGTCTTCTCCTTCCCCCAGGTCGATCGGGAAACCGTGCTGTCGCTTGACCCGGACATCGTCGTCCTCGCCCAGGCCGAAAAGGGAATGGCCACAACCCGGGAAACCTTCGACACCCTTTTCCGTGGACTTCCCCTTCGGGCGGCCCGCTCCGGAAGAGTGGTCACCGTCCGCTCCGATTCGCTTTTCCATCCGGGGCCCAGGGTCCTGGAGGCCGCGCGCCTGCTGGCAAGGGCCCTGGACAGGGGCAGGGAGGGAGAAGTCATTGTCCCGTAGAAGGCTGCAGCCCGACCTCGACCTGACTCCCCTCATCGACGTCCTGTTCATGCTGATCCTGTTTTTCGTCCTGACCGCCTCTCTCCTGCAGGGACAGATCGAAGTCCGTCTGCCTGCGGGCCATGGAACGGCCCTCAGGGGACGCCCCGCGGTCATCGAGATCCTCGCCGACGGACGGTTTCGCTACGAAGGAAAAAGCGTCTCCCGCGAAGAAGCGGTCGCGAGCTCCCGACAAGACGTCACGGCCGGACGCAGCCTGGTTGTCGCGGCCGACAGGAGCGTGCCCTACGGGACGGTGGCCTCCTTCCTGGAGACTCTGCGCGCCGCAGGGGTGCAGGATGTCGGGCTTGCTCTCGATGGGGGGAAATCCCCTTGAAACACTGGATTCTTCCCCTGGTTCTCAGCCTGGCCCTCCATGCGGCCGTCGTGCTGCTGCTTTCCGGAGAAAGCCTGTCGGCTCCGCATGCCCCAATGGTCGTCCTGAAGGCCCGGCTCGTCACGCTGCCTGCGGCCGCTGCCCCGCAAAGCACCCCCGAAAGGCAGCAGGAGTCTCCTCCACCTTCGGAAAGCCGGCCTTCCCGAAAGAACGCCCCGACTTTCACGCGACAGGAAAAACCGGCTGCAAGGCAGGCCGGTCCCTCTCCCGATCAGACCTTCGCAGAACCGCCCGGAAGTGCCGCCCCAAAAAATCCGACGGGTCTTCCAGGCGCCGCCCCGCATTCGGCGGAAACCCCCGAGACCGAGCCCACTCTCGTCATCCGGGAGGCGACCGGCCCCGACATCCTCTCGAGGATCTCCCCGCTTTACCCGCTCGCCTCCCGCAGGAAGGGAGAGGCCGGAACCGTGCTCCTCCTTGTGCGCCTCGACACCCGCGGGAAGATCCTCGAGATCTCCGTCAGGTCGACTTCCGGGTACCCTGCCCTGGACCATTCCGCGCTGCTGGCGGTGAGCCGCTGGAAGTTCCGACCCGAAGCTCCGGGGCTTTTGCTCGTCCCGGTGGTGTTCAAACTGGAATGAAAAGGAGGAATCGGCCGTGAAAATCAAGGTCCTCCCCGAGGACTTCCAGGTCGCGGAAAGACTGGACCTGCCCCTTTCGGCCGCTCCGGGAGCCTACTCCATCTACCGGCTGAAAAAGCGCGATTGGAACACCCTCGACGCCATCTCCTCGGCCGCCAGGGAAAACGGAGTGCCCCTCACGGCCGTCGGCTACGGAGGAAAAAAGGACCGGCATGCCGTGACGGAGCAGTTCCTGTCCGTCCCATCCCGGTACCGGCTGGATTACGAATCCCGAAACGTCTCGGTCACCCATGAGGGGTACGCCGCCGACTATCTCTCGCCGTTTCACCTGGTAGGCAACGATTTCCGCCTCACGGTGCGGGACCTTTCGGAGACCGAGGCGCGTTCGCTCCAGAAGGGCCTGGAAAGAGTGCGCCGGTGGGGTTTCGCAAACTACTTCGACGACCAGCGCTTCGGAGGCGTCGCCGACGGCGCCTTCCTGGCCGAGCGGCTGATCCGGGGGGAGCTCTCGGGGGCCCTGCAGCTTTTCTTCTGCACCGCCCACCCGGAAGATCCAGCCCCACTCAAGGCGCTGAAGGCGATGCGCCGCCAATCATGGGGACAATGGGAAAAACTCGCCGCCCTTTCAAGAACGCGGGAAGAAAGGGAAATCGCACGGATTCTTGGGCGCGACTCCTCCCGTCAGGGGTTGCTCCGCGCTCTCAACGCGGTCCCGAGGGAAGAACTCTCCATGGCCTTTTCCGCCTACCAGTCCTTCCTGTGGAACGCCACCCTCTTCAGGCTTGTCCAGCTTTACGGAAAGGAGACCTTCGCGGTGCCGGGAAAGATCGCGCAAACCCTGCATTTCGGCAGCCTCGAACCTGAAGGGGCGAACCCGCTGACGGAGGCGCTCATCCCGACGGAGGCCGGAAAACTGGCCCCGGTCGAGGAGCCCGTCCGGCGGATCATGGACGAAGTCCTGGAAGGTCGGAAGGTCCGGCGTGCCCAGTTCAACATGAGGGAGTTCCGCAGGACCTTTTTCAAATCCTTCCAGCGAAGAGCGGTCGCGAAACCGAAAAACCTGTCCTTCCGGGGCTTCGAACCGGATGAGCTCTACCCCGGCAGGAGCCGGGCCACGCTTGAGTTCTTCCTGCCGAAGAGTTCGTACGCCACGATGCTCCTCAAGGCCCTTGCCGTCGTGCCCTGAGGTTTCTCCTCTTGACAGGGACCGGAGCCTCCGCTATAAGTTAGGCATGCCTAATACAGGAATGGAGATTTCGATGAAAATGACTTTAAACGCCATTGAAGACGGGACTCAGGCGATCATCGCCAAAATGCCGGCCGGCGAGTGCGGCCAGAGGCTGGAGGCTCTTGGCCTCTACCCCGGCAAGGCGATCACGAAAATCTCCGGCATGCCTTTCCAGGGTCCCGTGACGATCCTTCTCGACCAGAGACAGATCGCCATCGGGCACGGCGTATCCTCCCGCCTGCTCGTCGACGTCGAGTCAAGGGACCGAACCTCCTCGTGATGGGAATCTGCGATGGCCGCTGCTCGAGCTGCAGCGGATGCATCAAACCTCCCTCCCCCAAAGAACCCGCCGCGGAGGAATGCGTCAAGCGGATCCTCCTGACCGGGAACCCGAACGTGGGCAAGAGCGCCTTCTTCTCCCGGCTGACCGGCGTGCACGCGATCTCCTCGAACTATCCCGGCACGACCGTCGGGTTCATGGAGGGCACCCTCCGAACCGAGGATGCCTGCTTCCGATTGGTGGACGTCCCCGGGGCCTACACCCTCGAACCGACCAACGAGGCGGAGGAAATCGCCCTGAAACTGGTCGAGGAGNGGGGGGAAAAGGTCATCATCGTGCTGGACGCCACCGCCCTCGAGAGAAATCTCGTGCTGGCCCTCCAGGTGCTCGAACGGGGCATCCCGACGATCGTGGCGCTCAACATGGTGGACGAGGCGAGGCATCGCGGCGTCCTCGTCGATCCGGCGGCCCTGCAGGAAGAGCTCGGGGTGCCGGTGGTCCAGACCGTGGCCGTGACGGGGCAGGGAATCCGCGAACTGGTGGCAAGACTGGGCGAGGCCAGGGTCTCTCCGCTTTCGGCCACGCCGAGGGAGGAGCGCTGGCAGCGGATCGGGGCGATCGTCAGCCGGGTGCAGCGAGTCGTCCACCGCCACCATACCCTGAGAGACCGCATGGAGGACCTGAGCGTCCACAAGTTCTGGGGAGCCCTCATCGGCATCGCGGTACTCTCCTTGAGCTACATGGCGGTCCGTGAACTCGGAGAGGGGCTCATCAGACTGGTCCTCGACCCGTTCTTCGAATCCGCGGTGCGTCCCGTGCTCATGAGACTATCCGGCCTGCTCGGACCCGGATCCTTCCTCCACACTCTCCTGATCGGGACGCTGTTCGACGGGCAAATCGACTTCGGGCTGAGTTTCGGAGTGATCTCGACCGGGCTTTACGTCGAGTTCGTCATGGTCCTTCCGTACATCACGGCCTTCTACGCCGTCCTCAGTTTTCTCGAGGACTCGGGCTACCTGCCCCGCCTGGCCATCCTTTTCGATGCGCTGCTGCACCGGATCGGAATCCACGGCTACGCCGTCATCCCGACCCTCCTCGGGCTCGGCTGCAACGTCCCGGGGATCCTGGCGACGCGGGTGCTCGAGTCGAGGCGGGAAAGGTTCATCGCCGCCACCCTCATCTCCGTGGCTGTCCCCTGCGCGGCCCTCCAGGCCATGATCGTCGGCGTTCTGGGAGATATCGGGGTGCGCTACGTTCTCTTGGTCTACGGGGCCCTCTTCGCTTCCTGGATCATCCTCGGGAGGCTTATGCACAAGCTTCTGCCGGGATTCAGCCCCGAGCTGATCGTCGAGATTCCCCCCTACCGGATGCCTTCGCTCCACGCCTTTGCCATGAAACTCTGGTTCAGGGTCCGGGGCTTCCTTCTCGAGGCAACTCCCCTGGTGCTCGGGNGCATCCTGCTGGCCAACCTCCTGACCACGGCAGGCGTCATCGGCTTTCTGTCGCGGCTGGCCGCCCCTCTTTTCAACGCCGTTCTCGGGCTTCCCGCATCGGCCGCCGGGGCCATCCTGCTGGGAATCCTCAGAAAGGACGTGGCCGTGGGCATGCTCGTCCCGCTCGGCCTCACCGCAGACCAGCTCGTCGTGGCAACCGTCACTCTCGCCATGACCTTTCCCTGCATCGCCACGTTCGTCGTCCTCTGGAAGGAACTGGGGGCACGCGACACGGCGAAAAGCCTGGGAATCATGCTTCTTACCGCGTTTGCGGCAGGCGGGATACTGAACGCGGCCTTTTCGTTCTTCTCCTAGGCGGGAAAGGCTCTGCGCCCTTTTGCCAAGCCTTCCGCGAACGTCCACCGAACGTCGAAAACGGATTCCAGGATCCTTCCGTCGACCTCCTCCGGGAGAAATTCTCCAAGCAGCCGCCCCCCTCTGAGGAAAGCCATTCTCGCCGAGTACCGGAAAGCCAGGTTCACATCGTGAAGCGCGACCACGACTCCCTTCCCCTCCCGGGCCAGCCGGGCCAGCTGTTCCATCACCAGAAGCGCGTGCCTCGGGTCGAGAGAGGCGGTCGGTTCGTCGAACAGGCAGATCGGCGTGTCCTGCGCCAGGGCTCTGGCAAGGCAGGCCCTCTGGCTTTCCCCGCCGGAAAGCTCCGTGACGGGCTTCCCGCGGACCTGCTGCAGCTCCATGGCTTCCAGGGCCCGTTCCACCCTCCGCAGGTCGTCCTCCTTCGGCCTCTCGAAGGGCCCCAGCCAACATGACCTTCCCATCAGCACGATCTCCTCGACCCTGAACCCCTGCGTAAAGACGGACTGCTGGGGAACATAGGCGATCTTCCTCGAAACGCTCCTCCGATTCATCCGGAGGAGCGGCCGGCCATCGAGCAGAACCTCCCCGCCTGCGGTCTTCACCACCCCGCAAAGCGCGGAAAGAAGGGTGCTTTTCCCGCTCCCGTTGGGACCCAGCAGCGCCAGGACCTCTCCCGGCCGCACCGTGAGCGAGAGTTCCCGGATGACCGGTTCATCCCCGTACCCGGCGGAAAGGCCCACGGCGGCCAGCATCAGGCGCGCCTCCAGAGAAGCAGGCAAAAGATCGGGCCTCCGATGAGGGCCGTGATCACGCCGACCGGAAGCTCCGCAAGCCCTCGGGCCATCTGGTCGGCCATCAGCATCAGCAGACCTCCGCCGAGGAAAGAGAGGGGAAGGACCCGGATGTGGTTGGGACCGACGGAGATCCTGACCAGATGGGGAACAACGAGGCCGACGAAGCCGACAACCCCTGAAAACGAGACGAAAACCGCCGTTGCCAGAGACGAGGCCAAAAGCAACCCGAACCTCAGTCGCGGTTCGTCCACCCCCAGAAAGAGCGCGGGACTTCCCGAGGACACGATATCGAGATCCCTGTGAAGGCCGAGACCCAATCCCGCCACACAGATCGCGGCCGGCAGGCACCAGACCGTACTGGTCCAGTCGGAACCGGAGAAGCTGCCCATGATCCAGAGGACGATCGCCGCCATCATCTGCCCCGAAAGGGCCTTCAGCAGGGCGATGGCCGCGCTCAGGATGCTTCCCACGACCACTCCGGCAAGGATCATCCGTGTGGGTTCGCGCAGGGCCCCCCGCCCACCCAGGAGAAGAACCACCCCCAGCGCCCCCAGGCTGCCTGCGAAGGCCCAGAAAGTCAGGAAAGGCAACTGGAAGGAAATCGCCGCCGCCGCGCCGAAAGCCGCGCCGGAAGCCACCCCCAGCGTATAGGGTTCGGCGAGGGGATTCATCAGGAGCGCCTGGAAAAGAACACCGCAGCCGGCCAGCCCGGCCCCGGTCGCCAGGGCCGTGAGGGCCCTCGGCAGCCGAACCTGCCAGACGACTGCGCTCGCCAGGCCTTCGGGAGATGCGGCGTTTTTCAGGGGACCGGTAGCGAGGATGGAGAGGACCTCACGCAAGGAAATGGGAACATCTCCGGATGCAAGGGAAAAACCCAGGGCACCTCCCAGGGCGACAACGAGGAAAAGACCGATCGGAATCGGGCGGAACTTGTCACGGGAGGTTTTCACCAAGGCTCACTCTCCTGTACGACGTTTACGGCCAGTATAACGGAAAGAAAAAAGGGGTGGAACGCGCCGCAGGCGCGTGCCACCCCTTGGAAAACCGAACGGGTGCCGGCGTATCCCCTACAGGGCGATCACGGAATGCACCGGGGAATGGACGCTCCCCTTTGCGCCGGTAAGGCTGCCTGCGGACGCGGTCACGAAAATCCAGCCGCCTTCCGTATCCTTCTCCCAGCTTCCGGCCGCCGCGAAAACTCCGCCGATCGGCTCCTGCCCCGCCATGTACCAGTTGCCCTTGCTATCTTTCAGCCACATATCGAACCCTCCGTTTCCGAACTCGAAAAGCCGCGAAAAGAACCTTGCGGCGTCCTTTGAATCAACGCCCGCGAAGCTTCGTCTCGCTCGTCTCATTCGGCTGGTCGGGACACTGCAAAAATCCATCCTTCACCCTCCGTTTCCTTTCTCCGGGTATTTATACCAGAAGTTTCGGATGGAGTCAACACCAGTTTATTTATATTGTATAACTAAACTCAAAATGTCAGACAATTTCCTTCCCGTCCTTCCGCCGTTTCCCTGATTTCCAGGCGGGGCGGGACCAGAACGACCTCCGGAAGGCCTTCCTGCCGCTTGATGGAGTTCAGGAGAAGGCGCGCGGAGATCACCCCGGTTTCGAAGGCAGGCCAGAGGAGAAGCGGCAAATCGGTCGGGTTGCACGAGGGCACCTGTCCGCAGGCCAGGATCGCCCGCTCTTCGGGTCCGGGAACGGCCCCGTCGCAGAGCACCCATCCAAGACGGCGGGTCTTGTCCTCCTCCGGGGACCCGAAGCGCTCGCCGATGGGGCGGAAAAGGGCATCCGGTCCGGGCCGGTAGCGGATCGGCTCTTCTTTCGCCAGCGAACTCAGCTTTTTGGCCCCTTCTTCATGGTCGATGAGAACGGACATGGCGCCTTCCAGCCTGAATCCGACCGTCACGGCCGGCAGGGCCGGCAACTGCCGCGTTTCGGCATCCAGCCAGACAAGCCCGTCGATGCGGCGGGCCAGCAGGGTTTTCAGGAGGCTTTCCCTTGCTCCGGGCAACCCTCCCGTCGAGCGGACCATGAAATCCATCCGCCCCTTGGCGAGGACGCGCTCCACGCCGGACAGGAAGCTCCCGGTCCACTCGGGCGACAGGGACCGGAAAACGACGGCGACCATCCCGCTCTTGCTGCTCGAAAGCCCCTTCGCCACGGCATCCGGTTCGTAGCCCAGCCTTTTCACCGCTTCCCAGACCCTCTGGCGCGTCGCGAGAGAGATCCGCGGATCCCCCTTCAGGGCTCGGCTGACCGTCGCCTTGTCAACCCCGGCCTCGCAAGCCACCTGGACCATCGTTACCCTCATGCCGCACGCCCCTTTCGTTCAACCGGTTGCAATTCTATCACTTCCTCCTTCAACCCTCATTCTTCGGCTAAAATGGAGTCGATCTCTATCCCGAATGGGGGAATTGCCGTGCTCATGATCGGAATCTTTGCCGCCATCGTCGCCCTTGTCTTCGCCTGGTCCGTTTCCACCTACAACCGCTTCGTCCGGCTGAAGAACATGATGGCTGAAGCCTGGAGCGGGATCGATGTTCAGCTCAAACGGAGGGTGGACCTGATCCCGAACCTCGTCGAAACCGTCAAGGGGTACGCGACGCACGAGAAGGATCTGTTCGAAAAGGTCGCGTCGTGCCGGGCGCAATCCGTCAGCGCGGGAACGGTCAAGGAGCAGGCCGCCGCCGAAACGGCCCTGACCGCTTCCCTGCGAACCCTTTTCGCCGTGGCGGAAGCCTATCCGGAACTGAAGGCCAACGAAAACTTCCTCGACCTCCAGAAAAGCCTGGGAGAGATCGAGGACCAGATCCAGATGGCCCGCCGGTATTACAACGGGACCGTACGGGAGAACAACGTCCTTGTCGACAGCTTCCCGAGCAACCTCATCGCCCGCCTTAGCGGCTTCGCGAAGGGCGATTTCTTCGAACTGGAAGACGCCGGAGAGCGCAAGGCTCCCCAGGTCCGTTTCAATTAGGCGGAAAGCAGGATGAAGATCCACCCTCCGCGCTTTTTCCTGCCAGCGGCGCTGCTGTGCGCGCTGTTTCTCGGGTTTTCCCCCGAGGCCTCCCCGGCCGATGAGCGCGTGCTCGAGTACGGGAGCGAGGTGACCGTCCGGTCCGACGCCTCCCTGGAAGTCACGGAGACGATCCGGGTCCGCGCAGAGGGACAGACCATCCGTCGCGGGATCTTCCGGGACTTCCCGACGACTTACCGGGACCTCGAGGGGAACTCCGTCGTCGTCCCCTTCGAGGTCGTGGCCGTCATGCGGGACGGGCGGCAGGAACCCTTCAGCGTCCACTCCCTCTCGAACGGCAAAAGGGTCAGGATCGGCGACCCCGACCGTTTTCTGTCGCCCGGTGATCACGCTTATACCCTCGTCTACCGGACGGCTCGCCAGATCGGCTTTTTCAAGGATCACGACGAGCTTTACTGGAACGTGACGGGCAACGGCTGGCAATGGCCGATCGACTCGGCCTGGTGCGTGGTCCATCTGCCGGGGGGAGCCCGCGTCACGATGACGGAGGCCTTTACGGGAAAAATGGGCGAACGGGGAAGGGATTTCCGGATCCTTCAGGGCCTCGGCGGCACGCCGCGATTCGCCACAACGCGCGCCCTTTACCCCGGGGAGGGTTTTTCCATCGTGGCGGGATGGCCCAAGGGGATCGTCCCGGAACCCTCCCGGTCCGAAAAACTCGCATGGAAACTCCGGGACAACGCGGGCAGGCTGGCCCTGTATGCCGGGCTCGCGGTTCTCCTGCTCTACTATTTCCTGGTCTGGTTCCGCTACGGCAGGGATCCGCGACCGGGGACGATCATCCCCCGCTTCGCCCCGCCGGAGGGGTTCACTCCCGGCGGGGTCCGGTATCTTTACCGGATGGGGTACGACGACCGGTGCTTCACGGCCACTCTCCTGAACGCCGCAGTGAAGGGCATCCTGGCCATCGAACAGGACGGGGACTCCTATTTCCTCCGGCGCGGGCCGAAGCCCGATTTCGACTCCCTCGACGCCGAAGAACGCGTCGCCGTCCATCCTCTCGTCGGCCTTCACGAAACGATGGCGGTGAACCAGGCAAACCACGTCGCCATCGGCGGAGCCGTGACCGCCCTTAAGGATCTCCTGAAGAACCGCTATTACCGGAAAACCTTCGTCAGGAACACCGGCTTTTTCGTGTTCGGCGTCCTCCTGACGATTCTTGCCCTGGTCCTGAGCGTCATGCTCGACCCGGATGCGGGGAACCTGCCCGTCGACGTGGCCTACGCGTTCGTGTTCCCGCTGCTGGCTCTTTTCGGTCTGGCCTTCCTCGCCGGCATCGCAAGGCAGGCGAAGGGCGTGAAGAACGGCCCGCGGCGATTCCGCTCTCTGATCGGCCTTCTGGCCATGCTCGTTTTTCTCGTCCCGATCGTTTCCGCGATGTCCCTGATGGGCAAAGACCTGGCCGGGATCGTTTCCTGGAGCCTGCTCGCCGTGGTGGTCCTCCTGGTTTTGTCGAACGTCCTCTTCGCCTGGCTCCTGAAGGCCCGAACTCCCTTCGGGCGGAAGGTCATGGACGAGATCGAAGGTTTCCGCCTCTACCTTTCGGTCGCGGAAGCCGACCGGCTTAACCGGCTGAACCCTCCCGACCGCACCCCCGAACTGTTCGAGCGATTCCTTCCCTACGCCCTGGCCCTGGGGGTCGAGCAGGAGTGGTCGGAACAGTTTTCTGAGGTCTTCGCCCGCATGGCGGCCGAAGGAACCGCCCCGGAAACCTGGAGGGGCGGATACCATCCTTCCTGGTACATGGGGAATGCCCTTCGCGGCTTCAACGCTGGCGCCTTCGCCTCGAATTTCGGCTCCGGCCTGTCCGGCGCCATCTCCCAGGCTTCCGTCGCGCCCGGCAGCCGATCGGGCTTCGGGGGAGGAGGCGGGGGCGGCGGCGGTTCCGGAGGAGGAGGCGGAGGAGGAGGCGGAGGAGGAGGCGGAGGAGGGTGGTAGGGTTTGGCTCTACCTTGGCGTTGATGTTTCGATGCAATATAATGAATGGGCATTAGAAAAATCTCTCGGGAGGGATGTCCATGTCTAAGCTGGGTTGGCCGCATCCGGACCATGAGAACCACCTCTGCTACTACCAGAACATGGGGATGGTGGAAGCGGAGTTCGACAAGTACGTCGAGCTTGTCAAGGACGGAAAGTTCGTCTGCGAAAACTGCGGGAGGGTGGCCAAGGAAGCGAAGAGCCTCTGCAAACCGGTTGCGCTTTAAGCCGCGATCCTTTGAATGCGAAGGCGGGGAACCCACATGGGGCTCCCCGCCTTTTCCCGTTTCCCGTACCGGGGTTCATCCGCTAAAAACAGCTTCCCCCGATGAATTCCCGCAGGATGGAGTTGTTCGGGACATTGTCGGCGGGGATGAAGGGCGCATAGCGGAGCAGATCCAGAAGACGGGCCGCTTCNCCGAAAACGGGCGATTCCTCCCGCACGGTCCGAAGGAGCGGCTCCGCGTACCCNTTCAGGACCGAAAGTTCGTAGACCAGCGCCGAGTTGAACATCGCGTCCGCCTTCTCCTGGTAGGGAAAAATGTGGCGCGTCGCGCCCCGGATCACCGAAGGCCATTGAAGCAGGGTCGCCTCGGGCTTCTTCCCTCTCGTGCGGTGATCCCGGACCAGGCGCCTGAGCAGGCGGTTGTCGGTCGTGCTGGTGCGGTTGTGTCGATCCAGGTTGACTCCCGTGAGAGGGGACAGGTAGACCCGGAACTTCTCCACGTCGGGGGTTTCCCGCCCCACCTGGTCATTCAGGCCGTGAATCCCCTCGATGACAAGGATTTCCCCCTTCTCCAGCCGGAATTCGGCTCCTGCTTCCCGCGTTCCGTTGAGGAAGTCGAAACGGGGAGGACGGACGGGCCTGCCGTCCAAAAGATCGGCGATGTGGACATTCAACAGGTCCATGTCGAGCGCCTCGATCGCCTCGAAATCGTAGTTGCCTTCCGCATCCCTGGGAGTCTTGCTCCTCTCGAGAAAATAGTCGTCCATCGCCAGGATCTTCGAGCGCCTCCCGCAGACCGCCAGCTGGACGGCAAGCCGGTGGGAAGTGGTGGTCTTGCCGGAGCCCGACGGTCCGGCGATGCAGACCAGGCGGCATTCCCCCTCNGACACGACTTCCTCGGCGATCCGGTTCAGGCGCTGCGAATGAAGGGCTTCGGAGATCAGGATGAGGTCGGTGGCCCTGCCGGACGCCACGGCCCGGTGAAGGCTTTCCATCGTGCTGATTCCCAGGATGTCGAGCCAGCCCGCGTATTCGAGGAAGACATCGGAAAGCCGCCGGGGAGGCTGGAACGGCGGCAGTCTCGCCGGGGAGGCCACGGTGGGGAACCTGAGAACCATCCCGGGCGCATGGGAAACCAGGTCGAAAACCTCCACCGACCCGGTCGTCGGAGCCAGCGGTCCGTAGAAGAAGCCGTTTCTGTCTCCGATCCGGTAGGTTTCGACCGGATCGATCCCGATCCACCGCAGCAACTCGGCCTTGTCCCGGTTCCCCTGATTCTCGAAAAGCGTCCGCGCCCGGTCCAGTGACAGGACCTCCCGTGCGACGGGCAAATCGCGGGCGACCAGGTCCGAAATCGCCCCGCGCACGGCCTCCACCTGGGAGGAAGACAGGGCCTCGCCGGGCGTTTCGCAGTAGTAGCCGTCGCTCAGAGAATGGCGGACCACCACTTCCCTGCCCAGGGCCTTCCGACAGGCCAGCACGAGGAGGAATGTGAGCGTGCGCCGGTAGACCTCCTTGCCTTCGAAGCAGGAGGTGTCCACGAACGAAACCGAACAGTCCTCCGAGACCTCCCAGGAAAGAGGACGAAGGTACCGGTTGACCCGCCAGGCCACAATGCTGCGCATTTTCCGACCTTCCCTCGAAAGGACCTCGAGGCCGTTCAGGGTCCTGTCGCTGTCGAAGGATCCGTTTCCCTCCTCGGTGACCCGGAATCTCATGTCATGCCCTCCTCAGAACTGGAAATCGACGACGTACCGGTAAGGTTTTTCCAGCTGGAAATGCTTGACAACCCTGGCCTTGTGCGAAAACCTCAGGATGGACTGGGTCCCGGATTCGACCAGAACCACGGAAACGTCCTTTCCATAGGGGGAAGACAGTCCCGTCATCGAAGCCGCCGGAAGGGCGCCGAAGGTAAGCTCGACCAGGTTCGGCTTGACCAGGACACGGGGTTCCGCAACCTTGTCCAGGTCGACGACCGCCCGAATGGTATTTCCCTCCCTGTTCCAGCGAAGGGCGATGATCCTGGCCACGGCCGCAGCAGGTTTCCCCTGTACGGCCGGAGGAACCGCCCCCGTCGCGTCGGGGAGGAGATCGCCGGCTGGACGGGCTGGACGACGATCGGAATCGGCTTCAGCGCCTGGGGTTTTGCGTCTCCCGAAGCCGGCGGGATGTCTTTCGACACGGGCTGGACGACGACGGGAACCGGGACGGGAACCGGTTGCGGTGCTTGCGGCTTCGCATCCTCCGAAACGGCCTGGACATCCTTCGAAGCAACCGGAGCGACCACAGGCGCCGGTTGCGCCCCCGGCTGGCCGGAGGCCGTGAGGACGGGCAGTTCGCCCGGATCCCCGGTTTCGACGGAGAGTTCCGGGATTCCGGCCCACTCGTGGAAGGAAGCGTCGTAGCATCTCACCTTCGGGTAACCCAGCATGAGAAGCACCCACGTCGAATAGGCCGACCGCACGCCCGCGGTGTCGTAGGTGATGATCTCGTCCTCCGGCCGGATTCCCGCTTTCTCGAAAAGCGCCCTGAGGTCCGGTTCGGGCAGCAGCATTCCGTCCCTGCCCACGAGATTGTTGTAGGGAACGAGGACCGCTCCGGGGATGTGGCCTCCNCGTTTCTCGCTGAAGTACCGGGCCCCNCGGTACTCCTCGAGGGTCCTCACGTCCAGAAGCTTCGCTGTCCCCATCCGTTCACGGATATGGTCGACCGTAGCTCTCAGGTCATCCCGGAAGGCCTTGATCCGAAAGTTGGCGGGACGGGCTTTGGGATATTCCTTCGTAGCGGGAAGCCCGGCCGCGCGCCAGGCCGGCCAGCCTCCGTCGAGGACGCGAACCCCCGACACTCCGGCCATTCTCAGGGTCAGGGCAACGAAGCCCTCCTGTCCCCAGCTTCCCGGTTCCCCGTAGACGATGACCGGACGCGAGCCGTCGATTCCAAGGGCTCCGATGCGGGCCGCGAGCGATTTCGGCGCCAGAAGCGTCGCCCAGCCCCTGCTTCCGGGGAGCCCTTTCATCGAGCTGAAGGATTGCCATTCGGCGTTGACGGCCCCAGGGATGTGCCCGCCGCCGTAAAGGGAAGCGGGGCGCGCGTCGAGCAGGACGATGCCCCGCAAATTGTCCTTTACCCAATCCAGGGTGACGAAATAGGCCCCTCGCCCCTCCGAACCCCCGGGCAGTTTCGCAGCCGGCGCGGAAGCCGCAGGCGCGGGATTCCTCAAGGCAGGCTTTGCCGCGGCGGCAGGCGAAACCCCGCTTGACGCCAGGACCAGGGAAAGGGACAACAGGAGCGGCATCGTCGTCTTCTTCCAGTTCAAAAGTTTTTCCCCCTTCGGATTGGTTTGCGTAAAGCTTTTTATCATATACCGTGACGCGGCAAGGTCAAACAAGGGCCTTTTTACGGATGCGAAAGACGGGCTTTTTTCTCAACGACCTCCCTCTTGCCGCAGCGGTGCGATCCGGCTAGAATTGAACAGCGTGGTCTGAACAGTAGACTGCCTCTTCCTCCTTTTGGTCTGACCCATAGATTCCTTTCGACGAAAATACCCTTCGATTGACTCGAATTGACTGGCAAATATCTTAATATTCAGACGCGCCCGACCCCCTTGTGCTTTCAACATTTCAAGGGTATAAGTGCACTGGGTGGTCCACGCTAGGAGGGTTCCCATGGAAACCAGAAAGGTCAAACCGACCCGGATCTACGAGAAAGTCGTGGAGGAACTGAAGGACCTCATCTCCCGGGGGGAATTGCGTCCCGGCGATCCGCTTCCCCCGGAGAGGCAGATGATGGAGGATCTCGGCGTAAGCCGCAGTTCTCTGAGGGAAGCCTTTCGCGTCCTCGAGCTGATCGGGCTTATCGAGAGCGTCCCGGGAAAGGGGCGCTTCGTCCGAAGGCCCGTGACCGAGACCGGCGAATCCCGGAACATCCCCCTGGAAGGCGCCGCCGTTCTGGAACTTATGGAGGCCCGGCGCATCATCGACCCGGCCATCGCGGGGGAAGCCGCCAAGCGGGCGCTGCCGTCGGACCTCACCAAGCTCCGCCGCATCCTGTCCCGAACCGAACAGAACCTGGAGTCGACCACGCACAGGGCCCAGACCGACTTCGACTTCCACCTGGCCCTGGCCGAATCGACCCACAACTTCATCTTCGTGAACATCGTGAAGATGACCTTTAACCTCATCATGGCCGCCCACGACCGGATATACAGCCGCCTGACCGACAAACAGGCCTTTCTCAAGGAACATTCCGGACTGTACACCGCCATCGTCGATCACGACCCGAAGCTGGCCGCAAGGATCGCGGCAACCCATATCGAGCGGGTCTACCACACCCTTCAGGAAAGCATCTCCCTGGAAGACCAGGGATGATTCTTTGTTCCAAAACAAGACACGGGAGGGAAGAATCATGAGAGAGAAAATCGTGGAGCTGATTCCGGAAATCAACTGGATCACGGACCCGAAACTGCGCGAACAGGTCGTCGACACGTACGTGGACGCCCTGAAAACCGGCGGCTGGGAACCCGAGGACATGACGAAGATTCCCTTCACCCTGCTCATCCCCAACTGCCCCGCCTCCTTCCTCACCCATACCCGGGGAGTCATCCGAGTCAGCAAGGTGATCTACGAGGAATTCAACGCCCTCTACAAGGACGAGGGCGGGTTCCAGCTGGACCATGACGACCTGATCGCCGGCGCCATCCTTCACGACGTGGGCAAGCTCGTCGAGTACGAGAAGAATCCCGAGGGCACAACGGTCAAGTCCCAGCTCGGCAAGGATCTCCGCCACCCCTTCTCGGGCACGGTCCTGGCCATGCGGAACGGCGTCTCGACGAAGATCGCCCACATCATCGCCAACCACGCGCACGAGGGCGACGGAACCCTCAGGAGCCCGGAGGGCGTGGTGGTCAACAAGGCCGACTTCGTGAACTTCGAGACCATCAAATCGTTCCTGGGCATGAAGTAGGGTTTCTCCACCAACTTTTACGGGAGGTGTAACGCCATGGGCAAAACGATGATCCAAAAGATCATCCAGCGGGCTTCCGGCAAGGAAGTCCAGGTAGGCGACCGGGTCTGGTGCAACATCGACCTTTCCACGGCCCGCGATTTCGGCGGCCCGAACTGCGTCCTGCAGTTCGACGAGGTGACGGACAAGGCGAAGGTCTGGGATCCGGACAAGATCGCCTTCACCTTCGACCTCCAGGCACCGGCCCACGCCGAGAAGGTGGCCAACAACCAGAAGATCATCCGCGACTTCTCCAAGCGCCAGGGCATCAGCAAGGTTTTCGACGTCAACTGGGGCATCGGCCAGCACGTCCTCCTCGAGCACGGGCTCGTGAAGCCGGGCGACGTCATCCTCGGGACCGACAGCCACATGAACCTCCTCGGCGGCGTCGGCGCCTTCGCCTCCGGCGTGGGCAACACCGACATCGTCGCCTCCTGGATCAACGGGACCCTCTGGTTCCGCGTCCCGGAGACCATGAAGATCACGACCACCGGTTCCTTCGGCAGAGGCGTCTGCATGCGAGACTACCTCACGTTCCTCGTGGGCAAGCTCGGCGCCGACGGCATGTTCTTCAAGGCCGTCGAGTTCTACGGCGACACGATCGAGAAGAGCTCGCTCGCCGACCGGATCACCCTCTGCTCCATGGTGACCGAGATGAGCGGCAAGGTGGGACTCATCATGCCANACGGGNAAGTGCTCGACTGGCTGGTTGCGCGCGCGGGCAAGGAAGTTCTCGACCGCATCGAGGCCATCAGGGCCGACGCGGACGCCGTCTACAGCGACGACCTGCACTTCGACGTGACGAATCTCGAACCGATGGCCTCCTGCCCCGACGCCCCGGACAACGTGAAGACCGTCCGCGAAGCCGCCGGTGCCCACATCGACCAGGTCCACATCGGGTCCTGCTCCAACGGCCGTTTCGAGGACATCGCCGCCGCCTTCGAGATCCTGAAGCTCTCCGGCTTCAAGGTCAGCGACACCGTGCGGACGATCATCACCCCGAGCACCCGCGAGGTCATGAAGCAGTGCGCCGAGGCGGGATTCATCCAGAAGTTCCTGGAGGCGGGCGTCATCTTCACGAACCCGACCTGCAGCCTCTGCACCGCCGAGCATTACGGCGTGCTCCCGGGCGGCGATGTGGGCGTTTCCACCACGAACCGGAACTTCATCGGCAAGGTGGGCAAGGGCAGCCACACCTACCTCGTGAGCCCCATGACGGCGATGGCCTCCGCGGTGAAGGGCGTCCTCACCGACCCGCGGGACATCCTGAAGTAGGCCTATAGGTTTAAGGAGGGACAGACCATGGAACAGAACGTCCTGCGCGGAAAAGCCTGGGTCTTCACCGACGACGTCGACACGGACCTGATCTACCACAACAAGTACCTCGCCGAGACCGACCCGAAGAAAATGGCCCAATTCTCCTTCGAGTACTACCCCGGCAAGGAGAAGTTCGCCAAGGAAGCCAAACCCGGCGATTTCGTCGTGGCCGGGCGCAACTTCGGCTGCGGCTCCAGCCGTGAACACGCCGTCTACTGCCTGAAGGAGCTGGGCATCCCCGTCGTGCTGGCCGAATCCTTCGCCCGCATCTACTACCGCAACGCCATCAACAACGGCTACCCGGTGCTCTTCGTCAACGGCCTGAGCGACGCCATCAAGGCGGGCAAGATCCAGGACGGCGACGACCTCGAAGTGAACATCACCACGGGTGAGATCAAAGACGTGACCAACGGCAACACGTTCAAGGGAGACGCGGTCACGGATCTCGAGAAGGACATCATGGCCAGCGGCGGCCTGATCGAGTACCTCAAGGCCCAGGCGGCCAGGAAGTAGGGAGGCGAACGACTCATGGGCAAGACGTTTGCTGAGAAGGTTCTCGGCAAGGCAGCGGGTTACGAGGTCAAGGCCGGCGAGGTCGTCACGGTCGAACCCCATTTCTGCATGAGCCACGACAACGCCGCACCGATCGCGAAAACCTTCAAGAAGATCGGCGTCNCCAAGGTCTGGAAGCCGGACCATCTGGTCTTCATCCTCGACCACGCGATCCCGGCCCCGACCGACGAACACGCCATCAACCACAAGGAAATCAGGGAATTCGTCGAAGAACAGGGAATCCCCCACTTCTACGACGTCACGAGCAAGGGCGGGGTCTGCCACCAGAAGATGTGCGAGGAGGGCTTCGCGCTTCCCGGGCTCATCATGATCGGCAGCGACAGCCACACCTGCACCTATGGAGCCTACGGAGCCTTCTCCACGGGCATCGGCCGAAGCGAGATGGCCGCGGCCTGGGCTACCGGCAAGATCTGGTTCCGGGTCCCCGAGTCCCTCAAGGTCACCGTGAAGGGCAAGTTCAGCAAGGGCGTCTCCGCCAAGGACCTGATCCTGAAGATCATCGGCGACATCAAGGCCGACGGCGCCGACTACATGTCCGTCGAGTTCCACGGCCCGGCCATTTCCGAAATGACCATCGCCGAGCGGATGACCCTCTGCAACATGGGCATCGAGATGGGCGCGAAGAACGCCGTCTGCNCCCCCGACCAGAAGGTGCTGGACGCCATCAGGGGCATCGAGAAGACGTCCGAGTGGGAAGCGATCTGGGCCGATGAGGATGCCGTCTATGCGAAGGAACTGACCTACGACCTCGCCGACCTGGTTCCCTGCGTCGCCAAGCCCNATACCGTCGACAACTGGGCTCCGATCGACGCCGTCAAGGGCACGAAGATCCACCAGGCCTTCCTGGGCAGCTGCACCAATGCCAGGATCGAGGACCTGCGCCTTGCGGCCGGAATCCTGAAGGGAAAGGAAGTCGCCGTCCGGACGATCGTGATCCCGGCCTCCTGGAGGGTGTACCGCCAGGCCCTCAACGAAGGGCTGCTGGACGTGTTCATGGATGCCGGATGCGTCATCACCAACCCCGGCTGCGGGCCGTGCATGGGCAACCACGAGGGAATCCTCGCCCCAGGCGAAGCCTGCATCTCGACTGCCAACCGTAACTTCAAGGGGCGCATGGGCAACAAGGAGAGCTTCATCTACCTCGCCAGCCCCATGACCGTCGCCGCCTCCGCCCTGAAGGGCGAGATCGCCGACCCGCGGGAGGTGCTGTAACCATGAAGATCCAGGGAAAGGTCTGGAAGTACGGGGATGACGTCAACACCGACGTCATCTTCGCCGGAAAGTACACCTACACGATCAAGGATCGCGCCGAAATGGCCAAGGTCGCCCTGGAAGACCTGGATCCCGAGTTCACGAAGAACGCCCAGGCCGGCGACATCATCGTCGGAGGAAAGAACTGGGGCTGCGGCTCCAGCCGCGAGCAGGCCGTCACCTGCCTGAAGGAGCGGGGCATCGGCGCCATCATCGCCAAGGGCTTTGCCCGCATCTACTACCGCAACTGCCTCAACGAGGGCCTGCCGATCATCGTTTCCGCGGAAGCCGTCGATGCCGTCAACGCCGGCGAGACCGTCGAGATCGATTTCGACTCCGGAGAGATCAGGACCGCGGGCGGCAAGGTCTTCAAGTTCCCGCCCTACCCCGAGTTCGTCCGGGGCCTCATCGAGGACGGCGGGCTGATCCCCCACGTGAAGAAGTCGCTGGGACTTTCCAAGTAGCGAACGTGGCGCGGGTTTATCCCGCGCCACGCTGAAAAACACAAAACCCAAGGGAGGGTCAAACCGCATGGATATCCGAAACGTGCTGAAAGTGAAGGAGACGAAACCCCGCTACAAGGTCGCCTACATCCCGGGTGACGATTCCGGGTTCGACGTCATGGAAGGCGCCATGATCGTCATGCAGGCCATGGACAAGGCCATGGGCCTGCCCATCGACTGGGTTCGCGCCGATATGGGCTGGTGCATGTGGGCCAAGTCCTGCCTCGAACTCCCCGAGGGCGACCCCAAGCGCAACACGGTTCCCGAGGAGACCAGAAAGACGCTTCGCGAGAGCGACGCAGCCCTCATGGCCGCCATCACCTCCAAGGCCGGCGTGAAGGGATTCAAATCCGCCATCCTGCAGATGCGCCAGCTGTTCGACCTGTACATCAACCTGCGCCCCGCGAAGTCGATGCCGGGCATCATCTGCCCCCTGAAGGGCGACCCCAAGGTCGACATCGTCATGTTCCGAGAGAACACGGAAGACCTCTACGCCGCCGTCGAGTTCCGCCCCACCCCGAAGGAACACTTCGACATGCACCCCGGCATGGCCCGCTTCAAGGATAAGGAAGAAGTCGCCGTCTCCTGGAAGGTCTTCTCCAAGGAAGGCTGCGATCGCATCATCCGCGCCGCCTTCGAGTACGCCAAGGCCACCGGCCGCAACAAGGTCGTCTGCTCCACCAAGGCCAACGTCATCCGCGCCACCGACGGGATGTTCAAGGAGATCTTCCTGGCCATCGCCAAGGAATATCCCGAAATCAAGGCCATCGACGAGAACGCCGACGCCACCGCCATGTGGCTGATCAAGAACCCGCAGGACTACCAGGTCGTCGTCACGCCGAACGTGTTCGGCGACATTCTCTCCGACGAGGCCAGCCAGCTTGTGGGCGGCATGGGATTCGCCCCCAGCGGCAACATCGGGAAGGACTTCGCCCTGTTCGAGCCCAGCCACGGTTCCGTGCCGAAGTACGCCCACCAGTACAAGATCAACCCCTGCGGCCTGCTGAACGCCGCCACGATGATGCTCGAGTACCTCGGCCTCGAAGAAGCGGGCCGTAAGCTCGAAGCCGCCATCAGCTCCGTCCTCGTCGAAGGCAAGGACCTGACCTACGACGTGTTCCGCGACAACGGCGACNCCGAGTGGGAGAAGAAGGCCGTCTCGACCCTCGACATGGCCCGCGCCGTCGCCCGGAAGATCCTGCCGGACTACGACAAGTTCGACGCCGAAATTTCCGCGAAGGCGAAGGAAATGTGCGCCTGGGAGCACCTGCCCCAGTAAAGCCCGCACCCAAGGACCCCTGGGGGCCCACTGCAGCGCGGTGGGCCCCTTTCGCATCGGGAAAGAAAAACCGAAGGAGGTCTCCATCATGAAAACCGCACAGGCCGGAACCGTGGAATCCATGGACTGCCTTGTCACGGTATCCGAAACCGACCCGGGGACGGGAATCGCCCTGACCCTGGCCGGCGCCAGCGTGGCCCGCTTTTCGAAGGCCATGGACAAGGCCGTCAGGGAAACCCTGGGCCAACTGGAAATCAAGGACCTGACGATCACGGTCCAGGACAATGGAGCGCTCGACCTGGTCCTGAAGGCCCGCGTCGAGGCCGCCGTCACCCGACTGAAGGGAGGGGACGAAGCATGAGGCTGCGACGCACGATGCTCTACCTCCCCGGCAATAACCCGAACATGCTGCTGCGGGGGCACCTCTTCGCACCCGACGGTCTGATCCTGGACCTGGAGGACGCCGTCGCCGTCCGGGAGAAGGACGCCGCCCGAATCCTCATCCGCGACGTCCTGAAAAGGGGAGAGTTCGGCTCCTGCGAGGTTACCGTCCGCATCAACGGCCTCGATACCGAATACTGGAGGAAAGACATCGAAACCCTCGTCCCGCTGGGCAGGCTGGACGGCGTCCGCGCCCCGAAGGTGGACGACGCCGCCACGGTGAAACAGCTCGACGAGGCTCTCTCCGAGATCGAGGAGAAAGCGGGCCTCGAGGTCGGCAAAACGAAGATCTTCTGCCTGCTCGAAACGGCACGGGGGATCTTCAACACCTATGACATCGCCACCGCCTCACCGCGCGTGACCGCGGTCATCCCCGGAGGCGAAGACCTCACGGCGGACCTGCGGACCAACCGTTCCCCGGAGGGAACGGAACTCGAGGGGATCCGCAAGAGCGTCATCGTTGCCGCCCGTGCCGCGGGCGTCGACGCACTCGACACGGTTTTCCCGAGGATCACCGACGACGAAGGGCTGAAACGGGAGACGGAGTTCATCAAACAGCTGGGCTTCGACGGCAAGAGCGTCATTCACCCTAACCAGATTCCCATCATCCACGAGGTCTTTACCCCGACGGAAAAGGAAATCGAGCGCGCCCGGAAGATCGTCGCAGCGGCAAAGGAAGCGGCGGAGCGGGGACTTGGCGCCGTGCAGGTCGACGGACGGATGGTGGACGCCCCCGTCGTGAAGAGGGCTCTCTTCACGCTCACCCGGGCGGGCCTCCTGGAGGAGGGAACCGACAATGCCTAAGAACATCCTGGGACGGGAAATCCCCGAATTCATCGAAGGCTACGGCAAGACGCTCCCCTTCATGGGCGAGCACGCCCGCAAACCCGAGGGCAACCGGGCCGGACCGAAGCTTCGCGCGGCATTCAGCGACCGCACCAGCAAGGTCGTCCCCGACCTGAAGGCCGCCATCGCGGCGTCGGGCCTCAAAAGCGGCATGACCGTCTCGTTCCATCATCATCTCCGGAACGGGGACTTCGTGGTCAACGCGGTCATCGACGCCTGTGCCGAAATGGGCATCCGGGACCTGACCCTTTTCCCGACCGCCCTGTTCGGCGTCCACAAGAAACTGATCGAGCACATCAAAAGCGGGGTCATCCGCCGGATCATGGGTTCCGTCAACGGCCCGATCGGACAGATGGTCTCGGAAGGCGGAATGGACGTTCCCGTGGTCCTTCGAAGCCACGGCGGACGCCCCCGGGCCGTGGTGTCCGGCGACGTGAAGATCGACGTGGCCTTCGTGGCCGCGCCGACCGCCGACGCCTACGGCAACCTCTGCGGCTCCCAGGGGAAATCCGCCTGCGGGTCGCTCGGCTACGCCTTCACCGACGCCATGTATGCGGACTGCGTCGTAGCCGTGACGGACAACCTCGTTCCGTTCCCGGCCGCTCCGGTTTCCATCCCACAGATCTACGCCGACATCGTCGCCGTGATGGAAAGCATCGGAGACCCTGCGGGCATCGTTTCCGGGACAACCCGGATCACCCGCGACCCGCTGCGCCTTCTGATCTCCAAGTACGCCTCCCGCCTGATCGAGGCCAGCCCCTACTTCAAGGAAGGCATCAGCTTCCAGACGGGGGCCGGCGGCATCTCCCTGGCGGTCACCGCCTTCATGAAGGAAGCCATGAAGAAGCGGGGGGTCCGGGGAAGCTTCGGACTCGGCGGCATCACCGGCTACTTCGTGGACCTGCTCAAGGAAGGCTACGTCGAGAAGCTCATGGACGTCCAGTCCTTCGACCTCGAGGCCGTGAAGTCCATCGCCGAAAACCCCAACCACATCGAGATCTCGGCCGACTGGTACGCCAACCCGTGGAACGCGGGTACGGCGGTCAACATGCTCGATGTGGTCATTCTGGGCGCCACCGAGATGGACCGCGATTTCAACGTGAACGTCAACACCGAGGCCGACGGGGCCCTGCTCCACGGCATCGGCGGCCACCAGGACACCGCCGCGGGAGCCAAGCTCACGATCATCAGCCAGCCCCTGCTGCGCGGCCGCATCCCCTGCGTCGTCGACCAGGTCTATTCGGTCACGACGCCCGGCGAGGTCGTCGACGCGCTGGTCACCGAGTACGGCGTCACGATCAACCCCCGCCGCAAGGATCTCATCGACGCCTGCCAGGCGGCCGGGAACGTCCCCCTCGTCTCCATGGACGAACTCGTCGCTCGGGCCCACGAGATGTGCGGACCGACGGATCCCGTCGAAACCGAGAATCGCATCATCGGCGTCATCGAGTGGCGGGATGGCACCGTTATCGACGTCGTGAAGCAGCTGAAGAAGAAATAGGGACGACGGGTAAGGAAAAACGGATAAAAAAGGGGGAGGCGGCGAAAACCGCCTCCCCCTTCACGTTCAGGGATGGGGAAAAAACCAGATCGCCCAGAGATTGCCCAGCAGGTGGTAGAGGATCGCCGGGGCGATGTCACCGTGCCTCGAACGGAGCCACCCCATCACCAGGCCCGGGAAGAACGTCAAAAGGTAGAAGGGATCGGAGCGGAACACCAGGTGGGAAAGGGCAAAAAGGGCCGACGCGCCGACGATTGCCGGGGCGGGATGGAAAAATCGGGTCAGCAGAGTCTGAACCCAGCCTCTGAAAAAGACTTCTTCGGACACGGCCGCCACGAGGCCGGAAGAGGCAAATGCCATGACCGCCGAGAAAGGCAGGTCTCGGGGCCAGGTTCGCCCAGGCCAGCCCGCGAACACCATGGCCGTCAGCGGGACAAGGGTCAGGGCGGCGAGGGCCGTCGCCTCGAACAGCCCCCTGCGTGAGGGACGAAGCTCAAGTCCGTAGGCGCCCATCGGCTCTTTCCTGACCCAGGCCCAGAGGTAGGGCCCGTAAAGCATCGCGGCCACGGCGAACAGGGGCCCGAGCATCCCGGGACTCACCGGTCTTTCCCCCTCTCCTCTTCAGGTTTTGGCGGGCGGAAGGCGGAGACTGAAAACCAGACTGCCCCAAGCAGGAAGACCCCCAGGCTCCAGGCCAGGGCCCGGGGCGTTCCAAGGTCCACATCCCCCTGAAACGGTCCACGACCAGCCGGATCCCTCCGTAGCCGGCCAGGAAGAGGGGCCAGAGAATCGAGGCCTGCCGCTTTCGGCGGCCTGTCCCGATCTTTCTTTCGATCACCCACAGGAAAGCGAAAAGGAAAAGCGCCGAAAACGACTCGTAAAGCTCGGTCGCATGCCGGGTCACCCCGATCGGGTCGAAGGGGAACCGGATCGCCCAGGAAGCGGTGGAGACTTTCCCGTAACAGCAACCGTTGAAGAAACACCCCCATCGCCCCGCTGCGACGAGAGCTGCGGCCGGGAGGCTGGCGGCCTCGGCCAGCCGCCACACGGGAATTTTCCTTCTGTGGAGGACCGCCAGGGCGGCAAGCCCTCCGCCGATAACGGCCGGGAGGGCCGAGAGCCCCCCTTCCCAGGGGCGCAGCAGTTTCCCGGGATTCGCCGCATAGGTCGGCCATTCCATCAGGATGTTGCCGAGGCGCGCACCGGCCAGGATTCCGAGGAACCCCCAGAAAAGGGCTCTCCGCGCATCCTCGTCATCAAGCCCGTACAGGCGGCTGGAGCGGCTTCTCGTCCACGCGAGGGAGAGAGCCAGAGACAGGGTCCAGACGACGGTATAGGTGTCGATGACGACGTGTCCGATCCTGAAAAGGACTGGGTGCAATGCATCGGCCTCCCTGCGGACGGATTCGGGGCGTCGGCCATCCCCGACGCGGTTATTGTAACCTTTTCCCGAAGAACGCTATACTGGGAAACAAAGGAACCAGAAAGATTCCCAGAGGAGGTCTCTCGCATGAAACGTCCTGCTTCGTGGATTCCCGCAGCGGCAGTTCTTTGCGGCCTTTTTCTCCTTTTCGCCGCGGAGTTGACGGAGGGTCTTCCGCAGGGAGAGTCCTTCGTCCCCGGCGAAATCCTCGTCCGCCTGAAACCGGGAGCCCGGATCGATCCGATCCTTTCATCGTCGCCCGTTGCGCTTTCCGTACTGGAAGCGGACGGAACGGCACGGATGGGGATCGCCCGGCTGAAAATCCGGAGCGGTACAACCGTCCAGGCGGCGATATCGGCCCTCACGGGGCAGGAAGGGGTTCTCTTCGCCCAGCCCAACTACATCTACCATACCGCGCTCGTCCCGAACGACCCCAGCTATGCGAGCCAGTGGGGACCGGGTAAAATCGGGGCTCCGGCCGCATGGGACCTTACCGTGGGCAGCGCGGACGTCTTGGTTGCCGTTCTCGACACGGGAATCGACACCAGCCATCCCGACCTGGCCGGCAACCTCTGGACCAATCCCGGAGAAATCCCCGGCAACGGCCTGGACGACGACGGCAACGGCTTCGTGGACGACGTCCACGGGGTCAATTCCGCCGCTTCGCCGAGCCTGGCTCAGGATATCCAGGACAACGTCGGCCACGGCACCCACGTCTCCGGCATCATCGGAGCCGTGGGCAACAACGGAGTGGGCGTGTCCGGTCTGAACTGGCACATCGGGATCATCACGGTCAAGGCCAATGAGGGAAGCAGCTTCTATACGAGCGACCTCGTCGAGGGGATCGACTACGTCACGGCCCTCCGGACAGGCAAGAACCTGCCGGTCGTGGCCATCAACGCCTCGCTGGGCGGCCCCGTCAGCGAAGACGCCTTCCTGAACGAGGCCATCGGGGACGCGGGAGCGGCGGGGATCCTCTTCGTCGCCGCAGCGGGCAATAACGACGCCGACAACGACCTGACGCCGTTCTACCCGGCCGGCCTTTTCAGGCCGAACGTGCTGTCGGTCGCGGCAACGGACGAAAACGATTCACTGGCCGTCTTCAACTCCAACGAGGCATCAAATTACGGACGCCGGACCGTGCACCTGGGGGCCCCCGGCAAGAACATCCTGAGCACCTATTGGGGAAGCCTGCCCGGATCCGACTATTCGACACTGAGCGGAACCTCCATGGCCGCCCCCCATGTGACCGGCGTGCTGGCCCTGATGAAAGCCCAGGACCCGGACCGGGACTGGATCGCTCTGAAAAATCGCCTGCTTTCGACCGGAACGCCCCTGTCCGGACTGGCCTCGAAAACCATCACGGGACGACGCCTCCTGGCGGGCGGGGACGGGACCTTCGGAGCCCTGACCGGAAGCGGGCAGCCGGTTCGTTCGCGACTGCGTCCCATCGCGAACAGCCTGGACCTGGAACAGGGGGCATCCCTGGACCTTGCCGCCCTGAACATCTCGGGTGAAGAATCCCTGGGGGATCTCTCCGTTTCGATCACCCAGAACGGAGCTTCCTACGGAACCGTCACCCTCCGGGACAACGGCACCGGCTTCGACCAGGCCGCCGGAGACGGAATCGCTTCCGCGACATGGTCGGTCCCCTCGTTGGCGGACTGCACCTACGTCTTCGCGTTCCCGGACGGGAACCTGACCGTGACGGTCGATCTCGCGGAAGAGCCTCCGGCCCCATCCGGGGGAGGAGGCGGCGGTGGCTGCAGCGGAGCCGCGCTGCCCGCATTCGCCCTGTTCCTGCTGGTGCCGCTCGCGGCAGGATGCAGGAAGAAGAGCCGACTTTAGCCGGAGGGGGGCGGGAACCACTTCCCGCCCCCCTTTTTCCCTGAACGGACATGCGCGGTAAAATGGGTTCATGAGAACGCAACGTCGCTGCGGCAATCCGGCCTTCACCCTGATCGAGGTCCTCGTGGCCATCGGCCTGATCGGCCTTGTAGCCACGATCGCCGTCGGTCCGCTTGTGGCTCTTGTCATCCGTCTCGAAGCCGTCCAGAACGACTACGCCGCGGAAACCGTCCTTTCGGCGGCGGCCCGCTCCATCGCCTCGGATTGCAGGCAAACCCTCCCGCAGGGCGGGGAAACCCCATTACGGTCCATCCGCCGCAGCCTCCCCGGAGACCGGAGGCTCGATGTCCTGCTTCTGTGGACCGGGGCGCCCCTGACCCGCGGGCAGCCGGCGGCGACGGAAGCTTTTGCGGTTCTCGAGCCGGGCCCCTTCAGGGAAGCGGTCAGGCCGGGACTTTACCGCTGGACGCTTCCGGGAATGCGGCCGGAGGAGGTCCTCGCGGAGCGGCTTGATCCGGCAGGGGGGACCCTGCTGGTCAAAAACGCCGACCGTTTCGCCGTCCGGGTCTTCGACGGCCGGGAGTGGGTGGAGGATTATTCCGGAGTTCTCCCCGCAGGCATCTCCATCGAGCTCGGGCGAAAGGGGAAAAGCGTGGTCCATGTGGACACCCTCGCAGCCTTCTAGATCCAAAAGGCCGGGATTCGTCCTTGTCGCCGTTCTATTGTCCGTGACGCTCCTCGTGACCGGAGCCCTTGCCTTCGCCTGGTTCGCGAGGATGGAGCTCAGGAAGGCTTCGGCGCTCGCGTTTTCCCTCCAGGCCCGCAGCCTGGCAGAAACGGCCGTTCACGAGATCCAAAGGGGACTCGTCCTGGACACGAACGACGCCGATTCGCTTTTGGAACCCTGGTTCGGGGCCTGGCCCCTCCCCATCGGAGAAGACTTTTCCGTGGTCGTCCGGCTGACCCCTCAAAACGGCGCCCTTCCGGTCAACGCCCTTTTCCTGCCCGACGGAAGCACCCTGCGGACAGAGCTGGAGAAACCCTGGGAACGGCTATGGGAAAAAGTCCGCAGACCGGAACTGGCCGCCGGGTTGCTGGATTTCCTGGATGCCGACCGGACGCCCCGCGCGGGGGGGACGGAAGAGGACTCCTTCATTAACCGCCCGCCCGCCGCGATTGATGAGATCCGGCTTTTCCCCGGCATTGACGAAAACCTTCTTACCGGAAACAATGAGAAATACCCCGTGGGCCTTGAGCGTTTTTTAACGGTCCGCAGCGACGGCAAAATCAACGTGAACGTCGCCGTTCCGGAGGTTCTGGAGCTGCTCGACGAAACCCTCACCCCCGCAGTGGTTCGCGAGATCGTCGAAAAGCGGCGCAAGGAACCGCTCTCCGGATGGGGTGACCTCGCCGGCTTGCCGGGTTTTCCGCAGGGCCTCCAGCCCAGGGTGTCGGGGCTTTTGTCCTTCACGAGCTCGCATTTTCTGGCGGACATCGAGGTACGCAAGGGGAATCTCGTGCGTCGTTTCGAAGCCGTGCTCCTGAAGCGATCGGGACGATGCACGGTCGTCGCCTGGAAGGAGATGTAGGAGACCATGAAACCCGTCTGGCCGGGAGAAAACCGGCCTTGCCGTTTCGTCACTCCGCGGGAATTGTCCTTTCACCCGTTCTCTTTTCCCTTCAGTGATCCCGCCCGAATCCGGCAGGCCCTCTCGCTGCAGCTGTCCGCCCTGATGGGAGAGGCGGACGCTCGGTCGCGCCTTCACCCGGTGGTCCTCCATCGCGACAGGGATCATTCCAGAGGCTTCGCTCTGGTTTTTTCCAAAACGGCCGAACCCGACGAAGAACCTGCGGGAAAAAGCCGGCTGTTCCCCGCCCCCCTCGCCCTTGCCCCGGACACGGGGACCGGGCTTGGCGTCTGGGCCGATGAGGAGAACGTGGCCTGCGTCCTCTGGCGCGACGGAATCCCCGTCCTCTACCGCTGGTCGCCCCGTTCGGAAGGGGAACCCCAGGAAGTCGTCGAGTGGATCCGACGCTCTTCGGGGACGGAAACCGATGTCCTCCTGCTGGACAGCCGGGGGAACCCGGAAGCCGCGGAACAACTGGAAGCCGAAGCCCGCCGGACCTGGGCCGCCTTCCCGGCCCTCGCCGCGCTCGATCTATCCTCCGGGCAGAGGGAGTCGGCCCTCCGGCTTGAAAGCTTCTCCTCGATCCTGAAACCCGTGCTTTCCGCACTCCTGGTCCTCGGCCTTCTTTTCGACGCCTCTGCCGGAATCGCCCTTCTTTCGGCCAAAACCCGGCTTGCCGGTTACGAGGAGGCGTCGGTCCGCCTTTACCGGGAGGTTTTCGACCCATCGGGGCCGATCCGGGACCCGCTGAGCCAGGCGAAAGCGCGCCTGGCCGCAGCCCTGGGAACGGACGAAACGAAAAGCCTGGCAGGCGCCCTGGCCATGCTGGGGAGGGCAGGGCAGAACGCCGGTTCGGGAATCGTGCTCGATGCTCTCCGTTTCTCCGAAAGGCAAACGGAAATCACCGGCAAAGGACCTTCCGTGGAGGCCATCCGGGCCTTCCAGCACGCGCTGGAAGCCGAAGAATCCTCCCTGGAAGACCTGCAGCAGCTGCCCGGAGGCCAGTTTCGGTTCAAGGTCACGGTCAGGGGGATGGCCGATGACGACCCGCTGGAAAGACATCGCCCTTCAGGTTCGGGAATGGTTCCTGGAAAACCGGGGAACTCCCGAAGGCCGAAAGATTCTTCTGATGACGGCCATGGTCCCTCTCCTCTGGGGAATCGGCCTTTTTCTCCATTTCAGCGCGATCGACCTGTCCGCCCGCATCCCGCTTCAGGCCTCGCGATTCGCCGGATTGACCGAAATCGCCCAGGCCTACAGGACCATTCCCCTTTCCCAACGACAGGGAGGCGGCTCGGCGCAAACGACAGCGGACCCCTTAACGGCCGCCTCGGAGACCGTCGATCGGTTGAAGATGAAAAACCGGCTGAAAAACCTATCAAGCTCGAACCGCGGGATTTCCCTGGGCCTCGAGGGCCTGGACCAGAATGAAATGCTCGCGCTTGTCCGCGAACTGAAAAGGATCCGCCTTTCCGTCACGGCCGCAGAAATCCGGGCCTTGCCGGTCGACGGGAAGAGAAAGCTTTCCCTCAGCCTCCTTCTGGGAGGACAGCCATGAAAACGCCTCCGAAAAGCCTGACGAGAGCCGTTGCCTTCGCTAGCGCCTTTCTTCTGGGCCTGGTCTGGGCATGCCCCTGGGACCGCCTGGCGGAAACCGTATTGGCCGAAGCCTCCCGCAAAGCCTCCACGATGGGGATGAAGCTCGATTACGGGTCTGCGGCGATCCTCTCTCACCTGCCTCCCCGGGTGGAGATCCGGGATCTTGCCGCAACGAGCCTGCTCGGCGCCCTCAAGGCTCCCACGGTCAACCTGGAACTCAAGACCGCGGCTTCGCTATTCACTCTCTCCCCCACGCTGGAAATCGACAGCCCCGCCGCGACCCTGACGGTTCCGGGAAACAGCCCGCTGAAGCTCTCGGGATGAGGGGAAACCTGTCGCTCGGCAGGACGGAAACCCGGTTCGACCCGATCCTCGTCGAAGGGGACCTGGCCGTTTCCGGGAAGCTCGCCTGGTCGCCCGAGACCCGGCGGCTTTCGGTCGTCGACCTGGCGATCAGGGCCCCCGAGTCGCTCTCTGCAAGCCTCAACCTGCTCGGGCTTTCCGAGGGACTGAGGCCGGAGGGCAAAGGACAGTGGAGGTGGAAACGTCCATGAAACTGTCCATGCCGAACCGGACCTTCCCCTGGAAAATCCTGTCTGGCCTCCTCATCACCTTCTTCTGCGGCGTTGTTGCCGCCCGTCTTCTTGGGCTGGTTTTGGACGCACGCATCCAAAGCCGGCGCCTCGATCAGGCGGCCCTCCCCGCTCCGGCGTCCCTCCGTTTCGAGCCGGCGACGGCCGCCGACCGGGATCTCGAGTCCTTTTCCCGCGGAAACCTCTTCTCGCTGGAAGGAGACCTTAACCCGGCGGGAAACGCGTCCACGGAAACGCGACTGCTCGGAACCTTTCCCCCGCTGGGCGCCCTCTTCGGGCTGAACGGAACTTTCCGTGCGGTCCTGGTCGGTCAGAAACTCGGAGGCGAAACGCTCAGGAAAGTCGAGGGAACCCGCGTTTTCCTCGTTGCGGGAACCCGGACGCGCACGCTCGACGTGCTTTACGCGGGAGTCGGCGGAGCCGCACCCGCCTTCGCCCCGGCGCCCTCTTTCCCCTCGCGGCGCGAACCGAAGGCCGCCTTCGACCCGAAAAGCGGGATCTCTCCCCCTTCCGGCGGCCAGGACGGAACGATCGAGAGGAACGTGATCAACAAGCTGCTGATGGATCCCTATCAGGAACTGAACCGGGTCCGTCTGCGCCCGAAAATGGGCGAAGACGGCTCCTCCCAGGGCATCGAGGCTCAGTGGCTGCACAGGGACAGCCTGCTTTTCGCCATGGGGGTCCGGTCCGGGGACGTCATCCACTCCCTGAACGACATCCCCATCCGGACGACAGCGGATATCGTCAACGCCATGAATTCACTGCTGAACAGCGATCGGTTCGTCGTTTCCTTCTTGCGTGACGGAGCGGATTCCCAGGTCGCCTACTCGGTAAAATGATGGGAAGACCGGAATTCCGATCGGCGGGATTCACCCTTCTGGAGGTTTTGGTGGCCGTGGCGATCATGGGCCTTGCCGGAGCCGGATCCCTGAGGCTGATCATCCAGTCGGAACGGGCCCTGGCCGAGGCCCGGCAACAAAGGCTTTTCGTCGAGGAAGTTTCCCGCCTGCGCCTTGACCTGCTCTACGAAAAGACACCGGACAACGGATCGAGCGGCGACCTCTCCTGGGAGACCCGAAGCCAGTCGAGGCCTGTCCTGAACGACCGATGGAGCCTCCGGTACCGTATCCTTTCGGTCAGGTCCAAGTCCCGTTCCATCGAATTGAGTCTTCCCTGAGGGAGGGGTTCCCATGCTGCACGCAAGATTCCGGTTCTTCCTATTCCTCACGATCCTGGCGGTCATGACCGTCGGATTCGCCTTCAAAACACCCTGCCGTGCCGAGACCCCCCAGGATGAAGCCGGGCTGGTGGAGGCGGCCAGAGCCATGCGGGCTTCGGGGTCAGTCCAGTTCAACTTCCGGGATCTGGATCTGGGAACCTTCATCCGCTTCATGTCGGAGGTGCTCCGGGAGAACATCCTTATCGACCCGACCGTAAAGGGGACCGTCACCGTTGTATCCCCGAGAGCCCTCAGCCTCGGGGAAGCACGCCAGGCGATGCTCTCCGTCCTGGAGATGAACGGGCTTTCGCTCCAGAGGACGGGAACCTACAGCAAGGTGGTTCCGGCCTCCAAGGGGCAGAGCACCGATTACGCTGTCCGCAAGGGACGGGTCGGCCCGGGATTCGGCGAGAGCTTCGTCACTCAGATCGTTCCGCTGGATTACGTTTCGGCGCCGTTCGTGGCCGACGGACTGAAGGCCGCGATGAGCGGCGAAGTGGGGGTCGCCCCCATGGCCAGCGGCGCGAAGATCCTCCTCATGGGTAAGGCGACGGCGATCCAGAAAGCTCTGGGGGTCATCAACGCCCTTGACGCGGCGGACAGCCTCAAGAACAGCAAGGCCGTCGACATACGGAACACGACGCCGTCCGCCCTGGCAGGCCAGCTGACGGCGATGGCGAAGGACCCGAGTTCTCCCCTGGCCGGCCTGCTCGCCATTCCCGACGATGCCTCGCGCAAGCTGGTCCTCCTGGGGGAAAAACGCGTTTTCGGCGAAGCGATGAAGATCATCCGCGAACTGGACATCCCCGCCCGGGCGGGTCAGTACCACGTGGTTCCCCTGAAGAACACCGATGCCCGGACGATGGCCGAAAAGCTGAGCACGATCCTTTCCACCGCGGCCAAACTCCAGCCGGACCAGAAAGGCGCGCTCCCAAGCAGCGTCGTTGCGGACCCCGGCACGAACAGCCTGATCTTCGTGGCGGAGGACGCGACCGCCCGGAACGTCGAGGCGATCATCCAGAAACTGGACATCCAGTCCAAGCAGGTCTTCCTGAGAGGTCTCATCGCCGAGGTCAACATGACGAAGCTCAACAACGCGGGGATCGACTGGGCCACCTGGGGCGGGGCCATCACGGGAGACGCCGTGCTGGCCGGGCAGGCTTCGCTGGGCAACGCCACGGGGNTCCCCTCGGAATTTGTCGACTGGTTCAGGGACCTGACCCGAGTGGAAGAGGAGATCACCAACCCGATCACGGGAGAAGTAACCGGGACAAAAACGACTTACGAGGGCAAGGCCCTCATCTACGCCACGATCAACATGCTGAAGAAGTACGACGCCATCAATGTTCTCTCCATGCCGCGCCTGCTCTGCACCGACAACATGGAAAGCGAACTTCAGGTGGGACAGGTCATCCCTCAGCTCAAATCCCGGCTCTCGGACACCTCCAACCCGAGCGCCGTCCAGAACAGCTACGACTACAAGGACACGGGGCTCATCCTGAAGGTGACGCCCCACGTGCGGAGCGGCAATCTCGTGGCCCTGGAGATCGACCAGACGGTCGAGGATGTCCTGACCCCCATGACGGTGAACACCCCCACCACCTCCAAGCGACAGATCAAGAGCAACGTCACGGTCGGGGACGGGCAGACCATCGTCCTGGGCGGTCTCATCAAGGAAGCCGACAAATCGGTCAAGTCGAGGGTCCCCATCCTGTCCTACATTCCGCTCGTCGGAGAATTCTTCAAGAGCGTCGCGAAATCCCGGGAGAAGGTCGACCTCCTCATTTTCCTGACTCCGCAGATCATCGAGACTCCCGAGGAAGCGAGCAGCCTGACGAAAGAGATCACGAACGCGTCCGGCGATGTGGAAACCCAGCTGACCGAGATGGAACGGCTCTACAAGCAGAAGAACGACGCCCTTTACCGGCAGGGAGTGAAAAACCAGTGACCGAAAGGGATTTCGACCCCGGAGAAATCCTTTCCCTCATTCCCGAACAACTGAGCCTCGACACTCTTCGCGGGGCCGGAGTGCTGCCCCTGCGCCGGGAGGAGGACGGGCTCGTCCTGGGCGTCTCTTCCCTGGAAACGTACGGGAACGCCCAGCTCCTTTCGCGGGCCTTCGAAGGAAATACCCGCATCGAGACCCTCGACCCGACCCTCATGAACGGGCTTTTCGACCGCCTTTACAGCCTCCGAAGCCGAATCGCCTCGGACGACGTGGAAGCGATCGAAGGCGTTGCGGATCTCGATGCCGTGGCAAGGGAGGACATCCAGAGCGATTCGGTCTCCGCCCCGGTGATCCGCCTTGTGAACAGTCTCCTTTTCGAGGCCGTGAAGGAACGGGCGACCGATATCCACGTCGAGCCCTTCGAGGACCGATGCGAGGTGCGGTTCAGGGTGGACGGCGTCCTGCACGACAAGCTGAGCCTGCCGAAAACCCACCAGGCCCCTTTGACGACCCGGATCAAGGTCATGGCCCGGATGGACATCTCGGAACGTNTTTTCCCCCAGGACGGGCGGATCGGCATCTCGGTGGGCGGCCGGTCCGTGGATGTCCGCGTCGGGGCGGTGCCGACCCAGCACGGGGAGCGGCTCGCCCTGAGGCTCCTGGACAAGAAACAGGGACTCTTGACCCTGGAACAGCTCGGCATGTCCGGCAAAAGCCGGTCGGCCCTGGAGGAGATGGTGGCAAGACCCTACGGGATGGTCCTCCTGACCGGACCGACCGGATCCGGCAAGACCACGACCCTCTACGCCATCCTGCAGAAGCTCGCGAGACCCGAGGTGAACGTCATCACCGTGGAGGACCCCATCGAGTACGACCTGCCGGGAGTCGGCCAGATCCAGGTCAACGAAAAGGCGGGAGTCACCTTTGCCTCGGCTCTCAGGGCGATCCTGAGGCAGGACCCGGACATCATCATGGTGGGGGAAATGCGGGATTTCGAAACCGCCCACATGGGGGTCCAGGCTTCCCTCACGGGGCACCTGGTTTTGTCGACCCTCCATACAAACGACGCGCCCAGTGCGGTTGTCAGGCTATCCGACATGGGCGTCGAGCCCTACCTCGTCGCGGGATCTCTTCTCGGGGTCGTGGCGCAGCGGCTTGTCAGACGGAATTGCCCGTCGTGCGCGACGGAAGCGGAAGCCCCGCCATCCTTCAAAAAGCTCGGGATCGAAACCATCCAGAGGGGATCCGGCTGCGAACGCTGCATGGGGACAGGCTACCATGGCCGCTTCGGCCTTTATGAGCTATTGGTGATGGACGATGCTCTTCGGGGGGCTGTTTCAAAGGAAGCCTCATCGTCGCGGATCCGGGAGATCGCCAGGGAAAACGGCTTCAAGACCCTTTGGGAAGCGGGACTGAAAAGGGTCCGCCAGGGCCTGACGACCCCGGAGGAACTTTACAGGGCCGTCGGGGAGGCTTAACCGAATGCCCCGCTACCGCTATACGGCCTACGACCAGCAGGGAAAGCCCGTCAGCGGAGAAGTTGAAGGAGCGAACGAGGCCTCCGCGGTCCAGGCCCTTGGCAGGGAAGGGCTGGTTCCTGTCGAACTCCGGGAGCGGAAGGACGTGAAGCGGGGCCCCGCAAGAGGCAAAAAGCCGATTTCGCCGGAAGACCACCTGCTCTTCTGCCGGAGCCTCGCCAGCCATCTCAGGGGCGGACTCACCCTTAGCCATGTTCTTGTCCTCCTGGGAAAGCAGTCTCCCAGCGGGGACCTTCGAGGACTGTACGGTCTGCTGAAAACGGAGGTCGAGAGCGGCAAAAGCCTGGGAACAGGCATGCGGGAGTCGGAAAGGTTCAGGGACGATCTGGTGGGAATGGTGGAATCCGGGGAACGGAGCGGCTCTCTTCCCCAGGTCCTGGACCGGGCTGCGCGCCTCTACCGCCTGGAAATCAGCCTTCGCAGGCGGGTTCGAAGCGCCCTCACCTACCCGATGGTCATGGTCGCGGTCGGTACGGCCGTCGTGGCGTTCCTCATGACCTACGTCGTCCCCAGGCTTTCGGCTCTTTTCTCGGACCTGGGTGAAACGCTCCCCCTGCCGACCCGTGTCCTTCTCTGGCTTTCCTCGGCCGTCCAGACCGCCGGGATCCCCCTCCTGATGGGGCCCTCGTCCTGTTTCTGTGGCTGCGGCGGAGAGGTTCGCACCCCTTTGGGCTTCCCTTCAGAGGCCTGAGGGAACGCATCACCCTCGCCCTCGTCTTCTCCCACCTGTCGACTCTCCTGGACTGCGGGATCCCTCTCGTCCAGGCTCTGTCGATGGTGGCCCCGATGGACCCCGCCCCTTCCCGCTGGGAGTCGGTTTCCGGGAGGGTCCGGAAGGGATATCGCCTCGGGCAGGCCCTGCAGGATGAAGGATCCTTCGCCGAGGACGCCGTCTACATCATCCAGGTCGGAGAAGCCGGTGGAGAGCTGACCGAAGCCCTGCAGCAGGTGGCGGACAACAGCTGGGAGATCGCGGAGAACCGCATGGCCCGCCTTGCGGACCTGGTCGAACCGGTGATGGTCCTTGTCCTGGGCGCCGTTGTGGGGTTCGTCGTCGTGGCGATCCTCCTGCCCATTTTCGACCTGTCATCCCTCATCCGCTGAACGGATGGACAATACAGTCAAGGAGGTCTTCTCGATGAAACAAAAGCGCCGAAGCGGCTTCACGCTCGTTGAAATCCTCGTCGTCGTGGTGATCCTGGGCCTTCTGGCAACCCTGGTCATTCCCCGCGTGGTGGGAAGAGGCGAGGAAGCCAAGCGCACGGCGGCCCTGGTCCAGATCCGTTCCCTGGAGCAGGCCCTGGACCTCTACAAGCTGGACAACGGCTTCTATCCCACCACCGAACAGGGGCTCGAAGCTCTTGTCTCGAAGCCGGCCGGGACCCCCGAACCCCTGAACTACCGGGATGAGGGATACATCAAGAAGATCCCGATGGACCCGTGGGGACGCCCCTACGCCTATCGCTGCCCCGGTGAACACGGTGAAACGGACCTTTTGTCCTACGGCCCGGACGGAACCGAGGGAGGGGAAGGAAAGAACAAGGACATCACGAACTGGGAAGAGTAAGTCGAATACGGGAAACGGGGAGTGGAGATCGGCAGGATCGCGGCCGGTCTCCACTCCCCGTTTTTTTCGTGAACCTCCTTGACTGAAAACGCCCGCTCCATCAGAATTTCCCGGGATACCCTTTTCCCATATTAAATTTATAGAGGAGGGTCAAGTCAATGAGGCCATCGAGAACGCACTCCGTTTGGGCAATCGTCCTTTTCTTCATCGTCGCCGCATCGGTCGCATGGGCTGCGTTCGTGCCCGAGCGCGTCACCACGGGCACGGGATCGGGGATTCCCGACGGGATCGACCCCGCGGGAGACAGGAACAACAGTTACGCCTGGTGCATGGAGGTTTTGCCCCAGACCGACGGGGATTATCTTTATGTCGGCAGCAACCGGAACCTGGCCTATTTCATCTACGGCGGCTCGAACATGAGTTCCGAGGAAATCGAGAACCTCAGCCTGAACTACCTGGACGGCGATCTTCCCTACGAACAGCCGGGCGCCACGGATTTCCGGGCGAAGATCTTCCGTTACAAACTGGACGGCACCCAGCCCTGGGAAGAAGTCTACCAGTCCCCGACGCTGTCGGTTTCAGGCGATGTGACGCTCGGGCGCGAATCAGGCTTCCGCGGGATGGAAACCTTCTCCCCCGTGGGACAGGATCCCTCCCTTTTCGTCGTCACCTTCAACCAGGGAAGCCCGAACCCCGTCTGCCGAGTTCTCAGGATTCGACCCGATTTCGGGCCCGGAGACACGCCGGAGGAAGTCTACACAGAGTCGACGGACACCCTGAGAGGCATCACCACTCACGACGGCAAGCTCTTCATCGGCACCAACGGCAACAGGGGGATCACTCCGGCCGTCTGGTGCGCGGAAGATCCCGTTTCTCAGGACTCCTGGACTCCGGTTCTCTACCCCTCGGACATCGGCAGGAACAGCGTCGGGGTATGGGACCTGATCAGCTATAAAGGTTCCCTTTATGTTTTCGCGGGAACCCGCGTCTACAAGGGACGATATGTCGGCTCGGGCGATCCCGCGGCCAACCCCGAAACGGGATGGGTCTGGGAAACCGTCGTCGGCTCGGGCGCGAGCCAGGACGCGAAATACCCGACGGGGCTCGGCAACCCGCGGATCGCGGCCATGTCGCCCTTCCTCTTCTCCACCGGCGGCGAGGACTACGTCTACGTCACGACCTTCGCGAACATGCCCGTCGCCCTGGCCTATCTCGCTGCGGCCCTGAACGGCTCCGTCTCGGCGGATGTGGCCTTCAGCCAATTCTTCGCGAGGCTTGATCCGGCCCAGGTTTACCGCTTCGACGAAAACGACGATTGGGAGATGATCATCGGGGATCTGAAAAACAACGTCTACCCCACCTCTGATGACTGGGGAAGCCTGGAAGGAACACAGGTTTTCGATTCACGCCTCGGCAACTACGGGGCGGGCTTCTTCAACCCCAGCCTCCTGCAGCAGCTCCAGGGAGACGATACGAACCTGTCGTTCAATCAATACACCTGGTGGATGGACACCTATAACGGCAAGCTCTACTGCACGACGTTCGATTATCGGATCTTCACCCGCTACATCAGGGAACGGACGAGCGACCCGGAGGTGATTGCCCGCCTCGACATGATAGACCAGAACAACACCAACCCCCAGGGATTCGACCTCTACGCCACCACGGACGGCATCAACTGGGACCCCGTCACCCAGGACGGCTTCGGCGATCCCTACAACTACGGAGGTCGGACCCTGAAATCGACGCCGGAGGGGTTGTTCGTCGGCACCGCAAACCCCTTCTGGGGTGCGCAGGTGTGGAAGGTGACCGAAACGGCGGAAGGAAGCGGCGGAGGCGGCGGATGCAGTTCGGCAGGCCTGGTCCCTCTGGGTCTGTTCCTGCTGGCGCCGCTTTTCGGACTGGCTCGGAAAAAGTAAGCGAGGAATCCATCCCAGCAAGCGGAAGGCCCGCCGGATCCGGCGGGCCTTCCGCTTGCTGCATTCCGAACAAGGGGTCCGAGATTCACCTCGAACCGGGCTGATCCAGGGTGAAACGCCCGACCAGTTCCCTGAGCGTCTTCACACCGCCCGTCAATTTCTGGGATTCGTTCGCCACCTGCTCCGAGGCGCGCGTGGACTCGTCCGTCGAGCGCCGGATCGTCTCCAGGGTTTCGACCAGCTGGATCGTGGCCTTCGTAACCTGGTCGATCGCGGAGGCCATTTCCCCGCTCGAAGCCGCCTGCTCCTGCACCGTGGCGGCGATGTTCTGCATCGCGTCGTTCACCTGCGCAACCCGGTCAAGAACCTCCTGCAGCCGCCCCTTGGCCTCGCTCGCCTTGCCCATGGTCACATGAAGGGCCTGTCCCGCGGTTTCAGTGACGGAGAGGGCTCCCTTCGTGCTCGATTCGAGCGTGGCGATCAGTCCCTCGATCTCCTTCGACGCCTGCCGGGAATTCTCGGCCAGCTTTCGGACCTCGTCCGCCACCACCGCAAACCCTCTTCCCGCGTCTCCCGCCCGGGCAGCTTCAATGGCCGCGTTGAGGGCAAGCAGGTTCGTCTGGTCCGCGATGTTCTGGATCGTCGAAACGAACCCCGAAATGGCATTGACGGCTCCGGCCACCTGGCCGATCTGCTCCGCCGTCAGCCTGGATTTCTCGGCGACGCCCTCCATCTCGTCGACCACGTCCTCCACCCTGGAAACCGCCTCCTGGGCAAGGGCTTTCGTCTGTTCGGACGCTTTCGCACCGTCCGCGGTGGAATGCGCGGCCGACGCGGCACCGGCGCTGACCTCCTCGATCCCCGCATTCGTTTCCTCAAGCGCCGCGGAGTTGGATTCGGAAAGAGAGCCCACCTGTTCGACCGAGGCCTTGATCTCCTCCATGGAGGCCACGGATTCCTCGGAAAGGGCGGCCAAAGATTCCGCGGACGCGGCAGTCTGTTCCGCCTCCGTCCGGATTCCGGTCACGAAATCGATCAGGGCGGCCTGAAGATTGGAGGCCGAGTGGACCATGACCCCGATTTCCGTCTTGTCCTGGGCCATGGGGCGGAGCCAATCCAGGGAATGGTCCCGGGTAAGGTCCAGCCTGCCCAGCCTTTCCAGGATATCGGAAACCCCCTTGACCGGCCGGATGATGCTTCGGCCCAGGGTGAAGAGAACCACCGCGAGGAACAGAAGAACGATGACGGCCATGATCGCCTGCTTCATCACGGCGCCCCTCAGGAGCGCGTTCAGGGCTTCCATGGGGAAGACCAGGCAGAAACGGAAGCCCCAGTGGTTCGGGGCGAAGAAGGTCCGTCGGGTCGCCCCTTCGAAGGCGTAATCGCCGAAGCCGATTTCTCCGGAAATCATCCGCGGGGCGATTTTATCGGCCAGATCCGCGGTGATTTCGCCGCTCTTCTTCGTGACGTTTTCCTTCAGGATCAGCTCCGATTTCGGGTGGGCGACGATCATCCCGGCCGCATCGGTCAGGAAGCTGTATCCTTTCCCGTCGAGCTGAATCCCCGCCACAAAACGCGTGACGGTTTCCAGGTCGATGTCGACGCCGGCGACTCCCAGAAGGGCTCCGTTTTTGCCGCGAACCGGGATTCCCATGGTGACGATTTTCTTGTTCGTGATCTCGTCTACGAAGGGGTCCGTCAGCGAGAGCTTCCGTGAGTCCACGGCCAGCCTGTACCAGGGCTGCTTCCTGGGATCGTAGTCCGAGGGAGGAACCCAGCGGGCCCCGTCCGCGAACTGCCCGCTTCCCTGAAAGGCCATGAAGACGTCCTGGACCCCGGCCTCCCTGTTCTCCTCAAGGAAACGGACCAGCACGGGTTCGATCAGCGCCTTGTTCGTAAGATCCTGCTCATCGTAAAGCCGCCCCACGGTCAATCCGATATTGGTGACGACGGAGCCCAACCTGTCGAAATACAGATCGACCTGGTTTGCCGCGCTTTTCGCCGTATCGAGCCCCATCGAATTGACCTGGTTCTCCGTGATCTTCCGGTTTTCGAAGAAGCCGATCCCCACCATGACCGCCAGAATGGCGACCACCCCGACGGAAAGCAGGATAAACTTCACCTTGATCGACAGGTTCCTCATTCGCCTCTTCCTCCTCCTTTGTCCGTGGCCCTCGTGCCGCGCCTCCGTGCGGGGCATCCCCTACCCGCTTCCTAGAGAAAGGTTAGGGGGGCGCCCCTTGCCAAACAACCGGATTCGGAAAAGGACGCGAAAGTCAACGCATGCAGGAGCCAGGGTTCGGAGGAGAACGGGTCTAACGGACGATGCCGAGAAGAAGGACCCAGACGGGGATGGAAATCACGGACAGGAGCGTGCTGGCCACGATGACCTCGCCCGCATAGGCCGCGTCCATTCCCATGGAATCGGCCACGACGAAGTTGTTCACCGCTGCCGGCATGGCGCAGACCAGCACCACCGCCTGCATGAGGGTCCTCTCCACCGGCCAGGCCAGAAAAGCGAGCCAAACCAGCGCAGGGGAAAGGAAAAGGCGGACCAAAACGTCGATCCAGGTCCGGGCCAGGACACGGGGAAGGTGTTCCACCTTCAGCGAGGCCCCCAGGGCGATCAGGGCCACCCCGCTGGCTGTCGCTCCGGCGATCTTCAGAGCTTCGTCCAGGACTTCCGGCAGCGCCTCCAGACCCATGGCCGCCAGGGCGACCCCGGCAAGGCTGGACAGAAGCAGGGGGTTTTTCGAAACGCCCAGGAGAGTCCTTTTCAGGGAGTCGCGGCTGAGACCGCCCGAAACGGCGACCTGAGCCCAGGTCAGGGTGATGAGGTGGTAACCCACCATGCAGACGCCGAAGAAGAGGCCGAGGGCCCTTGTGCCCGGCTCTCCCATGGCGAGGGCGATGGCCGGAATCCCCATGTAGACGTTGTTCGAGCGGACGGAGACCAGAACGGAAACCGCCCGGCGCTTCGGGCTCTCCCGGCGGAAAGAGGCGATAAACAGGGCCAGCGCGGGGGTCACGAGGAAAGCCAGGTGAACCGCGATGAAGAGGTTGGGAGACGAAAAGGCGTCCTTTCCGACCGAGAGGGTGGAACGGAACAGCAGGGCGGGAAGGCCGATCCAATACAGGAGGTCGTTCAGATGGGAAACGCTGTCTTCCCGGATGATTCCGCGCTTTCGGGCCAGCCAGCCCATGGCCATCACGAGAACGAGGGGAGTGACGATCAGGATGCCGTGCATGCCGTTCACCGTCCATTTCGGGGGGTCGCGCCGCCATCGACTATTCTAACCCACGTTGCGGTAGACTTAGGGCAGAGGTGATGCCGACCGTGCTCCGCAAACCCCGGAAGAACGTCAAGGAACTGCTGCAATGGATCGAATCCCGTCCCGGAGAGATCGCCGTCTGGCGGACCTTCCCTCCGCAGGAGCCCCGGTTCGGCAAATGGCCTGCCCTCGACGCCAGGCTGACGAACGCCCTCGCCCTGAGGGGAATCGAGCGCCCCTATCTCCACCAGGCTGAAGCCATCGGCGCCGCCATGGAAGGCCGGAACGTGGTGATCGTCACACCAACGGCCAGCGGCAAGACCGCCTGCTACAACGTCCCGGTGGTGCAGTCCATCCTGGACAACCCCTCTTCCCGGGCTCTCTACCTCTTCCCCACCAAGGCCCTGAGCCAGGACCAGCTGGCGGAACTGTACGCTCTCACGGAAGCGGTGGAAGCGGACATCGCCTGCTTCACCTACGACGGAGACACCGCCCCCAGCGCCAGGACCAAGGTCCGCACGGCGGGACACATCGTGATCACGAACCCCGACATGCTCCACACCGGCATCCTGCCCCACCACACCAAGTGGGTCAAGCTCTTCGAGAACCTCCGCTACATCGTCCTGGACGAGCTTCACGGCTATCGGGGCGTCTTCGGCTCCCACCTGGCCAACGTGATCCGCAGGCTCAAGCGCATCTGCGCCTTCTACGGTTCGAAGCCGACGTTCATCTGCTGCTCCGCCACGATCGCGAACCCCCGGGAACTGGCGGAAACCCTCCTGGAGGAACCGGTCGAGCTGGTCGTGAAGAACGGGGCCCCCAGGGACGAGAAGCACGTGATGATCCAGAACCCGCCACTGGTGAACCGATCCATGGGAATTCGCGGTTCGTCCCTCGACGAGACGGCAGACATCGCCACGGAAGCCCTGGCCAACGACATCAGCACGATCGTCTTCACCCGCTCCCGGACGAACGTGGAACTGCTCCTGCACCGTATCCGCAAGAACCTGGAAGCGCGCTCCCTCCCCTCCGGCCAGGTCGCGGGATACCGCGGCGGCTACCTGCCCAACGAGCGCCGTGCGATCGAGCGGGGCCTGAGGGACGGCACCGTCCGGGGCGTCATCAGCACCAACGCCCTGGAGCTGGGGATCGACATCGGTTCTCTCGAACTGGCGGTCCTCCACGGCTACCCCGGGAGCATCGCCTCCGCCTGGCAGCAGATGGGCCGGGCGGGAAGAAGGCAGGGTACCTCGGCGGCCGTCATGGTGGCCTCCTCCTTTGCGCTGGACCAGTTTCTGGCCGCCCAGCCCGCCTACTTCTTCGACGCCTCGCCGGAGCGCGCCCGCGTGAACCCGGACAACCTCTACATCCTGGTGAACCACGTCAAGTGCGCCGCCTTCGAGCTTCCGTTCCGCCAGGGCGACCGCTTCGGGAAGGCTGAGGTCGCCGAAGTCCTGGAGTACCTCACGGAGCAGGGGGTTCTCCACATGGCCGCCGGACGGTACCATTGGCAGGCCGATTCCTTCCCGGCAGAGGCCTTCTCCCTGAGAAGCGCCACCAGCGAGAACTATGTGATCCTGGATGTCTCGGACCCGGCCCGGCACACCGTGATCGGGGAGGTGGACCGACCGAGCGCCCCCATGCTTATCCACCCGGAGGCCGTGTACTTCCACGGAGGCAAGGCCTACCAGGTCCTCGATCTGGACCAGAAGGGCATGCGGGCCCTCGTGAAGCCCGTGGAGGCGGAATACTACACCGATGCGGACCTGGCCGTTCGGCTCGAGGTCCTGGACGAGTTCGACCGCGATGCAGCGTGGGGCTGGGGCGAAGTGCTCCTTGCCTCCCGCCCCACCGTCTACAAGAAGATCCGGCTTTCCACCCAGGAGAACGTCGGCTACGGCCACATCCACCTGGACGAGGAACAGATGCACACCACCGGGGCGTGGCTGACGCTGCCCGAAAACCTCCCCTGGGAGAACTGGGACAGCGACAGAAAAAGCTCTGCCCTGGCCGGCCTGTCTCACCTGATGCGGGCCACCGCCCCGCTCTTTCTGATGTGCGACCGGACAGACCTGCAGGTCCACGGCATGGTGAGGGACCCCCACTTCGAGCGGCCGGCGATCTACTTCGCCGACAATTTCCCGGGAGGCGTCGGGCTTGCCGAGGCCGTCTACACGCTCAGGAATGCCCTTCTCGACTCGGCCTGGGAAGCCCTCGTCTCCTGTCCCTGCGAGCGGGGCTGCCCGGCCTGCGTCGGCGCCCTGGGAGCCCGGATCGGGGCCAAGGAGGCCACGCGGCTTTTGCTGTCCGCCCTGAGGGGGAGATCCTCTTGAACGACCCGATGTCCAGGCTTCGCCGCCTCTTGGGGGAAGCGCCCGCCGTCACGGAAAAACCCCGCCTCAGGGAGATCGCGAACCTTCCCCCGGGAGGCGAGTGGGTCTCACCCGGGGTTTACCTCCTGGAACACGTCCAGCCGTTGCAGGAACCGTTCGGGGATTCGGACCTCACCGCTCTTCCCTTCGCCTCGGAACGCCTCCTGCCCTGGGGGGCGGCGGAACCTCCCTGTTTCCTGGATCTCGAAACCACGGGACTTGCCGGGGGAACCGGCACCTATGCCTTTCTGGCGGGAATCGGCACCCTGGAGAAAAGGACGATCCGGGTCAGGCAACTTTTCCTGGCCACCCCCGCCCGCGAGACCGAGTGGCTTGAAGTCCTGGAGGACCTGATCCCCGACGGAGCCGGATTCGTCACCTACAACGGCCGCCGTTTCGACCTGCCGCTCCTGCAGACCCGCGCCATCCTCGCAAGAAGGCGGACTTTCAGGCCCGGCTCTCCCCACCTCGACCTTCTGGGAATCGCCCGCGCTCTTTGGAGGTGCCGCCTTCCCTCCTGCCGGCTCGCGGAAGTCGAACGCTCCATCCTCGGCGTGCAAAGAGAGACTTCGGATGTGCCGGGGTGGCAGATCCCGTCCCTCTATGCGGATTTCCTCAAAAGCGGGGACGCCTTCCCTCTCTCCGGCGTCTTCCTTCACAACCGGCTCGACATTCTGTCGCTGGCCGCCCTGAAGTCCCATCTGGGACGCATCGTGGCGGGCGAGGGAAACCGGGGGCAGGAAAGCCTGCTCGCCGGGGACCTCTGGGCCTCCAGGAACGAGTGGGAGAAGGCCAAAGGCTTCTGGAGAACGGCAATGGACGACCCGGAAAGCTGCGGGGAGGCCCTGAAGAGGCTTGCCTCTCTCGCCAAGAAAAACTGCCTGTGGGAGTCCGCCGTCGACTACTGGGAACGGTCGCGAACTTTCTGCCGCCCCTCCCTCTCCGTTGTGGAGGAACTTGCCAAGGCTTACGAACACCGGCTGCACCGGCTGAAGGACGCCATCGCCCTGGCGGAGGAAGGCCTGAAGCAGGTCGAATCGCGGCGCGCTTTGGCGAGCCCTTCATGGGTGAGGGAACGACAGGACTGGTCGCACCGGGTCGAGCGGCTGCGCAAAAAGATCGAAGCGCAAAAGTGAAACTTTAAGTAAAATAGGGAAAGACGGAAGAGCACCCGGCGAAAAGGAGGGGCTGACCATGGACATACCGGCTCACATCTTCAGGGAGTACGACATTCGCGGACTGGCCGAAGAGGAACTGAACACGAGAAATGTCCGGGCCATCGGTCATGCATTCGGAACGATCCTGGCGCAAAACGGCGTGAAGATCGCCACCGTGGGGGGAGACGTCCGCAGCTCGTCCCCCCGGATCATGGCGGACATCACCTGGGGACTCAACGCCGCGGGGATAGACGTGATCGACCTCGGGACGGTCATGACCCCGACCTTCTACTTCAGCCTCTACTCCGAGGGAGTGGGCGGCGGCGTCATGGTGACGGGAAGCCACAACCCCAAAGAATTCAACGGATTGAAACTGGCGCTCGACAAGGCCACGCTGTACGGGGAGGAGATCCAGGCCGTTCTCTCCGTCATCCGGAACGACGCCTTCCACACCGCGGAACGGCCCGGGAGCCTGGGACACCGCGACGTGAAGCTTGCCTACCTTGACATGCTGGGCGAACGGCTGACCCTGGGACCCCGCCGCCTGAAGGTCGTGGCCGACGCCGGCAACGGGACGGCCTCCCTTTTCATCGAACCCTTCCTCCGCCGCCTCGGGGTCGACTACACGCTTCTTTTCGCCACGCCCGACGGACGCTTCCCGAACCACCATCCCGACCCCGTGAAACGGGAAAACCTCGTGGACCTGATACGGACGGTCCGTGAAACGGGAGCCGACCTCGGTTTCGGATTCGATGGCGACGCCGACCGGCTTGGCGTGGTGGACGAAAGGGGAGAGATCATCTGGNGGGACATCCTGATGGCCCTCTACTGGCAGGAGATCCTGCCCAAACACCCGGGAGCGGAGGCCATCGTCGAGGTCAAATCCTCTCAGGCCCTCGTGGATGAGATCAGGCGGCTGGGCGGCAAACCCATCTTCTGGAAGGCCGGGCATTCCCTCATCAAGGCCAAGATGCGGGAACTCAACGCCCTCTTCGCGGGAGAGGTGTCCGGCCACATGTTCTTCGCGGACGAATTCTTCGGTTTCGACGACAGCTTCTACGCCGCGGGGCGACTGCTCCGCATCCTGTCCAACACGGACCGGTCGCTGTCGGAACTCGTGGCGCCGATTCCCCGATATTTCAGCACCGCGGAAACCCGCATCGCGTGCCCGGACGACATCAAGTTCGGCGTCATCGATTCGATCCGGGAGGCCGCACTGAAGACATACGAGGCCATCGTCGTGGACGGGGTCCGGATTCTCTACCCCGACGGCTGGGGCCTTGTCCGGGCCAGCAACACGCAACCCGTGATCGTGGCCAGGGCGGAGGGACGAACCCCGGAGGCCCTGGAACGCAACGCTGCCGATCTCAAGGCGAGGATCCTTGCCGCCGGAGTCGGCGATTTCGACTGGGAGGTCTAGCATGACGCGGATCGTCGCCTTCAACGGGAGCCCAAAGGGGAGCAAGAGCCGGACCCAGATCCTGGTCGAGGCTTTTCTCGAAGGCGCCCGTTCCGCCGGAGCCGATACGGAAACGGTCTTCCTGGCCGAAAAATCGATCCTGCCCTGCGAGGAATGCATGGGCTGCCGGCTTCCGGCCGGAAGGGGCAAATGCGCCCGGAAGGACGACGGGCACGACCTTCTCGAAAAGGCCCTGGACGCGGATTACGTGCTGTTGGCAACCCCTTTGATCATGGACTCCATGTCCGCGCTCACGAAGACCTTCCTCGAACGATGGTTCCCCCTCGTCGATCCCCGTTTTCAGGCACGGCACGGGCAGGGGACCTTTGCGGCTCGCACGGTTCGGGTGCCGGACTGGATCATTCTTTCCACCTGCAGCTTCCCCGAGCAGTTCCACTTCCAAGCCATGAGCACGATCTTCCATGACCTGTCCCGGACGTTCGGCAACCGGGTCGCGGCCGAGATCTACCGCGGCGAGGCGGACCTCTTCGGACGCCTCGGAAAAATGTCCCACCCCGAAGCAATCGAGCCGTACATGGACCTGCTGCGTTCGGCGGGACGCGAGATCGTGAGGAACGGTTCGCTCTGTACGGACACCGCGGAAGCCCTCGATCGCCCGCTCATCCCCTTCGACCGGTACGTCGAGGAGGGGAACGCCGCCTGGGACCGGATCCTGGAAGGCACCTGCAGGATCGACGAACACCCCTGAACCGGACGGGAGGCCCCGTAAGGGCCTCTCCCTTTCCGGATTGCCCTCTTCGCTTCATGGTATACTTGTTCCCGCGATTCCAGGATCGGGGGAATACTCGTGACCGCAGCCCGGACAAGGATCCTGATTGCCGATGCTGCCATGCTGGCCGTGGCCGCCCTGTGGGGCGTGGGCTACCCGGTCAGCGACGCCCTGCTCGACAGGATCGGCCCTCTCTGGCTCCTGGCCCTCCGGTTCTCCGCAACCTCCCTCATGCTCCTCGCCCTTTTCGGGAAACGATTGAAGAGACTCGACCGCAGCCAGCTCATCCAGGCTTCGGGGGTCGGCCTGGTCCTGGCGATCACCTACATCCTCCACATTTACGGGCTTGTCTACACCACGGGCGGGAAACAGGCCTTCATCGTCGGAACGAACGTCGTCATGGTCCCCTTCCTGATGGCGCTGCTCTACCGGAAGTGGCCGGGCTGGATGGCGACCTCGGCCGCTGCGGTGACGACGGTCGGCCTCCTGGTCATGGCCTTTTCCCCGAACATGGCCCTGAATTTCGGCGACGCCCTCTCCCTGGTCCTCTCCCTGCTCGTTGCGATCCAGGTGATCGTCGTGGGTTACTGCGCCCGACGCATGGACCCCATCGCCTTCGCCTCCGTTCAGATGCTGGTCACCTGCGCCCTGCTGCTTCCCCTGGCGATCCTCTTCGAACCCTTTCCCGCAAGGCAGGCGTTCGCCGACTCCTGGAAGGGGATCCTGTTCCTCGCCGCGGGCCCCACGGTCTTCGCCTTCGTGGTTCAGAGCATGGCCCAGAAGCACGCACCCGAAACCCACGCCGCGATCCTGCTGGCCATGGAAAGCCCATTCGGCTACCTCGTCTCGATCTCCATGGGACTGGACAGCTGGAGCCTGCAGTTCGCGCTCGGCGGCGTCCTGATCCTGGCGGGCGTTTTCCTCGCCGAGTGGGAGACCTTCCGGGAACGGGAGGGATCGTAGGTTGACGGGCATTGCCCGGTTCCTTGCGATCGCCCTCGGGGTTTACGCCCTCGTGAACGCCTATCTCCTCAGGAGGGCCTTCCAGGGGCTGGCCGGCCTCGGCCCCAGGGGAACCTCCGCCGCCGTGCTCCTCCTGCTCTGGGCCCTGGCCTTCCCCGTCGGCCGGATCGCCGAACGGACCCTTCCGTGGACCGGCTTTTCCAGGTTCCTGGTCATGGCCGGTTCGGTCTATCTGGGCGTCATGGCCACTTCCGTGTTCCTTTTCCTGGCTTCGGACCTCGCCCTGGCGCTGGGTCGTCTTTTCCCGGCGCTCCCCCTGCTCGGCCACCGCGGGCCCACTCCCCCCGGCCTCAGGAGAACCGTTCTCGCGGCTGTCGCCATCCTCACCGCCCTGATCGTGACCGCGGGAACCCTGAACTCCCTTTTCCCGCGGGTGAGGACCGCGACGGTGCGCCTTCGGGGCCTGGAAGGCCCCGCAATCCGGGTGATCCTCTTTTCCGATCTGCACATGGGCCCGATCGTGGGAAATGGACGAGTCCGGTCGCTGGTGGAGCGGGTCAATTCCCTCTCCCCCGATCTCGTCCTCCTCGTCGGGGACCTCGTCGACGAGGATGTCTCGCGGCTTGCCGAGGAAAGAATGGCGGAGGCCCTCGGAAAACTCTCGCCGCGCCTGGGCAGTTTCGCGGTGACGGGAAACCACGAGTATTACGCAGGGGAGCCTGAAGCGGTATCCTATCTGGAGAGCGCGGGAATCCGGGTGCTCCGCGACGAGGCGGTTGTCGTGGAAAACCGGCTTCTTTTAGTGGGCCGAAAGGACCTGACGGCAAGCCGTTTCGGGGAAAAACGACTTCCCCTCGAAGAAATCCTCCGGGAGACCCGAAAAAACCTCCCGGTCCTGGTCATGGATCACCAGCCGGGAAACCTGGCGGAAGCCGAATCGGCCGGCGTTGACCTGCAGGTTTCGGGCCACACGCACAACGGGCAGCTCTTCCCCTTCAACCTGGTGGCCTCGCGCGTCCACGGGATCGCCCGAGGGTGGGAAACCCGGGGGAAAACGCGATTTCTCGTCTCGAGCGGAGTCGGAACATGGGGGCCTCCCATGCGGACGAGCGCCGCTCCTGAGATTTGGGTGCTGACCCTGGAATCGGGACCAGCCCCCTGATCCGACAAATGCCCGAAAGGGAGGCTTTGCATGGAAAACCTGGTTGCCCTGTTTCGGATTTCGGGCGCCGCCGCCGTCTTTTTCCTTCTCACGGCCGCGGCGAGCGGGTTCTGGGGAGCGAAGCTCCGAAAAATCTTGTCGCCGCAGGTGGCGATGAAGCTCCATCGGGGGCTCGGCATCGCCGGAGTCCTCTCGGGGATGGCTCACGGGCTGATCTACTGGCTCTTCCTTCGATAGGCAGGTCCTTCCATGCGGAAAGGCCCGCTTGTCCTTCTTTCCTTTCTCTCACTCCTGGTCTTCTGGGGATCGGGATTCCTCGCCGTCCGGATCGGCCTGGAGGGTTTTCCTCCCCTCTTCTTCATGGCCGCCCGGTTTTTGATCGCGGGGATCCTCCTTTTCGTCTTCCTCGCCGCGAGGGGAAGCCCTCTTCCGACGACGCGCCAATGGACCGCGGTCTGCCTCGAATCCCTGCTTCTCATGGTCTGCGGAGGAGGGGGCGTCGCCTGCGCCCAGCTTTCGGTCGGCTCCGGCCTTGCCGCGGTAGGCATCGCCACCGTTCCCATCTGGGTTTCTCTCTTTGCGGGCCTTTTCGGACAATGGCCGGGCCGGATCGAGTGGTCGGGCATCGCTCTCGGCTTTTCAGGCGTCCTGCTGCTGGGCCGCCAGGGGAGCCTGAAGGCCGATCCGCGCGGCGCCCTCCTGCTGCTGGGAAGTTCCCTGACCTGGGCCCTTGGATCCGTCCTGAGCCGGAGATTGCCTCTTCCGCGCGGGGCGATGGCAGCGGCTTCCGAGATGACGGTCGGGGGCCTCATGCTGCTCGGCCTGGGCTTTCTCCTCGGGGAGCGGCTTCACGGCCTTCCCCCCCTCAGACCGATTCTCGCCCTTCTCTACTTTTCCCTCGCCGGTTCGCTCGTGGCATTCAGCGCCTACATCTACCTGCTCCAGAACGTCCGTCCGGCACTGGCCACAAGCTACACCTACATCAATCCCGCCATCGCCCTCGGCCTGGGGATGCTTTTCGCCGGGGAACGCATCACCAAAACCGAGATCGGAGCCGTTGCCTGCATCCTTGGAGGCGTCGCCGTGATCGTCCTCGGGAACCGCGGAACGGATGAAGCGGGAACCCCCCGCTTGGGGCATAATGGGAAGGCGGCTTGAAAAATGGAAGGAGTGATCGCCTTTGACGCTCAGGAACACACCCGAGGACATTTATGCCCTCATGCTCGACCTGGTGAAGATCGGCAGCTTCTCGGCCACTGCGGGTGAAAAGGTCTGCGCGGACCGCATCTGCGAACACCTGCGCGGGCTTTCGGCGTTCCGGAAACACCCCGGGGACCTCAGGCAGGTTCCCCTCCCGGGAAGCCCCTGCGAAAGCGCAGCCGTCGTGGCCCTCGTCCGGGCCGAACCGACGACGAACCGGACCGTCATCCTGGAAGGGCATTTCGACGTGGTCGACATCGAGGTCTACGGCCCCCTCAAGGAGGTCGCCCTGGATCCGGAGGCCTGCACCCGCCGCATGAGGGAAATGACCCTGCCGGAGGACGCCCGCCTGGATCTGGAGTCGGGAAACTACCTTTTCGGCCGGGGCGTCATGGACATGAAGTTCGGCCTCGCGATGGCGATGTGCCTTCTCGGGGAGGCCTCGGAAGACCCGGGGGCTTTCGGAGTGAACCTTCTGCTGGTTGCAGTCCCGGACGAAGAAAACAACTCGGCCGGAATGCGAGCGGCCGCTGGCTCCCTGGCCCGGGCGCAGGAAGAGGGGCTGGACCTTCTGGGCTGTATCATGGTGGAACCCTCGGATCCCGGCTACATCGGCGGGAACGGCCGGGTGGTCTCCTTCGGCACGGTGGGGAAAATCATGCCCTTCGTGCTGGTCATGGGGAAGGAGGCCCACGGTTCTGAATACTTCGACGGGATCAACGCCAACCTCGTCATGGCTCACCTCAACCTTCTCCTGGAGGGAAACCCCGACCTGGCGGACATCGGCAGAGAGGAACACTATCCCCCCATGGCCTGCCTCAAGCAGAAGGACCTTCGGGAAGCCTACTCCATCACCCTGCCGGAGCGGGCCTGCGCCTACTACAGCCTGATCACCACCCGGCACACGCCGGAATCCCTCCTCGATCAGGTCGAGGCGGCCGCGGCCGAAGCCCTCAGGCGCACCGCGGAACACCTGGACAACAGCAAAAAGACCTTCGCGAGGCGGGCGAACCTTCCGGACTGGCCCTCCACCCCGACGGGACGCGTGGTCCGCTACGCGGGTCTCCTCGAAACGGCAAGGACCGCCTTTGACGGAGACCTGGACGCTCACCTGGCCGCCTTCCTCGTGAAGCTGCCGGAAACGATGGACGAACGGGAAAAGGGAATCGCGCTGGTGAACGAAGTCCTGACGATTTCGGGCGAGAAGGGCCCCCTGGCGGTCACGGGATTCATGCCCCCCTTCTACCCCTACCGGACGAATTTCCGGGTTTCGGAGAAGGAAAAGGCATTCGCCGCGGTGGGCGAAACCGTCGTCAGGGAAGCGAGGGAACGCTTCGGGGAAACCCTCCTCATGAACGAGCATTTCGGAGGCGTCTCCGACCTGAGCTACCTCGGTTTCCAGGGAAACCCCGGGGAGCTGGACGCCCTCCGGGCCAACATGCCGGGCTGGGGAACCCTCTACGACCTCCCCGTCGCGGACCTGCTCAAGCTCGACATTCCCGCGCTCAACATCGGCCCTTCGGGCAAGGACGCCCACAAGATGACCGAAAGACTGGAACTGGGCTATTCCATGAATGTTGCCCCGAAGCTCCTCCGCTCGGCGGTCCGGATGCTGGGCCTGAGCGGACGGGAATGAGGAGGTCAGGGCAATGAACGAAAAAGCTCTTTTCTCGACCCTGCCGTCTCGTGCCGAAGAGCTTTTCGGCTGGAAATGGGCCCAGATCGGCCCCTATTACGCCGAACTCGCCGAACGTCCCCTGAGCCCCGGGACGATGCCCGAATGGATGACCGATTGGACCCGAATTTCGGCCCTCGTGGGAGAGGCCCTGGAAAAGCTCCATGTGGCCACGACCCGGGACACTTCGGACAAAGAGCTTGAACACCGCTATCATGCCTTCATGGAGGAACTGCTACCTCCCATGGAGGCCGCGGAGCAGCGGCTTCGGGAACGCCTGCTGGATTCCGGATTCGAGACCGTGGACCTGCGCGCTCCCCTGAAAGGCCTCAGGGCGGACGCCGAACTCTACCGGGAGGAAAACGTCCCCCTGCTGGTGGAGGAACAGAAGCTCGACTCGGAATACTCGAGAATCATCGGATCTCAGACGGTCCTGTGGGAGGGAGAGGAACGGACCCTCCAGCAGATGCAGCCCCTGTACCAGGAAACGGACCGCAAAACCCGGGAGTCCGCCTGGCGCCTCGTGGCCGAAAGACAGCTGTCCGACCGCGAAACGATCGGCCATCTGTGGGGACGGTTCCTCGACCTGAGGCTCCGCATCTCGAAGAACGCCGGCTTTTCCAGCTACCGCGACTACCGTTGGCGGGCGCTGCACCGCTTCGACTACTCGCCCCGGGACTGCCAAATCTTCAGGGACGCCATCGAGTCGGAGGTCGTACCGGCGGCCTCGGCCCTTTACGAAGCCCGCCGAAAAAAACTCGCCCTGAAAAGCCTCCGCCCCTGGGATCTGCAGGTGGACCCCGAAAACCGGCCTCCCCTTCGCCCCTATTCCGACCATGAAGCTCTCGAAACCGGCGTGCAGTCCGTCTTCGAGGCCCTTGACCCCAGCCTCGGGAAAGCCTTCTCGCGCATGCGCGACGGGGGATCTCTCGACCTTGAAAGCCGGAAGGGCAAGGCTCCGGGCGGCTACTGTACCTTCTTCCCCGCCGAGGGGAAACCGTTCATCTTCATGAACGGCGTGGGGGTGCACGACGACGTGCAAACCCTCCTGCACGAGTCGGGACACGCGTTCCACTTCATGGAAACAGCCCGATGGCCGTGGGCCCTGCAATGGAACGTCGGGGTGGAATTCGCCGAGGTGGCTTCCATGGCGATGGAACTGCTGGCCCTGCCCTTCCTCTCTTCGAACCGCGGAGGATTCTATCGGCCGGAAGACGCCGAAAGGGCCATGACGGAGCACCTTGAAAGCGTCATCACCCTCTGGCCCTACATCGCCGTCGTCGACGCCTTCCAGCACTGGGCCTACGATCACCCGAGCGCGGCACGATCCCCCGAGGCCTGCGACGCCGAGTGGGAGAACCTCTGGCGCCGCTTCATGCCGGGCATCGACACCGAAGGCCTGGAAGACGTCGTGAAAACCGGATGGCAGAGGAAACTCCACATCCACCAGATCCCGTTCTACTACATCGAGTACGCGATGGCCCAGCTTGCCTCCGTGCGGATCTGGATGAACGCCCTGGACGACCGGCAGGCGGCCCTGACGGCCTACCGGCGCAGCCTGGCTCTGGGAGGGACGGTGAACCTTCCCGAGCTTTATGCCGCCGCCGGGGCAGGCTTCTCGTTCGACCGCCCTGCCCTGCGGGAGGCCGTGAGCCGGGTTATGAAAACCCTGCGGGAGCTGGGAGCCGTCTGACGGGAGGAGCCTGAAAACCGATTCCAATCGCCTGAAATTCAACCTTTTTTGTTTTTCAAGACGAACGGAACACGAAAGGAGAGAAAGAACATGATTTTTGACGAAAAAGCTTGCGCAAAATGCCGACAGGACTTCCCGGCTCTGTCCAGAAGCCACGAGGGCTATCCGTTGGCCTACCTGGACGGCCCGGGGGGGACCCAGGTCCCGCAGAAGGTGATCGACGCCGTCTCCTGGTACTACAAAACCTGCAACTCCAATACCCACGGGATGTTCATCACGACGAACGAGTCCGACGCGGCGATCCAGGAGACTCGCGAAGCCGTCGCGGCCTTCCTGGGGGCCCCGGATTGGCGCTGCATCTCCTTCGGCCACAACATGACGACCCTGAATTTCTCGCTCAGCCATGCCCTGGCGCGCGAGATGGCCCCCGGCGACGAAATCGTCATCACGCAGCTCGACCACGAAGCCAATCGCGGACCGTGGCTGAACCTCGCCGAAAGAGGCATCGTCGTCAAGGAAGTGAACCTTCTCCCCACGGGACGGCTGGACTATGCCGACATGGCCGCCAAGATCACCCGAAGANCCCGCCTCGTCGCCATCGGCTTCTCCTCGAACGCCCTGGGGACCATCAACGATATCGCCGAGGCCCGCCGCCTCTCGAAGGCCGTCGGGGCCCTGCTGATGGTGGACGCCGTCCATTACGCCCCCCATNTTCCCCTGGACGTCGCGGCCCTGGACACCGACTTTCTGATCTGCTCGGCCTACAAGTTCTACGCTCCCCACATCGGCATCCTCTACTGCCGGCCGGGCCTTCTGGATTCGCTGCGCCCCGACAAACTCAGGACACAGGACGACATCGCCCCGTTCAAGATCGAGACCGGCACGCTGAACCACGCCGCCATCGTGGGCGTCAAGGCCGGGATCGAGTATATCGCCTCCTGGGGCGAAGGCCCGGACCTCCGAAGCCGGATCGTCTCCGCCATGACCTCCATCGCCGCATACGAACACGCCCTGGCTTCCGAATACTACGGGAAGGTCAAGGCCATCCCGGGCGTCACCGTGTGGGGTGCGGATTTCTCCAGCTCCCACCGGGCCCCGACGGTCTCGATCACGATCGACGGAGTCCATCCCGCCGACGCGGCCAAGGCGCTCGGTGAAAAGGGCCTTCTCGTCTGGGACGGAGACTTCTACGCCGTCCGCGCCATTGAAGTCCTGGGGCTGGCTCCTTCGGGCGGAGTCATCCGGGTCGGTTTCTCCATGTACAACACCCGGGAGGAAATCGACCGCCTGCTCGAGGAAATCCGCCGCCTGGCGAAGGGGTAGCCCATGGCGCGAAGCCGTTTTCCTCTGAGACTTTTGTTCGTGGGCTTCGGGAACGTGGGACGCGAACTCGCCCGCATCCTGGCCGAAAGGAACGCCTACCCCGCGCTGGCCGACCTTGACGTATCCGTCGTGGGCCTCACCACGGGAAGCCGCGGAGCGTTGGCCAACGGCGCAGGTATCGACCTGCGCCGGGCCCTGCGCGAAGTGGAGGAACACGGGCGATTCACGCCTCAAAACCCGGACTATGCGAGTCTCGACAGCCTGAAGGCCGCCGAAACCCTCGACTATGACGTCCTGGTGGAAATGTCCCCCCTGTCCATCGCAAACCGGGGCGAACCGGCCATCCTCCACGCCCGTGCGGCCCTCGAACGGGGAAGGCACGTGATCACCTGCAACAAGGGCCCGCTGGCCTACGCCTTCCGGCGGCTCCGGAAACTGGCGCAAGAGAACAACGCCGGTTTCCTGCACGAAACGACGGTCATGGACGGTTCCCCCGTGTTCGACATGGCAAGAAGCTGCATGCGGGGCAACACGATCCTGAAGATCGACGGCATCCTGAACTCGACGAGCAACTACGTGCTCTGCGCCATGGAGAGGGGACAAACCTTCGAACAGGGCGTCAGGGGCGCCCAGGAGGAACAGATCGCCGAAGCCGATCCTTCCAACGACCTGGACGGCTGGGATGCATCGGTGAAGATCGTCGCCCTGGCCAATGTCCTGATGGGCGCGGACCTGAGACCCGAGGACGTGGACAGGGAAAGCATGTCGGCCATCACGCCGAGTAGGGTTTCCGAAGCGAAAAAGCGGGGTTTCCGCATCAAGATGGTCTGCTCCGCCTGGCGCGAGGGCGACACCGTCAAGGCCTCGGTCAGGGCGACCGAAGTGCCTCTGGACCACCCGTTCGCCCTTGTGGACGCCACGGGCTCCATCGTCCGCTTCGAGACGGACCTTCTGGGGAAGATCCTCATGACGGAGGAAAATCCGACCATCACGACGACCGCCTACGGGGTCATCGCGGACCTTTACGCCCTGGATTCCGGAAGCCGATAACGATATTGCCCTTGATAAGGGGCGGGAAAAGACCGTTTCTTGCCGGTCTCCCGCCCCCTTATTTTTAATCTATTATTCCAGGATCCGTTTTCATGTTATGATGAACTGGAAAAATATGAAAATGGGAGTTTTCCTTGGATGGACGGACTGAAAAACCTCCCCCCCGAACTGCCCCGGAAGCAAACGGCTCCCAAAAGACGAGTCCGCTTTCCCTCGTGGATGCCCTCGGCGAGGTCGCCATTGTCGTCCACGACGGGAAGGGGAAGATTCTCCAGGTCAACCCGCGCTTCTGCCGGATGTTCGGCTATAGCCCGGACGAAGCCATCGGCGAGGATCTTGACCTCCTTGTGGCAAGAGGGGTGGAACTGGTCGACGCTTTGGCCCTTTCCGAGCTTTACTGCCTGTCCGGCAGGGGGTTTTCCGTGGAAGTGACCCGCTACAGGAAGGATGGAACCCCCTTCCAGGCTCTTCTGACCTCGACGCCGATGTACATCGACCCGTCCGGATTGCGCAGCGCCAACACCTGCACCTACGTCGACCTGACCGGCAAGCGCGAACGGGAAAGTGCCATGAAGAAAGCCAACGTGCTGTTCGAGAACCTCTTCGACCGCACGCCGACCGCGGTCGTCCTTTGCGATATCGAGAGCCGGATCATCCGCGGCAACAAGGCGTTCTTCGACCTTTTCGGATATACCCCGAAGAGATGGAGGGAGAGATCATCGACGACCTGGTCGCCAGGGGGCCCTACCTCGATGAAGCCCGAGGCATCTCGGCCCTCGTTTACAGCGGGGAGGGACACCAGAGGAGAANCAGTGCGCTTCCGCAGGGACGGCACCCCCGTCGACGTCACGATCACCGCGATCCCCTTCACGACCCAGGACGGCGAAAAAATGCTCTTCGGCATCTACTATGACATCTCCGCGGAAAAGGAAGCCGAACGGCGCATCGAAGCCTACGAAGCGGAGCTCCGCCGCCTGGCCTGGGAAATCTCCCTTTCCGAGGAACAGGAACGTCACCGGATCGCCGAAGTTCTCCACGACGAAATCGGCTTCGAACTCGCTTCCCTCNTACCAGTCGCTCACGACCGTTCCGGCTCCGCAGGCCCCGAACATCCCCACAGAGCGGCGGCCGACTGCCTGAAAAACGTCATTTCCCGAATCCGGAGCCTGACCCGGGAGATCAGCAATCCGGCCCTCTATGCCGCGGGGCTGGAGGTGGGACTTCGCTCCCTGATGGACCAGGTCCTCGATCCCCACGGGATCGCCTGGGACCTTTCCGTCAGCGGAACCCGCCGGAACCTCCCTCAGGATCTCGGGGTCGTGCTTTACCAGATGGTCCGGGAACTGCTCAGGAACGTCGTGAAGCATGCGAAGGCCTCGGAGGTGACGGTGCGGATCCGCCACAGGCGGCACTCCATCGCCATCAGGGTGACCGACGACGGAGTCGGATCGCAGGCTTCCGAGGCGGTCACCGGATGGGGGCCGGGCGGGTGGGGGCTTTTCGGCATCCGCGAAAGGCTCAAGCACCTGGGAGGGCGGCTGTCCTTCAGGAGCCGGCCCGGAAAAGGGACGAACTGCACGTTATGGATCCCCAAAACGGGAGNNGCGATGACCCTGACCATCCGGATTTTGATCGCCGATGACCAGAAATCCGTCCGGACGATGCTGCGGAGAATTTTCGCGGAAACCCCCGAGATCGTCGTCATCGGGGAAACCGAAGACGGCGTAGCCACGGTGGACCTTTGCAGCCGGGCGAACCCCGACCTCGTCATCCTGGATATCTCCATGCCGAGGATGAACGGGGTGGAAGCGGCCCGAGCCCTTTCCAGCCTGCCGACCCCCCCGAAAATCGTGTCCCTCTCGATGCACGATGACGCCTACCTCGCGGCCGAAATCCTGAAAGCCGGGGCTCACGCCTATCTGACGAAGGATTGCGAGCCCGGCGAGATCCTACGCGCCATCCGCACGGTGAACGAAGGTCGGACCTACCTTTCCGCGGGATCGCGGGGCCGGTCGTCGACTCCTATATCCGGCGGTCCACCCTCCCCCGCCGCCCAGGACCCGAAACGGACGGGGGATCGCTATCCCGCCTCAGTCCCCGGGAAAAGCAGGTGTTTAGGCATCTGGCTCTCGGCCTCTCCCCCAGGGAGATTTCCAAGCAGCTCGGCATCAGCCATAAAACCGTGGAGACCCATCGATGCAACCTGCTGAAAAAGCTGAGCCTCAACCGGATGACGGATCTGGTCCGGCTCGCCATCCGAGAGGGGCTTATCGACCCCTGAGCCCCCTCCGATCCCTGCAGGATCCCTCCTCCGTCGCATTCCTTCCCCGAAACGCCCCTTAAGTCTCAGTTTTGAACGCTCCCCGCAAGATTGCTCCATTGTGTCCCAATGGAGCGATTCCCCTTTCCGTCCGCGACCACCAAGACAAGGGGAGGCCGATCCGATAGAATGAACCCGACAATGTATGCAAGGAGAGGTCCTCATGACGAAGGAAGGCCGCACGGTCCTGGGGTTGGCGGAGGGATACACCGCCATCTTCGGATTCTCGAACGTCTATTACCTGCTGGGAATCTACCTGGCGATGAGGGGAATGGCCACGCCGGCTCAGATCGGGTGGATCATGGGCGCCTTCTACGCGGCCCAAACCTGCTGCCGGCCTTTCGCCGGGGACGTCGTCGTCCGGCTGGGTTTCCGAAAAACGTTCCTGGTCGGTTCGGTTCTCTGTCTCGCCGGAAGCGCGGCCTTCGCCCTGACCGGGCCGAGTTTCCGGTGGCTGATCTTCTGGCGGGTCCTGATGGGCGTCGGTTCAGGCCTCTACGTCGTCGCCCTGACGACCTACCAGACCCTGGGAATTCCCGACTCGATCCGGGGTTCCGCCTTTTCGCTGATCTCGGCCGGCGGTATCGTCCCCCTGGTGACTTTCGTCCCACTGGCGGACTTTTTTCTCAAAAAGGGCTGGCCCCTATCCTATGTCTGGTTTGTTCCGCTGCTCACCCTCTACGCCCTTGCCTGCGGACTGCGGCTCCCTGAGATCGACATCCCGCAGAAGGAGGGCGGAGAAAGGGATCTCAGCCTGCCGGCTCTGGCGAAAAAACCCGGTATAAGGGTCCTTCTCGCGTCGGTCACCGTCTTTTCGATGACCGATGCCTGTCTTTTGGCGATCGGGGGAGTCGCCTCCGAGCGAGGGCTCCTCCCCTCCCTTTTTCTGACGGCGAACGCCACGATCGGCCTTCTGGTCCGCATCGGCGGGAGAAAAATCCTGGATGTCCTCCCCCGCAGGCAGATGGCCGCCCCTGCGATCGCCGTCACTTCCCTGGGGCTCTTCGCCGCCTCCTTCTCGGAAGGGAACGTCGCCTACGCCCTCTGCGGCATCCTCTTCGGAGTCGCCATGGGGTTCGGCTTCCCTCTGCACATGGCGCTGATCGGAGACGTGGCCGAACCCCGCCACAGAGCCGGAGTAGCCTCCCTCGTCTGGTTTTTGATGGGAGCGTGCTTCTTCATCGTTCCGATCCTGCTTGGAAGCCTCGCCGGGCTTCTCGGGACTGCCGGGGCTTTCCGGGCGCTCACTCTCGCGCTTTTCGCCTCTTCCTTCGGCGTCTTTCTGCTCTGGAACCCCCGTTATTTCTTCCGGCGGTCGCACTGATAGACATAGCGCAGGGCGGACCTTCGGCTGCACCGGAAAAAGGGCATCAGGACCATGCCCGCCACGAAGCCCCCTGCGTGCGCCCAATAGGCCACACCGCCGCTTTCCGTGCCGATGCCGAGCTGCGAAACCCCGCTGAAAAGCTGCATGACGAACCAAAGTCCCAGCACGACCACCGCAGGCACCTGGACGGTGAAGAAAAAGAACAGGAACACGGGAACGAGCAGAATGACCTTTGCCCTCGGGTAAAGAAGGAAATACGCGCCCAGCACCCCGGCGATCGCCCCACTGGCCCCGATCGTCGGAAGAACCGATCCCGGCTTGAGGAACACTTCCGCCAGGCTGGCGGTCAGTCCGCAAAGCAGGTAGAACAGCAAAAATCCCACATGCCCCATCCGGTCCTCCACGTTGTTCCCGAAAATCCAGAGGTAGAGCATGTTCCCGATGAGGTGAAACCACCCGCCGTGCAGGAATAGGCTTGTGAAGAGGGTCAAAAGGATCCGTGGGTCTTCGCTCCAGGCCATCACGGCCCGGGGAGTGACCCCCCAGGTGAGGATCAGATCTCGAAGCTCCGCCTGGGGAAGGCTGATCTGGAAAAGGAACACCAGCACATTCAGGCCGATCAGGACATAGGTCAGAAACGGGAAGCGTTCTCCGGGAACATCGTCTCCAATCGGGATCAACGGTCCTCGCCCCCGCGGAAGAGGCCCAGCAGCCCTCGGGCCTTCCGAGGTCCCTTCGGGCCCTCGTAGGGCATCGGGATATACATGACGGAAGGCCTCATGGCCGCCTGCTGCGGGTAGAGCATCATGAGCGCGTAGACTTCTTCGGGCATGTTCGTGTCGGCCGGGAACCCCATCTCGACGGCTTCCTCGGCGCCGATCGGATAATCATGGGTCCAGTTCCCCAGGGTCAGCTTGTCCGCAAGGGCCTCGGCCTTCTCTTTTTCCATCCCGTTGGCCGTCGTGATGGTGACGACCGTCTCCCGGACCTGCCTGATCGCCTTTCGGGAAATGTCGGCAAAGATGAGGGTCTGGTCGTCGATCTCGTTGATGTCCTTCTGTTCCAGGACCTTCAGGATGGACGCGGCGGGCATCTGTCCAAGCTGCGGATCGACGGGCCCCAGCACCGCGTTCGGGTCCATGACGATGCGGTCGGCCGCCAGGGCGAGCAGCGTTCCGCCCGACATGGCGTAATGGGGGACGAACACCGTCACCGGAGCCTCATGCCGGATCAGGGCGCAGGCGATCTGTTCCGCGGCCAGGACAAGCCCGCCCGGAGTATGGAGAACCAGATCGATCGGAAGATCGGACGGAGTCAGCCGAATCGCCCGGAGAATCTCCTCGGAATCGTCCACGTTGATGTAGCGCGAAACCGGGATTCCCAGGAAGGAAACCGTTTCCTGCCGGTGGATCAGGGTGATCACCCGTGAAGCGCGCTTCTTCTCCAGCCTCATGAGGACCGATCGCCTCTGCGATTCCAGGAGTTTCTGCCGGAACACCGGTGTCAGCATGCTCGCCAAAATGAAAAACCAGAACAGCCACGAAAAATTCAAAATCAACACCTCCTTGCGTTCATCTTGTCATCATCGGTCGATCCCTGCAACCTCCAGGATCTTCAAAATCAACGGCATGCAGTATTCAGCTTGACACGCAAGCCGCTGTCCTGTACAATTCCCAAAATTCATTAAACCCTTGGGCTTGACCCGGAAGGAGGAGACGCCACATGAAGGGCTTCAGCGCCTTGAACAATGGACTGCTCGTAGTCGTAGCCCTGATTATTAGCCGCGGGTCCCCTCCTGGGGTGGCCGGCGTTTAGGCGCCGTTGACCGCAAACCCAGGCCGGGACCCGAAAAATTCGGGTCCCGGCCTTTTTTCATTTCGAGGGGAGGCGAGGGAACCGGACCGGAAAAGGTTGAGACGAGTGCACGGAACAGGCGGCCTAATCTGATGAATAAGACGATCATACGGAAAGGGGAGAGTTCCATGTTGAACGAAAAACTGATATTCCAGGCATTGAGAAGAGCGGAGAACCTTCCGGCGAACACCCTTGCGGACGAGCTCGCGCAGTTCCAGGAAAAACCCGCTGAGCACCGTCGAGGCATCCCCTGGTCCTGGATGGCCTTCCGGGGCCCCTTCGAGGGATATCGGTAGAAGCCGAACCTGCCCGGGCGGGAAAGCGCACGGCGCGACCGGATTCATCCCCAAAGGGATCCGGGACGCGCCGTTTTTTTGTCCCTTCCCATCTCGTTGTCTCGGTGAATTGCAAACGGTTGAACGTTGCCTTAAGATGAACGGTGTTCCCATCAAGAGGTTCAACGGAGGCGATTCTCCTGGGCACGACGGAAAAGACACGGCAAAAGGAAACCGGCTTGTTCGGCCGTTTGTTCGAAACGCTGCCGGAGGGAACCGTCCTCTGCGACTCGAAGCGCGTCGTCAGGATGGTGAACACCGAATTCTGCCGCATTTTCGGCTACGAAGAAGACGAAATCCTGGGGCGCCCGCTTGACGACCTCGTCATCCGAACCCCCCAAATGGCCCTTCACTCGGGATCCCTCTGGTCGGGCATCCTCGAAAAGGACCGGATCCTTGCCGAGGCCCCCCGCGCCCGCAAGGACGGCTCGCTCATTTTCGTCTCCATCATGGGGGTCCCTCTCAACATCGAGGCTTCCGACCGGGGTTCTTTCTGGATTTATCGCGACATCAGCCGGCAGAAGGAGACGGAAAAAGAGCTTTGCAGAGCCGCGGAAGCGCTGTCGGACAGTGTCGGAAAGCTGGATCGGCTCCTGGAACAGACGATCGGCCTGCTCTCGACCACGATCGAAAAAAGGGACCCCTACACGGTGGGACACCAGAAGAAGGTCGCCCAGCTGGCAAAAGCCATCGGTGTACGCCTCGGCCTCGACGAGGCCTTCTGCCACAGGATCTACCTGACCTCGCTCGTCCACGACATCGGCAAGATCTCGATCCCGGCGGAGATCCTGACCAAGCCCCAGGCCCTGACGGGGATCGAGAAAAACCTGCTCGAAACCCACAGCCGGAGCGGGTACGAAATCCTGGAACAGGTCGATTTCCCCTGGCCGCTGGCGAAAACCGTCCTGCAGCACCACGAGCGGATCGACGGTTCGGGCTACCCGGATGGGCTCAGGGGAGAGGAGATCCTGATCGAGGCACGCATCATCGCCGTAGCGGACGTGGTCGAGGCAATCTCGGCCGATCGCCCCTACAGGCCGGCCCTCGGATCCCGGATCGCCCTTGACGAAATCCGGTCGAACCGCGCGAAACGCTTTGACGCCGACGTCGTCGACGCCTGCCTTGCGCTCTTTGACGAAGGGTTTCGCTTCACCCTGCCCGGAAGCGACTTCAATTGACCTTTTCCGGAGAGAAACGGAGGAAGTGAACATGTCCGGACTTTTTTCGGCGGAAGTCGTCAGGGAGGCCTTTCTCAGGGCAAGAGGACGCTGCGAATGCTCGCTTCTCGATTGCAGGGGGCACGGCCGCAGTCCCCTGACCCTCGCGAAGGGAGACAGCCGGTGTTCGCGAACGTTCTTTTTTCCCGAGCGGGCGGAGAAATGGGTCGCACGCCTCATCGACCCCTCCGGTCCCCTTACGGCTGAAAACTGTCGGATCCTCTGCCTGCAATGCGCAAGGGCACGCGATGAAGAAATCGTCGGGCAGCACGGCGCAAAAAAATGACCTTCCCGGAAGACAGAGGGGATTTTGCGGAATTGCCCTGCTTGTCGGGCTTCTTGCCGCGATCCTAGTGATCGCCGTCCTCGAATTCGGCCGCCTTTCCCCCTCCAATCCGCCAATGCGGATCATTTCCGGAATCGAAGCCTGGAACCAGGCCGTCGGCTTCGCGAAAACCCGCATCGACCACACGGAACGAATCCTGTTTCCCGTTTACAACCCGGCCTTCATCCGCCAGCCGTCGCCCGGCACATGGGAAGTTTCCGCCCCCCTGGACCTGCTGGACGCGGACGGACTTCCCGCCGGGCGGAAACGCTTCAGGGTCCTGGAAAGGTGGGAAGAGAAATCCGGCTGGACCCTGCTGGAGTTCTCCTTCGACCGCTGAAGCCTAGAAATCGGCCGGCAGCGGCGCGGCGACGGTCCGATCCTCCTTGGGCCTGTGAACGAAAACGCTGCACGGCGCGTGTGCGACCACCTTCGCCGCCACGCTCCCCACCAGGAAGCGCTCCATGCCGGTAAAGGAACTCCGATGGCCGATCATGATGATGTCGGCCTCCTCCTCTTCCGCGAAACGGACGATTTCCACGTAGGGGACTCCCAGCCGCGTCACGAGGGACATCTTTTCCCGGTCCGCGGGAATCTTGTCCATTTCCTCCTCGACGAACCTCTTGAAGCTCACCTCCACCGCCGCCATGAGGTCTTCGTAGGGCTTCATGGCCACGGAGCGCCAGAGGCTCTTGTAGGGTTCGATGACGTGAAGGAAGACGATCTTCACGTCGATCTCCCGATTCGCGTAGTAGAGGGCGTAATCGACCACCGCCCTGCTCGTTTCGCTGCCGTCGATCGCCACAACCACCTTTTTCATGGAAATCCCCCCTCTCATTGTCGTTTTATCATGATAGCATGTTACTTTATTTAATCCAACAGGCTCCGGTCTTTCACGGCTTGCGAGCCAAAAAGGTAGATCCTTTTCACACTCTCCCTGATGCGGTCAAGACCCTCGAAGCGATGAGTCCCCCAGGGCAGCTCGACCAGCGTTCCGTGGAAGCGGAAGAAATTCCGGGCAAGCCGCGGCTCCAGCGTCTCGTCGTCCTGGACGACGAAGGCGTGAACAAGTCGCCCGTCGGCCCGGTAGGCGTTCTCGCAGAAGAGGTCCCTCAGGGCGAGGCAGTGCTCCCGGGTCCACTCGGCGATCTCCTTCGTGTAGACGTTCTCGACCGGTCCGATCGCCTCCGCCAGGTGGATGAACGGAACGACGGCCGGGTTGAGCAGGACCGCAGGGACCCGGCGGCGGCAGCACATCACGTAGGCGTAGAATCCCCCGAGGCTGGAACCCACAATCATCTCCAAGGGCTCCGGACAATCGTCCACCGCCTTCTCCAGAACGGCGAGCGATTCCAGCGGGGATAGCGGCAGGGAGGGAGAAAGGATCTCGACCTCCGGGAAGGTTTCCTTCAGGAAGGCCGCTTTGGCGTTGGCTCCCCATGAACGAAAGCCATGGATGTTCAGGATCAAGGTTCATTCCTCCTCATGAAACCGGGGGCCCGAAGGCCCCCGGTCCCTGACAGACTCTATTCGAACTCCTGGAGCATGCGGGCGAAGTCTTCCTCCCTGCCCTTCAGGATGTGGTAGACGTGCTCGTCCGCCGGGAACACGGACTTCTTCACGTCCGACACGTATTCCTTGAAGGCCGCGATCTCCACCTCCGCCACCGACGCGTACTTCTTGACGAACTTCGGCGTGAACGCCTGGAAAAGACCCAGCATGTCCCCGCAGATGATCAGCTGGCCGTCGCACGGCTCACCGGCTCCGATCGAGTACACCGGGATCGTCAGCTTCTTCCAGATGTATTCCGTCAGCTCCGGCGGAACCGCCTCCAGCAGCAGCGCGTACGCACCCGCCTCCTGCACGGCCAGCGCGTCCCTGATCAGCTCCCGCGCGCTGTCCGGGTCACGCCCCTGGGCCTTGAATCCCCCCAGCTGCCCCGAACTCTGCGGCGTCAGGCCGATGTGACCCATCACCTGGATCCCCGCGTCCGTGATCGCACGGATCCGGCCCGCCACCCGACGACCGCCCTCCAGCTTGATCGCGTCCATGTCCGCTTCCTTCAAAAAGCGGCCCGCGTTCTCCACGGCCTTCTCGTCGGAAACCTGGTAGCTCAAAAACGGCATGTCCCCGATGCAGAACGTGTTCGGCGCACCCCGGCGCACCGCCTGGGCATGACGGATGCAGTCGTCCATCGTCACCGGCACCGTCCCCTGGTAACCCAGCACGACCATGCCCAGCGAGTCTCCCACCAGGATCATGTCCATCCCTGCCGCTTCCGCAAACGAAGCCGTGGGAAAATCGTACGCCGTGATCCAGGCCGCCTTCTCTCCGGCCTGCTTCATCTGCATCAGTTCCAGACGCCCCTTCTTCTTCGCCATGATGATCCCCCTTCCGATTTTTTCCGGCCGCCACAAGGCCACCTCTTCCTTCCGATTATAGACTGAGGAGGCCTTTTCTTTTCCAATTCAGGCTGGGAACAATCCCGAACGTGTGGGAGAATACGTGGGGTGCAATTCGGCGGTTTCCACCGAGGGGGAAAACTCGTGTCCGGAACGAACATGAAAGGACTTTCGCTCGTGCTTCTGGCGGGCATCCTGTGGGGAACGATGGCCCCGGTCGGCAAGGCCCTGTCCCTGGCCGGGACGGACACGATGACCGTTGTTTTCAGCAGGGCCTTCCTCGCCGGGATCGCGGCCTTTCTCTTCATGGCCTGGAAAGCGCCCATGAATCTCCGCCTGAAAGGGACCCAGCTTCCCCTCCTGCTTTTCTATTCCGTCTTCGGCGTGTCGGCCATGTATTGCGGCTTCTTCATGTCGCTCAACTTCCTGTCCGTGGCCCTGACTGAAGTGATCTTCTTCTCCTACCCCCTCCTGATCGCCCTTCTTTCCCCCGCCGTCACCGGGGAAAAGCCCGCGCGCGTGGAGGTGGCCGGAGCCGTCATCATCTTCTTCGCGGTGATCCTGGCCGTTTTGCCCTCCCTTCTTTCGGGAGGATTGGCCTTTTCCCTGCCTGGGCTCGGATGGGCCGCCCTGTCCGCCCTGGGCATGACCCTCTACTCCCTCTTCGCCCGCATGGCCGCCAGGGGAGGCAACGTCCCCCAGGGCACCCTCTTCGTCTACGGGATGCTGTTCGGAGCCGTGATCATGGGCATCGGAAAAACCTTCACGACAGGCTGGAGCGACCTCGCCGTCCTGTCCCCGATGCAAATCGGCTGGATTCTCTACCTCAGCCTGGGGGCCACCCTCGTGGGATACGCTTCCTTCTACCTTGGCCTCCGTCACGTGACCGCCGCAACGGCCGGAGTCATCGGGACATCGGAACTCGTGACGGCTTTCGCCCTCTCCTTCTTCGCCATGGGCTCCCCGGCAGCCCCCAACGAACTGGCTGCCGCCGCGCTGATCATCCTTTCCATCGCCCTGGTCTCCCTCCGAAAGGACCCCTATGTTCTACGACTGGCAGCTGAAGGCCTACGCGGCCATCGACGGGGGAAGCGCCATCCTCTCAGCCCCCACGGGAAGCGGGAAGACCTGGGTGGCCTACCTCTGGGCGGGCCTGCTGGACCTGGAGGGAAAGACCCGCCTGCCCAGGGGCCGCGTCATCTTCACGGCGCCCATCAAGGCCCTTTCCAACGAGCGCTACCTGGACCTCAAGCGCATGGGCTTCGACGTGGGCCTCGAAACGGGGGACTTCAAGAAGAACGCCGACGCAGCGGTTCTCTGCTGCACGATGGAAATCTACACCCTGAAGTACGCGAGAAAACCCGTAGGGCGCGTCATCGTCGACGAGTTCCACTACATCTTCAACGACCTCGACCGGACCCGGGCCTACATCGACGGAATCCGCGCCACCCATCCCCTGACGGAAATCCTGGTCATGTCCGCGACCTTCGGCGAACCGGAGGTGCTCAAGGAATACCTCCAGGAAATGGCCCGGAGGGACTTCGTCCTCTACGAGACCCGCGAACGGGCCACGGAACTGGTTTTCCTGAAAAAGGGAACGAAGTTCGCCCGGATCAAGGACGCCCTGGTCTTCGTCTTTTCCCGCAAGGGTGCGGAATTTTTGGCCGACCAGGTCGCCGCGACGCGAAAGAAGATCCACGCCGACGCCAGGAGCCGGCTGAAGCAGATGGCCCAGATCCTGGAGGTGAAATGGGTTCCCGGCGTCATGCTCCGCGGAGTGGGAGTCTACCACGGAAGCCTCCTGCCGAAGGAAAAGCTTCTGGTGGAGATGGCCTTCCGCGAACGGATCATCGACGTGGTCGTGGGAACGGACGCCCTGTCGCTGGGAGTGAACCTCCCCGCGGAAACCGTGGTCTTCGGTCAGATGGCCAAGTTCATCGACGGCCCCCTGAAGAAGAACGAGTTCCTGCAGATGTCGGGCCGGGCCGGCCGCAAGGGCTTCTTCGACATCGGCTACGTCACGTTTCTCCCACGAAGCAAAGCGGAGCACTACGACTACGACACCGAATCCCTCTACCGCGAGATCCTTCACGCGCCCTGCGAACCGGCCCGCGTGACCGTCCAGCCCGCGGTCGCCCGCCTCCTCCGTAGGGAGGCCTCTCCCGAGGAGGAAGCCCGCCTCGTGGCGAACTGTTCGCTCCCCCACCAGGATTTCGGCCTGGTGCTGGGCCAGGTGGAAGACCTGCTCCGGACCATCAGCCGCTTCATCCGGCGCCTTCCCAGCCCGCACGAACGGACTCGCCTGCGGCGGATCCTGGCGGACGTCTGGTTCGACGAGATGTCGGTGAGCGCGAACATCGCCGTCGCGAAGCTCTTTCTTGACGAAAATTTCCCCAACGCCCTGGCCGTGGCCGAGATCCTGAAGCAGGAGGAACGGAACTACCTTCAGGCTCTCCTGAAGGTGAAACGCTACGCCAACCGTCTGCCCGACGGATACGGCTTTTCCGCCATGGACGCTTTGGACGAAACGGTGCGCCGGATCGACGCCACCGTCTACGGTTTCGAGGAAAAGCTCGAAAGGCTGAACGTGACGAGCGCGCCGGAATTCGAGGAAGGAGACGGAAACGATGCCTGAGACCACCCGATGCCCCTGGCCGGGGAACGACCCTCTCTGCCTGGACTACCACGACCGGGAGTGGGGAGTCCCCCTGCGGGACGACCGGGCGCTTTTCGAGCTTCTGGTGCTCGAAACCGCCCAGGCGGGTCTGAGCTGGATCACGATCCTCAGGCGGCGGGAGGGCTACCGGAGAGCCTTCGAGGGGTTCGACCCGGTGAGCGTGGCTTCATACGGGGAGGAAAAGATCGCGGAGATTCTTTGCGATACGGGAATCATCCGCAACCGGAAGAAAGTCGAGTCGGCCGTTTCGAACGCCCGGGCCTACCGGTCCGTACAGGAGGCTTTCGGTTCCTTCGCGTCCTATCTTTGGGGGTTCGTGGACGGACAGCCCGTCGTCAATCGCTGGAAGGAAATTGCCGAGGTTCCCGCGAAAACGGCCCTCTCGGAAACCCTCAGCCGTGACATGAAATCCCGGGGCTTTTCCTTCCTCGGGCCAATCGCCTGCTACGCCTTCCTCCAGTCCGCCGGCCTGGTCAACGACCACCTGGTGTCCTGCTTCCGGCACCGGCAGGTGCAATTGCTGTAGAAAGGGGCCGCTTCAGGCCGAACCGACAAGAACGCTGAAGGAGGTTACACCGTTGGAAAGAATCCTGGACGGATACCGCGAATTCAAGAAAACCGCAGATCGTGAAGCGTACGGGCGGCTGGCTAAAGGACAGGCGCCCCACACCCTGGTCGTCTCCTGCTCGGACAGCCGGATCATCCCCGAAGCGATCTTCTCGGCCAAGCCGGGGGAACTGTTCGTTCTCCGGAATGTCGGCAACGTCTGTCGGCTGGACGACCCTTCCGTGGCCTGCGCCGTGGAGTACGCGGTCAACCACCTGAAGGTCGGCTCTCTCGTCGTGCTGGCCCATTCCGACTGCGGGGCCGTCAAGGCCGTCGAGCACAAGGAACACCTCGACTCCCCCGGGCTCGTCGACTGGCTCTGCGAGGAATGCTTCGACGGTTGCGACCTGGACAGCGCCATCAAGGCCTCGGGCATCCGGCAGTTCGAACGCATTTCCACCCATCCGGCGGTCAAGGCCGCGGTAGAGGCAGGCCATCTTGAAGTCGGGCTGCTCTTTTTCGACCTGGGCACTCTCGGTTTGGCCCGCTACAACGGAAAGGACTGGGACAGGGTCTGCTGAACCTGAAAACACGAGTAGAAGCGGAAGCGGGATTCCGGCCTTCCGGAATCCCGCTTCCGCTTCTACTCCAGCGTCACCGTCGCCTTTTCCAGGAACCGGTCCGGCCGGTAGGACATCTTGGCTTCCCTCAACCCGGGGTCGTCCAGGTCCTCCTCCCGGTTGACCCAGACAAAGGCCCCGCAGCAGCGCTCCAGGAACAGCTGATTCATGGCCTGGTAGACATCGCGAAAATCGGGACAGCCCTTTTCGAAACGGATCACCACGGTCAAGCCGTCCAGCGGTTCCGCCAGGGTATAGGCGAGCATTCGCCCATCGACTTTCAAGGCCCCCCCGAAGAGCCCCGGCAGTCTGTCCCAATCTCTGAACGTCGCCTCGATGGCCCGGTTTTCTTCCTCCAGGGCCTTTTCACTTCCGCAGGACCGGACCCGGCACCATTTTTCCTGGAAAGCCGCCACCTCCGCAAGGTTTTCCGGCCCGATGGAAACGAATTCGGGGTGGTACGTCGTGACGAACCGCCTGAGTTTCTGCGCCTTGGTCCGGAACCGGTTCCCCTTCAGAGTGACGAGATCTTCGACCCGGTGGACGTATTCCCATTCCCCCCGGGATGGCTCCAGCCGGATTCTGCCGGGGAGAGCCTGCTCCCACCTGCGGGCCAGCCCCATCGGCACGTCTTTGAAAACCGTACCCGGTGACCATCTCTTCGGCAATGTCTCGGCCCAGTCGACCGCATCCCAGTCGCCCACGGGAGCCATACAAGTCCGCGAGGGTCTGTTGGCGCGGATCCAAACGAGAGGCCCGTCCCAGGCCCATTCGTAGGCGCAGTTGACGTTCCAGCCCCAGAGACTGGCAAAAGTGTAGTGGGCGGAAGGTTCCGGCGTTCTGCCGAAACGCGACCGGTAATCCTCCCGCTTCCCGAGGAACAGGGGTTCCCAGTTCAATTCCATCCGAGCGTTCCTCCCTCTTATTTCAGGAGCATTGTATGCCAGAAAGACCCCACGGTGAGCGGATTTCTGCTAAAATTTGTTGCAACCGCAAGGGAGGGCGAAACGATGGAAACGGAAAGCCGTGAAAAGAAGCCGCTGCTGCAGCTGGCCCTGCTCTCCGCAGGGCATTTCCTGAACGACGTCCACTCGGCGTTCCTTCCGACCCTTTTGCCGGAAATCATCCGGAAACTCAGCCTTTCGATGACCCAGGCGGGCTTCCTGAATTCGACGACAGGCCTCGTCCAGATGCTGACCATCCCGTTCATGGGCGTCCTCGCAGACCGGACGAACCGATCGGTGTACGTCATCGCCGGGCCGATCCTCTCCTCCCTGGGGATCGCCCTGATCCCCTTCGCACCCGGTTACGGCTCGCTCCTCCTGTGCCTCGGAATCTTCTCGCTGGGAAGCTCCACGTTCCACCCCCAGGGGCAGGGCTCTTCCGGGGCGGTGGCCGGCGAGGCCAGGCACGCCCTGTTCGTTTCCCTCTTCAGCGGAGCCGGGATGCTTGGAGCCGCGTTCAGCCCTCTTTACGCCGTGTTTCTCGTGAAAAACTTCGGGTACGGAAGCCTTCCGGTCGTTCTGGTGCCGACGCTTGCCCTGGGGATCGTCGTCCACCGGCTTATGCCGAGGATCGGCTACACGCCGTCGAGGCAGGCCAAAGACGGCGGATTTTTTTCCAAAATCTGGCAGGTGGGCCGTATCATCTGGCCCGTCTGGGCCATCTCGCTTGCCCGCGACGCGACCTTCCAGGGCGTCCGTTTCTTCCTCCCCCTCCTCCTGACTCTGCGGGGAGGAACCCTGGCTCAGGGCGGCTTTTCGATCTTCGCCATCACGATCCTGGCCGTCGCTGCATCCCTCGTGGGAGGGTGGTGCGCGGACCGTTTCGGCCCCCGGAACGTGATCGCCCTCACCCTGGCCCTTTCGCCCGCCATCATTTTCGGTGCGACCTTCGCCACAGGGAACCTTTCCCTCGCGCTTTTCATCGTGGGGACGGCCCTGCTCGACGCCAGCTCCCCCATGACCCTCGCCATGGGACAAAAGATGGCCCCCCACGCGCGGGGGGTCGCCAGTTCCCTTCTCATGGGATTCTCCTGGGGACTGGCGGGAATCGCCACCTACCCCGCGGGCATGGTCGCCGATATTTTCGGCCTCACGGCGACCATGCGGGTTTTCGCCCTTCTTCCGCTGGTTTCTCTTCCGATTCTCTTCCGCCGTTTCTAGGACCGGATCGCCACGTAGACGAGCGGGTGTTTCCCGTTGTTGAGGATGGAGTGCCGGACGCCCTTCTCCGTGAGGATGACGTCACCCGCCCCGACTTCCGTGCTGACCCCTTCCTCGACGCAAACCCCGAATCCGCCCACGATGACCTTCATCTCGGCCATCTCCTCGTGGGAATGTTCGTTCACCGCGCTCCCCGGCTGCAGCTCGATCCACGAGACTTCGCGGAAGGGGCTGCCCTCCAGGATGTCAGCCGGAAGGAGAACCTTGGCGCAGACTCCTTCCGTGAAGTTGGGGTTCACCGTGCAGGTCACGTGTTCCATCTGGTCCGAACGAATGATCATCGCGCATCCCTCCCGCAAAAGGAATCGGATCATGGAGACGGGTTGAAGATCCGTTTCAGGATCTCCTGCTGGATCACGTCCTGGAGGTCCGGCTGCGTCGGCTGCGCGGCCGGCTCCGACGGGCCGGTCTCGGGAACATCGGACTGGGCCGGAGTCTCCTGCTGGGCAGCTCCCTCGATCCTGAGGTCCGTCAGGCTGGGTTTGTCGGTGGTTCCCACGACCCGCCCGCGAACCGTCCGGATGTCCCGGGTCGACATGGCTCCGGTCGCGCCCTGGAGAAACCCCTGGAGGATCTCCTGGACCGACTTGCCCGCCTGAAGGACGCCTCCTCGGACTCCCCCCACGAGGGCGTTGACGGCCTGGACGTTGACCCTGCCGCTCACGTTGAGGGCCAGGACCTTCTTCGGACCCACGGTGCCCTCGAAATCAACGTATTCGAAAAGCGGGTCGCCCTCGACGGCCTCCGCTCTTCCGTCCGAGAGAATCAGCCGCTCCCCCTGCAGGCGGTACGGGGCATCGAGAACCTTGTAGCGGACGGTCGAGCGGCCGTAGAGGGCCGAGATGGCCTTCACGTACCGGAAGCCCGAAACCTCGCCGCCTTTCGCGCTGAACAGTCCGGACCCCTCCATCGAGTTTTCGCTCCCAAGCGTTCCGCCGCCCTGGAAGTCGAGGTCGAAGCGGCCGGTCACGCGCCCCTCGAGCTTCATCTGCTCTCTCAGGTAGGCGTCCAGATCCGCGCCGGAAAGGCTGAATCGTGCCGTCCATTTCTTTCCGTCCCCGAGGGCGAGGTTCCCCTCAAGCCTTCCGCCGTAAGCGAGACCGGTCAGGTTCGAAGCGGCAAGCCGCCCCTTCTCAAGGACAAGCGGGGTCTTCAGGTCGGCCAGGGTGGTTCCCATGAACCGGATGGTTCCCTTCGAAGCCAGCTCTCCGCTCCCATCGACCCTGCCGTCTGCAAAGCGCCCCTTCAGGGAAAGGTCGATCCTTCCCGTGGGCGCGGACTCTCCGGCTCCCTGCATTCCGGAGGCCAGGGTCTTCAGGTCGAGATCGGTTCCCTTCGCGTTGAACTCCACCGAAAGGGGAGCACCCTCCTTCGACCGAAGATGTCCCGAAGCCGCGATGCGTCCTTCGCCCACCGACGCCGTGACCGGGTCGAAAACCATATCGGAAGGTTTTCCCGATCCCTTCAGCCGCACTTCCGTCAACTTCAGGCCGGAGGCCATCAACGTCCCGACGGCGGCCTCCACCCCCAGGACGGGATCCTTCGTCGTCCCTCCGAAGGTCAGCGACAGGTCGGCCTTTCCCGAAACGGGCTCTTTCAGCCCGGCCCATGAAGAGAGGGTCTGGAGACCGACGCCCGCGGCCGAAGCGCTGAAATCGAGCTTCGCGGGTTCGTTCCCCTTCCCCGGCAAAATCCTGCCCGAGCCCTTGACCTGCCCCCCGGCCAGCCGTGCGGAAAAAGCCGGGACCGCGATCTCTTCCTTCGTGCGGACGAGGGTCCCCGAGAGGGCTTCGGCCCGGGCCTTCCCGAGCGCCGCGGCTTCGGACGAGAAACGCACCTCCAGAGGAGGCGACTCGGCCTTCTCCTGCAGGCGCCCGTTCACGTCGGCCCTGACGCCGGCGATCCGGAAATCCGGAGTTTCGATCCGGCTCGAAGAAAAAGAGACGCTGTAGGAGAGATCCTTCGCGGTGCCCGAAACCTTCCAGTCGGCCGAACCCGTCCCGGAAAGCTGCAGCTTTTCCAGATCCGGAAGCCGGGAGGCAAGCCCCCCCGCCTCAAGCCCTCTGGCCGTTCCGGAAAAGGCGAAGACCGGGCTCTCGGAACGAATTCTGCCGATCGTCCCGGAACCCGAAACGGCCGCCTGGTGCCAGCGGGCCGTCAGGGACGACACCGTCACCGTTTCCCCGGCGAGGGAAAAACCCGCCGAGGCCGAATCGATGGTTTCACCCTTCGCCACAAGGCGGTCCGAAGCGGCTTTCCCGCTGATCCTGGGGTTTTTCGGGCTTCCGGAAAGGGTCAGTTCCGCGTTCACGAGGCCCTTCCCCTCCATGCCCTTCAGGCCGGAAAAACGGCTCGACATCTTCTCGATCGACAAACCGGAAGCCTTCACCGAAAGGTCCATCACGGGAGCCTTCGCGAGGCTGACCGTCCCCTGGAAGCGGACCGGACCGGTCATCCAGAGCCCCGTGCCGGACACGGACAGGAGCCGGTTTTCGGATAGAGCCAAATCCGCCGCAGCCTTTTCGAGGACCTCACCCCTGAACTCGATCGAGGGCGATTCAACCCTGCCGCGCAGGGCAATCGCGGGCAGCGTCCCTGTGAAGGTCATCCGCGGGACGTTCAGCGTTCCCTTCACGCCCTCCAGGCCGCCGAGCCGGGTCGCGAGCGTCCCGAGGGGGATGCCTTTCGCCGCGAAGTTTCCGCTTGCCCTGGCAGGGCCCTTTTCGAGGGACAGGTCGAGAGCCCCGGAAAACGTTCCCTCCCCGGATTTTCCCGTCAGCCCGTCCAGTTTCAGCCTGCCCGAGGCGTAGGATAGGGCGGCTTCGGCGGAATCGACGGTGAAACCGTACACCTCACCACCGGCCAGCTTCAGGTTCCCCCGGATCCGCGGGTCCTCCCACGTCCCGGCCAGGGACACCGGGCCGGAAACCGTCCCCTTGTAGTCGCCGGCACGGCCGGCTTTCGGCCAGAAGGCCGGAGCATCCGCAACGTCGACGGCTTCCAGAGAACCCTTGAGGTCCAGGCCCGGTCGGACGGCTCCCGAGAAGGAGGCCTTCCCCTTCCGGATGGACAGGTCCAGGCTATCCAGCTCCGTCCGGCTTCCTTCGTGTACGAGGCGGACCTTTCCGGAAAACGGCACGCCCCGGGTTTCGGCCTCGAAATCGGCCTGGTAGCGCGACCCCGCAATGGAGGCCTGCAACTTCGGCAGCCTGACCTCACCGAAACGGGTCTTCAGGGTCCCCTGTTCCACCACCAGTCGGTTCACCTCAAGCCGGGAGGCCCCGCCTCCCTCGAACTGCTTCATGAAGTCCGTCGCCCGTTCCAGGTCCATCTCGAGGCCCGACAGGGCCAGCCTCTTCACGGCAGGATTCGAGCCGAGCAGGGACAGGAGCTTGAAGGAAACCGACAGGTCCCCCGCGGAGAGGACCGGGCTCCCCTTGTAGGCCAGGGAAATCCGGCCGAAATGGAACCCCGCGAGCGGGTTCCCCGACACGGTATCGAGGGACAGTTCTGCCCCCAGCCGCTCACGCGCGATCTCGCGGGCCTTCTGCGCCACAAGGTCGGCGGCCAGGTTCCCTTTGCCGAGAACCCAGAACGCTCCTCCGGCAAGAACAGCGAGTACCGCTGCGATGGCGATCGACACTTTCTTCGTCTTCGTCATGGAGCATCACTCTTTCTGAAAGATACGTCACTAAGGTAAAGTTATTTTAACACAAAAAAGGGAGGGACCGCTCGACGGCCCCTCCCCGCGTTCTCTTCCCTTGCCCTCCGCTACAGCAAGGCCCCTTCCCCGAAGTGAAGGTACAGCGGCCTGCGCAGACAGATCTGCCTGACTTCTTCGCGCAAACCCTCAAGGAGCCTTTCGTCCGAGGCGTTCGTCATCGCCCGGTCCATCAGCGCCCCGACCTGCTTCATGTCGTCCTCCCGCAGGCCCCGGGTGGTGACGGCGGCCGCACCGATGCGGATCCCCGAGGTGACGGTGGCTGGAGCCGTGTCGAAGGGAATGAGGTTCTTGTTGACCATGATTCCGATTTTCGCCAGGGTTTCCTCCGCGAAGACGCCCGTCATGCCCCGGGGACGCATGTCCACGAGCATGAGGTGATTGTCCGTGCCGCCGGACACGATCCGGTAGCCCGCCGCGGAAAGCGTTCCGGCCAGAGTGGAGGCGTTCTTCACCACCTGGGCCTGCATGCGGGCGAACTCCGCCGTCCCCGCGATCCTAAACGTCACGCCCTTGGCCATGACGTTCTGGAGAATGGGGCCACCCTGAGTCCCGGGGAAAATGGCCTTGTCGATCTTTTGTGCGTATTCCTTCCGGCAGAGGATGAACCCTCCGCGGGCGCCGCGAAGCGTCTTGGTCGTCGTGGAAGTGACGAAGTCCGCGAACGGCACCGGACTCGGGTGAACCTTCGCCGCCACCAGTCCCGCGATGTGGGCCATGTCGACCATGAAAAGGGCCCCGACCTTGTCGGCGATCTCGCGGAAACGGGCGAAATCGATCACCCTCGGGTAGGCGCTGCCGCCCGCGACGATCAGCCTGGGCCTGTGCTCCAGGGCCAGGGTTTCCACCTGGTCCATGTCGATCCGCTCGGTCTGCGGGTGAACGCCGTAGTGGACGATGTTGAAGAAACGGCCCGTGATGGAGGCCTTCGCCCCGTGGGAGAGATGCCCCCCGTGGCGCAGGTCCATGGAGAGGATCGTATCGTGCGGCTGAAGCACCGCCTGATAGACCCCGAGGTTCGCGTTGACGCCCGAATGGGGCTGAACGTTGGCGTGGTCCGCTCCGAAGAGGCTCTTTGCCCGCTCGATGGCCAGGGCCTCGATGCCGTCGATGAACTCGCACCCGCCGTGATAGCGGTTGCCCGGGTAGCCTTCCGCGTACTTGTTCGTCAGGATGGAGCCCTGCGCTTCCAGAATCGCCGGGGGGACAAAATTCTCGGAGGCGATCATCTCCAGGGTGCAGTTCTGCCGCGCCGCTTCCTTGTCCAGGAGGGCAGCCATCTCAGGGTCGACCAGGCTCAGCATGCTCATGCAGATTCTCCTTTCGGTCCGGTGGATTTGTCGCGACTATTCTATCCGATCGCCGGCCGAAGCGTCTATTTCCCTCTTTCAGGCGATGGTTTTCCTGAACTTGAGAATGCTCAGGCCAAGGAAGAAGACCAGAAGCCCGAAAAGCGACAGCACCTGAGGCCACAGGGCGGAAAGGCCCACCCCCTTCAGGAGGATGCCCCGGCTGATCTGCAGGAAGAACGTCACCGGGAGGATGTTGCTGACGGCCCGGAAAAAGGCCGGCATGGCCTCGCGGGGAAACATGAACCCGGACAGGAGGATGCTGGGCATCAGGGCAAAAAACGACATCTGCATGGCCTGCATCTGGGTCTTCGCCACGCTGGAGATCAGAAGCCCCCAGGCCAGGCTGGCCAGGATGTGGAGCGAGGTCAGGCCGTAATACAGCACCAGGCTCCCCCTCACCGGGATCCTGAAGACCACGATGCCGATCAGCAACCCGAGGGTGAGCTGCACGTACCCCACCACCACGTACGGGAGGATTTTCCCCACCATGAGCTCCCAGTTCCTCAGGGGCGTGACGATCAGCTGCTCCAGCGTGCCCCGCTCCCTCTCGCGGACGATGGCCATGGAGGTGATCATCATCATCGTCATCGCCAGGACGATGGCGAGAATGCCCGGAACCATGTAGTGGGAGGAAACCATGTCGGGGTTGTACCAGGGCCGGATGCGCACGTCCACGGCCGGGGCCGGGTTTTCGGACGAACCGGGGGAAAGCCTTTGGTAAAGGACCTGCTGCGACCGCACCAGGCCGATCATCTGCGCCGTGCTGATCGCCGAAGCCGCGGACATGGAATCGGAGGCGTCGACGATCACCTGGACCGCGGCCTGGCGGCCGGAACGAAGCCGTTCCTGAAAATCCGGGGGGATCGAGATGCCCACCTTCACCCTGCCCGACTGCACAAGGGCGTTCATTTCAGGGAGACTGTTCGCCCCGCGGCGGATGTCGAAATACCCCGTCGACTGGAAGCCCCGGATCAATTCGCGGCTCTCCGCGGAGACCGACTGGTCGAAGACCACGGTTGGCAGGTGCTTGACCTCCGTGTTGATCGCAAACCCGAAGATCAGAAGCTGGATGACCGGCAGAAGGCCCATGATGGCCAGCGTGAGCCGATCCCTCCCCATCTGGATGAATTCCTTCACCAGGAGCGCTCGCAGGCGTCTCATNGCGGCCTTCGCCTCCCTTTCCTTCATCACCAGGTGGACGAACACGTCCTCCAGGGTCGGAACGATCCGCCTCGCTCCGAGGGACTCGAAAACAGGCTCTCCGGAGGTTTCCGCCAGCAGGTGCACCGACCTCCCGTGAACCGCGGACTCGATCAGTCCGTCCGTTCCCCTGAGTTGCTCAAGGAGCCCGATCGGGTCCTCCGAGGGAATCTCCCAGGCCTCACCGGGAAGCAGAGCCTTGAGATCCGCAGGGGCGCCGGAAGCGATGAGTCGCCCGTCGTACATGAAACCGATGGCGTCGCAGTGCTCCGCCTCGTCCATGAAATGGGTCGTCACCATGATCGTCGTTCCTTCCGCCGCCAGTCCGTAGATGATGTCCCAGAAACGCCGCCTGGACCGGGGGTCGACCCCGCTCGTCGGCTCGTCGAGGAACAGCAGCTTCGGCCGGTGCAGGATCGCGCAGCCCAGCGCCAGCCTCTGGCGGATGCCCCCAGAAAGGTCCGCGACAAGATCCTTCGTCCGGTCGGATAGGCCCGCCATCTCCACAATCTCCGCCGTCCGCTTCACGGCCCGGGCCGCGTGCAGGTTGAAAAGGCCCGCGTAGAAATCCAGGTTCTCCTGGACCGTCAGGTCGTCGTACAGGCTGAACTTCTGGGACATGTAGCCGAGGCTTTCCCGCACCTTCTCCCTCCCCGAGACGAGATCCATCCCCAGAACCTCGGCGCTCCCGGCAGAGGGTTCCAGGATGCCGGTGAGCATCCGGATCGTGGTCGTCTTCCCCGAGCCGTTGGGCCCCAGGAAACCGAAAACCGACCCTTCAGGGATGCCGAAGCTGACCCGGTCCACGGCGGTGAAGCGGCCGAACCTGCGGGTGAGGTCGTGCGTGCGGACGGCATCCATCTCANNGGCCGCCCTTCCCGCCAGTTCGACGAACACGTCCTCCAGGGTCGGGGCGACCCGACGCAGGGAGCGCACCGGCACATTCTGCCGGGAGAGGGTCTCCCTCACCGCGGCTTCCGCCGACGCGGCATCCTCCACAACCAGGTGGAAGGTCGTCCCGAAGGCGAGGACCTCTCTCAGGGAAATCCCGGCAAGATACGGCCTCACGTCGCGCAGCGGGACCGAAAGTTCGAGGATCTGCCACGGGTAGTCCCCGCAGAGGGCCTTCGGGGAAGCGCAGGCCATCACGGAGCCCTCGTGCAGGAAGGCGGCTCGCGTGCAGAGCTCCGCCTCGTCCATGTAGGGGGTCGTCACGAAAATCGTGAGCCCCGAGCGGTTCAGCTGGTAGAGGAGCCCCCAGATTTCCCTCCGAGAAACGGGGTCGACGCCGGTCGTGGGTTCATCCAGGATGAAGACCTGCGGGCTGTGGAGAAGCCCGGCCGCCACCGCCAGCTTGCGCTTCATCCCGCCGGAAAGGGCGTCGGCGAGGCGATCCCCGAAGGGGAGGAGGTTCGTAAAGGTCAGGATCTCCTTACCCCTCCGCTCGGCCTCGGCGGGATCCGCCCCGTACATCGCACCGTAGAGGCGGATGTTCTCCCACACCGTCAGGTCGCCGTAGAGAGTGAAGGCCTGCGGGATGACACCGACTTTCTCGCGCGCCCTTTCCGGCGACAGCGAGCCCAGAAGCCGGACCGTCCCGCCCTTCGGGCGCAGAACGCCCGTCAGGGCCCTGACCAGGGTTGTCTTCCCCGCCCCGTCGGGGCCCACCACCCCGAAGATCTCGCCCTCCTCCACGCCGAAGGAGACGTCCTTCAGGACTCGCCTCGGGCCGAAAGAGTGCTCCAGACCCATAGCCTCAATCATCATGGAANNGGTCACGTCCGCCGGCATTCCGGGCTTGAGGAGCGACTCGGGATTGTCCACCGTCACTTCCACGGCGAAGACAAGATTCGCCCGCTCCTCCGTCGTGAGGCTCTGCCGGGGGGTGAACTCGGCACGATCCGAGACGGTCCGCACCTTCCCCTCGAAGACCCGCTCCGGGAACGAATCGACCCGCACGTCCGCGGAAGCGCCCGTCTTCACGCGACCCAGGACGGTGCTCGGGAGGTAGACCTTGACCCAGCAATCCGCCAGGTCCGCCACGGTGGCCATGATCGCGCCCGGAGGAAGGAACTCCCCTTCCTCGTAGTTCTTCGACAGGACGACTCCTTCCAGAGGGGCCGTCATGACCGTGTCTTTCAGGCGGGAGGCCGTCACCCGGCCCAGGGCTTCCAGGCGCAAAACCTCCGCCTCCTGAGCGGCCAGAACATCCGACCGGGTCCCCGAGCGGACCAGGGACAGGCGTTCTCCCGCCGCGGCCAGATCCTTCTCCGCCAGGTCCCGGCGGGCCTTGACCTCGTCCATCTCCTTTCGCGAGATGACTCTCTCGGAGTAAAGAGCGGAAAAACGGGTGAAGTCGGCCTGCGCCAGGTCGTATCGAACCTGTGCGGCCCCCCGGGCCTCCTCGGCCTCCCGGATCTCCTGGGGCCGCGGTCCCTTCCGGAGGTCCGCCAGAACCGAGCGGGCGCGCGCCAGGGCGGCCCTGTCCTGCGACTGCTGGGCCTCAAGGTCGTTCCGCACGAGGCGCGCCATGACCTGCCCCTTCACGACCCGGTCTCCCTCCCTGAAGCTCACCCCCAGGAGGGTTCCGCTTTCCTTCGCCGCGACGTTCACCTCCGTCACCTCGATCGTCCCCGCCGCGACGATGGCGCCGTTTTTCCCGTCGCCCAGGAAACGGCAGAGCACGACGCCCCCCGCCACAATAACCGCCACCAGAATTAAAACGGCCGGGATTTTATTCTTCACGGCAGGCCACTCCCTTCCTGAAAAGCGAAATGATCGCATCGGGCAGACCCGAAAGATTCTGCTNGCGGTTCCAGAATCACCCTTCGGGCTACCGGCCCGNACGAGGAACAGGTAGTTCGACATGGAAGCGAGGAGCAGCGCCGCGATGGAGGGATCCGTTCCCTCCCTCAGATCCCCGTCGGCGACGGCTTCAAAGACCGAAGCCCTCAGGGTTCCCGCGACCCTCTCCACGTGAGGGACAATCACGGTTTCGAAGCAGGGAGTCGGATCGGCCAGCTCCCGGTTGATGAACCGGATGAGGGAAGGGTTTGCGGCGTGAAAGGCGAAGAGGCCTCTCACAAAGCCCTCGATCCGCTCCATGGGGCGCCGGTCCCCGGACATGAACTTCGCGAAATGGCCTTCCAGTTCCGTCCAGACCTCCTCGAGGACCGCCCGGTAAAGTCCCTCCTTGCCGCCGAAATAGTACGAAACGGCCGCGGAGTTGGCTCCCGCAGCGCGTGCGATCTCCCTCACGGATGTCCTGTCGAAGCCTCTTTCCTGGAAAAGCGGCCTGGCCGCCGCAAGCAGTCGTTCTTTTGCCCGGTCATCCAAAACTCGCGCCCCCCTTTGGGCCAACAATTTAAAACGAACGTTTAAAATCTTTGTTTATAATCCTACCTCCGTTCCATCTCCCGTCAAGAGGGCGAAGAAAGGGCGGCCCGCACAAAACGGGCCGCCCTTTCTTCGCTTCATTGCCCACACCGCTTGCCGGTCTCAGTAGGGACAATCCATTCCCAACCTGGCTGCCTCCTCGGCCCACTCGGGAACCGGCGGCACCTGCTCGTCCTCCGGGAGGACCGGCATTTCCATAAAGAAGGGGCCCCTGCCGGAGAACATTCCCTTCAGCGCAGAACCGAGAGAGGCGGCATCGGCCACCCGGCCGGATTCGACACCGAACCCTCTGGCCACCGTCGGGTAGTCGGTCGCCGAAAAATCGGTCGCGAACCGGCCCCATCCGCTCGAGAAGCGGGAAGTCGCCCGGATCCAGCCGAAACATTCGTTGTTGAAAAGCACGACCTTCACGTCGCGCCCCGATCGTTTGAGGGTTTCAAGCTCCCCGGCCGTGAACCCGAAACTCCCGTCACCCGTCAGGACGACCACGGGGCCGTCATGGGCGTAGGAGGCTCCGAGACCCGCGGGCATCGCGTATCCCAGCGCTCCCACTGAGAAGTTCGCGATCCATTTCCTGCCGACGCCCTTCAGCTTCAGGAAAGCCGAGGCGTAAACGGCGCTGATGCCCGGGTCCGCCACGATGAGGGCGTTTTCGGGGAGAGCCTGTTCCAGCTCCCTGACGAACCGCATCGGGTGAACCGGAGCCCCCTCCCGGCGGAAGCAGGACTCCAGGGAGGCCATGAAGGCCTCGCGGGACCGGAGGTTGGCCTTTGCCCTCGACGCAGCGACGTCGCGGTCGATGGGCCGGCCGTGGTCCAGCATCACTTCGAGCGTGGCCTTCGCGTCGCCCATCAGGGGCAGCGCCTCGGGATAATTGTTCCCCAGTTCCTCGCCGCTGACGTCCAGGTGAAGAAGAACCTGGCCGGAACCGGGAACGGGGATCCTCCACCCGTCGGTACCCGCCGAGTCGGTGCTGCAGCCGATAAAGAAAATGCAGTCCGCGTCGAGGATCCGGCCGTTGGAGAAACGCGTCCCCCCNCTGGCTCCGATGACCCCCAGGGAGAGGGGATGAGTTTCGTCGAAGGCCCCTTTGCCGTTGATCGTCGTCCCCACAGGGGCGCCGTAGCGCTCCGCCAGAGCTGCGAGCGGCTCCCAGGCCTGGGAGGAAAGGACGCCCTGGCCGCAGACGATGACCGGCTTTTCTGCCTTCTCGAGGGCCGCGATGGCCCGGTCGATCGCCGGAAGCGCCGCGATGGGCCGGTGCCCTGGAGAACGGGCGAAGTCCGGCTGAACGGTCAGATCCGGCGATTCGGCTTCTTTCCCCAGGAGGTCCATGGGCACCCGTACGTGCACCGGTCCGGGCTTCCCGGTGGTGGCGATCCGGAACGCCCTGCGGACGATATGGGGCACCTCGTCGGGGTGGGTGAGCGTGAACGTGGCCTTGGTGATGCCGGCGAAGAGGGCCGACTGGTTCAGGCCGGTGAGCATGTTCCGGCTTTCCATGTGGAGGGGGATGTCCGAGGTGAAGGCAATGACCGGATTGGCCCCCTTGAAGGACTCGGCAATCCCCGGCAGGATGTGCGTGCTGCCCACGCTGGGGCTCTCGCAAATCCCCGGGCGTCCCGACGCCTTGGCGTATCCGTCCGCCATGAAGGCGCTGCTTCGCTCGTCGCGCGTCAGGACGTGCTCGATTCCTCCGAATTCGCGCCATGTCTCGTACCAGGGAAGAGTGGTCTCGCCGGGCAGCCCGAAAACGTGCCGCACCTCGTAACCTTTCAGCATTTCCAGAAGAACCTGGGCGACTTTCAAGGCCTACCTCCTTAATCGCTCATTCGCGGGAACCTAGACCAGACGCGCGAGAAGCGCGTCCCGTTCCCCGCAGAGACAGTCGATGGGCGGAATCTCCAGAAGAGTGTAGCATCCGGGCTTCTGCCGGATCGAGGCCCGGGCCGCGGAGACCATGACCTGGGCCGTTGCGGCGGGGTTCATGACCGACATGATGAACTCCATCCTCTGGTTGTGCGAAGCGCCCGAAACGCCTTTGCGCTCCATGTGGACCCCGTGTCCCATATCCTCGAGGGCTGCGATGTCTTCCGCCGGGTAGAACACGCATTCGTCGTGGGAAAAGTACGGATCGGCCTTGATGCGGGCCGTGACCGAGACGAAATCGTAACCGGGCTTCGTCTTCACGTAGATCATCCGGCGGTGGAGTCCCGTCCCGGCCGGAATGGTGATGGAAAGGGCATCCTCGACCCCTTCCAGGGCCTTGATGGCCACCGTGTGCCCCATGCTCATCCCGGGGCCGAAGTTCGTGTAGGTGATCCCCCGCGGGGCGATCGTTTCCATGATGACACGGACCACGGAATCGGTCCCCGGGTCCCAGCCCGCCGAGATGACGGCCACGGCGCCTCCGGCCTTCGCCGCCGCGTCCAGGGAGGCCCGCAGTTCCATGACGGGCTTCCCGTGGATGTCGAAACTGTCCACGGTGTTGATTCCCTTCGCCAGGTAGGAGGGAGCCACTTCCGGCACGGCCCGGCTGGCGATTCCCAGAATGGCGGCCTGGACCTTCCCGAGCCGGTCGACGTCCGTGACGACCTCGATGTCAGGGCGGTCCGCCTTCAGGGCGCGGGCCTTGTCGGGATTTCTCAGCACGACACCCGCGAGTTCCATGTCCGCACTGGCCGATATAGCCTGAACGGCTTCCCGGCTGACGTGCCCGAAGCCCACGACGGCAACGCGAATCTTGTCCATTCCTTTTTCCTCCTTGACCCGGGTCGGGAATTTACGCTCATCATTGGTGAGTACCATGATCCTATCCTTCCCGCGGCTCCTTGTCAACCCGGACGAGAAAGCGGGGCGGCCCGTCGGGACGCCCCGCCCCAAACCCTGCCCGACTTCGCCCCGGGCTCTACTTCCTCCCCAGGACGACGTCGAGGTCCTCGAGAAGCGCCTGCAGTTCCTCCTCGTGGTTCACCTCGTCCTGCAGGATGGAAAGAACCATGTTGTAGGTCAGCAGGTCCTTGTCCTTCGTCATTTCGGCCAGCGCGGAGTAGACGGAGATGGCGCACTGCTCTCCCTTGACGTTCTGCTCGAGGATCTTCGCGACGAACGGATCCTCCGGGGCGTCGTACCCGCAGTTGGTCATCTTGTACCACCCCTCGGGGGTCGTGACCGGCGTGCCGCCCAGCTGAATGATCCGCATCGCCACCATGTCCGCGTGCCTCAGTTCGTCCGCCGCGTGTTGAACCAGTTCCGTGATGACCGCCTCTTTCGTCGGTCCCTTGACGAGTTTCGCTCCGAGCCAGTACTGGTAGTGCGCCAGCCACTCGTCTGCGAAAGCCCTGTTGAGCAGCTTCAACAGCTCGTCCACATCCATGCCGACGATCGAGCGCCCCTTCGTGCCCATTCTCATTCCCCCTTCCGGTTGTTTTCCCTTTGGCTCATGCCGGGCACTGCACCTCATTATTATTATAATGGAGGAAAAGAGAGGTGAAGCCAATGGCCGCCGTCGATCTGGAAACCTTCACCCGAATGGCCCGCTCCATCGCCGGGGACCTCCCCCCAGGCTCCTCAGGGACCTGAACGGGGGAATTTCGGTCCTTCCCGGGAAAAAGAAGGACGGCAAATATTTCCTCATGGGCGAGTACATCGAGGACCCCGTCCTCGGCAAGGTCATCTTCATCCACTACGGCTCCTTCAGGGAGATTCTCGGGAACGCCCCCACAGAGGAGTGGGAGGAGGAGTTGCGGGAAACCGTGATCCATGAGCTTCGCCACCACGTGGAGTCGCTGGCCGGCGTCGACGACCTGGCGTTCGAGGAGGAGGCGGAGCTGGCCGCGGAAGAAGCCGAAGATGAAGAAGAGGAAGAGTAAGGCGGAAGCTGGCCGAGACGCAAAAAAGGGACCCGGGGCCAACCCCGGGTCCCTCGCTTTCTCGATTTTTCCCCCGAGGGATCAGATGCAGAAAGGTTCGAAGAAAAGGTCGTTTTCCGCGAAGCGGCTATAGCGGAACACACTGACGTCGACGAAGGGTTTCTCGTTGTTGACGAGCTCGGCCATGACGCGTCCGACGGAGGGGCCGAACTGGAAACCATGGCCGCTCCACCCGCAGTCCAGGAACAGCCCCTTCATCGGGCTTTCGCCGACGATGGCCTGTTTGTCGGGAGTGATGTCGTAAGGGCCGCTCCACTGGCGCACCACGCGGATTCCGGCCATGAGGGGCATCTTCGCCACGATGCGGGTCGACACCTCGTGGAGGAAGTGCCAGTTGACGATGTATTCCGTGTCGTGCTCGTCGAGCGGGTTGTCCCAACCCATGTAGAAGGTGCCGTTCGGGCACTGCTTCCAGTAGCTGCCGTCGTCCAGGCAGAGGACCATGGGGTGCTTCATCCTCTCGACGGGCTCCGTGATCAAAACCTGGTGGCGTTCCGGGGTGATCGGCAGGTCAAAACCGGCCCACTTGGCAACCTCGACGCTCCAGGCGCCCGCGCAGACCACCACGGCGTCGGCTTCCCAGTCGCCCTTCGTGGTGTGGACGCCGGCGGCCTTCCCATTTTTCACGATGAGCCCCGTGACGGGGGTCTTCTTGTGGATTTCGGCGCCCAGTTTCTCGGCGGCATTGGCGTAGGCGAAGGTGACGGTGTGCGGATTGACGTGCCCGTCCTCCTGGCAGAAGCTGGCGCCCAGCATGCCCTCGGTGTTGACGTGGGGAGCCAGTTCCTTGATTTCGGCGGGGGTCAGGTAGCGGGTTGGGCTTCCCAGGCTGTTCTGGAAAGCGACGTTTCTCTGGAGCAGCTGGGCCTGGGGCTCGGTGTAGGCGATCCACATGTACCCGGCGGGGTCGTACTCGATGGTGATGGGGAATCCCAGGTCCTGATCCATGGTCTTGAAACACTTGATGTTGTACTGGGCCAGCAGACAGTTCGCCTCGGTGCCGAACTGAAGCCGGATTCCCGCGGCGCAGCGGCCGGTGCCGCCCGAGGTCAGGTAGTCCCGTTCGAAAAGCGCAACCTTGAAGCCCTTCTGCGCGAGGTGATAGGCGGTAGAACAGCCATGCACACCGCCGCCGATGATGGCGACGTCAACCTTGTTCACGGACATGCGAAAACCTCCCTTGGCTTGGTCAGGGGGAAGGCTCAAAACGCCTTCCCGCAGGCAGATAAAGCCGCTCGGGTTCAGGAGGTTCTTTCACACGGTGGTCTTTTGCGGCATCCTCTGGGAAGAGGAAGATGCCAGTGGTCCTGGCAGTTCATGTGCCGTCGCCCCGCCCTCGCTTAGCGTTTCAGCTGGAATCCTTCGCCGACCTTGTCGTGCGGCTGTTTCATGAGGAAATTGAAGCCCGTGACGTAGGATCGGCTCTTCAGGAAAGGCAGGACGGTTTCGAAGCCGCCCACCTTCGGTCCCGGTTCGTACCAGCCCTCGAAAAGGCTGCCGATGACGCTTTGGTGAAGGAACTTCTCGCCGGGAGCCAGTTTGCCCTTGGCCGCCAGGAGAGCCATCTTGGCGCAGCTTCCCGTCCCGCAGGGGGAACGGTCCTGGTTGCCCTCTCCCCAGACCACCGTGTTCCGCGTGATCTGTCCGGGCCTCTCCAGACTGAACTCCACCAGGGCGACATGATCGATGGCCGTCTCCACGGGGTGCTGGACCTTGACGGTCCGATTGACCTCCCGCAGGATCTCCAGGCCGAGCGGGACAAGCCGCCCGGTTTCTTCGGGCGTGATCCCGATATCGAGCTGACCGGCCGGAACGATGGCGAAGAAGTTGCCCCCGTAGGAGATGTCCATGTGGATCTTCTTCCCCAGAGAGGGGATCTCGACGTCGACGTCGCGTGCGAAAACGAAGGCCGGCACGTTGCTGAGGATGACATCGCCCACAATGCCGTCCTTCACTTCGACCTGGAGCCGGACCAGCCCGGCCGGAGTGTCCAGGACAACTTCCGTTAGGGGTTCGGTCTTCTTGATCATCCCCAGGTCCACAAGAGTCCGGCCCAGTCCGATGGATCCGTGCCCGCACATGGAAAGGCTCGTGCCGGCGTCCATGAAGATGATCCCGTAATGGGCCTCGGGATGGCAGGCGGGAACAAGCAGGGCGCCGAACATGTCGGAATGCCCGTGAGGCTCGTTCATGACGAACGCGCGGAAGTCGTCGTGGTTCTTCATGAAGTCGAGCCACTTCTCCGTGATCGTGGCCCCCCTCAGCAGCGGTCCCCCACCCATGATCAGCCGCGTCGGTTCACCGCCGGTGTGAGTGTCGACCACCGCAGCAAAGCGTTCGATATCCATCTGCCTGCCCCTCCCCGTGGTCCGTATTGGATGCCAAATTAACCTCATAAGTTTCGTATGAAAGAGCCGGTCTGTCAAACAAATTCTATTTTTCTCATATTGTCTAAACCGAACTACATCCTCACGCTCCAGGTTTTCCCGTCCTCTTCCAGGTCCCTGAAAGAGAATTCCCTCTCCCTGAACAGGGCCAGACACGCGTCGACGACCTGCTCATCATAGAGCCTGCCCCGCCCGGACGAGATTTCCTCAAGGGCTCTGTCCACGCCAAGGGCGGGCCGGTAGGGGCGATGGGAGGCCATCGCCTCCACCACGTCGGCCACCGCGATGACCCGGGCTTCCTTCAGGATGTCCCCGCCCGATAGCCCGTTCGGGTAGCCGCTCCCGTCCAGGCGTTCGTGGTGCTGCCGCACGATCTCCGCAAGAGGCCAGGGGAGGTCGATCGACCGCAGGATCGACGATCCCGCCTCCGGGTGAACCCGGATCAGGTCGAACTCCAGCGGGGTGAGCCTCCCGGGTTTGCTCAGGATCTCCGCCGGAACGACGATCTTGCCGATATCGTGCACGAGGGCGGCCAGCACGACCCCCTCGACGAAGCGTTCTCCCTGTCCCATCTCGCGGGCGACGGCTCCGGCAAGGTGGGCCACGTTCCTCTGGTGGCCGGCCGTATAGGGATCGCGCGCCTCCGCCGTCGAGGAAAGAACCTCGACCGTCTGCCTCCAGGCCCGGTCCATCCTCTGGAGGCTTCGCCTCAGGTCTTCCCGGTTGGCCAGCAAAGCCCTTTCCGCGGCCTTGCGGGCCGTGATGTCCCGATAGATGGCGTAAACCCCCAGCTGACCCGCCTCCGACACGATCGGCACCCCGAGGAAGGACACGTCGAGCAGGGTCCCGTCCTTGCGCCGCCTGACGCCCTCGAAGGAGACGCGCTCACCCCTGTCGGCCCGCAGGGTGAAATCCGCCGCCTCGACTTTGGACTCCCCGGGGACGATCAGGTCGTCCACATCCCGGTTGAGCAGTTCGTCGCGCCCGTAGCCGAAAAGCTGGACGAAGGCACGGTTCGCCCTCCGGATCCGGCCGTTCAGGTCCGTCACGATGATCCCCTCGGGAGCGTTGTCGTAAAGCTGTTCCAGGAATGTTTTTTCTTTTTCGAGCGCCGTCTCGACCGCCTTGCGGTCACGGATGTCCCGGTAGAGGAAAAATTCGCCGATCTTGCCGCCCTCGCTGTTGTAGATGGGATTCCCCTGGGCCTGAACGTCGATCCGGGTCCCGTCCTTCGCGACCCTCACCGTCTCGAACAGGTTCAGCAGCCCGCTTCTCCCCCTCTCGGTGGCGAGCCGCGCCTCCTCCGCACGCTCGGGAGGCACGAGAAAATCATCCAGGTGCCGCCCCTGGCATTCCTCCTGCGAATACCCGAAGAGTTCCGTGAACGGGCGGTTGACGCGGGCCACCATCCCGTTTTCGTCCAGGAAGGCGATGGCTTCGGGCGAGCTCTGAAAGAGATTTTCCAGGTAGTCCTTGTGGACATGCAGGGCCCGGCGGCTTTTCAGCAGCTGGCGGGTCCTCAGCGCGGCCTGCTTCCTGAAAAGGACGGCCGCGGCGAGAAAAACGACGAGAAGGAAACCGATGATCCAGCCGGCCGTGTAAGCCCATCTCGGCAACCGTCCGGCGCCGCTTCCTCCTTCGATCCATTTCGACATCGACCGGAGCCACTGGGAATCCTCCCGGGTCTTCATCTGCCCCAGGTGGAAATCGATGACCTGAAGGAGGACCGAGCTTCGCCCGAGAGGGGCCGCGAAGCGGAGCTCGACCGGGGAAATCACGATCGGGGTGCGGTTCACCCTGAAACGGGCCTGGTTCGCCTGCGCGTAGGAGCGGCTGACCAGCCCCGCTTCGGCCCTGCCCGACTCGATCGCCCTGAAGACATCCGGGTAATCGTCCACTTCCACAGCTTCGTAGGCGATTCCGAACCGAACGGCCAGGCTGGCGAATCCCGGGCGTAGATATCCTCCCGGACCACCGCCACGCGCCGTCCGTCGAGGTCGAGAAGGGAGTCGAACTTCCGGCCTTCGGGCTGAAAAAAGATCCCGTAATTGGAAAGAACGGTCTCGCGGTTGAAGGAATAGAGCTTTTCACGCTCGGGGGTGAACGCCACTCCGGCCATGAGGTCGACCGTACCGCTGCCGAGCCGTTCCAGCCCCTGCGAGAAGGTGCCGGACACCGGTTCGACCTGCCAGTCCGCCTGAGCGGCGACCGCGTCGAGGACATCGGCGAAGAGCCCCTGCATACGGCCCTGTTCGTCAAGGAAAATGATGGGGGGTTGTCGTAGACGGCGACGCGGACCCTTTCGGCGGCCTCCGCGCAACGGGACGGCAGCGGCTGGAAAAGGATGACGATGAGAACCGAGGCAGCCATGCGGAGCGTCTTCCGTCTCAAGGGCACGACCTCCGGCAACAAAGTCGAAAGCGCCGTCGTGAAACACTTTTTTTACTCTAGCATGGATCCGCCCTCGAAGTAAGGCCTTGGTGAAGAAAAATCTTCATCCCTTCCAGGGAAGCTTGAACACGACCTTCCGGACCGGGGCCGGTCCGCGGGAAGTGGAAAGCATGGCCTTGTGGGCGTCGTGAGGGGAAAAGAAGGCGAAACCTCCCGCCCGGACGAGCATGAAGTTGCCGGTGCCCTCCAGGAGGATGCAGTCCTCTTCAGCGGAATACTCGCCTTTGGGGGTCATCTCCGAAAGAGGAGCGAAACCCATGACCTCTTCTCCCGAAAGGACGACCTGCAGGTCGGCGAAACGCCGGTGTGCCTCCCAATCCTCGGTTTCCGCGGGAACCGTGAGTCCCGACGCCAGGATCGCCACGGCACCGGTCTCTCCTAGGAAGTAGCGACCGGGCTCCAACCTCGACGGGGCTTTCTCCTGCATCCAGGCCATCGCCTCCTCCAGCCCCTCGACGGGGATTCCATAGTGACGAAGATGTTCCAGCGTGTCGGCGATCATGACCCGTTCATCCCTTCCCTTTTCGGCTTGAGTGTAGAATAGCCTCCATGCGCAAGTCCATTCTAGCCGACGGAACGATGCTTTTGGTTGCCTTCCTCTGGNGGGCCGGTTACCCGGCAAGCGATTTTCTTCTGCAGGAGATGGGGCCCCTGTGGCTTTCGGCGATCAGGCTGGGCATCGCCGCGCTCGTCATGAGCTTCCTTTTCCGCGAACGCATCGCCCGGGTCGAGCGCAGGCTCCTCCTGCCCGCCGCCGGAGCGGGGCTCGTGATCGCTGCCCTGTTCCTGCTCCAGATTTTCGGGCTTCTCCACACCACCCCGGGACGCCAGGCCTTCATCGCAGGGACCAACGTCGTCATGGTGCCGCTCCTCTACAGCCTTCTGTACCGCAGGCGGCCGGCGGCCTCGGGTTTCGCGGCCGCCCTTCTCTGCAGCGCGGGCCTGATGGTCATGGCCTTCACGCCCGGAATGGCCTTCAACCGGGGAGATGTCCTCTCCTGCCTCCTGGCCCTCTCCATCGCCCTGGACATCATCGTGATCGGCCATCTTTGCCGCGTCATGGACCCCATGGCCCTGGCGGTTTTCCAGGTCGACACCGCCGCCCTTTTCGTCGGCGTCGCGGCGATCCTGTTCGAACCCTTCCCCGAGGTTTCGCTTTCCCTTCCGGGATGGACGGCGCTGGCCTATCTCGTCTTCGGACTGACGCTATTCGCCTTCTGGGCACAGAACACCGCCCAGAAATTCTGCGACGACACCCACGCGGGGATCCTGCTTTCCCTCGAGGGCCCCTTCGGGTACATCCTGTCCGTCGCGGCAGGGCGGGAGCCGTTGAACGGACAGGTCTTCCTGGGCGGGAGCATCATCCTGGCCGGGGTCTTCCTTTCGGTATGGTCCGAAGCAGGAAGGCGCAAAAGGAAAAAATAAGAAAGAAGAAGGACCGAAGAGGCCGTTTTCGAGCTCTATTTATCTCCAATTCGATTTCTTCGCTCCCCAGACCACCCTCGATGATTTGTCCTGATGAATACTGACCAATATAATGATCCCGTTTCAGAGCGACTTCATCGAATTCCGCGGGGCGGCATGAGTCCGGGGCCCCGCGGTTTTCGCCAACTCAAGGAGGATTTCCCAATGGCAAAAACAGTAGGCATCGACCTGGGCACCACAAACTCCGTCGTGGCGGTCATGGAAGGCGGATCACCCGTCGTCATCGCCAACGCAGAGGGCAGCCGCACCACCCCGTCCGTCGTGGCCTTCACGAAGGACGGCAACCGTCTCGTGGGCGCCATCGCCAAGCGGCAGGCGGCGATCAACCCCGAAGGCACCATCTACTCCGCCAAGCGGTTCATCGGCCGCAACTTCAACGAGGTCGACTCCGAGATCAAGATCGTCCCCTACAAGGTCTCTCCCGGCCCGAACAACTCGGTCCGCTTCGAGGTGCTCAACAAGACCTACGCCNCCGAGGAGATCAGCGCGCAGGTGCTGCGCAAGCTCGTGGACGACGCCGGGGCCTACCTGGGCGAGAAGGTCACGGACGCCGTCATCACCGTACCGGCCTACTTCAACGACGCCCAGCGCCAGGCCACCAAGGACGCGGGCCGCATCGCCGGCCTGAACGTCCTCCGCGTCGTGAACGAACCCACCGCGGCCGCTCTTGCCTACGGGGCCGACAAGAAGAAGAACGAGACCATCATGGTGTTCGACCTCGGCGGCGGCACCTTCGACGTCTCCATCCTGGACGTGGGCGAAGGCATCTGCGAGGTGCGCTCCACCTCCGGCGACACGCACCTGGGGGGCGACGACTTCGACAAGTGCGTCGTGGACCACATCGCCGAGGAGTTCAAAAAATCCAACGGCATCGACCTGCGGAACGATCGCCAGGCCCTCCAGCGCCTTTACGAGGCGGCGGAAAAGGCCAAGTGCGAGCTGTCCTCCATGACCCAGACGGACATCAACCTGCCGTTCATCACGGCCGACGCCAGCGGGCCCAAGCACCTGACCATGTCTCTGACCCGGGCCAAGTTCGACCAGCTGACCGCCCATCTCGTGGCCCGCTGCATGAACCCCGTGAAGCAGGCCCTTTCGGACGCCAAGCTCTCCGAGAACGACATCGACGAGGTCATCCTCGTGGGCGGGTCCACCCGTATCCCGGCCGTGCAGGACCTGGTCCGGAAAATGACCGGCGGCAAGAACCCCAATATGTCGGTGAACCCCGACGAGGTCGTTGCCGTAGGGGCCGCCGTGCAGGCCGGCATCATCAAGGGCGAGGTCAAGGACATCCTCCTGCTGGACGTGACGCCGCTTTCCCTGGGCGTCGAGACCCTGGGCGGAGTCATGACGAAGGTCATCGAGCGGAACACGACGATCCCCTGCCGCCGGAGCGAGGTTTTCTCCACCGCGGCCGACAATCAGCCAGCCGTCGATATCGTCGTCCTGCAGGGCGAACGCGAAATGGCGCGTGACAACCGAAACCTCGGCACTTTCAAGCTGGACGGCATCCGCCCGGCGATGAGGGGGCTCCCGCAGATCGAAGTCACCTTCGACATCGACGCCAACGGCATCCTGAACGTCTCCGCCAAGGACAAGGACACGGGCAAGGAACAGAAGATCACGATCTCCGGTTCCACCAACCTCGACAAGGGCGACGTGGAACGGATGGTGCAGGAAGCGAAGGATCACGCGACGGAGGACAAAAAGCGCCGCGAGGAGGCCGATGCGAAGAACCAGCTCGAATCGGCGGCCTACCAGGTGGAGAAGCTCCTGGCCGATCTCGGCGACAAGGTCCCCGTTCACGAGAAGGCGCGGGCCGAGCAGACCGTCTCGGACGCGAAGAACGCGCTGAAGGACGAACCCGTTTCCCTGGAGCGCGTGAAGTCCCTGACCAGCGACCTGCAGCAGGTGGCCCAGGGCCTGGCCCAGGCGGCCGGCGCCCAGGAGCAGGCCCAGGGCGCGCCTTCGCAGGAAGGCCCGGCATCGGCTCCCGGCGGGGACGACGTGATCGACGCCGACTTCAAGCAGAACTAGGAACGAGACGCAAACCGCAGAATCGGCGAGGCCCTTTCGACGTGCCCCCTCCGCAAGCGGCAGGGGGCACCTTGATTCGACGGGGCCGAATGTCGGCAAGGGGGATCCGCATGCCCGTCACCTACAAGGATTACTACGCCGTCCTGGGCGTTCAGAGAACGGCCTCCGAAGAAGAAATCCGGAAGGCCTTTCGAAAGAAGGCGCGGGAGCTCCACCCCGACGTGAACAAGACTCCGGGGCGGAAGACCGCTACAAGGAACTGAACGAAGCCTACGAAGTTCTCAAGGATCCCGAGAAAAGAAAAAAATACGACACGCTGGGCGCCAACTGGCGCCAGGGTGAGCCGTTCACCCCTCCCCCGGTTGGGAAAGCGCGGGCATGCCCTTCGGGGAGGGCGCGGGGGGATTCGATTTCAGCGACTTCTTCCGCACGATCTTCGGCGGCATGGGCGGTTTCCCCGGGGAGGCGCCCCACGCCCGCGGTCCAAGGCGCTCCATGAAGGGCGGGGACACCGAGGCGGAGATCGAGGTGTCCCTGGAGGAGGCCGCACGGGGCGGCAGCCGCCATGTGGCCTTCGAGACTCCGTCGGGGCGCAGGGACTACGACGTCACGATCCCGAAGGGCGTTGCCGAAGGAACCCGAATCCGCCTGTCCGGCCAGGGATCGCCCGGCAGAGGAGGCGGTCCGGCGGGGGACCTCTACCTGAAGGTCAGCCTGAAGAAGGATCCCCGCTTCACGGTGGATTGCCGCAACCTCAAGACGACCCTGGACCTGGCGCCATGGGAGGCGGCTCTCGGGACCGAGGTGCCCGTGCCGACCCTGGACGGGACCGTGACCCTCAAGATCCCCCGGGGATTTCCTCCGGCCAGACCCTGAGGCTCCGCGACAAGGGGCTGCCCACCCGTGGCGGGTCCGTCGGCGACCTCCTGGTGACGGTCCGCATCGTCACGCCGAAGAATCCCGGCGACCGGGAACGGGAGCTCTGGAAGGCCCTGGCGGAAGCGTCGGGCTTTGATCCGCGCAAACATTGACCTTCATTCACAAAGGCAGGTGACCGCTCATGGATCCGAACAAATTGACCCAGAAATCCCAGGAAGCCCTGGCCCAGGCCCAATCCATCGCCGTCGGGTACGGACAGACCGAGGTGGACGGGGAGCACCTCCTGCTGGCTCTCCTCAGGCAGCCGGACGGGCTCATCCCCCGCCTCGTCGATCGCATGGAGGTTCCCTCCGACAGTCTGACGGCCTCCGTGGAACGCGAGATCGCCCGGCGGCCGCGCGTGTCGGGACCCGGCCTCGACCCGAACCGCATCGCGATCTCCGTGAGGCTGGGACAGGTTCTGGCCGCCGCGGAGGAACGCGCCGGACGCCTGAAGGACGAGTACGTCTCGGTGGAACATCTCTTCCTCGCGATCCTGGAGGAAGGGGCGAACACACCCGCCGGACGGATCCTCCGGCAGGCGGGCATCACGCCAGACCGGTTCCTGGAGGCCCTCACCTCCGTTCGGGGACACACCCGCGTGACCAGCGCCACCNCGGAGCAAACCTACGAAGCCCTCTCGAAATACGGCCGGGACCTGGTGGCCATGGCCCGGGAGAACAAGCTCGATCCGGTCATCGGACGCGACGAGGAGATCCGGCGAGTCATCCGCATCCTGAGTCGGAAGACGAAGAACAATCCCGTCCTCATCGGCGAACCGGGCGTCGGGAAGACCGCCGTCGTGGAGGGGCTCGCGGCCCGCATCGTCCGGCAGGACGTCCCGGAAAACCTGAAGAACCGCTCCATCTTCGCCCTGGACATGGGAGCGCTGCTTGCGGGAGCCAAATTCCGCGGCGAGTTCGAGGAACGCCTGAAGGCCGTCCTCAACGAGGTGAAGGAAAGTGAAGGACAGGTGATCCTGTTCATCGACGAACTGCACACCATCGTGNGGGCCGGCAAGGCCGAAGGGGCCATCGACGCAGGCAACATGCTGAAGCCCATGCTGGCCCGGGGCGAACTGCACTGCATCGGCGCCACCACCCTGGACGAGTACCGAAAGCACCTGGAGAAGGACGCCGCCCTGGAGCGCCGCTTCCAGCCCGTCCTCGTGGAGCCGCCCTCCGTGGAGGACACCGTGTCGATCCTGCGAGGCTTGCGCGAGCGCTTCGAAGTCCACCACGGGGTCCGCATCCAGGACAACGCCCTCGTGTCGGCGGCGGTGCTTTCTAACCGCTACATCACCGACCGGTTTTTGCCGGACAAGGCCATCGACCTGGTGGACGAGGCCTGCGCGCTGATCCGCACGGAGATCGACTCGATGCCCGCGGAGCTGGACGCCTCCAGCCGCCGCCTGCGTCAGCTGGAGATCGAGGAAGCCGCCCTGAAGAAGGAAACGGACCGGGCCAGCCTCGACCGCCTGGCGGAGCTTCAGAAGGAGATCCAGGAAATCCGTACCCAGACGGACACCCTGAAGGCCCGCTACGAGGCCGAGAAAGTGGCGATCCAGAAGGTCCAGGGTCTGAGGGAACAGATCGAGAAGACACGGCAGGAAGCCGAGAAGGCCGAGCAGCAGTACGACCTGAACAGGGCCGCCGAGCTGCGCCACGGGATTCTGCCGGACCTTTTGCGGCGCCTGCAGGCCGAGGAGGAGATTCTGGCCCGCAAGCAGGGCGGCCGGAAACTTCTGAGGGAGGAAGTGACCGAGGAGGAGATCGCCTCCATCGTCAGCCGATGGACCGGCATCCCCGTCACCCGGCTCGTGGAGGGAGAAAGGCAGAAGCTGCTGCACCTGGACGAGGTGCTCCACCGACGCGTCGTCGGACAGGACGAGGCCGTCACCCTGGTGGCCGACGCGGTCCTGCGGGCCCGGTCCGGGATCAAGGACCCCAACCGCCCCACCGGCTCCTTCATCTTTCTGGGCCCCACCGGAGTCGGCAAGACCGAATTGGCCCGTGCCCTGGCCGAGGCGCTCTTCGACAGCGAGGACGCGCTGATCCGGATCGACATGTCCGAATACATGGAGAAACACACCGTGAGCCGCCTCGTGGGGGCTCCCCCCGGATACGTGGGCTACGAGGAGGGCGGCCAGCTCACGGAGGCGGTCCGCCGCAAACCCTACTGCGTGATCCTCTTCGACGAGATCGAGAAGGCCCACCACGACGTCTTCAACATCCTCCTGCAGATCCTGGACGACGGAAGGGCCACCGACAGCCACGGACGCACCGTCAGTTTCAAGAACGCCGTCATCATCATGACGAGCAACATCGGCGCCCCGTATCTCATGGAGNGCATCACGCCCGACGGAACCATCCGGGAAAGCGCCCGGGAGGCCGTCATGCAGGAGCTTCGGACCCACTTCCGGCCGGAATTTCTGAACCGCGTGGACGACATCGTCCTGTTCAAGCCCCTGCGGCTCGATGAGATCAAGAGCATCGTGAAGCTCCTGCTCGAGCGCCTGAAGGCCCGTCTGGCCGAACGGCGCATCGGGCTGGAGATCACGCCGGCGGCCCTCGACCTCGTGGCCCGATCCGGCTACGACCCTGTCTACGGAGCGCGGCCCCTGAAGCGTTTCCTGCAGCGCGAAGTGGAAACGCGTCTGGCCCGCGAACTCATCGGCGGGACGGTTCCGGACGGCTCCTCTGTCACCCTGGACGCCGAAGGAAAATCCATCGTCCTGAGGACGATCCCTCCCTCCGGGGACCCTGCCTAGAACGGCGAACGAAGGCCCCCGCCGGAACGAACCGACGGGGGCCTTCCTCTTTTTCGGTCGAGGGAATAAAGTTACTCCTTGAAGTAGGAGCAGACGTACTCGGTGGTTTCCCCGCAGCGGTACTTGAACTTGCTGTTGGCGGGGATTCCGAAGCTCGTCCCGGGCCCGTAGGCCTTCCACTCCGTCTCGCCCGGCAGCATGACGCTGGCCGTCCCGGCGGTCATCTCCATCAGTTCGCGGTCGGCCGTGCCGAACTCGTAGTCCCCGGGCAGGATGACGCCGAGGGTCTTCTTCGCGCCGTCGGGGAAGAGAACCGTCCGGCTCTGCACCTTTCCGTCGAAGTAGATGTTTCCCTTGGTCAGGACCGTCACGTTTTCGAACTTCTCCATCATCGTTGTGGCCTCCTCGCGGGTTGGGTTCCCGAGAAGTTTAGGGCGAGTCGGGCCGGAAGGTCAAGAACCCATGATGATTGAAACCGCATTTCACAGGCGGGAACGCCGCGGAAGGGAAAACCATGAGTGAAAACGGATCGAGGAACGAACCCGGAACGGACCTGACGGAGGGACCCGTATCGCGCCTTCTTCTCCGTTTCACGCTTCCCCTTTTCGCGGGAAACCTCCTGCAGGTCGCCTACGGCGCCGTGAACCGCTTCTGGACGGGCCGGTTCCTGGGAAAGGAGGCGCTGGGAGCCGTCTCGATCGGCATCCTGGTCGCCTACGTCCTCGTGGCTTTCGCCTGGGGGATGACCATGGGGGCGACCATCCTCGTCGCCCAGGCCTACGGGGCGAAAGACTGGGCAACCCTCCGGAAGGCGGTGGCGAACAGTTTCCTCATCGTCGGGCTGATGGCCATCGGCACCACGATCCTCATGGCCGCGGGAGCCTCGCCCGTGCTCCGCTGGCTCGGAACGCCACCCGAGCTTTTCGGCATGGCCCGCGACTACCTTCTGGTGGGAAGCGTCGGCGCGGTCTTCGTTTTCGGCTTCAACCTCGTGAGCTTCATCTTCCGCGCCATCGGCGACTCGACAACCCCATTGAAGTACCTGGCGCTCTCGGTGGCGATCAACACGGTGCTTGATCCGTTCCTGATGCTGGGGTGGGGGCCCTTCCCGCGGATGGGGATCGCCGGAGCTGCGGCCGGGATGGTGGTCGCGGAGGGAACCGCCTTCTTCATGAGCTTCCAGGCGCTGCAGCGGAAGGGCGGACCGGCGGCGCTGGTTCTCGGGNGAACCCTGCCGGACTGGCCCATGATCCGCGCGATCCTTCGTCTGGGACTCCCCGGCAGTCTCCAGCAGACCTTCATCAGCCTGGGGGTTTCCGTGATCCAGCGGTTCATCAACGCCTTCGGCAACGACGCCATCGCCGCCTACGGAGCCGCCGCCAACGTGGACAACCTCTTCTTCCTGCCCGCCATCAGCCTGAACCTGGCCGTGTCCGCCATGGCCGGGCAGAACGTCGGAGCCGGGAAGCTCGACCGCGCCCGCATGACCGCGGCCACTGCCCTGATCTACTCCGGCGTCGTCAGCCTCGCCCTGGGACTCCTGTGCATCGCGGTTCCCTCCTGGCTTCTTTCGCCCTTTCTCCAGGCCGCCGACACCGGTGCGCTCGCGATCGGCGAGCGCCTGCTTCGGATCCTCGGACTGCCCTACCTCTTCATCACGTCGATGGTCGTCCTGAACGGGTTTTTCAATGGGGTCGGCGACACCCTGGCCTCCATGTTCCTCTCCATTGTCAGCCTGTGGGTCCTCAGGGTCCCCCTCGTCTGGCGACTGAGCGACCGCTGGGGCCTGGACGGGGTCTGGGCAGGGATCGCGGTCGGATACGTCCTAAGCCTTTTCCTCGCGCTGGGGTATTACGCTCTCGGAACCTGGAAGCGCAACCTCCGGCGCGAATAGCCCTTCCTCGTCTGCCCGTGCGTAGAGCCGGTCGACGATCTCGGCCAGCGCCGGGGAATACTGCGCAGGGAAGCTTGTCCTGAGGGACGTCCTCTCGCGGGTGATCCCGTTTTCGGTCCAGGACCTTCCGCTGGAAATCACGTTCTGGGCGAATCCCTGCAGATGATCCAGGGCGCGCGCGAACCGGGCTTCCGATGTGCTCTGCTCCTCGAATTCCCTCCAGGCGCCGTAGAAAAGCTCCGCAACATCGCCGGGCAGCTTCCCGAAAAGCTTCCGCGCGGATTTTTCCTCTCTTTCCGCCTGGTCTCTGGCCCCTTCGACGTCGTACGCGTAGGTGTCCCCCGCGTAAAGCTCCACCAGGTCATGCACGAGCACCAGCGTCAACACCCGACCGATGTCTCCCGAAAAACCCGTTTCACCCTGCAGGGCCAGGGCGTAGATCCCCAGGTGCCACATATGCTCGGCGTCGCTCTCGTGCCGACTCCTGTCCGACAGGTATCCCGCCCGGTAGATCCCTTTCAGCCCGTCGGTTTCGACGAGAAAATCCATGATCTGCCGCACCCGGTCTTCCATCTTCCCGCCCCTTTCATGTTCCCCGCTCGCAGTGGATTAAACCGATCCCTGCTATAATGCATCCGGTGACGATTCGAGACAACCCCCGGAGGGGCCCGACATTGGAAAATCTCAGGGAAAAATGGAAACCCGTCCTGGTTTTGGCCCTCATCGCGGCATCGGCCCTCTCTTTCTTCGTCCTCTACCTCAGCCATAAAAATCGGATGGAAGCGGCCAGAGTGGAATCCATCGTGCGGATGGAATCCGCCATCCAGTCCGCCTCCGAGGTTTACGGTCGTCTGGCCGAGATGGCCTTCGACCAGACGGTCCGCCGTCCGGAAATCCGCGAACTCTTCCTGAAAGCCCAGCAAGCCGGAAGCGAATCGGAGCGGACATTCTGGCGGATCGCCATCGCAGGCCGGATCGAACCGGTCTTCTCCCAGCTCGGCTACTACCGGTTCCGCTTTCTCGACCTTATCCAGCCGGACGGAACCGTCTTCCTTCGCATGCACGATCCGGGGAAATTCGGCGACAACATCCTGGCCGAAAGCGAACTGCAGAAGATCGCGCTCCGCTACCGCATTCCGGCCCAGGGTTTCCAGCCCGGGGCGGTGTTCAGCCTTTATCGCTACAGCTTCCCGCTGTTCATGGGCAACGCCTTTCTGGGTTCGGCCGAATTCGGCCTCTCTTCAGCCGTCATGGCGGAGCAGCTCAAAAGACAGTTTCCGGGACACTACACGCTTCTCCTGAACAGGGAGGTCCTGGATCCCCTCCTCACCCCGGAAACCCGCTCGAACTTCGTCCCGTCGCGGCTCTCGGCACAATACATCGAGGACATCCAGGTCAGGGACCTGCCGACTCCCCTGGCCGACCCTGATCCTGAAACCCAGTCCCTGATCATGAATAAAGTCAGCCGACAGGCCGCCGCCTCCGTGAAGGAGGGGAAAAGCTTCACGCTCTTCACCCGGGTCGGAGCCCGACCCTACGCGGTCACCTTCGTGCAGGTCGCCAATCCGGGCGGAAAACCCATCGGCTACATCGTCGCCATCAACAGGAACTCCAGGGCGTCGGAAATCCAGCAGGTCACCCTCACCGTGGCCATCCTCCTGGCCGGTCTCCTCACTCTTTCGGCGGCGTTTCTCCGGCAGGGGATCCGCCAACACGAAAAACTGATCGAGGAAGCCCTTTACGACTCCCTCACCGGCGGGCTGAAACAGGGGCGCTTCGACGCGGTCTCGGCCCGCGAGACCGCGATGGCGACGCGCTACGGACTTCCCCTCTCCCTGATCATTTTCGACCTGGATTATTTCAAGCAGATCAACGACAGGTGGGGACACCTGAAGGGCGACGCGGTCCTGAGAGCCATCGGGAAAGCGGTCGTCGGGAATATCCGGAGTGTGGACTACTTCTTTCGCTGGGGAGGGGACGAATTCCTCGTCGTCCTGCCCAGCACCGCGATAGAGGGGGCTCTCTGCGCGGCCGAGAAGATCCGCCTCCTGGTCGGGAACCTGGAGATCGAGAGCATCCGGGGGCTATCGATCAGCGTCGGAGTCGCCCAGATGAGAACGGACGACTCCGACCTGAGGACCGTCCTGAAACGGGCGGACGAAGCCCTTTATCGATCCAAGGAAAAGGGACGAAACATGGTCAGCGTTTGAACTCCATGCAGACACTGGTCATCGGGCAGATCCCTTCCAGCGCCGAACCGTACCTGAGGGCCGCGGGAACGGCCTCCCTGGCGACGGGCTCGAACCCCATCCGGGAAAACCAGCCGACAGCGGTTTCCGTCAAAAGGAACATGGACCGGGCGCCGGACGAACGAGCCATGTCCAGGGCCTTCTCTACCAGATTTTCAGCCACTCTCCGCTTTCGGGCGCAGGGGGCCGAGGCGACCGACCTCAGAAGCGCCGATTCACCGGCGATCTCCAACCCCGCCGACCCGATGATCTTTCCATCCCTTTCCGCCACCAAAAACGTCTCCAGGTTTTCCCCGACACCTTCAATTGGAAGGCCGACCTCCTGCAGCAGGCTTTCCACCCCNGGAAGGTCTTCCTGACCGGCAGGCCGGACCCGGTAGTCCGCACCTTCCACCCAGGGTTTTGCGGGCCTGCGGGCAGAGACCGCCGCCGAGGCCAGCACTCCGCTCAACGCCCCTGCGGCCTCCGGCGGCAGATCCGGGAACATCGTGCCGAGATCCTCCTCACTGAACTGGAAAATCCTTTCCGGGACGATCCCCACTTCCTCGAAACCAGCCTCGGACATGAAATCGCAGAGGTCCCCGACGAAGGCTGCACCGGCCACGCATCCCGCCCAGGCTTCGAGACTTTTGCGGATCGAGTCCCCCACAGGGGCCAGAAAGACCATGTCCGAGACGGAAAGCCTGCCGCCCGGGCGCAGCACCCGGAAAGCTTCCCTGAAGACGGCGGGTTTGTCCGGCGACAGGTTGATGACGCAGTTGGAAAGGATCACGTCCACGCTCTCGTCCGGCAGAGGAATCGACTCGATCGTCCCCTTGAGGTAGGTGATGTTTTCCGCCCCGACCCGCTTTGCGTTCCGACGCGCCGTTTCAAGCATTTCGTCGGTCATGTCCAGGCCGAACACCTGCCCGTGGGGACCCGTCATCTCCGAGGCCAGGAACGTGTCGATACCGGCCCCGCTCCCGAGGTCCAGAACAACTTCGCCCGGGTGGATGTCCGCACCGGCGGTCGGAGATCCGCAGCCGAAGGACTGTTGCCGCATTTCCTCCGGCAGCTTCTTCAGGGCTTCCTCCCCGTAGATTCCAGAGGTGACGGCGTTCTTCCCGTCCGGAGAAGAGCAGCAGCCCCCGCTCGAACTTCCGCAGCAGCAAGATTTGTTCCGGATCGCTGCCGCGTATTTTTTCTCGATGAACTTCCGGATATCCTCCATCAGTCTTTTTCCTCTCCTTCGTCACAGCAATTTTCACAGCAGAGAAAGGCTTCCTCCAGGATCCTGAGGGATTCCAGCACGATGCCCCTCCGTTCCTCCGGAACCCGTTCCCAGGCCTTTCCTACAAAGGCGTCCATTCTCGCCTCGATATCGACGAACCGCGTTTGTCCTTCTTCGGTCAGCGCCACCGCGAGGTAGCGCCGGTCAAGGGAGGATTCCCTTCTTTCCGCGAAGCCATCCTCCACCAGGCCGTCCACCAGCCGGCTGACCGTGCTCTTGTCGAGCCCCAGACACACGGAAAGGTCGACCAGCGATACTCCCCCTCTTCTCCCTATCTCTACAAGGACCTGGCAGCGGCTCAGGCTCATCGAGCAGCAGCGTGCCTCGTCCCTTTCCATGAAACCCAGTTTTCGGAACAGCCGTCTCAAGGCCTCCTCAGATCGGCAGCCTGGCAACCCATCGAACTCCTCCTTGAAGTTTTATGCAACTGTTGTATAATGCAACTATACGGGAGCCCGTGATTCTGTCAAGCCCCCCGTCGCTCAGCGTGATAGAATTTCAATGGACGGTTCCAGCCGAACCTTCCCGGCGAAACAAGCCGCAGAAAGGAGAGAGACTCATGAGAAAATCCGCGTTCGCAGCGTTTTTGACCCTGGCCGTCGCCCTGGCCGCCCTGATCGCTCCCCCCGCACCGGCCTTTGCCAAGACCGTGAACGATCGCCTGGTCTCCGCAACGAAGGCCGTTCGTGAAATGTCCACGCAGAAGGACGTCGAAACCATGGCCGATCTCGTGAAGGGCGCCAAGGGCGTCGTGATCATCCCCAGCTACGTGAAGGCCGCCATCGGCCTGGGCGGGGCCTACGGCGAAGGCGTCGTCCTCCGTCACGACCCGGCCACCGGACGCTGGTACGGCCCGAGTTTCATGAACATCGCGGGAGCCTCCTACGGACTTCAGATCGGGCTGCAATCCACCGCCCTCCTCCTTGTGGTCACCAACCAGCGGGGAATGGAGCGCTTCTACGGGGACAAGGTCAAGCTGGGGGCCGACATCGACATCGCCGCAGGGCCGGTAGGCCGCAGCGCCGGCGCCGCCACGGACGTCAACCTGAAGGCCTCCATCTACAGCTACTCCATGAGCAAGGGACTTTTCGCCGGCCTCTCTCTCGGAGGAGCGGTCATGAGCACGGACGAGAAGGCCAACACCTCCTACTGGGGAGCGAAGTACAACCCCAGGACGATCCTGGACAAGCCCGCTTCGGCCAGCAATGTTCAGCCCCTTCTCACCGCGCTGAACGAACTGAAGAGGAAAGCCGGAAAATAGGGAGACTTCGACCGGATGGCGCGTGAAACCCGGCATACGGTCTGTCCCTACGACTGTCCCGATTCCTGCGGGATCACGGTCGAGATCGAGAACAACCGGATCGTGTCGTTCGGCCCCAGGGCCGACCATCCCTATACCCGCGGGTTTCTCTGCACCCGCGGCCAGGAATGGCCGCGCCGCATGCGGGGGCCGGACCGGCTCACGAGCCCCCTTCTGAAGTCCGAAGGGGGCTGGAAGCCCATCGGCTGGGACGAAGCCCTCTCCCGAACGGTGCAAGGGCTTGAAAACGCGATCTCCCGCCATGGGCACCGTTCCGTTTTGTTCTACAGCTACGCCGGGAACGTCCTCAAGGGCAACGAGGTCCAGAACCTCTTCCCCGCCATGCTGGGCGGATGCACCATGGCGGAAGGTTCGCTGTGCGGGGCCGAGGGACTCTCGGGCCTTGCCGAAACCGACCCCGGAAGCCTGAAGTCCCGCCCGGGTTCCGTCCTTCAAAGCCGGGGAGTGCTTCTGTGGGGCCGAAACGTCGCCGAGAACAACCTGCACTTCATGCCCTTCCTCCACGAAGCCCGACGGAGAGGGGCCCTCATCGGCTCCGTGGAGGTGAGAACAACCCCGACCACGGCCTTCTCGGACTACACCTGGCTGATTCGCCCCGGAAGCGACCTGGACCTGGCCCTCTACCTCTGCGGACAGGCCATTCGCCGAAGGGGATTCCCGAAGGGCGTCGTGAATTCGGAAGCCTTCGCCGCACGGGCCCTGGCCGCGGAAAAAAACCGAATCATCGAGGAAACGGGGCTGGACGAAGCGTCCCTGAACGGACTCGAGGCGTTTGTCCTGGAAACGACGCCCCTCTCGACCTGGATGGGATGGGGCCCCCAGCGCGCCCGTTCCGGCTCCAGCCTCGCCTCCGTCCTGGCAAGCCTCTCCATGCTGACCGGAAACCGCGGACTGCCGGGAGGCGGGACCACCTTCAGCCAGGAAATCGAGGGGCTTGTCCCGGAGACGCTTCTTTATTTCCCCGAAGCGGATCCGCGGATCATCCCGCGCAACGGGCTGGGCCGGGCTTTGCTTTCCGCGGACCCGCCCGTGGAGGCGTCCTTCATCGTCCGGGGCAACCCCGTTTCACAGTGCGGCGACGCCGCCTCGACCCGCCGGTTCCTCGAAACGTGTCCCTTCTCCGTTTGCCTGGACTACAGGATGAGCCTCACCGCCCGCTGCTGCTCCCTCATCCTCCCGGTGAGCCTCCCGCTGGAAAGGGGCGGCGATTTCGTCTCGAGCTACTGGCACGACATCGTGCAGGAAACCGTTGCGGTGGCGGACCCTCCCGAGGGAGTCCGCCACGAGTTGGACATCATCGCCGAGGTCGCCTCGGGCCTGGGCCTGCCGGACCGCTTCCACCCCGCCATGGAAGAGCTGCGCAGGCACGTCCGTTCCCTCGACTGGCTGGAACCTCTGGCTCCTGGAATGTGGCGCATCCGCGAGCGGAACGATCCGGCCCCCGCCTTCCGCTTTCCCGCTTCCATCGAGAGGCCGGAAAAGCCGTCGGGGCCCTTCCGGCTCATCACCGTCCACACGCGTCGCTTCAACAACGGGCAGGACCTTCGCCAGTGCCGCCCTCCCGAATTCCCGCCGGAGGCCGCCTTCAGTCCGGCCGATGCGGAAAAGCTCGGAATCGCTCCCGGACAGGCCGTGACCCTGTTCAACGACCGCGGAAGCCTTTCCGCGATCGCCGCCCTGGACTCCGCGAGGCCGGCCGGTACCATCGTCATGGTCCAGGCAGCGGAAGGGCTGAACGTTCTGGTGTCCCCCGAGGTGACATCGAGGGGGCACTCCTGCATCAACGAAAGCTGGATCGATGTGAAGCCCTGAACCCGAAGGGAGGACTCAACATGGCCGATGGGAAACCCGAAGGACTGAAGCGAAGTTTCCGGGTGTCGGGCATGACCTGCGCCACCTGCTCCCGGACCGTGGAAAAGGCTCTGCGCAAAACGGAAGGGGTTTCCTTCGCCGCGGTCAATCTCGCTACGGAGACGGCCTTCGTCGTCCTCGAAAGCGCCCTTCCCCAGGAAAATCTGGAGACGGCGGTTCGAGCGGTCGGCTACGACGTGGCCTACGGAAACCCCGAGGACCTCGACCGGAAACGCTACGAACAGTCGCGCCGAAACCTGCTGATCGGGTGGATCGTCACCGGTCCCCTCATGGTCCTCATGCTCGCCCACATGACGGGCTCCCACATCATGGGCTTCCTCTGGATGGAGATCCTCGGCGGAGCCGTCGTCATCTTCGGGGCCGGGCGGGCCTCCATCAAGGGAGCCTGGATCGCCCTCTCCCACGCCCATTCCAACATGGACGTCCTCGTCGTGCTGGGCTCGGTCTCGGCCTGGGCAACCGCCCTGATGGCCGCAGCCGGGCTTCACGTCGTCTCGTTCGGGGCCCTGGGCTCCATGATCATGGCCCTCCACCTCACCGGCCGCGCCATCGAGTCCTCCCTTCGCGACAAGGCCGCCAAGGAGATCAAGGGACTGCTGAAGCTGCAGGCCCGTGAAGCCCTGGTGCTGGACGAGTCGGGGCTTGAAGTGTCCGTCCCGATCGAAGCCGTGAAGGCCGGCTCGACCGTTCTCTGCCGCCCCGGGGACCGTGTCCCGGTGGACGGGGAGATCGCGGAGGGAAGGTCCGCGGTGGACGAATCGATGGTCACCGGGGAATCCATCCCCGTTCCCAAGGGGCTGGGGGACCCCGTGACGGGGGGATCCCTCAACCTGACGGGCCCCCTGAAGATCCGCGTCACCCGCGTGGGCGAAGACACCTTTCTCGCGAAGATGATCGGCCTCATCCAGGAAGCGCAGGGATCGAAGATCCCCATCCAGGCCTTCGCCGATCGCGTCACCAACGCCTTCGTTCCCTCCGTGGCGGCGCTCGCGGTCCTGAGCGGTCTTTTCTGGGGCCTGAGCGCCGGACGTTTCGGAGGTTTCCTCGACAAGGCCGGGCAAATCCTGCCCTGGGTCACCTCCGTGAGGGACCCTCTCTCGCTGGGGGTGTTCGCCTTCATCACCGTCATCGTCATCGCCTGCCCCTGCGCCCTCGGACTGGCCACCCCCATGGCCCTGGTGGCCGGAACCGGACAGGCCTCCCGACGCGGCCTCGTGATCCGCAACGCCGAGGCGATCCAAACGGCTTCCGGGGTGACGGTCGTGGTGATGGACAAGACCGGGACGATCACCGAGGGACACCCGGCCGTCGCGGAGCACGATCTGGACGAAGAGACCCTCGCGCTTGCGGCCTCTTTGGAGCGCCGCTCGAACCACCCGCTGGCCAAAGCCGTCGCCGCCTTCGCGGAGCCCGGAACCCCGGAGCCCGATTCCGTAGAGGAGACGGCGGGAGAAGGAGTCCACGGAAACTTCGGGGAAGTGGAACTCTTCGTCGGCCGCCCCCTCGACCCCGAGCGCTACAGAAGCCAGCTGGACCTGGGGCGGACCGTTGTGGAAGTGCGAAAGAACGGGACCGTGACAGGATTTTTCGCCATTCAGGACCCCTTGAGGGAAGACGCGGTGGAAGCGGTGGCTCGCCTTCGGGACGGCGGCATCCGGCCGGTGATGGCCACCGGCGACAACGTGCGGACGGCAAAAGCCGTCGCCGCGGCCGTGGGGATCGAGGAAATTCACGCGGGCGTCCGTCCCGAGGACAAGCTGTCGCTCATCCGGGACCTCCAGGCCCTGGGGGGCAAAGTGCTGATGGTGGGTGACGGAATGAACGACGCCGCGGCCCTGAAGGGCGCGGATGTCGGCGTGGCCGTGGGGTCCGGGATGGACCTCGCCATCGACAACGCCGACATCGTCATCGTGAAGGGCGGGGTTTCGCGCATCGCGGACGCCGTCTCGATTTCGCGCATGACCCTGTCCGTGATCCGCCAGAATCTGTTCTGGGCCTTTGCCTACAACCTCCTGGCCATTCCTCTGGCCATGGCGGCCCTGCTGCACCCCATCATCGCCGAGACGGCCATGGCCTTCAGCTCCATCTCGGTGATCCTCAACTCCATGCGGATAAGGGGCGCCTCAGGCTCTCCGGATCAGCGGTAATCCTCCCGCACCGGGTAGAAAACATCCAGGATCCGGCACAGCGTCAGAGCCCTGCCGGAATGGGGCGCGTTCGGCGGGACCACGACCACGTCGTTTCCGGGAACGAGAACCCGGCTTTCGCCCGCTACCGTCAATTCGAAGGTGCCCTCCAGAAGGTTCACCACCTGCTCGTGCGGGTGACTGTGGGCCGGGAGTCCACTGCCCTCAAGGATCCGCCAGTAGGCGAACGTCATGTTTCCCGAGTGCACCATCCGGGCGAAAAACCCCGGCGCCAGTTCCCTTTCCTGCACCTTTTCGAGTTCGAACACGTTCATCTTCCTGCCTCCCCTCTCCCGTTGAAGCCACTTTCCACTATATCAGCCCCAGGTTCGCCAGGACCAGGGCAAAAAGAACCTGAGAGACCGAAAGAGCCGCGAAAAAGATCCGAGTCCCCCGGTGCACCCCCGGGTCACGGAAAAGGGCAAAAAGGCCCAAAACCAGGGGAAGCCCCGCCCAAAACCCCAGGCGCCCCGCCCAGGGCAGCAGGGCGGCCTGTTGCGGCAGCCCGAAGAAGAGCATCGCCGGCTCCGACCGGTTCACGAAGGCGACGGTCAGCGACAGGGCCGCCATGAACGCCGCGTCGAAAAAGGCGCCGATTCCCCCCGACAGCCTCGCGGCGAAGCCCCACCGGGAAAGGCCCGGCCTGAGGCGGTCCTTCCAGGTGAAGAAAAGCGACAGGGTTCCCGCCCCGAAAATTCCCGCAAAGGCAAGGATCGCGAAGAGCACGTCCACGTCCCGGTCGTAGGCGACGCGAACATACAGGCGGTAGGGCGAAGCCGTCATGAAAAGACGCGTCACGAAGGGGCGGACGCCCTTCTTCTCCAATCCCTCGGCGGATTGCGGTTTCGACGGATCCTCCAGGAAAGCCGCCACGAATTCTTCCAGACCGGAGGACATGGAAACCGCATGCCCGAGACCCGGAAAATACAGGAACGTCCCCTTCGAAAACCAGCCCGCGACCTTCCGGCTTCCCTCGGACGGGGTGACGGGATCGTACCCGCCGGCCAGCACCAGGGCCGGGACATCCGAGCTCATGGGAGAATTCGCCGCGTCGTCGGCCCTCCCCGATCCGAAGGCCAGGGCCAGGTCACGCTCGAACCTCAGGGGATCGTAAAGCCCGGGCCTTGCCTCGGGCGCCGCGGAAAACGGAGCCTCGTCATGCCCCTGAAGCGCATAGTAAAGGCCGTCGGAGAGGTCGTCGTAGAGCACCTCCTCGGCGAACATCGCCAGGTGGGCCACGTCGCCCTGCCACACGGTCCGGATGAAGAGCGGCAGGTAGGGAATGCTGTCCGGGTCGTACAGGAAGCCGTAAAGGGCATCGAGCAGGTCCTGGCCGCCTACGCAAACCGATCCAACCCCTCCGCCGGGAAGGCGGATGCGGGCCGTTTTCGGGGTTCGGTCCAGGTCGGCGACCGTTTTGTCCAGCAGGCTCTCCAGATCGGGAAAGGCGACTCGGGCCGCAGGATCCGCCGAAACCGCCGCCAGGAAACGGTTGAAGGCGACGCTTGCGTTGGCCGGGGCAGCGGCGTACTCGTCGGATTCCGGGTCGACCACCGAGTCCAGAACAACCGCGCGGACGCCGTCCGGATCCTCGCGCAGCAGTCGAAGGGCCAGCCGGGTGCCATAGGAGATCCCGTAGAGGTTCCATCGNGGAATGCCCAGGACGCGTCTCAGGTCGGCCAGGTCGCGGGCGCTCTCCGCCGTGTTGTAGGCCGAAAGATCCACTCCGTCGCTTCGAAGGCGGGCCGCGCACAGGCGGGCCGATTCCAGCCTCTCGCTCAGGGCCTCGGCAGGGTCCTTCCCGGGAGAAAGGGCCTCGAACCGGGAGGTCCGGATTTCCGGGCAGGACAGGGACGGGATCGAATGACCGACGCCGCGCTGATCGAACAGGATCAGGTCCCGGTGTTCCAGGATGGGGGAAGCCAGCCAATCCCCGTAATACGACACGGACGGCCCGCCGGGGCCGCCCTCCAGGTACAGGACCGGGTCCGGCCGGGGATGACCGGATCGGCTCTTCAGGATCAGAACGGCGATGGAAACCGTCCGCCCGTTTCCGGGTTCGGCCCGGTTTTCCGGCACAACAAGCCGGCCGTACCGAACGGAGCCGTCCGAAGGGATTTCGAAGGGGCAATCCGCGGATTCGAAGCGAGGAAGTGGAAGATCGTCCGCGAGGGCGGGCAGGCGGCAAACGGTCAACCCGAGAACGGCGGCGAAAAAAGCCGCGGAAAGGCATCGCCTCCCGCGGCCGGCCATCATCTTATCCTCCGGTAGAGATCTTCCAGCTCGATCTCCCGGCGAGCCTTTCGCAGGGCTTCCTCCGCCTTTGCATCACCCGGGGAGCCCTTCACGACGACCGTAAGGGTCTCGGCGGCAGGTTCGTAAAGCAGGAGGCGCATCCGGGTCTCGGCCAGGATCCTGTAGAGCTCGGGGTCCTTGTCGAAGGCATAGCCCTTCTGGGCCTGCGAGAGGTGGCTCTCCGCGCCCGCCGGATCCGACTCCTTCAGGCGGAGCATTCCCAGTTCCCGATGGGCCGCAAAGAGCTTGCGGTCGATCTTCAGGGCATGAGTGAAAAACAGTTCGGCCTGATAGGGACGACCGATGCGGTTTTCGACGAAACCCATGTAGAGGTACAGCTCCGCGTTGGCCCCTCCCAGCCGGAAGCTGGAGCGGAAGGCCTGCAGCGCCTCGTGCTCCCGCCCAAGGGCCAGCAGGGCCTTGCCCACGGAGAAAACCACCCGGGGATTCTGCGGATCATGCCGAGCGGCCTTGAGGAAGTATTTCAGCGCCCGGTCGTAGTCCTTCTGGTCGAGGTACCTGTCGCCCCGGTGCTCGTAGCCCTGGACGATCCCCCTCTGGATGTAGAAGCCGGCGACGGAAAGGATGACCAGCGCGAAAAAACCCACGAACAAGGCGTTCTGCCTTGTCCACCACTTCCTTGGCCCCTCGTGCAGCTCGTCTTCGGGAATGTCGGGAATGTCCGATCCGACCGCTTCCGTCTTGACGGGCTCATCGGCCGGCGGCGTTTTTGGCTCTTCCAAGACGAGACCTCCTAGCTTGCCTTGCCCGAGTTTTTCTCGAGCCTCCGCAGCTCCCGCCGCAGGACCTTTCCCACGCTCGACAGGGGCAGTTCGGAAACGAACTCCACCTTGCGGGGAACCTTGTAGTGGGCCATGTGCTCCTTGCAGTACGCGACGATGGACTGGGCGGTGACGTCGGATCCCTCCTTCAGGATGACGAAAGCCTTCGGGACCTCTCCCGAAACCGCGTTGGGGATTCCGATGACCGCGGACATGACCACTCCCGGCACCTGGTTCAGGATCGTCTCGACCTCCTGCGGGTAGACGTTGAAACCGCCCACGATGATGAGGTCGCTGGCCCGGTCCAGGATCTCGATATAGCCTTCTTCGTCGACCCGGACGATATCGTCCGTGTTGAACCATCCCGAAACGATCCGTTCGTCCGTCATCTCCGGAGACCTGAAGTAACCCGAGAAAACCGACGGACCCCTGACCCAGAGCAGGCCTTCCCTGTTCGGACCAAGGACATTGCCCGAATCGTCGCGCACCTGGATCTCGAAACTCGGCAGGGCCGGGCCCACCGTCCCCAGTTTCTTCGAGGCAAAGCTTCGGTTCGCCGCCACGTCCGGCGACGTCTCCGTCAGGCCGTAGCCCTCGAAGACCACCACGCCGAGAGTGTCCCGCACACGCGTGTCGAGGGTCGGGTCGAGGCGTCCGCCTCCCGTGAGGATGTATTTCAGCGAATCGGGGCATTCCTCGCCCTTGGCCACCGAACCCAGGATGAAGGGCAGCATGGTGGGCACGGCGATGAGAATCTCGGTACGGGTGGCCCTGAGGGCTTCGAAGAACGACTTCAGGGGAATGAAGGAAGGCAAAATAACCTGCGGCAGCCCGAAAAGCAGGGAAAGAAGGCCGCAGATCGTGTAACCGAACGCGTGAAAGTTCGGCAGGACGTTCATCAAAACCCGGCCCGTCTCGAACCCCTCGATGTTCTCGTGAACGTTCGTCGCGTTGTCCAGCAGGTTGGAGTGCGTCAGCGGAACCGCCTTCGGGTCGCCCGTGGTGCCCGATGTGGCGAAGATGACGGCCAGGTCTTCGGGCTCGCGGGTCACGGGGCGCATGGACAGAGGGGGGAGCTCTCCTTCGGGGCCGACGACCGCCGCGGGGATGCCCTCCGTCTCGAGGATCTCCAACAGGGGTTGCATGCTCTCGTGAAGGAAAACACCCGCCGGTTCCACATGGCGCAGGATCTTGAGGATCGACGGCGTCCCCGCCTTCATGTTCAGGGGGATGACGGTTCCACCCAGCTTCCAGGCGGCAACCGAAAGCACCAGCACCGTGGGACAGTTCGGCAGGAAACAGGCCACCCTCTCGCCTGCGCGGAAGCCTCCGGACTCAAGGCTTCGCGCGGCCGCCTCCACCTTTTCGGAGAACGTTTTCCGGCTCCACCACGAGCCGTTCCACCACAGGCACCTTTCCTCCGGGAAAGAGCCGTTCCGTTTCTCGATGCCCATGTCGAGCCGCTGCGTTTTTTCCATTCGGGGCCACTCCCCTCGTTAAACGTGCTGATGCTTTTTATAGCCTGTTGCGGGGCTTCCGTAAAGGCTTTGCCGACGGATTCCGCCTCTTTATTTTTCCCCGATTCCCGGCTCGGAAAGGAGAAAAAGCCGACGAAAAAGCCGGCGGGAAAAGCCGCCGGCCGGGCGTTCAGGTGAAAACGGGAAAAAGGAGCTAGGCGTGCCCCTGCTGGGCGTGTTCCACCCACCCCCGGTCAAGATCGGAAATCAAGTCGCGCAGTTCCTGGAGATCGTAGTCGATGTACTCGATGAAACAGGTCAGGTCGGACGTGCAGTTGAGGTTTAAAAGGAGTTCGGGTTCATCGTTCATCTCCATCCCCTCCCTCTTCGGCATTCCGGCCCCTTCGGCGGCGCCGGAGGCCAGCTTTTCCCTTTGCCTCTTCATGGTCTCGTCCTTCACCTGATTGTCCAGATCCATGAGGACGAGCACCTCCTCGTCGGTCCGCCAGAGGTACTCCGGAGGGAGGTAGAGCGTCTCGTCGAGGTCGCCGACCGAGTAGTTGAACATGACCCGGCCGCTGCGTCCCACTTCGATCTCGGTAACCACGATGTCCCGCTCGTCCTCTTCCACCCCGTAGTAGGCCTTCGCGTAAAGGTGGCAGAGTTCCACGGCCCTCTCCTCCAGCTTTTTGCGCAAATCGACGTAGGATTCGAACTCACTTTTCTTCACGGCATGCAGCCTCCTTCCGCTTTAGAGTTATTATAACCCACTATCGCGGTAAAAGGGTAGACCAAAGACAGGGGAGAATCCGGGACCTCCAGCCCTTGACATCCCATTTAATCGGTGCTATAAAGCACCACAATATCTGCAGTTCGCGGAGGAAGAAAATGAGACTTCATTCCGTAACCCCTAAATTGAACCGCTTCTTCACCGTTCGCTATTATTTTACCGGCGTGGGACCCCCTCGATGGGCCGACGCCTAGGCGTCCGTGCCGATTCGAGGCCGGGGTCCCCAAAAGGGGACCCCGGCCTTTTTTTATTTTCCGAAAGGAGTCGTGATGGAGATGGAATGGGAACAGGGAAGCATGGAAGCGCTGCAAAGAACCGTAAGAAGGGTATGGGACCGTGTTCCTCTGACCCGGAGCAAGATGGAGAAGGCCGGCGTCACCCCTGACGACATCAAACGGCCCGAAGATCTTCGCCGCCTGCCCTTCACCACGAAGCAGGACATGCGGGACGCCTACCCCACAGGCCTCCTGGCCTGCGACAGACGGGAGCTCGTGCGCTACCACGCTTCCTCGGGAACGACGGGCAAGCCCACCGTCGTCGCGTATACGAAGAACGACATCGCCTCCTGGACCGAGTGCATGGCCAACTGCCTCGAAACCGCCGGCGTGACCGCGGACGATACCTTCCAGGTGATCCTCGGCTACGGCCTGTTCACCGGCGCCCTGGGATTCCACTACGGGGCCGAGGCCCTTGGCGCGGCCGTGGTTCCCACAGGCGGCGGCTTCACCGAGCGCCAGCTTTTGCTGATGGAGGATCTGGGCACGAGCGTTTTGACCAGCACGCCCTCCTACGCCCTGCATCTGGCGGAGATCATTCGGGAAAGGAATCTGCGGGACAAATTCCCCCTGCGCATGGTCATCCTCGGCGGCGAAGCCTGGTCGGAGGCCATGCGGGAACGGATCGAAAAGGAACTGGAGGTCATCGCCATCGACTCCTACGGCCTCAGCGAGATCATCGGCCCCGGCGTGGCCATGGAATGCGGCCATCGCAACGGGCTTCACCTGAACAGCAGGCACTTCCTCTGCGAGATCATCGACCCGGTCACAGGGGAAGTCCTCCCCGACGGCGAGGAAGGCGAACTGGTCATCACCACCATCACCAAGGAAGCCATGCCCCTGGTGCGCTACCGCACCCGCGACCTCACCCGGATCATCCCCGAGCCGTGCCCCTGCGGCCGGACCGGCGTGCGGCTGGCCCGCGTCAAGGGACGCAGCGACGACATGATCATCATCCGCGGCGTGAACGTGTTCCCGTCCCAGGTGGAAGCTCTGCTTGACCGGATTCCCGGTCTGTCCCTGAACTACCAGCTGGAAATCACCGAGAAGGATTACCTGAAGGAACTGACGGTCCATTGCGAATCCGAGGCCACCCTGGACGCGGAAGCCTCCGCGAAACTCGCCCGGCTCGCGTCGAAGAAACTCAACGAGGGACTGGGCATCCGGGTCGGATTCAGCCTTCTGGCACCTGCCGCCCTGGAACGCTCCACCGGCAAGGCCGTCCGCATCAAAAAAGCGGCTTAGATTGCAAGGAGGGATAGAAATGATCGACGGAAAGAACGCACGGCTTCATGCGGAACACGGGATCTCGAGAACCACGGACGCGGAAGTGCTGCTTGACGAGCAGACCGGCCTCGCCCTGGCCTACCAGGAAGCACGGACGGCTACGGGTTTCCTGACCGAGTGGGAGCGCTCCCACCCGGTGCGGGGACGCTGACTTCTTCACCCAAAAGACCTGAGGGGGGCCCGGCCGGCGCGGTTCGGACCTCCCTCAGCGGGCCCTGAAATCCAGAGACGCCGAGTTGACGCAGTAGCGCATGCCCGTCGGGGGCGGGCCATCCTCGAACAGATGCCCCAGGTGCGCATCGCAGCGTGCGCAGAGCACCTCGACCCGCCGCATGAAAAGGCTGAAATCCTCCCGGACCTGAACGCTTTCCTCCCCCAGCGGCTTTCCGAAGCTCGGCCATCCGGTCCCGGAATCGAACTTGTCCCTCGAGTCGAAAAGCGGATTTCCGCAACACACGCAGACATACGTGCCGTCTTCATGGCAGTCCCAGTACTTTCCCGAAAACGGCGGCTCGGTCTCCTTTTTCCGCGTCACCAGAAACTGCTGCGGCGTCAGCTGCTTCGCCCAGTCGTCCTCGAACTTCACGATCTTTTCAACCATCGGCTCACCCCTCCTCTCCGTTCACGCCCTTCACCTTCAGGTTCCTGTACAGGGCCTTGATCGAATCGATTTCCTTCAATAACTCTTCCCTCTTCGGCGATCCCGCGGCCAGCTCACGGATGGGGACCATCCTGAAAAAAGCGTTGTCGTGCCGCAGGACCTTCGCCCCGAACAGCTCCTCCAGGATCGCCAAATCGCCCGGCATGGCGAAATCGAGAGCCGTCTCCCGGTAGTCGAAGAGGTAGAAGATTTTCCGGAACCCGCACCAGGCGAGAGCCGCCGCGCACATGGGGCACGGCTGGTGGGTGCTGATGAAGACGGTTGTCGCCGGGTCCGGCCGATTCGGCAAACGGTAAAACGCGCGAATCGTGGCGATCTCACCGTGCAGGGTGGGATCCTCCTCCCGGCGGTTGCTGTCCGCGACCACCAGGTCCAGGTTCGGCCCGGCCAGCACCGCCGCCCCGAAAAGGTTGTTTCCTTCAGCCACCAGGCGCTCGGTGAGGGGGTAGATGTCGTGACGAATCACGTGAAGAAGGCGTTCGGGTTCCTGCAAGAAAATCACTCTCCGAATTTGACTGTGTATCGGTTTAGCGTCTTTAGATTATCCCACGATTTTCAAAGACTTCCCGGTCATTTTGAGACGGCGGGAAGGTGCCTCTTTCTACCCTTTCCGCCGTCGGTTTAACCCACCTGGCCCGGAAGGCAACCCCGACCAATACACTCCACCACAGATCACCAGCCCCCAGGATCAGTTCGGGCAGCAAGAGCACGAATCGGACGGCTGGCCTATCCGGCAACGGTCAATGCGCTCGCCCCAGGGGATGTGCCCAGGAAGGGGGTCCGTTTCCCCGTCCCTAGGGAGCCGCGGAATCGATTTTCAGGACCGCGATTTTCCCATCGGAAAAGAAGGCGTCTCCCGAAAAATTCGCTCCCATGGAAGGCGCGACAAACGGGACATATTTGACTGCGGAGACGATGCCCGCTTTCAGACAGTCCTCCACGAAGGTTTTTTGTTCCACGTCGATGGCCGGGTCAATCCGGTGGCTGAAATGGAGCCAGTTCACCCCTTTGTCGAAGCTGGCCGTCCCGACGTACTGCAGGCTCCCGTCGGGCATCCTGCAGCCTGTTTTCCAAAGACGGATGTGGTGCCTTTGCCGGATCGAACGCAAGCCCGTCTCCTTCTCGAAGGCAAGATCCAGTGGAGCCGCGTTCCAGAAAGAGGGAGTCACCGGCGCGTTGGAATAGGATCGGTTCATGAGGGCCGCGTAGAAGACCTTCCGCAAGGTCCGTAAAGACACGGGATCCGCCTTCTCCCAACCGGCCTTTCTCAAGGCCGCGGCAAGGTTTCCCTCGTCCCTAGCGAAGATCATCAGGCTAAGAGGCTCCTGAGGGGATCCCGTGATCGTTTCCGTATACCTGGGCAGGTGCCCCGAATCGAAGGGAGCGAACGGGTTCGTTTCTTCCCGCAATGGAGCTTGCGCGGCAGGTTCCCTGAAATAGGGCGGTGTGTAGGTGGCCGCCACAAAAATGTAAAGGCAGGCGAAAGCCGCGAGAAGGGCATATCCCCAATGCTGTTTTCGTTTGTCTCCAATGGGCGTCCCTCCCGATTCATCCTGCGGCTTACGGGTTTTTCTCAACTCCACAAGGCTGATGCCGACGAGAAGCCAGGAAAAGCCCAGGAGCATCCCCGCGAGGATGTCGCTCAGGTAGTGCACCCCCAGGTAAAGACGGCTGAACGCGACTGCGGCGACGACCCCTGCCCAGAGGAAAACCAGGTTGATTCGCCGGGTTCGTTCTTTTGCCTGCCGGACGAAAAAGTAGATCAGGAATCCGTAGAAGAAGGCGGTGTAGGTCGAATGCCCGCTGGGAAACGAGTATTCCATCAGCTGGGTCATGTCGAAGGGGCGCTGCCGATGGAAAAGCCACTTGCCCACGGTGGTGAAAAACCCGCAGCCGCCCAGGGAAATCCAGAAGGGCAGAAGGAAGTCCTTTTCCTTCACCAGGACCAGGTAGAGGGAAAACAGCACCGAACCTCCCAGGATGATCTGCCAGTTGCCGAGCAGGGTCACCTTCACGAAGGCCCCAAGAAGCCTGGGGGTCCTGAATACCAGCAAAAGGGCCTCCAGACGCTTATCCACAGCCACGATCGGGTCAGAGGTGAGGAGATCCTCGACAAGCCCGCCCAAAAGCACCAGGGAGTAGGCAAGTCCGATCGACAAGAGGGTCAGGGGCAGGCCTTCAAAACGCCTGGTATCGAAGCGTTCGGCCAGAAAGCGGGTGATTCGGGGATGCCGTTTCATGAGGGATTCCACGTGAGGGTTCGACAGGGCTCCCCGCCCCATCGATCGGAAAATCGAGGACAGCACGATGGCCAGGGGCCATGCACCCCTCACGACAAGGGTCCTGGCTATCCAGTAGACCGTGGCGATCACGACCAATGTGGCCACGAAAAAAAGAAAGCGACCCGCCCACAATCCGAACCCAACCCAGGCGTGGCCAGCAAAGTACCCCGCCAGGAGCAAACCTCCAATCCCGACGGCGTTGCAGACCAAGGCGGAAAACAGGAACCGAAGACGGGGCAAACGGGCAAAACCGGCAAGGAAGGGGATCAATGCCCCGATTGTCATGAACCGGCCGGGGATCATGGCCCAAAGTCCATACCTGGAAAGAAGCTGCTTCCCGCGCTCGATCTGGGGGGATAGCCTCTTGAACCGGGCAGCCAGGTCGTTTCCCCTGATCCCAAGGTAATAACTGAGGGCATATCCGCCCAGCGCCCCGGCGAAACAGAACCAGAAGGCGTCGATGGGATCGAAAGTGCCGTTGGCCACAAGGAACCCGATTGCGGGAAAGAGGAGTTCCCCGGGGACGACCATCCCGATGAAAACCGTGGATTGCCAGAAAGACAGCGCGAGAATCACCCAGTACCCCAGGATTCGGAAATGCTGAAGAGTCGGAAGAAGCATGTCGATAAGATGCATTGCCATTCCCCCTGCTCTGGCTGCTTTATCATGATGATACACTCGCATTTGGATAATCGCGAAGTAAAAACTAGACCTCCCCATCGAGGGAGGTCCTTTTTTATCCGTCGGTTCGAAGCCGGTTGACCGGTTTCTCTCCACTGCTTCCCGCGTCTATCGAACGACTTTGCCGAGGTCCGATTTCCCGCAGTCCGCGTTCCGTGCGAAGCAGCACCCGTTCCGCGAACAGGCCGTTCTTCTGCTCCGCGCTTCGGGTCTTCCGGTGTGAACCAGAAGGACACGGCCCAGAACTGAACCGCGAGATCTAGCCACCCTTCGGCATCTGTACCTCTGCCGAGACCGAAGCCGTGACCGGCAGTTCTATATCGACGATATTCGACCTCAATTCCCGCTTCACGCAGATTCTTTACACGCCTGTCGACGATGGAGGCATTTGCAATACCGTCATTTGCACTGACCGGTATAAGCAAGGACTGCGGTAGATGGTTTGGGCAAATGACCGCCTCCATACTCTGCTACATCGTTTAAGGCAATACCTCCAACCATCCTGGCTCCGGCAGAGCCACCCCATAAAGAATAGTCTTTAATGTTTACCTCAAGTTCTTCCGCTTTCCTGAAGATATAGGTTATGTCCGCCGCCAGATCTTCCGTGGCCTTTTCCTGGCTGCCGATGCGATACCTTATGACAAAGGCGTTGTACTCCTTTTTGCTGATTTCCATAGCGAGGGAGCCGGGGAACGCCCCCCATCCTCCTGTTAGCTATACGCTAATTTCAAAAGTCGTATTGATATTTCAACCTCGAACTATTGACATAGCGAGGCACAATGCTTATTTTTTTTATATTACTTATTAGCTAATCTAGTTATCCAGGAGATAATTATATGGACAACTCGACCAGCCTGGAAAAAGCCCTATTCATTTTCACCCTGCTCAGGAAAGCCCCGTATTCGATGAATCTGACCGAGATTGCCTCCGGCCTGGGCATGTCGAAACCGGGTGCGCTGAAAATTCTTCGGGTATTGGAGGAAAACGCCTTCCTGATCCGGGACCTCCAGTCGAAACACTACACGCTAGGCCCTGCCCTGTTCCGCCTGGGCAACCTCTACCGGGAACAGAAGGGCATCACGGACATCGTTCAGCCTGTCCTGCACCAGCTGACCGAAACCTCCAAAGCCACCTCCTACCTCACCATCTGGGAGAAGGACGAGGCCTTCCTCATCCTTATCGAGGAAAACCCCAACGAGCCCTGCTACGCCCTCAAGGGGGGCGTCGTTTTCGGCGATGCAATCCCCATTCACTGCGGGGCTTCCGCCAAGCTTCTGGCTGCCTGGCAGGACCGCGACACGATCGCCGCAATCCTTGAAAAACGGGGGCTCGACAAGAAAGGATCCAGAACCATCGGGACCATGGAGGAACTCTTCAGGGAATACGCATCGATCCGGGAAAAAGGCTACGCCATGTCCGAAAACGAATACGAGGAAGATCTGATCGCCCTGTCCGTGCCCATCGTCGAAGAGGGAAAGCCGGTCCGGATGGCCCTCTCCATCTCCGCAAACACGTCGCGATTCTCGAGGGAAGGCATGCTGGAGCACCTTCCCCTCCTGCAGCAGGGGGCACGGCAGGTTGCCTACAAACTGGCATTCAGGAAATGAATCCACACTCTGGGAGGTGCGGGAAGTGAAAAAAGCAGCATTGTTCGTCCTGATCGCATTGACGGCATGTTTCATCTTCCTCGGCGGGGAAACCAGGCCCGCCGAAGCAAAAACCGAGGTCAAGTGGCGCTTCGCAGTGCCCTGGCCAAGGCCTGTCCTCCAGAAGGCCTTCGACCGGTTCTGCGCCCAGGTGAAGACGAACTCGGGCGGACGGATGGAGATCACGCTTTTCCCCGACGGACTCCTCGGAGGCCACAACGAAACCTTTGCCGGAGTCCGGCAGGGCGAGATCGAAATGGCCATGCTCGTTCCCTACGTGAACCTTGTCCCCGGCGGCGTGGTCAACTTCATGCCCTGGACGGTTTCCAACTACGACGAGTTTTCCCTCGCGTTCAGAACCCCCGGCGGGATCCTGCACAAGATCATGGAAAAAGCCTACAACGAGACCAACATGCACGTGCTCTTCTCGATCTCGGGCGGGGGATACGGACTGGGGAACAACGTCCGGCCGATCCGGAAACCCGCCGACCTGAAAAACCTGAAGATGCGGGTTTCGTCTTCTCTGGGCATGGTCCGGGCCCTGGGCAACATGGGCAAGGGAACCGGAATGAGCATGGAAACGGTGCCGTGGTCCGAACTGTACAACGCCCTTTCCAGAAAGGTCGTCGACGGCTGCTGGAGCACGACCAACCTTCTCGTTGCCGAACGCCAGTACGAAGTCATGAAGTACTACACGGACATGGGGATGGCGTGGGACGCGGCCCAGATCGCCGTCAACCGCCAGGCGTGGGATGAACTTCCCCCCGACCTCAAGACCGTCGTCCAGAAAGCCGCCAAGGACGCGGAGGCCTATGCCCTGAACCTTCAGAAGAACGCGCTTGCGGAAGACACGGCGACCCTCAAGCAAAAGGGACTTCAGATGGTGCAGCTTACCCCCGCGGAAAAGGAAGTCTTTTTCAAGGCCTCGGACGTGGACAGCATCTGGAAGGAACTGGTCAAGCCCTGGATGGACAAGGCCTTCCCGGGCCAGAACATGACCCGGACCGTCCAGGCGGAGCTTGCGAAGGTTCGTGTCGAAGCCGCGAAATTGAGGAAATAACCGCAAGCGGCCCGAAGAACCGGATTTTTTCCGGTTCTTCGGGCCTTTGTCTCACCCAAAGGGAGGCTTCGCCATGTTTCATCGCTTGGACAATGCCCTCGCGGGCATGGAAAAGTGGGTGGCCTGCGTTTGCCTGGGCCTGACGACCACTCTGGCCTTCATCCAGGTGTTCAACCGGTACCTTCTCCACTTCGAGATCATGGGAATCGGCGACCTCTATGTCTATCTCTACGTGATCTGCCTGTACGCCTCGCTGGCCTACACGACAAAGGTTGGGGGGCATACGGCGGTGGAGGTTCTCCACAACGCCATCGAACGCAGGCGGCCCTCCGCTGCGCGCGTTCACGGGCTGGCGGCTCAGGTCGTTTCCCTGGTCATCCTGCTCATCTTCCTGTCCCCGGCCAGCCATACTCTGCTCGCAGCCATCCGGTTTCCCGAATGGTCGACCCTCGTCCCCTGGTTCAACATCAGCTGGCTGGCCTACGCCATGTTCCTTTCACTTTGCCTCTGCGTCTACCACATGCTGAGGAACCTCTACCTCTTTCTCGCCGATTCTCGGCGGGCGGAACAATAGGAGGAGCCGCACATGGAACCCGGCATCCTCCTCAGCCTGTTCCTGTTTTTCGCCGGTCTTGCGGTGGGGATCCCCATCGGATGGGTCTTCCTCGGAAGCACCTTTGCGGGCCTGTTCCTTCTGGGTGATTCCCTGAAGTTCACCGCCACGACCTTCTATCATTCCCTCAATTCCGAGATCCTCGTCGCCATCGGCTTCTTCATTTTCGCAGGAAGCCTTCTGTCGGTGTCCGGTCTCGCCGAGCGGATCGTGCGGTTCTCCAACGCGCTTGTCGGGAAGGTCAAGGGGGGCCTCATCGTCGTCGCCATCGTCGCCACGCTCTTCCTCGGGGCCCTGACGGGCTCTTCCCTGCCCTGCATCTCCGCCCTCATCCCCCTGCTGGTGCCCGAACTCGAAAAATACGGCTACCAGAGGCGATACACGACAGCCGTGCTGTGCGCGTCCAGTTTTCTCGGGTACCTGATTCCGCCCAGCGTCCCAGCCCTGATCTACTGTCTGGTGGCCCAGCAGTCGGTTGCCGCACTTTTCCTTTCGACCATCTTCCCCGGCCTCCTGCTGNGCGGGGGATACATCGTGCTGAACTACTTCCTCGTCGACCGGTACCTCGATGTGAAGGAAACCGGGGAGGAATCCCTCACCGGCACACTGGGAAAAACATCGATCCTCTCGGCCTTTGCGGGCGCGCTGCCCGCCCTCGGCTGCCCCCTGATCATCCTTGTCGGCATCTACGGCGGCGTCTTCACCCCCAGCGAAGCGGGCGCCGTCGCCGTGGTCTACACCCTTTTGATCGGCAAGTTCGTCTACAAGGACCTGAAGGGAAAAGGCATCCTGGACTCGATGACCTCCACCGTCGTCACCCTGGGAATGTCCACGATCCTTCTCGCCGGCGGAGCGGTGCTGACCCGGTACTTTCTCCGGTACGGAGTGGCCCAGGCCTTCGCGGGAGGGCTGCTTTCCCTCTTCCAGACGAAGATCCTGATCCTGCTGTCGATCAACATCTTCCTGCTCATCCTCGGCATGTTCATCGACGGCATTCCCATCATGGTCATGGCGGTCCCCCTGGTCCTGCCGATCGCACGGGAACTGGGCATCAACCTGGTCCACCTTGGAGCCATCATCGTGGTGAACATCGGGATCGGGGTCATCACCCCGCCCTTCGCCATCTCCATCTTCTTCGGCTCGCGGCTTTCGGGGGTTCCCGCGGGGGAGCTCGTTCCCCCGATCATGAAGTTTTTGTTCATCGTCGCCATTCCGGTCCTGCTTTTGACCACCTATGTTCCTTTCCTGTCCTGCTGGCTGCCCTCGCTCGTTCTGGGGCAATCCGTCGTGGGACCCTGGTGACGGCCATGGAAGACCTGCTCGTCCGAAACGGTCTGATCGTCGACGGATCCGGGACCCCCGCCTACCGGGGAGACGTCCTCATCCGGNGGGATTCCATCGCCGGGGCCGGACACGTCACGCAAAGCGCCCGCAAGGTCATCGACGCCGACGGAATGGCCGTATGCCCCGGCTTCATCGACCTCCACACCCACGCGGACATGGGCATCCTGGCCTGCCCCGCGGCATCGAACTATGTGATGCAGGGCGTGACGACGGCCGTGACGGGAAACTGCGGCCTGACCCTCGCCCCCTGCTCCGCAAAACATCTTGAGGATCTGGAACTGTACCTGCGGCCGTTTCTTCCCTCAGTCATGCCGGCCTTCACCTGGAAAAGCTTCGGCGATTTCCTCCAGGTGATGGAAGAAGCCGTGCCCGCAGTCAACCTGGTGCCCATGGTGGGGCACGGAACCCTCCGCATCGCGGTCATGGGGTTCGAGAACCGGCCCTGCACCGAAAGGGAACTGGAAACCATGAAGGAGCTCCTGGACGAAAGCCTGCGGGAAGGCTGCCACGGCCTCTCGACGGGCCTGATCTACCCGCCCGGAAGCTACTCGAACCTGGACGAACTGGAAGCCCTCTTCTCCGTATTGAAACGACACGCCGCCTTCTACTCGTCCCACCTGCGAAGCGAGGGACGAAACCTGGAGGAATCCGTGCTGGAGGCCATCCACCTGGCCGGGAAGTACGGCGTTTCGGTGGAACTTTCCCACCACAAGGCCTGTCCTCAGCCGAACTGGGGGAAGGTGAAGCACACCCTGGCCTTCATCCGCGAGGCCCGTTCCCGAGGGGTGGAGGTCCGCTGCGACGCCTACCCCTACGACGGGACCAGCACCACGGTAACCGCCCTGCTCCCCCCCGAGACGCTCGAGGGCGGGGTGCCCCGTCTTCTGGCCCGGATCGCGGACCCTGCCCAGCGCAGGGACATCATCCGGAAGATCACGGCCTTCCCGGAAGACGAGGATTCCTTTATCCGCGACGTCGGATGGGACAACATCCACATCGTCTCGTGCCCGAAAGGAAGCGAAATCGAAGGCAGGGCGCTCTCGTCCGTCGTCGGCCCCTGCCGGCTGAAGACCAGGCAAACCGNNATTCCTGGAGTGGCTTCTTTCCGTCGAGGGGAAGCCCTGATGGTGTCCCGCTCGATGTCCGAGGCAGACGTCGAACGGGTCCTCCGGGATCCGGATTCCATCATCGCATCCGACTCCTGGGTTTCCGATCCCGAGGCCCCCGGCAAATGCCATCCCNGCGCATACGGAACCTTTCCCAGGCTGATCGGGCGCTACGCACGGGAAAGGGGACTGATGTCCCTCGAGGAGGCCGTTCGAAAGATCTCCGGCCTGCCGGCCGCGAAGATCGGACTGAAGGACAGGGGCCTGATCGCCCCCGGCATGAAGGCGGACCTGACCCTTTTCGACCCGGAACGCTTCCTGGACACCGCCACCTATGCCGACCCGAAACGGTACCCGGCGGGTCTCCACACGGTTGTGATCAACGGAAAGATCGTGGTGGAAAACGGGGAAAATTCCGGGATAAGACCCGGGAGAGTGATCCGAAAAACCGCCGGATAGGCAAAATACCTGAAACCGAAGCCGAAGGGCCCCCGCAGCAGGGGGCCCTTCGGATGCCGGCAGGGCTTCCGGTCGATATCCGTTAATGCAATTCTCCCTCCGCATGATTACAATAAGTTATCTTTCATGCGGAGGAGGCCCGACATGTCCGTCCGTTTGACCGGGGTCGCACGAAAAACCCGCCCCCTTGCCGAGCGCCTGGGGGAATACCTGGTGCCCCGCCCCTCCTCGACCTTCATCTTTCGCCTGGGATCCAGCTCCTTTCTGGTGATCGACCGCTTTCTGCCTCCGGAGGAAGGCTGCCTCGCCGTGGTCGCCACTGAAGCGGGCGGCCTCGCCTGCCGCCGCCTCGAACAGGGGTTTGACCCTTCCTCCGTCTGGGGCAGGGTCACCTGGATCCTGAAGGATCCGAACAAGGAGTAGGCTGCCGTGCGCTTCGCCCTCTGCGACTGCAACAACTTCTTCGTTTCCTGCGAGCGGATCCTCCGGCCCGAACTGGAGGGAAAGCCGGTCATCGTTTTGTCCTGCAACGACGGGTGCGTCATCTCCCGGTCGAACGAGGCCAAGGCACTGGGCATCCCCATGGGGGAACCCTTCTTCAAGGTCCGGGCGCTGACGGAAGCCCGCGGCGTGACCGTCTTCTCCACCAACTTCGCCCTGTACCACGAGGTCTCCCGGCGCGTCATGACGGTCCTCTCCCGGTACACCGACCGCATGGAAACCTACTCCGTGGACGAGGCCTTTCTCGACCTCTCCATCGCCTCGCTGACCGACCCCGTGGAATACGCGAGAGGCATCCGGAAGGCCCTCCTCGAGGAAATCGGGATTCCCGTCTCCATCGGCATCGCCTCCACCAAGACTCTGGCCAAGCTGGCCGCGGACCGGGGAAAGAAGGATCCCGAAACCGGGGGCGTCTTCTCCCTCGAAGGGCTGGACCTGGACGCCTTCCTGGAGAAGGTCCCCGTGGGGGATGTCTGGGGAATCGGCCGACGGTGCACGGAATCCCTCTCCCGTTTCGGCATCCGCACGGCACGCCGGTTCCGGGACGCCAAGGACGACTGGCTGCGGCGGCACTTTTCCGTCCGGGCGGTCCACACGGCCTGGGAGCTGAGGGGGATCTCCTGCATCCGGCTCGTGGAGGAGGATCCCGCCCAGAAGTCGATCCAGGCTTCCCGCTCCTTCGGCAAGCCGCTAAGCGACCTTGAAAGCCTGAAGGAGGCCGTAACCGCTCACGCGGTCTCGGCCGGGGAACGGCTGAGGAGCCAGGGGCTGGCCGCAGGAACTCTGCAGGTCTACCTCTCCACCAGCCGATTCAGGGGCAACCTCTTCGCCCCCGCCGCAACGATGAAGATGGACGCCCCCACCTCCAGCAACCTTCTCCTGGTGAAGGCCGCCCTGGAAGGGCTCGAACGGATCTACGCCCCCGGACACGCCTTCACGAAAGCCGGCGTGACCCTGCTCGACCTGGGCCCCGACGGCGTAACCCAGCAGGGGTTGTTCGAGGGAGAGGAAGTGCTGTTGAAGCGGAAAAGGGACCGGGCGCTGATGGCGGCCGTGGACGAGGTGAACCGGACCCTGGGCGAGGGAACCCTGCAGCCGGCCCTGCTGTTCTCGAAAGAGAGGGAATGGGAACCGAAGCACGAAAAACTGTCGGGAAAAACCGGAAAAAGCGACGGCAAGTGATCGTGCCGCTCCGGGCGTGCGGCGACCGGAACCCGTCCTCTTTTCAGGAGCCCGGCACCACAACGCCCGGTCCGGAAAAGCTGAATTTTCGACATGCCGAACCACCCCCCTTCGCCCCGCATAAAAAGTCAGGAAAATCGAAACGGGACATTCTATAACAGGTCTGACGGAAGGGAGCGAAACGGTTTGAGCTGGATCGCCGGGGTACAGCGTGCCATTGATTACATCGAAGAGAACATCACGCAGGAACTTGACTACGAGGAAGTCGCAAGACAGGCCTCCTCATCGAGCTTCCATTTCCAGCGCGTGTTCGGAATTCTTTGCACCTGTACGATCGGCGAATACATCCGCGCCCGTCGGCTTACGCTTGCGGGGATGGAACTTGCCGCATCGGACATCAGGGTTATCGACGCCGCCCTGAAATACGGCTACGAGAGCCCGGAAAGTTTCAGCAGGGCGTTCGTGAAGTTTCACGGGATCACCCCCTCACGGGCGAAAAAACCCGGCGCAAACCTCAGACTGTTTTCAAGACTTTCCGTAAAACTGGTCATGGAAGGTGGTTTTGCCATGGATTACAGGATCGAAGAAAGAAAAGCATTCAAGGTCATCGAAAAAGTCAGGGTTTTCTCGACAAAAGACGAATTGCACCTGGAGGAAATCCCGAAATTCTGGGAACGCGCGGGCCTCGACGGAACGATCAGTGAACTTTGCGGTTTCAGCAGCGGATCGGAATTTGACGGCCGGATCCTGGGCATCTGTCATGGGACAGGGGATTCAGCGGAATTCTGCTATTCGATAGCATCCGGCTACAACGGCAAAACCCCCGTCCCCGAAGGCTTCCGCATCAAGGAAATCCCCGCGGCGACCTGGGCCATATTCAAATGCAAAGGGCCCGTCCCTGGAGCGATCCAGAACCTCTGGCGCAGAATCTATACCGAATTTNTCCCGACGTCGGAGTACCTGCCGAAGAACGGGATCGATTTCGAAGTCTACCCGGAAGGGGACCTTTCGTCTCCCCACTATGAAAGCGAAATCCGGGTCGCGGTGGAAAAACCCGAAAAGCCGGTTGAATAGCTGAAAAAGAGGACCTCCCTGGATGGGGAGGTCCTTCATCCGTCAGTTCGAATCCGGTTCTTCCGGTTTCTCTTCACTGCCTTCCTCGTGCCACCGAACGACCTTAACGAGGCCCGATTTCGCGAAAGCCCCCGTTCCGCGCGAAGCAGCACTCGTTCGACAAATAGCCCCTCCCGGGGTTTCCCAGATGACCTTGACGTTTTTCTGGATGACCTGTGCTTCTTTGCTATCTAGCCCTGTGAACTTGGAGGCGGCACCCGGATTCGAACCGGGGTGAAGGATTTGCAGTCCCTCTAGAGCGATGATATCGACCCTACCCAGGCCACCACAACTGTTTCCCTTTTCTCCTGGGAATTTCTTCGCCCGCTTTCCGATGATCAGTGTTACAACGCGGCCAATTCTTCATTCAGCAGATCCGAGACATACATATAAGTCGGGTAATGGGTGATCATTACCTCCGGTCGGGTCTTCATGGCAACAAGCTGCGGCGTGACTCCGCACGCCCAAAAAACGGGAACTTCGTCGGGGTCAAAAGGAATCGCATCGCCGAAGTCCGGCTTTTCAATATCCGTGATGCCAATTTCTTGAGGGTTTCCGAAATGGACGGGNGCTCCGTGAACAAAAGGATACCGTGACGTGATTTGTATAACCTTCGTCACGCTCCTTTTCGGGATTGGGCGCATGCTGACGGCCATATTTCCCTGGAAGATTCCGGCCGGTCTACAGGGGATATTCGTTGAATAAACCGGGCAACGGAGATCGAGGTCAATGTGCTTGATACGAATCCCTGCGGCCATTAAAGCCGTTTCAAAGGAGAAACTGCACCCCAGCAGGAAAGAGACGAAGTCCTCCCTCCAGACTCCCAGAAGATTCTCGGGCTCTTCCACCAACTCCCCATGATGAAAAACCTTATAGCGGGGAAGATCGGTCCTTATATCGGAATCTTGTCCAATCGCGGGATGAACCATGCCTGCCTCGATAACGTCCAGCACAGGACAGGGTTTGAGGTTTCGGACACAGAAAAGCAAAAAATCGCTCGCGACAGATTTTGGGAGAATAGCCAGATTTGCTTGAGCATACCCTTTGCATACACCGGAGGTCGGCTTGTTCCATTGCCCTTTCCTGACCAGATTGCGAAAATCTTTCGGGATCATATCTTCAACACCGGCAGAGAAAGTGTCTCCCATAGTAATCTCCTCCTACAGAGGTCAGATCTCCGGCGGTTTATGTCTGCCAGGTCGGGATCCACCCAACGCCTGGCGGACAAGGATGCGGTCAAAATTTAGCCTAGACTTTTTAAGAGCGCTTCTCCTCCGCTTCTAAAGTGCTTCCTGACTGCAAGTTCCAATTTCGCCGGGTCGCCGTTTTTAAGCCCATTCGCAATATCCCGGTGCTCTTGCAGGACGGTGCCTAGAAAAACCGTGGAGCGATACATCATGTGCCGTTGAATTTTGACCTTTGCCCAGATCTGCTGCAGCTCTTCGATCAGTTTAGGATTCGGGTAATTTTGATAGATCCCCATATGGAACCGATCATTGTAAACCTGGACTAAAGCAGTATTGCCGGTTGCCATCGATTCCTGAATCTTCAGGTTGGCTTCTTCCAATTTGTCGAAATCGATTGAGTCCACAAATTGCAGCATCCTTAAAGTTAGATGCACCTCAAGCATTTCTTGAAGTTCGTAAAGTTGGAAGTATTCTTTCAGGGACAACAGGTAGACCGTGTAGCCTACGCGCGGCGTATAGGCAACCAGTCCCTCCGCGATTAGCTTGTTGAGAGCCTCGCGGATTGGTGTTTTGCTGAAATCTGATTCTCGCGACAATTTGTCGATGTTGATTTTCCCGCCAGGTTTCAAGTCCCCGTTCAGAATCATGGTACGGATTTTCTCCGCAGCACGATCGCTCATCGTAAACAGCTCCATTGTTCAGCCTCCAGGTCACGGATGGTCTTAATGTCTTTAGCAGTGAATTTATATCACAGCTCTTTCTTCACAGGCCATCTCCAAAAATTCCATCCGTAACCGTGGGGGCTGAACCTTAAGTTTGTTCCCTTTTAAATCTGCAATCTCGATGCAATTTTCCAGTAGCTGATCCTTTCCGAACTCCGGACGACGAATCTTGATCTCTTTTCGTCCACTCCCATGCTATGCACTGCCGCCGTTATTGCGATAAGTTCCTCCGGAGTCGGGCCTTTTTCCGTCTCATGTTCCTCCTTCTCCAAAAGGGAAGAAAGAACCAGGCATTTAACGAATCGTCGAAAATCATCCCTGGATTTTCCTGAAGAATCCCTCCCGGGGAAACGAAGGGTTTTCCAATCCAGGATCACCTGGCCGGTATAGCTCATGAAGTGGTATTCCTCCTTCCGGCGCTACACATTCTCATCGATCCTCACATGCTTAAACAGGACAAATTGGGCAACCAATGCTGCCAATACCCAGCCCAAAACCCATGCATATTGAGCAGCCATCCCAAAGATGATTTTCTCCGTCTTCAGGTAATAGAGGCCGTAGGAGATAGCGAACACTTCGGCAACGACCACCAGTGTTGCGATAATGCCTTTGCCCGTGGTCGGATACCACAACTGGTCCGGGCTTTTGTGGTAAATCCGGCCGATAACGCCATGAATTCGATCCACAGTCGCCTTCGGTGAGGGTGCCGTCATCAGACTGATAACGACCAGTGCGATCAAGGAGGCGGCAAAACCCCAAAGCCCGGGGTGGATGCCCAGGAAATTCTTCTTTACGAAAATCACGTAGATCAAAACCAGAAGCCCAATGAATGGAGCGCTAATCGCCCCTTCTTTCGTCGCTCTCGGCCAATAGAGAGCAGCCAGAATGACCGGCGCCATGACCGAGAAGAAGGCAATCCCTATCGCACCAAGAAACATGATCGCGGTCTTTGCCGTCACGGCGAGCACAATCGAGAAACCGAGAATGATGTAAGTCAGAGCTCTGCTGATAAAAAGAACCTTTTTGGGATCCGCTTCCGGGTTGACCATCTTTTTGTAAAAATCATATGAACTCGATAGCGAAACCCCCGCGAGAATTGAGGCTGCTGTGGACTGCGTCGCCCCAAGAACTCCGGCTACCAGCATTGCCCCGAAAAGCGGTCCGAAAAATTGGACGACAACCACAGGGAAAATCTGATCCGCTTTCTCGACGTGGATCCCCATCGCCAAACCGGCAAGTCCCAGCAAAATTGAACCGAAGATATATCCTGCCGGGCAAATGATGCTGTAAGTTCCTGCCGCGCGCCGTAAACTGCCTGGCCCTGATGCGGCAAGGCACCATTGCATGAACATGTAGCCGAAGGTGTAAATGATGATGTTGATGTTGAAAGAAAATGCAAAGTTGGGTGCCATTGAACTCTTGAGACCTGGCGAGGTCAAAGCCGCTATACCGTACCTGCTGGCGAGCATCGTAAAAAGCTGGCCTTTGGTCAGGTAGATGGCCATCAGGCCTCCACCGAAGAGAGCGACGAAGAGAAGGGCCGCCTGCAGCGTGTCTGTAAGGGCCGTGCTCTTGAAGCCGCCAATCGAAACGTAAACCGCGAGGACTGCAGCTCCAAGAATCGTGGCAGCGAGAAAAGGAATGCCCGCCAATTGCTCTAAAACGACAGAAGCCCCGATCAGCTGAATGCCGACGTAATAACCGGAGAAAATCAGCATCGTCAGAAACAGGGGTAACCTGACCCATTTGCTCTCGAAGCGGTCCTGCAACAGATCCCCAATCGTCATGTAATTGTTCTTCCGGCCCAGGATGTTCACAGCCGAGCCCATGATGTACATCAGGATCGCAGTTGGGATGAAGTAGGCAGTCGAAATGGTCATGATCGATATGCCGTTCCGATAGGCTTCCCCGGCGACCCCCAACACAGCGTAGGAACTGAAGTAAGTCGCCGACCAGGCGAGGCCCAGGATGACCCATCCGACGTTGCGGCCAGCCACGGCCCAATTCTTAAGCCCTTCCTTCTCCTCGCCCTTCCTGGTCCTGCCCTGATAACCAAGCCATAGAGTTAGTCCGAAATAAACGAGCAAGGTAACGATCACCGCATTGCGATACCCAGCCATGATTCCCATGCTCTTGCCCCCTCTGATTCGTTCTTGGGAACCCTGTGCGCCCTATCCAGGGCTCCCTTTATTCGGGTACCCTCTGGTTTGTCTTTCGTGAAGTCCCTGTTCGAGCCGGAACTGTTTTTGATTAAGCGATGAAGGATCCCATCGGTTTTACTTCAATCTGGTTCTTTTTAAAGGCCTGAACAATATCCCTGACAACCTGGAGAGTTTCCGGGTTGTCTCCGTGCACGCACATCGTGTCAAAGCGGAAATTCGAGATGGGTTTTCCATCAATCGAGAGAATTCCTCCGTCTCTCACCATTTTCACCGCACGTTCCACAACTTTCGTATGGTCGGTGATGACGGCTCCTTTGACCTTCCTCGATACGAGTGTTCCATCGGCGTTGTATTCCCTGTCGGGGAAGACTTCTTCGGCTACCCTGAGCCCCATTTCCCTCCAGATTTTTGCCATTTCCGTGCCCGCAAGAGCGAGAAGAATAAGGCTGTCGTCAAATCTCTGAACGGCCTTCCCAACCGCCTGGGCCATGGAAGGATCTCCCTTCATCGCATTGTTGTATATCTGGATATAGAAGTTTCCGTGGGGCTTTACGTGTTGCAGATTGGCTCCGTTTGCCTTCGCAAAGGCATAAATTGCGCCAATCTGATAGAGAGTCAGGTTTTCAACCTCTTCTGCGGATAGATCCATATTCCTTCGGCCAAACCCCTGAAGGTCGGGATAGCCAGGATGAGCTCCAATTCCTACTTTTTTCTCAATCGCCCATTTTACGGTCTTGGACAAAACCATGAAATCTCCCGCATGAAAGCCGCAGGCGATGTTGGCGGAAGAAATCTCATCCATAACCTCGTAATCAAGCCCCAGAGTGTAACGTCCGAAACTTTCTCCCATATCGCAGTTCAGGTCCACGACTTTGCCCATCACTTACCCCTCCTATTTTTTGGATTCACAGCTAAACGCTCTACGATCAATCCATCCTTTCGACGAAGATGTCGCAAATGGAATCTCCGTCGGTAAACCGATAAACATTCCCTCCCTTTGCCCCGGTTTTCGCGAGGTAATGCTGCTTCAACCCGACCCTGGAAACCTCATACTCCATCCTCCAGAGAAGCTCTTGGGCCTGAGCGAGATTAATTCCCCTGAAAGACACCTTGTCCCCCGGTTTCACCTGGCCAAAGCGGTAGGCATCAACAGAACAGAGAGTGCCGATTTTGGTGTAGCCGCCGATAGCCTGTCTGTCCTTGAGGAGAACAAGCGGGTATCCCTCGGCCGGAACCTGGATGGAGCCAAAGGTAATTCCATCGGAAACGATATTCGGCCCTTTTTCTCCGTGCTCGATCTTGGGGCCGGTCAGCCGGCTCCCCATGCGGTCGGAATTGCTCGAGACCTCATACTCTGAATTGAGGAATGTTTCGATGCCGCAATTGGTGAAATGGTCTTCCTCAGGACCGAGGATGAATCGGAATACGTTTTCCTCGCCTCCGAAGGCAAATGGCCTGGGATCGATCGAGAAGCCGATGAAAGGTTCAGGTATGGGTTTTACATGCTTGTTGACGATATCTCCCTTTTCCAGCTTCCGACCCTTGAAACCGCCAAGCATGGCTTTCAGGTCCGTTGTCGCACTTCCCAATACATACGGAACGGCAACCCCTCCGTTGATCGCCAGGTAGGCTCTCATCCCGCTTTTGATCTGCCCGAACGAGAGGGTGTCTCCGGGGTTCACAAGAATCGCTTCGTAAGGGTTTACTGCCTTACCGTTGACTGCAAACGACAGATCGGCCCCCGTAACCGCTATCAAGGCGCTAGCCAGCGCTTTCATCGTCGGGCCCATTCCCGTGATTTCGATCGCCGGGGCATTGTCGTCGTTACCTACCAACCGATTGGCAAGCCGGAAGGAAATTTCGTCCATCGCCCCGGAACAGGAAATCCCCAATTCCTGATAACCGAACCGCCCTCTGTCCTGGATGGTGGTCAGCATCCCCGGGTTCTTGACTTCGAACGCCGCCACTCCGCCGGGTTGCCATAGGGCATCAAGAGAAGGAGAATCAACAGCCTCGACCTGAGCGCGGTTTTTCTCGAATTCCTCCGCGCTTACCGGGCAGAATTCAACATAATCACCCGCCCGCACAGGTGTAGGAGGGGTTTTTGAGGGATCATAAAAACGCATGAACGTTCTGCCTATCAATTGCCAACCGCCAGGTGAACTTATGGCATAAAGGCCGGTTTGCTTCCCCGCGATCCCTACCGATCCCGCGGGAACCTTGAGTCTAGGGTCTTTGTGCCTCGGAGTGGCGAGCTCGTCGGGAAGCCCGCCACAGAAAGTGAATCCCGGGGTGAACCCCAGCATGTAGACAAGATATTTTTTGTTGGCGTGGCGTTCGATGACTTCCTCAGGAGTTAACCCATGGGCTTTCGCCACGTTTTCCAAATCCGGTCCACATTCGCCTCCATACGCGACGGGAACCTGGATAACCCTTGCCGGTGGCAGCTTGCTTTCATCCGCACCACTTTCGATTTCGGATAACTTTTCGATTAAGGATTTCGGGTCGGTTTTGAATGGATCGTAAAAGATATAAAGAGTGCAGTACGTTGGGATTACTTCTTCGATCCCTTCCAGCCGTTCCTGCTCAAGAAGCTGCCGCATGGCCCTGACTTTCTTGTTTGTTGTCTCGTTGATCTCGCTCCCAAAACGAACGACGATAGCCCTGTCTCCCGCCACCTTAAAATCCAACGGTTTCACCTCCAAGTAATAGTTAAGGAAACGTGGTTGCCAAGGCGCTTTTTCGTTTAATATTTAATACGGATACGATTTATATAAAATCGTATCCGATTTTATATAGAGTTGCAACTAGGTAAAAATGGGATAATGTATACGCACCATTGGGGAAGTCGCGTCCACTTGGGCCGGCAGGGGCTGTTCAAGGGAGAGAAAGCGCTGTTGAAACGTAAAAGTGACCGGGGGAAGATGGCGGCCGTGGTCGAGGTGAACCCGACGCAGGCAGAAAGAATGGGAATCGAAACACAAGAAACTGTCGGGAAAAGTTTCGGAGGAACTGGATGAGCCGCCGAACACAATCAGGAAAAGAGGAAATACAAAAAGGGGGGAAATGGGCCTTTTGCCGCAAACGGGCCCCGCTCGATAAGTCGGGGCCCGTTCAAAATCTCTAGCCAGATCCAGGGAAAATCTCAGCGCTCACTCCCGGTTCATTCGGAAAGCGTCTTCTCCGCCAATTCCAGCGTGTTCTCCAGCAGCATCGCGATCGTCAGGGGACCGACTCCTCCCGGAACCGGGGTTATCCAGGAAGCTTTTTCGGCGACCCCGGGGAACTTCACATCTCCAACGATCCCTTGCGGAGTCCGGTGAATCCCCACATCCACCACAACCGCCCCTTCCTTCACCATCGAACCGTCGACGATGCCGGGCTTGCCGGCCGCAACTACCAGCACGTCGGCTTGAAGGGTTTCCGCCGCCAGGTCCGGCGTCCGGCTATGGCACACGCTGACGGTCATGTTCTCCGCGAGCAAAAGCTGGACCATCGGTTTTCCCACGATATTGCTCCGGCCGACCACCACGGCTCTACGACCCGCCAGGGGAATTCCGTAGTTTCCAAGGATCCGCATCACGCCCCTGGGCGTGCAGGGCACGACCCCGGGCAACCCGCAGGCCAGAAGTCCCGCATTGAGGGGATGGAACCCGTCGACGTCCTTGCCCGGAGCGATCCTCCCGATGATCCGGTCCGCACGGAGACTGCCGGGAAGAGGGAGCTGGACCAGGATGCCGTGAACCGACGGCGTTCCGTTGAGGCGGTCGATGAGTTCGAAGAGCTCCTTTTCCGTCGCGTCGGCCGGCATTTCGTACCGGAAGGAGTTGAAGCCCACTTCCGTGCAGGCCTTCTCCTTCTGCCCGACGTAGATCGCCGAAGCCGGGTCGCTGCCNACCAGCACCACCGCCAGGCCCGGAGCGATCCCTCGTGCCTTCAGTTCCGCGCAGCGGATTTTCAGGTCTTCCCTGATCTTTCGGGCCGTTTCCTTTCCATCCAGGATTCGCGCCATGTTCCCTCCTAGAAGAGGCCGGTGATCCGGCCCTGTTCGTCGATGTCGATGGACTCGGCCGCGGGCTTCTTCGGCAGCCCCGGCATCGTCATGATCGTCCCGCAGATCGGCACCACGAAGCCCGCTCCCGCCGACAGCCTCACTTCACGCACCAGAAGCCTCCAGCCCTTCGGCCGACCNGATCCGCCCGGGTCGTCCGACAGCGACATCTGCGTCTTCGCCATGCACACCGGCAGCGTCCCGTAGCCCCGCTTTTCCAGGTCCGTCAGCGTGGCCGACGCGCTTTCCGCGTAGTCCACTCCCTCCGCACCGTACACGTGCGTCGCGATCTTCTCGATCTTCTCCTTCAGCGGCAGTCCCAGTTCGTACAGCGGGTGGTAGCCGTTCGCCCTCTTCATCGATCCCAGCACCTTCTCCGCCAGCTCCAGGCCTCCCGTGCCGCCCTTCTCCCACACTTCCGACAGCGCCGCCTCGTGGCCACGGCCCCGTACATGCCCCAGCACGTCCTCCAGTTCTCCCTCCGTGTCCGTCGGGAAGCGGTTCACCGCCACCACCACCGGCACTCCGAACTGCGAGAGGTTCTCCAGGTGCGCGTCCAGGTTCCCGAATCCCTTCTTCAGCGCTTCCCGGTTTTCCTCCTTCAGTTCCCCCTTCGCCACTCCCCCGTGCATCTTCAGCGCCCGCACGGTCGTCACCAGCACCACCGCCTGCGGGTGGAATCCCCCGTAACGGCACGCGATGTCCATGAACTTCTCGCCCCCAAGGTCCGAGGCGAATCCCGCCTCCACCACCGCGATGTCCGACAGCTTCAGCGCCATCTTCGTCGCGATGAGCGAGTTCGTCCCGTGGGCGATGTTCGCGAACGGACCTCCGTGCACGAACGCCGGCACGTGCTCGATCGTCTGCACCAGGTTCGGGTTCAGAGCGTCCTTCAGCAGCGCCGCCATCGCCCCTTCCGCCTTCAGGTCGTGCGCCGTCACGGTCTTCCCCTCGCGGGTGTACGCCACCACGATCCGGCCCAGACGGTCCTTCAGGTCCATCAGGTCCTTCGACAGGCACAGGATCGCCATGACCTCCGACGACACGCTGATGTCGAACCCGCTTTCCCGCGGGATCCCGTTGCCCTTCCCCCCAAGGCCCAGCACGATGTGCCTCAGCGCCCGCTCGTTCATGTCCATCACCCGGCGGAACGCCACCTGCCTCGGGTCGATCCCGAGTTCGTTGCCCTGCTGGAGGTGGTTGTCCAGCAGCGCCGACAGCAGGTTGTGCGCCGTGGTCACGGCGTGGATGTCACCCGTGAAGTGCAGGTTGATGTCCTCCATGGGCAGCACCTGGGAGTAACCCCCTCCCGCCGCTCCCCCNTTCACCCCGAAGCACGGCCCCAGCGACGGCTCCCTCAGGCAGATCATCGCCGAATGCCCCATCTTCGACAGGGCCTGCGTCAGTCCGATGGTGGTCGTCGTCTTTCCCTCACCCGCCGGGGTGGGGGTCGTCGCCGTCACCAGGACGAGCTTCCCGTCCGGACGGTCCTCCAGGGCCTTCATGAAGTTCAGGTCCACCTTCGCCTTCGTCTTCCCGTACGGAACCAGGTGTTCCTCCGGGATCCCCGCACTCTTCGCGATCTCACCGATCGGCAGCAGCTTCGACGCGTGCGCGATCTCGATGTCCGACGGTACCGTCATGTTCATCCCTCCATCTCTTGGGTTTAAAAAAGAGGGGGAGGATTTTCCCCCCTCTTTCGCGCATTCAGCCTTGCCTTTACGAGTTGCAACCCTATTCGAATTCCCTTAGCATCCTCGCGAAGTCTTCCTCCCTGCCCTTCAGGATGTGGTAGACGTGCTCGTCCGCCGGGAACACGGACTTCTTCACGTCCGACACGTATTCCTTGAAGGCCGCGATCTCCACCTCCGCCACCGACGCGTACTTCTTGACGAACTTCGGCGTGAACGCCTGGAAAAGACCCAGCATGTCCCCGCAGATGATCAGCTGGCCGTCGCACGGCTCACCGGCTCCGATCGAGTACACCGGGATCGTCAGCTTCTTCCAGATGTATTCCGTCAGCTCCGGCGGAACCGCCTCCAGCAGCAGCGCGTACGCACCCGCCTCCTGCACGGCCAGCGCGTCCCTGATCAGCTCCCGCGCGCTGTCCGGGTCACGCCCCTGGGCCTTGAATCCCCCAGCTGCCCCGAACTCTGCGGCGTCAGGCCGATGTGACCCATCACCTGGATCCCCGCGTCCGTGATCGCACGGATCCGGCCCGCCACCCGACGACCGCCCTCCAGCTTGATCGCGTCCATGTCCGCTTCCTTCAAAAAGCGGCCCGCGTTCTCCACGGCCTTCTCGTCGGAAACCTGGTAGCTCAAAAACGGCATGTCTCCGATGCAGAACGTGTTCGGCGCGCCCCGGCGCACCGCCTGGGCATGACGGATGCTGTCGTCCATCGTCACCGGCACCGTCCCCTGGTAACCCAGCACGACCATGCCCAGCGAGTCTCCCACCAGGATCATGTCCATCCCTGCCGCTTCCGCGAACGAAGCCGTGGGAAAATCGTACGCCGTGATCCAGGCCGCCTTCTCTCCGGCCTGCTTCATCTGCATCAGTTCCAGACGCCCCTTCTTCTTCGCCATTTTCACAATACCCCCCTACCAGATTTTTCCAACAGTTACCAAAGCCGGGTTCCCAGGAACAGGCTCGGCAGCGCCAGGGACAGCGGCGGGAAATAGGTTGTCGCGATCAGAGTCGGCATCCAGGCAAAAGCGATCATATAGAGGGTGGGCGCCGTCATCTGGTTGATGGAGGCGCTGCCCAGACGCCCGCCGAGGTAAAGAAGCGGCGCCGTCGGGGGAGTGATGTTCCCCATTCCGAGGTTGACGCCCAGGATGGCGGCGAACTGAATGGGGCTCACCCCGATCTGGACCATGAGGGGAAGCAGCAGCGGCGTGCAGAGCAGCGTCCCGCTGACATCGTCCATCAGCATTCCGATCAGGATCATGAAGAGGTTGATCATGATGAGGATCATGATCTTGTTCGAGGAAATCGACAGGAAGATGTCGATGACCTTGTTGGGCAGGTTTTCCATGACGAAGATCCTGCTCAGGATCATGACGACGAGAAACATGACCATCAGGACCCCCGTCGTCGTGCCTGTTTCCCTCAGCGCATCAATGAAGGACGACCAGGTGAGGGAGCGGTAGATGAAAAAGCCCACAGGAACGGCGTAAATGACGGAAACCGCGGCTGCTTCGGTTGGGGTCATCATTCCGCTGTAGATTCCACCCAGTATAATGACCGGCATCAGCAACGCCGGAATCGCTTTCTTCGAGATCGCGACGGGGTTTTCCCTCAGGCTGGCCTGAATTTCTATGGCCTTGGCGATTTTCTCCGATTTCCGGGAGAGAAACCAGTTCACCACGCAGAGAAGAGTTGCGAGCATGATCCCCGGCCCCACCGTTGCCAGGAAGCAGGTGAGAACGGACTGGTTGGCGCTCCAGGCATAGATGATCTGAATTGAACTCGGGGGAATCAAAAGCCCCAGGGGGGCTGCGTTGACGATCAGAGACACCGCGTGTCCGCGTTCATAGCCGGCTTCTTCCAGTCTTGGGAACATGATGCTGCCGATGCAGGAAAGCGTCGCCGCCGCGCTTCCCGATATCGCCCCGAAAACAGCGCAGGCGATGACTCCCACAGCTCCAAGGCCGCCTCGGAATTTTCCCACGAACAGATTGATGAAACGTACCAGGGCATCTCCGATCTTGCCCCGCTCCATGATTCCGCCGGCCAGAATGAAAAGAGGAATCGCCAGCAACACGACCGTGTTGAGCCGGCTATAGCCGCTCGGCAGGAGAGCTCCCGACTGGTACCCCAGGGAGATGACCGCATAGATGAGGGCCGCCCCGAAGCTAAACACTACGGGAACCCCGATGCAGATGAAGAAGATCAGCATTCCGATCGTAATCGTCAGTTCCATCCCGCACGCCTCCTAGGAATATCCTGGAACACCGTCAAGAACCTGCGCGCCTGGCTGAAAAAAGCTTTTTTGTTCCGGAAACGAAATCCATTGCCGCGTAAACCAGCATGATGCAGAAACCCAGGAACAGTGCGCTTTGCGGAATAACCATCGGAATCCGCCAGGCGATCGAGGTCGCCTTCCGGATCAGACCCCACACGAAGTAGTTGAGCGACCAGTAGGCGAGCACAAGACACGTCACGAGTTGAACGATGTTCGCGATGTAGAGCAGCGCGGATTTGAGTTTCCCGTCCTTCATCAGTTCCTTCACGATATCCGCCTGGATATGACTCCTCTCATAGGAACCGTACGCTCCTCCCATCAGATAGAGCCAAAAGGCGAAAATAAGAACGAACTCCTCATTCCCGTAAAGATCGATATTCAGAAACCTGAACACCACCGATGCGCCGATAATCACGGTAAAGGCAATCTGGCACACCACGATGATGCTGGAAAGGATCTTGGGAATGACGACGTCCATCACGAAGAAGAAGGTGTTTTTTGAATGCCCCACGGACCTGCTCCTCTCTGAATAGCGAAACCCTGCCGATGACTTCTCTCCCGCAAACCCGGGCCGAGGGACAATAAACCTTCGGCCCGGGTTTTTCCGATCGAACGGAGAGCTACTTCGCGTCCTTGACCAGGCCGTCCATGACGTCCTTGCCGAACAGCTTGGAGAACTTCGGCCAGGCATTCTTGCGGACGTGGTCAGCGAGCTGTTTGATCTGGGCATCGGTCACGTTCATGATGGCGACCTTATGCTCCTTGCTCAGCTTTTCCTGGTAGAGCTTTTCGTTCTTCTGGGCATCGTCGATGCTCTTCTTGGCCTGCTTCTGACAGGCTTCGAAAATGATCTTCTGGTAGGCCGCGGGCAGCTTGGCAAACTTTTCCGCGTTGTAAACGTAGGAAACGTTTTCCACAAACGCCCGGATGGGCATGAACTGCTTGATCAGATCGCGGAACTGGAAGTAGTTCAGGGCTGCCGTACCGCCAATCCAGCCGTCGCAAACCCCGGTCTGCATGGCCGTGTAGAGGTCCGACCAGTTGATGGACACCGTGTCATAGTTGAGCGAATCCATGGTGAGCTTGTAGATCTCCGACGGCGGGATGCGCACTTTCCCCTTGTGGTTGGCCTTGGGGTTGAGGGGATCGTTCAGGGGCTTGACCGTGGCGAGGGAGATGAAGCTGTCCACGTAGACGCCAAGCAGCTTGACCCCAACCTTCGCATGGGCTGCCTCATAGGTTTTGTACCAGAAGGACCCGGGCGAGAAGACCCTTTTCAGTTCCTTCCAGTCCGTCGCGAGGTAGGAAAGGCTCGAAATCTCCAGCATGGGGTTGTACTGGCCGGTGATGTAGAACCAGCCCATATCGATATTGCCCCGCATGACGTCCTCATAGGCCTGGGTGTAGTCGCCAAGCTGGCCGCCCGGGAATACGGTGATCTTCACTTCGCCCTTGGTCTTTTCGAGAACTTCCTTTGCGATCTCGTTCTGGGCAAGGGTTCCCGGATGATCCGGCGCGTAGTTGCCCGCGAACTTGATTTCATATTTCGCCGCCTCCGCGGCAGGACCGAAAGCAAAACCTACCATCAGCGCAAACAGGAGAATAAACAGAACTTTACTATTCCTCATATTCGTGTTCCTCCCCTCGACTCCCTGGAATATTAAATAAATCCCGTATACGGACGCTGTGCCACTGCGCTATGGGCATACCGGATCATCGTGATGAAATCGAATACCGGAAGGTTGACGGCCCGCTGAACATCCGCGGCATAAGGAGGCATATCGCTACACTCCAGGAGGATCGCTCCCACCTCGGGGTGCTCCCTTACGATTTTTTCCGCGGTTGAAACCACCTGCTGCCGAACTTTCGAATTCTCGAAACTCCCCCTGTCGCTATGGAGAATCGCTTCGAACTCCCCTCCCCTCGGGATCTCCTCGATAACACAGCCGGTCGGATCGACACTGCAGCTTTCCCAGATATCCGGGGTCAAAGAGGGCTTGTCCGCGCAAACCAAGCCGATCTTCCTGCTCGATCCCATTGCAGCCTTGATCCAGTTGATCTGCATGAGGCTTGAAAGAAAAACAGGGACATCAACCGCATCCGCCACCTGACGCTGGAAATGCCCGAAGTAGCCGCATGCTCCGCAGATCGTTCGGCATCCCTCGGCAACCAGTTCCCGAGCCGTATCGACAAGATCCTGCAATAGAGTTGGATCTCCTCCATGCATGCGTTCCTGGTTCGAACCCGGAACAACCCTCATCCTGACGGGGAAATCGTAGGTATAGGCGTTCACGACGTTCCCCGGGAGGAGCGGATACCAGACGTTCAGCAGCATGATCCCAACGGGATAGCCTGAGATCACCTGCCCCTTCTCGATGGAGAAAACCCCGTCATCGGTTCCCGGCCCGGTCAGTCCATAATGTCTCTGCATGTCCTTCACCGCCCCTCCCTTTGAAACGGCCTAGGCCTTGGGCTTGTAGATGCCCCTGTGCAGGTAGTCGAGCATCTCTTCCCTGTTCATGTGCCCGATTCCGATGTAGTCGAGCGTGTAGCCCGTGGACCAGAAATCCTTTCCGGTCATGCAGCAGGCCAGGTGAATCATCGAATCAACGAGCGGGGTTTTGACGCCGAACTTCTCGCCCAGCTGGTGGTAGATGTGGCAGCCCACCGGGATGTCTTCCGTGATGTAGCGGTTGTTCAGGTCGAAGGGACCCGTTCCGAACTGGATATAGTCCTGCTGGTCGTAGGGAATCTCGTAGTTCAGGCCCATGTACTCCTGACCCAGGACGTTTTCCCGCGAGAAGAAATGCTTCTTCTCGTAGGGCTGAATCCCGACGCCCATGGCTTCCGCCAGGGCGCATTCCTCCTTGTAGAAACCGTACTGAACTTCCGAAATGCCCTGACAGTACGCATGGGAATAGATCGAGTAATCGAACTTGTTCTCNCCGTAAATCACGCCCCAGTTCTGCATCACGGCAACGCCCAGGATCGTTCCGGGGCAGTGCAGGACCGGGTTGACATTGCTGAAGCCGGTGTCCATGACCGTAGAACCTCCGACCGCGCCCTCGCCCGTCGTGACCGCATCCATGCAGCCCAGGTACTTCGAGCTTTCAAGGAAGGCATCCTGGTCGGTGGAGGGAAGGGCAGCCCCCCGCAGCGTGATGGCCCGGTAGTAGACCCGGATCCTGGGAAGGATGACTCCCCCCTTGATCTCGACGCGGCAGCCGTAAGGCGCGCTGGACCAGCCACCGATGATGACCTTCTTCGTGCAGCCCGCCTCCCGCATCATTTTCCTGAGGAGCAGGGAACCGAAGTTGTCCGGGAAAATATGGATAACCATGCCGTCTTCCAGCGCGGGGATGAGCTTTTCAAAGAAGGGAACATGACCAAGGGAGGGCGTTGCCACGATGATGAGCCCTGCGCCTTTCACGGCCTCGGCGACGTCCGTCGTGACCTTGTCCATCCTGGCCAGGCCGGATCGCTCGAAACAATGGAGGTTCAGCTGGTCGCCGAAAAACTTGATCCCCTTCTCCACCCCGAACAGGGTCTTCTTCGCGAAAGGCTCCAGATCGCATATTCTGACCTTCGCTCCCGCAAGGGCGCAGTCCCCGGCCGTCGCTTTCGCCACGGCCCCNCCACCCAATACCGCAATTGGCTTATCCTTGAGGTAACTCATGTCGACCATGCCGCTTGCCACTCCCCTTGTCTTTGGATTCCCGGGTTCATCCCCAAGCCGGGGTCTGCCCCGGACAGCATTTCCAGGAACCTTGCCTAAATCAGGTTGGAGATGTCCACCGAATCCCTGAGGTGGACGTTTTCGCTCTGCAGAAAGCGATCATAGTCGCGCACCCTGCGGCGCGATTTTTCCGGATCATTCATGAAAACACCCAGCAGCAGCGAATGCGTCAGGGCCATGACCGCCGCGTAGGGATCAATGAAGGTGATGAATTGCTGCGGGACGAGGAATAGCTTTTCCACACGGGAAGCGATGGGAGAAAGAACATTGTCCGTGATGCCGATCATGGGGACCTTTTTCTTCTTCAGGAATTCCACGACGGATTGAGTTTTGCGCGGATAGCGAGGGAAGCTGTAGACGAGCCCGACCGTTCCCCTGGGGATTTCCTGAAGCACCTGGTATTCCTTGGCTCCCAGATCGGTGATGATCCGAACGTTTTCCTTGAGGACGTGAAGATAATTCCCCGCGTAATGGGCCAGACTTTCGTTGAAGGAAGTGCCGACAACCAGGACGCACGGAGCCTTGCAGATCATTTCCACCGCCGACTCGAACGACTCCTTGTCGATGGATGCGTAGGCCTCCTCGAGAATTCTCTTTTCAAGCTCGAAAGTCGTCGCGAACGCACAATCCTTCAATTCCTCGAAAGATCGCAGCGCATATCGGTTCAGGCTGATGCTCGAATTCTCCTTCACCAGGTCCCTGATGGCCTGCTGCAGCTCCGGGAACCCCTTGAATCCAAGGGAGTAGGCCAGCCGTATGATCGTCGCTTCGCTAACCGAGGCCATTCGCGCCAATTCAACCGTATTCGCATACTGGAGGGAGGAGTAGTTGTTGATCAGGAACTTGGCGAGTTCGTACTGTTTGGGTGGAAGATGGCTCCCCTTTTCCTTGATCAGATCAAGCAGCGAACTCATGTAGTATTTTTTTCTCCTTTCTTTTTGTCTGAAAAATTATTTTCTACTCAAGTAAAGCACTCCCGATCTCGGCTCGTCACGAGCCCTGAATCTCAATCCGACCCAATCGTCTTTGCTTTTGCCCACCCACCTTGCTCTTTCTGCCCACCTCGCCATCTTTCAAGCTTCCGCAGTGAAATGCCCTCTTCCCTTTTGCGCTCTTTGGCTTCAAATTCGGTCTCTCAAAACCAAAATTCATTTCACTGCGGACCGATCGGCGAAAACTCGTACCAATAAGGATTTTTTTTCACCATTCGGGCACGCGCGCCCCTTCCGCAGGGACAAGTCGCCCTGCGTTTTCCGGGTGTTGATCCTTTCGGGGATCTTCAGCTTCGATGCCGCAACGGATTCAAGCCGGGAGGCGGTGAGGGAACCGGTTCAGGGGGAAGACACCGGATGGAAGAGGTCGGAACAAAAGCGAAGGGACCGGCTGGCGCCGGTCCCTCAATCCTTTTCGAGAACGAGCAAGAGGCTCGATTCATCCACCTCTTCGATGTGATAGGCGCAGCCGATCTTTTCCCCAAGCTCTGCCAGGTCGGAGGCGGAGAAAGTGGTCGCCGTAAAACCGTCCCTGCAGACGATCTTCCCGTCTCCGGTCTTCTCCATGTCGATCTCCCCCAGGAGCCCCCTGGAGGCCTGCTCCAAAAACCAGGCCAGGCGGACTTCCCAGAACCTGGGGCTGTAGGAGCTGAAATAGGCCTTCCCTCCGGGGGTCAGGGCAGCCATGGAGCGGCGGACAAGGTTCAGGGGATTTCCCTTCATCGCGGACAGCCCGTTCTGGAGGCATATGACGACGTCGAACTCGTCACTGAATTCGATCCGGTGACCGTCCATGGTCAGGAGAGAACAGTTGGGGGTGTTTTTGAGGTATTCCTTCCCGAAGGCGATGGAATCTTCGGAGATGTCGATGCCGACGATGGAGCCCGCGTGGGGGGCAAGTTTCTTCATGATGCGGCCGTAGCCCGCCCCGAGCTCCAGGATCCGCTCCCGGCCGTGAAGGTTTTTTCGGACGAATTCGATTTCCTCATCCAGATACCTTCGGACCCGCTCGATCCCCGTTTCGTAAACCTGGAAAAGATTCGCGGAGTTCAGGCTGTCTGCATAGTAGTTTTTTCCCATCGTTCGAACCTCCTTTGCGCTAGGCCACGGACTCGACCGCCCTCGAGACCACCAGCAGCTCCCCCAGCCGGTCGCGGGGAGCCACGTGGAGATTCTGCCGGGGTCCCGCGATCTGCCGGTGCGCCTCCGCGGCCACGTCCGGGGTGTTGTTTTCACCCGACAGGTGCGAGAGGCAGACCCAGGAGAAAACCCTGCCCGCCCCGGCAACCAGTTCGGCGGACTCGTCGTTGGAGATGTGTCCTCCCGGTCCCGCGATCCGTTTTTTCAGGAAGGCGGGATACTTCCCCCGCTTCAGCATGTCGGGATCGTAGTTGCTCTCCAGGAACACCGCGTCCAGCGATCGGACAACCTCTCCCAGCCCGTCGAAGACATGCCCCAGGTCCGTGAGGACGCCGAGACGCAGGCCGCCATCCTCGATCACGAAGACGGAACCTTCGACCGAATCGTGGGGAGTCGGCAACGTCTCGATCCGGACGGATCCGAAGCACAGGCAGTCGCCGGGAGAAAAGTGGCGCGCGGACGCAAGACCCGCTCCGTATCCCCGGCAGGCCATGGCTTCCTCCGTCGCCGCCGTGACGTAAGCCGGAATCCCGTACCGGTTGCTCAACACCCCGGCAGAAAGGGAATGATCGGTATGTTCATGCGTGACCAGGAGGGCATCGATGTCGGACAGATGGCGTCCGACCAGGCCCAGCCTGCGCTCCGTTTCTCTCACGCTGAGCCCCGCGTCGACCAGGAAGCGGCCGCCCGAGGTCTCCACGTAGATGCAGTTCCCCTTGCTCCCCGACTGCAGGGAAATCGCCCTCAAAGCGAAAGCCTCCTCTTCGGTACCGGAGCCCGGCCCGCCTGCCAGCCGGCCCCACGATCCAGACCCTTTCCAAGTTATCACGACTTCCCTCGTTCATGGCCATTATAATGGGGCAGGAACGAGGACCGGGATGGACCGGGGAGGGAAAACCGATGAAATGCGAAAACGGGTGTCTTTTCTGCAGCGTCGGCGAAGAACGGCTCATCGCCGGGAATGACCTTGCCTTTGCCGTCCGGGACGGGTTCCCCGTGGCGGAACTGCACTCCCTTGTCATCCCCAGGCGGCACGTGAGCGACTATTTCGACCTTTCGAAAGAAGAACTGCTCGCCTGCAACGAACTCTTGCGGATCGTGAAAGAGGAGATCCTCGCGAAGGATCCATCCGTGAAGGGCTTCAACGTCGGAGTGAACTCGGGGCTCGTTGCGGGCCAGAGCGTCTTCCATTGCCACATCCACCTGATCCCCAGGAGGGAAGGCGACGTGCCCAACCCCAGGGGCGGCATCCGACACGTCATCCCCGGCAAGGGCGCGTACTGAGGGAAGACCCCCTTTGCCGACCGAAAATTCGCTTCTTTTTCCTCACCTGAAGTAGTCCGCCAGGTAGGCCAGGTTCTCGTCCCCGAAGCGGAAATTCCCTAACTCCTTCAGGAGTCCCGAATACCCGGCTTCCAGGCTTGCTGACCGGATCCCGTGCCTCATCGACAGGGCGGCCTCGATGAAGGCGGCGAACTTGTCGCAGTAGTTGACCAGGGTCCCGTCGATGCGGACCTTTCCGGGAACCCCGTCCATTTCAAACTCGCGGTCCTCGAATTCCCGCGCCGTCAGTTCCCTGACGAGGCCCCGCATCCGCTCCGGCAGAAGCGGGATGATCCTCTCCTCCATCATCGTTTCCTCGTAGGCCTTGAGCAGTCCCTCCAGCCCCTCGACGTTCCGCTTGATGGGCGAAATGATGTCCCGCGTCAGCACTTCGGGGAGGTCGTGGAACAGCCCGGCGATGAAGTTCCAGGTCGACCGGTCCCGGCAGCTTTCCGTTTCGCCCGAGAGGAAATACGCCATGAGGGCAACGAACAGGGCGTGCCCCAGCACGGAGGTCTCCGGGACCCGCGGCGTTCCCGTCCAGCGTTTCTGGAACCGGAGCTGCCCCGCCAGATCCACGAAAGCCGCAAGGCCTTTCTCCTTTTCCGCCGTGGCCGCGGACGCGATCTTCTCCTCGACCAGGGGGATATCTTTGTATTTCAGCAGCTGCCCCCGGATTCGCGCTTCCGTATCCCCGAACCCGTAAAGCTTCTGGCTCAGGGGGGCGATCAGGTCGAACTCCCACAGCGTCGCCAGGTAATGGGCGGCCCCAAGCACACGCTCGACCTCCGCGTCGGCCGGTCCCGAAACCAGGAAGTCCCCGAAAGCCCGGTGGAAGTCCCCTTTAAGGGCGCCGGTGTCCTTTCCCAGCGTTTTCAGCACAAAGCTGTCCACGGCAGGCTTGCTCGTTTCCATCAGCCAATAGAAGACCGGGGGCTTCATGTCCGTCAGAACCGCGCGCTGCAGGAAACCGTAAACCAGCCCCTCCACGACCTCCGGCAGCTTTTGGGCCATCCCGTCCATCGAGCAGGCGATGGAAACCGCGATGACCGCCTTGTGCGCCTGCTTGTCCATCTCGGTCAGGTGAAGCGGCCGGGGATGGTCGTTCCACCGCTCGATGCTGAAGGCCGAAAAGATCCGTTCGATCAAGCCGCGGGAAATCATGGCATCGCCTCCCCTGGAAACCTCAGAAACAAGCTGACCCTCACTCCATCACGATCCGGCTACGTCCGGGCATGTAGGCCAGGGTTTTCAGCCCCAGCAGGATTTCGTTGCCGAGAATCCCGTCTGCATCCGCCATGCCCAGGCTCAGGCCGAGCATCGCCGGGAGGGTGCCGGTCACCAGGGAGAAGGTTTTGGACACCAGCCTCAACTCCATAAGATAGGTTTCCGTCGCGAAACGCCCGAACCCCGGGTAGAAATCCTCGTCCGTGCCGATCTTCGATCCTTTCGCCAGCACGTCCTCGTCCTGAAAGTAGGAGATCCGGGCCCCCGTGTCGAAGAAGAAGCCGTAGGCCTGCCCGTCAACGATCGCCTCCACGAGCGGTACCCCNATGACCGGCTTGAACGGAATCGCCTCACCCTCCATGGGAAGAGGCGCGCCGGGAACCACCAGCTTCCTGCGCTCAAAATCGAACAGCAGGTCCTGCTCGTTCAGCACGTCCGTGCCGAGAAGGCCGTGGACCTCCGTACCGATGAATTCGGAGAGTTGCGCTGGAGTCAGGCCCATGACGTTTCCCGGCAACCGAAGTTCCTGACCCCGGAAACCCAGGCCCGATGAAGCCGCCATGCTCATGGGCGAGCCCGTGTCCAGGACAAACTTCTTCCTCTCGATTTCCGCGAAAAGATGCCCCTTCTCGAAGCTGAGACCGTAGTCGAACACCGGCATGGGAGCCTCCGTTAGAGAAATTAATCTAAAATGACCGAGAAATACACTTGTTAAATTAAATAATATATATACAAAAAATGACGACTTGGGGAAAAGCATACGAAGGTCATAGTCTAAGCACTCTTCTCTTCGTATGTCGCCTGGAAAATCACATCAGACAACCACTTTTTGAAACCAGGATTGTCGCTGAATTGCTTAAAAAGCTCGGTATGGTCAGCTAAAAGGTCGATCATGACCCGTTGCAGAGCCGCGTCGTGTTCGATCCGGGCTGTTTTCTTGTCGTTGTTCCTCATGGCGTTCTGGTAAGCCACGTCCGACGCCACTTTCGCGGGAATTTCCTCGGCGATGACCTTGCCGATTTTGTCTCCGTCCTTCCATTCGATATTCCCGAATTGATCGTTGAACGCCCTGATAATGTTGCTCAATCGATCCAACACTGGTTCCGACTTTGAGCCCACTCGCCCAGTGGGCACAGGCTCGATTTCCCCATCCTGGTCAGGAAGTGGAATCTTCAGGCTGCTTTTCATCTCGACACGGTAACTATCCATGTCGATCGCTTCAAGAATGCCCCTGGAGAGATCTTCTTCTTTGGGAGCGGGCAGTTTCGGAATCAGGAAGTTCAGGAAGATCGAAAGCTTCTCCCAGTAGGCATTAGAATAAGGCAGTATAGAGGCCAAGAAACTGTAGGTACGAACGAAGGATTTTCCCTTGCCCTTGAAATCCACCTGCTCGTTTTCGTCCAGATCAGCTTTGTAGTTGGCAACGCAAGCATCCAGGACCGGATCGAGCTTGTCGCGGTCGGCCCCGCCTAGATAGAGTTTCACCAGATTCTCGATTTTCTCTTGAGAGTAGACTTGGTAACCATCGAGATCCGCCTTGAGATCGTGCAGCTTGTTGGGATCGGTTTCATCGCTGAGGATCGTTGTGCGGTAATACGGCTCGAAAGCCAACTGGATGGTTTTTGAGTCGTTATAGAAATCAAGCACGAAGGTGTCGTGTTTCTGCGGGTGGGCGCGATTGAGGCGCGAGAGGGTCTGAACCGCCTTTATGCCGGAGAGGGACTTGTCCACGTACATGGTGTGCAACAACGGTTCGTCATAGCCCGTCTGGAACTTGTCGGCGACGACCAGGAATCGGTACGGGTCCTTCTGAATCCTGTCCCGAATCTGGCTGCTTGGGAAACCGTTCAACGAAACTTCGGTGAGCTTTTTACCGCCGTACTCGTACTCTCCGGAAAAGGCAACGATGGGCTCGTAGGGGCTCTTCCGCTCTTTGAGAGAACTTTTGAAAGCTTGGAAATACTGAATCGCCCGCTCCACACCGTTGGTGATGACCATCGCTCTGGCCTGACCTCCGACTTTCCGAAGGCCGATCACGTTGGAGTGGAAGTGATTCAGTATGACTTCCGTTTTCTCATGAATGGCATGTTCGTTGGATTCCACGTAGTGGCGGAGCTTTTTCTGGGCTTTCTTGGTGTCAAAGAACGGATCTTCCTCTATCGTCTTGGTCAGGCGATAGTAACTCTCCACCGGTGTGTAATTCCTTAGCACGTCCAGAATGAAACCTTCCTGGATGGCCTGCTTCATGGTGTAACTGTGGAACGGGAGATGTCTTACGGTGCCGTCTGGTTGAAGGGCCGCATCGCCGAAGATCTCCAGTGTCTTGTTCTTCGGAGTCGCGGTGAAGGCGAAATAGCTGGCGTTGGTCACCATCTTCCGGCCTTCCATGATCTTGTTGATCTTGTCCTCGGTTGTCTCTTCTTCTTGCCCGTCAGGAGCATTCTCCTCCAACGCGCGGTTCATGGCCGCTGTTGTTTTGCCTCCCTGGCTCGAATGGGCCTCGTCGATCAGGATGGCAAACTTGCTTTTGCGGTGTTCGTTGCCAATCTCTTCCAGAATGTAGGGGAACTTCTGAACCGTGGTGATGATGATTTTCTTCCCGGCTTTGAGGAACCGGCGCAAGTCCCCGGAATGTTCGGCATGCCCGACGGTAGCCGAAACCTGGGCAAACTGCCTGATGGTGTCACGGATCTGCTTGTCGAGTACCTGACGATCCGTAACCACGATGACTGAATCGAAGATCGCTCTGCTTTCCTGCTCCAAGCCCACGAGTTGGTGGGCCAGCCATGCGATGGAGTTGCTTTTGCCACTGCCCGCCGAGTGCTGGATGAGATAGCGTTTGCCGACCCCGCTTTCTCTGGCATTGGCTAGTAGCATCCGCACCACTTTCAATTGGTGATAACGGGGAAAGATCTGCGTTGATTTTTTCCTGCCCGACTTTTCGTCTTTTTCTTCCACCACCTGGGCATAGTTTTCCAGGATGTCAGTCAGCCCCACCTTGGAGAGGGTCTCCTTCCAGAGGTAGTCCGTGGTAAGCCCATCCGGGTTGGGCGGATTTCCGGCTCCGTCGTTGTAGCCCTTGTTGAAGGGGAGAAACCATGAATCCTTGCCCTTTAGATGGGTACAAAAACGCACCTCATAATCGTCCACGGCAAAATGGACAACACAGCGGCCAAACTGGAACAGCAGCTCTTTCGGGTCTCGGTCGCGCTGGTATTGCTGGACGGCATCGAAAACCGTCTGCTTGGTGAGCTTGTTCTTGAGTTCAAAGGTTGAGACCGGCAGACCGTTGATGAACACGGCCATATCGAGGGCAAGCGCGGTTTCGTTATGACTGTATCGGAGTTGGCGAGTGACGCTGAAGATGTTGGCTTTGAAAAACTCCGTTGCCCTCCGGTTGCCCGGAGTTGGTGTGCCGTAAAAAAGGTCCACGTGCGCGGGGCCGTGCTTAATACCGTGCCGCAAGCAGTCCACCACACCACGCTTTGCGATTTCACCCTGCAGTCTGTGCAGGAACTGGTTGCGCTTTGGCCCTTCCGTAGCAAGGCCGAGAGCTTCGTAGTCACCAGGCTGGGTAGCGGAAAGGAATTTCAGCAGTTTGTCCAGGTCGACGGCATGTCCCCGATCATAATCTTGCGGGTCCCCCTGAACATACTCTCCCTGGCTGACGAGAGAGGTGACGATGATCGTTTCCAGCCCCTTTTCGCTGGTGTCAGTCGTTTTCATCCTTTTCACCCTCATCCTCGATGACGTCGTCTTGCTCTATCGACTCCTCATCCAGTTCAGGGAGTTCTTCTTCAGGAACCTCAGGGACCTCAATGCCGCGTACATCCACTTGACCAGTGACCACATCGGAGATCAGGCGAGTGCGATATTCTCGCATCAGCTCAATCTCACGTTCGGCCCTAGCAATCGCATGATTAATTTCGGCGCTCTTTTCATTGATATGGGCAATAATGGCTCGTTGTTCACTCAATGGTGGTAGCGGAAAAACCGCGCCCTTGATCGCGCCGCGCGCTAAACCAAAACGAATTACACCCGTCGCAGCAATCCGGAACTGGTCCGCCACCGGATCGGAATAAAATGCCCTGAATAAAAACTCCCCTTCGATTTCCTCAATGGGTCTGATCAAGGCCAAGTGATAGGCGCAAACAACACCGGGCAAGTCTTCAGGTACAAAGGAGGGGATCGCAATGTCATCCCAACTTTCAGAGTCTTTTGTGATGATCACATCCCCCGCTTTGAGTTGAAAATCACTAATTTCTCCCGAGGTGGCGGTGGCTTTCATGAAATCGAGGTTGGATGTAATGCGGTCGTTTTTGTAAACGTCCACATAGTTGCAAAGCAACACCAGGACTTCGTGCTCGCTCTCGTTCTTGTCGATCCCGCTAACCTTGACGACAGCCAGTGTCCGGAGTCGTCTTGCCTCCCAATGCTCCGGGATATCCTTGATCCAGTCCACACCGCTGGGCTTGAAGTTGACGTTGGGATCAAGCCCGCGTGTCACAGCCTGGTTGATGATGTTCTGTTTCTGTTCCTTGAGGAGTTCTATCAATCGCCGTCTGTTGCGAATAAACTTGCTGGTTTGTGCGGAGAGGGAATCGATAAATCTAAGAATCTGCCTTTGTTCATCTGGTGGTGGGACAAAGGCACGAATTGAATAAAAATCATCCGTGTAAAGTCGCCAGAAGCCTTTTACGATGCCCTTTGTTGATTTGGTAAATTCCGTGATGAATAGCGGGCTTTTAAATAAATATTCAAAAAATCTCGGATTGTCGTCAGATATTGGTCGAAGAACCGTGTAGTCAGGACTAACAACGCCAGACTGCTTCGCATGAGCAAAGACACCCAAATGAGCCTTCAACCGATTCAGGACTAGGTCGCCATCTTCGCAGAGTTTTCCCCCTGCATACGATTCTGACTGCAAGTGCCTCTTATCGATTTTTGAGCTGTCAATAAGTCCATGCTTCTGACTCATCGATAGATGAGTTTCGTGTCCATCTTTAGAACGTTCATCCACTTCTCGAAATAGGTATCGGCAACGATGTACCGCCCATTGAACGGGAATCTTCTTGGTCACAGGGCTACCGGATTCCTTGTATTCTTGATACGAGGCTAGTTTCATAGATTTGCCTCCCGACAATCTGTTCCAGTAACCCTTCGGCTTCATGCTCCAAGGCATTGATATCGGCCTTGATTTCCTCCAGGGTTCTCATGGCCGCGGGGCGGTAGAAATGGCGGGTGAAAGAGATTTCGTAACCAACCTGGGTTTTCTCGGGATCGATCCAGGCATCCGTGATGTAAGGCAATACCTCCCGACGGAAGAACGCCTCTATACCCCCCTCTTCCAGCAATGGGACCTGTTCGGTGTCACGCAGGGCGGTATCCGGTTCATATTCGACCGTGCAAGCCTTGCCGTTTATTTCCATTTCGAACAGGCCATGGATGGGGTCAGATGCGACCCTCCCTAGCTTATGAATCTTTTTAAGCACCGGCACAGCAGCTTCGCAGGTGTCGCAAAGTCCGCTTTGCAGTAGGTTCTTCCGTTTAACGGTGAGCTTGACACCATGCTTATCGGCATCCGTTTCGCAGGCGTCCATAAAAACGTTGAAATCCAAATGCGGGCCGATTCCCCAAAGACCGGCCACACGGCGGGCCATGTTCGCCAACGGACCTTCCTTTTCCTTGGTACAGGTCCGCTCAAACCTTTCCAGACGAACTGGGCCTAGGTCCACGGCTAAACGCAGTGGGCGTTCCACCGTCAGCTTCCAGTAACCGAACGCCTCGTGGGGGAAGATTTTCGACTTATCAGTCTCGGTCGGATTTAGGTTCAAGTTGGAGATTGTGCGGATGTGCTCTTCAGAAAGCTCGCAATTTTTCTTGCCGAGGTTGCGGCGCAAAGGCACATACCATTCGGTGGCATCGATGAGTTGAACTTTGCCTCGGCGCTCCTCCCTCTTGCGGTTGGTGAGCACCCAGATGTAGGTGGCGATGTCGGTGTTGTAGAACATGTTCTCCGGCAGGGCGATGACGGCCTCCAGCCAATCGTTCTCGATGATCCATCTTCGGATGTTGCTCTCTCCCTGCCCAGCGTCTCCGGTAAAGAGCGATGAGCCGTTGTGGACTTCGGCAATGCGGCTGCCAAGTTCGGTGGTGTGCTTCATCTTGGAAAGCTTATTGACCAGGAACATGAGCTGACCGTCGGAGGAACGAGTGATCATTTTATATTCCGGGTCACCGGCGTGCTGAGTGACAAAGCGGGGATCCTTGATTTCACCCTTGCCGCCCAAGCGCTCCAGATCTGTCTTCCAGCTTTTGCCGTAGGGAGGATTGGAGAGCATGAAATCGAACTCCTGCGACGGGAACGCATCGCTGGAAAGAGTGGAACCATACTTCATGTTCTCGGCCTCGGCCCCTTGCCCCTTGAGCAACATGTCAGCCTTGGTGATGGCATAGGTTTCCGGGTTGATCTCCTGTCCGTAAAGATGGATGCGAACCTCCTTGCCTTGGCAATCCGCCAATTCCTTCAGGCGCTCCTCCGCCACGGTGAGCATGCCTCCCGTACCGCAGGCTCCGTCGTATACAAGGTAGGTGCCGGATTCGATTCGATCTGCGATCGGCAAGAAAATGAGATCGGCCATAAGCCTAACAACATCCCGTGGCGTAAAGTGTTCACCTGCCTCTTCATTGTTTTCTTCGTTGAAGCGCCGGATCAGTTCCTCGAAGATGGTTCCCATGGAGTGATTGTCAAGGGCTGGAAGTAACTCGTTACCGTCTGCATCCAGGACTGGCTTTGGACTGAGGTTGATGCGGGTATCAAGGAACTTTTCTATAAGGTGGCCGAGGATATCGGCTTCGATTAGTGTGGGAATCTGATTTCGGAATTTGAACTTTTCTAGGATCTCCTGGACGTTGGGTGAAAAGCCATCCAGGTAGGCCTCGAAGTCAGCCTTGAGCTGCTGCTGTTTGGCGCGATTCTTCAGATCCCGCAGGGTAAAGGACGAAACATTGTAAAAAGCTTCACCAGAGGCTTGACAGAGAGCAACGTGCTGGTTTGCCACTCCTGCTCCGTCGAGATGCTTCTTCATTGCTACGATCTTTTCCTTGCTCGGCTCTAATAGCGCATCAAGGCGACGGATGACCGTCATCGGTAAAATCACATCACGGTACTTTCCACGTACGTAGACATCTCGCAACACATCATCGGCAATACCCCAAATAAAACTCACTATGCTGCTATAGGTTGCATGATCCATAGGTAGTCGTTACCCCTTTCGAATCGCGTTGTCTTTTACAGCTACCGTAGGTCAGGAGGGGATACATAAGGCTAGGTTAATCCACCATGCAGATTCGATTATAAACCCAGGATTGGGATGTTCCTAGATTAGAGTGCTTCCGGGAGAAGACGACATAGTACGGGGCTATTGAACTAGTCCTAACAATGGCTTGTCACTTTTTCCCGATTATTCTTGCTCGCCCAAGTAGCTCGAGACAGAGAACTCAGGCATAACGCATCGCCGCGAGAACTCCGACGCCCAGCTTCCCGCTTTTTTCTGCAAGCTGTGGCGATCTCTCCTGAGGAGTCTGTTGTTCGGGGGATGCGAGGCAAAATCGGTTACGGCATTCAGGATCGCATAGGCGTTTCCGCCAAGATCTCGATAATAGTGGTCACACAGAGCGGAGAAACAAGAAGAAAGCGCCTGCCAATCTTCTTGGGTTCGGCGATTTTCTTCGACGTTAAGGGGCGGACGAATCCCCAGGGCTGATCGAGCAAGAAGTTCGAAATCGTCCTCAGCTACCTGGTAACCCGTGAGGACATCGAGCGATTCCAGGAAGCTTTGACGCATTTTCAGGAATGCTCCGCTGCTGACATCGAAATCTATCTGCGCCCCTATTTCGCTCTTAAGGTGGTTGAATCGAAAGAGGATAACCGCCTGAGGAAGGATTAGCCCGTTTCCGCACACCTTTCGGAAAAAGCCGATTTCGAAGGACAGGGCTCGCATGCAATTGTAACTGTTCGTGACCCGGATAAAGGGCCCGTACGATTCGGGCTTGTTCCCGGCCTCCACGAAAGAAAAGTCCAGCTTTGCCGTACTGTGCAGAATGTCGATGGAACACCGGGTTCCCGTACTTGGCCCATCGACTTTCCCCAGATTCCATTCGACAATATCCGTTTCCGGAAAGGCTTGCAGGCATGCCTGATAGCCCCATAAAATCGCATCGAGGTTCGGCACGACCCGATAATCTTTGCCGACCACCCCAACCACCCGTTTGGACCACATGTCCACGACCGCTTTTTTACCCGGCGCATGAACCCATTTCGGGTTTTCTTCTCCTGGAAGTTGAGCGAAAACCGGATATTCCTCGACCTTGAAAAGGATGTGCTCAATCTCCGTCAACCGAGTCATGTCGGAAGTTCCCCTCCTTGTTTTCACTGCTTGCCCTGCCGTTCTGCAAGGCATCTGGATCCAATCAGGGAATCCTTTTCCTTTAAGAAACCTACCTTCTTACAGCGACACCTTAAGTCGTCACGCCGTCTCCTCAGCAAGACCAACCCACTATGTTTATCTTCCCGATACACCCGTTATTTCGCCGTATAACCTCTGCAACTTCCAGCGTGGTACATATTGGATCGGATAGTGACCATCGACTCGGTAAAACCGTTATATCGGGGTAGTCAGTCCACATCGCTCCTCCGCTCCTCTCTCTTCCTGAAAACCGAAAGAATGATTGACACCCTGCAAAGGAGGAGACAGTCATGAAAACGCCAGTTCCGCTGCGCAAGGTCACCTATGACACCTGGGAAGAGGCGCTGGAAGTCTCGTTGGTCTGGAAAAGGGCGGCAGGGTTGGCAGATCGGACCTTGAAGGACTACCGCTATTACATATCCCGATTCTTCACCAAGTTCCCCGGATTCTGAATGGACCCAAGCCTTGACGAGAATCTGTACCGATACCTCGGGGAGAATATGGCGCACGTGACGTTCAATATCCGTAAGCTATACCTGAAGGGGTTCATGACTTGGCTGGTCGTTCAGGGGGTGATGGACCACAACCCGCTGACCGGACTAAAAAAAAGGCACGCCGAACCCCGGATTGTCCGGATTCCGGCTGAGGTCCTGCAGAATCTCATTCACCTGCCCAACCTCAACACCTATGCGGGCCTCCGCGACAAGGCGCTCATCATGCTCCAGCTCGACACCGGGATCAGGCCAGGGGGGGCATTGGATCTAGTCCCCTCCGATTTCAACGCTTCAGTCACCGAGATCCGCATCCGGCCGGAAGTCTCGAAAACCGGCAAAGCCAGGACACTCATCCTGTCCAGGACCTGCACCCAGGCCATTTCAAGGGTTCTTGCCGTTCGGCCTCTGGAGTGGGGAGATGCCCCGATCTTCTGTACGGAGGAAGGACAACCTTTAAGGGTGGCAGCCTGGGGACATCGCTTGAGGGATATTTTTTCGAAAAAGCTGGACTTCCACATCACCCCATACGACTTGAGGCACGCCCATGCCCTGATATTCCTCAGGAATAATGAGAAAGTCTTTGCCTTGCAGCATGAGATGGGACATTCCGACCTGGACATGACGAAACGCTACCTGGCTCTTTCGGAGAAGGACCTGCTAGAGGCCCCCGCGAAGGCGTCCCCATTGAATAGCCTGTTGGGTAATGCCCCCAGGAAGAGGTTACTGCAGATCAAGGACAAGGGGAAAGAATAAGGGGATTGCTTGGGCTAGTTAGAGGCAAAGAGAAAGGGCCATCCTTGTAGGGAGGCCCTTCAACTGTGTCAAACTCAGATGATCAACCAACGGATATGAAGAAGAAAGCCCCTCCTCTAAGGAAATGACCTGGGGTAAAGAAGGGGCAGCAAAACTTCAAAGAACTCCTGCCCTCAGAATGACAACTCTCTATTTCAAACCAGCCAGATAAACGAATTCTTGCACCACTAGGCGTATATCAGCTAAAAGAGGCTCGAGATCCTTCTTTTGACCGACATACCTACGACTATGGGCAGACTTATCCCCTATATCTTTTAATTTTGGCATAGCTGACTTGCAATTTCTGCTTAAATTCCAAGCTTTTTCCTTCAAACACGCCTCAATTAACTCCCTCAGGTAGACAAAATCCCCATTGCTGTTTTGTATCTTGTTCGCGATATTGAAATTCTCATATGCTTCAACAATCAAGGTTTCCAAAAGACGCCTTATCATCACCGAGCAAGCATCATACCAGCCGCGTTCATAAGAACCATTCACTTGATTTGCGACTCGCTCTATATACCCGCGAGTTCCACGCACTATTGATAAAGGAATCACACATTGCGTCTCGCAGAGCACCCCTTCTTCGGGTGGTCCGATTTTTTCATTTATTTCATCTTGAATATTTTTAGCCAATCTAATGACATCGCGTACAAGTGTCATCTTTACGCTTTTGGCCCTCCATAAAGGTGGCGGGCCATACTCTCAAAGACCTTATCTATCTGCTCAGAGGTTGCTTCGGGAGAGATATGAACTTGAATATCTATGTGCAATGAAGGAGACTTCACGTTTTGTTCCATAGGATTAGTTCCTCCCAAGTTTGTAACAGGCAAGGGTTTGGGAAATTCGGTGTTTTGCTGAGACATCTTCTGATCTTCAGCAGAAGGTTCCGTATGGTTGGAGCATGCTATCTTCCCATCCTTGACCAGGATTAATCCTCCGACTTTTAATATATCAACAATAGTCCTTGCTCCTGTTGTATTCCTTTTTGTTTTTGGTTGCCCCGCTGTGTATGTAATGTGGGCTTCAAGGGTAGACTCATCCATGCCGTTCCTTATTGTTATAGCGGTTAATATCTTCTGCAAAAAATCACTCTTCAAAGTAATTTTTTCCCATGCCTCCTTGACTGCTTCTGGCAATCCCTGCTCATGTTCAAGAGCGCGCGCTAGCGCTTTCCCTTCTGTTGTTGCTGCTTTTTTTGCTCCTCCTTCTAATACCCCTATACCTGTCAAAAAACCCGTATTTCGGCTAATTGCTGTTCGGTGCAAACCGTTTAATTTACTAGCTTCTTCTAAGTTGGAGGGTTGAGGAAGGCGACCATAAGCTTTTATAATTTTGACCAACTCTTCATAGGAACATTGAGGCAATCTGATCTGATCTTCAGACATAAAAGCAACCCCTCCTCTTTTTTAATAGCAAGTTATATATTATATATATCACAAAGAATAAGAACCAAACTAGCCCCCATGTCCCTCCCACCACTCACCTCAAGAACAATACAAAAGAGGACCTCCCCAACCAGGGAGGTCCTCTTCATCTGTCAGTTCGAAGCCGGTTCTTCCGGCTTCTCTCCACTGCGTCCTGCGTCCTATCGAACGACCTTGCCGTTGACGATCTCGCGCAGTCCGCGTTCCGTGCGAAGCAGCACCCGTTCTACGAATAGCCCGTTGCTCTGCTCCGCCGCTTCGAAACGGCCTTCCGGCGTGAACCAGAAGGGCGCTCCGCTGACGAACACCAGCTTGTTTCCCATGCGTCTTTTCCTTGCCTTTCCTTGCAGATTCCGAACTCAGACGGCGCGCAATGCAGGAGGTCTCGGTTCCATCGTGATTGTGTGGAAGGGATGCGCCGCCAAAATAAAAAGGCCTTCTGGGGATTTCCCAGAAGACCTTGACGTTTTTCTGGATTGCCTGAACTTATTATACCACGCGGTTTAGGGATTTGGAGGCGGCACCCGGATTCGAACCGGGGGTGAAGGATTTGCAGTCTTCTGCCTTACCGCTTGACCATGTCGCCTCATAAATGTCCACGAGCGTGCGCGGGAGTAAGGCCTGCGGAAATCAAGTGGCCTCAAGTTGTCAGGAGACACTCCCACACCTCTGAATATCTGTCAAATCGCCCCCCTGCGGGAGCTTTTTCCGCCTATGCGGTTTTCAAAGATGAAGGATCTCCGCGCTGTTATATTTCAACTCCACGAGCGAATCACAACTGTCTGAAATGCGTTCCGCCTCTAAAGAGACCCCTTTCTTGCATTGTTGTTTCCTTTTACTCAACCACTCTTGTCAACTTTGAAGCCTTAGAGGCCAGATTCGCCCCGCCAATATTACCTTCCTTAGCCCTGCATTCCCCGTCGTGAACGAACTCCGCTAGGTAACCTTTTTTGAGGAATGGGATGCGTTCAATACTGAAAACTATCCTTACAGCCGTTCCTCTGTGACTAGTATCAAAACTCCTCTCAGGGGAATCGAATTCCCAGTATTGAGCACTTGAACCACTCGCTATCAGGAGGCTCCCAAGGATTCTACAGATTCGACTCACAACGTACAAACCATACCCTGTATTTTGCCAGACGTCATAAGGATCGATGGTAGTTTTCCCACCCTTACGAACTTTGCTCGACACGCTTGGAAGTATCGCTGCCTGAATTGCATCTTTATCCTCAGCAAATATATAGTCTGGGTTCTGGTTCAGGGATTCAAGCACTCCGATGCCATTGTCGAGAAGGACTACCTCCACCGCATTGGTTGCTTTCCAATATTGTGCGGCATACCATACAGCCTTGCTCCCGCTATGTTCAGCAACATTCCTTATTAACTCCCGCAAAGAATACGACATTACGTCGAACAATAGTCCGTTTTCTCTCCGCGTGAGGACTTTCGCTATGTGTCGAGCATCTTCTTCGATAATCGAACCTATTGGACAACATCGTGCGCTTGCCAAGTCTTGCAACTGAGAAAACCATTTGCAGGTGATAGGAACATAGTTCTGGTTTGCGATTGCTTCTCCTACCTTCTTACCCACGTGAACACCGAATGATTCATAGAAACCCACGTGTTTTGCGTAACTGTTGGAATCGCAATTTTCCACGTATATTTCACGGCCATTGGCCTTAAAGGCATGGACTTTCTCTCGTATTTTCGCGCCCAAGTAGACCATTCCGAAAGGACGTACATCTGTAGTATTGCCAAAATCCACATAAGCATCTTTCGTCGGGTCAAATGACTCCAGTGACTTACATGCATCAAAAGCGGCAAGGACAGATAGCCTAGAAGGAATCCTTATCCTCTGAATTGAGACCACTGACCTCCCCCCAGAAGAAACATGACAAAACCGTCCACCACAAGTGTTGTAAAGAGCGGTTTTGTCATGCCGTGTAGGTGTTTGGAGAGTGTTTTCCCCTAACAAATCAGCGATAAATATCCAAATCCCTTGACCTCAATGGCTACTGCTTTATCCTCAACGAACCTCGATACGGCATTGCGAAATTTCCCCTTACCTTTTCCATTACCCCTTTGGGGCGGGAGGCATTCTGAGCCAACCCTCGTTACTGCTGGTAATGTCATAAAATCGCCCACATTCAGGACAACCATATGTATCCCCATGAGTTGCCTTTGTCGGGCCAATAAGATGGACTTGCCTTCCGTCTGCTTCCCAACATCTGGGACAAAACGCCTCCTTTACATCAACTCCTTTGGCTTTGTCGTAGTAAAAAGGCTGTTTGTAGACTAAATCAACAAGAACTCTCATCTTGCACCTCCTCTTTGTGAGTTGCCATCTGGGATTTTATGCACACCCACCAGCCCACCTACACTCGACGCTACAGCATACAGACAACCGATTCAACCCGTCATCTATTTGCTTATTTAGGAGATACAAAGCTTTTTGGTTTTATCATATCCATTTGGTTAGATGTTTATTTATTTTATCAAGATACCACCCCTCTTCTGGATGTCAAGAAATGCAACTCGGCGTCATTGTGTTGCATTGACCAGTTCGGCTTCACTTTAGTCCCTTCAAGCGATTACTCCATGCCAATCCTTGGCCCGAAGGATCGATATGGTTATTAATGATACTCATTGCTGCTATTGAGACGTTATGTTGCTTTTCTTTGGCCATGTTAAAATTTAACCGTTCCCTCCTTCCGCGATTCCTTCCTTTAGGCCCCACCCCGCATGAACCCATTTCCCGAACGGCACGCAGCGTCTCCGAAAATTCCTGTTGGAGGTGGATGGCATGTTGACTGAAAAGAAAGAGACGGAAAGCCCCCAGGAAGAAATGGTCGAGCGAGCCTACGAACTGGCAAAAGCGGCGCACCAGGGAAAGATCGATCGCGGGGGCACCNCCTACATCGGCCACCCCGTTCGCGTTTCGGCACGCTTCGGAGCCGACGCGGTGATGCAGGTCGCAGCCCTGCTGCACGATACGGTGGAAGACACCCCGGTGACCCTGGAAACCATCGAAGAAGCCTTCGGGACGGAAATCCGGAACCTGGTCGAGGGGCTGACCCGCAGGAAGAAAACCGAAAGCTATCCGGAGTACGTCGCGCGGGCGGGTTCGTGCTGGAAAACGCGCTGGATCAAGATGGCGGACCTGCTGGACAATATGGACACTTCAAGGCTGGAAACCGTCACGGAAGACGACCGGAAGCGCCTTGCCCGGTACGCCGACGCCATGACAACCCTGCTGGGCCTCTGCGAGGACGAGGGAAACTTGCCGCCTTTCGCGGAGGAGGCCCGACATGTCCGTCCGGCTGACCGAACTTCCGAATAAGGACCCGGACAGGGGATAGGCCGCGTGCGGTTCGCCCTCTGCGACTGCAACAACTTCTTCGTCTCCTGCGAAAGGCCCCTTCGCCCGGACCTGAAGTGCTTACCGAAAAGGGTGCCGGTGGAGGATGTCTGGGGGATCGGAAGGCGCTGCGCGAAGGCCCTCATTCGCTTCGGCATCCGCAGCGCGCGAGCCTTCCGAGACAGGGAGGACGACTTGCTGAGGCGGCACTGGAGGGACTGGAAAAACAACGGCAAGGACTCGTCGGTGTTGCAGGCTTTCTTCCCTTAGGTCCGAGCCCGCTCGTCTCCCGCTAAATCTCGAGCCCCTTGAACTGGGATAGGTAGAGGCGGTGATAAAACCCCTCCCTGGCGAGGAGTTCCTTATGGGTTCCCTTTTCGACGATTTCCCCGTTGTCGATGACCAGCACCTGGTCCGCCTCCCTGATCGTGCTGAGCCGATGGGCGATGACGAAGCTTGTCCGGCCTTCCAGAAGACCACTCAAGGATTTTTGCAGCCGAAGCTCGGTCCGTGTGTCGACGTTGCTGGTCGCTTCGTCCAGGATCAGGATGCCGGGATCCGCGAGCACCGCCCTGGAGATGGAAAGCAACTGCCGTTGCCCCTGGCTGAGGTTGCTGCCGCTTTCGGAAAGAATTGTCCGGTATCCCTGGGGCAATTGCCTGATAAAGAAATCCGCCCCGGCAACTTTGGCGGCTTCGACGACCTCCGCGTCGCTTGCGTCAAGTCTTCCGAAACGGATGTTTTCCATCACGCTGGCCTGGAAAAGGAAGGTGTCCTGGAGAACGAGTCCGAGAAGACGCCTTAGATCGGCCTTCCTGATTTCCCGGATATCCCTCCCATCAAGCAGGATCCTTCCGTTGTCGATCTCGTAAAATCTCATCAGCAGGTTGATGAGTGTCGTTTTTCCCGCCCCGGTCGGCCCCACGAGCGCGATCGTCTCTCCGCTGTTTGCCTCGAAGGACATATTCCGTATGATGGGCCTTCCCTTTTCGTAGCCGAAACTCACGTTCTCGAAACGGATGTCCCCCCGGATCGAGGAAATCGGGGCGGATCCCGCGCCGGCATCAACCTCCGGGCTGGTTCCAAGGACCGCGAAAATCCTTTCCGCCCCCGCGAGCGCAGCCTGGATGGTGTTGTAAAGGTTTGCCACCTGCCTCAGAGGCTGGATGAAATTTTGCCCGTAGTTGATGAAAGTCGCGATGATCCCCGCCGTGACGAGTCCTTTGAGGGCAAGCCAGCCGCCCAGACTTGCAAGCACGATGACGAAAAAATTCCCGAGCACGTTGGTCAGGGGCATGAGCAGGAGGGCGTAAGTGTTCGCTGATATCCCAGCCCGCCACACTTCGGCGTTTGCCGAAGCGAAGGCCTCCAGGGTCGAGTCCTTCCTGCCGAACGCCTTGATCAGCTTTCCCCCGCTGATCGATTCCTCCGCAACCGCATTCAGTTTCCCCAGCTGTTTCTGCAGGTCCTGGAACCTTTTCCTCGTATGGCGCGCGATGAACCGGGTGAACCCGAACATGACCGGAACCACCAGGACGGAAGCCAGTGCCAGCCATCGGTCAAGGATGAACATCGCAACCAGAATTCCGACCATGGAAAGAATGCTGGCGACAAATGAAACCACGTTCTGGGAAACAGCCTGGTTGATTGCGTCGATATCGTTCGTCAGGCGACTCATCAGCTCTCCCGTGGAATTCCCGTCAAAAAAACGTAAAGGAAGGGCCTGGAGATGCTGGAAGAGTTCCCCGCGAATCCTCCTGAGGGCGTTCTGGGAAACCCTGGCCATGATCCAGCTGGCCGCGGCCTGGCAAAAGTTCGTCATGAGATAGGCCGTAAGCATCAGCAAGGCAATGCGGGCAAGTCCCTCGGTTTTTTTCAGGGCAATGACTCGGTCTATCGCGACCCCCATAAGGTAGGGGCCCAGGAGGCTCAGCACCGTAGAGACGGCGACAAGGGCCAGGACCACCGCGATAGACGCCCGGAAAGGAACAAGGTAGGCCATGAGGCCAAACAGAGCGCTTTTGGGTTCCTTCGCCCTCTCGATCTTTTCCAGTCCCCTGGATCCCCGGGGATGCAGGCTGGCACGAACCCCCGCTGAAGATCCAGCCTTTTCCGCATCANNTTTTTCCCCATCAGGCGCGCCCCCCTCCCCGGTTCCGTTTTCAGCGGCATAAGGGCTGGTACCCAGTTGGGAGGCATAAATCTCCCGGTAGATGGGGCTCGATCGGATCAACTCTTCATGCGGGCCCTGGGCGGTGATCATCCCCTTTTCAAGGATGACGATCCGGTCCGCCCTCAGGACCGTGCTGATGCGCTGGGCCACGATGAACGTGGTGCGCGGAGGGGTGGTTGCGGCAAGCGAATCCTGGATCCGGTTTTCGGTCTCCACATCCACCGCGCTTGTGCTGTCATCCAGGATCAGGATCCGCGGTTTGGGGAGGATCGCCCTTGCGATGGCGATTCGCTGCTTTTGGCCGCCGGAAAGGTTCACGCCCCGTTCTTCGATGCGGGTATCGTAGCCCGACGGCAGTTCCATGATGAAGTCGTGCGCCTGCGCGATCCGTGCCGCTTCGATCACTTCAGCCTCCCCGGCCTCAGGCACGCCGAAACGGATGTTTTCCCTGACCGTGCCTGAAAAAAGGATCGTTTCCTGGGGAACGACGGTAATTTTCTCCAGGAGGGCATCCTGCTTGAACCGCCTGACATCCTTTCCGTCGACCAGCACGCTCCCCTCGGTCGCATCGTAAAATCTCGGGATCAGGTTGACCATGGAGGTTTTGCCCGCCCCTGTCGAACCCAGGATGGCAACGGTTTCTCCCGGTTTGACGACAAGGTTGATCTTCTTCAGGACGGATTCGTTGCAGCCCTCGCCGTAGCTGAAGCAGACATCCCGGAAGGCCACCTCTCCCTTGAATGTGCCGGGGACGGGCAATGCATCGGGAGGGTCGAAAATGTCAGGGGTTGTCCGGAAAATTTCCATAATCCTCCTGCCCGAGCTGATCCCGTTCGCCCAGACGTTCGCAAGCATTCCCATCATGATGAGGGGCGTCATCGTGGTCAGGAGGTAATTCGAAAAGGCGACGATCTGCCCGATCGTCAGGTTTCCCCTGCTCGCATCGAGGCCTCCTGCCCAGATTACGGTCACGATCCCGATGTTCACGAGGATCGTGAGCACGGGAGGCATGGTCGACATGAAAAGCATGACTCCTGCCGATCGCTCGGTGAGATCCCTGTTCGCATCCTCGAACCTTCGAATCTCTTCAGGCCCGCGAACGAAGGCCTTGACCAGGCGAATCCCGGCGATATTTTCCTGCAGAATCGAGTTCAGGACATCCAGTTTCTGCTGAACGCCTCGGAAAAGCGGCTCCATCTTCAGGATGAAGAAGAGGAGCACGAGGATCGTGCCAAGCAGGAGCGGAAGGATGGACAGAGCAAGGTCCCGGCTGGTTGTCCACATCAGGATGAGGCTCCCGGTCATCAGGAGCGGGGCGCGGGTACCAATACGAAGGGAGACCTGGACCAGGTTCTTGAACGTGTTGACGTCACTGGTCAGGCGGGTCAGCAGGAGTCCCGTTTTCCTCCGGTCAAGGTTCCCGAAGGAAAAAGACTGTATCTTGTTGAAAAGTGCCACCCGAAGGTCCCGTGAAAGTCCTTCCCCAACCTGGACGGAAAAAACATTGTTGCCGATGGCGACCACGGTGGCCAGGCCGGAAATAGACAGCATCAGGAATGCCGTGCGCAGCACCAGTGCCGGATCATGCCGTCCGATCCCCTGGTCGATGATCCGCTGAATAAGCCTTGGGATGGCCAGATCCATGAAAACAAGCGTACAGAGCAGGAGGAGGGCCGCCAGGGCCCTTTTCCAATAAGGTCTTACAAACGCAAGAAGTGTTCGAACACCCTGGGGAGCTTCACCCGGTTTTTGCGGGAAGCCTCTTTCATTCATCGGCTGGACTTTCCCTGTTAAACGGCCATCCTGTATTCCCCGCGTCGTGCATCCCGGTTGTCCCTGGCCCGACTAAAAAGGGTTTGCTGTGCTGCCGGCACGTTTCGCTCCTCGCCTTTCCAGATCTCCAGGGCAGACTGCTGGATAGCCCGGGCAAAGGAAAAGGTCAGGGGCCACGGCAGGCGGTGCCTGAACCGGGCGTTCATGGCACTCAAACGGGCCGAGGCCAGTTCAGCGGGTTGCCCGCCCGAAAGGAAGGCGATCCCTCCAACAGCGGCGGGGACAACCCGCAGCAGGCACTGAACCGTGGTGTCGGCCACCTCTTCGACCGGTTCCTGGCGCGGGCAGCCAAGCCCCGGGACCACCATGTTCGGTTTCAGGATCATCCCCTCGAGTGCCACTCCCTGGCCATAAAGCTGGTGGAAGACCGAGTGAAGCGTCTCTTCCGTCACGGCCCGGCACCGCTCCAGCGTATGGTCTCCGTCCATCAGGACTTCGGGTTCGACGATGGGAATCAGCCCGGCTTCCTGGCACAGGGCGGCATAGCGGGCAAGGGCATGGGCGTTGGCTTCGATGCAGCCGCGGCTGGGAAGGCCTTCGGCCACGGCGATCACGGCCCGCCACTTCGCAAACCTGGCCCCCATCAGAGAATATTCGGCGAGGCGGTCACGCAACCCGTCCAGGCCTTCGGTGATTTTCTCGCCCGGGTGGCCTGCCATCGGCTTTGCGCCTGCATCCACCTTAATGCCGGGAATGATCCCCGCGTTGCTTAGCGCTTCCGCGAAGGGAGTGCCGTCGCCCAGGTGCTGGCGAATCGTTTCGTCATAGAGGATCGCCCCGCTGATGAACTCGCTGAGGCCGGGTGTGGTCACGATCCACTCCCGGTAGGCCCGTCGGGTCTCGGGGGTCTGGGGGATCCCGAGCGGGGCAAACCGCTTGTTGCAGGTTGGCGTGCTTTCATCCATCGCCAGCAATCCTTTATTGTTGTCGACCATTGCTCTCGCTGTTTCCACAAGCTCTTTCAGGCTCATTCCAAAACACCTCCTTAAGCCTTTTTAGCTCTCACCGGCCCTACAGGAATCTTGCCTCATGCCGCAACAAAGCGACCGGTTTCAGTCTCACTGTCATTGATTAGTATATCGCCTATGCAGGAATCTAACTCCACTGTATAGCGACACACGATCGTGAAGGCGGCGATCCCTTAAAATAGGGCTAGTCACCGCAAAACGTCCCTCGACGAGGAGGTCGGAAAATGAAGGTTATCCTGGTGAACGGGAGTCCCCACGAAAAAGGCTGCACGGATACGGCGCTTGAAACCGTGGCGAAAACGCTGAACGAGGAAGGCATCGAAACGAGGATTTTCCATCTGGGCACGAAACCCCTGATCGGCTGCACGGCCTGCGGGGCCTGCGCCAAAACCGGGCGGTGCGTTTATGACGACAGGGTCAACGAGTTTCTGGACCTGGCCGAAGAGGCCGACGGGTTCGTGTTCGGGTCGCCGGTGCACTACGCTTCCGCGGGCGGGGCGATCGTCTCCTTCATGGACCGCGCGTTCTACGCCGGTTCGAATTCGGCAAAACTGCCTTTCTATCTCAAACCGGCCGCGGCCGTCGTGTCCGCCAGGCGGGCCGGGACAACCGCCGCCTTCGACCAGCTCAACAAGTATTTCACCATCTCGCAGATGCCCGTCATCTCGTCCCGCTACTGGAACATGGTCCACGGCACGAAGCCGGAAGACGTGGAAAACGACGCCGAGGGCCTGCAGATCATGCGGGTTCTGGCCCGGAACATGGCCTGGTTTTTGAAGTGCAAGGAAGCCGGCAGGAAGGCGGGCGTCCCGTTCCCCCAAAGGGAAGAAAACATCCGGACGAACTTCATCCGGTAAGCAACGGTCGCAGGGAAGAACAAGAAATAAAGCAGGGGCCTCCCGATTCGGGGAGGCCCCTCCGTCTACGGCCAAGGTCCCTTCGCGGTCCGCTTCAGAACATCGCATTCACTCTGTTTTGCTGATTTCCACAATACCCGTCGTTCCGTCGATCTTCACCCAGTCGCCCGTTTCGATCACTTTTACGGGATCCGCGTCTTCAAAATCCACCACCGCGGGCAGGTTCAGACTTGCCAGGGCCACGCCCAGCCTGCCGTCGACCTTTGTGGAAACCCACCCCGCCGGCCGGACGCCCTTGAGAAATGCGCACTTGAAGTGAGCCGAGAAACCGTTCGAACCCTTTGCGCAGGGAATGACCAGGATCGCGTCCCGGATGCTCCTGCCGCAGCAGGGGTTGCTTTTCTCATGGATCACTCCGTCCAGGTCGCCGAGCGCACCCGAGTTTCCCGCGATGCTGTCGGGACACACCAGGGCCGCTCCCTCGGCGATCCCCGGAATCGCTCCCCTTCCCCTGATCACGATTTTTTCCATGTTCGTTTCTCCCATTTGCCAAGCAGGGCCGCGTTCAGGCATTCCCGGATGTCGCCGAAATAGACGGGGACCCCAGTCTGGTTTTTGATGTTGAAGGCCTGTTTTGCCCCGTTGATCGCCATGCCGGTCGCGTGCCTGTGGCAGTCTTCCCTCATGACGACGGGACAGCTGCCGGTCAGCACGCAGGCCCCGGAATCCTCGATCGTCCGGGTGTAGCCGTTCAGGTCCGACATCGATTTGGTGGCGTAGTCGGTCCATACGAGGAGTTCACCCCCCCGCCTGATCCGTTTCCCCCGCAGGGACTCCGCGACCCCTTTCAGCTCGTCCAGGGAAAGGTGCGGACACCCGATGCTGACGTAATCGACCGGGCCTGAGCCCTTGTCGCAGATCATCTCGAAGGACTCGACGCAATCTTCCCGGGAAACCGTGATCTCGTACGGGGGCTTCCGGCCATCCGTGGCCATTTCCAGGGTGTGCGCCTCGGGGGTGACGCCGACGATGTGGCAGAGTTCCGTGCTGCTCGTGACGGCGATCGAGGAGGCGAACTGCTTGAGCCTGTCGATGTCGGGCTTCGGGAAATCCCCCGCGACGACGGGAACGACGTGTTTGGGCATGAGCCGGCCTATCGTGAATCCAAGCAGGTCCCAGTCGAAGGCCGTTTCGAGCCGGCATTCCACATTGACGAGGCACGTCGCGCGCCGGCCGCTTCTGACATGCATGCCCCATTTCGGAGTTCTGCCGGTTATCGCCGCGCAAACGGCGGCTTCCACCCCGTCGGAGTTCCCCATGGCCCCGAACACCGAGTTGCTGATCACCACGTTGCTGGATTCCGTGGAAACGAAATGCTCCCCCATGATCGGGATCCAGCCGACGTAATAGGGGGTGCAGGATTCGACGATTTTCACCCCGCACTCCTTCGTGGCCTGCAGATAGGACCAGTTCCGGTCGATCAGCTCTTTCGAGACGTGGGAGCGCCTGTACTCGGCGAAATCGCACGCCCCGGCGCATGTCTGGGTTTTGCACCCCTCGGCGAACCGGGCGAAATCCAGAGCCTTTTCCGAGCAGAGGTAGAATTCCGAGAAAATTTTTCCGTAGTCCGTAGCGGGATCGTAGCAGTCCAGGTAACGCTGGGCTCCGATGAAGAGCGTCGCCCGCGACACTTCGACAAGCTCTTCGGCGCCAAGGACATCCGCGTACCGGACGATGAACTCCATGGCTTTTCCCCGAAACTCTCCGAGGTCGCCCTCAAGCATTCGTTTTTCTTTATCCGTCAGGTGGACCACGCGGCATCAGTCCCTGTTGAGCTCTTCAACAACCTCGCGGATCCCCAGGTCTCCGGGTTTGGAAAGCAGCGACAGCCACTTTTCCTGCCTGCCCGGACACAGGAACGGCCTCGTGATCCGTTTGAACTTTTCGGTGATCCAGACCATGTCCACGTTGTCGGAGGCTTCTCCCGGCGCGGCGAACACTTCCGATTGCAGGGCCTTGCCGCTCTCCAGCCGGATCTCCACCCATGCCAGCCTCTTCTGGGGGAACTGGTTCTCCATGGCGGGGTCCACGACGAACTCCAGCTTCTTCATCATTTCGAGGACTTTTTCGTTTCCCAGCGCCTCGTCGCAGACCTGGGAATAGCCCACGTCCCCATGAACGAGGGCCGCGGCTACGGGGTAGGCGATGTTGTACTGCGCTTCGTCGGTGTTCGTCGGAACGATCTTGCTCAACCTGGAGGCGGCGACGAAGGTGTTGACTTTCACATGTTCCACTTCGTCCGCCGAAAAACCGTGATCCTTCATCAGGGCCAGACAGGCCGCGATGGGCTGGTGCGCCCAGCGGCAGCAGGTGAAGGGCTTGAAGTAGAGATTCGTGATCTCGTATCGGGAACCCAGAGTATCGAGAAGGTGCCGGTATTCGGGCATTTCCAGCAGGTGGGTTTTCCCGATGTAGCCCGCCATGGCTTCCATTACGGCGATTGCCCCCACCAGGGTTCCGAAGGGGACGGCATCCTTGTTCATGGAAGGGTATTCCACCGCGTGCATGACCGGCGCCAATGGCGCGTGGAAATCGGCGATGGACAGGGCCCGGTTGAGCGTTTCGGGACCAAGGCCGAAAATCCGCCCCACTCCCGCCGCGGTGCCGAACGCCCCGTAGGCTCCCGTGCTGTGCAGGAAGCCGTAGTGGTCCTGCAGGGCCAGGGCCCAGCGGACGGCGACCTCGTAAGCGACGACCAGGGCGGTGAGGTAGGACGTGTAGGAAATGTCACGCTCCAGCGCCGAGGAAAGGATCCCGCCGACGAAAGAGGTGCCGGGATGTCCCTTGATCATGTTGTGTCCGTCGTCGATATCGAATGAATTCGAGGCATGCCCCATCGCCATGGTCGCCCCCAGGAAGCTCAGCCGCTCCCCGGAGCCGACGACGGGAACCTCCCCGCCCTGGAAAACCTGTTTCGCCAGCTTCAATCCCACTTCGTGCTGCTTCCCCCTGCTGCCCAGGAGCAGGGCCATCATCAGGTCGATCGAGCAGACAACGGCGCGATCCTGGACCTTGCCGGGAAAATCTTCCCACTTCGCGCCAAGGATGAAGTTCTCCAGCCTGTAATCCGTTTCAAAAATCATTTTCCGATCACCTTCCGCCTTCAAGGTCGCGAGGGAGTAAAGGGCCAAGGTTTCGGCAGTTGACGGACTACCTTTCCCTGGCCCTTCCGATCCGTTTCTTTGAGGGGTGGTTCCCCGAACTTACTTCTTAATGAGTCCCTTTTCCTTGTAGAACTTCACCGCGCCGGGATGCAGGTTGTCGACGTCGAGGCCGTTCAGAGCGTTCTTCAGGGAAAGATCTCCGCCGCGCGCATGGGCGGCTGCGATCTGCGGCAGGTTCTTGAACAGGGTGTCGAGGAAGTTGTAGACGAATTCGTCCGACAGGTCCGCCCGGCATTGCAGGGTCGCGGGAACCGCGATCGTGCTGATGTCCTCCATCAGGCTGCCGTACTGCTTCTTGGTGATCTTGACGGGGACGCAGAACGGATGGGTCTTCTTGAGTTTGTTCACCATGTCGCTGGAGAAGTTGAGCAGCCTCACCTTGTGCTGGGTGCCGAGTTCCAGGATGCCGGAGGTCGGAACGCCGGCCCAGATGAACGCGGCGTCGAGGGTCTTGTCCTTCAGGCCGGAGGATGCGTCGCCGAAGCCAAGGAAATCTTCGTTGATATCCGCGTAGGTCAGGCCGTAAAGCCCAAGAAGATCCTTGGCCATCGTTTCAGTGCCGCTGCCCGGGGAACCTACCGCAACCCGCTTGCCCTTCAGGTCGGAGATCGTCTTGATCTTGCCGTCGAGCGTGACGACCTGGACCGCTTCGGGATACATGCTGACGAGCGCCCTGAGGTTCTTGATGTCCTCGTTGGCGAAAGCGCCCTTCTTTCGGGGTGCGTTGTAGGCCGAAGAGGCATCGACGAAACCGATGTCGATCTTGTTCCTGTAGATCAGCATGGTGTTTTCAACGGCTCCGCCCGTGGATTCCGCCGTGCAGTTGTAGCCGGAGATGTTCTTCGTGATGAGGTTGGCCAGAGCCCCGCCAAGCGGGTAATACACCCCGGTCACGCCGCCCGTCCCGAGTGAAAGGTAGGTTTCGGCCGCCGAAACTCCGCAACCCGACAGGATCAGCGCCAATACCAGGACAGCACCAAGAGCCACGTTCTTCTTCATTTCGGAATTTCCCTCCTTATGGTTGGTTGGAAGCACGGAAAAGCATTCCGTTCGACCCAGGTAGAGCGTCTTTCCGAGACCACGCGGGTTCTCAAAACCGGACGGATTCTCCCCCTTCATACGACCCCCTCGGGCTGTGCCCTGAGGTGGAACTTCTGGTAAAAGCCAACCGCCAAAATAAGGCCGACGCCGGCAACATCGGTAAAGGCGGAAGGATGAATGACCATCATCGTTCCGCAGAACATGGCGAACCGTACCCAGATTTTCATCGGGCCGAAGAAATAGCCGATGCTGGCCGCCGACAGGCATGTGAGGCCGACGAACGAGCTGAACAGCCCGAAGAGCATGCCCTTTGTCGTAACATCGACGAACAAGAGCGAGGGGTAATAGCAGAACATGAAGGGAATGAAGAACGCCCCGATTGAAATCTTCAGACCCTGCAAGGCGGTTTCGACTCCCGGGGCCTTTGCGATCGCGGCCCCCGCGTACGAGGTCAGGGCAACGGGAGGGGTCACTTCCGCGATAACCCCGAAATAGAGGATGAAAAGATGAGCGCCGACCAGAGGCACACCCAGCTTCACGAGCGCCGGGGCGGCGATCGCCGAGAGCACGATGTACTTCGCCGTCGTCGGCAGCCCCATGCCGAGAATGATGGAGGCGACCATCGTGAGGAGGAGCGTCGGCAGCAGTTGTCCTCCGGAGAGCTGCAAAATGAGGTCGGACAGCTTCAGCCCGATTCCGGTCAGGGTGATGACGCCCGTCACGATTCCGCAGATTGCGCACGCGGCGCAAACGGTGATCGAGTTGTAGGAGGATTTCGTGATCGCCTCGAAGAACCGCGCGGGGTTCATGCGGGTTTCTTTGCTGAAGAATGAACCGACGACCATGACGAGCGTGGCGTAAAGGGCCGCCTTGAGCGGAGTGTAACCCACGATGAGAAGCCCGATCAGCGTGAAGACGGGGAACAGGAGGGGAAGGCAACGCTTCGTCGTCGCCCAGATGGGCGGAACCTGGTCCTTTGGAACCGTCTTCAGCTTCGTCCTTCTGGCCTCGAGATCGACCGAGAGCATGACGGAAACATAGTAAAGAACGGCCGGGATCGCCGCCGAGATGCAGATCTTCAGGTAGCTGATGCCGGTCATCTCGGCCATGATGAAGGCGGCCGCACCCATGACCGGGGGCATGATCTGGCCTGCCGAGGAGGAGGAAGCTTCCACGCCTCCGGCAAAGGAAGGCCTGTAACCGCAAGACTTCATCAGGGGGATGGTGAAGCTGCCCGTCGTCACGACGTTCGCGAGAGAGCTTCCGGAAATCGTGCCAAGGAGACCGCTGGCCACGACAGCCGTCTTCGCGGGCCCCCCGCGAAGNCGCCCCGTCAGGGCGAAGGCCAGGTCGATGAAGAGCTTGGCCCCTCCCGTCACCTCCAGGAAACACCCGAACACCACGAAGGCAAAGACGAACGTCGTCATGACCGCCATCGGGGTCCCGAATATCCCTTCCGCGGTCAGGAACATCTGGGCGGCCACCCGATGGATGTCGTACCCCCTGTGGCCGATCAGCCTGGGCATGTAGGGGCCGAAAAAGGCGTAAAGGAGAAAGACGGCCGCGACGATGACGAGAGGCAGGCCGACGCATCGCCGGGTTGCCTCCATGACGAGGACGATGAGGATGACGCCGAAGACGATATCGAGGTTCGTCGGGGCTCCGCCGCGAGTGATGACGGTATCGAAGGTGGCGACCATGTAGACCAGGATCGAAAAGGCGAGGGCAACGCCCAGCCAGTCGTAGAACCTGACCTTTCCGCCGTCGGACTTTCTGAACCGGAAGCACAGGAAGCACAGAGCGAGCCCGAAAGTCAACGTCGTCGTCCTCTGGATCAGGGCCGGCATCAGGCCGAAGAAGCCGGTGTACAGCTGAAAGAGTGTCCAAAGCACGGCAAGGGCGGCTACGATTTTCTTCACACCGGGTGAAAGCTGATCCAGTCGGCTGCCCGACTCGTTCTCAAGCTCCGCAAGGTCCACATCGACAACCTTGTCGCGAATTTTGAACCTGGAAAGCAGATCCATGAGGTCTCCCCCTCCGTTATCCAAATCGCGGCTTCCCCGCCCGGCCATTGTCCGAGGGGGAAGCCGCCTCGAAAGACCTAACCCTTGTAGACTCCCTCGTTCAGGTAGGCCAGGAGATCTTCCCTGCTCATGCCCTGAATGCCGAGATACCCGAGCGAGTAGCCTTCCTCGAAGAAGTTCTTCCTGTGCATCGCCCCGGCCAGCACGATCATCGAGTCGATGATNGGCGTCGGCACCCCGTACTGGACTCCCAGTTCGTGGTAGATCTTGCAGCCGACGGGAACGTCCTCGGTCACGTACCGGTGGTGAATGCTGTTCGGCCCGACGTTGCTCTCCGTGGTCGGTTCGTCGAGGGGGAGGAACATGTTGTCTTTCCCGTCCTTGTCCTTGCCCATGTATTCCTGGGTCAGGACGCTGCGGCGGCTGAAGAAGGAGGCGTAGTCGTAGCGGGGAAGGTCGACGCCGATGGCGTCGGCCAGGGCGATTTCCTCGCCGTAGAACTTGTACTGGACTTCGCAGATGGAAGGACAGAGGGCGTGCGCGTACATCGAGTACCCGCTCTTGTCGAAGTCGCCGAAGATTTTGCCCCAATTCTCCATGGTGGAGACGCCCAGCAGGGTGGCGGGCACGTGGATGACGGGGTTGATGTTGCTGAACCCGATGTCGAGAACCGTCTTGCCCTTTTCCGGCCCGTCGCCGCAGGTCACGGCGTCGATGCACGGCAGCGAACGGGTCGCTTCCATGAAATCGTCGATGTCCGCCATGGGAAGGGTGGCCCCGCGCAAGGTGATCGCGCGGTATTTGACGCCGACATGCGGGAACATGAAACCTCCGACCGTTTCGATTCGCGTGCCGTAGGGAGCGCTGGACCAGGCTCCGACGATGACTTTCTTGCTGCAGCCGGCCTCCCGCATCATCTTTCTCAGGAGCAGGGAGCCGAAGTTGTCGGTGAAGATGCTGATGACCTGGCCGTCTTCGAGGCAGGGAATCAACTGACGGAAAAAAGGGNNTTCATGGGCAAAAGCCGGTGCGGCCACGATGATATGTCCGGCTCCCTTGACCGCTTCGGCCATGTTGGTCGTCACGAGATCCAGCTTTGCGATTCCGGACCGCTTGAACCCGTAGAGATTCCTCTGGATGCCGTCCAGCTCGATGCCCGTTCGCTCAAGGAGCCGCAGCGATTTTTCCGCGAAGGGAAGCATGTCGAAAAGCCGAACCTCCCTGCCGGCCAGCTTGGAATCGGCCGCACAGGTCTTTCCCACCGCCCCTCCGCCCAGGACTGCGATTGGCTTCTCCTTGAGGTAGTCCATCTTTCCCATTTCCGATGCCCCCTATGGTGTGAGATTGATTAAATTTAACCTGCCTAAAAAGTTGTTCCCCTTCCGGGCAAACCGGAACCTTTTTGCCCAACACTTGATTCCCCATGTGGGTTTTATTTCGGCCATCTTATATACTGAAATACAATATGTCAATACGTTCTATTTTTGACTGTTTGTTTTTCTTTTCACTTATGCTATCTTTAGTGACAAGCAATTCTGGGTAACGGCAACCAGATCCTTCGCGAATCGAGGTGAGAGTGATGGAGGCCCTTAAACCGGCAGAAATGAGCCCTCTGGAAAAACTGCGTTGGGGCTCGCAGAACTTGCCCGTACGACAGAAGCTTGTCTGCGACTATCTCCTGAAAAACTTCCAGCAGGCGGTTTTTATGACGGTGGAGGAAGTTTCAAAGCAAAGCGGGCTGAGCCCCTCCACGGTCGTCCGCGCAGTGGCGGGTTTGGGGTTCGAAAGCTACCACGCCCTTCAGCAGGCGCTGCAGTCCCTGCTGATTTCTTCAAAAGCTTCCCTCTGGTGGCAGATGGAAGATTCCTGGAGCGATGCGGGGGAAGAATCTTCAGGAAGGGAGGGGGAAGGATCGATTCCGGCCGGTGCCCATTCCTTTCGAGCCCACATGAAGGAGCAATGGGAGGAGGCGCTGACGAGCGATTCCGAAAAGGTTAGCCATCCGCTCGTCCAAGCGACGCGTGACAACATCGAGGCTCTCACGCAGTCGCTGACTCCGCTTTTGTTCGAGAACTTCGAAACGGCGGTCGGTTTGCTCGAGAAGGCCAACCGAATCTTTCTTTTCGGCATGCGTTCGTCTCAGGGAATCACACGCTATGGTTTTTCCCTGCTCCATCAATTCATGTCGAATATCTACATGGTCGACCGAGCCGGCTCGGAGGAAATGTTCGACGACCTGATCGACCTGGCCGAAGGAGATTGTCTGCTGGCTCTCTCCTACGGCGGCCCCCATTACGCCAGCCGGACCTTCGATGTCCTTCACATCGCAAAATCGATGGGAATCCCGATCATCCTGATGACAACGGAACTCTCCAACCCGGCGGCCCCGCTGGCGGACGCGGTCCTCTGCGTGAGCCCCGCAAGAAACCACTACACGATGGCGCCGGCGCTCACCGTGCTTGAAGCGCTCGTGATCGAACTGGGGAAACGATCACGGACGCAGGCAATGAGGAAACTCCGGAAACTGGAAAAAATCCTCGGAGAGAAAGGCGTTACGCTCTAGCTGCCGGGAAGCGTTTCGGTAAATGAAAAAGGCCTCCCGTTCGGGGAGGCCTTTGCTGTTGCCGATCGATTTCCTCACCAGATTTCCTTTCCCCCGTCGAAGCTCGCCGTGTAAACCTTTCCGGGATCCTCCGTCTCCTCGACGTTGGGGATCGCCTGCGTTCCGGGGCTGCCGCAGCCTTTGGGCACGTAAAGGACGAAGTCCAGGGGCCCGGCTCCGCCCGATACCGCATCGAAGTATCGGCCGATGCAGCCGGAGTCGTTTTGCAGCTGGTCGGTGCTTCCGCTGTAGCCGCCCGCGTTCAGGGTCTTGTCGGCGTACAGGAAGGCCTGGCCGTACATGGACCCGAGGTCGATTTCCCCCGGCGCTCCTGTCCCGTAAAGGCCTCCCAGGGCCGCCAGGCGCTCCACGGTCTTCAGGCTGGGCCACAGGCCCCCGCCAAAGCTCATGCCGGGGAAAAACGGGTCGGGGGTGACGGTTTCAGACCGCGAAAGGTTGAAGGCAATGGTCGCCTTCGTCACGAGCGCCATCCCCTTCGCGAAATCGTGCCCCTGGGCGTTGAGTTTCGGGTCGGCGTTGCGCACGTAGAAGGCGGATTCCAGGAAGGGGCCCTTGAGCCCTCCGTAGGGCTCCGTGGCCTGCATGTGAAGGGTTTTGCCCAGGGTTCCGAACTGCGCCGTGTCCAGCCCCCGNCGTCCCTTCTCGTCGTAGTCGATCACTCCGTCGCCGTTCTCGTCGAAGGTTTCCATAAGTTCCCGGTAAAAGGCGGTGCCGGTTCTCTCGTCCGAAGCCCTCGCATAGCTCAGGACGGTTTTCTGCATGTCGTGCAGGAACGTCAGGGGGTTGTAGTACATCGTTTGGGTCATCAGCTCGTGGAACCGGCCGTTTTCGACCCGGCCCAAATGTCCACCGACGGAGGCAAGAGGCGTGTCCGTCACGGTGTCCCAGCCGGTGACGCGGTAGGCCTGTAGCCCCACGCCCCGGCTTTCCGCGTAGCGGTACAGGTCGTACCGGAAGAGGGGGGAGTCGAGGCCCGTGCCCGTTGCGATGTTCGGCCCGTCGACCTTCGCCACGGGCACGTGCCGGACGAACTCGCACGGCCAGCCGTTCTCATCCTTCAGCTTCCGGGCTTCGGCCATGGGCAGGGTCTTGAAGCAGGTGCGGGCGCAGAGCAAATCCACCGCCACGCAGTCCAGGGAGGCCCACACGTAGCCCTCCGGGTTCCGCACCGCCCGGCCGTCCGGGTTGTGGCTGATGTTGATCGTGTCGATGGCGTCCACGACGTGCAGCATGAACACGCCCTGGTTCTGCACCGCCCGGACGATATCCGACTGGGTGCCGGAGAAGCCCGCGGTCTTCGTGCCGATGTATTGGCCATTCCCGTCCCGTTTGGGCAGGCAGGTGCGCTCGTCCAGCTCCAAAACCCAGGGCGAGTGCGGCAGTTTCCCCTTGTAGCTCGGGATCTCCGTAGGCGGGCAGGAATATTTCCAGTTCGTGTCCTCCCGGCCGGTCCCGTAGGCGCACTGGGTCGGGTAGAGGCCGATGCCCATGTTCTTGATGGCGCTGGTGATCAGGTCCTGCGCGTGGATCTTCAGTTTCGGCACGTTCACCAGAACGCAGCCCGGGTAATCCTTCAGATCCTCCGGGTTGTCGGGGTCGCCGCCGACGATCGCCTTGTGGAGCGTGATCTCCCTGTAGATCGCCCCGTCGGGCACCGGGACGGTTCGCCCTCTGGCGGGATCCTCCTGGATCTTGTTCAGGTCGTAGACCATGAGCCTCCCATCGGTCCTGCCCGGAGGGATGAACCGGCCTGAAACACTTTCCTCGTAACCTTTCATCGGGTCTTCGCCGCTGGAGGCGGGCAAACTCTCCGCCAGATACCGGCGGACGTGCCAGAAGGTCCAGCCTCCGTTGAAGTCGCCTATTTTGCCCTCGTAAACCGCTTCCGTGGGAAGAGGCTTCCCGAGGGCTTTGCCGTAAACGTGGGCCAGGAAAAACGTCGTCGTGGAGGCCTCCCCCAGGGCCATCCCTGAATAGGGAATTTCGAGCCGGTCGTGGAACCAGCGCATGAGGGCGGCCACCAGCGCCCACTCGGTGCAGATGGGGGAACCCGGCCCTTCTCCGTGCGTGTCCGAGTCGATGACGGTGGGGCTGACCAGGTTGGGCTTGAACAGGAGTTTCTTCCCGTTGCGGACCTGGGTCTGCACCTCCGTAGCAAAGCCGGTTTCGCGGTCCAGCGATTCGAAGGCGGCGTCGAGGTGGATGGCGAGGGTGTCGATGCGCTGTCTGATTTGGTTCCAGGCGGGGATGTCGCCGTGATTGATCACTTTTTCGAGCAACCTGGGAATCCCCGCGTAGGCCCGCTCCGCGTCCATCCGCACGCCCGCGATCGTCGAGCCCTCCGAATCGATCGCCTTCCGGCCCAGGGACGTGTCGACGACGGCGGTCCCGTATTGTTTTCCGCTGACGGCGCTCATTTTCATTCCTCCTTTTCGGGAACTCTCCGGGCGATGTTCTTTCCGCACGTTTTCCCTCGATCACATCATTTTAAAGCTCTATCAGGATGTCTTGCATGAACCCCGATCTTCCCGAACTCCAAGAGGGATATAATCGGGATGAGATTTGCGTGATACCGTTGCACAAGGGGGAGGAAGCGACATGTTCAAGGATGCGGATCTGGATCTGGAGGTCGTCATCCTGTTTCTCGCCGGGATGACGATGACGATCGCCGGGATCCTGCTTTTCCCGGTGTCTTCGGGCCTTCTCCCCTACTACGAGAACGGGCTGTACGGGTTGCTGCTGTTCTTCTTCGCCGTGCAGATCGTTGCCCTGGGGAAGACCCCCTTCGGCGAGATACGGCGGTCAAAACCGCTTTTGGCCGCGGGTGTGCTCGTCGCGGCGACGGGCATCGTAACCTGCTTCGTCCCCGACATTCTCGCCCGGCTTCCCCGCCTGGCGCTGGCGGCCTGTTTGGGATTGGGGGGCCTTTTGCAGCTGGTCCGGATGTTCGCGTCCAAAGAGAAATTCTCCACTTGGATTGAGCATGGCGGGATCCTTAAATATCTGGCCCCGGCATGCGGCGCGGTCTACCTTTTGTCGATGAGTATCGGCCTGCTCGTCTGGAAGCACGAGCTCCTGCCGGTGCGGACAACGGCCGCGGCGGTCCTGGCTTACGGAGCGGCGATCCTGGCCCTGGCCATCCTTCTTCGGAAGGTCTACCGCCTTTACCCCGAGGCGGCAAAAATCCCGGAGGGAGAAGGCGGCCTGCCGATCGACAAGGCCATGATCCTGCTGACGGGGGTTTTCATGCTGATCCTGGGAACGCTGCTGGTCCCCGTGAACCTCGGCCTGATCCCCTTCTCGGGGAGCGCCCAGCTCGGGCTTCTGGTCGTGATCCAGGCGATCCAGATGCTGGCCTCGGGAAGCACCCCGATCGGGCCCTTCCGGCGATCCTGGCTGATGATCGCCCTGGGCTTTCCCTTCGCGGCTCTCGGTGTGGTTTCCTGCATCGTCCCGGGAGTTCTGGTCCCGGTTTTGACGCTTTTGATCGCGGTCCTCAACGTCGCGGGCGGGCTATTGGGCCTGAAGAGGACTCTCGCGCCCATGCTCGAACGGAAAGAAGGACCTCGCGGGCCCGTCCCCCCGGTCCTCGTTCGGCTCAACCTGGTTCAGGTGGCGATGAACCTCGTCTCCGTCATGTTCGGGGCCTCGATGCTCATCGCGAACCTCATCCCGGGGCGGATCATCGGTGTGATCCTGGCGGCCAACGGAGCCCTTCTTTTGTACCTGCTGCACCTGCTGGGCCTTATCGAAAAAATGGCCTCGGAAGCGGAAGCCCGGGCCTGACGGCAAAAAGCAGGGGAGGCTTTCGGGCCTCCCCCTGCTTTTTGCCGACTCGCACGCCTCTAATAATAGGTCCCCTTCGTCCGGTAGTTTTCCCGTCGCTCGGCCGCGAGCTTGCGGGCGAACTTGTCGAATTCCGGCTTGTCGAGCCTGTACAGGGCCTCGAAATCCCTGGCGCTCTGCGGCAGAATGATCACGACAGCCTTCTTCTCGATTTCCCCGAAGATGTAGTCAATCGCGTCCGGCACCGTGACGGAATCGGGCGGCGGGGTCAAGTTCCCGAAGATCGGGGTGATGACGTTGGCCGGGCAGAAGGTGCTGAACTGCAGTCCCTCCGCCTCGAGTTCGTACTGCAGGCTTTCCGTCATGGAGACGACCGCCGCCTTGGTCGCCGCATAGACCGCCTGGTAGGGGACGGGGATGCGGCCGGTGATGGATCCGGTGTTCACGATGTGCCCGAAACCCTGCTCCCTCATGATGGGGATCGCGGAATAGGTTCCGTAGACAACACCCATCAGGTTCAGGTCGACGACAAACCGCCAGATGTCGAAGGTGATCTGCTCGGTCGGCAGGGTCATGCCCATCCCGGCGTTGTTGAAGACGAAATCGAGGTGCCCGGAGTGGTTTTTCGCGGCCTTGACCAGAGCCTCGACCTGTTCCTGTTTCGTCACGTCGGTCTGCATGGGAAAAACCTTCCCGGGGTAGGCCAGATTTAGCCGATCCGCTTCCTTCTTCAGGTTTTCCTCTTTCAGGTCTCCCATGAACACGGCCTCGGCGCCGCCCGACAGGAGCTTCTCCGTGATCCCGAGGCCGATGCCCGAAGCCGCTCCCGTCACCACCGCCACCTTGTTCTCGAAATAACCGCTCATGTTTTTGTCCCCTTCTTCCCTACGGCAGGATTCGCGAATCCCCGACGTTGAGCCGGGCCGTCGTCTTCATCATCGTTGCGCCGGTGAACCTGACGACAGGCAGGCCGGCGAGCGTGTTGATGATCTTCCACTGCAGGGGGTGCTGTTCCGGGGTCACTTCGGTCCACGTGACCGTTCCTTCCCCCGTCCATCCCTGCCTGATCGTCGCCTCCTGCGGGTAGAGGGTTGCATGGCTCAGGGTCGCTCCGCCTTTGCCCAGGTTGGGCAGGTAACGCCAGCCGAAGAGATTGATCTTCGGGTTTTTGTTGGCTTCGGCGATTTCCCCCTCGGACATCTCCCCCGTTTTCCGGAAATCCAGCTTGAGGAAGTTGACGCTCTCGTAGCTTGCGGCGGTGAACCAGTAGTCTCCGTTGTGGCGCTCCAGGGCGATGTCCGCGAAGATCTTCGGAACCCCGTCTTCCTCCCGGCCGCCGATGATGGGACAGGCCTTGTTCTCCCAGACGACGAGGGCATATTCGCCCACAAGCCCCTCGGAATTCCCCATGTACCTGACCGGCGCGGTCACCTGGATCAGCCGGTAATCCCCTCCGGCCATCCATTCCACTTCGCGGCAGTTCGCGTACTGCACGTTCACCTGGGGCTTCAGGAGTTCGAAATCCTCGGGAATCAGCGGCAGCAGTTTTTCCGGATCCGTTTCAAACCCGACCTGCAGGCCGGTCATATCCCCGTACACGGTCCTGACCGGGTAAAACGGATAGCCGCCGAAATGCACGGGCATCTTGTAGACCCAGTCCTCCTGGAATTTGAATTGCCCTCTCATGCTTTCACCTCCCGTGTGAATTTCCCTGAGCGTAGGAACGACCCAACGGCGCTCTACCCAAATGCCTCAACGCAACGCTTCATCTTAGTCTCAGGACAGGCCTTTTGTCGAGGAAGGTTTGACGATCCCGCCTTTCGAAAGTTCCCATTTTTTGCAGGTTCCCGGACAATCTTCGCTTTTCCGTCTTATCCTGTCGTCTGGGTCCGGTATGCTTTTACCGCGGCAACGCCATCTTTGTCCCTGGAGGGATGCCCCATGATCGGAGCGATCGTCGGCGACATCGTCGGATCCACCTATGAGTTCCACCCCGCGAAACGGTACGATTTCGAGCTGTTCCCGAAAGGTTCGGCCTTCACGGACGACACGGCCCTGACCCTGGCCACGGCCGATGCCCTGATCCACGGGATCGAATACGGGCAGGTCTACCGGGACTGGGGGCGGCGGTTCCCGGGAAAAGGTTACGGGAGAAGATTCCAGGCATGGCTTCACCGGGAGGATTTTGAGCCGTACGACAGCCTGGGAAACGGCTCGGCCATGCGGGTTTCGCCGATCGGCTGGGCTTTCAAGACCCTGGAAAAAACGCTGGAGGAAGCCCGGCGTACGGCCCTGCCGACCCACGGCCACCCGGAGGGAATCAAGGGGGCCCAGGCGGTGGCGGGAGCGATTTTCCTGTCCCGGACCGGGGCAGGCAAGGAGGAGATCCAAAGCTGGATTTCGAAAAACTTCGGCTACGACGTTTCCCGGCGCGTCATCGACATCCGGCCGACGTACGGTTTTGACGAAACCTGCCCGGGCAGCGTGCCGGAAGCCCTTTGCGCCTTCTTCGATTCCAGCGACTTCGAGTCGGCCGTGCGCCTGGCGGTGTGGCTCAAAGGCGACGCCGACACGCAGGCCTGTATCGCGGGATCCATCGCCGAGGCCTTCTATGGCGGAGTGCCCCGATACCTGGCGGGCCCGGCCGTTGAGCTGCTGGCCGACGGGATGCGCGATCTTCTCGAAAAGTTCGAGGAGATCAGAAAATGAGTGAGGGGGCCTCCCCGCTTCGGGTAGGCCCCCTCTTCATAAGGCGTTGATCGCGTTTCGGCAGTTCAAGTTGCCGCAGCTGCCCTTCGCCCCGGTTCTACCGATTCCTCCTGAGAACGAGCGCCAGTCCGGGCAGGAGCGCAAGGGAAAGCATTCCCGCCATCCCGGCCGTGTTGCAGCCCCCGCCGCTTGCGCCATTGCCGCGTGGTTCCGCGGCGACGAGCAGAACTTCTCCGTCACCGGAAATGTGATCGTCATCCACGGCGATATTGCTGGTTGTTTTTTCGGCAAGGACCTCCGGCAGCAAGTCGAACTCTTCGGATTCCCAGTTATAGAGGAACCAGCGCTTGCCCACCATCGACCGTCCGTCGTAGTCGTAGGGAAGGGTGGCGGTGAAATCCGCTGTCCCTTCAAGAACGCGGAACTTGCTGACGTAGACGATCGGCTTTCCGATTTCTTCCTCGTATCCGTCCATCTCGTCCCCGGTCAGGGGAATGATGTCCTCGATCATCGTCCCGTCAACGAAGGGAGCGTCGATGATGACCGGATAGGTGTCGAGCCGGGGTTCCTGCATGTAGCGATAGGCCCCGAACTCCTGGTCGACGGAGGCGGGCAGGAATCCGATTTCGCCGCCTGTCCCGTCCTTCACGTGAGTCATCCAGTAGTTGGCATAGCTGCGGTTGCCGAGAGGTTCAAGGGCCAGCGCGGCGTGCGTGCCGGCCGTCTGGTCCATGTAGACGACGTAGGAGTCCTTGGGGAAGCTGACGGTTTTCGTCTCGGAGCTGACCGCCGTGGCGACAACTGAAAGGCCGCTGAATCCGCTTCCCCTTGGAGACTGATCCCCCGGCTTTCCGACCGAGGTGATCGTGTAGGCCTCCACCTCGATCGGACTGGCCTGCTTCAGCCTCTCGAGCCTGGCGCCGGTATAGGAAAGGCGGGAAGCCACCAGACCGGCATTCTCGATATCGGCGGGAATGATGTAGGCCCTGGGCCGGGTCACTGATTTGAGCGTCGTCAGGTTCTTGACCCTCAGGGCGGTAAAGGGGATGGAGCGGATCTCCATGGCGCTGCGGTCGGCATTGAACACGAGGGTCCGGCGGAACTGATCCGGGACGGTCTCATGCGTCGACCAGAGCACGACCTGGTCCGCCGGATCGACCGTTTTGCCCAGATCGATCATCTCCTGCCGGGCATTCTCAAGCGTTTGCTTCAGTTCGTCCGCGTTGGCGGCCGCCGTGTTCAGGATCGATTCAACCGCCAGGCTGTGGGCATAGGTTCGGCTCATGTAGTTGACCCGCACCTTCGGCGAACGGCTTTCGAACAGGATGCTCACGGCAGGCTTGAGGGAAAAGGACGGGTCGGTGATTCCCTCGTCCGGGTTGCCCTCCTGCAGGGTCTGGATTTCCTGGACTTCGCCCGAAATCACCTGGGTCCCGTCCCAGACGTCCGCGGACACCCATCTGGAGGTGCTCATCGTGTACCAGTGGGAGTTCATGTGGTGATCCACCAGGTCCCTGGATACGTTCGCCTCGAACAGGTTGGTCGCCATCAACCTGACGGGCTGAGGCACGTTCTTGAGGGGAGCCACCAGCGTCTGGATCTCTTCGAGCTGATAATCCCTGTACCCCAGGTTCTGCTTCGAAAGGTTCCTTTCCGTCGTGACGCCGTAACCCATCTCGTGCAGGTCGGCGGTGACGTCGGGACGGTAGTCGTTCACCAGCCGATGCACGATCCGGGTGATGGGCGATTCGAAGGAAGTGTTGTCCCGGTTTTGGTCCAGGTTCGTTCGCACGGGCCGAATGGCATCCGTTCCGCGCTGGTATTTGTAGGCCCCGTCAACGCAATACCGGGGCAGCATGACCACGGAAACCTTGTCCAGAACATCGTCCATCTGCCCCGTCGCCAGTTTCCGGGCGATCACGAGCATGGCCTCGCCGGCCGACGTTTCGTTGCCGTGGATCTGGCCCTGCAGCCAGACGATCGGTTTTCCCAGGTCATGAAGATCCTTGGGGTTGAAGAGGGAGGGTTTGCTGAAGACAAGGAGGGGAAGCTTGAAACGGCCTTCAATGTTTCCGCTCTCGTCGCGGGTCGGAATCTCGGAGACGATCTTCATCTTCATCCTCGTCGTCGGCAGGCTTTCGAGGAAGGCCATCATCTCTTCCTCGCTGGTCGTCCAGCCGATTTCCCCCTGAACGTCCGAACCGTGGTCACCGACAAACGCGGGCGTCGTCAAATTCACGCCGGACATCGCCGGGCTGTTGTCGAACCAGTCTTTGACCATGTTCGGATAGAGGAGAAGGGCCTTGGCCGGGTCGGAGCTGATGTTGACGTCGCCGTAGTGGACCGCTCCGGCCCACACCGCCGTTGCGAAAAGGATCGCCGCAAACAGGGACAGAATGATGGGACCTTTCTTGCTCGAACGCAAACCGGACACCTCACTTTCCATCTCCAATGCCGCTGCCGGTCATGCAAAGCTGCCGAGTTTCTCCGCACAAAACGCAGATCGTCTCTTTGCACTCCTCCCTTCGATTCGTTGTCGGAACAAGGAATAAATTTTAGTTTCACTATCTCAAGACGTTTTGCCCTTTAAAACCGGGGATAGTGCTACATTATTAAATTTAAAAGGTGCGTTTGCCTTTATTATCCGCATTAATGGGACGGTCTGTCAACTTCGTTTCGTCATGAAACAATAAAACGGCTCCCGACCGCAGCCCCGGGACAAAAAAAGGAAGGGGCCTTCCCGCTTCGGGAAGGCCCCTTCCTTGCGATTCAGCCCGTATGGGCGCTCTGCTCCATTTTGTCTCAGTAGTCCGCGCAGCTGTTCTTCGTGAACCCGTACTCGTTGGCGGCGCAGTAGAGCTGCAGGCGGTCGTGCAGTTCGATNCGCCCTTTCGCGTCGAGGGGAATGCCCCCTTCCTCCGGGTTGATCACGAACGTCTCCCCTCCCACGACCCTCGAGACGGGAGGCAAAACGATCTCCCGCTCGTACGTGCCCGAACTGACGATGGCGTTGGCCTCCGCCTCGGAGTAGAACAGCGGTTCGTCCACTCCCTTGAGGCCGCCGTGCTCGAAGGTCAGCAGCACGGCCCTGATGCCGGCCTGTTCGCAGCCCTTCACGACAAGCATCGTTTCGATGAAGGCATTCCCGGCGCCTTCCCAGCTCACGACCGCCCCGTCCGCGTGCAGCATCTGAGCGGTGTTGACCACCTGGTTCGCGCACCTGGCCTTGCCCTGCATCTCTTCGAACCGGCCCCGGTAGAGAACGAAGCCGACGAAGTTGAGCGTCTTGCCGTGCCGGTCGTACAGTTCGTGGACCAGCCGGCTGTTCGTGTGAAACCAGGTGGGCGTTTTCACGGCCGGGTGGCTCCAGTTCCCGTCCACAAGAGCCCCGTCCAGGATCTCGTTGGGGTGGACAAGGATGGGCAGCAGGCCGCTGAAAGGCATCCCATAGAAGAAACTGTTGAGGTTCAGGCCCACGGCGTGCACCTGGTAGAGCAGGGCGACGTTCGGCAGGCCCTGTTTCGCCCCCTCCAGGGTGAAGGTGCGGCCTTCATGGGGCTCGGCGTCCCGCATGGCCTCCCCCACGAAACGGGCGGCCTTCGCCCCGGCCAGGCGGACGGATTCCTCGTACTGGTCCTCGTCGAGGTCCGGTTTCAGCCTGAGGCAGCAGACGATGTTGATTTTCCCGCTGAAGGGCGTCAGGCCGGAGGCGGAGCCCGACATGTCCAGGGCGGCGTCGCGGACCACATTGAGCCCTCCGTGGCGCCTCAGGGGGAACTGGCAGGAGGTCATCACGGTAACGCCCTCCATGGCGCGGGTGATCCCCCAGCCCAGCTTCGACACCGGAGAGGCCGTGCCCGCGTAGGCGGTTCCGCCCGAGAGCTTGAGTCTCGGCTCCAGGACGTCGGCGACGTGGATGATGCGCGTGTTTTCTCCCGGCTTGACCAGCTCGATCCAGGCGTCCTCGAAGATCGGGTCCTCCAGCAGGTGGGATTTGAGCGCTTCCGCCGAGAGCTCCAGCTTCCCGCCGCACAGGCGGGTCTTCGGACCAAATTCGGCGTCGGTGACCTTGAAGGTCTGCATTTCCAGTTTCATGACGGCATCCCCCTTCCCGCTAGACGGCTTGCACGATCTCGGGAGTCTGGACCTGCTTCTGCAGAAGCTGGAACGATTTTTCCAGCAGGAGCATGCCGATTTCCCGGTCCCTCTTCGGCGAGACGGTCGGGTCGCCGCATGGGTGCGGGATCTTGGTCCCCGCCACGATGCGGTTGGCCCCGACGTTCTTCGCCAGGGTCGTCATGGCCGTAATCAGCACGTTGGGGATCCCGTACCGGTCGAGTTCTTTCGAAACCGTTGCACCGCAACGGGTGCAGGTTCCTCAGGTCGCCGTCAGGATCACCGCGTCGACGTTGGCTTCCTGCAGCGCCCCGGCGATTTCGGCCCCGGTTTTCCGGCAGACGACCACCGCTCCGCCCACTCCGGCCGTGGAATAGAACACGGGGTGGAGGGAACCGATCGTCCCCCGGCTTTCATACTCCCTCAGGATGTTGACGGGCACGACGTAGTTCGGGTTGGCGTTCACGAAATTCGGATTGTACCCGCCGTGGATGGTTTCATAGTCTTTCCCTTCCAGCGTCGGAGCCTTCTCGTCAAAAGCGTAGGCCCCCCACTTCTCCGCCCCGAACGAGCGGATCTTGTCGGGGTTTCCCCTGGGAACGAGGCCGCCCACGGTGACGATGGCGACCCGGGCCTCGGAAAGCGGCTTCTTCAGCTGGGCGGGGGGCACCTTCTCCAGCACGAAGATGGGGATCTCGGTGGCGAAAGGCTGGCCGTTCAGCTTGGCCATGAGCATGTCCACGGCTCTTTTTGCCCCGTTTTCCCGGCGGACGACTTCCCGCCTGACGCCGCGGGGAAAGTACCCTTCCTCCGCGGCCGTGCCGAGCGGCTCCTCTGCGACGAGCTTCACGGCGAAGGCGGCCATTTTTTTCAGGGCATCGTTCATGCCTGCGGCCATCTCGGTCGTCGGGAAGATGTAGGCGTTCCGCCGGTAGGTTTCCAGAACCGGGTTCCCCTCGTACATGCCCGAGATGGCCGGGATCCCCAGTTTCTCGTCCACGGCGGCGCAAACGGCCCCGCAGGCCTGGCCGTAGCGGCCGGCGTTGAACGCCGGCCCGGCGACGAAGAGAACCGCTTTTTCCTCCCGGCATTTTGCGGCCACGGCTTCGGCCACGGCTTCGGGATTGGAGTTGAAGTAATTGTCACCGCAAACCGCCGTGACGAAAGAGAACTTTTCTCCCAGCAGCTGCTGCATTCCCCTGGCCGGACCCACCGCGTTCTCCACGAAATGGAGCGGCTCGTCGGCCTTCTCTTCTCCACCGATGCCGCCGAAATATTGGTTGATGTAATGGACGATTTTCATCGAACGGATTCCTCCTTACCGCCCAAGGACTTTTTCGGCATAGCGCGTGAAGTACTCCTCACGGGTTGCCGGCTTGAGAATGCTCCACACGATGCAGATCGGCACGATCACCAGGAGCGTCCCGGGAATCTCTCCGAGGCCGGTCGGCTTCACCAGGTAGAGCCTCCAGAGGATGTAAAGGACCGGGGCCAGGGTGGTGCAGAACAGGGCCGACTCACGGTTCATCTTGTCCCAGAAGATGCCGAAAAGGAGCGGCACACCCAGGACCATGATGAAGGCCCCGAAGGCAAAGGCGTTGATAATGGTGATGAGGGGCAGTTTGACCAGACAGAGACCAAAGGCGATGGCCCCGAGCACGACCATGACGATCTTCGAGTAGCGGAGCTTGACCGCATCTTCGAGCGGCTTGCCCCGGGAGCGCTCGATCAGGTCGTGGACCACGCTCGTTCCTCCGGCCATGAGCAGGGTATCCAGGGTTGTGAAGATGGCTCCGAGCAAAACCAGGACCAGGAGGATGCCCACGAAAGGCGGCACGATCTCGCTGGTGAAGGTGGCGAAGGCCATGTCGGGGTTTTTCAGGTCGTAGCCGAGCGCCCGGACGAAGAGCCCGATGAGCACGGCCACCACGGTCCAGAGGATCGCCACGACCATCGCGATGGGGAAGGACCAGCGGGCCGTGTTGCCGTCCTTCATGCTGTAGTACCGGGCCACGACGTGGGGGCTGCTGAAGAACCCGAAGAGGTAGACGACCGACAGGTTGTACCAGAGACTTCTGGGCACGTCGCCGATGAAGGCCGTCAGCGACGGGCTCTGCTGCGTCAGGGAGGCGTCCATGCCGCCGATGCCGTGGACCAGGCTCAGGCCCACCGCCACGGCGACCGCGGAACCGCCGATCATGATCAGCCCCTGGACGGTGCTGAGGTAGGAAATCGCGACGCTTCCCCCNAGCGCCGTGAAGCCGACGAGGGCAAGGCTCATGATCACCAGCGACCAGGTGTAGGGGATCTTCATGTAGGCTTCCATCATCAGGGCTCCGGACCGCAGCTGCACCACAAGCATGGGGATCGTGAAGACCACGATCCAGAATGCGGCGAACCCGTAGAACTTGTCGGACCCATAGCGTTGGGCGAAAAGCTCGGGCACGGTCATGACGTTGAGGTTGCGCGAAACCTGCCTGATGCGCGGGGCGACGACCAGCCACGTGAAGAAGCTTCCGAAAAACGCTCCGAGCTGCCAGGTGGCCCCGCCCCAGCCGAACTTGTAGGCCATGCCTGCCCCGCCGACGAAAAGCCCGGCGCTCGTTGCCGCCGAGATGGCCGTCAGGGCCGTTGCAACCGGCCCGACGGATCGGCCGGCCACCATGTAGTTCTCCACCGACTCGGCGCGCTTGCGCGTGAACCACAGGACGATTCCCGGCAGGACGAAAAAGAAGAGGCTCACGATGAGAATACGGTTCATGTCCATTGTTCCCACCCGCCTTCCGGCTTGCCCGGCCTCAGTTGAACTTCTCGAAAAACTTTCCGCAGAATACGGCGATGAAAATGGAAAGGACCGACAGGCCGACAGAAATGCCGAGGAACCATGTGCTGGCACTCATGAGGCTTCACCCCCCAGTTCTTTTATTCTTCCATCGATCTCCGGATCGTTTCCTCGCTCTTGCTGAGATGCCGGGCCATCTCGCGGGAGGCCTTCTCCGTGTCCCGGGCTGCCAGGGCCTCCAGGATCCCGCGGTGCTCCGCCAGGTTATCGCTGTCCAGGAAGGGAACGGATATCGTGCTGTTCCAGTAGATGGTCGTCAGGATGAGAAGGATGTCGATGATTTCACTAAGGAAGGGATTGCCGCAACTCTCGGCGATCGTGTGGTGAAAGTCGTAGTTGAGGAGGGGAATTTCGGCGCAAAGGTTTTCCCTGTTGGCCTGTTCCTGCTGGCCGCGAACCTGTTCCAGCTTTCGCAGGGTCTCTTCGGTGATATTTTCGGCCGCGAGACCCGCCGCCCTGGGTTCCAGAAGTTCGCGCACCATGCAGAGCTGGCCGAATTCCTTCGCGGAAAGCCCCCTGACCACGCTTCCGCGTCCGCCCGTTACGGTGACGATGCCGTAGGCCTCAAGCTTCTGAACGGCCTCCCTCACGGGCATGCGGCTGACCTGCAGGATTTCCGCGATTTCCGCCGGGGCGATTTTCTCTCCCGACTTGAAATGCCCGCTGAGAATCGCCTTCCTCAACACCTCGACGACCATGTCGTCCAGGTCTCTCGTGTATCCTGCCGACGTCCCGTCCAGGAGATCCTTCAAATCCATCGACATTCCTGCCCCCCTTCCGAAAATCTGGATCCCAATATACCGGGATCCAGGGATATTGTTTCATAATTCACATCATTGTCAAGCTATGGCTTTTTAGCTGATCACATTCAACCTAAACGGGAGTGCAGGGCATCGAAACAACCCGGAATTTAAACAGCAGCGGCCTCCCCAAGAAAGGGAGGCCGCCGGGAAAACCCTGGAAACAGGAAGACTTGGTCACCGAGGAGTTCCTACGAGGATAGAACCGTTTCCATTCCATTGACCAAATGGTTGTACAAGGCCTCTTTCGCTTTCTCCGCATTTCTTTCCATGATGAACCCGAGGATCTTCTCGTGTTCGTTCATCATCCGCTGCCATCGTTCCTCCGGCATGGAAAGGTAACGGCTCCTTTGCGCATCCAGTTCCGCCTTGATCGAGTGAAGCAGCCGAACCATGATACTGTTTCCAGAAAGCTCCGCCATGGTTTCATGGAACTTCGCCCTGGCCCGCAGCGTCTCCTCCGTCAAACCGGGCCCCAGGCGCTTTTCCTCATCCACGATCTTCCTCAGCTTCTCAAGATCCTCATCGCCGGCTCTTTCTACAACCATCTCGATAATGTGGGATTCCAGGATGATGCGAACTTCCGCAAGTTCGATCAGGGAAGCCTTGTCTCGTATATGCCGGACAAGCTCATTGTTTGCGATCTGGCGCAGTGCATCCCCGCTGACGAAGGTTCCCTGGCCGGCCTTGGCCTCCAGAATCCGAAACAGAGTCAGCGCCTTGAGGGCCTCTCGCACACAGTTGCGACTGACCTGAAAGTCCTTCGCCAAAGCCAATTCACCCGGGATCTTTTCTCCCGGACGCCACTTTCCTTCCTTAAGCGCCAAAAGCAGTTGTTCAAGCACATCTTCATGCAAATTCGTCCGACTCACCGGTTTGAACATGTCAACACCACCCTGGGTCTCTCCTGCGACTCTTTCCCGTTATTCGCTGATTATACGGTAAACCCGAAGCTCCTCTCATTTATTCCCCCCGTTCACTGATTCCACTTCAAAAGTCCCCTGTGGCGAAACTTTTGTCAACACAAGAAACCCTTGACAAAACCGAGTGCATAAATCTACACTAGACATGTTTAATTGTAGGACATTTAAACATTTACTGAAAGGGGACAGGCGTGAATGGCAAAGTTGGCGGTTTTGGGAGCGGGAAACGGAGGCCAAGCGCTTTCCGGACATTTGGCTCTCCTGGGACATGACGTAGGTTTGTACGAACACCCGAATTTTGCGGACAAGCTCTCCCCCATCTCCAAGGCCGGAGGAATCACTTTGACCGGCACGATAGAAGGGTTTGGAAAGCTCCGCTGCGCAACTGCGGACGCAAACGAGGCGATCCAGGGGACGGAGGTCCTTTTTCTGGTCGTTCCCTCTTTCGGGCAGATGCCGATTCTCCAGGAAATTCTCCCGTTTCTTCGGAAAGGGATGAGAATTCTTTTCATCCCTGGAAATTTCGGAACTCTCGAGGCTGCGAAATTGTTGCGTGACTGCGGCGTTGACATCGGCCTTTCCGAGACCGACACCCTGCCTTACGCTTGCAGGGCAACTGCCCCCGGTGAAGTCAATATCTGGGGAACCAAGAAGGCAATCTCTTTCGCCTCTTTCCCGGCAAGTACACGGCTTCCGATTTGTCATGCATCCAATCCGTTTNTTCCCTTCAGGCTGAATCCTCTATCCAACGTTCTTGAAGCAGGGCTAATGAACATGAACATGGTGATCCACTGCGCAGGGGTCCTGCTCAATATCGGCCGAATCGAGGCAACGCAGGGGAATTTCCGCTTCTACACAGACGGGGTCACTCCCAGTGTGGGGAAGCTGCAGGAACTGATCGATTCGGAAAGGCTTGCCGTAGGACAGGCTTTGGGTCTAGCCCTGACCGATGCAAAAGAATGGGTGAGAAAAGCCTATGCAGTACAAGGTGAATCCCTTTCCGACCTGCTTTCCAAAAACCCCGCGTACGGAAACCATGGACCCGATGCGCCCAAGAGCATCACGCACCGTTACGTCACCGAGGATGCCCCGAACCTCCTCGTTCCTCTATTGGAGCTGGCAAAAGCCTGCAACCTGCAGGCCCCTATCACCAGTTCCGTCCTTTCCATTCTCTCCGCCCTGGTAAATGAAGATTTTACGGGAAAGGGCCGAAACCTTACGCGCCTTGGCCTTGACGGAAAGTCCCAAGACCAGATTCGTTCGTATGTCATGAACGGGAATATGTCTCTATCCTGAACAACTGCGGGGTGATAATGAGCGGGACAAAAAAGCCTCTTTGCTGATCGCAAATTATTAGGTTGGGGGGTAAGTTTATGAAGAAGGTCTCGATGCTTCTGTTTCTTGCCGGTTTGATCCTGACGATGTGCTTTCCCGTCTTCGGTTTCGCCGCGGAACCCCAGATCAAGTGGAAATGGGCCCACTACCAGCCCGTTGGTTCGCTGGATGACAGGCTCACGAATGAAATGAAAAAGGAAATCGAACAAAGGACCAATGGAACCATCCAGATCACGATTTACCCGGCCAATCAACTTGGCGACTGGATGGAAGTGTCCGAGCAGATCATGAGGGGCGCCGTGGATATCGGAACCCTCCCCGTTTCTCCCTCCTATGATCCCAAACTGCAGGTCAGGGTGCTTCCCTACTCTGTCATGAACTGGCAAGAGGCAAGAAACGCCTATCTCGGGAAGAATCCCTACATTTTCAACATCATGGCCAGCGCTATGGATGACATCGGGCTGAAAGCCCTCGCTGTCGTTGCGGCGGGTTTTGGAGGCGCGGGATTCGCCTCGGTCCCCACTTTCGACACCCTCGATCCCAAGTCGAGCAAGCAGGGGTACAAAATGCGTTTCCCGCCGGGCAACCAGGCATGGCAGAGCCTCGTCCTGGCTCTAGGCTATATCCCGACACCGGTTCCCTGGGGAGAACTCTACATCGCTCAGCAGACCAAACTGGTCGACTGTCAAATCGGCGGTCAACCATTCAACACCTGGAGTTCATTTCGTGATGTCACCAAGGTCTGGGTTCAGTACAACACGCATTTCCAGAACGACTTCGTCTACATGAACAAGAAGGCCTGGGAAAAACTCAGCCCCATACAGCGCCAGATTGTTCAGGAGGTCGCCTCGAAATATGCGGCCAAGAGCTTCAGCCTGGCCATGGAAGAGGATCAGAAATATCGGGACATGATGGCGAGCAAGGGAATCAAGGTCATCACGCCCACCGACAAGCAGCTCAAGGTTATTGCGAACAAGGTCCGAACCTCTGTCTGGCCTGCGATGGACAAGGTGATCGGCAAGGACATCATGGACATCATGCGAAAGAACTCGGGGGTCAATTAGATCAGCCAAAAAACAAATCCCGTAGAACTTCTCTCGATAGGGAGTGCCGGTTTTAAAAGGCACCGGCACTCCCTAAAACGGGAAACATCGCTCCCGAATAGGAAGCATGGGCATTTCGAACCAGGGGGGTATTCCGTTGAAAGAACTTGGTCGGTTTATCTGGGTTTTCCTCCTCAAGGCACAAAGACTGGTCATGCTCGTCGGCATCTGTGTAGCAACAACCTCGGTCTTCATCGAGGTCATCATGCGCTACGTTTTCAAGTCCCCCTTCGTTGGAATCGAGGAGCTCGCCGCCTATTCCGCCTTCTGGGTGTACTTCATCGGGGGAGCTTACGGGGCCTATGAACGAAGCCATATCAAGGCGGAACTGACCCATCTCCTTTTCGGGAGCTCGCTGAACTACGCGAAAGCCCGTGCCCTGACCAGCCTGGTCTCTTTTTGCGCGGCCGGATATGCTCTGCCCTGGGCCTATGAATATTTCGTCTGGGGAATCGTCCGCAAGGAACAATCCGTTTCAACCTTCCTGGGCAGCACCTATCCTGTGGTCCTTTTCCAGGCGAGCATCCTGGTCGGGTTGCTCCTGATGTGCTTCTACTTTTTCGTCGAACTTCTCCAGTGGCTGGACATCGTCTTCGTGAAGAAATCTATCCCCGAAGAGATGCTTTCGAGCCGAAAGGAGATCGAGTCATGGATTTAACCATCGTAGTTTCCCTGGTCATTTTCAGCATCCTGATCTTTACGGGGGTTCCGATTCCCTTCAGCATGCTGACCTCGATCATTTTTCTCACGATCACGAGGGACATCTCCCCTTCATTCCTCCTGCCGACCGGTTTTGCCAGCCTCAACTCCGTCACGCTGCTGAGCCTTCCCTTTTTCATCGCCGCGGGCTATATCGTGACTTCCGGCAGTATCGCCCGGAGGCTTATCGATTTCGTCAACGTCTTCGTGGGACGGATGAAGGGCGGACTGGGAGTGGTTGCCGTCCTCGTGTCCTGCATTTTCGGGGCGATTTCGGGCGCTGCCGCCTCTTCGGTGATCGCCATCGGAACGATCATGATCCCCGAGATGGAAAAACACGGATATCCGAGGGGTTACTCCACTGCCCTCATCAGCTCCGCAGCCGTGTTGAGCACGATGATCCCCCCAAGCCTGGCCATGATCGTCTACGCCTTTGTCACGGGCCAATCCGTCGCGGCCTGCTTCCTGGCTACGGTCGGACCGGCTCTCGTTCTGGCAACACTGTTCTGTGTGGCCAACGTGTTCATGGTCCGGAAAATCCCTTCCGTGGAAGTTCTGCCCCAACTTCCCAGGGAAGAGCAAACAATCCTTGTCCGCCAAAAATCAAAGGCCGCAATCGGCGCTCTCCTGCTGCCGGTGATGATTCTCGGGNGGATTTACGGCGGGATCATGACCCCCACCGAGGCGGCTGCAGCGGCCGTCTTTTATGCCATCATCGTAAGCGTTGCCGTCTACCGCGAACTTACGGTCAAAAAGGTCATGCTGGACCTGCGATCCTCCGTGGTCAGCACCGGCACGATGATGCTCATGACGTTCTTCGCGTCCATCCTGAGCCGGATCTATGCAATGGAACAGGTACCCCAGCATGTGGCAACCATGCTCCTGGGCCTGACATCAAACAAGCTACTTATCCTTCTCCTCATCAACGTTCTCCTTGTTTTCGTCGGGATGATCGTCGATGAACTCAGCGGGATTCTCCTTGTCACTCCGCTCCTGTTTCCCGTCATCCTCCAGTTGGGTGTTCATCCCATACAGTTCGCCGCAATCATCGGCGCGAACCTGGGGATGGGGATGATGACGCCTCCCATGGCCGGCATTCTCTACATTGGAGCACGAACGGGAAAAGTCACCATAGACAAGATGATGAAACCCGCCATGCTGTTGATCCTCTTTTGTTCGCTCCCCGTGATCCTGGTGACGACCTATTGGCCGCCCCTTTCGCTCTTCCTCCCCACCCTGCTTGGCTACGTCCATTAGCAGGAAGTCCTTAGTGAAAGGTGATGAGGAATTGCCATGCGCATCACATCCGTTGAGATCATCGAGACCCGCATCCCCCTGAAGAAACCCTACAAACTGTCCAAAAGGTACGGGTATCTTGAAAATACGAAACCGATCATCGTCAAGGTCAATACGGACAACGGCTATGTCGGGTACGGAGAAACGGACCCCCTTGGGAGATTCACGGGAGAAACACCCGAAACCGTAGCCGCGGTGTTAAAGGAAGACCTGGCTCCCGCAATCCTCAAGGAAGATCCGACGAACCTGCACATTATCCATGAGACGCTAGACTCGGCAGTTCGTGATAACCACATGGCCAAAGCGGCACTCGACATGGCCTGCTATGACCTCCTGGGGAAAGCTTCGGGAATGCCTCTCTACCGCGTTCTGGGAGGAGCTCTTTACGAGGAGTTGCCCATCATGGGAGCCATCGGAGGCGGTTCGATCGAGGAATCGGTAGCCGCTGCAAGGGGCGAGAAGGAAAAAGGCTACCATTCCCTGATGGTCAAGGTAGGCGGCGACCCGGTGCAGGATGGAGAGCGTGTTCTGGCCGTGCGTGATTCACTTGGCAAGGATTACCCCCTTATCGTCGACGCCAACCAGGGATATGACATTCCCTCGGCGTTCAAATTCATCGACATTGTTCGCGAAGCAAATCCGGTTCTGTTTGAGCAGCCGATCGACGCGGAGAATATCGAGGGGATAGCCGCTATCCGGAAGAAATGCGGGTTCCCCATTTCAGTTGACGAGAGTCTGCTCTCCTATCGGCATGCACAGGAAGTCATCCGCCTGGAGGCGGCAGACGTTTTCAGCATCAAGGTCTGTAAAAACGGCGGCATCAAAGCGACTCTCCAGATCATCGAACTGGCCCGCAGCAAGGGGATCGAGATTCTGTTCAATTCGATGATTGAGGAAGGGATTACCCAATCCGCTTCCCTGCATATCGCCCTTACGACCTCGAACCTGTACCCCTTCGGGCATGCCTACTTCTCGCCCTTGAGATTGGCCGCGGACATCACCGATTACTCGACAAATATCGTTGATGGAAAAGTCCGTGCACCAAGGTCTCCTGGCTTGGGGATCACCCTCCGGGAAGATGTTCTGGAAGCTTTCAAGACCGGGACCAAAATCATTAAAGCAAATTAGGAGAAACCGGAATGCCGGAGGAATTCGTGCTTCTCCTCCGGCATTCCGGTAATCGCGATTTTCTTCAAAATCCTCTTTCTTGCCAACCTTGCGACCTTTTCAAGCGGTCGCGCTCTCCGATGCGATTTCCAATCCCCCTTCAGGTCCTCCGCGACGGCCGTGTCTCACCGGGCTGCCAGCAGGAGGATTCCCGCGAAGACTGCGGCGGAGGCCAGCAGACGGCCGCGGAACCCCTTTTCTCCCAGAAAGCGGGCACCGAGGAAGGTTCCGAAGACGATGCCGATTTCCCGGCTGGGGGCGATCCGGTTGACCGGCGTAAAGGAAAGGGCCCAGAGAACCAGCAGGTACGCCAGCGGGCAGAGAATCCCGATCGCCAGGGCTTCCCTGCGCTTGTGAATCCAGGCGTCCCGCAGGGCCTCCCTCCGGATCGCCGCCAGCGGCGTGAGAAGCAGAACCTGGAAGAAAAGAACCGCCCAGAAATAGAAGACGGGCGGCAGGCCGAACATCGACACCGCGGCCTTGTCGACCAGCGTATAGCCGCAGATGAAGATCCCGGCAAGAAGCCCCGGCGCGATCCCTCCGACAGGGGGCAAAACGGTGGGCTGGTTCTTCTTCGAGGCCAGGAACAGGCTGCCGGAAAGAACCAGGATCGTTCCGAAAAGCACTCCGGGCCCGAACGCTTCTCCCAGAATGGGGCTTGAAAGGAGGACGGTCAGCAACGGTCCCGTGCCGCGTGCGATGGGGTAGACGACCGAGAGATCCGCCTTCAGGTAGGCCCTCTGAAGAGCCAGGTAGTAGCCCGTCTCGCAGAGGGCGGAGAAGGCAACGATCCCGAGAACGGCCGGAGTCAGCGCCTCCAGGCCCCGAAAGGACAGGAAGGCTGCGGGGGCGAACAGGACAAGGGAGATCATCGAGAAAAACCAGGTGAACTCGGGGCCTCCCCCGACCTTTTTCAGGATCAGGTTCCAGACCGAGTGCAGGAGCGCCGAAAAGAGGATCAGGACAAGGGCAAACAACGTCATTGTGACGTCTCCCGAAAACCCGGATTTCCCTTCATCCGCGGCATCGTCGTGAAAAAAGGGCCGGCTTGGGCCGGCCCTTTTTTACACTCCGCTTGCGGGGTTGGGACTAGAAGTTGACGGTGGTGCGGAACCACACCATGTCGTCCCCAATCCAGGTTCCGCCGTCGACATCCACCTTGTCGTAACCAAGCTCGAACCACAGGTTCGGGGTGTAGTTGTAGCGCACGCTGCCGGTGTAGTTATCGTAGTCCTCGTTTCCGCCTTCGTAGCTGAAGTAGCGGACATACGTCCACCACTGGTCGTTCCACTTCTGCCTCGCCACGATGTTCAGGACCTTCGAGTCGTATCGGGCATACCCGCTGTAGTAGCCGAAGATGCTCTCCTCAAGTGCCCAGGCGTAGGGATCCGCGTTGGCGAAGTAGAATCCCTGGTCGATCTGCGCGTACTCGATCCACAGGTCGGTGAACTTCAGCATGTCCTGGCTGAACGTCACGATGGCCTTCCAGGCGGACGGCGAGTCGTCAAACCAGGCCCAGTCCTCGTTCAGGTCCTGCACGAAATACTGCCCCTTGAAGGCCACGTTCTCATTGAAGTTCACGATCAGGTCGCCCCACAGGGTGGAGAAATCCGGCGCGTTCTTGAAATCGTACTTCACGTAGCTGGCTGCCAGCTTCAGGTTCTCGTTCATGTCAAACGCGAGCCGGGCGCCGTACTGGTAGTAGTCGGAATACTTGTCGTCCTCGTTGTGGGCGACGAACATCTCGAAATTGCCCATGGAGAAGGGTTTCGTGAACCACACGGCCGTTTCGAGCGGGTCGTAGTCGGTGACGTAGGCGTCGTTCATCATGTAGCCGGCGAAGTCGGTGGCGTAGAAGTCGGCTTCCCAGTCGAGCGGGAACCGGCCGATGTTGGCGGTGATGTCCCACGGGAACTGGATCGTCGCGTAGGCGCGGGCCACTTTCAGCGCATCGCCGCCTCCGCCCTGCAGACGGACGTTCAGCGTCACCTTGTCATCCACGTACTTCACAATGTTCCAGCGGAAGCGGTCGACGCTCCAGTCGGAATCCTGGTCGACGCCGTAATAATTCGTACGTCCGGGCTGGTTGACGATGATGTCTTCGATATCGCCGTCGTCGGCCCACTTCGCGGTGAAGCGGAAGTTTCCGCTGAACTTCCAGCCGCCGATCCTCTCCTCGAGAACCGCCACGCGGGCATCCAGCTTGTCCACCTTCACGCCCAGCGCGTCGAGCTCGCTCTTGAACTCGACCACCAGCTTCTTCAGCATCTCCAGGTCCTGTTTGCTGGCCTTCTCCATGTCGATCTTGGCCAGGCAGCGGGCCACAACGGCGGCCAGTTCGTAGCGGGTGGCCGGCTGGGGTCCCTTGTAGGCGCCGTCGGGATAGCCGACGAGGCAGCCCGTGGAGGCAAGCTGCGCAACGGCGTCATAGGCCCAGTGGTTCATGGGCACGTCGGCGAACGGGTTCGCGGCGAACGCCGGAGCGGCGAAGGCCACGAGAACCGCGACTGCGATCAAAGCAAAAATTCTCTTCATGTGGATTTACAACCCCCTTGGTTGTGTGTGGTTTTTGCGGTCTTTCCGGGGGGCGATCCGGGTTCGGTCCGTGAAGTGTCCACGTTTCCTTCACCCGCCTTCTCCCTTTTCTCCCTCTCCGGTCCGATCCGCCTTCACAAATCCGCTCTCCCTTGCCGGCCGGGGGTTGTGCACCTCCTTTCGGGCCTTCCGGGGTTCGAAGCGGAGATGAAAGCAAAGGATTCACAGGATTGTCAGTGGTGAATCGAAATCTACTTTTGTATCGTAACTTAACGTTGAAAAAGCGCAAGTGGGTTGAGGTTCTTGCCTTTTTTTTAATTGAGACTAAAATTTTCAGGACAGGACCTGAACCCTCTTTCACTCTCAGTCGTTCACTCGTATTTGTTTTTAACTATCTTGCTCCGCTTGAGAAGCATCCTGAAAAGGGGAGGGACCAGACCATGCCGATCAGGAAAAAGCTCATGGCGACGACGGTGGCCCTGTCCATGCTTGCCCCGTCGTGCGGGGCAGCCGAAAAGGGAAACACCCCCTCGCTGGCCGGAACCCTGGAACGCACGCCGAGGCTCAATGCAGACGGGAACTACAATATCGTCTTCATCGTCACGGACCAGGAACACCATTTCGAGGAGTACCCGGAAGGCTCGGCCTACGAGGCCCGGAAACTCCTGGCCGATCTCGGCACCACCTTCGAGAAGCACTACGCCTGCGCCACCATGTCCACCTCCTCGCGGTCGGTCATCTACACGGGAACCCACATCCCCGACACGAAGATGATCGACAACACCGACTTCGACTGGCAGGGGGCCCTTTCCGAGGAACTCACGACCGTCGGGGACCGGATGCGCTCCGCGGGTTACTACACCGCCTACAAGGGAAAGCTTCACATGGGAAACGCGGGGATCCTGGGGGACGACGACGAGGAGCCCCTGACGGATCTGGAAGGTTACGGCTTCGCTGACTGGAACGTTTCCGGCGATTATATCGGCACGAAGTGGGAAGGGTACGAAAAGGACGAGGAGATCGAGGGAGCCGCGGCCGAATGGCTGCAGACCCGGGGCGCTGAAAGGAACGCGGCCGGCCAGTCCTTCTTCCTGGCCGTCAACCTGATCAACCCCCATGACGTGATGTACTACAACACCGACCCGACGTTCCACGGGATGGTCGAGGTGGGAGGCGCGCCCGACGACCCGCTCTACGAAAAGTCCTACGACGTCGGAATCCCGGATTCCTGGAACCAGAACCTGTACGACGGAACGCTGCCCGCCGCCGTCGGGGCCTACAAGGCGCGTTGGGAGCGGCAGACCGGTTCCGTCACGACGGCCGAAGGGTGGAAAGACTTCCGCGATTATTACTTCAACTGCATCCAGGACAGCGACAATCACCTGACGGACCTCCTCCGGACGCTCATCGGCCTCGACATGCTGGACAACACGATCATCGTCTTCACCGCGGACCATGGAGAGATGGGAGGAGCCCACAGCCTGAAGGGCAAGGGTGGGGTCATCTACGAAGAGAACATCCACGTTCCCCTGATCATCGTGCATCCCGAACACCCGGGCGGACGGTCCATTTCGTCGGTGACGAGCCACATCGATCTCGCGCCGACCTTCGTCAACATGACGAACATCAGCTCCTGGGAAAAGGCCGCCCTCACCCGCGGACTCTGCGGGAAGAACCTGATGGAACTGATGGACGGAAGCGCCGAGTCCGTGCGCGACGCGGCGCTGTTCTGCTTCGAGATGATCTCCATGACCATGGCCCAGGGCAGCCTGGACTCGGATGGGCAGCTTGTCTACACCTTCGACACCGACGTCCGGGGCTTCGTCCGGGCGATCATCACGGAGCGCTACAAGTTCGCGCGCTATTTCTCCTCGAACTTCAACAAGCCCAAAAACCTCCACGAGCTCCTTCGGGACAACGATATCGAGCTGTACGACCTGCAGAACGACCCGGAGGAAATGAACAACCTTGCCCGCGACCCCGCGGCGAACGCCGTCCTGATCACGGAGCTGAACAACAGGCTGAACAGCCTGATCGACCGGGAAATCGGAAAAGACGACGGTTCGGAGTTCTTCGAGGCGATCGCGGCCTATACGGGAGAGCCCCTGCCGTCCGGGACGCAAAGCGGGGGCTGCGACGCGGGAACGGCTTCCGCGGCGGCCCTGCTGCTTCTGGTTCCGGCCGCCCTTCTGGCCGGAAGGCGGTTCGGGAAGCAACGAGATGGCCGGCGGTGACACGCGGACCTTTGCCGTCATGGCAAAGGTCGTCGGAGGCCGCTGCAACCTGGCGTGCACCTACTGCTACTACCTCGAGAAACCGGCTCTGCTTCGCGGGTTGTCGTCCCGCATGACCCGGGCGGTCCTGGAGGCCTACGTCAGGCAGAACCTCGAGATCAACGGGAAGGACGCCACCGTGGAGTTCGCCTGGCACGGAGGCGAACCGACCCTGGCGGGGCTCGATTTTTTCCGCGAGGCGCTCCTTCTGGAAAAGCGGTACGGCTCAAACCGGAAGATCGTCAACACCCTCCAGACCAACGCGACGCTGCTGGATGACGAGTGGTGCCGCTTCTTCTCGGAAAACGGGTTCCTCCTCGGCGTCAGCCTGGACGGTCCGGAAAGGTTTCACGACGCCTACCGGGTGGGACCGGGCGGCGGATCTTTCCGCAGGACCATGGAAGGGATCGGGCTTTTGATGCGGCACAAGGTGAGCTTCAACACCCTGACGACCGTGAACGCGGCAAACTCGAAACATCCCCGGGAGGTTTACGATTTCCTCCGGCAGTTTACGGATTTCATGCAGTTTCTGCCCGTCGTGGAAACGTCGGGCGCACCTTTCGAGATCGAGGAAGGCCAGCGCTTCGGCATGCCCCCGGGAAGCCACAGTTCCCTTTTCGGACGCGGGATGGCGCCCTTCTCCGTCGAGGCGGAGGATTACGGGGCTTTCCTCTGCGGCGTGTTCGACCGCTGGAAGGATCTGGACTTCGGCCGCAAGTTCGTCCAGATCTTCGAAGCGACGCTCGGCAACATGCGGGGAGAGCCGGGAGGACTTTGCGTCCACGAGGCCCTTTGCGGACACGGCGCCTCGGTCGAGGCGAACGGAGACGTTTATGCCTGCGACCACTACGCCTTCGCCAACTACAGGCTGGGGAACCTCCTCGAGACGCCCCTGGGCGAGCTGATGGAGAAGAACCGGCGCTTCGGCATGCACAAGACCTGCGGGCTGCCTCGGGAATGCTTTTCCTGCCCCGCCGTCCGGCTGTGCTTCGGCGGCTGTCCCAAGGACCGGATCCTGCGTTCGCCCGACGGGAAGGAAGGAAAGAACTACCTCTGCGAGGGATACAAACGCTTTTTCCGGCACTTCACCGAAAACATGAAACCATGAAAAAGGCCCTCCCCGAAAAGGGAGGGCCTCGAAAAAATCTGCCTCAGTACCGGTAAATCGCGGCCACCGGACCGCCGTTGGGCATCTCGGCCTGGGGCACGACGAACACCCTGCCCTCCTTCAGGAAGGTTTCCAGGGCGATCGTTTCAAGCAGGTCCTCGAGGCCCGGACCGGGACCCTCGGACGGTTCGATCGTCATGTTCAATGGATCCACCTTTCCCCACTTCGCCGCTCCTTCGGCCAGAAAGACCGTCTCGACCCTGCCGGATCTGGAAGCCCAGTACACTTCCTCCGGATCCTGCCCGGTCCGGCCCGTTCCGGCGTCGCGGAGATACCGCGCCAGGCCGTCCGCCTTCGCCTTTTCCAGAAGAGGGCTCACCAGCGGCCAGGCCTGGGCGTGGAGCTGCTCGGGCGAGAGTTTTTCCGCGTTGCCGGTGATCCCGGCCGGAAGGATGTTCGGGTACCGGCTCACCGAGCGGTAGAGCGGGTGCAGGTATTCCACCCCCGCAAGGACGAGGGGTTCCCGGGCCCCTTTGACGGCCGCGCTCAACACCTCCACGATCCGCCGGAAGTAGGTGACGATGTCTTCCTTCGGCCGCTCGTCGCCCGTGCCGTGGCCTCCGAGCGTGCCGGCCTGGGCGCGTCGCTCGAAACCGTCATAGTTCAGCACCTCGTCGAGGCTCCCGGGCATGTTGTCCACGTGGATCTCCGAAAGTCCCGCACGGCTGCCCCGGAAAAGGTGCACACCCTTCTGGCTCAGGGTCAAAAGCAGATACGATTCGTCGCCGGACAGGATCCCCAGAAGCGGTTTCAGGACGAACCGGTCCCCCACGGCCACCTTTTCCGTAAAACTCACGGGCAGGCGGAAGCTGAAGGATTCCCCGGGCCGCGTGAAAACGGCCAGTCCGTCTGCCGCTTCCGTCCAGAAGGGCATTTGGAGGATGATCCGGTCGAGGACGGCGACCAGCTCGTCGGCGGACGCCGGGGCAAGTCCGTGCTCCGCCAGAGACTGTGCGGCCTGGCGGGCCAGGTTCTTCATGCGGATCTGTCCTTGCCGGGCATCGGGGGAGGTGCGGTTGGTGGGCATGTAGAGGGAGACACAGGGACCTTGGGCAACCGAAGCGAGTCTTTCAACGGATTCCTTGTCAAGGGTTTCCATGGGAAAAACCTCCTCTCGCATTCGATTCGAAAAAAGCGGGACGAGAAGGGAATTGAGGATGAGAATTAATTTGCCACGTTAAATACATGAACAATCAGTAGGACAAGTATAACATCGCGGGGTGCCCCGGACAACACGGAGGGTGCTATACTCGTTCGTGTCGTCCCCCTTGACATTGGCTCCACAAAATCAACCATTCGGGAGGTTGTTTCCTGATGAGGAAGGCTTGGTTGCTGCTTTTTGTCGCGCTGTTGTCCGTCCCGATGTTCTATCAGGGCGCGTCGGCCGCCGAGACGGTGAAGGCCTACACGACCCTCGAGGAACCGAACGCGAAGGAACTCTTCGACGCTTTCGAGAAGGAAACGGGCATCCATGTGGAATGGGTCCGCCTGACCACCGGCGAGGCCCTGGCCCGGATCGAGGCCGAAAAGAACAACCCCCAGGCGGCGATCTGGGTGGGCGGAGTCGGCACCCTTCACATCGAGGCGAAGACCAAGGGACTGACCACTCCCTACAGCTCCCGTTCCGCCAACACGATCCCCGACCGCTACCGGGACAAGGATCGCTACTGGATCGGGCTGTACGTGGGCCCCATCGCCTTCGGAATGAACACGAACCGGGCGAAGGAACTGAAGATGAAGATGCCGAAGAAGTGGGCCGACCTGGTGAAGCCCGAATACGCGAAGAAGGTCCGCATGGCCAACCCCGGAACATCCGGCACCGCCTACAACGTGCTGACGAACGTCATCCGGATCCAGGGCGGCAGCGAGGACAAGGCCTTCTCCTTCCTGAAGCAGCTGGACAAAAGCGTCGACCAGTACACGAAATCCGGATCCGCTCCGGGCAAGAGCGCGGCGATCGGCGAGATCCCCATCGCCATCGGCTACCTGCACGACCTGATCAAGCTGAAGAAGGGCGGCGCCCCGCTTGAGATCGCCATCCCCGCCGACGGCACGGGCTTCGAAACGGCCTCCATGTCGCTGATCCGGGGAGCTCCCGGCTCGTTGAACGCGAAAAAGCTCTACGACTGGATTCTCACGAAGAAGGGCATGACGGTCGTGGCCAATTGGTACGTGATCCCGCTTTCCTCCGAGGCTCCGAAGGTCGACACAGGGTTCAACCTTTCAAAGATGAACCTGGTTCACCAGGACGACGCCTGGGACGCCGCGAACAAGGCGCGCCTGGTGGAACGCTGGAACAGGGAGATCGCTCCGAAATAGCGGCTTCGAACCGAAACTTGTAACGGGGTTTTGAAAAAGGGCCGCGGAGGGGCTAAACTCGAAGGCGGAGTTCACCCTTTCCCGGCCCTTTCCATTGCCGGTCCGCAGGGAGTGTCGTCCATGTTCGCCAGGCGCAAGGTCATGGTTTTCGGTCTAATTTGCCTCCTTTTCCTCATCGCGGACCTGTGGATCTACCATACGCTCGACAAGGCCTTCGTGAACCTGGCGGACAGCCAGGTCCGGGAGACCGCCGGGGCGGCCCTGGAGGCCGTGCCCTCCGGAGACGAAGCCGTTTCGAACTGGCTGGAGCGACTTGAACAGGGCAACGGCCATTTCTTCCTCCTTTACACCCGGGGGATCCACGGGCTCGACCCGGATGTGACGGTCTTTTCGAAGAACGCCGACCTCCTTGCCTTCTTCGAGTCGAAGAAGAACACCCCCGGATTCCTGAAGGCTTTCGAGAACGCGACCTACGACGAGATCACACGGCTTTCGGACCGGATCGTCATCGGAGGAACGCCACGGACGCTGCTCGTGGTCCCGGCGACGGATCCCGCCACCGGCGAGACCGTCGGCATTGGACTGTTTGCCTTCGACACCTCCGCCACGGATGCCTACTCGCGCCTGCTGGCGGTGCTGGCCATCGGAGCGGCCGTCGTGTTTCTGGCGATCCTCGCGGCGGGCCAGTTCACCCGGGACCCGGTGCAGACCTACGCAATCCTCGCCCTTTTCGCCATCACGGGGACGTTCGTGGCCTACCCCCTCTTCGAGGCGGCACGGCTTTCCTTCGTGCAGGACGGGCATTTCACCCTCGACACCTGGAAGACGATCCTCACCACGCGCCAGTACGTGTCCGCCCTCAAGGGAAGCCTCGAACTCGGCTTCGTCACGGCGACGCTCTCCACTCTGGTGGGGTTCCTCTTCGCCTTCACGGTGACGCGGACGAGCGTCCCCTTCAAGAAATTCTTCAGCGCCATGGCCACCCTTCCGGTGGTGTCGCCGCCGTTCTCCCTGACGCTTTCGATCATCCTGCTCTTCGGGAACAACGGCCTGGTCACGAAGCAAATGCTGGGGCTCGAGAACTTCAACATCTACGGCCTGTGGGGATTGTCTCTGGTCCAGACGATGGGCATGTTCCCCATCGCGTTCCTGACGCTGGTGGGCATTCTCGAGGCCATCGACTCGACGCTGGAGGACGCGGCCCTCGACCTGAGCGCCACCCGGTGGGAGACCTTCAAAACGGTCACGCTGCCGCTGGCCACTCCGGGCATCCTGAGCGCGTGGCTGTTGGTGTTCACCACGTCGCTGGCTGATTTCGCCAACCCGCTTTTGCTGTCGGGCGATTTTCGGGTGCTTTCGGTGGAATCGTACCTGGAGGTCACGGGGATGAACCGCCTGGGCAACGGGGCGGCTCTTTCCCTGCTCCTCCTTCTTCCGACGCTCATCGCCTTTTTGTCCCAGCGCTTCTGGGTGAGCCGAAAATCGGTGGTCACCGTCACGGGCAAGCCGTCAGCCCGGCTGACCGAGCTGGCCTCGCCCCGGACCCGTACGGCGCTTCTGCTCGCCATGTCGCTGATCACCCTGTTTTTGTTCAGCCTCTACGGCACGATCCTGGCGGGCTGCTTCGTGAAGAACTGGGGCATCGACTACACCTTCACGCTGGCGAACTTCCGGGAGGCCCTACAGCGGGGACGCGACGCCCTTTCGGACACGGTGCTTCTGGCCGCGGCGGCCACCCCCATCGCGGGGATCCTGGCCATGGCCGCCGCCATGCTCATCGCCCGGAAAACGTTCATCGGCAAGCGCCTGCTGGAACTGCTCATCATGACCCCCTTCGCCCTCCCGGGGACGCTGGTGGGGATCAGCTACATCCTGGCGTTCAACAAGCCGCCGCTCCTGCTGGTGGGAACGGCCGCCATCATCGTGATCAACTACGCGATCCGCGAGCTCCCCGTCGGGGTGGAGGGCGGCATCGCCTCCCTCAAGCAGATCGACCCGGCCATCGAGGAAGCCGCCGCCGACCTGGGCGCCGACACGCCGACGGTGTTCCGCACGATCGTGCTGCCGCTGGTGCGACCGGCCTTCATCTCGTCGCTGTCGTACACCTTCGTTCGCTCCATGACCGCCGTCAGCGCGGTCATCTTCCTGATCTCCGCGCGCTGGTACCATCTCACCGTGTTGATCTACAACTTCTCCGAGAGCCTGCGCTTCGGCCTTGCCAGCGTGCTGGCCCTCACACTGATCGTCATCGTGTTCGCCACGTTCGGGATCATGCGCCTGCTGGTCCGAAAGAACGTTTACCTGGAAAAGACCGTCGGCTAGAACGACACGGGGGTGTCCGGAATGCTCAAGAAATCCGTTTCCGTCCGGCTGGAAAAAGTCACCAAAACCTTCGTCGACCCGCACTCGAAAAAGGACGTCCACGCGGTCCGGGAGGCCGATTTCACCATCGAACCCGGGGAGCTGGTCACCCTTTTGGGGCCGTCCGGGTGTGGCAAGACCACCACCTTGAGGATGGTGGCCGGTTTCGAGCTTCCGACGAGCGGGAAAATCTTCATCGGGGACGAGGACATCACGTTCCTGCCCCCGAACAGGCGCGACAAGGCCATGGTGTTCCAGAGCTACGGCCTGTTCCCTCACATGAGCGTGTTCGAGAACGTGGCCTACGGCCTGAAACTGAGGAAAGTCGAGGCGGCCGAGATCTCGCGGCGGGTGAACGAAACGCTGGCGCTGGTGGGCCTGGCCGAACTGGGCAACCGGCCCCCGGGACGCCTCTCGGGCGGTCAGCAGCAGCGCGTCGCCCTTGCCCGGGCGCTCATCGTGGAACCGTCGGTGCTGCTTCTGGACGAACCGCTGTCGAACCTCGACGCCCTGCTCCGAGAGCAGATGCGGGTCGAGATCCGGCGCATCCAGAAGTCGCTGGGCATCACCGCCCTCTACGTGACCCACGACCGCACCGAGGCCATGAGCCTCTCCGACCGGGTCATCGTGATGAACGCCGGGGCCGTCGTGCAGATCGGATCCCCGCACGAGATCTACCAGGACCCCGTGGACGCCTTCGTCGCCGGGTTCATCGGCAAGGTCACGTTCTTCCCGGGGACGGTGGTGGAGGTCGATCGCGGCTGCACCGTTTCCCTGAAGGGGCGTACGATGACCGTGCCGAGGTTCGCGGAGGGACTCAAGCCCGATCAGGCCTGCAGCGTCATGTGCCGTCCCGAATCCCTGCGGCTCGAGGAACCCGGCAGCGGGTTCCTCGACGGCCGGGTGGTGACGAACGTCTACCTGGGGCACTCGGTGGAGTCGTACGTGGACACGCCTGAGGGCGAGATCCTCGTGCAGGTGGACAACCCGATGGCCCGGAGGGTTTTTGCGGAGGGGGAAGCCGTTTCGGTTTCCTTCGTCCCCGAATACACCAAGATTTTCCCGGAGGAGGGATCCGACCGATGAACGCGCCAATGGACCGTTCGACATTCGCCCACACCCTGGAACACTCCATCCTCGCCCCCGGCGCCATGGAAAGTCAGGTGCTGGAAGGCTGCCGGTTCGCCGCGGCTTCGGGCGTGAAGCTGGTGATGGTCCAACCGTGCTTCGTGGAAACGGCTTCGCACGCCCTTCGGGGAACCCCTGTCCTGGTGGGCTCCGTCCTGGATTTCCCCCACGGCTGCGGCCTTTTGGACGTGAAGGCCTACGCCGCCCGCAGACTCAGGGCCCTCGGCGCGGACGAGCTGGACATGGTGCTGAACCGATCGCTGCTTCGGTCGGGAAGGACCCTCGAGATGGAGGCCGACATCCGCGAGGTGGTGGAGGCCTCCGGAGGGGCGACGGTCAAGGTGATCCTCGAAACCGGGGAGCTGTCGGAGATCGAGATCGCCCTTTGCGTGGAGGCCGCGCGGCGGGCCGGAGCGGACTTCGTGAAGACTTCGACGGGCTTTGCCGGAAGCGGGGCCACAGTTGAGGCCGTGAAGCTCCTGCGGCGGCTTGTCGGAAAATCCCTCGGGGTGAAGGCCTCGGGCGGCATCCGAACTCTGGACCAGGCCCTTGAAATGATCGAAGCGGGGGCCGACCGGCTGGGATTGAGCGCGACGCCGGCGGTGCTGGCCGAGTGGGACAAGCGGTTTCAGAATGGGAAATAAGCCATCGAGATTCTCGATCCTGGCCGCTTACGCGGCCATCTACTTCATCTGGGGTTCAACCTACCTGGGGATCCGGTTCACCGTCGAAACGATGCCGCCCTTCCTGAGCGGGGGGTTGCGTTTTTTGGCGGCAGGCGCGGCTCTGTTCGCGTGGGGATGGATCCGGGGAACGGAACGCCCCACCCGCTCGGGGTGGGTCAACGCGGCTAAACTGGCTGCCATCATGATCCTGCTGGGATACGGGGGAGTCATGTGGGCGGAGCAGGTGGTTCCCTCGGGAATCGCCGCCCTGATCATCTCCGTGGAACCGCTCTGGTTCTTCGTTCTGGACTGGCTGGTCTTCAAGTCGGCCCGACCGCGCCTGAGGGAATGGGCCGGGCTCGCCCTGGGTTTCGCCGGAACCCTCTACCTGGCCCTCGGGGAAGGGGGCGCCGACTTCGAGGCGGTTCCGGGCTACCGGATCGGTACCCTCGTCATCTTCTGCAGTACCCTGGCCTGGGTATCGGGATCCCTTGCCTCGCGAAAAACCCACATCGCGGACTCGACCTCCCTGGGAACCGGCATGGAAATGCTCATGGGAGGAGTCTTCCTCGTGGCCGCCGGGATCGGGCTGGGGGAAGGAGCCCGTTTCGTCGTCAGCGAAATCAGCACGAAATCGTGGCTGGCCCTCGCTTACCTATCCCTCTTCGGGTCCGTCATCGCCTTCACCGCCTTCGTCTGGCTCCTGAAGGTCGAACCCGCCTCCCGCGTGGCCACCCATGCCTTCGTCAACCCCGTCGTCGCCGTCATACTGGGCTGGATGCTGGGCGGCGAACAGATCACCTCCCGCATGCTTGTCGCCGCCTGTGTGATCGTCGCCTCCGTCATGCTCATCACCCTGTCGAAGAAAGAAGATGGGGTCAGAGCTTGATTTTGACCGTATGTATCCAAGGTTAAGTCACACGATCACAAAAGGGAGGGCTTCCGCCACGGAAGCCCTCCCTTTTGTATGCATACGGTCAAAATCAAGCTCTGACCCCAGGTTACTGACCCCAGGTTAGAGGCCGTATTCTTCCAGGTCGAGGCCTTTCTTTTCGGCGAATTCCTTAAGTTCGTCCTGCACGAGTTCCAGGGCGACGGCGACGATGAAGACGTCGTCAAGGTAGCCGGCGAGCGGGAAGAAGTCGGGCAGCAGGTCGATCGGCGAGGCGAGGTACAGGAGGGAGACGGTCATGGCTGCGACGGTCTTCCAGGGCAGGTCGATTTCTCCCTTCCACCAGCTTTTCAGCATCTCGAAGACAAGGGTTGCCTGCTTTGCCATGATCCGAACCTTTTCCACGGTCGATCCGCCGAGTTTCTTCAGAACCGGTTCGACCTTCTCAAGGACTCGCTGGACATCCGATTTCGACACCTTCTCGATGTCTCCGTGGAACTTTTCCTCCAGTTTTTTCTGCTGCTGCTCGTCCAGATCCGGCATTCGGCAATCCCCCTTCTATTCGCCTTTCTTTGCTTTCAGTTCTTTTATAACCCTTTTTTTCACGTAGGGACAGGTGACGGCAGCCAGGGGATTGTGCCCCAGAACCCGGTCCTTCACTGCCAGTGTGGTGACCGGAAGGCTGCAGGTCCGGTAGAAGACCGTGTCGTGTCCGACGCAGAGGCCCATGACGATCGCCAGGTCGCACCCCGCCGATTCGAGCTGCGCAGCTTGCCCGGCCGGATTGCAGGACGATTCCATGAGTTCGGGCGATTCCGCCATGCCCAGCGTCTTCTTGGCAAGGCCGCCGATTTTGCAGCAGGCGGATTCGATCTCGAATTCCATGGAGAGGATTTCGCCCGCCGCCCGTGCCTCCTCCGCCAACCCCATGCAGAAGGCCAGGCCGATCTTCCTCCAGCCCATCTTCCGGGCGAACTCCATGATCTCCTGCAACCGATTCATCATCCCGTAGTGCTCGGCTTCGATTTCGCTCGCGGCCCGCATCAGGCGCTTGACCGCCGGATCGGAGTAGGCCCCCGGCATCGGTTTTTCGACGCAGGGTTTCCCCTCTCCGCAGGACTTCTTTTCACACAGGTCGCATCTCAAGGCTCGGTCCCTTCTTTCCGGTTATTTTCCGAAAATCCCGCCCAGACCCCCCGCGACGAGGGCCGCCAGGTCCGCCATGACCCGCGGCAGGAAAAGGGCACCCTTTGTGACGAGATACCGGGGTTCCCATTCCGGGTGGTATTTCTCCTTATAATGCCTCAACCCCTGGAAATTGTAGAAGTGTTCCCCATGTCGAAACAGGAATGAACCGGTTTTCGGCCAGATCGCTCCGTTTTCCTCCTCCAGGCCGGAGAGCGGAGCCATTCCCAGACCGAACCACCGGAATCCCTCCGCTTTCCCCCAGGTCATGATCTCCTCGAAAAGGTAGCCCATCACGTCTTTCGGCGCCCCCTGACCGAAGCGCATCAGGTCCGGGGAAATTTCCATCTTCCCGCCCGAGAACCAGAGATTGGCGAAGGCGACGGGCCTTTCGTCCTTTTCGACGACGGCCACCGGCCCCGGGCGNATGTAGTCGTCCCTGAAGAATCCGAGGGAGAACCCCTTTTCGCGGGTGTTCTTCTCCCTAAGCCATTCATCCGAGATCCGCCGGAGTTCGTCGAGCCGTTCCTTCACCATGGAGGGTTCCAGGAGAACGAAGCGACATCCTTCACGCTCCTCCATCCGTTTTTTCGCCGCCCTCAGGTCCTTGAACGCGCTTCCCTCGAGCGTGAAGCGATCCAGCAGTACCCGGGCCTCCTCCCCGATCTTCAGCGTCGTCATCCCCATCTCGCGATAGAGCGGAAGGTTTTCCGCGCCGACCTCATAGAAAACCGCGTCCCCTCCGGAAGCCCGCGCCGCTTCCCTGAACCGCCAGGCCAGCTCGGGACACTCTTCGTCCGGCCCGACCGGGTCTCCCATGGATATCCAGCTCGAACCGCTCACCCCGTACATGACGAAAGCCCGTCCTGATTCGCTGAACAGGAGGCTTTTGTCCCCCAAAAGCGCCAGATTCGAGTCCGCCCTCGGGCTTTCCTTCACGACCTCCTCTGCCCGATCGAGTTCCGGTCGCGTCGGCAGGACAGGCTTGATCTTCACCGGGCGCAGCATCGCCTCCAGACCGAGAGCGAGGCCCACGGCCGACATTCCAACGGCGGAGCGAAGAAACCGCGAGGCTCCGCCGTGCAGTGTGAACTGCCACCAGAGGCTGGAGTCGTACTCCACGTGGCGATAGCTGAAGAAACCGAGCCACACGGCCGTCCCGAGGACCATGCCCACCGGGATCAGCCAGGAAGTCCCCATCGGGGAACCAAGCAGCGCCGACTTTCGGTAGAAACTCTTCCTGCAGGGAAGCACGGCCAGCAGGACTAGGCCCAGCAGGGCCGCCGCCTCCACGTCGAAGCCTCTGAGGAACGAGAGGGCGATGCCTCCTCCCAGGAAAGCCAGGGTCAGGAAATAGGCTGCGTCGAGCCGCCGCGCGAGCCCGCGGGCCAAAAAAAGCAGTCCCGTCCCCACGAGGCTGGCCGTAAAGTACGAGATCTCCAGGAGCGGCAGGGGAACAACCGGGGCCAGGGCCAGCAGGCGATGCCTTTCGGCAGGGAGGGAGCCCGTCAGAAGCAGGACGGCACCCGCGGCGAAAACGGAAGCCGAGAGGACGGAAGGCAGCAGTGCCGCCAGAGAATCCCGCCGGGCTCCCCGCAGGAACGCTTCGTGAGCCCCCATCAGGAGTGCGGCGCACATCAGCGGAAGAAGATAATAAATCCCCCTGTAGGCCAGAAGGGCCCCCATGACCTCCGGGCCCGACAGGTGCGGCCGCAGCAGGAAAAACAGAGCCGTCTCGAAGACGCCGAGGCCGCCGGGCATCTGGCTGACCAGTCCCGCCACCTGGGCGAGCATGAAAAGCCCCAGGAAACCGGGGAAGCCAAGGTTCCCTGCGGGCAGGAGCACGAAGAGGACCCCCGCCGCGAGAATCCAGTCGGCCGCCGAGAGGATCATCTGTTTTGCGATCGTCCGAGGCCCGGGCAGCCGGATCTCGGATCTTCCCAGCCGAAATCCCCTCTTCCCGGTCGCCGAGGCGACAACGACGGCCCCGAGCAGGGCCAGGCAGCCTAAACCGAGAGGAAGAGCGGAAGAGAAGGGAAGCCCGAGGCTCCTGGGCAAGGCCATGGGCTCGAGGCAGAAAACGGTTCCCCCGACGGCCAGAAAACCGATCCAGAAAGTCATCCCGCAGAAGGACTGAACTGCCGCGACCTCCACGGCCGAGAGCCCCCAGGCCGAGTAAACCCTCAGGCGCGCCCCTCCGCCCGAGATGAAGGACAATCCCATGTTGTGTCCGAAAGCGTAACCGACGAAGGAGGCCAGGGCCGTCCTGCCATATGATAGGGGCTTTCCGAGGAAGCTCAGGCCGAGAGCGTCGTAACCGGTCAGGACCGCGTAATCGGCGAAGGTGAGAACCAGAGCCGCAAAAAGGGCCGCTTGGGGGAGGTTTCGGATCGACGCCCAGACTTGGCCGGGTCGATAGGCGGCAAGTTCCCTGTGAAGGGCGACACCGGCGAAAACCAAAAGTCCCGCCGCCAGAAAGGGAGCGGCCTTTTCAAACCGCACGTGCCAGTCGCCTCGTTTGGACCGCTTTTCCTCTGTCGTCTGCATCCGCTCACCCGCTTCCCCAGGATTCTCGTCGAAGGAGCCCGATAAAACGATACGAGGGATCCCCTGTCTTTTCAAGGGATCCCCCGCGAATTCGAAAACTTCCGGAAAGGTGGGGCGGTGAAATGCCGGCTAGATCTGGTTCGCCTTGATCAATTCTTCCAGCTCCGACGCGTCGGCCGCCCCGAGGAAGGCCTCCTTCTGGTTTCCATCGACGTCGAACAGAACCGTAAAGGGGACCTTTTTCACCCGGAAGGCCTTGAAAAGAGCGTTTCCCGGATCGGAGTACACCTCGACACGGTCGAGCTCCCACTTCGAAACGACGGCATCCAGAACCGTGTCGGAGAAACCTCCGGGAGCCACCGCCACAATGCGTATCCCCCGGCCGATCGGCCAGCGGGCGAGCTTTTCCAGTTCCTTCAGCTCACTCCTGCAATACCGGCAGACGGGGCTGAAAAAAACGAGGATCGTCGGGGCGCCCTGGCCGCCCGACAGGGCGGATTCCGAGCCATCCCGCGCCGAAACGAGGATGTTGGAGGGAAGAGAAGCCTCCGCGGAGCCCAGGCAGGCCCCGAGAAGGAGGACAACCGCGAAAAACCCGAGAAGCGCCTTCGCTCTGTTTCTCATGTGGCTCGCCTTCTTCCGGCGGCCTTTCCGTCCGATGCCAGGACAAAAAGGCGCCTTCGAGAATTTTCCCGAAGGCGCCTCCAAATGCTTTTTCCACCTTCGGCAGCCAGGCTGTCGTGCCCCTTTCGGGGTTTAGACCCTCGGCTTTGCGTCCCCGTCTTTCGGCGGGTTTGCCTTTGTCGGGTGATTAGGAATCACCAGTCTGATCATAATAAAATTTTTTTCATCCTTTGTCAAGATACGATATCCAGACGAAGGTTTTTCGCCTCAAATACCTTTTCAACCGCTCTCTCCATTTTGCCGCTTTTCACTTCTTCCCTTCGGTTCCCGATATCGATGATCGCCGCCCTCATTGTCCTTTCCCTGAGAGTGCCGGTGCCGTCCGTGATGCCTTAATTCCGCTTGCCTCCTAAAGCCCGACGTCCTCCAGGGCCTTCCGGAAAGCTTCCAGGCCGCCGTACCCCTTCAATTCCTTCTTTTTTTTGCCCCGGTTGTCGAAGAAAACCGTGTGGGGAACACCGCCCACCTTGAACCGCTTGAAAAGGGTGTTCCCCGGGTCCCGGTAGAAGGGCAGGTTTTTCACGCCCCATGCGGACCGGGCCCGTTCCAGGACCTCGGCGCTGTAACCGCCGGGGGCCAGGGCGACGACGTTGGCCCCTTCAAGCCGTCGCATGATTTCCGCGTCTCTTTCGAGCTCGACGAGCTCCGTGCGGCAATAGGGTCAGGTCGGGGTGAAAAAGATCAACACCGTGGGCTTTCCGGCAAAGGTGGAAGTCTGCACCGCTTCGCCGCCCCCCACTGGATCGAGGGTGACCCCGAGGACATCCGCGGCGGGCATGATCTTCACAAAGACCACGACCATGGAAACGGCGATCGCCACCAGCGAAAGAACAATGAACCATCCCAGTTTAGGTGACATGGAGTTCCCCCTTTCCAGGTTACAAAGACACAAAGGGCCTGGACTCCCACCTGTGGGGCGTCCAGCCTTTGAAAAAACACCAGCTCGATCCTATCGACAATTATCGCATATGGGGTAACCCGAGGATGGAATGACGGCTTGCCGTTGGAGACGGCAGGCCGATCTAAGCCCTTTTCAAACCCGAATCATGCCGCGCTAGCTGAGGACGATCTCATTCCGCTCCCTGCACCAGGGTTGAGGGGCATTGGGCTTGCCGAAAAACTGCCGGACCTGGATCTCCTCCATCAAGTCCCTCAGCGCGTCCCGGAAAATACCCTGAAAATCCTTCAGGACAAAGGGGTCGGCTGCCGTCACGTAAGCCGCACCGAACACCAAATGCCCAACGGTGATGTCGTCCTGTTCGATACAACGGGGGTCGGGGTGGGAAATCGCGAAGACGACGCTCTTCCTCCTTTCGCTGCCCTTGAACAATCGGGTCCTTACCCCGAAGGGAAGAGCGCTAAAACCTTCCCGGTCCTCCCTGGTCACTTCGGACAGCTCAACCTTCAGGATGAATTTCTGCTCCGTGACAGAACTTGTAAAAATCAACTTCACGCCGGTCTCCTCCAATAACAATAGGTTAAGGATGCTGTCGGTCGCTGCGGCAGGGGCCGACTAGAAATTCGCCGGTGAAACCTTCAAAACTCCGCCGTCCATGGAGACCGTGACCGCCACGGCCTTCCCCTTATAGGCATTCAGGAAGGTCAGCCACCGAATGTTCTGGCGCTTTCCGTCCTCAAATTTCGTTTCGGAAAGGTTCCACTTGAGGCTTTCGTTTCCATTGCCCCTGTCGATGTTGATGAGGCAGGGCTCGATTTTGATGTCTGCGAGAGATCCACAGTAGGTCTGGCTCGCATCATTCGCCGTTGCAGGAACAGGACAAACGAATCCTTGCCCCAGGGCGACAGCCAGCAGGAAAACGAGAGCGCAAAATCGGGAATATCCGGGCACGCGAATCATGGACGCCACTCCCTCCAGTACAGGGGAATCATTTGTCCTGAGGGAATAAGCCCTTCGTTGTTTTCCACCTCGGAAGGGACATCGAAAAACAGCATATTGTCACGCAGTCTCGCGTTGTTCATTTCCGAGGGCAGCGTGAAATTGCCCGATGAAAAGTCCGTCGCTCCCAGGATGGCTTTCCCTCCGGAAATCGTAATACCGCTTATCTTTACTCCGCCAAGGCTGACGACCTTCTTCCCGGAGCCCCATCCNCCGTAACCCGTACGCGCGTTCAGGAGGTAAATCTTCGAAACCCCCGTCTTGCAGGGATCCGTGTCCGGAGCGAAGGTCGAAAAGAAAAGAAAACCGTTGTACAGCTTCGGGGGAGTCGTCGGCAGTTCCTTATTTCCAAGGACGATGTACCACCCCATGGCGCTGCTGCTCAGGCCGTCGGAGTCTTCAGGGTCGATCTCCGTGAACTGGCTCAGGTTGTTGTAGGGTGCATACCGCGTGTTCAACCCCACCAGGTAGTTGTTCGACGAAGAGGAAACAAGGGGATCAAAATCCCCGGTGGCGATAAACAGCCATGGGGTGCCGTTGAATGACGCCACCTCCATCCTGTAGGATGGGCCGCTCGATCCATTCAGATTGATGATCCTGCGGGCTGTATCCCAATCAGCCTGATTCCATTCGTAAACCCAGCCGTTGTCTTCACCCGCATAGAATTTTTCTATTCGCTGATCGTTGTTTGTCTTCAGGACGGTAACCGGTGTGACCACGTTTTTCATATTGGACGTCGTCAGGGTTTTCAGGATTTTGCCCGTCTCCAGGTTGATCAGGTATACGCAGCCTTCGTTTTGCTGAAACAGGCCCCTGTTGGTTCCATTGCCCATCACGGCCACCCATTTGTAAGTTCCGTCGATTTTCATCGCCCCGATAGCGGGGACGCTTAGCGTGAACAGCATCTTCCTGTAGTCCGTTTCGCCGGTCACGTCGGAGTGAGCAATCGCCGTCAACGAGGGCGAGTTCGTCCCAAGCCAGTACTGGACTTGCCTGTTGGTGTTCGCAAGCAGCCTTTCTCCGTTTTCCGGATCGCTCTGGGGCCTCAGAATCGCATTCTCGACCGCCCATAGAAACCGCGGCTGGTCCGGATTGGTGATGTCCATCGCATAGAACCCCGTGCCCGCATATCCGAGAAGCCCCATCAGGATCGTATGCCATTCGGCTGAATCCGCTCCGGGGATTGCAATGCGGACATCCTCGGCCACAACCGGACCATCCAGCAGATAGCGGGGATATGTGGTCGCCGTGTCCGAAAAGCCGTATCTCTGATCACTATCGTTTCCGCTTCTGGGAACGTATCTCCCCTTCAGCCCGACAAGCCTCAGGAAGGCGGAGACGTTGGGCGGGACAAACCCCCACCTCTCCTCGCCGTCCGAATTGTTGAACGCGTGCAGGATCCCGTCGTTGGACTGGGTGTAAAGAATTCTCGCGCGGCTTTGATGCGCTCTCGTGAAGGCCCGATAATCCTCCGAAGGGCTTCTGCCCTGCGGGGGGCCCACCTCGGTCATCCCGCTGTGATAGATATCGGAAAGCTTCCACCGTTCGGTCCGTCCCGTCGCCTCGTCCCATTCATCAGAACCGAGGAACCACCTGACGAATTTTGAAAACAGGGACTCGCTGACGACGTTGTTGGTCATCTCCGCACGCAGGGAGGAAGCATTCGATTCATTCAGGTAAACCAGGTTGCTCCCGGTCAGCATCGCCCCTGCGGCGCCCAGCCAGTTGACCGTATAGATATTCCGCCGCGAGTAGGCCCTCTTGTCCAGCTTATCTCCGGCTTCCCAATCCGCTGTGGAGGAGGTTCCCGAATCCGTCACACTGAATTTTTCGAGCTGGCCTTCCCATTGGCGTTCCTTTTTGGGGATGAATTTGGAAACGTAGAGAGAAGTCGACTCCCCTTCCACCCTGGAAGGGCTGATCAGAGGAGCACCGCCGGTTCCGGACACCGATTGAATCGTTCGGAAAATCTCCTCAAAGGCGTTCATCAGGGATTCGACATCCGTCACGAAGTACGCGGCGGCACTGCCGTTCTTTTCCCCATCGTCGCCGTAATCCGCCATGTCATTGAGCGTGGACGCGGTTGAAGCAAGGTCTTCCGAAGCGATCAGCCCGATCACAAAGGTTCTGACAGGCCGGGCCCTTTTCGAGAAGAACGAGGGCCAGGACGTGCTCGTGTAGCCGGTTGCGTAAAGGTTTCGAACCGCCGCTGCCGGATCCTGAACCGCAGGTTCGCTCGTGTCCTGGCCATCCGTAAGGACGATGAGCCAGTTGTCCTGGCACCATGCATTGATCGTTCCGCTTTTTTTGAAATAATCGAGTGCGCAGTCCGTCGCCGAAGTCGTGTTGTAAATCGACGGAGCGAGAGGGGTATGCCCGTTCGCCCTCAGTTCGGGGTTTGAAGAGGATTCCATTCCGTCGACCCATTTGATGAGGTCGCTGAGGTGGGTCGAGTCGTCCGTGGATTCGAAATCCTCTCTCAATGTCGCGCAGTTCCGGTTCGTGCTGTAATCCCACGAAATGTTCTGCCTGTAGCGATATCCGTAATAGTAGGACCAAGACTCGTTGTAATCGGAAGTCGGAGGCCACGTATACCATTCGCTCTGCACCCGGTCATTGCTCTGCCAGTAGGTCGACATGGCGATCCTCAAACCGCTTACCAGATTGGGACTGTTGAGGATGTCGTACAGAACGAGCTTCAACTGGTACATCCGGCTGTCGTTCGGATACTTGTAGCTTGAATACCCCTCCGGAGGATCATCGTTGGCGTGCGAACCGCCCAGATAGCTTCTTTGGCTTGATGAAGGCAATTGTGCGGTCGGAATGTACAAAAGGTTCGGGTGGTAATTGTAACGACCGGCCGGATCGTTGTTGGAGCTGTCCACGTCGTTCCCGTAATATTGCTGGCCGTCGAAGGTGGCGGTGCCGTCCCCATAGGTCGACGTGTTTCTGTCGAGGCGAAAGGTCATCGATCCGCTTGTATCCAGCAGGAGCAGGACGTTTGGCTGAACTTCCTCGGAAAACCCCGTCGGGATATCCTTATATAGGGATGCCAGCCGGATCGGGCTCGTGTCCGCATTCGAGGCATTTCTAAAAAAGAAGACGGCCAGTGCGATAAAGACAAGGCCCAGTACGGTTAATCGAATCCTTGCCGCAGCAGCTTTCCGGAGCGCCATACCGACTCCCCTCAAAGACCTACTTCCTGGCAACCACCACGGTTTCGACCGTTCGGTTTCTCTGCCTTGAACTGGCCGTGCTTCTGATGAGCAGGTAGCTCTCGTCGCCTGTTCCTTCCGTCCCGCTGCCGGAAAATCCTTCCGACCGGTTCGATCCCGCATAGCTTGAACTTTGATGCATCGATTGCTCACTACCCGTATCAAGGCGATTCCCTCTCGGGGGAAATCCCCTTTTGTAGCTGATGTTTCCATCGGGAGCGTAGTTCATGTCAAAGATATGGACTGAAACGGAAATCCCGTTCACGGAGTAGGAGAATTGCCCCAGATCTCCCGAGGTGGAACGGACAAGAAGGATATCGAAGGCATTGCCCGAAGGATGAGCGCTTTGATAGGAATCCAGGTCGCTTTGCCTGAGAAGCCCGTATGCATTGGGGCAATTCCACCGGGGTATCTGGCCATCCTGGAGCGTCTTTTCCCTGATCCAGGCTTTTCCCCTTTCCAATCCGCCTTCGGCCGCATTGTATACTTTTAACCCCAGGACATTGTGGGCTGCGGTGAAAAAGTAGTTGTTGATCAAGGCAAAGGCAAGGGCAACCAGGGTTCCCCCACCAGTAAAACGACCAGGGTCAACGCCAGCGCAATCCCTTTTCTCCTGCCGGAAAAAATCACCCGCATCAATTCCTCACCCGCCAAGAGTTCCTGATTGCAACCAACCTGAAGTATTTGTTGTTGTCGAAATCAGGGATATCGACACTCCCTTCGACCCACTCGGGGGTTCTTTTTGCCGTTGCAACCGGCCTGTCGTGCCGGTTTGTGCCTCGAGCCAGTATCCACGCCGTCAGCACTCCCTCCGAGCGATCCCATTCAAAAAAGGTTCCGACGATCCCNTCGACCCTCTTTGTAAAATCACCCTCGGTCGGGTTCGTTTTCACCCCTTCGTAGACGTAGAGGTCGTTGTCCTTCACTTTCAGCCACATCAGGCGAAGAAGGTGCAGTTCGTCAAAAAACGACACCGTGCCGGACCTCGGAGCAGTGAGCATAAGGGAATGCTTGTCCTGAACCGACGACACGGAGAGAGGGAAACCATACATGGGCAAAAGAACCCATCTCTTCAGGTTGCTCGTCGAAGCGACGCTATCCAGGTCGGCGGTGAAATCCCGGCTTTCAGGGTCCGCGGAAAAAACGGCCGTGAAGGAATCCCCGCTTTCCACCTCAATTTCCAGGGAATTCGCCTGACCGGCGGGAATTCCGTAAAGGAATCTCAATTCCCGTCCGCTGTTCGGCAGCGTGACGGGTGATCTCCACGCGGACGCCTCGCATCCCGAAAAGGCCGCGGAAAAATCCGAAGAAGCAATGGGCATCCCCAAACCCGCATGCAACAAGGGTTTTTCCATAATCGAACAGACCATGTCGGCATTTTGGCGAGCCGCAGCAATTTCGTCGCTTTGAAGGGCATGCTCGGAAAAAACAAAAAGAAGACCGATTGTAGCGGCCATTATGATTCCGACAACAACCATTGATATCAACATTTCCGACAAAGAGAAGCCTTCGCTTTTTTTCATCTTCTGCACCATGCCTACCGTAGTTTCTTATTTGAAGCGAACGCAGATATTTCCCTCTGTATCGACAAGGTCTCGTTATTCGAAATTCCCTTCCAGTCCACCCTCACGACAAAGGTTTTCCGGACGGCATCTCCCGTGGAGATGGTTGTGACCGTGTAGATCCGCTCCACATCAGAGGAACTTGCCAGCGACGAAAAATCGGACGCTTCCGCTCTTTCCATTCTTTCCTGGATCAGCATCATCGCGTTTTCTCTTTCCGATGCAGTTGTCATCGTCTTGGTTGTCATAACGACAAGCCCGGCGATGCTCAACAGCGCGATCAAAAGAATCAGCATGCTGATTAGAGTTTCTACGAAAGAGAACCCTTTCCGCATGTTTTCCATCATTTCCTTTATTCTCTAATTTATGAAACCCTATTCTTCCAAGTGCGGGACATTCAGCCTGTTTCCGCGTGCGGGAGCCGCGGAGCGGACAGCCGTACGGGAGCGCTCTCAAAACTCACGGCAGACTGCCCCTATTCCTATATCCAATTTAAAGTTGACATTGTCAATATTTTTGACCACTTTTGTTTCCGATGGCAAACATGCCTTTTCTGCTCTTTTCTCCTGTCTGCGTCACCCTCCTTGCCGCGTCATCGTTCCCGATCCGGATGTCCGAAACCTCCCGAAAACAAAAACGGGGCTTTGGCATCTTTCGATGCCAAAGCCCATGAGCGCCTTTCCCAGCGGGCACGGTCTCCCTTGAGGGTGGGTCGTACCAGGCTCGTTGTCGCCCGAGCCATCTCGTTTTTTAGTGAGGACCGACGCTCTAGCCGCTCCTGTCCAGATGGTAGAGCGTCGGCGGCCTGCCATATCGGGTCGCCCCATATTCCACGAGGACCTCTCCCGTTTCGGCTAGATATTCCAGATACCTTCGGGCCGTGCCCCTCGAAACACCCAGCACCCCCCACTTCGGCCGAGGTGCGGGATTTTCGCTCTCGCCGAGGCAATCCTGACGCGCTGAAGGAAGATCGCCTGAATCCCCTTCGGAATTCCGAGTTCTTTCGATCGGGAGTCTGCCCCAGTCCGTCACGCGGTCCAGATCATTCTGCTCCCAGGGAGACATCCGTTGGGTCAGGCTGCCGTGGTATCGGGAATAGGCCGCAAGAGCCGCTTCCAGGCGTTTTGTCGGGAAGGGTTTGATCAGATAGTCGAAAATTCCCAGGCAGAGGCTGCCCTTGATGATTTCCGGGTCGGCTTCGATGGAAAGAACCACCCAGCCGACCTGAGGGTGGCGGAAACGCGCCCGGCGGAGCGCTTCCAGGCCGTCCCACCCTTTCAGAAACATGTCGAGAACAACAAGGTGCACGCCACCCTGCTGAAGACGCTGCTCAAGTTCAAGGGTATTCGAGGCGATCCCCCCGATACGAAACCCTTTTAAGCGTCTCAGGGCTGCGGCGTAACGTTTTTGCAGTTCGACCGAGTTTTCGGCAATGACGGTGGACAACAGCACGGCAGGTGTTTTGGAGTGAGCTCGCTTCACACACGAACAGAGGCAGGCTCTCGCTGTCCGCCTCTTCGGCCCACTTCCTCCTTTCCAAAAGGGAGGCGCAGCCGTTTCCGGCCACACCCTATCGTTCGTTCTCCTTGGAGCGGGACTCTTTAGGAAAAACGAATCGGAGAAAACGCCGATGCGAATCTTCATCCATAGATTAACTATCCGTTATTTGTTATTTGTTTATCTTCTTTTAACACGACTCCGTTCTCTTGTCAAACCTGCAGGGTGCCGTCAAAAAAACCGTCTTCATTCCCACCTTCATTTTTTGACCGTTCAACAATGAAGGGACCGCCTGTCGGGTCGGCAGGTCCTCATTTTGTTTCCCGCCTGCGGAAATAGATCTGGGATGGCCCCTTTTCCGCTTCACGCTCGATCTCGTACAGGTCCTGGTGAGCCTCGATCATCTTTGAAAGCTGGGAGTAGCCGTAGGTCCGCGAGTCGAACGCCGGGTCGAGCCTCCGCAGGGCCTTGCCCAGGTCGGAGAGCGTCGCCCATCCGTCGTCCTGAACCACCATGTCGAAACCCTGGGAGAGAAGNGGAACGGGTTTCCGCCGTTCGGTCGGACTTTTTCGCCGGTGGGTCTCCTCGACCACCGCAGCCCCTCCTTGCGGCGTTTTCTTGCCCGCAGCGGATTTCCCCTTCTTCCGGGCCGTTCCCTTGGGTTCGGCCGGAGGAGCGGGCGGCTTCACCAGGTTCTCCGTATAGACGAAAAGATCGCAGGCCCGGACAAAAGGTTCCGGGGTCTGCATCTTGCCGATCCCCACCACGAACTTGCCGTCTTCGCGCAGGCGGATCGCCAGCCGGGTGTAGTCGCTGTCGCTGGAGACGATGGCGAAACCTTCGACNGTTGCCCCGTAAAGCAGGTCCATCGCGTCGATGATCATGGCGCTGTCGGTGGCGTTCTTCCCCACGGTGTTCCGGAATTGCTGCACCGGCTGGACCGCGTTCTGCGGCAGATGTTTCTTCCAGGTCTCCATCTGGCGGCTCGTCCAATCCCCGTAAACCCGCCGGATCGTGATCTTGCCGTACTTCGCGACCTCCTTCAGGACGTCGACCACCAGCGACGGCTGAGCATTGTCCCCGTCGATCAGCACGGCAAACCGGATCTCCGGGCTTTCCTTGGAGTTGTTCATCCTCTGCCCCCTCCCAGCATCGCTTTATTGTACTGAACACTTTATATCACGAATCCCGCCCAGCCGGGGTCAGGCCTTGACGGGACACAGCGTTCTGAAGTCATGGGCGGATCGTCGAGGGGGACCGCCGAATGCTTCAGGGCTCACGACTTCACCGCAAAGAGGGCGCCCGGCTCGTCGACGCCGGTTTGCGGTTTGGGTGAAAAAAGGGAGGCCTCCCTCGAGGCCTCCCTTTGGTCGTTAGCGATTGTAGCCTTCCGCGAGCTGCGTGCGCTTCTCGATCTTGTCGGTGCCGTCCTTGCGCCAGTAGATCCCGATCCCGAGGTAGGTCAGGATGATGGCCACGATCGGGTTCAGGTAGTTGAGCATGGCGTAGGGGGCGTAGGTGAGGGTGGAAACGCCCAGAACCGAGGTCTGGTAGGCGCCGCAGGTGTTCCACGGAACAAGAGCCGAAGTGAGGGTACCCGCATCCTCGAGCGTGCGGGACAGCATCCGCGGGGCGAGTCCCGATTTCTCGAAGGTGGTCTTGAACATCCGTCCCGGGATGACGATGGAGAGGTACTGGTCTCCCAGGAAAACGTTGGACACCACTGAGGAAAGAACGACCGTGGAGATGAGGCCGCCCGCTCTCCGGACGTTTCTGGTCAGCGTGCCGAGCAGCACTTCCAGGTAACCGCAGCGCTCCAGGAAGCCGCCGAGCGTCAAGGCGCAGATGACCATGGAGACCGACCACATCATGGACTGCATGCCGCCCCGACTGACCAGCTTGGCGATCATCGTGCTGACGTCCTTGGCCAGTTCCGGGCTGATGCCGGTCAGTCCGCTCTTGGCCAAGAGATCTCCTACGGCGGCCATGTCCGCCGCGTCGGCCAGACTCTGGCTGAGGGTCGCGCTGTAGCCGTTCTGTGCGATGTTCCAGATGTCGCCGATGCCGACGCCCTGGAAAAGAGCCATGAGGGCGCTGACCAGGATGCCCGCGAAGATCCCGGGAAGGGCCGGCATCCTCAGGACCGCGCAGATGATGATGACCAGCGGAGGCAGAAAGCAGAGCGGAGAGATTCTGAACTCCGCGAAGAGGATCTGCTGGATCGCCTGGATACGGCTCGCGTCCATCGTCCCGCCGGCGAATTTCATGCCCATAAAAGCCAGGATGGCCGCGACGATGAGGTAGGTCGGACCGGTGGTCCAGCACATCGCCTTGATGTGGTCGAACAGGGTGGCCCCGGAGACGGCGGGCGCCAGGTTCGTGGTGTCCGAAAGGGGACTCATCTTGTCGCCGAAATAGGCGCCGGAGATAATGACGCCTGCGGTAAGGGCCACAGGAACGCCCAGGCCGTTGCCGATGCCCAGCATGGCGATACCGATCGTTCCCGACGTCTGCCACGAGGATCCCGTAGCCAGGGAGATGATGGAGCAGATCAGAAGGGTCGCCAGCGGGAAGAAGGCCGGCTTCAGGATGAACAGGCCGTAATAGATCAGGCCGGGGACGACGCCGGAGATCAGCCAGATGCCGACGAGAATGCCGACGCTCATCAGGATCATGTTCGCCTGCATGGCGGCCATGATGCTGTTGATGGCGCTTTCCTCCAGTTCCGCCCAGCGGATCTTCTGGACGAACATCCCCACAAGGGCAACGAGGATGGTCGCCGTGACGATGGGCATGTGCACTTCCGCCTGGACCTTGATGACCGCCCAGGAAATGAGAGTCGCCACCACCAGAAAAACGATTGCGGATAACGCCAGGCTGGGTTTGGATCGTGAAACCGCTGCTCTTTCTTCCATTTTCGTGCCCACCTCCTCAAGATCAGGCTTCCGCTCGCACCATGACGGACTCGCGGTAGCCTGTCACAACCCTGTAGTAGCCGGCCAGCTCGCTGTCCAGTTCCATGTCCCCGGTGTCCACCTTCAGGGGCCTTCCNCCAAGGGCGGCAAGTTTTCCGGGCGCCGAGGCGATTCGGACGCCCTTCCTGCCGACCCGCCTCAGAACCTCCGGGCTGAACTGCTGGTTTCCCCGCCCGAAAAGAAAACCCTGTCCTCCGATGGGCGTCACGACGATCCGGACGTTCCCCGCGGATTCCAGGGCGATGAGTTCCAGGAGTCTCTTCTCGGTGCAGTCTTCCGCCACCAGGCGCCCCCCCTTCACGGCGTCGACCCCCAGCAGCGTCCCTTCGAAACCCAGCATCTTCTTCAGCTCCCGGGTGGTCGACCCCGGCCCGATGAGAACGAGAGCCGCGGGGTCCATTTCCTCCATCAGATCCGCCGCAATCGCCTTCTGCAGGGCCGTCTCGCTTTTCGGGCTCCCCGCCTTCAACCCCTGCAGCCGTCTTTTGTCCCCGGGCACGGGCAGATAGCCGAAAAGACGGGACCGCACCTCGCCCCGTCTGAAGGCCTCCTCGTCGATGTCCATGACTTCCGCAAGCCGTTTCGCCGCACGCCGTCCCCGGATCAGGGAAAGGGTCAGCTCCCCGGCATGAAGGGGGGTCGTGGCGAAGACGGCGGAGTGGATCTTCACCCCCGCCGGGATCCCCAGGCAGAGCACCCGCTCGCCGATCGCCTCCGCAATGTCCCGGGCGGTCCCGTCCCCTCCCGCGAAAAGCAGGAGGTCGACCCCGAGGTCCGCCATCATCCGGGCCGCAGCCTTCGTGTCGTTGGGGCCGGTCTCCGTGCCGAAGGACAGCCCGATCGTCCTGAAGGGCAGGCCCGCGTCCGCCGCGGCGGTTTCACCCATCAGACCGAAGCAGGTGTGGAGGCTGAACTCATCCGTCGCGGGCAGGAGAACTCGCAGGGCCTGCCCGGCCCGGACCGGGGCCAGGGGCATGGCCCCCAGCTCCCGCGCCCTGGCCAGGCACTCGGCCCCGTCCGTTCCCTTCAACCCCACCCGCCCGCCCATCCCGGCGACCGGGTTGACGATCAGCCCCAGCCTGAACATCCCGTCTTTTGTCCGCCTAGTTCTTCGGCTGGAAGTAGCCGTCGAAGCGCTTTTTGTACATGCGCCAGGTGATGGCCCAGCGCGCGGGGTCTTCCAGGTAATCGTGGTCGATGTGGTGAATGACGCTTTTGTGCGGGGCGTGCTTCAGAATTTCGGGATCCGTGTAGGCCTCCTCCACGATGCGCTCGAGAACCGCCAGGTACTCGTCAAGCTCGTCCTTCGAGTAGGATTCCGTCGGCTCGATGGTGAAGGGCTCGGGCACAATGAACGGCTCGTGGCTGCTCCAGATGTGCCCGGCGTAATCGAAGATCCGGTTCTGCACCTCCGCAAAGCCGATGCCGGTCTCTTCCTTCATCCTCAGGAAGCTGTACCGGACCTGCTCCATCCGGTGCTCCCCCTCCGCGTAAGGCGGAGCCCCGGCGCCCTTCATCTTCAAAACCTTCCGGAAGACGTAGTTGTTGTTGAGGATCGACACGCGCGCCACTTCGCGAAGCCCCTCGGCCCCCAGGTTCATGATCCAGGCGTAGGCCCGGACCACGGCCGGCAGGACACCGTAGAAGTCCTTCATCTTGCCGACGGTCTTGGGCAGGTCGGTGTCGAGATAGTACCGTTGGCCTTTCTCGCAATAGCTCACCAAAGGCACCGGCAGGTAGGGCACCAGGTGCTCGGCAGCCCCGATGACGCCGCAGCCCGGCCCGCCGCAGCCGTGCGGGGAAGCGAAGGTCTTGTGGATGTTGAAGAAGCAGAGGTCGAAGCCCGCTTCCTTCGCCCGGGTGATGCCCAGGATCCCGTTGGCGTTGGCCTGGTCATAGCTGCAGATCCCNCCGTGGGCGTGCACCAGGTCGGTGAACTCCCTGATCCGGTCGTTGTAAAGACCGATATCCTCCGGGTTGGTGATCATCAGGGCGGCGGTGCGATCGGAAACGGCCGCCCTGAAGGCCTCGAAATCCGGCCGTCCCGTCACCGGGTCGGGGTAGATGGTGATGATTTTGAAACCCTTCAGCTTGGCCACGGCCGGGTTGGACGGGTGGGAGAAGATCGTGGTGATGATCTCGTCCTTCTGGTCCTGCAGCCCGTGGTCGTCCACCCAGGCGCGGATGATGGCCGCGATGCCCGAAAGGGCCTGGGAGCCGCCGCCCGGGTGCAGGCAGAAACGGTCGAGCCCGGAGATGGATTTCAGCAGCTGCTCGGTTCTGTACAGGATCTCGAGCGCCCCCTGAAGAGTGCTCTCGTCCTGCAGCGGATGGAGATCCGCCACCTTCGGGGAGGCGGCCAGCCGGTCGTTCACCTTCGGGCTGTACTTCATCGTGCAGGTTCCCTGCCCGATGTCGATGTTGAAGTCGGCCCCGAGGTTCTCCTGGCTCAGGCGCAGGAAGTGCTTGACCACCTTCATCTGCCCCATCTCGGGAAGGGCCGGGGGAGCGGTGCGGAGCATCCCGGCCGGAAGGCCGGCCAGGGCTTCCTTCCCGGCCTCGTCGATCTCGGAGCTGCCTTCGGGCACCAGAACTCCCCTTTCGCCGGGGGCGGAAAGCTCGAAGATCACCGGCTCATCCCAGCGGGCCTGGTGAAAATCTCGGATCTTTTTATTCATATCCATACCCATATCCATTCCTTCCTTTCTGTCCGCCCTAGCGCGCCGTGACTTCGGCCAGGGCGTCGGCAAGGGTGTCGATGTCGTCCTGGGTGACGACCTCGGTGAAGGCGTAGAGGGCGGACTGCCCCAGCGCCGGGAAGGCCTTCGAAAGATCGTGGCCGCCAAGGATCCCCTTCTCGAGAAGCGCCTTGTTGATTTCCTCGACGGTGCGCCCCGTTCCGTCGAAGTTCACGGGAAACTCCTTGAAGAAGGCGCCGCCGATGGCCGGCACGCGCACGCCCTCAACGGCCCCGAGCTTCTTCATGGCGTAGGCCGTCCGGCCCATGCAGGCCGTTCCCAGCTCCTTCATGCCCGCGGGTCCCATGAGGGAAAGATAGACCGCCGCGGTGATGCCCCAGAGGGCGGCCGCGGTGCCGACGAACTCCTTGCCGTTCTCGCGTTTGGCGAACGAAGTCCGCTCCCAGGCCACATCGCCGAAGCCCCACTCCCTGTGGGAAGTCGGGGCGATGCCGAACAGCCGGCTGGGGTATTCCTCGATGAACTTCAGGTCGTCGGAGCCGCCGATGAACCCGCCCCGGGCCCCGCCCATGTGCATATGCAGACCCAGCGACTGGATGTCCCCGCAGGTGAGGTCGGCCCCGTATCTGCCGGGGGGCGTGAGCACTCCCAGGGAGGAGGGGTCGGCGTAGACGACGCAGAGAGCCCCTTTCGCGTGGGCCGCGTCCGCGATCTCCCGCCCGGCGGTCTCGATGAAGCCGAGGTAGGAGGGGTTCTCGAAATAGACGGCCGCCGTGCGGCCGGTCGTCTTCGCCGCCAGGTCGGCCCTGTCCATCAGTCCGCTCTTCGGGTCGTGCCCGACCAGGGTGACCTTCATGTCCGGGTGCAGGTACCCCCTGATGGCCGACAGGCGGTCCGGCGATGTGGTGTCGGCCGCCAGAACCTCGTCCCGGGCCGTGATGCGCCCCGCCATCCGCAGGGCGGTGCCTGCCGCCTGCGAGCCGTCGTAGGTGGGCACGTTCACCACGTCCACGTCCAGCAGTTCCGCCATAAGGCTCTCATACTCGAACAACGCCTGAAAGCGCCCATGGTCCTCATAGGGTTCGCCCGCGTAGGCGGTCAGAAACTCGCTGCGGCCGTTGACCTCGTCGCAGACCGCCGGGACATAGTGGTTCCAGCAGCCTCCGCCCAGGAAGCACAAGAGCTCGCCGCCCGTGCGGTTCTTCGAAAGGATCCCCTCAACGTGACGCTTGAGGGACGCCTCCGACAGGAAAGGCTTCGGAAGGTCCAGCAGGCCCTTCACGCGAAGCGCTTCCGGGATCGGAGCGAAAAACTCCTCAATGTCCTTTGCCCCGATGCTTTTCAGCATCTCGGCCTGAACCTCGGGGACCGAGTTGGGAATATACGGGTGCACGAACTTTTCCGACATATCCGGTTTCTCCTCCCTAGCCCTCAGGCTGTTCCGCCGCCGTCGACCACGACGATGGATCCGCTGACCCACGGAGACAGGTCGCTCACCAGGAAATAGACCGCCTTGGCGATGTCCAGGGGCTGCCCCACCCGGTGGATCGGCCGGTCTGCGCTTTCCGCAAGCCACTTCTGCGGATCCATTCCCAGCTGGCGTCCCTCGTCCCTCAGAAGCGGAGTGTCGACGTCGCCCGGGCAGACGCAGTTCACCCGGATGTTCTGGGGCCCGTGGTCGATGGCCATGGCCCGCGTCATGTTCACGGTCCCGCCCTTCGCCGCGCAGTACGCCACGGCCTTGGGACCGCCCTTCACTCCCCACCCGGAGCCGATGTTCACGATGCTGCCGCCGCCCTGTTCCGCCATGATCGGCACCACGAACTTCGACACGAGGAAGATGCCCTTCAGACCCACGTCGAGCACCAGGTCCCATTCGGCCTCCGTGAGGTCCACCACCGTCCTGCGGCGGATGACCCCCGCGCAGTTCACCAGCGCGTCGATGCGGCCGAACGCCCTTTTCGCCTCCGCCACGCCCTTCCGGCAGCTTTCCTCCGAGCGCACGTCGACCTTCACGAACCGGGCCTTCGGGCCGAGTTCCGCAGCCGCCGCGGCGCCCTTCTCTCCGTCCACGTCGAAAAGGGCCACCGACGCCCCCATTTCCGACAGGAAACGTGCGCAACCGAAGCCGATTCCGCTGGCCGCCCCCGTGACGACGGCGACGCGGCCCTGGAGGCCAAACCCTTCATCACTGCAACCCATGGCCAAAATCCCTCCTTCTGTCTACGCTTTCCAAACCTGACGATCGAAATCTAGGAATAGAGCCCCGCCGTCTCGCCGCCGTCGATGCGGATGTCGGCTCCCGTGATGTAGGCCGCGTCGCTCGAGGCCAAAAAGGCGTAGAGCGCCCCGATCTCCTCCGGTTCGGCGTGACGTTTCATGGGGATGCCCTCGTTGACCCTCTCCAGCTGCTCCGGCGTGTACTCGGCCTTCTGCATGGGCGTCAGGACATATCCCGGGCAGACGGCGTTCACGCGCACGAAGGGAGCCAGCTCCAGGGCCATGGTCTTGGCCAGCAGGATGACGCCCGCCTTCGACGCGTTATAGTCCGCATACCAGCGGTGACCTTCGGTGCCGTTGGAAGAGGCCGTCATGAGGATGACGCCGCTTTTCTGCGCCAGCATCCGTCGCGCCGCCTCCTTCGCGCAGAGGAAGATCCCCCTGAGGTTGATGCCCAGGACACGGTCCCACTGCTCGGGCGTGATGTCCACGAAATCGGACCTGACGCTGATGCCCGCGTTGGCCACCAGCACGTCGATCCCGCCGAAAAGCCCGTCCAGCTCGGCGAAGGCTTCACAAACCGATTCCGGGTCGCTGACATCCGCGCAAAGACCGCCCTCGAAAGCCGGATTCTCCGTCAGGGCCTTTTCCAGAGCCGGCCGGTTCACGTCAAGGATCGCCACGCGCGAGCCCTCGGCCGCGAAACGGGCTGCCGTGGCCAGACCGATGCCGCTGGCCGCTCCCGTCACCAGAATTCTTTTGCCCGCCAACTCCTCGTAACGTGCCATTCCAATCCCCCCTTATCGTGCTTTTTTCATCCATGCGATACCATAGATTCACTATTTTCGCATTGACAGGAACCGAAGAGCGAGGTTAGCCTGAATGGTGTTGGATTCATAGTATACCATGTATTCTTTAAGGGGGCGAGAGTCATGAAATCCATTTTGATCACCGGCGGTCGAATCTGGACGGGAGACCCTTCACAACCCTTCGCGGAGAGTCTCCTGGTCGTGGGCAACCGTTTCGCGGCAGTCGGTTCGCGGGAAGAGGTCATGGCCCACCCGCGGGCCAGGGACGCCTTCCGCGTCGACCTGGCGGGGGAAGGAATCGTCCCGGGCTTTACCGACGCCCACATCCACATGGCGGGGCTGGCCAGGCAAAACTGGGAGGTCAGCCTCGAGGGAAGCCGCACCCTGGAGGAGGCCCTTGGCCGTATCCGGGCCAGGGCGGAGGAAACCGCCCCGGAGGATTGGATCTACGGGGCCGGATTCGACGAGACGAAATGGCCCGAGCCCCGAAAACCCGGGCGGGCGGACGTGGATGCCCTGGGCCTTCCCAACCCGGTCCTTCTCCGCCGGACCTGCGCCCATGTCCACGTGGCCGGAAGCCGGGCGATGGAACGGGCCGGGCTTGACCGGGAGTCCGGGGTCTTTATGGAAAGCGAGGTCCAGCCCCTGACCGACACGATGATCCGCGAATCGGAGGGGAAGGCCCTGTCGGCCGAAACCCTGCTCGAGGCATGCAGGAAACTGTCCTCCTGGGGAACCACATGCGTCCACACCTGCAGCGCGGCGACCTACGGGCTGGAGGAGGATCTCTCCCTCTACCAGGAACTTTTCGAGCGGAACGCCCTGCCGATCCGGATCGTCTCCTACCACGACTCGTTCCCGAACTACAAGGTCAGAAGCGGCTACGGCGACGACTGGATCCGGTTCGGCGGATTCAAGGTTTTCCTGGACGGCTCGCTGGGAGGCCGCAGTGCGGCCCTCACCGAGGACTATGCCGACGCCCCCGGGCAGAGGGGTCGGCAGAACCTGGAGGATTCGAAGTTCCGCGGCTTCCTCGAAGAGGCCTTCAGGCGGGGCATCCAGGTCCAGGTGCACGCCATCGGAGACGCGGCCATCGACCAGGCTCTCGACGCCTTCGAAAGCTTCCTCGGCAAAAAGACCCCGCTGGAATTTCCCTTCCGCCTCAACCACGTGATCGCCACGCGCCCCGACCAGTTCGAGCGCCTGGCCCGCATCCGCCCCGCGTGCGACATCCAGCCGATTCAGGCCGTGAGCGACATGGACATGGCCCCGCAACGGCTGGGCCCGAAGCGGGAGAGCAGCGCCTACGCCTGGAGCACGCTCGAAAAACTGGGCCTGGTGCTGACCGGATCGAGCGACGGCCCCGTCGACACCTCGAACCTCTGGATCTCGGTCGACGCCGCGGTCAACCGCCGGAAGACGGACGGAAGCGGCCAAACCTGGAAGGAAAACGAGCGAATGAGCCTGGACTCCGCCCTGCGGCTTTTCACTGTGAACCCCTGGCGCGTCGTCGGCCAGGGCAAGCGGATCGGGCGGATCGCGAAGGGGATGTCGGCCGATTTCTGCGTCCTGGACCGCGATCCGTTCCTCACCCCAAACGAGGAACTCCACAAGACCCTGGTGGTGGGAACCTTCGCGGGAGGGCACCTGACCTGGGACCGGACCGGGGATCTTCCCGAAAGCCTGCTTCTGGCGTGAGGAAACTCCCCGCTTCGTTACGGTAAGATAAGACGGCATACAAAACCGGCTGTAAGGAGGAAACCCCGTGAAAGACCCGGAACTCTATTCCACATCCGCCGAAGCGGTCTACCGCAAGCTTTTGCACATGATCTTCTCGAGGCAGCTCAAGCCCGGCCAGAGGCTTCCGGAGATCCTGATCGCGGAGCAGCTGGAGGTGAGCCGAACCCCGGTCCGCGAAGCGCTCAGGCGGCTGGCCAACGAAGGGCTCGTCGTCCTCATCCCCAATGTCGGGGCACGGATCGCGATGCCGACCCGTCAGGAAATGCTCGACACCTACGAAGTCCGGAACGTCCTGGAGTGCCTGGCGATCCGGAGGGCGTCCGAGCGGATCACGGCAGTCCAGCTGGCGCGCCTTGAGGAGAAGATCGAGGAGGAGACCGAGGTCTTCTCCCTTCGGGATCTGGAGGCCTACATCGAGATCAACAACGCCTTCCACCGGATCATCGCCGAGGCAAGCGGAAACCTGGCCCTGGCGGACACGATCGAGAACTATCTCGCCCGGACCTTCGTCTACATGGTTTTCTTCGAGAGCTTTTTCGATTTCGACACGAACCCCAGCCTCGAAGAACACCGGGCGATCCTGGAGGCTCTGCGGGCGCGCGATGCGGAAAGCGCGGTCCGCCTGATGGACCGCCATATCCTGCAGGCCACGGAGGACCTGTCCCGAAGGAACCTGGAACCGCCGGACACCGACAACTGAGGATCATGAACCGGCCTCTCCTCGGTATTTTTCTCGTGGTGCTGGTGGGTCTTTTCGGCGGCGCGACCGGCCCCGTCGAGAGGTTCGCCTTCCGCGAGGGACTGACGCCGCTTTCCATCAACACGGCGCGCCTTTTGCTCTCGACGTCCCTGATCCTCCTCTATGCCGCCGTCCGGCGAAGGGACGCCCTGGTTCCGAAACGCGGGGAACTGCCCTGGCATGTCCTGAACGGGGCGGTGGGGATCGGGGTGACTTACGTCGCCACGAACATCGCCTTCCTCCGGATCCCGGTCGGCCTGGCGATGATGCTTTTCTACCTGGCCCCCTTCTGGGTCATGGTCGCGGCAAGGGTCTTCTGGAATGAACCCGTCACTTCCCTCCAGGGAGGCTGCCTGGCGCTGGCCCTGGCCGGCACCTGGATCGCGGTCGGCGGCATCGGGGGAAACCGCCCCGACCTCTTCGGAACCCTCTGCGCCATTTCCGGCGGAATGGGGTATGCCTGCTACATCCTGAGCGGCCGATACGGAGTCGGCCGGAAAGACCCTTTCACGGCCTACCTCCAGGCCTTCATCTGGGGACTTTTGACGGTCGCCGGGACGGCCCTCGCCTCCGGGGAGGCCGAAACCCTCCTGCGAACCTCCCCTGCCGGCTGGATTTACCTGGCCATCCTGGCCGTCGTCTGCACGGTGGGCGTTTATGGCCTCCTCATGGCCTCCCTTCGCTTTATTCCCGGAAGCGTGGCCTCCATCGTCTCCATGAGCGAGATCGCCTTCGCGGCCGCCTGGGCCTGGATTCTCTTCGACGAGGCGCCTTCTCCCGAGGTGGTCCGGGGAGGGGCCCTCATCATCGTCTCCGTCCTTCTTCTGAGCCTCGGGAAAAAAAGAGCCGGCCCGCTGGAACGCGGACCGGCCCCGGAAAAGACCGTTTAACCCAGGGTTTTTCCCTTTCCTAAAGAGCCCCCTTCGATACCACGTGGGCCAGCCAGCCGTAGAGGGAAAGCAAAAACGGCGGCCGCATGATGAAAACCACGAAGGCCCCCATCGGGAGAACCGACCGCAGGGTCAGCAGGAAGCGCTCGGCCGGTTCCCGCCGCGCGATGTAGCCCAGAACCCCCTCGCAGAGGACAAAGGCGAAAAGGTAGAAGACCCACCGGTGGCCGGCGGAGTAATTGTGCATCGCCAGGATGGTGACCGTGGCGCAGTAGGCGGACCATCCGCCCTGGATGTAGGTTTCGGCCACAACGAAGAGCAGCTGGATCGCTTTCCCGAAACGGGTCCGGGACGATTCCCCCTCCAGCCCGAACGCCTCTCCCGCCGCCCTGACTGCCGGCATGAGAAGCCGGACATAGGCGATGGCGAACAGAAACGCCGTGCTGATCAGGGGGATGAAGAAATGCGAGACCAAGGGCTTCCTCTCCTCTCCGCCCGGAGGGCTTCACTCCCCGGGCACCACGCCGTCCATTCTAGCATTCGGGCAGCGGTTCCCAGGTCCCTTCATGGAGCTGCTTCATGACGGGACAATGAATCAGCCCGTCCGAAACCGTCTTGAAGCAGGCGTTGCAGGAGATGCACTCTGCGGGGCGGAGATCCCCCTCGGCCCACCGGTTCACGAGATCGCTCTCCGCGATCAGGGGCCGGCAAAGCGAAAAGAGGTCGGCGACCCCGTCCTCGAGAAACCGCGCGATCGTGTGGGGACTCTTCAGTCCGCCCACGAGGGCGACGGCCGCACGCTTCCTGACGCGGGCCTTCACCATCGCCGCGTGGGCCGCGAAGTACCCCTCGTCGATGCCCGCGCGAGTCCCCAGGCGCGAGTTCGTGCGCTCGACGCCGACGTAGCGGGCCCCGCCGGAGACTTCGATCCCGTGCGCTCCCGCCGCGACGAGTCGTTCCGCCAGGCGGGATCCGTCTTCCGCCGTGTAGCCCCCGTCCCTTTCCTCGGAGACGCTCAGTTTCCACCAGACCGGAAAATCCGGCCCCACGGCGGATTTGACCTCTTCCTGCACCGCCAGGAGGATCGACGACCTGGAATCGAAATCGCCGCCCCACCGGTCCGTGCGCCGGTTGAAGACGGCCGACAAAAACTGCATGAGCAGATAGCCGTGGGCCCCGTGGAGCTGGACCCCGTCGGCTCCGCCTTCCTTCGCGCGTCGGGCGGCCGAGGCGAAATCCCGGATGATCCGCTCGATATCGGATTCGGTCAGAACTTCCACACGGTTGCCGAACACCGGATCCTTCTCCATGGCCGAGGGCCCCTTGATGCTCCCCAGTCTCACGGCGGCAGGGTTGCTGACGGCTCCGCCGTAGGCGATCTGCAGGATGAGGCGGGCCCCTAGCGGCTGGACGGCGCCCGCCAGTTTCTGCACATCCGGGATCCGCTCGTCCGTGTCGATGTTCATCTGGCGAACCTGCGCCCGTCCGTCCGATGAAACGTTGGCGTAACCCGAGATGACGCCCCCGAGACCGCCGGCGGCCAGCTCCGCGTACCGCGACAGAAGAAGTTTGGTCACCTCGCCCGAAACTTCCGTGCAGCCCGCCAGCCACGTGGCGGACCTCATCAGGCGGTTGCGGAACAGGATTCCTCCGGCTTCGACCGGCTCGAAAAGTCTTGCGATCTGTTTTTCCATCTTCTTTGCCTCCCTTTCCCGTTTCGATGAGATGATCGAGGAAGATCGTTCATTGCAGGGTTCGACAACACGACCCGGCACATCGGAATCCCGGGGCGCGCGTTCGGATGCCCAGGCTATTTTATGTCACCATTCCGAAAGGCTGGAGAACCATCCGAAAATCGAGGAGAACGTCGACAAACGCGGGACAATCCAGCGGATGGCGGGAATAACCGAACGTTCTCCCGCACCCGGATCCCGAAGCGGGCTCCACCGAAACGGCCGAACGGCTCAGCGCCTCTTCCAGATCGGACGCCATGCCCCGGTAGCCCCGGATGGGCAAGACCTTCACGACCCGCGGGGACTGCTCCCGGCAGAGCCTCCGCATGCGGCGGCCAAGACCCGACCGCTCCACCCCGACACGGACGGAAAAGGGCTGTTTTCTCGCTTCGCCGCCTCCTTCGAGGATCGCCAGCCACGCCCCCGAATCGGGATCGATTTTCTCGAGGATCTCCCACGGAATTTCAAGCGGACGGACCCGGTCGTAAAGGGCCAGGTCTTCGTCCCAGCCCACCGACACGGCATGGATCCCGATCCGGCCGCGGGTTTCGAGGAACGCCTCCGCGAAGGCGGGGTCCGTGTGGTAGTCGGGCAGGAAGAAGCGGCTTTCGGGACCCTGGGAAATCACGAGGACAGCTCCTGCGGAACCGGTTTCGCCGAGAGCCGCCAGTTCGAGGAGGTGGCGGCGCCCCCGTTCCGTGACCGCGTCGGGGAACATGGACATGGGGCCCTGGAAGAGAGTGCAGGACTTGACCTCCAGGAAAAGCCTCTCGTCGCCTCGTCCCAGCAGGAAATCAAATCGGCTGTTTCCCACGGGAACCTCGCTGGCGACCGGTCGCCAGCCCTTCAGGTCCGGCACGGCGTCGCGATCGAGAAGGTATCGGGCAAGGGCGTTCGTCCGGATCGTGTCGAGGCAGACCCATCGGCCGTTCCGGCGGGCCGCCACTGTCTTGTAGGGCAGCTTCGATCCCTCCGGTGCGGGCAGCAGGGCCAGTTCCGTGCCGGGGAAGAGGATTTCCCAGAGGCGACCGGGATTCGGCAGGTGGGCATGGACCGTTTTTCCGCCGACTTCGGCTTCGATCACGAAGCGGTTCAGGCGGGCCATGAAGGTTCCCNNCGAACGAACCTCCCCCGGGAGAAGGCCCTGAAACGGTCAGCGGACACGGTCCGCGACCCTCGCCGGCTTTTCGCGGGCCCACTTCAGCAGGCGGTCGACCTCCCAGGTGTTCACGACGCGTTCCGGGGGAATCCAGGCACGTTTCGCCACGGAGACCCCGAAATGGGCGAAGTCGAACTGTTCCGGCGCATGGGCGTCGGTGCTGATGGCAAAAAGGCACCCCAGTTCCATGGCCCGTCGCGCCAGCGTGTCGGTAAGGTCGAGGCGCATGGGGGACGCGTTGATCTCAAGGGCCGTTCCGGTGGCAGCCGCCTCCGAAAACACCCGGTCCCAGTCCGCGTCGGCCCCGGTTCTCCCCTTTCCGGTCAGAAGGCGTCCCGTAGGGTGGGCCAGGATGTGAACGAGAGGGTGCCGAACGGCCGAAAGAAAGCGCCCGGTGACCTTTTCGCGGTCTCCGGAAAGGGCCGAATGGACCGCGGCGACGACGAGGTCCACCTCTTTCAGCAGGTCGTCGGTGAAATCGAGGCTCCCGTCCGAGTGGACCTCCACCTCGCTCCCGGAGAGAAGGCGAAATCCGTCCCCGAAAGACCGCCCCAACTCGCGGATGCGCGAAACCTGGCGCAGGAGCGCCTCGGGGGAAAGCCCCCCCGCGATCCCGAGCCCCTGGGAATGATCGGTCACCAGAAGGTAGCGAAGGCCCCTCTTCCGGGCCGCTTCGGCCATCTCCTCCAGGGTCGCCCGACCGTCGCTCGCCTCGGTGTGGCTCTGCAGGTCGCCTTTGAGGTCGGCAAGCTCGATGAGCCTCGGAAGCCCGCCCTTCAGGGCGGCCTCGATCTCTCCGCGCCCTTCCCTCAATTCCGGCGGAATCCAGGCCATCCCCAGGATCCGGTACACCTCTTCCTCCTCGGCGCAGAGCCGTTCGGTCCCGTCCGTGCGCTTCAGGGCGTACTCGCTCAGGCTGTAGCCGTTTTTGAGGGCCAGTTCCCGAAGCAGGACGTTGTGGGCCTGGCTGCCCGTGAAGTACTGCCAGGCAGTGCCCCACCGGGCCCGCTCCACCACCCGCAGGTCCCCCTGCATTCCCCCGCGGAACCGGACGCTCATCTTGGTGGAACCCCGCAGGAGGACCTCCGCGACCAGAGGGCTTTCCGCCAGCCGATCCATCACGGGCTCCGCATCGGAGGCCGCCGTCAGGAAATCGAGATCCCCCACCGTTTCCTTCATCCTCCTGAGGGAACCGCCGGCCTCGATCCGCTCCACGCCGGGTGCCCCCAAAAGGGATTCCCTGACGGCCGCGGCCAGTTCCCAGGCGACGCCCAGCGGAGTCCGCACGGCAATCTTTCGGGAGGCCAGGTCTTCCAGCCCTTTCCGGATCTTCGCCTCGGACTTCGCCCCGAGGCCGGGCAAATCCTTCAGGCGGCCGTCCGCCGCAGCCGCGGAAAGCCCCGCGAGGTCCGTCACGCCGAGGTTCTTCCACACCAGGCCAACCCGCTTCGGCCCTATGTCCGGAACCTCAAGCAGCTCCAGCAGGCTCTCCGGGACCTCCTCCCGAAGCCGCTCGTAGAAACCGAGCCGGCCGGTGTCGAGAAGTTCCTCGATTTTCTCCGCGATGGCCTCGCCGACCCCCGGAACCTGGCGCAGGGTTCCTTCGGCCCGGATCTCCGCCAGGGGGCAGCCCGTCTCGAGGATGTTCTCCGCCGCGCGACGGTAGGCATTCACTTTGAAGACGTTTTCGCCCCGGATTTCAAGGAGATCCGCGATCCGTTCGAAAAGCGCGGCGGTCTCGGCGTTCCCGGGCGTCCCTTCCATCAGGAGCCTTCCTCCCGGGCGGGGGCGGACCGGCCGTAGCGGGCCATCCGCCGAAGGGCGTCCTCAACCTGCTCCGGCGAAAGCACCGGCGGAACGGCCACGCAGGAAGCCCTCCACGTGATTTCGGCGACGAATTCCACGGCTTGAGCCACCGAAAAGGCTTCCGGCATGTCGGCCCCGACCGTCACCAGGCCGTGATGAGCCAGCAGGGCGGCCTTCCCCGGCCCCATCCCGGCCGACACGCTTCCGGCAAGAGCCTCCGTACCGAAAGGCACGTAGGGGATGCAGGGAATTCGAGGCCCCGCCATCGCGATCAGGTAGTGAACCGGGGGAATCTCCCTCTCCAGGCAGGCGAAGGTCGTCGCGAAAGGGGAGTGGGTGTGGACCACCGCCCCGATTTCCGGCCTTTCCCGGTAGAGGGCCAGGTGCATCGGCGTTTCGCTCGACGGCTTCCAGGGGCCTTCGACCTGTCGTCCATCGAAATCCACGACGGCGATGTCCTCCGGGACGGCTTCGAGGTATTCGATGGCGCTGGGCTTGATCGCCACCAATCCGCGGGAACGGTTGACGATGCTCAGGTTTCCTGCCGTTCCGCGAGTCAGACCTTCCATCATGAGCATCCGTCCATATTCCGCAACAAGTGTCCTTTCCCTTTCGAGCAGCAAGCCTGCCCCTCCCTCCGGAGTCCGACTCGATGATTTCTTCCCCTGATTTTATATCGGGGAGGGAGCTTAAGGAACTTCTCTTTTTTTTCATTTCCCTTTTCGATCCGGCTCTGCCCGCCGAACAGGCAAAAGTCGAAAGGGGAACCGGGAGAAAAATATAAAAGGACCACGAAGTCCGCAAACCGTTCCGGTTCCCTTCCGGATCGGGGGCGACGGGAAGCTTCCGGGTGAGGGAACACTCCTTTTCAGGGCTCGGCAGAGGTTTCGTTACGTTGTAAACTGTCAGGAGTAAATCCAAACTGGAGGGTGTTTCACATGGCTGCTTTCCGTTTACCCGAAAAGACCCGCATCGGACATGTCGTGCTCGGCGTCACGAACCTCGCCGAATCCCTGGCGTTCTGGAAGGACCTGCTTGGATTCCGTGCCGAGGTCCTGGAAGGGGAAGGCAGGACCCTGCTTTTCCCGCAGGAGGGCGACGAATGGGCGATAGCCCTCAGGGAAGACTCGAAGCTTCCCCAGGATCCCGGGCGGACGGGGCTCTACCACGTGGCGGTCCGCCTGCCCTCGAGGGCGGACCTGGGGCGCCTCCTCAGGCATCTGGGCGAAGCGGGAACCCCGCTCGAAGGGCTGAGCGACCACGGAGTCAGCGAGGCGCTGTACCTGGAAGCCCCCGACGGGATCGGGGTCGAAATCTACATCGACCGCCCCAGGGAAAGCTGGACCTTCTCGAGAGGGCAGATCATCATGGTCACGAAACCCCTCGAAAGCCGACGCCTCCTGGCCGAGGCGGAAGGCGACCCGTGGCGCGGAATGCCTGCGGGGACGATCGTCGGGCATGTTCACCTGCGGGTTTCGAACCTGGACAAGGCCAAGGCCTTCTACTCCGGACACCTGGGGCTGACCGTGACGCAGAAGGGATACCCCGGGGCCCTCTTCTTCGCCGCGGGAGACTACCACCACCACGTGGGAACGAATATCTGGGACAGCCGCAACGCCCAGCCCGCCCCTGCGGGCACGGCGGGCCTGAGGAGCTTTTCCCTGGTCCTGCCGACGCAGGACGACGTGGAAAGCCTGAAGCTCCGGACCCTGCAATCCGGCCTGACCGCAGAGCCGCTTTCGCACTCGGCCGAAGGCTTTCTCACCCGGGACACGGACCGCATCGCCGTCGGCATCGAGGCCCTTCCGTGAGCGGTTTCGGCCGGAGGCTCTCTCTCCTCATCGCCGCCGCCTTCGGCATCTTCGCCTATTCGAACGTCTACTACTTCCTGGCCAATCTGCTGGGCTCCCGGGGCGTGTCTCCCCAGGCCGCCGGAGTGGCGGTCAGCCTGTTCTACGTGGCCACGACCCTGTTCCGCCCGGCCGGAGGATGGCTCGTGGAGGGTTTCGGCCTGCGCCCCACCCTGGTAGGGTCCGCTTTGACGGCCTTCGCCGGCAGCGTCGGAATCGCCTTTTCAGGGGCGAATCTTCCTCTCGTCTTCGCCTGCCGGATCCTCATGGGGATCGGCTACAGCGCGTTCATCGTCGCCTTCACGGCCTACCAGAACCTGTTCGTCCCGCCCGAGAAGCGGGGATTTGCCTTCGCCCTGATGACCGCGGGCTCCATGGTCCCGCATGTTTCGGTGATTCCCCTGGCCGACTGGCTGATCCGCCACGGACACGTGGCGGGCTATCTTTCGCTCTCCCCTCTGATGGCTCTTTTCTGCGCGGGCCTCGGTTTGTCGTTCGGGAAAGTGTCGCTCGCCAGGGGAGCCTCCCGGAAGGAAGCCTGGGGATCCTACCGTGACCTGTTCGCCCTCCCTTCAGTGCGGGCGCTGCTGGGTTCCATGTTTCTGCTTTCCCTGACCGATTCCATGGTCCTCTGCGTGGGCGCCCTGCTCGTCCCGCAGGGGCTCGTTCCGTCGGCCTTCCTCGTTTCCAGCGCCGTCGCCGCCCTGACGGTCCGCATCGCGACCCTGCACTTCGTGGACCGGATCCCCAGGCCCCGCATCGCGGCGCCGAGTTTCGGCCTCATGGCCCTGGCCATGGCGATGCTGAGCCTGGTGAGCTCCAACGCGGGCGCGGTGCTTTGCGGGGCAACCTTCGGACTGGGCGTGGGCATGGGCTTTCCCGCCCACCTGGCCATGGTGGGGGACATGACCCCGGAACGCCTTCGCCCGAAAGCGACCGCCATGGTCTGGTTCGCCATGGATTCGGGCTGGGCCGTGACCCCCTTCGTGTTCGGGCTCTTCAGTCCCGTTTTCGGCAATTCACCAGCCTTCGGCGGGTTCGCGGCCCTCATGCTGCTGGGAGCCGCCGGGGCCTGGAGATTCCTCTGGAAACCGGTCCTGTCTCCGGAAACGGCAAAATGAAAAAAGCCCGGCCGAAACCGGCCGGGCTTTTTCCTATTCCTCCGCCTTCACCGGCTCCGCCTTCGCATCCGCGGGCGGAGCCGCCTTCGCCGATTCCTCCGCTTCCAGCCGGTCCCTTTCCTCCTCCCGGGCCACCGCACGGGCGATCAGGGAATTCATGGCGGCGTTCGTGAGCCTGAGGCTGATCCACCAGGCGGCGAAAAGCTCCACGGCCGACACGGCAAAAGCCATGACGCTGATCTGGCCGAGACGCAACTCCAGGCTCGGGGCAAACTTGCGGGTCATGGTGTTGATCGCGACGAAAATCCCCCAGAGGATCCCCAGCATCAAAAACTGCCTGAGGCAACCCAGGCGGGCCGCCGCGGAACTGCGTCTTCCCTTCACATCCATCCCTCGCTTCCGGTCTCGCGTGCGCTCTCTATTATGGGGGGGACGGCCGTCCCGTTCAATCCCGCGGATCACTTTTGGAGTAGAATTTCATGAAGAACGCCCCGGGAGGGAAGGATGGACATGCCCCAGGAAGAAAAGGAACGGAACCAACCGCCGGAAGAGGAATCCGAAGAGCGGCAGACCGTCTTCGAGACCCTGAAGGAATGGGCCTCGGGGATGCTGTTCGGCTCGTTCGTCGAGATCGGCACGCAGGCGATCCGCAAGGAGGCCTTCGACATCAACGACAACCTGATGCTGCTGCTGTTCGGGGATTTCCTGGGAATCCCGAACCCGATCTCCTACTACACGCTTGAACTGCTGCCCTACATGGCGGAGGAACTGGTGCCGTGGGAAAGGCGCATGCAGAACCGCAAGAGCATCCTGGCCGAAAAGGCCGGGCAGTACGATTTCGGCTAAGGAGGCCCCCATGACGCGACCCGCATATCGAGCCTTCAGCTTCTTCGGCGGCAAGGGGGGCACCGGAAAGACGACCTGCGCCGCCGCCCGTGCCCTGGCCCTCGCCGAGGAAGGCATCAGGACTCTCGTAGTCTCCACCGACCCCGCCCACTCGCTGGCCGACGCGTTCGACCTCCCGATCGGCGACGAAATCTCGCTCATCTCTCCGAACCTCTGGGCCATCGAGATCGACGCCGAAGTGGAAGCCCAGAAGTACATGAAGGGCATCCAGGAGAAGATGCTTCACATCGTCAGCCCCGTCATCGTCGACGAGATCAAGCGCCAGATCGAGATCGCCTACAGTTCCCCCGGAGCCGAGGAAGCGGCCATCTTCGACAAGTTCATCGAGCTGATGGAACACCTGGGCGATCCCTACGAGGCGATCGTGTTCGACACCGCCCCCACGGGACACACGCTGCGCCTCCTGACCCTGCCGGAGATCCTCGGGGCCTGGCTCGATCACCTTCTCGAGAAGCGCGCGCGGGCCGTCGAGCTGATGAGCATGGTGGCCAAGTACGACCGCGACGTCCGGCAGAAGCTGGAAACGGACCCCATCACCGACATTCTGGGAAAACGCAAGGAAAAGTTCGAGATGGCGCGGAGCATCCTGACCGATCCGGAAAAGTCCGCCTTCTATTTCGTCCTGAACGCCGAGAAACTGCCCATCCTCGAGACGCAGCGGGCCATCCGGCTGCTTCGGAAATACGGCATCCCCATCGGGGGGGTGCTGGTGAACCGGGTCATCCCGGAGGGAGCCGGAACCTTCATGGAACAGCACCGGCTTTCGCAGCAGGCGTACCTGAAGACGATCCACGAGACCTTCATGGATCTTCCGATCACCGAGATTCCGTTTTTGGATACGGACATCCGGGGCATGAGTGAACTGAACAAGATTACAAAACTCTTGAAAAATCTATAGTTTACCCGCACAATAAGGAAGATTCCTCCCTGGAGGTGATCGTCATGGGCGGAAACNNATGACTCTCAGGAGCCCCGCCTTCGATGAAGGGGGCCCCATTCCTGCAACCTGCGGCTACAAGAAGGGAAATTTCTCCCCACCCCTGGTGTGGAGCCTGCCCCCCGCCGGGACGCGGAGTTTCGCCCTCCTCGTCGAGGATCCCGACGCCCGGGGATGGGTCCACTGGATCGCCTGGAACATCCCCTTCACGGCCTCCGGCATGGCTCAGGGCGCGCCGGCGTCGGCCCAGCTTTCGGATGGAACCCGTCAAGGGCTGAACGACTTCGGCAAGATCGGGTACGGAGGCCCCTGCCCGCCTTCCGGCATCCACCGCTACACTTTCCGCCTGATGGCCGTGGACATGCTCCTGGACTTGCCCGCCGGATCGGAGCGCTACGACCTGATGAAGGCGATCGATCACCACGTGCTGGAGGAAACCCGCCTGACCGGAACCTACTCCGCCGACCGATAGGCGATGTGGCGACAAGCCGGACAATCCGGGCCTCCCGGCCGGGCCGGGAGGCCCGGATCGTCGACGCCTTCCCCGCAGTTCTCCCTTCTTCCTTTTCCGTTCTTTTCTCTAAGATCTTCAGGACCAGGGTGCCATTCACCAGCAATTTCGACAATTTGTGATAACATAGAACGGACTGCGGTATATCGTCCACAAAACGCAGAATTTCATGAAACGATACGGTCCCAACCGGGAGCCGATTTGAAAAACACGGGAGCGCGACTCCCAAAGGAGGTTCGATTCAATGGCAAGGCCAATGCACACGCTAGACGGGAACGAAGCTGCGGCGTACGTGGCGCACAAGACCAACGAGGTCATCGCCATCTACCCGATCACCCCATCCTCCCCGATGGGCGAATGGGCGGACGAATGGTCCGCCAAGGGCGTGAAGAACATTTGGGGCTCGGTCCCCCTCGTGTCGGAACTCCAGTCCGAGGGCGGCGCCTCCGGAGCGGTCCACGGCGCACTTTCCGCCGGGGCCCTGACCACCACCTTCACCGCATCCCAGGGACTGTTCCTCATGATCCCGAACCTCTACAAGATCGCCGGCGAGCTGACGAGCACCGTCTTCCACGTTGCGGCACGCACCGTGGCCACCCACGCCCTTTCCATTTTCGGCGACCACAGCGACGTCATGGCCGTCCGCGCCTCGGGCTTCGGCCTTTTGTCCTCGAACTCCGTGCAGGAAGTCATGGACATGGCCCTCATCGCCCAGGCCGCGACCCTCGAGGCCCGCATCCCCTTCATCCACTTCTTCGACGGCTTCCGCACCTCCCACGAAGTCAGCAAGGTCGAGATGCTCACCGATGACGACATCCGGGCGCTGATCGACGACGAACTCGTGCAGGCCCACAGGGCCCGCGGCCTTACCCCCGACCGCCCGGTCATCCGCGGCACCGCCCAGAACCCGGACGTCTTCTTCCAGGCCCGCGAAGCGGCCAACCTCTTCTACGACAAGGCCCCCGAGATCGTCCAGCGCGCCATGGACAAGTTCGCCGCCGTCGTCGGGCGCCATTATCACCTGTTCGACTACGTCGGGGCCCCCGACGCCGAGCGCGTCCTGATCATGATGGGTTCGGGTGCGGAGACCGCCCATGAAACCGTGGACTTCCTCACGGCCAAGGGTGAGAAGGTCGGCCTGCTGAAGGTCCGCCTCTACCGGCCGTTCTCCGTGAAACACTTCCTGGAGGCTCTGCCGAAGAGCGTGAAGACCATCGTCGTCCTCGACCGCACGAAGGAATCCGGGTCGACCGGCGAACCGCTCTACCTCGACGTCGTCTCCGCCTTCAAGGGCCGCTGCGACGTCAAGATCTTCGGCGGCCGCTACGGACTTTCCTCCAAGGACTTCACCGCCGCCATGGTCAAGGCCGTCATCGACGAAGCCGGCAAGCTCGAACCCAAGAACGGCTTCACCATCGGCATCGACGACGACGTTTCCTACACGAGCCTGCCCTACGACCCGTCCTTCTCCACCGAGGACCCGAAGGCCGTCCGCTGCCTGTTCTACGGCCTGGGCGCCGACGGGACCGTCGGGGCCAACAAGAACTCCATCAAGATCATCGGCGAGGACACCCCGAACTACGCCCAGGGCTACTTCGTCTACGACTCCAAGAAGTCCGGCTCCATGACGGTTTCGCACCTGCGCTTCGGGCCCAACCCGATCCGGGCGATCTACCTCATCGACCGGGCCAACTTCGTGGCGTGCCACCAGTTCGCCTTCCTGGAGCAGTACAACGTCCTGAAGTCCGCCGAGAAGGGCGGTACCTTCCTCCTCAACAGCCCCTACGGCCCGGAGGAAGTCTGGGACAAGATGCCGAAGACGATCCAGAAGGAGATCATCGACAAGAACCTGAAGTTCTACGTCATCGACGCCGTCGACGTGGCCCAGAAGGCGGGCATGGGCGGCCGCATCAACACCGTCATGCAGACCTGCTTCTTCGCCATCAGCGGCGTGCTTCCGAAGGACGAGGCCATCGCGGCCATCAAGCACAGCATCGAGAAGACCTACGGCAAGCGCGGCCCCGAGATCGTCAAGAAGAACTTCGAAGCGGTCGACTCCTCCCTGGCCCACCTGCACGAGGTGAAGGTCCCGGCGACGGTCACCAGCACCTTCGACATCCGGCCGGCCGTCCCCGCCGAAGCCCCGGAGTTCGTCCAGAAGGTCACGGCGAAGATCATCGCCGGCGACGGCGACGCGCTCCCCGTGAGCGCCATGCCGATCGACGGCACCTTCCCGTCTGCCACGACCCAGTGGGAGAAGCGGAACATCGCCCTGGAGTGCCCCTCCTGGGACCCCGAGACGTGCATCCAGTGCGGCAAGTGCGTCCTGGTCTGCCCCCACGCAGTGATCCGCTCCAAGGTCTACGATCCCAAGCTCCTGGAGAAGGCCCCGGCGACCTTCAAGTCGACCGAGGCGAAGTGGAAGGACTTCCCGGGCATGAAGTACACGGTCCAGGTGTCCGTCTCCGACTGCACCGGCTGCGGCCTCTGCGTCCAGAACTGCCCGGCCAAGAACAAGGCCGACGCGGCGAAGAAGGCCATCAACATGGTTCCGCAGCTTCCGCTTCGCGAGGCTGAGAACGACAACTGGAAGTTCTTCCTCTCCATTCCCGACATGGATCGCGAGAAGCTGAACAAGGGGACCGTGAAGGACGTTCAGCTGCTGCGGCCTCTGTTCGAGTTCTCCGGGGCCTGCGCCGGCTGCGGCGAAACCCCGTACGTGAAGCTCATCAGCACCCTGTACGGCGACCGCGCCCTCGTTGCCAACGCCACGGGCTGCTCCTCCATCTACGGCGGCAACCTGCCGACCACCCCGTGGGCGGTCAACGCCGACGGCCGTGGCCCCGCCTGGTCCAACTCCCTCTTCGAGGACAACGCCGAGTTCGGAATGGGAATGCGCCTGGCCGTGGACAAGCAGCACGAGTACGCCGTGGAGCTCCTGGAGAAACTGGCTCCTGAGATCGGGAACGACCTGGTCGAAGGGCTTTTGGCCGCCGACCAGGGGACCGAATCCGGCATCTCCGCGCAGCGCGAGCGCGTTGCGGCCCTGAAGGCGAAGCTGATGACGATCCCCGGCCTCGACGCGAAGGACCTGCTCAGCCTGGCCGACGTGCTGGTGAAGAAATCCGTGTGGATCGTCGGCGGCGACGGCTGGGCCTACGACATCGGCTACGGCGGCCTGGACCACGTGCTGGCCTCCGGCAAGAACGTGAACGTGCTCGTCCTCGACACCGAAGTCTACTCCAACACGGGCGGGCAGATGTCCAAGTCCACCCCGCGCGGCGCCGTGGCGAAGTTCGCCGCGGGCGGCAAGCCGGCCGGCAAGAAGGACCTGGCCATGATGGCCATGAGCTACGGCAACGTCTACGTGGCCCGCGTCTCCCTCGGGGCCAACGACGCCCTGGTCATCAAGGCCTTCCAGGAAGCCGAAGCCTACCCCGGCGCCTCGATCATCATCGCCTACTCGCACTGCATCGCCCACGGCTTCGATCTGAAGCTGGGGCTCGAGCACCAGAAGGCCGCCGTCAACTCCGGCGCCTGGATCCTGATGCGCTACAACCCGGCTCTCGCAGCCGAGGGCAAGAACCCGCTCACCCTCGACAGCAAGGAGCCGAGCCTGCCCCTCAAGGACTACATCTACAGCGAAACCCGCTACAAGATGCTGACCCTGAGCAACCCGGCGGAAGCGGCGAAGCTGCTCGCGGAAGCCGAAGCGGACATCAAGACGAAGTGGCGGCTTTACAAGCACCTGGCCGCGATGCCCGCCGAATAGAACTAAAGTCTCGCGAACGCAATACCGATAATCAAGACGCAGGAAGGGCCCGGGGGAATCCCCGGGCCCGACTGGGTTTAATTGGGGTTAAACTACGGGGCTTTCTTGCCAATAAATTAAACTATGATAAAATGATGCTCTCTCACGAGGCGATACGGGCAGAACCGTCACGCATGATGTGAGACCTCGTGAAGACCCGGAAGATCTCGCCTGCAGGAAAACCCGAAACTCGAAGCCGGTCTGGCCGCCTCAGGCCGCGCCGCCCGTTTCGCCCGCTCGCTGCAGGCCCATACCCCCGCCTGGCGGAGTCCGCAATGCGGATCCGGGAGCGAGAGAAAGCTGGGAGACAAATGAAGATCATCGAGAAAAGGAAGGGTATCGGCGCGGCCATCGACATCGGGAGCACCAACCTCTCGGCTCGTCTGATCGACTTGTCCTGGGGCGAAACGCTGGCAGAAAAGATCGCCCCGAATCCANCTCTCTCATTGGGCTCCGACGTCGTGCGGCGCCTGGGGGAGGCAGCCCGGCCGGGCAAGGCGGACCAGATCGCGCGTTTGCTCCGGGGCCGCGTCGAGTCGCTCGTCTCGGAGATGGCCGAAACTGCGGGGTGCTTTGCCCGGGAAACGGCCGAGATCGTGACGGTAGGCAACTCGGCGATGCACGCCCTGTTCTGGGGACTTCCGGCCGAAACTCTTGCCCGCGCCCCGTTCGAGCCGATCGACACCGCCCCCCGGGAAGCCTCCTGCCTCGATCTCGGGATGGCGTCCCTTCCCAAGGCCTGGCTTCAATGGCCCGCCCTCGTCGGAGGCTATGTCGGATCGGACGCGCTTTGCGCCCTGGACGCGGCGCTTTCCGCCTCCGACACCCGGCTTCCATTCCTCCTGGTCGACACGGGAACCAATAGCGAAGTGATGCTTGCCACCCGAAGCCGGATCCTCTGCGCCTCCGCCGCGGCCGGGCCGGCTCTGGAGGGCGGAAACCTGAGCTGCGGCATGGTCGCCGGGAAAGGGGCCATCCGGGCCTTCCGCCTGCAAAAGGGCGAACTCGTCCCGGACGTGATCGGGGGATCGAACCCGCGCGGAATCTGCGGCAGCGGCATGGTCGACCTGATCGCCCTTCTTCTGGAAATGGGCGGCATCGACGCCGCCGGGACGCTTTGCCCGGAAGGCGCCCCGGCAGCGGTCCGCGACCGTTGCGCCAGGCAGAGAGGCACAAAAGCCTTCTCCCTCCTCCCCGGTTTCTTCCCCCTTTCCCAGCCCGACATCCGGGCCCTGCAGCTTGCCAAGGGAGCCATCGCGGCAGCCGAATCGCTCCTTCTGGGCAAGGCGGAGATCGAGGCCTGCGATCTCGGAGACGTTCTGCTGGCGGGAGCGTTCGGAAACGCCCTGAACCCCGATCATGCGGAACGCATCGGGCTTGTGCCGAAAACGCCCACCCCCGCACGCGGCGTCGGGAACGCCGCCCTCGACGGAGCCGCCCTCTACCTCACCGCTCCCAGGGTGACGCGGGTTCGGCACGGGAAGATCCTCAAAAGGACCCTCCACGTTCCGCTCCATGCGGACCCCCGATTCCAGGAAACCTTCATGGCCTCCATGTCCCTCCAGCCCTGGAAGTGAAAACAGTCCGAGGCTCCCCGCCGGGGGAGCCTCGGATTTGCGCTCGGGAGCGCCGGTATGAAAAAGCGCGATTCGTCAGCGTCGACTTCGGATCGCCGCGGTGAGGGTGTTCTCCAGGAGCATGGCGATGGTGAGCGGTCCGACGCCGCCGGGAACGGGGGTGACCCATCCGGCGACTTCTCTGACCGCTTCAAAGTCCACATCCCCGACGAGGCCCGTCTCCAGCCGGTTGATGCCCACGTCCACCACGACCGCGCCGGGTTTGACCATATCCGCCGTGATCAGGCGCGGGCGTCCGACGGCCGCCACGAGGAGGTCGGCCTGCCGGGTGAACGACGCGAGATCCGGCGTCCGGCTGTGGCAGATCGTCACGGTGCAGTCCTTCGCCAGCAGAAGGTGGGCCATGGGTTTCCCCACGATGGCGCTGCGTCCCACGATCACGGCATGCTTGCCGGCAAGGTCGATCCCGTAGGATTCCAGCATCCGGACGACGCCCAGCGGGGTACAGGGAACCATGCAGGGAATCCCGGCGACGAGATGTCCCACGTTCACGGGATGAAAACCGTCCACGTCCTTGGCGGGATCGATCGCCTCCAGCACCGCGTCCGGGTCGATCCGGCGCGGCAAAGGCAGCTGAACCAGGATTCCGTGGACCGACGGGTCGCCGTTCAGCCGTCCGATGACCTCGAGCAGCTCTTCCTGCGTCGTGGCGCCGGACAGTTCCAGGAGGTCCGATTTGAAGCCGACCTCTCTGCAGGCCTTTTCCTTCTGACCCACGTAGACCTTCGAAGCGGGATCGTCCCCCACGAGTACAACCGTGAGACCCGGCTTCAGTCCGACGGACTTCAGTTCCTCCGTCTTCTTCGCGACGTCCTCCCGAATGCCCTGCGCAACCTTTTTCCCGTCAAGCAGCCGTGCCGTCATCGGCGAAGCACCTCCGAGATCGATCAACTCATCTCCTGAAGCTTACCACGGCCCGACGATCTGCGCCCCGAGGGCCAGGGTCGGAAGCCAGCAGGAAAGGAAGGGAATGTAGGTGGTCAGCAGGAGCACAGGGATCCCCACGCAGAAGAGATACATCATCATGGGCGGGATCAGTTCCCCGGCAGAGACCCCGGACAGTCGCGAGCCCACGAAGATCGACATGGCAAACGGCGGGGTCATGACACCCAGGCCGATGTTGACGATCATCATGGATCCCAGGTGGACCAGGTTGATGCCCAGCTGGTTCGCCAGCGGCAGGATGAGCGGCACCGCCAGGATGAGGATGGGGATGCCGTCCAGGAACATGCCGAGAAGAAGCAGGAAAAGGTTGATCGAGATCAGGATCATGAACTTGCTCTGGAAAACCCCAAGCATGGCCGCGGCAAGGGCCTGCGCAACACCTTCTCGCGTGAGGAAGCGCGTCAGAACGGTTCCGCCGCCGAGCAGGAGGGCGATCATGCCGAGGGTGACGCAGGTGTTGACCATCGCCTTCGTGAAGTTGCCGATCTTCAGGTCCCGGTAGATGAAGAAACCGACGATCATGCAGTAGATGACGGCAATGGCTCCCGCTTCATTGGGGGTGCAGATGCCGCCGTAGATCCCGACGAGGATGATCAGGGGGCATCCCAGGGCGGGCAGGGCCGACCAGGTCGCGGCCCCGAGTTCCTTCATGGAATCCTTGAAGTTGTCGGGCAGGATCGGCTTTTCAGCGCTCGGGAAGGTGTACTTGTCCACGATGAAATAGTTCAGGATGCAGTACCCGACGGCCAGGAGCAGGCCCGGGAAGACCGTGGCCAGGAAGAGGGCCGCGACGGACTGCTGAGCGACCAGGCAATAGATCAGGGCCGGAACGCTCGGCGGAATGAGGTAGCCCAGGAAGCTTGAGGAACAGAGCACCGCCGTCGTGTAGCGCTTCTGGTAGCCGTATTTCTCGAGTCGCGGCACCAGAAGCGGGATCAGGGCCGAGATGCAGGGAACCGACGAACCGGTCAGGGCACTCATGAAGAGGGTGGCCACGATGCCCACNCACGATAAGCCCCCCTTCGCCTTGCCGACGAGCGCATAGGAGAAGCGGACGATCCGGTCGGCCAGCCCGGCTTCCGAGATGAGCCCTCCGGCGAAGACGAAAAAGCCGATGGCCATGACGACGGGCGTGAAAAGGGAGTGGAAGAACGTTCCCGCCATGAAGGCCAGCGGCGTGTCGATCAGGAAGAGACCGGCCGCCGTGCTGGCGACGAAGACCCAGCCCAGGGGCATGCCGACGATGATCAGGCCGAGGAACAGGAAAAGGGAGATCAGAACCCCGGTTTCCATCTTACTTGCTTCCCCCTTCCTGCGAGCGAAGCCAGGACTGTTTCCGGATCTCGAAGATGTCCTTCGAAACGTGGAACGCCATGTGAACGGCCGACAGAACCATGGTGACGAACATCACCTGCACCAGCCAGCCTGTGTTGAACCAGCGGATGAGGGTGCCGTACTCGGGATACCGGATCGACATGCGGAAGAAGCCGTAGACGGGCTGCAGGAAAACCAGGATGGAAACGAGGGTCACGGTGTCCATGACGAGAGTGTAGGAGAGCTTCCCCTGGGCTTGTCCCGGAAAAGCCGGTCCGGGAGCATTTCGACCGAAATGTGCCCCCTTTGGGAAGCCGCCAGGGCGATGGCCAGGATGTAGGTGATGACGAAGATGTACAGAGCCATGTCCCCGATCCACATGACCTCGTAGTGCAGCCAGTAGCGGTTGATGACCTGAGCGAAAACCAGGATTGTCGAAACGAGGAGCCCCGCGGAGCAGATCCACTTCTCCACGGTGGTGATCCCCTGCTGAAGGAAATTGAACACGTGCCTCACGCTCCTTTGGAACTTCAAGGGGCAAGGGGTTCCCCCCGCTTTCCCTCTATCCGTGATCGCCGGCTTTTGCTCCGACGTTTTTTTCCCTTTAGCGGGACAAGGCTCCCCGGAACCCGCCAGGGTTTTCCGGGGAGCCCCATCCACCTCGGTTCAATCCTCGAGGCTAGTTCTTGCGGACCTGCTTGCGGATCGCTTCGAGCTCCTTCAGGATCTTCTGGGTCATGTTCTGGCCGGGATAGGCCTTGTCGAGCCAGGGCTTGCAGAGCTCATCCCAGATGGAGAGGGCCTGGGCCTTCTGGCGGAACACGTCGCGTTCCTTCTCGGTCGGGTAGTAGATCTTGAAGTTGGCCTGCTTCTTGAGCCGGGCTTCCATATCCTTCACCGCCGCCTTCGCCAGCTTGTACTGGTGAATTTCGGCTTCCTTGGCGGCCCGGGTGATGGCAGCCTGGATGTCCTTCGGCAGGGCGTCGTACTTCGCCTTGTTCACGGCGATCTGGTTGCCGTCCCACATCCAGTCGAGGGCGGTGTAGTACTTCATGACTTCGGCGTGCCTCTCCTCGATCAGGGAGGGCCACATATCCCAGCAGCCGTCGACGACGCCGCGGCTAAGGGCGTTGTACAGCTCGCCCCAGGCGATCGTTTCCACCGTCATGCCGGTTCCCTTGCCCATGTTGACAAGGCCCTTCACGCTGCCGAGGGAAGAGGAAACGCGGAACTTCAGGTTCTTGAGGTCGGCCGGGGTCCTGATCTCGCGGACGTTGTTCCCGAGGCCGTAGGGGCCCTGGCTGTTCGTGTACAGGGTATGCATGCCGATCTCGTTGTAGGCCTTCTCGAGGACCTTGTAGAGGATCCCGTTGGGGCGGCCGAAGGCGATCTCGGATTCCTCCCATGAGGAAATCGTCCAGGGCATCCAGTTGAACATGCCGCCGGGGACGAGGTTCACATAGGGGGCGAAGTTCCCGATCTCGATGCTGCCTTCCTGTACGGCATGGAAGATTTCATCGTGGCTTCCCATGAGGCCGTCGGGGTAGAACTTGATCTCCATGCGGCCGTTCGTGTACTTCTTGACGAGGTCGCAGAAGAGCCTCATGGACATGGCCTGGGTCGGCCGAACCGTGGTCTGGGCGAACTTCCACTTGTACTCGGGCGCGGCCGCGGCCGGCGAGGCGGAAAAGGCCAGAGCGATTCCCGCCAGCAGGACGAGGCTGACGACTACCTTGAACAGGCTACCGCTTTTCTTCATCGAGCAATCCTCCCTTTCGCTGTGAATGGAACGTCGGATCTCCTTCGTGCGCATGCAGCATGGACCAACAGAGAAGAAAAAAAGACGGACGGCACCTCCCCTCTCCAGGGTTGCCCTTTTCTAGTTCCGCCCCGAAAACCGGATGACCTTCCCGGCTTTGACGGGGACATGCTTCCCGTTCGCGACAACCGCCTTCCCGTTGACGATCACGTGCTCGATGCCTTCCGGGAAGCGGATGGGTTCGGCATAATCCGCCGTATCCCGGACCGTTTCCGGATCAAAGACCACGATGTCGGCCGCGAATCCTTCCTTCAGAACGCCCCGGTCCGCGAACCCAAGGACCGATGCCGGTTTGCCGGTCATCTTGCGGATGGCCGTCGCCATGTCCAGAGCTCCCTCCCTGACGTACTTTCCGAGAACGCGCGGGTAGGTCCCGTAGACGCGGGGGTGAGGCTTGCCTCCCATGATGCCGTCGGTGCAGACGTTTTGCTCGGGACGCTGCAGAATTCGGACGACGTGCTCCTCCAGGCCGTAAAAATCCACCAGGCCCGCCGTTCCTTCCTCCTCGAGAAGAAGGTCGTAGGTCGCTTCCAGGGGGTCCTTGCCCATTTCCCGGCCGATTTCCACGAGGCTTTTTCCGACGGTCCACTGATTTTTCGCCGTTTTCACGAATGTTACGAAAATTCCATCAAGGCCAGCGAAATCAACGAAATTATCCCAGCCTGGGATCCCTTTTTCAATATCCGCGGTCATCCGTTTTCGGGCTTCCGGATCCGCCAGGCGCTCGATCATCCGGTCCGTTCCGCCGTCGTGCGCCCAGGGGGGAAGGATCACGCTCAGGGTCGTGCTTCCGGCCACGTAGGGGTACTGGTCCACGGAAACCCTTATTCCCTGCCGCGTGCACTCGTCCAGTTTGGCCAGCACGGCGTCGAACAATCCCCAGTTTTTCCTGCCGGCGACCTTGAAATGGGAGAAATGGATCCGACAGCCGCTTTCCCTCCCGATCCGGATGATCTCGTCCATCGAGGAGAGGATGGCGTCGGCCTCGCTCCGCTGATGCGTCACGAAAAGAGCGTCGTTCTGCTCGAGCACCCTGCCCAGTTCGATGAACTCCTCCGTGTCCGCAAAGCTGCAGGGCGGGTAGATCATTCCCGTGGACATGCCGAAGGCTCCCTGGTCGAGGCACTCCCGGAGGAGGACCTTCATCCTTTCCAGCTCTTCCGGGGTGGGCTTGCGGTTGTCCAGCCCCATGACGCTCATCCGGATGTTCCCGTGGGGGGCGAGATAGGCGAAATTCGGCCCCAGGTCCATGGCATCCAGACGATCCAGGTAGTCCGCGGTGGAGCGCCAACTCCAGTCCAGGTCGTAGCTCCCCTCCAGCCCGGCCATGGCTTTCTTCCACGGCCCGACGAAACCGTCGACCATGGGGGCCGCCCCCATGGCGTCCTGCCCGACCACGCAGGTCGTGATCCCCTGCATCACGTTGTGCGGCGTATCCGGCTTGCAGAGGGCCAGGATTCCGGAGTGACTGTGGGTGTCGATGAAGCCGGGGCAGACGATCCTGCCGGCCGCGTCGATCACGGAACTTCCCGTCGATCCCGAGAGGTCCCCGATCGCCTCGATGCGGTCGCGGCAAATCCCAAGGTCGGCCCTGAACCCCTGGCCGCCCGTCCCGTCGTAAAGCAGGCCGTTCTTGATCAGGACATCGAATTTCATGGTTTCGGCCCTCCCCGGCGCGTCCTAGAGCAACCCCACCCTGGCGTTGAACTCCTCGATTTTTCCGTCGATGGCATCCGCCATGGAGCGGATGGATCCCCAGTACTCATCGTAGTCGTACCACTGGGCGTTCAGTTCCTCGGACGTCTTGCCCTGCTGCTCGACCCAGGTGTAGTACTTCAGGTTGTGGACCCTGAGCCTGTCGTAGTAGTTCATCTCCAGCATGGCTTCCCGGCTGATGCCCAGGACGTGGCGCCCGTGGTCGACGGCGGCGTCGCACGCGGTGTAGGGCTTGCCCCGTTCCTGCCTCATCTCCTCGAGGCGGGACCCGTACAGTTCCATGGAGTCGGTGAAGACGGTGAGGACGATGTCCCGGGAAGTGAGTTCGTAGTACTTCGCCATCTTGATGGCCATGACGACGTTCGCCGCGCCGGAGATCCCCATGAGCGGAAGGCTCTCCACCAGGGAGGCCGGCATGCCCTGGCTGACGAGGTACTCGCGTCCGGCGGGCTCGTTGAAGAGGCGGACCATCGCCATGCAGTCGGCGTCGTCGACCGCCATGACCAGATCGGTGTCCTTCACGTCATGGATCCAGGGGACGTGCTTGTCGCCGATCCCCTCGATGCGGTGGGCGCCGAAGCCGTTCCAGATGAGGGTGGGGCACTGCAGAGCTTCGCCGACGGCCAGCTTCGCGTTGGGATAGACGGTCTTCAGGTAGTTGCCGCAGGCGGTCGTCCCGGCGGAGCCGGAAGTGACCGTGACGCCCGCGAAGCGGTCCTTCGGGCCCATGATGCTCTTCAGGACCTCTTCCATGGCGTGCCCGGTGACCTCGTAGTGCCAAAGGTGGTTGCCGAACTCCTCGAACTGGTTGAAAACGAGGATGTTGTCACGAGTCTTGCGAAGCTCCCAGACCTTGTCGTAGATCTCCTTGACGTTGCTCTCCGTGCCGGGCGTGCCGATGACCTCGCCGGCGACCGTCCTCAGCCACTCGAAGCGCTCCTTGCTCATCCCCTCGGGCAGGATGGCGATGGATTCACAGCCCAGAAGCTGGGCATTGTAGGCTCCGCCCCTGCAGTAGTTGCCCGTGGAGGGCCAGACGGCCTTCTGGCTGGTGGGATCGAACTGTCCGGTCACGAGGCGCGGAACCAGGCAGCCGAAACTCGCTCCCACCTTGTGGGCGCCCGTCGGGAACCACTTGCCCACCAGGGCCACGATCCGGGCGTCCACTCCCGTGATCGCCTTGGGAAGCTCCAGGTAGTTCACTCCGCCGTAAAGCCCGCCGTTCTTCACCGGCTCGTTCTTCCAGGTGATGCGGAAAAGGTTCGCGGAATCGACGTCCCACAGGCCCACGTTCTTCAGGCGGTCCTTGATCTTCTGCGGAGTGTGCTTCACGGGATCCTTCATCTGCTTGAAAGTGGGGATCACGATGTTCCTTTCCCTCGCCTTTTTTACCGCTCTTTCCAGCTTTGCCTCGTCCATGGTCAAATCGATCATGTTTTTCTCCTCCTGTCGTGAATCCGCCTTTTCCCTTCAGTTGAACCGGGACAGAAGCGGGATCAGTTCGTCGATGTCGGGAGCGACCGCAAGGGGCGCCCCAACCGCTCTGCGCGCGCTCTTCGCGTCCTTCAGGCCGTTGCCGGTCACCACAAAGGCCACCCGCTCGTCCGGCGAAAGGGCCCCATTTTCCGCCATCTTCCGGAAACCCGCGAATCCGGTCACGCCGGCGGGTTCGCCGAACACGCCCGTCGTGCGGGCCAGCTCCCGTATGGCGCTCAGGATCTCCTCATCCGTGACGGTCACCATGGTCCCGCCCGTCCCGCGGACCGCCCGGAGAGCCTTTGCCCAGTTGCGGGGAGCTCCCACGGCGATGCTGTCCGCCAATGTATCCTCCCGGCCCGGGACGATGCGTGCGGCTCCGGCCGCAAAGGCGTCCGCGATGGGGCGGCTGCCCTCGGCCTGCACGCCGACCAGCTTCGGCACTCTTTCGATGAAGCCGAGCTCCAGCAGATCCGCGAACCCCTTGTAAAGCCCGCCGATGCAGCAGCCGTCCCCCACGGAGATGAAAACGCGGTCGGGGACGTCCCAGCCCAGCTGTTCGGCGATTTCGAGAGCACAGGTCTTCTTGCCCTCCACCAGGTAGGGATTGATGGCGCAGTTGCGGTTGTACCACCCGAAACGGTCGATCGCCGCCGTCGCCAGATTGAAGGCGTCGGCATAATCCCCCTTCACCAGCAGCACCCGGGCCCCGTAGACCAGAAGCTGGGTCACCTTCGCCTCGGGTGCCCGCTCCGGGACGAAGATGTAGCTCTCAAGCCCGGCCACGGCCGAAAAGCCCGAGAGGGAACTGGCGGCGTTGCCGGTGGAGGCACACGCGATCGCCGACTGTCCCGCATCCAGGGCCTTGGCCACTCCCACGGCGCTGGCCCGGTCCTTCAGGGAAGCGGTGGGGTTTCGCCCGTCGTCCTTGACGTAGACGGACTTGACCCCGTAGCGGGAAGCCAGGGCGCGGCTTTCGTAAAGGGGCGTCCAGCCCACTCGGAGGGAAGGGATGTTCTCTTCCTTCTCAACCGGAAGGATGGCCCGGTATCGCCACAGGCTCTCGTCCCGGCAGGCGGCCAGGGATTCGCGGCTGAAACCCGCCCTGCCCGCGGATTCCAGGTCGAGCTTCACGTCCAGGGTGCCGTCCAGCCCGCAATCCGGGCAGGTGTAGGGAGCCCCTTCCGGCTCAAAAACCCTCCCGCAGAGGACGCAGGAAAGGGATCCCGGCTTAGGCACGGGACAGCCCCTTTCCCGCGAGGACGGCCCGGACGATCCCCGCGTAGCCTTCGCAGGCCAGGTTCAGCTGATCCAGCCCGATGTACTCGTCCACGACGTGGGCCAGCGTTTCCAGCGACCCGCCGTAACCGATCGTCGGGATTCCGGCCTTTCCGGCGTAATAGCTTCCGTTGGTGCAGAAATAGTAGTGGGAAACGACGGGATCCTGCCCCGCGGAACGAAGTCCGGCCAGTGCCGACTGCACGAAGGGGTGGCCTTCGTCGAAAAGCCATGCCGGGGCGAAACGCTCGGCCCTGATCGGCGCTCCCGTGTAGCAGCGATCCTCGCCCACGGCAAGCCTGACGGAAGCCTTCAGATCGGGGTCTTTCGCCATTTCCGCGTCGAGGATCTCCTGGACCTGGGCCAGGACGACCTCCTTCGTTTCCCCGACCAGGAGACGGCGGTCGAAGGTGGCCGTGCAACGCTCGGGAATGACGCTGGCGCCGGGATAGGGAGTCGAGATGACATCGGTGACCTCCAGGATCCCCTTGCCGAGAACCGGGTGCGTCTTCGGGACGAATTTCTCCTCGATGGCCAGCAGCAGCTTCGCCATCTTCTTCACTGCGTTGAGGCCGACGGAAGGATCGGAGGAATGGGCGCTCTTGCCGTACGTTTCCACGACAACCTCCGCCCTTCCGCGCTGTCCGCGCTTGAGCGTGAGGTTCGAAGGTTCGCCGATGACGACGCAATCCGGCTTGAAGGCCTCTCCGACCAGCTCCGAGGCCACCCCTTCGAAACATTCCTCGTGGACCACCCCGGCAACGAGAATTTCTCCGTCCAGCAGATCGCCGAAATCCTGCTTCACGTGGGAAGCCGCATGGATCATGGCCGCCAGGTTGCCGGTCATGTCCGTCGTCGCGCGCCCGTAAAGGCGGCCGTTCTCGACCTCGGCCCCGTAGGGATCGTGGGTCCATTTCGACAGGTCGGGAATGTCCACGTGATCCATATGCCCCTCGAACAGGATCCGGATGCCCCCNTTGCCCAGCCGGATGCGGCCGATGACGTTCCCCATCGCGTCCGTGACGACCTCGTCGTACCCCAGCGCCTTCATGACCGATTCGATGAACTCCGCCTTGTTCTTCTCCTGCCCCGACAGGGCCCGGCGGCGGATCATGCCGCGGCAATCCTCGAGAAGACGCCCTTTCCTTGCTTCGCTCAAGCTCACTTGCCACACACCTCCCGGAAAATCCCCGAGCCGCCCAGAGTGGATGCCGCGATGCCGTAATAGCCGCGGCAGGCTCCATACAGCTGACCCAGTTCGATGTATTCGTCCACGACGTGAGCCAAACCTGCGGAAGACGGCCCGAAGGCCACTGTCGGCAGGCGCATCCGGCCCCCGTAGAAACAGCCGTTGGTGCCGAAACCGGGTCGATCCGAAACGACGGGAGCGATCCCCATCCCCTCCAGCCCGGCTCTCGCCAGGTCCAGGAACGGATGATCCTCGGTCAGCACCCACGCGGGAGCGAAATGCTCCGCCTGAATCGGAATGCCGGTGTAGCAGCGATCCTCGGAAGAGGCGACCGAAAGCTTCCACTCCAGTGAAGCATCGCCCCGCGCCATTCGGTTGAGGATCTCGTGGAGCTCGCAGATGACGCCTTCCTTCGTTTCGCCCTCCAGGAGACGCCGGTCGAAGACGGCGCGGGCCCGGTCGGGGATGGCTCCCGTTCCTTCCTCCGGACCGGAGGAAAGGTGGACGAGGACGAGAATCCCCTCCCCNAGAAACGGATCCGATGACGGCCTGAACTCGCGCCCGATAGCCGCCAGCAGCCTGACCAGCGCGTCCGCGGCGTTGATGCCGTATTCCGGGTGGGAGGAATGGGCCATCCGGCCCCGGGTTTCGAGCAGGAGTTCCGCCCTTCCTCTCTGGCCGCGCACCAGCTCCAGCCCGGAGGCTTCCCCCGTCACGACGAAGTCCGGGGAGCATTTCATGGCCACGGCCCTCGAGGCCACGCCCTCGAACTTCTCCTGGAAAACGGTTCCCGCGACCATCAGGCTTCCCGAAAGGCGGGAAGCCAGGTCTTCCTTGAGGAACGCTCCCGCCATCACCATCGCCGAAAGGCACCCCTTCTGGTCGGAAGCACCCCGCCCGTAGAGCCGGGTGCCCTTGATGAAAGCTCCGTAGGGATACTGGCTCCAGCGGGTGAAATCACCCGGTTCGACATGGTCCATCTGGGCTTCCAGAAGGAGAGTGGGACCCGGCTTCGCGAACCGCATCTGGCCGATCACGTTGCCGCAGGCGTCCACCGTCACCTCGTCGTAACCGTGGGATCGCATGGTTTCGGCCACGCGCAGGCCGACTTCCCGCTCCACCCCCGAAAGGCTGGGGCTTCTGAGCAGGTCCTGGCAAAAACCGGAAAGTTCCTCTTCCCTCTTCGAATCCAGCATCCCGATCCCCCCGGAAACGCTTCCTCTCAAATGCGGCCGGCCCCGGCTTCAGGCCAGGGCCAACCGTGATCGCCAACCGGAAACGGGGCCTATTTCAATCCTTCCCTGGCGAGGAAATCACGGTAAATCTTCATGAAGACCCCGCTCAACTGAAAACGATGCCGCAGGCGAAGATGAGGATCATCATGGACCATCCCCGAGCTGACCAGCCAGTTAAAGAAAACAACCATCCCACTCCCTCCCTGATTCGAAAAGGAGGTGTCTGCCACCGGCAGTCTTCTCCGCCTACACCCTTCACCGGAAATGAACCGCGTATTTTCAGGATAAGTCCTAGTGTATAATTTTCAATACCTTAATATATCGTTATGTCTATAAGCAGGGCTTATAGGGGGGCGTTTCAATGAACCTGAATCAACTCCGGGTTTTCTGCACGGTCGTCTCTGAAGGAGGGTTCCTCCAGGCCTCGCGAACCCTTTACATGTCACAGCCCGCGATCAGCCAGCACGTTGCCGCCCTGGAAAAGGCCATCGGCGTCCGCCTTTTCAACCGGAAGGGGCGCAACGTTTCGCTGACCCCGGAGGGCCGAACGCTCCTTGTGCTGGCCAAAGAGGTTCTGCAGAAGGCCGACGGCATTCCGGAGCGCTTCAGGGAGATGAAGGAACTCAAGATCGGCAAGCTTTCCGTCGGCTTCGAGGCTCACCCGGCGATGACCCTCCTTCCGCCGGTCCTGCGGCGGTTCAGGGCCGAATTTCCCGACATCCAGGTCACCATCGTGACGGACCGGCAGGAAGAGCTGCTGGAACGGCTTTCCTCCGGAGAAATCGAGATGGCCGTGGCGGGCGGAAACCGGCGGAACCTGCCGACCACCGGCGTGGTCACCCGCTCTCTGGGGCTCGACAGCCTGATTCTGGTGGTCCCGGCGGACCACACGCTGGAGGGAAACCCGCCCCTGCCCGCGACGTCCCTCGACGGAAAGCCTCTCGTCCGTTATCTCCCGTCGTGCCCCCTCTGTCCGGTGGTGGAGGACTACCTTCTGCAGCACCAGGTCAAGCCGAAATCCGATCTCTGGGTCGACGATCCCGCCGTTGCGGCCCGGTTCGTCTCGGAAGGAATCTGCCTTGCCATCCTCAACCGGGGAACCCTGGCCGGGAAAGCGGGCCATCTCCCGATTCGGGAAATCCCTCTTCTGGGCCTGGACAGCTTGAGCTGGGAGATCAGCGTCGCCTACTCCACCCGGCTGGGGCTTTCGTATGCGGGCTGGGCGTTCGAAAAGATCCTCGAATCCGAATCCCCGAAAATCCTGAAGACCGTATAACGCAAAAGGCCCCCGAACGGGGGCCTTTTCGATTCGGGAAAGGCAGACCGCGTCAGACTTCGAACCCCCGGTAGAGGGGAAAAGCCCCGCAGAGATCCCTGACCTCGTCCTTGATCCGCGCCAGTTCCGCCTCGTCTTCGGGTTTTTTTGCCACCCGCTCGATCCAGGCCGCGATCTTCCCCATTTCCGCCCGGCCGAATCCGCGGGTGGTCACCGCGGGCGTGCCGACCCGGAAGCCGCTCGTGACCATCGGCGGCTGCGGATCGAACGGAACGGAGTTCTTGTTCACCGTGATCCCCGCCTTGTCCAGGGCATGTTCCATCAGTCGCCCCGTCAAGCCCCGACCGACCAGGCTCACGAGGATGAGATGGTTGTCGGTTCCTCCCGACACGAGCCGGAAACCGCGCCGCACGAGTTCCTCGGCCAGTGCCCGGGCGTTGTCCACGAGGTTCTGCTGGTAAAGCGCGAAATCCGGTTTCAGGGCTTCCTGAAAGGCCACCGCCTTTGCGGCGATGACATGCATCAGCGGCCCGCCCTGCATACCGGGAAAAAGGGCCTTGTCCACGGCCTTCGACTGGCCGGCCCTGCACAGGACCATGCCGCCCCTCGGCCCNCGAAGCGTCTTGTGGGTGGTCGTGGTGACGAAATCGCAGAAAGGCACCGGATCCTTGTGAATCTTCGCCGCGACCAGACCGGCGATATGGGCCATGTCGAACATCAGGAAGGCGCCCACCTTGTCCGCAACGGCCCTGAAGGCCTCCGCGTCGATCACCCTCGGGTAGGCCGTCGCCCCGCACACGATGAGACGCGGCCGATGTTCCAGGGCCAGGCGTTCGACCTCGTCGAAATCGATCGTTTCCGTATCCTTCCTCACGCCGTAGGGAACGATGTTGTAGAGCTGCCCCGAGAAGTTGACCGGGGAACCGTGGGTGAGATGCCCNCCGTGGGCCAGGTTCATCGCCAGGATCGTGTCGCCCGGCTTCAGTGCCGCGAAGTAGACCGCCATGTTGGCCTGGGAGCCGGAATGGGGCTGGACGTTGGCGTGATCCGCCCCGAATAGGCGCTTCGCCCGCTCGCGGGCCAGTTCCTCGGCCACATCCACCTCTTCGCAGCCGCCATAGTAGCGCCTGCCGGGGTATCCCTCCGCATACTTGTTCGTCAGGACCGAACCCATCGCCTCCAGGACGGCGGGAGAAACGACGTTCTCCGAGGCGATCAGCTCGATCTGGCTTTGCTGCCGACGAGCCTCCCGGCGGATGACCTCCGCGATCTGCGGATCCGTTTCCTTCAGAATTTCCCAAGCTTTTCCGTACACGGCCATCACTCCTTCAAGCCAGCTCAAATCGTTCTAAATTCTCTCACAAACTGCCTATTTAACCAAACAAATAAACATTTAAGCCGAGGTTTGAGTAAAAGTCAACCCCGTGCCCATGATTGCGGTTTTGCTATAATTGATCCGTAGGCATCGCCACTTTTGCCCGCCTGGAGGCCAACCCCGTGTTTCTGCCGCTTGAAGAGGACGGACTCGTCGATCTGGGCCGCGTCGTCGCCCTTGTGAGAGAGGGCAACGAGACGGCCATTATCCTGCGTGACGGCAGCGTCATGGCCACGGGGTTCACCCCGAAGACCCTGGCGAGCCGCTACGAGCGTTCCTGGAGAGTGATCCGCGCGGGCACCCCTTTAGACCTCTCGCTGAAGAAAAGGAAAGGACCGATCAGCCAATGACGCCATCCGCCAAGTACACAGCCAAGGACATCCAGATCCTGGAGGGACTCGAAGCCGTCCGCCGCCGCCCCGGCATGTATATCGGGGACACCGGTCCGCGCGGCCTGCACCACCTCGTCTACGAGGTCGTGGACAATTCCATCGACGAAGCCATGGCCGGAATCTGCACCGAGATCGAAGTCTGCCTCAGGACCGACGGCAGCGTTTCGGTGACGGACAACGGGCGGGGAATCCCGACCGATATCCACCCGCAGACCGGCCGCCCCGCCGCGGAGGTCGTCCTGACGAAGCTCCACGCCGGGGGCAAGTTCGACAAGAAGGCCTACCAGGTTTCCGGGGGGCTGCACGGCGTGGGGGTCTCCGTGGTGAACGCCCTCTCCGAGTGGCTGGAAGTCACGATATGGCGCGACGGCCTGACCCACCGCCAACGGTTCGAGAGGGGCATCCCCGTGACGGACCTGGAGAAGGGCGAGCCGACCGAACGCAGGGGAACTCAGGTCCATTTCCTGCCCGACTCCACGATCTTCACCGAACTGGGCTTCTCCTGGGACGTCCTCTCGGGGCGCATCCGCGAACTGGCCTTCCTGAACCCCGGCCTGTGCATCACCCTGAAGGACGAATCCGAGCCCAAGGAAAAGATCTTCAAGTACGACGGCGGCATCACCCTTTTCGCCGAATACCTGAACCGGGGCAAGACGACCCTCTTTGCTCCCCCCCTGACCGTGAAGGGCGAGAAGGAAGGGGTTATCGTCGAAGTCGCCATGCAGTACAACGACTCCTATCTGGAACGGATCTTCGCCTTCGCGAACCTCATCCACACGGTGGAGGGCGGAACGCACGTTTCCGGTTTCCGCACCGCCCTGACGCGGGCGGTGAACGAGATGGCGCGGCGCCAGAAGCTTCTCAAGGAAAAGGACGAAAACCTGGGAGGAGACGACCTCAAGGAAGGGCTGACGGTCGTCATTTCGGTGAAGCTGCCCGAACCCCAGTTCGAAGGACAGACCAAGACCAAGCTGGGCAACGGCGAGATCAAGGGCCTGGTGGATTCCATCGTCTACGAGGGCCTGATGGAACTGCTCGAGGACCGCTCGGACGTCCTCAAGCCGCTGGTGGAGAACGCCGTCAAGGCCCGCCAGGCGCGTGAAGCCGCCCGCAAGGCCCGGGACCTGGTACGGCGCAAGTCGGCGATGTCGGGACTCGAACTTCCCGGCAAGCTGGCCGACTGTTCCAGCAAGAACCCGGCGGAATGCGAAATCTACATCGTGGAGGGCGACAGCGCCGGCGGCAGTGCGAAGCAGGGCAGGGACCGGCATTTCCAGGCCATCCTGCCGCTTCGGGGCAAGATCCTGAACGTGGAGAAGGCCCGCATCGACCGCATCTTCAGCAACCAGGAAATCAAGACGATCATCCAGGCCCTCGGCGCCGGAGTCGGGGAAGAGTTCGACACCAGCAAGCTGAGATATCACCATTGCGTGATCATGAGCGTAGACGGGGAATCCTGCACCCTCGTCAGGCATAAAACGGGAAGCGTCCGTTTCGTGAGAGTCGGACCCTTCATCGACAGGCTTTTCCAGGAAGCGACCAGTCCCGAAGAATGGTCCATCCTCTGTTTCGACCCAAACACCGGGGAAAGCCGCTACCGGCCCATCAAGGCCATTTTGAGCCACACGCATGACGGAGACCTTTACGAAATCAGGACCGCCTACGGACGATCCGTCACCGTGACCGGGGAACACAGCGTTTTCGTGAGGGGAGACGATGGCAGGCCTGTCCTGAAGCGAGGCGACGCCATCCGGCCGGGAGACGTTCTGGCCTGCCTTTCCGGGCTGCCGGCCGGCGAAGCGGCCCCGGAGCGGATCGACCTTGTCCGGGCCCTCAGGGAAGCCGCAGCGGACGAGGATATCGTCCTCCGGGGAACTTCCGTTGAGGAATTCCATAAAGAACTTGTCCGGCTGGAGCACGAGGACGAACCGGAGATTGTCGAACCGCGGGTGCAGATTTCGGAGACACTGGGGCACCTGCTCCACGACAGGCGAACAACCCTCGGACTCCCCCTGAAGGAGGCATGTCTCGCGCTCGGCGTCTCTCAACCCTGCACGCTGCACGCCTGGGAAAAAGGAATCTCCCGACCGACAGAGAGCCACTTCAAAGCCTATACAAGTCTCCTGGGCCTTGAAGACAACTGCATTGAAGGCGAATACTCCCTCGTGCCGAGCGCGCTCGACCGGACATGGGAAGAACGGTACCGGGGGGCCCCAGCAAACCGGGTGCGCCCGTACCTCAACCTTGCCGACCTTCCCATGGAGTCCATCGAGGCCCTTGGCACGGAAGTCGTCCTGACTCCCAGACACTACGCGGACCGACCGATTCCCCGGATGCTCGAAGTTTCACGGGATCTGATGTTTCTGCTGGGTTTCTTCGTCGCAGAAGGATCCTTCAGCCTCAGGGCCGGCGTCCGGCTGGCCATCGGGAAAAGGAACAAACCCCTGGTCCCCCGGCTCGCCTCGGCCTTCCGTTCCGCCTTCGGAGTGGAACCGGTCCTTTACGAGTCAACCGGAGGCCGGACCGCCGAACTGAGAGTTTTGAACCGCGTCATTGCATCCGCCTTCCGGCATCTCTTCGGCTTCGGGGGCCGGAGAGCCTGGACGAAATCGGTGCCCGATCTGGTTTTCAACGTCTCGCCGGAGCTCCAGGATTCCTTCCTCGAAGGCTATTTCCTCGGGGACGGCACGCTCCACAGCCACGGCATTGCCTTCACCACCACATCCCGACTTCTGGCCGAGCAGGTCCAGTACCTTTTCCTCGGCAGGGGCGTCCTCGCCGGCATGAGCGTACGCGAACCAAACGGCGAACGCTCGGGCATGATCCGGGGCAAACCCGTGACGACCCGTCATGCAGCCTACACGCTTTCGGTAACGGATCCTTCGGCCCTGTCTACCCTCAGGGAAATCTGGAAGGAACACGCGAACGCTCCCCTTCTCGATGAAACGCTGAGCCGCCGGAAAGGATCCGGCGGGAACTCGCCGCGCCGCCCCATGCCCGGCAACCTTGTCGGACTCCCGGTGAAAGAGGTCGGAAAGATCCCCTGCGGAGGACGGCACGTCTACGATTTCTCGGTCGAGGGAGACGAAACCTTCGTCTGCGGCACCGGCGGCGTCTGCTGCCACAACACCGACGCCGATGTCGACGGGGCGCACATCCGGACACTGCTTCTGACCCTCTTCTACCGCTACATGCCGCAGCTGATCGAGAACGGGCACCTGTACGTGGCCCAACCGCCGCTTTACCGGGTGGCGGAGGGCAAGAACATCCAGTACTGCTACACGGAAAAGGAACTCAAGGCCATCCAGGAAAAACTGGGCGACAAGAAGAAGGTGTCCGTCCAGCGCTACAAGGGGTTGGGCGAAATGAACCCCGAACAGCTTTGGGAGACCACGATGGATCCGGCCAGGCGGATCGTGAAGCGCGTCGAGGTTGAAGACGCCATGTCCGCGGACGAGCTGTTCAGCATCCTGATGGGCGACAGCGTCGGCCCCAGGCGCGAATTCATCGAAACCCACGCCAAGGAAGTGCGCAACCTCGACGTGTAGGGGTGTTTTTCCCGCACGAGGAGAAAAAACAGGAGCGGGCCTGCCTTCGGGCGGGCCCGTTCTTTTGTTCTGGCCGAAGGGAATTTGCCGAGATTTCAGGGACATCTTGACTTGTTTCCTCCAGATGCCTAGCATTTTATTATGCTAGCTTCTTCTCTTCTCCGCTCTTTAAATAAACAATACCCCCAGGAGGCGGCAGCCTCCCTGGAACGCCCACCGGAAAGACACGCGGAGTTTCATCCAACGGAAGCAACCTTTTGGAGCAAGAGAGGAGGGAAAGCATGTCACGCCTGAAGACCTTCGGATTCGTTTTTTCCTGCCTGGCCGTCCTGCTGGCATTTTCGCCGGCAGCGCCGGCGGCCACGACCTGGACCGTCGAGAACGGAGAATCCATCCAGGACGCAATCAACGGCGCAAACGCCGGGGATACCATCCAGGTTGAACCCGGCACCTACGTGGAATACCTCGAGGTGAACAAGAGGCTGAACATCGAGGGAACCGACGACGGGGTCATCATCCGTTCGCCCGGAACAGACTTCGACATGATCCGGATCCCCTCGTCCGACGTGACGGTGAAAAACCTGGTCTTCGACGGGGAAGGCACAAACAAGACGGCCGCCTGCATCTGGGAGGTCTGGAACGTCCAGGTACGCAACTGCACCTTCCGGAACCTGCACACCGGTATCTGGATCGACTGCGATACCATGAACCTCGTGGTGGCCAACAACACCTTCGAGAACGTCCTCAATTACGGGATCGACGATGAAACGGACGACAACACGAGCGTCTATTTCCGTGTCCTTTCCATCGGCAACCGCTTCACCTTCGATTCGGGCGCGGACGGCGACTCGGTCGCATGCTACGCCAATTCGAGGAAAGGGCACATCGCCCTGTTCAACACCTTCGAGGACTACGCCGGACATTCGGCCCTGAAAACCCGGACGTGGCGGATTATCTGCTCAACGCCACAGGCAACTACTGGGGCGAGGACGCCGAGGAATCGGACATCGATGCCGCCTGCAGCGGACCGGTGCTCTATGTTCCCTGGTCCTTCGCCGACGCCGCGGGACACACCGACTACCAGCTCGTCGCCCCCGACGGAGCCCCGGCCGTTTTCGACGTCGGAGCCTCGGAAGGAATTTCCATCTCCATTGAAACAATCACGACCACCCCGCCGCCAGCTTTCCCGCTCGCCCTGGCCGCCTACGGGCACGAATCCCCCGCACCCACGACCGTGCAGGAGGACAACCCCGACGCCGACACCTACACGGCCTACTTCATCCTGCAGGACGTGGAACCCGGACCGGTACCCGCGACACTTCCCACCTACCGGATGACCGCCGAGTTCCCGAAAGAGGCCATCGGCGACGAGGCGGACCTGGAGGACCTGGCGGTCTACGCCTACGACAACGGGAGCTGGGCCGACATCACCGAAGAGGAGGGGCTGACCATCGAGGTGGACGGAGATACCGTGCGCCTCATCATCGAGGATTACGGCGACCCGGGCCCCATCGCCATCACGGCGGGCAACGGGGACAACTCCTCGAGCGGCTGCTCGGCCACCGGCGCGGTTTCACTCGGCCTGCTGCTGCTGGCTCCGATGGCCCTGTTCTTCCGCGGGAAGAAATAGGTCCTCTGCTCGATCGAAGGGCCCCCGGTTTCGCGCCGGGGGCCCTTTAGGACTTGCCCGGAAGCGCTACCCCCCTATCCTGTCGCCTTACTCCGCTAGACTCTCCTCACGAAAGAAAAAAGGAGAGTGGTCGGCATGAACGAATCCAAATTGGCTTCGGCATGGTTGAGACGGCTCCATGTCGGCGAACCGCGGACCGTCNGGGCAGTGACCGTGTTTGCGCTGTCGTGGGAGGTTCCGGGCGTTTTCCCCTACCTCACCCTCGGCGAAGCGCTGGAGCAAAGAGCCGTCGTCATCACGGAAATCAGCCAGGGAGGATCCGTCCCCGAGCTGGCCGTGGAGAACGCGGGAGAAACAGCCGTCCTCCTGCTGGACGGCGAAGAGCTGCGGGGCGCGAAGCAGAACCGGGTGCTGAACACCTCCATCCTGCTCGCCCCGAAGAGCCGGTCCGTGATCCCCGTGAGCTGCACCGAACAGGGGCGCTGGCACTACGTTTCCAACGCCTTCGAGGATTCGGGCTTCGTGATGTCCCGAAGCGCCCGGATCGAGAAGAACCGCTCGGTATCGGCCTCTCTGAAGCAGGGACGGGCCCACCGCAGCGACCAGGGCGCCGTCTGGCAAGCCATCCGGGACCTGTCGGACAAGGCCGGGGTCCGTTCGGACACGGGCGCCCAGCGAGACGTTTTCGAAGCCCGAAGCGAAGCCCTGATTGAAGTGGAGAAAAAAATCCCCTGCCTGGACGGACAGTGCGGCCTGGTCGTCTTCGTCCACGGCGAGCCGGTCGGATTCGACGCGGTTTCGCTGCCCCGCGCCTACGCCCGCCTGCACGGGAAGCTTCTGAAAAGCTACGCCCTGGAAAGCCTGGCTGAAAACACGCAGCCTGACGGGGAAACTCCCGGCCGTGACCAGGCCCTGTTCTTCCTTGAAAGCTGCACCGAAACGGCTGGAGAAGACTATCCGGCGGCCGGGTTGGGAACGGAATGCCGCTTCGAGTCAAAACAGCGGACCGGTTTTTCCCTCGTCCACCGGGGAGAGGCCATCCACTCGGCCTTCTTCGCCCTGCCGAACGNNGCAAACCGGAACGGATCCACGGCAGCGGGTCGAGTTCCATGGTCGATGCGAACCGCCGCAGAACCCTGCACACAGGCCGGAGAAACGGAGGCTTCATGCCCGAGCGTCTGACTTCGCCAGAACCGCGGCGCGCCCGCCCTGAAGGACCCCTCCTCTACGGGGCCATCGCGGGAGACATCGTCGGCTCGGTGTACGAACGCCGTCCCATCAAAACCACGGACTTTCCCCTCCTTTCCCCCGCTTCCCGCTGGACCGACGACACCGTCCTCACCGTCGCCACGGCGGAGGTGCTCCTCACGAGGGGCGATTTCGAGGAAGCCTACCGGCGCTGGGGTCGCCGCTACCCCGATGCCGGTTACGGCAGGGCCTTCCGGGCCTGGCTCACCTCTCGCCACCCCAATCCCTACCAAAGCTTCGGCAACGGTAGCGCCATGCGGGTTTCCCCGGTCGGCTGGGCCTGCGAAACCCTGGCCGAAACCCTGGAACTGGCCCGCCACAGCGCCCTACCCACCCACGACCACCCCGAAGGGATCAAGNGGGCCCAGGCCGTTGCAGCCGCCGTCTTCCTCGCCCGCAGCGGCGCATCGAAAAGCGAGATCCGTTCCCAGATCGAGACCCGCTTTGGCTACAACCTCAACCGCACCCTCGACGAGATCCGTCCGGGCTACGGCTTCGACCCCACCTGCCAGGGAAGCGTTCCGGAATCCCTCGCGGCCTTTCTGGAATCGACCGGTTTCGAGGATGCCCTGCGCAAGGCCGTTTCCCTCGGGGGTGATTCCGACACCCAGGCCTGCATCGCGGGGGCGGTGGCCGAGGCCTTCTACGGAGGCATCCCGTTCGAACTGGCCGAAAGCGTGAGACCCCTGCTTCCCGTCGAGATGACACGAATCCTCGATCGCTTCGGCGAGCTTTACGGAAACGGAGGTCTTCTCCGCAACTGCTCCCAAACCGTTCTATAATGAAGAGCAGGCCTTTCCAAAAATAGGAGGGAGCGCATGCCCAAAGATCTCAGCTCGATCCGCATCGCGCGGCTCAACGACCTGGTCAGCGAACTCTCGACCCATGGATGCCTGCCCAGAAAGGAACTGATGGCCCGGCTGGAATACACCCAGGGCCGCACGCTGGAGCGGGATCTGGCCTACCTGAGGGACCAGTACGGGGTCGAGATCGAGTACGACCGGCACAAGGGCGCCTACCGGCTGCGCGGAACGGGACGATTCGTCGCCGTTTTCGACCTCACCGAGCGCGAGGTCACCGCGCTTTCCGCCGGCCTTGGAATGGCCTCCCACTTTCTGCCCCACCTGCAGGACGAATGCGAATCCCTTTGGGGCAAGGTTCGATTCCGGCTGCCCGCAGGCCTCTCCGACCACGGAGAGCGCCTCGGGCAGTCCGCCGTCGTGGCCCTGCCCGTTTCCCCCATGGACCCCAAGGTCTTCGAAACCTGCCTCAACGCCATCCGCCAGTCGAAGGCCATCCGGATCCGCTACCGGTCCNCCTACGGGGACGGAAGCGTGAAACCCTACGAACTCTCGCCCTGGGGCGTTTTCTTCCGGGCCCACGCATGGTACCTCTGGGCCGGACACCCGATAAGCGGCGAAACCCGCACCTTCCGGATCTCACGGATCAGCCAGGTGGTCATGGAGGAGCGGGAAATGGACATGACCCCTCCAGCGGCGGGCGTGGGGGCCTTCGCCATGAGCGCCTGGTACGCCTGCCCCGGAGAACCCTGCCACAAGGTGAAGGTTCGGGTGNACCCCCCTCTGGCCGACGTAGTGGCCGAAACCCCCTGGCACGTTTCGCAATCCCTGTTCCGGGAACCCGGAGGAACGCTTCTCCTTTCAGCGAACGTGCCGGACCTGGACGAAGTGGCCCGGTGGGTGATGGCCAGCTCGCCCTACGCCGAGGTGCTGGAACCCCCGGCCCTGAGGGACAGGATCCTGGACCTCGCAAACACGACCGCAGGCAGACACGCCAACCCCTGAGAGAAAGAGGAGGGAAACAAGGATGGATTCGAAGGAACTGAAGCAGTGGCTGATCATGCAGGGAGCGGCGGTGGCCGGGGTGGCGGACCTTAAGCCTCTTTCCGACTACCCGACCCTGCCGGAAAACCTGCTGTCCGGATACCGGCGCGGCGTGAGCATGGGCATTCCGATCCCGAAGGGGGCTCTGACGGACATCAAGGACCGCGCGACCCAGCTGTACCTTCATGCCTACGACACGGTGAACCGTCTACTCGACGACCTCGCGATGCGCACCGTGAACCTGATCGAGGCAAAAGGCGGGAGGGCCCTGGCCATCCCGGCCTCCTACACTTTGGACAGAACCATCCACCGGGGGAACCTTTCCCACAAGGCCGTCGCAAGGCTGGCCGGCCTGGGCTGGATCGGCAAGAACATCCTGCTGGTGAACCCCGAATACGGGCCGCGGCTGCGATACGCCACGGTGCTCACGGACCTTGAGCTGGAGGCCGATTCTCCGCTTGACCGCGACTGCGGAGCCTGCACGAAGTGCACCGACGCCTGCCCGGCAGGGGCGATCAGGGGCGTGATCGCGAAACCCTACCCCGTTGAACGGGGAGAATGCATCGACATTGAAGCCTGCTCGGTGAAACTGAAGGGATTCGCTTCGGAACTGGGAAAGGACATCTGCGGGGTGTGCATTAGGGTTTGCCCGTTCGCAAGGGCGTAGCCCCTGCAATGACCGGCTCTTCCGTTTTCAAGATTGTGCCAGCATATCCTAATCGGTAATTTGTGCATGTTTCAGCTCTTAACATTTTTGCAATATGATACGTGTTTTCTTCAGACCCCTTAAGGGGTCTTTTTTTTACCTTCGGTGGACTACGTTTTCAAGAAACCCCTTCAGGATCGATTCCCTGCAAAAGACTACTGAAAAGAATTATTCTTACCAACCTAACATTTCTTAGGCAAAGCCGTAACCCTGACTTCATGGAGGCTATTGTTCCATCCCGCAAGCAAGAATAGAATACATCCTAAATTACAAATTATGGGGAAAGACCTCTAAACGGGTTCTTTCCCTCTATTTTTTCCTTCTAGGCCTGGAAGTCCCATTTTTCGATACAAACTCACCACCTCTAGACCCAACTAAAAAAAAATAAAGCCGCTTATAATAATTAGTAATGGGGGTAGCAGGTGATCCACCCCCCCAGATATAGAGCACAAAGGACCTTCTCAACCTCGGCCAGCATATAAGGGCCAGAAGCGCTTTGCGAGGAGGTCTGTCAGGGCAGAAGAACCCTGAAGGACCTCCTAAGCTTTTGTGGGTTCCTAGAGGGGCTAAATTGAAGCGGGGGTGAGTCCAATGGGCAGTTAGCGGGGCAAGAGAAAGCGGAGCACCAAGGGGAGGAATTGGGACTTGGAAAAGAAAAACAAAAATCGCCACGTGCGGCAACACGTGACGAGCAGTTGGAACTTTGCCTTGACCCATTCCCAAAGAAGAACTTTGACAAGTGAACTTAGAAAGGAGTTTTTTAATGACAAGGACCGTAAATCTTTCGACACCCGCAACATATCACGGCAGAGTTATCCCGTCAACCTTCAAAGGCGCTCCATGCTTCGGCGGCGTGTTCTACGAGAGTAGTCATACCTATGTAAAAAAACTTAAGCTATCTGCATTTTACTGGCCCAAGAGATCCTTTCCCGTTGATGCCCCCGTCCTCGATCAACTAAAACGCTTGAACTGTGAAACTCTTGTGCTACATGTAGCAGATACTGGCGACCGCTATTCGATCGACATGGACACCTTCCTGCAAAACGCACAAGTAATTGATTGGAGGGAAAAGGACCGCCGATTCCCAATGCGGTTGTACTGCCCTCTAGATCTCTGGCAAAAGCTCGGGGAGGAAGCAGCCTGATGATTGATCTCAACCCCGAAGAGATCAAGCGGTGGTTTGAAGACGTCTTGCAGGATCCTATCAAGTGGAGAGGCTATCAAGGCTCGACACGTTGCCCGTTCCCTGAGCATGGGAGTACGGATCACAACCCATCCTTCACGATCAATGCAGCAAAAGGTGTCTGGTCCTGCAAGAAGGAGGATCGGTCGNGGGGCGTGAGGGATCTAGCGGAAGCCCTCGCAAAGCCGCTCCCTGAATCCTGGCAAGCGGTGCCGTCCTCCAGGCGCAAGGACAGGGCCCGTGCTGTTTCCTACGGGTATGTGGATGAATCGGGTACCATCCTCTTTCGAGTGGTGCGCTACGAACCTAAGGGATTCTCCCAGGAACGGCCCGATGGCAAAGGAGGCTGGATTCCGAACCTGGATGGGGTGAAACATGTTCCCTATCGCCTGGTGGAATTGATGGCCGCAATGGATCGAAACGAGACCATCTTCATCGCTGAAGGCGAGAAGGACGTGGACAACCTGATGTCCTTGGGCTTAGCGGCAACCTGCAACAGCGGCGGAGCGGGGAAGTGGACCGAGGATCATGCCAAGTACTTCGGCAAGGGCGTGAAAGTGATCATCTTGCCCGATAACGACGAAGCAGGGCGGAAGCATGGGGAATCGGTTGCCCGTTGTCTGAAGGGTCATGGGTGCCGGGTGAAAATCGTTTCTCTCCCCGATCTTCCCGACAAGGGGGATGTGTCGGATTGGCTGCAAGCAGGCCACAAGAAAGATGAACTTTTAAAGCTTGTGGAGAAGGCCCCCGAATGGGGGGAGGAACGGAGGTCGAAGCTAATGAGCCTTTTAAAGGAGCCTGATGCTTCGGGGGGGGTCCTGCCGGAGATGATCGGTGGACTGTTCCCTAGAGGATATCTCTCGGTGCTGACAGCGGATTCGGGTGCAGGGAAAACATGGTTGCTCCTGCGCATGGCATGTGATCTATCCCTTGGGGGAGAGATTCTGGACGGTCTCGCAGAGCACGACAGACCCATGAAGGTCCTGTTTCTAGAGGGAGACTTCGGTCCGGGCCTGATTGAAGCTCGCCTTCGACAAACGGGCTTTAGTCGAGGGGATTGTTTCAAGGTGCTCTACAAGTCGGAAGTGGAACAGGACGGCCTCTGCCTTGATCTAGGCATTCCTGAAGGGCAAGAGAATTTGCGAACCGTCATCGAAGGATTCACTCCAGACCTTGTTATCCTAGACACCCTCTCGGCCTTCCATCTCCAGGAGGAAAACGACAATACCGCAATGAAGCCGATCTTCATGTTCTGCAACCGGCTTTCAGCGGAATACGGCATGGCTTTCGTGGTGGCCCATCATGCACGGAAGCCAAAACGAAGTGAGGCGAACATGCCTCTTACCCAACATGACACGGTAGGGGCATCTGTCCTTCAAAGGATGGTCGGTTATCTGATTGGAATGGAAGCGCATGAGGAGAACGGCAAAAAGGCCCACGTTATACGGGTTCTGAAAAGCTGGTTCAGGGCGATAGAACCATTTGCCTTCTTCCTGGAGGATGGAGAGGTGGATGCATCGGGCTTCCCCTCGGTGCTGATGCATGTCGAGCTGGATTACGACCCGCAGGGAGTGGACAGGCTAACCCTCTTGTGGGGCATTATCCAAACGAAATACGGCGATGGCCGTCCGTTTACAAAGGGCATGCTGGAGAGGTGGACCGAAGGATTGACCACTGCGAGAGCGTTGAAGTCTCTCCTGCCCAGGCTGGTGAAGGATGGAAGGTTATCGGCCTATGGGGCAACCCGGAACCGCCAATACCAAATAAGCGGTCTGGAGGAGGAATTGGATTCAGAAGGGGGTAGAGAGGGGGAATTTTGTCCGAATAGGGTTCAATCTATTGGTATTACTGAGTCCAATTCGGACAAAGGGGGTGTCCGAATTGTGTTCGAATAGTGTCCGAATCACGTCCGAATCTTCACCTCCAATCCTCAATTCGGACAGTTTTGGCACGACATTCGGACAGGGGGCATGTCCGAATCAATTTCAGTTATCGCAAGGGTTTTGTGCCAATTCGGACAGCTTCTCCCCCTCACGGGTCGCATCGATCGAAAGCCGCTAAGGGGATACCGATGCAAAAACCAGCCGATGTTCCGCTTGTTGCGTACGGTTGTCCGAAGTGTGACCAATGGTTGTGTGATGCCCTTCCCTGCTCTTTGGCCTGGTGCGAGAAGTGCGGTGTATGGGTTAACGAGCAGGGGGAGGTCATCCCCTACGGGGAAGTTCCTGGCTACACGACAAGAGAGTACAAGCGAAGGCAGGCCGAAAAGGAAAAGACCAAACGGTCGGTTCGGAGAAGGCAGCTTGAACTCTCCAAGGTATGAATTCAACCATAAGGAGGATGATTTTTATGTTGGAAGGAACTCTGAAGAACGTAGAAGTGGAAGTTTGCGGCGATATTCTCACGATCAAGGTTGACCTGAGCAAGGAAATCGGACCGTCGGCAAGCGGAAAGTCCACACTGGTAGCCTCGACAGGAGGAGCTGTGACGGTCGAGGACGGAGCTAGGGTCAACCTGTCGGTCTACAGGAAAACGAAGTAGCCAACGATAAAACGAGGGGACCCCTGTGAGGGGTCCCCTCCTTCATATTTGACTTTAAAGGAGGAGCGACAATGACCATATATATTCCGAAGGATACCCGGTGGGAAGACTTCATGGGCGGTGTTGTACGTGGGATAGAGAAAAAGAGACAGCGGGAGAACGCAGAGTCGGCGCACAAAGCGATGGGGGATTTTCTCTCCATGCTAGGCAACGGCCAGCAGTCGCAACAGCAGGACAAAGCCATGGGCGATCTCTTTTCGAGTTTTGGTAGCGATCAGCAGAAGGCACCGCAATCGACCTGGCTATCACACCCCACACCGAGCCCTTCTATGCCGGAACCCGAAGAGCGCCAGGCCTACGGCTACACTCCTCAGTTTGCCAAGGTCTTTCAACCTTCAATGCCGGTTCAGCGGCAGGCCTCCAATCAGCCGGACCTTAACGAAATCCTTCAGGGCATGGCTACCCTGGCCCAGAAATACAAGAGCGTTGACGTAGGGCAGATGTTGCCAACAGCCATGAGTATCTACAACACTCGACAGGCTGAAGCGCAATCTCAAAGGGAGTCCGATGAAAAACAGCGCCAATACGAAGGAAAGCAAAGAGCGGCGGGGTTGTGGCAAGAAGCTGTATCCACGGGCAACCGTCAGGCGATGCTGGCCCTGTACCCCACTATGAAGGAATACGGGGTGGAAGTCCCAGCGGATCAGCTCAGATTCGCCTATCCGGATCTCAAATGGAGCCAGATCGACCAGGGGAATAAAACAACTCTGGTGGGGCTAAATCCCTATTCGGGCCAGGCGGTAGTTACTCAGGATTACGCCAGGGGCATTTCTCCCGACACAAGATATCGTGAAGGCCAGCAGTGGGAGAGAACGAAGTACGTCCAGGGGAACGAGAATTACCGGGCAAGCCTTAGCAATCGAGACAACGCAGGGCCCAAACCCCTATCTCGTTCGGACAGAGATGCCATCTACAAGATGATTATGGGCGGCACGGAGATGGGGATACGGTTTGGCGGCCTGATGGAGACCGCATCCAAAGAACCGAACTTCTCTCCGGATATGCTAGACCAGGCCTTGAAAATCCAGTACGGGGAAGGCACAGAGGCCTACCATTACGCAAGGCAACTCGTGTTCGAGAATCCCATGAGCGATTTCTACGGCAAGTCTCCACGGCAATCCACCGGAGGGCAGGAAGAATACTCCGAGGAACATCTCAGGCAAGTGACAAAAGACGCTGTGGAAAAATTCGGGGTTGTGGATACGCTTGCACAGCTCGAACGCACCAGGATGCTGACTCCAGAGCAGAAGGAGTTTGTCAGGAAAGAGATATATTTGCTCACCAACCAGAGGAAGCAGCCCGTGAGCGGAGATGCACCGTTCGTCATACCTCCCAAGCCATAGGCAAGATGGGCATGGTAGTTCGGGAGTGCTGGAGAGATAGAGAGTAAGACAAGGGCAGGGGGCTCTTGCCGGCTCCCTGCCTTTTTATTAGCGTAGAAAACCTCGGTAAGCATCCCCTTGGTCCTCTCTTGTAGCACCTGGGAACTCCTTGACTCCGAATCCGAAGGGGCTACTCGTTATCTCGACACGCCATCATGGGATAAATATTCCCATGGGATCCCTTATCCCATGGTACTTTTTCTCCCATGGGACTTTTCTTCCCTTGGGATAATATCTCCCATGGGTGGATAACACCCACGGGTCTCCTACACCCATGGGCGTAAAAAACCCATGGGTCTAAAACGCACATGTGCTCAGAAAGTGCATGTGCGTGGGAATCACATGTGCGTATAAAGCGCACCTGGGGAGTTTTCTTCCACGATAAAAAGAGGCAGTTTCCTGACGCTATAAAAAAGGGCTGTGCCTAGTCCTCCGGGAGTTTTTCGGCACGATAAAAAAGAGATTTCTCGGGAATCGTGGAGTTATTTCCCACGATAAAAAAGGACTTTTTCGACACTATAAAAAGGAGTTTTACCGCACGATAAAAAGGGGTGGCACGGTTCCGCCCGTGAAATATTCCGAACTATAAAAAGCATTGCGGATAAACGGCTAGGAGTATTAGCTATAGGGCTAAATCGAACCTTTATGGGGAGTTTTCTAACCTTATATACGGGAAGGAATTATTTGGACCCATAAAAAGGGCCATCAAGATCGAGGGCTCAACGTGTGTGAATTCCTGACATGTCGGTTATAGCTACATGTAGATTTTTCCAACATGTTGGTATTTTCGACATGTCGGAATAACCAACATGTGGAAATTCCCAACAGGCGCCTTTGCGGAACACAATCTGCACCGGAGCGGAATGTGCACCGGAGCAGAAAATACACCAGTGTCGTTATGACACCAGTGTCGCAAAAGCATCAGTGGCAAAAGAACACTAGTGTCAAAAGAACACCAGTGGCAAAACGACACCAGTGCCCTCCCGTTGCATTTTTGCCCGGGGGACTGTTTGTCCGATGGGACAATCTGTCCGGGCGGACAATTTGTCCGGGGGCTCTATGCCCGGATAGGCTTAAAGCCCTATCGGTTTTTCTGCCCGGTCGGTCTTTGAGCCCGGGGGGACAGAAAGTCCGAGGTGATGTTTTGTCAGGGGTGACACCGTGTCAGGGGTGACAAATTGTCAGGGGTGACGGGTTGTCAGGGGTGCCTGAGATGGAAACGTGGCCCTTAAGACCTGGTCCGATATACGTTCCGGTGCTATATCCGTGCCGGCACTCTTTTCGGACCGATCCTCTCTGCGTTCCGGTACTTCTGGCGTCCCGTTACTCTCTACGTCCCGGTCCGGTTCTGTGACCGGTACGGTTTTCGTTCCAAGGCTACTTCCTGTAGTCCAACCCTCCGACTAGTCCAAGGTATAGACCAGTCCAGAGTTTCGACATGCTCCATTTCAGGACATGCTTTCAATCAGCGCATGCTCTATTTAGGAACATGCTCAATTTTTGAACCGGCTCCAATTGGCAACCGGCTTTATTTCTTAACCGGATCAACTTCGTAGCCAGCTCATATATGTAGCCAGCCCTGGTCGTTATCAGACCATGGCCACTTTCAGACCGTGGCGAGATCCTGACCATGGGCAAAAAATGACCATGAGGATAAAAACCCCATGCAGCATTTCCCCTCATGGGGAAACTTTAGACATATCGACCGGAGATGATCTTTTTCGAGGTAAACGACGGGTAAAAATAGGGGGTCTGGGAACAGTTGCAAATACTGGCTTCCCGAAAAGGCCAAAATCAGCGAAAGTGCCGTTTTTGCACGAATACGCCACAGGACGGGCATGACTTTTTCTGGTAAGGTGATTCATCCTCTGCAATCCAGGCATGCCCTTACGGGGCTTATGGGCGAGGGTTGCATGGGAGAAAAAATCCCATGGGAGATAAAGTCCCATGGAAAGATCGTGACTAGGAGAATCCCTTAAGCAAGATTACCTAAGAGATTCCCCTAGTGCCGGCGGGTCAGATAGCCAGGAACCTGGAGGAACTTTCACCGGGGCGGGCATGGGCATAACGGGAAGTGGTTGCCAGGCTTTCGTGCCCTGCGGTCTGCTGGACAAGGTGAGCGGGTGCGCCATGATCGAGGGCATGGGAGACGTGAGCGTGTCGGAGCCAATGCGGGGAGACCGGAGCGGAGATCCCGGCCCTCTTAGCTGCGGCATGGACTATCCGGTTAATGGCGGACTGGTCGAGAAACCCGCCCTTCTGTGAACGGAACACGGGAGCGTCGTGGGCGTTTTCTCCCCTCAAGGCCTCAACCGGAGCCCATTGACGGGCTTCCAGGCGAACATGCCGGGTCTTCCCACCCTTGCCGTACAGGGTCACGATTGCGGCCCCTTCATCGAGGGCTTGAACATCCGCCCATGTCAGCTTGCAGGCTTCGGAGATCCGAGCACCGGTTGCGTATAGGAACACCAGGAGGGCCCTGTTCCTCTTGTCGCTCTCCATGGCGATCAACCGCACCACGTCACTTTCAGGGAGGATCCTTTCCCCTAGCTTGTTCTTCAGCTTCGGAGAACGCACCACGGCAGCGGGATCAAACGCAAGGTAGCCTATCTTCCTTCCAAACGAGAACAGGCTCTTGATGGCGGCAATTGTCCGGGCTTGAGTGGCCGGGGCAACGTCCAGGCTGTCAACGTAACCCTGGAGATCCGAGAGGGTGACAGAGCGGAGAGGCTTTCCCATGGCCTCCATGAACCGGCCAGCTTCCCTTCCGTACTCTGTGGCGGTCCTTGCGGCCTTGCCGTGAAGCCACATGGCCAGGACTTCTTCATCGTGTGAAGCCTGGACGGGAATGAGGCTGTTCTCCTGGTAAACCGTCATGTTTTCCATGACCGGACCCCCTTTCAAGAAATGCAAACAAAGGTTTCTTTGCTTGCATTTAGACTAATCTTTATGTCGTTACATGTCAAGACTAGAGACGACATATTAAGACACGTATGTTATACTTTTAGGCAAGGGGGGATGCGGATGTGAGATTGCTAACCGTAAAGGAAGCTGCGGAAATGCTGTCGCTCAGCGAAAGGACCATTCAGCGTTACCTGAAATCTGGGGAGTTGGCCTGTGTAAGGCTAGGAAGATCGGTAAGAATCGAGCTGAAAGATCTGGAAGAGTTCGTTGAAAAGAAGAAACAAGATTGAGCTGGGGACAAAAGAAGAGGTCGATCCTTCGTCTGTGGCGGACCAGGACCGACCCCAAACCGCAAGCGCTAGTAAGCGGCTGTGAACCAATTATACAGCCGCCATTCCAAACAATTGGAGGCGGAAGAGATGATCGAGATGAGCACACGGGAGAAAATGCGGCGGCTTTTTGCGAAGGGGGAACCCTGCGGCTTTGGGTTCTCGGATAAAAGTACTATGGCGATATGCCCGAACGGATCCGTCTGGATGTATGAACCAATAAGGAACATGAACGACAAACCCCGGACGAGCCCCGCACAATCCGAGACCTGGTTGAATGAGAATAGGGAAGCTATTACCAAGATCCTTGATGAGGCCGGGAACAGGGGTTGGACGGAACCGAAAGAAATGACGATACGCCGTTTCGTGGTCAAAGACGTTGACTAATATCCAGCCATGAGCAACAAGGCGGGCTATTATTCGACAAATCAAAGCGTGCTGCGGCACGTGCGAATAGGTTGGGGAAGGCAATAGAAGCTATCGAAAGATAGGGGGGTTCGCTTCGATCACTGGTGACGGTATGAGCTACTTAGGAGAAAGGGGTAGAAATATTCTCCCTTTCTCTTTTTTCGTTGAAGTCTCGACACCTCTGAGGGAAATTAGAGACAATCCAAAAACAATTGCGGTTAGGTAATCTTTGAGCACGATTCTTGATTCTAGTGCAATGAAGTGGGACTGAGGCTTTCTAGATCGGGGAACGGACTTAGAGGTAAGATGAAATGATTAGGAAGAAGGGATGTGGTTTAGATAAGAGAGGATGAGAACCTTCAAGAAACGTCGTATCTTAACAAAATCCAGCGATTATATGATGCAATAATCGCTGGATTGGCCCTTCTCTCAGTTGCCATACTCCTAATCGGAGAAAAAGCGATACTCTCAGAGATGAACCGGAAACTCCTCGTTATATTGGACAATGTAATATACCTCGTTTTTATCGTGGACTACGTATGGGGACTTTGGAAAGCCAAATCGAAGACCAACTACGCTCGTAGTCACATAATAGAACTTGTAGCCATCCTCCCATTTAACTCAATGCTGAAAGGTGTAAGGGCGCTTCGTCTCCTTCGTGTGCTAAGAGTAGCTCGTCTTCTTGCGTACTTTGCCAGAGCTTGTAGATTCCTCTTAAAATTTCTGGAAAGACACAATTTTCAATATGTCATTATGCTCACCATGACCATTGTTCTTACTGGGGCGGTGGCTATCCGTTATTTTGAAAAGCTGAGTTTCGGGGAGGCTCTATGGTGGTCTTTTGTTACGACCACAACTGTCGGTTATGGAGATATTTCTCCTGGTTCCACTGAAGGACGAGTGGTCGCCTCCATCCTCATGCTGGCAGGTATCGGATTTATTTCGATTCTTACTGGAACAATAGCTTCCTACTTCGTTGCCCCTACGGACCCCCTAGAAAAGCAAACCAGCAAGAATGAGTATGTCCAAGTGGCTATTCGCAAACTGGAAAGATTCGAAGAGTTAACAGAGGCAGAATTGGAGGAGGTTTTTGCTGTTCTAACTAGTCTAAAAAAACATTCGTAGCAGTGGCTATGCAGGAGACTATTTTTTCCATTTTGGACGTCCCTATTGGGCAAAGAATTGAGAAGCGTGAAACAAAAAGATAGCTATTAGTTAGCATACACCTCTCTTTAAACAACAGACAGAACATAGGGTTTTCCCTGATAGACAAAAAGCTTCAAGAGGCTTAATATACCATAGCTTGGGTTAAACTATCTAATATCCAACTCAATCTGGAGGTGCTTCTTTTGAAGAAAAAGCTCATCTCCTCGATCCTAACGGGAATAGCCGTCGCAGGAGGATCCATCGTAGGTTTGAGCCAGGTAGCTCAAGCGCAAAGCGATCTCGATGTTCAAAAAGTGACAAAAGATTCTCCTGTTTATTTGCAGCTGGGTCAACCCATCGTTGATTCTCAGGAGAATTCGGCAGTACCGCAATGGCATTATTCGCATGGGTCGCATGGATCCCATGGATCTCATGGATCCCACGTGTCCCATTATTCTTCCTCGTATTAAGTACTAACTAGAGCCAGAAACAATGTCTGTAAATCAAGAGGCGTATATCACAACAGACGACGAGGGATACCTCGTTCGTCTGAATAAGGGATTTTACGAACAAGCTGCCGTTTTTTCGGCAGCTTATAAGTTTATGGGCGGCAACATCATCAAGATTTTCCCTGTGGAAGACACCATGGTGGGTATCCACTTCAAACCGAAAGAATGCGGATCTATCGAAAAGACCAAGCAGGATGTCAATTCCTTTCTGAACGAAGCCATTGACCAGCAAGTACGTTTGTACCTAGAGAGGGAGTTCGGGCATATGCGAGATGTGATTGTCGAGCATGCCTTCTCCCAGGTAAAAAAAAAAGTAGATCCCCTAAAGCAGAGTCTTAACATCCTGCCCTTTTCCTTCAAGAGGCTTTCTGATTCCCAGATGCTTCTGGTCAATTGCGTTGGAGAGTATGTTGCCATCCCGAAGCAAGACTTTGGCAACCTCCTCAATAAATCCCTAGATAAATCAGCTCCCACCTATACCCTTCTTAAAAGCAAGAACTTTATTGCAGGACAGGATCTAGAATTGGCTATTGAAATGCTTTCCACAAAAATGAGGACTCGAAAAGCCTTTCTTAAGGATTTCACTTCCCTTCACATGGTTGTTTTGACTGGGCATTGTAACTGTCGCTGTGACTATTGTCACGCCTCAAGCTCTGATATCACAAACAAACACACATATCAAAATATGTCTCCTCAAATTGCCGATGCCGCAGTAAACATGATCTTTGAATCTCCCTCTCCCGAGATCAAGATCGAATTCCAAGGCGGAGAACCCCTCATAAACTGGGATGTTCTCGTTCAAATTGTCCACCATGCTAAAGAACTCAACTTGAAAGCAAAAAAACAGTTGGAGTTTGTTCTCTGCACTAATATGGCCTTGTTAGACGAAAAGAAGATCATTTTTCTCAAGAAAGAGGGAGTGTTAATCTCAACATCCCTGGATGGTCCCAAAAGCCTTCATGACCTCCACCGGAAGATGAGAGATGGTTCGAGTGGTTACGATAAATTTACGGAAAACCTAGCGCTTGCCCGCCACTTTATGGGAAGGGGCGCTGCTTCTCCCCTCCTTACAATCACACGGGATCACCTAGATAAGCTTCCAGAGGTCATAGATGAATATATTCGTCTAGGTTTCAAAGGAATATTCCTCCGGGCTCTCAATCCTTACGGATTTGCCCGAGAGGAGATGGCTTCACTTGGTTACCCTATGGAAGATTTTATTGAAGCTTACAAAAAGGCCTTCCGCTATATCCTTGAGAGAAACCTCCAGGGCGAGTATTTCTCCGAGAACTACGCCACTTTGCTTCTGTCACGGATCCTTACACCATTTGCGACAGGCTTTATGGATCTTCAGTCCCCAGCGGGGGCTGGAATAAGCGGGGCAATTTACGATTACGATGGGGGCGTGTATCCCACCGATGAAGGTAGGATGCTTGCTCGAACTGGAGATAAGGAATTTCTCCTAGGAAACGTCCTTGAGAATTCTTTTGAGGAAGTTTTCGGTGGGCATAAATTGAGATCACTAACCTCAAAATCCTGTGTGGAAATACTTCCAGGCTGTTCCTCATGCGCTTATCAGACTTATTGCGGGGCAGATCCGGTTCGTTACTACGTTGAGACAGGAGATGTGGTCGGATTTAGACCTGAGAGCGAATTTTGCATGAAGAACATGGCGATCATTGATTTCCTTTTTGGGTACCTTTTAGAAAACGACGAGAGGGTTATGGATGTGTTTTGGTCCTGGATTACCCGTAAACCTTTGGAGGCAATCCGTTCATGAAAACTTTATGGGGAACACCCCACGATATTTCAAGCCCCGTAGTTGCAAAAGTTTCGAGGTCCTATCTCTCTCTTTGGAGTAATCCGACGATTTTAGCTTCAGAAGAGCCGCACTTTGGCTTTGGACACACAGGGCTTTTGACGAGTAGCGAAGTGCCACCAAGCAAAACCGAAGGGAAACCATGCCTTACGGGGATTCCCTACGAAGAGCTATCTGAGCTTCGGGATGGGGACATCGTCAAGTTATATCCCGATGGGCGGGCACTGAGAATTTGGGAAGAGGGCTCACATCAAAATGTTGTTTTCGTGACAGAAAAGTGTGATTGCCGTTGCATAATGTGTCCGCAACCTCCTAACCCTGACCCGCAACCCTCTCTTTGGCAGGAAAACAAACAAATTCTTTCTCTAGTGAATCCTAAGACAACGACGATCTGTTTCACCGGTGGGGAGCCAACTTTAGAGCTTGATCAACTAAAGGACTTGCTTTCTATTTGCAAAAGGAGGTTCCCCGATGCCGCCCTCTCCATCCTTACCAATGGAAGACGATTTGCCGATTTTGAGATGACACGGCAGTTAGTCGGGATACAGAATAAGCACCTTCTGTTCTGTGTCTCTTTAGATGGTGATACGGAAGACGTCCATGATCAAATTGTGGGAGTAGGAGGATCATTCGGGCAAGTTATACGAGGGCTTTACAACCTGACCCGCTTCAAACAGTTGGTCGAACTAAGGTTCGTCATCATGCGCCAAAATTTCAAGCGTCTCCCATACTATGCAGAGTTCGTATATCGGAATCTCCCATTTGTTTCTCACGTTGCCTTCATGGGGTTGGAATATACAGGGGATGCGGCTAAGAATCTCCATACCATAAGGATTGACCCAACCGAGTATGCGGGTTTGTTGCGAGAAGCGGTTCTTCACCTCCACAGGCGCCAGATAAACGTCTCAATATATAACGTGCCCAAATGTCTCCTGCCGAGAGATGTGTGGTGCTTCGCTCAAGACTCTATTTCATCTTGGAAGAAGAGTTATGTTGACGCCTGTTTGCCTTGTCAAGAGAAAGAGCACTGTTGCGGAGTGTTCACAACCTCGATTGTCTTGAGCGAGAACATAAAACCAATCGGCCCTATTGGGAGGGAGAGAAGTGAATAAGGGTGGCTTCTCTTGGAAAAGGTTGGCCGGTATCTCGGCAGCAAAATCCCGCATAAGCAGGGCAACAAAAATCCCTTTAACGAAGTCGGGTAGGCAAAGGAAAGTCGGTAGGGCTGTTACTGGCGGAGGATGTTGCATCCCTCTCCTGGTTTTACTGTCTATCCTAACTATAAGTTGGCTCTACCTTTAAAAAAGCTATTAAGGCGTGGCTCTTATTGTGAACAGAAAATCCATCCATAAGAAACCTTTCGATATGACCCCCTCCTTCCTTGTAAAGAAATTCCTCCCAATATTGGAAGGAATAAATGGTCTTGTGCTCGATGTTGGTTCTGGGTTTGGAAGGAATTCATTTCCTTTGGTTTCTTTAAGCAGGAGAGTCGTCTGTATAGATAACTATATCGTTGCCTTGAAAGAGATAGAACAAGTAAAACACGACAAATATCCCAACGCTTTACTTGAGACTCTATATATGGACCTTGAAAAAGAAACTTGGCCCTTCCAAGAAAAATCAGTTGATCTGATTATTAATATTCATTACTTCAATGCCAAAATATTCCCCTTGTTCTTAAGTAGCTTAAAGGAGGGGGGGTACTTGCTTTTTGAAACTATAGACTCAAGAGGTGGAAATTACTACGAATTACCCCACTAGGGTTTATTGATAACCAGTTAGCGGGTCACTTTGAAAAGATATATTTCAAGGAAAACCAAACCAACAACTTTAGAGTAAGCGCTATTAAGCTATTTGCAAGGAAATTATATTAATGCGATATGCACCAATAAGTACTTACAATTACTAATAACCCGTCCTCATAAAGGTATTATATTCNGCCATCACTTCGTTTGTTTTATCAATAGCATCCTCCATCGCCTCTTGAATGCGTTGTATGTCGTTTTTTGCATTTTCTAGGTATTCTTGAGCTTCGTTTCGATATTCCTCAACCTCATCTTTGTACCTATCTATGGAAAAATCATCTTTAAAAATAGGCGTGGATGGCTCTATGGCATCGAACTCTGGGTATCCACTGATACCCAAGTTTGATCCTCCTAGAACGTAACCAAGCCCTACACTGGCAAAACACAAAAGAATAAGTACAACCAGTGGAACACGCAGCCACCTGTTCATCCAATCCCTCCATCCTGGGGAGATTCCCAAGCCAGCAAAATCTTAAGGGTTGCAGATCTTACAAGGCCTATGCCCATCCGCTATAGCTTCATGCCTTGATTGATACCAGACAAGATTTTGTGGAGCTATCTACTGCGCCCACTTACACCAGGGGTAATGAAATGGTTCTCTTAATCTGCTGGCAACGTAGCTCCCCTGTTGAGCCACTGCTATTGCTGCAAAGACTAAACAACAGAGCATGACGAAAAGAGCGATTATGCGGTAGGGGGTCCTTGACTTGAACATGTGGATCCCTCCTTGCAGTTTAACCGTTCCTTTTGGATTGTATAGCTCTGTGTTAAATACGCATATCAGGGAATCCCCTAGTTTCCCGTAACCTCTACTCCTTCCTGATTTTTCTCACCCTTTTCGTGTTGGCCGATTTTAAAATGCTATTCAGGGGGCTGGCCTTGGCGCTGGCCTCCCTCAAATCCCCGTCCGTCAACGCAAGGTACCGCCGGGTCATCTCCAAGGTGATGTGTCCCATGATCCTCTGGAGGGCGATCAGGTTGCCCTCGTTCCTCAAGAACCCCAGAGCGAAGGCATGGCGAAGCATATAGGGGGTGACCTTCGCCCCCAGGCGGGGAAGGTATCGTTCCCGGATTCTAAAATTCCATTCCGTGCAGGGAAACGGACGCCCCTGGTAGGTGCAGAAAACCGGCGCATTCCCCCACTCCCCCGGCCTTGCGGCAATCAACTCCTTGAGGGCCCTGACGGTTGCCAGGCTGAGGAACAGGGTCCGTGTCGTCCTCGTCTTGGAAACGACAGACCGAACGGTGGCCGTAAACCCCTGAAAGTCGATGTCCTCGACCTTGAGGCTCAGGGCTTCACCCGGACGTATGCCGGTATCGAGCTGAAGGAGGATCAGGCAGTAATCCCGTAAACCGGCATAGGTGCTCCTATCCGGCAGGCTAAGGAGTTTGGAAAGGGTTTCTTCGGGGATGTTCACGATGCGGGGGGAGGCCTTCCTCTGGCGAAGCCCTTCGGTCGGGTTGACCGAGAGCATCCCTTCCTTGACGGCCCATTCGAAGAAGAGTTTGAGGGAAGTCAGGCGAAGGTTGAAGGTGGAGGGAGACTTCTGCCTTCCCATGTAGGAAAGAACGCAATCCCGTAGTCGCTTGCCCTCCCAGGAGTCCGTTTCCCAGACCTCAGGATTTGCCTTGAAGAAGGATCCGACGTGATCCTTGTAGTCCCTTACGGTGCGAGGGCTGTTGCCGAGGGCCTTTCTCAGGAGCAGGAAAGACGAAAGCGCCTCTTCCCACGTGCTGTAATCGGATTTTCGCAACTGAAGCACTTGTGCCATTTGACCTTCCTCCTTTTTGCGTCTTCGGAAGAAGGTCAATTACACGGGGGAAATTCAGCATACCCTAATTAGGTGATTTTCACCCCTCCAAGAAGGACTTTCCCCTTACCCGTGAACCCCCCCTAATCCCTTGCAGCCGCCTGCTCGGTGAAACTGAAGGGATTCGCTTCGGAACTGGGAAAGGACATCTGCGGGGTGTGCATTAGGGTTTGCCCGTTCGCAAGGGTGTAGCCCCTGCAATGACCGGCTTAACATTTCCCCACCTGCCTATTCGTCCTCTTCTTTCGACAAGAGAGCGATCGCGGTCGCAAAAATATGCGTCATCTTCCTCAGGGATTCCAAGTCAACATACTCGTTCGCCCTGTGAGCCGTCTCCTCCTCGCCTGGAAAGACCGGACCGAAGGATACCGAATTTGGGAAAAACCGGCAATAAGTCCCTCCGCCAAAACCCAGGGCTTCACCTTTTTCGCCCGTTACTTCCTCGTAGGCCTTTAATAGCGACGATACCACCTCCGATTCTTTCTCCACGAACAGGGGTTGTTTATGGGTGATGATCGAGAAACGGCATCCGAGGCATTCGGCGGCATTTTTCAACTGACCGATCAAACGTTCCAAGTCGGCCTTGACGGGATAACGGATGTCGAACCTCAGGCTGAAAGAGTTGTTCTCAAAGCGCAGGTAGGCAGGGTTGCAGGAAAGAGCCCCGGAAATTTCGTCGCTGGCGGCGATGCCAAGCGATCGGCCGTCAAATTCCATGCCGAGGAGAACTGCCAGGTGATCCATCGTCTCCTTGACCTGGGCGGACCCGTAGGGAATGCCCCGAATAACCGAAAGCAACGCTAGCAGGGCATTCTTTCCTTTCCACGGCTCCATTGCATGAGCGGCTTTCCCTATCGTACGGACCGCAACCTGGCCCTCCAACCGCTCGTGCTGCAGTCCCTCCCGGATGCCGATGCGCTCCGAAACCTGTTCTTCGGAAAACCCGGAAAAAACGGCAAAGGCCGAGTCGGGGACGGTATTCAACCTATCCCCTGCAACGATCCTTACCAGGCGGGGTTCTTCCCGTGTTTCCGGGAATTCCCGGTCCATCCGTACCCGCAGGATTCCTTTCTCCGCGTTGACGACCGGAAATGCCGCATCCGGGGAAAAGGAGGAGGAGGGAGTTTTCTCGCTTTCGAGATAGTGCCGTATGCATCGGGAACCGCTTTCCTCGTCCAACCCCACGACAAGCCTGACTCTTTTCCGGAGGGGGACCCCTGCGTCCCGAACCGCTTTCATGGCATACAGGCTTGCCATGGCCGGCCCCTTGTCGTCAATGGTTCCCCGGCCGTAAAGCCTGCCATCGCGCAATTGCCCGACAAAGGGGTCGCAATGCCAAAGTGCTCTTTCTCCTGACGGCATCACGTCGAGGTGACATAGAATCCCGAGCTGTTCCTCCCCTTGTCCCATTTCCAGGAAACCGGCGAAGTTTTCGAGGTTCTTGGACCGAAAACCAAGTTTTCTCCCACGCCGGAGGAAATCTTCCAGGGCTTCCGTCATCCTGGGGCCAAAGGGGTTTTCCGCCGTCGAAACCGTTTCGTCCAGGACACTGGGTATCGCTATGTTCCCGCGCAAGTCTTCGACGAGGGAATCGAAATCGCGATCTATGATCGCGTGCATCTCCATTATTTCTTGTTCCTGTTTTCCTCCCTGGCTCATGTCCCGTGCCTTTCCTTAAAGGTTTTCGAAAGGAACGTAGGGCTGGTCGAAACCGAAATAGGCCGGGCTGAGGCAGTCAATGCCCGGGCCGTTGCGGAAAGGCCTGTTGGGGGTCCCGATCACGGAGACATCCATGCCGGCCGCCATTTTCGTGTTCGTGATCGGCTCGCCCGTAAGGGAATCCACGACATGGATCAGGTCCGGGCTCATGCAGACGGCTTTTTCCCCCTTGCGGGCCAGGTGGTTCTCGTTCTTGAACCAAATGGAATACGTTGTACCGTCTGAGCCGTCGATCCAGGTCGTCCCCGACATGTAGCCCTTCGAGCTTTCCCAGTCGACCCTTGCGACCTTGCCTCGGAAAAGCATTTTCCCGCCGGAGGCCTCGGTTATCGAAACGACGGGGTCTTTCCCCTCTTCGCGAGCCATCCGGACCGCACGGCCGATCTTCAGGGCCAGGCTCATGGTCCCTCCGACCATGACTTCCTTGGCCAGGGACACCTTCATCAGGTAAGCCGCGTGCGCGCAGGTCGCCAGGGGGTCTGGGGCCTTGGTGATCACGCTGACGTATTTTCCTATCGCCTCGGCGGAATGGAGGGTCGGCGCGTGCGCGAGGAAGATGCGGTGCCCCCAGTCATCGCAGATTGCGATGGGAAAAGGAACAATACCTCTAATCGCCGCCAGCGTCTGGTGCATTTCGGGAACAGCCCTTCCGCAGAAATCCCCGTCGGGAACGAGGGACCCGTGCCTCATCCCGGCTTCCAGGGCTTTTGGGGAATTCGCTCCCCCCGGTTCAAAAATCGCCACGGCCCCGATCTTCACCTTCGCGTATTCTTCCAGGGCTTTGACGGCTTCGACCATTGGCCTGCGAACCACCTTGGCATCGAGGCCATACGGTTTCTCCCGGGAAGGTTCCGCCGGGGCAATGGAACCCATCCCGTAGACGACGCAAAGCCATTCCTCGTCGGGGATTTCCGAGAGGTCTGTAACACGGAGAGTGATGCCTTCCTCCGCAGCCGTAACCAGGTGGGCCAGGCCGTCTTCACCTCTGCCGCCCCCTCCGACTCCAAGAAAAACCACGCCGCGGACGAAATCCTCAAGATCGTGCCTGGTTGAAAGTTCAAACGTCGCCATTTTCTACGCCCCTTTCCCCGTGAACCCGGATGAAATCCTGAACTCTTCCGTTATTCCTTCCAGTTCGCCTCTCAGGAGAAGCAAGGCCAGGGTTACCGCGGAAACCAGCGGGTCGAAGACGGGAAGGCCCGTGCTTTGCCTCAGTCCGTGGGCAACGCCCATTGGGGTCATTCCGGTGCAGGCCAGGACGATCGCCCCCGCTCCAGCCGAAACCAGCCTTCCGGCAGCTTTCTCCGTCGCAGCCTTGCCCTTTTCACCCCAGAGGTCGAGAACGTTTTCCACACCTTCCGGAGAAACCGAGGCGACGATTCTCCCTTTGAGGATCCGCTCCATGCAGGGAGGGACCTCGTCAATCAGGCCCAGGACCCCGACTGGGCGCGATGTCGCCCTTGCCAGGCACGCGGCTGACGAGCCCGCGCCGTAGACCGGGATCCGGAAATGCCTGGCGGCTTCTTCCACTCCGGGATCCATGGCGCAGTTCACGATGACCGCGTCCATTCCACGTTTCTGAAGGGCAAGGCTGGCCTGGACGACTTTCGGCTCCGCCGAGGCAAAGGTCGCCGCATCATGGACACCGGAAGGCTGCCCTTCGAGGATCTCGCTCTGGAATTTGACGCCGGGCCATAGATTTTCCAGGAACCCGTCCATCCTGGCGAAATATTCCTGCGGCTTGGTCAACACCCTTACCAGCCCGATGGATAATCCCTTCACGTTCAAGCCCCCTTCCCAAAGAGTTCCCTGAGCGCCCGCCCCAGCCAGCCTCTGGCAGCCAGGGCTAGGCAGCCGGAAGCGTCGCTGGCTATTTGTCGTGCCGCAGCATCGTAGGCCATGCAGTCCAGGGCGATAAGTCTGGCACCGTTCTCGCCCAGGCGCCTGGCTGCCCTTGCAAGGTGCCTTCTGTCGCCGAAGGGATCAGCCGCTTCGAAGGATGCCTGTATCCCCCGGTTTTCCCACCTTGCCGACAGCATCGGGATCTGCTCCTCAAGCGGAACGATAACCCCAACGGTTTTTCCGTCCCCTGCAATCGCAGTCACGGCGTTGATAAGCAGCCTGCCGGGCATGAGAAGCGGTACCGGGGCTTTGAGGAACGGGAATTCGCCGGTGCAGGCCACAGCAATGGCCGAGGTTCCTTTTTCCACCAGCTCTTCCGTCTTTTTCTGCATTCGGGAGTGGACCTCGTGAGCAGGCACGGCAACCGGAACATCCGCACCGACACGTGTAACCAGCACATCGTCTCCCGGTTTTCGGTCGAAGGTCAGGATATCCTCTACTGAAAGCCCGTCTAGAGCCCCTGCGAGGGACAATTCCGCACCCTTGGGCAGGCAGGATCTGAAAAAGCGCTCGTAACGGACGTCCGGAGTCTGTCCGATGAGCAGGACACCCAGCGATAAAACCATGATTTCCTCACATCTCTCAGGCGATAGCCCGCCACAGGGCGTTGAAGAAGCCCCAGATCCCGTCTCCGGCCACGATCCCCGCCGCCCTTATCTGGGCAACTTCTTCGCCGCCCATCTTCTTTTCCCAGAAGTACCGGACCAACACGCCCGCAAGGCAGGAAATCCCGTATAGCGGGCTCTTGATCAGCAGTCCTACGCCAAGAAGTATTCCCATGGCCCGGCGAGGTCCGCTGACGAACTGCAGAAGAGCCCCCGGGATCGCCCAAAGCGCCATCGTCTTGAGGATGTCAGGGCTCGTGCCTGCCTCGATAGCTGCCTTGAAAACCTTCGGGAACGGGGGAACCAGTCCCTGGTTGAGGTACATCTTGCCAAAAGCGGCGACGGCAAGGATTCCGATGAAAACGCCGATGAGTTCCGCATAGACCTGTTGTTTTCTTCCTTCCAGTTCATACCCGAGATCAAAGCCTTCCCTCTTGCGAAGGAGCCAACCTGTCTTCAGGTCGTAACCCATATCGGCGAAGCAGGCTCCGGTCGCGGAGAAGTAGCCTGCCAAAACGGCCAGGACGATCGCCGGGAAACCCATCAGGATCGACAGCATGAGGAAGATTACGACAATCGACGTCGAAGGGAACCAGCCCGAGTTCATGGCGCACATCCCGCAGAGGATCGAGGTCAGCCATGCTCCTATGCTCCCCCAAACCAGGCAGAGCACGAGCTTGCCGGCTGACATGTCCGACATGAGGCCGCCCACGAAAATGATGATCGCAACCCCGACCAGGAATAGGCCAATGCCCTGGCCAATCGCCTTTCGAGCAGCCTCCTGGCTTACCGTAACGTCAGGCGTGTCAGGATTACCGCCGGTGGCTTCCGCCTTCTTGGCCAGGAGAACCTTCGTTGTCTGCCAAAGCTGGGCAATGGAGCCACCGATCATGATCCCGTGGGGGATGTAGGTCTTGCCCAGGTCAAACCCGTTGAAAATATCCGGAGAGTAGCCTCTCAGGAGGAGCCCGACGCCCAGGGCGATCATTGCCCACGAATCGGCGATGAAGGCGATACCGAACCCTGCCATGGGAACCTTGAAAACTCCCCCAAGGACACCTGCAGAAAGCCCCAACAACAAATCACGGGCCTTCTTGCCTCCTTCATCCCCCGCTACAATCGCCGCCGCTGTGGCCACCCCTGGAGGCCATGGATAGGAAGCCGGAAACGGTTGGGAGTCGAAAATCTTGCCGATCATCCAGACGCTGAAAAGGGCGCCCAGTCCAGCCCCTGCCAGCATCGGCACCATGAGGTCCATTCTGCCCATCAGGAAAATCACGGTAAAGGGGACAAAGATCGCGTTGCCTGCCCCGAAACCGCCCCCCGAGCACATGGTCTGGACCAGGTTCTGTCTGTCCAACGACCTGAAGACGCCGGCAACGGTCCGGCCTAGGGTGATGGCGACGAGCGCCCCAATGATCGAGGTGTTCGGAACGATCCCCAGGCGCCCCATGATCGTCATGCAGACCAAGGCGGCGAAGACCGTGACGATCACGCTCACCACAAGCGTGTATGGTTCGAATACCGACACGTGTCTTTTCATCGAGCACAACCCTCCCTTTACTGGAATGATCACAGCTTATCGGGACCAAACCCGTCCAACAATGTTCCATTACCACAACGCTTTGACAAAGTTTTGTCCCTATAGGATAAAATTCCCCTGAATAGGGGCGTTTTTGGGCTAGAATTTGCTTACCAATAGCTAAAAACCTCAAGGGGGGCTTTCATGATCACCATGAAAGAAATCCTGCAAATCCCGGAACTGAGGGGAGTCCGGCTTTTGGCAGGTGAAAAGGGGTTGAACCGGGAAGTTCGGAAAGTGACCGCGAACGATTCACCCGATGGCGCGGAGTGGGCCAAGGGGGAAGAGGTCGTGCTTTCTTCGGGCTACATCTGGAGGGAAAATCCTGAGGGGCTTTTGAAGTTCATACAGACGCTTGATTCCCACAAATCATCCGGTTTCGGGGTGAAACTCAAGAGATACCTTTCGACTCTCCCGGAAATGGTTGAACGCTACGCGAACGAGGCCGGATTTCCAATCCTAAGCCTTCCCGAACATTTCACTTTCGACGATTTCATCAACCCGGCCTTGACCTTCATCGTCAACAAACAGGCCGCGATCTTGCGCCGAAGCCACGAAATCCACCGCACCCTGACTGAATCGATTTCCTGCCAGGATTCGCTCGACCGAGTTGCAGACACCCTTTCCCGTTTGCTTGAGAACAAGGTGGTCTTGTTGAGCCATTGCTCTTCTCCTTCCTGTATTTCGGCAGGGGCTGAAGATTTCGGCTCTTACCTGGAAGAGGTCCCGATCAATCAGGCTTGCAGAGAATTCGCCTTTTTCCCGATCACCATTTCCGGACGTACTTTTTTCACCATATTCGTGGACGAACCCCCATTGGCCCATTCAAGCGCACTAACCCAGGAGGCCCTTTACCATGCGGGGGCGATATGCCGGTACATCATCCAAAGAGAGCAATCCAACCAGCAAGTCGAAATGCGGTATCGTAACGAATTTTTCAGGGATATCCTTTCAGGAACCGCAACAGAAAAGGGCGACCTGGAGCGAAGGGCTAAACTTTTCGGGATGGACCTGTCGCGTGCCGGTTACGTGATGATCATCCAGACCAAATTCGACAGCACGGTCGATTTCTCCCCCGGGTCTTTGGCCCTGCTCCGGTCGAGAAAGGACCGGGTTATCAAGAGCCTCTTGTCGGTAATCAAGGGAATATGCCCCTCGCCAATGGTCGATTCCGGTTTTGACCGAACCCTTGCCATGCTGTCCTGCGAACCCGAGGGAAAGGACGTCTTCCTTCAAATGCTTAAAGAGCGCGTCGAAGAATATCTCACAGCCCTCCCTAAAAGCGAGGGCCTCCTGGTTTCATGCGGAGTCGGAGGATTCACGGCCTCCTTCATGCAACCCGCGGAGAGCTACAGACAAGCCGTCAAGGCTCTGGAAATTCTCGGGGGGCAACCTTCTGCAAATCGGATTGCGACGTGGGAAAATGCGGGGTTTCTTCGACTTGTGGGGGAGGTCTTCAATTCGGCCGAGTGCCGCAGCTTTTCGGACAGTACCCTTGGTGACCTGGCGAACCAGAAGCGCTATTCTCACCTGCTTGAAACCCTGATCGCACTCGAGGCAAACCAGTGGAACCTGAAATCGGCGGCCAGAAATCTTTTCGTCCATTACAACACCCTGAAATACCGTTATAGGCAGATCGAGCAGATCCTGGGCAAATCACTGGATTGCCAGGAAAACAGGCTCAACCTCTCCATCGCCCTGCGTCTGAAGAACCTTTCAAAGGCATGATCTTCGCAATATCGTGCGTCCTGTTGACAATTTCTGAAAGGCTTTCGAATCGTCTCCCGACCCGCTGAGCGAAATTCGATCTCCCTCCGCGCCCCCCTACAGCCGCCCCGCGTAGCAGTACAGGCACCCGTAGCTGCAGGTGCCGTAGGTCCCGATGTCCTTCGAACCGGCGCAGAGGCATCCCCGGCGCTGATTTTTGTCCTTCGCGGAGGGGAAGGTCCGGCCGAAGGCTTTCTGGAGGAACACGGGGTCGATGCAGGCCCCGGTGGGAATCCAGGGGGCGAGGCGGTCTCCTTCGCAGCAGGACTGGATCTCCAGGCCCCGGCGATTCGACTCGTCCGCGATCCCGGGCAGGAGGCCCGCCAAGGCTTCCTGTTCCTCTTTCCGGTCAAACAGCCGGAAGCCCCGGCTTTCCAGGACCCTGAGCCGCTTCAGCGACCGCCTGTAGGGGTCGAAAACGGAGACGATGCAGCGGGAAACGAGGGGGGCGATCTTCTCCGCAAGGCGGGAAAAGGCTTCTTCGTGGAATGGCGCGGGGGTGAGGGATGACAGGAGGATCGGGTCGTACCTCCAGGCGATGCGGTGCTTCCCGATCCGTTCGGAAAGCCGTGACAGCGCCTCCACAGCGGCGGCCGCGGAAGGCGTGGCGGGTTCGAGCACGGCCGGGTAATCCATGACGGTCACCAGGAAGACGGACCGGAAACCCCGTTCCTCCAGTTCGTCCATGTGGGGAAGAAGAGGAACGGGGTTGCGCGTCCAGAAAACGAAGACGTCGACGGATTCCGGGGTGAGAACCACACGCGACACCTGTCGTGCGTTGAAGGGGTTCTTCACGTCGACAAAGCCCGTACGGACTTGTTCCATGAACCATTCGGAATGGCAGGCCGAGATATCGGTTCTCCGGCTGACGCTGACGATCATGGGAAACCTCGAACAAGGGGGATCAATCCGCGGTTGACGCCCCGACGAGCCTCCTGACCGGGTCGATCCCGAAATTGCAGATCATGAGTCCAAGGAGAATGATCGCGCTTCCCAGCCATTGGGCTGCCGAAAGGCGTTCGCCCAGAACGGCCATCGCCAGGAAAAGACCGGCGACGGGGGTGACCAGGGAAAACGGGGCGACCTTCCCCGCCGGGTATTTTGACAGCAACGAGCTCCACCGGGAAGAGCCGAAAATCGTCCCGCAGTATGCCAGGTAGCAGAGCGACACCAGAGCAACCAGCTTGAAATTGGCGATCGCGGTGACCATGGCCCCGGTCGTTCCCATCATCGCCCCGAGCACGAGAAGCGGCACGGGGGGAACCAGGCTGGACCAGGCCACCATGCTCAGCATGTCCAGTTTCTCTCCCCTGGCGGCGGTCCGATGGGACGCGGCCCGGACGATGATGTTGGAGATGCCCCAGAAGGCGGCGGCCATGAGGGTCAGCACGAGCGGAAACAGGGGAACGGAGGAAGCCGTCGACTTGCCCACCCCGCCGATGAAATAAAGGCCGACGGCGGCGACGAGAAAACCGGTCATTTGACGCGCCTTGATGGGCTCCTTCAGGATCGCCGCGGCAAACAGCGCGGTGAAGAAGGCCTGGGCCTGGAGGATGATCGAGGCCAGCCCGGCGGGCATGCCGATCGCCATGGCGTAGAAAAGGCAGGCGAACTGCCCGAACCCGATCGTCAGGCCGTAGGCGATGGTGTAGCGCCACTCGACTGCCGGTTTCCGGAAGAAGAAGATCGCGGGCAGGGCGGTGAAGGCATAGCGAAGCGCCGCGAGCAGCATGGGCGGCATGCCGTCGAGCCCCAGCTTGATCGCCACGAAATTTCCGCCCCAGATGGTCGTCACCAGGATCGCAAGCCATGTGTCCTTCCTGTTCATTCCAAAGCCTCCCTAGTCTGTTCGCACCGGCGGCGTCTCAGGACGCCACCGGGGTTCCGTTGATCTTCACCGTGATCCCGGGCGCTTTGGATTTGAAGAAGCGGGCCTTCGAAAGCATAAATTCCCGGTCCGGCGTCCGGATTTCCTCAAGCGGGTACTCCCATCCCAGGTTGCGGTAGGTCTCCAGTCCCAGCCGGTGGTAGGCCAGAAATTCCACTTCCTTGAGCTTCTTCAGCCCCTTCGCGAACGCGGCGCTTCCGGAGAGGGCCTCTTCCGAATCGTTGATCCCCGGGATGAGGGGCGTCCGCAGGACAAGATCGAACCGATAGGGAGAGGCGTCGGCTTTCCGGATGTTTTCCATGATGAGGGTGTTGTCCACCCCGGTGAGCTTTTTATGCTGCACCGGGTCGGGATGCTTCAGGTCCGTGTGGACCAGGTTCAGCAGGGGAAGCAGGGGTTCGATCTTTTCCCACGAAGCGAAAAAGCTGGTTTCGATCGCCCTGTGGATGCCCCGGTCCCGGCATTCCAGAAGGATGGCCTTCACGAAGTCCGCCTGGTCGAGGGGCTCCCCGCCGCTGATGGTGACTCCCCCGCCGGAGTGGAAGAAGAAGATTTCGTCCTTGGCGATCTCGCGGACGACCTCGGCCACGCTCATCAGGGAGCCGTAGGCCTTCATGGCGCGGGACGGGCACTTTTTGACGCACTCGAAGCAGGCGTCGCACTTTTCCGTATCCGTCACGATCCGGGTCCCGTCCTCCGAAAGCCGCAGCGCGTGTCGCGGGCACGCCTCAATACAGGTCCCGCAGAGGGTGCAGCGGTCCCGGGCATATCCTTTCTGAGGCAGGGCCGACTGGGATTCGGGCGTGGAGCACCAGAGGCATTGAAGGGGACAACCCTTGAGAAAGACCACGGTTCTCAGGCCGGTGCCGTCATGAATGGAGGTTTTCTCGATCCGGAGCACGCTGCCGAACAGGGATGTATCCACGGGCTTCATGTCGGGCGTCAAGTCCTTTCTTCGGTTTGCAGGGCCGAGGAGGCGGGTTCGCGCAAACCCGCCCCCCGGCCTGTCGCGTTCAGCAGGAAACCGCGGAAGTGGCCTCCGTCTGGACGGTCCGGGCGATGATCTCGTCCTGAACGTCCTTGCCGAGTTCCACGAAGTAGGCCGTGTATCCCGCCACCCGCACGAGCAGCCCCTTGTACTCTTCGGGATGCTTCTGGGCGTCGATCAGCTTGGCCTGGTCGACGACGTTGAACTGCACGTGGTAGACCCCCAGGCTGCAGAGGCTCTTCAGCAGGGCCATCAGCTGGGTGATGCCGTTGTCGGTGTTGAGCATCTCGGGAGCGATCTTCATGTTGAGCAGCGTTCCCTGGACGAACCGGTCGTGGGGAATGTTGGCCACGGACTTGAGCACCGCGCCGGGGCCGTTGAAGTCGGTTCCGCCGTTGGGGCTGACCCCGTCGGCCAGCGGTTTCCACGCCCGGCGCCCGGAGGGCAGGGCTCCCACTTCCACCCCGAAGGGGGTGTTGCCGGAAACCGGCAGGATGCCCGGCGTCATGGTGCCGAACTTGCTCTTGTAGCTCTCGATCTCGTCCGCGATGAAGGTGAAGAGGTCCGCGGCGAGGTCGTCAGCCCTCACGTCGTCGTTTCCGTACTTCGGCGCCTCGCTGCACAGCTTCAGAACGTCCTCGTACCCCGCAAAGTCGGCATCGAGGGCCTCCAGCAGTCGGCTCATCGTCAGCTGCTTCGTCCCGTAGACCAGGTACCGGATCGCGGCGACGCTGTTGATCAGGTCGGCGACCCCGATGCAGATGATCCCGTTGCCGGTGTTGTACTTGGCGCCGCCCCAGGCGTAGTCCTTCGCGTTCGTGATGCATTCCTCGAAGCTGAAGGAGAGCGCGGGAACCGGCCTGTTCATGCAGATCTCGTCGATGATGTGGCTGGCCTTCACCACGACCCTGATCACGTAGTGCAGCTGTTCCTTCAGGGCCTTCTCGAAATCGGCCCAGGTCTTGAAATCAAGCGGGTTGCCCGTGCGGGCTCCGGCCTGCGCACCGGTCTTGCGGCACTTGCCGTCCAGCAGGACGTACTCCACCACGCTGCCCAGGTTGATGTCGGCGAGGGCCGAGTAGGCGCGAAGCTTGCCCGCCAGGTTGGTCTCCACGCAGCCGCCGGGATTCCAGCCCAGGGCTTCGCGGATGGGAATGCCCTTGTTCATCAGCATCCGGATTCCGACCTCGTCGTTGTGAAACGCCGGGAACCCGGTCCCGAGCTTGATGAGCTCCACGATCTTCCTGAGGAAGGAGTTCGGGTTCTTCGCCATGTTGTACCGGACCGAGAGGGAAGGCTGGTACAGCTGAGTGTCCATGGTCGCCTGCAGGATCATGTAGGACAGGTCGTTGACGGCGTCGCGCCCCTGGGCGTCCACGCCGCCCGCGCAGAGGTTCTGGAACATCGGGTAGCCCGACGCGTACTCGGCGGACTTGGCGTCCTGGAAGAGGCACTGCTCGGAGAACTTGACCCACAGGCAGTTCAGCAGTTCCTGGGCCTGGTCGGGCGTGATCCGCCCCTCTTCGAGGTCGGCCCTGTAGAAGGGGTACATGTACTGGTCCATGCGCCCCGGGTTGTAGGCCGCGGCGTTCTGCTCCATGAAGATGGAGATCTGGTAGAAGTAGAAGGACTGCAGGGCTTCCTGGAAGGTCGCCGCAGGCTTTTCGGGCACGTTTCGGCAGATTCCGGCGATCTTCAGCAGCTCCGCCTTGCGAACCGGGTCGGCTTCCGCGGCAGCCAGGCGCTCCGCCTCGTCGGCGTAGCGGTTGGCCAGGGTGACGAGCCCTTCGGCGACGATCAGGAGGGAATCAAGGTAGATCTCCTTTTCGTAGTCCCCGGGCCTTGTGGCGTCCAGCTTCGCCTTCTCCCCCTCGATCTTCGCGACGATGCCCTTCACGCCGTTGGTGATGAACCACTCGTAGCCGGCGGTCACCTCGCCCCAGCCGCGAACGGCCTTCTTGTCGATGTACAGGGCTCCGTTGTCCCTCAGGGCAGCCACGTCGGCGGGAATGCGGGCGAGCCATTCCTCGTAGCTGGAGCGGCCCTTCCAGTAGGGACGGATCAGGTCTTCGAAGGTTTTCCGGTCTTCCGGCAGGAGGTGGAACTTGTCGTAGGCCCGGGTGTTGATGGTGTCGAGTTCCCGGTTCAGCACCGACCAGCAGACGTCGGCGGAAAGAATGCCGCCGCGGATCTTGCTCCCGGCGTTGCCCACGATGAGCTCGTGGTCCCAGATCGTGACCGTCTTCTCCCGGCACTGCTTCAGAAACGCCTTGGCCTTGCGCAGGACCAGGGGTTCCCCCTGGGTTTCGAGAAAGCTCTCCGTGAGGATCTTCGCGTCCTCCAGGTCGATTTCGGGGTACGTGGTGAGGAGCTTCTCCTTCAGTTTCTCGATGCGGTCCGCGTACTTCGGATTGATTTCGGTCTGTGCCATCTTCTCCACCTCCGGGGCCTTGCCCTAGTTCAGTTCCTCGTACTCGGTACGGGCGATGATCTCGTTCTGGGTGTTGCGGTTCAGTTCCGTGAAGTAGGCGCTGTACCCGGCCACCCGGACGATGAGGTCCCGGTANGGCGGCGGGTTGTCCTGGGCCTTGCGGAGCTGCTTCGTGGAGACCATGTTGAACTGGATGTGGTGTCCTCCCAGGTCGCAGTAGGTGCGGATGTAGTCCTCGAACCGGCCGATGGCGCCGTCGGTGTTGAGAAGGCTGGGGGAGAACTTCTGGTTGAACAGGACCCCCTGCAGGGCTTCCAGGTGGTCGATCTTCGTCATGGAGCGGACGGCCGCCGTGGGCCCGTTGCGGTCCCTGCCTCCGACGGGAGAGGCTCCGTCCGAGAAGGCGATTCCGGCGTTCCGTCCGTCCGGGGTGGCTCCGGTAACCTCGCCGAAGTAGACGTGGGTCGACACCGAGTGCAGCTCGGGGATGTAGAACCCGCCCCTCATGCAGGGGTACTGGGTCACTTCACGGCAGAAGACGTGGGACGCGTGCCGTGCGATCAGGTCGACCGCGTCGTCGTCGTTGCCGAACTTGGGGGCCTTCTCGCAGCGCCTGCGGAGGTCGTCCGCCCCCTCGAAGTCGTTCTTCAGGGCCTCGAGCAGTTCCGCCGGGGCGACGGTTTTTTCGTCGAAGCAGAGCTTCTTCACGGCCGCCAGCCCGTCGGAGACGGAGGCGAGGCCCACCCCGAAGATGCCCGAGAAGTTGTACCGGGTGCCGCCTTCCTGCCGCGTCATGCCGCGCTCGATGCAGTCGTCGAGCAGGCAGGACATGAACGGCTCCGGCGCGTGGACCGCGTGGGCNCCGTCGATGAGGTCGTAGGCGTCCACGATGAGTTTCGTGAAATGGGCGACCTGCGTCTCGTAGGCCTTCATCAGGTCGTCGAAGGAGGCGAAGTCNCCGAGATTGCCGGTCCTGGGTCCGACCTGGCGGCCCGTTTTGGGGTCGACGCCGTCGTTCATGGCCAGGAGCAGGCACTTGGGGAAGTTGACGTATCCCGAATGCGCGCGGGAATCGGTCATCCCCTCGATATCGGTCTCCACGCAGTTGGTGCAGTAGTTGCGGGCCTCCTCTAGGGTCGCGCCGCGGATGAGGTGCTTCGGGATGATGCAGTTGTCGTTCATGACGGCCGGATACCCCAGGCCCTCCCGGATGGTTTCGCAGACCTTCTGAAGCATGTCGGGATCGATCCTGTTGTGGTAGCGGAACCCGATGGAAGGCTGCGGGACCCGCGCCACGAGAGCGGCGTCGAGGATGAGCCTGGACAGCTCGTTGGAGGCGTCCTCTCCGCGGGGCCCCTGACCGCAGATCGTGATGTTCTGGAAAAGCGGGAATCCGGCGAAGGTCCGGGTCGTGACCGAATCCATCAGCTTGATGATGGCCGTGCACTTGATCCAGAGGCCGGCCAAAAGCTCCACGGCCTGCTCCTCCGTGAGGCGCCCCTCGGCCTTGTCCTTTTTGTAGAAGGGATAGAGGTATTGGTCGAGTCGCCCCATCAGGATGGCGTGGGGGTCGGACTCGATGTGAAGCACGGTGTAGACCAGCCAGACGGACTGGAGGGCTTCCCTGAAGGTCGTTGCGGGAAATTCCGGAACCTTCCGCAATGTCGCGGCGATCTCGAGCAGCTCGGCCTTCCTGGCCGGATCGTCCGTTTCGGAGGCTTTTTCCGTCGCCAAATCGGCGTACCGGTGGGCGAAGGCGATGACCGCCTCCAGTGCGATCTTCCCGGCCTTCCAGAAGGTCCTCTTTTTCGTGCCGTCGATGTCCCTCGGGGTGAAACCGGCAAGTTTCGCGTCGATCTCGTCCAGCAGGCCCCTAAGTCCCTTCGCGATCAGCTTGCTGTAGTTGATGGAGATGTTGCCCTGGGCCGTCCCCTGCCCGCCGACGGTGATCATGCCATCGGCGATGGCCTGCTTGGCTTCGCTCGAGATCAGGCGGTTCACCACCGCGTCGAGGGAGGATTCCTGCCATTTGGCGAGGCAGTCCTTCAGGATGTCCTTGTTCCCGTCGGTCATGCCGATGGAATCGGCCGGACGGTTCGCGAAATTGTCGATATCGGACAGGACCCAGCGGGCTCCGAGCTCGGGGCAGACGATCGGGGACCGCGGCTGGGGAGAGGGATGCCCGACGAACAGTTCCCCCTCGTCGATGAAGAGGGTCATCTCCTCGAGGATCTTTTTCAGCGCATAGGCCCTCTGCAGGACGGGAGGCTCGGCGGCATGCTCTCCATAAGCCTCCGTCACCAGCAGGGCCCTCTCGGGAAGGAGCTCCGTGGGCTGGCTGATGATCATCCGGTTTTTCATCCCGCTGATCCGGCGAACGGTGTTCTCTCTCTCTGCGCTCATTTCCCGGCTCATGCTTTATGCCCTCCCTGTCTTGTCACCCTGATCGGGTACTCCTGCAGAATCCTTTCGGCTCTTTCCATCTCTTCCCTTGTCGGAGACTGCGTGTCNCGGCAGGGGTATTCCCTTCCCAGTTCCCCGTATCGCCCGACTCCCATGCGGTGGTAGGCGAGGATCTCAAGCTCCACGCCGGGGCGGTGCTTCCCCAGAAAGGCCCCNAGCGCCCGAAGGTTTTCCTCCCCATCGTTGCATCCCGGCACCAGGGGAATCCGGGCCAGGAGGGGCTTGTCGCTCTGAAGAAGGAAGCGTGCGTTTTCCAGGATCACGTCGTTGTCCAGTCCGGTCAGTTCCCGGTGAAGCTGCGGGTTCATCGCCTTGAGGTCGAACTGGACGAAATCCAGCAGGCCGCTCACGTGCTCCAGCGTTTCCCTGCCGCAGAAAAGCGAGGTTTCGATGGCGGTATGGACATACCGTGCCCTGCACAGCCCGAGGAAGGCCGAGAGGAAATCGGGCTGGGCCAGAGGCTCCCCGCCCGAAACCGTGACGCCGCCCCCCGATCGTCTCCAGAAGGGTGCGTCCCGCATCACTTCCGCCAGCAGTTCTTCGGGAGAAACCTGCCTGCCGATCGCTTCCAGGGCTTCTCCCGGGCATTCTTTCGGATCCCCGCAGCAAAAGTCGCAGGACCGGCAGCGTTCTCCCTTTTTCGCGATTTCGGGCTCAAAGAGCTGGGATTCGGGGCTGCAGCACCAGAGGCATCGCGCAGGGCAGCCCTTGAGGAAGACGGTGGTCCGGATGCCGGGCCCGTCATGGATGGTGTAATGGGCAACCCTGAAAATCGTTCCGGTTTGGCTCGCGACTCCGGATTCCATCTCCCGCTCCCCCTTACGTGGTAGTGCCAGAGGCAGGACCAAGAATGACATCTACAATGATACGCCTTCCCGAAGTGCTGTCAAGAGTCCCTGCCTGTATAATTCGGGGAGCACCGAAGCGGGAGGGAGACACATGGACGGGACTGAAAACCGCGAAAAGGAAAGCAAGAAAAAGATCGTCCAGGACAAGCTTCTGGAATTGATCCGCGGGGGTGGATACAGTTCCGGCGACCGGCTCCCTTCGGAACGAGACCTGGCCCAAAGCCTCACGGTCAGCCGCAACATCCTGCGGGAGGCCGTCGCCGCCCTGAATCTGATGGGTGTGGTCGAAATCCGCGAACGACAGGGAACGTTCGTCAGGGACATCGAGGAGGGAAACCTGCAGCAGGGGATCCAGAGCCTTCAGATCCTGCCTTCGGACTTCATCCTGCTGCAGGTGGAAGTGCGGCTCATCATCAGCGTCCCGGCGGCTGAGCTGGCGGCCATGCGGCGGACGGACGACGACCTGAGAAAACTCTGGGGCTGTTTCGAAGCCTTTTCGACCTGCCCCTATGAAACGCCGGAAGATCAGGCGCAACAGGGAAAATGGGAATCCCTGCTGCACCATCTCGTGACGGAGGCCGCGCACAACCCTCTTCTCTCGCGCCTCAACGAGGGGATCGACGTGCTGGTCGAACGGAACAACGCCCTGATGCACCCCTACAATCTCCGCGAAGCGGGCTGGATCGACCATATCACCGACCAGCACCGCAGGATCATCGAGGCGATCGAGGGCCGAAACCACAAGGAAGCCGGTTCCATCCTCCGGGAACACCTCGTCGAAGCCGTCACTCTTTTGCTGGGAAAGCACCCCGAACTGAAATCCAACCTCGCGAATCCCTACTGGGAACTCTAGGGCCTGGCGAGACCGTTATAGGCGTAGCGGCCCTCTCCTCGCGGAGGTCCGACAACGTAGCGTTCCCGGATTTCCAGAAGATGGGTCCTCATCCCCTGCCCCGCGGCGACGGAATCCCTCTCCTCGATCGCCCTGAGGGTGGCCTCGTGCTGCATGCCAACCCGGGGAGCCCAGTTCTCGTCCCTCGTCAGGCTTTCGTGGATGATCTCGTTGTTCTTTTCGACAAGGGAAACAAGCCCCTCCCAGATCCGGCTCAGGATTTCGTTCTGCGCCGCCTCGATGATGAGCGTGTGGAACAGGTATTCGTAATGGGCCTGCGCCCTGACTCCTTCCCTGGTGTCGATGGCGATGCCTCTCAGGGTTTTCAGGCATTCCTTCATTCGGCTCAGCTGCTGGTCGGTCCGTCTGAGGGCCGCCAGTTCCGCCGCGCTGACGTCGATGATCAGGCGGATCTCCAGGAACTGGGGCACGAAGTTTTCCGGCCAGAAAGGCATGAGCCGCAGGCTTTCGGTGATGCCGCCCAACTCGGGCTCACGCACGTAGATTCCGGCCCTCTCCCGTGTTTCCAGGACCCCCAGGGTCTCAAGGGCAACGATCGCCTCCCTGAGGATCACGCGGCTGACCCCCAGCCGGACGGCGAGATCCCTTTCCGAGGGAAGCTTTCCGTCCGCGGAAAGGTCGCCCCTGCGGACCATGTCCAGGATTTCCTGAATGACGAAGTCCCTCTTCTTTTCCAATGGCATGCACCCCCGTTGACTCTTGCCTGAAAAAAAGAAAATGCTACAATAGGTTTCATGAGCATATTGGATAGTCCTTGGTATTACCAATTGGATTTTAGCCTTTCTTTTCCGTGTTGTCCAGCCGAAATCCGATTTTTGATGTTTTTTTCTCCGTGCTGGTCAGCCCAAGGCTAGTCCAAGTGTCCGACCGGACCCCTTCCGAAGGGGATCGGCTTCTCGCCAAAATTTCGGGATCCGGGGAGGTTCTCGCATGAAGATCGTTTTTATCGACCAGAACGTCTACAAGGACTTCGCGCACAAGATCGACATCATCGCGCCGCTGGAGAGAATGGGAGAGGTCACCGCCTACGACGACCTGCCGGTTTCCGAGGAGGAGCTTTATTCCAGGGCCTGGGACGCCGACGTCATCATCCTGTCCATCCACCAGCTGAGGAACGGCTTCATCGAAAAGTTCAAAAAACTGAAGCTGATCCAGTTCATGGGGATCGGCTACAGGAACTACATGGACGAGGATTTCTGCGCCTCCAGGGGAATCAAGGCCATGGGCATCGGTGAATACGGCAGCAACGCCGTCGCCGAGTACACCCTGGGGCTGGTTCTCGCCCTCTTCAGGGGCATCACCGAAGGAGACAGGCGGCTGAAGAACGAAGTCTGGGACATGCAGGGCCTCCTGGGTCGCGAGATCGCGGGGTCCACGTTCGGCATCGTGGGAACGGGTGCGATCGGCAGGCTGGTGGCCCGAAAGGCGACGCTTCTGGGAGCCCGCGTTCTCGCCCACGACCTGGTGGAAAACCGGGAGCTCGTCGAGAAGCACGGGGTCGAGTACGTCGATCTGAAGACCCTGTTCGCCAAGTCGGATCTCGTTTCCTGCCACCTGATCCACACGAAGGCGACGAAAAAGCTCGTGTCCGGGGAGCTTCTGTCCTCGATGAAGGAAGGGAGCTTCTTCGTCAACACGTCGCGCGCGCAGGTGGTGGACTACGACGCCCTCTACGAACTGCTGAAGAAGAAGCATCTTCGCGGAGCGGCGCTGGACGTCCACTATTCCGAACCGCCGGAGGACTACAGCCTGGCGAAGCTGGAGAACGTCATCGCCACCCCGCATCTCGGCTACTACACGGAAATGGCGCTGGAAAACCAATTGAGGAAAGTCGTCGAATCGGTCGTCGCCCATATCGACTGACGGCCTGCCGGTTTGGGAAATGACGAATTTACGGGAGGGAACCCTGCATGCTGATTCTGAATGCCGAAGAGATCCGAAGCGTATTTTCGATGAAGGAGGCCATCGAAGCGGACAAGGAGGCCTTTCTTCTCCACTCGAGAGGGGAAACGGAGGTTCCGGTCCGGATTTCCTTCTCCGTCAGAAAAGACGATAAATCACAGTTCATGCCGGCCTTCGTGAAAGGCGACATCAACAGGGTCGGCATCAAGATCGTTTCCACCTTCATGGAAAACCCGCTCCGTGGGCTGCCCGTCGTCACGGCCCAGGTTCTCCTGCTCGACCCGGAAACCGGCGAGGTCTGCGCCATGATGGACGGGACGGAGGTCACCAAGATCCGCACGGGAGCCATTTCCGGGGCGGCAACCGATATCCTCGCCCGCACGGACGCGGAGGTCGGGGCCCTCTTCGGAACGGGAGCCCAGGCGCGGTCGCAGCTCGAGGCCATGCTGACGGCGAGGAAACTCAGGGAGGTACGGGTGTTCGACAAGAACCCCGACTGGATCAGGAGTTTCATCGACCGAGTCGCCCCCATGGCCGAAAGCTTCGGCGCGAAACTGGCCGAGGCCTCTTCCTCCGACGCCGCCATCGACCAGGCCGACGTGATCACCACCGTGACGACCTCCAAAACCCCCGTCTTCGACGGCAGGCGCGTCAGGCCGGGTGCTCACGTCAACGGCGTCGGCTCCTACACGCCCAACGCCCGGGAGCTGGATCTCGAACTCCTGAAGCGAAGCCGGGTGTACGTCGACAACCGCGAGGCGGTTCTCGCGGAAGCCGGGGACTTTCTGATCCCGATCGCCAGCGGCGACTACTCGTCCGGGCGGATCGCGGGCGAGCTCGGGGAGGTGCTGGACGGGAAGGTCCAGGGCCGCACGGGCCCGGAGGACATCACGGTGATGAAGACCGTCGGCTACGCCGTCCTCGACGTGGTGGCGGCCTACCGCATCTTCACGAAGGCCCTCGAGCAGGGGAAGGGACGGGAGCTGCAGTTCTAGAAGCAGCCGAACCGCGGAACACAATGCCCCCACTCGGGCGGCTTTTCCTATAACGCAACAAAACAAGGAGGGAACACGATCATGAAGATGAAGAAGTTAAATGGAATCCTGCTTTTGATCGTCGGTTTGCTGTTTTTGGCCGCATCCTCCACCCAGGCCGCGGCGGAGCCCACGTACCGGATGAAGATCGCTTCGGTCGGCAGTGAAACCCACCCCTCGTCCATGGCCCTGGCCGAGGTGAAAAAGTTCATCGACGATAAGTCGGGCAAGAAGATCGAGGTCTCCCTGTACCTCAACTCCGCTCTCGGGGCCGACCGCCAGATCACCGAAGGGATGCAGCTCGGCACCATCGAATGCGGCGTCATCGGAACCACGAACCTGGCGAACTTCGAACCCAAGTTCAACGTTTTCGACCTCCCCTTCCTTTTCAAGGACCAGAAGGCCGCCTACAAGTCCATCGACGGCCCTATCGGGAAAACGCTCGACGAAGCCCTTCGAAAGCAGGGTCTCCGGATCATCGCCTGGGGCGTGAACGGCTACCGCCACATCACCAACAACCGGGGCCCCATCACGAAGCCGGACGACCTCAAGGGCCTGAAGATCCGCTGCATGGAAAACCCGGTCCACGTCGCCACCTTCAAGCGCATGGGGGCGAACCCGACCCCGATGAGCTTCTCGGAGCTTTACACCGCCCTGGCTCAGAAGACGGTCGACGCCCAGGAAAACCCGATCAACCTCGTCTACTCCTCCAAGTTCTATGAGGTGCAGAAATTCTATTCCCTCACGGGGCACCTTTATGCCGTCGTCCCGCTTGTTGTGAGCGAGCGGTGGTTCCAGAGCCTGCCGAAGGACATGCAGACCGTGGTGCTGGAAGGCGGAAAGCTGTACCAGAAGAGGGAAAGGGCCATCAACGAAAAGCAGGAAAAGGGCATGCTGGAGGAAATGAAGAAGATGGGCCTGCAGGTCAACGTTTTGACCTCCGAACAGAAGAAGGCCTTCATCGCCGCCACGCTGCCGATCTACGACCAGTTCAAGGACCGCATCGGAGCCGACATGGTCGAATTGGCCAAACAGGCCAACCAGTAATCCGGCATGACTGGAGAGATTCAGGAAGACGGAAAGAGGCGAGAAAATGAAAAAGCTCTATGACCATCTCGAAGAAAACCTGCTGTTTGCCGCTCTTGCGTTTTCTGTCTTCCTGATTTTCTTCCAGGTCGTCATGAGGTATGTCTTCGGCCGCTCCCTCTCCTGGAGCGAGGAACTGGCCCGATACCTCTTCATCTGGTACACGTGGATCGGCACGAGCCTGGCGGTTCGCAAGAAAAGGCACATCCGCATCGAGATCCTGGCGGATTTCCTCAAAGGAAGGGCGAAGCTTCATCTTGAAATGTTCGTTCTCCTGGTCTGGGCTCTCTTTTCCGCCTTCCTGGCGTTCAAGGGGATCGAGATCGGCAGGTTCCTTCTCCGGAGCAACCAGACTTCTCCGGCTCTTGAGATCCCGATGGTGTTCGCCTATGCGGCGATCCCCGTCGGATGCGTCCTGATGTTTTTCAGGCTCCTGGGGGAAATGAAGGAAACGCTCGGCCGCCTGTCGAAGGGGGAGGCCTAGAACGATGGATATCGCCCTTTTGCTCGGCCTCCTGTCCCTGTTTCTCGCGTTGAGCGTTCCCATCGGGATCTCCCTGGGGCTTTCCACGGCCATCACGCTTGCCCTCACCAGCCCGATCCCGCTGACCATGATGGCCCAAACCTGCTTCACCGGCCTGGACTCGTTCCCGCTTCTGGCCATCCCCTTCTTCATGCTGGCCGGGTCGCTCATGGGATACGGGGGAATCTCCAAAAGGCTGGTCAATTTCGCCGAAAGCCTGGTCAGCTACATGGTCGGGGGACTGGCGATGGTGACGGTTGTTTCCTGCATGTTCTTCGCGGCGATCTCGGGCTCCGGTCCCGCGACGGTTTCCGCCATCGGGGGATTCATGATCCCGTCGATGAAGGAAAAGAAGTACCCGGGGCCGTTCGCGGCAGCCCTTACGGCCGCAGCGGGCTCCATCGGGNTCATCATCNCCCCGTCGATCCCCTTCGTCATTTATTGCGTCATCGCGGGAGCGTCGGTCGGCGAACTGTTCATCGCCGGGATCGTTCCGGGAATCCTCATCGGGCTCTCCCTGATGCTCGTTTCCTATTTCACGGCGAAAAGGGAAAACTTCCCCAAATCGGAGATCCCCTTCAGTCTCGCCCATGTATGGAAGAGTTTCCGCGAGGCGATCTGGGCCCTTATGGTTCCCGTCATCATCCTCGGCGGGATCTACGGGGGCATTTTCACCCCGACGGAGGCCGCCGTCGTCGGGTGCGTCTATGCCCTTTTCGTCGGGAAATTCATCTACAGGGAGCTCGATTTCCGCACAACCCGGGCCGCCTTCATGGACACCCTCATCATCAACGGGGCCACCTCGTTCATTCTGGGCCTGTCCATCTCCTTCGCAACCTTCCTGACGATGGAGCAGATTCCCCTCAAAATCGGGAACTGGATCATCTCGGTCTCGAGTTCGCCCGTCGTGATCCTGCTTCTCATCAACGCGATGCTCCTGGTGGTGGGATGCTTCGTGGACAACATCTCCTCGATGATCGTTCTGACGCCGATCTTCCTGCCGGTCATGACGAAGATCGGAGTGGACCCGATCCATTTCGGCCTCTTCATGACCGTGGCCCTCGCCATCGGTTTCGTCACCCCGCCCTACGGAGCGAACCTTTTCGTCGCCTCGGCGGTTTCCGGCGAGAAGATCGGGGACATCAGCAGGCGGGCCATGCCCCTGATCCTCGTCATGATGCTCGACCTGATGCTTCTGACGTTTATCCCGGAACTGAGTCTCGGCCTTGTCAGGGCGCTGATGCGGTGAAAAACGTGAGGAGGACTGACGCCGAAATGAAAGACAGCCTGGTCGTAAAAGGCCGAATCTGGACAGGGGACGAAGCGAACCCCTTCGCCGAATCCTTCCTGGTGGAAAACGGGATCGTCGCCGCGGTGGGTTCGGCAGACGAAATCCGCAGGAAGGCCCCAGCGGGGGCCGACCTGCTCGACGCGGGCGAAGCCCTCGTCACGCCGGGCCTGAGCGACTGTCATATCCACCTGACGGCCCAGGCCAGGCAGGACCTCTACGTCGACCTCGGCCAGGTTCGCTCCCTGGGCGAAGCGTTGGAACAACTTCGCAATCGGGCCGAAAAACTCCCGAAAGGCTCCTGGATACGAGGGGTCAATTACAACGAAGAAGCCTGGAAGGAAGTCGTCCGGCCGACCCGGGAGCTTCTCGACGCCGCGGGGCTGGAAAACCCGCTGGTGATCAGCCGTTATTGCGGGCACGTGCAGGTGGCCGGCACGGAAGCGCTGAAAAAGAGCGGCCTGTGGGATTCGGGCGATCCCAACGTCGTCAGGGACGGCGCCGGAATTCCGACCGGAGTGCTCAACGAAGGAGCCGGCGGCCCGATCATCTCGGCGATCGCGGCGGAATATGAAAAACCGGACCGGATCACGTCCCTCGTGGGGGAAACCTGCAAAAGGCTGGCCTCCCTGGGGATAACGGCCATACACGCCTGCGACGCCCCTTCGTACGCCCTCGGGGAAGACATCCGGGCCTTTCAGGAACTCGAGGAAGAGGGCCGTCTGCCGTTGCGGATCCTCTGCTACCACGATGCCCTGCCCAATTTTTCCTTCAGGAGCGGCTTCGGCTCGAATCGAGTCCGATATGCCGGTTTCAAGGTGTTCTGCGACGGGAGCATCGGCGGCCATACCGCGGCCATGTCGGCGCCCTACGCCGACAACCCGTCGACATCCGGCCAGCTCAACCATGACGACGAAGAACTCTACGCCCTCCTTGCGGCCGCCCAGAAACGGGACATTCAGGTCCAGATCCACGTCATCGGGGACCTGGCCATCGACCAGGCCGTGCGGACCGTCGAAAGGCTGACGCGGGAATTGGGCCGGCCGAAGCGGCCCTACCGCTTCAACCACTGCACCTATTGCCCGGGAGACCTGATGAAAAGAATGAAGCGCCTGGGGATCGTGGTCGACGCGCAGCCCGTCCAGCCCTTCAGGAACCGGCGGATGGCCCCGGCCAGGCTTGGAGACAAGCGGCTTCCCTTCTCCTACGCCTACCGAAGGTTCTTCGATGAAGGACTCATCGTGACGGGGTCGAGCGACGGCCCAATCGAGGATCTCAACCCATGGGCCGGAATCTGGGCGGCCGTGAACCGCACGGATGAACACGGCGTCTCCATGCGGTACTCGCCTCCCGACGACCGCCTGTCCCTGGACGAGGCGCTGAGGATGTACACGGTCAATCCGTGGATCGCCGTCGGCCGGGAAAACGAGCTCGGCAGGATCCTTCCGGGATGCGGGGCGGACTTCACGGTGCTGGACTGCGACCCCTTCGAACTGCCTCCCGCCGACCTGAAGGACGTCCGACACCGCTGCACCTTCGTGGAGGGACATCCGGCCTGGGGCGAAATCTGAGGCCGACCTCAAGCTTTTACGCGGCCCCGGAACGGAAAATCAGAGTCCTTTCTCTCCGGCGGGTACCTTTCCCAAGGTTCCCGCCGGTTTTTTCGGCGAGCGCACCTTCCGGGTTCGAGCCCTCATTCCCAACTGAAACATCTCGTATCAATTGCATATCAGGACATCCTACTTGAAATTACCCGGGCCGTGGTATACGCTTGATCAAATAGGTAGGGCTATGGTCCTACCTATTATTTCTCCCGGAAAAGTTTCAATATTTTGAAGTTTTTTTCGACAAATCCAGCCAATTTTGAGGCATGACTCCGGCAAAGGCGGTGTTCCCATGACAGCAAGGCATGCACTGGTAACGGGCGCGGCAAGCGGAATCGGCAGGGCGATCGCGTTGAAGCTGGCCGAGGAAGGCTGTTTTTTGAGCCTTTGCGACCTCGACGGACCGAAGGCGGAAGCGGTCGCTGAAGTCATCCGGGCCGCGGGAGGATCCGCCCTGGCCGTCGCGGGCGATATCACGAAGGAACCGGAGTGCAGGCGGATCCATTCGCTCGCGAAGAAGGCCGGAGGCCCCGTCGATATCCTGGTCAACAACGCGGGCATCTATCCCGCGAGCCCCGTCCTCGAGACGACGGAGGAGATGTGGGACCGCGTCATGGACGTCAACCTGAAGGCCGTGTTCCTGCTCAGCAAGGCCATCCTTCCGGACATGGTCGAACAGGGCTCGGGCCGGATCGTGAACATGGCCTCGATCGACGGCAAGAAACCGGGCCCCGGAAATTCGGCCTACTCCGCCTCCAAAGCCGCGGTGATCAGTCTCACCCGCTCCATGGCGGCCGAGATGGCCCCGTTCGGCATCAGGGTGAACGCGGTCGCTCCCGGCTGGGTCGGAACCGAGAACATCCTGAAGGGCGACCGGTGGAAGGACGCCGTGAAGCTTATCCCCATCGGGCGCCTCGCGGAACCGGCGGAAATCGCAGGCGTCGTTGCCTGGCTTTGTTCCGAAACCGCAGGCTATATCACCGGCGAGATTCTGAACGTCAACGGGGGGATGCTGATGGATTGAACGGCGGTGAGGATGTCCGGGAACAAAGACAAAAAAATGATAAGGAGGAAAGGAATTGAACAAGAAATTCGTATCCCTGGTACTGCTTATCGCGGTTGCTCTTTTTGGGGTTTCCACGGCATTTGCCGCCGATACGATCCATTTCGCGGTTGTCGGACCGATGACCGGCGACAGCGCCGGCCAGGGCATCCAGATGAAGGCCGGAGCCCAGCTGGCGGTCGACGAGATCAACGCGAAGGGCGGCATCAACGGCAAGAAGCTCACCTTCGAGGTCGCAGACGACATGGCCACGCCGAACCAGGCGGTCATCGTCGCCCAGAAGCTCTCCCTCGACAAGAAGATCATGTTCGTGCTCGGCCACAACAACTCCAGCTGCAGCATCGCCGCCCTCCCGATGTGGGAAAAGGCGGGCATCCCGGTCATCTCCCCCAGCAACACGAACCCGACCCTCACCCGGCTCGGACACAAGAACTACTTCCGCGTCGTCGTCAATGACGACATCATGGTCAGCCAGGTCTGCAAGCTGGCCGTGAAGGACCTGAAGGTGAAGAAGCCCGCCCTCGTGTGGGAAAACTCCGATTACGGCAAGGGCATGAAGGACGTCGCCCTGAAGGCCCTCCCGGCTTTGGGCGTGTCCCTGGTCGGCGAGGAATCCTACGTTCCCGGCGTTGACCGCGACTACTCCGCCATCGTCACGAAGTTCAAGGGCCTGGGCGCCGACGGCGTCCTGTTCCTCGGCGACTACACCGGCGCCGCCCTTCTGGCGAAGCAGGCCGCCAACCTGAACTACAAGGCGAAGATCGTCGGCGCGAGCAGCATCGCCCACCCGAAGCTCATCGAGATCGGCGGAAAGGCCGTTGAAGGCGTCGTTTCCGTCACCTCCTTCGATCCGAACGACACCCGCGCCAAGCAGGCCGCGTTCATCAAAAAATACGAATCCATCAACAAGGAACGTCCCGGCGAGTGGGGAGCCCACGCCTACGATATCGTCTACCTGATCAAGGCGGCGGTGGAAGCGGGCGCAACGGACAGGGCGTCCTTGATCGCGAAGCTGAAGAGCGGCAAGACGTTCGACGGCGTCACGGGCAACATCAAGTTCGACCAGTTCGGCGACGTTCCGGATAAAAAGGCTTTCGTCATCACCGTCAAGAACGGAAACTTCGTCAGCTACAAGACGAAGTAGCCGCACCCATCCCGATTCATATCCCTGGGGAAGCCGGCGGGTTCCGCCGGCTTCCCTCCGAAGGCGGGGCAAACATGGAAAGCGGAGCCAATATGTTCCTCCAGCACCTGATCAACGGATTGAGCATCGGAAGCATCTACGCCCTGATCGCGATGGGCTACAACATGGTCTACGGGATCCTGGAACTGCTGAACTTCGCCCACGGAGACGTGTACGCGGTCGGGTGCTTTGCGGCACTGGGCCTTCTGACCATGGGCGTCCACCCTGCCCTGGCCCTCCTGGCCGGCATCATCGTGGGCTTCGTGATCAACCTTTTTGTTGAAAAATTCGCCTACCGGCCCGTGCGCTATTCAGGCCGCGTCACGCCTACGATCACGGCCGTCGGCATCGCCTATATCATGCGAAACGCCATCCTCAAGATCTGGGGGCCGGAAACCTTCGCGTTCGACATCGGTGTCCGAGGCAGCAATCTCCAGTTCGGCGGGATCATCATCGGAACCCTCCAGATCTACATCCTGCTCATCGCCGTCGCGTGCATGGTCGGGATCACCCTCTACCTGAAAAAGACCAAGACCGGACAGGGAATCATCGCCATTTCCCAGAGCATCCCGACAGCCGCCCTGATGGGCGTCCCGGTCAACCGGACCATCTCGATCGTCTACGGGATCGGCGGAGCGCTCGGGGTCATCGGCGGGATCCTGTTCTGCATCTACTACGACAGCATCTTCATCGGCATCGGGTTCGCCCTGGGGACGATCAAGGCCTGGATGGCCTCGATCATCGGCGGCGTCGGCAGCCTGAAGGGGGCGGTCATGGGGGCGATCATGCTCGGCCTGATGGAGAGCATGGTTTCCGGCTATGTTTCGACCCTTTACAAGGACGCGATCGTTTGGCTTCTCCTGATCGCCTTCGTTCTCATCAAGCCCCAGGGGCTTTTCCCCGCCCAAGTGGCGGAGAAGATCTAGGGGGGTTGGGGCATGAATTTCCTGAAAGACCGGAAAATCCTCGCAATCGTGACGATTCTCGCCGCCTGCGCCCTGCCCTTCTTCATCACCGACGAATACGCGATCCGCGTGCTGAACGTCTTCTTCATCTATTCCGTGGTCGCGCTTTCGATCAACCTGATCGTCGGTTTTTGCGGCCAGCTCGACATGGGACGGGCGGCCTTCATGGGACTTGGAGCCTACTGGTCCGCGATCCTGGCGGTGCGGTTCCATGTTCCGTTCCTGATCGCCTTCCTGACGGCGGGCATTTTCGCGGGGCTTGTCGGGGCGATCCTGGGCTTTTTGTGCCGAAAGTCCTCGTTCGACTACCTGACCCTGATCACGATCGGGTTCAACGTTGTCTGCCAGGTGATTTTCCTGAACTGGATCCCCGTGACCAACGGCGCGATGGGAATCCCCAAGGTTCCCGCACCCCAGCTGTTCGGTTTCGTCTTCGACACGAACCTGAAATTCTACTACCTGGCGCTCGGCTTCCTCATCGCCTGCTATGTCCTGATCGAAAGGATCACCAAGTCGAAGCTGGGACGGGCCTTCGAAGCCATCCGGGACGATTCCATCGCTGCGAGCTATTCGGGGATCAACACCCAGAAGTACAAGGTCCTGAACTTCGCGATCGGTTCCGTCTTCACGGGACTGGCCGGTGCGCTTCTGGTGCACTACACGCAGTACGCCTCTCCCTTCAACTACACCCTCGACGAATCGGTCTACCAGCTGCAGATGGCCATTCTCGGCGGACTGGGAAGCCTGCCCGGATCACTTCTCGGGACCCTGATCCTCGTCGTGGCCCCGGAGGTCTCCCGGAGCTTCTACGAGTACCGGCTGGTCTTCGTCGGGTTCATGATGGTCATCATGATGATCNTACTGGCCGAACGGTCTCCTCGGGAAGGCCGGCGTCGGCGAAAAGCTGATCGGGATCATGCGTTTCAGGAAGAAAGAACCCGAAGAAGCGGGCAGGTGGGCGAAATGAAGGAACTGGTCAAGACCGAAGACCTGTCGAAACACTTCGGCGGGGTGAAGGCCCTCGAATCGATCGAGATGTCGATCCGTGAATCCGAAATCCTCGGGGTGATCGGCCCGAACGGGGCGGGAAAATCCACCCTTTTCAACGTGATCACGGGGTTCTACCAGCCGACGCGAGGCAAGGTTTTCTACAACGGGATCGAGGTCACCGGGCATAGGGTCGACAGCGTGGTCGACAAGGGGCTGGCCCGCACGTTCCAGAACATCCGCCTGTTCGACCAGATGACGGTTTTGAACAATGTCCTGGTCGGCATGCACCTGCAGATCCACCCGGGAATCATGGAGACCCTCTTCCGCGACCCAGGGAAGGGGCGGAAGGAAACCGAAGCCAGGGACAAATGCGTGGGGCTTCTCAAGTACTTCGGCCTGGAAAGGGACGCCAACCTCATTGCGGGCAACCTGCCCTACGGCAAGAAGAGAAAACTCGAGATCGCCAGGGCGCTCGCCAGCGACCCGAAAATCCTGCTTCTGGACGAGCCCTCGGCGGGAATGAACCCGAACGAAACCGTCGAGCTGATGGAACTCATCGGCGGAATCAACCGGAAAGGCTTCACGGTCGTCGTCATCGAGCACAACATGAAGCTGATCATGGGCATTTCGCACCGCATCGTCGTGTTGAACTTCGGAAAGAAGATCGCCGAGGGCGACCCGGCGGCGATCCAGGCGGATCCCNACGGTGATCGAGGCTTACCTCGGGAAGGAAGAGGATTAGCCATGATATTTTCGACGAATGACCTGACGGTCAAATACGGGCAGATCACGGCGCTCAGGGACCTGTCGATCCACCTCGAGAAGGGTGAGCTGACCACGCTGCTGGGCGCGAACGGGGCCGGCAAGACGACCCTCCTCAAGACCATCTCGGGCCTGCTCAAGCCGACGAAGGGCTGCGTCACCTACCAGGGCGTCAACATCGAGGGCATGCAGCCCGACCGCATCATCAAGATGGGGATCGCCCACTGCCCGGAAGGCCGCAAGGCCCTGCCGCGACAGACGGTCTACGAGAACCTCAAGATGGGAGCCTACATCCGGAACGATTCGGAAGTGGAACAGGATATCGAACGCTTCTTCGAGAAGTTCCCGAGGCTGCGTGAACGAAGGGATCAGCTGGCGGGACACCTGTCCGGCGGCGAACAGCAGATGCTGGTCATCTGCCGGGCGCTGATGTCCCGGCCGAAGATCCTGCTTCTGGACGAGCCTTCGATGGGGCTGGCTCCCCTGGTCGTCAAGGAAGTGTTCGAGATCATCCGACAGATCCACGAAGAGGGGACGACCATCCTCCTTGTGGAGCAGAACGCGAAGATGGCCCTGAAAATCGCGGACAAGGGCTATATCCTGGAGGTTGGGGAAATCGTCGCGGTGGACGACGCCAAGTCCCTGCTCCGGAGCAAGACCGTCCAGGAGTCCTACCTCGGGGGATGAAACCCGGTTTTCGGAAAAGCGAAGGGCAGCGTTGCAGCGCTGCCCTTCTTTTCTATATGAGCGTCCGTACCGGCTCGACGGACTTTTCCAGGCCCAGGCCCCTGATCGTGTCGTCGAAGTGGCCCTGCATCCATCTGGAGGCGGCCTTCGAGTCCCTGGCCTCAATGGCCTCGATGACGTGGCGGTGCTGCTCGATGATGTGTCCCACCCATCCCCTGTTCACGTTCATGAGCGTCATGTGCATCATGTCGTTGTTCAGCTCCATGAGGAACGAGATTCCCTCGTAGATGCGCGAAAGGATCACGTTGTGGGCGGAATCGACGACCAGGGCGTGAAGGACGTTTTCCCAACGGGCGCTCGCGTGGCGGTCCTCTTCCGTCTCCAGGGGGGTGTTCTCGAAATTGCGGAAGCATTCCCAGAGTTTCCGGATGTCTTCGTCCGTCCGCCGCCGCGCTGCCCAATCAACGGCCAGCATGTTGATCGCCTGCCTGACTTCCATCAGCTGCGGGGCGAAATCAGCCGGCCAGAGACGGATCATCTTGAGGTTTCCCACGATTTCGTTGGTCGGCATCTTCTTGACGAAAATGCCCTCACGCTTTCGCACCTCGAGCAAACCGAGCGTTTCAAGCACGGCGATCGCTTCCCGAAGGAGGTTTCTCCCGATACCCAGGCTCTCCGCCATATCCCTTTCCCGCGGGAGTTTGGAACCCTCCGGGTATTGACCACTGTTGATCATGTCGATGATCTGCTTCTCGACGTCGGCTCGTTTCTTCTGCAAGAATCCCAGCCTCCTTGAAGGGTGAATTCCCATTGGTCCTCTTTGGTAGGACCTAACTCCCTTTCAAGGATACCAGAAAGGCGAAGGACTTCATAGTGAGCGGAAAAGGAACCGCAATCCCAGGGAGGTGCGAGGAATGCCCGTTACAAGGAAAATCTCTTTTATCGGCGGCGGAAAGATCACCGAGATCCTGATCGCCAACATGACGGCCAGGGCCGTCGTGGATCCCGCCTTGATCACGGTGAGCAACCCGGGCAAGGCAAGGCTCGAAGACCTCCATAAACGGTTCGGGGTCAACAAGGCGTCCTCCAACGGGGACGCGGCCGCCAGCGGGGACATCATCTTCGTCTGCGTGCGCTCCGAAATTGCCTCGGCCGTTGCGGAAGAGCTCGGCGGCATGGATTTTTCCGGAAAGACGGTCGTGACCATTTCGGCCGGAGTCCCCATGAAACTTTACCGTGAGAAGCTGAAGAACGCTTCTGTCGTCCGCGTCATGCCCAACCCTCCCAGCAAGATCGGCTACGGGGCGATCGCGGTCTCCTTCGACGACAGAATCGACGGGAAGGCCCGCGAGGATGTCATGGAGATCTTCTCTTCCATGGGAAAGTGTTTCGTCCTCCCCGAGGAAAAGATCAATATCCTGACGTCGATAACCTGCCCCGCTCCGGTTTTCGCCTTCTGTTCGGCGATCATCCAGTCCTCGGTCCTCCTCGGCATCGACCATGCGACGTCCGAGGACCTGGTTTTCCACACGATCCAGGGTTGCCTCAAGGAATGGGAGCACAATCCGGGGCAGATGGCCAAGCTTCTTACGGAAACGAGCACTCCCGGCGGGATCTCGGTCCAGCAGCTTTTCAGCCTGGACAAGGGCGGGTTCGGCGGCGTGATCAAGCAGACCTACGTCGACGGCTGGGCGAAATCGAAGGAGTTCGGGGACCGGATCCTGAAATCTCTCGACTGACAAACACGGTTTTGAAGGCGCGGCGGGGAAGCTTCCCCCGCCGCGCCTTCTACATCTGGACCCAGTAGGCGCTTCCGTCCGGCAGCCGGTTGACGAAGCCGTAGTCCACCAGGCAACGGCGCACGATGACGTGGTCTTCCGTGAGCGGCGAGAGGATGGCGTTCATTTCCCGTTCGGAGTACCGGACTCCCGGGGTCAGCCGCTCCACGATTTTCCGAAGGAGCGCCACCCGCGCCTTCGCCTTGGTCGGGAAAAGGGCCAGCGTTCCGTCCTCCCTGAAATACTTGCGGACCAGCTGTTCGGATTCTTCCTCCGTCAGCGCGAAACGCTCGTCCACCATGCGGGCCTTCGCACCGAAATCGACCAGCCGGGCGCCCGTCTTCTGTTCCTTCTCAAGAATCCGGTTCAGGGCCAGGAAGACCTTGGCCTGCCTGACCTTCTCCTTCATCCTGAAGCGGTGGTTGCGAACGGTGGAGCGGCTGATCCCGAAATCCCTTGCGATCACGGCGTCGTCGTGCCCGAGGGAAAAGGCCTCCATCAGCCGTGCCTGGGTATCCGATACTCCCTCCCAGTCCCGCAGGAGATTCAGCAGAAAAATGAACCTGGGGCCGTGCTCGCGCTCCGCGTGCAGGCGGGCCGCGCTTTGCGCGTCGAAAAGGCGCCCCTCTACGGGGAAGACCTCCCCTCGGGAGAACGCCTTGCCGCAGACGAGACAGATCTGTTCCCCGTTTTCCGGGTTCTCCACAACACCGGCCGCCAGTTCCTCAATTGTGGCTCTTTCAAAGGCCTCCATCGCCATATTCATAAACACTACCTCCATTTGTTTGTTTATAAACAAACATATAGGCCTATTTGTCCATTGTGTCAAGGAGGTGTAAGATGAAGACCGACTTCTGCACCGCCTGGAGGGATTTCCCATGCATCTCAAGAACCTGAAGATCGATTCCGCCGACTGCGGAAACCTGGGGGAGATCTCCCCCGTTTCGCTTCTCGATTATTTTCAGGACGGGGCCAATGAGGCGGCCTCGAAGCTCGGTGCCTCGGTGCCCCAGATCCTGCCGCTCGGTTTCACGTGGATGCTGGTGAAATATCGCCTGCGGGCGGAACGGATGCCCCGTTTTGGGGAAACCCTCGCCCTGAGAACCTGGCATTTCCCCCACGGACGGCTTTATTCCCTTCGGGCCTTCGAGCTTCACTCGGGGGATGCCCGCATCGTCCGGGCCGAAACCTGCTGGGTGCTCGTCGACCTGGTGAAGCGCAAGCCCTTCCAGATCCAGAAGGGGCTTCCGCACCTCCACGAGGAGGAAAACCCCGCCATCGCCTTCGAGTTCGAAAAGGTCGAGCCGTGTGCGGAAGGCCCCTTGTTAAAAAAACAGTTGGTGGAGGATCGCGACATCGACGAAAACGGCCACGCGAATCACGTCCGCTACCTGGACTGGGCGTTGGCGACGCTTCCTGCCGAATGGCGGGGAAACAGGGCTTTCAGGGGGTTCGACGCGGAGTTCCACGGGGAGGGCCGATCGGGCGACACTCTCGACACTTTCGCCAAACCCGGTCCTGAGGACCCCGGCGGGCAGGCCTGCCTTCACGGAATCTTCCGCCCCGCCGACGGAGCGGAGCTGTTCCGGATGAAAACGATGTGGGGCCCGTCAGTAAAGGGCGAATCCGAATCGTAAAAAGAAGGGGGGCACACCCGGACGGGCGCGCCCCCCTTCCGCTTTCCGGTGAAAACACCGGCTCAATCGAGCGAGATGACGGTCCCTTTGCCGGTCTCGAGGGCCTTCCTGTAGGCGACGCCCGCCACGGCCACATCCATGCAGCCCGTGCCGATCGGCACGCAGAGGATCCTCTGCTCCGGGGCGGTCCTTCCGGGCCTGACTCCCGCCACGACTTCGCCGAGAGTCGCGCTCAGGTCATTTTCCGACAGCCGCCCGCTTTCCACGACGTCCTTCAGGGCTCCCCGGTGGAGGCACTGCTGCACGTGGTCGACGAAGATCCGGTCGACCCCCAGAATCAGCTCGTCCGAGCACTCCGTGTAGGAACCCAGGGCGCAGACGGTGGCGCCCGGGCGGATCATCCCGGATTCGAGGAACTTGGCCTTCGAGTGGGTCACGGTGACGACGGCGTCCGAATCCGCCGCTTCCGCGACCGAACCGGCCACCCGGACCTTCCCGGGAAGGAGGGCGTTCATGTCCGCGGCCAGGGATTCGGCGGATTCCGGCCGGATGTCATAGATCTTCAGTTCCTCCAGCGGCAGGCCCTCGATCATGGCGAGCGCCTGGGTCCGCCCCTGGGCCCCGGCTCCGAATAGCCCCACCGTGAGGGGGCCCTTCTTCGCCAGGTGCTTCAGAGCCACCGCGCTCTGGGCGCCGGTTCGGCCGTTGGTGATCCAGGCCCCGTCCATAACCGCCAGCACCGTGCCGTCCTGCGGCTTCACCAGGAGAATCGCCCCCCGGATGTAGGGAAGCCCCATGGCCATGTTGTCCTGCCAGCCTCCGACCCATTTGAGCCCCGCGATATCCAGCCAGCCCACGTAGGCAGGCATGGCGTTCATCCCGGCGTGGTAGGGAGGCCAGTCGGACTGGTCGCCGAGGTTCAGGTGAACCTTCGTCGGGTTGACCACCGTTTTATTGCCCAGCCCTTCGAAGGTCTTCTCGACGGCCTCGATGATCTCTCTCGTCGAGACCAGGGTTTCCAGTTCGCTCCTGCGAATCAGCAGAGTCATGCCCGCTCCCTCCTCATGCCTTCAGGAGGCAACCGCGATGATCTCGGCGATCGTTCTGCCTTCCAGTCCCAGTTTTGCCGGGGAAATGCCCTTTTCCATGTAGTCCGTCCCATGGAGGAACGACGTCAGGTTCACCACGAGCTTCGCGATCGGGGCCTCGATGCCCGCCAGGCATGCCAGATGGATGGCCGGAACCAGCAGTCCCGGGACGTCCTCGGTCAGGTATCGGCTCTTCACGCTGTGGCCGACGATGTCCACGTAGGGGCTGTCGGGACTGTTGACGTAGTCGTAGATGGTGCGACAATCGTTTTCCCCGTAGTACATCTTCAGTTGGTCCAGGGTGGGAAGCAGGTCCAGCCCCAGCGCCCTGCCGATCTCCATCCGTTCCGCGTCCATCGCCTCGACCTTCTCGGAGATAATCGGAGTGATCCCGTCCATGTAGTGGCGGAACGTCGGCCCGTGCATCTCGATGGCCCCATAGTTCAGCAGGATGGGCAGCGGGTGCAGCGTGTAGTTCGCGTTCTCCAGGCCGACCTCCAGAAGGTTCTTCGCCGGGAAGAACTGCACCAGCCCGTCGAAGATCCGATTCATGACGGCTATGGCGGTGGCGTTTTCGCCGACGGGAGAGGTGCCCAGCTTGACCCGGAACTTCTTCTTGTAGATCTGGACCGTGTTGAAGGCGCTGATGCGGCAGGCGTACGGGAGCGAGGCCGTCTCGGAGATCGCCACGCGGGCCCCGCAGCCGGCTTCGGCCATCATTTTCTTCAGCAGCAGCCCGCCGTAGTTGCCCGGCACGATGACGATCCGCATGCCGTCCTTCAGGTGAGGGATCATCCGGGAAAAGATCGACGGGTGGGCAAACGAGGGAACGACGACGAGAACGACGTCCGCGCCGTCCATCGCCTCCCCGGCGTCCATGGTGACCCCTTCCAGGCGGCCCTTGACCCGGATGTCGCCCTCCAGAAAAATCACGGGCTCCTCCTTCAGCTTCAGATAGTCTCCCGTCGCTTCCAGAGGCTCGAACATCCGCACGGGCATCCCCAGCGCGGCGATCTGGCCGCAGAAGGCCCGCGCCCCGTTTCCGCTTCCCATCACGGCAAACCTGGGTGTTCCGTTCATCCGTTTCCCTCCTTTTGGGTCGGTCTTTCTCCCTCAGTCTCCCAGGCTGCCCATGACCCTGCGAAACAGGTCGAGGTCCAGCAGCCTGTAGTCTGCATCGTTCTCGGGCGAGTTATCGAGCAGTTCCCTTCTTTCCAGGCGCGCCACGGCCTCCTCGATCATCTGGACCTGGCGGGCGTCGGCGGGAGGGGAAGCTTCCTCCAGAGCGAGGCTGCGATACGGACTCCGCAAAAGACGGATGCTTCCCGCCAGAGGATGGGCCGCCAGCCGCCAACCCGCGTGGATCCTGTCCCGGGCCCTTCTCGCGACCTCCGAGGGGAGACCTTCCACCCACTCCGCTTCCGGGAAAGCCTCCCGCACAAGGGGATTGTTCGTCAGGACCGTGATCCCGGCCTTCATGAGAACAGGGTCTGCTCGGCAATCGGCGTCGATAGGGCTTCCAGCGCCTTCTTCAGCAATTCCTTCCGGAGCCCGAGTTCCGACTCGGGTTCCTCTTTCGGGTCTCCGACGGGGTGGGGGATGGCGATCCCCCGCACGATCCGGTTGGCCCCCACCGTCAGCGCGATGGGCGGGATGGCGGTGATGAGCACGGCCGGAAGTCCCGTCCGTTCGATTTCCCTGGCGAGCGTTGCGCCGCAACGCGTCCCGGTTCCTCAGGTGGAGGTCAGGATCACGCCCTGCACACCGGCCTCAATCAGCGCTTCGCCCATCTCCCGGCCGTAGCGCTCGGCCGACCTCACGGCGGTCACGTTGCCGACGGTCACCGGGTACCAGTCGTTGAGCTTCGCGAAGGCCTTCTCCCGCTCCAGAACACGGGCCGCGTCCAGAGGAAGCACGCGGTTCGGGTTGTCGTTGGCCGGAACGGGGTCGTACCCGCCGTGGGCCACCTCGAAATCGCCCTTCTGCAGGCGATCCAGCCCCTCGATGGAGTAGCGGCACCACTTGGACGCGTTGTGGGCCTCGATGCGGTCCGGGTTGCCCCGGGGGACGATGCCCCCTTCCGTCCCGATCGAGATGACGGCCCGTGCCATGTCCTGCACCGGCTTTGCCGGCGGCACGCGGTCGTACGTCGGCATGGGGAGTTCGCTTTCGAACGGCTCCGCCGCCATTTTCTTCAGCAGCATTTCAACCGCCCGCGCGGCCCCTCGTTTCGGGGCCCGCACGTTGATCCGTACGCCCCTGGGCAGGTACCCCTCTTCTTCGGGCCGCCCCACGGGGAGGCCGTCCACAAGTTTCTGCCCTATGTTCAGCATGAGGGGAAGGACTCGCCTGAGGTCCGCGGCCGAATCCTTCGCCGCGACGACGTACACGTCCCTCCCGGCGAGCTCGTAACCGGGGTTGACCGGATGCATCGCGGAGACGGCGGGGATGCCGAGTTTTTTCTGCACGGCGCTGCAGAGGACGCCGCAGGCGGTGCCGTAGCGGCCGGCCCCGAAGGCCGGACCGGCGAGGAACAGATCGGGAGCCGCCGAACCCACCCATTCCAGAACCTGCTTCTGCAGCTCCTCCAGGTTTTCCGCGGCGAAGTTGTCCCCGCAGATGACGGTACGGACCACCTTGACGCGGTCCTCGGAAAGGCCGGCGAGCGTCGCGCCGAACCCCACGGGACCCTCGACGACCTTCGGGGGNACGTTGGCCGTGTCCTCGCCGCCCAGCTGGCCGAAAAACTGGTTGAGGTAGTGGACTACACGAATGGTTTTCATTCTTCTCCCCCCTACATGGCCACGGTCATCAGGTTTTCCAGGCCCAGCTCGTTCGTGGAGCCCATGATCCCGGCGATCTCCATGTCGACGGAGCCGTCAGGCCTGAGGCTGCCGGCGTGGCCGCCGGTGATCCGGTCAATGCATTCCGGGTAGCCGATCGTCTCCGCCATGGGCGGCAGAATGACCCGCTGGTTGCCGTTGCCGTTGGTGACGACGGCGTCGGCCTCCGGCGTACTGTCCGCGAGCCCCGGGGAGGCTCCGTCCGACCCGGCGTACTCGTCGGTGACGAGGACGGTCCTGATCCCTTCCTTCTCCAGGAGGCGATCCAGGAGCATGAGGTCGTTTTCGGGGTTGCCGCCGCCGTCCTCGGAGATGATGACGCCGTCGGGGGCCAGCAGGCGGACCATTTTCAGGGCCTGGGTGCACATGCGGACCTTCTCCACGAGAGCCGTCTTCACGGGAGTGACGAGAACGCCGAGAAAATTCAGGGTTTTCCCGTGCTCCTTCAGCAGGTCCTCCACGATCGGGTTGTTCTGGTGATGGTAGGTCGAGTGCTTGTGGCAGGGAGCCGCGCAGTTTCCGCTCACGATGGACCCGTCCAGCACCTCGCCGGGCGTCATCCACACGGGCAGGCATCCCTGGGCGTTGAGGCCGTAGATGTAGTTGTCGTGCAGCAGCCCTTCGGCGATCACCTGGCAGACGTAAACCACGCGCGGCAGATCGGGGCTGGATCCGATCTGTTCCGGCAGCGTGAGCCGGGAGATCCTCGTTTCCTCGTCCCAGGGAACTTCCCTCGCGGCCTCGCCCAGAATGGCGGCCGCCCTGAGCCCCGCCAGCCTCACGACCCGTTCGTGCTCGTGCTTCCCAAGGCCCTCCACGGGCTCGATGGCCAGGACGACGTTGTTCTTTCTCGAGAAGGTCGTGAACTCCGCCCCGGGGCCGGTCATGTCGACGAGTCCCTCCTGGAAGTTCACCATCTTCCCGGTGGTGATCACGCAAACTCCGTCCAGAACGGCCGTGACACCTTCACCGGCCACTTCGGGATCGGAAAACACCCCCGGAAACGGATCCCGGCCGCCGGAAACCTTGCACCTCGGTTCGACCACGTCCTTCACCGGGACGATCCGGACGCTTTCCCCGGGCCGGGCAAGCTTCACGTCCACCCTCAGGATCTGTCTCTCCTCGCAAAGGATCCTCGACAATCCTTCCGTGTCGACGTAAAGGCAGCCGTCTTTAACTTCCGTACGCGGCCCGGCCTCGATCCGCCGGACCTTCACCCGCCTCAACACAAAGTCTTCCAAGCTCCTCACCTCGCTATGAACCCGCCGGGGCCTCAGCCGCGGCAGCTTTTCATGGTAGAATCTGTTTCATGTGGTGCAACAAATCGTTAAACCTGGACGGTGATCACAGGAATGACAGATTCCCCAAGCAGGGAAATAAACGATTTCGAAAGCGACGACATCGACCTCCGTCTGGGCCGGCGCGTGCGGGCCTTTCGGCAGAACGCCCGGATGACGCTGGATGTCCTCGCCCGCGAGACTGGCCTTTCGAAAGCCCTGTTGTCGAAGATCGAGAACGGCAAGGTCAGTTCCCCCATCTCGACCCATGTCAAGATCGCGCGCGCCCTTGGGGTTCCTCTGAGCGAACTGCTCAAGGAAGACGAGCAGATCCGGTTTTTGATCGTGCGGAAGGACGAAATCAAACCCGCACCGTCCCGCAAAACGCCGCACGGCTACAGTTTCGAATCTCTGGGAGCCCGTTGGCCCAACAAGACCTGGAACCCCTTCATCCTGACCTACGACCCGATTTCCGGCCCCCACACCTCGCCCGGTTTCCAGTACGACNGGGAGGAGTTCCTCTACGTCATGGAGGGGCGACTCGAGTTTTACTGCGGTGAAAACCGGTACGAGCTGGACCCGGGAGACTGCCTTTTCGTGGACGGGAACCTTCCGCACGGGGGACGCGCCCTGGGCGGCGAAAAGTGCGTCGTCCTGTTCGTGGTCGTTCCCCACAATCCCTAGCCCTAAAATCCGGGGGCGGGTTTCCCCGCCCCCGGACCCTTTTTCTTTTTCCCTACGGCTTGATGTTCATGGCCTTGAGCAGGCCGTCGAAGTAGGCCGCTCCGACNGTCCCCTTGATCTGGGGCCACACGGTGCTGCGGGCCTTCTTCGTGAAGGCCGAGATCTGGTTGATGGTCGGCCTCATGACCTTGATGCCGTATTCCTCCAGACGCTTCTCGTTGTAGGCCTGATCCTTCTCCGCGGCCGCCCAGCGCCTCTTTTCGAACTCCTGCGTCGCCTTCGCCATGATGTCCTGGTCCGCCTTCGACATGGATTTCCACAGGTCGAGGTTCATGACCAGGTACCACTGTTCGAAGTGGGTGTTGATCGGCAGGTAGTACTTGATGACGTCCCTGAAGTTGGAGTAGTAGCCCTCCGCCCCCGCCCCGATGACCCCGTCCACGATGCCGGTCTGAACGGCGGTGAAGGTTTCGGAGAAGGGCAGCGGGGTCGCCTGGTAACCGAAGGCCTCTGCCATGACCTGGTAGGACTTGATCGGCGGAACGCGGACCTTCACGTTCTGGGCCACGTTCGGCTCCAGCGGATTCGCGGGCATCTTCTTGAGGGCCACGCCCCCGAAGTAGACCGGCCAGACCGCCACCAGCTTGATGTTCTGCTTCTCGAGCAGGTTCCCGACTTCCTTCATCAGGGGACTGCCGGTGACGTAGATCTTGCGGGCCGAGGCCCAGCTGTCGGCCAGGTACGGGAAGCTCGAGACGAGCATGCGTTTGTCCGCCGCGGCGCCCATGGGCTGGACGGCCATGTCGACGGCCCCGACCCCGACGCGCTCCTGGACGACCGTGTAGTCGCCCAGCTGCCCGGCGGGGAAGATGGCCAGCTTGATGCGGCCGCCCGAAGCCTTCTGCAGCTCAGCGTCGAGCCATTTCACGTCCTTGTCGATGGCGGTGTCGGCCGGGCGGATGTGCGAGATCTTCAGGTTGTAGTTCTTCGCCTCCGCGGAAGGCGGCCCCGCCGCCACGAGCCCGAAAACAAGGGCAAACGCCATGAAAACGGTGATCCATCTCTTCATTCTCGATCCCCTCCTCCAAAGATTTGGCGGTGCCTGTATCGTTCCGTTGCGTCTACACGAAATCGAAGCTGCCGCCGAGGCCCTTCGCCTTCGCCCTCTCCAGGACCACCGTGGCCACCGCGATATCCATGGCCCCCGTCCCGATGGGGATGCACAGGATGCGATCCTTCTCAAAGACCCGCCCCTGCTTTTTGCCGGCCACCACCTCGCCGATCGTCGCGTCGATGTCCTTCTCCGCGAACTTCCCGGCCTCCACCAGCTCCTTCAGCGCCCCGCGGTGCAGACACTGACCCACATGGTCCACCACCACGCGGTCGGCGCTCAGGATGAACTCGTCGTCCACTTCCTGGTAGGAGCCCATCGGGAACACGATCGTCCCGGGCTTGATCCATTCGTTCTTCACGAACTTGTCCTTCGACTGCGTCACGCACACGATCGCGTCGCCCCACGCCGCGTCCTCCGGCTTCTCCGCGATCACGATCGGACCCTTCACCACGTCCTTCATGTCCGACGCGTATTTCTCCGCCGCCGCACGGCTCACGTCGTATACCCGCACCTCCTCGATGTCGAACACCGCCGCGATCGCCTGCGTCTGCGAGTGACCCTGCGCTCCCGCTCCGTACAGCCCCAGTCGGATCGACGTGCCCTTGTGCAGGTATTTCAGCGCCACCGCCGTCTGGGCTCCCGTCCGCATGGTGGTGATCCACTCCCCGTCCATGACCGCCCTGAAGTTCCCGATCTTCGGGTCGATCAGGAGGATCAGCGAGGTGACGTACGGCAGGCCCATCCTCTTCCTCTCACCCAGAAATCCTCCCGCCCACTTGATCCCCGCGGAATCCAGCCAGCCCACGTAGGCCGGCATGGCGTTCATGAACCCCTGGTACGGCGGGTACGATGCCGTCTCACCCAGGTCGAGTCCCACCTTCGTCGGGTTGATCGTCGTCCCCTCGCCGAATCCCTTGAAGGTCTTCTCCACGATCCCCACGATTTCCTTCACGTCCGTCAGAGTCACGATGTCCGCCTGCTTCAACAGTACCGTCGACACGCTCTTTCTCCTCCTTCCGGCACCCGGCCCGGTTTCGCCGTTTTCCGCTAGTTTTTCCAGCCCCGGATCCTGCCCAGCCACTCTTCCTTCAACCGGGCGGCGGTTTCCGTCACCCCGAGGCCGCCTTTCATGGTCCCCCTCAGCTCGGTCGGCAGGAGGGTCTGCACGTTCCGCAGGGCCGTCACGACCTCGTCGGGCGGAATGGCGCTCCTGATTCCCGCAATGGACATGTCGGCCGCCGCGAAGGCGTTGGCCACGCCCACGGAGTTCCTCTTGATGCAGGGAATCTCCACGGGTCCCCCCACGGGATCGCAGATCAGGCCGAGGAGGTTCTTCAGCGCGAGCGCCGCTCCGTGGCAAACCGCTTCCGGGGATCCCCCGCCGAGCTGCACCAGAGCCGATGCGGCCATGGCCGACGCCACTCCGATCTCGGACTGGCATCCCCCGAGCGCTCCCGACACCGGGGCCCGTGCGGCCACCAAAACGCCCACCATGGCGCCCGCGATGAGGGCCTCGACCACTTCCTCCTCCGGAAGTCTTCGGGCCCCTGCGACGGACATGAGGGCTCCGGGCATGACGCCGCAGGAACCGGCGGTGGGAGCGGCCACGACACAGCCGAGGGAGCCGTTCACCTCCATCGCCGCCAGACTGCGGGCCACCGCCTTCGTCACGATGTCCCCCGAAAGGGTTCGCCCTTCCTCCACGGCCTTCCAGAGCCGGATCCCGTCGTCCCCGGGCATGAAGCCGCCCACGAGACGGTTTTTCGCCGCCAGCCCCGTTTCCACGGATTGGACCATGGCCCTCCAGATCCGGGTGAACCGATGCCGAACCCCGCTTTCGTCCAGGCCGCTTCTTTTCGATTCCCAGGCGATCGCCGCGCCCGAGGCGGAAATTCCGTTGGCCTCCGCGAACGCTTCGAAACCCCGGAAGGAGTCGAACAGCGGTTCGGGGTCGGCCAGAGCGTAGTCATAAAGGGAAGGGAGAAGACGGACGCGCTCGACGCCTTCCAGTTCCGCCAATCTCCCGGCAGCGCCGGGGAGGCCGTCTCCCTCGACGAGAAGCGCCTGCGCCGAGCCGTCTTCCGCGCGCAGCAGTACGGGGATCTCCCCCGCCGCCCGAAAGACCTCGTTCGCCGCGCCCGAAAGACCCTTCCCCTCCAGGATCGCAACCGGAACCTTGCCCCGCAGGAGGACCGGGAAAGCCCCGATGCGGGTCACGAGGATTTCGCCGCCTCCCGCCGTGATCGCCGAGACGGAGACGGAACCGCGCGCGCCGTCGAGTTCCAGGTCGATGGTGTTCGGGTTGGCCGTGCTTTCGGGCCGGGCGTTCACCTGCACCTGGACGCCCGCCTGCCGGGCCAGATCGAGGGCCTGGGGGATCCGCGGATCGTCCACGTCCATCCCCAGAAGCCCCGCCACCACGCCGGAATCCGTGAAATGTCCCTTGTAGGTCTCCGACAGCGCCCCGTGAAAACCGATCGTCACCTTTCGGGGCTCTTCGGCGAGGACGGCCCGGCCCATCAGTCCGATCCGAACAGCTCCGGCCGTGTGTGAGCTGGATGGTCCCGTCATGACGGGACCCACGATGTCGAAAAGGCTCGGCAGGGCTTTTCCCCTATCCACGTTTTCCACCTCCGCCGGAGGCGGAATCTCCGCGGACTTTCTTCCGGACCTGTTCGGGCGTCATTCCGGCCAGGCCCAGCTTTTCGAGGTTCCGCCCGGTCCGGGTGAAATCCTCGCCCGCGATCTCCGAGAGGAGCGTGACGACGGCGCTCGCCAGAGGCGTCGGGACGCTCCCGAGCCGTCCCAGCTCGCACAGCGGGACGAGAAGGTTCGGCACGTCCTCCGCGACATAGCGGTGCCTCATGTTCTTCGGCGCGTCGGGACCGTGGCTTGCGTAGACGGGGTTGTTCGACAGCAGCTCGTGGAGGCTTTCCCCTTCCACCGGGTAGGCCCGGCGGATCCAGTCCGCTGCGGGAGGCAGGTCGATTCCGAAGGCCTTTCCCACAGCCAGCCTCTCCCTGTCGATCCCCTCCATGAGTTTCCCGACCGAGGGCGTCGCCCCGTCGGTGTAGAAGCGGAAGTTGCCCCCTGTCGCCTCGATGCGCCCCGCGTTGAGCAGAACCGAAGCACAGTGAACGACCATGTTCAGGTTGGACAGCGCCACAGCCAGGACATCCCCCACCGGTTCGAGCGGAAGCGGAAAGGTTTCGGCCAGCCGCTCCGCCGTTTCCGCCGAAGCCGATCCCGGCAGGGCGGCCACGGACATTCCCTTCTTGATCCCCCAAACGTGCACGTATCCCGGTTTTTCAAGCCTGCAGGCGTACGGCATCGTGTCCGTCTCGGCCAGGAGGATCTCCCCAGATCTTCCGGCCTCTTCCAGAACCTGGATTGCCTCGAGGGAACCGAGATTGCCCGGGATGAAAACGGCAGTGGTCCCATGCCCCATGAACGGGAGGACCGCCCTGAAAAGCGGCATCTGGCCGAACGACGGAACGACGAAATAGGCGAGGCGGACTCCCTCCATCGCCTCACCCGGGTCGGTGGTCGCAAGAACCGGCCCCGAACCGTCGATGGCCCCCTTCAGTTTGATGAGGCCGCTGGAGCGGACTTCGGCGACATTGGCCTCGAAACGGGGATCCTCGAACAGACGGACGTCGAATCCCCTCATCCCCAGGTGACCGGCCAGGGCCTGTCCACCGTTGCCCCCGCCAATCACCGCGACCCGCGTTTTCACACCCGTCCCCTTCCCGGCGCCGTCAGCGGACGAACCCCATGATCCGCGGCAGCCACATGGACAGGTCGGGCCAGAAGGTCGTCAGGAAGACGACCGGGACGTACCCCAGCACGATGAACGTCATGGCCGGTCGGAGGATGTCCATGAACTCGACCTTCCCCACCCGCATCCCCAGGTACAGGATGCTGGCGTACGGGGGCGTCACACCGCCCATGGCCAGGTTGACGCCGATGATGGCTCCGAAATGGATCGGGTGAACCCCCAGGGCGACGACGAGAGGCAGAAGCAGAGGAGCCGTGAGGATGATCCCCGTCAGGTCGTTGACGATCATGCCCACCACGAAGAGCAGGAGGTTGATGAGGATCAGCAGAAGCGTCTTGTTCTGCGTCACGCCGAACATCGTCTTCACGATGGCCTGGGGCACCTGTTCCAGCACCAGGACCTGGCTCAGCATGAGGCAGAACAGGATCATGACCATGATGGAGCCGACGGCCGTGCCGGCTTCCTTGGTGATGTAGAAAAAGCTCTTCCGGTCCAGGCCCCTGTAGACCCAGAATCCGACGGGGATGGCGTAGACGGCCGCGACGGCGGCAGCCTCCGTCGGCGTGCAGATCCCTCCGTAGATGCCTCCCAGAATGATGAAGGGCATGGCGAGCGCGGGCAGGGCCTTGCCGCCGCGGTCGAGAAACAGCTTGAAACGTTCCGCCCCATGAACCTCCGGCTCGAGGACCAGGGGAAATTTGCGCGCCCAGACGAGGTTGATGACCGAGAAGAGAATGGTCACCAGGATCCCCGGGCCGACGGTCGAGAGGAAGCAGGCCAGGATCGAGGTCTCCGTGACCCAGCCGTAGATGATCATCGTCACGCTCGGAGGGATCAGCAGTCCCAGGATCGAGGAATCGGTCACGAGGGCGGTGGCATAGCCCCGAGGATAGCCTTCCTGTTCCATGCGCGGGATCAGAATCGGCCCCGTCGCGGCTACTCCGGTGAATCCGCTGCCGGAGATGGCCCCGATGATCGCGCAGCTGACCGCCGCCACGACGCCAAGGCCGCCCTTGACCCGCCCGACGAAAACGTTGACGAAATCGAGAAGGGACTTGGCGATGCCGCTCGCGCTCATGAGAGAACCCGCGAAGATGAAGAGAGGGACGCAAAGGATCACGGGGTTCGTGATCTGATTCAGCCCCCAGTACGTCAGGCCCTTCATCGATTCTCCTCCCACGAGGTTCATGAACATCAGGGCGCCCCCGAAGCAGAAGGGAAGCGGGACCCCCATCGTGAGGAGGAAAACAAGGAGAACCAGTGTGATCGCAACCAGCGTCATGATGTCCATGGACGGTCCCCCTAATCCTTCTCGGTGTGGATGACCTGCTTCAGCACGTCTTCGGGCTTGCCCAGAAGATCACGGTAGTAATTGGCCTCCAGAGCCGTGTAGAAGGTGATCAGGACCATGCAGAAGAAGACGGCGCTCTCCGCGTAGATCAGGGGGATGTAGAGCGTCGCGCTGACCCTGGGAACCCGCAGGGCGTAGAGGAGATAGTCGTAGGCCCAGTAGGTGAGCCAGGCCGCCACGATGACCGAGATGACCGACCCGGCCATCCGGATGAAGGCGATGGGCCTGCGGGTCTTGAAGAAGATCTCCAGGACGCGGCAGACGATCTGGGTCCTCTGAGCCGAGGCGTTCACACCGCCCAGCATGTAGAGCCAGACCGTCGGGAACAGCAGAAGTTCCTCGATTCCCATCAGCGGAGCCCTGAGGACATACCTGAGGATGACCTGAACGAAAACGAGAGTCGTGATCGCGAGCATCAACAGATACAGAAGCGACTCGGTCGCCTTCGTCGCGAGACCGAGAACGCCTGAGTTCTCTTCACTCATACGCTTCCCTCCTCCGGTGCCGAAAGCACCCCAAACGATTTGACGGTTCAGCCTGGACGATTCCCCTGAAAAGTTTCACGTAAACAGGTAAAGTTTATTCTCATGCAACTTGTCATGTCAAGTAACGCAGCAGGCTATTACAATAATGTTATATTTCACATTGTCCCGCATCGGCTTCCTTTTCGAGTTTAAAAAGTATTCCAGGGCGTATGGCCTAAAGATGCAAGTTGTTTGAGATCGAGGGAGGAAAAGCTGGGAGGATTGAAAGCACCTGCGGGTTTTCTGAGAGGAAACTGGCCGCGGGCGTAAAAAAACTGCCCGGTCACTGATCGGGCAGGAAACTCCAGAAGCAGGGAAACGACGGCGGGGTTTCGAGCAGGTCTCCCCCGTCCGAAAACGGTTCGCTTCTCGACCGTGTTCACGGCTTGTTCCCCAACCCCCTCTTCCTCAGGAACATGTCCGCCCAAAGTTCGAGCGAGATGCATTTCATCACCAGGGAACTCGACTCCCATGTCGGGTTGACCAGCAGGTCCGCACGCTCCGCGGGCCAGAAGGCCGGAATCGGACGGTCCCTGAAAAAGCCTCGGAAGGGCCCTTCCCGGCAGTAGCGGGTTCGGGGCAGGCCGGATCCGGATTTGTCGGCCAGAACCGCATCGGGAAGCCGTTTTGCCAGCATCCTGCGGATCAGCGGCTTGCGGACCCCTTCCTTCGACAGGATCCGGCGCGGCAGGGCGAGGCTCAGGGCCGCGCGAACCATCGACAGACTCTCGAAGGGAAACGAAAAACCGACCCCGTGGACATATCCCGCCTGGCGGTAATTGCTCCGCCAGCAGCCGTTCAGGATGAAGGCCAGGCTCCCGAGGTCCGCGTGCCCGGCCCGGAAATCCCGGTCGAGCGGAACGGCCGGGTCCAGGCATTCCAGCACGTAATCGAGATTATGGCCCAAAAGGCCGAGAATCGTTTCGTCCCCGAAAATCCCGGAAAGCAACGCCAGGTCGTCCGGCAGCATGAGGTTGACCCGGATCCCGTAGCCCCTCGGGGAAAGGGGAGATTCCGCGATGGCCCGCGCGTATTCCCCACCCCCGCTTCCGTCGAAGATCCTCGTGATGTGCGAAATGCCCCACATCGAGTCCGCCAGCTCTCCGGAAACCAGGTGGGAGAATTCCCTTCCGAAAGCCTTCGAGTAATAGAGCATCTGGTAGTTCGAGATGATGAACGGCATTCCCGCGTCCGCCAGGGCTTTCCTGAAGTCGTCCAGGAACTTCGATTCCTCGAGCTTCAGAAGACCGTGCGGAATGCCGTGTCTCTCGGCCACCGCAACGGCAACATCCCGCTCGGCGGGTTCCGTGTCGATGAATCCGGTCAGGGCCGGAATCCTGAGAAAAGCCCACAGGAGCGTCGAATCCGCGCCCCCGGAGAACATCAGGGCGCTGTTTTTCCTGCGGAGGATGAGGGACGAGACCTTTTCGAGGGCACGTTCCAGGACATCCAGGGCTTCCCCTTCATCCTCGATGGCCGGGGTCCATGAAAAACGCCCGATGCGCCGCCTTTCGGGCTCTTTCTCCCCGGGCGTGAACAACACCATTTCCCCGTGGCCGACCCTTCGGATGTCCTCGACCAAAGTCCAGTCGCCCCGGAGGTTGCAGCCGAGCAGGAAGTGGACGGCCCTTCCGTCCGTGAGCCTCGCGGCATGGGGGCGCAGTTCGGGGATCAGTTCGGCGAACCGGTCCGACAGGATGAATCGTCCTTCGTCCGTCGAGACCCAGTAGAGGTCGCGGGAACCGATGATCGATTTGAAGGCCAGAACGCGGGGGTCGGCAAAACCGGGAAAGGGCCTGAAAACGAGGGTCCCCTCCTCGATCCCGGAACCGACGCGCCGGATGATGTCGGGGGGCGAAGTGCCGATGCGTTCCTCCCGGCCGATGGCCGCGGCAAGATCCCGAGCCTCCAGGGCCGAAAGGGTCCAGGTTCCCGCCGCGCCCGGGTATTCCAGAACCTCCGGGTTTTTCATCCTCAGCCCGACAGTGCCGTTCATCGCGGGTCTCCCTGTTCCTCCACCGGCGGAAGATTGCCCAGCCGATCCCTGAGAAACGCTTCCCGCTCTTCGACAAGGGCCGGCAGGAGCCTTTCCCCGGCCTCTTTTTCGTACCGTTTGAAAAACCGCATCAGACCGGTTGAGTGCAATCCCCTCTTCCCGGCCTGCTGCAGCCGGTAGAAACCCTCGAGAGCCCCCGGAAGCGGCATTCTTCCGAACCGGGCCCCCTCCCCCGTCTCCATGATCCGGGCGATCCTTCTCTCCAGGCCGACGAAGGCCGGTTCCGCGGGCGTATCGTAGAACTCGCGGTACCGCATCACCGCCGCGGCCCACCGGGGATGCAGGGAAGGACGGTCGCCGCCGGTTGCCGCTTCACGGAACCTCTCGTAGTCCACCACGGTCGGGAGATCGTCCAGGATCGGGAAATAACCGCTTTGAAAGGCGGAAGATCCCTCTTCCGCCCTGCGAAGGGCAAAGACGGGCCTGTCGGCGGCCAGGGCATCGACCGAGCTCGTGCTGCTCCAGACGAAGACCGATTCCGCCTGGAGGATCCAGTCCCCGATCGGCAGGTCGGGAATCAGCTTCAGGCCCGGAACCCTTCTCACCCGTTCGAGAAGCTGGGGGGTGAGGCGTTCCGCCGGATGCGGCCGATAGATGACCTCGATCTTCCGGTTTTCTTCGGCGAGGCGCTCCATCCAGTCCAGGGTCCTCGCGTAGAGAGCCCGGATCCGCCCGACGGCATCGGGGTAGTCCGCCCTGCCCTGCCGGACCTTCTTCCTGATGAAGCCGTCGCTCACCGATACGATGGAAAAATTGCCGACGACGAAAACCCACTTCTTTTCGGGATCAAGCCCGTAACGTTCACAGAGGACCTCCCTGTCGGGAGTGAAGGAACGCATGTCCGACCGGAGAAAATCGAGCCTCGGGTTTCCCGTCCGGAAGATCCGTTCCGGGGGACTCCCCGGGCACGGAGGATCCGGTCGAAACGCCCCCCCCAGGCAAGATGGAAGACCTTTTCGGCTTCCCCGCTCGGAGCCATGTGGGATTCCATGTAGCTTTCCACGCCCAGCTGCTCGTGGTGAAGGTTGAGGATCCGGAGCCCCTTTTCCGGCTGGGGGAAGAAGCGGCAGTACTTTTTGACCTCGGAATACGCCCAGGGGACGATCAAAAGATCCGGCCGCAGCGTCGCCACCGACTCCCAGAGGTCGAAATAGACCGACGCGAGCTTCACCGAATAACCGCGTGAGGAAAGAAGAATTTTCAGCAGGAGGGCGGTGTCCAGTTCGCGGTTCAGATGCTCCAGGAAAATCAGGATATCGACATCCCGTTTCATCGCGTGTCCTCCCAGATCCGGTATGCGGCGGCCTGCAAAACGAGGGCGCTGGTTTCCCATTCGGGTTCCCTGAAGAGAGGGGCAAAACGCGGGTCGATGGCGGAAGGCAGTTCATGCGTCCTGAAAAAGTCCTTCAGGGGCCCCGTTCGGCAGAACCGCGTCCTGGGAACGCCGGTTCCCCCCTTCTTCCCGTCCGTGGGATAACCGGGCAGGAGTTCCCGAAGCATCTCCCGCAGCAGCGGCTTCGGGTGCCCCTTGTCGTTTTGTTCCTGCTCCCGGCAGGACATCGCGGCCTCGAAGACCGCCCTCCTGCCGTATGGGGCGATGAACCTTCTGCCGTAGGCCGCCGCCAGCGGGCGGNNAAGAAGTGGATCCAGTAGTTCAGCCCGAAGAAGATCAGAAGGTCCGCTTTCGAGTTGACGGAAAGGCCTTCGGAATCCGGTCCCGCCAGCTTTTCCAGAACACTCNCCGTAATGCCGGAGACGGCTTTCGACAAGATCCCGCCCGAACAGTCGGTTGAGAAGGTCCAGGGGACAATACCGAACCAGCCTGGAAATCGGGCTGTCGATCCCGTTTCCGGTCGGTTCGAGAGCGCGGCCGAAAAGCCGGTCCGCGATGTCGCCGCTGAGGAAAAGATCATAGGGAAGCCTGAAAAGCCGGTTGTGAAAGACGGTCTGAAAATTCGTCACCGGGAAGGGCCGCCCGATTTTCCCGATCGCATCCTCCAGATCGACGAGGAAACCGGACTCCTCGGAGAGCACGCGGATCAGGGGAATTCCCAGGGCCCGGCAGGAGGCTTCGGCATAATCCTCCTCGTACGCGAGCTCCGGGGAATCGATGGCGGCGTGGAGCGCGACGGCGCGGCGGCCTCCGAAAAGCGCGACGAGGGTCGAATCGATGCCGCCGGAAAGGAGAACCGCCGCATCGGGAACACCTCGAAGGGCGCTGTCGACCGAACCTGAAAGAGCCTCCCGGACTTTATCCAGGGCCTCCCGATGCGAAACCTTCCGCGGAAGCCGAAGAGTCTCCGCCTGCCGGAGCCTCGGTCGCCCGATCCCACGGGGATCCGCGGTCAGGGCCTCTCCCGGTCCCAGGCGGAACAGATCGGGGAGGAACGTCTCGTCCCCTGCAGGGTATTGAAAAAGGAAGTAATCCAGAAGCGGAACGACGGAGGCTTTTCTCTTCCCGCCGGCCTTTGCGGCGACCTTGAAGTCGTCCGTGAGGAGGAGGTCCCCCNNTCCGGGGTCTCGACCCGAAAGAGTTCGAATCCCGAGAAAAGGCTCCTGAATGCCTGGCAGGGCAGGCTTCCCTCCGGGGCCCCTGGAAGGAAGACCGCCGTCAGTTCCTCGAAACGGGAAGCCGAACGGGCCCAGTCGATCGAGCCCGAACTCGGCACCGGCAGGTCCTCCCTTGCGGCTTCCCTGTCCGCCAGAATGTGCCAGGATCCCTCGGGAACTTTCAGGACCCGGGCTTCCGGCCCGGTCATCCGGACGATCACGCCCATTGATCCCGCCTCCCCGGAATCGCCTTCACGGCCTGTTCCCAGACGGACCAGGCGATGCAGCGGTAGGTGGTCATGCTCGATTCCCAGGTCGGATTCAGGATGGGATCGGCCTTCTTTCCCTCGATGAAGCGCGGCAGCGGGTTCTTCCTGAAAAATCCCCTCAGGGGGCCCTGTCGGCACAGCCGGGTTCGGGGCAGGCCCGATCCTCCCTTTTCGAGATTCTCCGGGAAGGACGGGAGGCGCCTCGAAAGGATGTCCTTCAGGACGGGTTTGAAAACGCCCTCCCGAAAAAGCCTTTCCGTGGCGGGCAGGCCCAGGGCGGCTTCCACGACCTGTCGGTCCATGAACGGGGTGAAAAAGCTCTTTTCCCGCTCTGCCGCCAGGTGACGGTAGACGGAAAAGGAACTGCAGTAGAGGCTGGTGAGGCAACCCAGCTCAAGCTCGACCAAAAGGTCCGGTTCCGCGATCCTGGAACGGACATACGCCTCCCGGCGGGCCGTCCGATCCGCGATTTCCTCCCTGCAGAACAGAGTTTCCAGCAGGTCCGGCTCGGGGGAAAGGGAAAAGCTTCGGGCCTCGAAGGACTGGAGGGACGCCCCATCGAGGGCGAGCCTGCGCTTCGGCCGAGGCAGGGAGAAAAGCGAATCCGCATCGAAACCCGAGGCGAAAAAGAACCCCTTCAGGTCGAAAACCGACGCGATCACCGCCACCTGCGGCAGGGGAAGAGGGATGCCCGCGAGAGCGCTTTCCCTTTCGATCCGGTCGGGAAGGTCGTTTTCCCTCAGCGGCCTCTCCTGCAGGGAAACACCGCAAAGGGAAGCCGATCGTCGCGCGTTTTCGGTTTCGAAGGCAAACTCGGGGGAATCGATCGCCGCGGCCGCCGCCTGATATCCCGGCCCCAGGAGAACCTGGACGAGCGTCGAGTCGACCCCTCCGGAAAGAAGGTTGGTCCCCTCATTCGGCAGCCGCCCCAGGGCGCCGGACAGAGCCTCTTCGATCCTTTCAACCCCTTCCCGGAAGCTTCCGGCCCGACCGCGGAAGGAAAGGCGTTCGAACGGCCGTTCATCGACGGCCCCGTCCCGATCCACCCGCAGCAAATCCCCATGCCCCAGGCGGCGAATGGAGGCGATCGGGGTTTCCGGAAGCGGGCTGTTCTGGAAAAGGAGGAAATCCAGGAATCCTTCCCGGGAAGGAACCCTGGACTCCGGCGGAAGGGATTCGGCTGTTTTCCGGAAGGAATCCGACAGGACGAAACGGCCATCGGGGGTTGAAGCGAAGAAGAGCTCGCACCCGGTGGACGGCCCCCTGTAGGCGAAAAGTTCGACGACGTTTTCTTCCGCGTCCTTCTCCGCAAGAACGCAGATTCCGTCTCTTTCGTATCCCGCGAGCAGCCTTAGGGCTTCTTCCGGAGGAAGCCCCATGAGGCGATCGGTCTTGGGAAGAGCCGTTTCCCAGGATCCGGCCAGAAGGATCTGTCTGGAGCGCGTTTCGAATACCTTTTTTCCGGGGTCGAAGATGAGGATCTCCGGTTTTTTTCTCATTCCCGCGTCTTTCCGTCCGCGGATTCGCCGGGCGTGAACACCCGGGTTCCGGGAACCCGCTCGATTCGATGGGCTTTCAGGACCTTTTCCTGCCAGGTGGAGAAGGCGGCGGCGGAAAGAGTCATGTAACTCCAGTCCCACTGGGGGTTCAGAAGGAGATCCCTTCCCCTCGCGGGCAAAAGGTCCGGAAGGGCCGATTCGCTGAAAAAGCCCTTGAAGGGACCCGACTGGCAGAAGCGGGTGCGGGGAATGTCGCTGCCCCCCTTGCGGCCGTAAAAGGGATACGCGGGGAGGAGTTTTCTCAGGAGAGCCTTGGGGACGGGCTTGAATTCCCCGTCGTGCAGGAATCTTTTTCCCGGCGGAATCGCGGAGGCGATCCGAAGGACTCCCCTGGAACAGAACGGTTCCCGGCTTTGCCTGCCGAAGACGGCGGCGGCCTGCCTCTTGAGGCTTGCGGTAGAGGTTGTTCTCGTCAGGAATTCGACCAGCGAGTCCATCTGGACATGTTCCTCCACCTCGCTCCCGGGACGGATTTTTACGCTTTCAAGGACCCTGGAAAAACGTGCCTCGATGCGACATGAAACCGCCTTTTCGCCGAAGAGATCCTGGACGATCCGAAAGTCGGGGGTTGTGTTCGAGAGGGCGCCGTAGCCCCGGGGCGAATCGAACGACTCCGCCAGCGGCGTTTCGTGACGCTTCCGGTTTTCCGGCTCGAGGATCTGCCGCGTATGGGGATGGCCGAAGAGGGTGTCCGAAGCGTCCGCTCCCCAAAACACCCCGAAGGGCTCCTGAAAGGCGCGGTTCAGGAAAACCGCCTGGAAATTCGGGTGGACCGGCTGTCCCAGGTTCACGATGGTTTCCTCGAAATGCTTCCGGTAATCCGCCTCTCCCAGGGGGATGAACGACCACGCCGAACCGAGGAGCCGCGCCGTTTGCCTCGCGTATTCCATTTCGAAAGCGAACTCCGGGGTGTCGATGCCGATCGTCAGGGCCGTCGTGCCGGCTGGCCGGAAGAGCAGAGCCAGAGTGGAGTCCACACCTCCGGAGAAGAGGACGCACTCGTTGTCCGCCGGTTCCCCGAAGGTCGCCCGCAGGGTTTCCTCAAGGGCCGCGACAGCCTCTGCAAGCCCCATTTCGGCCGATTCGCAGGGAATGTTTTCCGCCTGCCGGGACCGCTCCTCCCCGGTGCGGAAGTCGATGCTCCGGAGCTCTCCCGGAACCAGGCGCCGGATTCCCCGCAGCAGGGTGGAGTTTCCCTCGGGGAAAACGTACAGCAGGAAATCCAGCAGCGCATTTTCGCCCGGCCGGCGGCTTTCCGCCGGAACGGAGGCCGTCATGTTGCGGAAGTGGTCTCCAAAGAGCCAGTTTCCCTGTTCGTCCCGGCGAAAATAGAGCTCGCGCGTGGCGTTGATCGTCCGGTAAAGCTCCAGGGGGGACCCGTCCGACGGGACATGCAGGAGAGTCCCGTCGTCGGCCAGAGCCCCCAGCCGCTCCATTCGCCGTTTTTCCGAGAGGGCCAGGAAAGAAGGCTTTTCAAGCTCCTCCTTCAGTCGCCCGGGGTTCTCGGCGGAAACAAACCAGGACCCCAGGGGGGTTCTCGCGCAAAATGCCCCGGGATCCGTCAGCTCGACCGTGATCATGCCCGCACACCCCCCGCTTCGACCTTGAATCGACCCGTTCCCGCAATCGGGTCGAGGTTCGTTTTGTCCAGAATTCGGTTCTGCCAGAGAGCGTACCCCAGGGCGTTGAGGGCCAGGAAACTTGTTTCCCGGCGGGGATGAAGGAGCAGGTCCGCAGACTCCGCGGGCCAGAAGCGCGGAAGCTTTTCCTCAAGGAAGATGTCCTTCAGGGGGCCTTCCTGCAGGAAGCGGGTCCGGGGGACATCGCTGCCCCCCTTGCGGGTGTGCACCGGGTAGCCGGGAACCCGGCGCGCCAAAAGCGATTTCGCCACATGCTTGACCACGCGGTCCCTGAGGATGCGCTCCGGCAGTGGCATCGACAGGGCGAGGTCGAGGGCGCTTCGGCAGGCAAAGGGGGACATCACCGTTTTTCCGACGCAGAAGGCCTGCTGTCGCGTTCGGCCGATATACTCCCGGATGTGGCCGAAATGGGTGAAGATCGCCAACGCTTCCGCATGGCCGATCCTTCTGCGTTTCGGTTCGATTTGCCCCAGTTCGGGGCAGAGGTTGAGGGCGAAATTCAGGCGGTTCACCAGGCGGCGTTCCGCCACGCTCCTGCCGAGGACTTTGCAAGCCGCCTCGAAATCCGGGCTGAGACCGCTTCCGGCGGCGTATCCCGACAGGTCTTCCACCGGCCGTCCGAGGGCTTCCCGGTCAAGGGGACCGAGCCTTTCGTCGTCGAAGACCCCGGCCAGCTTGTTGAACCCGAAAAGCGCATCCACCGCTTCGCCATAGAGGAAAAAGGCCGACTCCGTCCTGAAGGCTCGGTGAAAGGCCATCGGCTGAAGAAATACCGTCCCCGTGGGTTGCCCCAGGGCCTCCACCACCTCGACGACGGACCGGCGGAAACAGGATTCCTCAAGGATCTCCAGGGTGTGGTCGGCCTCCAGCAGGCGGGCCGCGCTTCGGGCATACTCCATCTCGAAGGCGTATTCCGGGCTGTCGAGTCCCACCGTCAAAGCGGAAGAGCCCTTCTCCAGGCAGGACAGGACCAGGGTTGAATCGACGCCGCCGGAAAGAAGCACCGTCGGCCTGCCCCGGGACGCGACCGCGGCGGCAACCCGCTCCTCGATGATCCCTTCGAGATTTTCGACGGCCTCTTCCGGGTCGGGACCCTCGCCGCATCGAGGAAGGCGGAGAATCTCCGCCTGACTTGACCTGATTTCGCCCTCTGGTCCGATTTCGACCTTCCCGCCGGAGGTCAGCTTACGGAGCCCCTTCACGAGCGTGTGGTCCCCCGGGAGGTACTCGTAGGCGAAAAGAAGGTGGTCGGCATAGGCATCCTCGTCCGGAATCCGCTGCGAAACCGAAATCGAGGCCAGGGCGTTGCGGTAGTGGTCGAAAATGTGGACCGAGTTCCCGTCGAGTCGGTAGTAGAGGTCGAACGTCGAGGAAAGCCCCTTGATCAGGGTCGTTTTTTCCTTCCCTCCGCCGAGGGGCTCGACCACGGCGAACGTCCCCTCCTCGGCCGTCCGTGAAAGAGTATGGAGGATCTCTCCCGGATCACGGCCCTTCACCGTTTCCCTCTCGACGACCTTCCGAAAAAGGGCCGGTTCGGACCCGGCGACCATCCAGATTCTTCCGCCGCTTTCGAAAACGCTTGCGTGGGGATCCGCCAGAACGATCTCGACCATTATCCGCACTCCTTCCAGGGTCCGATTCAGGATTTAAAGGGCGACGATCGGTCTCTTCCCGGGAGGAAGATCCTCCGCATCGAAACGGCCCAGGTTCAGTCGGTTCTTTCCGGCGGGGCTGGTCGCCCGTTCCGTCGTGAAGCCGCAGACGAGGCCGCACTCCGCCGCGGCCTGAAAAACCTCCTCCGAGACCGCCAGGCGATTTCCGTAGGGGTAGCTCACCGACACGGGCCGCCGGCCGGTTGTTTGCTCCAGGATGTCCAGGCTTTCGGCGATCTCCCGCCGGATGCTCTTTCCGTCCAGTTGGCCGAGAGGTCGGTGCGCGTGGGTATGGGTGCCGAGAAAACCGGCTTCCGACAGCTTGCGGACCGTCTCCGGACTCATGTAGAGACGCTTTGCCCATGGGGCCTCGGGACCGTAGATTTCGGCAAACGCGGCCTCGGACAGGGCTTCCCTTTCACCCGGGGGCAGTCTGTAGTTGAACAGCGATTTCAGGACCCTCGTCCCGGGGGAATCGTAGGGATACAAGGCGCCCTCACCCTCCCCCTGCGAGATCATCTCCACGCTCTCCTCGAACCCCAGGCGCACCGCCAGGTCCAGGAAAAGAAGCAGCAGTTCCGAATCCGGCATGGCGCTTTGGAGGGCATGGATCCGGTGAACGTGGAGAAGCCTTCCGGTCCCCAGCGTCGACGTGCAGGGAAAGAAGGCCCCGGGGATGCCCATGGCCTCCAGAACCGGAACGGCCGCCTCGGCCTGTTCGGCCAGGCCGTCGTCGAAGGTCAGGACGGCGTAACGCGAAGCCTCACCAAGATCCGGCAGCGTCCCGGCCTCAAGATCCCCGAGGGAAAGAAATCGGCAGGTGCGGGACAGCGCCTCCACCTGGACCCTGAACCGCTCCGGCCTGAACGGGTGGACCCCCGGGCCGGGGAAAACCGACCCCGTGAGGTAGTGGTAGGTGACGGCAAGGATCTCCGCCGGGTGCGCGCTCAATAGGGCAGCCTCTTGCCGATGTCCAGGGGAACTTCCGCCAGGATATCGGCGATCTTCTCTCCCGCCTTGCCGTCGCCGTAGATCGGGTCCGAAGGATAACGCCCGTGCCCGATCTGGCTCCTGGCGGCCTCCTCGATCGCCCCTCGGTCATGGGAAACGTCCAGGACGTTGCTCCCTCGTTCCCGGCCTTGCTGCCGAGTCCCGATGTTGACCGCCGGGATGCCCATGAAGGCACACTCCCGGATCGCGACGCTGGAGTTGCCGATGACGCAGCTTGCGCGGTTGAGGATCCGCAGGAACGCCAGGGGCGGAAAGTTGCGGAAGAAGTGGATGTTCGGGGGAGCCTCGTGCTCGCGGAACCAGCGGATCGCCTTCGAGGTCCCGTCGGACCCGGCGTCGGGGTTCGGCCAGAACCAGAGGGCCGGGAGGCCGAGTTCCCGGACGGCGTACAGGCTCTCCAGGGCCTGGTCGCGCGCTTTTGCATGCTCGGTGGTGACCGGGTGCTGCATGACCACCAGGTACGGGCCCGACAGATCCAGGGTCGGCCCCACGCCGAAAGCGAACGGGTCGAAGACGTTCGCCCCGTCGCGGACGGCCTCCGCGGCCAGGTCGATGGAGGGACACCCCGTCACGAAGACCCTGCCGGGATCCTCCCCCAGGCGGATCACCCGCTCCCGGGCCCTCTGCGTGGCCACGAGGTGCAGGTCCGCGAGCTTCGTCACCGCATGGCGAACCTTCTCGTCCACCGAGCCGGTCACCTCGCCCCCCTGGACATGGGCCAGAGGGATGTTCATGAAAGCCGCGGTCGTGGCGGTCGCCAGGGTCTCGAACCGGTCACCGATGGTGACCACCAGGTCCGGAGCCAGGTTCTCGAACACCGTCGCCAGCTCCACAATCCCCAGCCCCGTCGTGACGGCAGAGGTTTGGGGGGTTTCCCCCTCCAGGAGCATGAAGACCCGGGACGCGATCCTGAATCCGTCCTTCTCGATCACGGAGGAGGCGTTGCCGTAGCGCTCCAGCAGCGCCGAGGCGGCCACCACGAGACTCATCTCGATCCCCGGGTTGGCCTCCATGGCCGAAAGGGCCGTCTTGATCCGGGCGTAGCTGGGCCGGGCCGTCACGACGACGGCGATCCTCCGCTTCATTCGAGGTCCCCCTCCAGGATCTGGTCGTCACGCCCAAGGGTTTTCCGGGTGCGCCGTCCCAGGACCGCTTCGATTTTCGAGGGAGGAATGCCGGTCCCCGGTTTCTTCAGGGCCAGCATCTCCTGGTCCAGGACCGTCCCTTCAGGAATGGGACGGGCCGCCACCAGGCTCTTGGTGAAGATCCGCCGCAGGGGCTCCATGCCGATCGCCTCCCGATCCTTGTCCACAGGAGCGGCCTTCATCCGCTCGATCCAGCGGACCCCTTCGGCGAGGGCCGCCAACTCCCCCGTCGTCACGGAAGCTTTTACGTCCGGACCGAACATCTCCCTCGACAGGGTCACGTGAACCTCGATCACCTGGGCGCCGAGCGCCGCCGCGGCCAGGCCGGGATAGACGGTGCCGGAGTGGTCCGAGAGCCCGACCGGGCAGCCGTAGCGCTCGCGGAAGAGCGGCAGGAGGTTCAGCCCCACCTTCTCGGGNGGACAGGGGTAGGCGCTGGTGCACTGCAGCACCGCCAGGGGGACGGAGGCCTCCTTCACTTTTTCCACGGCCGCGTCGATCTCCGCCATGGGGCTCATCCCGGTGGACAGGAGGATCGGCAGGCCGTCTTCCAGCATCGTTTCCAGAAGAGGCAGGTTGCCGGTCTCGCCCGACGGGACCTTCCAGGCGGACAGGCCGACGCGCCGCAGCAGGTTCACCGCCTCGGAGGAGAAGGGGGAACTGAGGAAGAAGAGCCCCTGTTCCTCCGCATGGCGGGCCAGGCCCCTCCACTGTTCCTCGGTGAAGGCCGTGCGGGTCCAGTAGTCGCGCCTTGTGGCGTCCTGGCGGCTGAAGGCCACGCGAAACGGCTCGGCCGCCGTTCCCTCGGCCTCGGCCAGGTGGGTCTGGAACTTCACGGCGTCGGCCCCGGTCCCCGCGATAGCGTCGATGAAGGCGTGGGCGAGGCCCAGGCTGCCGTCGTGCGCCATGGCGACCTCCCCGATCACCAGACACCTGCCGCTTGCGAGCGCTTCAGTAAACGACCTTTCCATTTTCATCGAGCCTCCTGGGGCGGTCCATGTCGTTGTCGGATTTGACCATGCACGTTCTCTCGAAGGAAACGGGAACGGGAGCCCTGGCCAGCGCGTTGATCGGCCGTCCTGGGCCCTCCCCGTTGAAAATTCTCGGCAGGAGGGGGTCTTTTTCTCCGGGGAGCGTCTCCGCGACGAAACCGGACGCTTCCAGAAGCGGCCCTAAGACGCCGCTCGAGCAGTGATGGTCTGCGGCGATGCATCCCGTTTCCCGGGCCCAGGCGAGGCATCCGGCAAGAAAGCGGCCGAAGGGGACATCCGGGGCTCCGTTCCAGGTGGCGGGGCTTGCAGGCACGAGGTCGATGACCCGAAGGACGCTCCCGGAATCCCCGGCCTTCGAAAGCGGGTCGACCAGGGGCTCCACACGGGCCGTCAGGAAGCCCGACCCTTCCGGATCCACGAAAACGCCGTACCGGAATCCGGGGCTCTCCAGGATCCGCCAGCGCCAGAACTGTCCGTCGCGGAAAAGGGAGAAGAACCCGGCCTCGAATGCCGAACCCCTCCAGATCTCGGCAAGCAATTCGGGTTCCGGAGCCGACGGGTGAAGGACCCGCGTCCGCCCCAGGGAAACCGGACGGATTTTCGCGGATCGCTCCCCGAACCGGGCGCGGCATTTTTCGGCTTCCAGCACCGCCACGTGCCGGTGCATGGCATCGAGAACCTCGAAGCCGCTTTGCAGGTAGATCGGGACCGAGGTCCGCGGGTTCGATCCCGCCCCGGTCAGGACGGGACACAGCCGTTCGGCCTCCCCGTGCATGATCCGTCCCAGTCCCCTGCCCCGAAATTCCGGATCGATCATCCACATGGCCAGGCTTGCGCCGGGCAGGATCCGCATTCCGTCCCGAAACGGCACCTGGTAAAGCCCGGGAATGAGGCCCCTGAACCCGGCCAGGCGGCCGTCGACAAAAAGGAGGATCGACCTGAGGGCCTCGCGGGCATGGCCGAATCCCCTGAACTGCCAGTCGAAAAGGCTGCGGTCCGCCATGGGGTGATGCGGCCCCCACTGCGAAAAGATGAAAAGCCTCATGGATTCCCAATCCGTTTCCGCATAGGGGCGCAACAGGATGTCCCCGTTCAACCCATCCGTCCTCATGAATCGAATCTAGCCTTAAACGGCGCGTGCCGCAAGGGGCCTCTCCTTGCCCGAAGACCGGATTGGACGCAAAATAATCGGGAAAACGGAAAACCGCCGAGGGGAGAGGATTCGAGTTGAACGTCTGCGTGATTGGCCTGGGTTATGTCGGTCTTCCCCTTGCCGTGGTCCTCGCCCGGTCCGGCCACAGGGTCCGGGGAGTCGACACGGATTCCGAAGTGATCCGTTCGCTGCAGTCGGGCAACTTCCCCGGACTGGAACCAACCCTCGGGTTCCTGGCGGGGGAGGTGACGGCCTCGGGCGCTCTCGTGCCGTCGAATTCCACTGCGGCCGCCGACGTTTTCGTCGTCGCCGTCCCCACACCCCTGAGGCGGGATCACCGGGCAGATCTGTCCCGTGTGGCGGAGGCCATGGACGCGATCGCCCCATGCCTAGAACCGGGCAACCTCGTCGTCATCGAGTCCACGGTGCCCGTCGGAACAACCGAAAGGATGGTCGCCGGACTCCTCGAAAAGCGGCCGGATCTCGCCTCGCCGGAAGGTCGAGCCCTCTTCTATTCCGCCCACTGCCCCGAAAGGGTTCTCCCGGGAAGGATCCTGGAGGAACTTGTCGGGGTGGACCGGGTCGTCGGGGGGACCGACCCGGAGTCGACCCAAAAAGCGGTCTCCTTCTACTCGGGCTTCGTCAAGGGAACGCTTCACGCCACCGACGCCCGTACCGCCGAGATGTGCAAGCTCGTCGAGAACGCCTCCCGAGACGTTTCGATCGCCTTCGCGAACGAGGTCTCCATGCTGTGCGCCCGCATGGACATCGACGCCGGGGAGCTCATCGGCCTGGCCAACCGTCATCCGCGGGTGAACATCCTGGAGCCCGGACCCGGCGTGGGGGGACACTGCATCCCCGTGGACCCGTGGTTTCTGGTGGAATCCGCTCCCCGGGAACCTTCCCTGATCCGTTCCGCGAGGAAAACCAACGAGAGAAAGACGGAATGGGTTCTGGGCCGGATTCGGGAAGCGGCATCGCGGTTCGAAAACCCCGTCATCGCCTGCCTCGGGCTGGCCTACAAGCCGAACGTGAACGACCTCAGGGAAAGCCCCTCCCTCCGGATCGCCAGGCGGCTCTGCGCACTCCAAACGGGCGAAATCCTGGTCGTCGAGCCGAACATTCCCCGCCTGCCTCGTGCTTTGGCGGGTTTTCCCCGCTGCCGGAGGTCCGGCCTCGAAGAGGCCCTGAAGGAAGCCGATGTCGTCGCGCTGCTGACCCGGCACCGGGAGTTCGAAGGGATCGAGGGACGGATCCCGGCAGGGAAGATTTTCGTCGACCCGAACGGGACGATCCATGACGGCGTGGAAGAAGGGAAAAAACGCTCATGACCCCGGAAGATCTCGAAATCCTGGGCCTGATCNCCGCACGGGGGGGCTCGAAAGGCCTTCCCGGGAAGAACCTGCGGCTGCTGTGCGGGAAAAGCCTGGTCGCCCGGGCGGTCGAAAGCGGCCTTCAAAGCCGCGCGGTGCGGCGGGTGATCCTGTCCACGGATTCACAGTCCATCGCGGACGAGGGAAGGCGCGCCGGAGCGGAGGTCCCCTTCATGCGGCCGGAGGAACTGGCGCGGGACGACTCCCCGAGCTCCGCCGTGGTGATCCACGCCCTTGAATGGCTTGCGGAAAACGAGGGCTATCGTCCCGATATCCTCGTCCTTCTCCAGCCGACGGCTCCCCTGCGGACGGGACGGCACATCGACGAAGCCCTCGGGCTTCTGGTTTCGAAAGGGGCGCGGTCGGTCGTCAGCGTGACGCCGGTTCCGNGGCATCACCACCCCGCCTGGCAGTTCCTGATCCGCGACGGAGCCCTGTGCCCTTTCCTGGAGGGATCGAAAGTCCCGCCGCGACGGCAGGAGCTTCCCGCGACCTATACCCGAAACGGCGCGCTTTACGCCGCCTGGACGGAGGCCTGGATCGAGGGCGCACTGACGGCCGGCCCGGGGGCCGTGCCCTACGTGATGGAACCGGAGGATTCCGTCAACGTCGACGGGCCGGAAGACCTGGCCCTGGCGGAATTTTTCCTGACCCAAAGGGAAAAGGACCGGTGAGCCGCGTCGCGGATCCGACGCCGCCCAATTGCGAAGGATCTTGCCCTCAGCCAATCCTGAAGTATTTTTTGACGGGCCGGCCTGTTTGCCGGTAAACGGTCTCTTCCGCCAGGAGGGCACCCTGGACGAGGTACCTGCAGTAGTGCTGTACGGTCACCCTCGACAGGCCGCAGGCCTCCGCGATCTCCGACGAGGCGAATTTGCGGTTCTCTTCCGTGAACACCGAAAGAATCAGGTCAATGGTATTCTTCTGGATGCCTTTGGGCAGGCTTGAGCCCGATTCCTCTTCCAATATGGACCGGCTCGAGAAAACCCGGTCGATGTCTTCCTGGTTCCGCAGGGCCCCTTTTCCTTCGATTTCCTCAAGATGCCTCTGGAAGGAAAGCAGAGTTTTCCTGAACCGGGCAAAATCGAACGGCTTCAGGAGATAATCGAAAACCCCAAGCCGCATGGCCTCCTCGATCTTCTCTCCTTCCTGGGCCGCCGTCAGCATAATCACGTCGACCTTTTCCCGCCTTTCCCTTGCCTGACGGAGGAACTCCATTCCATCGCAGTCCGGCATGTAGATATCGGCCAGGACCAGGTCAACCTGACAGAGGTCGAGATAGGAAAGGGCCTCCCTGCCGTTCTTGGCCTTCCCGACCACCGTAAACCCTTCCACCGCCAGGACGAAGCGCCGGTGCAGCTCCGCGACGGTGGGATCATCCTCGACGATGAGCGTCCGTATCGATTGATTCTCCATTCTTTTCTCCTCCGGGGACCTTGATCATCACGCAGGTTCCGTTGTTCACCCTCGAAAGAACCCGCACCGAGCCGCCGAACGATTCGACGATCGTTTTCACCAGAAACAGGCCGTAACCCCGTTTGCCTCCCTTTTTCGTGCTGAAGCCCTTTTCGAAGATCTTCTCCCGCTCCTTTTCCTCCATGCCCACCCCCGTATCCCGGACCCAGAATTCAAAGTTCCCGTGAAGATCCGAAACATAAAGCGTGATGGCTTTCCTTTTCACCGTGGGGAAGAGAACCGCATCGATCGCGTTCTCGACCAGGTTCCCGATGCAGATGATCAGGGATTCCGGGTCCATGGCGCCGACCGGACCAAGCCGGCTCGACTCGTCCAGGCGGAAATCGACCTCCAGTTCGCGGCACCTCCCGATCTTGCCGAGGATCAGTCCGGCCACGGCCGGCTGCTGCACGCGCGTCGTCACGTATTCGATGATTTCCTGCTGAACGATCGATTCGTTCCGGATCAGCCTGAGGGCCGCCTGGTAGTCTTCGAGTTGCAGAAGACCTGAAATGGCATGGATCTTGTTCAGGAATTCATGTTTCTGGACACGCAGGATCTCGTTCTGGACCCTCAGCAGCTCCGCNCATCTTCTGGGCCCGGTCAGTTCCTCCGCAAGAACCTGCATTTCGTCGATGTTCCTGAAGCTGGCGATCGCACCGTAGATTTTCCCGCGAACCTTCAAGGGGATGCGGTTGGTGATGATCCGGCCCCTGCCCAGGTCCTGCTCCTGGTCCGTTTCGGCTTCCCCGGACTGGATGACCTCCTTCAGCCGGGAATTGGGAACGTATCTTTCGAGCGGTTCACCGATCAGGGATTCCCTGGGAGGCAGGTTCATCATCGACCGGGCGTTCGTGTTGACGAACAGGATCAGGCCGTTCTTGTCGACGGCGAGAATCCCCTCTTTGACGGACTCCAGCAGAATCTCCCGCTCCGTCAGAAGCGCGGCCAGTTCGTGGGGCTCCATGCCCAGCATGGTCCTCTTGATGTTCTTCGAGAGAAGGTGGGCGAAGAAAATGCCCACGATCATGGCGATGATGATCGCCATGATGATCTTCTTTCGCAGGTTCCAGATCAGGAGGTTGATGTCGTTCGTCCAGAAGTAGACCGCCACCGCACCGACTTTTTTCCCCTCCCGGCTGACCGGAACGTAGGCCCGTACCGTCGGGCCAAGGGTTGTCACCTCGGGCAGGCTGGAATAGGGCTCCCCGGCAAGAACGGGTTCGGCGTCCCTGCCCCCGATCGCCAGGATGAACTTCACGTTGGAATTCACGGCGATCTCCTCGAGAAGAGCCTGCAGAAGGTGCTCGGCCTCCGGCCAGTCGACATACTTCTTGACCTCGGGGATTTCGGCGACGGTGAACGCCAGGTCCCTCGCGTGAAGGGCAATCTGCCTCTCGAAGCGCGGCACGACCGCCCGCTCAACGATCAGTCCCGTGAGGATCAGGGACAGACCGATGATCGTGACGATCAAAAGCATGATCTTGTACTGGATCGGAAAATGCCTTTTTCTCATAAAATGCGACTCGCTTTCATGGAAAACTGACGCTCGGAATGAACGTATAATATCCTCATCCGAAGGAGTTTCAAAGTCCGAATCGGGCCCTGCGCCCCGAAAAGCTCCGACGCCTTGCCGAACAAAATGAAATGAAAAACACAAGCCTTGCCTTTTGAAGAAATCAAATCCAGACCGTCGAAAAAAAGGAGGGAAAAGCTTGAATCTGGAAAAAGGTCTCGAAACTCTCCGAAGAACCCCGTCGCCGACGTTCGCTACGCAGGAGGAAAAACGGCGGGTTCGCCTCTTTCGCGAGTCCCTCTCCGCGGAAGCCGAAAACAGGAAGATCCCGCGGACCGGCGAAGAACTGCCTTTTTTCAGGCTCTTCGATCCCTCGGGAAACGAGGTTCCATCGACGGATCTTCTGAAAAAGGGCCCGCTTGCCCTGTTCTTCTTCCGCGGCAGCTGGTGACCGTACTGTCGCCTGCAGTTGCAGGCGTACAACGAAGCGATCTCCCGAATCAGGAAGGGCGGCGGCTCCCTGGTCGGCATTTCCCCGATGCTTCCGGCCAGGCTCCGGGAGCTGAAAACCCTGCTGGATCCGGATTTCGAACTCTTGTCCGATCCCGGAAACGCCGCGGCGAAACGGCTGGATCTGGCCTATCGGGTCCCCGAGTGGATCGCGGACGCCTACGAACGGATCGGCAGGAAGCCCCAGGACTTCAACGGCGTCGAGCACTGGGAACTGCCGCTTACGGCGGCGTTCGCAGTCGGCCGGGATCGACGGATCAAGTTCGCCTGGAGAGAAGGGGACTACACCCGCAGGCCCGAGCTGGAGACGATCGCCATGACCCTGTTCTCCTGAAGCCGCAGGTAAACGGAGCGGGCCTGGGCGCACCAGGCCCGCTCCGTTTGTTTCCCTTTGAGGATCAAAAACCGGCGAAGAAGCCCTTCGCGTCATCGAGATTCTCCAGGACACGGCAACGCCCGCAAAGGGTCGAAGACTGATCGCGGGAAAGAACCTGTCCTGCGAGGTCCAGGAATTTCTCCTCCAGCTCGCGGTCCGACACCGGGTTCTCCGGATCTCCCTTCGGGTATTCGACGAAATGCGCGTATTCCGAGCCGGATTTTGTCCGGATCCGGATGCGGGTGGGCCATTTCCGGGGATGAAGCGCATCCAGGTCCTCCACCGCCACCAGTTTCACCCTGGAGGCCAACTCCCGGGTCAGGGGGTTCGTCCTGGCCTCTTCCGAAAACTCCCGGGGCCCCAGTTTTCCGTAAATCAGGGCGCTCGCGACGCAGAAGGCGGTGCTGAATTTCGCCTCCTGTTCGCTCCCGCATCCGGTGTTACCCGCCATCCGCGTTGCGTTTGAGTAGGTTTCGACGACGATCGACTCCACTTCCCCCGGCACAAGCCCGTGGCGGCTCCTGAGCTCCAGTGCGCCGTTTATCGCCCCGTGCGCGTGGCGACAGGCGGCGTAGGGCTTGATGCTCACTTCGTTGATCCGGAAGGATTCGTTCAGGTCGCCGAAATGCTCCCACTCGTCCGTCTCTTTCGAGGTGGCACGGAAGAACCCCCGGTCGCCCTCGAGGATCCTCTGGGCGCCGGTAAATCCGCGGCTCGCCATCAGGGCGGCGAAAAGGCCGTTTCTCGCCCCGTTTCCGCAATGCATGAACTTCGTCATCGCCTTGTCCGTGGCGAACTCCCATAGTCCGGCCGCCTGCGAACCGGCATTTCCAAGCGCATCCAGGGTCTGCTTCCCGTCCAGGCCCAGCAGCTTCGCGGCCGCCGCCGCCGAACCGAAGGGCCCGCAGGTGGCGGTCGTATGCCAGATGCGGTAATGGGAGGGCGTCACCGCCTCTCCGATGCGGATCATGACGTCGTATCCCGCCACAATGGCCGTCAAGAGGTCACGCCCCGAAGAGCCCAGCTTCTCGGCCAGGCTGAAGGCCGCCGAGATGACCGGCGCGGCCGGGTGGGTGATCGAGTTCTTGTGGACATCGTCCATCTCGAGAATGTGACAGTTGTACCCGTTCACCATGGCCGACTGGAGAACGGAGGATTTCCGGAAACTCCCGATCATTGTGGAGTGGGGGTTCCCCCCCATTTCTTCCGCCAGGCCGCCGATCATGGATGCCGCGGGAGTCGCGGATCCCGCGAGAACGCATCCCAGCCAGTCCAGGACATACCGTTTGGCCGAGGAAACCGTGTCCCCGCCCAGGTCCTCATACCGGAGGTTCACGATATATTCCGCACATTGGCTTGAAAGGCCCTTTTCGTTTTCAACCATCGCCATCCCTCCCCGAAGAATCCCCGGAACCGATCAAAAGGGCCCTGCTTCCTTCCGGCAGCAGGGCCCCGTTTTGATCCCGTCAGGGCAATCTGATGAACTTGTTTTCGGTCAGGCAGCCCGTCATCTGCTGGGCGTACTGGATCTTCTCCGTCGCGATCTTCAGCAGTTCCTCCCGGGTGTACGTCTTCCGGGCGATCCCCTGCTCGATGGCCTTCATCCCCACCGACGCCGCCACTTCCGGGTAGACCCAGGCCTGGTCCATGGTCGGGATCAGGTAGTCCTCGCTCAGGCCCACCTTCTCCGCGCAGGCGGAAAGGGTCCGGGCCGCCTCGATGCACATTTCGTCGGTGATCGTGGAAGCCTGCACGTCGAGCGTCCCGCGGAAGATCCCCGGGAAGCCCAGGGAGTTGTTGACCTGGTTCGGGAAGTCCGACCGTCCCGTCGCCACGATGCGGGCTCCGGCTTCCTTCGCCTCCCACGGCCAGATCTCGGGGATCGGGTTGGCGCAGGCAAACAGGATCGCGTCATGCGCCATGGTGCGGACCCACTCGGGCTTCACCACGTCGGGTCCCGGCTTCGTGTAGCAGTAAACGACATCCGCGTCCCTGAAAAGGACTTCCGGCCCGCCCGTGATCCCTTCCGGGTTGGTGATCCGGGCAAACTGCCCCTTCACGTCGTACTGTCCGTCAAGATCCGTCCGGCCTCTGTGGAGGGTGTCCTTGCTGTCGGCCATGACGATGTTCTCCGGCTTCACTCCGGCGCTGATCAGAATCCGTGCCGTCGCGATGCTGGCGGCCCCGGCTCCGAAGAAGCGCACCTTCACCTCGTCGATCTTCTTGCCGACGATCTTCAGTCCGCTGTAGAGCCCCGCCAGGTTCACGGCGGCGGTTCCCTGCTGGTCGTCGTGCCAGACGGGAATCTTGCAGTCCTTGCGAAGTTCGTCCAGGACGTGGAAGCACTTGGGCTGGGCGATGTCCTCCAGGTTGATGCCTCCGAAGCTCGGCGCCAGGAGCCGCACAGTCTCGATGATCTTGTCGGGGTCTTTCGTGTCCAGGCAGATCGCCACGGCGTCCACCCCGCCGAGGTACTTGAAGAGCAGCGCCTTGCCCTCCATGACCGGCATGCCGGCTTCAGGCCCGATGTCGCCCAGGCCCAGCACCCGCGTACCGTCGCTCACGACGGCCACCAGGTTCGCCCGGTTCGTGTACTCGTAGGAAAGCGACACGTCTTCCTTGATGGCCTTGCAGGGGGCCGCGACTCCCGGCGTGTACCAGATGGCGAAATCGCCCAGGTCCCGCACGCAGCACTTCGGCGCCGTCTGCATCTTCCCCTTGAAGAAGGGATGCAGTTCCATCGCATCCTTGGCCGGCTTCGCGGCTTTCGCGATCAGTTCTTCCTTCGACAGCATCTCTTTTTACCTCCTTAGGCTTTCTTCGGCCGGCACATGGCCTTCAGGTCCATCGCCCTGTCGAACTCCGCTTCCGTCAGATAACCCAGCGCCATGGCGGCCGCTTTCAGGTTGGTCCCTTCCCTGTGCGCCTTCTTGGCGATCTCGGCCGCCTTATCGTAGCCGATGATCGGGTTCAGCGCCGTCACGTTCATCAGGGAGTTCGTGACAAAATGAGTGATCCGCTCCTCGTCGGCTTCCAGCCCCGCGGCGCAGTGGTCGTTGAAGGAAACCATGGCGTCGGCCAGCAGGCGCACCGACTGAAGGAAGTTGTAGATCATCACGGGCATGTAGACGTTCAGCTCGAAGTTCCCCTGGCTCGCCGCGAAACCCACCGCCACGTCGTTGCCCATCACCTGGGCGACGACCATGGACACGGCCTCGCACTGGGTCGGGTTGACCTTGCCCGGCATGATGGAACTGCCCGGCTCGTTCTCCGGGATCCGGATCTCGCCGATGCTGCAGCGCGGACCGGCCGCCAGCCAGCGGACGTCGTTCACGATCTTCAGGAGATCCGCCGCCAGGGCCTTCAGGGCCCCGTGGGCGAACACCAGCTCGTCCTTGCTCGTCAGGGAATGGAACTTGTTCGGCGCCGTCCGAAAAGCCTTGCCGGTGAGGCTCGCGATTTGCGCGGCCACCTCAACGTCATACCCCTCCGCCGCGTTCAGGCCGGTTCCCACGGCGGTTCCGCCCAGCCCCAGCTCCCTCAGGAATTCAAGGCTGGAACGGATCATCTGGCCGTTCCGCTCCAGCATCCGTACCCACCCGCTGATCTCCTGGCCCAGGGTCAGGGGCGTCGCGTCCTGCAGGTGCGTGCGGCCGGTCTTCACCAGGTCCATGTATCGCGCGGACTTTTCGGCCAGGGTCGCCGAAAGTTTTCCAAGGGCGGGCAGGAGCCGATCCTCCAGCTCCACCACGGCCGCGATGTGCATGGCCGTCGGGAAGGTGTCGTTCGAGCTCTGGCACTTGTTCACATGGTTGTTGGGGTGGACCTTTTTCTCCGGGTCGTTCAGGATCTGGTTCGCCCGGTTGGCCAGAACCTCGTTCACGTTCATGTTCGACTGCGTCCCGCTTCCCGTCTGCCAGACCGCCAGCCCGAAGTTGCCCGCGAGTTTCCCTTCCAGGGTCTCGTCCGCCGCCTTCGCGATGGCGACCGCCCTCGCTTCGTCAAGAACCCCGAGCTTCAGGTTGGCCAGGGCCGAGGCTTTTTTGAGGATCGCGAACGCGCTGATGATCTCGTCAGGCATCTTCTCCCAGCCGATCCGGAAGTTGTCGATGCTTCTCTGGGACTGGGCCCCGTAAAGCTTGTCCACGGGGACCTTCACTTCCCCCATGGAATCCTTCTCGATGCGGTAGTCCATTTTATCTTTCCTCCTCAGGCAGGAAATATCAGCCGTAAAGTGCGGCGTTTCTCTGGTCGGCTTCCTTGCGGATCTCAGCGTAAACGCTTTTCCCGTGTGCGTCCATCCCCACGACGAGAGGACCGAACTTCTCGGCGTCCAGGACCCAGAGGGCCTCCGGCACGCCCAGCTCCAGGAAAAAGACGTTCTCGATCCTCCTGACGCCCTCCGCCAGGACCACGGCGCAGCCCGGGGCCGCCTGCAGGTAAACCTGACCGGTCTCCTCGAACTGCTTCAGGCTTCCTTCCGCCAGGCCGCCCTTGCCGATGATCGCCCGGATCTTCAGGTCCGCCACCATCTTGTGGTACGGTTCCATCCGGATGCTGGTGGTCGGGCCGATCACCACGAGGTCGTATCCGCCGTCCCCGCGCTTTTTCACCACGGGGCCCGCGTGGAAAACCGCCGCTCCCTCGAAATCCACCGGAAGGGGCTTCCCCTCGTCCAGAAGCTTCTGTATCGTGAAATGCCCCATATCGCGGGACGTGAAGATCCGTCCCCTGAGATAGACCACATCTCCCACATGCAGGTCCCGCACGTCCTGTTCGCTCAGAGGGATGTTCAGGATTTTTTCAGCCATGGTCGTCTCCTCCTAGAAGATCCTTTCCTCGCGGCCGTCCGGGTAAAGCCGCACTCCCGCCCTGCGGGCGGTCCAGCAATGGAAGGTGATGGCCGCGGGNGCGATGGCCGTATGGGTGGACACGCCCTCGACCTTCACAGCCAGGAGCGTGGTCTTTCCCCCCGTTCCCGCGGGACCGATTCCCAGGCTGTTGACGTTTTCCAGCAGTTCCTTCTCGAGTTCCGCGTACAGGGGATCCGGGTTCACGTCGTCCCAGCGTCTGACGCTGACCGCCTTCCTGGCCAGCTTGCAGGCCACATCCATCTGTCCGCCCAGGCCGATGCCGATCGCGGCGGGCGGACACGGCTTGCCTCCGCCCTTGATGACGGTATCCAGGACCCATCGCTTCAGTCCCGCATAGTTTTTGTCCTTCTCCAGCTTCGCCACCGTGAAGATCTGCATGGCGTTCGCCAGCTCCGCGCCGCATCCCTTGAAGCTCACGATCATCTCCAGATATTCCTGACCCGGGTTGTAGTCGAACTCGAAGTTCGGCACGCCGGGCCCCGAGTTGTCGCCCGGGTTCACGCGCGTGAGCACGTGAACCATGCTTGGCCTGAGCAGCTGATTCTTCGTCCCCCTGACCAGTTGTTCCGCCCAGATCTTCTTCAGGTCCGCCCCCGGAACGGAGGCATCCCCGAAGCTCACATATACCGTCGGGAAACCGGGGGACTGGCACACGGGCTTGCCCTGTTCCCCCGCCTTCCTCTCGTTTTCCAGCATCGCCCGCAGCATACTTTTCGGAGTCTCGTCGCTCTCCTGCTCCAGGGCTTTTTCAAGCAGCGCCCGAACATCCGGGGAGATCCCCTTCGTCGACCGCTGGATCAGTCCGTAAACGACCTCGCTGAGGTTTCCAAATTGCGCCAAGAGACTCATTCCTCCTTCAGTTCTCGCTTATTTGAAGAAAAGGTTCGGCAGGTACATGCAGATTCCCGGGAAAAGGATCAGAAGCAAAAGCCCGAAAACGAGCAGGCCGACCATGGGCAGGACTTCCTTGATGATCCTGGACACGCTGACCCCGCAGATCTGCGACGAAACATAGAGCGTCAGGGCAACCGGAGGGGTGATGAGCCCGATCGCGAGGTTCGCGACCATCAGCGCGCCGAAGTAGACGAGATCGATCTGGAACGCCTGGGCGGCGGGCAGGAGCAGCGGAGCGAAGAGAATGATCGCCGGGGAGGGATCCATGAGCATCCCCGCGACGAGCATGATCGCGTTCATGATGAGGAGAAAAACCATGGGGCTGGTGATGTTGGCCAGGATGGCCTTCGTGATCATCTGGGGGATCTGTTCCCGCGTGAGAACCCATCCGAACATGACGACCCCGCCGACGACAAACATGATGGCCGCGGAAGCGATCGCGCTCCTGAGGAAGATCTGCGGAAGTTCCCTGACCCCGAATCCCCTGTAGATGAACAGCCCGACGAAAAGGCTGTAGACGGCCGCCGCGGCCGCAGCTTCCGTGGGCGTGAAGACGCCCGAATAGATTCCGCCGACGATGATGACCGGCGTCAGGAAGGCCCAACCGGCATCCCTGCAGCAACGAAGCACTTTGGTCCAGCTGAATTGCGCGATGCTTCCATATCCTTTTTTAGAGGAAACCCAATAGCCGTAAACGATGAGAATGACCCCGAACAGCACTCCGGGACCGACGCCCGAAAGAAGGAGAGCCCCGATCGAGGTGTCCGTGGCCGCCCCGTAAACCACCATCGGAATACTGGGCGGGATCAGGATGCCCAAGGGACCCGCCGCGGCGATGACGGCGGCGATGAAATCCTTCTTGTAGCCCATGCGTTCCGATTCGGGAGCGACGATCGAACCGATCGCCGACGCGGTCGCCGCGCCCGAGCCCGAAACGGCCCCGAAAAACATGCACGCCAGAGTGGTCACGGTCGACAGTCCGCCCTTGAAGTGCCCCACGAAGCTGTTGGCCATGTCGAGAAGGACCTTTGACGCCTTCCCGCAGGAAAGCAGGTCGCCCGAGAGGATGAACAGGGGAATGGCCAGCATCGAGAAATTATTGATCCCGGCAAAGATCCGCGGCGCGAGAATCGAAATCAGGAAGAAGTCTCCGTTGGCCACGACGTAGAAAAGCGAAGACAACGCCATGCAAATCCCGATCGGGATATTGATGAACAACAGCACGAAGAAGGATCCGAAGAAAATCAGGAGTTCCATGCCCTCACCTCGGCAAATTTCCAAGCTCTTCGACAATCTGCCGAAGGCTTACGACGGTAAGGAGGATCCCCGATATCGGCATGATCGCGTAGATGATCCCCAGCGGGAAAGCCCCGAACTCGCAATTGACGTTGATGTTCGCTTTCGTGTACTGCCACCCTGTCCAGGTCAGGATGAGGCTGAACAGGAGAATGAAAAGCAGACCGATGACAGTCAGTTTTTTCTTGAGCTTCTCGGACTTGAGGGTCTCGAAGAGAATGTCCACCGACAGGTGCCTCTTGTAGTGAAGAGCTGAGACCGCACCCAGGAGCGAAACCCAGACGAAGTTGTATCGGGCCATCTCCTCGGTCCAGGCGGCAGGCCAGTGCAGGATGAAACGGTTCAGGACCTGGAAGGAAACCATGATCGTCAGGGAAAACATCGAGACGATGGTGAAAAAATCGGTAATCTTGATGAGCAACCCGTCTGCCTTTTTCAAAACCATGGCGCGCACCTCCCGAAATTCAATGTGCCCGGCCGCATGACCCTTTGGGTAGCGGCCGGGCACACATGCTCCGCCTCTGTCTCCTTTTACTTTTTCAGGTCGTTGATCTTCTTGACCATGCCCTTCCACTCCGGATGCTTGTCGTACATCGGCATCGTCGCGGCACGCCACTGGTTTTTGTCGGCCTTGTAGTACTGCATCCCGTTGGCCTTCAGGAACACGGTGTCCCGAACTTCCTCTTCCTCCGCAAACTTCCTCTGCCACACGGCCGCCTCATGCGCCGCATCCAGCACCGCCTTCTGATCTTCCTTGGAGAGGGCGTTGAACGCCTTCGCGTTCATCAGCATGGGTTCCAGAAGGAAGGAAATCTCGTTCTGGCAGGTGTATTTGGCCACTTCGAAGTGCTTGCTCTTGCGAACGTTGATGGGCCCCTGGATCTGGGCATCGATGGCCCCGAGCTGCAAAGCGGAGTAGACTTCGCCGAAGGCCATAGGGGTCACGACCGATCCCATCATCTGGCCGGTCTCCACGAAAACCGCCGAGGGCTGGACGCGGAGCTTGATGCCCTTCATGTCGGCGGGACTCTTGACGGGAACCCTGGACACCACGTTGTAGAGTCCGTTGTTGAAAACCGTCACGACCTTGATGTTTTTGGCTTCGAGAGGCTTGAAAATCTCCTGTCCCACCGGGCCGTCGACAACCTTCCAGGTGTGTTTCCAGCTGTCGAAGATGAACGGAAGGGACACGACGCCCGTGTTCTTGTCGTAGCTTTCCATGATGCCCTGCCAGACGAGGCAGAGATCCAGCTGGCCGGCCGCGACCATTTCCGCGAGCTGTTTCTGGTTGCCCAACTGGCCGTTGGGGTAGACGACGACCTCGATCCTGCCGCCGGTCTTCTGCTTCAGGATGTCCCCGAACTTCACGGAACCGATATGGTAGGGATGGTTCTCGGGCATTTCATGGCCCATCCGCAGCTTGGTCACCGCTTCCGCCGCCCCCGGCACAAACGCGGACCCCGCCGCGAGAAGGGAAACGAAAAGCAGGACACCGACAATACGAGAAAACCACCGGCAAGACTTCATCCTCATCACCACCCGATAAATTTATGGAACCTCAGCCGCCTCTCATGTTAAAAAAACTGAAAACCCCATTCAAGAATATGTAAATAATGTAAACGAAAGTAAATTATTTAAAGCGGCCCGCTTCCTTCACGGTCTTGCCCACGGCCTTACAATGGGAAACGGCCAATCCGGAAATTCACGGCGGAAGGAAAGGTTTGCCTGGACCCGGCCTTTCCGGATAAGATTCGGTTGAAACCGGGTTTGAGCGGGTCGGCATCCTGCGGGCGGCGACTCGTCCGGTTGCGGGCCTGGAAATCCGGCTACGACTTGGAGGGATCCACATGGGTGAATTCCTGGACGCGCTTCTTCACAACCAGCTGCTCCTTTTGAGTCTTGCCGTGGCGACCGGCCTGCTCCTCGGACAGGTCAGGTTCGGGGCCCTCAGCCTCGGTTCCTCCGGTGTCCTCATCACGGGGCTGATCCTGGGCATGCTGAACGTGAAGGTCTCCTTCGAACTCTTCAACTGGAACCTCATGCTCTTCGTCATCGCGGTGGGACTGCTGTCCGCAGAGGACATCGTCCTGGTGGTGAGGAAGTTCGGGATCAAATTCATCCTCCTGAGCTTGGTGGTCACGCTGGTGGGAGCCCTTGCCACCTATGCGGTGGCCCGCATGGCGGCGGGCATCGACCCTCTCCTCATTGCCGGAACCTACACGGGAGCCCTGACCAGCTCACCGGGACTGGGCGCCGCTCTGGAAGCCACAGGGGGAAATCCGATGGTCACCGTCGGGTACACCATCGCGTATCCCTTCGGGGCTCTGGCCGTTGTCTTTTTCGTCCAGCTTGCGCCGATCCTTTTCCGGATCGACGTGAAAAGGGAAAGGGAGGAACTGCTTCAGCTGTACAGGGGGGGCAGCGAAGAGAAGGGCGAAGCCGCAAAGATCCCGCAATCCGCTCCCTTCTCCGTGATTTCCTTCGTGGTCTGCATCATCTTCGGAGTCCTGCTGGGCAGCATCACGGTTCCCGTCATGGGAAACCCCGTCTCCCTGGGCAGCACAGGAGGCGGCCTGATCGCCGCACTGGCCCTCGGAGCGATTGGACGTCTCGGGCCGCTTCCCATGCGAATGGAAAAGAAAACCCTTTCTGCCATACGGGGGATATCTCTGGCCTATTTCCTGGCGGTCGTCGGCCTGATGGCGGGCCCCCAGATCATCGAAGCCCTTATGCGGCACGGTTTGCTCCTGGTGGGAATCGCCCTCTTTTCGGCCCTTGCCTCGGAGCTGGCCGGGTTCTTTCTGGGGCGCTTCGTCTGGAAGATCAACTGGGTTCTGCTGGCAGGGGCCATCTGCGGGGCCATGACCAGCACCCCCGGGCTGGGGGCGGCCATCGACGCCACCGGAGGCGAGGAGTGCAGCACCGGCTACGGGGCCACCTATCCCATGGCCCTCCTCTGCATGGTGATCTTCACGTCGCTTCTGGCCAAGGCGCTGGGCTAGAACACCTTCCCGCCGATCTTCGCCTCTTCGGCCGGAGTCAGAAACGTCGCTTCGCCGCTGTCGGCCTTCGGGTACTGCACACCCAGGACCAGGACCTCGGAAACGGTTTCCCCCACCTGGCGGGGCTCGAAGTTCAGGACCGCGACGACCAGATGGCCGACGAGCTCTTCCGGGGAGTGCAGGGTGAACCGCCCCACGCTGGTTTTCTTCCCGAACTTTCCGAAATCCGCCACGATCCGGTAGGCCTTCTTCGGGGAAGAAGGCTCGATCTCGGCGGACAGGATCCGTCCGAGGCGGATTTCCAGACGGTCGAAAGTGTCTTCCTTGGAGACGACGGGCTTGAGTTCCGTTGACATGACAATCCTCCCCCGAGCCTAGCGGCTGTATCGGTAAACGATTCCCTCAAAGGGACAGGGACGGGTCCTCGAAGCGATCTCGAGGCGCCCCTGGCCGGTATTCAGCACGGCCAGCGAAACGGGAAAAGGGAATTTCCGGATGTCCACGACGGGCTGGAGCTTCTCGATGGCTTCCCTCACCGTGGCGGTCTGCTCCGCGTTGTTGATCCTGAGCCTCGTGTCCTCCAGCCAGATCTCCCGCCCCTCGCGGATCGCCAGACCCGTGTCGACCTCCGCCAGGATGACGAGGCCGGGGTTCTTCACGTGGTAGCGTCCGCGGGCCTCGATGTTCCGGGGCGGGACGAACCGGACGGAAACGTCTCTCCAGTTCCCGTCTTTGTCGGAGGTGAACGTCCGGATGGCCCCGTTCACGTCCGACTCCAGCAGGACGACCTCGATGTTGCTCCGCATCGCCGAGCGGACTTCGAGCTTCCCTCCGCCCGAGGGCGGGGCAAGGCTGACGAAGGAAGCCGAGAGGGCGATGTCCTCCACGCGGATCTTCCCGGCAAAGAGACCTCCCCTGACCCGGAAGAAAAGATCCCGGACGTTCCAGCCTTCGTCGGGCTCACCGTCGAGGATCATCTCGACCGAATCCGGATCGGCATAGTCCACCAGGGCTTTCAGCAGTTCCTCTCCCCGCGAGGCGGGCGTGAAGTTCCCCCTGAAGGTGCGCGTTTCCTGCCCCGCCGCAATCAGCGGGAAGGAGAGGATCAGCAGAAAGGCGAGGAGAAACCCGGTTTTTCGCCTCATGGGAATTCCGCCCTCCTATTCGGCCTGACACCCCATGTGGCTCTTCAGGGTTTTCACGGCCTGGCTGCAGGCGCCCGCGAAAAGGATGGAGTCCATGCTGTAGGCGATGTAGCGAAACCCCTGGTCCAGTCTCATGCGGGCCTCGTCCGTACCCGTCACGAAGATCCCGGCGGGCTTTCCCGCGTTTTGGGCCGCCTTGAGCGCCCGGTCGACCGCGGCGACGACCTGGGGGTTGTCGAGCCTGCCGGGAAAACCCAGAGACTGGGACAAGTCGTAGGGCCCGACGAAGACCACGTCCAGCCCCGGAGTTGCGGCGATTTCCTCGATGCAGGAAAGTCCAGCCCTGTTTTCGCAGTGCACGATCACCATCGTCTCGTCGTTCGCTGAGGCCAGGTGTTCGTCGAAGGGCCTGAGACCGTATTCCGCCGCACGCGGCATGGCGGCCCCCCGGCTCCCGACGGGGAAGTATTTCGCGGCCCGCACGACGGATTCGGCGGCTTCCCGCGAATTGACCTGGGGAACCTGGATTCCGTGTGCGCCGACGTCCAGGGTTTTCAGGATCGTCACGTCGCGGGTGTCGGAAACCCGGACGATGGGGGTGATCCCCCTCAGCTCCGCGGCGCGGATCAGGTTCTGGATCGACTCGGCCTCCATGGGCCCGTGCTCGGTGTCGATGATGAGGAAGTCGAAACCCGTCAGTCCCATCAGTTCCACGAGGTCCGGGCAGTTGAGCGTCAGGAACGGTCCGATCGCCGGCTGCCCCGCCATGAGCTTCCTCTTCAGCGTGTTGATCATCCTCGATGTCGCCTCCTCTGTTCCTCTCGCTGTTTTTCAGCTAGATGGTAAACGATGGGAAGCCGAAAAGACAATCGGCTTGCGGAATCGCACCGGGGGAGTTAATCTTGTTTCAGGCCCGTTTCATCATCATAAAATCAGCGGAGGTGAGGCTCCTTGCGGAAAAGATGTTTCTGCGGCATTCCCCTCGTCGGCCTTCTCGTTGCCGGATTGTTCCTAGGCTTCGTTTTCACGGGAGTTTCCCGGGCCGGCGGGCGCGAAACCCTGTCGGAACCCGAACTGGAAAAAGTCTTCCGGGAGTTCGAACGGCAGGTGGATAAGGCCCGCAACGACTTCAGGATCCCCGGCATGGCCGTCGCCGTGGTCCAGGGGGACCGGGTCGTCTACGCGAAAAGCTTCGGGGTGAAGGAGATCGGGAAACCGGAGCCGGTGGACCCCCACACCCGCTTCCAGGTCGGCTCCACCTCCAAGGCCTTCACGGCAACCCTTGTGGCCACTCTCGTGGACGAGGGCAAGGTCCGCTGGAAGGATCCCGTCATCTCCCACCTGCCCGGCTTCGCCATGTACGACCCCTGGGTGACGAAGGAATTCCAGGTGCGCGACCTGATGGCCCAGCACAGCGGCATGAAACCCTACGCAGGAGATCTTCTCGCCATGATCGGCTATGGGCGGGAGGACATCGTCCGGTCCACCGCCGCCATCAGGCCCGTCTCCAGTTTCCGCTCGGAGTTTGCCTACGTGAACAACCTCTGGGTGACCGCAGCGGCCGTGGTGGAGACGAAAACCGGTAAAACCTGGGAACAGAACATCCAGGAACGGATTTTCGACCCGCTGGGAATGACCGAATCCTCCACCTCCCGGGAAGCCCTTTTCAAGTCCGGCAACGAGGCCACCTTCCACACGTTCGACGGGAAAAAGGCGACGCCGATTTCGAGGGACTGGCCCATGTTCGACTGGCCGTACGTCTACGGCCCGGCGGGGGGCATCAACTCGAACATCCTCGACATGGCGAAATGGGTCCGCATGCAGCTCGGGGAGGGAACCTTCGAGGGAAAGAAGGTCGTGGGCAAGGAAAGCCTGGCCTTCACCCACGAACCCCAAACGCCTATCGCCGAGGGAAAGAACGCCTACTGCCTGGGGTGGGTGAAGACCGACTATGAACCGTGCCCCCTGATCTGGCACAACGGAGCCACGACCGGTAGCGCGACACTGGTGATGATGGCCCCCGCGCTCGATCTGGGCATCGTCATCCTCTCGAACCTGGTGACCCCCGCTCCCGATGCGCTGGGAATGGTGTTCATGGACCTCTGCACCGGCGCGGCGGACGATTCGGATCGCCTCGGGACGGCTCTGGAGGGCTGGAAGAAAAAGCTTGCCGAGGAGGCGCAAAAGGGCGTGAGGCCGAAAGGCGCCACGTTGCCCCTGCCGGGGGCCGCCTATGCGGGGACCTACGAAAGCCCCCTCTTCGGCCCGGCGCGTCTCATGGATCGGCGGGGAACCCTCGTGCTGAGGCTGGGCCCGAAAGGCTTCGAACTCAACCTGAAAGCCCTAAACCGCGACAACTTCCTTCTCTCAGCCGCAGGCCTCGACGATGGAGACGCGGGAACGGTCCGGTTCGACGTCGGACCCGACGGCAAATCTTTTGCCTTCGAGCTTCTGGACAACGACGGGGATCCGGTCAGCCGCTTCACGCGGACGGACGATAAATAGAAGCGCAAAAAAGGCGCGGGGTTCCCGATTTTCCGGGGACCCCGCGTTTCCTTGCCGTTTTTTCGCTCAGAGTTTCCCTTCTTCCATAAACACCGCGTTCGTGCCCCGAAGACGGAGAAACTCCTCCCGCGCCGCCGCCCCGAGCCTTTCGGCGATGCAGGGCAGCCGGTCCTTCACCTCTTTCGGGTCCAGGGTGAGATACTGCCCGTCCTCGTAGAGGACCCGGCCCTCCACTGCAGTCAGGACAACCTCGCTTCCCCGGCATCCGTAAACAAGGTTCGGCACCAGGTTCCTCATCGGGTTCGCGAAGACGGGCATCATCGTCGGGGAGGACAGGTCCACCAGGATGAAATCGGCCCGACGACCCTCCTCCAGCGACCCTGTCACGTTCCCCAGTCCGATCGCCCGGGCCCCCTCGACCGTAGCCATCCTGAGGACCTGCCAGGCCGGCATGGCTTCGGGGTCCGAGAAACGGATCTTGTTGAAGAGAGCCGTGGCGTGCATCTCGCTGAACATGTTGTGGTTGTTGTTGCCGGGGGCCTGGTCGGAGCCTAGGGCGACCAGTCCTCCCGCCTCCCGGAAAATCTTCGCGGGCGGGACGATTCCGTCGATGATGCCGATCGAGTTGGAGCAGAGCGCCATGGAAGCTCCGCTTTCCGCGACCAGGCGGGCCTCGTCGTCCGTGGCGTCCGTCAGGTGCACCGCGATCAGCGATTCGTCGAGGAACCCTTCACTCGCCAGCCAGGGGATCGGCCTCATTCCGTACCGCATCACCATCTGGGCCGTTTCCCGGTCACCCTGGGCCACGTGCAGGTGAACCCGGGTTCCCTTTTCCAGGGCCTGCCGCCGGATCCGGTGAAGAGTTCCGGCGCTCACGAAGTCGGGACCCATGGGCCCGAACAGGATCCGGACACGCCCGTCGGCATGTCCGTCCCAACGGTCGAAGAGGTCGAACATGGACTCCAGGCGCGTGTTCCCGAGCTCTTCGTCGATCCCGTACAGCTCGCCCGGCGCGTAAACCCTGTCCGGCACTTCCCGGAAAAGCTGGGTGAGATGCCCGCGAAGGCCGATCCGCCCGACGGTTTCCGCCTCGTCGTTCATCTCGTCGTCGTAGTTGCCCACCGTCGTGGTCCCTGCGGCCAGGGCCTCCATGACGCCGAGGAGAAACCCCGCGCGACGGTCCTCCCGGCTCAGGTGCCGCTTGAAGGGACANAGGCCCGACATCATCCAGTCGGACGTATCCTGGGCGACGCCCCGCAGCACCGACATCTCCATGTGGCAATGGGCATCCACGAAACCCGGCATGAGCAGAGTGTTTTCGCGGAAGATCACCGACTCGGGCGCATAGGTCCCCAGGATCGCTTCGGCGGGTCCGACGGCCTCAATCCGGCCCCTTTCCACCGCCAGGGCCGTATCGGCCCGGTAACCGACCCCCGCCCCTTCCATTGTCAGGACGTGGGGAGCCCTGACCACCAGGTCGACCCTTTGCCGCGCCATGAGGCCCTAGTCCCGATCCCTCACCAGGGGGAGAGAGGAACAGTGAACCCCTCCGCCGTGTTTCGTGCATTCCTCCCAGCATGTCGGGAGAACGGTCACTCCGCGCTTCTCGAGGCTTTCCCGGGTCCAGACGCCCCGCTCGTCCATGATCACGACGCCGGGACGGATGGTGAGGACGTTCACCGCGTAGCCGACGTCTCGGTAGTCGGCGTAGACCAGCTCGATCCCCAGCTCGCCGAGGCGGTCGATGAACCAGTAGGGAAGACGTTCGACGTTGACCACGGCCTTGTCGTGATCGACCATGACGATCCCGCCGTCCAGGTGCATGGCGAATCCGGGCAGGGCGACGCGGATCAGCTCGATGCCGAGAAGTTTCAGAACCTCCTCGACCTGACCGGCCCCGGAGTCGTTGCCCCTAAAGCTCATGCCGACGGCGGCGTGCCGCTCGTCCAGGAGGCAGAAGCTGCCGCCCTCCATGAGCCCTTCCCCCGCGATCGTCCGCAGGATGGGCATGCCGAGCTCCGCGGCCTTGCGGGTGAGATAGAGCTCCTCCCCCCGTCGGCCCGTCCCGTAGGGCTTGCCGACAGGCCCCATGCGGGACACGATGAGCCCTCCGTCGACGACCATCCCCGTGTCGCGCGTGAACATCGCGTTCGGGTTCCGGGGCCCGCCGTCCATGAAAACGACCTCGACTCCGTTGTCCCTAAGCAGCTTCGCGAACGAGTCGTGCTCAGCCTGCATCTTCGCCAGGTCGGGCTCCCGGTTCGAGCGGAAGTACCACTGTTCGTCGTCATCGATCAGGGCTTCGATGGAGGGGTCGTACCTGTCGGCGGTCATCAGCCGGATTTCCGGGCCCGGGCGGTGCAGGAGCACCGTCTTCAGCGTCTCGACGTCGTTCTTCACCCCCCAGCGCCGGCCCCAGACGCGCTTCTGCATTTCCTCGTCGGAAAAGGCGGGGGCAGGGCGCGGCGGGATGCGCTCCAGCACGCGGTGGTAATACTGCGGGCTATCCTTCAGCGACGCCATGTTTTTCTCCCCTCAGGCCTCTTCCCGCTCCAGGAAGGCCGTCATGCAATGGAGCGAACCGTACCCCTTCATCAGTTCCGAGACGTCCGCGGGGATAACCTCCACACCGGCCTTCTCAAGCGCCTTTTGCGTCTGCGGATTGCCGGCGGGCATAACCACCAGGCCCGGAGCGACGGCGACAAGGTTGACCGCCATCCCGTGTTTGACCTCTTCGATGGAGGGCGCTTCGATCAGCTGGAAACCCATCCCCCGCAGGGGCTCGATGACATCGTACGGGGTCTGCCAGGGGAAGATCAGGATCTTCTTCCGGTCAACCGGGTTCATCAGCCCGTCCAGGTGGGCATGCCCCCAGGGGATCTGGTAGCGAAGAACGCTGTCGACTCCCATGGGGCGGAGGATCTCCTCCACCTGGCGGATGCCCTCGGCGTTGGACCGCACCCCGCTGCCCAGGATCACCGTATGCCGGTCGATCCACATGGCGCAGGCTCCCTCGAAGAATCCCCTGCCGGAAACGGTTCGCACGATGGGGCACCCGATCTTCGCCAGGGCCTTCGCAACGGCCGCCTCTTCGCCGCGGCGGAACCGGGTGGCCTGGCGGCACAGGATGGCCCCTTCCGGTGTCCCCAGCACGTTGTCCCTCATGAAGATGGCGTTCGGCCGATCCTGCCGCTGTTCCTCAACGTAGAAGACTTCCACTCCGTGGTCCCGGTAGACCTGGGTGAAGGCGTCGTGCTGGTCGCGGGCCTTCTGCGGGTCCATGACGTCCCCCCACCGCCAGTCGGCCGGGTTCTTCACGGCCTCGATCTCCTTGCCGGGACGCCTCACCAGGCAGGCCTTCAGTTTTCCGACCTCGGAGGACACGCTCCATTTCCGGCCCCACACGAAGAGCAGGTCTTCCTCGAAGGTCGCGGTGTCGCTGAACCACTTCTCCCCGTAATCGTCGTCGAAAAGCTCGGCTGCGGATCTGTTCGCTTCGGTCATCGGTCAACACTCCCTTACGGAAATCGTTCTTCTTTTCCCTGATCCGGCCCGGTTCACTTCTCGGCCTGCTGCGGGCCGATCACGAGGGAGAAGCAGGATCCCCCGTACTTGCGCATGCCTTTTTCGCCGGCCTCGTACGTTCCCCCGCCCTTTCCGGCAAGACGGGCCAGAGCCGCCATCTCCTCCAGAACGCCCAGCCGGGAACACGGGTCGTTGTGGCTCGGCAAAAGCAGGCGGGCTTCGGCCACCCGGGGCAGGATCTTCTTTTCGTAGGTTTCGATGAACGCGTCCAGGTTCCCCCACGGCAGGTGGGTGTAGACGCATCCCGTGTAGAAGTTGTCCCCCGTCCAGAAATAGCCTGTTTCGCGCTCCATGAACATGAGGTGGTCCGGCGCGTGCCCCGGCGTGTGGATGGCCTCGAGCACCCTGCCTCCAAGGTCGATCCGTTCTCCGTCCGCGATCCATCGGGTGACCCGGTACGGGGGTATGCAGTAGGTGTTTTCGTAGAACGGTTGGGGAACCGGCTTGCTGAAGCTGCCCGGCTGAATGACCTCCGATGCCGCCTCGTGCCCGACGCCCAGGGCGGCCGCTTCTCGCGTGACCCGGTGGTCGTAGGCCCAGACATCGTCGAAAAGGTAGTTCCCCCCGATGTGGTCCAGGTGTCGGTGAGTGTTCAGGACGGCGACCGGCAGGTCCGTCATTCCCCGAACCAGGTTCCGGATGTCCGCCAGGTTGTCGCCGGTGTCGATCAGGACCGCCTGGCGATCCCCTTCCACAAGGTAGCTGACGTTCTCGTCGAACTGCCCGTCCTCGTAGATGATCCGGGTCCTGGAATCCAGCCGGTACACGGCGTACCACTCCTGTCCCGTGTCCAGCCTATCCAGGTTCCCGTACCCCTCCCTGGGCAGCGCGTCCCACCAGTTCGACGGGCGGATCAGCTCGTTCTCGGTCTTTTCGTTCATGAATCTCGCTCCTTTCGATTCAGTTCTCTCTCGGTCTCGGTGAAACGGATGCCCATGCCTTCGAGTTCCTCCAACATCGGGTCGTTGATGGACGGCACCGTGGGGCCGATAAGCCCCTTCTCTGGAACGCGGCCCTGCAGAATCAGGTCCGCCCCGATGCCGAACGGCGTGCCGGTCGTCCGGGCGATCGAGGTTTTCTCCCCCGCCCCGCCCCGGTCCACGAGGGTCGAAGTCCTCAGGGTTCTTCGCCCGGTCTCGGGGTGGAACACCCGGTAACGGTGCTGCATCACGACCAGGTCCCGTTCTTCGGGAAGCAGGAGGAGTTTTTCGTAATAAAGGAGGGTCAGGACATCGCGGGGGCTGCCTTTCGCCATGGGAATCTCCCGTTCGTCGAAAAGGCCGAGCCACTTCATCTGCTTCATGACCAGCCCATGGGCGGGCAGACCGAGAAATGCGGCCGCCGCTTCGAGAGCCGGAGCCTTTGCGGGCGCCCCGGTCAGTCGCCTCATGAGCCCGGCGAACGTCAGTCCTTCGAGGGACCGCTTTTCCTGGTCGTAAAGACCGAGCGAACCGGTGGCGACGATGAAATCGCACCAGCCGACGAAGCGAAGCGTTCCCCGGAAGACGTCCTTCACCTCCGACATTCCGTACTGCCCGATGTAGGGCGTGGAATCGGCGTTGGCGTAGACCTCGAACCAGCCCAGCCCTTCGATCTCCTCCAGGACATAACGGCGGAAGGCTTCGCCGCCCGGGTAGGAAACGGTTCTCCCGTCCTTCACGATCACGGCATCCCGAACGCTCGCCGCGACGAGGGATTCCGGCGCCCAGGTCAGCTTGTAGCCCAGGGGATTGGTGTTGGCCGCATAGTCCGGCAGGGAACCGCATACGGACCAGAAGGACTCGACCCGGCCGCCTGCGGCATGGATGCCCCGAATCGTCCGGGTGGCCGAAATATGGTCGATGCCCGGATCGAGACCAACCTCCCCCAAAACCGTGACGCCCATGCGACGGATCGAATCCTCCAGATGCTTCGCCGTGTTGAGGTAGATGGGACTAACCTGGCTGATCCCGTAGCGAATGGACAGGTCGATTGCGGACACCGCGAGGGCGACGGGCAGAAGGCTGACGAGGATGTCCGGACGATCCGATTCGATCAGCGCGGGGCCGTCACGCAGTGCATCGCCGGCGACGGCCTTTCCCCGCGGATGGTCCCCGACAACCCGTCTTGCGTTCTCCACGACCGGGTCCATGACGGTGACCCGATGTCCCTTGTCGAGGAGGGTGCGAACCGCGGGCCCGGCCACGCGCCCCGCACCGAAGACGAGAACCGTTTTCATTCTTTCACCTCCCGCTGAGTTTTTATCAAGTTATTGACAGGGGGCTTCGCGTCGTAGGAGAATAGCATAAGCGATTTGTGGGATCCCAGCAAGGACCCCAGACGCTTAATATATCGCATAAATTTTGGGGGATTAGTCAAATATGATCGGAAGACAAGGCGAACAACGGGCTGAAAGCAAGGCTAAGGCGGAAATCACGAGCCGAATTCTCAACCATGTCTTCTCGCCCGGGGAATCGGTGAGCGAGAACCAGCTCGCGGAAACCCTCGCCATGAGCCGCACTCCCATCCGGACCGCCATGCGGGAACTGATCGCGGAAGGACTTCTCGAACGCGTGGAGCCCAAGGGTTACATCGTCCCCAAACTCACGGGTGAGGATATGCAGCAGGTCTTCCTGACGCGTCAGAAGCTCGAGGGACTGGCCGCGGAACTGGCCGCCACGGGCGCGACCGCATCCGACCGGAAGACCCTGTCCGGCCTCCAGGAGGAAATCGGGGAAATCTACCGCAACTGGGACAGGGATCGCTTCACCGATTACAACGAGTGCTTCCACAACACCGTGGCCCGGGCAAGCGGCAACGCCTACGTCGAACGTTTTCTGAGGCAGTGCTTCTGGAGGACCCAGCTTTACATCTATGCCTACGACACCTATTTTCTGACCCCCCGTGAATCCAGGGAGCGTTTTTCCGCGGGCCTCTACGGGCCGACCTACTACGAACACGGGGCCATCACGGAGGCCATCCTCACCGGGGACGCCGCCGCCGCAAGGGAAGCCATGGAACGGCACATCCGCTCCTCCTGCGACTCGCTGGTGCGGCGGGGCTGAGCGAAAAACCCCAAAAAAGAAAAACCAAAAGGGGTCCAAGAGCGGGAAATCCCGCCGTAATCCCCGGCACAGCGGAGAGGAAAGGCTTTTTCAGTTCGTGCCGGGAAACTGTGGGGACCGAAAATCCAAGAGGAGGGGGAGAGTCATGAAGAAAGCGCTTTACCTGATCTGTCTGTTGGTCCTGCTGGCCGCATCCGCGGCATGGGCAGCCGAGCCCATCAAGATCGGCAAGCTGGCCGCCCTGACCGGGTCTGGAGCGACCTGGGGCGAGCACTATCAGAACGTCTCCATCCTGGCCGTGGAAGAGATCAACGCCAAGGGCGGGCTTCTCGGCCGCCCGGTCGAGCTGATCGTCTACGACACCAAGGGGCGCGCGGAAGACACCGTCAACGCGGCACGCCGCATGATCCTGCAGGACAAGGTCGTCGCCATCGCCGGCACGAACTACAGCGGCCTGCAGATCGCCATCCGCCCGATCAGCGAACAGTACAAGGTTCCCATCATGGCCACCTCCGCCACGAACCCCGCGGTGACGGTCGATCCCGACAAGGGAACGCCGTACCCCTTCTCCTTCCGGATCTGCTTCACGGATCCCTACCAGGGCAAAATCATGGCGGAATTCCTGGCCAATAACCTGAAGCTCAAGGAATCGGTCATCTTCCATGACGTCGGCAGCGATTATGCCGAAGGCATGAAGCAGTTCTTCGTTTCCACCTACACCAAGGCCGGCGGCAAGGTCGCCGGGCTCTACGGCTACCGCGAGGGCGACGTCGACTTCAGGGCCCAGATCACACAGGCGAAGGCAACCGGCGCCAAGGCCGTCGTCCTCCCCGGTCTCTACAAGGAAATGGCGCTCATCATCAAACAGTGCGAGGAAATGGGATGGAAGCCCATCTTCATCGGTGGCGACGGCTACAGCCCGGCCATGTCGGAGATCGCGGGAAAGGCCATGGAGGGCACCTACTGGGTCACCCACATCGCCTTCGACGATCCCGTCCTGAAACCCCTGATCGAGAAATACACGAAACGCTTCGGGAAGGCCCCTGTTGAAATCGTCAGCATCACGCTGGGCTACGACGCCATGTACTCCCTTTTCGACGCCATCAAGCGGGCGGGCAAGGCCGACGGAGCCGCCATCGCCGAGGCCCTGACGAAGACGAAGAACCTGAAGCTCCTCGACTTCACCCTGAACATGGATCCCAAGACCCACGACCCGCTGAACAAGCCGGGTGCGATCCTGAAGATCGTGAACGGCAAGGAAATTCTCTATACGAAGGTCACTCCGAAGAACTGAAAACAGCAAAAGGAAACGTCATTACGGAAAGGAAAAAAGGAGAGGACCCCCCCAGGGGTCCTCTCCTTCGTCTTGCCTGAGAAGCGGTTAGATCTCCGCCTTCTCTTCCTCCAGCACGATCCCCTCGCGGGCCAGCTCGGCCAGGACCGTGTCGGTGATTTCCGGCAGAACGGGGGTCAGCACTCCCGTCGCCTGAATGGATCCTTCGAGGATGAACCGCGCCGCGATAGCGGGGGGAAGCCCCGTGGTCCGGGCGATGGAGCTGTCTCCTCCCGGGATTCCGAAGTCCACCAGCGTCGATGTGTACCTCAGGCGCTTGCCCGATTCCGGGTACACCGCCACCATCTCGTCCTTCAGGATCACCAGGTCCCGCTCGCCTTCCGTGTAGACCAGCTTCTCGCCGAACAGGTGCGAGATCACGTCCCGGGCCGAGCCCTGCGTGAACGGCAGCGGCCGGTCGTCGAACAGCCCCAGCCACGCGAACCGCTCGAAGATCGCCGAGTACCGCCCGATGCCGAGCTTTCCGCACACGGCCTCCTCCGCCTTCGCGGGGTCCGTTTCCCCGGCCGCCCGGGCCATGAAGCCCCGGTAGGTCATCCCCGAAAAGTCCTGCCCGTCCGTCTCCACCAATCCGAGGGCATTCATCGCCACGACCGTCTCGCACCAGCCCACGTAGCGGATCGTTCCCCGGTAGATCGTTTTCGCCTCGGGGATCCCGTAGCGTTCCAGGTACGGCAGGGAATCGGCGTTGGCGTAGATCTCGAACCATCCGAGCGGGTCGGTTTCCTCCATGTACGCGTGCTCGTAGGTCTCGCCGTTCGGCCACTCGTGGACCTCGCCGTCCAGCAGAACCTTCGCGTCCCGCTTGCTGGCCCCGATCAGGCTGGCCGGCGCCCAGGAAAGCTTGTATCCCCAGGGGTTCGTGTTGGCCTCCGCCGAGGGCAGGGCCCCGCAGATCGACCGGAAGCTTTCCACACGGCCGCCCCGGTCCCGGATGAACTTCACCGTCCGGGCCGCCGACATGTGGTCGATCCCCGGATCCAGGCCCAGCTCCGCCAGGAATGTCAGTCCCGCCGCTTTCGCCTGTCCATCCAGGGCCAGCGTTTCTGCATCGAGATAGGCCGGATGGACCAGATGCACCCCCGCTTCGAGGCACTGCCTCGCGACCGGGGCCATGAAGGCCGGGGGCAGCAGGTTGATCACCAGATCGGGCCTGACTGAGGCAATGATGCTGCCGGAGTCCCTCCCCGCGTCGGCAACGACCGATGCGCTTTTCGGGTGATTTCCGGTGACCCGCTGCAGGTTTTCAGGGGCCATGTCCACCACCGTCACGAAGATCCCCTCCTGTTTCAGGAGGTACTGCACGCAGGGCCGTGCCACCCGGCCCGCGCCGAAAACGAGAACGCTTTTCACCGATAAGACCTCCAGTTCTTCGTCCCCCTCAGAGCGAGGCGTGGACGGTGTTGACCATCGTGATGAAATCGAAGACCGGCAAACCGGTCATGTTCCTGATCGCCGCCGCGAAGGGAGGCAGATCCGTGCATTCCAGGACGAACGCCGCCGTCCTCGGGTGCGTTCTCACGGCATCGAGGGCTACGCCCAGGATTTCCCCCCTCACGGCTTCCAGGTCCATATCCTCGTCGGGTGACGTAAAGATCTTGCTCCACTGGGGGCATCCCTCGAGCCCATGGACGTGGAGATTGTCGGTCCGGGTGATTCCCGCCGCCGCCAGGTGTTCGGGCTTCAGCGCCGCCGCCTTGGCGGTCAGGACCGCCACCTCCGATCCTTTCCCCACGATCTTCTGGACAAAGGGAACCTGCAGAAGGCTGGAGGTGAAGACGGGAACACCGGCTTCCGCCGCCAGCTCGTCCTGAAAAACCGCGTTGAAGCCGCAGCTGGTGGTGATCGCGCGGACCCCTCGCCCGCCATGGTCCTGGCCTCCGCGATCATGGTTTCCAGGACCTTCCGGCTGGGGTTTTCGAGGATCGTCTCGATATTCGCACCCTTCACTCGGCAAAAACGAACCGGGAAGGCGTAGCTTTCAGGGTTGGTGCTGTTTCCGACGAGCGATTCCAGCTGGACGAGGCCCCTGGGGACCTGTCCGGCTTCCCAGCAAAGGATGCCGATCTCGGCTTTCTGCGTTTCCATGGATGCAACCTCCCGAAAAAGGGTCCGGGAAAGCGGGAGCGCCCCTAGTCGAGGACGGCTCCCGCTGTTCTCCCGTTTACAGTTTAAACCTAGACGGACAGGACTCCGAGGGCGCCGTAGACCACGGCCGCCAGGACGCCTGCCGTGAACGCATACGGAATCTGGGTCGAGACGTGGTCCATGTGGTCGGAACCGGCCCCGAAGGAGGAGAGGCAGGTCGTGTCGGACACCGGAGAGCAGTGGTCGCCGAAGCAGCCGCCGCCTACGACGGCCCCGATGGTCGCGAACACCAGCGGAGACAGGGTGTTGCCCGAAAGCTGCATGGCCAGAGGCAGGACGAAGGGCGTCAGAATGGCGTAGGTCCCCCAGGAAGTGCCGGTGAAGAAGGAGATCAACGCCCCCGCGATGAAGGTGGCCAGAGGAAGCATGGCCGGCGTCATCCAGGACTGAGCCATGGAGAAGATGTACTTCTGGGCGCCCAGGACCTTGGAGATGTCGTTGATGCAGTAGGCCAGCGCCAGGATCATGATGGCCGGCAGGACGGCCTTGATGCCCTTGTACGCCGTGTCCATGGCATCCTTGATGTCCTTGAAGTAGCCACCCACCGCGAGAACGACGGCCTGGTACATGACGGCCACGAAGAAGGCCTCCAGGGTTTTGGTGCTGTGAAGAACGAAGAAGGTCCCGAGAGCGATGCCGATGATGAGGATCACAGGGATGAAGAGGTAGATCATTAGGTTCGGGGTCTTGCCCTCCGTCATCGTGATCTCGTCAAGCTCGGGACCGCTGAGGGGCGTCGCCCCGTCGCGGATGACTTTTCCTTCCTTCAGTGCCCGCTCCTCGGCCTTCTTCATGGGACCGAAGTTCGGGAGGAACTGGAAGGCGATCAGGCCGCACATGATGACGGCGAGCCAGCCGTAGAAATTGTAGGGAATCGAGCGGACGAACGCGCTCATGCCCTCCTCGGCGGTGGTGATGGGGCCGTATCCCTTGAGCAGCCCCGCAATGTAGACGGCCCAGCCGCTCAGAGGGATGATCGTGCAGACGGGGGCGCTCCCGGAGTCGAGCTCATAGGCGAGCATCTCGCGGGAAACCTTGTACTTGTCGGTCAAAGGACGGGCGATGGGTCCGCTGAAAAGCGGGGAAAAGTAGTCGCTGAAGAAGATGAGAACACCCAGGACCCACCCGAAGCCGGAGGCCTGGCGACGCGTGCGGATCCTGGTGGAGGCCCAGTCCGCGAAGGCCTTGATCACTCCAGCCTTCAGGTAGAAGGCAATCATGATTCCGATGGCGATCTCGATCATCATGACCCAGATGAAATCGCCGTTGCCCAGGGCGTGCTGGAACAGCTTGGACAGGCCCGTGGCAGGGTCGAAGCCCGCGATCAGGACACCCGCAATGCAGCCGATGACGAGGGAAAACACGGCGTCCTTGGTGAAGAACGCGAGAAAAAGAGTCAGGACGATGGGCAGAAGAGAGATCATTCCTTTTGCAGCGATATTCTCCACTTGACTCACTCCTTCTTCTGGCTTGGCTTCCGTTTCTTGCGTGTCATTCGGATTTTTCGTCAATGATCGTCTGCCGGAAGCATCACCTTCCCTCTCGAGGTCAGCTCGACCAGACTGTGCGAGAAACGGATCGACCGGATCCCTCCGTCGCCCGGTTCCGTGAATGCCGTTGTGACGTCCGGCCCGCCTAGATCAGGCCCGCCGCCGGATTCGAACCGGACCTCCGTCCGCCGTTGTGCGCCTCTTCCGGGGAGCTCGCCCAGAAAAGCCAGCGCGGCGCAGACCGCGACGGTCCCGGTTCCGCAGGCGGGTTCGATGTGACCGCAGGGGATCCAGTGGGGAAACACCAGGCGTCCGAGGTTCCCAGCGCGCCGGGGATGAAGATCGTAAAGCGCGAAATCGAGACTCGCCTGGGGGTAGCGAGCCAGGAATTCCGCCTGGATTTCCGTCAGCGCGATCCTGGCGGAAGGAGCAAGGGCGGCGATCTCCCCCGCTTCAAGACGACCCGCCAGGTCGTCCGCGCAAACCACGAGGAATTTCCCCGCCCGCACGGCGGCCGTTCCGCCAAGGATGATCCTTTCCACGCCGCTTGCAAGGACTTCATCCAGGAACGGGGTCATGTCGGTCTCGGTCCGAACTGCCCCCCGCCTCCCGCCNACGGCGATCGGAACGTCGCCTGCGGCGGTTTCCAGCACCACCCGGGAAGCGCCGCAGGGCCCGAAGCCCATGACCTCCGCCAGCTGCCCGGATCCCACGGCTGCGCCAAGCACCTGGGTCAGTCCGCCGCAAGCCGTGATGTAATTTCGCGAGGAACGGCCCACGATCTTCAGGGGGAGTCGGCCCGATTCAGAGGGGGGATAAACCAGCCCCGCCTCGTGGCAACCCAGATGCGTGTCGCGCAGGAGATGAAGCGCCGTTTCCAGCTGTCTCTCCTCGGGAATTCCGGCGCCCGGAAGCAGGGCGATCGTGTTCCCGCCCATGTGCCCCTTGATGAAGGGGACGTCTAGGGTTCCATCCGGCCGTCCCATGGACCTTCCTCCCGGCTCCAGCGGATGCCCCTGCGCCCCAGCTCGCTCATGAACTCCTCGAAGGGAACCTCGCTGGGGCTGACGACGCCCTTCTTTTCGAGGCGCCCGTCCAGGATCATCCGGGCCCCGATGGAAACCGGGAAACCGACGGTCCTCTGCATGGAGGTCAAGCCGCTCTTGAGGTCCCTCTTGTCCACTACCTGACAGATCACCCGCCAGGGCTTGCCGTTTTTCAACCCTCTCGCATCCGTCCGAACAAGGGCGACATCTCTCTCCCCCTCGCCGTAGAAGAACTGCTCCTGCGAGCCGAGCAGGGCCGCGCAAAAGGCGGTGGGGGCCACTTCGCAGCCGCCCACCCGGATCGGGTCGTCCGAAAGGAAACCGCATTTTGCCATGATTTCCCAATAGGCGGCATGCCCGGGCCAGCGGCAGATGTAGCGCCCCATGTCCTTCACCGTTTCGCGGATCCCGAAAGCCCTGGCGAAATGGCTGCTGTCCCCGTTGGGGAAACATTCGAGGGGGCCGCCCATTTCTGGAAGATCGAGGATATGGGTGTTCGCCCGGCTGAACATTTCGTCGGCCCTGACCGGGACGTCGAGGCCGTTCTTGATCACGACGGCGGGCCTCAGGTAGGATCGCATCACGCCGACGATCGACCAGGTGAATTTGTATCGAATCGGGTTGTTCGCCGCTTCCCGCTCGGGAAAGCCCGCCCCGTAGGAGTGGAAGGCATGCACCTCGTCCAGCCCGTCAAGGCAGGCGCGCCCCAAAACAAGGTCGATGCCGGGGTCCATGCCGAATTCTTCGAGGATCACCTTTCCCTTTTCCTTCATCACGGCGTCGATCTCGGCCAGCTCCCGCTGGTTGGCCTCCCGCCTGACCGGGTCCTGTTCGCCGGGATTGGCCAGGTACATGGCGGAGACGAGGTTGACCCCCAGCTTTGCCGCCAGCCTCGCCACGGGCAGGGCGAAAAGGCCGGGAAGCAGTTCGACGACCACGTCGGCTCCGGCCATGACCGCGGCCAGCTCTTCGCTTTTCGTCGCGTCGACCGAAACGGCCTTCACGCGTGTCTCGCCCAGGGCCGCGATGTCCCGTTCAAAACCCGGGTAGCAATCGGTGACGACGATTTCGCCAACCCCCGGCGCCTCCAATAGATCGACAAGACTCGCCTTTCCCTGCATTCCATACCCCAGCTGGACAACCCGTTTACCAAGCATCCCAAGCCGCCTCCTCGTTTTATGTATCCATCTATGCGTTTATTGTCGTATCACTAACAAATGCATAACATCGCGTCCCTTCCCTGTCAAGACTGGACCATAAGTTCTTTTTGGAACAAAAAGGAGGGGAGGGGGCCCTTTCGGGCCCCCTCCCCTCCGAAAATCGGTCGGGATTGGGTCTATCTTCCCAGCAGGAGCAAATCGTAGGTGTTCTGGATGTGGGCCTTCATCTGCAGGGCCGCCTCCTCCGGATCCCTCCCCTCGATCGCCCTGACGATCGCGGCATGCTGGGACGGTGTCCGCTGCGGCGGGATCTCCCCGCGCTCCGCGGCCTTGTAGAAACTGTCGAAGTAGAAGATGTAGATGTTCGAGCGCCAGAAGCTGTTGACGACCCATTTTTCGAGGTAGGCGTTCCGCGAGGCTCTGGCGATCCCCAGGTGAAACTGTTCGTTGATCTGGGAGAAGCGCTCCTTCGAACCCTTCTCCACCGCTTCCTCGTCCATCCTGAGGATGCGCTTCAGTTTACGGATCTCCTGCTCGCTTGCCTTCATCGCCGCAGAGGCCGCCGCCTGACTCTCCACCGCCATCCTCGCGAAGAAGATCTGTTCCGCATCCTCCGCGCTGGGAAACGGGATGTAGCATCCCTTCTTCGGCATCTTGTTCAAAAATCCCTCCGCGACGAGGCGGCCCAGAGCCCGGCTTACGGGCGTCCGGCTCATCCTGAGCCGCGGGGCGAGCTCCAGTTCCAGAAGGAAATCCCCGGGTTTGAACTGCCCCGTGAGGATGAGCTGGATGATCTCGCGGTAGGCCCGGTCTTCGGCGGTCAGCTTTTCCATCCCGGTCATTCTCCTTTGATAGATGTATTCATCGAAGATGCATCCGGTTTTTTATTCTGAACGGAACGCCGCGCCGCGTCAATGCCGACCCCCCGCGGTCCTACAGGGATTCCTTTTCCATCCACCCGAAAAAGGCGAGGGCCGAAATGACCACGACGACGATGACGATCCAGTGGTTGACCCCCAGAACCTCCGGGATCGTGATCTTGCCAAAATCCCCNCATTTCAGCAGGGTTTTCTGCAGCGTCGGGTACGCCTCCGCGTAAAGTCCCGCCCCGGCGAGCATCCCGAGAATCCCCCAGAGGGCGTCGAGGCGTCCTTCCCCCAGGGCGCCTGCGGCCGTTCCGGGGCAGTAGCCCAGCAGCGCCCACCCGATCCCGAAAAGGATCCCTCCCGGAACGACCGCCCCCATGATCATCGGCTTGATGGAAAGCTTCGCGAGTCCCATGTCCTTGAGGACATAGGTTCCGACCATCGCGACGACCACCGCGGAAAGCATGAACTTGACGATCGTCAGGTCCTTCAGGCGCAGGGCCCCAAGCTGACGGTCGTAGCGAATGACCTCCGACCTCTGCAGGAGGATCCCGAAAAGGATTCCGGTGACCAGTCCGTAAACGAGATCCGGCTTCATGCGGCATCCCTCCCGTAAAGGATCCTCGCGACGACGATCCCGGCCGCAAAGAACAGGAAGAGGGCGACAAAACCGCTGACGGCCAGCTGAAGCGAACCGCTCAGCCCGTGTCCGCTGGGTCACCCGTCCGCCAGCCTCGCCCCGAACATGGCGATCACCCCTCCGATAAAGGCGACGATCGCCCGTTTTCCCCAACCCGGCCCAAACCGCACGTTCCACGTTCTGGGAACGGCCTGAAGACTGAACGTGCCGGTTGCCAGGGCGCTGACGAACGACCCGATGAGGATCCCCACGAGGAACATCCCCTGCCAGTCGAGTTTCGGGCCATCCTTGAGGAAGTAGGGCATTTGCGCGACTCTTTCGGGGCTGAAAACCCTTTCAAGGAAAGCCGTCGCCCGGACAAAGGTCGTGGAAGCGCCGAAATACTTTTCTGCCAGCCCGACGGAAGCGATCGACAGGATTCCCGCCAGGGCGCCTCCGAAGTAGGGGTTCATCGGTTTTTTCCTCTCCGCGTTCATCGGCATCCCCCCCAAATCATGATGATTGATCATTATTTTAACAGAATATCATCACGCACTAAAATTCCCACTGGGGACCTCCCCGCGCGCCGCGGATCGCGACAACCCCGCCTTCAACGAGGCGCCGGGGCCGTTCGTGAAGGGTTTTTCCCAAAGCTTGGCACAATCGGCTATACTTTGATGAAAGCCTCAGTTTCTCCGAGCCGGACTTCCTAAAGGGCCTGTTCGCCCCATGGAAACCGGACGACAGGGCGCAGCGGGAAACGGCTGCACCTCCCTTTTGGAAAGGAGGAACCGGGTTGGCGCCGCAAGCGTTCAGAAAACGCTTCGAAGCNTTTTTTGCGTTCAGGAACGGCCTGCCCGGTAAATACTCGCCATGCTCTTGTCCAGCGTGATCGCCGACGAGTCCCTCAAACTGCAGGAAAGGTATGCCGCGGCTTTGGGCCGCGCGAAGGGTTTCCGGCTCAGGGAGATTGTCTCGAACGGGCCGGAGCTTGACGGTTGCCTTGAAAGAGGGGGAATTCATCTTGTCCTGCTTGACCTTTACCTGGACGGCTGGAACGGGCTTGAATCCCTCCGCCAGGCCCGCATCCGCCACCCCCGGGTCGATTGGCTCATCCTTTCCAGGGGAGGCGACCCCGACCTGGTCCGAGGCTGCATCTGCCTCGGGGCCTTCGACTACCTCATCAAGCCGTTTCCGGCCGAACGGCTTGAAATGGCCCTTGCCGCCTACTACCAGTATCATGAAGGCCTGACCCAGCGGACCAACCCGTGGCAACAGGAAGACCTGGACCGTGTCACCGGCCTGAGGGGACATTTCGTCAGGAAATGGGACGAAGTGCCTAAAGGCCTGCAGTACAAGCTCCTCCAGCAGGTCAGGACCTACCTCGGGGAGAATTCGCGTCCCCGCTCCTCCTCCGAAATGGGAAGCCTTTTGGGGGTCTCGCGATCCACCGCCAGACGTTACCTCGAGTACCTCGCGGAAAAAGGCGAGGCCTCCGTCGAGTTCGAGGTCAGCGACGTCGGCCGACCGGTCAAGCTTTACCGCCCGGGTCCCGGCTAGAAAGCGGACTTCCAGTTCAGGCGTTCCACCGCAAGTTTCCCCGCCCGGCCCGACAGGACGTGAAAGCTTCCCGTATCCTGCCGGAGAAGGAAAGCCTGCCTTATGGAAATTCCCAGCACCGAGGCCATGAAGACCCTGAATACACCCGAATGGCCGACCACCAGGACGTTTCCCGGAAAGGTCGCCAGTTCGAGCAGGAAAGGGAGCGCCCTGTTCGAGAGATCGCCGAAACTTTCCCCGCCCGGAGGGCGGAATCCTTCGAAATCGAGACCCCGGGCTTCATAGGCCTCAGGGTGATCTCTTTTCACGGCCTCCACTTCCAGCCCTTCCCAGCCGCCCAGGTCGATTTCCCTCAGGCAGGGGTTCAAGCGGACCGGAAGTTTCACGAACCGGGCCACTTCTTCCGCCGTCCGCCGGGCTCTCTGGAGGTCGCTGGAGACCATGCGGTCGAAGGGAAGCTTCACGATCGCCCTCCCTGCCGCGGTGGCTTCTTCCACTCCTTCCGGCGCAAGGGGCGGATCCGTCCTGCCGATGAACCGCCTGCGGCCGTCAGGCAACGCGGCCCTGCCATGGCGAAGAAGGAAGAGNGCGGGTCAGGACCGTTCCAGGATTGAAAAGACCGATTTCCCGCAAAGGGACTCCACCTCCTTCAGGATCTGCCACGCCCGTTCCAGCCGAACCTCGGCCGCCGCAAGGGCCGCCCTGTCGCCGGCGAAGCGCTGTCTCATCGTTTCCATGCGGTTTTCCGGAAAAACGACCCGGGTCCCCGATACCAGCTTGTCGGCGAGGTAGAGGATCCGGGCTTCCCAATCGCTCTCGTCCGGGTCCAGGTCGTGATGTTTTTCCGCGAGTCTGCCGACCTCGGGGTAACCCTGTTGTGCCAGCCATTCGGCTCCAGCCCGCGCATGACGGTCCGCCCCCTTTTTCACGTCATGAAGAAAAGCCGCCGCCTCGAGCCGCTCCGGGCGGAAGCCGTTTCCCATCGGCAGAGCGTTCGCCAGCCTGAGCGCCACCCGGGCGACCTGTCTTCCATGCCCGACCGCACCGATCGGGGTCCCGGCAAGTTTCAGAAGCTCCGTGCATTCCCCGAGGGTCGGGACGTCCTCCCGTTCGCGGTAATCGAGCAGGGCCCGGTAGTCTTCGGGCGTGTCCATGTCCATCAGGATCGCCTGGTCCGCCACGNNGGAAAAATCTCCGGCGGAACCGGCAGGGATCCGAAATACCCGTTCAGGCCCATGGGACCGTTCCAGCCCAGGATTCCCCGAAGCGCTCNNCCTTCCGATCACGGGGGGATGACCCGTAATTCCTCCGAAGGAGGGAATCAGCAGGTCGGCCCCTTCCCGGAAGCGCGCCGCAAGGGCCCGGATCGTCCGGGGCTTGACCAGGGGGGTGTCCCCGGGCAGCAGGACGATTCCGCTCACGTCGGGTCCCATGGAAGCGATCCCGCACCGGACCGACGAGAGCATCCCCCTCTCGGGGGCGGGATTTTCCACTGTCCGGCACCCGAGAGACTTCGCCAGGGCCCCCACCTTTTCCCCGTGAAAGCCGGTGACTACTAGGATATCGCACACTCCACCCTCCCGGAGACGTTCCGTGAGGCCCTCCAGGGCCGGTCGGCCCCCGACGGGCTGCAGGATCTTGCATGTCCCCATCCTCGAGGAGGCCCCCGCGGCCGGGACCAGGGCGGATAAACCGAAGCCGCCGTCCGTCATGCCCGTGCCCTCAGACGGGAAGCCGGGCAAAATCGCAGTCGGGGAAGACGCACGCGCGGCAGTGGGAGCACAGGCCTCCCACACCCCAGTTTCTCACGTCGATATCTCTTTCCAGTCCCGCAAATAGAGCGATGAGCAGTCGGTCCAAGGCCGTCCGTTCGTCATGGGCCGCGCAGGCCGGCGCCCCGATGACCCAGCCGGCCCCGCTTTTGGCCAGCATGAGGTTCGACCCGGGCATGACGGGAACTCCCCGGAAAAGGACCCGATCGGCGACGGACCGGATCGCCTCCGGCGTCCGGTCGTCGGCATCCACGCTCATCCCCCCGGTGCAGATCACGATGTCGGCTCCGCCGGCAAGCAGTTCCCTTACGGCGAAGCCGATCTCGGCCGCCCCGTCGCCGCAGAAGCGCTGTCCCGCAAACGCCCCTCCCAGCTCGTCCAGTTTCCGGTCCAGTTTTTCCCGAACCGTATCCTTCACGAGCCCGGCCTTGATCTCGCTTCCGGTCGTCACCAGAGCAACCCTGAGCGGCAGGAACGGCTTGACCGAGAACGGCCGTGCCGCTTCCACGGCTCTCTCCAGGGAAGCCCGCTCAAGAGCCAGAGGAAGGATCCGGAAGGCCGCCACCGTCGAACCGGGTTCGACCACAGCGTTGGCCGGGCAGGTGCCGAACGACCATTCCCGGTCCAGGTTGATTCTTTTCACCGTTTCAGGATCAAAGCGCACGATGCCCTTTCGGATCGAAACAAGGCGGCAGCGTCCCTCTTCCGGTCCCTCGATCTCAAGCCCCTCGCCGCAGAGGGTTTCGGCAAGACTTTTTGCCGCCTCGTCCTCGTGAACTTCCGACTCCTCCAGATCCAGAACCGTGAGGTTCAGGCGCCCCATCCGCCTCAACACGGGCAGATCACCTTCGGAAACGAGGTGCCCTCTCCGGAAGCGGGCTCCCTTGGTCCCCTTTTCGGCATCCACCTGTGTGAGGTCATGGGCCAGAGGAAACCCCACTGCGTCCTCGATCGCGATTGTCGACACCTTCATCCCTCATCCTCCTCGATTTCCGGTTCAGCCTTCAAGCCGGGGAAAAAACGGGCCGGGAACGTTGCACAGTGCGCTTCGAAGCTTTGCCAGATCCGCCCCCCTGTGGACCGCGATGATCTCGGACAGGATCGAAACCGCGATTTCCTCGGGCGTTTCGGCCTCGATGGGCAATCCCACCGGCTGAAAGATCCGGTTCAGGTGAGTGTCGGAAACGCCCTGTTCCAGCAGTTTTTCCCTGACGGAGGCGATCTTCTTCCTCGAACCGATGAGTCCCAGATAAGCCAGGGGCCGTCCCTCCAGCCAACGGACGACTTCGGTGTCCAGGGCATGTCCCCGGGTCACTACAACCGCATAGGAAGAAGCGTGGAGCGAGAGTCCCCTTTCCTGAGCCTCCCCAAGAGGCCCCGTCACGACCTTGCCCCATGGAATGGCCTCGAAGTTCGCGAACTCTTCCCTTTCATCCCATACGCACACCCGAAAACCAGCGGCCGCGGCCATCCGCGCCAGCGACTTTCCGACATGCCCCGCACCGAAGATCACCACCTCCGCCTCTTTACCCAGCGGTTCCATGAGGATGACGGCCTCTCCTCCGCAAACCGCTTCCCCGCCGCTTTCGGCCTCCCGGAGCACCGCCCTGTGCAGGAGGGGCCCCTCCGAAGACTTCAGCATGACCAGCGCCTTCCCGATGACGGCATACTCGAGCGGTCCGCCGCCGATGGTTCCCGCGATGGATCCGTCCGGACGCACCCACATGGAGGCCCCCAGGTCGCGAGGGGTGGATCCATCGGCCCCGGCAACAGTGCAGAGCACACCCGCGCCTCCCCGGTCGATCTCCTCATGAACGAGCTTCAACAGTGAACGGTTCAACCCTTTCTTCCTCCTTCGGATGCCGGTGTGAAATCGTCTCGACTGCACGGGGCGGAATCGCGAAACGCACCGTTTCGCCGGGCCTGCAGATCTCCGGAGGAGCGCCGGATCCGCCCCGTTCGATCTGCCAATGGCGGCATCCCGCGTCCACGTGAAGCCGCAGGACAGCCCCTTCGGGGATGACCTCCTCGATCCTCCCCTCGAAGACATTCCTGGAAAGTTCTCCGTCGACGGGAATCCTCGGGTCCAGGAGGCGGATGCAATCCGGCCTCACGAAGGCCATAACCGGTCCGGCCGTCGGCGTCCCGGCCACGGCCAGTTCCCCGCCCGGCCAGCGGAAAACGGCACCCCCGGTTTCATCGGCACGGATCTCCCCTTCCAGGATGTTTCCCCAACCCATCATCTGCCAGAACCGCATCCGGCCGGTGCCCTCCAGGAGCTCTTCCACCCGGATCGAACCCGAGACCGTGCCCTTCTCCATGAAGAGAACCCGGTCTCCCATGGCGCAAAGGTCCTCCACCTGGTGCGTCACGTAGAGAAGGGGGGTCCCCGTTTCGGCCTGCAGCATCCTCAGCTGTCTCCTTAGATTTCGCCTCAGGGGACCGTCCAGCGCGCTGAAGGGCTCATCCAGCAGGAGCATCTCCGGTTCTGCGGCAAGGGCCCGAGCGAGGGCAACCCGCTGCTTCTGTCCCCCCGAAAGCTGGGAGGGATACCGGGTCTCGTGGGCCTCCAGCCGCACTCGGGAAAGCCATTCCCTGGCCTTTGCGAGACTTTGCGGACTTTTCGGCCGGCCGCACCCGAAGAGGACGTTTTCGAGAACCGTCATGTGGGGGAACAGGGCGAGGTCCTGGAAGACGAATCCCATCCGCCGCCGCTGGGGCGGTTCGCAGATCCCGCTTCGGCTGTCCAGGAGGGTTCGCCCCCCCAGAAGGATTCGCCCCTCCCTCACCTTCCTCAGACCGGCCAGGCATCTCAGCGTCAGGCTCTTGCCCGATCCGCTGGGCCCGAAAAGGACCCCGATCTCCCGGTCCATCCCGAAATCCACCTTCAGGCGAAAGTTCCCCACCTGTTCCCTGACCGAGGCTTCAAGCCAGGCGTTCATGCGAACCCGCCTCCATTCTCCGGACCAGCCACAGGCTGCCGATTCCGACGGCGACCAGCACCAGGGCCGCCGCATGAGCCCGGGCGAAATTCAGCGATTCCACCTGGCCGTAGATATAAAGCGGCAGCGTCTGGGTCCTCCCGGGGATGTTCCCTGCCACCATGAGGGTCACGCCGAAATCTCCCAGGGCCCGTGCCGACGAAAGGGCCACCCCCACCAGGAGCGTCCTCCTGGCCAGGGGAGGGTGATTTTCCGGAAGACGGTCCATCGCCCTTTCCCCAGGGTCAGGGCGGCTTCCTCCAGGGTCCGGTCCACTCCGGCAAAGGCCGCCCGAGCCGCCTGGACCATGATGGGCAGCGACGGCACCAACGCTCCCAGGGCGGCGGCGGGGAAGGCGAAAAGCAGGCCCGCCTCGCGGAACAGGGGAACCTGCCCCAGAGCAAAAAGAAGATACAGACCCAGGACCGAAGGCGGCAGGACAATCGGCAGCTGGACCAGAAGCGACACCAGTTCGCGCCCCCTGAACTCGCGTCGCGCCAGGAGCCAGCCCAGACCCCCTCCCAGCACCGCCAGGAGAGGGACGTCGATCGCCAGGATTTTCAGGCTGATGAATAAGGCCCTCTCCATCACGCTTTCCCGTCAGCGCTGGACGGGTTCGAAGCCCGCCTCCCGGAACAGTTTCCCGGCCTGGGAGGTTTTCAGGTAATCGAACATCACGAGAGCGGCAAGCGCGTTCCTTCCCTTGACGATGCCGCCGAAGAGACGCTGCGGAGGCATCGGGATCTTCGTCCAGCCTCCACCCAGTTTCATGGCGATGCTCAGGGGGATGCAGGCCGCGTCCGCGCCTCCGCTTTTCGCCGCCAGCCCGGCCTTCAGGACGTCGCCTGCCACGATCAGGCGGCTTTCCTTCTCCAGCCTGGCGTACGCCCTGATCTTTTCAAGGTAGGCCTTCGCCAGGGCCCCGTAGGGGGCAACGGCGGGATCCGCGATCACCAGGCGGACCTTCGCGTCCTTCACCAGATCCAGGGAAGGTGCCTTTTCGGAAGCCGTCCAGAGAACCAGCGGACACTCCGCCACCGGACGGACCTTCTCCAGCTTTCCCTTCTCCTCCAGGTAGCGGGCCCATTTCTCGTCCGCGCTCAGGTACAGGTCGAAGGGCGCTCCCGCCTCGATCTGTCTCGCCAGAGCTCCCGACGCCCCGAAAACCGAGTCCATGTGAATGCCCTTTTCCTTCTCGAACTGCACGGCAATCTTCTCCATGACGGGCTGCAGGCTCGCCGCCGCCGCGAAAACCTCCGCGGACGCCTCCGAGACCCCAAAACGCCCGAGCAGGGCAAGGACCATGACCAAAGCGACAAACCACCTTGCGAAACGAATCGTTTTTTTCATTTCCCGACAACCTCCTCTGTTTTCGATTGAGTTTCCCTACCTGGATTCAAGGCACCACCGTTCGATCCCGAGCAGGGCAGAAGCCGCGGCCGCGCTCGTCCCAAAGAGGACGAACGGGATCCGTGCCTCCCGCAGGCGCTTTTCGAGGTTTCCGTATGTTCCGTTCACCAGGCTCGACCCCGTTACCAGGGCAAACCGGACCTCTTTGAGGACCCTTTCCAGGTCGGCCTCCCCGTCCGAGATGCCGATGCCGAAGACGGTCCTGCCGATGTTGGCCGCATCGAGGTCGACCACCCGGACCCGCTCGGGTCCGAGGGTCGCCGACGCGGCCTCGATGAAGGCCGGCTGGTACCCGACGATCAGCAGACGTTCCTCCGGCTTGAGCCTTTCCTTCAACCGCTCGCCCACTTTCCGGGCACATCGGTCGAGCGATTCGTTCCGGCAATGCACCGTGCCCCCGACCAAACCGAGGGCTTTCGCCACGGCATTCAGGCCCGCCGTGAAAAGGGCACGTTCCTCGTCCTTTCCCAGGTCAAGCGTTTCGAGGTCACTGACGGCGCCGATCCAGTGGACCGGCTTTTCCGTGAACGCCTGTCCCCTTTCGCCCCGAAAGGTCGCCTCCAGCAGGAATTCCCTTCCCTTGCGCAAGGGATAGTCGTGCCGGACTGAACTTCCTTCTCCCAGGGCCTCCCGGGGCATCAGGGGACGCGCCGCGATCGATTCCTCAGGCGCAAGTTCCCCTTCCAGGATTCTCTCCCGCAGCCAGCTTCGGCAATGATCCAGGACGAGATCCATGCTCATGCGTCGTCCCCGGGGAGCCCGAACCCCCACTTTTTCCAGATCGAACGGGCCTTTTCCCTGAAAAGGAAACTCTTGAAAGCCAGCGCGTTGGGCGACGAAACCCTGTCGGTGACAAGAACAATCGTCCGAAGCGCACCCGCATTTCTGATTTCCTTCACCTCTTTTCCCATCCTGATAGCCGTCGTCAACGGGACAAGGGCCGCTTTCGCCGTGCCCGCCCTGACAGCGGCAACGCACTGCGGGGCACCCCCGCACAACAGGATCCTCTTTTCCTTCAGGCCCTTTTCCCATAGACCGAGCCCTTCCAGGTAACCCTGCGCGAGCTTCCCGTATGACGTGAATTCGGGGTTCGGAACGGCGAGCGTCAGCGCGGACAGCTCACGGGCCCCGATTCCCTTCACGGGCTCCGGCGACCACAGGGCCAGCATCCCCAGGGCGCAGACGCGCGAGTCCCGGCTATGCCCTCTTTCGACAAGCCATTCGGGCCACTCGGGATCCGCGGCGATCAAAAGATCATAGGGTGCCCCCTGGTCGATTTGCCGGGCAAGGGGGCCCGTCGCTTCCTTCACCAGGGTCAGCGCCTGGCCTCCCGACGTCACGAAAGCGGACATGATCTCTTCCACACAGGGCGAGATCCCGGCTGAAACCGCCACAACCCCGTCCTCGGCCCCTGCCGGTCCCACAAGCCCCAATCCGGCAAAGATCACGGCGAACAGCAGGAACGAAACGCCTTTTTGCATCGTTTTCACCCTTCACACCTCCCGCTCCCTCGGAAATTTGCCCGCACAGGACGCGCAAATCCCGTAAACCACCATCTGCTTGCCCTCGACAACCGTTTGGGGCTCCATCTCCAGCCGGGGCAAGGCGATCCCCGACAGACAGGACATCCTGCCGCACACCCGGCAGACGAAATGCGGATGGTTGCCCGGACAACCCGCGGATGGGGCGTGGGCACAGAAACGCCAGGTTCCCTCCAGGTCCTGGGCCCTGTGGACAAGCCCCTTTTCCAGGAGCAGGAGAAGCGTCCGGTACAGGGTCACCCGGTCCTGCCTGCCCGGCAGCCTGGCCGCCACTTCCCGGTAGGCCATCGGGCGACGCTCCTCGAGCAGGATCCCGAGAACCGCCTCTCTCACGGGTGTTCGGCGTATCTCGGCTCGATCCAGGAATTCTTGCGCGTTCAAAGCCACCCCTCCCCTGCAACATCGTTGCATTCAAGGCCCAATAAGGCGCCGCCCGCACAATCGCACACGGGCGGCTTCATCTCCGCCGGTTTCTAGAGTTCTTCCCCTGCTTTTTCTTTCCTCTTCCGGCGCTCCATACGGAAACGCTGGAGCTTCATGTGCGGGTCTCCTTCGGTGGGAACGATGCAGAGAAAAACGAAGTGCTCGGGGCCGGGGTTCTCGTATCCGTGGACGAGTCCTCCCGGCACGTGGGCCCACCCCATGGCGGAAAGCTCGTAGGGTTTCCCCTCGACGGTCACGTGCCCCTTGCCTCCGAGCCCGATCATGTAGTGCGGCCAGTCATGGACGTGATCAGGGATCACGGTTCCGGCGGGCAGGGAGAAATGCCTCATCGTGTAGTCGTCCCAGAACCTGCCCGGGCCGTAAATCACCCTCTTGGTCACCTCGGGGGCCAGGGATGAGGCGTCGAACAGATCGAGGTCCGCAATTCGGCCGGTGTACTCGTTTTCCATGGGGTTTCGCCTCCTTTCGTCCTGAAGTGAGGGAAGCCCCGTTCGAGGCTCCCCTCACGAATGCCGTGTTCTAGTGGCTGCAGCCGCAGCCGCAGCCGCGCCCTTCCTGTTCCTTCATTCCGGCCTTGATCTTTTCGGGCAGGGCCGGGATCTGGAAGATCCGCACCCCGCAGGCCCGGGCGATGCCGTTGACGATGGCCGGGTGCGGGGCGGAAAGCGGCATTTCGCCCGTTCCGGAAGCGCCGAAGGGACCGAACTCGCGTGCCGTCTCCATGTGGTAGAGCTTGATGTCGTCGGGGATGTCCCTGATGTAGGGAAACCCGCAGGTGACGAGGTTGGTGTACTTGCGCGGATCCTGGAAATCCTCGGTCAGGGCGAGGCCGATGCCCTGGGCGATGCCGCCGAAATGCTGGCCTTCCACGACATCGAAGTTGTTGATCTTGCCCACGTCGCTGACGAGCGTGAACTTCTCGACCATGGCCTTGCCCGTCTGGGTGTCGACCGCCACCTCGGCCATGAAGATGCCGAACATATGGTTGGCGAAGGGGTAGCCCTGGCCGGTGACGTCGTCCATACCGGTGCAGGTGATGGGTTCTCCGTCGACGTTGCGGACCGTGGCTTTCCAGTAGCCCTCGTAGAAGGTGGGGATGCCCTCGGCGACCATTTCGTCGTAGGTCCGGTAGGTCCCGTCAGACTTGCGCATGGCGTCCAGCAGCTTGCGGCAGCTGTCGACGATGGCGTTGCCGACCATGACCTGGCAGCGGCTCGCCGCGGCGGCGCCGCTGTTCGGGGCCTTCGCCATGTCGTTGCAGACCAGCCTGATCTGGCTGGGGTGCAGCTTCAGGGGCTTCAGGGCCTCGTGGGCGGTTCCGACGCAGCCCATGTCGGCTCCCTGCCCGTGGTCTTCCCACGTGTTGTAGAGGATGACGCCGTCCTTCGTCAGCTCGACGTTGCTGGCGGCGTCGTCGGCGCCGTCGTCGTTCGAGTTGTAGATGCCGATGGAGATGCCGACCGCCCGTTTCACCTGGTCGGTGGAATTGGCCGCCGCGAGCTGCTTGGCTTCCTCGTACATCGGGCGGAACCTGGCGACCATCGCCTGGAGCGGATAGACTTCGAGCTTCTGGCCGCTGGGCATGGTGTCGCCCGGGCGGATCAGGTTGAGTTCCCTGAAGTCCAGCGGGTCCATCCCGAGCTTGTCGGCGAGCATGTCCATGACCTGTTCGCCGGCAAAATAGGTCTGGGGTCCGCCGTAGGCGCGGAAGGCCCCGCACCATTTCTGGTTGGTGAAGAACGTGTAGCCGGCCCCGCGGATGTTGTCCAGGTGGTAGGGGGAAAGCATGAACTGGCCGCCCTTGTTGGTGAGGTCCTGGCTGGATTCGGAATAGGGCCCGTGATCGACGTACCAGAAGTTCTCGAGGCCGACCAGCTTGCCCTTCCCGTCGACACCGGCACGCACCTTCACGAGGAAGGGGGAGCGCTTCGGCGTGCGGGTGATGTGCTCCTTCATGTTCAGCCGCATATAGACGGGGCGGCCGGTCGCGACGACGCAGGCTCCGAGCAGGGGCTCGTTGGTCGGGGCGACCTTGTACCCGAAGGAAGCGCCCATGCCGTTCTGGATGACGCGGATCTTCGAGGGCGGCACGCCGAGGCCGCGGGCGATCATCATGGCGTGGCGGTAGACGCAGATGCTCTTCGTCTGCAGGGTCAGGCGGCCTTCCTCGTCGTAGTAGCCGAAACCGCAGTCGGTCTCGATCGTGAGGTGCGGCTGGCGGGAGCTCCAGAACTCGGTCTCGACGACATGCGGAGCCTTGTCGAGCAACGGCGCGGGGTCTTCGCCCTTGATGATGGGACGCTTGTTGAAGCAGTTCCTGATGCCGTCGAGGTCGGGGATCTCTTCGTAGACCTTCGGGACGTCGGGGGCCATGGCAGTCTTCACGTCCATCAGGGCCGGCAGTTCCTGCAGTTCGACCTTCACGGCGGCGGCGGCGGCACGGGCCTGCTCCTCGGTGTCGGCGCAGACGATGGCGACCGACTCGCCCCACTGGCGGATCTTGTCGCCTTCCTCGACCAGGATGCGGCGCTCCCACCCGTCGGTGGTCGCCGTGCCGGACCCGGCCTGGCCGCGGATGCGGTTGGTACCCTTGTTGGCCTTGATGTCGGCGGCGGTGACGACCTTGAACACGCCGGGCATCTTCGAAGTCTCGGAGAAATCGATCTTCAGGACCTTCGCGTGGTCCGTCTCCGGGCAGACGCACACGGCGTGCAGGGATCCTTCCGGGAGCTTCAGGCCGGCGTCGTCGCCGTAGTCGAACGTCCCCGTCGCCTTATAGATCGCACTCGGGCGGGGGTAGCGGGTTCCCCAGACGGAATCGCCGGGTTTGAGAGCTTTCGCGAAATCGGTCATGGGTTTCTCGCCCCTCAGGACCGCGGCGGCATCCATGACGGCATCCGTGATCTGCCTGTAGCCCGTGCAGCGGCAGGCCGTCCAGTGCTTCTGGAACCAGTCGCGGATCTCCTCGCGGGTCGGGTTCAACGTGGAATCGAGCAGCCCCCTGGCCGCGACGATGAAACCGGGCGTGCAGAACCCGCACTGGATCGCGCCGTTGGCGATGAAGGCCCACTGGATCGCGTGAAGGCGATCCGGGGTTCCGATGCCCTCGATGGTCAGGATGTCGGCGTTTTCGGGAACGGTTTTCCAGGGAACGATGCAGGACCGGGTGACCTTGCCGTCCAGGATGACGTTGCAGGCGCCGCACTGTCCCTGGCCGCAGCCGAGCTTTGTCCCGGTGAGGTGGAGCTGGTTCCGGATGACTTTGACCAGCTTTTCCTCGGGATCGGCCACGACGCGCTGGGGAATGCCGTTGATGGTGATGCACTTGACGTGAAACTTCTTTTGCATGCGTCTTCGCCCTCCATGGGAAATGGATTTTGGGGAACATTCAAGGACTGGGGATATCGCCGTTGAACGAGCGGGAAACCGAGCCCTCCTTTCCAGGCCGCCCATAGGCCGGCGGCCATGACGGGAGCTTGTTCTGCCGCTCGGCTCAAAGATCCGGGTGAGTGTTTCAGCTAAAAAACCTTCTCTAATTTGACAAAAACACCGATATACTTTCAAGTTATTGGTGAATAAAAGTTCCTTTTGCTCGTTTTTGTCCAGAAAAAACCCGGCAGGGGAGGCCCCCTGCCGGGTTTCGATCGTCCATGTTTTCAGGAACCGCTCAATCGTTCATGGAACCTTCCGTCCCGCCCATCGGGCCGAAAGAAAGCAATAAAGGATTCCCGCCGCGAAACCGAAGGCCATGTTGACCGCGACGGAAACCGCCAGGGTCACTGCGATCGCGGGCCACTCCCCTTTTGCCCTGACCAGGCGGATGAATTTCAGGAGTTCGAGCCCCACCATGACCATCATGGCCCCGACGATGGCGATCGGGAAGGAGGCGAAAAGGTCGGCGATGGACCTTGCCAGGAAAAGCCCCAGCAGGATCTCGACTGTCCCCTCGATGAGGTTCGCCCCGCCCGTCCGCGCCCCGAAGAAGTACTGTCCGGCAAGTCCTCCGGCCCCATGGCAGAGCGGCATGCCTCCGACAAAAGGACCGATCAGGTTCATGACACCCATGTTCAGCGCCAGCTGCCGCTCCGTGACGGGGCGGTCAGGCCAGTATTCCCGGATCAGGGCGACGGTGGCAATAACCGCGTTGGTCACCGTCAGGGGGATCTGGGACAGGCCCCCGTCCTTCATGGCGGGCCACAGCAGACTGAAATCCACGCCCCTGAGCGACGGAAGGGACAGGGCAATCCCCTCGACGGAAACCAGCTGTCCCTTCCAGCCCATGATGGCGACACCGGACAGGACCAGGACAAGCGCCGCGGGGGCATGGCGGCTCTTTCGGAGGAAGAAGACCACAAGAAGGGCTCCTGCGGCCAGGACCCAGGAGGCGGAAGCCATCCTGGCTCCCTGCAGGGCCAGCTGAACCCCCAGGGCGAGCTGGATGCCCCTCGTCACGGCCCGGGGCGTGTTCGCCGCCACCCAGCTCATGGCTCCGGTCAATCCGAACGCCATCCACACGAGCCCCATGGCAAACCCCGAGGCCAGGACCTTTTCCGGACTCCAGGCCTGGGCGATGGCCATGATCGCGAGCGCCTTCATCGGCTCGATGGGCATGGGCAGGCGATAGACCAGGCCCGTCGCGATGTTGGCCAGCCCCATGAACACCAGCAGCCCGCAGGGATCCATGCCGCAGACCGTCACGTACCCGACCGCAAGAGGCAGGAGCGTGCCGAAATCTCCCATGGATCCCGAGAGCTCGCGCAGGTTGAATTCGAAGGAACCGATCTTCATCCGGACCCCCCTTCCATCATAACCGACACGGTGAAACAACGGCGCGTCACCTCAGGGGAGGCTGTTGCGGCGTTCTTCCCCTTCTGCTAACGTTCTTTCCCGGGGAGTGATCTTTTATGAGAAGGATTTTCGTCGCGTTCGACGACACGGATAACCTGGACGGACCCTACGGAACCGGGAAAGTGGCCCGGTGGTTCACAGAAGGCCTGCCCGAAGGGCTGAGAGCATGGGGGGTCGTGCGGCAGCAGCTTCTGGTCCATGACGACATCCCCTTTACATCCCACAACAGCGCGGCCTGCATCGTGCTGCTCGACGAGGGAGGATACGGCGAAGGCGAAATCATCGAACGGGCGGCGGCCCACCTCGTGCGCCATGCCCTGCCGGGAAGCGACCCGGGGCTCTGCATCGCCGCGGAGGATTCACCCGCCGTGAAGCGCCTGGTGGAGTTCGGACGAAAAGCGGCACAGAAGGTTCTGACCCAGGGCGACGCGATGGAGGCGGCAAGGGGCGTCCACCTTTCCGGACACGGGGGGACGAACGGCGGAATCATCGGCGCCGCGGCGGCCGTAGGGCTCACCGCCTCGGGGTGGTTCGGCCGCTTCATCGAGTACGGAAACCTGAGGGCGCTGGGCGAAACCTGTACCGTCGAGAGGCTGGAAAACATGGGGATCAGGGTCCTCTCCATCGACCGGGATTCGAAGATCCCCTGCCCCGGTCACACCGTGAAATCCNGGGGGTGGCTCCGCCCCCATCTCGCCGGAGCCGTTCCCACCCTTCTTGTGCGACCGGCTGAAAAAGATTCGTGGGAACCTCTGGCGGGAAAGAGAAAAACAGGAGAAAATAGTAACGCTAGAATACTTTAGTTAGAAATCGAGGTGCGTAGGCCATGCCTGGAAAGATCTTCTACAGGGAACGCCGCAAAGTGGAGGAAGGCGAAAAGAAGCCCCGGTTCCGCGTCGTTGCCGTGTCCGGGGTAGAATTGAACTTTTTCGCCCAGCACCTCAGGCAATCCGATCTGAGGGCAATCGCGGAGAGCGTGGGCGCAGAACTGGTCGCCCTGGAAGGCGGGAGCGGAGAAGGAACGGGTCATGGCGCTGGTCCGAGACCGTGACGGAAGGCGCCTTCACGTCAAGAGCCGCCTGATGGGGGAAAGCCTGGTCGGAAAGGACCTGGCCGAGACCCTGAAGGTGATCCCGCAGGTTCGGCTGTTCCCCGACGTCCACGTCCTGAAGGTCGGAGGACAGTCGATTTGCGACCGCGGGGAAAAAGCCCTCCCCGGGATCATCCGGGAGATCGCCGCGAACAAGGACCGGCACAAGATGGTCATCATGACCGGCGGGNGAACGCGGAGCCGGCACATCTACTCCATCGGCCTGGAACTGGGGATGCCGACCGGAATCATCGCCAAGTTCGGCAGTTCGGTCTCGGAGCAGAACGCGCTTCTCGTGGCGACCCTGCTTTCCCCATGGGGAGGCATCAAGATCGGCCACGACGAAATCGTGAAGCTGGCCACGTATTTCGGCCAGGGATGCATCCCGGTGATGCACGGCATGCCGCCCTACGACTATTTCGCGATCCCTTCGGAAAGCCGGCTGCCGCTTCACCGCACCGACGTCGGAACCCTCCTGATGGCCGACCTGATCGGGGCGAAAAGCTGCCTGTTCGTGAAGGACGAGACCGGCCTCTACACCAACGATCCCAAGAAGGACCCCGGGGCGGAATTCATCCCGAAGATTTCGGCTGCGGAACTGATCTCCATGGATCTCCCCGACCTGGTCATCGAGAGGCCCTGTCTCGAGATTCTCCGCAGGAGCGAGGTCCTGGAATGCGTTCAGGTTTTCGACGGGACAAAAGAAGGCAACATCACAAGAGCCCTGGCGGGGGAGCACGTGGGAACGATCATCACAAGGGAATGAGCCCCTTGCGGTAAGAACCGTTTTCTGGTAGAAATGTGATTACACAATCGAATACTCTCTCCGAGCCTGCCGGACCTAAAGGGTTCCCCTATGGCGGCAGGCCAATGGGTTTCCCTGGAAACGGGGAAGCCTCCCGTTTGGAAAGGAGATCTGCGGGCTTTCGAACAGGCCGTCTTCTGACCACGGGGACGGCCTGTTCTGTTGTCCCCGCTTTCTCGAGCCCCGAGGGGCCCCTCCGCAGGGGGCCCCTCCCCCCATTTTTCTTAAATTTCGGAAGCGATTTTCAAATAGGAGGCGATAGAGTTGGTGAAACGCGGATGGAGGATTGCAACGACGCTGGTGCTCGTCATGCTCCTGCTGGCAGGAGCCGCGGCGGCGGCAAAGGCCCCGGTGCTGAGGATGGCCACGACGACCAGTACGGACAACACGGGACTTTTGGACTACCTGGCCCCCTTCTTCCAGAAGGACACGGGTATCGAGCTGCAGTGGGTGGCCGTCGGGACGGGCAAGGCCCTGCAGTACGGAAAGAACGGCGACGTCGACGTGCTGCTCGTGCACGATCCGGAGGCCGAGGCCGTCTTCATGAAGGAGAAGAACGGCAAGGACCGCCGAGAGGTCATGTACAACGACTTCATCGTCGTCGGTCCCGCGTCCGACCCAGCGAAGGTCAAGGGAAAGACCGTCGCCGAGGCCCTGGGCGCCATCGCCGCGAAGAAGGCTCCCTTCGCCAGCCGGGGCGACAAATCCGGAACCCACATGGCTGAACTCCGCCTCTGGAAGGATGCCGGCGTGGCCGCTCCCGACAAGGAAAGCTGGTACATGTCCGTCGGACAGGGCATGATCGAGACGCTGAACGTGGCGGGCGAACGGAACGGCTACACCCTCACCGATCGTGGAACCTACATCAAGTACGAATCCAACTTCAAGGGAAATCCGCCCCTCGTCATCGTTGTGGAAGGCGACAAGAAACTCTTCAACCAGTACAGCGTCATCGTGGTCGACCCGAGCCGGGCCCAGGGGCTGAAGACAGACCTGGCCGAGCGGTATTCCGCCTGGATGGCCTCGCCCCGCGGGCAGAAACTGGTCGCCGAATTCAAAATGATGGGCAAGCAGCTGTTCTTCCCCAACGCCAAGGCACAATAGCCCGGCACCCCGAGCGAGGAGGAAACGACCGATGAAACGCACGGCACTGAAACGGATCCCGGCCGTACTATTGGCCCTGCTTCTGGCGACCCTCGCCGCCCTGCCCGCCGCTGCCGCGGGTACGGTGCGGATGTCCAGCACCATCGGCCCCATCGACGCGGGCATCGTCCCCGCCCTCGTGGAGGCCTACAAGAAGACCGGCACCACGGTGACCTTCGAAGGAGCCGGCACCGGAGCCACGCTTGAAAAGGCGAAAACCGGCAACTTCGACATCGTCATGGTCCACGCCCGGTCACTGGAGGACAAGTTCATCGCGGACGGCTTCGGAGTGGACCGTCGTGACATCATGTTCAACGACTTCGTGATCCTGGGCCCCGCTTCCGACCCGGCCGGCATCAAGGGAATGAAGAGCGCTCCCGCCGCCTTGACCCGCATCGCGATCATGGGTTCACCGTTCGTGACCCGCGGCGACATGTCCGGAACCCACGTCAAGGAACTCGAAGTCTGGGACGCCGCCCACATCAAGCCCGAGGGCGACTGGTACGTCACCTACTCCCTGGGCAAGCTGGGCAACGGCGCCACGACGGTCTTCGCCAACCGGCGCCAGGCCTACGTGCTGATGGACCGGGCCACCTACCTTACGATGAAGAAGGACCTCCAGCTCGTTCCGCTGGTGGAGAAGGATCCGATCCTCCTGAACCTCATCGCCGTCATCCGGGTCAACCCGGCGAAATTCCAGGGACTGAACGCCGACGCCGCCGTCGCCTTCGCCGACTGGCTCGAAGGCGACGAAGCCCAGAACCTGATCAAGGACTTCGGAGTGAAGAAGTACGGGGAACCGCTCTTCTTCCCGAACTCGAAGGCCTGGAACGCGAAGCACGGGAAATAGCCCGACGCTCCTTCGCAGGATCAAAAAGGCCCCCTCGGGGGCCTTTTTGATCCTCTCTCTCATGAAAGGACCCATTTTGTTCTTTGGGAAAATTCCCGGTTATGTTTTTGTATTTGCTTCATTTAAGCCTTAAGCTTTTTGCTTGTGTGCTTTTTTCTTAACTTGTATGTGATATTCTTTGAGCGGATGGACAACACCGGTTTGATCGATCCGGAAACCGGAGGATCCCCCTAAGGAGGGATCGGCATGGTTGAGGGTTCGTCGGGAAAGGTCGTGAAACGACACCGCTTTGATCACCCCATATGGGGGACCCTGCCAAGGGGACCGGCCCTCTTCTTCCTGGCTCTTGTCCTTTGGGCCGTCCCCGCCGCGGCCTCGGAACCCCGTCAGCTCAGGGTCGGCATCTACGAAAACATGCCGAAGATCTTCACCTCCGAATCCGGGAAGCCTTCCGGAATCTTCGTCGACATCATCGAGGAGATCGCGGCCCATGAAGGCTGGACGATCGAATATGTCCGGGGAACCTGGAGCGAAGGGCTCGAACGCCTGGAGCTCGGACAGATCGACCTGATGCCGNACGTTGCCTTCACCAGCGACAGAGAAAGACGGTACGCCTTCACCCGCGAGTCCGTCCTGTCCAACTGGTCCCAGCTCTACGCGAAGCGCGGGAGCGGGATTCGTTCGATTCTGGACGTCGAGGGGAAACGGATTTCGACCCTTGAAGGCTCCGTCCAGCAGGAAGCCTTCAGAAGCCTGCTGAATGGTTTCGGCCTGTCGGCAACCCTCGTCTCCTTCCCCGATTATCCGTCCGCTTTCCGGTCTGTTTCGGAAGGAAAAACGGATGTCGCCATCGCCAACCGATTCTTCGGGGCCGGGAACAGGCAGAAATACAACCTGGAAGACACGGCCGTGATCTTCAACCCCGCCCAGCTTTATTTTGCCGCCTCCAGAACCCTGGATCCGGGAATTCTGGAAGCTCTCGACAGAAACCTGGCCGGCCTGAAGAAAAACCCCGAATCCATCTATTACCGGTCAATCAGGAAATGGACCGCCGAAGATTTCGAGGGCTGGGTTCCCCCATGGATAAAAACCCTTTCGATCGTGCTGGGTTCCCTGACGGTTCTGGGAGGAATCGGGACCCTTGTCCTCAAAGGCCAGGTCAAAAGCCGCACCGCGGCCCTGCAGAAGTCGATGGCAGCGCTCGAGTCGGCCTACCGGCACTGGGAAAGCACCTTCAACGCCGTTCAGGATGCGGTGTGGGTCATGGATGCCGATTCGAACATCCTGCTGGCCAACCCGGCCTCCTCGAAGCTTTTCGACGTGGATAAGGACGAATTCATCGCCGGGCGAAACTGCCGGGAGGTGAGGAAGGAGATCGTCCACGAAGCCCACGCCTGTCCGCTGGAAGCCGCGCGCAGGGAAAAAACCCGGGCCGGCACGACGGTCCCGCTCGGCGACAAGTGGGTCAAGGTGACCATCGACCCGATTCTCGATTCCGCGGAAAAGATCCGGGGATTCATCCATATCATGAGCGACATCACGGAAATGAAGAAGGCCCAGGAACAGTTGGCCCAAAACGAGAGGGAAATACGGACCGTCAACGGGGAACTCAAGGAAAGGATTGCGGAGCTGAGGGTGTCCTGGGAACAAACCCTGCAGGTCCTGGCCAACGTCAGCGAATCACGGGATCCCTACACCGCGGGACACCAGCGCCGCGTCGCGGAATTGGCGGTTGCCGTTTCCAGGGAAATGGGGCTGAGCGAGGAGAAGATCCGGGAGATCGAACTGGCCGCCCTGGTTCACGACACGGGCAAGATCGAGATTCCGTCCGAAATTCTGGCCAAGCCCGGGAAACTGAGCGAGCTGGAGTTCGAGCTGATCAAGACGCACCCTGAAGCCGCGCTGAAGATCCTTCAGTCGGTAACGGTCAACTGGCCTCTGGCCGAAACGATCCACCAGCACCATGAAAGGCTGGACGGAAGCGGCTATCCGAGAGGGCTGTCGGGAGAAAAGATCCTTCTCGAAGCCCGGATCCTCGCGGTCGCCGACGTGATGGAAGCGATGTCCTCCCATCGTCCCTACCGCGCCGCGCTGGGAACCGGGAAAGCGCTGGAAGAACTGCTGTCGCTGAAGGGCGTCAAATTCGATCCCCTGGTTGTCGAAGCTTGCGTTCAAGCCTTTTCAAAGGGGTTTTCCTGGGAAAGGGAGGCCTGAAAACCGCCCCGGGTCAGAAAAGCCCTTTCACCGCGTCGATCACCGATTGGAAGAGCGACCTGTCCAGGACGTACATCGCCACGAGGCTCCCGATGAGGGCAATGGAGACGAAGGCCAGGATCAGGCCGTATTCCACCTGAGTCTGCCCGGACCGACAGGATCCACCAAGCCGCTTCAGCAAGCCGATGCCCCCTTTCGAACCCCTGATCATCCGTTCAACGCCCCCTATAACCTTCCATTCTTCCACGCGTCGCCTTTTTCGATTATGCCTCGTCGGATACGGCCGGGCAAGGGGGCTCCTCCTCCTCCTCCAGCGGGGATTCGAACTCCGCCAGGGAGCGCAGCGGGATTTCCATGGGGGAAGGGCTCCCGAGCTCCGCCTCGTCCGCGTGGTTCAGATTCGCCAGTCGGCGTGCGCTGACCAGCACCCGGCTTTCCAGGGAACCGACGGCCTTGTTGTAGGAATCCCCCGCGTTCTTCAAACCCTTCCGAACCCCTTCGAAGTGGACCAGAAACGTCTTCAGGCGGTCGTGGAGTTCGCGCCCCGTCTCGCTGATGGCTTTCGCGCTGCGGGCGACCGCCTCCTGGTTCCAGCCGTAGGCGACCGCCTTCAGCAGCGCCAGGAGGGTCGTGGGAGTGGCCAGCAGCACCCGGTTTTTCGCGCCGTATTCGATCAGTTCCAGATCGGTCCCGGCCGCCGCGCTCATGAAGGATTCCCCGGGCAGGAAGAGGACGACGAAGTCGGGGGTCCGGTCAAACTGCTTCCAGTAATCCTTGGCCGCCAGCCTGGAAATGTGGTCCCGAATCTGGCGGCCATGGTTTTTCAGCATTTCGGAGCGGGCCGCCTCGTCTTGCGCCTCGATGGCTTCCATGTAGGCTTCGAGGGGGACCTTGGCGTCGACGACGATGATCCGCTCGTTGGGAAGCGCGACGATGAGATCGGGCCGGAGCCGCCCCTCATCGCGGGTCACCGAGACCTGTTCCTCGAAATCGCAGTGCTCGATCATCCCGGCAAGTTCGACAACCCGCCTAAGCTGGATTTCTCCCCATCTCCCCCGAACCTGGGGCTGACGGAGGGCCTTCACGAGATTCGCCGTCTCCCCTTGCAGCCTCAGCTGGGCTTCCGAAAGACCCCGAATCTGCTCCGTCAGGCTTCCGTAAGCTCCCTCGCGCTTCGTCTCGATCTCCCGCATGGCGGACTCGACCTTGCCGAGAGACTCCTTCAGCGGCTGGACAACCTGGTCGATGGCCTGGCTTTTCTGCCCCAGCGTCTCGCCGGCCAACTGGAGAAAGGTTCTGCTGTTGGTCTCCAGGGCCTCCCTCGAAAGGGCCTGGAAAGCCTCAGAAAGCCGGGTCCTCGCTTCCTCCAGAAGAGCGAGTCTGGACTCCGCGGCCGCAGCCTGCTCCTCCATCCGGGCCTTCAGGGCGGAGCGTTCGGACTGGAGCGCACCAAGGTCCTCCCTCAGCGCATCGTTTTCCCCTTCCTGACCGGCCCTTTCGGCAGAAAGGCGGGCACACTCCTCGTCCTGCGCCCGGAGGCGCTCCTCCATCCGAACGGCCTCCAGCCTGAGGGACGAAAGCTCGCCACAGGTCCCACGGAGGCGGAATCCCATCACCGCCATCACCGCCAGGCCTCCCGAAAGCGCCCCCCGAGGAACACGGCCCAAACCGGAATCGCCATTCCCGAATCGCCTCCCGCGAAGAAAAAGATCTTCCTTTCTGATTATAGGGGTCGGCCGCCGGAAAGGACAAAAAAACGGCACCCCTGTTCGGGATGCCGCGCTTTTTCTTCAGGGCTCACTGGAACGAGGCGTTGAGTTCGGGAATCAGGTTGCCCTGCAGGATGGCATCCGAAACCGAGAGCTTCCGCCGGGCCCGCGAGAGGCCGTCTGGCTGTTCGGAAGGAGTCTGCGTCTGTCCCGTGCGAAGGTTGTAGGCCACGTCCAGTTCGGGCAGAACCCAGGCTTCGTCGTCCAGGAAGGAGCCGTTCCGAAACACCACGAAGCCGTGACGGGCGTTGAGAAGGTCCTGACCGAAGGCGGTCTGCAGGTCCGTTCCCATCAGGTTCCCCAGCGTCGGCCCGATGTCGATCTGGCCGGTTGCCAGCGAGAACCCGCCGCGCAGCCTTTCGCGGGGAACACGGACGATGAAGGGGATCTTCTGTGCCTTCTTCCAGGCCACGGGGTTCGACAGATCCGGAACCCCCAGGAACCGGGCCAGGTCCGGCCGGTCCCCGACGGTGAGGCCGGGGTGATCCCCGTAGATCGCGAGGACGCTTTCGTCGAGCAGCCCCTCGCGGCGCAGCCCGGCGACGAAGGCCCCGATCTGCCGGTCGGCGTAGTGGATGCAGCGGAGGTAGTTGCCCAGCTCCGTTCCGGCCAAATCACCCAGGGGAAGATCCGGGATCTTGTCCAGGTCCATGTTGAAGGGATAGTGGCTCGAAAGAGTGATCAGGAAGGCGTAAAAAGGTGTTTTCTGCGCCTTCAGGATGAACAGGCTCTGACGGAAGAAACTTTCGTCGCTGAGTCCAAGCCCGATGACCGAATCCACCGTGAAGTCCCTGTTGCTGACGAAACGGTCGAAGGAAAGGGAGGGATACATGCGGGCCCGGTTCCAGAAACCCGGTCTGTCCCCGTGAAGGGCGAGGGTGGCGTACCCCTTCGCCTTCAGCGCCGAGGCGATGGAGTTGAACTCGTTTCCCGCGTACCGCGTGTAGGCCACGCCCGTGGAGGCCGGAAAAAGCCCCGTGTTCACCAGAAACTCCGCGTCGGCGCTGTTGCCCATCGCCGTCTGGTGGTAGGTTTCCGTGAAATCGAGGCCGCGGCGGGCCAGGCGGTTCAGGTTCGGGGTGATCTCGACGCCGCCGATCGACCGGTTCAGGACGAACGACTGGAGAGCCTCCACCTGGAGGACGATCAGGTTCTTGCCGGCGGCGATCCCGTGGTAACGGTGCGAGGCCTTCGCGGGGCGCTCCTGGAACCAGCCGACCACTTCCTCCAGGCCAACTCCGGTTCCCTTGCCTCGGAACCGTTCAGAGGCAAGGGACAAAAGATCGACCAGATGATAGTTCAGCGAACCGATGCTGAGGGCCACGGCAGGACGGTCCCACATGGAGGACAGGGCGCCGGGACAGGTTTTCTGGAAGCGTTCGACCCGCAGGCCGAAGGGAACCAGGAAGAGGGCGCCCGCGGCCAGGACGGCCCCCGCACGGACCCAATCCAGAGGGGGAATTTCAAGCAGGCGTTTCCGGAGGCGGAGAGCCAGGAGGACCAGCACGGGGAAATCGAGCCAGAGCAGGGCATCCTTCGGCTCCATGAGGGCCATTACCGAGTCGGCCACCGCGGAAAGCTGCGTCCCCAGGCCGAGGTTCCGGAGGGAGAAAAGGTCCGAATAGTAGCGAAGAGAGAGGAGATCGGTCCAGACCAGGATCGTGAGCCAGAAGTCGACGAAAAGGAACCCGGCTCCCCTGAAGCGCCGGGGCAGGAAAAGGGGAAGGCAGGCCAGCGCAAGCGAAGTTCCCGTCAGTGCCAGGAGCGTCAAGGGATCTCCCGCCGATCCCTTCATCATGGTCTGATTGAGGGTCATGAACTTCCAGCCGACGGCCAGGGCCGTGAGGCCGGCGAGGACCAGTTCTCCGCCGAAAAAGCGGCTTTTCAGGATTTTCTGCAGGGTCACGATCATTCCTCCGGGCGGTTTCCTTCCATATATAGGACAGATTGGATTCTGAAACGGCCGATTTTTTCTCGCGGGCATTTTACACCCTGTCCCGCAAAAAAGAAACCGCCGAATGACGGGGTTCCCAAAATTAAGAGTATTAACGTTTTTCAAGGAAAGATCGCACACATCAAAGGCAACTTGCGATTTTTAAAAGTGCCTCTTGCGTTTTTTCCTCCGAATCACTATGATGACTCACGCTGACCCACAAACTCCAAAAGGTGGTCATTAAAAGAATGGAAGCAACTCAAAAGGAACTGATTTTCTGGGCGATGTGGTGGGGCTGGTGGCTGCTCCAGGCCGGGCTCTACACCCTCTTCGCATTTCTTTTCCTCGACGCGGCCTACCAGTTCGTCATCGGCTTCAGGGGCTGGTGGAGCGCCCGTCCCCTGCCCGGCGCGAAAACCTTCCGCCGTTTCGCGGTGCTCGTTCCCGCCCACAACGAGGCCGCCGTCCTCGACGGCCTGATGGAAAGCCTGAACCTGCAGGAATATCCCCGGGACCGTTTCGACGTCTACGTTTCCTGCGACAACTGCTCCGACAACACGGCTTCGGTCGCGGCCGACCACGGGGCCATCGCACTCGTCCGGACGGACACCACGAAGAACGGAAAGACCTGGAACGTCCGGTGGGCCCTGCAGCGGATCCGTCTCGAGGACTACGACGGCCTGGTCATGTTCGACGCCGACAACCTGGCGGACCGTGACTTTTTGGCGCGCATGAACGACTACATGGAAGCGCACCCGGACGCCGAGGCGATCCAGGGCTGCCTCGACGTGAAGAACCCCGACGACAACTGGCTGACCCGGGCCTACGCCCTGGCCTACTGGTACACGAACCGCTTCTGGCAGCTGGCCCGCTCGAAGTGGGGACTCTCCTGCACTCTCGGCGGAACGGGCCTCGTGATCAAAAGCGCCACCATGCGCCGCCTGGGGTGGAACATGCAGAGCCTCACGGAGGACCTGGAGCTTTCCACGCGCCTCATCCTCTCCGGCAAGCGCGTCCACTGGAACGACCACGCCCGCCTTTTCGACGAGAAGCCCCAGAGCCTCAAGGTCTCCTGGCGCCAGCGCACCCGCTGGATGCAGGGCCATTACTGGGTCTGCTGGCATTATGTTTTCGCGGCCCTGAAGCGCTTCGCCCAAACCCGACGGCTGCAGTACCTCGACCTGGCCCTCTACCTGATGGCCCCGGTCAAGGCCTGCGTCTCCCTGATCGTCATGATCTCGGGGATGATCTACACCATCGTGAACAACGCCATCCTGTTCCCCACCCTGGGGGCCAAGGTTCCGGAAACGGCGCTGGAGTGGGCCTTTTTCCTCTCGGTGCCCTTCCTGATGATTCTGGCCTACTGTGCCTGGGTCGACATCGTGGGCCCCTCCAAGCGGCGCGGTCGCCTCGTTCTCCGGTACGTCACGGCCGTCCCGGCCTACTTCCTCTTCGGCCTGACCTGGATCCCCATCCTCTTCCGGGCCGCCTTCATGGCCGGAAGCCAGGCCGTCTGGGTCAAGACGGAGCACACCCGAAAGCTTTCCATCGACCAGGTCTCCGCCAGGCGGCCCGTTTAGCGCCCGCCGCGGAGCCGCTCAAGCCGTGTTCGACACCTTCGTTTCCCTTCTCGTGCAAACCATCGGGCACATGGGCTACCCCGGCATCGTGGGGCTCATGTTCCTGGAGTCGTCCTTCTTCCCCTTCCCCAGCGAAGTCGTGGTCCCTCCGGCCGGCTATCTCGCAGCCCGCGGGCAGATGCACCTCGGGCTGGTGATCGCCTCCGGCGTCCTCGGAAGCCTCCTGGGTGCGATCTTCAACTACTGGCTGTCCCTGCGGTTCGGCCGGCCGCTGTTCATCCGCTGGGGCCGGTATTTCCTGGTGAGCGAAAAATCCCTCGACAGGGCCGACCGCTTCTTCGCGGACCACGGGCACATCAGCACCTTCGTCGGCCGACTGCTCCCCGTCATCCGCCAGTACATCTCCCTGCCGGCGGGCCTGGCCCGGATGAACATCCCGGTTTTCCTTTTCTACACCGGGCTCGGCTCGGGAATCTGGGTTCTGGTCCTGGCCCTGGTGGGCTATTGGCTCGGCGGGAGCGAGACGGGCATGGCAGAGGCGCTTCATCGAATCACGATCCTGCTGGCCGTTTTTTGCCTTTTCCTGGTGGGAATTTACGCCGTCCTGAAAAGACGGGCCCGTACGGCCGGAAACGATTAATGGACTTCGAACCCGGCTTTTGTTTAAAAAGACCGTTCTTTTTTTCACAGATCGCCTGATCGGCTTGGATCGACCCACAAAAGCCCCATTTTTGTTCTGGACAAGGCCTTTGCTTTTTGATACGATTGCCGCGCTTTAAGATAACCTAATTTCTTTAAAATATAGAAAGGGTGTTCACCATGAACCTGGAAGCAGAAAGACTGTTGGATCGCATTGGTTTGGAAATTCTGTCGGCCCTTCAGGAAGACGGGCGCATCACCTTCAGCGAACTGGGCAAGCGCGTGGGGCTCTCCAGCCCGGCCATTTCCGAGCGGGTCCGCCGCATGGAAGAAGCCGGGATCATCAAGGGGTACCGCGCGATCGTCGATCCCGAGAAGATGGGCTACCCGATCACCGCGGCCATCCGCCTCAGCTCTTCCCGCGAACGGCAGGAGGAGCTCCTCGACTTCCTTCGCGGCCGTAAGGAAGTCCTTTCCTGCGAGCGCGTCACGGGCGCCGATTCCTTCCTCCTCAAGGTCATCGTGACGAACGTGTCCCACCTGGAATCCCTGCTCGACCTCCTCTCCAAGTTCGGACAGCCCGTCACCTCCATCGTTCTCTCCGTTCCCATCGACTACCGCCCGATTCAGAAGTGGTACGACGGGGAAGAGAACGCCTGATCCCGACCCAAGACAAAAAAAAGGAACCCCCGCCGCTCGGCGGGGGTTCCTTTTTGCGCGTCCTTCACCGGGCAAGAAGAACTTTCAGTCCTTCCAGGACCTTAGCGGCCGCCTTCCCGAGGTTTCCGGAGGGAATCCGGGCCCGTGCCAGGTCTTCGACAACCCCGGCCATAAAGGGAATCTCGGCCAAAAGGGGCCACCCCTTTTCCCGGCAGACTCCCCTGATCGCACGCGACCCTTCCTCGGAGAGGTCGCACCGGTTGAGGACAACGGCCATCGGCACCCGGAAGCGGGCCGCCAGCTCCCCCAGGCGCTTCAGGTCGTGGAGGCCGCTTTTTGACGGCTCCGTCACGGCCAGGGCCGCCGAACACCCCGTCATCGCCGAAATGGCCGGGCAGGCGATGCCCGGCGGGCCATCGACGAGGATCCATGGTTTTTCCCGCTCTCGGGCCGTTTTTTGGGCCCTTTCCCTCAGGATCTGGACGAGGCGGCCGGAGTTTTCACCCCCCGGGACGAGCCGGGCGTGCCAGAAGGGACCCGTTTCCGCCTCGCTGCCGTAGATACGCCCCTGGACCGCGGGGGAAAGGGAAACAGCCCCCTTCGGGCACGCGAGAGCGCAGGCCCCGCAGCCTTCACAGCGGCCTGGATCCACGGCGACCTTTCCGTTTTCCCCTGAAAGGGCCCCGAAACGGCAGACGGACACGCAGAGCCCGCAATCGTCACAGCGAGGCCGATTCAACGCGGCCCTGTCCCCCCGTAAAACTCCTCTTCGACACGAACGTCCGGAGAAGCGAGAATCCACAGATCCGGAACGTCGACGTCGGCGTCGCACAGAACGCAGCGACCGATCAGGGTCTTTGCCAGGACCGACGTCAGGGTGGTCTTCCCCGTTCCGCCTTTTCCGCTTACGACCACAACCTCCGCGGGCTTCATCCTGCAGCCTCCCCGGCCCATTTCCAGGCCTTTGTGACCGCTTCCTTCCAGGAAGGATCGAGCTCGATCGGAGGAATTCCCCGGGCGCCGCCCTCGGCCACGATCCGTGAAAAAGGCAGGCGGGCCAGCTCCGGAAACGTCCCGGCCGCTCCGCCGAAAGGCGGTTCATCCTCCAGGATCCCGGAGCGGTTCACCACGAGAGCGGCCGGTTTGCCCATGTCGCGGAGGACCTGCGCGACGACCTCGGCGTCGGCCCGGCCGAACGGGGTCGGCTCCGTGACGAGGATCACCGCGTCCGCCTCCCGGACGGCCGCCGCCATCGAGCAGGCCGCGCCGGGGGGAGAATCGATCACGGTATCGAGCTTTTCCGAGAGGCCCAGTTCAATCGCGGTCTCGATGACCGGAACCGGGTTGGGCATGCCCACCATCAGACGCCCCTCGACCAGGATGATCCTGTTCGAGACCCCNCGGCCGACGAAACCGATCGGCCGGTCCACCTCGTAGAGGGCCTTTTCGGGACAGGCCATGACGCAGGCTCCGCAGCCGTGGCAAAGATCGTTGAACACGGGAGGGGCCTGCCCGAAGGAAAGCACGGCGCCGAAACGGCAGACCCGCGAACAGGTCCCGCAGCGGGTGCATTTTCCGGACTCCACGGCCGGAACCGGAAGGGACACGTTCATCGTCGCCAGAACCGGATCCCCCAGCAGCAGGGCCAGGTTCGGTTCCTCCACATCCGCGTCCACCGCGGCGAGGGGGCCCCTCGACAAGGCGAGGGAGGCCGAGAAAGAGGTCTTCCCCGTGCCCCCCTTGCCGCTGACGACCGCGATGGAGAGAGGTTTCCGGCCTAGTGGCCGCACCCTCCGCCTCCGTCGCCTCCGTGGCTGCAGCTGGAGCCCGGTACGTGGGTGCAGGTGCTTTCCCCACCCTCCAGGCGGCCTTCCAGAAAGGCTGCCAGAACCTCGTCGGCAGGACCGGAAACCCCGACGCAGACCTGGATCCCCTGGGCCTGGAAAAGGTTAATGGCCCTCTCGCCCATCCCCCTGCCAGGATGGCCTTCACGCCCAGACCCGCGAGCCAGGCTGGAATCCTCCCGGGCTCATGGCCGGGATTCTCGTGCGTTTCGGTCTTGATGATCTTTCCCTCTTCCGTGATGGCCACCACAAACTCGGGCGCATGGCCGAAATGGGCGCAAACCTGTCCCGTTTCGACCGGAATCGCAATCTTCATCCGGCATGGACCTCCCTTATCCTAGTCTTCCGATTTGTTCCGTTCCCCGCTCAAACGGCGGACTTCCTCCTCCAACGCCGCCAAACGAACCGAGAGTCCCGATGAAGGGGCTTCTTTCTCCGGACTTGCACCCCAACCGGCCCCGACCCCCCGTCCAAAACGCCGCCATCCGCGGCCAAAGGCCCTCCCGGCTCCGCAAGGCCCTCTTCCCCAACCGGAACACGGCCCCACGCCGCGAGGGGCTGTCCGATCGAATCCGGGCATGAGAATCGCCTCCTTATTGAGATTGATTTTCATTATATTCCCACTCTGGAGAAAATCAATCCCTCGGGTATACTTACTGGGAATAATTCCCAATAATAAGGAGCGTGTCCGCCGGATGGAAAAGGAGCTCGTGAAGATCGGGATATTCATCTGCAACCGGTACCACACGTGTGCCGGGGGGAAGTGCCTCCGGGCCCTGAGGAACAGGGAGGGAGCTTTCAGCCTTTACGAAGGCAGGGAAGTCGAGCTGGTGGGCTACACCACCTGCGACGGCTGCCCGGGCGGGAACATCGAGTACGCCCCGGCCGAAATGAAGAAAAACGGGGCCACCGTCATCCACTTCGCAACCGGCATGATCGTCGGTTACCCTCCGTGCCCCCGCATCGACTTCTTCAGGCGGTTCATCCGCGAGGCCTACGACCTGCCAGTGGTCGTGGGAACCCACCCGATCCCCGAGAAATACTACAAATTCCACGCCGTACTGGGGACCTGGAATTCTCCGCTCTGGCAGGAACTGATCGCACCCACCCTCGCCACGCCGGAGATCCGGCTCGCCTACAACTGAAAAAGTCCCCGGCGCACACGCGCCGGGGACTTTTTCTTTCGTTTTCACTCCGCGACGGAAGCCTTTACGGCGCAAAAGGCCTCGATCATCGGGTCGAGAAGGTCCGGGTTGTCGTATTCCTCAAGGCGTCCCTTGTCCCCAAGGCGGGAGATGAAGGCATCCATGGGAAGGCTCGCCAGCGTTGAAACCTCCCACTTCGCCGCCAGGGAGTCCACCCGGCTGGGGCCGAAGAGGTCCCAGCGTTCGCCGCAGTGGGGGCAGACGGCATAGGCCATGTTCTCGACCAGACCCAGAATCGGGATATCCATCATCTTCGCCATGTTCATGGCCTTTTCCACCACCATATTGGCCAGTTCCTGGGGCGAGGTCACGATGACCACGCCGTCCAGGGGCAGGCTCTGCATGACGGTCAGCGGAGCGTCGGAGGTTCCCGGGGGCAGGTCGACGATCAGGGTATCCAGGTCCCCCCAGAACACTTCCTCGTAGAACTGCTTCACGGTGTTGCCGATGATCGGACCCCTCCAGACGACAGGCTTCGTCACGTCATCAAGGAGCAGGTTGATCGACATGACGGAAATGCCGAGGACCGGCGACTTGGGCGGCACAACCCCGAGCGGCGATCCTTCCGGCAGGGCCCTGACGCCCAAAAGCTTCGGGATCGACGGGCCGGTGATGTCCGCATCCAGCACGCCGACCTTTTGTCCCTTCCGGGCCAGGCCGATGGCCAGGAGCGCGGAAACGGAGCTTTTTCCCACGCCGCCCTTCCCGCTTCCCACCGCCACGATCCGTCGGATGCGGCCCTTGTCGCTTTTCGGGGGCAGTCCGCAGGTTTCGGGCGCCGAATTGCAGGTCCCTTTCTGGGAACAGCTCCCGCAGGCATTTTCAGACACGATCTTTTTCCCCTTTCAATTCAGATGATTCTTTCCGGTCCCGATTTTCGGCAGGTAAGTCCAGGCTCCCGGCTTTCCCCGAAAGGTAGATCCTCACTCCGTCTTCCGCCGTCGCGCCTTCCGAAAGATACGCCTTCATGTTCGCCGCGGCAAGGGCTGAAACCGCGTTCGGGCCGAGCCTGGGCGCCAGGACCACTCCCACGCCCCGGCCGGCCAGCAGCCCGACGGCTGCGGCCGCCGCTCCATGTTCTCCCGCCGCCGTGTTCACGGCCTCGAGGAACGTTCCCTCCCCGCTGAAAAGCAGAAACCACGGCGCTCTGGCAAAACGGTCGGCGGGCCTGGATTGAGGCGTTTGCCCCTCGGCCGCGACTGCGATGTTCATCCCGATTCCCCCCTCGTCGCTAGAGAGACTCATTCTCAATAACCGAGAGGTATTGTAAACCACAGGACTCACGAGTCAAGAGCCGGGAATCCTCTTGCGACGATCACCGGTTCCAGCCGTGACGACGCCTGCCACAGCAGGTCTCGTTTCTTTCCGCTTCGCAGCCCGGGACCCCCTTGTCACGGCATTCCGAACAAAGTCCGTAAACCTGGAAGGTTTGGGGGACCATCTCGAACCCGGCTTCCCTGATCCAGCTCTTTACGATCTCCTGCTTCGCCGCCTCGTCGGGCAGGTGCCCCATCCTCCCGCACGAACGGCAAAGAATGTGGAAATGCATCGTTTCCCGCGGGATGTCGAACCGGGCGAACCCCTCCCCCTGATCGAAGGAGTGGACCAGTCCCGTTTCTCCCAAAAGCAGCAGGGTCCGGTAGACCGTCGCGAAACCGATGCTCGGGTCCCTGGACTGGACTCGGTCCATGAGTTCCCTGGCGTTGAGATGCTCGCCTTCGCTCTCGAGCAGGATCTCGATGATCAGGCGGCGCTGCTCCGTCCTCCGGCACCCTCTCCGCCTCAGGGCCTCCAGGAACTCCTCGGCCCTCTGCCGAAGGCTCTTCTCTTCAAGATGCGGTCCGGAGGCCTCCCTTTCCAGGACGGCCTCATCGCCGGGAACGACGCGTCCCCCCCGTTCGACCGAGAGAAAATAGCCCTGGACCGGCAGGAGGCACCACCCCCGATAATCGTAGCTATGGGGCTCTCCGGGCTTCTTGCCTTTTTCGGCGACGCGAAGGCGGACCGACGGACCCAGGGCGAGAACCTCGCCGGGAACGAGTTCTTCCGGCAAGCCCTCGACGACGAGGTTTTCGGCGAGACTGCCGGGCGGAAAGGAAAACCCGGCCGTCTGCTCGGCCTCGCGGATGTCTTCGGCCCGAAGGAGGCTGATCTGGCGCTCGACCATGCCGAAATGGGAATCGCCCTCGATGCCCTTTCCCTCGACGAAGACGCCCTCGGCCCTCGGTTTTTTGGGTTCCTGCCTCTTGCTGCTGGTGCAGACCGCCGTGACTTTGGCCATCTTTTCCGACTCTCCTTTACCTTTCTTAACCGGTTGATCGGTAAAAACACCGATTCCTTAGCCGCAGGCCTGATTAGAATGGTTCCTGAATCATTATAGGAGGTGGGAAAAATGCGTAAAGTTCTTTTGCTTTTTTGCCTGGCCGCGATCCTGACCCTCGCCGGTGCGTCGGTTTTTAAGGCCGATTCCGCCAGCGCCGCCGAAACGCTCCTTGTTTGCGGGGTTTGCGACAAGACTTTCTACAAGACGGCCGAGAGGGTCGTCCGGGAAATGGGGCTGACCGACAAGGTGACGGTGAAGAAGAGCTCCTGCCTGGGAGCCTGCTCGCTGCCGCCGGTGATCGAGTTCAGGGGGGAGCTTTACGTCTCCATGACCGAGGAGAAGCTGAAGGCCCTGCTGGCAAAAGCCTATCCCTGACCGTGGATGACGACGATGCCGAGGTAGCCGTCCACGGTCAGGTTGTCGCCGCTTCGGATCAGCCCTGTTGCGCCCGGGACGCCCGTGACGCAGGGAAGGCCGTATTCCCGGGCGATGATGGCCCCGTGGATGAGCATCCCGCCCCGGCGCTCCACGATCCCTGAACACAGGGGGACGACAAAGGTCATGTTGGGGTCGATCGCGTCGCAGACGAGGATCTCCCCGGACTTGAAACCAAGGAGGTCTTCGCGGGAGCGGACGACCCGGGCGACACCCCGGGCCAGCCCCGGCCCGGCAGGTTGCCCGACAAGCTGGCGGGCCCGGACGGAAACGGCAGGTCCGGCGGGGAGGGTCCCCTCTTTCTTTTCCAGGGCGGCAGGGACAGGCCGGTAGGAAGGATCTTCCAGGGCCCGGCAGGCATCTGCGGTTTCGAGGCCCTCGAGATTGACCCCCAGCCTCTTTCCCAGCCGCCGGCCCGCTTCATCGAGCGCTTCCGTGCGGAGGCGCTCGACCCTTCCCAGGTAAATGTTGTCCTCGTCCCTGAGACGGTAGCTTGCCCGGGCCAACTCCAGGAGCTCCCCGGCGAAAGCCCGTTCCTCCCCCTCGAAGCAATCCAGGAACGCCCTTTCAAGAGCTTCCCTTCCCTCTTCCACGGATCGAGCGGCTTTCGGCCGCGACGCCATTTCCAGCAGGAACCCCGCGAGGGCGCGCCTGCTCCCGGTTCCCGAGAGGACCAGATCCGTGTCCGCCCCCAGGTCGGCGGAAACGCCTTTCAGGAAGGCCTCCACACCCGGTGTTTCCCCGTTACCCTCGAGGAAGGCCTTCGTCTCCGACTTCAGGGCAGGATTCCGCCCCAGACTGTCGGACGCCTCCTCGAGACGGGCGTTGCGGTCGGTGCCCACCATCCTGCGGGGCCGCAGCAGATCGATGAAACGAAACGGGTCCTCGGGCTTCACGCGGTCGTTGTAGACCTGGCCGAAAAGCCGGGCACCGTGGGCAAAGGGAATGAACTCGTCCCAGTAGACGCGGCTCCATCGCAGGAACGCTTCCTCCCGATCCTTGAGGACCTCGGCCAGGAGGCCGTCACCCAATTCCCCGACGGACGTCCGCGACAGGTCGCCGGCTTCCTCCACCAGGGCCGGGACGAGCGTTTCCCTGATCCGTTCCCCCAGCGCCTTCAGGTTTTCGAAGCTCCGCCTGAGCGACAGGTTCCAGGCCCGGCTTCCGGCCTCCCCTTCCGCTCCCGCCGTGACAGGCCGGGACTGGAGGGTGAAAAGGCGGCCTTTCGAAAAGGTCCATTCCACGTCCTGGGGACACCCGAAGCACCTTTCCGCCTCCATGGACATTTCCCAGACAGGTCCCACTTCTCCGTCGGCGAGAGGGGGAGTTCCCGTTTTTCCNATCCCGAGATCCACCCGGCGGGTGCCTTCCGGGGCGGTCCGGACCTCGTAAAGCCTCTCCACGGGGAGGTGCTCCCGCAGGCGCCCGGTGGACCGTTCCAGCACCCACCGGTCCGGCTGGACCGTCCCGTCCACCAGCCCCTGGTTCAGGCCCCAGACGGCCTCCACCAGGGAAACCCCGGAATCCGCGGGACTCTTCGAGAAGGCCACCCCCGAGCGTTCCCCCTCGGTCAGCTCCTGGATCACCACGGCCATGGCGCTCTTCCCGACATCCAGCTTCAGTTCCTGCCGGTAGAGGAGGGCTCCGTCGGACCAGAGCGAGGCCCACACGAGGCGGACGTGCTCCGCGACGGAATCTGCCCCNCGGACATTCAGGTAGGATTCGTGCAGGCCGGCGAAGGAGGCTCCCGCCGAATCCTCCCCGGGCGCGGAAGAGCGAACCGCCACCGGACGATCCCCGAAGGTCCTCCGGACAGCCTCGTAAAGTTCGCCGTAAAGGCTTCCCGGCATGGGGGTCTTCAGGAAGAGGTTCCGGATCCGGAGGGCGGCATCCCACACCTCCTCCCACCGCATGGATTCGAAGGGCTTGCGGTTCAGTTCGAGCAGGATCCGTTCCCGCAGACCCGTGGGACCGACGTAGGCCTCGTAGACCTCAACGGGGACGACAGCCCCGAGCGGGACGGAAAAGCCTTCCCTTGTAAGACGGGAAAGACTCCAGGCCTTCCCTCCCACCCGCGGGCGGTCGGCATCGGCCAGCGATTCGAAGGCCACCAGGACATTCATGGCGCGATTTCCAGCACCATGACCTCCTGGAAGCGGCGGACGAGGAAATACCGCTCCACCTCCAGGACCAGGATGGCCGTGGTGGGGGATCCCAAGAAATCCCTCAGGGAAGGGTGACGGACCAGGTGGACCGAGGCCGCCCGCTCCCGTTCCTCCCCGGTCGTTTCCCTCACGGGTCCCACAGCGGTAAGGGCGCTGGCCTCGTGGAGGTCTTCCTCGCGGTTGGCCCGGTTGTCCACGAGCAGGGCGACGCGTCCCGTTTCGCTCAGGTTGGCGAATTTCCGTGTGGCCCGGGTGGTGGCGAAGTAGATTCGCCCAAGGTCCTCCTCGAAGCTGAACCCCACCAGGCTGCAGTGGGGCGACCCCGCCCCATGCGTCCCCAGCACGCCTACGCGCTGGGAATCCAGCAATGTGCCCACCGCAGCGGCGATTTCCCGATCCATGTCTTTCACCAGGCTCTCCCTCCCTTTCGCGATTCCCTGTCACCAGTTTATCTCCGGGAGGTCCCAGTGGAAAGCGTGCATAAGACATCAATTCAGATTGACACAATACTAGAGGAAGAGAATAATTGGGGGATGTTTTTTAAAACAGTTTCAAGAAACCGGAGGGAGCTCCCATGAAAAACAGGATTTTTCAAATGAGCCTGGCCGGAATCCTCTTCCTGTCCGTCCTCAGTGGCGCCATCCCTCTCGAGGCGGCCGCCCCCCTGCCCACGACGGAAGTGACCGAATACCAGGGAATCCGGCTCGGGTCGACGAAGGATTTTCGCGAAAACTCCATACGGGGCGTCCAGAAGGTCGACCCGGCAACCTACCGGCTTGTCGTGAACGGGCTGGTGGACAAGCCCCTTTCCCTGTCTCTGGAAAAGGCGGGGAAGCTCCCCCGCTCGAAAAAGGTCGTCCGGATCGACTGCGTGGAGGGATGGAGCGTGACGGCGCTATGGGAAGGCTTCCTTGTTTTTGACCTGCTGAAGCTCGCGGGCCCCAAACCCGCCGCCAAAATCGTCATCTTCCACGCCGTCGACGGATACACGACCTCCCTCCCCCTCGACGATCTGCGCTCGAAGAAGATCCTGCTCGCGGACACCATCAACGGGATCGTCCTGCCCCCGGCGAACGGCTACCCGTTCCAGCTCGTGGCGGAGGCCAAGTGGGGCTACAAGTGGATCCGCTGGGTGAACCGCGTCGAGCTGTCGGACAACCTCGGTTACAAGGGAACCTGGGAAAGACAGGGCTTCAGCAACAGGGGCGATGCCGACGGCCCCATGTTCGGAGACTAGGGAAAAAGGGCAAAAACAGGCCATGATGAAGGAAAAGGCCCTCTGGCTCGTCAACCGGTTCTTCGCGTGGGCCCTGGTGCCCGTGATGGCCGTGAACTTCCTTTCCGGCTACGCTTCGGTCCACCCGAGGCTCTTCGGATGGCTCATCGCCAAGCCGCAGGCCTTTCGCCTGCACCTGGCCGTCCAGCCCCTGACCTTCGCCCTGATCCTCTATCACGTGATCTTCCACGTCCGAAGAACCCTCATGCGCCGAAAAGCCGGAGGCCCGCTCCTCGACGCCGCCGCGGTCCTGTGCTGGGCCGCAGGCAGCGGCCTGGCCTTCTGGCTGGCCCGGCTAGGCTAACCGCCGCCGAAATGGCACAATAGGGGGAAGACCTGCAGAAACGGAGGGACTCCCTTGAACATTCGCGAACGCGACACCTTTTTCCCCCGCACGGCCCGGCCCGAAGGCCAAATGGACGATCCAGCGGGTTCTCCACGGAGGGATGCCCTTTTCTCCCTGCCGGCCGACCTGCGCCCCCTTCGGGAGGGACCTCCCCCGGGCAAGGCTTCCGAAACCGACCCCGAAAAATCGACCCGACGGACCTCGGGGCTTGCGGTGTTCCGGGACGAAGACGGCGCGGGAATCGCCCCGAAAGCCGCCGGCTGCGGCACCGGCACGTGCCCGTTCACGATGCCCCCGTCCGGGTGGAGGTGAACCGGATGCCCGTCACGTGGTACGAACGAAGACAGACCGGCTGGAAGACCATTTTCGTCCTTCTGGCCATCCTCGCGGTCATCGCAGTCACATCGGCGCTTCTCGAACGCCTGGGAGCCCCGGGAGAGGCCCGTCGCATGGGGTGGGGGCTCGCCGTTGTTTTGCTCGTCGTGGCGCTGACGAACCGGATGGAGGTCAGGGTCACCGAACGTGAGGTTTTCGTCCGCTGGGGATGGCTGATCGGGAAACACATTCCCTTTTCGGGGATCGAGAGGATCGAGCCCGAACGGATCTCCTGGACCCGTGTGGGGATGAAGTTCACGAACGGGGTCTCGTGGTTTTCCGTCTCGGCGGGGCCTGCCCTTCGCTTCCGCCTGAAGAACGGGAAATCCGTGGTGGTGGGAACGCCCGACCCGGACGGATTGATTCGGGTCCTCCAGCCGCTGAAGCCGGAGCTTTTCGACAAAAGCCCAAATCCCTAGAGGACCGCCAGAAAGACGCCGTACACCCCCGCGCAGGCGGCCGTGAGGGGAATGCCCGCCCGTGCGAACTCCCAGAAGGTCAGCGTCTGCCCCCTCTTTTCCGCGTTCTGGATGATGATGACGTTGCTCGCCGCACCCAGGATGAAGAGGTTCCCGGCCAGGGTGCTCCCCGCGGCGAGGGCCATCGCGGCTTTCACTCCGAATCCCTTCAGGAGGGGAAGCGAAAGGGCCACGAAGGGAACGTTGGAAACAACCTGGCTGACGAGAATCCCGGCGGCGAGGATTTCAAAAACCGAGTCGAGGCGGCTCCGGGCCTGTCCGGCGAGGACCTGGAAGGGAGCGCTTTCCCAGGCCGCCGCCATGAGGACGAACATCGCCGCGAAGAAGGCCAGCGTCGCCCAGTCCAGCTCCTTCAGGATCGAACCCCTCCGCGGGCTGAAAAGCAGGATCGGCAGGCATCCCGCCAGGGCGATGGCCGAAAGCGGGAAATCCGCATTCCGGCGCGCGAAGAACAGAACGATCTTCAGGGACACCAGGGCCAGAACCAGCCCCAGTGAGGCAAAACAGAGCCTGGCGAGGGCGGGATCCTTCACCGGTTCGGGAGACGGCGTGCAAAGCGGCCTGTCGAAGAGCCCGGGATTGAGGAAACGGAGGATCAGCCAGGCGAGCCCGAGGCAGATCAGCGTCGGGAGATTCAGGTAGCGGAAAAAGGTCACGAAGGGGTTCCCCTCGGAAGCCAGGGCGATGAGGAGGTTCTGCGGATTGCCGATGGGGCTGGCCACGCTCCCGATCGTCACGGAGAAGGCGAGGGCCAGAAGCAGCGGCTTCGACGGGATGGAGCACCGGCGGGCCAGGAAAAGCACGAGGGGCGTCCCGATGATGGCCACCGTGTCGTTCATCAGCAGCGCGGAGAAGAGGCCCATCGAAAACAGGAGGATCCCCACGAGCTGCCCCACGTTTTTCGCCCCCCCGCACATGACCAGTGAAAGGCGCGACATGAGCCCGCTGGAACAAAGGGCCTCGCCCAGCACGAACATCCCGAAGAGAAACAGCATCACGTCGGCGTTCACGGCGCGCAGGGCGTCCGTCGGGGAGATCTGACCCGTCAGCAGGACGGCGAGGGCTCCGGCCCCCATCACCTGCCAGATCGCAAAGCTTCTGGGGCCCACCCGCCTGATCGCGACCAGGACGAGCACGGCCCCGAGAATCCACAGGGACAGAACGCCTTCTCCCACCTTCGGTCCGCTCTCCTCTCGGAAATTCCCGGGGAGGAATCGTAGCGCGATTTCCGGCCCGAAGTCAACGGACCCGGATCGTCCCTCCCGCGACGACTCTTTCGTCGGCGTCGTACAGGACCAGCTTCTGCCCAGGGGCGGGGGCAAAAACAGGCTTTCCGAAATCGACCTCCAGCCCGGTTTCATCCCAGCGCACCGTACAACAGGGGGCCGGTTCGCCGTTCGAACGGATTTTGCCGAAAAGGGGGTTTTCTCCCTCAAGGGCTTCCGGTTTCAGGACGTTGACCCGCACCGCTTCAACCCGCCGGGTCATGAGGGCGTCCCTCGGCGCCACGACAAGGGTGTTGCGGACCCGGTCGATCCGGGCGACGTAGAGGGGTTCGGGAGCCGCCACGCCGAGCCCCTTTCTCTGGCCGACCGTGTACCCCGCAAGCCCCTGGTGCTCGCCCAGGAAAACCCCGTCCGGGCCGACGATGGGCCCCCTGGCGAAATCGCCTTCATCAAGCAGCGTCCGGTAATCCCCCTGCCCGGCGAAGCAGAGGTCCATGCTGTCGGGCTTGTCGCTGACGGAAAGCCCCGCTTCGGCGGCGAGCCTCCTGACAAGGCCCTTGTCCAGATCNCCGAGGGGCAGCAGGAGGCGAGCCACCCGCAGAAGCGGGATGCCGTAGAGGAAGTAGCTCTGGTCCCGCGTCCGGTCCGCCCCGCGGGCAAGGTAGGGACCCAGGGCGTCCCTGCCGGTTCGGGCGTAGTGCCCGGATGCCATCGCCTCCACCCGGAGGGTCGCCTCCGCAAGGTCCCAGGCCAGGCCGAACTTGAGTTCGGCGTTGCACTCCACGCAGGGACTGGGGGTCTCTCCCCTCCGGTAGCCTTCGCGGAACGGCTCGACGACCTTCTCTGCAAAGGCTGCCGACAGATCGAGGACCGAATGCGGGATGTCGAGCGCCTCGCACTGGCGCGCGGCTTCCTCGACGGGTCCTTTTCCTGAAAGGACCAGGGTCAGCCCGATCAGGTCGTGCCCTTCCTCCTTGAGGAGAAGGGCCGCTACGGTGCTGTCCACGCCTCCGCTCATGAGAACTCCGACTCGCTTCATTCCGGTTTTCGGCATGTGGCCCTCCTTTCGGGGCTCTTTTCTGTACAATATACCCGATTCAACGGAAAGCTTTTCGGACGAAGGAGTCGATCGACGTGGAAACAAGCCTTGCCGAGCGCAGGAAAGGGCTCTTCTCGATGCTGGCGGCCTACATGGCCTGGGGGATTCTTCCCATCTACTGGAAGTCCCTCCAGGAAGTTCCCGCCCTGACCATCCTCAGCCACCGCATCTCCTGGTCGGTGCTTTTCGTCGGCCTGCTGCTTCTGGCGACCCGCCGCACGGCCGCCCTGAGGGCCGTCTGGTCCGACAAACGGACCCTTCTTCTCCTCTGCTGCAGCAGCCTCATGATCTGCGCGAACTGGCTGCTCTACATCTGGGCGGTAAACGAGGGCAAGATCCTGGAAACGGCCCTCGGGTACTACATCAACCCCCTGGTGAACGTCTTTTTCGGGGTGGCCTTTCTCCGGGACCGGCTCCGGCCGGCCCAGTGGGTCGCCATCGCCCTGGTCGCGGCCGCGGTGACCGTCCAGGTCGCCCTCCTCGGGCGCCTGCCCGCCGTGGCCCTGGGACTGGCCCTGACTTTCGCCCTTTACGGCCTGATCCGCAAGATCACGCCCGTCGACCCCCTGGCCGGGCTGTTCTTCGAAACCCTGGTCCTGCTGCTTCCGGCCCTGGCCTGGCTTCATCTGGGCGCTTCCGGCGCCCCGGCCGCCGCGGGAGGAGGAACGCGGATGGCTCTTCTGGCGGGAACCGGCCTGGTCACTTCGGTCCCCCTCCTCTGGTTCGCCTACGGAGCCAGGCGCCTGAGCCTGGTGACGGTGGGCCTCCTCCAGTATCTTTCGCCCACCATCGGCTTTTTGATCGGGATGTCGCTTTACGGGGAAAAACTTTCGAAAGTCGAGTGGGGGACGTTCGGCTGCGTCTGGATCGCCCTCGCCCTCTACACGGTCTCGGCCGTGGCCGTCTCGCGACGGGCCGCTGCCATGGAAAACCGGATGTCTTAAGATGGAAGAAACGCAACCGGAATTCGCAGGGAGGGATCCCGCCATGAGCGAAGAGTGGAAATCCAGGATCGAAACCGCTTCGACCCCCAGTGGAAGCATCCGGGTCGTCCCCTGGGGCCTGTGCCGGGAGCTGGCCGCCGCTTTCGGCCTTCCGGCACGCGAGATCGAGCGCTGGGCCTGCGAAAACGGGATCGTCCCGAGCCGCTACGAACGGAACATCGGCACCCTGAAAACGGAGGGGCAGGCGCGCCTTTTGGCCTCGACGGCGGCCGTCGTCGGGCTCGGCGGACTCGGGNGCCTCATCGCCGACCTTTTGGCCCGTGCGGGGGTCGGCTGCCTCGTGCTGGTGGACGGGGATACCTTTTCCGATCACAACCTGAACCGCCAGATCCTCTGCAACGAGTCGAACCTGGGCAAACCCAAGTCCTCCGTAGCGGAAAACCATATCCGGGCGGTCAACGGCTCGGTGGAAACGCGGGTCTTCGAAACCTTCCTCGACGACTCCAACGCCCTCGAAATCCTTTCCGGCTGCAGCCTGGCCATCGACGCCCTCGACAGCAACGGAGCCCGGCGGGTCCTTCGCCGTGCCTGCAGGGACCTCGGGATCCCCATGGTCCATGGGGCCATCGCCGGGTTCTGGGGACAGGCGGGCGTCTTCCTCCCCGAGGACAGCACCCCATGGGACGGACCCGAGGAGGCCCTCCCCGACCGGGGAGTGGAGCTGGAAACGGGGAATCCTCCCTTCACCCCGGCCTTCGTGGCCGCCCTCGAAGCCGCCGAGGCGATCAAGGTCCTGGCCGGCGTTTCGAAACCGCTGCGCCACCGGCTTCTCTGGGCCGACCTCGACCGCGGGGATTTCCAGAAGCTGAGGCTCGGCCCGACACCCTGAAAGCACCCCTCCGCCACGAGGTTCTACTCCCCGGCAATCCCTTTTTCTCCCGCTTCGAGGGGCCTGCCGCCTCGCAGCAGGAAAACCAGGGGCAGGCAGGCTGCAAACAGCAGGGCAACATCAAGGAAAACCCGGTTGTAGGCCATCACGGCCGCCTGCCTGTTCAGCGCTGCGTCCAGCAGCGCCAGGGCCCTCGTGCCTGCCGAAACCGGGTCCATCCCGGAGGCGACAAGGCTGGATTTGACCCCTTCGAGCCAGGAAGACGCCGTATCGCTGACCGCCGTGATGTTCCTCACCAGTCCCACCCTGGCCGTGACCGTGTACCGGTTGAGAAGGGTGGCCGCCGCGGCGATCCCGACACTGCCGAAAATGATCCGGACAAGGTTGTAGAGTCCCGTCGCCGCCGTCATGTCCCTGCGGTCGACCGTCATGAGCGAGGCCGTACTCAGGGAAACGAAGATCAGGCCGAAGGCAATGCCCTGGACCACCTGGGGCAGGAAAAGGTTCCAAACGCTTGTCTGGGGCGCGAGCCTGCCCAGCAGGAAAAAGGAAAAGGCCGCCATGACCAGCCCCGAGGTGATCATTTTCCTTGGCCCCGCCCGGTTGTATATGCGCCCGGCAAACGGCATGGACACCGCCATCGCCAGGCTCCGGGGCAGCATGGCCAGCCCCGCGTCCATCGCCGAATATCCCCTGACCTGCTGGATGAAGAGGGGGAGAAGGAAAAGACATCCGAAAAGCCCCATCCCGAAGAAAGCCCCGAGAGTCGTTCCGGTGGCCAGAGGAACGTTCCGGAGCACGCGCAGCCGGACAGCCGGGCGGTCGATCTTCAGTTCCCACCACACGAAAAGGGCCAGGGCAAAGACGGAGACGAGGGCCAGTTTCAGGATGAATGACGACTGGAACCAATCGTTCTCCTGCCCCTTCTCGAGCATGATCTGCAGACACGAAAGACCGACGGCCATGAGGGCTAGGCCGAACGCGTCGATTTTCCCTCGGGTCCGCTCCAGGTAGGGCGGATCCTGGAGAAAGACCGGTATGAGGAACAGGTTGAGCAGGACGAAGGGGACGTTGATATAGAAAATCCACGGCCAGGAAAAATGATCCGTGAGCCAGCCGCCCAGCGTCGGTCCGAGCGCCGGTCCCAAGACAACGCCCATCCCGTAGATTCCCATCGCCTTTCCCTGCTCTTCCGCGGGAAACGTCTCCCGAAGGATCGCCTGCGAAACGGGGATGAGCGCGCCTCCGCCGATTCCCTGGAGCACGCGCGAGAAGATCATGGTGGGCATATCCCAGGCCAGTCCGCAGAGGGCCGAGCCCATTCCGAAAAGGACCACGCTCCAGAAAAAATAGCGGCAGCGGCCGAAGCGGGACCCCAGGAAAGCGATGGCGGGCATGATGACCACGTTGGCCAGCATGTACGCCGTGGCAATCCACGTGATCTCGCTTGTCGAGGCCCCCAGGGAACCTCTCATGACGGGCATCGCCACGTTGACGATGCTCCCGTCGAGGGACGCCATGACGGTACTCAGCATCACCGTCAAGGTGACCAGCCACTTTCGGTGAAGGTCCACTTTCATGACAAATTCCAATAGGCGCTAGCGGCGTACGGAAACCGAGGCCACCACGGACAGCCCCGGCCAGAGCGGATGCTCGGGATCGGGGGGACGGTCAAGGGCGATGCGAACCGGGACCCGCTGGACGACTTTCACGAAGTTTCCGGTCGCGTTCTCGGGCGGGAGCAGGCTGAAGACGGCACCGGTCCCAGGCTGGAAGCTCTCGACATGCCCCTTGAGGACCAGCCCCGGGTAGGCGTCCACCCGGATATCCGCCTCCTGTCCAATCCTCATCGAGCCGACCTGGGTTTCCTTGAAATTCGCCGTCACCCAGGGAACTTCCTGCTTCGCGATGATCAGCAGGGTTTGCCCCTTCTGGACGTATTTCCCCGTCTCGGCGCTCTTCTTCGCCACGATTCCGTCCAGGGGAGAAACGACAACCGTCCTTGAAAGATCGAGCCTTGCCTTTTCAAGGTCGGCCTCCGCCTCCCTGGCTTCGTAGCCAAGCGTTGAAGCCTTCGTTTCAATGCCGGCCAGCGCGGCTTTGGCCTTGAAAACCAGCTGTCGGGCCTCCTCCAGGTTCGCGGCCGCCGTCTTCGCCCTGGCGTCCACAAGGTCGAACTGTGCCTGCGGGATGATTTCTTCTTTCAGGAGGCTTTCGTAACGGGCGCGTTCCTTCCGTGCCAGCTCCTCCTCTGCCTTCGCGGCGGCCATGGCCGCCACGGCACGCGTGAGCTCCCCTTCGGCAGAGGCCTTTTGCGAGGCGAGTTCCGCTTTCTCGGAGCGGCTTTTCAAAAGCGAAGCCTCTTTCTGGGCCACCGAAACGGAATAGTCGGAACCATCGATTTCAAGAAGCGGGTCCCCGGCTTTAACCGCCTGGTGCTCATCCACCCGAAGCGCCGTGATGCGGCCCGCCACTTCCGAAGCGACCGGAACCAGCGTTCCATCCACGAAGGCATCGTCGGTGCTCGCATGGGTCCAGGAGTAATACCCGCGAGGGATCCCGAAAAACGCGATTCCCGCGGCCAGGAGGATGACGGCCAGCCACATCGCCTTCCTGCGCCCGTTTCGGGACGGAGGTTCCCCTGCCGCCTCCGGGCGGGTCTTTTCGATCTCTTTTTCACTGTTTTCTGCCATGCCTATTCCCCCACGATCCGACTCAGGCCGATCTTTCCGGCTCGGGCCTGAATGTCCAGTTTTCCATTCCCAGGAGCACGTTTGCCAGCTTCTCGAACAACTGTCTCTTCACGTCCAGGCGGCGGGGCTCTTCCCCCTTGAAAACTCCCTCGCAATAGGCGTGAAAGACCTTCCAGAAGAAGAGCAGGGTCTCGTCCCGGTGTTCGACTTTCATGACCCCCTCCCGCATCCCCTGGTCGATGACCGAGTTCAGAAGGGGAAAAAGCTTCCTGTTCCAGTATTCCCTGGCCCGATCGGCGATAAGGACCTGTTCCTCCTCCCGCAGCAGGCGGAAGATTCTGGCATCCTCGCTCCTGGAGAAGTCCACGAAGGACTCGAGGATCATCCGGAGCCTCAGCCCGGCTTCTTCCGATTTCGATTCGCAACAGGTCTTCACCTGCATGAACACGTTGTCGATGAGCCCCCTCAGAATGGCTTCCAGCACGGCTTCCTTGCTCTCGAAGTAGTAGTAGAAGGTTCCCTGGGCCACTCCCGTCCGGCTCACAATGTCGCTGACGGACGTGTTCCTGAACCCCCGTTCCTGGAACAGCGCGCCTGCGGTCTTCACGAGTTCCTGTTTCCGTTCGTCATGAGCCTTTACGACCCTTGGCATCTTTTCCTCCATGACTGACTGACGTCAGTCAATCATAGTGAGGCGTCCGGGCCCTGTCAATGAACCCGTTGACCCGGGAGCCTCGCGGCTGTAACGCTCCTGTAACCGACGCGTAAAACACCCGTGATACCCCCCGCTATACTCGCCTTGTTCAAACAACAAGACTTCCAAGGGGGAATCACGGGTGAAGAAACTGGGTCTTCTGTTCATCGCGCTTTTCGCGGGTGTTCTCGCGGCGGGCACCGCCTTCGCGGGCAACCTGGTCGTCAACGGTTCCACCACCGTCCTTCCGATCTCCCAGTCGGCGGCCGAGGCGTTCATGGCCGAGAACAGAGATGTGAAGCTGTCCGTTTCCGGCGGCGGCAGCGGCAACGGCATCAAGGCCCTCATCGACGGGACCTGCGACATCGCCAACTCCAGCCGCTTCATGAAGGATTCCGAGGTCAAGCTCGCCGTCGAGAAGGGGCTCTACCCGGTTCCCTTTGCGGTGGCCATCGACGCCATCGTCCCCATCGTCAACCCCTCCAACAAGGTCGCCAACCTGACGACACAGCAGCTGCAGGACATCTACACGGGGCGTGTCAAAAACTGGAAGCAGGTCGGCGGCGAGGACAAGCCCATCGTGGTCGTCGGGCGCGACACCAGTTCGGGCACCTTCGAGGTCTGGGAAGAGAAGATCCTGAAAAAGGAAAAGGTCTCCNCGAAGGCCCAGGTCGTCGCTTCCTCGGGTGCCATGCTCCAGACGGTGGCCAAGAACAAGTACGCGCTGGGTTATGACGGGATCGGCTACGCCGACGACAAGTCCGTCAAGATGCTCACCGTCAACGGCGTCAAGGCCGACGCCAGGACCGCCCGCAGCGGCAAGTACGCGGTTTCCCGCTACCTGTACGTCTTCACCAGGGGCTGGCCGACCGGCGATGTCCTCGACTTCGTGAACTTCATGCAGAGCGACGAGGGGCAGAAGATCGTCGTGAAGCAGGGCTTCGTCCCCCTGCGCTAGATCCGGACGGGAAGCCCGGCACGAACGGAAACGGATATCCGACGCGGCCTGCGCTCGTCAACGGGGAGTGCGGGCCGCGACATGCAGCCTGAAAGAGGGGATCGGGTTTTGAAAGAAGCAATGAGGGGAGACATTCTTCCCAGAAGGGTCATCTCCGGCGTCGCCCTTACGGGGATGACCATCATGATCTTCATCCTGTTCTTCCTGGCAAGGGAAAGCCTCCCGATCCTGAGGGAAACCTCGATCCTGAAACTCCTCGCCGGGAAAGAATGGTACCCGACCTACGAGCCTCCCGAGTTCGGCATGCTCCCGCTCATCGTGGGTTCAATGGCCGTGACGGTCATGGCCGCGCTTCTCGCGATCCCTCTCAGCCTCGGCCTGGCGATTTTCCTCTCGGAAGCCTGCCCACGCCTCTTGCGGGAATTCTTCAAGCCGGCTCTCGAGATCCTGGGGTTTTTGCCCTCCGTCGTCCTGGGCTTCATCGGAATGATCGTCCTGGCCCCCTGGCTGCAGGAAAGCTTAGACCTCCTGACGGGCCTGAACCTTTTCAACGCCGCCGTCCTGATGGGTGTCATGATCGTGCCCATCGTCGCCTCCATCGCGGAGGACAGCCTCGCCTCCGTGCCGCACGACCTTCGCGACGCCTCCTACGCCCTGNGGGCGACCCGGTGGGAAACGACGGTGCGCGTCGTTTTCCCCGCCGCCCTGCCCGGGATCCTGGAAGCCTGCCTCCTGGGGATCATGCGGGCCGTGGGTGAAACGATGGTCGTCCTGATGGCCTCCGGCGGTGCAGCCGTGATCCCCGAGTCGGTCTTCGACGCGGTTCGCCCCCTGACGTCCACGATCGCGGCCGAAATGGGCGAAACCCCGGTGGGATCCGGCCACTACCACGCCCTTTTCTTCGCGGGCCTGCTCCTTTTCCTGTTCACCTGGGCGATCAACCTGTTCGCCGCCGGGATCGAATCCCGCNGGAAAGCGGTGGCGTTCATGAAAAGCCGGCTTATCAGGGACCGTCTTGCGACCGTCGTGCTCTGGGCCTGCATGGGAACCGTCCTCGCCATCCTGGGAGGGATCCTCTTTTTCCTCATCGCCCGCGGGGTTGGCGCCCTTTCCTGGGAGTTCTTCACCGAACCGCCCCGGGACTCCATGACGAAGGGCGGCATCAGTACCCCCCTTGTCGGAACCCTCCAGCTCGTCGCCGTCGCCATGGCCTTCGCCTTCCCGGTCGGCGTGCTCACGGCCGTCTACCTGAACGAGTACGCCCGGGAAGGCCGCTTCACCCGGCTTCTGCGCCTGGCCGTCCGGAGCCTGGCCGGCGTTCCGAGCGTGGTCTTCGGGCTTTTCGGTCTGAGCTTCTTCGTGATCTTCCTGAGGTTCGGGTCCAGCCTCCTCTCGGCCGGCCTGACGCTGGGATGCCTGGCCCTGCCCGTCATCGTCGGGGCCTCCGAGGCAGCCCTCAAAGCCGTTCCGCAGGATTACCGGGACGCCTCCTACGCCATGGGGGCAACACGCAGGCAGACCATCCGCAAGGTCGTCCTGCCTGCGGCAGGGCCGGCCATCCTCACCGGCGGCATCCTGAGCGTCGGGCGCGTGGCGGGGGAAACCGCCCCCATCATCTTCACCGGGGCGGCCTTCTTCACGCCGGATATCGCCTATAGCCTCTTCAGCGAGGTCATGGCCCTGCCCTACCACGTCCTGATCCTCGCCACGGCCGGGACGAACATCGAGGAGACCCGCGGAATCCAGTACGGGACGATCCTGGTGCTCCTGCTGGTGGTCCTCGGGATCACCCTGGCCGGAGTCATCTGGCGGGCCCGTCTTCGGATGCGGTCAACTCGCTAGGCACGGGAAATGAGTGAAAGGAGAACGAACATGTCCAGGATGAAATTCGAGATTTCCAGCCTGAACCTTCACTACGGCACGACCCAAGCGCTGAAGGACGTGAAGATCGACCTTCCGGAGAAAACCGTCACGGCCTTCATCGGACCCTCCGGGTGCGGAAAAAGCACCTTCCTGCGGTGCCTCAACCGGATGAACGATTTCATTCCGCGGTGCCGTGTGGAAGGCCGGGTCCTCCTTGACGAGACGGACATCTACGCCCCCCAGACCGATGTCATCGAACTCCGGCGGCGGGTGGGAATGGTTTTCCAGAAGCCGAACCCCTTCCCTTCCTCGATCTACGATAACGTGGCCTACGGACCGAGGCTCCACGGAACCACCGGCCGCGCGGCCCTCGACCAGATCGTCAGGCAAAGCCTGGAGGGCGCGGCCCTGTGGGACGAGGTCAGGGACAAGCTGAACTCCCCCGCCATGTCCCTTTCCGGAGGGCAGCAGCAGAGGCTCTGCATCGCCCGGGCGATCGCCGTCCAGCCCGAGGTCCTCCTCATGGACGAACCGACCAGTGCCCTGGACCCCATGTCCACGGCCCGGATCGAGGAACTCGTCAGGGAACTCAAAACGAAGTACACTGTTATCATCGTGACGCACAACATGCAGCAGGCAGCCCGCATTTCGGACCTGACCGCCTTTTTCCTGCTCGGCGAGATGGTCGAGACGGGACCCACCCAGGAGATCTTCACCTCCCCCGCCGACCGGCGGACGGAAGATTACATCACCGGGCGCTTCGGATAGGCGATCCTGGAGGAAGGGAGAAGACCATCATGACCGAGCTGAACGTGAGAAAGACCCAGGACGAAGCCCTCGACCGCATACGGGAACAGCTGCTGAAACTCGGGAACAGGGCCCAGGACGCCATCCGCAAGGCCGTGTGGGCGCTGGAAAAGCAGGACGAAGCCCTTTCGAAGGAAGTCCTCGACGGCGACGACGTCCTGGACAGCCTGGCCTCATGCATCGAGGAGGGCTGCCTTCTTTTCACCGCCCGATATCAGCCCGTGGCCCAGGACCTGAGGACCATCTCAGCCCTCAACCGGATGGCGATCGACCTCGAGAGGATCGGGGACCTCGGCGTCAGCATCGCCAAGATCACCCGTTTCTTCTTCGGCAAGACCCTGATCAAGCCCCTCATCGACATCCCCCGCATGGCCGAAATCGTCGAGGAAATGATCGACGGCTGCATGCGGGCCTTCATCAACAGGGACGTGGAAGAAGCCCGGCGGGTCTGCGCCATGGACGACACGCTGGACGACCTCGACCGGCAGATCTTCAACGAACTGCTCCTCCTGATGATCGAGAACCCCCGGGTCATCGAGCAGGCCACCCAGCTCGTCCTCGTCTCCCGGGCCCTGGAGAGGGCCGGCGACCACGCGACGAACCTGGCGGAAAAAACGATCTACATGGTGACGGGCAAGCACGTCAACGCCAGCGATTTCAGAAGGAAACGGGAGGGATAGGCCTTGGCGGGAGAACGGATCCTGGTCGTCGACGACGAGCTGGCCATCTGCGAACTGGTGTCCGAGGCTTTGAAGCGCCAGGGTTTCCGGGTGGAGACGGCCTCCGACGGCGACACCGCCCTCGAAAAGGCGGAAACGACCCTGCCCGACCTCATCCTGCTGGACCTCATGCTGCCCAGGCTCGACGGCTGGGAGGTTTGCCGCAGGCTCAAAAACCAGCCCTCGACGAAGCGCATCCCCATCATGATGCTGACCGCCCGGCGGGACGAGAGGGAAGTCATCGCGGGCCTGGAGATCGGAGCGGACGATTACCTGAAAAAGCCCTTCTCCCTGGGGGAACTGATCGCCCGGGTCAAGGCCCTGCTGCGAAGGACCCTCCCCGAACAGGCGCTCGAGAAGGGCGTCGAGGTGGGACCTCTGAAAGTGGACTTCACCCGAGAGGAAGTCTTCCTGTCCGGGACCCTCCTTTCGCTCTCCCCGACCGAGTACCGGCTGCTCGAGATCCTGGCCCGGCACCCGGGACGGATGGTGAGTCGCGACGAGCTGCTGGCGAAAGTCTGGGGGTACGTGGTGGGGGACACCCGAACGGTGGATGTCCACGTCTTCCGCCTGCGCCGGAAGATCGAACCGGACCCGGAAAGCCCGAAGCTGCTCCACACCGTCCGCGGGCGGGGGTTCCGCCTGGACTGGGAGGAAAACAGCCATGAAGACCCTGCGCGGTAGGCTGTTCGCCCTCGTGGCGGCCACGATCCTGCTGTCTCTCGTTCTGGGGCTCACCTTCGTCACGGACGTCCTGCGTGATCGGCTGCAGGAACAGGCCAACCGCGAGCTTTCCATCCAGACCGCCGCCCTCACCGAGGTCATCCAGACCCAGGGCGTCGTGGCCGTTTCCGCCAACCTGGACGAGTGGCAACGGCTGCTCGGGGGCCGGATCACGATCATCAATGAAAGCGGCCGGGTGCTCCTGGACAGCCTCACCGACGCCGAAAGCCTGGAAAACCACGGGCGCCGGCCCGAGGTGAAGGCGGCCATGGAGGAGNGGGAAGGACGCGACGTCCGCTTCAGCCGGAGCGTCAACACGAACATGATGTACCTGGCCAGAAGGGCCCGAACCCCCGAGGGACGCGACCTGATCGTCCGGACCGCCTACCCGATGTCCTATCTGGAAGGAATCGTCTCCGCCGCCCGCAACCGTCTCCTGATGGGAATGGCTCTGGCCGCCGCGATCGCCTTTTTGATCGGGGGCTTCTTCCTCCGGGGCATTGCCCGCCCCCTTTTCCGCCTTACCGAAGCCGCCAAGCGCCTGGAACGCGGGGAGCCCGCGGACTTTCCCATGGGCGGGACCGAGGAGGTGCGCACTCTTTCCGGGGCCCTGCAGCAGATGGGAACGCGCCTCCAGTCCTCCATGCAGGAGACCCTGAAGGAAAAAACCACCCTGAGGACGCTGCTCGAATCCCTGCCGGTGGCCGTCCTCGTCGTGGACAGCAAGGGAAACGTCGTCTACGCGAACCAGGCCCTGGGAGGCTTCCTCCGGGAACAGCCCGCCCGGATCGAGGGACTTCCGGTCGAGGGAACGCTCAAGGCTCCCGAACTCACCGGCCTGATCGAGAAGGCCCGCTCCGGGCAACCGGGCCAGGTCTCTTTCATCCTCCGCGAGAAGGAGGAGCGGTTCATCAACGCCCAGGCGGCCCCCACACCCTACGGGACGGTGGCGGTGCTGGCCGACCTGACCGAGCGGCACCGCATGGAAGAGGCCAAAAGCGCCTTCGTGGCCGACGCGAGCCATGAGCTTCAGACGCCCCTCACCGTGATCCGGGCGGCCACCGAACTGCTGCAGGACCCCTCCCTCTCCGGGGAGGACCGGCAGCGCTTCCTGTCGCGAATCATCGAGCAGCAGGAACGGATGACCGCCCTGGTGGAAGATCTGCTTCTGCTCTCCCGCCTGGAATCCGGGATCCCGGTGGAACGGACGGAGAAGGTGGACCTGTCCTCCCTTGTGTCTTCGCTGGTGGAGGGAGCCCGGCTGGCCCCCGAAGCCGAGACGCTCCAGTGGGAGGTTTCGCTCCCTCCGGGCGCGGAAATCCGGGGGCGCTGCGAGGAACTGCGGAGGGCCTTCGGAAACCTCATCGACAACGCCGCCAAGTACACGCTCCGCCGTTTCGGGGACAACATCGGGGGACACATCCGGGTTTCCCTGGAACAAAAGGACAACGGCTGGCTTTTCTCCATCCGGGACAACGGCGTGGGCATCCCTCCCGCCATGGTCGACCGCATCTTCGAACGCTTCCAGCGGGCCGAGGCCCACAGGAGCCGCAACAACGCGGAAAAGGGAGGCTACGGGCTGGGTCTTTCCATCGCCCGGCGGGTGGCCGAGAGCCACAGGGGCTGGATCCGGGTGGAAAGCCCCGAAGAGGGCGCGAAGTTTTCGCTCTGGCTGCCCGCATAGAAAACGCGGACGGCGGGACTTCCGGCGCGACGCCGGGTCCGGCCGTCCGTTTCTGAGGGCCCGGGAGGTGGGAACATGCCGCGCATGAAGCCGCTTTGCCTTCTTTTCCTGCCGTTTTTGCTGGTTTTTCTTGCGGCGGAATTTTCATTCCGGGAAGAGGGGATCGCCGCCGCCGCGGACTCCTTCGACCCGGCGGTTCATGATGCCCTCAAACAGATGGGCTGTTCCGGACGCGACCTGCTCGCCTGGGGCGACGAAATCCCCGACTCCTGCCTCTTCACCTTCTGGGCCTGGCCTCCCGAAAAGCAGCGGCAGGCCGCGGCGGTCGCCCTTCATGTCAAAAGAGCCAACCCCTCGGTCACCGCACGGACCTGCTGGCGGATGGGAACGGCCTTCACCCTGGCTTCGGTGCGCTTTGGGGTTCCTCTCGACCTGGCCGTGGCCGTAGCAAGGGCTGAAAGCGGCTTCAACCCGGCCGCCAAAAGCCCCGCGGGGGCAACCGGCGTGATGCAGGTGATGCCCGGCCTCCACCATGACCTGCTGGCGCTTCGTTTCGGGGCCNCCGACAAATGGAGCCTCGTGGACCCCGAGAAGGCGATCCTGGCGGGAAGCTTCCTTCTGGCCGGCTACCTCCGCGAGGAGGGCACGCTCGAAGGAGCTCTCGCCCGCTATCTCGGCGCCGCCGACAACGCCTACCGGGAAAGGGTGGCCCGCTTCCGCGCCGAGGCCGCCCTGGCCCTCGCAGGGCAACCCTCCTCGTTCGTTCTCCCGAAACCCTGACACCGGGGCACGGTTTTGATTCCCTTCTGATAAAGATAGGGGAAACCCCGATAGACACCCTCCCCTCCGCTTCCGGGTGTTGCGCCTGTTCCCCTTCTCCTTCCCGCTTCGAGCGCCGACACCAAAGAGGAAACAGCGCCAAAGACCTGCCGGAGAGGACCTTCGATGAATCGCCCGGCGGAAAACCCACGGAGCGGCACTCATGGAAAAAGCGCGACAGGTCCTGTCGAAAATCGCAAATCTCGGGTGGTACGAGTCCGGTTTTCTCTTGGGGATCTTCTTTGCCCCGTGGGGACCCGTCCCGCGCTACCTGGGCTGGCTCCTGTCCATCGGCACGTGGGCTTTTTCCAGAACGGAGCGGAAGCGCACGGAAGGCTCGCTCCCGCCGCACTTCCGATGGGCTCTGGCGGCTTTCATCCTTTGGGCTTTTTTCGTGACCGGCCTTTCCGGCGCAAACCTCCACGATTTCGTGAAGGGGGCTTCGAACCCCGTCGAGACGGCCTTCGCCATGTGGCTTGCCGCTTCCGTGCTCAGGCGGCCCGGCGCGACGCGGCGCTGCGCTTTTGTCCTTTGGGCCGCGACGGTCCTGACCGGGTCCTGGACGATCGCGCGCTACGCCGCGGCCGCCCTGGCGATCGTGCCCGAATACCTGCCGGGGCCCTTCTCGAACATCAACACCCTCGGCGGCTACGCCTTTCCCCTGTGCGCCTTCTGGTTCGCCATGACGGTCTCAGCCCCGAAAACCAGGGAAAGGGCCGAGGCACTTTCCGGGCTTGTCTTTTCCCTTTCCATGCTTTTCCTGTCCTTCAGCACCCTGCCCTGGCTCGCGACGCTGACGGCCTTCGCCGCCTCCTCCATCCTGCTGCGCACCGAAGGCGAATCCCTGCGCCCCGCCCTGCGCGGAGTGGCGATCGCCATGGCGGTCATCGCCCTTCTCCTGGCCTTTCCCGGAAAACCCATCGCGAGGGCCGCCCTGCTGCGGGAAACCGCACAGATGACCGCCGTCGACGATACGGCCGTCTTCACCAATCACCGACTCGATTTCGTCCGGGGGACGATCCTCCTGATCCGCCAAAAGCCGATCACCGGCTGGGGATGGGGCCGGTTCGAGAGCATTTTCCCAGGCGCCCAGAGAGAACTGGGGCTGCCTCCGGAGAATCCGGGAAGCCCGTACAACCTCTACCTCGGGCTGCTGTGCGAGAGCGGCGCCATCGGGCTTGCGGTCTTTTTCGGCATCGTTCTTTCCATCTTTTCCGCCGCCTGGAAATCCCGCAGGGGGAACAGAAAAGGGCTGGCCATCGCGATTCTTTCCGTCATCCTGGCCTACGGGGGATATTCTCTCGGCGGAAGCGTGTTCGATGCCAGAAGGGACACCGGCTGCATCACCTGGTTTTTCCTAGGCTCCGTGTGGATCTTGCGGGACCCGCAGGAGCCGGATGCTCCGGGGAACCTTAAATGCCGGACCGCCGGACCGGAGAAAGTGCGTTTTTTTAACCGTCATCTCTTCCGGATCGGAAGGGGTTGCGTTGTCGCTTCCCATCCGCACTTCGTTCAGCCGTTTTTTAAACTTTTTTCAACGACAGGTTTCTTTTTAACATTGGAGAACAATGCTTGCGCCACTTTTCCCATTCGGTATAATGGGCCAATTCGCGAGGGGAGATTTAAAACCCCTACAAAGTAGCCCCAGGAAGGGAGGAAACTTCATGGCGCGCTCGAAACCGAGCCGATTTCTGAAGTTTCTGGCCTTTGCCGGAGTCTCGCTGGCGATTCTCTGCTTGGCCTTGCAACCTGTCAACGCACTTGATTTCAACTTTGGCCGGAAACCCCTGGATCCATCGGTTCATAACGCGTTGGCCCAAATGAAACTGACCCAGCAGTCCCTCTACAAGTGGCAGGCGGAACACCCCAAATCCCTCCTTCTGCAAATCCACCACTGGCCCGCCGAAAAACAGGAAATGGCCGCTGCCCTGGCCCTCTACATCAGGAGCCAGAACCAGAACGTCTCGCTCAAGGACACCTGGCGCGAGGCGATTGCCTTCGTCCATTACGGGGAAAAGTATGGGCTCCCTGTGGACATGGCCGTGGCGGTGGCCCAGGTGGAAAGCCGGTTCAATCCCTACGCGAAGAGCCGCGAGGGTGCGCTGGGCCCGATGCAGGTCCTGTGGAGGATCCACAGCCGCCTGCTCAGGAACCACCTGAACATGGGGTCCTCGAAGGACCTTCTCGACNCCGAGAAGGGCGTGGGGGCGGGATGCCTGCTTTTGTCCCGCTACCTGAAGGCCCACGAGACGGAAAAAAAGGCCCTCACGCGATACCTGGGGGCCTCCTCGAAAAGCTATTTCAGGGCGTTCTCGAAATACCTGGGCCGGTTCCGGGAACACCTGACCCTGGCGGAGATCTAGTAAAGCGGCCTGCGGTGCCAGCCGAGGGCCGTTCGAAGGATTTCCTCCAGCGACGCGAAGCGGGGCCGCCAGCCCAGATCCCGCAAGGCGTTGGTGCTGTCCGCCACGAGAAACGCCGGGTCGCCCTCCCTCCGGGGGGCGATTCGGCGTTCGATCTTTTCCCCGAGGACCCGTTCGGCCGCAGCGAGGACTTCCTTCACGGAAAATCCCCTTCCGTTGCCGAGGTTGTAGGCCCGGGCCCCGGGGGAGACCTTCAAAGACTCCAGAGCCTTCAGGTGGGCCTCGGCCAGATCGCAGACGTGGACATAGTCCCGGACGCAGGTTCCATCGGGNGTCGGATAGTCGTCCCCGAAAATCGTGACCGGTTCTTTCCGACCCGACAGGGCGCTCTTCAGGATGTTCGGGATGAGGTGGGTTTCCGGGTCGTGGCTTTCCCCGGCCCTTCCNCCGGGGTCCGCCCCGCAGGCGTTGAAGTAGCGCAGGGAAACGGAGGACAGGCCGGTGGCCCGCCCGAAATCCGCCAGAATCTGCTCGACCATCCGCTTGGTCCAGCCGTAGGGATTGATGGGGGCCAGGGGATGGTCCTCCCGGATGGGAATTTCCACGGGGGTGCCGTAGACGGCCGCGGAGGACGAGAAGACGAACCGGCCGATTTCCCGTTCGACCATTCCCTCCAGCAGGTTCAGGGTTCCTCCGACGTTGTTGCCGTAGTATAGCGCGGGGTCCGTCACCGATTCTCCCACCTGGATCCGCGCAGCGAAGTGGAAAACCACATCGAAACTTCCCGACCCGAGGGCTCTTTTCACGTCCGGGGGATTCCGCAGGTTCCCCTCGAAAACCTCCACCCCNGAGGGGACCGCCTCGCGATGCCCCGTCTCGAAGCTGTCGAAGACCGCCACATCGAACCCTTCGTCCAGAAGCCGCCTCACCATGTGGGAGCCGATGTAGCCCGCCCCTCCGCAAACCAGGATCCGCTCCATCCGAACCGACCTCCTATGCCTTGTAAAGCAGGGCGATGCCCGAGACGATCAGTAAAAGCGCCGCCCCCTGGCGGAGCCCCAGGGGTTCGCCCCAGACGAAGTGCGCCAGGACGACCACCGCCACGTAGCTCAGCGAAACGCTGGATAGGCGACCGAGAGGGGGATCTTCTTCAGGGCCACGATGTAGAACAGGGAGGCGAAACCGTACGAGAACAGCCCCGCCAGAGTGGCGGGGTTCAGGAAAAGCCGAAGGCCCTCCGCTTTGGAAAGGGATCCCGTTTTCAGGAAGAATTGCCCCAGGATGGTCAGACCGATGGAAAACGCCAGCGCCAGCAGGTGCATCATCGGTCAAAAACCGCCACGACGGGGGTATGGTCCGAGGGTCTGTCCCAGGAACGCGGGAGGCGGTCCACCCAGGAATCCACGGACTTTTCCGCGAGGCTTTCCGTGGCCAGGACGTGGTCGATCCGCCAGCCGATGTTGCGGGCCAGGGAATCCTTCACCCGGTAGTCGAAGAACGAAAACTCCCCTTCTCCCGGCCGGTGCTTCCGGAATACGTCCACCAGCCCCCACCTCCTGACCGCCTCGAAGACTTCCTTCACGTCCTCATGGAAGCAGACGTGGTCCCTTTTGTTCTCGGGGTGCGTCACGTCGCGGTCCGTGGGCGCCACGTTGAGGTCCCCGACCCAGACGACAGGCTCGCGCGGAGAGGTTTCCCGGTCCAGGAGAGCGCGAATCCGGCCGAAAAAGCGGAGCTTGTAGGCGTAGTCGGGGTGATCCAGGGCCTTCCCCTGCGGGACGTAGGTGTTGATCACCAGCAGGTCGCCCAGTCGCCCCCGAATGAGGCGCGGCCCGTCGTCCGGCTCTTCGCCGTCTCCGAAGCCGATCCGGACGTCGGTGAGGGGTGCCCTGGAGGCGATGGCCACGCCTGCGGTGGCCTTCTGCCCCCGGAAGGCGACCGTGTAGCCGAGATCGTGAAAGAAAGCGGGATCGAACTCCGAATCCTGTACCTTTGTTTCCTGGAGACAGAGAAGATCCACTCTGTTATCATTGAGCCATCGCGTCAGCGAGGGGATGCGGCTCCTCACCGAGTTGACGTTGTACGTGGCGATGCTCAGCCGGGCCATGGGGACATTCCTCCTTTTTCCCGCTTTTTCCCATTGTAGGGAATGCCCGGCAAAGCGCAAGGATCGCCCCGAAGGGAGGGTCGATCGATCCGGAAAAAACCCAGACCGCTGCTTTTTCTGGCCCTTCCCGTCCTGGGCGTCGTCCTGCTCGGGATCCTGGGGATGCGCTTCATCCTGGGCCTGTCCTGGCTGGATTCCCTCTATTACGTCACGACGACGCTGACGACGGTCGGCTACAACCCGCCGGCCAACCTGACCGACGGCGGCAAGCTCTTCATCGTCGTGTTCCTCGTGGTCGGAATCTTCATCATCGGCTTCACGGTGGGGCAGCTGGCCGAACATGTGCTGAAACGCCAGATCCTGGAAACGCTGGGCAGAAGGAGGGACCGCCACTTGGAAAAGCTGTCGGGGCACTGGATCGTGTGCGGGCTCGGCCGGGTGGGCCTGAACGTCGCCGAGGCCATTTTCGAGGAAAACGAAGCCGTCGTGGTGGTGGACGCGGATGAAGCCAAGGTGGAAGCCGCCAGACAGAAGGGCTGGCTGGCCCTCCGGGGGGACGCCGCCCAGGAGGAGAACCTTCGAACCTGCGGGGTCGAAAGGGCGAAAGGACTGGTCGTCTCGATGTCCCACGACGCGACGAACGTCTACGTCACGGTCACGGCCCGTTCGCTGAACAAGGCGCTGCGCATCATCGCCCGGGCGAACGACCCCCAGTCCTCCGGCATCCTTTACCGCGTCGGAGCCGACAAGGTCGTCAATCCGCTGCTTTCCGGGGCAAGCGCGATGGCCCGGGCGGCGGTCAAGCCGGCCGTTTCGGACTTTCTCGAGGTGGTCCACATTTCCCGCCAGCTCGACCTCGACTTCTACTCCATCACGCTGGCGGCCGACAGCGCCCTGGTGGGACTGTCCCTTTCGGAAAGCCCGCTGCGTTCGCGGTACAATGTCCTGGTCGTCGCCGTGACGGGCCGGGAAGGGGAGATCGCCTACAACCCCCAGGGAAGCCGCGTCTTCCGGCCGGGGGATGAACTGGTGCTGCTGGGCCCCCGAACGGCCACCCCGGAGCTGAAAAAAATCGCAAACGGCGCCAAACCCCTTTGATCCAAAGCGGGAGGCGGCCTTTGCTCCCATCCGATTGACTCGAATCCCCGTTCGGATTACGATAGGTCAAGCTCATCATTGATGAGCAAAAACGCCCGGGAGGTGAGCCCTTGCTGTCCGGACCCAGGGAACAGGAGTTCCAAATCCTCGAAATACTTTCGGAAGCGAAGGCTCCCGTCGGGGCAGGAGCCATCCGACAGGCGCTCGAAGACAGGGGAACGAATCTCAGCGAGGCGACGGTCGGGCGCGTCCTGCGCGAGCTGGACCACCGGGGGTATACGGGCAAATCCGGCTTCCAGGGACGCAGCCTCTCCCCGGAAGGCGCCGAGCGGCTCGGAACCCTGAGGGAGGAACGGGGACACGCCGTGTCGGCCAACCTTCTCCTCGAAGAACTGAAAAGCCAGGGCATCGAGAAGATCCTGGACGTCCTCGTGGCGCGGCGGGCCATCGAACGCGAAACGGCCCGGCTGGCCGCCCGCGTGGTCACGCCGGAAGAGATCGAAACTCTCCGGGAGCTCGTGGCCCAGCAGGAAGCCGCCCTCCGGAAGAAGGAGAGCGTGGCGCCCTTCGACGCCGCCTTCCACCGCGAAATCGCCCGCATCTCCCGAAACGCCATCCTCGCCGCGGCCGTCGACCTCATCCGACAGGACGTGAAGCTGGGCCCCGCCTTCGAGTACGCCCGCAAAAAGGCGGCGAGCACCCTCGGCTCCGACCACAAGGCCATCATCGACGCTCTCGAGGCCCACGACGAGGATCGGGCCGACAGGGCCATGGTCATGCACGTCGAGAACACCCTGCGGGACGTCCAGCGTTACCTCGAACAGAACCCGGACCTCGGAAAGGAGCCCCGGCCATGATCCCCTTCACGAAAGTCCACGGCAACGGAAACGACTTCGTCGTCATCGAAAACCTTGACGGCAGGTTCAAAACGGAGGATCTCTCGCGGATCGCGCTTGCCCTCTGCCGCCGGAAAACGGGCATCGGCGGCGACGGCATCCTCGTGGTGGAGCCGTCGGAGAAGGCGGACCTCACCATGCGGATCTTCAACAGCGACGGTTCCGAGGGGGAGATGTGCGGAAACGGGGCCCGGTGCTTCGCCCGCTACGCCTTCGAGAGGAAGCTCGCGGGAGCCGTGATGGATTTCGAGACCCTGGCGGGAAGGATGCACGCCGAGGTGAAGGCCCCGGACGTCATCCTGGACATGGGGTCGATCGACTGCTCGAAGGGCCTGTTCGACGAAACGGTTTCGCTTCTGGGGGAGACGTTCCCCCTGGCGGCCCTCCGGGTCGGCGTCCCCCATTGCGCCGTCTTCATGAACAACCTCGCCGCCCGCAACCGGAACGACCTCGTCCTCCTGGGCAGGACGCTCCGCCACGACGCGCTTCGCTTCCCTCAGGGCGTCAACGTCAATTTCGTCCAGGACCTCGGCGAGGGAAAACTCCTCGTGACGACCTATGAGAGAGGGGTTGAAGACCTGACCGATTCCTGCGGAACGGGTTCCACCATGTGTGCCATCGCGGCCGCGAAGCGGTGGGGACTGGGTTCCCCCGTTCGGGCGATCAACCCGGGGGGCGTGAACATCGTCCACATGAACTGGAAGGAAGACGGAACTGCCTGCGAAGTCCGCCTCGAGGGACGCACCGCCCTGGTGGCCCAGGGGACGATCCTCGAAGAGGCCGGGCTTTAAGGGGGGAGGACCCCGGGAAGCGGACCCCCGAGCCGACCTCCGTCAGGCGCGTACGGGACGGCAAGCCCCTCCGGAGGGACCGTCCATCCAGAAGTCCGGGAAACGCAGCGGGAAAGAAGAGAAGGAGGAGTGCCCCGTGAGAAGATTCCTGTCCCTCGTTCTGGTCCTGGCATTCTGCCTCGCCCTTGGTGGATCGGCCCTGGCGGCCGACACGATCAAGATCGGACACACGGTCTCACTGACCGGCGGCGCCTCCATGTGGGGGCAATCGGAGAAGCTGGCCCTTGACCTGCTGATCAAGAAGATCAACGCCCAGGGCGGCGTTCTGGGCAAGAAGCTCGAACTGATCAGCTACGACAACCGCAACGATGCGGTCGAGGCGGTCAACGTGGCCCGCAGGCTCGCCAACGACGGCGTCGTCGCCGTCATCGGCCCGGCCCAGAGCGGCAACTCCATCGCCACGGCCCCGGTCCTCGAGAAGGCCCGGATTCCGATGGTCGTCACCACCGCCACCAACCCCTACGTCACGCTCGACAAGCGCACCGGGAAGGTCCGTCCCTTCGCCTTCCGGCCCTGCTTCATCGATCCCTTCCAGGGAACCGTCGCCGCGAAGTTCGCCTTCCGCGACCTGAAGGCGAAGACCGCCGCGATCCTGTACGACGTGGGTTCCGACTACGGCCAGTGGCTGGCGAAGTACTTCGAGGAAGCCTTCGCGAAGGAAGGCGGCAGGATCGTCGCCAAGGAAGCGTTCCGCTCCGAGGAGCTGGACTACCGCGCCCAGCTCGGCAAGATGCGCCCGCTGAACCCCGACATCATCTTCATCCCCACCAGCCAGAAGGAAGCCGCCATGGCCGCGAAGCAGGCCCGCGACCTGGGCATCAAGGCCCGCCTGATGGGCACCGACAACTGGGGGAGCCCTGACATCATCGAGCTCGGCGGCGAAGCGATCAACGGCGGCTACTTCGTCAACCTGACCGACCTCGCCGATCCGGCCATCAAGGGATTCGTCGCAGAGTACCGCAAGGCCTACGGCGCCGACCCCGTCCTGCCGAACCCCGTCATGGCGCAGGACGCCCTGCTCATGATCGTCGACGCCATCAAGCGCGCCAACAGCACCGACGGCGCGAAGATGGCCGCGGCCCTCGCCGTGACCAAGAACCTGAAGGTCACGAGCGGCCCGCTGACCATCGACCCCAGGACGCACGACCCGCTCGACAAGCCCGCCGTCATCCAGAAGGTCGACGTGACCAACAAGTCCTTCCCGTTCGTGAAGAAGTTCTACCCGGCCGGCAAGTAGAGGAAAGAAAAGGCCCCGTCTCGCCACGAGGCGGGGCCTTCACTGATCCTGATGGAAAGAAAGATAGGGGGGAGCCCATGTTCCTGCAGACCGTCGTCACGGGGCTATCGATCGGGGGAATCTACGCGCTCATGGCCGTCGGCTACTCCCTGGTCTTCAGCGTCCTTTCGTTCAGCAACTTCGCCCACGGGGCCGTCATCATGCTCGGGGCCTACATCGGCCTGGGGCTCGTCACGAAGCTCCACTTCGGCCTCGGGCTCGTGGTGGCCGGCTCCATGGCCGGCGCGGGGCTTTTGGCCATCGCCAACGAAAAACTCGCCTACAGCCTTCTTCGCAAGCGCAAGGCCCCGTCCCTCTACCTCATGATCTCCGCCATGGGCTGCGCGGTCTTCCTCGAGAACATGGTCTACGCCACCATCGGCTCGCGCTTCTACGCGTTCCCCGAATTCTTCAAGCAGAACGTCCTCAGCCTTTTCGAAGGCACCTGCAACGTGGCCGTGCTCGACCTGTTCGCCTTCGGCATCTCCATCCTGGCGATTCTTGGGCTTCATCTCTTCCTGACCCACACCCGCACCGGCATCGCCATCCGGGCGGGCGTTTCCGACATGACCATGTGCTCCCTCATGGGCGTCAACCTGGATCGCCTCATCTCCATCGTCTTCTTCCTGGCGGGGATCTTCGGCGGGGCCGCCGGGGTGTTCCTGGGCATCAAATACCTCGTCTATCCCACGATGGGATGGGTCACGAACAAGGCCTACATCGCCGCCGTCATCGGCGGGCTGGGAAGCCTCCCGGGGGCGCTGTTGGGCGGGCTGATCCTGGGCGTGCTGGAGACCTTCGTCTCCACCTACGTGTCGAGCGTCATGCGGGACGTCTTCAGCTTCGGCCTTTTGATCGCCCTCCTTGTCTGGCGGCCCAACGGTCTCTTCGGCCGCGACACCGGGGAGAAGGTGTGAGGCCATGAACTACGTCCTTTCCATCGTCACCCTGGCGGGAATCAACATGATCGCCGTGCTGGGCCTGTCGATCTTCACCGGTTTCACGGGGCTGTTCTCCTTCGGCCACGCCGCGCTGGTCGGGGTGGGGGCCTACGCCTCGGCGATCCTGACCTACTACTACTTCGTCCCGTTCCCGATCGCCCTGGTCGTGGGAATGGCCGCTGCGGCCCTCGTGAGCCTGGTCATCGGCATCCCGACCCTTCGGGCCCGGCTCAGGAGCGACTACTTCGCCATCGCGATCCTGGGCTTCGGCGAAGCCCTGCGGGTCATCCTGGAGAACCTGGAGATCACCAACGGCGCCCGGGGCCTGCCCGGCATCGAGCCGTTCACGACGCTGCCGCTCGTCGCCCTGTGCCTCGCGGCGTCCGTCTGGTTCGCCTCGAACTTCCTGAAGAGCCGCTACGGGGCCGCCTGCATCGCCGTCCGCGAGGACCCCGTGGCCGCGGAGATGGCGGGCATCAACCTCTTCCGGACACGACTGCTGTCCCTCGTGGTGAGCGCCGCGTTCTGCGGACTGTCCGGAGGACTGCTGGCCCACTTTCTCTCGTTCATCCAGCCCGTCATGTTCACCCTGGTGCAGTCCACGGCCCTTTTGGCCGCGGTCATCGCGGGAGGCATGGGCAGCATCTCCGGCCCGCTCATCGCCTCGTTCATCTTCATCGCCATGCCCGAGGCCCTGCGGGTGGCCCAGATGTGGCGCCTTGTGGCCTACGGGCTCGTGCTCGTCCTGATCATGCTCTTCCGACCCCAGGGGCTCATGGGGTACCAGGAGCTCANNACCACTTCTTCAGGAGGTCCCGCCATGAGCGCCCCTCTGCTTGAGGTCAAGGGTCTCACCAAGGCCTTCGGCGGCATCCGGGCGGTGGACGACCTGTCGTTTTCCGTCGCCCCGGACGCCATCACGGGCATCATCGGACCGAACGGGGCGGGGAAGACCACCGTCTTCAACCTCGTGACGGGAGTCTACCGGGTCGACGCCGGGTCCATCGACTTCGCAGGCAAATCCCTTCTGGGCATCCGGCCCGACCGGATCGTGGGGGCGGGCATCGCCCGGACCTTCCAGAACATCCGCCTGTTCAACCGGCGAACCTGCCTGGAAAACGTCCTGACGCCCATGCTCCAGCGCGCCCCCTACGGCGTGCCCGCCGCGCTGCTCCGGACTCCTGCGGTGAGGAAAGTCGACCGGGAACTGCGGGAGAAATCCCGGCTTCTCCTGGCCGAGATGGGACTCGACAGGATGGCGGACGTGCAGGCCTCCGCCCTTCCCTACGGGCTCCAGCGAAAGCTGGAGATCGCCAGGGCCCTGGCCATGGAACCGAAACTGCTGCTTCTGGACGAACCCGCCGCAGGGATGAACCCAGAGGAATCGAGGGCGCTGTCGACCCTCATCCAGGAGATTCGCGAACGCTTCAACCTGACCATCCTCCTGATCGAGCATCACATGGACGTGGTCATGCGGGTCTGCGCCCACATCGTCGTCATCAATTTCGGAGCGCTTCTGGCCGACGGGCCCCCGGAAAAGGTGCGAACGGACGAGCGCGTCCTCCAGGCCTACCTGGGAAAGGAGTACCGGAATGCTTAGCGTGACGGGGCTCGACATCCACTACGGAAAGATCCACGCCGTCAGGAACGCGACTTTCCGCGTGGGGCACAGCGAGATCGTTTCCATCGTCGGGGCCAACGGCGCCGGAAAGTCGACGATCATGTGGACCCTGGCCGGGGTGCTGAAACCCACCTCGGGGGAGATCCTCTTCGACGGAAAACCCCTTCCGGGCAAGCCTCACGAGATCGTCAGGAACGGCCTGGCCCTGGTTCCCGAGCGGAGACGCCTCTTCGCCGACCTGACGGTCCACGAGAACCTCGTCATGGGGGCCTACCTCCGGCGCGACGCGGCCATCGCGGAAGACCTCGAGAGGAATTTCTCCCTCTTCCCGATCCTGAAACAGCGCCTCAAACAGTATGCGGGAACGCTTTCCGGAGGGGAGCAGCAGATGCTCGCCATCGCCCGTGCCATGATGAGCGCGCCCCGCATGATCCTGTTCGACGAACCTTCCCTGGGGCTGGCCCCGATCGTGGTGGACACCCTCATGGAAACCATCCGGCAGCTTCGCGCTTCGGGCATGACGATCCTGCTGGTCGAGCAGAACGCCGGGCGGGCCCTGGAGATCTCCGACCGGGCCTACGTCCTCGAAGTCGGGCAGATCACCAAGGAAGGCCCCGGAAAGGACCTTCTGGAAGACCCCGAAGTCCGGCGGGCCTACCTGGGGGAGCTTGCCTAGGGTGTTCGACCCCTTCGGCTGGTTCGGCTTCCTGTCCGAACGGCTCCGCCACCGCCTGCTACAAGCTTTCGTGATCGCCGCCTGTGCGGCCCTCCTGGTCCTTCGGGTCCGGGAGTGGCCGCATTTCCTTTTCAAACCCCTCTGGCTCGCCGAGGTCCTCATCTACGCGGTCTTCATCTGGATGTACGCCGTGAGGGTCGAACCGGTGGACCGCTCCCGGGGCGTGCGGGAAATCGTGTTGCCCCTCGCGGCGGGGGCTTTGCCCTTCGCCTTCCTGCTTTTCCCGGTGAACCGGGATCTTGTTTCGACGCGGGAGCGGGCCCTGGTCCTGTTCGCCTTCATGACCCTCTTCACGTCCTTCACGATCTGGGGGATGGTCACCTTGAGAAAGGCCTTCAGCGTCACGGTCGAGGCCCGAACCCTCGTCACCGGCGGCCCCTACCGGTTTGTCCGGCACCCCATCTACACCGGCGAGATCCTCACCGGGGCCACAGTGACGATCCTGCGCTTTTCCACCCTCAACGCGGCCCTGCTGGCGCTTTTCTTCATCCTGCAGCTTTACCGCTCCCGCATCGAGGAACAGAAACTCCTCCGGGTCTTCCCCGAGTACCGCGCTTCCGTCGGGAAGTCCGCCTGGTTCTGGAAAGTCTGAACCCGAGAGGTTTCCGTTTTTTCTCCCCTTTCCCCTTTTTCCTCCTTATGCGTGTTCTATTTCATTTGGTCTAATGTTGCCTTGCTAAAACATTATCATCGTATTATGCTTTATCTGTCGCCTGCTCCCCACCTCTTCCCTTCCTTTCCGATCCCTTCAACCCCGCCAGGACGACCCGATCGACCGAATTGCAGGAAAGGAGCGTGAGAACATGAGGATGCGAATCGCGGGCAGCGTCTTCCTGCTTGTGGCGCTGTTGACGGCCGCCGTGGTCGGCGCCGCGAGCTTCGACGTGGAAAAGTGGAGCGGCAACAGCAGCCTTCCGGTCACCGAGACCGACCCCGACGGGCTGGTCCTCGACCGCGAGAACAGCTACGCCTGGGCCATGGCGGAATATGGGGACTACCTTTACGTCGGAACGAACCGCAACTACATGCGGCAGATGTTCGAGACGATGTTCGGCGAGGGACCCCTTCCCATGGGGCTGGACACCGTCTTCCCCCCGAAGGACGACTACGCCGGCAAGATCTACCGCAAGCCGCTCGACGGAAGCGGCGACTGGGAACTCTTCTACGACTCCCCCCGGATCACGGTCATCATGGTGCCCAACCCGGCCAGCCCGGATGTCTACGAGGTTCTGCCGAACAAGATCCTCGATTTCGGCTACCGGACAATGGAGATCCATGACGGCGCCCTCTACGTCGTCACCTATTCCTTCTTCGAAAGTCCGTATTCCCGGGTGCTGAAACTTCCGGACCCCGGAGGCACGAGCGCCGACCTCCAGGAGGTCCTCCGGGTGGCCAATCAGGGCGGGTCGGGACTTCGCTCCATCGGGGTTTACGACGGCGCCCTCTTCATCGGGACCGAGGATCTGAATGTCTGGAGGAATCCAGCCCCGTCAGCCCAGACTCCGCTCGCGACTCCGCCCATGATGACGATCGTGGAGGTCATGGGACGCCAGATCCCCGTGACGTTCAGCGACGTCGGCGGCAAGACGGGCTGGACCCTCGCGGGCAGGAAGACGAGCTTCCCCGGGGTCGCCACAGGGGCGGAAACCGAGGGGTGGGGCGGTCTGTGGGATTTCGTGAACTACAACGGGTGGCTCTATGCCTCCATGGCCGACCCGGTGAACGGCTTCTCTCTCTACAAGAGCGACGGAACGATCGAGTCGGGCGATCTCTGGGTCTGGACGCCGATCGTGGCCAGCCCGGACGTCAACGAGGGCGAGATCTATCCCCCCGGCCTCGGCAACAGCCAGAACACGGCTCTCACGATGACCGTCTTCGACGGCTACGTCTACGCCGGGACCTTCTCCAACTGGAAAGACCTGATCGCCTATGCGATGGACCCCTCCGAGGAGGCGATGAACACGGTCATGGACCACTGGACGCCTCCGCAGGTCTACCGCTTCGACGCGGGCGACGCCTGGGAGATGATCGTGGGGGACAACTCGGGACAGGCGGCCAGTCCGTACTTCGAGGCCCCCTCCCTGAGCGGGTGGAGGGCCGGATTCTTTGACAACGAGGCCGTCTCGCAGGACAACTACTCCACGAACCGCTACATCTGGCGGATGGCGGTCCACGACGGGATGCTCTTCATGGGGACCATGGACATGATGACGATCCTGGAGGTGCTCTCGGAGAGCGAAAGCGCGGACGTCGAAATGCAGCAGATGGTCCAGATGCTGCAGACGGTCAATTTCAACAATCCCTCCGGCTTCGACCTCTACGTCACGGAGGACGGAGTGAACATCCAGCCGGTCACGCGGGACGGCGGCTTCGGGGAGATCTTCGGGGGCACGGGAGACCGCTACAACTACGGGGCCCGGACCCTGGTCTCGGCCTCCACCGGCAACCTGTTTTTGGGGACCTCGAACCCCTTCTACGGCTGCCAGGTCTGGAAGATCTCGGTCGTGCCCGAAGGCGACGACGATGACGACACCGGCGGAGGAGGGGGCGGCGGCTGCGTTGCGATCCCGCCGGGCAGATTCTTCCTGCTGTACGTGATGCCGTTGCTTCTGGTCCTGGGTATCGTCAGAAGGACCCGCTGATCTCTGAAACGAAAGAAACGAAGAGGCCCGGCCTCATGAGGCCGGGCCTTTCGATGTCATTTCCCGCCTTTACCGCCGGAACCCCCGCCTGAACCGCCTCCGGAACCTGATCCGGAACCGCCCGAGCCGGATCCGGAACCCGAGCCGGATCCTCCGGCCTGCGTGCCGCCCTGGCCTCCGAAGGAGCTTTGGCCGGAGCCTTTGCCGTCAAGCGCTCCGAGCATGGCCTGGGCCGTTGCCCGTTTTCGGGCCATCGTCCGGATCCCGGTTCCAAGCCCCGTCCCGCCGTCTTCAGGCGTTTCGGCTCTGACCCGTTCCATGAGGCGCTGCATCACCATTCGCATTTCTCTGAGGGGATACCCCTCCTCCGCCAGGACCTCCGCCGTTCCGGAAGCCGCCTCGGTTTCCATCCCGGCCCGGACCGCGGACATCACCGTCGCCATGACCTGCAGGGAAGTCTCTTCGCCGTAGGCTTTCACCCCCGCGGCAACCGCGGACCCGACCTGCGCCCCCACCTCCCGGGCCCGGGCGTGAATCCGCTGCCGCAGTTTCACCGGATCCGTTTCCAGGCCGATCCGGAGACGATCCCGTTCCACCTGCGCGTCAAGGACGGCCTCGGCCATGAACTGCTGGGTGGCGGCAAGACGCGTCGCCGTTTTTGTCTCGATGCGCGCCTGCACCATCGACTCGACCATCGCCTGCCGGAGGATTTCCCCCGGCGCTTGCGAAAGGATTTCCGCACCGGCCGTCGCCGCTCCCAGGCAGCAGACTCCCGCAACAAAACCCACGATTCCCCTTCTCAGGAACCTTGTCCCGTTCATTTTTTCTCCTCCCCGTTCCGGATTCGGGCTTCAGAGCGACCCGCCGCGGCCGTCCAGCCCCAGAAGGTCCGACCAGGCGGCGCTGGCCGAACCAGGTTTCCCCTTTTCCCTCTCGATGAAAGCCACGTGGAGCGTCAGGATCTCCATATCGGTCCGCAGGGCCCCGATCGCCTCGACGAGACGCCGCACGCGGGGCCAGTCCACCTGGTCCTGCCGCAGGAGACGGGCCACCTCGAGCTGGTAGCCGGTCACCGCTTCCGAAAGGGGCAGGGCTGCGAAGGCAGCCTCCCGGAGAACGGGGTCCGAGGCTTTTTCCCAGAGGGCTGCCGAAGCCACGCGGCCGTAGGACGGGAGGAAATTCCGCGTCGTTGTCCGCTCTTTCCACCAGGCCCCTCCGAAGAACGCGACGAGGACCAGGCATGCCGCCGCGGCGAAGGCAAGAGTCCGCTTCCAGATGAGGGAGGGCCGTGACGAAGGCATCCGGGGACACTGCGGAGCAGGGGGATGTTTCCTCCCTTCTCCAGGATCTCGTCCACTTCTCCGAAGGCCCGCAGGGTTTTCCGGCACTCCGGGCACCCGGCCAGGTGGGCCTTCAGTGCTGTCAGCTCCTCGGCCGTGCATTCCCCGTCCATCGCACGGGAAATCAGGATTTCCACGTTTCCGCAGGATTCATGCATCGATTTTTTTCCCCTCCTCGCAGCCGTCGGCCGAAAGGATCTTCCTCAGAGCCTTCCTGGCCCGGCAGACCCGGGCCGCAACGGCATCCTCGGAAACGCCCGCTTCAAGGGCGATTTCCCGGTAGCTCAGCCCTCCCGTCACCGCCAGCAGAAGCGCATCCCGCTGCGGTTCGGGGAGTGCGGCCAAGGCTGAATCGAGCCGTTCCCGCTCTTCGAAGCGAGTCCGGTCTTCCGCGTTTTCCGGTGGACAGAAACCGTCTTCCTCCTCCTGAATGTCGAAAAGCAGCGGCCGCTTTTTTCGGAACCTGCTTCGGACCGCGTTTCCCGCGATACGGAAGAGAAACGCGCCGAACCGCTCGCGGGATCGGTAGCGGGAAGCCGCCCGAAAGACCGAAAGGAAGGTTTCCTGGACCACATCCTCGGCTTCCCCCCTGTCCGAGAGGGACCGGTAGGCGTAGGCCATGACGCGGCGCGACCATCGGCGGTAGAGCGTCTCGAAAGCCGCCGCGTCGCCGCGTCCGATCCGGGACATCAGGATGTCGTCGTTTTCNCGTTCCTGCCTGGGCCTCCCACCGGTCTTCGATCACGATTCAGCCTCCCCGAGAAACAAAACGCGAAGGCCCCCGCTTTCCTGACAGGGGCCTTCAAAAAAGTTGTCCTTTTCAGTTGAGCCCGGCTTCCAACAGCCTGCGGGCGTTGGCGACCGCTAGCAGCGTCACGCCGACATCGGCGAAAACGGCCTCCCCCAGCGTAGCCTCCCCGAATACCCCCAAAGCGAGGACCAGTCCCTTGATTCCAAGAGTGAGAACGATGTTCTGCCTGGCGATCCGCCTCGTCCGGTGGGCGATGGACAGAGCCTTCGACACCCTCGAAAGCCGGTCGTCCGAGAGGATCGCATCCGCCGTTTCGAGGGCGGCCTCGACGGACGCCCCTCCCATGGCGATTCCGACGTCCGCGCGTGCCAGCGAGGGCGCATCGTTCAGGCCATCTCCGACGAAAGCCACCCTGCCCCGTTCGGCCGGATCCGTCGCCAGGATCTTTTCGAGTTCCTCGACTTTCTGTTCCGGCAGGAGTCCGGCCCGGCAGGCATCCAGCCCGAGTTCCTCCGCCACCTGCCGGGCATTTTCCTCGCGATCCCCCGAGAGCATGACGACCCGCCTCACGCCGGCCTTCCTAAGGGCCCGGACGGCCCCGGCAGCCTCTTCCCTGACGGCGTCGGACAGAAAGAAGCTTCCCGCGAAAATTCCGCCGACGGCCAGGTGGACGGTCATTCCCGGGAAGGACGCCTCCGGAGGAACAGGCACTCCCTCCGCCTCCAGGTAGGCCCCGGTCCCGGCCAGGATCCGCCTGCCTCCCACCAGGGCCGACAGGCCCCGCCCCAGGGATTCCCGGACATCCTTCACATCCAGGACGAGATCCTCGGGAGAAACGAGTCCCACAAGCGCCTTCCCCGCCGGGTGAACGGACCAGGCCTCGGCCGATGCCGCGAGACGCCGGTTTTCCGCCTCGTCGAAGCCGGGTGCCGTTTCGACGGACACCACTTTCAGCACGCCGTGCGTCAACGTTCCCGTCTTGTCGAACAGGACCGTCTTCACGTCCGCGAGGGCATCAAGAACCGCGGCCCCCTTGACGAGCACTCCGGCCCTCGAAACGGCCCCGACCCCGGCGAAATACCCCAGGGGAATCCCGATCACGAGAGCGCACGGACAGGAGACCACGAGCAGAACCAGGGCGCGGTAGGCCCAAACCGAAAAAGCCCCGCCAAGCAGAAGGGGCGGCAGGATCGCGAGCGTGGCCGCCCCCAGCACGACGGCGGGGGTATAGATGCGGGAAAAACGACTGATGAATCGTTCCGTGGAAGATTTTCTCGAGGCCGCGTTCTCGACGAGGTCAAGGATGCGTGCGATGGAGGATTCCCGAAAGGGAGCCGTCGCCCTGTAAACGATCGTTCCCGCAACGAGGATGCCCCCGGCCCGGATGTGCGCCCCCGGAGCCGCACCCGTCGGGAAGGGTTCTCCCGTCAGGGCGGACAGGTCGACGAGAGCTTCGCCTTCCTCCACCATCCCGTCAACCGGGATCCTTTCCCCCGCAAGGACCCGGAGAACCTCTCCGGGAGCGATCTCTTCCGGAGGCACATCCTCGAAAAGGCCCGATGCCGCACGGCGCCAGGCGACGGCGGGACGGGCTTCCAGCAGACCCTGAATGGACCGCCTCGATCGTGCCACAGCCAGGTCTTCCAGCGCCATTCCCACCCGATAGAAAATCATGACCCCGGCTGCTTCCGGAAACGCTCCCAGGGCAAGAGCGCCCGTTGTGGCGATCGACATGAGGAACGACTCGTCGAAGGGGCGACGCGCGGTGATCCCCGCCAGTGCGGAGCGAAACACAGGCAACCCTGCGAAAAGCCAGGTTCCCGTAAAGACTGCTGCGGCCGCCGGTTTAGCCCAGTCCCCTCCCGCAAGGGAAAGAAGCCATCCCGCGACGAAAAGGGCCCCGGGCAGGGCCACGGGTTTCCATACCTCCTTGGGAGTGGGGGCGGGGCGCTCCGCAACCCGGTCGCCGGGCTGGGCCAGGCGCGCCTCCACCTCGGGCAGCAGGCGACGGACGCGCGCGATGACCGCGTTTACATCCCCGGTTTCCACAAAGAGGATGCCCGTGGCCAGGTTGAAACGCACGGAGCGGACCCCCTCCATGTTCTGCAGGTTCCGCTCCATGTCCGCCGCACACTGGGCACAGCACAATCCCTTCAGGAAAATCCGATGTTCCATTTTGTTCCGTCCCTTCGGAGGCTTCCCTGAAAGTATACCCCAATGGGGTTTAAGGGCTAGCCCCCGGAGGGCATCGGGAACACTTCCACCGCATCTCCGTCCTGCAGGACGGTGGAGGCGAAACGCGGCTTGTCCAGGAACCGCCCGTTCAGCGTCAGCAGGTATTCCGGTCGCAGGGTCCCCCGATTTGTGTCGAGGACGAGCCGCTCCTTGCCGGAAGCCGCCGCGGCCATTTCGGCCAGCAGGTCCGCGACCGTGGACCCCCGCTTTAGGACCGCGTCGAACTCCCCGGACGCGAGTTCCCCTTCCGATGGCAACCCCCGGAAGAGGACGCGAACTTTATCGGCCGCCATCCGCGGCGTACGCCTCCAGGCCGAGTCGCGCGAGGGTTGCGGGCGTGGGGCGACCCGTTTCGGGGTCGAAGCCGACCCGCCGGTAATAATCGGCCCTCATTTCATCCCAGTTGGCCATGATGTCCCGTCCCTCCGCGGGCCCGTCCGCCGGAACCGAACCGTAGCGCGCCGACGGACGTTCGTTCTTCGGGTCGTGACCGTGGCGCAGGTTGAATAGCCGAAGGGCCGTGATGACCCGAAGGCCCGCCTCCCTGGCGTCGTCGAGCGTCCAGTTCCAGCCCGTCACGGCGTTGAAGCACGCCAGGAGGGGCTTCGGATGCGGAGCCGCCAGGCGGCAGATCCCAAGACAATCGTCGAAGGTGCGGTACCCGGCGAAATCTCCCACCACCCGGGAAACCTGTGCGTGGTCGAAGGCGTCCTCCAGAGGGGGCAGGTCCACGAATTGAGGGTGGATGCCCGACCAGGAGGCCTGGATTGTCCCGGTGTCCGACACGCAGGTGTCGAAGAGCTCCGGCCATCGGCCGCCGCCCCGGTGGTCGTGCCCCCGGGGGGTGAAGCCCTTCATCGTGTAGATCGCCCAGTCCGCGGCAGGGCCGCCGACCTGGCGGGACGCGCGCATGACGCCCTCGGCCAGGAGATTTCCCAGGTATCCTTCCCGCCGGGCGATGCGGCCGAGCAGTTCCTTCACGGCCTCCACGCCGCCCCAAACGAGGTCGAGACCGTCCGTCTCGGCCGTCGTGAACACGCCCTTCCCGAAGCACTCCATGGCCCAGCCGATGGCCCAGGAGGCCTCGTTGCAGTCCAGCCCCAGCCGATCCACCTCGCGGGTGAGCATCACCGTGGCGCCCAGGTCCGTGTTGCCGATCTGCGGCCCCCAGGCGGAGAGCTGCTCGTACTCCGGCTCCTCCCCGGTGAACCCGGCATACGGCCCCTCCGTCACGGTGACCTCCTTCACGTGGGAGATCGCACAGCGGAAGCAGGGCATGGAGCGGACCCCGTATTTCGTCCGGAGGGTCTGGCCGTTCATCGACTCGTGCTCCGGGTAGAGGCTGGTCGTGTAGTTCTTCACCGGCAGGGCGCCGCTCTTGGCCAGGTTCGAGAAACCGCCTCCGGTGCCCCACTGCCAGGTCGTGCCGAAGGTCTTGGCCGCCTCGAAGCACTCCAGGTTGGCGACCCTCAGGGCCTGAGGGTCGAAAACCGGCACTTCGAAGGACCCGCGCGCGGCGACCACCGCCTTGACGCGCTTGGCGCCCATGACGGCCCCGACGCCGTTTTTCGAGGCCACATGCCCCCGGTCTCCCGCAATCGCCGCGAACCGGACCCCGTTTTCGCCCCCCGGCCCGACCGCGTAGACGCTCACATCACGCTCGCTCACGCCCAGTTCGGCCCGAACCGCGTCCTCGGTCTCCCACACGTCGAGCCCCAAAAGCGCCTTCGCGGGGCGCAGTTCCACCTTTCCATCGTGGATCCAAAGAGTGACCCACTCCTCGGACCGCCCCTGGAGAACCAGTCCGTCGAAACCGCTCAATCTCAGGTAGGCCCCGAAGTAGCCGTTGGCCTGGGAGATCACGGCCAGATCCGTCAGGGGTCCCTTCGTGGCGACGTTGAAGGTGCCGGACCCGAAAACCATCGTTCCGGCAAGGGGTCCCGCCGTGAGAACCAGCCGGTTCTCGGGGTCGTCCCACTTCACTTCCGGGGGAACCTCCTCCAAAAGCACCTTTGCCCCCAGGCCGGCCCCNCCGACCCATTTCCGGACAATAGCCCCGTCGAGCGACTCTTCGGTCACGCGGCCCGACGAAAGGTCCACCCGGGCAATCCTTCCGATGTACCCGTTCGTTTTTTCTCCCATATCCACCCTTTTCCCCCTTGTTCTCAGTCGTCGTGGAAAAGCCAGAGCCTTCGCTGCTCGTCGTCCAGGACACGGTAAAGCCGCCCCCGCTTCCGGTCCCAGGCATAGATCCCTCCGCCCCCGACCGGGACTCCGGAAGCGTTGAGGAACGTCATGTTTTCCATCGTCGCCCGCGTCTCGGTGATCCAGCCCGAAACCCCATGGGCAAAGGGCAGCCTCCCCAGCGCCGTCCCCGACGGCCAGCCGCCGACCGGCGGCGGAGGAGCCTGCTCCGCCAGGACCTCCAGCAGACTTCGGACCTCCGCCGGAGCCGTACGGAAGGCGACCGTGCGGGCGCGGTCGGAAGCCGCAAGGGACTCCACCAGCGATCGCGCCAGCCAGGGGGCGCGATCGCCGCCCATCAGAAGCAGCGCCGCCGCCCCATGGAACACCGCGTCCAGGGCTGCCAGCGCCACGGGAACATCCGCCGGAAGCCAGAACCCCCTCACCTCATCCCACCGGGAAGGATCCCCGGCCGGAAAGAGCTCCTCTACAAGGGCCAGGGCATCCGCGGCCAGGGCTTCGGGGGTTCCTTCCCCCCGGACCATCCTCCGCCAGCGCTCGATAGGGGAAGCCTTTCCCGCTTCCGAAAGCAGTTCGGACCGGAGGGATCCGGCCCGGGCCATCCCCGCGTCACGCGCCTCGATCGCCGCGGCCCACTCTTCCACCGTCGCGGCCGCTTCAGCCGCACCCGTTCCCAGAAACGCCGCCGCGAGGACGAGCAGGATCATCCACGCCGTTGTCCGTTTCGTCATCCTCCATCCCTCCTCAAAGGCGCGAAGCCTGCCGCGCCTCCTGACATAATGATAACCCCAGCCGCCGGCCATGATAAAATGGCCGAAAAACCCACTCCGGAGGCATCCTCATGATCGAACGGATTCTGGCCCTGGCCGACGCGGAAAAAGAGTCTCTGGCATCCTGGCGACGGGAATTCCACGCGCACCCCGAACTCTCCTTCAGGGAAACGGCAACCACCGCCCGCGTCCGGGAGATCCTCGGGGAATCGGGGTTCCGGCGGATGCGCGTCGGCACGGCCGGCGTTCCGACAGGCCTCGTGGCCGACCTGGACACCGGAAGGCCCGGCTTCTGCATCGCCCTGCGGGCGGACCTCGACGCCCTCCCGATGAAAGAGGAGGGAACACCCCCGTGGCGCTCGAAAACTGAGGGCACCATGCACGCCTGCGGACACGACGCGCACACCGCCATCCTCATCGGGGCCGCGAGGATCCTGAAGGCCCTCGAACCGGAGCTCGCCGGGAAGGTCAGGTTCATCTTCCAGCCGTCCGAGGAATCGCCGCAGCAAAGCGGCGCCAGGGCCATGATCGCCGAGGGAGTTCTGGAGGGCGTGGACGCCGTCGCGGGTCTGCATGTCTGGGGAACCCTCCCCGCCGGTGTGGTCGGCATCCACTCCGGCCCCTTCATGGCCGCCTCCGACGAATGGGAGGTCACGATCCACGGCAGGNGGGGGCACGGCGCCCTCCCACACCTGTCCATCGACCCCATCGTCGCGGCAGGAGCCCTCGTCGGGGCGCTGCAGACCCTGGTGAGCCGCGAATCCGATCCGCTCGAGGCGGTCGTCGTCACCTGCGGCCACCTGGAAGCGGGGACCACCTTCAACATCATCCCCGACCGGGCCTTCCTGCAGGGAATCGTCCGCACCTTCAACCCGGACCTGCGCTCGACGATCGAGGCACGCCTGGAGCGTCTCGTTCGGGGCATCTGCGAGGCCCACGGCTGCCGGGCCGACTTCCGCTTCAAAAGCGTCCTGCCCGCCACGGTCAACGACGCGGCCTTCACCGAAGAGGCCCGGGCGGTCGCCCGAAGCGTTCTGGGCGAAGACCGGGTGATCGACATCCCGCCGACCATGGGATCCGAGGACATGAGCTTCTACCTGGAAAGGGTTCCCGGCTCCTTTCTCTTCCTGGGAACGAAAAACGAGGAGAAGGGAATCGGGCGGCCCCAGCACCATCCCGAGTTCGACGTGGACGACGGGATCCTCGCGAAGGGAAGCGCCCTGCTGGCCGCGCTGGCCTGGGATTTTTTGACGAAGAAACGGACCTGAGACCCCCCTTTCGCGCGTTTTTTTAGTCCCGCCAGACGGATGGAGCGCCGAAAGCCTCAATTCCCCGCCGAAGACAGCCGATAAGAAAAGGGAGATCGTCTTTGGAAGGGAGAGGAAGGTCATGGGCTCCGTCACTTCCGCCACCGTGGCCGCCGCAGCAGCTGCGGCCAACACCGAAAAAGCTTCCGGAACCGGAAGCGGCGCCTTCGACCAGGATTCGTTCCTGAAAATCCTCGTGGCCCAGCTTTCGAACCAGGACCCCCTCAACCCGCTGGACCAGAACGAATTCATCGCGCAGATGGCCCAGTTCACCCAGGTGGAACAAACCCTGAAGCTCAACGAAAACCTCGAGGCGCTGGGGAACACCCTTCGCTTCTCCAGTTCGCTGCTGGTGGGCGCCCATGTGCAGTACGCCGGGGAGGACGGGCAGATCGCCACGGGCACCATCCAGGCCGTTCTCTTCGAGAAGGACGCCGTGAGGGTCCGGATGGCCGATGGGACGGAATGCCCCCTCGATTCCATCTCGACCGTTTTTTAGATCCCGAAGTATTCCTGTCGGTGTCGCCAGGGAGGGCGGCCGCCTGGGCGCATGACGCGCTTTTTGAGCCTGGTGCAAGGGAGGAATGACAGGTGCTCCGATCGCTTTCATCCGGAGTCAGCGGAGTCAAGAGTCACCAAACGCTCCTGGACGTGGTGGGCGACAACATCGCGAACGCCAACACCACGGGTTTCAAGAAATCGAGCGTGAACTTCCAGGAGCTGATGAGCCAGACGGAGCGCTCGGCCACGGCGCCGGGAGAGGAAAAGGGCGGCAGCAACCCCAAGCAGGTCGGCCTCGGCGTCTCCGTCGGGAGCGTGGTCGTGGACCACAGCCAGGGGAACATCAGCTACAACACCGGATCCAAAAGCGACATGGCCATCGAGGGAGACGGCTTTTTCACCGTGAACGGCGGATCCGGCCCGGCCTTCACCCGGGCCGGGAGCTTCATTCTCGACGGGAACGGCGACCTGGTCCAGGCCGGTACGGGCTTCCGGCTCCAGGGGTTCGAGATGATCGACGACCCGCTCAATCCCGGCAGCCGCATTGCCGGCAGCGACCTCGTCGACATCAACATCCCCGTGGGGCAGAAACTCCCCGCGAAGGCGACGGAAACCGTCGCCTTCCGGTGCAACCTGGATTCCCGCGTACCCACGCTCCTTCCCATGGGACTCAACGGCAACGACCTGGTCGTCAACGGAACGGTCGGGGGCAGCGTCTTCCGCGTGACGTTCTCCGAAGGGCCCGACGCCGGGAGCTTCCTGCGGGCCACGTTCACCGCCGACGACGGAACGGCCTCCACGGTCAGCCTTCCCCTCACGGGAATCAACACCCAGGACGCGCTTCCCCGCCTCGGCGACGCGACCCTTGACCTGGACGGCGACGGGACTCCTGAGACGATCCGTTTCGACGACGCCTGCGGGCGGTTCGAGATCTTCAGCGGAACAAGCGGCGAGCTTTTGTGGGGCACCGAGATCGGCGCCTCGCTGAACTATACCCTTGTCCAGCTCGACGACGGCTCGGGGGGACCGTGCCCACCCTCGCCGAATTCAACGACCTGCCGTCGGCGAGACCGGTGTCGTCTCCGTCAAGACGGCCGGAGATTCCGCCTTTCAGGAGATCGGCCAGATCGAGCTGGCCCGGTTCGTCAATCCCGCGGGGCTTCTGGCCGTCGGCAGGAATCTGTTCGTCGAGACGGACGCGAGCGGGGCCCCGTTCGCCGGCAACCCGGGAGAGGACGGAATGGGAAGCCTCGTTCAGGGCTCCCTGGAGATGAGCAACGTCCAGGTCGTCGAAGAGATGGTCAGCCTGATCGTCGCCCAAAGGGCCTACGAGGCCAGCTCGAAAGCGGTCCAGACCGCGGACGACATGCTTGGAATCGCCAACGCCCTGAAGAAGGGGTAAAAAGGAGGGCCATCACAATGGGAAGCCGAAAGGTCATCGTTTTCATGCTGGCCGAGCAGCCTTACGCGGTGTCTGTCGAGCAGGTGCGCGAAATCATCCGGTGGCCCAGCGTGAGACCGGTCCCGCAAACCCACCCGGCCTTCCTGGGCGTCTCCTCCGTCAGGGGAGAGGTTTTGCCCGTCATCGACCTCGCGGCCTTTCTCGGGATCCAGTCCGACCTCCCCGCCGAACAGAAGAAGCTGATCCTGCTGGAGATCCGGNGAGCAGGACTGAAGCTCGGACTCGCGGTGGACCACGTGCACCAGATCTACACCATCGACGACGATCAGGTCGACACCTCGCTGNGTCGGACCTTCCTCGGCGAAAACCTGACCTCCGTCATCAAGCAGGATGGGGAAAACATCCTCCTCCCGGATTTCGGGCGTATCCTCTCCTCCCTTCAGGCCGAAGCTCTCCGCCTGAGCAAAGCGACGGATCCCGCCGTTCCCGAGGAGTCGACGCCCCGCTAGGAAGCGCTCCTCTCGATCCGGCTGTCCGCCAGGATTTTCGCCTCCACCCGAAGCCGACGGACCCGGGAAAGGGTCGAATCACAGGCGTCATCGATCGCTTTTCGGCCCTACCGGACGAAAAGCTGAAATCCGTACCCGGCCCCGACGCTGCCCAGGGCGATGAAACCGACGTAGAAGGCAATGACTCTCGGCTTCAGGATGACCGACATTCCCGCGATCACGGGGATCCCCGTCCCTTTCCCCGCAATCAGGAAGGCCAGGACAGCCCCGGGGTCNGCCCCGGCCTCGATGGCGGTGCGCAGGAGGGGCAGGGCGCTCGAATCGGTCAGGTAAAGCGGGAGGCCGAGCAGCGCCGCCGCGGGGATGGACCAGAAATGGCCCGGCCCGAAAGAAAGGGACACCCACTCTCGGGGCACCAGCATCTCCACGAGCTTCCCGAGCGCGATGAACAGGACGAAGTAAAGGAGGATCCGGAAAAGCCCCAGGCGGAGGAACGAAACGAGCAAGGCTCTGATCTTCAGTCTTTTCATGAAACCCGGGCCCTTCTCCGCCGCCGGTCGCTCCGGGCTAAGCCCTTCGCATGAACAGACACGGGAATTTTCCCTGCGGCTCGACGGGCGGAACTGCCCGTCGAAAAACCCCGTGCGGCGCTCCAGGAAAGCCGCGATGAAGCCTGCCGAGACACCCAGCGCCACCGAGGAAGCCACCATCGCCAGGGCAAAGGATCTCCCGAGAAAAACGCTTTCGAAAACGAACTCCGACGGGCTCGTCAAAGGTGAGGAAACGAGAAAGGCCATAACGGGCCCCCAGGAAATGGCCGACAGGAACATGGACAGGATGACGGCCATGGTTCCGCAGGCGCAAAGCGGCGTCAGGGAACCGACGGCCACGGAACCCATGATCCCGACACCCGACTTTCGGCTCATCGCCGCCCTCAATCTTTCACCGTCGAAATAGACATCCAGGAAAACCGCCACAAGGATCCCGAAAAGAAGGAGCTGCCAGTCCGCCTCCAGGTATTCCCGGACGGTCTTAAGAATTTCCATGACAAGATGCATGGCCTACCGCCTCTCTTTCCAATGTAATATTTGTATCATGCAAATATTATTGCAAAAAAAATCAGCAGCAATTCGGGTTGGACTTTCTCAAGGCTTCCTGCAGCAGCATGGCCGCACCCAGGACCTCGTCGACACGGCCCTCGGGCAGATTGCTCAAGACCTCCCGGTAATAGGCCTCGATGTCCTCCCGGATTCTGGACGCCATCGAACTCCCCCGGCCNGTCAGATAGACGAGCCTCTTCCTCCCGTCGTCGCTTCCCCGCCGTCTTTCCAGCCATCCGTCCCGGACGAGCAGGTCCACTACCCGCGTCATCGTGCTGCAGTCGAGATTCATCCTCTCGCTCAGGTCATTCATGGAGATCCCGTCTTCCCTCGAGACCTCAAGGAGGGTATAGCACTGGGAAAAGGTGAAACCCAGGACCCTGACCCGGTCCCGCTCGAACATCTGGAAAGCGCGGACGAGCCTGCGGACGAGTTCCCCCATCTCTTCAAGGCAACAGTCCCGAGCCGACTCCCCGCTGCCTTTGCCCATCGCTTTTTTCACGACGCCCCCCTTTCCCGCTCTTTTATTTGTATCATGCAAATAGTTTCCCGTCAAGCTCTTTGGCTTTTCCACTGCACAACGGAATCGCCTCTCGTTTCTCTTCCGCGTGTTTTCCGGAAAAAGGTCGGCGCTGTCATGCTCGACAGGCGTTGACATGAGAATCGGCCCGACGTATTCTATATTTCGAATTATTTCGAAATGAAAAACGGGAGAGGTGGTCGGCGGATGGAAAAAACTCTCGCCCTGATCAAGGCCCTGGCGGACAAACACCGGCTTCGTGCGCTTCTGGCGCTCCCCGGGCAGGAGATGTGCCTCTGCGACCTGCAGGAGCTGCTGGGGCTGGCACCCTCGTCGGTTTCCAGGCATATGGCCATCCTGGAGGAAGCGGGGTTCGTCCGTTCCCGCAAGAAAGGCAAGTGGACCTACTTCCGTCTGCCTGACGGAGCCTCCCCTGCCGCCCCGTTGAGGACCTGGCTTTTAGAAAGCCTAGAGGACGATCCATCGACACAGGCCGACCGTGAACTTGTCCGGCAACTGAAGAAAAAAGACCTCGAACGCTGCAATTGAACCGACAGGAGGAGAGAAAACGATGACCGTTTCAACCGAGTGGAAAAAGGCCCCGGCTGGCCAGACCGTGTGTTACTGCAACAACGTGAACAAGGAACAGGTCGTCCGGGCGATCGCCAGGGGCGCGGAGACTGTGGAAGCCGTCAGGAGCCTGACGGGCGCCGGAAAGGGAACCGAGTGCAAGACGAAAAACCCATCGGGGCGCTGCTGCCGCATCGACATCCAGGCCCTGATCGACGCCTACGCGCCTGCACTGAAGTCGATCAAAAGCGGATGCACCTGAGGAGGCAACTGCTGAAAACGCGGCGGTTCGCCGCGCTCCTGTACGATCCGGCCACAAAACGGAAGCGACCGTTTAGAAACCGAATTTTAACGCTTTCGAAAAGGAGGCCTCTCCCTCATGGCACAGCCAGCACCGAACGGTGACCGCAAACTCACGAACGTTTTCGAACGCTACCTGACAATCTGGGTGGCCCTCTGCATCGTGGGGGGCATCCTGCTCGGAAAAATGGCCCCGGACCTGGCCCGGACACTGGACGGCCTGTCCATTTTCGTCAACGGGGCTCCCGTCGTTTCGATCCCCATCGCGATCTGCCTCTTCTTCATGATGTACCCCATCATGGTGAAGATCGACTTCGCCGAAGTGGTGAAGGCCGGCAGGTCCGGAAAGCCCGTCTTCCTGACCCTGTTCATCAACTGGGCCGTGAAGCCCTTCACCATGTACGCCATCGCGATCTTCTTTTTGGGGTCCCTCTTCAAGGGCTTCATCGGCCCCGACGCGGTGGATCTCGTCAAGCTGCCGTTCGGCCTGAACCTTCCCGTTGGGGCGATCCACGGGGACGGCGTGGTCGTCCTCATCAACGGCATCAAGATGCTGCAGGTCCCCCTCTGGCGCAGCTACCTGGCCGGGGCCATCCTGCTCGGGATCGCGCCCTGCACGGCCATGGTGCTGGTGTGGGGCTACCTGGCCCGGGGCAATGATGGCCTGACCCTGGTGATGGTGGCCATCAACTCCCTGACGATGCTCGTCCTCTACGGGATGCTCGGCGGATTTCTGCTGGGCGTCGGGCGGCTCCCCGTACCCTGGCAGGCTCTGGCGCTTTCCATCGCCATCTACGTCGCCCTCCCGCTCGTGGCCGGGTATTTCTCCCGCAAATGGATCATCGCGGCGAAGGGCGTCACCTGGTTCACGGAGAAGTTCCTGCACATTCTCTCGCCCATCACGATCATCGCCCTGCTGACGACGCTGGTGCTTCTTTTCAGTTTCAAGGGAGAGGTCATCATGGCCAACCCCCTGACGATCCTCTGGATCGCCATCCCGCTGTTCATCCAGACGATCCTGATCTTCGCCATCGGGTATTGGGCCGCCAGAATCCTGAAGATGTCCTACGAGGACGCCGCCCCAGCGGCGATGATCGGGGCGTCGAACCATTTCGAGGTCGCCATCGCCACGGCGACGATGCTTTTCGGGCTCTCGAGCGGCGCCGCCCTGGCCACGGTGGTCGGGGTGCTCATCGAGGTCCCCGTGATGCTGATGCTGGTGCGCTTCTGCCTGAAAACGCAAGGCTGGTTCAAGGCACCTGGAAAAGCCTAGGCGGAAAGAGGTGATCGAAATGTTCTCAAGAATCCTTGTGGCAACCGACCTGTCAGAAGCCTCCGATCGCGTGGTCTGCGCCCTGGCAAGCCTGAAGGCCTGGGGAACACGGGAGGCCGTCCTGATCAACTGCTTCAACATCCGCGACGTGGGAAGCCTGGCTCCCGGACTGATGGAACTTTCCAGGCCAGCCTTCGAAAAGCAGAAAAAAACCCTGGAAGGGATGGGGTATGCCGTCACGGCCAGGATGGTGCTTGGCCTGCCCCAGATAGAGATTTCCAGACAGGCGGATGAGCACGACTGTTCGCTCATCGTCGTGGGCTCACACGGCCACTCCTTCTCGAAGGACATCCTGCTGNGGGGAACGGCCAGCGCCGTCGTCCACAGCGCCACTCGACCGGTTCTCATCCTGCGCCTGAACGGCCTCGAACCCGACCAGGCCTCCGCTGCCTGCAACTGCCTCGGGCATGTCCTGTTCCCAACCGATTTTTCAGACAACGCCGAGAAGGCCTTCTCCTATGTCCGCAAGATCGTCGAGAGCGGGGCCAGGGATGTGACGCTCCTCCACGTACAGGACAGGGAGAAGATTGAACGGCATCTCAAGGACAAGCTCGAAATCTTCAACGAGATCGACCGGGGCCGGTTGGAGAGGCTGAAGGCGGACCTCGTGGCCCTTGGAGCGCGGGAAGTGAACATCGAAATCCCGTACGGCAACCCCAAGAAGGAAGTCGTGGACCGGGCGAACCGGCCCGACATTTCGCTCGTCGTCATGGGAAGCCAGGGGCGCGGCTACCTTGAGGAGATTTTCCTCGGCAGCGTCAGCCACGAGATGGCGCGGCGGAGCAAGGCTCCTCTTCTGCTTGTTCCCGCTCTCCGCTGAGGGACAGCGAGACGAGATAGCCATATAAACGGGATGGGGGCATAGGGGTGAAAAAAATGAGGATCACGTCGGAATTCTGGATGGAACAGGTCCGTCTTCACGGCAGCGAATTCCGGCTCCGCATGGGGACGATCATCGCCGGGTGATGAATGGCCTATAAAGGCCCGGAGGGCCTTTGGGGAAAACCGGAGGAAGACGCCGGACAGTACGAAGTCTACGAGGTCGAGGGACACTCTGGACTGAAGTGCTGGATCAGACAGGACGTCCTTGAGTGGATGGCCCGGACCACTCCGACCCCGGAAGGGGATTACCTCTTCGCCGTTGAAGGGGCAGGACGACTGCGCTACAGGCTGGTCTGAATTGAACCCAAACCACTAACACTCGGGGGGGCAGCCCTTCTGACCTGCGGGAAGAATGTCTACCCCTGTCTTTCTTTTGGAGGCTGATAGGGAAATGGGCTTCAAGAACCTACAAAAAACCGTATGGGTGAAAGTTGTAGTCCTTCTGATTATTGTCGTCGCGATAGGCGGCATCTGGTTTTTGAAGCAGAAGGGGAAAAGCGCGNCAAACCGGTGCCGGACAGACTCTCACCGTTGGCGGAACCGTGGGCGGCCCCTTGCCGTGACTGACGCGAAGGAACTGGAGCGGATCCGGTCCCTGGGGCTGCCCGTCGTCATCGATTTCGGCGCGGACTCCTGCGTCCCCTGCAAGGAGATGGCACCGGTCCTCGAAGAATTGAACCGCACGCTGCAGGGCAAAGCGGTCGTCAAGTTCGTGGACGTCTGGAAATACAAGGACCTGGCGGAAGGCTACCCCCTCAGGGTTATTCCAACCCAGTTTTTCTTCGACAAGGAAGGGAAGCCGTTCAGGCCTTCGGATGGCCAGCTCGGGATGATCCTTTACGCGGACAAGGATTCCAGGCAGCACGCGTTCACCGCTCACGAAGGCGGGATGACTAGGGGTCAGCTGCTAGCCGTCCTGAAAGAGATGGGGGTTCCGGTTGATTGACGGGTGGCTGACCGCCCTTTCGGAATCCATCGTAAGCGGCACGAACCTCGCTCCGCTTCTGGCACTGCTCGCCGGGGTGATCACGTCAGTCACCCCGTGCGCCTTGACCAGTGTTCCTCTCGTTATCGCCTACGTGGGAGGCTCGGGGCAAAAGGATCCTCGCCGGGGCTTCGCCCTTTCCGCCGTCTTTTCCCTCGGGATGGCGGCAACCTTCACCAGCCTTGGGGCGGCCGCATCGCTGCTCGGCAAGCTGATGGGCACCTCCTCCCCGTGGTGGTTCATCGTCCTTGGAATCCTCATGCTGCTCATGGCCCTGCAGATCCTCGGGGTTTTCGAATTCGTCCCGTCAACCGGCCTTCTCTCCAGGAACACCAGGAAGGGTTACATCGGCGCTTTTCTTGCGGGAGTCCTGGGCGGATTCTTCTCCTCCCCTTGCGCCACGCCCGTGTTGATCGTCCTTCTCGGACTTGTCGCAAAAAGCGCCGACCTCGGCAGGGGCATTTCCCTGCTGCTGCTTTATTCCCTCGGGCACAGCGTTCTCGTCCTGGCCGCCGGGACGTCGACAAGCTTCGTCGCAAACATCATCTCGAGCGAAAAAGTCGGTTTGTTTAGCACCGTCTTGAAATTTGCACTAGGCATCGGGCTCCTGCTTGTTTCTTTTTTCCTGTTCTACCTGGGATTCTGAATCTTCCCGGGAAACGTGACGGCTGAAGGCCCAGGGATCCTCGGATCCCTGGGCCTTCTTCTTTCCTGCTTTCGGGCGCTTCAGGCGTTTTTCTTCCGCTCCAGCATTTCCAGCAGGGCCAGTTTGGTCTCCGCCTTGCCCGGAAACGAGATGGCCCCGGCCGGGCAGAAGCGCGAACACTTGTCGCACAGCACGACGCACTGGAGGGGATTGACGACCTCCATCTTCCCCTTCTCTTCCGAGAGGGCGTAGACCCCGTTGGCACAACATTCCAGACACGCCCCGCAGCCGGTGCAGGAAGACTCGTCGATGGTCGGGTTCCAGGCAATCTCTTCTCGTGGGATTCCCATGTACTCGCCGGACAAAAACCATCTCCCCTTTGAAATTGGGTGGCCCTATGCTTCCAGGGCTTCCCTTATCCGATTGAACACCGTTTCGGTGTCGGCCTGGGCCATGCTAACCGGGATCCAATGCACCGTGTCCATCGAAACTCCGGCCTTCGCAAACCCCTCCCGCAGGAGCTTTTCCTGCCTTTTTTCCGCACAGGCAGCCGAAATCAACTTGATTTCGTCCGAGACCAGGCGTCCCATCAGGCGTTCTCCGTCCTCCTCACAAAGGCGCGGGTGAAGGGCGAGGAATTCGACCTTGTCGCCGAATTCCAGGCGAACTCTCTCCGCGAGGGCCCAGAAGTCGATCCCCGCCATGCTGGGGCACGAGCCGCTGCACGTGCAGAACAGGATGGCTTTCTTCATTCCGTTTTCGGTCATGACGATCCCTCCTTCCTCCAAAAAGTTGTGGACTTTGCCCCTGGCCTGTCTAAACCGTGATTTTCCCTTCCTGGATCATCTGCTCCCTTACCTTGACCCAGATGCCTTCCTTCGCGTAGAGCGCCCTCAATTCCTCCAGCTCGGGGAAGGAAATGGCTCTGGCGGGGCACAGGTTGGCGCAGGCGGCGCAACCGACCTGACAGTCAAAATACCAAACCACCGCCGACTTCCCGTCCTTCCATTCGAACACCTTTTTCCCGCAGTTCATGCACATGCCGCACCCGATGCGCTTCTTCGGGTCGACCGTCGGCCTCCAATTTACCTTCTCGCGAGGGTATCCGGTAATCCACGCCATCCGCTGTCCCTCCTCAGTCGGTTATTTTGGCGCAATCAACCCGGGAAGCCCGGGCTCCCGCCTCGGTCTTGAGGTTTTCGAAGGCTCGTTTTGCCTTTGAAGCCGGCATCGTCTTCTGCCCCAGGCGTGAGAGTTCCCGCTCGGTCGGAAGCAGCATCCGGGCGGGGAAACCCAGCACCGCCTCCCCGGAGACCATATCCGTGGCATATCGGCATTCCCACCTTCTCAAGGGTTACTTGTCCCGAGAGATGTCCAGTCCTGAGCATCCTCCGCCCACGCAGCGGGCGAACTCGAGCTGAAGCGTCACGTGACCGATGCCGAACTCTTCCAGAATGCGCCCGGAAAGCCTGGCCAAGAGCTCGTCCGTGCGGCTTCGCGCCTGCTCGCAGACGGTCACGTGGGCCTCCAGGAACAGCTCGCTGCCGTCCGTGGTCCACAGGTGCACGTGATGCATGTCCACCACATCGGTCTGCGCTTCCACTTCCGCGATCAGTGCATCCACCCGAACCCCCTCGGGAGTTCCCTGCATGAGGATGTGGATGGACGCTTTCAGCAAAGGCCACGATTCCCAAAGCACGTAAAGCGAGACGGCCAGGGTGAGCAGCGGGTCGAGCCAGGTCCAGCCGAAGACCATCATCAACAGAGCCGCAGCGATCACCCCCACCGACGAAAGGGAGTCCATGACGATATGCAGGTAAGCCGACCGGATGTTGAAGCTGTCCCTGGAATCGGCATGGAGCAGCCACGCCGTGAACAGGTTCCCGAGAAGCCCCACCACGGCGACAACCAGCATGACGACCCCGACCACCGGTTCCGGATGCAGGAATTTGCGAACGGCCTCGACCAGGAGGAAAACGCCGATACCCATCAGGGCCACCGTGTTCACCAGCGAGGCCAGGATCTCCGCCCGCCTGAAGCCGAAGGAATGGGCGGGGGTTCGCTGCATCCGGGAGATGCGACTTGCCAGCCAGCTGACGCCCAGTGAAGAGGCGTCAGACAGATTGTGCACGGCGTCCGACAACAGCGCGAGACTGTTCGAGAGCAGCCCTCCCGCCACCTCGGTCAGAGTGATGACCAGGTTCAGCACCAGGGACAGGGCAAGACGCCGTTCCGACGTGCCGGACGAAACATGCGAATGAGAATGGCCGTGGTCGTGGTCATGGTTGTGATCGCGGTTGCGATCGTGCTTGTGATTTTCCGCCGTCATGGATCCCTCTTCTTTCTCTTTCTTTTCTCAACCCGCCTAGAAAGGCAGGGCCGGGCGCGACAGGGGCACCACAAGAACCCCGCATGAGGCCATCTGCGCGACCCGGAAGGCCGTCGTGCCAATGCGGTACATCTCGGAACGCCCCTGGCCCTGGGCCCCCAGAACGACGAGAGTGGGCCTGTTTTCTTCGATATCGGCCAGGATCTCGTCCACGGGCTTTCCCGTCCGCATCCGGACGGAAACGTCCGGGATTCCTGCGGACCGCAGTCCCAGAACCATCTCCTCGAGCCGTTCCCTCTCCAGAGCCACGATCTGTTCGATCTGCTCCCTGTTCACCAGCTTCAGCAGCAGGTCGATGTTTTTTTGCTCGTGGATGTGAAGAAGCGTGACTTTCTTCACGAGCCCCGCATTTTCCTGCGCCAGTTTTTTCAGGGACTGCAACGCCTGATGGGCCTCGTTCGAGAAATCGACCCCCAGAACCACATCCCCGAAAAGGGGGTTTTGGGCTCCCTCCCCGTGACAGACCATTACAGGGCAGGGGCAGAGTTCCAGGACCCGGAGGGCCGTTTCCCCCATGATGCGGGACTTCCACCGGGGGCTGTCGCCCCGCCCGATTACGGCCAGGCTCGTTTCCCGCACCTGGGCCTCGTGGACGATGACGTCGAAGGGAACCCCCTTGAGCGAGATAGCCTCCACTCGGAAACCGCGCCCTTCCAGACGGGCCTTCTGCTTCGCCAACTGATCCTGCCTCTCCTCATCAGGCGGATGTCCATTGGAACGCTCGTCCAGAACATGAAGGAGCGTGATCTTTCCCACAAAATCGGGATTCATGGAACCCAGGCTGCTTAGGATCTCTTCGGACCGGGACCTCAGGTCGGTCGCCACCAGGATATGCTTGAACATCATCGATTCCCTCCCTTTTGACAATTCATGGAGCCCGCGCCTAGCCGAAGAAGGCCCCGAACAGCATCCCGGCGATCGTGGAAAGGAGCACCACCAGGCTCACGTAGATCACCGTCTTTTTCGTCCCGACGATGCTCCGGATGACCAGCATGTTCGGCAGCGACAGCGCCGGCCCGGCCAGAAGAAGCGCCAGAGCAGGCCCCTTCCCCATTCCCGCCCCGATGAGCCCCTGCAGGATGGGAACCTCCGTCAGCGTGGCGAAGTACATGAAGGCCGCCACGATGGCCGCGAAGAAGTTCGCGAAGAGGGAGTTGCCCCCCACCAGATTCGCCACCCAGGCGCTCGGGATCAGGGCCTCGTGCCCCGGCCGACCCAGCAGGAAACCGGCCACCAGGACGCCTCCAAACAGCAGGGGCAGCACCTGCAGGGCATAGCCCCAGGTCGACCCGTACCATTCCGACCTTTCCTCCCGGTCAAACCAGAGTCGGACCGAAACGATCGTGCTCAAGAGCGCCAATCCAGCCACCAGCCATTTCACCCGGTAGGCCGCAGCCCAGAACCCCACCGGCACCTTCGGTGCAGCCCAGTTGGCGAACACGAGGAAAACCACCATGCTCGTCATGAACCAGACAGTCTTCCAGAGGGGGCGGGTTACTTCCGGAACCGGAAGTTCCGCAAAGGCCTGCTGTCGACTTGCCTCCTCGTGGCGGAAGATGAAGGCCATGAGCACGCCGATGACCACGCTGAAGAGGATCGCCCCTACCGCCCTGGCCACTCCCAGTTCAAGTCCCAGAACCCGGGCGGTCAGGATGATGGCCAAAACATTGATGGCCGGGCCGGAATAGAGGAAGGCCGATGCGGGGCCCAGGCCCGCGCCGCGCTTGTAGATCCCGGCAAAAAGGGGCAGCACCGTGCAGGAGCAGACCGCCAGGATCGTGCCTGAGACGGCGGCCACCGTGTAGGCCACCCATCGTTTTGCGCTGGCCCCGAGGTAGCGCATGACGGCCTGCTGGGAGACGAAAACGCTGATGGCTCCCGCGATGAAAAAGGCCGGCACCAGGCACAGAAGGACGTGCTGCTGTGCGTACTCGTGCATCATTGCCAGCGCTTCGATGGCCGCGTTCTGGATGCGCACGCTGTCCACGGGTAAGTAATAGAAAGCAAGAAAAGCAGCTGCCAGATAAAGGAACTTTTTCATCTCGTCGTTCACGAAAGTCACCTCTTCGAATAATAAGTGCTTTTTTCTTCACATATTAGATCTTAAAAAACCCCCACCTGGATTCGGGGGATAAGGCTTTATCTGCCAGTCGGTTCGGCCAGCAGTCGCTTGACCTGCTCCCCAGTCGGGAGATGTCCGGATAAGAGCACCTTTCCGTCCACTGCCAGCCCCAGCGTCGACATGATTCCGAATTCGAGGATCTTTGAAATGTTCGTGACTTTTTCCATCTCGTAAGACAGGCCCATTTCCTTCGCCGACGCCTCGGCCAGTTCGGTCAGCCTCTTGCATTTCGGGCAACCTGTGCCCAGGATCCGGATCCTCATCTTCAACGCGCCTCCGTGTCGTTTTGTTTTCCGTAACCTTGGCAGCTTTCTTCGCAGGACATGCGCCCCAGGCATGAAATGAACTCTTCCAGGCATGGAACCCGCAGGTGATAGTAGATCTCACGGCCCTCCCGCTGGTCTCCCAGCACTCCGGCTTCCTTCAGGAGCGCCAGGTGCTTGCTGATCGTCGTCCGGTCGACCGGGAAAAGGCACGCCAGATCGTTCACGCAAAGGCGCTTGTCGAAAAGGGTCTCCACAATGCCCAGTCTGACTGGGTGGGCCAGTGCTTTCAGGACATCCGTCCGGCGATCGCAATTTGGCTTCAAGCGGAAACCTCCTTTCGGATAATTCAACTTCAAGCCCTTTGTTTGCAAGGGAATCCATGTAAAACGAAAAGCGGAATCGTTGTTTCCGCGTTTTTTCTTCCACGCCCTCCATTTGTGGCGATAATACCACTCAATAAATACCGGGTCAAGTATTTAAAACGATTTTTACCCAACAGTGGCAGAAGCGGCGTAATGGACCAGCGGGTTGGAATAGGGCAGGGTTCTTGACAAGAAAAAAGAGGAAAGGGTACTAGACTAACGTTTTCCGCGTATCGAAAAATAGGCGAAGCTCCCACCGAGCCCAGTGGTTTCAAGCCATAAATCCAGGTCGATCCTTTTTATCTGCCCCTTGTCCAGGATTTCCACAACTACAGGAGCTCCACTCCCCGGCTGCTCCAAGGAAACGATCGTGACCCAATGCCAGGCTTCCACTTCCTGGAGTTTTCCATTGCATAAAAGCAGGAACCCGACAGGCAAATCCGACAACAACGCCTTTTCTATAAAACCCGAGATTTCAGACAAGGCTGGACGAAGAGCTTTTTCTTCCGGGACGTCGATAAACCCGCAATCGATCTTCAACCCCTTGCTCCGGACATAAGCCCGCACCGACTCACAAAACATTTTCGCGGAAGGGATACCTCTTTCGGTCGGTGTCACATATTCCCAGACTTCTTCCATAAAGGGCAGGCAACTGTTTCTGCTGGAAATTCCCGCTTCGAACACGCTCTCTGATCGAGAGCTCAATAAGTAGAAAAGTATCGTCGAAGCCACCGAAGGGCCGCAGCCCGAAAAACGCTGCCACTCAGTCGGGTACCATTCCTGGCTGCAGCCGTGAAAGATTTCCTGCGTGCCCTCATCCAGTATTTTCAACAATTTTAGATTAGAAATCGAAATGGCGGACATCGGAACAGACTCCCCTTAAAACAACCTAGGCGATCAGGGTGAAAACAATTCCAGCTCCCACGGCCGTCAGGAAAACGAAGGCCACGAACGCCGCCACGAGGCGAAACCGGAAAATGCCTGCCAACATGCCCATCTCCGGAATGCTCATGCCCGCGCCGCCGATGATCAGGGCGATGACGGCCCCCATTCCCATGCCTTTCCCCGAGAGGGCCACCGCGATGGGGATCATCGTCTCGGCCCGCACGTAGAGGGGAATTCCTACCAGGGCCGCCGCCGGGATTGCCAGGGGGTTGTCAGGCCCCGCCACGGACGCGACAAAGGAAGCCGGGACATAACCGTACACGGCGGCCCCGATCGCCACCCCAACCACCATGTACACGAGCACGCTCCGGAAATCCTCCAAGGCCCCCTTGAGGGACCAGGCGAGTTTCTGCGAGAAGGTCAACCTGGGCATGACGAAGCTGTCCCCGCAGCAGCAACCCGGGCGAGCCGTTCCCAGCGGCTTGATGTCCTTCTCCATTCCAAATTTATGGAACACGAACCCGGCCAGGACCGCGGCGAAAAAGGCAACGATCCCGTAGGCCAGGCAAGCTTTCCAGCCCAGGAGGAAAAGGAACATGCCAAGGATGACGGGATTGAGCACCGGCGAGGCCAGGAGAAACGACATCACGCCCCCGAAAGGCGCATTCGCCTTCAGAAGCCCGACTGTCACGGGGATCGTCGAGCAGGAGCAAAAGGGGGTGATGGCCCCCAGGCCGGCCCCCAGAAAGTAGCCTGAAAGCCCTTTCCGCCCCATGAGTTTCCGGATCCGCTCGTCCGAGACGTATTCCCGGATAAGATTGATCAGGAGGTCGATGCCGATGAAAAGCACCGTCAGTTCCGCAAGAATAAAGAAAAAGAACCGGACTGTCGTGGCAAGATCGTTCACTTTTCGTTCCCCCCGTTTAACCGATTTCGTTTATTTTCCCGAGCGCCGGAGCGCCCGAACCAGGTGCGGAATCGCCTTTTCCCACACATCCAGGCCGGCGAGAAGAGCTTCCCTGCCTTTTTCCGTAAGGGCGTACACTTTTCGGGTCCGGCCTTCAACCACTTCGGAAGCGACGGCGGCGCATCCGCAACACTCGAACTCCTTCAGGACCGGGTAAAGGCCTCCCTCGGTGGGGACACAGAACCCCTCGGTCATCGAGGCTATTTTTTGTATAAGGGCATACCCGTGCATCGGATTTTCGTTTAGGGCACTCAAAGCAAATAACTTACAAAGAGATGCGTTTACAACGCTGTCCCAGTATTTTTCTGCGGTGAGATCCGCCATTTTCCCCTGCCCCCAATACCTAGAGATTCTATGTATTGAACGCTAGCATGAACCACCTGGAAAATCAAGAAAGAATTCGCGGGCCCCCCGGATTGCCATAAACTTTTATCGGTTCCTGGCAATACACGGCTCTTAAGGAGGCATCTCCATGACCGAAAAGAAAATCCGGGTTCTCTTCATCTGTGGGCATAACAGCGCCAGGAGCCAGATGGCCGAGGTCCTGTTGGGAAAGCTGGGGAAAGGGGCGTTCGAGGCTGAAAGCGCGGGACTCGAGCTGGCCGATCGAATCAACCCTCTGGTTGCGGAAGTCATGAAGGAGATTGGTTTCGACCTGGAAGGGAAGGGTATGCAGCGCGTCATGGATCTCTACGAACAGGGCCGGGAATACGATTTCGTCATCGCTGTCTGCGACGCCGCCCGAGCAGGACGGTGTCCCGTTTTTCCGGGGCCGGGCAAACGGCTCCACTGGCCCTTCGATGATCCGGCAAACCTGGATGGAAGCTGGGAGGAGCGTCTGGCAAGGACCCGTGAGATCCGTGAGGAAATCCGGCAAAAGCTGGAATCCTGGATCCTGGAACTGGAAAAAGAGGGAATCCTGGGAAAAGGAACCCATTGAATCCCCTCCCGTCATTAACAAAGAACGAAGCCTCGCCGGGTTATTGCGCAAGGCTTCGTTCTTTTCTGTTCCGGTAAGGGTTGAACAGGGTCCGCGTTAACCCCTCATTTTTTTGCGGCCTGCTGCAGCAGCCGCTTCACCTGCTCCGGCGAGGGGACGTTCCCGGAGGCCAGAACCTTACCGTCCACGGCCAGCCCGGGGGTGGACATGACGCCAAAATCCAGGATCTTCATGATGTCGGTCACCTTTTCGATCTCGACTTCCAGGCCGAGTTCCTTGGCCGCAGTTTCTGCCAGTTCGGCCATCTTCTTGCACTTCGGGCAACCCGTTCCCAATATCTGTATTTTCATTTTCGATACTCCTTTCCTTCCAGGACCTCGGGCTCTATCTTCGATTGGCCCGCGCAGCATTCGGACTGTTCCCGCCCCACCCCTCCCGACATCCTTCCCAGGCAGGAGATGAATTCCTGCAGGCACGGCACGCGAAGGCGGTAGTACACTTCCCTGCCGACACGCTCGTCCTCCAGGACGCCGGCTTCCTTCAGCAGGGCCAGATGCTTGCTGATCGTCGTTCGGTCCACCGGGAAAAGCCCTGCAAGGTCGTTCACGCAAAGCCGACGGTCGGACAGGGTCTCCACGAGACCCAACCGCACCGGGTGAGCCAGGGCTTTCAGGATTTCAGTCCGGCGGTCTCGCTCGGGTTTCAAGAAAGCATCTCCTCTCGACAAGTGCAAAGTCTACCACTTGTCCGGATCCTGTCAAGGCCGGAAGCGACCCGCCAATTCCCGCCGGCCTCTTTCACCGAGGATGCGATCGACCGCCCAGGCGATCCAGAAAATGCCCAGAAACGACATCGCGTAGCGCACGAAGGCAAAACGCAACCCCAGGCTCTGCATTTCGAACATCAGCATGGGGATCTTCAGCGTCGACCAGGCGCCGACGAAAAGAAACACGTTGAACAGTCCGGTTCCCTTTCTCAGCAGCGTCTCCGCGATCGGGAAGGCCAGGTAGAGCGGCCCGGCGGCGAAGGCCCCCAGGAAGATCGACAACCCCGCCCCGACGATCCCGGACTTCTCCCCGAGCATGGCCGTGACCCGTTCTCTCGGCACCCAGGCATCGAAAAGCCCCAGCAGGATGAAGACGGGCGGAAGGATGGAAAGCACGACGAGGAAATTGGATCCCGCGAGGGCGAAGAACCCGCGGGCCCGGCCGGGAAACGCCGCCAGGTAGAAACCGCAGAGGGCCGTCGAAAACAGGATGCCGGAATAGGGCTTCATCGCCGGAACCTCTATTTGAAGGCCATCCAGAGGGCCAGGCCCACCAGGAAGGAATGGACCCAGGCGAGGGCGTTTCTGGCCAGCGCGGCTTTCCACCCGAAAATGGACCGTTCCATGGGAAGGGTCACCACACCCACCATCATCAGCGTCGAAACCAGTACGCCCACCTGCACGATTCCCGCGCCGTTCTCGAGCAGCATCCTGGCCATGGGAAACGCGGCAAACCCCGGGATGAGGGTCACCGAACCCGCCACGGAGGCCAGAAGGACCCCGAAGAATCCGCTCTTTTCCCCCACCAACCGGGAGAGCACGGATGGGGAAAGCGCCGTCAGCGCCAGGGCGACCAGCAGGATGACGGCGGCGAGAGGAAAAAGGATCAGCAGGAGGCTTTTTTTCGCCTTCGCCAGCGCCAGCGCGGTTCTTTCACGGTCGGTCCGCCAGGAAAGGGCCAGGCCGAGCGCCGCCAACCCGTATAGCACCGCGGTCGTCGAACCGTCCAGAAAGATCTCCCCCTTCCCATCCCTATGGCAAGATTGCCACGCGTTAGGATCCCCCGTCAAGGCCCGCCCGATTCCGCCTACTCCGGCGTATCGGCCAGCACCCGCCTGATGGCTGCCGCGGACACGCGGATGTCCTCGTCGCTCGTCGGCCAGCCCGAAACGGAGATCCGCATGGCCGCGCGGCCCTTCCACGCGCTTCCCCCGGCCCAGCAGGTGCCTTCCTTCTGCACCAGCGACGTGATTTTCCTGTTGTAGGCGTCGACATCTCCCTTACCGCCTTCGGGCGAGAAGCGCACGAGCACCTGGTTCAGGACGACGTCGTTCTCGATCCCGATTCTCGGATCCTCGTTCAGGAGATCCGCCATCAGGCGGGCCTGCCGGCAATGGCGCCGCACCATTTCGGACAGCCCCTCCCGGCCGAGGGAGCGGATCGCCGCGTAAAGGGGAAAGCCGCGGGCCCTGCGGGAGGACTCGGGCACCCACTGGGAGGGATCACGGATCTCGTCGGGGGCGGCGATGTAGTAGGGCGCCGCCAGCACCATGGAGGCCCGGTGGGCGGCCTCGTTCCTGACGACGGCGATGCCGGAGTCGTACGGCACGTTCAGCCATTTGTGGGCGTCCGTGGCCCAGGAGTCGGCGCCCTCGATGCCCGCCGTTTCGCCCGCCAGTTCGGGGAGCAGGCGTCCCCACAGGCCGAAGGCCCCGTCCACGTGGATCCAGGCGCCCTTCTCCCGGGCCGGGGGGATTAGCCTTGAGCAGGGGTCGAAGGCCCCCGTGTTGACGTTGCCCGCCTGGAGACAGACGATGAGGGGCCCCTCCGCGGCGGAAAGTGCCTTTTCCAGGGCCGCCGGGTCCATGCGCCCCTGCCCGTCGGTCGCGACCCGGACCACCCGGTCGGCTCCCAGCCCCAGCATCCGCAGGGCCACGAAAAGGGTCGCATGGGCCTCTTCCCCGGCCACCACGGTCACGGGCGGAGCCCCGAAAAGCCCAAAAGCCTCCACGTCCCAGCCCGCCTTCTTCAGCACCTCGTGCCGGGCCGCCGCCAGGCCGGTGAAGTTCGCCATCTGGCAGCCGGTGACAAAGCCCACGGAGGATTCCCGTGGCAGGTCCAGCAGGTCCAGCACCCAGTCCGAGACGGCCTCCTCGACGACTCCCGCCGCAGGAGAGGCGATGGAAAGAACGGCGTTCTGGTCCCAGGCGGAGGACAGCCAGTCGGCCGCCATGGCGGCCGGGAGGGATCCTCCGGTGACGAAGCCGAAATAGCGCGGACCCGCGCTGGCCACCAGGCCCCCGTCGACGTCGCGTGCCAGCTCCCGGATTACGGCGGCGGGATCGGTCCCCGTTTCCGGGAGGGATTTTCGGAGGCGGCTCCTCAGTTTTTCGACCGGTTCCAGGGCCCCCACATGCCTTCGCGGCAGGCCCTCGAGGTACGAATGCGCCAGGTCCAGGGTTTCTTCCAGCAATTTTTTCCCGATCATCGGCTTTTTCCTCCTGAAAGGATTCGATCTTCTCCAGTATAGGGTCGGGCCCAAAAAAGGGGGGGCGGACCTTTCGTCCGCCCCCCGATTCCGCCCGGCCTCAGCAGCCCCGGGCCTGAGCCAGGAGGGCCGCCAGAGCAGTCGGTGTTTCCCTGATCTCCGCCGCCAGAAAGGCGGCTTCCGCATCCGTCAGGGCCTCGGGCAACCCCGCGGGACGGTTCTTCATCGCGTTTTTCAGGTACGAGGCCTTCAGGTCCCTCATGGAAAGGTCCCGCGGCCGGATCATCGACGGGTCGCTGGGGATGATGATGTTTTTTCCCGGCACCTGATCGGCGGGGTCTCCCCTTCTGATCTCGATGCCGTTTTCCCGGGCGAAGGTCAGCTGGGCGGTGACGTGCTTGCCCGCTCCGGTGTATTCCGTCTCCTGCACGACGACGATCTGGTCTTCGGCCATTTCCCGGGCGATGGCGAACGCCGCCGTCAGGGAGGTGTTGCCCGCAGGTCCGCGCTCCAGTCCCTCCAGGGCCGCCAGCACCTCCGTGATGGCGAAGACCTCGCCCTGGGTGATGGTCACGTAGCGGTCCATGTACCGCAGGGGCCGCGCGGCGTTTCTCGGCACGTCGGCCCGGTCGGGCCAGGTGGTGAAGGGCACGCCGAAACCGGTGTGTCCCGTGGTGAACGACTTGCGGTTGAAATCATGGTCGCTGGCCATGTGGAGCCCCGACAGGTCCACGGAGGCCCCGATCACCTTCGTTTCCGTCGCGCCGGCCTTGATCAGCCCGCGGGCCGTTCCTGTGAGGTTGCCGCCCCCNGCGTTGGTGATGACCACCGCATCCGGGTTTCTCCCGAAGCGGGCCTGCATCTGGGCGACGATCTCGGCCCCNAGGGTCTCGATGCCCGCGATGCCGAAGGGCGTGTACAGGGACGCGTTGAAGAAGCCCGTGTCCTCCAGCACCCGGAGGAAGGTGTAGAACAGCTCCGGCCCCACGGTCAGCTGCAGCACCTCCGCGCCGTAGGCCTCGCACTTGCGGCCCTTCTCCAGGATCTCGGGCTGGCCGATGCCCCGGCTGTCGAAGAGTTCCTGGACGATGATGCTCTTCAGGTTCCGCATATTGGCCTGGGAGGCCACCGCGGCCCCGTAGTTGCCGCTCGTGGCGGCGACGACTCCCTTGTACCCGTGGTGCTGGGCAAAGTAGCAGGAGACGGCCGCCCGGCGGTCCTTGAAGCTCCCGGAGGGGTTGGCGGCCTCGTCCTTGATGAAGATCCGGGCGCCCCTGCCGGGCTCGCTGAGGGCCCGGGCCGCGGCCGTGAGGTTCTTCAGCTCGATGAGGGGCGTGTCCCCCACGTTCGTTTCCTTCTGGATGGTCCGGACCTGCTCGAGGCTGTACCCGGCATGCTCCATCATCCGCTCGTAGTCGAAGGCCAGCCCGCCCAGCTCGAATTCCCCGTAATCCAGGCCCAGGGCCTGCTTCATGATCTCGGTGCGCCGCGCCATGACCGCCGCGTAGGAAATGTCCCTCACTTGCGGTCACCCCTTTCGATGAGCGCCCTGAACTCGTTCCCCAGCGTCAAAAGCTCGGGGATCGGGCGGCCGAAGCCGTGGATGTAGGGCGGGTTTTCCGCCACGAGCTTTCCGGTGAGTCTGCGCCCGATGGCCGTCTCGATCTCCACGGTGTCCCCGACGGACGCCTCTTCCAGGAGAGTTCCCTTCACCCAGAGCATGAGGGGAACGGCCTTCGTGTCCTCGGGAACCTGCGGGGCCCTCTGTCCCGGTTCCAGCACGACCTGTTCGATCTGCACCCAGCTTCCCTTGGCAACCTTCATGGGGACCACGACCTTTCCTTCCCCCAACCTACCAGCCCTTGACCGTCTCGAGGACGGAATCGGGGATCCGGCCCTTTACAAAGTCCTCGATGGACTCCTCGATCCGGTCCAGGGCGACGTCCATCTGCTCCTTCGTGACGACAAGGGGTGGCTGGATCCGCAGAACCGATCCGCTGAAGAAGGACAGAAGGAGCCCCTTCTCCCAGGCCCGGTAGGCGATCTTCGCGGCCGCCTCCCGGTGGCGTTCCCTCGTGTCGCGGTTCTTGACCAGGTCCACGCCGATCGAGAGCCCGATCCCCCGGACGTCGCCGATCAGCTCGTACTTCTTCTGCATTTCCTCGAAACGCGCCTTGACGGAGGCCCCCAGCTCGGCTGTGTGCTGAAGGAGGTTCTCGTCGCGGATGACGCCGATCGTCGCCACGGCCGCCGCGCAGCAGACCGGGCTCCCGGCCGCCGTGAAGAGGTGGGAGGGAGCCTCCCATTCGTCCATCAGTTCGGCCCGGGCCACGCAGCCGCCCAGGGGCAGCCCGGAGGCGATGGCCTTGCCCAGGATGATCGCGTCGGGCACCACGTCGAAGTTTTCGATGCCGAACCACTTGCCCGTCCGGCCGAATCCCTGCTGAACCTCTTCGGAGAAGAGCAGGATGCCGTTCTCGTCGCACAGCTTCCGCAGATCCTGCAGGAATTTCTTCGGCGGGACCACCAGACCGGCGTCGCCCTGAATGGGCTCGATGAAAACCGCGGCCACCTCGTCCGCCGGGATATGGTTGGAGAAGGCGGTCCGGATGTAGTCAATGCAGTAGTCGGACACCTGATCCGGGCTCATCCCGGGAACGGGCGGCCGGTAGGGGTCCGGGTAGGGAACATGGTAGATCTCGGGCAGAAGCGGGCCAAGGCCGCGGTGCATCGGCAGGCTCACGCCGCTCAGGCTGAGCGCCCCGTAGGTGCTGCCGTGGTAGGAGCGGATGAACGAGAGGATCTTCGGGCGCTTCTTGTAGGTCCGGGCCATCTTGATGGCGCCGTCGTTGGCGTCGGAACCGCAGAGGCCGTAGAACACCCGCTTGCGGTAGTCTCCCGGGGAAATGGCGATCAGTTCCTTCGTCAGGTCGATGATCGGTTCGTGGTACATGTAGACATGGGTGTAGAGGATCAGGTCCTCCGCCTGCTTTTTGATCGCCTCCACCACGCGGGGGTGGCAGTGGCCGGTGTTGATCGCCCCGGCGCTGGAAAGGAGGTCGATGTACGCGTTCCCGTCGACATCCTCGATCACGGCCCCGCGCCCCTTCTTCACCACCAGCGGGTAGTAGGGCACCTTCGCCGCCGGCGATGTGATGGCGCGATCCTCCTCCACCAGCTTCAGGCATTTTTCCAGGTTTCGGGTCAACGGTCTCATCTCCTTCCAAAAAAGGGCGGGAGGCAGAAGCCCCCCGCCCCTGGATCCGAAAAATCGAGGTCTAGGGCCTCGGGACTCCGGAGTTCTTGTAGATCTTGTCCATGAGCTCCTTGCCGACCAGCTCTTCCATCTTGGGCCACACGGTCTTGCGGACCTGGGCGGAGATGGTCTTCAGCTGGGCGGGGGTGAGGATGACGATCTGCCAGCCGTATTCGTTCTTCAGCTTCTGGCGGTATTCTTCGTCTTCCTTCGCCACGTTCGCCCACCGGACCAGGGATTCCTCGTTGGCGGCCTTCTGGATGATGTCCTGATCCTTCTTGGACAGCTTCTTCCAGAGATCCATGTTGATGGTGAACCACCAGGACTCGAAGTAGTCGTTGTACTGGATCCAAACCTTGTTGACGTCCTTGAACTGCCAGGCCTGGAACGGAGGTCCTCCCATCTGGCCGTCGGCGATGCCCGTCTGAATGGCGCTGTAGGCTTCGGCGTACGGGATCGGGGTGGCGATGTAGCCCAGCGCCTCGTAGGTCATCTCGCAGGGCTTGATCGGCATGACGCGGACCTTCATGCCCTTCTTGACCGCGGCGTTGGCGTAGTCCTTCGGCAGGCTCTTCAGGGAGACGCCGGACATGCCGACGGGGAAGACCGACAGGGCCTTCACGTTATGCGCGGCCCACAGGTCCTGGATGATCTTGTAGGCCCAGCCGCCCTGCCCGTAGACCTTCTTCGCTTCGGCGATGTCCTTCACGAGGTAGGGGAAATAGTAGGCCAGGTTCAGTTTCGGGTCGAAGTTGGCGTTGGCCTGGGACATGGCCATCTCCACCGTGCCGCGGACGTTCATCTCGAAGATTTCCGTCCAGTCGCCCAGAACGCCGCCGGAGTAGACGTCGATCTGGATGCGGCCGCCGGTGCGGTCGAAGACCTTCTTCGCAAACTCTTTCGCGCGGACGTCGAAGTCGCTGTCCACGGGGTGGACCTGGGCGAGGCGCCACTTGTACTCGGGAGCCGCCTGTGCCGTGGTGTGGGTCGCGAAGGCGACGATGCCCATGGCGAGAACCAGGGCGAGGCTAAGGAAAACCAGTTTTTTCATCTTCATCATTTCCCTCCATTCCGATTCGGTCTTGACATGCCAGTGTTGCCTTCATTCGCTCCGGCAGTGCCGGTTTCCGAAAACCCCTTCCGGGCGGAGATCCCCCCTTTTTGCGAACGAAATCCGCGTCGTTCCCTTTCTTTAAAGTGCTACTTGACCCCCATCAAAAGCCGCGGCAACCACATGGAAAGACCCGGAACGTAGGTTGTCAGGATGATGATGGGAATGTTGCCGAAAATCATGAAGATCAGCGCGGGCTTGATGTACTGGTCGATGGGCACGTTGCCGATGCGGCCTCCCAGGTAGAGGATCGGGGCGGTCGGCGGGGTGACGTTCCCCAGGCCCAGGTTGGTGCCGAGGATGGCGGCGAAGTGAATCGGGTGCACGCCGATCTGCAGCATCAGGGGCATCAGCAGCGGCGCGGAAAGCATCGTTCCGCTCAGGTCGTCCATCAGCATGCCGATGATGATGAGGAACACGTTCACCATGAGCAGGATGACGATCTTGTTGTCGGAGAAGCTCAGGAGGAAGGCGGCGATCTTCATGGGAACCTGCTGCATCGTGTAGAGGCGCCCCAGGATCGTGACGAAGAACAGCATGAGGGTGATGACGCCGCTCGTCGTGGCCGCCGTGTAGAGGGACTTGCCCAGGATCTTTCCGCTCAGTTCCCTGTGGATCATGAAGCCCACAAAGATCGAGTAGGCCACGGCCACGGCGGCGGACTCCGTCGGCGTCGTGACGCCGCCGTAGATGCCGCCCAGGATCAAAACGGGCATGAGCAGACTCCAGACGCCCCGCTTGAAGGCCTTGGCGACGAGGATGTTCCGTTCGCGGGAAGGCAGCGGCGGATCCACGCGGACCGACGGCATTTGCCGGCACATGAAATAGTTGATGATGCAGAACGCGGTCATCGTCAAAAGGCCCGGGACGACGGTGGAAAGGAAGCAGGCCGCCACGGACTGCTGCGTGACCCAGGCGTAGAGGATCATCGGGACGCTGGGCGGGATCAGCTGGCCCAGAACCGCCGCGCAGCTGACCATGGCGGTGCTGTACGATCGCGGATACCCCAGCGTTTCCAGTCGCGGGATCATGATGCTGCCGATGCAGGCCACGGCGGAGGAGCAGGTGCCGGAGATGGCCCCGAAGATGGCGCAGGCCACGATCGTCGCGGCCCCCATGCCGCCGCGGATACGGCCCAGCATGGAGTTGGCGACGCCCACCAGCCTCTCGGCGATGCCCGCCGAACCCATGAGGGAGCCCGCCATGATGAAGAACGGGATCGCCAGCAGCGTCAGGGAGTTGAGTCCCCGGAAGCCCACGGTCATCAGGAAGGAAAAGTCGGGGAAGAAGATGATGCCCATGTAGAGGGCGGCCGCCATGAAGCAGAAGGGAACGGGGATGCCGAGCAGGATGGTGGAAACCAGGATGACCAGGTCAACGACGATATGCATCTACTTCGCCTCCTTTTGGTCGCTGGAAGCGGCCAGGCAGGTGAAGCCGAATTCGTCGTCGGGAAGGACGAAGGGCGGCTTGCCGAAAAATTGCCGGACGTTGTCGAGGAACTCGACCAGGAAGTAGAAGGCCATCAGGAAGGAGCTGACCACCAGACTGGTCTGGGCGTAGATCATGGGGATCATGAGGGCGGGAGAGCGTTCCCAGCTCTTGATCGACCACTGGAAGTACCGGACCGCCCACTGGACCATGATGATCGCCAGAATCGTGACGACCAGGTTGCCGAGGGCCTTGGAGAAGGAGAGCGCCTTCGGGTTCTTGATCATGGCCTGGAGGATGTCGGCCTTGATGTGGCTCCGTTCCCGGGAGCCGTTGGCCGCCCCGATGAAGTACATCCAGAAGCCCACCATGCAGGCCAGCTCTTCCACGCCGAAAAGCGGAAGCTTGAAGAAGTAACGCAGGGCCACCTGGACCAGGATGAGGGTGACGACGATGAGGGAAGAAACGATCATGATGCCGCGCTGGGCCTTCCCCAGCAGAATCCAGACGAACAGGAACGCGCGCTTCATTGATGAACCTCCTTCAGTTCTTCATGGGTTGGACTGTCGGAATCGCCCCGCGGAACCGGTTTTTTCTTCCCCTCTGAACACGGCTTTATCGTGTTAAGCAGGACGGTCTTCGCTTAACTTTTCAAGAAATCCTCTTGTGATATATCAGCCAAAGGTTGAAAAAAACCGCTTTCCAGGGGAAATTTGTCTGAATATAAAGGGTGGCCCTTGCCTTGTCAATTCCGATTTAGCAAGGGAAATCGCAAAAATGAGGGTTTTGGCGAGAGGAAAGATCCGACTCGAAACAAGATCTTTTGATTTTGTTAAAGAATGGGAAAAAACGGAAAAGAATAATGTATACGCGGCGGGGCCGCTTTATTCCGGAAACGAAAATCTGTTTTCAGCGAAGAGGCGAAGGCAGGCTTCCACGGTCTCTTCATCCAGGCTCCGGCCACACGCTTCCCGAATGGCCGACAGGGCCTCCTCCAGCGGACGGGCCGGACGATAGGGACGATGGGAACAGACCGCCTCGACGATGTCGGCCACGGCGATGATCCGGGCCTCGGGAAGGATCTCTGGACCCTTCAGGCCTCTGGGATAGCCGCTGCCGTCCAGCCGCTCGTGGTGCTGGTAGACGATTTCCGCCAGCGGCCAGGGAAGGTGGATCTTGCTGAGAATGCGGTATCCCGCCTCGGCGTGCATCTGAACCAGGCGGTACTCGAAGGGGGAAAGCTTCCCCGGGCGGCTCAGGAGTTCGGCGGGAACCTCGATCTTGCCCAGATCATGGACGAGGGCCGCCTTCTCGACGCCCGTCACGAAAGACTCGGGCCGGCCCATTTCCCGGGCGATCGCCGCCGCGAGGAGGGCCACCCGCCGCTGGTGGCCCGACGTGTACGGATCCTTCACCTCGGAGGTGGAGGCCAGGGCTTCGATGGTCTGCTCCCAGGCCCGCTCCATGGTCTCGAGCGCCTGCCGGAGCTGTTCCTGCGCCGCCTTTTCGCGGGTCAGGTCCTGATAAATGCAGTAAACGCCGACCTGTCCGCTCCCCAGCTCCACCGGGACCCCCACGCCGCGGCACGGGAACTCCGAACCGTCCCTGCGCCGGCGGATCGACTCGAAATCGAGGCGGATCCCGCGGCCCAGGCGTTCGGTAAAATCGTGCCCTTCGGCCAGAAGGCGCTTTGGCACCACAAGGTCGTCGACCAGCCTGCCCGTCGCCTCGTCGGCTCCATAGCCGAAAAGCTCCGAGAAGGCCCGGTTCGTTTTCCGGATTCTTCCCCCCGAATCCGTCACGACCACGGCGTCGGGAGAGTGGTCAAAGAGTCCGGCCAGGTGGGTCCGTTCCTGTTCCAGGGCCTCTTCCATCCTCTTGCGCTCCGAGATGTCCTGGATGGAGCCGTAAACCCTCAGCGCCCTTCCGGACCCGTCCCGTTCGATCCGGCCCCGGACGACGACGTGCAGGCATCCTTCCCGCCCGAGGATTCGGTACTCGGCCGTATAGCCGCCCGCACCCGAGGACAGGGCTTCCGATCGAATCCGGGCCAGCCTGTCGCGGTCCTCCGGATGGACTCGGGACATGAACTCGTCCAGGGTGGTCGTCTCCTCTTCCCGCAAACCCAGGACCGTCACGACCGGAGAAGAAAAAAAGAGGCCGCCCGTCTTCGGGTCCCAGCTCCAGCTTCCCATGCGCGCAATCTCCTGCACCTCCAGCAGAAGCTCCTGCAGGTTGGCGGGGGTATGGGCAAGTCGTGAATCGGTCCGGTTCGAGCCCATCATGGCGCGGGGGATGCCCCTTTCACTCTTTTGTTGAAAACCATTACAATAATTTACTATTGATTTGTTAAGAATTATATCGTGATTCGGGCACGAAAAAAAGGGGGAAGCCGGCCGGCTCCCCCCCTGTCCTTTTCCGCGCTAGGCGCCGAACAGTTCCCCCATGATCCCGTCCACGGTCTCCAGACGGGTGCACTTCGTCACGTTGTCGCCGCAGAAGAAGAGACCGTTTTCGAAATCCCCCTGGTAGGCGTCCACCAGCGCCTGGGCGATGCAGAAGGCGCTGCGGTCGTTCCGGTAGGAGCAGTGGGCCAGGCAGTTGGCGATGCAGGGCTTGCTGGTGACGTCGCCTTCGAGGTACTTGGCCACGAAGGGGGTTTTCAGGGCCCGTCCCGGAATGCCCACCGGACTCTTGATGATGACCACGTCTTCCGCTTTCGCGTCGATGAAGGCCTGTTTGAAACGCTCCGAGGCATCCCCTTCCACCGTGCAGGCGAAGCGCGTTCCCATCTGGACCCCGGAGGCTCCGTAGGCAAACGCCCTTTCCATGTCGGCACGGTCCCAGATGCCTCCGGCGGCGATCACGGGAATGTCGAGGCCGACCTCGTCCTTCAGGAAGGCCGAGAGTTCCGGCACCACGACCTCCAGTGCCAGGGCCGGATCGGTGACCTGTTCCAGCTTCGTGGCCCCCAGGTGCCCGCCCGCATGCAGCGGCGTCTCGACCACCAGCCCGTCCGGCATGCGGCCGTACTGCTTTTCCCAGCGCCGGATGATCAGGCTGGCGGCCTTCGTGGAGCTGACGATGGGAACCAGCGCGACGTCCGGAAAATCACGGGCGTATTCCGGGAGCTTCAGGGGCAGTCCGGCTCCCGAGATGATGACGTCCGTCCCTCCCTCGCAGGCGGCCCGGATGTGCATCTCGTAGTCGGTGAGGGCCACCATGGCGTTGACGGCCAGGACCCCCTCGGGCGCCGCGGCGCGGGCCTCGGCAAGAGCGTCCTTCAGGGCCAGGACGTTGGCGTCGAAGTAGTTCCTCCCCTTGTAGTGCGGCGAATCGACGGCGAGCCCGACCGTGGCGATGGTGCCCACGCCCCCGGCTTTCGCCACGGCTCCGGCAAGGCGGGGCCCCGAAATCTTGACCCCCATGCCTCCCTGCACCAGAGGGTAGCGGGGTTGGTGCTTTCCGATTCTCAGCGTCGGATAAACCATTCTTTCTTCTCCCATCAACTGGCGTATTTTTTATAAAACCGATCTATTTTCTCACAAATTTCTTTCTTTTCAATCCTCAATCCCTTCCGCGACCGAACCTCCGCCTGAATGTCGCCATGAGCCGGGCCAGGGAGGATTCCACGTCGTCTCTTTCGATCTTCCCCTCGATCCGGCCCCTGGCCCTTTCCACTTCCTGGGAGGTGGGCTCGAAGGGAGGCGGCGGGGTCTTCTTCGGCAAAGCGGCGCGGGAAAGCGGAATCCTCCGGACGGCGGGCTTCACGCCCTCGAGAGGAATCCCCCATCCCTTCCGGGCCTTTTCGGCGATGATGTCCCGCCTCATCTGGACTTCATGCGCCACCGCGGGGCTTTCGCAGGCCACCACCAGGATTTTGTCCTCGACCGAGATGGGCCGGCTTCGCTTCGCCAGGACCTCCCCGACAACCTTCTCCCAGTTTTTCGAGAGGTCCGCCAGGTTCAGCCGGACCATCGCCTGGGGGCTCAGGCTGCGCCCGAGGAAGGCCCCGATCGGGCTCAGGTCCTTCGCGCGCCGCTTACCCGGCCTTGGGCTGCCGCTCATGATGGGCCTTCACCGCCACCCACAGGATCTGGACATCCGCCGGCGTCACTCCCGAAATCCGTCCGGCCTGGCCCAGCGTCAACGGCCTCATCCGGGCCAGCTTCACCCGGCTTTCGGCCGACAGGCCCGTGACGGCGGCGTAGTCGAAATCCTCGGGGATCCGCACCTTCTCGGTTCGCTCGAGCCGTTGCACCGTCCGCTGTTCCCGTTCGATGTACCCGGCGTACTTGACCTCCGTCGCGAGACTCGCCGCTTCCTCCGCCGCAAGCGGTGAAGGCGCGTCGAGCATCGACTGGAGAACTTCCCAGGTGACCTCCGGCCGCCTCAGCAGTTCCATCGCGGGCACGGGAACATCGAGGGGAACCGTTCCCGCTTTCTCGAGAAGGGCGTTGTTTTCCGGAGTCGGGAACACGCGAAGCCCGTCCAGACGGCTTTTTTCCGCGTCCATCGCCTCCCAGCGGGCCATGAGGGCCCCNCATCGGTCGTCGCCGAGGAGGCCGAGCGTCCGGCCGATCGGGGCAAGGCGGCGGTCGGCGTTGTCGTGCCTCAGGATCAGGCGGTGCTCGCAGCGGCTGGTGAACATCCTGTAGGGCTCCTGCGTCCCCTTGGTGACCAGGTCGTCCACCAGGACCCCCATGTAGGCCTCGCCCCGCCCCAGGACGACCGGTTCCCCGTTTTGCAGCAGCCGGGCCGCGTTGATCCCCGCCAGCAGCCCCTGGGCCGCGGCTTCCTCGTATCCCGAGGTTCCGTTGATCTGCCCGGCGCAGAACAGGCCCCGGACAACCCGCGTTTCAAGCCACGGATAAAGCTGGGTCGGCGGAAGAAAATCGTATTCGATGGCGTAGCCCGGGCGCAGGAAACGGGCGTTTTCGCATCCCGGCAGCGACCGCACCATTTCCACCTGCACGTCGAACGGCAGGCTGGTGGAGAAGTTCTGCATGTAGATCTCCGCCGTCTGTCCCCCCACGGGTTCCAGGAAGACGATGTGGCTGTCCCGGTCGGGAAAGCGGACCACCCGGTCCTCGATGGAAGGGCAGTACCGGGGCCCGACGCCCTCGATGACCCCCGTGAAGAGGGGACTTCGGTCCAGGGCGCCCCGGATGATGTCGTGGGTCTTCGGCGTCGTGCGGGTCTGGTAGCAGGCGTGTCCGACATGAACCCGCGGCGTTCCCCAGTGGCTGAAGGCCAGCGGTTCGGCGGCGCTTTCCTGCGGGACCAGGGATTTCCAGTCCACGGAAGCGGCGTGGATCCGCGGGGTCGTGCCCGTCTTGAGGCGCCCCGCCTCGAATCCCGCCCTGCGGAGGCTTTCCGTCAGGTCCGAGGCGGGCATCTGCCCCAGGGGACCGGACGGGAAATTGACCAGGCCCACATGGACCCGGCCGCCCAGATACGTGCCGGTGGCCAGGATGACGGAGGAGGCTTCGAAGAAAAGCCCCAGGCGGGTTTTCACGCCGCGGATCCTCCCGTTCGAGACGACGATTTCCGTCACGATGTCCTGAAAAAGGTCCAGGTTGTCGGTATTTTCGACCGCGTTCAGGTAGGCGGCGTGGTAGGCCTTCGTGTCGCACTGGGCCCGAAGGGTCCGGACCGCGGGCCCCTTGGAGGTGTTCAGCCATCGAAGATGGAGAGTGGAGGCGTCGGTCGCCAGGGCCTGTTGCCCNCCGAGCGCGTCGATCTCGCGAACCAGGTGCCCCTTGGCGGGACCCCCGATGGACGGGTTGCAGGCCATGAGGGCCATGTTGTCGATATAGAGATTCAGCAGCAGCGTGGAGCACCCCATGCGCGCCGCCGCCAGGGCGGCCTCGCAGCCGGCGTGTCCGGCTCCCACCACGATGATTTCGTACCGTTCCTTCATCCGAGGCTTCCCCCTCAAGCCGTCCGCTGGACGGATCCCTCGCGGACGATCCAGGTCGCGCCCGGCCATCCGTCGAAAGCGCTTTCGGCGGTCGCGGCGAAAACCTGCCATTTCCGGTCGGACAGAGCCTCGACCAGGGTCTTCCTTCCCGAATCGTCCAGTTCGGCGGCCACTTCGTCGAGAATCAGGATCGGACTTCTTCTCAATTTTCTCTCCACGACCCACCCGGCGGCCATCATCAGGGCGACGGCAACCCTCCGGCGGTGACCCCTGCTGAAGACCTGGACCGCGGGCTTCCCTCTTCCCTCGATGACCAGATCGTCCCGGTGGGGGCCCACCAGGGGAAGCCCGATCCTTTCCTCCACCTTCGAATGACGGGCGAGCGAGGCCCAGAAGTCCTCCAGGCCGTCCTCCAGACCGAGGCTTCCTCCCCGGCTGAAGGCGATTTCCACCGGACCGGGAAGCAGCCCCCCCACTTCCGAGAGCCCCATCCTCAGCAGATCGACCGCACCGGCCCGGGACGCCCATATCCAGGAAGCCAGGGGAGCCAGAACCCGCGCCGTGGCGCTCACTCCACGACTCTGCCTGAGGGCGGCCGTACGCTGACGGAGCGCCCTGCGATACTCCAGAAGTCGCAGCGCGTACAGGGGAAGGAGCAGGGCGCAGAGGCTGTCCAGGAACCTCCTCCGGATCGCCGGGGCCCCCTCCACCAGGGAGAGATCCTCCGGCGTGAAGGAAAGGGCGGGAACCCGGCTCCTCACCGTTGAAGCCCCCACCGGATGGCCGTCCTTGCGCAGATCGACCCTCCGCCCCACCAGCGCCCCGATTTCCAGAGTTTCCTCGCCCTCGAAACCGGCCTTCAGGGCCGATTTTCCCGAGGAGCCTCCCCACCGGGGAATGTCCGAGGCGGATCTTCCCCTGAAGGGTCCCCATCCGGACACCAGGCGCAGGGCCTCCAGAACGTTCGTCTTGCCCGCCCCGTTTTCGCCTCTCAACAGATTAAGCCCCAGGGCCCATTCCAGGCACTGGGGCTTCAGATTGCGATACTCGACGGTCTGGATCCGGCTACAGCGCATCCTCTCCGGCGGCCGGCTCCTCTTCGGGCAGCGTGATGGGCATCAGAACGTAGAGGAAATTCTCCTCGCCGGGGCGGGAGAGGCTCATCTGCCCGTTCGGGCCGTTGAAGCAGAGGTGCGCCAGGGATCCGTGAAGGGCCTTCAGACCCTCCAGCAGATACCGGGCGTTGAACGCGATGCGCAGCGATTCGCCGTCGATGTCGGCATCCAGCTCTTCCGCTGCCGTTCCCACTTCGGGGGCCCGGGCCGATATCCTCAGGCTTCCTCCCGGCGCCAGGTTCATGACGATCATCCGGCTGAAATCCCGCACCACCAGCTCGGCCCTTTCCAGGGCCGAAACGAACGACATGCGGTCGACGGTCATCCAGGTTGTGCGGTTCTTCGTCAGGATCTTCTCGTAGGGAGGGAAGGACGAATCCACCCTGCGGACCGAAAACTCCACGCCCTCCGACTGGAAATAGGCCTGCGAATCATCGACCAGCGCCCTCAGCGGAGCCTGGTCCCCCATCGTTCCGAGCACTCTCTTCAGCTCGTTCAGCCCCTTCAGGGGAAGGAGGATCCGGCTCTCTTCCGTCGATTCCCCCTTTGGAACATCCGCCACGGAGAGGGAAAGGCGCCTTCCGTCCGTGGAGACGACCCGAACCGTTCCTCCCTCAACCTGGAACAGGGCCGTTCCAAGGTATTGAGGAAATTCCTCGTTCGGGGAGCCCGAGAACGTTCCCTCGTCAAGGAGCCTCGCCAGATCTCCCACCGTGGTATCGAAGAGGAGGCGGGCCGCAGAGGAGACCGGAAGCTTCGGGAACTCCTCCACCGGGTAGGTCGTGAAGCGGTAGCGGCTTTTTTCGGCCAGAAGCGTCGCCTTCCCCGCCTGCACGTCCACGATGAAGGAATCCGCCGGGACCTTCTTGAAAAGCTCACCGACCACCTTGATGGGGAAAACGACTTCGCCGGGTTCTTCCACCGTGACGCCCGCCGCGCGGCAGGTCACGCTGGTTTTAAGGTCCGTCGCCTGGAGGGTGATGGAACTGCCGTCAGCGAGGCAGCGTATCCCTGAAAGGACGCTGAGAGTGCTCGTCGTGCTGGTGTTCCGCTCTGCCATCTGCCAGCTCTTGATAAAGGCGTTTTTCTCGATCCGCAACTTCATGTCGTCACACTCCCTTCCTGCGTCTTTAGCATGTCTGTTCAAAGAAAAAGAATCGTAGGAGAAGCTCTAGGCGCCGTGGATTCGTGGAAAAGTCCTTCAAAGCCTTGCAGGAAGCCGGAAAAGACTGTGGAAAAAATGCCGGAAACCGCTCACATCCTGTCCACAATATCCACAGCAAAACGGTGGAAAGAGTGTATTCAGTGAATAAATGTGGATAACTTCCCGCCTATGAACCCCCAATTCACAGCTTTTCCGTAATGTTATCCACAAAAACTCTGATTTTCGGGTCGCTTTTCAACATTTCGCCGATTTTCTTGCAGGCGTGGATGACCGTGGTGTGGTCCTTCTTCTTGAAGGCATACCCGATCTGCTGAAGGCTCGACTCCGTATGGGTCCGGCTGATATACATCGCCACCTGCCGGGCGAGGGAAACCTCGGCGGTCCGCTTGCTGGAGGTGAGATCCTCGACCGACATGCCGAAGCCTTCGGCCACGTACTGCTGGATCACGTCGATCGTCACGGGCCCCTTCGACACGTGGCGGATGATGTCCTTAAGCCAGACGGTGGCGTTCTCGACCGTCATCGGCTCGTTGTTCAGCTCCGCGCAGGCCACGATCCGGTTCAGGCTGCCTTCCAGCTCGCGGATGTTCCGGGGGATGTTCGTCGCCAGGAAGCCGATGACCTCTTCCGGGATGGTCCAGCCCCGCAGGATGGCCTTCTTCTGAAGGATCGCGATGCGGGTTTCCAGGTCGGGGATCTGGATGTCGGTCACGAGCCCCCACTCGAAGCGGCTCACCAGCCGCTCCTCCACCCGCTGAATCTCCTTCGGGGGGCGGTCGGAGCTGATGACAATCTGCCGCTTGGCGTCGTGGAGGCTGTTGAAGGTGTGGAAAAACTCCTCCTGGGTGCTTTCCTTGTTCGCCAGAAACTGGATGTCGTCGATGAGGAGGACGTCCACCGAGCGATAGCGGTTCTTGAACTCCTGGGTGCGGTTGTCCTTGATCGAGGAGATCAGCTCGTTCGTGAACTTCTCGGAGCTGACGTAGCAGACCTTCGCGTTGTCCTGCTTGTTGAGGAGATAATGGCCGATGGCGTGCATGAGATGGGTTTTGCCCAGCCCCACGCCTCCCCACACGAACAGCGGGTTGTAGGCCACTCCGGGGGATTCCGCCACCGCAAGGCTTGCCGCGTGGGCCAGGCGGTTCGACTTGCCGATGACGAAGCTGTCGAAGACGTAGTTGGGGTTCAGGCCGTTCCGGGGAACCGCCGGAGCCGGCGTCGCCGCCTTTTCGGCCCGCTGCTGCTCCGCCGGCCGAACCTCGGAACTGACCCGCAGTTCGACCCCCTTGAGCTTCCCCTGCCTGCGGGCGGAATCGCTCAGGGTTTCAAGGAAGCGCGACTGAATCTGCTCCTTGACGAAAACGTTGGGCACGTCGAGAACGAGCGTGCCGTCGACCACCTCGAGGGGTTCGCAGGTGCGCATCCAGATTTCCCAGGCTCCGCCGGGAGCCTCCTCCCGCGTGGCCTGGATGATGTCCTGCCAGAGAACCTGCACGTCTTTTGACAACCGAATCACCTCGAAGAAGCCGTTTCATCCGAACTGGCAGAAAAAGGATAGCACAAGAACATCCACAAAAGTTATACACATATCCACATCCTGATCCGTGGACCTTGTGAATTCTCGGGACCCCCTCAGGGGAGCGGGACAAACGAATTATCTAACGATAGGCGACAATCTGACAAAGCCTGAAAAACCGGTTCCTTCAAGCCTGTAATATTATCCACACCGACTGTTCACCCCGTTTCGGGTCTTGGGGACAACAATTGTGGAAGAAATACACGAGATGGATCGGACAAGGAGCCTCGGGTTTTCCAGGAAGGGTTTTAGGCTACAATCTTGTGGACAAGATTTCGCGAGGGAGAGATTCTCTTGGCAAACGCCGTCACGCACATCATCAGCCACACGGATCTGGACGGAGTCACGGCGGCTGCCGTCGCCTGGGCGGCCGCCTGGCCTGAAAATGCGCCGGTCAGGGTCACCCTGACCGGCTACGGGGAGGTGGACAACCTTCTGCTCGAAAGCCTCGAAGCCGGGCAGAGGGTTCTGGTTCTCGATCTTTTCTGCCAGAGACAGCAGACCGTCGACGAACTGGACCGCCGATTCGTCCCCCGGGAGTCCNCGTTTCTTTTCGACCACCACGAAAGCACCTTCGAACGCTACGGGAACCGGCCCTGGGCCGTTGTGGACACTTCCCGCTGCGCCGCGGCGGTCTATCACGGCTGGCTTCTGGGCCAGGACCTCGCGCCGGCCGCCAGGGCGCGAGTCGAAAAGATGACCGGCATCGTGGAAATGGCCAACGACCGGGACCTCTGGCTGGGAGAAAAGCCCGACAGCCGCCTCTGGCAGGCCCTGGTGACCCTTTGCGGTCCCTGGGGCGTGCTCATGCGCCTGGCGGCCGATCCCGACGCGGCGCTTTCGGAGTCCGAACGGGACGTGGCGGAGCGTTTCGTCGCGGCCCAGGAGGAGCGTTTCTCGCGCGCCCTCGAACGCGTGCTGCGGGTTCGGGACGAGCTGGTTTTCGTCCCGCCCGACCTGCTCGAGTTCGGCGACGTCTCCGACTTCTGCGGCCTCGTCCTGGACCGGATGGACAACCCTCCCGCCCTCGTGGCGGTTCCGGCCCGCCGTCCGGCGGGCGACTGGGCCGTCTCCATGAGAAGCCGGGGAGGGCTGGCGGGCCGCATCACCGGCCTTCTGAAGGACGGCCGCAAGGTTCGGGGAGGGGGCCACGGGGACGCGGCGGCCCTGTATTTTCCTCCCCACTACTCCGGAGACCAGATCAGGGAAAGCCTGCTCTCCGCCCTGCGGACGGCACGTGAAGCCGACCGGCCCGTGGGCCTGTCCCTGGGCGACCTGCTCCGGGAAAAGCTCGGCGAGAAATAGACGGCGGAAGATAGAGGCAAAACCGTTCAGGGAACAAAAGAAGGCCGGAGGGCGAAAACCCTCCGGCCTTCTTTCTTATTTGATAAACCCGTCGTTTTTAGAGCTCGATGACGGATTCGGCGATCTTCACGCCGCGTTTCTTCAGCTCGGCCAGCATCCGCCGCACCGCCTCGGGATTTTTCCCCACCGCTTCGGGCGGGTTCACCCCGGGCATGTTCAGCACGCCCTCGGCCAGTAGGCGTCCCACGATGACGCACGGAAATCCCGTGGTGCGGCTCATGGACGGGAATCCCGTCGACATGTCCTTTTCGTCGTAGAGGGTGTAGGCGTGCCGCACCTTTTTCCCGTCCTTCTCGCCGGTGACCTCCACGTGGAAGAAGGTGAACTCGTTTTCGGAATCGCCCAGCTTCATCGCCGGGTAGGCCAGGGCCCCGAACAGGTCGCGCGGAGCGATCTTCGCTCCCTTCACGTCGACCGGTTCCGTGCCGAACAGCCCGATCTCCCGCAGAAGCGTCATGTCGCGGGCGGTGCCGGGGTAGCGCAGCGTGTACTCCGTCACGTTCGGCGAGGGGATCGTGTCCAGCAGCGTCCGTGAGCCGTCCGTGAAGAAACCCTCCATCTCGGGAAGCGGAATGCCGGGGATGTCGAACTTCATGATTTTGCACCCCGACAGGGCCGGTACGGTGACGATCCGGCCGTCCCGCTTGGTGCGGGCCGGGCGCACGTACTCCTCGATCAGGTCGTCCGGGGAGAAGACGAGCTTGTAGTTGTAAGGGGGTTCCGGTTTCACGGGAAGGCCGGTCACCGAATAGGTCACGTCGTCCACGCGGTCCAGCTGCGTGCAGGCGTAGCCGATGAGGATGCTGGAGGCNCCGGGGGCCACTCCCACGTCCTCGAAGGTGGTGACGCCGGCCTTTTTCGCCTCGGCGTCCCATTCCCTGTAATCCTCGCCCATGAAGGAGATGTCGGACATGTTCACGCCCGCGCGGATGGCGGCGCCCAGCATGGCGTAGCCCAAAAATCCCGGCACGGCCCCGATGACGAGGTCCTGGCCCTTCACCGCCGCGGCGATCGAGTCGGGCGAGGCGAAATCCACGTCGGTCCGGAGGGTCAGGGGACCCTTCGCCCGGGCCTTCGTCCGGGCCAGGTTCGCCTCGCTGGCGTCGCAGACCGTGACGTCGTAGCCTTCGTCCGCGGCGAGATCCAGCGCCATGATGGATCCCACAAGGCCGCATCCCAGGACGGTGACGTTTTTCTTCAAAGCGATCCCCTCCTCAAAATGTATACGATGCATGGTCCGGACCCATTCTAGGCGTTCCGGTCCCCGCCCGTCAAGGAAGCCTATAAGCCGTTGCAGGCAAAGGGAAAACGCTCGAAACGGGAGAAGCGGCGGAAAGCGCCTTTGAACGGAAACGGATCCACCACGAAGGCCCGAGGTTAGAGTATCATGATGAAGAGAACGGGTTTCCCGACGAAAGGATGGGTGAAGCGCCGTGTCCGAGGAAAAGCCTTTCTGCAAGAGGGTCACCCCCGGTTTCCTGAAGAAGAACCTGGAAGAATACAAGGAATGGGTCCGAGAACCCCTTTACGTCTGCATGAAGTGCGGTCGGGTCGCTCGAAGGGCTCGTGACCTCTGCCGGCCCGTTTCCCTGGAAAGCGGGTTGAAGCCCGCGGATGAAGGCGGCCGGGAGGAAACCTCGTGAGGGAGTTTCGGGTCGCCGTCCTTTACGCCTCCGTCGGGACCGGGCACAAAACCGCCGCCCTGGCCCTCACCCGGTGGTTCCAGGCCGAGTTCCCGGAAGTGAAGACCGTCTGCCTGGACACGCTGGCCTACTCTTCTCCGCTGGTTCGGGGCATCTACACCCGAAGCTACCTCGAAATGGTCCGGAGAGCCCCGCAGCTGTGGGGCTACTTCTACGAATCCATGGAACACCCGGAATCCCAGGACGGCCTGCTGAGCACGCTGAACGAGCTGGCCGAGAAGCTGAACCTGACGAAGCTCCGCCTCAGCCTCGAAAGCTTCGCCCCCGACATCATCCTGTTCACCCACTTTTTCGGGACCAGCGCCGTCATGTCGGCCTTTCCGGGGATTCCGGTCTACTACGTGAACACGGACTTTTTGAGCCACATCTTTCATCGGAACCGGGCCTTCTCCGGGTGGTTCGTCGCCAGCGACGAAGCGATCCGGCAGTGTGCCGCCGACGGCCTGGACATGAACCGCGTTGTTTTTTCGGGGATCCCCGTGGATCCCGCCTACTGCTTTCCGCCGGGCCGCGAAGAGGCCCGACAGAGGCTCGGCATCGGGGGAAGCGCGCCTTCCGTCCTGGTTGTGAGCGGGGGAATCGGCGTGGGGCCCATCGAGGGCGTGGTGGAATCCCTGGTCCGGCAGGACGGCATGGACGTTTTCGCCATCTGCGGACGGAACGAGGAACTCGCGGAGGCCCTGAAGGTGCGCTTCGAGGACGAGCCGCGGGTTCGGGTGGAGGGTTTCGTGAACGGGCTGCTGGACTGGTACTGCGCCAGCGACCTGATCATCATGAAGCCCGGGGGACTGTGCTCCTCCGAAGCCCTGGCCCTGGGCAAGCCGATTCTCATCATGGACCCCATTCCCGGACAGGAGCAGCGGAACAGCGACGTCCTCCTGGACCATGGCGCCGCGCGGACCCTTCTGGAATACCGGGCCGCCGGCGACAAGGCCCGCGCGATCCTGGACAACCCCGCCGAACTGGCCCGCCTGCGGGAGGGAACCCGGCGGCTGGGCAAACCCACCGCGGGACGGACCGTGGTCAGGACCCTGGCGGCCTGGCACGGAATCGGTCCCGACGGCAGGAAGGGGTGAAGAATTCATGAGACGAGCGGTACGGGTCTGGGTCGACCTTCGCACGCAAAAAACGACCACCGAGACTCTTTCCGAGAAGGAGACCCGCTTCTGGGGCGGCGAGAGAGGGCTTGCCCTTCCCGTTCTGGCGGAGCGCCTGACGCGAGAAACCGACCCCCTGTCCCCGGAAAACACCCTGGTGGTCGCCGCCGGCCTGTTGAACGGACTGGCCTTCTCCGGCACCTGCCGCTACGGCGTGTACGCGAAAAGCCCCCTCACCGGGGCCCTGGGCGAATCGGAAGCGGGGGGAACCTTTGGTCCGGCGCTGCGCGCACAGGGCGTCGACGCGATCGTTTTCGAGGGAGCCTCGGAAAAGCCCGTTTACCTGTGGGTGGAAAACGGCACGGTCACCGTGCACGACGCCTCCCACCTGTGGGGAAAGAGCAACCGTGAGACCTTCGAAGCCCTCTCGGCGCGGCACGGGCGCATCAGCGCGATCCTCACCGGCCCGGCGGGCGAGCGCCTTGTCCGCTACGCCTGCGTCATCAACGACCTGAGGCACGCCAACGGCCGGACGGGACTGGGCGCCGTGTTCGGCTCGAAACGGGTCAAGGCCGTCGCCGCCCCCGCGCCGAAGGCGATTCCGCCCGTCGTGCCGGAACGCCTGAAGGAAGCGCAGGCGCTCTTCTCCGGCTGGAAGGAGAACCCCCTGGCCTGGGGCCTGCGGGAAACCGGCACGCCGGCGGCCCTGNGGGGCCTGAACGCCCTGGGGATCCTTCCGACCCGCAACTTCCGGGAGGGTTCCTTCGAGGCGGCCGACCGCATGAACGGCGCCGCCTACAACCGCGACCTGCTGGACGGCACGCACGGCTGCTTCGCCTGCGCCATCCGCTGCAAGCGCGTGCCGAAGCCCGGGGCGAGAAACGTGGATCCCGCCTACGGCGGCCCCGAGTATGAAACCGTGGGGGCCTTCGGCCCGGTCTGCGGCTGCGGGGATCTGGACGCCGCCGCCAAGGCCCACGAGCGCTGCAACGCCCTGGGCCTGGACACCATTTCAACCGGCATGACGATCGCCTGGCTGATGGAGGCCGTCGAGCGGGGCCTCATCGCGCCGGAAAAGGCGGGCGTTTCGGGCTTCGGGGACACAGGGGGGATGATGTCCCTCATCGAGGCCATCGCTTCCCGGCAGGGACTGNGGGACGTTCTCGCGGAGGGATCGAAGCGGGCCTCGGCGATCCTCGGGTTCGGGGAGGACTTTCTGGTCGAGGTGAAGGGACAGGAACTGCCGATGCACGACNCCCGCGGCAAGGTCGGGGTCGCCCTGGGATACGTCCTGGCGCCCGGCGGGGCCGATCACATGCAGCTGGCCCACGATACCCTCATGGCCGACCCGGAGGCCTTCGGCACGAGATCCGTCGCTCCCCTGGGAATCCTCGGTCCCATGGATCCCCTCTCCCTCGACACGGAAAAGGTTTCGGCCCTCGTCACCCTGTGGACCTACTGGACCTTCCAGAACCATCTCGGCAACTGCCATTTCGTCTTCGCTCCCCGGAGCGTCTATCCCGTGGAGGGCATCCCCCTGCTCGTGGAGGCGGCCACCGGCTGGAAAACGAGCCTGTGGGAACTGATGCGGATGGGAGAACGCAGCCTCGCGGCCGCGCGGATGCTGGACCGGCGGCTGGGGTTCGGAGCGGCAGACGACGTTTTGCCCGCGCGCCTTTTCGAGGCGGTGAAAAGCGGTCCCCACGAGGGCGAAAGGACCCTGGACCCGGAAACCCTGCGAAACGCCGTCAGGCTGGCCTGGTCGATGCTCGGCTGGGACGGGGAGGGCAATCCCCTGCCCGGCACGATCGCCGCTCTCGGACTGTAAAAACAAAAAAAGGGATTCGAGCCCGCTGCCTTGCTCGAATCCCTTTTATGCGCCCGTTACCGCAGCTTCGCGGCCTGTCGGTTCGTGAAACCCCTCCGGGGCTTTCATCGGGGGCGAGGACCTCGCCCCACCTGGGTATGGCCTATTCAGTTGTGAGACCTTGTCGGAAATTTCGTCTCTTATTTCGCACCCATCCCCTTTGAGGAAAGCCGGACTACCCGGGTGTGACGTTCGTTTCCTTCAAGCTACCAGCTCCTCGGTGTTTCTCGTGTTTCCTTGCCCTGCAGTTGTTGCGTGGTGCCGTTTCCTTGCGCTTCGATCCGAACTTCCAGGTTGCCGTCTTGCAGGGTCTGTTCCTGTTGCACCGGGCAGTCCGACCTCTCAGGCATTCCGGCTCCTTCAGCTTGTCCGCCGCGCTCCGTGGCTTCTCCGGAAAACCCCGTCCGGTTCGTCCAGATTCACGTGGCGTCTTGCCTTTTGACCTTCCTGCCTGACGATTCCATCCTACCCGAAGCCTTCCGAAGAGGCAAAGCGACTGGAATCCCGCCAGCGGGGATGAGGACGGATAAGGGGGAAATAGCGTGAGGATGTCGACATGTCGCTCAGGTTTTATGCGCTTTAGTGGCAATTTAGTGTACTGATATTGAGATTTAAGGCTTAGAAAACGTGCCGTTTAATGGGACTTATAGACTAGATGGCTCGATGTTAAAATGGTCTTCAAAACGCCTTAAGGGCCGAACAGGAGGCACGAAAAGATGCGCGAATTCGATTTCGAGACGGTCATCGAGCGGCGCGGCACGTCTTGCGTCAAATGGGATCAGACCGGGGAGCGCTTCGGCGTGAAGGACCTTTTCCCCATGTGGGTCGCGGACATGGACTTCAAGGCCCCGGAGGCGGTCATCCAGGCCCTTCGGGAAAGGGTCGAGCACGGCATCTACGGCTACACCTTCCATCCCGAAAGCTGCTGGGAAGCCGTCACGGGCTGGATCGCCGACCGCCACGGCTGGAAGGTTCCGTCCGCCGACTGGTACGCTCCCACCCCGGGCGTTGTTCCCGCCCTGGCGACGACGCTTTTGGCCTTCACCCAGCCCGGGGACCGCGTGATCATGCAGACGCCCGTCTACCACCCCTTCTGGTGGGTGATCGAGTCGAACGGGCGGAGGGTTTCGGCCAACTCGCTGAAGTTTGACGGCACGCGCTACACCCTCGACCTGGAGGACCTCGAACGCCGGGCTTCCGACCCCAGCGCGAAGGTGCTGTTTTTCTGCTCCCCCCACAATCCCTCCGGCCGGGTGTGGACAAGGGAGGAACTTTCCGCGGTGGCCGACATCTGTCTTCGGCACGACCTTTTGATCGTCTCCGACGAGATCCACGCGGACATCGTCTATGCCCCGAACCGCCACATTCCCATCGCGAGCCTTTCTCCGGAGATCGCCGGGCGGACCCTCAGCTGCATGGCCCCCAGCAAGACCTTCAACATCGCCGGGCTGGCCAGTTCCTACGCGATCATCCCGGATCCGGTGATGCGCGCCCGCTTCAGGGGTTTCCTGCACGACAACCTGGACCTGTCGGTGAACCTCTTCGGCATCGTCGCCATGGAAGCCGCCTACCGTCACGGCGGCCCGTGGCTCGACGCCCTGCTCGAAGTGCTTTCCGGCAACATCGGGTTCGCGGACCGCTTCATGCGCGAGTCGATCCCGGGCATGAAGCTCGTGAAGCCGGAGGGAACCTACATCCCCTTCGTGGACTGCCGGGAAATGGGCATGGATCCGCAGGGACTCGCGGATTTCCTGATGCACAAGGCGGGAGTCGCCATGAACGCGGGGACCATGTTCGGTCCCGAGGGGGCGGGGTTCGCGCGGCTGAACGTCGCCACGCCGAGGGTCCTTCTCGAGGAGGGCCTGGGCCGCATCGCCAGGGCCCTGAAGGCCTGAAGAGGCCGGAAGACGAACAAAGGGGCCGGTCCGATTTCCCGGACCGGCCCCTGTTTCCTCAAGCCTCGAACCCCGCCATGGGTCCGTGTCCGTTCAGCGTTCCTGCAAAGTGGTCTTTTCCATCCTCTCCAGCTCGACCCGGGTCTTTTCGATGTCCGCGATGACCTCCCGCAGCCACTTCTCGCGCGTGGCCGGGTCGATCTTCGCGGCACTCTCGGGTGATTCGAGGGCCGCCTTTTTCTTCTCCTGGATCTTCAGCCAATCCCGGAGCTTCTTCAGGTTCTCGAGATCGCCCTTGAACGCCTCGGTTTCCTCGTCATGGCGGACGAACGCCTGGCTCATTCCCGATTCCTCCTTAAATAGATCCGTTGCGGCAGAGACGAACGCGCCCCCATTCTAGCCTTTATTTCACGAAAAAGCCACGTTCGGGATGAAGCGCGGGAACATCGGATTGTGCTACCATAACTTTATGCGCCACGATGCCCCCGCTCAGGGAACCCTAAAGGAAGTTCTTCCCTCCGTACCGTCTGCGAAGCCCGCAGAACGGAGCGCCGATGCACCCGTCCGTCCGCCCCTGAGCCTGCTTGAAGCCTACCTGAACCTCTCCGAGGAGCTGTTCTGCGAAGCCGGTTACGACGGCTTCATCCGCTGGCTCAACCCCGCCTGGGAGCGTCACCTCGGGTATCGGGCCGAAGACCTGATGGACCGTCCCTTTGTCGAGTTCCTCCACCCCTCGGACGTGCGCACCTCCCGCCCCTTCTTCCGCGAGATCCGGCGCATGCGCACCGGCCTGCTTTCCCTAGAGGCCCGCTTCCGGGGAGCCGATGGAACCTACAAGTGGTTTTCCTGGACCCTGCGGCAGGGCCGCAGCCCCCGTCTCTTCTTCGCCCTCGGGCGGGAGATGACCGAGCAGAAGTTCCTGGAGGAATCGCTGGAGCAGGTTCAGGCCCGCATGCGGTTCATGCAGGACATCGCCGAAAGCTCCATCCACCCCTTCGCCGCCGGTGACGGCAAGGGGCGGATCCTGAGCTGCAACAAGGCCTTCCAGTCCCTGCTGGGCTACACGGAGGACCAGATCATCGGCCTCACGTGGAAGGATCTGACGCCGGTCCGCCACCACCGGCTGGATTCCCGTCGCCACGAAGCGGCGGTTCGAACCGGCAAGGTGCAGGGTTACGAGAAGGAGCTGATCCGCAAGGACGGTTCCCTCGTGCCCGTTTCCATCTTCATCCACGCCGTTGCCGGAGACCGGGACGGCGTGCCCATCCACTTCGCCTTCATCCGCGACATCTCCGACCGCAAGCGTGCCGAAGAACGTCTCCGCGTCGAGAAGGCATACTGGGAGCGGCTCTTCCAGAGCGCTCCGGACGCCATCGCCATCGAGAATTTCGGCGACCTGAAGGTCGTCAACGTGAACGACCGTTTCTGCGAGTTCTTCGGCTACACCCGGGACGAATCCGTCGGCAGGCGCCTGAACGACCTGGTCGTTCCCGAGCCCATGAAGACCGAGGGGAGCGCCCTCGACCGCCTCGCCATCGCCGAGTGGGAGGCGCCCCTGGAAACCGTGCGGTGCCGAAAGGACGGCACGCTCCTGGACGTGGCCATCCAGTCGGTCCTCATCCGGGATGGCGAGAACTCGCTGGGCTACTACACCCTCTACCGGGACACGCGGCAGGTGAAGCGGGCGGAGGAAAGCCTGAGGGAAAGCCGCGAAGAGCTGCGCCGCAGCCTCGAACGCATGGAGCGGGCCTGGGAACAGACGATCGTGGCCCTGTCCAACACCGTCGAACGCAAGGACCCGTACACCGCCGGCCACCAGCGGCGCGTGTCGGAGCTCGCCGTCGCCATCGCCGAGCGAATGGGCCTGCCCGAGGACCGCCTGCGGGGCATTCGCATGTCCGCCCTGGTGCACGACATCGGGAAGATCAACATCCCGACCGATATCCTGAGCAAACCCGGCCGCCTGGGCGACATGGAGCGCAACCTCGTGCGGACCCACAGCGAATCCGGATTTCAGATCCTGAAGGGGATCGAACTGCCGTGGCCGCTGGCCGACATCGTGTATCAGCACCACGAACGCCTGGATGGATCCGGCTACCCCCAGGGCCTGAAGAACGGCGAGATCCTGCTGGACGCCCAGATCCTGGCCGTGGCGGACATCGTGGAGGCCATCTCCTGGGACCGCCCCTATCGCCCCGCCCTGGGAGTGGACGAGGCCCTGGCGGAGATCCAGCGCCTGGCCGGGACGGCCCTCAACCAGGAAGTGGTGGAAACCTGCCGAAATCTGATCTGCGAAGGTTCCTTCAGTTTTTCGGAGGCCACGGACGCGCCCCTTTCCACCGTCCGCCAGGGCCCTCCGCAAGCCTACCTGTTCCAGCCGAAGGATTTCGCCGAACTGGACTGAAAAGCCCCCGAGGGGGCTTTTTTCATTCCGAGTACCCGGACCGGCGACCGGCCGTCTCCCGAATCCGGACCCGCACCACCGTCACCGCCCGCATGGCCGCTTCCGGGAACTCCAGCGCGCGGCCCGCGAAGGCCTTCACCACCACGTCCAGCCCCGCCCGCTTTTCCGGGCCGTCCTGCAGGATCTCCGCCACGCCCCGGCCGACGACGCTGCGGTACCTGAGCGACCACTCGCACGGATCCGGGTCCGTGGTCACCTCGACGCCCTCCTCCACCTCGAACGCCACGTTCGGGTTGCGAGCGATCAGGTCCAGCTTGGTTCCTCCGGCGAAACCGTGGAAGTAGAGACAGCCGTTTTCGTACCCGTAACAGAGGGGCACGATATAGGGGTAATCGCTGTCGAACAGGGCCAGCCGGCAGATGTTGTTCCGCATCAGGATCGCCTCGATGGCCGAACGGTCTGTGATCTCCTTGTCTTTCCGCCTCATGTCGCGCATGCCGCAAACCCCTCCCCCGGTTGAATGAACGACTCCGTCCCGCCGCTTCATTATGACAGCACCTCGAAGCCCTGCCCATCCCCAGCGAAAAAATTAACGCTTTTCTTCCCTTTCGCCATTTGTGGAATCTCGGATTCGATTCCACTCTTACCTATTGAAGCCACGAGAAAGGAGGTGAAACAACATGGCAGCCTACACCCCCGAAGCGTCCCGCCTGGCCCTGAAAATCCAGACGGGAACGAGCGAACAGGGGAAACCCGTCTACCGGACCCTGCATTTCTCCGGCCTTGACGCCGCCGCCGGCGCGGACGACGTCGAAGCCGTGGCCTCGGCCCTCGGAGCCCTGCTCGCGTACCCCGTTTCCGCCGTCAGCAAGATCGACACCGACCTGGTGGCCTAGTTTCCATGATGGCCCGGACGATGAACGAGAGGAGGTGAAAACATGAAAACTCTTCGGATGACCTTTGGAACCCCGGTGGCGAACGAGAAGCTGACGCTCTCCCTCCCGTACCCCAAGGACGGCGTTTCCCAGGCAGAGATCGAAACGGCCATGCAGTCCGTGATCGATCGCGGCATCTTCGTCGCGGGACCCAACAGCCGCCTGGGCGCGGAAATCGTGGACCGCACGGTGACCGTCGTGTTCGGCGACTAGCGCCCGTCCCGGCATCTTCAGGACGGACGGCAAGGCCTGGAGGGCGGGGGCCCTGTTTCCCCGCCCCAACCGGCCCTCGAGGAGGTGATCCCGTGGAAGAGCTGGTGAAAGCGGCCCTGCAGAGCGGATTTTCCATCGCCGTGGCCAGCTACCTGCTGGTGAGGATGGAAAGCAAGCTCGAAGCCCTGACCCTGGCCATCCGCGACCTGCAGGCCGCCCTCAACCGTACCGGAGCCGCCTCTTCCTAGGGAGAGGCCTCCCCGGACGGGAGGAGGGAAAAGCGAACCGATGTTTACGGAAGAAAGAACAGCGCAGATCGTCAGGGATTTCAAACCGCTGGTGAAGGCCGCCGCCCGGCAGTACAAGGGGCGCGGCGCCGAGTTCGACGACCTTTGCCAGGAAGGCAGCCTGGCCGTGCTGAGGCTGCTTCCCCGCTGCACGAAGGAGGAACACGTCGCCCTTTTCCTGCGGATGGCCGTGAAAAGGGCCGTCCGCGACGCCGCCCGGCGCCTGCGCTGGAAGGAGCACCCCGTGGACCTGGAGCCGTACGAGGACCTGGCGGCCCCCGAAGACCTGGTTGCCGTCTTCGATGAACCGATGGAGATCGAGCTGTTGCTCAGAAAGATTTCCAGCGCCCAGGACCGCCTGATCGTGATGCGCCTCGCCGAAGGCGCCACCCAGGGCGAGATCGCGGTCGAACTGGGCCTGACCCAGCAGGCCGTGAGCGCCCGCCTGGGCCCCATCCGCCGAACACTCGCCCGCTCGTGCACGAGGGGGAGAAGGGATAGAGGAGAAAAGCAGAGGCAAGGGCAAGAAGAGACCGGAAGGAGGCGAGGAAAAAGGCAAAGATAGAACAGCCGGAAAATCCACGCAACCTGAAAGGAATAGGAAGACGATCCAGCCGGGGCTCCCGAAATGGGGCCCCGGCTTTTTTCGGTTTTTGGGAATAAACTTGAAGAAACAGGATGGGGGGATCGCGATGGAGCTTTACACGATCGGGTTTGCGGGGAAAAGCGCGGAGCAGTTCTTCACGTCCCTGATGAAGCACGGAGTGAGAAAGGTCATCGACATCCGCCTGAACAACGTTTCCCAGCTCGCGGGCTTCACCAAGAAGAACGACCTGAAATATTTCCTGAAGGAAATTGCCGGCATCGAGTACGAGTACGTGCCCCTGCTGGCCGCCACGAAGGAACTGATGGACGACTACCGGCACGGCAGGATCCCCTGGGAGGAGTACGAAACCGCCTACCGGAAGCTGCTGGAGGAACGGCAGGTGGAAAAGGTGCTGAAGCCCGAAGACTTCGACAGGGGCTGCCTGCTGTGCAGCGAAAAGGAACCCGACCACTGCCACCGGAGGCTCGCGGCGGAGTGGCTGAAGGGGAAGTGGGAAGAGGTGGAGGTCAGGCATATCGTGTAAGGTTTAGATATTCACAAAATAGGGTGCTGATGAATTGAATCCTAGAAATTTGACATTAAAAAGGACCTTTCACCGAGAACCCGATTATGATGACGAAGGTTTATAGATTAAAGAAGGAGCTTTGTTGTTTATCGCATGATACTTGGATTAGAATAGACGACAGGTTGAATAAAGTTGCTCCTAGCAACTTCCCAATCAAATTTAACCAAATTACTATTATAGCGATGTTATAAAGACAGTTAGTGCTGAACAACACGGGGAAACCAATACCATATAAACAGGAGTAATCGACGATGATAACAACCGAGAATTTTAAAGATTTGCTTGCGTGCATCGGTTTTGAACAAGCTCATAAAAATAACAGCATTTGGCTCAAATCGTTCCCGACTTGTGAGCTGCGAGTCGACTTTAATAACAAAACACTCGTTTATCCGGAAAACAAAGGGCTTACAGTCAATGAGCGTCAAACCTGTAATTTCTCTGCACCTGAAAATTTCGTTGTGTTCGAGTGCGTGACCCGCTTGTTGTCGAAAGGATATAGGCCCGAGCATATTGAATTAGAGCCAAAGTGGAAGCTTGGTCACGGGGCGAGCGGAGGTAGAGCCGATCTCCTCGTGAAAGATAACAACGGTAAGCCTTTCCTCATTATTGAATGTAAAACTTGGGGAGGAGAGTTCGAATCTGAATGGAAGAATATGACCATTAATGGCGGGCAGCTGTTCAGTTACGCACAGCAGATAAAAAGCACACAATTTTTATGTCTGTATACCTCGACCCTCATGGAATGCAAATGCATATATGAAAATCGCATCGTCACGTTAAAAGATAACATTGAATATTTGAAATCTCTTAAAGATCCGTTGGCCTTCTCTGGTGCGACGGATGTCCAATCGCTCTATAAAGCTTGGCATGTGACCTATAATCACGAGTATGAAACGAATGGAATTTTCGAGGATTCACGCGCTCCTTATGAAATAGGGAAATTAAAACATACGGGTTTGGATCTTCAGGAAATTAGCCATGATGATATCCAGAAGAAATATCACGAATTTGCTACTATTTTGCGCCAGCATAATATTTCTGGACGTGAAAATGCTTTTGACAAACTGATCAATCTTTTCCTTGCGAAAATAGTTGACGAATTACAGAATGCCGACAGCCTAATGTTTTACTGGCGTGGAGTAGCCTTCGATAATTACTACGATCTTCAGGATCGCATTCAGCGGCTTTATCGTGACGGTATGCAAAAATTCCTTAACGAAGAGGTTACCTATATTGATAAAGAAGATATTAAAAAAGCGTTCTGGCTTTTCAAAAATGATCCTGACGCGACACGTGAAAAAATAGAAGAGTATTTTCGCCAGCTAAAATTTTACACGAACAATGATTTTGCATTTCTCGATGTCCATAATCAGAATTTGTTTTTTCAGAACGCAACAGTTCTTCTAAAAATCGTACGTATGTTGCAAGACATTAAGCTAAAAACAGATGAGCAAAATCAATTTCTTGGGGACTTGTTCGAGGGGTTTCTCGATCAAGGGGTTAAGCAAAGTGAGGGGCAGTTTTTTACACCTACGCCAATCGTGAAGTTTCTTGTATCATCTCTACCGCTCCAAAAACTTATAGATGTTAATGCTGATTCCTTAAAAGTAATTGATTACGCTTGCGGAGCAGGACATTTTCTAAATGAATATGCAACACAAATACGCCCCTTTTTACCCTCCAAACATTTGTCTGAATATTATGAGCAAATATTTGGCATTGAGAAGGAGTATAGGCTCTCTAAAGTGGCTAAAGTATCGTCATTTATGTACGGCCAAAAGGAAATACAGATAGTATACGCTGATGCGCTTGCAGAAAGCTCTGCTATTCAGAACAATTCCTTCAAAGTGCTTGTTTCAAACCCTCCGTATAGCGTAAAGGGTTTTCTAGAAACGCTAACCCCTGAAGAACGCGCCTCTTTTGAGCTTTACAAAGAGATTGAAAGCAAAAATATGATCACCAACAATTCGATCGAGGTTTTTTTTGTTGAACGTGCAAAGCAGTTGCTGGCGCCTGGGGGTGTGGCGGCTATAATTCTGCCTTCTTCTCTCGTTTCCAACAGTGGAGCGGTTTACACTAAAACACGGGAGATTATCCTGAAATACTTCGATGTCGTTGCAATCGTAGAATTCGGAAGTGGGACATTTGGGAAAACGGGGACGAATACCCTCGCGCTATTCATGCGTCGTAAAGATGAAACCCCTGAGTTAGCAGAGCATTACCTAAACCGAGTCAATGCATGGTTTAATGGTGATTTTGAAAAGGATGAAGTCTTCGCAGATTGCGGTTTGCTCGCGGAGTATTGCCAACACGTGGGGTTTGCCCTTAAAGATTATAAAACGCTATTAGAAGGGATCCCCAATGAACAATTGCTTAACACGGGTATGTTTAAAACGTATCGGAATGCTTTTGATAACCTTCTAGATACGAAAAATCGAATGAAACAAAAAAATTTTATAAAACTAACAGCTGATGAACAAAAAAAAGAAATGCTGGAGCGTTTTGCTGTATACGCAAAAGATATAGAAAGAGAAAAATTATACTATTTTATGCTTGCTTTCAGCAACCCGCAAAAAGTAATTATTGTAAAATCGCCTACCGGAACAAACGAGATGAAAAGATTTCTTGGTTATGAGTGGAGCAATCGAAAGGGATCGGAAGGGATTAAATATCTTGGTTTTGCTTCCGAAAATGAAGACGACGAAACCCTATCTCGTTTAAAGGGTATAAAGGGCATACAGACGCCTTTATTCAATCCATCGGACCTTGCAGATGCAAACAAAATAAACAGCAGTATTCGCGCAAACTATAACGGAGAGAAGGTTGAAGACAGCGAATATGTTAAACAAAACCGCCTTCCAGATTTGATTGATTTTAGCGGGGTAAAATTTGATAAGCAAATAATGATTTCTTCAAGAGCAGTAGCGAATAAAAAATGCAAATATCCTATTGTAACGTTGGACTCGTTGTTGCTGGATGTAAATGGAGCTAAAACTAAAATATCTCAAAAGGATATCCTTAGCGCTGGTGATATTCCAGTGGTATCTCAATTATCCGACAAGCTGGTTTCAGGATACTGTAATGGAAAAACAGCAATTACAGATACACCTCTAATCCTCTTCGGTGATCATACCTGTGCAGTTAAATGGATAGATTTCCCATTTGTTCGCGGTGCTGATGGGACTCAATTATTAAAAATCGACGAGAGTAAAGCTATGCAGAAATATATCTACTATTTATTAAAAAACACCGAAGTCGTTAATAGCGATAAATATGAACGCCATTTCAAGTATCTTAAACAAATGCAGGTCCCTCTTCCTGAAATGAAAAGCGTGCAAAGTGAGATTGTAAAAGCCTGTGAGGAGGTAGAGAAAGAATACGAGAACATCTGTACCGAGATTCAACAGCACGATCTAAAAATTAAAATGCTATTTGGTGATGAAAAGGCGTTTTCTAGAAGCGACTTGCAATCTCTTAAAAATATTGCGGTTTACTCAAACCGCCGAATAGAGTGTTCTGTTTTAACTGACGAGAACTATGTCGGTGTGGATAATATGCTACAAAACACAGAAGGGAAAACTCTTTCTGTTTATGTACCCAAAACCGGAACAGCTACCGAGTATAAGGTTGGAGATATATTAATATCCAATATTAGGCCATATCTAAAAAAAATATGGTTTGCCAATATGAACGGTGGTTGTTCTGGGGATGTGCTTGTGGTCAGGATAACAAGCGAAAAAGTAATGCCGGAATTCGTTTATTACTACTTGTCACAAGACAGATTCTTCGAGTATGTTATGCAGTATAAGAAGGGGATAAAAATGCCACGTGGTGATAAATCTAAAATAATGGATTATCAAATACCAGTTCCAGAAATAAAAGTACAGAAAGAGCTTATTAAAAAAGCTCTTGAAATCGAAAATCTTATTATCGGTGCAAAGTCAAAACGAGCAAAAATATTCTTAATGGAGAAAACTATACTAGATAAACTATTGTGGTTATAAATGCATGGGAAAGATGTATGGACCCCCTCCAGAACTGCACATGATCTTCTGCAGGAAAAAAGAGGGGAAAGATGACAGAGAAGGAACAAAAAAGTGTAGCTGCCGGATTGGGTCAACCCGGCAGCTACACTCGTTTCGGGGCGGAGCGTTCGTCAAACGGGAAGCAGGTATTTCCTGAAGGCGTTGTCCACCATCCTGACGCATAGGTACATCCCCACGACACCGGCAGCCAGTGCAATCCAGTTTACCCACAATCCGATGCCGATCGAAATGAGGAGGCTTCCCGCGGTTCCGAAAACGCAGGCGTTTCGGACATCCGCGTCGACCTCGAGTCCGTGTTCGTCAAAACCGGGCAGGAGAGGCTTTCGGGATTCTCCTTTGCATGTGGCCAGCGACACGCCGACGATGAAGATCAGGGAGGCGACAACACCCCAGACGATCGGAAGCTTCTGTTTTGTGTAAATCGCGACGATGCAGGCGATGGCTCCCGAAAGCATGCCCATGATGCAGCCTTCTTTCGTCGCCTTTTTCCAGAACAGGCAGCACATGAAGGGCAGGAACATCATGGAGGAGAAGGTGCTGTATCCGATCGAGACAACCTGAAGGATGCCCCGAAGTTTGAGAACGAGCAGGGTCGACAGGAGCGCGATCACGAGGGTGATGATGCGGCAGTAGGCGAGCTTCTGCTTTTCGGTCGCATTTGGAGGGAGGATCGGTTCGATGATGTCGACCATGACGCAGACGACGGAAACCTGAAGATACGAGTCCAGCGTGGAAATGGTCGTCGCAAGGATTGCCGCGATAAAGAGGCCGATCAGCCCAACCGGAAGCACTTTGGAGATCAGGGCGAAGAGAACCCCATCGTTGTTTCCCGCGATGACGGACGGCTCGATCAGCATGGCGGCGCTCAGGCCCAGGAAGGTGATGACGCCCGCAAACAGGGTGCAGTAGGTGAAGCCGAGCATGCTTCCCTTGACGCTGGTCCGCTCGTCTTTCGCGGCGATAAAGCGCTGCAGGTGGGTCACGTCGCAGCAGGAGGCAAGCAGGCCGCTCAGGAGGTACCCCAGCCACCACATGTTGGGGCGAAGAGAGAAGTACTGCGTCGAGTCCAGGGCGCTGTGCATGGCGCTCGGCGTAACCCCGTGAAAGAGGACCAGCGCACCGGGAAGAACGATAAAGATCATCGGGGTCATGATCAGCCACTGCAGGACGTCGTTGTACACCACGGAAACAAGGCCGCCCACGCTGGTGTAGGCCAGGGCGATGATGATCCCGATCACGAGCGCCCATTCGTACGTCATCCCGTATTTGTTGAACATCAGGTTGACGAGCAGTCCCAGTGCGGCCATCTGGCTGCTGAGGATGGAAAGCGCGAGCCAGCCGCCCGCAAACCCGGAAAGTTTTCTGAGCACGGGGGAGTTGTAGCGGGCATCGAACACGTCGCCGATGCTCCGGATGTTTATTTTCTCCGCGCACTTTCTCAGTTTCCTCGCCATGCCGATCGCGATCGAGAACCAGGCGCCCAGGCTGTAGCATTGGCCCGGGATAAGGGTTCCCGCACCGTTCACGTAGGCGCCGCCGCTGTATCCGAGAAGAGCGCCGGATCCCTTCATCGATGCCCCCTGCGTACAGAGCGTCGCGAATACGCCGAAGGCGCGGCCTCCCATGAGGAAGTCCTGTTTCCCATGCTGTTCCTTGGTCTTCTTGTAGCTGAAGTAAATCCCGTTGCCGATCAGAACGCAGAAATAAAGAATAACGACGAGCACATCCAGGTTTGTTGTCTTGAGATAATCCATCGTCTCTCCTCCCCTTTTTATGCGTTGCTTTTAGCGTACTGAACCGGATTGACACCGGTAATTTTTAAAAATGTCTTGGAAAAGTGACTCTGATCTGAAAATCCAAGGTCATAGGTTATTTTCAGGAAAGGGATTTTTTGATCAATCATTTCTCTGGCCATGTTGACCCGAAGCTGATTGATGTACGCATGCGGGGAAAGGCCGATTTCTTCCTTGAACAGCCGCATGAGGTAGAACGGGCTGATGTCCGCGATCTCCGACAGATAAAGGATGTTGGGGACGGAGGTGAAGTTCTCCTGCAAGTATTTCTTTATGGTTCTTATGTGGCTGGATCGGATGAGAAAACTGCAGATCTTGTTTTGCGGCATTTTCCCCAGGATGAACTCGGTCATTTTGACGATCGAATCGATATCGGTTACCGAACCGCTTTCAACTCCATCCTGGACATTTTGGAAATGTTCCCACAGGTCATGATCGGAGAATTTCGAGATCGTCGATTTTTCGTTCGACAGCTGGCTTGCGAGAGCTTTGGGCATGATGCTTTCTTTCAGAAAGACCGTCCGGTAGGCACAGTCGCCCTGCGCCAGCGGATAACAGAACCCATGGGGAACCTCCGGACCAAGGAGCAGGAATTCGCCCGGCTTTAGCGTCATTTGCATGTTCTTGAAGTTCAGGGGAAGAATCCCTTTTTCGACGATGCTGATGGTGAAGCCATGGTGCATGTGGCAGCCTTCCCTGTTCTGGAGAAGGCTCGCGGTAAGGAAATCCATCCCCGTCAGGTATTTGATCTTCCAAAACCTTCTTTTGGTGAAGCTTCTGCTCTCGTCTCTCCACTTTGTCATGGGCTCACCACCTGATAACCGGACAGCGGTCTGGCAAGGTCTCGCCTGGGGCGGCTCGTTCGAAATCACTCGGAAAGGCTCTTCAGGGCCTTGAGGATCAGGTCCTTCCGTGCCGTGTATTCTTCTGCCCTGTCGTTGAGCGGGATGGCAAGAGGATGTGGAATGGCGACTCCTGGAATGACGCGATTGCTTCCGAAGGTTTTTGCAATGGGAGGAATCGAGGTGATGTGCGCGCATGGAATCCCCGAGCGTTCAACTTCCTTTGTGATCGCTGCGCCGCAGCGGGTGCAGGATCCTCACGTGGAAACCATGATCGCCGCGTCGACTCCGGCCTTGTTCAACAGAGAAGCGATTTCGCGGCCGAAACCTTCGGCGTTCAGGAGAGAGGCCCCCGTGCCGACGGTCGTATAGATAAACTCGTGCAGCTTGCCGAGCATTCCTTCCCGAACCATGTCGCTCAGCACATCCACGGGTGCGACCCTGTTCGGGTCTTCGTTGACGAAATGCGTGTCATAGCCGCCGTGGATCGACATGAACTCTTCCGGATCCAGCCGGTTCATGCCCCTGATCGAATAGACGCCGAACTTGGTCGCGGAAGAGCTTTCGATCCTGTCGGGATTTCCGATCGGGACGATGCCGCCGGTATTGAGGATGGCGACATTGGCCTTCCCGAGATCCTTAACGGAAAGGGCGAACGGGATTTTTTCGGGGATCTCCTGCAGGTATTCGGAAACGAACGCCTCCTTGCGCATTTTCTTGAGCAGCATGTCCACGGCGCGGACGCCCCCGTTTTCACGGGCGAAAAAATTCTTCCGGATGCCCCGGTGGAAATATTTCTCCATTGCGGCAGGTCCCAGAGGTTCTTTCCGGAGAACTTTCCCGGCCAGCGCCGCCATGTCCTCGAGAGCCGGCTTCATGCTCTTTACGGAATCGCCGGTCTGGACGATGAACATGTCGTTCCTGAACATTTCCACGGCAGGGCTTTCCACGTTCATCCCGGCGATGCCCGGAATCCCGAGGACTTTTCTGGCTTCATTGATGACATGCCCGCAGGCGAAGCCGTAGCGCCCCGCGTAAAAGGACGGGCCGGCAAGAACCAGGTCGGGCGTATGCTCTTTCAGGGTTTTTGCAAAGAGGGCGAGGACCTCTTCCGTGTGGGTGGCAAAATAGTTGTCCCCGCAGATGAACGTCGCAGCGATGACGCCCTCGTCGCCCAGAAGTTTTTTCAGTTGAAGCCCGGGGCCGACGATGCCTTCCCGGACCTCGGGTCCGTGATCCGCTTTGTCTTCGCCGCCGATACCGGCAAAAAACTGATTGATGTAATGCAGAACCTTGAATGCCATGGATACTCCCTCCCTAGGCCCATCTGGCGGAAAGCCTGGTGAGTCCGGCCTGAGCGCACGCCAGCGGGATATCCTTCAGTTCGATGTAGAAGGAATCGCGATCCTCGGGCGGCTGCTCGACAAGGGCACGAACGATGTCCATGCTGCCTTCGTTCCCGATCAGGATCTTCTGTTCTTTCGGCACGGCGAGAATCTCGTGCATATTTCCCACGCTGACCATCGCGTCGCATTCGGGCACCCAGTCCGCAAGCCCGGGGCTTCTGCCGTCCCGACCGCCGAGTTCGTCCGAAATGATGACGGTGCTGATGCCCGCCCGCTCAAGGCCTTCAACGTTCAGCATGATGTCCTCGTCCGGGTTGCCGTGTCCCTCCGTAACCAGGATTGCGCCCCTGGCTCCAAGCTTTTTCGCCAGGTTGACCGTAAATAGGCTCGATCTTTCTTTCCCCTGAAAAGTCAGCACTTCATTATGAACGACTACGCCCAGGAATCGAAGCGTTTTGCCGTGTTCCTGATACAGCCTTTCTACGACGGGGCTGTTCTGCACTTCGTACATGTATTGCTTGTCGGCGCAGACAGTGCAGTGAGAACCGAGAAAGGTCGTGACGCCGCCGTCCAGAAGTTCGTTCGGGTGGACGAGAGTGGGGATGAAATGGGATCCGGCAAGCTGGCCGTAGACATGGAAATCGATGATCTCGGGGTTTTGCGCCAGCAGCTGCAGGACATAGACCACTCCGGGAAGCTCTGGGTCCGCTTCGGGGAGTTCGTAGTTGTTCGATGAATCGGCCTTCAGGTTTTTGCAGCAATCCGCAAGGTAAACGGCGAGCCTGAAGCCGGCGATTCGGCACGCCTCATCGGTCGTCAGCGTTTCCCTGCCCATGGCCTGTCGATTCACCCGTGCGTTCAGCACGATGTTGAATGTGCTTGAAAACGGCGTGTAGTCCGCACCCGGGCCGCTCATGTCGACCAGCGCTCCGGTCCTGCATTTCACCTCGGAGTCGTTGTTTTCCGTGACCAGGACGGCGGCGCCTTTAAGCGCCAGCGTCGTTCCGATGCCGGCCTGCGCGATCCGCCCCACGATGCCCGGAAACATGGAACCTTCTTCCGTAACCTTGCAGCGTGGTTCAACGGCGGCTTTGACCGGCAGTATCCGGACTTTTTCCCCGGGACGCGCCAGGTGCAGCGTTATCCCTTCCAGGACAGGGTATTCTCCGCAAGCTTTGGTGGCTTCTTCTCTGTTGATGTAGAGGACGCCGTCTCTTACCGTGGTTTTGTCCGCCCATTCAAGCCCGTTTACCTGGATTTTTCGAAATTCCAATTTCATGTTAAACCTCCGCAATGGTTGTGAAATACGGCGATGCTCTTATCCACCGATAAGAATAGAAGCAGAAGGATCGATTATCTTGTAAAATAATGCTACCCCATTTAAATTAATAATAAAGATAAAAATAACGACAAAAGACCGAAAGGGCCTTTTGTCGTTATGCATGACCTGAATAAGAGTAAAAAATAACGCCGTTTCAAATTAAACAACCGACCTGTCCCTCGCCGGAGGGGATGGGGTCAGAGCTTGATTTTGACCGTATGCATACAAAGACGGCCGAAAAGCGGTGGGTCGAGTGGAAGGCGGGAGTTACAAAAAAGCCCCGCGAGTGGGAGCCCGAGGGGCTTTTCGTGAAACTTGGCGTTGCGAATTTTCCGGCTGAAGCCCCATAACGGTGAGGTTATTTTTCCGAAAACCGCTCCTCCAGCCTCCTCAGCGCCATGCCCCAGCGCACGTTGCGGTCGGGGATGCCCGAATTCCGGATCGCTGCCCTGAGGTTTTTCACGTCCGCCAGGTTCTGGGCGGCGTAAAGGGAACTGCCCTTTTCCAGGAAGAACGGAACCAGCCCGGGTTTGTTGCGGGCGGCCCAGAAAAGCAGGGGCTTGCCGTCGAGACGGAACTCCAGGCTCAGGCCATGCCCCAGTAGGGCTTCGAGCATAAGGTGCTGCCCGAAATCCCCTTCCCCGCACGCGAGCACTTCCCGCAAAACGGCTTCAAGCTCCGGGAATCCCTCCCAGTTTTCCGCGAAGGATTCGTCCAGAAGGCAACGGAAGGTCTCGAAGTTCCCGGCACGGGCGGCGATGACCAGAAGCCCGGCGAGGCTTGCGGTCGAGAAGAGGGACTGCAGGGGAAGCGTCAGCCGCACCAGGACGGCGTTCCCGTACTGCGCGGCGAGCTCCGCGAGCCCCTCCTCGTCCCTGTCGGCCCCGTACTCGACCAGGAGCCGCGCGGCGGCCAGGTTTTCTCCCTTCACCGCATGGGCGAGCAGGCTCATCCCCCTGAAGGTCATCCGGGCCCCTATCCCCTCCGTCAGCAGCCGTTCCACCGCCCAGGCGGATCCGGACTTCACGGCCTTATAGAGGGCCAGGGCCCCCTCGTCGTTTCCCCGCGGGTCGGCCTTCATCCGCAGGAGCCAGTCGATGGCGTTCACTTGTCCGTTCTCCAGGGCTTCCATCAAGAGAGCAGCGGCCTCGTCGGGGCCGCCGAAGGAATAGCCGAGTGAAGACAGGCGGCCCAGTGTGTCGGGGTCGTCCTGCTCCACGGCTTCCCGCGCCAGTTTCAGACCCAGGGCAAAGCCGCGTTTGTCCCAGCGGCTTTCCGGGGGCAGGTCTTCGAGGGACTGCAGGTCGTGCTCCACCGCACGAAGCTTCGCGACGGTGTCGGCCATCTCCACGAAGGGCTCGTCGAACTGCTGGGGACTGTGGTCGTCGGTCTTTTTGATGTGCAGCCCCCAGTTCTCCAGGGCCCGGGCCATGTCGCTGCGGAAGAGGGTGATGCGGTCCGGGTCGCTTCCGTGGGTTTCGGTTTCGCAGAAGGGGCAATAGCCGCTCCACCGTTGCCGGCCGCCTTCCAGGAGCTGGGCGAAGGACCGGTAAACATAGAGAGGGCCGCCGCAGTGAGGGCAGGTTTCCACCAGCCGTCCCTTTTTCCATTCTTTGAGGATGCAGCCGACGGGCAGGCTTTTGCGGACCTGGCCGTACTTGAAGGAAATGTAGAACTCCACGAAGGGCACGCAGGCCGCCGACTTGGCCGGGTGGGACAAGAGGCCGTCCAGGTGCTTGAGCAAAACCGGGACGGCTTTCAGGAACAGCCCGAGCTTGCCGTGCTCGAGGCTCTCGGGTTGGGTCGTGAATTTGAACTCGTCTTCGTCGATTTCGTTGATGTCGTCCTCGTCTTCTTCCATGGGCACTCCTCCTGTCGGTTTGTGTAGACTCATGATAGGACGGAGGGGCGACAGGATAGGACGGAGGAGGGGGCAGAGGCCGGTGCCGGGGCTGGATTCGTACGCCGCCCGGTCGAAGGCCATGTATAATTCGGAAGCGGTTTCCGCGGCAAGCCCGGCTGCGCGGATTGTCCCGCAGGCAGCCGGGTCTCTTTTTTTGCTCCAATCGTCTACCTACAGGGGGGAGTCGCTTCGTGCGCAGGGTTGCCCGGTATGCTTTCATCGTTCTCTTCTTTATCGCGGGTTCAGCGGCTGTGGCATCGGCTTATTCAAAACAACCGACCTATCCCATAGATTCAAAGGTCGTGACGACGGTGGACCAAACGGTCCTTCCCGTTCCGGTTCCCTCGACTTCTCCCAAGTTGCTTCCAACGGAAATTTCAAAGTATTCGCAGTATGGCTACGGCCTTTGGCAGGCCGGACAGGGGATAGCCCTCCAAAAGAGACTGGATATCATGTCCCCCGGCTATTCGGGCGCGGAGGCCAGGCACGAGGCGAAGCTGCTGCGTTTCTTCACGATATCCGACATCCACGTGTCAGACAAGGAAACCCCGGCCCAGGCGATTTTTTATGGCGCGAAGGGCGGAGTGTCCTCGGCCTATTCGGGGGTCATGCTTTATACGACCCACGTCCTGGACGCGGCGGTCCAGACGATCAACGCGATTCACAGGAAAAACCCGATCGATTTCGGACTCTCCCTTGGGGACACGTGCAACAGCACACAGTACAACGAGCTGCGCTGGTATATCGACGTTCTCGACGGCAAGGCCATCGATCCAAGTTCCGGGGCCCATGTGGGAACCCGCACCGTCGACTACCAGAAACCGTACCAGGCGGCAGGGTTGGACAAGGGCATTCCATGGTACCAGGTCCTGGGGAACCACGATCATTTCTGGCTGGGTTTCATGCCGCCGGATGATTATATCCGCCAGGCCCTGGTCGGCGAGAACATCGTCAACCTGGGGAACCTGTTTGTCGACCCGCGCGGCCTGGAAAGCCGGGGTTTCTACATGGGATCGATCGACGGCTCGACGACTTACGGGGATGTGATCGGCGTAGGACCTGAAAAGGCATTCGTCATCCCGCCGAAGGTCCTGGCAGCCGACCCGGACCGCCGTTCACTTTCGAAGAAGGAGTGGATCGGCGAGTTCTTCAAGACATCCTCCAGGCCCCTTGGTCACGGTTTCGACCAGGACAGCGTCGAGAGGGATTTTGGATGCTACAGCTTCGAGCCGAAGTCGAAGATCCCGGTCAAGGTGATCGTTCTCGATGACACCCAAAGGAACGACGATCCCAACGACAACCCGCGCTCACTGGGATATGGGCATACTTCGCTGGACCAGGAACGTTACGACTGGCTTGTCCGTGAACTTGCCAAAGGCCAGGCGGAAGGCAAACTCATGATCATTGCCGCGCACATACCGATAGGCGTCGAATCGGGGGATTCCATGATGGCCTGGAACTCAAACGCCCCAATGTCGGAAGCGCAGCTGATCGCGAAGCTTCACGAGTTCCCGAACCTCATCGCGTGGGTCGCGGGACATCGGCACTGCAACATGGTCACCGCGTTCAAATCGCCGGATGCCGACCGTCCCGAGCTCGGTTTCTGGCAGATCGAAACCGCGTCCCTCAGGGATTTCCCCCAGCAGTTCCGCACGTTCGAGATTATCCGGAACAGCGACAACACGGTTTCGATCCTCGCGATCGACGTGGATACGGCCGTCAGGGCCGGGACGCCCGCTGCCAGGTCGAGATCGTACGCCGTGGCGGCTCAGCAGATTTTCGACAACCCGGCTCCGTACCTGCCCACGGGTTCGTACAACGCGGAGCTTGTCGTGCAGCTGAGTCCTGAAATGCAGACCAGGATCCAGGGCTACGGAACCCCTCTGCACAAGTAGGCCATGAAGCGGATACTCGTCGTTGTCCTGCTGCTGGCGTCCTGCCTGGGGATGGCGCGGGGCGTGGCCCAGGCCACTGAGGGAGCCTCGAGTTACTACTTCCCCGGTTCTTCCACCGCGTTCGCTGTCGCCGTGGCTCCGGAGCCGGGCTTCATGGCTGTCAGCCAGACGCTGTTTTACAGCGGGAGGGCCAACAAGGCCGTGTTGGGGGGGCGTGTCAACTTCGCGCTGGAGGCGGACGCGTTTTACGAGGTTATGGGGGGCTTTTACACCTTCGAGAAGCCCGTTCTCGGCAGTCGGCTGCAGGTCGGGATCGTTGTTCCCGTGGGGCATGCCGACGTCGAGGCGGCCCTTGGCTCCAGGAGAGCCTCCGACAACAGGACCGGTATCGGCGATACGATGATCTCCGCCGCCCTGTATTGGCAGAAGGGCGATTTCCACTACAAGCTCGTCGAATCCGTCTTTGTCCCGACGGGGCAATACGGAACCGAAGATCTTGCGAATGTCGGCCGGAATTACTGGGGGTTTGACACCGCTCTTGCCGTAACCTGGCTGAACGCCGGGACCGGGACTGAAATCTCCGTCACCCCCGGCATCCTGTTCAACACCAGGAACACCGCGACGGACTACAAGTCGGGGAACGAGTTCCATGTCGACTTCGCGGTCAACCAGTTCCTCGCCCAAAACCTGGCGTTGGGCTTTCACGGCTACTACTACCGCCAGGTGTCGGGCGATAGCGGCAGCGGAGCGAAGCTTGGCGGTTTCGAGGGTGAATCGTTCGGTATCGGGCCTGCCCTCCTATGGATGCCGAAGGCGGGGAAGGGCAACCTGTCGGTGATCGCCAAGTGGCTCCACGATGTTCACCAGGAAAACCGGATGCATGGAGATTACGGGCAGCTGACTGTCGGGTACAGGTTCTGAAGACAGAGGCAAAAGAGGGATCGCGCAGGGGGAATCTCCAACCGGGGATTCCCCTTTTTGGTCGATCCCCAATGGCTGGATCAACAAGGCGGCAGGGGGAGAAATTTTCCGGTTCATCGGTAAAAAGGCCTCGGCGGAGATCAGGGTCTTTGGTGAAAAGATAGAATAAGACCGTCGGGATTTGACGGGGAACCTTTGCTGGTACGAATGAAATTTCGCGGGGAGGGGAGAACATGACGCCGATTGTCGAGGCCCTTGTCGAACACGGACTTTCTCCGGCCGGGGAGGAGCGGATCGCCGACCTGCCCCGTTTTCAGAATCCCAGAGCCTCTCCCACGAGAATGACGTGAATTTCCGTGAACCTGGGACACTTGTGCAGGATGGAGGTGACGTTGCATATTCTTGCGGGTCCCCGGCAATCCATGCATTCGCCGGTTTTCAGGCAGGGGTTGGGTCGTTCGAGCCGTTTGTTGTTGATCGGGGCGGCGACGTTTCGTATTCTTGCCTGCGCTTCTTCGAGGTTTTTCACGACTTTGTTGATGCCCGCGACGACAATCACCTTTCCGGGTCCGAAAATCATTGCGGCGACCCTGTTGCCGATGGCATCGGTGTTCACAAGGCAGCCATCCGCCGTGACCGCATTCGATCCCGTTAGCAGGACATCGCAGGTCAGCTGGCCTCGCCATGTTTTCATCCGCTCTTCTTCGTCAAGGCCGGGGATCCCGGCGTTCAGGATGACGTTGCCGCGTTCTTCAAGCGTTTCAAGAACGCCGAGTTCGCGCAGGGTCCATGATCCGGGCACGCCGATGGTCACCGGATCCGGTATCAGGCGAAGAATTTCGGTTGCCGCGTCCTTTGCGGTCCTGCAATAAACCGCACGGAAGCCATTGCCGGACAGGGCTTCGACAACCCCGGCGCCAACCAGGTCGTTATGCCAGACCGTGTATTCGTTCATGTGCATTCCTCCTCCAGAACAGGATAGAGGCAACGAGGCACAAACCGCCTCCGATCGCCAGTGCCTGACAAATTCCGAAACGCTCGGAAAGCCAACCGACGATCAGGCTTCCGAAGGGCGCGATTCCGACAAGGGACATCATGAAGAGGCTCAGGACCCTTCCCCGGAACCGGTCGCACACAAGCGTCTGCAACACGGTGTTGCAGACCGCCATGATGGTGATCATGCCGAACCCGGCCGAGGCGACGAAACCATAGGAGGCCATGGGATGGCGGACAAGGGCCATGCCGATGACCGATGCGGCGAAGACGGTGGACAGGATCGGGATAAACCGCCCGACCGCTTCTCCATCCTTCCTGGAGGCCAGAAGCAGGGCTCCAGCGAGGGCTCCGGATCCTGTGGCGCCCATGAGCAGCCCCAGGGTGCGGGGCCCCCCGTGCAGGATTTCGCGGGCAAAGACGGGCATCATCACCACGTAGGGAAAGCCGAACAGGCTGAGGCAGCACAAGAGTCCGAGGATCGCCCTGATTTCCCCCTGCTTCCAGGCGTAGAGAAGGCCCTCCCGGGTGCCGGAGAAAACGGTGGGTCCGGCTGCCTGTACCTTTGGCGCCGGAGGCAGTTTCATGAGCCCTAGGGCGAGGATGATGCTGAAGTAGCTCAGGCCGTTGAGCAGGAAGCAGATGCCTTCTCCGACTGCCGCGATGACGAAGCCCGCGATGGAGGGGCCCAGCAGGCGGGCAAGGCTGAAAAGCGTGGAATTGAGGGCGATCGCGTTCCCGAGGTCCTCCTTTTTTTCCACCATCCGGATCACGAAGGCATTGCGGGCGGGAATGTCGAAGGCGTTGATCATCCCGAGGAAGGCCCCGCAGACGAGAACGGCCCAGAATGTGGGCCGTCCCGTCAAGACCAGCCCTGCCAGTACGAAGGCCTGGGCCATGGCCAGAGCCTGGGTCCAGACCAGCAGTCGGCGAAGATCGGTTCGATCGACAAAGGTTCCCGCAAAAAAGCCGAGCAGGAACGTTCCGATCTGGCTGACGAAATCGACCAGGCCGAGTGCGGAAGGCGACAGGGTCAGCCGGTAGACCAGCCACCCCATCGCGACCCGCTGCATCCAGGTCCCGACGAGAGAAAGGCTTTGCCCTGCAAAGAAAAGACAGAAATTTCTGGATCGCAGGGCCCTGAAAAGGCCGGAAAACTGCTCTTTCAGAGAAAAGACCCGCCAGGAACCGGCGTTTTGGCACACGGAGAGAACCGTCCTTAAAGAGGAGCAGGTCGCCCGGGATTCAGTTGCCCCTCGCTAGAAGAGTCATCAGGCCGGAGAGTTCCGGCAACTCCTCGAACGAGTGGATCCCCTCGATAATCCTGCAGCTTCGCTCGAATTCGAAAACCGGAGCGGCGCAGTTGATGAATTTCCGACGCAAATCCTCCCATCCCACGGGGAGATCCGGTGAACCCTTGAGCGTGAAGACCGTTTTTTCCAGCGTCCGTCCATCCTTGAGGAACACCTCTATTTTTGCCCCGCGCTTTTTGGGGAATTCGCTGGTAATTCCCTGGTCCACGCGGACTTCCACCTTTCTTGCCAGCGACCGCAGGTTGGGGTCGCTCAGGGCATTCCCTTCGAGGTCCGCCATTCCGACCGAGCTTTTAACCAGGCTCACCGCAACGGCAAAGGGCATGCTGAAACGAGCGCTGGCGGTGTCCTCGGGTTCGTGAATTTTCCCCGTGAGGTTGTAGGCGATCGGGAAAGTCCCGATGGCAATTCTGTCGACGTCCTCCGGCGAGAATCCGTTTTCCTCCTTCAGGGCGGCGATTCCTTCGATCGCCACGTGACAGTGGCGGCAGGTCGGGTAGAGCTTGACGTAGGTGTCGGAAATTTCGTAATGCCCGCCGAGGTCCTTCGTGATCTCGCCAACGGGGACATCCCTGGACATGGCCTGCAGCAGGCCGCTTTTCCCCTCGAAGATCCGCTGCGGGGAAGGCAAACCCTTTGAAGCCATGAAGCCGGACAGGATGCCCGCCAGAGCTCCGTGTCCGACCATGACGCATTTGCTTGTCTGGCCGGACAGAGTGGCCTCCATCAGCCCCGCCGCCTGGAGTCCCGCAAGTCCCAGTGTGTTGGCGGAGGCCGCGGAACCGCATTTCAGCAGTTTGGCGGTTACGGCCGCGGAGCCGAGGGTTCCGCAGGTCGCGGAAGGATGGAACCCTTTCTCGATTTCGGCAGGGTTCATGTTTCGGGCGAACCGGTAGGTCACGTCATAACCGAGGACGATTGCGGCAAGCACGTCTTTTCCGGAGCTTCCCAGCTCGGTTCCCACCGCGAGGGCCGTCGGGACGATCGTGGCCCCGGCATGGACCCCGGCGTTGCGGTGCCCGTCATCCAGTTCCACGGCATGCGCAAAGGCGGCGTTGATCATGGCCGCGCCGGCGGACGACTTGCGCTCGGCCCTTCCGAAGATGACGCTTTCTCCGGTGCCGCAGCATCCCAGGCTTTCGATCAGTTCGTTCGGGTATTCCCATCCGTATGAACCGGCCAGGCAGGCGGCCAGGGTGTCGAGAACCCGTTCTTTTGCCCGGAGGACGATGTCCTCGGGCAGGGATTCATACGTCGTGTCCTGAATGAAAAGCCCCAGTTCCTCGGATATGGATCGACTTGAATTGTTCATTCTTGCAGCACCCTTTCGCGTTTTTGGCAAGAAATCCGGATTCCTTGTCCCTAGATTTTATTCCCCACGGAAAAGCCCTCGTAAACCGCGTAAAGGATATTTCTCGGCATGACGCAATCCCCGATCCGGTACACTTCCGGGAATCGATCTTCGGCTTTTTGTGAGATCTTCCTGTCCGGTTCCATGCCCTGGGCGAAAAGGATGAAATCAAAGGGTTCCTCCAGGGTTTCCCCGTTCCCGTTTTCGTAGCGGACGGCTTCCGGCGAGATTTCGACCAGTGTGGCTCCGTCCCTAATTTCGATCCCCAGCTTGAACAGGGTGGAAAGGGTCTCGTACCGGTTGATGGGGTCCATGTCCGCTCCCAGGCTGTCCTTTCCTCTGCGGGTCATCACGGTCGTCCTGAACCCTTTCCGGGCAATGTAACAGGCCGTTTCGCACCCGATCAGCCCGCCGCCGACCACCAGGACCTTCTCCGCTCCTTTCGGGACGGCGGCCGTCCCTTCGAGGAGTTCGGTCGCCTGGGCGAAGAAATTCTTTTCTTCCGGGTTATGGATGGCCGGGAGCCGTTTCGACTCGGGCAGCCCTCCCGTGGCGATCACCAGAGCATCGAATTCCTCCCCCGAAAGAGCCTCCTCCGTCACTTCGAACCCGGGCCGAAGCTCCACGTTCAATGCGGCGAGTTCGCCCTGGAGCCACTCGTTCAACCACCGGATCTTGCTTTTTTCCTCCAATATGCCGGCGGCAACCAGGCTTCCGCCCAGAACCGGCTTTTTTTCGGCCAGGGTAACCCGGTGCCCGCGCAGGGCCGCCACGCGGGCGGCTTCCATCCCTGCCGGTCCGCCGCCGACCACGAGAACCTTCCTGGGGGAAAGGGTTTTTCCCGCGGTTTCAGGCTCGCCAAGGCGGTATTCCCTGCCGGCCATTGCGTTGACGGCACACCGGAGTTTCCATCCGTAACCGCTCCGGTACTGGACGCAGCTGTTGCATCCGATGCACTTGCGGACGGGTTTCCCCGTTCTGGCCTTCGACACCCAGTCGGGATCGGCGATCAGACCCCTGCCGAGAGCGACGAAGTCGGCATCGCCCCGTGAGAGGATTTCCTCAGCCACCGCGTGGTCGCGAATGACCCCGACGGCAACCGTCTTCACGTTGCAGGCGCGGCGGATTTCCCCGGCCAGGTAGCTTTTCCAGCCCTGTTCCATCCCCATTCCCTCCACCTGGGCCCGCCGGGCGAAGGTGTGGGGCAGGCGGTGCGTTCCGGCCGTAACGTGGAAGCCGTCGACGCCGGCGCTCTTGAGGAGATTGACGACCTCGACCGTTTCGGCAAGGCCCCTTCCGGGAAGGTTGCGCTCCTCCGGTCTCTCCGCTTTCAGCACGGCGAAATCTTCCGGAAGGCCGCGTTCGGGGGAGACGAACTCGTCTCCGCTGATCCTGAAGATGATGGGGAAGCAGGGCAGCTTTTTACGGATCCCCTGCACGATTTCCAGGGCGAGGCGGGTCCTGTTTTCCACCGAACCGCCGTATTCGTCCTTCCTTTGGTTCGTCCAGGGGGAGAGGAACTCCGCGAGAAGGTAGCCGTGGGCGCCGTGGATTTCGATCGCATCGAAGCCCGCGAGGGCGGCCCGTTCGGCGGCGTCGATGAAGTTGTTCCGGATCCTGTGGATCTCTTCCCGTGACGCCTCTTCGGCCTCGATCATCAGCTTGCCGTAAAGGAACGGCGAGGGCGCGACGGGTTTCAGGGCCTCTCTGCTGCGATCCCCGTAAAGACCCCCGCTGTGGTTCAGCTGCAGGGCTGCGGAGGCGCCGGCTTCATGAAGGATTTCGGCCAGCTCGTGGAGTTTGGGGACGAAACGGTCGCTGTCGATTCGCATCTGCGTATGGCCGGTTTTTCCCCTGGGAAAATCGACGTTCACGCACTCGAGGATCAGCAGTCCCGCTCCCCCCCTGGCCCTTCTTTCGTAAAAGGAAACGAGCTCGGGGGTGACTTCTCCTTCCGCCGTGGCGAAATTGGTCGAGACAGGGGCCATGAGGACACGGTTCTTCACCTGGAGGGTGCCGATCCGGCCCGGAGCCAGGAGATTCGGGAAGTTGCAGCCGGCGCCGCTAGTCATCGATGTAGACCCAGCCTTCCATGATGCGCCGGGCGGTCCTGGAAATGACGCCGCGTTTCACCGAAGACCTTCCGTCCGGCGTTTCCTCCAGGATTCCCCGCACCGGCATAACCCCGAAGGGGTGCCCGATCCGCACGAGGGGAATCCGGTCTCCCAGCTTCTCGCCGACGATCCGGTTCACGACCGTTCCCGGGATGTTGGCCGCCACGATGGTGCAGATCGCTCCCGTCCCCATGTAGGCGTTGATCATCTTCCCCATGGAGAAAAGCCGCCCCACGATGTCGATGTCCTCCGCCCCGACCTTCTGCCCCGTGGCGTCCGTGTAGGCCGTCGGCGCCGTGTAGAAGCCGATCTTCGGCAGCTCGGGGCTCTTCGTCTTCGCCAGCGAGGCTTCGGGGACCAGCCCCACCAGGACCGCCGCCTGCCCCCGGATCTTCTCGAAGGTTGCGGAGATCGCCTTCGCGTCGGGCCTGCTCTCGAACTCCGCCGGAAGTTCCGTCCCCCTGAGGCCGAAATCCTCCGCCCGGACGAACACCACCGGGTTGGCCGCGTCGACGATGGAGACGGTGTAGGCTTTCCCGTCGACCGTCAGGACGTCCGTCGGGTTCCCGGTGGGAAGAAGCTTCCCGGAGACGGCCCCGCCCGGGTCCTCGAACTCGAGGTCGATCCGGGCCCCGTTGCCGGGCACGCCGTTGATGGCATAGTCGCCCCTGCTCAGGGCCCTGCCGTTCTGGACCGGGACCTGGGCGATGATCCGTTTCTGCGTGTTGGTGTTGAAGATGCGGACCGTGGTGACGGGCTCGACCGCCCTGACCAGGCCTTCGTCGATGGCGAAGGGGCCGACGGCGGAGGAGATGTTGCCGCAGTTCATGGCCATCCCGACGACGGGCATGTCCACGCTGACCTGGCCGAAGGTGTAGTCGACGTCGGCGTCGGGCCGCGAACTGGGGCCGATGATCGCGACCTTGCTCGTGGAGGAGTTGGCTCCCCCCAGGCCGTCGATCTGCCGCAGGTCGGGACTGCCGAAGGCCCTCAGGATGATCCTGTCCCGGTTCTCCCTGTCGGCGGGAAGGTCGTTCTCGTGGAAAAACACCGCTTTGCTTGTCCCTCCCCGCATGATCACGCAGCGGACTTTCGAAGGATTCTTCATAATTTTTCACCCCTTGCATTCGATTTAGGCATAATCCCCCGAAGGTTCTCCGTTCATCCGGGCGCGTCGATGGAAGGCGCCTTCGAATGTCGATGCCGAAGAGGGAAGGATTGTCAAAATCAGCCGGTCGCATCCCGGTTTGCCTGGCGAAGCGGATCCTGATCGCCGGCGTATCTCGCATTTCGTGCCTGTTTGCCCCTTGGTCCGTCGCGGTTTCTCATGCGGGCTTTGCAAGAAGGTGGCCAGGAGCCTTTCCCGGCCACCTTCTTCGGAAAGGGAACTCTTTCTTCGGTAATCCTTCGGGACAGGAACTATTTCTGCTTCCAGACGCCCTTGCTCTTGTAGTAGCGGATGGCCCCCGGGTGAACCGGGACCGAGGCTCCCATTGTCGCCGTCTGGAGTGTTTGTTCCTTGCAGGAGGAGTGGGCTTTCACCCAGTCGTCCCGGTGCTCGAAAATCGCGGAAACGATCTTGAAGGCGACGTCTTCCGGCAGGTCTGCCCGGCAAAGAAGATGGTTGACGGCTCCGACGGAGGGCAGGGTTTTCTCGTTGCCGTAGACCCCGGCCGGGATTTCCGTGGCGATGTAGTACTTGTACTGGCTGGTCATGTTCTTGATGACGCTGCTTTCGATGCCGATGAGCTTCGCCTTGTCGGATGTCGTCGTGATTTCAACGATGGAAGGGACGCCGATGCCCGCCTGGTAGATGAAGCCGTCGCACCTTCCGTCTGCAAGGGCGTCGACGGAATCCATAAGGTTGATCCGCTGGCGCTTGATGTCCTTGTCGGGATCGATCCCGGCGGCCTTCAGGATGTCGACGGCGATGACCTCCGTCGCGCTTCCGGGCTCGGCGGTCGAGATGCGCTTGCCCCTCATGTCCTTGATCGAGTTGATGCCGGAATCCTTGCGCACCACAATATGGGCGCGCCCGGTGTTGATCGCGGTCAGGACGTTGAGGTCGAAGGGTTTGAACCCGTTCATGCCTTTGCTGGCGTAGTAGCTCAAAATGGCGGTGGACATCCCCAGTTCGATATTCTTGGACTCAAGAAGCCTCAGGTTGTCTACGGATCCTCCCGTCACCTCGACGTTGACCTTGAGCGAAGGGTCGACCTTGTTGATGGTCTGCGCAAAGGCGGTTCCGACGATGTAGTAGGTCCCTCCCACGTTGACGGTCCCGAGCCGGAGCTGCGTCGGAGCCGCGCAGGCCTGCTGGGCCGCGACGCCCAGGATCATTGCGAGTCCTGCCAATAGAGCGATTGCCGCGTTCCGTGTCTTCACTTCTTTTCCCTCCCACCACTAGATTATTTTTGAAGCAAGTGTCCTTGCCGTTTCCAGATTCTCGAGGTCGGCGAGCCCCTCGTAGATTTCCCTGGCCGCATTCGGGCCGAGGCTTCTGGACGCCAGGCCCATGAACTTTTCTCTCAGGGCATTTTCCGGCAGCGGGTTTTCCCGTTCTCCAAGGGCGTAATGTCTTTCTTCCGTAAAGGTTTCACCGTCCTTTGTCCTGAGATCGATTCGCGCAGCGCCCCAAAGTCCCTTGTCCTTCTTCAGGATCTCGTTGAAGGCTTCTTCTTCGGTGATGACGACTTTTTCGGCAAGGCGCCTGATGTCCTGATTGCCGAGGTTCTCTTTCAGGAGTTCCATCGTGACGGCGCCATATTTCAACAGGATGGCGATCGCGTAGGGCATGCTGGTTTGTGCGAGGGTCAGGTCTTTGGGCGCGTACTTGGCGCTTTCCGCGATAAAGGCCGAGCCGTAGACATCGATTCTTTCGATCCGGTCGGCCGTCAGGGCATTTTCCCCGACAATCCGGTCCACGATGTCGAGGGAGGCGTGAAGGCGACGGACACAGGCGAACCGCTTCAGGTAAACGTTGAGGATTTCCCAGTGGATCCGGTAGTCGTTGAGCAATTCCGGGTCGTATTCGACCGCAAATCCCTGGCAGAACCCCTTCCTGCCCCGGAAAATGTCGGAAGGGCCGTCAAGGCCGGCCTTTGCCAGCTGAGCCGCCGTGATGCCGAGTTTGGCTGCCCATCCCGCACAGAGAAATTTCGGAGATCCTCCGTCGATGGCATATTGATTCAGGCCGCCGCAAAGGGATCCCGCGATGCTGATGGCGTTCCCGAGCTCTTCCGTGCAAAGTCCGAGGATCGTTCCCGCAGTCGCGGCGGAACCCACCGCCCCGCAAATTCCCGTCGCATCGAAACCCCTTTCGAGGTAGGCCTTCGGGTTGACGACCCTGCCGATATACCCGTAGGCTTCGTAGCCGCGGGTAATGGCCTGGATGAACTTCTTCCCGGGGAAGTCGACGGTTTTCGCAAGGGCGATTGCCGAGGAAAGGATGGGAACTCCCGGGTGCCCCATCGCCCGTCTGTGCCCATCGTCGAAATCGAGCAACCTTGTCACGGAGCCGATCCACAGAGCCAGCGCACCGGGTTCGCCGATCGTCCCGGATGCCCCGGCAAGAGCCTGATGCACCTGCTGCCCTTCCGGAAGGTTTTTCCCGCCCAGGAACACGCCGGCCATATCCTGCGAACACTGGATGGCCTTCTGTCGGGCTTCACCCGGGATGGATTCTTCGGTGATGCCCTGGAGCATCGTTGCCAGGTCAATGACAGGCATGGGGCACCGGGGCCTTTCGGGTAAGGTAGGTGACCGCGAGAAGGATCACGATTCCCGCAACGTCCGTGTAAAGGCCCGGCTTCAAAAGGCAGAGCGCGCCGAGAATGAGGATGGCGCGGTAAAGCCTGTTCGCTTTTGTCAGCAGAAATCCCTGGGTCGCTCCGGCGAGGCAGACCGCACCCACGACGGCGGTTGTGGCAGCCCAAAGGATTTCAGGCAGGCTTCCGTTTGAAAGAAGCAGCGGGTTGTAGATGAACATGAAAGGCATCAAAAACGCCGGCAGCGCGAAAATGAAGGCCTTGTACCCTGTCTTCGTCGGGTCGGCGTTGGCGATCCCTGCGCCGGCATAAGCCGCGATCGCCACGGGCGGGGTCACGGGGGCGATGACCGCGAAATAGAAAACGAACAGGTGGCAGGCGATCAGCTCGAATCCCATGTCCAGCAGCGCTGGGACGGCCATTGTCGCGGTGATGACATACGCGGCGGATGTCGGCAGGCCCATCCCGAGGATGAGTACCGCGACGGCGACGAAGACCAGGGCGACGATCGGGTATCCTCCCGAGAGAGCCAGGACCAGCGAAACGAATTTTGATCCCAGCCCCGTCAGGGTGATGCTTCCGATGATCAGGCCGGCACAGGCGAGGCCCATGGCCACGCTGGACAGGTTCAGGGATCCNCCGATAAGGGCTGCGTTAAGCTTCTGGAACATGGTCGACAGGGCTTTCCGTTCGTTCAGAAGGACCAGAAGGGCGGCTGTGGCGATGCCGTAGAAGGCGGAGTACATCGGTGAGAACTTGCCGATGATCAGGACGAAAACGACGACCATGGGTAGAAGGAGATGCAGTCCCTTCATCATCTCCGAAGTCGAGGGGATGATTGCCGGGTCGACGGCCGGGACATTGTCCCTCTTGACGTAGAGCATGACGCCGGCGAGGACGCCGATGAAATAGACCAGGGCCGGGATGATCGCCCGGATGACGATCGTCGCATAGGGAACGCCGGTGATGTCCGACATGACGAACGCGCCAGCGCCCATCACGGGAGGCATGAGCTGGCCCCCGGTGGAAGCGGCGGCTTCCACCGCCCCCGCCACGTGCGGGGCGATCCCGATCCCCTTCATCAAAGGGATGGTGAAGGTGCCCGTGGTGATGACGTTGACCACGGCGCTTCCGTTGACGGTCCCGAACAGGCAGCTCGCGATGACGGCGGCGAGAGCCGGCCCGCCCTGCAGCCTGCCCGTCAGCCTGAGGGCGACGTTGATGAACGCGTCGCTTGCGCCGCAGCTTTCCAGAAACGCGCCCAGGATGGTGAACAGCGCGATGTAGGTTGCGGACATCTGGAGCATGGAGCCGAAAATCCCGTTCGAAGAGATGAAGAGATGTCCGAGAATTCGGGAAAAGCTGTAGCCGTAGTGCCCGAGCTCTCCAGGCAAATGTTGCCCGAAAAGCACGTAGGCGAGGAATGCCATCGTGACTGCGGCCATCCCGAATCCGACCGTGCGCATGGCGGCGTCGATCAGCACGAGGATGAGGAGAACGCCGACCAGGATATCCACGGAGGTCGGGGCGACCGCCCTCATCACTAGGTCGTCGAAGAAGACCCCGTAATACAGACATGCGCCGAATCCGATCAGGCTTTTCAAGGCTTTGATGAAGAACTCGAATCCCGTCGTTTTGGCGTCGGCTTTCAGGTAGACAATCGGGAACAGCAGTCCGAGGTGCAGAGACCGAAGGTAATTGGAGGGAATGACGTACCAGATGTTGACGAGGTGGATGATCGACAGCACCACGCAGGCGACAACCAGAATCTTTGTGTAAATCCCGGTCAGCGTGAAATATTTTTCTGATGGATCAAGAGAGGCGCCGCTAGTCATCGATGTAGACCCAGCCTTCCATGATGCGCCGGGCGGTCCTGGAAATGACGCCGCGTTTCACCGAAGACCTTCCGTCCGGCGTTTCCTCCAGGATTCCCCGCACCGGCATAACCCCGAAGGGGTGCCCGATCCGCACGAGTGGAATCCGGTCTCCCAGCTTCTCGCCGACGATCCGGTTCACGACCGTTCCCGGGATGTTGGCCGCCACGATGGTGCAGATCGCTCCCGTCCCCATGTAGGCGTTGATCATCTTCCCCATGGAGAAAAGCCGCCCCACGATGTCGATGTCCTCCGCCCCGACCTTCTGCCCCGTGGCGTCCGTGTAGGCCGTCGGCGCCGTGTAGAAGCCGATCTTCGGCAGCTCGGGGCTCTTCGTCTTCGCCAGCGAGGCTTCGGGGACCAGCCCCACCAGGACCGCCGCCTGCCCCCGGATCTTCTCGAAGGTTGCGGAGATCGCCTTCGCGTCGGGCCTGCTCTCGAACTCCGCCGGAAGTTCCGTCCCCCTGAGGCCGAAATCCTCCGCCCGGACGAACACCACCGGGTTGGCCGCGTCGACGATGGAGACGGTGTAGGCTTTCCCGTCGACCGTCAGGACGTCCGTCGGGTTCCCGGTGGGAAGAAGCTTCCCGGAGACGGCCCCGCCCGGGTCCTCGAACTCGAGGTCGATCCGGGCCCCGTTGCCGGGCACGCCGTTGATGGCATAGTCGCCCCTGCTCAGGGCCCTGCCGTTCTGGACCGGGACCTGGGCGATGATCCGTTTCTGCGTGTTGGTGTTGAAGATGCGGACCGTGGTGACGGGCTCGACCGCCCTGACCAGGCCTTCGTCGATGGCGAAGGGGCCGACGGCGGAGGAGATGTTGCCGCAGTTCATGGCCATCCCGACGACGGGCATGTCCACGCTGACCTGGCCGAAGGTGTAGTCGACGTCGGCGTCGGGCCGCGAACTGGGGCCGATGATCGCGACCTTGCTCGTGGAGGAGTTGGCTCCCCCCAGGCCGTCGATCTGCCGCAGGTCGGGACTGCCGAAGGCCCTCAGGATGATCCTGTCCCGGTTCTCCCTGTCGGCGGGAAGGTCGTTCTCGTGGAAAAACACCGCTTTGCTTGTCCCTCCCCGCATGATCACGCAGCGGATGCGATCGAATGACATGATGATTCCTCCCCAACGATGGCGTCGCCCGTCAGCGGGCTGTGCCGAAAATCTCGAAGATCTCTTCGATTGAAGCCGGTGATTCGAAATTCCTTACGGCCTGGACGAGGCGGTGCGAATGGAGGGCAAAATCGGTTTTCGCAACCAGCTCCTCGAATTTCGCTTCGAGGCCGTCCCATCCGAGAGGACGTTCCGGTTCTCCCGTCGCCAGCGGAACCCATTCCCTGAAAAGTTCCCCTTTGGAGGTCAAAAGCTCCACTTCGGCGGCGCCCCAGTGACTGGGGTTTTCCGAAACGTACCGGATGCATTCGTCGTCCAGGGCGACTGCGATCCTGTCGGCGATCTTCTCGATCTTTTCGTCGAGCAGGCTGCAGCCGAGCGTCTCGTGGTTGACCTTCCCATGTTTGAGGGCCACGGCCAGAACGAACCTCAGGTTGCCCTGGGCCGCTTCGGCCGTGGACGGAAACGGTCGGTCCAGCCGCTTCACGAAGGGAGTCGTCCTGACCCGCAGCTCTTTGAGCAAATCGAGAGAATCCCCAAGGTGCGGCCGGAGGGCAATCGCTCCGTCCACTGAAGGGTGCAGTCCCCGCATGCAGCCGTGTACCTTGAAATAGGTGTCCATGATCCCGTGGCGCGTACCGAGTCCCTCCAGCGCATAATCGGTATTCGGGTTCACCCCGAAGGCCTGGAAGAAACCGTTTTTTCCTTCGAAAATCCACTCGGGGCCCGTGAAACCGGCCCTTGCGAGCTCCATTGCCCTTAAGCCGCCGGACAGGGCCCAACCGGGGCAAAGGACCTTCCCGGAAGATCCGTCGTTCTGGTATTCGATCAGTCCTCCTGCAAAAAGGCCTGCGATGCCCAGCGCGTTCTTCGTCTTCACGGCGTCGAGTCCGGCAAGTTTTGCCCCAAGAGCCGCAGCCGCGACGGCACCGCAGATTCCGGTCGATTCAAAACCGCGTTCCCTGTAGGATTGCGGGTTGATCACCGTCCCCAGCCTGGAATAAACCTCGTAGGCGGCGGTCAGGGCGGTGATCACTTCACGGCCGGAGGCTTTGCATGCCTCTGCGGAAGCCAGCGCGGCGGGTATCAGGACGCTTCCGGGGTGGCCCATCGCGTAGCGGTGCCCATCATCGAGATCGAGGGCGCGCATCATGACGGAGTTGGCGAATGCCGCCGCTTCGACTGAAGCTTTCCCAAAGCCTGGAATCGTGCTTCTCGGATCATCGGTGTGCGACTTCGCGATCGCGACGATCTTTGGAGTCGACTCGGAATTCTTCCCCGCGAGGAGGTTGCCGAGGCTGTCAAGAAGACATTTTTTCGCCTGTTCGACGACCTCTCCCGGGAGGGTGTCGAAATTCAGTCCCTCGATAAAATCGGCAAGTTGTCCGGCCATCCCCATGGTTTTCATCGCCCTATTCCTCGACGGTCACTTTGGCTTCACGTTTTTTTAGGACTCGGTCCGCAATCAGGACCCCGGCGACCAGGACCGCTCCGGCGATATCGGTCATCAAGCCGGGGTCAAGCAGCAAAAGGGCGCTGATCCCGAGCAGGACACGCGAAAGGAGCCCTTTGGCCGGGTAGCCCTGCAGGCTCATCGAAAGTGCGGTGACCCCGAGGAAGGCGGTGAAGGTGACATGGGCGATCTCTGAGGCCGAGCCCTGCATCAGAATCGCAGGGGCGAAAACAAAGATGAAGGGCACCAGGAAGCCTGCAGATCCGAGTTTGACCGCTTCCCAACCGGTTTTCATGTAGTTCGCCCCGGCGATTCCGGCACCGGCATAGGAAGCCAGGGCCACGGGGGGAGTGATCGCGGCCAGGACTCCGTAATAAAACACGAAGAAATGGGCGCTAAGAGGGCCGACCCCCATGTTGACCAGCGCGGGGGCGGCGAGGACGCTCAGGATGATGTAGACGCCCGTCGTTGGAAGGCCCATCCCGAGGACGAACCCCGTGATCATGGTGAGGACCATGAGGATGATCAGGTTGCCGCCGGACCAGAGGACCAGAAGGGAAGACAGTTTCAGTCCGAGGCCCGTCAGGCCGAGAACGCCGATGATGATTCCCGCCGTGCCGCAGGCAAGGGCGACGGAAACGACATCTTCCGCCGCTTCCTTCAGGGTGCGGATGATCACCTTCAGGGTCATCTTGTCGTTTTTGGAGAACCAGCTCAACAGAACACTGACCCCGCAGCAGTAAAGGGCGGTTTTGTTCGGGGTGAGCTTCATTCCGAGCAGCATGTAGAAAAGAGCCGCAAGGGTGATGATGACGTGCCAGCCTTCGGCCATGACGTCTCTGAATCGAGGCAGTTCCGAAGCAGAGTAGGCCCTCATCCCGCTTTTGACCGCCTGCAGGTGCACGACGACAAAGCACATGTAGAAATACAGGGCGGCAGGGATGATTGCGGCGATCGCGACGTCGGAATAGGGAATCCCCAGAACCTGGGCCATGATGAAAGCGGCAGCGCCCATGATCGGAGGCATGATCTGGCCTCCGGTCGAAGCGACCGCTTCGACCGCTCCGGCGAAATGCGGCTCGTATCCGACGCTCTTCATCAGGGGAATCGTAAAGGTGCCGGTCGTCACGACATTGGCGATGGCGCTCCCGTTTATCGTGCCGAAAAGCGCGCTCGTGAAGACGGCGATCTTCGCAGGGCCGCCGCGGACACGCCCGAAAAGGGCGAAAGCGCCGTCCTTGAAGACTTTTCCGGCTCCGGAGTTCTGCAGGAAGGATCCGAAGATGATGAACATGATGACGACGGTGGAAGAGACGCCGATCGGGACACCGTAGACTCCATCGTCAGATAGGAAAAGATAGCTTGCCAGCCGTTCAAAGCCATATCCGCGATGCGCCAGCCCGCCCGGCATGAGTTTGCCGAAAAAGGCGTAGAGGATCGCGATGATGGCGATGATCGGCATGGTCCAGCCCATCACCCTCCGGGTCATCTCCAGGAGGCTGAGCACCAGCAGGGTCGCAAGAATGATTTCCAGCCTGGTTGGCTCCCCAAGATGGAAAACGATGTCTTCGTCGATGGAGATCAGGTAGATTGTTGCAACAGCTGCAATGATGATTATTGCAACCGATGACAGCCGCATGACCCACCCGGTTTTTTCTTTCTCGCTCTGTTTCGACCAGCCGACGAGAGCGGCAATCACGATCGCCAGTCCAAGGTGGACTTCCCTTTGGATCATCAGGCTAACCGTGCCGGTCGTCGTGGCGTAGAGATGGAAGCAGCTCATCGCGACTCCGATGAACAGCAGCAGCCATTGCAGCGCTTTTTTTTCGTTTTCGGCAAAATTGCTTGGTCCTGGCATCGGTCGTTATCCTTCCCTTTATCGGTTATGTGAAAATCCGGACTTTTCGTTTCCGAAGCGAGTTTCGAGAGGCGGAGAGGTTGCCCTCTCCGCCTCGGTGTTCGCCTATTTCCCCAGGACGCCCTTTTCCTTGAAGTATTTTTCGGCTCCGGGGTGCAGGGGGAGGTTGATTCCCTTGACGGCGGTCTTCAACTGGTATTTGCCGGCATCCGGGTGGATCTTTCCCAGTTCCTTCGAGTTTTCGACGATCGCCTTCACGACCCGGTAAATCACGTCGGGATCCTGGTCCTTGTCGGTGAAGAGCCAGACGGGAACTGCGGGAGTGCGGATCGCCTTCGCATTCTTGTAGGTCCCCTTGGGAATCACGGAGTCCCTCCAGAACGGGAATTTTTCCTTGACGATCTTCATGTCCTTCGCGTCGAACTCAATGAAGCGAAGCTCATGGGTCATGGCCAGGTTGGAATAGGCGGCGGAAGGATAGGCCAGGGTTGCGATCAGCACGTCGATGTCGCCGTTCGCGAGCGCATCGGCGGCCTGGTCATGGCCGAGATATTGTCCCTTGTAATCGACGCCTTTCTTGAGCCCTACGACCTGTTCCAGCATGTCGGGACCGAAAAACGGCGCGCCGGCTGGGCCGAGACTGACTCTCTTCCCGCGGATGTCGCTCAATTTCTTGATGTCCGACTTGGCAAGCGTGATGACGTGGAACGTATTGGTCTGGCCCGACATCAGCACCCTGAGGTTTTTCGCAGGCTTGTTCTCGTATGCGCGTCGTCCCTCATAGGCCGCCACGATATCGTCGGCCATCCCCATGCCGATATCCGTGTCCTTGTTCACGACCAACTTGATGTTTTCGCTGGTCCCGCCAGTCGCCTCGCTGTTCATGAGGATATTGGGTTCATGTTTCTGGACGACCTGTGCCAGGGCGGCGCCAACCATGTAGAAAGCGCCGCCGGAAGTTCCCGAGCCGATCGACAGGCTGACCTGCTGACCTGCCGCCAGTGCCGGTCCCGCAAGCAGGCCGAACAATGCCGGAACGATAAGCAATGAAAGTATGAATTTTCCTAATGCCCCGCTTTTACTCAACACGAACACCCTCCCTTTAATGATGGCTTCTATTCCTTGATGCACTAATAGCCGTTTCTTCTGGAGATTTCGAGGCCCGCTTTTTTGAGCAGGTCGATCCATTCGGGAATCTTGGTCTGGTCGTATCGGTCCGACGGCAGGGTAATGTTCAGGCAGGCAACGGCTTTCTTGTTGCAGTCAAATATCGGAACTCCTATGCCGGCCGAATTCTCGGACCGTTCCGCGGAGCTGATCGCGTATCCGTCCTCCCTGGTTTTTCTCAGCGCTTCCTCCACTTGAGATCTCTTTGTAAGGGTTGTGCTCGTCAGGCTTTTGAACCCTTCTTCTTTTTCATAACGATCCAATTCGTTTTTCGAGAAAGTGGACATCAAGACCTTTCCGGAAGCGCCCCCATGCAGATAGACCATTTCCCCCACCCGGGACGAATACCGGATCGAGTGTTCGCTTTCAACTTTGCAGATGCATATTTTTTTGAAGTCACGGCGGATGAACAAGGAAACGGTTTCGTTTGTTATTCGTCGGATCTCTTCCATGAAGGGATGCGCGATCTTCACCAAATCGATCGATTCCGTCGCCAGGTTTCCCAGGTAGATGATTTTTGGCCCCAGACTGTATTTTTTGGTCGAAGTGTCGTAATCCAGGAACCCGCACTTGTTGAGGGTCAACAGGAAGCGATAGACGCTGCCCACGGGCATCTTGGACAAAAGGCAAATTTCCGAATAGGTTAAATGTTTATGGTTCGCGTCAAAGATGCCCAGAAGCTTGATGGCCTTTTCCACAGACTTGATCTGTCCGTTTCCCGCGAGTTCTTCCGTTTCCATGCCGGTTCGCGTCTCCATGAGGATGCCCCCGTTTTTTCCAAGAGTTTTGCGTTGAAAAAGCGGCGAAGCGGTTTCACTTGTTTTTTACTTTTACATCGTGAAAATGATTTTCTTGATATAAAAAGTCTCTCACGATTTTTACCCCTTGTCAATTCTCTCGGGGCGACGGATTTTTCCGTAAGGCCTAAGGGACCTATCAAGTCGCTCCGGGGACGGGTCTCGTCCGGGCAAGGCGTTGTATGCGGCGAAAGGGGGATTGGATGGGAGCTCCCCGAAGCGATCGGAGGTCGACAAGCCGGAATTGACGAACGAGGCGAGATTTCCGCTTCCGGATGGCTCCGCTCTTTCGGAGGAAGCGTGGTCGTCGCCGATGAGAAAGCGTCGTTGTCGTTGACCGAAGGGATTTCTCCGGACTCATCCGTGGGGTACGGCGCGCACGAAGAAGGACGTTTTCCGGATGCGTGAATTCAGGACCTGACCCCGGTTTGAACCCCGGGTTTGCCTTATTCGGATATAGTTTTGAGGGAACCTGCCATTTCGAGGGAGGGGAGAACATGACGCCGATTGTCGAGGCCCTTGTCGAACACGGACTTTCCCTGGCCGGGGAGGAGCGGGTCGCCGACGTCCGGGTCGGACTGGGCTATACCGCCGTGAGGCTCGAATCCGGAAAAACGGGGGTGGGGGCGATGCTGCGGCATCTCCTGGACAAGGGTGGCTGCTCCATCCTCCCCTATGCCGGGACGCTTGCCGGGAAAAAGGTCCGCGAGGTCGTTCCCCTGCTGCGTTCCTCCGGCATCGTGGAAGCGTCCATCGGGCTGGCGGCGCTCAACGCGCTCTTCCAGTGGGAAGGGCCCGCGGAGGCTTCGAACGACGACCTCGTAAGGCTGCTTCGCATCAGCCCGCAGGATCGGGTGGGCATGGTCGGCGACATGGCCCCCGTGCTGGAACGGATCCGGCCCTACGCGGACCGGTGCGTCGTTTTCGACGACGGCAGGCCGGAGGAAGAAGGGATCACCGAGACGAGCCTGGAGCAGGATCTGCTGCCGAAGTGCGACGTGGTCATCCTGACCGCCACGAGCCTGCTGAACGGCACTTTCGACGGCCTGGTTGTCCTCTCGGGACGCGCCCGGGAGATCTGCGTGATGGGGCCGTCGACGCCCCTGACGCCGGAAGTCTTCCGGGAGAGGGGCGTGACGCTGCTTTGCGGTCGGCGCTTCACGGACCCGGACCGGCTGCTGCGGGTGGTGAGCGAGGCGGGGGGGACGCGAAGCTTCGGGCCCCTCGGCCGGAAGGTGAACCTCCGGATTGCGTAATTGTTTTTCCTTTTTAAGGACTAAATATAACGCTTTTGTTCGCCTTGTAACAATTTTTCTGATATAACTATTTTTCCCAATAAAGAGTAAAATATAATGGTTTTTCCAAATCCATCGTTGTTTTTCCGGAGGGACCATGACTGGAAAAGGTTTTTCCGCTCCAGGTTTAAGGCCGGCCGGGTATGAAGCCCTGGTTCGGCTCTTTGGGCTCGAGGTCATCNCCAATTGGCACAGCTCTTTCGTGGCCTCGTCGGGTATGCGCCGGGTCAAGGCGGAAGGAAACCGGGTGGAGGAAATCTACCCCCCGAAATATTGGCCCGGGGATTCTCCCTGCAGCCACCTGGAGTTTGCCCTCAAGTACGACGGCATGAACCTTGCCATCCTTTGGGCGCTTTTCGACGTCATGGACGAGGGGGAAGTGACGGGCTACATCAGGTCGAAACCGACCGGCAAGAACGCCCGGCGCTTATGGTACCTCTATGAATTCCTCACCGGCAGGAAACTTCTCCTTGAGGATGTGAGGCAGGGAAACTACGTCGATCTGCTGGACACGGAAGCCTATGTCACCGTGAAGCCGGGAAAGCCGGTTCGACGCCAGCGGGTCAACGATAACCTGCCGGGTGTTCGGCAGTTCTGTCCCCTGGTCCGCCGTACGGAAACCGTCAGGAATCTGGAGGCATCAGACCTGGCCGGGATGTGCAGGGAGGTCGTGGCCCCTTACCCCCCGGAAATCCTGAAACGGGCACTGGGCTACCTTTACACGACGGAAACGAAATCCTCCTTTGAGATCGAGCGGGTCAACCCGACAGCCTCCCGGACCGAGCGTTTCGTGGCACTGCTCCATCTGGCCGAAAAGGAGGATTTTTGCGATAAGGCAAGGTTGGTCGAGCTCCAGAACCGTACGGTCGATGCGCGATTCCGGGATCCCGACTATCGGTCGAGCCAGAATTACGTCGGAGAGGCGGTTGCCTGGCATGGGGAAAGGATCCATTATGTGGCCCCGAAGCCGGAGGATCTTGCGGGGCTGATGGAAGGGCTGATCGAATGCCACGGCCGCATGGCCGGAGGCGCGGTGAACGCCGTCGTCCATGCAGCGGCCGTTTCCTACGGTTTTGTCTTCCTGCACCCGTTCGAGGATGGAAACGGACGAATTCACCGTTTCCTGATCCACAATATCCTGGCGCGCCGGGGCCTGACTCCCGAGGGCATGATTTTCCCGGTGTCGGCCTCCATGCTGAAGAACCTGCAGGATTACGACGCCTCCCTGGAGGCGTTTTCACGTCCTTTGATGCCGCTGGTCGATTATTCCCTGGACGAGGAAGGCCGAATGACGGTCCATAACGATACGGCGGCCTGGTACCGTTACATCGACCTGACGCCGCAGGCAGAGGCCCTTTTCCGGTTCATCGGGCAGACGATCGAAATCGAGATGGCCAAAGAGCTGGAGTTCCTGGCGAATTACGACAAGGTCAAAAAGTCGGTTCAGGAGATCGCGGATATGCCCGACCGGAAGATCGATCTGTTTATCCGCTTCTGCCTTCAGAACAACGGGAGGCTGTCCGAGGGGAAGCGCCGGGAGTTCTTCGCATCCCTGTCGGATGAAGAGGTCGCAAAAATGGAAGAGGCCATCCGGCAGGTTTCCCCGCCTGGCCTGGCCCCGGTTCCTGGAAGGTGAACTTCCCGATATCGGCCTAGAAATTGACCGTGGTGCGGAACCACATCATGTCGTCGCCGGGCTTGGCGTTCGCGTCCATTTTGTCGTAGCCGACCTCGAACCAGAGGTTCGGGGTGTAGTTGTAGCGGACGCTGCCGGTGTAGTTCTTGTAATCCTCGTCCCCGCCCTCGTAATCGAAGTAGCGGATGTAGGTCCACCAGCGCTCGTTCCACATCTGTTTCGCGACGACGTTGAAGACGGTGGAATCGTAGGGGGCGTACCCGTCGCGCCCGAAGATGCTTTCGGTCAGGGCCCAGGCGTACGGGTCGGAATAGGGGAACTTGAAGCCGGAGTCCATCTTCGCGTACTCGATCCAGAGGTCCGTGAACTTCAGGGTGCTCTGGCTGAAGGTCAGCACGGCCTTCCAGGCGGTGGGCGAGTCGTCGAGGCTCCACCAAAGCCAGTTGTAGCCGAGGTCCTGGAGGAAATATTGCCCCTTGAAGGCGACGCCTTCGCTGAAATTGACGATGAGGTCGCCCCACAGGGTGTGGAAGTCGTCCTCGTTGGTGTAGTCGTACCTGACGACGTTGAGAGCGAGGTGGAGGTTCTCGTTCACGTCGAAGGCCAGGCGTGCCCCGTATTGGTAGTAGTCGGAAACCTTGTCGTCCTCGTTGTGGGCGAGGAAGGCCTCGAACTTGCCTGCGGCGAAGGGCTTCTTGATCCAGAAGGCCGTTTCGAGCGGGTCATAGTCCGTGATGAAGGCGTCGTTCATGTTGTAGCCCGCGAAGTCCGTGGCGTAGAAGTCGCTTTCCCAGTCGAGCGGGAAGCGTCCGACGGCGGCGGTGACGTCCCACGGGAACTTGATCGTCGTGTAGGCGCGGGCCACGGTAAGGGCTTCGCCCCCGGCGCCCTGAAGGCGGACGTAGAGCTTGACCTTGTCGTCGACGTACCGGGTGATGTTCCAGCGGAACCGGTCGACCTTCCAGTTGGAGTCCTGGTCGACGCTCCAGTAGTTGTGCTCGTCGGCCCACTTGGCCGTGAAGCGGAAGTTCCCGCTGAACTTCCAGCCTCCGATTTCCTCCTCGATGACGGCGACGCGGCTGTCCAGCTTGTCGACCTTCACGCCCAGCGCGCCGAGTTCGTTCTTGAACTCGACGACCAGCTTTTTCAGCGTCTCGGCGTCCTGCCTGGAGCCCTTTTTCGCGTCCATGCTGGCGAGGGCCCGGGCCACGACGGCGGCCATCTCGTAACGGGTGGCCGGCAGGCCTCCCTTGAAGGCNCCGTCCGGATAGCCCACGACGATCCCGCTGGCGGCGAGCTTCGCCACGGCATCATAGGCCCAGTGGTTCATCGGGACGTCGGAAAACGGGTTCGCGGCCAGGGCCGGTCCGGCGAAGGCCAAAAGGGCCGCAGCGGCGATCAGTGCGAGAAATTTCTTCATGGGTGTCGACAACCCCTCTGGGTGTGGGCGTGAAATTCGCGTTTCCTTCGAACTTTATAATACGTTGTCCTGGGAAAGTTGAAAAGCGGAATTGGTGGAACCGGGGTTTTGGAAGCGTAGTTTTGGAACCGGGGTCAGGACCTGACCCCGGTTGTCTTGTTCTGGTGAGCCTTTCTCCAGAAGTAGTCGACGTGATGGAGCATGGCCTTCCAGGCTNNTTGCCCGGTTTCGCGGGTCTTGATGGCCTCAAGGACCTTCCAGTGTTCCAGGCGGTCCTGGTCGGGCAGCACGGCGTAGTGGAACTGCCGCTGGGCCTGGATTTCGTTCCGCAGGGATTCCAGCAGTTTGCCCAAAAGCCGGTTCCCCGAGAGCTCCACGACGGCGTCGTGAAACCGGTCGTGGATCACGTCCAGGGTTTCCCCGCGTTCCTCTCCCCGAAGGATGTCCTCCAGCCTTTCCAGGTCTTCGGGCGTCGCTCTTTCGGCGGCGCTGTAGGCCGCCTGTCCTTCGAGAAGCCGCCGAACTTCCATCAGGTCGTTGTAGGAGGAATTCTCGAAGATCGCGGTGGCGACGTCCGCTCCGTCGGCGATCTTGTCGGCGTTCCGGGAGAGGAAGGTTCCGTGCCCCGGCTTCGCTTCGACGACCCCGGAGTGTTCCAGGGCCTTCAGCACCTCCCGCATGCAGTTCCGGCTCACGCCGAAGGTCGCGGCGAGGGCCTGTTCTCCCGGCAGCTTGNNGCCCGGGGCCCAAAGCTTGCCCTTGATGGCCTGGATCATCTGTTCCATGATGTCCTTGTGCAGCGTGGATTTGTTCGCGGGTTTCAGCACGGGTTCGATTCCCTCGCAATTCTTGGTCCGTCTTCACCGGGAGCCTCTTTCGGACCGACCAAAAGTTCATCCCCTGACAAACCAGAAGTCTAAACCATTGTCGCAAAATTTTCACCTGCAAAAAGAGATTGACGGAGGGCACGGCGTGTAGTACGGTATGGCTGTCCTACAACTGAGCAACCTTTGATATTCTAACACAACTTTATCCGGATGGGGGGTACCCGGGAGGAACAGAAGCGGTTTTCAACAGGCCATTCAACTTTTCCGGAAAGTCCTTTGACTCGATTCGTGAAATGGAGGGATTCACTTGCCGCAACAAAGTCTGCCCCGCATGCTCATCTCGTGGATGGATAGGATCGTCGGCATTTTCATCCTGCTCAACCTCGTCGCCCTTTCCGCCCTGGTCTTCATCCAGGTCCTCATGCGCTACGTGTTCCGCTCGCCTCTCATGGGGATCGAGGAACTCTGCTATTTCCCTTCCACCTGGCTCTATCTCTTCGCCGCCGTCTACGCCTCGTCGGAAAAATCCCAGCTCTACGCGAGGGTGCTGGAGATCTTCATCAAGGACAAGAAGAAGGTGTATCTCCTGAGGGCGTTCGCCGCCGTCGTCTCGACCGGGATCCTCATGTGGCTGACCTACTGGGGGTACGACCTGCTCAAGTACTCGCTGCGGGTCGAGAAGCTGACCGACACGCTCTTCATCCGCTGGACGCTTGCGGAGGGCTCCGTTTTCGTTTCCTTCGCCATGATGCTTTTCTATACCGTCGTGGAGATCGTGGATTACATCCTGCTCTACAAGGGTGAAAACCTGCCCCTGGCCAAAGCGATCGAGGAGGAACTCTAACCATGGACAGCGTAACCCTTTCCGCCATTTCCCTCGGCATCCTCATGATCCTGCTCGCGGTAGGCGTTCCCATCGCCTTCTGCTTCAGCGGGGCCCTGCTGTTCATGATCCTGGTCGGCGAGGTCTCCATGAAGGGCATGATGATGTGGGGCCTCCAGCAGATCCTGAGCCCCGCCCTGCTGTGCATCCCTCTCTTCATCTATGCGGGGGCCCTCATGAGCGACAGCGGCATCGCGAAACGCCTCCTCGAGTTCGTCGACATCTTCGTCGGCCGGGTCAAGGGCGGCCTGGGGTATGTCGCAACGGTGGCCTCCGCCATTATCGGGGCCATTTCCGGGAGCGCTTTCACGGGCGTCGCGGCGACCGGAAACATCCTGATCCCCGAGATGGAAAAACGAGGTTACCCAAGACCCTTCGCCACTGCCCTGGTGACGGTTTCCTCGATCCTGGGCGTGCTGATTCCCCCGAGCACCCGATGATCATCTTCGGTTACGTGACGGGGACGAGCGTCCTGGCCGGCTTTCTGTCCACCGTCGGCCGGGTCTTTTGACCGTGGCGATCTTCCTGCGGGATCACGTTCCTGGTCCGCAGTATCCCTCGTCTCCTGCCCCCATCACGGCAGGGAAAAGCCGCCCAAGATCTCACGAAGGGCTGGAGCGCGCTGCGGCCCTCTGATCCCGTCATCATCCTGGCGGGCATCTACGGCGGGCATGGACGCCCGACAGGGGGAGTGTCCTCTGCGGCGGCGCAGGCGGCGTGCGACTCTATGTGAGCGCGAGACCATTAGTCCTGTGCGAGGTGAAAGGTGAGATTGGTTTCAGTATGTAGAAGATGGATGAGTTGAGAGTGGTGTGAATTTGGATGTCATATGGCAGTACTGTAGTGGCACACGCGTAACATCACAGTAATGCTGTAGTGAGATGCGACGTCGAGGACGATGAAGTCTACGGGACTTGCGAGTGAGTCCGAAGGGAAATTCAGGAGCGTTTCGTGGGTGTTCTATATACAGCAGGGGGCCTATAGGCAGACGGCCTAGAAAGTTAGATCGCCGCAGATCCATCGCGTCAGATATCTCGGCGAGCTTACTGCCTCGGATGGTCACTAAACTCGAAACGTGCGTGCGCTTCGGTGCTTTGAGAGGTATGGTGTTTTTTTAAATGAGGTTTCTTTATGTTGTTTTTTGTGTGTTTTGTATCTGATTATTTTGATGTTATGTGTTTTAGTTGGTGTATATTTGTCTGTGTTCTTTTTGTACTTGTATTGTTTGTCTCTGTGTCTGGTCGATGTTATTTCTGCTACAGTTTTGTGTTGTAGGCAGGTTTTTTTTTTTTTTTTGGTTTTTTTTCTATTTTTTTTTTTTTTTTTTTTTTCTTCTTTTTTTTTTGTTTTTTTTTTTTTTTTTTGTTTTTTTTCTTTTTTTTTTCTTTTTTTATTTTTTTTTTTTTTGCTTTTTTTTTTTTTTTTTTTATTTCTTTGTTTTTTTTTTTTTTTTTTTTTTTTTTCTTTTTCTTTTTCTTTTGTCTTTTGTTTTTTATATTTTTTTTGTGTTATTTTGTTTTTTTATTTGTTTTTTTTTTTTTTTTTTTTGTTTTGTTTTTTTTTGTGTGTTTTTATGTTATTGGTTTTTAGGTTTAGTGTTTTTTTTTTTTTTTTTTGTTTATTAATGGTTTTAATTGAGAATGATGACTGAATCAATGTGGAGTTGTCAGCATGATGCTGAGCTAAGATCTTCGGTATGGGTTTTCCGGTGCCGTGGCTCGAAGAGCGGGCACAGATGACCCAAGTGGACACCGGGCGGCGACAGGACGAACCGGCCTGCCGCAACATCGTACGTTTGGACGTGAGGGAGGCGGACGAAGAGGATAAGTATGGGAGGGAGGGGAGGAAGGGTGCGCGAGAGGACGAGCGCCCAAAGTCAGCGACAAAATAAGTCGAGAAGGTGACCGAGAAGTAGCGGCGATAGGAACAAAGCAAAGGCGGCTGAAGGTGTATGCTAGAAGGGGTAGTGAGGGATAGACGGTGACGAGTAGGAGGGGAGAGAGAGCTAAGGGGCGGGGGAGGAGGGGGTGGAGGGAGGGAGGGGAGCGCGGTGAGGTTGTCCGGGAGGAGGGCCTGTCGACCCAGAAACAAGACCTACAATCATTCGAGGAGTGGGGATGGATCTGTACTCTAGATAGCGCAAGCTGGAGTTCATGCGAACTTTGGAATCGAGTCTGAAGGCCTGTTTCGTCAGTTCTTGTGACTGCGAGATTCCGGGGGAGGCGGGGGGGTGGGGTGGTATGTCGCTGGGGGTGAGGGCGGAGTACTGATGAGGGGGGACGAATCTAGGGATGATAGGTAGAGGGGAGTGATGAGGAGGGTAACGGGCGGCGGACCTTGTCAGATGATCGTATGCGACGGGACGCGGGGCGTCGACGGGGCTGGGGGAGACAGCAGCCGGGGTGGCTGGGGGGAGCGGGGGGCTCCGCGTGGCGGAGGGGACTTGGGACTGCTCGATGAGGGGGGGGGGCGGGTACCGCGGGGGGAGGCGGGCCTCGAGGGGCAGGGGGGTGTGGGTGGGGCGGTCGTGAGCGGGTGGGAGGGGCGGAAGATGGGCGGGGGGCGGCGATCAGACGAGGGCGGGACGGGCGGTGCGAGAATGGGGAGGGGGGGAGTGATGGGCCAACTGGATGAGGTGGGAAGGGGGGGAGGGCGGGGGGAGGGGGGGGGCGCGGGTGGGGGGGGGGCGAGTGAGGAGGGGGAAGGTGGAGGGAGGCCAGGGGGGAGTGGGTGTCGGGTTCACGAAACCATGGCTCAGGATCGCGTCACCACACCTACTGCTACGCCATGCTTAATTGAAGGAGACCAGTTATCTACTCTACGTGCGGGGGAGAATGCGGCGTCGGCGAAGGTGGAGTAGTTCAATAACAAGGAAGTTTCTGTCTTACTGACCGGTGCCGGTCAGTCATGCGTGATTATGAGATAGTTCCCTGTCGTAGCATGCTGGTCACGTGGTCAGTATTGGCCAACGCTTTTTCTCTCTGGCTGCCCAGGCATGCTGGGATACGTCTAAGCGAATGAACAGACAAGAAGATGGTAGAGGAAGAACGATCGCCTGCCTGGAAATGGCAGCTGCGCTTCGGAAGTGGAGAGCCCGCCCGGGCTGTACGGCCCCGTTGCAGTGGCCTTCGCGTGGCGGTGCCAAAAGGATGGCGGTAAGGAGGGAAAACGCCGCGTCCGTGAGGGTCCTGATCGGGAGGCAAGACGCGCTGTTAAACGGGTGAGCGAGAGAAGTGGTGCGCGTCGGGCATGCCCGGGCATGGCGAGACACACGGGCATGTTGCCGGCATTATGCGCCTCCGCGTCGTGGATGCGCGGTGCGCGCGAGTCTCGGAGGAACGGCTGAGGGAGGGTTTTGAAGAGAAGGTGAGCCGGCACGGCCGACGCAGGAGAAAGGCGAGAGGCGCGGTGTGTGCAAACCCCGCGGTAGCCGTCGACTATCATCAAGTGGGATTCGGACGAGTGGGCCTCTACTCGAAAACTGGCGCGTGGAGAAAGCGACCGCGGGCACCGGCTCATATCACTGCGCTCGTGGCCTAAGAAAGGCCATGACGCAGGCATTAGCCGTGCGGGGGCGGGAGAGGTGGATCGGCGAGCGGATGGGCTGGTGCCGCGGAGCCTACCCGTGCGGGGGCTTTGGAGGGAGAGTACGAGCGACGAAACGAAAGACCAGATCCGCGGTCGAGCGGGTGAGGGGAACTCTCGGTGGAGGGGAGGGCGGAACCCCGGGAGCCCGGAAAGCCGTTCTTTCCTTCGTGAGGTCCGTGACCTGACCGGCCCCTTGCAGACGGCAGGGGTTCGCAGGATAAGGGCATCGGAAGAGAACTTGCGCACGGGTTCACTGGGATCCACCTTCCCGTGGGGCCGATGCGCTGAAGGGCCAAGAGCATGGGGCCGGCTTCGCCTCGGAATGCCCGGGATGTCCGGGCGCGAGAGCCTCGCCGCCGCAGAAGGCGCAGGAACGCAGTTCGCGGCGCCCGCGACGCCGAGATGCTCGAGGCGATGCGCCAGGCGCAGAAGGGGCGAAATACCGGCCGATATAGCTATGGGGATGCTGGAGGATGCGCAGAAGGGAAAGCTGAGGCATACGCCCAGGGAGCATCCACGTCTCGTCGATTCCCAACTC
>JADLKH010000003.1 GCA_015657435.1 Synergistales bacterium | reverse complement strand
GGCTCTTAGCAGGAAGGTGATANNCAAGACACACCCGCAGCCGAGGTCAAGGATTCGCATGTCCTCGTTGAGTNNGTTCAGGTGCGACGACAGTTCCTCTGACAACCGCATGGCGTTCGGCCCCATCATTGCTGCTTTCAGGAACTCAAGCATTTTTCATCCTTTCGACATAAATTGGTCCGTAAATGGATACATGGGATTCTCCCTTCCCGGCTTTGTCCATATCACCGCTCCACTCCTTAATCCCGGCGGATTTAGATACTTAGGTTCAACCACCTGAAACATCTCTCAGGCAAGACTGCTAGAATCTAAATGCAGGTAAGGAATTCACACTATCGGCGGAGGCTTGCACCCATGCCAGCTTGCTGTGGACGCAGGAATACATAGTCGCTGAAATACAGGACTCCTACCGCTTGACCTCAATGAGGTGTGCCGATGACAGCACAGATTGAATTACCGAAGAGCCAGGGCGTCTATCTCGATTGCACATACTCAACTGCTCTATGTTCCATCTTGAAGCTGCGGAATAGTCGTTCAGGTATGCATCTGGACGTTAGATTACTGCTGGGACGTGTATCTGTTGGAACCACAGCATTTTCCTCAAACAACTCTTGTACCGGATGCCATGTCGACCAGCCAAAAGCGGAACGAATCTGCATTCGGCTCGGACCGACCAAGCTTCTAAGCTTCGTCCTCCTGAAGTGGGCGGATAGAGGTGACATCGCCACATGGCAGGAAATAGAGGACGCGGGGAGAGGGCAGAGGAGGGTGCAAGTAAGGTCCGTGGTCAAGCGGGAAGGAGCCATTTGTCCCGTCCTTTGTCGATGAAAGCAATGTTCCGATAGAGAAGGGGCAAACAAGCGAAAACCCGGACAGGCCGATCGAAAACGCGCTTAATGCAGCTCAACACCACGGATGAAGGGCCTCCCCGATCGGGGAGGCCCTTCATCCATCGGTTCGAAGCCGGTTGATTGGCTTCTCTCAACTGCTTTCCGCGTTTATCGAACAACCTTGCCGTTGAACCTGAAGAAGATCAAAGGCAGGAGCAACGCAAACAGCCCCGGCAATGCCCCCGCTTGACACCCTCCTCCACCTCCGCCGCCTGCTGACGATGTGGTGAAGCTCCATGTATCCGACCAGTCGGACCAGTTTCCCTCGGAATCCTGGAAGCGAACCCGCCAATAGTAGGTCGTTCCGTTTTCCAAGACCCCATCAGGCAGGGTGAAGGAGGTGAGTGCCGTGTCGCTTGTTTCATCGACCACGATCCCCGAGCCAAAAGTCTCGTCGGTCCCCACCTGCCATTGTGTCATCGTTTGCGTGAGCCCGGCCGGGTGTGAAAATTCTTCTGTCTCGAGTGCAGGAGTTTTCGAGATGCCGGTCGCCCCATTTTCCGGGGTAACGAGGACCGGGGGCACGGACACGGCAAATTCATACGCACCGATGTCCACTCCGTTTCCCTGCGGCCTGACGACTCCTCGCTGATCCGTGCCGGGAACAGTTACCGATCCCAGGACGATGGCCCCTACTGCCTCCCCCGCGTTGACGGCAGGGCTTCCTGAAGGAATCGCGCAAGTCATGGTTAGGCCTCCGTTGTCCGCCAAGGGGGCAAGAAGGGGGTCCGCGGAAGTGGCGTTGGAAGTGACCGCACCCGCTCCGACATCCCCGCTCTGAACAATGCAGTTTCTGAGGGTCGGAATCGCCGATACATTGACAATCTCTCCCCCGACCGCATTCCAGAAAATCGAATTGACCACCGTTGGAGTGCTGTTGTAGTCGTTGTAGAGGTTGCCTCCCTGCCCGGTAACCCGGTTCCCCGTGAAGGTACAATTTGTCACGGCGGGAGAACTCCACGAGTTCACCATTCCACCCCCTACGCTCGTACTCATGGTCGAGGAAGACTGATTCCCCACGAATGTGCAGTTGGTCACCTCTGAGTCGCAGGAGTAGTTGTACATTCCGCCACCACCACCCCCGCCAAAGGCGATGGTGGTGTTGGAAGAGAAAGTGCATCCGATTACCCTCGGGCTGCTGGAGGCATTCATCATGCCGCCCCCCGTCACCCCGTTATTTTCGGAAAAAGTACAGTTGGTGACGGTCGGATTGCTTCCGCTCATGTTGGCCATGCCACCGCCACCGCTTGCTTTGTTTCTCAAGAAGGAGCATTCGGTTATCACAGGATTTGCGCTGTTGTTATACACCCCTCCTCCCTGGTTTGAAGTCGAGTTGTCCGTGAAAATACAGTGGCGAACGGTGGGACTCCCCCCGCTAATGAACAGGCCGCCGCCGTAGTAGGTATTGCCCCCTCCGCCCCCATTCGCGTTTCCCCCGGCAACCGTAAAACCGTCCAGGATGGCAGTCGTATCCGTACCGCTACCCAACACCACGTGGTAGCTGTTTTCACCGTTGTTTGCCGTTCCGGAGTCGTTCCCGAGAAGATCTCCGGTCAGGATTGTCGTGTTCGTTTTCCAATCCCTGTCTTCCCGAACCGCTTCAGTTCCCGCGAACCCGCCATAAAGGGACACGCCGCTCTTCAATGTGAACGAGATCATCCGGTCTGAGCCTGTTGTGGGCCGGTAGGTCCCGGCTGCCACCCGGAATTCGTCACCCGAAACCGCACCCTGGAGAGCCGCCGCGAACTGGGCTTCGTTAAGCGCACTTGACCAGCTTGCACCATCTCCTCCGGCGGAGTTGGCCTGATTGACATAAATCACGCCCGCTTCCGCGGGGAGGATTTGGAGAGCAGCCGCAGCGATGCAAAAAACAAAGAATAACGGCACAAGACCTCTCGTTCGCTTCGTCGCCAGGTTCACCCGGATACCCCCTTCTTGAATGTGTAGCGTTTAGTGAGTGATTGCAGAGAGGGGAACATTAATCAAAAACGCCAGTAGCGTACAGGAAAGACAACCCGTTGGCAATTCGATTGTTATCCGTGCGAAGCAGCACCCGTTCCACGAACAGCCCTTTCTCCTGCCTTGCCGCGACGACCTACCGAGGAGTACCCGGCTGCACCCTCAAGGCGGCCAATTCCCCCAGAACAACCAGGGCCGCCACCGAAAAAACCGTTCGATATCCGATCGCACCGCCCGCCTTTGTCAGAATCGGCGGCACAAGAAAATATCCGAGTCCCCAAAGGAGATAGAACACCCCCGAGATCGATCCTTTCAGGGAAACCGGCACCGCCCCGTTGAGGATCACCATCGACGAGATGCAGAACATCCCCAGGCCGAAACTGGCCAGGGACAAGGCAACATAGACCAGGTTGCCGCTGAACCACATGAAGGAGGCTAGCCCGGCTGCGACCAGCAGCAATCCCGCATACATCGGCGCATCGGGACCGTTCCTGTCCGATATTCTACCGGCGATGATCTGGGCCAGACTGATCGCGATGTAAAACAGGCTGAAGAAAACCGCGACCCCGCTTTGGCTAAAGCCTTTCTCGACCAGGAGCACACCGGGAACCACCGTCAGGAAAGCGCCGTACCCTCCGCCATAAATGCAGATCCCCGTATGGACTGCAGGCCGCCGGATCTGCTTCATCGCCTGGAGGACTTCGCCATAACCGATGTTTTCCCGCTCGCGCCCGATGTCCTTCGGATCCTTCACGAAGAGAGCCACAAGCACGGCTCCGACAAGGCCCGTGGCGGCATAGAGGAGGAAGGCTTCGTTGCCGCTCCATCGCGTTATTGCCCAGACGCTCAGCAGGCTCCCCGCGGTCAGTCCCAAATGGAACGAGGCGTTGTATTTCCCTATCGCCTCTCCCTTCGTCCTGGCGAACAGGAGGGACAGGAGAGCCGGGGCAAGGGCCCAGGCGGGAACCTCCGCAAGCCCCTGCAATGCCCTGCCTGCGAGAATCTCCCAGACCTGGTTCGATTTGAAATACACCCATCCTGCAAGGCAGGCCACGATGTACCCTCCGACGAGGAATTTCTTGTAACCGTAGCGGTCTCCAAAACGCCCCGCGGGCAGTTGGGAAAAAACAAAAGGAACGGCAAAAGCCGAGGTGATGTACCCGACATAGTCCATCGAACCGGATAGCTGGATCACCCGGTTCGGCAGAAGCGCGACGATCAGTCCGACTCCCACCATCTGTATGAACGCGGCGACACACAAGGCCGTCGAAGACATCCGGTTTTCCATGCAACCTCATCCTTCCCGACACGCAAATCCGCAACGCCTCTCCGAGACACGGAAGCAAAAACCGCGGGGACTGTCGTTGAAACGCTAGACTCGAATCACGGTTGGGACATGTTCCGCATAACAGAGAAAATCCTGGACGATCCTGGCGGTTTCGATCTTCATGTAGCCCGTGTTCGTCCCGTCGCTGCATCCGTACCATTCCTCGCAGGTCACATCCTTGTCGAACACGACACGCACCTTGCGGTCCGGGTCCAGCAGAACGCTGAAAACAGTCGCAGCCCCGATTTTCGTCCCGAGCCTCTCTTCCATCAGTCCGGGAGGGGCAAAAGACACGCGCGAAATGCCCAACGCACCGGCAAACTCCTTTGATTTGAACGGTTTGTCGCCGCAGGTGATGAACAGAAAAAACTCCGTCTGCTGTCGGTTGCACAGAAAAAGCGTCTTGACCATCTTCATCTGCAATTTCCGATTGACCTGGATGCAGTCTTCCATCGTCACGATTTCGTCCGTTTCGACACGCTGAAACGGAATCCTCAAGGTATTCAAGGTTTCATACGTTTTTTCCTGCAGTCGAGTCAGGAAGCGGTCCGGCGCTGTCGTCCGGATGTCGCTGATGGTAATCATGTCATTCCCCTCTTCTGGAAAAATTCAGCGGGAACCTCCTCAAGTGCAGCTCTGAAGGGGATCGATGCCACTATTGACAATCTAGCATCGCCGAACCTATAAATCCAATCAATAGCAACGATTATTAAGTTCGAAAAAAATGAACATTATGAATCTCAAGCGCGCGCAGACAGGGAAGGGTGGGTCAACCCGGCGTCAATCTATTGGCCACGATTACTCTTTAGGGAGGGGAATTCATGGATTTGAAATACCTGACCACGATAAAAACAATCCTGGAGACGGGCACTTTCCAAAAGGCCGCAAATCGATTGAATTACACGCAATCGACCGTGACCTTTCAGATTCAGCAACTGGAAAGCGAATTGGGCATGAAACTCTTTGAAAGAATAGGAAGGCGCATGGTCCTGACTGAAGCCGGGCATGAAATTCTTCCGTATATCGACTCCGTTCTCGAATCGGTCGTTCAGCTTCGCAATTTCGGAAAGGAGAATCGGGAAATCCGCGGAGTACTGAAGGTCGCCATGCCCGAAACCCTATTGACCTACAAAAGCCAGCCGATCCTCAAGTCGTTCAGGGAACAGGCGCCGCACATCAATCTGCTCGTACGGTCCCAGAATTGCTACACCACGAGAAATCAAATACTGAACGGAGACATCGACGTCGCCATTCAGTACGATGTCGGGATCGACAACTCCACCGTCATCACGAAAGTGCTGGCCAATTTCGGACAGGCACTCGTCGCGTCACCCGACCTGGAGAAAGACCAGCATGATTTCATCACTCCCGGCCAGCAAAAGACCGTCCCCCTGATCAGCAACGACAAAAACTGCATATCCCAGGAGGTTTTCGACCAGTACCTGNGGGATCGCAGGATTTTTTTCGAAAATGTCATCGAGCTTTGGAGCATCGAAGCCATTAAACGAAGTGTCATCAGTAATCTCGGCATCGCATTCCTGCCCTATTTTTCGGTAGCGGAAGAATTGAAAAGCAGAAAACTGATCGAACTGCCCACGGACCTGAAGCAGAACCAAATCACAGCGATTTGCGTCTATCATAAAAACAAATGGGTCAGCCCCGCGATCAAGCTGTTCTTAAAACTTGTGGATGAAAATGCATGGTGACGGCTCCCCAGTACCCGGCTCCTGGGTTTCGGCTAAAATCCATCCCTCCCCATCGAGGGAGGTCCTCCATCTTTCAGTTCGAAGCCGTTTGACCTGCTTCTCTCCACAGCTTCCTGCTTTTATCGAACAACTTTGGCGAGGCCCGAACCGGGAAAGCTTCGACACTCCGGCTGAAGCGAAGTCAATTGTCGAGAATTGGCGGAGGGAGTACAACCGTATGCGGCCCATGGTTCCCCAGTCTTTCGGCCGCCTGCTCCGGAACCGGTGGCGAGCGAAAGGAATCTCTTGCTTTCTGGGGCTTTGTTATTCGCAAACCCGGCTTCGCTTTGGCGGATATTAGGGAATGCCCTTCTCGCAAGGGACTCCCACCTGACAAAGCCCGCAGGCATAGGTTGCTCCCAAACCGTATTTCTCCAGCGCGTGGGGCTCTACGATCCCGTGGATGTATTCCTGGCAAAGCGCCTTGTCGCGGCCATCCTTCCTGATGCTTCCCGAGGGACACCGTTTGACACAGGCCCCACACGTCCCATTCCGGTAGAAAAGACAATATTCGTGGATGTTCGAGTACGGGCGAACCGCCGGCCCCACTTTTGCCCGAACCACCGCCGAACCGATGCGGACAGCCTTCCCGACAGGGGTGATAAGCCCATCGGAGAGTCCGAATGTCCCCAGTCCGCAGGCGTAGGCCGCGTGCCGCTCTGACCAGGAGCTGGCCAGTCCGAAGCGGGCCGAAGAGAACCTCCCGTAATAGGGGGAAAGAACCGGAGCCACCCCATCGACTCCCCTTTCCGCCAGCCAGCCGACCACGTGTTTCCGGAGGACGTCATTGAATGCTTCTCCCATTTGCTTAGCCCTGAGCCACCGTTCAGCGGGCAGCCGCTTTTGGCGACGGTTGTCTTCACGGGTCTTCTCCGTTTGCGGGAGAAGCCAGCACACAACAGCCAGCTGTGCTCCGGAAGCGGGCTTGTCCGGGAAATGCAGGTTGAAAACTTCTTCCGGGAGAAAATGTCTTGGATCCACTGCCTCCCGGAACTCGCCAAACAGGGGATCATCGCCCGGCACGACTCCCAGGAGGGGCCTGTTCCAGGCGGGTTCGTCGAAATCTCCGCCAAGTCGGTTTTTGGGGGATACTTCCACGAATATCTCGATTTCCCTTCGCAGCGCATCAACGTCGAGAGCCATTGCCTTCGTCATTTCCCCGCCACCCGATTCTCTTCCAAGAGTTTTATTCGATTTTCCGGCTTCTCTTCACTGCTTCCCGCCCCTATCGAACAACCTTGCCGGCCTCCGTCATCCGTTTGACCGACAGATCCCAAAAAGAGTTATCGCTTGATGGGATGCCGGATAGATGCGGGATGTCCGGGAGACTCCCCCTTAGGATCTTTTCTATTCCTTTCCAAGCAAGGGCGCCAAATTAAGCTTGGTCCATTCCCTGAAACCGGGTACTTTGATCCAGAACTGCAACGCTTTCGGCACTGCAACCACCTGGTAGATCGTCCCATCAACCGTCGCCCCGCCATTTTCAAGGGGAATATCCATGACTTTCATCATCGTTTCCGGACTGAAGAATCCTTTATAGGTCTCTCCCAGAGAAAGAAGGTTGGAACGCCGTTTCAGGGTCATTCCTCCGACTCTGTCGTCCACCTGCGCAAGGCTCCATGATGAACCCACGAAATGGTTCGTCGCAGCGAGCAGGCCATCGGTAACGGGTTCCACCGGACGCGTATCGGACAGAGAGCTCTCGAACGAGGTCGCTTTATGCGAATCCGCAGCGTTCACAATTGAAGAAAGGTTCGGCAACATCCCTCGGAATGCTCGACTCACTTCGGATAAGGAAGCGAAATCCTGAAGAAACGAAAACAGCGTGGTGAAGATCGACACTCGATCCAGCGCAAAACCCATCCAAGGGCCCGCATTCATCTCGAGAAAAAGGCCCTCGCTGTTCATTCCCGTCGGGACATAAAGAGCCCCCGCATAGTTGACGACGGCAACCGGGAAACTCCCGTCGCACGGCTTGAAGACCGCAACTACCAGAAACTTCGCAAAATCCCTGAAGAGCGGATCGTCATCGTTGTTCCTTCCAAAGACGAGCGGCTCACCGGAGCTATAGGGCCCCCACGCCGCAAGCCCCGAGCAGTGTCCCTGATCGTAGGAAAGGTGTCCAATCTTGGGGATCCACTCCATCGCGTTCAGGATCACCTGTTTATCAAGGCCAAGCCCGGAGGTCTCCGCCATGCCAAGGAGGATGTCCCTATAACGCTTGGGATAGGGCGCATACACAGCCTGGGCGACTTGCCGCATCCTTTCCATGGGAATTCCCTTTTCCCGGGAGAAGGCCGCTTCGATCGCAACATGGTAAAGCGCCTGAAGATCCCTGCCGAGCAGCGCTCCATACTGCCTCCCCATCTGCCGGTAGGTTCCGCTCAGTTCAAGCACTTTGACCCCACCCGCATCATAGAGCCTTCCGCCCTCGAATTCGGCAGACAGCGACATCATCGGCCGAGACTGCCCGGTCGCATTGGCATGCCCCGGGGTATCGCCAGGGAGAATGGATAGGCAAAAAGCCAGCAAAAGAACAAGGACGCCTTTTCTCACCGCATTTGCCTCCTTTCAAGATGTGTCCCGACTCTATTGATTTTTCTTCCTGGAATAACGCCCAACTCACGATATTCCTATCCTCCCCCTCATCCCCAACTTTGTCTACTCAACATAAAAAGAGGACCTCCCCGTCGGGTGAGGTCCTTCATCAATCAGTTCGAAACCGGTTGACCGGCTTCTTCCCACTGCTCTCCTGCGACTATCGGGCGACTTTGCCGAGGTCCGATTTCCCGCCGTCCAGCCTCAGCATTGATCCGTGCGTAGAACGGCTTTCAGGCCGTCTTTCGATACATGGGATAACGCCACGGCTGACAGAACCAGAAGGGATCCGGCAATACCACGAAAACCAAGATGCTCGTGAAGGAAAACAGTCCCCAGAAAAGAGGCGAAAACAGGGTTCAGGGCGCAGTACAGCCCCGCACGTTCCGAAGTCGTTCCGTTCTGCGCAACAGGCTGAAGCGTAAAGCCAAAACCGGTGCAGACCACGGCAAGGATCAGGATCACCCCCCACTCTATTCCTCCGGATGGCAGGCGGGGCGTCTCGAAAATGAAGGCGGCCAGGATTCCAAAAAGCCCCATAAATCCCACCTGCAGGATCCCGAGCATCAGAGCGTCATCCCGCTTGGCAAGCCTGTCTGTCAGAATGATGGACAGGGCGTACAGCACTGCGGCCAGGATGCAGAACGCTTCTCCCACCGTCAGGGATAAAGAACTCCTCAGCGTCAACAGCGCTATGCCAAAAAACGCCACGCCCGTATTAATGACGATCCGCCGGTTGGGAAACCGCTTTTGCAGCACGGCTTCGAAAAGCGGCACGAAAACCACGGCAGTATTCTCCAGAAAGGCCGTAATGGAAGTGCTTGTCGTGCGAAGTCCCATGAGTTCAGCGGTCATGACGCTGAAGAACGCACCCCCCAGCAGCATTCCACGGAAAACAGTCCTGGCACGGCACGCGATCAGACGTCGCCAAAACAGAACCGCCAGCAACAGAAAGGCTAAAGAAAAGCGAACTCCCAGCAGATTGAAGATGCCGATGCTTTCCATGCCGATCTTTGTAAACAGGAAAGATGTGCTGCGTGCCAAAATCACAGATGCCAGCAGCAACTCCGCTTTTCTCACCGTCATCATCCGCCTCCTGAAGTCGCGTTGACGCCATGGTAACCCCAACCTATACTTTGATAAAAGTGCGAATAAATCAAATTACCCTTGACAAAAACGCAATCATCGGAGGGCGCATGGATACCGAAAAATGCCGGGCAATTCTGTGTGCGATCGAAATGGGCAGCCTGTCCGCCGCTGCGGACAAACTGGGATACACGACCTCGGGAATAAGCCGAATGGTTCATTCGATGGAGGAAAAGACGGGATTCCTTCTGCTGATACGTAGCCGTTTGGGTGTGGCTCCGACCGGAGAATGCAGAAGACTGCTCCCATTATGGCGGAAACTGCTGCGTTACGAAGAACGGTGTTTGCAGCTGGCCGCCGAGATTCGAGGTCTTGAAACGGGCTCCATTACGATCGGATCCGCATACCCGGCCTATTACCATTCCCTCTCGGAGATCATTGCCGAATTCAGCAGACAACATCCCGGAATCGAGATCCGCATCCTTGAAGGCAACAGCACCCAACTCTCCCGTGCCCTGGAGGAGCAGAGAATGGACTTCTGCATCATCAGCTGGAGAGAGGGAGACTTCAACTGGACCCCGCTGAGGGAAGACCCGCTGGTCGCCTGGGTTCCGCCGGATAGCTCCTTTTCGAAGAGGAAGCGTTTTCCGGTCCGGGACTTCTCCAGAGTTTCATATATCGAGACTTATCCGGAGCAGGACACGGACAACGCCAGGATGTTCGCGCGCATGAGGGTAACGCCCAACACCTGTTTTGCATCGACAGACAGCTACGCGACCTATTCCATGGTCGCTGCAGGCCTCGGAGTCAGCCTGAACAACAGCCTCACCGCGAGCTCCTGGAGCGATCGCGTCAAGATTTTGCCTCTCGATCCGCCCCAGACGGTTGAGATCGGCATCGCGACACCCAGGGGCGATATGATTTCCCAGGCGGCGAGACGTTTTTTGGAACTTGCCAAAGACAGGATCAATCAAGCTTCCTGTTTATAGACAGGATCGAGAAAGCCCCGGCTCAAGCCGCCGAGCGGCATTGCCGAGATTCCATCTCGCGCGGTCGGCGTTCCGTGCGAGGCAGGAGTTGTTCGACAAACAATGAAGGAACCGGCTTTCATTGGGTTTAAGGAGTGGTTCTTTCTGTGCATCGCGATAATCGAAGCGAACCCAAAAGCAACGAAGTTCAGGTCATGTATTCCCCGTACCAAAGAAAGGGTTTCATGGCTGTTGAAGCCTTCAGCCTCTATCGTAACGGTACCCGGTGCAGATGAAGGATCCACGAAATCGATATCGAAGGTGAAAAAGGCCAGCCGGTCCTGGGCTCTTTCCCGTATTTGCCTGACCACCTCGGGAAGACCGAGACTCCTCCGAGATGGAATGGGCCGTGTCAACAAGCCCCTATGTCACTGCCCACCGAAAGGGAGCCCCATGGTTATACGTGAGGCTGTGCCTGCGGACCCTCACGGGAACATCCCTGAAGGCCGCTCAAATGCCGTCCAATGCCTGCGTTAAATCCTGGATTAGGTCTTTTGTGTCCTCTATGCCGACCGAATAGCGCACAAGACTTTCCGGAATGCCGAGGACCTTCCTCTCATCCGCTGTGCATTCAACGTGGCTCGTGGTCGCCGGGACACCCGCGATCGTCTCCACGGCACCCAGATTCGCAGCCTTATGGGCCAGACGCAGTTTCGACAGAAACTTCCTCACCGTCTCAAACGAGTTCCCCTTCAAGGTGAAACTCATCATCCCTCCAAAGCCGCGCATCTGCCGGATCGCGATATCGTGTCCCTTATGGGATTCCAGTCCCGGATAGAACACACGGTCGATCCCCGGGTGGGCTTCCAGGAAGCGGGCTATCGCCATTGCATTCTCGTTTTGCCTCTCGACGCGCAGGCTAAGAGTTTTCATGCCTCTCAGAAGCAAATAGGCCGACATGGGGGCGAGTGAAGCCCCGTTGATCTCCCGGTAGTGGTAGATCTTTTTCACCAGGTCCTTCTTCCCGCAGACGACCCCTCCAAGGACGTCCGCATGCCCTCCCAGGAATTTCGTGGCGCTGTGCAGCACCAGGTCCGCACCCAGTTCAATTGGGTTCTGGTTGATCGGGGTGGCAAAGGTATTGTCCACTACAACCACGGCGCCTGCTTCGTGCCCTGCTTTCGCGAGCCTGGCGATGTCGATGATCTTGATCGTGGGGTTTGTGGGTGTTTCGAGGTAGAGCAGCTTGCATCCCCTGGAAAGCTCTTTCTCGATCGCCTCGTGGTCGGTCGTGTCGCGGAGAGAGCAGACCACCCCCTGCCTCGGCAGGAACTCCCTGAACATGACGCTGGTTCCCCCATAAGTATCCTTCACCGAAACGACTCTGTCCCCAGGCGCCAGAAACGTACAGAGAACGCCGGAAATGATGCCCATCCCGGTTGCGGCGCTTGTCGCGGCTTCGGCCCCTTCCAGCAGACGAACCTTCTCCTCGAACACGTGAACGGTGGGGTTCGTGTTCCTGCCGTAGATGTGGCCAGCCTTCTTGCCCAATGCGACGTCTTTCCACTCATCAACGTCCTCGTAGGCGTGCGCGACCCCAAGGTAGACCGGCACCTGGGTCGTGTTTTCCGCAAAGACGTGTTCCTCACCGCCCCAGACGGAAAGAGTTCCCCTTCCGGCGTCTTTCCCGTATCTCATCGTCATCCCTCCGTGATCTCAAGTTCTTTGTATCATAGAGATGTCTCTCTCTCTTTCCCATGGGAGAGATCCGACAAAAAAACCGATTCGGGGGAAAAAATCGGGTTTTTCCCGCAAATTGCCGAAACGTTTAGCGTAAAAATCCTGCCCTTAACTTTAGAGAACTCGCGTTGATGGGGTATTGTTTTACGAACGCAACGTCTCGATCGAGGAAGTCGGGGTGAAATCATGGGAAGGAAACCTAACGACCTGATAGATGAAACGAACTGGAGGATATTGGAAGAGATTCAACAGGACGGAAGGATCGCCTTCAAAGAGATTGGCGACCGGATCGGCCTTTCATGCTCTGCGGTAAGCGAGCGGGTCAAGCGAATGGAGGAAGCCGGGCTTATTCAAGGATTCACCGTCCGATTGGACGAAGAAAAAACGGGATTGACAATAAGAGCGATCATCGCCGTCAAATGTCACTCTCCGATGAAAGAACACGAACTGCTGGAAAAGTTGCCGGTACTCGCCCCCGTAAGGCAATACTGGAACGTGACCGGAGCGAACGATTTTTTCCTGGAGGCACTGTTCACTTCCGTCCATGAATTGCACCTCTTCCTGTCTATGCTCAACCTTTACGGGCAACCGGAGACATCCATCACCATCGGCAAGCCATACAAAGGATTCTTAAAACACCCAAGACCCTGAAGATCGGGGGGGTAACTTCCACGACCTTCATTCCCGAACTCGATTGCCTTGCACAACCAACCCAAACACAGATGAAGGACCTCCCCAAATGGGGAGGTCCTTCATCTGTCAGTTCGAAGCCGGCCGTTCCGACCGGCATGAGGTTCCCTTTCGAAGGTTCGCCTATCTGCCCAACGCCACTTCGCCGACCTTCGCCCGGCAGTCGCCTGCCATTTCAATTTACCCCGGGCCACGTCGGATGGACGACGGGTGGAAAACAATCATCCGAAGTCATAAGATTGGTTTAAACCACTCTCTGGATTTAGGGGGGCAGGTCATGTCCCGCTGGAACTTTCTCCGTTCCTTCCTTCGAGGCCGAGAGCCCCAGCCCCGCGCCGCTCTCGAGTTTCTCCGCTACATCGGCCCAGGGATCCTTATCACGGTGGGTTTCATCGACCCAGGCAACTGGGCCTCCAATGTCGCTGCCGGATCCGGGTACGGCTATGCGCTGCTTTGGGTCGTGACCCTTTCCACCGTGATGCTGATCTTTCTGCAGCACAACGCTGCCCACCTGGGCATCGCGACTGGACTTTGCCTCTCGGAAGCCTCTTCCGAATATCTCCCAATCTGGCTTTCGAGAACGCTTCAGGTCAGCGCCGTTGCGGCGNGGATATCAACCGCGCTGGCCGAAATCCTTGGAGCGGCGATCGCCATGCATTTGCTTTTCCGTCTCCCGCTGCCGCTGGGAGGGATCCTCACCTCCGCCTTCTCGATATGGGCCCTTTTGACGAACTCCTACCGCAAGCTGGAANAAGGGATTATCGCCTTTGTTTCACTGATCGGCCTGTCCTTCCTGTTCGAGCTAAGCCTGGTCCATATCCCCTGGGAAGACGCTCTGCGGGGATGGGTTGTTCCAACGATTCCTCAGGGATCGATGCTGATCGTCATGAGCATCCTCGGGGCTGTGGTCATGCCCCACAACCTCTTCCTGCACTCCGAGATCATCCAAAGCCGCCAATGGCAGCTGCAAGAGGAAGCCGTCATTCGCAAACAACTCAAGTACGAATGGATGGACACGGTTTTTTCCATGTCGGTCGGATGGGCCATCAACAGCGCCATGATCCTTCTTGGCGCAGCGACCTTCTACGTCGGCGGAATACGCGTCACCGAACTCGGCCAAGCCTCCTCCCTGCTTCGCCCGCTCCTTGGGAAGGCGGCCGCCCTGGTGTTTGCGGTGGCCCTGCTTTTTTCGGGTCTCTCCTCCTCCGTTACCGCGGGAATGGCGGGGGGGTCGATCATGGCGGGCATCTTCCGGGAACCCTACAACATCAAGGATCGCCACAGCCGTTTCGGGGTTTTCCTCACAATCGGCCTCGGATGCCTGGTCATCCTTTTCATCAAGGATCCTTTCAGGGGACTCATCATTTCGCAGATGCTCCTCAGCGTTCAGCTTCCTATAACGATCGTTTGCCAGATCCTCCTGACCTCCTCCAGAAAAGTCATGGGAACCTACGCGAACACGCCAATGGAGAAAATCATCCTCTGGAGCATCGCACTCGTAGTGACCCTGCTGAATATCCTGCTTCTCTTCTCTTGAGCACCGCCGGTGTTCCGGCCGAAAGGAAGGAACTCCAGTGAGCGATCCCTGCGCGGCAGCGAAAAAGTGCTTGAATGGGGGGACAGACCCAGCCCTGATGTTTCCCTTCCTGGAAGACCTTCTCGAAAATGGAAAGATTGAACCCTAAGCCATAAGCGCATTCCTTCCGGAAACACCATATTCCATTTCGACACCCATCCAACACAAAAGAGGGCCTCCCCATCCGGGGAGGTCCTCTTCATCTGTCAGTCCGAAGCCGTTTGATCGGCTTCTCTCCGATGCGTTCCGCGCTCTATCGGGGTCTACTCACATCTCTTTCTAGAGGTACGCTTTTTCTCCATGCAAGGATATATCCAGTCCCGATTCTTCTTCCTTCTCGGAAATCCGAACCGTAGTAAACAGGTTTATCAAGAAAAGAGCACCGTATGTAAAAACAAAAGCGTAGGCACCCGCAATGACTACAGCGACAACTTCCTTGATGAAAAAGGAGGTCCCGCCCAAAAGAAGCCCGTCGGCTCCCGCAGCATTCACGGAGGTGCTTGCAAAGACACCGAGCAAGACAACCCCCAGCATCCCTCCCACCCCATGGACTCCCCACACATCAAGGGCGTCATCCCAGGCAAAGCGGTTCTTTATTGAAACCGCAAGGTAGCAGGTGAGCCCGGCCAGGATGCCGATCACGACCGCGCTATCAAGAGTGACATATCCCGCGGCGGGCGTGATGGTCGCCAGCCCCGCGACAGATCCGGTCAAAAGCCCGACAAACTTCGGTTTCTTTTCCCTTATCCATTCGATCGCGAGCCAGGTGATCCCGGCAAAGGACGCCGCCACATCCGTGTTCAGGAAAGCCTGGGCCGTAACGGCATCCACGGCGAGCTCGCTCCCGGCATTGAAACCGTACCATCCGAACCATAAGAGTCCCGTTCCCAGCGCAACCAGCGGAATGCTGTGGGCGGAATCACTCCCTCGGCGCTTGCCGACATAGAAGACTGACGCCAGTGCCGCCATGCCCGCAATTGCATGGACGACGATCCCCCCGGCGAAATCCAGAACTCCCCACTTCTGAAGGATCCCACCCCCNCAAACCATATGGACAAATGGGAAATAGACGAACAAAAGCCAGACCACTAGAAAGACCAGATAAGCACCAAAACGGACTCGATTCGTAAAAGCACCGGTAATCAGGGCGGGAGTGATGATGGCAAACATCATCTGGTAGGCGATGAAAACGAACAGCGGGATATTGTTTGCCCCCGCGAAGGCATCCTTCAGGGAGAGCCCCCGCATAAAGGCGTGGTCAAGGTTCCCTATGATTCCTCCAACATCGCCGCTAAAGCAAAGCGAATATCCGACAAGGAACCAGAGTACGGTCGTAAGGCACATGGAGACGAAACTCTGCATCATGATTGCCAGGACGTTCTTTCTTCCAACGAGGCCCCCATAGAAAAAGGCCAGTCCGGGTGTCATGAGCATGACGAGGCTTGTGCTGAGCAGCATGAACCCGGTATTGCCCGTATCAAACATGTACACCCCTCCAAATTGATGAGCAGAATTCATTAGATTAAACCCGCTTGCTTTTGTTATGTCAATGCGTCTTTCCTGTTTATTTATTATAATAAGGCCACTCTTTATTTAGCTTTTTCTCGCTTGAGACTCGCAGGCTAGGTTTTCATTTTTCATTCAAGCTATGGACTTCTTCTTTCCATTAGGAAAAACTTTTCTGGGTTTTTTATAGCGAAGCAGACTTAGTGGCAATTTTGACCCACCGAACAAAAGAGGACCTCCCCATCCAGGAAGGTCCTCTTCATCTGTCAGTTTGAAATCAGTTGACCGACTTCTCTCCACTGCATCCCGCGACTATCGAACCACCTTGCCGGGATCCGATTTCGCCTCAGTCCGCCTTCCGTGCGTAGCCGCACCCGTTTCACGAACAGGCCGTTCTTCTTCCCCGCCGCCAAAACCAAAAAGACCTTCCGGGGTTTTCTCAGAAGACCTTGACGTGTTTCTGGATTGTTTGAATTTGTCATACCACGCGATTCAAGGGTGTTCGCCTGCATGAGCAAAGGGACCGGCTCTCGCCGGCCCCTTCGTTGCTGATGGGATGACTAGAAGTTAACGGTGGTGCGGAACCACACCATGCTGTCGCCGAAGTCGCCGATGTTCCAATCCGGTTCGATCTTGTCATAGCCAAGTTCGAACCACAGATTCGGGGTGTAGTTGTAGCGGACGCTGGCGGTGTAGTCCTTGTAGCTGTAGTCCTTGTAGTCCGAATCGGCGGAGAAGTAACGGACATAGGTCCACCACTGATCGTTCCACTTCTGGCGCGCAACGATGTTCAGGATGGTCGTATCGCCGTAAGTGTAGTTGCAGAACCCGCCTTCCGTCAGGAACGGGCTGGTTACGCCCAGAGCCCAGGCATAGGGATCCGCATGCTTCGTGAAGGCAAAGCCCTCGTCAAGCTGGGCATACTCGACCCACAGATCGGTGAACTTCAGCTGGTCCTGGTTGATCTGCAGGATGGCCTTCCAGGCGCTCGGGGAATCGATCGAGCCATAAGCTTGCCAGTACCAATCCCGATCCTGCACGAAATACTGTCCCTTGAAGGCGATGTTCTCGTTGAAGTTCACGATGAGGTCGCCCCAAAGGGTGGAGAAACTCCCAAGGTCTTCATAAGTCGAGGCGAAGTCATACTTGACGTAGTTCGCTGCCATGGACAGGTTCTCGTTGAAATTGAACGCCAGCCTGGCACCCCATTGGTAGTAGTCGGTGTAATTCCCGGGGCCGTAATACCCTTCCCCGTCCGGGGTCAGTTGTTCGTTGTGGGCGACGAACATCTCGAAGCTGCCCATCTCGAAGGGTTTCTTGAACCACACGGCCGTAGCGAGCGGGTCATAGTCGGTGACGTAGGCATCGTTCATCATGTAACCGGCGAAGTCGGTGGCGTAGAAGTCGCCTTCCCAGTCGAGCGGGAACCGGCCGATGTTCGCGGTGACGTCCCAGGGGAACTGGATCGTCGCGTAGGCGCGGGCCACGTCCAGGGAATTGCCGCCGCCGCCCTGCAGACGGACGTTCAGCGTCACCTTGTCGTCGACGTACTTCACGATGTTCCAGCGGAAGCGGTCCACGCTCCAGTTGGAATCCTGGTCGACGCCGTAGAAGTTCTGGATCGCCGTGTCATTGACGATAATGCCACGGGTTGAATCGTCGGCCCACTTCGCGGTGAAGCGGAAGTTNCCGCTGAATTTCCAGCCGCCGATCCTCTCCTCGAGGACGGCCACGCGGGCATCCAGCTTGTCCACCTTCACGCCCAGCGCGTCGAGCTCGCTCTTGAACTCGACAACCAGCTTCTTCAGCATCTCCAGGTCCTGTTTGCTGGCCTTGTTCATGTCGACGTTGGCCAGGGCGCGGGCCACAACGGCGGCCAGTTCGTAACGGGTGGCCGGCTGGGGTCCCTTGTAGGCGCCGTCGGGATAGCCGACGACGATCCCGTTGGCGGCAAGCTGCGCAACGGCGTCATAGGCCCAATGGTTCATGGGCACATCGGCGAACGGGTTCGCGGCGAACGCCGGAGCGGCGAAGGCCACGAGAACCGCGACTGCGATCAATGCAAGCAGTTTCTTCATGTGGGTGTCAACCCCCTTGGTTGTTGTATCGCGGTCTTGCGGGGGGCGGGCAGTCGGAACAGCAAAGTTTCCACGTTTCCTTCGGTGTCCTGGCCGTGCCCTTCCTTTTCCGCTTCGATCCGCCTTCGTTGATCCGCTCTCCCCTGCTGGCTGGGGGTTGGTGCACCTCCTTCCGTGCCTTCCGGGGTCGTCGCGGCATTCGAAGCCATGGGCATCCAAGGTTAGACTGTCAAGGAACCTTAACTAAGCAATATGCTACTCCAGCCCAAGTGAAAAATGCAATAGGCCTGCTCAACCGGCGACCCCCCTAAAAATAGCAGGTCCTCTATTACCATGGAGGACCTGCTATCGGGTCGGTGATTGGGAGGCGGCACCCGGATTCGAACCCGGGGGGTGAAGGATTTGCAGTTCCGATCTGTGCGGATGCACCAAAGAACCCTTGCATATGCTCTATCGGCATTGCTTAACCGTTACGCAATGTTTCAAAACAGATTCCACTCGTCATCAATAAACATTCCTTCTGTTCTATCGACCTGGCCTTGTTTTTTTTGAGGCCAGGTCGATAGAAGGCAGTGCTAGAAAAGTCTCCTGACGATCATGGCAACCCCTTGCCCGCCTCCGATGCAGGCGCTAGCGAGCCCGATTTCCCTGTCGTGAGTCTTAAGGGCATGGAGCAGAGTCGACAATATTTTCGTGCCGGTGGCACCGATGGGATGCCCCAGAGCGACAGCGCCTCCGTGAAGGTTCAACTTTTCCATGTCGAACCGCATCACCCGGTGGCAGGCAATGACCTGGGCCGCAAAAGCTTCGTTGATCTCGATGATTTCCATGTCCTTCAGGGTCAACCCGGCCTTTTCAAGTGCCTTTGGAATCGCCACGGTCGGTCCCAGCCCCATGTGAAGGGCATCAAGTGCCCCGGANGCGTAGCCGAGAATCTCGGCCATAGGCTTGTACCCATTTGCCGTCGCCCATTCCCCGTCCGCTACCACCACCGCAGAACCCGCGTCGCAAAGAGCCGAACTTGAGCCTGCAGTGATCGTCCCGTCCTTCTTGAATATCGCCGGAAGTTTTGCGAGTGCCTCCATGGATGTGTCCCGAAGCGGGATCTCGTCCTGTTCAAACAGGATCGTCCCCTTTTTCCTGTCCTTGACCGGGACGGGAACGATTTCTTCACTGAACCACCCTTTGTCGATCGCCTCCAGGGCTTTCCTGTGGCTTTCAAGTGAAAATCGGTCCTGTTCCTCCCTCGATATCGAGTATTCCTCCACCAGGACCTCAGCGGTCGCTCCCATCAGCATTCCCGCAAGCGGACAGAGGAAGCCGTCCTTGTGGAGCACATCGAGAAGCGATTTTTCACCCATGCGTGCTCCCCACCTGGCATCCTGGGAAAGATAGGGGGCATTCGAGGCGCTTTCCATGCCTCCCGCAAGTCCTGAGCGGATATCCCCAAGACGGATTCTGTCGCTGATGAGCATGACGGCCTTCAGGCCCGAACCACATCGCTTGTTGACGGTGAAGGCGGGAATGGACTGTGGAAGCCCGGCTTTGAAGAGGGCGATACGAGCGGGATTTGCCCCGGTCCCTGCCTGCCAGCCGTTCCCCATGACGACTTCCTCGATAGAATCAACCGGTACGCCGCTCCTCGAAATCGCCTCCTTGATGACGACTCCGCCGAGTTCGGTGGCCTCCACGTTTTTCAGTGTTCCCCCAAATTTCCCGCCGGCAGTCCTGCAGGCACTTAAAATCACGGGTTTTCCCATTTCAAGGATTCCACCTTTCACTTCCGCGGTTTTCCCGTTTTTTTCAGATCCCGAGCATCGTTTCGGGTTTCGAGGGGATAACCAGGGTCATCCCGGTATTCGCAACCACTTCTTCTACCGAAACTTCTGGTGCGATTTCGCAGAGAACCATCTTTTCCTCTTTCCTGCGGACGACACAAAACTCCGTCACGATCGTCGTCACCACTCCCACGCCGGTCAAAGGAAGGGTGCATTTCCTGACGAGCTTGGGCCTGCCCTTCTTGTCCAAGTGAGTCGTGGCGACATAGACGTTTTTCGCCCCGGTCACCAGGTCCATGGCACCGCCCATTCCCGGCACCAGTTTTCCCGGGATCCACCAGTTTGCAAGGCTTCCTTCCTCGTCCACTTCCAGTGTTCCCAGGACCGTGGCGTCCAGGTGCCCTCCCCTGATCAACCCGAAACTGAAGTCGCTTGCCACGATCGAGGAACCGGGTATCAGCGACAAGGCCCTTCCACCCGCCCCGATATAGCGCAAGTCAGGTTTATCAGGAATCGGGCCCGCCCCGACCACCCCGTTTTCGGTCTGCAGGATCATCTGGCGATCGGAAGGGAGATAATCCGAGACAAGGGTAGGGATCCCAATGCCGAGGTTGACGACAGCCTGATCCTCGAGGTCAAGGGCGATCCTTTTCGCGATACGGTGCCGGACGACCTCATCATCAAGTACGGGAAGCATAGTAGCTGTCTCCTTTCAGGACGAGGGCATCGACCAGGATCCCCGGCGTTACGATGCAATCAGGGTCGAGATCTCCCGCCTCGACGATTTCATCCACCTCTGCAAAGACGAGATCGGCGGCTGTCGCCATCAGGGGATTGAAATTCCTGTTGGTTCCGACGTAGATGAGGTTCCCCCAGGTATCGGCCTTGCAGGCCCGGATAAGCGCCACGTCTGCCTTGAGGGGCAATTCGACGATGAATTTTTCCCCCGAGATTTCCAACGTTTGCCGGCCTTCCTCGTAGATGGTCCCGACGCCCGTTGGAGAGAGAAAACCACCCAGTCCGAATCCCCCGCAGCGTATCCTCTCGACAAAGGTTCCCTGCGGAACGAGCTCCAAATCCAGCCTGCCCTCGTTAAAAAGCCGCCCCGTCTCCCTGTTCAGCCCAACGTGGGATGCCGTTACCTTTCGTACCTGTCTGTTCACGACCAATTTGCCATGCCCGATTCCTTCCGGATGCTCCTCGTTCGCGTAGGCCGTGTCATTGGCAATCAGGTGAAGATCCTTGACTCCACTCGCGGCAAGGGCATCCACCAGCGTGTAGGGAATGCCCCCGTAGTTGAACCCCCCGATCATGACGGACATTCCATCCCGGATGTAGCCGACCGCCTTTTCCGCACCAATGACAGGCCGCGGCATTGTTTTTTTCACTTTATGCCTCCTCTTCGGCAAGGTCCGCCCTGGTTTTGTGTTTCTGATAGAAGAAATAGGCCGCGACAACACCCGCCGCAACCAGGTCCGCGACGTGGCTGGGGTAAATCAGCAGGAAGGGTATCGCCCCGAAAAGCAGACGCGAAGGGAGGTTCATCGGGCGGAGAAAATAACCTTGCACTGCTGCCGCCAGGCCGATGACTCCGATGAGGGCCGGGACCAGCCCCAGCAAAACATTAAAAACAGATCCGCTGCATAGAAGCGCGTTGTTATAGACGAACATGTAGGGAATGAGAAATCCGCCAAGGGCCATGACGCAGGCCATGAATCCCGTTTTCATCGGGTTTGACCCCGCGACCCCCGATGCGGCATAGGCAGCCAGGGCTACGGGAGGCGTAACGTCGGCCAGGATCCCGAAGTAGAAGATGAACAGGTGGGCCGCCATGGGCGTAACGTTCATCCCCATGAGTGCCGGAGCGATGATCGTGCTGCAGACCACGTAGTTGGCCGTGGTCGGGAGTCCCATGCCGAGAATGAGGGAGGCCACCATCGTCAAGGCAAGAGTGAGGGGAAGGATCCCGTGGGAAAGATCCAGGAGGAAAGACGAGAAGGTCAGGCCGAGGCCCGTGATGCCCACGACCCCGATGATGATGCCCGCGCAGGCGCAGGCTGCGGCCACCTCGATTGCCGAAGTCCCTCCGGCAATCAGCGATTTCAGCAATTTCTCGGGCGTGATGCGGTATTCCTTAGCCCCGACCCAGGTAACGGCGATCAGGACCACAAGGGACCAGAAAACGGCCTTGGACGGCGAATAGCCCAGCGCGAGGAACACGACAAGGGTGATGATGGGGACTAGGAGATGCCAACCTTTCTTGAACACCTGCCCCAGATGCGGAAGTTCTTCCCTGGACATCCCCTTTATGCCCATCTTTCCGGCCCTGAAATGAACCATCGCGAAGATCGAGGCGAAATACAGGGTTGCCGGAAGAGCGGCGGCAACAACGATTTCCCAGTAGGAAACCCCCAGGAACTGGGCCATGATGAAGGCTGCCGCACCCATGACGGGCGGCATGATCTGGCCTCCGGTCGAGGAAGCTGCGACGATTCCCGCTGCAGTTGTGTCCATATAGCCCGCGCGGCGCATCAAGGGAATCGTGAAGGAACCGGTCGTGACGGCGTTCGCCACGGAACTGCCCGACACGGTCCCCATAAGGCCGCAGGCCACCACGCCCGCCTTGGCGGGACCTCCGGTGCTTCTTCCCGTCAGGGCAAGGGCAATGTCAATGAAGAATTGCCCCGCCCCTGAAATATTGAGGACGGCACCAAAAAGCACGAAAAGGAAAATGAATGTCGAGGAAACACCCAGCGGGATGCCGAATATGCCGTCGGTCCTGAGGTAAAAGAACGGAGCCAGCTCGGACACGGGAAAACCCGCGTGAGCAAGCATCCCCGGCATATAGCGGCCAAAGAGGGCATAAAGGATCGCGATCGAGGCAACGAGGGGAAGAGGCCACCCCATGGAACGCCTTGTCGCCTCGATGACCAGCAGGGTCATGATCGTCCCCATGACAATGTCCGAGGGGATCGGCATCCCTTCGCGATCACAGATGGCGTTCCAGTTGACGAGGATATAGAGACAAGCCGCAACAACTAGACCGGCAAAGGCCCAGTCCCAGATGTCGATCTTTCTAAGCGATCTTTTCTTCGAAACCGGGTAGAGGAGGAAAATCAGGGATCCCATGAACATCCAGTGGATTGCTCTCTGCGTCATTGCGGGGAGAAGCCCGAAAGCGGCGGTGTAGAGGTGGAAGCACGATGCCGCGATGGCAATGGCCGCAATGAGAAGCCCCGGAAAGCCTTCTAATTTTCGTTTTTTCCCCTCGACTTCCTCGATCAGTTCTTCAATTTTGTCGGTTTCATCCATGTTTTTCAGGCCCTTTCAGGAAAATCTCGCCCCTTGTCCGGGACGGGCCAAACCTCGACGCCGTCCCGGGCCTTGTGGGGGGAGGCTACATCTGGACGCCTTTTTCCTTGAAGTACTTCACGGCCCCCGACGTGAACGGAGCCACTTTGCCAAGGCTCGCTTCCTGGGGGTTGAAGTGAACCGCCTGCGGGGTGACGTCCATGAATTTCTTCTGGTTCTCAATGAGCGTCTTGATGAGGTTGTAAGAGAGTTTCTCGTCCATCCCCTTCTTGACGACCAGGTAGTTGGCATCGGCGATCGTCAGGACGTCCCTGTCAACCTTCGGGTAGGTCCCGGCCTTGATGGTGTAGGAAAGAAGGTAGGGGTACTTTGCCGTGACCTTTTTCACGACATCCGCAGGAATCGGCACGAGGACGACGTCACGCTGAGCGGCAAGTTCGAGAACGGCGGAACCCGGGGCCGCGAAGTTCCAGAACACGGCATCAACGTTCCCGTCCTTCAGGGCCATCACGCCTTCCGACTGCGTCAGCTGCTGCTTGCTGAAATCCTTATCCGGATCGATTCCCGCTTCCTTCAGGATCATGAGGGTCAAAAGCTGGTCCCCTCCGCCTGCGGCACCGACCGATACTTTCTTGCCCCTGAGGTCGTTAAGCGTCTTGATTCCCGTTCGGGTGGTAGTGACCAGGTGCTGGGGAGCCGGGTACATGTTCATCAGGACCTCGAGTGGAAGTTTTCCGTCCTGGGTGAAGGCTTCGGTTCCCGTGACGGCCTGGTAGAGGGCCGAACCCATTGACATGCCGATCTGGGCCTTGTCGGTCGCCACCAGCCTGCAATTTTCCTTCGAGGCCGCGGTCGAGCGGGACGTGGCCTTCACGTCGATGTTCGCCTTGCTCAGGACCTCGGCCATCGCTCCGCCCAAGGGGTAATAAGTGCCTCCCACACCGCCGGAACCGATCGTGATGAAAGTGGTTGCCGCCAGTGCCGTTCCTGCAAATACGAGGGATGAGATGAGAACCGCCGCAATGATCCCTTTCTTCATTTCCTTGCACTCCCCTTTCTCTTTCTCCGGATTTGGACCCTTTCTCAAGGCAGCAAGGCCTTGGCTGTTGCCTTCAGCGCTTCTTCGAGCCGGGTTGCGATCTCGTCGATTTCCTCTTTCCTGACGATGAGAGGCGGGGCGACCATGAACTGATCCCCGGTAACGCCGTCAGCCTGCCCTGTGCCCGGGTAGATCACGAGACCGCGGGCAAGGCATTCCTGCGTCAGTTTCTGGGCGGCTTTCACCGATGGAGAAAAGGGTTCCCGGGTCTTCTTGTTCGATACGATCTCTACGCCTCTCATCAGGCCGAGCCCNCTGACTTCACCCACGATTGGGCTGTCCGCGAGGGATTCCATTCTGCTTCCCAGGTATTCGCCCTGTATTGCCGCGTTTTCGAACACGTGGTTTTCCCTGATAAACTTCATCGTCGCTACGACCGAAGCTGCCGTGACAGGGTTCCCGTTATACGTGTGGCCATGGATAAATGCGCCGGAACCTCCCTTGAGGACCTCCGCGAGAGGCGTCCGCACGAACATGCCTCCGACCGGCGAATACCCCCCCGACATGGCTTTTGCCGCGCAGATGATGTCCGGGACCACTTTCCAGTTATCGACGCCGAAGGCTTTTCCCGTGCGGCCGATCCCTGTCATGATCTCGTCGGCGATCAGGAGAACGTCGTACCGGTCGCAAATTTCACGAACAATGGGCCAGTATTCCTTCGGCGGGTGAAGGGCTCCGACCGTCGACCCCACCACCGGTTCCGCGATGAAGGCCGACACGTACTGGGGACCAATCCGCTTGATCATCGCCTCCAGTTCCCTGGCGCACATGACGCCGCAAGCCGGGTAGGACTGCCCGTAGGGGCACCTGTAGCAGTAATGGGGCTGTATTTTCGGGAATTCCCTGAAAAGGGGGGAAAAGATGCGGCGACGGGGCATGGAGCCCCCTACAGCCATCGTTCCAATTGTGCTGCCGTGGTATGAATTCCATCTTCCGATCACGACTGACTTCGAAGAATTGATTCCGTCCCTTTCGACGAAGTATTGCCTGGCGAACTTGATCGCGGATTCCACCGCTTCGCTTCCCCCGCTGACCAACCAGACGCTTTTGACATCCCCGGGCGTGATGGAGGAGATCTCTTCCGCGGCTTCAAGGACCGCCGGAACCATCCATCGGGAAGGATGCGCGAACTCGATCTTCTCCAGTTGCCGCACCATCGCCTCTATAACGGCCCGATTGCCGTGACCGATGCTGGACAACAAGGCGCCGGAGCACCCGTCGATATAGGGAGTTCCCTCCTGATCGAAAATGTAGATTCCCTCCCCACGGGAGGCGACCTTGAAATCCGTCCTGAAGTTTCGTGGGATCAAATGCCCAAATTCCTGCAAGAGGATCACTCCTTTATGAAACGCTGCTGGTGAAGCCAAGACCTTTTTCTCAGGCAGGACCCCCTCTCTTCGGCTTCCCGTTATTCGACTATTCCTGCAAATCAGGGCTAGGGAAGTCTGTCTGGATATTCCCCGGGGAAAGATAGGTCCGGTTCCTGGCCCAAAGTCCCTCAAGGGCCGAGAACCTCGCGGAAACGGTATCCCCTGCCTTGCGTGAAACGGAAAGGATGATGCAGTTAAGGAGGCACATCGGAGCCGTGAAAGAATCGATGAAGGAAACGGGCGTGTAGGGAACGGTCACGACACAATCCGATTCCATCGCAAGCGGGCTGGCCATGCTGTCGGTGATGGATGCCCTTGCAAGCCCCTTCTCGCCCGCATGCTTCAGAATCTCTACGGTCCACCTCGTGTATCGCGGGAAGCTGATCCCGATCACAAGAGAGCCTTTATCGGCATTTTCAAGTGTTTCGAAAGCCGTGTTTTCTGAAAGGAGGGACACTGACGTGCGAATCCACGAAAGGTAATAATGGAGGTAGTAGGCCAAAGCAAAAGAACTTCTCGATCCCGCGACGAGGACGGCGTTCGCTTCCATGATCGCCTTTGACATTTCTTCGACCTGGCTTTCCGGGATGTGTCCCTGCACCTTCGAGAGGGCCTGGATATCCTTTGCCACGATCTTTTCCAGGAAACTGCCTTCGGCCTCTTTGCGGTAATCACGTATCCTTTCCACGGTGGAGAGTTCGTCAAGAACCATGTGGCTGATGGAGTCCCGCATCTTTCCATAACCCTCGAAACCGAGAAACGAAGCGAAACGGACGACCGTTGCCTCGCTGACTCCGGTACGGGCGGCCAGCCGGGAGGCGGTAAGAAAAGCCGCTTCCTGGGGAAAATCGAGAATGAACCTGGCCACCTTGAGCTGGTTTGGGGACATTTCCGAAATTTTCGAAAGAAGTTGTTCTTTCATGGCTCCCCCTAGTAAAAATGATTTTCTTCCTGCATTATTATTCTACATGATTTTTTTCTTGCATTAAGATACGAGCTAAGGAGGAATCCTGTCAATAGCTCTTCCACTAGTGAAAAACAGGATTTATTGCATATATAATTCATTCATCCCTTGGGGTATTTTCTTTTTGTTAAAGGTCCATTCACGCCGGTGTTTAATAACAGAGGGGTTGTCCAAACGAGCGCTCTTTTTATCGGGTCATGTTCAACTCCTGCCAGTTCAAACACCCTACTCACCCCACACAAAAAAAGAACCTCCTCATCGAGGGAGGTCCTCCTCATCTGTCAGTTCGAAGCCGGTCGTTCCGGCTTCTCTCCACTGCGTCCTGCCTGCTACCGTACGACTTTACGTTGACGATTCCCCGTATGTCACAAATCATCACCGCGTCATCAACGCGAACACACCCCAGCCCAGGTATTCACGCGTATAAGCGGCGTAACGCGCGGGTTCCGAGGACAATTTGGCTCGAACTTCTTCGGCTAACTCGTCCCCCGGATTGGCTTCAAGCCATCGACGCATGGTAAGCCACTGGGCCGCCTCGTATCTATCCCAGCCGTCCTGGTCAGCCAAAACCATTTCAACGATATCGCAGCCAAGGGAGCCGAAAGACGCGATGAGTTCCGGAAGCAAGAGAAAGTCGGAGATCGAGCTGGCATGACACTCCCTGGCAACCTCTTCCGTCGGCGGGAACTGCCTCCAGTAGGGCTCGCCGATGAGGATAATCCCCCCGGTGCGCAGGCTCCTCGCCAGAAGCTCGACAGTACCGGCGACTCCCCCGGCGATCCAGGAGGCACCGACACAGGCTGCCACGCCGACCTTCTCGTCGGAAACGTAGCCGGCAGCATCGCCATGGATGAAGTTAACTTTATCGGCGACGCCGAGTTCTTTTGCGCGGAGTTTCGCTTGTTCGGTGAACAACTGGCTCATGTCGATACCGGTGCCGATGATTCCGTAATCGCGTGCCCAGGTGCACAGCATCTCCCCGGAACCGCTGCCGAGGTCGAGCACTCGTGTCCCTTTTTCCAGGCGGAGCGCCGCGCCCAGAGTGGCAAGCTTTTCGGGCGTGAAGGGATTATGGATGCGGTGAGCGCTTTCGGTGATGTTGAAGATCCGTGGAATGTCCATTTCGGGAAACCTCCTTATGTGCGTGAATAGACTCGGTCACGGCCTAACCGGAAGAGCTGCGCTTTCCTGGTTTCCCGAGATCGCACCTGGCCGACCCGCCAGTATTCGTCCAACTAGTCGGGCATGCCTTCGCAGGTGTCCGGGATGGGAATTACCTCGTCGAGGAATCAGCCCATTTTAACTTATTTTTTGGACCCGTTTCCCGTGGCTAGATCAATCCGTGTTCCATGCGGAACATAAGCCGTTCGACGAACAGCTTTTTCTTCTCAATTTTTACCCTTGTACTCCCGGGCAAGGAGCCCGAAGATCATATCGTCGGCCCACCTCCCCTTGAACCAAAGGCTTTCGATAAACAGGGCCTCGACTCTCATCCCCACGCGCTTGAACAAGGCAACTGCGGCCGTGTTTTCAGGGTCAACCGAGGCGAACACCCTCCGTTTGCCTTCTTTCCTAAAAAGAAGATCAAGAAGGGCTCGAACAGCCTCATCCCCAAATCCCTGCCCCTGAAATTCAGGGGCAACCGTGATCGCAATCTCCGCCTGGGAAGGATCCTCAGCCAGCAACCTGTAGCCGCAATCGCCCACCATTTGGCCGGTAGTCGGCATGAACAGGCCGAACTGCCGCCATCTTTCGCTTTTGCCCTGAGCACCCCCGCAGGAGGTCTCGATGAATGACAGGACTTCCTCAACCGAAGAGGGCTCCCAAAACTGGAACCGAGAGATTGAAGGGTTCGAACGGTAGCAAAACATCCGCTCCGCATCTTCCTGTTCAAGATTCCTGATGGCGAGTCGTTCGGTAAGAATTGGAATTCGCAACGGCTAGCCCCCCTTTTCTATTTCAATAAGATCTCTTTCCAGCCGATACAACCCTGCTGTTACATAACCTTGTCATTTTCCCATTGTTGCGATCCAAGGCCAAACGAGAAAGGATTTCCCAATCCAGGGGGATCCTTCATCTGTCAGTTCGAAGCCGGTCGTTTCGTCTTCTCTCCATTGCTTCCCGCGCCTATCGAACGACCTCGGCGCTATCTCCTATCGCTTCCTGTCGGCCGTTCTTTTTCGGGACTCCCTATCCCCTTGACGTACACGAATGTTGCACGGGATAGGTATTCTTTCACCGGCCCTATTGATCCTATAGCAATGACTTGGCTGGATCTTACCCGTCTTTGGAATCGCCGTGTCTTTAGCCCGAGCCGAGGCGTCTATGCTCCCCAACACCAGGCATGCAAACCCCGAAAGGCAGAGCAAGCCCAGCATGACCCGCTTGATCATGATCTTCTTCCTCCTTCGACTGGAGCGCTCTGGAGCTCTGTGGCTTTATTGTCCTAGCGGGATTCCCTCAGCACCATATGAAAGCAAATGGATAAGGACAGATTCGATTTGGAAAGTGAAGGGTTGTTCTTCTCAGAAGGCAGTTTTTGCAGAGATCGAGACAATTTCCGGGTTAAAATAAGAAGCAACTCCAACCTTCTCAAAGGGGAAATAAAATGACACAAAGAAAAAGAGATCTCGATACAACCGATTTGCGTATCCTCACCGAACTCGGGAAGAATGCCCGAGCCTCATTTACGGAGATCGGAGCAACTGTCTGTCTTTCAGCGCCTGCCGTTCGCGACAGGATCAAACAGATGGAAGAGGACGGCATCATATCCGGGTACAAGGTTGTCATCGATCATGCCCAGCTCGGCCAACCGATAAGGGCAATGATTACCGTACAGATTAAGCGCGAACATGGAAGGTGGAGAGTGCCTGACTCCGAGGTCGTTGAAATGTTCAGCCGTTTGCCCGGGCTAATCCGTTATTGGAGCGTTACGGGTGAAGTGGACTTCGTCATTGAGGTTGCCTTGCCATCAATGAAGAGTTTGGAGGACCTCCATCGCAAACTTGGGACGCTGGGGATCTTCACGACATACATGATATTGGAATGTTCAGGGGAACCAGAGTAAGTTCGCTGTAAACCTACGCACTCAAAGGCTATACAAAAAGAGGACCTCCCCATCCAGGGAGGTCCTCTTGATCATTCGGTTCGAAGCCGGTACTTCCGACAGGGGCCTTGCCTGCAACTTGCCCAAGATTTCCCGTTAAGGCAGCACCTCGCGCCAGGGAGCAAGGACCACGCGCGTCGAAAGGGCATTCAAGGCGATGTTGTGAATCATCTCATCCACGGCGGCACAACAATCTTGCAAGACAACCACACGATATTTCTCCGCCGATTTTGAAATCGCGGTGTGGGTGACACAGTTCTGCGTCATCATTCCGCACACCAAAAGGTCCGTGGTTCCCAGCCTGTCCAGGGTTTCCTCCAGAGGAGTCCCCACAAAACCGTCGGCAAACCTTTTAACGATAACGGGAGCCTCAGGAACAGCCGCCAGGACCCGNGGATGCAACCCCGCCCCTTCGGTCCCCTTGTTGAAGAACGGGGAGATCCCCCTTGTTTCGTCTGCAATATGTTGAACCAGCACGACCGGAACCCTGGAAAGTTTTGCCTGCCCAATCACCTTCTCGATAGCGAAAAGCGTTCCCTCCGCATTCCAAAGAGGATATTTCCCCCCGGGGAAATAATCGTTTTGCAGATCTATGACGAGGAGCGTCTTGCCCATGTGATGTCCTCCTTTGATGGTCGTCAGTTTTGGCCTATGAGCATGATTCTACCAGTCCAAGCGATTTCACCTACTCCACCCACACAAAACGAGGACCTCCCCGGATGGGGAGGTCCTCTTCATCTTTCAGTTCGAAGCCGGTTTTTCCGGCTTCTCTCCACTGCTTCCTGCGTCCTATCGAACGACCTTGCCGTTGACGATTTCACGCAGTCCGCGTTCCGTGCGAAGCAGCACCCGTTCCACGAACAGGCCGTTCTTCTGCTCCGCCGCTTCGAATCGGCCTTCCGGCGTGAACCAGAAGGGCGCTCCGCTGACGAACACCAGCTTGTTTCCCATGCGTTTTTTCCTTGCCTTTCCTTGCAGATTCCGAACACGGACGGCGCGCAATGCAGGATGTTTCGGTTCCATCGTGATTGTGTGGAAGGGATGCGCCGCCAAAACAAAAAAGGCCTTCCGGGGTTATCCCAGAAGGTCTTTGAGGTTTTCTGGATTGCCTGAATTCATTATACCACGCGGTTTAAAGACTTGGAGGCGGCACCCGGATTCGAACCGGGGGTGAAGGATTTGCAGTCCTGATATGTGTGTATGCACCAGAGATCCGTTGCAAATACCCTATCGCTATTGCTTAACTTTCACATAATAAATCAGAACTGACTACTTTTCATCCTCTTTTTCTATGCTTTTTCTGACACCTCGGATAAATATATTCGAACAGGTTTTTGTAGGGCTTTTTTATCAATTCAGAACAGAGCCCAATTGGCATTGAATTCGCTGGTCAGGCACAACCGCCCCACCGAGCAGCAAGCCGCATTTACTCTTCCGATCTTTCATGCGTGAAAAATGGCGGGAATGCATATTGTCTTCTGAGAGACTTCGGGGCGATGGAGGAAGGACCGGAAATCCTTCACCCTGCGCACCGGCAACAAAACGGGGTCGAAGCGGACCCAGTATCTTCTCGAAACGGAGGTTAAACAGGCCACTAAACCGTGTAACTTTCCCAAGCAGTATATTTTTTACGGCGGCTATAGCCACCGTTATCACGAGTCCGAAGCGCCAGCTTCGATGAAACTTCCGTTCCAGGCGTGTCGTGGCAAGTTCTTTCCAGCATTTCAGGCCTCCCATCCTCTCCCCTGGTTCCCGTGAAAAGCTGAAAATCAAGTAGGGTTGATCAACCTCAACTCTCCAGCGGCAACAAGCTGGAAGATTCACTTTCTTTCTGGTACAGACAATGGGGGGCAGGTCAGGCTGGATTTTATTCGATTTCTTAAACGGGGTTAGTTGGCTTCGAAGATTCCTGCCCGGTCTAGACGTTCCTTTATGTCCGTAAGCCGACTTAGGATCTTACTGGTTATCTCAAGATCCTCGACTGATACGAAGCCAGCTGCAAAACGGCGCGCTTCCTCCAGGAATGCGAGGTTGCTCAATGAGTCGATACCGGGGATTTCTCTGTTGAGATAGAGCCACCACGCCCATTCCTGCTTGGCTCCTGAGCATGGAAGGCCTTCAAGTGCCGCAAGTATAGGTTCAGAAGATGCCCTCTTGGGCTTTAAAACACCCCAATTGGGCCTATTGAACCTCTTTCCCTCACAAGTGAAGCCGAATAAATAATCAGGCTGCCGCGTTTCTTTCCTGAACCATAATTCGCATTGACTATCCTCATCGCTCATTTTCCCGGAAAAATCTTCGTGCTCTACACACCACTGAAGCTCTCCCCACTCTTTAATAGCCTGATTTTCGAGTTTCTTTATAAACTCTCCCCTCAGTCTGGAAATTGAATAAGGCCACGCCTCGGCAGTCCAGTAAGCAGCCTCCAAGTTCTCCTGGCTTGATCGAATCGATTCGCTGACAAGTTTAAACTCGGGCCTGCTCATAGCCATCCTCCTCAGTTCCCCTCAGGTGGGCCTGGATATACTCCTCGAAGTCCTCTATGAAATGACGAATCCGATCCGCCTTGCAATCCTTCATGCATGCTTTCAGCCAAGAAAGCATGTGCTTCTGGCAGGAAAGGCAAAAATAGTCTTTCTCTGGTGTTGCCTTCCCCGCACTCTCCGACGATTGGCCACCCGGAGTCAGATAGCACAATACCCACTGTTTGTTCTGTCGCTTGAGGAAGTCGTAGTAGTCGGCGATCTGCATATCCCCATCATTCGCCCAGGGCTTGTTTTCGATCGCAAGGCGAAGTTCTGGTAGGTCGATAACGATGTCGATGCGCCTTCTTGTGGAAGTCAGATATTCTAGTCGGACACGCGCCTTTTCAAGATCGGGGTCTTTTGGAGAGACGAAATCCTTAATGACCTTTTCCAGCACTTCCCTGAAAAAAGACTTGAGGAAGGCAATGCCCTGCCCGTGTGTCTCCTTTGGATCAAGCAGGAAACCGATCACCCTGGAAAGGGATTGCTCATTGGCGATCAGGAGTTCGAATGAATTGAAGTTGAAAGCATACGCACGTTCAAGGGGAGCGGAGGTCTCCCGGAAAATCCTTAGGCTACCTGCCAGTTCTCCGTAATACCGCCTCAACGAACTTTCTAGTCCCATAACGGATGAAACCTCCGACAAACAAGTTACCCCCTTTCGGAAACCAATTCAGGCGGCGATTTTCCCTCAAGGGAAGTCAAATGATCCATACTAGGCAATCTCTCAAAGATACGGTGTAAAGATTCTCTCTCCCCAACCGTGGTTATCGAGATCTCTTTACGAACCGTGACACCTGACTGTAAACCGACTTCCCCAACGAGTGCCTATATCCCCAACCGATCTTGGAAATACTGGGTATGTTTGTTCTATGACTCCAGGAAAAAGCAGACATTGCTTGTAGAGAAGCTGAAGATCGCATCAAGACCCATCGCCTTGTTGAAAAGTTCTGTTGCTCTCTGCTGAATGTAAGTTTGCCGCTCTATTCTCGGGAAATGCTGATAGATGAGCAGCGAGTGCTCTCGGTGAAAGGCTTCCTTGATTTCCGGGAAATATTGGGACTTGCATGAACCTTTACGGTCTTCGATGCCCAGGGGTTTTGAAGGAACTTCCATTTCGTTGTCAGGATCGAAGAAAAGATGCCCCTTCTCAGCAAGCCTCTCGAATCCCTTGGCGAAGGACCGCTTTCGACACTGGACGCCGTCTGTCTTCCCTAAGAGTCTCCCCCGCTTTCCTGGACATTCTCGCCTGCACGATTGAAATCGTGTTTTGCCTCCTACTCTTGACTTTGCACGTCCATCTACCTACCAACGATGCTTCCACGGGAAAGATGTCCGGACACCAACCGTTTCTTTTGTTCCTCACGGCAACACGGGACATTGTTAGTTAAATGATTGACACTTTTTTTTAAACAATATATTCTTGGTTTAAATATCGATCAACCGAAAGGATCCATTTATGAGAGGGGGGGATCCATGTGTTCCTGTTTTTAAGAAAACGCCTCCGAAAAGTCCCCTTGCTTTTCGTGGTCCTCCTCTTTCCTCTTTCGGGAATTTCAGGCTGCTCCTCCTCTTCCGACAATGCCATGATTTCGGACCAGACCCCTCTGACCCCGGAAGAGGCAAGGTCCGTAGCAGAAGAGGCCTACATTTTCGCCTACCCTATGCTTGAAAACTACAAGACGATGCAGATCCAGGCTATCAAGCCGAGAGCCTTCAACCGTTTCCAGCACGCCACCACGTTGGCGGGCCCCGACGACGCGAATATCGTCAGGGAGAACAACGATACTCTTTACTCCGGGATCTGGCTTGACCTCCGGACCGAACCAATGGTTATCACGACACCAACCATCGAAGACCGGTACTTTTCCTTCCAGCTTGTCGACCTGTACACGCACAACTTCGCTTACGTCGGGACAAGGGAAACGGGAACGGCAGGCAGGACCTTCATGGTTGCCAGCCCGTGGTGGAAAGGCCCTAAGCCGACAGGGGTGGACAACCTGTTCCGGTCTGAGGGGAACTTCGTGTTTTGCCTCGGACGCACGGCGGTGAACAGTGACATCGAGGGCGACCTGGAAAAGGTGCTGGAAATCCAGCAGCATTATGTTGCCCAGCCCTTGAGCCAATTCCTGGGCAGAGCAGCCCCGGATCCCGCCCCGATGGACGTCTTCCCGACCTACGACCAGGCCTTGGCCGAGTCCCCCGATTTCATCAAGTATTTCAACTTCCTTCTCGGCCAGTTGAAAATCCACCCGACCGAAATCGAATTGGTCGAGCGTTTCGGCAGAATAGGCGTCGGGCCCGGTTTTTATTTTGATGTGACTGATTTCCGGCCCTCGATCCAGGACGCCATCCAGCAAGGTATCGATTCGGCCAGGGAACAAATAAGAGGATCATTCCTACAATTGGGTGAGATGAAAAACAGCTGGGTTCTGACCAAGCGAATCTTCGGCAGTCGCGAACAGATGCAGGGGCAATACCTTGTCAGGGCTGGGGCGGCCAAGCTGGGCCTCTATGGGGCCAACCTGGAAGAGGCCTATTATCCCAGCGTTCAATACGATGATTCCGGAAACGGCCTGGATGCCTCTGTCAACCGCTATGTCCTATCGTTTTCGCCGGGAACACTGCCACCCGTTAAGGAAGCTGGATTCTGGTCCATCACCATTTACAGTATGCCTGACCAGCGCATGGTTCATAACCCGATCGACCGATATTCAATCGGTGACCGAACCCCCGGGATCCATTACGGCTCCGGCGGTTCCCTGGAAATATACATACAGTCGCAGGATCCAGGGGGCGATAGGAGCGCAAACTGGCTACCGGCGCCGAGCGGCCCGCTTTCGATGACTTTGCGGATGTACCTCCCCGAAGAAGAAGCCCTCGATCCGCTCTATGCACCGCCCGGGATCCGGAAGGACAATTGAAGGAAAAGCAAGGCTACCGCAACACAAAAAGAGGACCTTCCCATCCAGGGAGGTCCTCTTGATCATTCAGTTCGAAGCCGGTTGACCGGCTTCTCTCCACTGCTTCCTGCGTCCTATCGAACGATCTTGCCGAGGTCCGATTTCCCGCAGTCCTCCTTCCGTGCGAAGCAACCCCCACCCGACTTGTTGACATCACTCTCCCAGGAGGCAACAATGCTCTTCGGGCAACGAAGCAAAATATCTTTTTAAAGACTTTTTTACCAGGGAGGTTTACGCCGGTGCGACTTCGTCAATCCTTAGGGCTTCTGTGTCTGGTGACAGTTCTTGTTTGTATGGCTGCCGGTTCCGCCCGGGCGAACGAAACCTGGGCAACCGACAAGCAAACAGGGGCAAAAATCTTCTGGGTCTCAAACAGCGGCAGCCTCCTGACCTCTGTCAACTGGGATGGTCCAGCCATCAACGGACTCGCCCAAGGTACCGGCAGTTTCACAATTACGATCCGCCTGAACGGAAAGGATTTTGAAGCCAAAGGCCAAGGGGAAATGCTTGCCGGCTATCTTGACGGCAAGGTCACTCTCCAATGGAATGACGGCGATTCCTTTAACGGGTTTTACAGGAAAGGCCGGGTAAATGGCGAAGGGTCATATTCGTGGGCCAACGGCAACCGTTACGACGGGGAATGGGTAGACGGGATAATTGCAGGCAAGGGTATATTCACGTGGTCTGACGGCAAAAGTTACGAAGGGGAATGGCAGAAAGGAAAGCGCAACGGCCAGGGTGTCATGAAAGACCCCCAGGGGAAGATCCTCTACGATGGGCAATGGAAAGACGACAGCCCCGTTGTCATCGGGCTGAAAACGGACACGGTTCTCGGAATTCCGTGGGGGGCTTCGGAGAAAACTGTCAAGAACATCATGAGCAAACGACCTGATACAAAGTTTTGGAAGAAGGGCAATCGTAACGAAGCACTACAACTGACCTACTTCACAACCTACAATGGCATTTCTGTCTTTTGTCATATTTTCATTTATCAGGACCAGATGTACTGGGTCCAGGTCGTTGCCCAGACCAAGACGGACGAGGAAACCCTGAAACAGTATGGCACCTTCAAACAGGGCTTGATGGACCGTTACGGCCTGGCGATCAATGAAAACGGCAAAGGAATGGAAGCCCTCACCGTTTGGGATTTGGGTGAGGGGCATCTTCTTTCCATCAAAATGGGGAAATTCGCTTTCATACAAAACAACCCCTTCCCGACTGTTTTCATCAACTATTGGTACAAGCCAACCGACGACCTCGTAGAAAAACCAGTGAAGGAAAAAAACACTGCGGATTATTGAGTGGAATTACCGGCTCAGGTTTCTGATCAAATCAACAATCAAAAGAGGACCTCCCCATCCAGGGAGGTCCTCTTGATCATTCAGTTCGAAGCCGATTCTTCCGGCTTCTCTCCACTGCGTCCTGGGTTTATCGAACGACTTTGCCGAGGTCCGATCTCCCGCAGTCCGCGTTCCGTGCGAAGCATAACCCGTTCTACAAATAGCCCGTTCTATTTCAGGACAGCCCTCTATTTCCACCGTATTAGGCTGGAACTCCCAGATATTATTTCGTTTCGTGCCTCTTTTCCAATCTCTGAAATTGGCACCACTGCTTTTGGTTTATTCCTATGGTCGCCAATCGCTTTCTCAAACCACGCTACATCGTGCCAGGCATCAAATTTGTATCCGGTTTCACGATAAATTCCCAACTTGGTGAACCCCAAATGCCCGTGAAGATTTTCGCTGTTGGGGTTTGGCAAAGCCACACCTCCATAAACATTTTGTATGTTCTGCAGCCTCAGCAGTCCAATTAGGGCAGTATATAAAGCTTTGCCGATGCCGCATCGCTGAAACCTCCTGTCGACGTATACTGAAAGCTCGGCATTCCATTGATAGGCAGCCCGCTCCTTGTGCCGGTGAGCATAGGAGTATCCGACAATNTTCGCCTCTATCCGGCAAACCAGATAGGGGTAAAAGGAGGCTATCTTCAGGATGCGGTCCTGAAATTCCGAAATGGAGGGGGTTTCGCATTCGAAGGTCACTATGGTTTCTTTGACGTAATAATCGTATATCTTCAATATGGCGACTGCATCATCGGTATTGGCGAATTCGAGGGTGCTTTCTTTCATGGCGCGTATCCCCTTCTTCAATTTTTCGGGCTAGCAAGAGAGTTCCACCTGCAACAAGAGAGACCTTCTCTAGAACCGGATTGTCCTCCCCATGTTATGCATATACGCCATTATATTAGTTTTGTGCGATCATAATAGGCCCTATAGACGTTTTTACCCCTTCTTTGTCGTTCTTATTCTTATAAATTCTATTCCCGTGTCATTAATTTTTTATTGCTCTTCAAAAAGAGGACCTCCCTGAATAGGGAGGTCCTCTTCATCTTTCAGTTCGAAGCCGGTTTTTCCGGCTTCTCTCCACTGCTTCCTGCGTCCTATCGAACGACCTTGCCGTTGACGATTTCACGCAGTCCGCGTTCCGTGCGAAGCAGCACCCGTTCCACGAACAGGCCGTTCTTCTGCTCCGCCGCTTCGAATCGGCCTTCCGGCGTGAACCAGAAGGGCGCTCCGCTGACGAACACCAGCTTGTTTCCCATGCGTTTTTTCCTTGCCTTTCCTTGCAGATTCCGAACACGGACGGCGCGCAATGCAGGATGTTTCGGTTCCATCGTGATTGTGTGGAAGGGATGCGCCGCCAAAACAAAAAAGGCCTTCCGGGGTTATCCCAGAAGGTCTTTGAGGTTTTCTGGATTGCCTGAACTCATTATACCACGCGGTTTAAAAATTTGGAGGCGGCACCCGGATTCGAACCGGGGGTGAAGGATTTGCAGTCCTGATATGTGTGTATGCACCAGAGATCCCTTGCAAATACTCTATCGGTATTGCTTAACAGTTGTATACTAATTCAGAACCGACTACTTTTCATCCTCTTTATCTATGCTTTTCTGGAAACGCCGGATAAATATATTCGAACAGGTTTTTGTAGGGCTATTTTTTATCAATTCAGAACAGAGCCGAAATAACACCGAATTCGGTGGTCAGGCGCAACAGGCTTGCTGAACAATGAGCTCCATGTATGGTTCCGTTTTTTCATGCGTGAAAATTGGCGGAAATGGCTATTGTGTTTTTCAGAGCTTTGAAACAAGGGATGGAGGACCGGAAATCCTTCACGCTGCGCATCGGCAACAAAACAGGGTCCGAGAGATCCCTGGATCTTCTCGATACGGAGGTTTAACCGGCCAATACACCGTGTAACTTTCCCAAGCAACATATTTGGGTTGATCCGAAACTTTACGGCAGTTATAGGCCGTTATCACGGGCCCGAAGTGCCAGCTTCAATGAAACCTTCCGCTCCAGGCTTGTAGTGGCAAGTTCCTTTCCAGCTTTTCAGGCTTCCTGATTTTTCCCCTGCTAGTCGTGAAAAGTTGAAAACTTGGCGGGTTGGGGCAACCTCAACCGGTCAACCGGTTGGTACAGGAAAGGCACTCTTTAGGAAGAGTGGGAAACTTTTTCTTAGGATCGTCGTACTTATTTAACAAAAACAATGTATATATGTTCGCGATCCATATCTTCTGAAGGATCGAAATCTGACTTTATTTTACTCTTGATATTGTTATCCAATTTTTCTATAAAATGACCAATTGCCGCTCTAACGTCTTCTGTATCATACAGGCCCATTATTTTGATAGAGGATCTTACACTCTTTGAGGGTTTTCTTTTACCATAAAGCAAGCTATTTATATCTTTCATTAAGCCCTTTTTTTGAGCGGAACCAAACTTCTGGCCTCCATTGATGGGTATATTGCACTTTATTTCGGCAACGATATCTGGATCTGAAAGCTGAAGGTCAAAACCATTCGCGTTAGGTTTGGTTGTTTTTATTTTTTCGCATATGAGATTCTTTTTATCTCCTGCAATATCGAATTTGTTGCATATAAATTCTGTCAAGGAAACGGCTAAACGAAGGGTAATTATGTTGTTAACGTTTGAAATTATTGTCTTTAGTTGATCCATTTGTCCTGTCGCAAGTCTGGAATAATAGTCTTTCTCTTCAATATCTAGCAACTTGGCAAGACCTTTGTTAAATTTTTGCCGCAAGTCTATTTCACGGTCATAGGAGATCGCTTCCCCCCCTTGGTTTCTTTTCTTACTAGTCGTAATTTTCACGACTTCTTTACCCGCGCAGTTATTCTCTTTTCCAACCGCTATGAAATTCCCGATCTTCCCGTCTGCTCTTTTCCGACGCTCAATCAAGCATTTCTCCTCAAGAGACCTCGCCGCTTGGTTGACTTTTTGCGGACCTATTGCTCCTCCAAGCAGGAGATCCGTGATTTCTCGGTCTGTCAATCCCGAATTAGCCTGTAAGGCCGCGAGGATCTTTTCCTTGATAATGGACAACAGTATCCCTCCTCTGCATGAGCAATCTATCCAAGGCAGCAACAATTACCCGCATATCATGCCCCTATCCGACATGATTCTGTTCAGGACCGTAAAACGGTGCCAGATAGCCGCATCGTGGAACTTTTTCCAATCAGACTGTTTGAACCCTTCTTTATCGCGCCACTCATAGACATAGAACCACTCGTTCTTGACGAACTTCCTGACAACCCAGACTTTACCCAAGAACTTCCCGAACTTAGCCCACCACTTGAAAAACCTAGCCCGACAATAGACAGCGACCTCAAACCAGACCTTGTCGTCATAAAGGCTAAAATCCCTATCTCCATCCTCTTCGAAACAAAAATCTCCATGCCTGATCGCCTCAAGCCATTTGCCGCAACGCTCAGCTTCTGTTCCCTTAAATTGGGAAAAGGCGTTCCTCAAAGGCCCTTCTAGAGAATCCCAAGGAATCGGTTGTTCTAGTTGAGCCTCTGTCAAGCCAACACGAATTGCAGGAGAACCCAAGAATGAGTGCATTTTCTGAGACGCCTCCAAAAAGATATTCGGGTTATTGCGCTCAAGGGTAAGGCCATAGTAAACGTGGCGGTATTTCCACCGACGGTATGGCTCATCCGGCAAAGTGAACACCTGCGTATGCCCCAGCTTGACCATTTCAAAGGAGTTGACCAGCCAATTTGCGGTATTGCCTAACAAGCCGATGGTTTTCGAGAAAATCCCCCTTCCAGGGGCATACGGCTCAAACGACATGGACTCATCGTTCCAGACTTTTACACCGTCTGCATCGTTGATCAGTCCATGGCCAGGGAAATCCCTGCACAAGCCAGAGAAGTCCTGGTGGGCAAATGTGTCAGCGTAAACGTGAAGAGCGATTCCGATGGCTTGCGGGAAAAACTCTCGGTTCGATATCCGTTTGACATGCTCCAATAATTCTTGTGCAACTCCGCTATCTGGGGTACAGATCATCCTCTCCCGGAATTTCGGCTCAGGGGATGTTACGCGGGGCAAGTTTTGGGCATTTCCTGGAAGGAAGTGGAAAGCGGAAAAAATCCTGTATTGCGTTTCGGGGTTAAGAGTATCGGCTGCGATAAGTTCATGGGCCGTCATCTCTTGCTGGAACCGCCCTCCGTTAGCAAAAGAGATGGCTTCACCGAACTTCGCATCGTCAACATACTGGGAAGCGTAAGCTATCTTTTTCGCTAAAGCCGGCTTGATCCCGGCCCCCCTGCAAAGGACGTAAACCGCGTAGAAATGAAAATCCTTCTGCATCCGAAAACCCACCTCCAACAAGATTGTAAGGCTAGGTTAATTCATCATGCATGTTCGATTATAAACCCGGCATAGGATTGATCACAGGCAAGGGTATTCTCTAAAGGCGACAACATAGGACGGAGATAGGGATTTTGATCTACGGAGAGCTTTTCATCTTTTCAGGGATTCTGGAGTAGGAGGTCCAACCCTTCATAAGTAGGGACCTTGATAAGCTGGGCCACGGACAATCACTAACGGGTGGGCATCGGAAAGGCTAGTCGTTTCAAAAAGTCTTGCGATTTTCGAAATTCGACACGGTGGTTTTTCTGCCTATAAACCCGTCATAAATTCATTTTTCAAGCCTGTGTCCAACTCAAGACAATCTTTTAAAATCACCAAACAAGCATTAAGAAGTTCCTTGTTACGAGTGGGTTCATCTATTACGGCGGTTGGATACTTCCCTCCATGAAAGAAATTATTCCTGACAGCCCGCACAAGCCTTAAGACATATGTTTCGGTAGAGTCGCTAGGATCTCTTCTCATTGGGGCCCAATTTAGAGAACCTCTCGATAATACCTGCCTTCTTGGAGGTGTCTTTGTTAGATATGAAAGGGCTTGCTTGAAATCTTCATTATTTATTGTCAAAAACATACCTTTTATGCTATTTGCAAAGGAATCCCAATCAGCCTCAGCGTAACGAGCGCGTCCAGAACCCCGAACTCTTCCAGTTCTTTTTAATGCGTATTCAAAACGAGAGAAAACCCCAAAAAATTCTATGGCTATTTTTGTTCTTTTCCCGACTACCTTCTTGACAAAGGCATCGTACTCCGGCTGCACAAAACCACCTCCCTTGTTTTCTATTTCCTCAAAGACGCCTTGCCCAATTAGAAGGGATTTGCCGCCTCCCTCATCGCAAAGCCAAGTTTAGCCCATATCCAGAGATATTGTAATCGTATGCGTTAATATCGAAGTGGAATTTCTTTTTTACGGAAAATTAGATTAAACTCAGGCAGAAAATATAGGCTGCCGAACAAGCGGAAAACTCGCCCCAACGATCAGGAGGACGCTATGATTTGGGACTCAGTTCCATGGAAGCAGGAAATCGAGCGAAGAACCTCGTCATTAAGGCGTCGAAAAAAACAGAAGCGATGGGGAGCAGCATCAGTCGCCAAGCTAGAGCAGGATGTTTTCTATGCCGCCTTCGCTGTCCGTAAACTTATTGAGGCCTTCAAGGTCTCCAACGAAGTAGAGTCCCTCTCGATCGTTGTAGAAGAGCATCCACCTAGAAACAAGGTTGTCGATGTCATGAATTGGCACCGAATCGACGAGTTGTTCGACATCTCTTCTAAGAAACGCCGAACATTTTGCCCCAAGGAACTCTGCCATCAAATTATTCATAGTTTTGTCTTCGTCCCCTGCCTCGACGATGACACTGCCAGCTTGTCGGGATTTTTCATCGCCTCCGATTGGCAAAAGAAAAAGAACCTCTTCTTCGTCAACATAGATGAAATCATTAAAATGCTTGAGGCAATAGCCAACGACAACATTGAAAGATCCATCGGGCAACGTGACCCTGAAAGCGGTGAGATGAAAGTGACCGCAAAATCCTGCCGTTCTGATCAGAGATACCAAGAATTCTTGGCTAAGCTGGTTGCTCCAAATCCCAAGACTTAACAGCAGAAACAATCAAAAGAGGACCTCCCCACCCAGGGAGGTCCTCTTGATCATTCAGTTCGAAGCCGGTTGTCCGGCTTCTCTCCACTGCGTCTGTGCGTCCTATCGAACGACTTTGCCGTTGACGATCTCGCGAAAGCCCAGTTCCGTGCGAAGCATAACCCGTTCTACGAATAGCCCGTTGCTCTGCTCCGCCGCTTCGAATCGGCCTTCCGGCGTGAACCAGAAGGGCGCTCCGCTGACGAACACTAGCTTGTTTCCCATGCGTTTTTTCCTTGCCTTTCCTTGCAGATTCCGAACACGGACGGCGCGCAATGCAGGATGTTTCGGTTCCATCGTGATTGTGTGGAAGGGATGCGCCGCCAAAACAAAAAAGGCCTCCCGGGGTTATCCCAGAAGGTCTTTGAGGTTTTCTGGATTGCCTGAACTCATTATACCACGCGGTTTAGAAATTTGGAGGCGGCACCCGGATTCGAACCGGGGGTGAAGGATTTGCAGTCCTCTGCCTTACCGCTTGGCTATGCCGCCCCACAAACAAAAATGGAGCGGAAGACGGGATTTGAACCCGCGACCCCAACCTTGGCAAGGTTGTGCTCTACCCCTGAGCTACTTCCGCTCGTCCGCAAGGTGAAGATGGTGGCGGGACCCAGAGTTGAACTGGGGACACGCGGATTTTCAGTCCGCTGCTCTACCAACTGAGCTATCCCGCCGATTCTGACGGAGAGAAATTTATGTTGGCGGGGCTGACGAGACTCGAACTCGCGACCTCCGGCGTGACAGGCCGGCGCTCTAACCGACTGAGCTACAACCCCGCTCAAACTTAGATTGCCAAATTGCTTTTGTCTTCTTGGTGGGCGAAACAGGGTTCGAACCTGTGACCCCCTGCTTGTAAGGCAGGTGCTCTTCCGCTGAGCTATCCGCCCGAACGCGAGGGATAGTATATCCGGCCTTCAAAAACCTGTCAACACGTCCTTACGGTCAATCCGCTTCGCTCCCAAAAAGCCCGGAGGGCATCGTCCACCTGGTCGAAATCGAGCAGGAAGGCGTCGTGTCCCTCATCGCTTTCGATCTCGTCGTAGGACGCGTTCACCCCCGCCTTTTCGGCCAGATCCGCCAGTTCCTCCACCTGCCAGGTCGGGAAAAGCATGTCGCTGGAGATGCCGACAGCCAGGAGGAACTTGCCCGCCAGTCGCTTCAGCGCCGCTTCCGCCCCTCCCCTGCCCGCCCCGATGTCATGACGGTCCATGGCTCGCGTCAGGTAAACGTAACAACCGGCATCGAACCGCCGAACCAGTTCCTCACCGTGGTGGTGCAGGTACGATTCCACCTGGAACTGCCCCGACCAGTCTCCGAGGTCGCCGTTTTTCACCTCGCGCATCCATCTCTGGGTGAAGCAATTCTCGCTTTTATAGGTGATCATCGCCAGCATGCGGGCCATGGCCAGTCCTTTCGCCGGAACGGGCCCGCCCTGGTAGCGGCCGTTTTTCCAGTTCGGGTCCGCGAAGATGGCCTGCCGCTGCACTTCGTTGAAGGCGATGGCCTGCGGATAGAGATGAGCCGGGGCTCCGATCACAACGATCCGGTCAACGGCATCGGGATAAAGGATTGCCCATTCCAGCGCCTGCATGCCGCCCAGAGACCCCCCCACGATGGCCCCGATCCTGGGAAACCCAAGCCGGTCCAGGGCCGCTTTCTCCGCATTGACGATATCCCTTACGGAAAAGAGCGGGAAGTCCATCCCCCAGGGCTGCCCCGTCGCGGGATCTACCGAGAGTGGGGAGGTCGATCCATAGGGGCTGCCGATCATATTGAAGCAGTAAACGCAGAGGGAATCCGTGTCGATGGCCTTATGGCGCCCTACGACGGCTTCCCACCACGGCTGGGGCTGCCCGGCAAGGGGCTCTCCGGCCACACGGTGGCTTCCGGTGAGGGCGTGGCAGATCACGACGATATTGCTGCCGTCGGGTTTGGGTGTCCCGTAGCGGGAATACACCTGCCGGACATTTTCGAGGACCCGCCCCGATTCCAGTTCCAGGGTAGGCAGGTCGACGAAGCCGATAACTTCATCGGTCCGTTCGGGCATGGGAAGCGCCCCCCGTTCTTGCCGCTTGCCCAAGAGCCCGGTCAAGGTCCTCCGCCAGATCCCCGGCGTCCTCGATACCGATACTGAGGCGGATCAGTCCGTCGTCGATCCCCGCCGCCTTGCGGTCCTCCGCGGAAAGTTGCCCGTGCGTGGTGCTGGCCGGGTGAAGGGCCATGCTGCGGGAATCTCCCAGGTTGGCCACGGAGGCAAAGAGCTCGAGGGATTGCAGAAAGGTTCGACCGGCCTCGACCCCACCCTTGATGCAGAAGGCCATCATGCCTCCGCACCCCTCCGGGAGGTAGCGCCTTGCCAGATCGTGCTGGGGATGGCCGGAAAGCCCGGGGTAACGAACCCATTCAACCTGGGGATGGTTTTCGAGAAAGGTCGCGATCTTGAGCCCGTTTTCGCTGTGACGGGCCATCCGCAGCGGCAGGGTGGCGAGGCCCAGGTGAAGGAGGTAGGCGTTGAAGGGAGAAAGGCATCCTCCAAGGTCCCGGAGTATCGAGCAGCGGATTTTCGCCGAGAGCGCCGAGCGGCCGAAGCGATCGGAGAAGACGAGCCCATGATAGGAAGCATCCGGCTTGGTCAGGGCCTCCCACTTTCCTGAAGCCTTCCAGTCCAGGTTGCCTCCGTCGACGATGGCTCCCGCGATGACGTGCCCGTGTCCGGAGAGGTACTTGGTTGCGGAGTGGATCACGATGGAGGCTCCCCACTCGATTGGACGGCAGAGGGCCGGGGAAGCGAAGGTGTTGTCCACCACCAGGGGAATGCCGTTATCCTGCGCGATTTTGGCGAGCCCTTCAAGGGGGGCCACGTTCATCACCGGGTTGCCGATCGTTTCCGTGATGATGCAACGGGTTTTCGCCGTGACGGCGTTTTTCACCGCGTCAAGGTCATCGGTTTCGACAATCGAGTTCGAAACCCCCATCCGGGCAAAGAAGTTCCTGAGCAGGGTCAGGGTTCCGCCGTATAGCCGCCTTCCGGCGACGACATGATCCCCCTGTGAGCACAGTACGGCCAGAACATGGGTGAAGGCCGCCTGTCCCGAGGCAGTGGCCACGCAGTCCACACCGCCCTCCAGCGAGGCAAGTCCCTGCTCGAAGGCCGCAACGGTGGGGTTGGAAATCCTCGAGTAGATATGGCCGGGTTCCTCCAGTTCGAAAAGACGCATCGCCATTTCGGGAGAGTCGAACCGGTATCCGGCCGTCATGTAAACGGGCAGCCCGAACGACCCGGTGGCGCTGTCGTGGCTCCATCCGGCGTGCAGGGCCCTGGTCATCATTCCNCATCTGTTCTCCCGTTTTCCGTGTCATGGCAATGCACCTCCCAAAAAAATTGCCCCTTCCGCAAGAGGAAGGGCTCATCAAAATCTTCCTCTCCTATCAAGCAGCGTCATGCTGCCGGTCTTGGCACCACACCCGAAATTCGGGCAGGTTGCCGGGCTTCATCGGGCCGTTCCCTCCGCCGCTCTGGATAAGAGTATGCCTGGAGCTGTTTTTAAGGTTCAGTGTAAATTGGAAGAGATTCTATGATGCGGGGCTTCGCCTTGTCAAGGGTTCGATTCGCGAAAAATCGAGCCTCGTTGCCCCCCACAATCGCCTCGATCTGTTCATCCGTCAGGCCGGAGGCCTGGAGGTACCCGCCGTAACGGGCCCATTTCAAAATCGGGAAGTCGCTTCCGAAGAGGATTTTCCTTCCCGCGCCCGCAGCCCATGCCGCCTTGAGGACAGAGGGCCCGTAGAGGAAGGGCAGCGCGGCCGTGTCGTACCAGGCATTCTGCAGCACGGTTTTCATTCCGGGCATCAGTTCGTAAAGCCAGAGGCCGCCTCCCATATGCGCAAACACGACCTTCAGTTCCGGGTGATTGGCGCAGAAGTTCGCGGCTTCCTTCGGCCCCACGGTCCCTTTGCCCGGATAGTCGTGCCCCACGGGTTCGGCCGTGTGGAGAACAACCGGAAGGCCCGCCTCGTGGCAGGTTCCCGCCAACCGCCAGGTCTGCCGGATATCCGACAGGTCGAATCCCTGTCCTTCGGGAAAGAGTTCCCCCACTCCCCACAGGCCCTTTTCCCTACACCGGAGGATTTCCTCCTCGGCCCCTCTCGCGAGGGGNGGAACGACGGCGAATCCCTTCACACGGTCGGGATGGCGGGTCTGAAGCTCGATGACGGCGTCGTTGCACTCCCTGCAAAGCCCCAGGTCCCGGAAGGCAAAGCCGAAGATCCAGCTTTCGCTGATTCCCGCTTCATCCATCGCAGCCAGGGCATCTTCCGCGGTCGCCCATCGGTGAACCTTCCCGCGGACCAGCCTCCCGAAATAGGGTTCGGTTTCGGCGATCCTTTCCCAGTCCCGGATCACCTGCGGCGGGTAGACATGGAGGTGGCAATCGACTTTTCTCAACCGTCCGCACTCCCTTCCGGAGAGGCCGTCTTTCGGATAAGGGCGATATTGTCCATGATACGCCTTGTGGTCTCCGGGCGGTTCATCGTGTATAGGTGGATTCCGTCCACNCCGGCGGTCAGCAGGTCGACCACCTGCTCGGTCGCGTAGGCCACGCCCGCTTCGGCCAGGGCTTCCGGCGTGTTCACGTAGCGGGCCATGATGCGGGTGAAGCGGGGCGGCAGCGATGCCCCGCACAGGGAAACGATCCGCTGAACCTGCCTGGCGTTCAACACGGGAAAGATCCCNGCGACGAGGGGGATGGTGATCCCCGCCTGACCNGCCTCGTCCCGGAACCGGTAGAAGAGATCGTTGTCGAAAAAAAGCTGGGTCATCAGGAAATCGACTCCCGCGTCCACCTTCATCTTCAGGAAATCGAGGTCTCTCGCCTGGTCGACGCACTCCACGTGTCCCTCGGGGTAGGCGGCCCCGCCGATGCAGAAGTTCCCGAACTGGTTATCGCGAAGATACCGCACGAGGTCGCAGGCATAGGAAAAGCTGCGATTCGGGTTCTCCTCTTCGCCCGGCTGAGGGTCTCCCCTCAGGGCCAGGATGTTCTGGACGCCTTCATCCAGAAGCTCCTCGCAGATTTCATCGATCTCTGCCGGCGTATGGGACCGGCAGGTCAGGTGCGCCAGAGATTCGATTCCGAAGCCGTTCTTGATCCGCGAGGCGATTTCGACGGTCCGGTCCCGGCTGGTTCCCCCGGCCCCGTAGGTGACGCTGATGAAACCCGGCTGAAGATCCTTGAGTGCCTCAATCGTCCGGTAAACCCCTTCGACCGGGGCATCCGCCTTGGGAGGAAACACCTCGAAGGAAATAACCGGCCCGTTTTTCCTGAAAAGGTCACGGATGAACATCGTTCATTCCCCCGCTTTCTTCTCGCCGATAAGGCGATCGACAAGCCTCGAAGCCTCGATCGCATCCAGCGCGTAACCATCCGCTCCCGCGTGTTCCGCGAACTGGGCGCTCACGGCCGCTCCCCCGAGGATGAATCGGCACCGCAGCCCGCGGGCCTTTCCCATCCGGACCACGTCTCCCATTTTCTCCACGGTGGTGGTCATCAGGGCGGACAATCCCACGATGTCGGCCTTTTCCACAAGCGCGGCATCGAGGATCGTTTCGGCCGGGACGTCTTTCCCGATATCGACGACCCTGTAGCCGCGGCTTTTCAGAACCATCGCCACGACGTTCTTCCCAAGGTCGTGCAGATCGCCTTCCACGGTGGCCAGTAAAACCGTACCTCGNGGTTCGATGGTCACTCCTCCCGAGAGGAGCCGTTCTTCGGCGAGCCGGCAAACCGCCTGGGCGGCTTCGGAGGAAGCCAAAAGCTGAGGCAGGAAGAAATCCCCGCACTCGTACAGTCGCCCCACTTCCTCGAGAGCCGGAAGCACCCTGTCCTGGATCAGGCTCATCGGCGCCCTGCCTTCCTCCAGAAAGGCCTTTCCGGCGGCCAGGGCGCCTTCCGTTTCGCCCCGGAGGATCGCTTCGCCGATCCCGGGGAGGAAGGGGCTTTGGCGGCCTCCNTGGACGGGTGTGGAGTCCTCCTTCCCGGTCAAGGCCGCGATGTAGCGCCTGGCGCCCGGGTCTCGCCCCGCCAGCGCGTTGCCGGCGGCCACGCCGGACATGAGCGCGGCATCCAGAGGGTTCGCGATCACGGCATCGAGCCCCGCGGACATCGCCATGGCGAGAAAGGTCCGGTTCAGCAGGGCCCTGTTGGGCAAGCCGAACGAAATGTTGCTGATCCCCAGGATGGAGCGTGTTCCGATCGCGGCAAGTCCCCTCAGGCTTTCAAGGGTCACCAGCGCGTTGGATTCCCCGGCACCGAGGGCCAGTGTGAGCGGATCGACGAAAAGCGCCTTCCTCGGAAGCCCGACGGCTTCCGCCGCTTCGGCCGCACGAGCCGCCAGTGCAAGCCGCCCCTTTGCATCCTCGGGNATCCCCTTGCTGTCCATCGTCAGGATGACGATCGCAGAACCGGTTTCGTGAGCGACGCGGAGCCCCTGTTCCAGTGCCTTCGGTTCGCAGGTCACGGAGTTCAGCAGGGGAATCCCCGCGACTCCCTTCGCGACCGCTTCCAGGATTAAGGGATCGTCGCTGTCGATGGAAACGGGCCGGGGNGTCGCCGCTTCGACGGCCGCGACCGCCGAATGCATCAGGCGAAGTCGGTCCTGTCCGGGAAGCCCTCCGTTGACGTCGATGACACCGGCTCCCGCTTCCGCCTGAAGCCGAGCTTCCTCCTTCACCAAAGCCCAGTTGCCCGCGAGCATGGCCTCGCGCAGGGGNCCTTTCCGCGACGGATTGATCCGTTCCCCCACGATCAGCAGGGGTTGTCCCGTTCCGCAGGCCGCAACCCGGGTTCGGCCGGCGAGGAAGGTTTCCCTCCTGGCCATGCCTCTNGAGGGGGGGTGCCCCGCGATCCTTCCTCTGAGGGCGCGGATGTGGGATGGAGTGGTGCCGCAACACCCGCCGATGACGGCGGCTCCTGCCTCCGCCAGTTTTTCGCAGGCTTCCGCGAACGGTTCCGGGGCGAGCCAGTCCCCGTCAGAGGGAACGCCCGCATTGGGATAGACGAAAATCGGCAGGGCTCCGGCCTGTCGAAGGCGATCGACCGTCTCGACGTAAGCCTGCGGTCCCACGCCGCAATTCGCCCCCACCCCCGAGGCCCCGATCGCCTCGGCCCAGGCCATGGCGACTTCCGGCGGCGTCCCGGTCATCGTGCAGCCGTTGCGATCGAACGTGAAGCTGACGACGAAGGGCAGGCCGCCGCCTTCCTGCTTGATCGCCATGACGGCCGCCTTGGCCTCTCTCAGGTCGATCATCGTCTCCACGAGGTAAAAATCGACGCCGCCTTCCCGCAGCCCCTGGATCTGGGGAAGGAAGGAAGCGACGGCTTCCTCGAAGGAAAGGTCCCCGATGGGTTCCACCAGGCGCCCGATCGGACCGATGGATCCTGCCACAAGGGCCCTGTCGGCGGCGGCCTTCCTTGCGAGGGCGGCCGCCTGGCGGTTGATCTGTCGGGTCTGTCCGCCGAGAGAGCGGTGGGAGAGCTTGCCCACCGAACCGCCGAACGTGTTGGTTTCAATCACGAGAGCTCCGGCCTCGATGTAGGCCTCGTGGATCCCGAGGACGGCAGCCGGGTTGACATGGTTCATCTCCTCCGGCAGAAGGGGCGGGCGCCAGCCTGCGTCGGCCAGCATCGTCCCCATGCCCCCATCGAGCATGACGACCGATTTTTTCTCACTTAGCCACCGAACCAGGTCCAACATCGCTCTTCCCTCCCTCGTTTGCGTCCCCGGCTCCCTCTCGGCCGGGTGGTTTGTTTTAAGAAAGCATCATAACGGCAGTTCGTCCCCATAGCAAGCAAAAAAAAAGGACGGCCCAAAGGACCGTCCTTTCGAAGTGAACCGATCGAATACGGCTACTTGATTTCGACTTCGGCGCCGGCTTCGACGAGCTTCTTCTTGATCTCTTCGGCCTCTTCCTTCGAAGCGCCTTCCTTGACGGCCTTCGGCGGGTTGTCGACAAGTTCCTTGGCTTCCTTCAGGCCGAGGCTGGTGATCTCGCGAACGACCTTGATCGTGCCGATCTTGTTGGAGCCGGCGCTCTTCAGGATGACATCGAACTCGGTCTTTTCCTCTTCGACCGGGGCGGCGGCAGCGGCGGCAACGGGCATGGCCATCATGGCCGGGGCAGCGGCGGAAACGCCGAACTTCTCTTCCAGATCCTTCACCAGCTGGGACAGTTCGAGAACGGACATCTCTTCAATCGCCTTGATGATTTCTTCGCGGGTCATGGATTTCATCCTCCTTGGGTTATTTGATTCTACGGTGGACGGCTTTCTGCCTGTCCATCACGAGGCTAGGCTGCTTTTTCCTTTNTGCTCCTGCACCTGCGACAGGCAGGTAACCAATCCACGGGCAGGTCCGCTGAGAACGGTGACCAGACCGCGCATCGGCGCGGCGATCGTGCCCACGACCTGGGCAAGCAGCTGCTCCCTCGGGGGGAGATCCGCCAGTGCGAACACCTGGGCCTGGTCCAAGACTTCCTTGCCCATGATGCCGCCCTTCACGACCAGCGCTTCGTTTCCCTTCTCCTTCGAGAAGTCGCGCAGCGTCTTCGCCACGTCGGCGATCTCTCCGTAAACGAGCGTGTAGACGTTCGGTCCGGAAGTCAGTTCGTCAGGAGCCGGGTGTCCCATCTCTTCCAGAGCCAGCCGCATGAGCGTGTTCCGGGCGATCTTCATTTCACCGCCGGCCTTGCGGATCCTGGAACGGATGTCCGTGATCTTCGCAACGGTAAGTCCCCGATACTCGCAGACGAAAACGGTTTCGGCCTTTCCGAGCATTTCCTTCAGCATCGCGACTTGCTGGACTCGGTATTCTGTCGGCAAAACATTCACCTCCTTCGCCAAGACATGAAAAATCCCCGGACCCACCGGGCCGGGGATTGAAGACATGCCACCGAAACACGACACCTGTCGCGTTCATGCAGTCTATTCCCTGAACCTCAGCGGGCGGAGCGTTCTCCATTACGTGCGCACCCGTTGCGCACACCGGCTATCTCTGGTTCGTAGCTTTCAGTTGTAAAGGACCGTTTGCCGCCTGGGCTGCTACTCGACCGCCGCGATTTCCTTCTGGGCCGCGTTGGGGTCGATCCTGATGCCGACACCCATCGTGGAGGCCAAGGAGAAGCTCTTCACGTAGGTTCCCTTTGCAGCGGAAGGCTTCGCCTTCAGGATTGCCTGAAAGAAGGCCCTGGCGTTGTCGTAAAGCTGGTCGCCTGTGAAGGCGGTCTTGCCGATGGCCTTGTGGATGATCCCGAACTTGTCGAGGCGGAATTCGACGCGTCCCGCCTTGACTTCCTTGACCGCGTCCGCCACGTCGAACGTAACGGTGCCGGTCTTCGCGCTCGGCATGAGCCCGCGGGGTCCGAGGATCTTGCCCAGCTTGCCGACGGACTTCATCATGTCGGGGGAAGTGATGACGGCGTCGAAATCGAGCCAGCCGCCCTCGATCTTCTGGACCATGTCGTCCGACCCGATGAAATCGGCGCCGGCCTCTTCGGCCTCTTTCAGCTTCTCGCCCATGGTGATGACGAGGACTCTCTTGGTCACGCCCGTCCCGTGCGGGAGGGGAACCGTTCCGCGGACCTGCTGGTCGGCCTGGCGGGGATCCACGCCCAGCCGGATGTGGACCTCGACGCTCTCATTGAACTTCGCGGTGGCGTTCGTCTTGCAGAGGTCGAGCGCTTCGCGGAGCCCGTAGAGCTTTTCCCGGTCGACGTTTGCCTTGATGGCCTTGTACCGCTTGCTCTCCTTGCCCATTTCGATANNACCTCCCTGTGGTCGTCGTGGACCTTTACGGCCCTGCCACAACTCCTTCGCCGGGCTAGTCGGCGATTTCGATCCCCATCGACCTCGCGGTGCCCATGATNNCATCTGCATCGCGGCATCGATGTCGTTCGCGTTCAGGTCCGCCATCTTCAGCTGGGCGATTTCCCTGACCTGGTTCTTCGTCACCTTCGCGACCTTCGTCTTGTTCGGCACCGCGCTGCCCTTTTCGACCTTTGCGGCCTTCTTCAGCAACACGCTCGCGGGCGGGGTCTTCATGATGAAGGTAAAGCTCCGGTCCGCGTAAACCGTGATCACGACGGGAATAATCATTCCGGGCTGATCGGCCGTCTTCGCGTTGAACTGCTTGCAGAATTCCATGATGTTGACGCCGTGCTGACCCAAAGCCGGGCCCACTGGCGGGGCTGGCGTGGCCTTGCCGGCGGGAAGCTGCAGTTTCACTGCTCCCACGACTTTCTTGGCCATGTTCCTTCCAACCTCCTTTCCTGATAAGTTCCGCTAGAGCTTTTCGAGCTCCTGGTAGTCCGCTTCGACAAGGGTCTCCCGGCCGAACACGGTGACGGAGAACTTGACCTTCCCCTTATCCGCCATGACCTCGGCCACAGGACCCACCTGTCCCTGGAAGGGACCACTCTTGACCCGGACGACATCTCCGGGCTTGACGTCGATTTCGACTTTCGGCTTGACCTGGTCTTTCCCGACCTTGCCGATGATGTCCTGGATTTCCTTTTCGGTGAGGGGGATCGGGTGGTTTCCGGCCCCGACAAAGCCCGTCACTCCGGGCGTGTGCCGGACCACGTACCAGGATTGATCGTCGAGGATCATTTCCACGAGGACGTAGCTGGGGAAAACCTTGCGATGAACCTTCTTCGTCTTGCCGTCCTTGACGTAGACGCGCTCCTCGACAGGGACCAGGACGCGAAAAATCCGGTCCTCCATGCCCATGGAGGCGATCCGCTGCTCCAGGTTCGCGAGGACTCGATTCTCATATCCCGAGTAGGTTTGGACGATGTACCAGCGTCTGTCGTTTTTTTCGTTCATCATTAAAAAGGGGGCTCAACTGGCCCCCGCACCCCCCGCCAGATGCCCTGAGCGCAAGCGGCCTTTCAGGGCTTTGCCTACCTGATGACCGCCTTGAAGACGAAAGTCAGGAGGACGTCCATCACGCCAAGCACGGCCGAAGTCAACAGCGTCAAGGCGATAACTACGAGAGTCGAGTACCAAACCTGCTGCCTTCCCGGCCAAGTCACCTTGCGCATCTCGGCTCTGGCTTCACGGATGAAGTCGAGGAATCTGTCCACAGCCTCGGCCTCCTGTCTTTTTGATAAAAATGGCAGGCCCGGCAGGATTCGAACCTGCAACCCCCGGATTTGGAGTCCGGTGCTCTACCAATTCGAGCTACGGACCTGCGAGCACGCGCTATTCTACACTACTTGGATTCCTTGTGCAAGGTGTGTTTGTCACACCACTTGCAGTATTTCTTTTTTTCCAGTTTCTTTCCCATCTTCTTCTTGTTGACAAGGGTGACGTAGTTCCTCCGCTTGCACTCCGTGCAGGTCAATCCGATGATGTCTGCCATTCCCTTAACGACTCCTAGTCGAGGATCTCGGTGACGACGCCGGCGCCCACCGTACGGCCGCCCTCGCGGACCGCGAAGCGCAGACCCGGCTCCAACGCCACCGGAACGATCAGTTTCACTTCAAACGTGCTGTTGTCTCCGGGCATGACCATCTCCACGCCTTCCGGCAGCGCGATGTCTCCCGTCACATCCGTCGTGCGGAAGTAGAACTGCGGCTTGTAGCCCGAGAAAAACGGCGTGTGGCGGCCGCCCTCTTCCTTCTTCAGCACGTACACCTCGCCCTTGAAATGCTTGTGCGGCGTGATGCTCTTCGGCTTCGCCACGACCTGGCCGCGCTCCACGTCTTCCTTGTCGATCCCGCGAAGCAGCACTCCCACGTTGTCTCCCGCCATCGCATCGTCCAGAATCTTCCGGAACATCTCCAGCGACGTCGCCACCGTCTTCTGCGTGTCCCGCATCCCCACGATCTCCACTTCCTCGCCCGCGTGGATCTGGCCCCGCTCCACTCGACCCGTCACCACCGTGCCGCGGCCCGTGATCGTGAACACGTCCTCGATCGGCATCAAAAACGGCTTGTCCGTCTCCCGAAGCGGCGCCGGAATGTACTCGTCGCACGCCTTCATCAGGTTCATGATCCCTTCCGTCCACTCGTTGTCTCCGTCCGACTCCAGTGCCTTCAGCGCACTCCCGCGCACCACCGGCACGTCGTCTCCCGGAAAATCGTACTTGCTCAGAAGGTCCCGAACCTCCATCTCCACCAGGTCCAGAAGCTCCGGATCGTCCACCATGTCCACCTTGTTCATGAACACCACCAGCGCCGGCACGTTCACCTGTCGCGCCAGAAGCACGTGCTCCCGCGTCTGCGGCATCGGACCGTCCGCCGCCGACACCACCAGAATCCCTCCGTCCATCTGCGCCGCTCCCGTGATCATGTTCTTGATGTAGTCCGCGTGTCCCGGGCAGTCGATGTGCGCGTAGTGACGGTTGTCCGTCTGGTATTCCACGTGCGCGATGTTGATCGTGATGCCCCGCTCCCGCTCCTCCGGCGCCTTGTCGATCATGTCGAACGGCGTGAAGTCCGCGTATCCCTTCCGGGCCAGCGTCTTCGTGATCGCCGCCGTCAGCGTCGTCTTGCCGTGGTCGATGTGACCAATCGTGCCGATGTTCAGGTGCGGCTTCGTCCTCTCAAAATGCTCCTTCGCCATCTTCGATACCCTCCCTGCAGAAATAATCATGATTCAACGATTGATTCCATAGGGCCTGATTTTATCATAAGGCCCTTCATGCTAAAAGAGACCCGGAACGTCCGCCCCGGATCTCCCATTTCAAAGCCTGGAGCCGACTTCCGGACTTGAACCGGAGACCCCATCCTTACCATGGATGTGCTCTACCTACTGAGCTAAGTCGGCCCAACCTCTATAGATCAGTGGTGGTAGGGGTAGGATTTGAACCTACGTAGGCGCTAGCCGGCAGATTTACAGTCTGCTGCCTTTGACCACTCGGCCACCCTACCACGCTTCACTGCAACCTCTCATTTTGGAGCCGGCGATCCGGATCGAACGGACGACCTGCTGATTACAAGTCAGCTGCTCTACCAGCTGAGCTACGCCGGCGAGGTGCGCTAGCTATTATAACTGGAGAAACGGGGTTGTCAACCGGAGAAAACCCCCAGTTTTTCAAAGGACCGCCCGAACCTCCTGAACGAAGGCTTTAAGCCCCGCCTTCCGGACATGGTCCAATCGCTTCAGTTCCTCCAGGAGGACGATGAGGCGCTCCGAGGGCCCGTCCTCCTCCACCGCCATGAAGGCCCAGTTCCTTCCGGGCCAAACCGCATCCCCCCAGTGGGCTTCGCCCCCCGAGGAGGTTCCGAGGACATTCTGCCACACCGTATATCCGGTGATCGGCGTCTTGTCGAGAACCTCGCGGACATCTTCGGCGATGCTCTCGTTGCACAGGATCCAGGTCAGCTTCACGTTATTCGGCCCCTTTGCCTCGGCAAAACGCGGTTTTTTCCGCAATTTCGTTTCCGTCACCAGATAGACGGTCGGCACCAGGATCAGGGTGATGAAGGTGGAGAGGGCCAACCCGCCCATGACCGAAATCGCCAATGGCCTCCACATCTCCGCGCCCTGCCCCCTGCTGACGGCCATGGGCAGCATCCCCAGGAAGGCCGCGAGCATCGTCATCAGGATGGGGCGAAGGCGCCTTTCCCCTGCTTCCAGCAGCGATTCCCTCAGGCGCATCCCCCTGGCCCTGAGAAGCCCGACGTAGTCGAGAAGGACGATGGCATTGTTGACGACGATCCCGACCAGCATGATCACGCCGAGAAAAGCCTGCATCGACAGGTACAGTCCCGTGAGAAGAAAGGCCATCACGACGCCCGCAAGGGCGAACGGAACGCTGAAGAGGATGATGAAGGGATCCAGAAGAGCCTCGTATTGGGCGGCGATAACCATGTAGACAAGGACGATTCCAAGCAGCACCAGCAGCCCGAGCTGCCGGAAGGCGTCGGACTGTTCCTGGACCTGGCCGCCGAAGGCGATCCTTGTGCCGGGGGGTAGGGTCATCGATGCGATCTCCTTCCTGGCCGCTTCGGTCACCTGCCCCAGGGACCGCCCCTGCACGTTGCTTTCGACGATCACGTACCTCTGGCGGTTTTTCCGGTTCACTTCGGACGGCCCGCTGTCCTGGACCACCCTGGCCACGGTGGAAAGCCGCACGGTTTTTCCGTCCGCGGTGGGGACCATCAGCCTCTCCAGTACCTGCATCGTATCGCGCTGCCCACTGTCCAGGCGGATCCGGATCGGATAGTCGTCCTCCCCCTGCCAGAAGCTTTCCCCGGTTTCGACGCCGTAGAAGTACATGCGGAGCGTGGAGGCGATGGAGGCCGTGCTGGCCCCCATGAGAGCCGCCTTCTCGCGGTCGATGAGGACCTGGATTTCCGGACGGTCCGGCTTCTGGCTCAGCGTCACGTCCACGGCTCCCGGCGTCCTTTCGAGCCGGCTCTTGATCTCTTCGGCCACCTGGATGATCGCTTTCAGGTCGTCGCCGTAGATCTCGATGTTGACCGGCTTCGAACCGAGAAACATGGCCTGCACCGGGGAGGAGACGAGGACCGTCATTTTCTGGATACCCGGCTTCTTTTCCAGCCAATTCCGGATCTGCTCCGCGACCTCGAAGGCCGAGCGTTTCCGGTCGGTCTTGTCGACAAGCTTCAGGCCGACCGTCCCCACGTTGCTCCCCTCGTCGCTTCCCGTGGCAATCCCGTAGCCTTCCTCGGTCTGGCCGTCCCAGGCGAAGACGTGTTTCTGCTCCGGAACGTTCTCGCGACAGTAGGCGACGACCTGCCTCGCCAGGGCGTCGGTGGTTTCCAGCCGGGTTCCCTCCGGCAGTCTGAACGTGATGGAAATTTCGCTGGTGTCCGATTCCGGGGTCAGCTCCGTGCCGATGAACTTGAAGCCGACCAAAGTCAGAACCATGAACAGGCCGGCGACGCCGAAAATGACCCAGGGCCGGTCCATCCCCCACGAAAGGAGCTCACGGTAGCCTGTTTCCAGCTTCCTCAGGAACCTCTCGGTAAACCCGTGGATCTTCAGGTTTTCCGTCTCGGCCCTGAAGACTTTGCTTCCGGCCATCGGGATGAAGCTGATCGAAACGAAAAGCGAGATCGCCACCGCCACGATCATGACGACGCAGAGAGACGTGAAGAAAACCCCGACGAGGCCCTGGACGAAGATCAGGGGCAGCAGCACGACCACCGTGGTCGTGGTGGACCCCAAAAGGGCCCCTCCGACTTCTCCCGCCCCGAGGATCGCCGCGATGCCGCGGCGTTCTCCCTTTTCCATGTGGAAGATGATCTGGTCCGTCGAAACGATGGCATTGTCGACGACCATGCCGACGGCCATCGAGAGAGCCATCAGCGTCATGATGTTCAGGGTGTATCCCAAAAGCTTCATCACCGTGAAGGTGATCAAGAGCGAGAAGGGGATGGCCGCGCACACGACGAGCGAAGCCGTGAACCGCTTCAGGAAGGCCCAGGTCACGAGGAAGACCAGGACGATTCCCCAGTACAGCGAGTGCGAAAGGTCCCGGATCGAGTTGTCGATGTACTCGGACGTGTCCAGCAGGGTTTTGGAATCGACGTCGGCGGGAAGTTCGGCCTTCAGTTCCTCGAGCCTCTTCTTGACCGCGTTCGTCACTTCCACGGTGTTGGCGTCGCTGTTCTTCAGAACGACGAGGATCACTGCCTGCTTGTCATTGACCCAGCCGTTCATTTCGGATTCCTTGAAGGAGTCCTCGACGCTTGCCACCTCTCCGAGGTGAACCGGTCGCCCCTGCCAGGCTCCCACGACGACATTCCGGATTTCGCCGATGTCCTTGAACCGGCCCGGAACCCGGACGTTGTAGGCAATTCGGCCTTCCTTGAGCGATCCGGCAGGCGCGTTGAGGTTTTCCCTTTCCAGTGCCGCAGCCAGCATCTGGGGAGGCAACCCGTAGGCTTCCAGCTTCGCCAGGTCCATGGCCACCCGGATTTCGCGGCGCATCCCCCCGTAAACGAGGATCTGGCCGACGCCTGGAACCCGCTTGAGGTTTTCCACGACGACGTTGTCCGCGTAGTGGTACAGCGCAGGGTAGGAGGCTCCGGCCGTCAGAGCGATTTCGAGCACCGGAACCGTCCCCGAGGACATGCGGAACACGATCGGTTCCTCGATGTCCGAAGGCATGTCGCGCTTCGCGAAGTTCACCGCGTCACGCACGTCCCCGACCTTGACGTCCAGGTTCGTTCCCCACTTGAATTTCACTGAAACGGCCGAAAGGTTGTCGACCGATTTCGAGTAGAGGTCGCTGACACCTTCGATCGTTCCCAGCTTGTCTTCCATCGTTTTGGAGACCCGCTGCTCGATCTCGCTCGCCGAAGCCCCGGGCCAGGTCGTCAGAACCGTGATGACGGGAGGATCGATCTTCGGAAGCAGGTCGACCTTCATGGCGGCCAGCGTCACGATTCCAAGCAGGACGATGGCCGCGTAGATCATGGACGTGAAAATCGGCTTCTTGACTGAAAATTCCGGCAGCCTCAAGGCTTGGCCACCTCCACAAGCGTCCCCTCCCCGATCCTGGCGGATTGGGTGACGATGACCGCCTCTTCGGGCTTGAGCCCTTCAATCACTTCCACCCGGTCCCCTTCCTCGGCTCCCGTGCGGATCACCCGGCCTTCAGCTTTTCCTTCCTTCTCGAGAAAAACGCGCCTTTCACCCGTACCCGGCAGGGTTTTCACGGCCTCTCTCGGAACCGACAAGCCTTCATGGGACCCCACTTCCAGCTTCACTCGGGCATACATCCCCGGTTTCATGCCCTCTTCCGCCTTCAGGAGCAACTCGGCCTGCCCGGTCCGGGTGACCGGGTCGATCGACGGAGAAAGGCGAAGAACCTTCCCCTTGAAGGCCTTTTCCCCCAGGGCATCCAGAGTGACGGTTCCCTCATGGCCGATCTTCAGCTTCGGGAAGGCCGTCTCGGGAACGGATCCCTTCACCTTCAGGGAATCCTGCCGGTTGATCAGGAAGGACGCCTTCTCGGCTGAACTCGTGTCGCCGGGGTCGATGAAGCGGGCCGCAATGACGCCCGAGATCGGTGACCTCAGGGTATGGTAGCCCATGAGGACGCTCAGCTGGTTCAGGCCGGACGCGGCTTCCGCCAGCTGTTTCCTGGCCAGTTGTTCTCCGGCTTCCGCAATTTCCACCTGCCCCTTCACGTGATCGAACTGCTGGCCGCTGATGACCTTTTCCGCGTAAAGCTGCTCGTAGCGCCCGAAATCCTTACGGGCCGTGCCCAGTTGGATCGAAGCCTGGGTCAGGGCTGCCCTGGCCTTTTCGACCGTGGCTTCCCCCTGGGCAAACTGGGGCCGCAGAAGGCTGTCATCCAGGACCGCAAGAACCTGTCCCTCCTTGACGGGAGTCCCGATGTCCACGAGAACGCGGAGCACGGTTTTTCCCGCGAGCTTGGCCACGACAGCGGCCTGCTCCTCCGGTTCCAGGTTCGCGACGAAGGAGACTTCATCGGTGAAGGTCCGCACTTCGGGAAGGGCCAATTCGACCGGCACCCGTTCGGCCTCGATCGGTTTGGAGTTTAACTGGTGCTGCTGGTACCCCCTGAAGACGATCAGGGCCAGGAAAAGCGCCGCCGTGCCGGCGATCAGGCCGAATCGACGGGCTTTTGCGGTTTCCGGAAATTTCAGTTTCATCGAGTGGCCTCCTTGTTTTCCCCAGCAGCGGGTTCGCCCATCGCGAAAAGCAGGTCTCCATAGGCTGTCCGAGCTTCCGCCACGGCGTCGGCCTTTGCATTCCGGGCATCGGTGAGGGCGAGGCGGGCGTCCAGCACGTCGATATTGGTCCCGACCTGAGCCTGGTAGCGCTTCAGGGCCATTCGGTAGTCTTCTTCCGCCTGACTCACGGCATCCGAGGCGACCTTCACCCGTTGGACCGCCCCGTCCAGACCCACTCCGGAGGTCGACACGTCAAGGGCCACCTGGCGTTTCAGATCCTCGATGCGGTGGAGCAGTTCTTCAGCCGCTCCCTGGGCCTCCACAGCCTGTCCGTGGACCTTCCCGGAATCGAATAGCCTGAACCGGGCAAAAACCGAGAGGCTCCACTCGTCCCGTTCGGCGGGGAAGAAATCCTCATCCGCCACCAAAGCGCGGGCCGCAAGCCCGACCTGGGGCAAAACCTGTCCCCTGACCGCCTTAAGGGTCATGAGCGCCGCTTTTCTGGCCGCCTCCAGCCCCCTGATCTCGGGTCTCTGGACCAGAGCTCTGGAAAGCGGATCTTCCGGGACGGTGAAGGTTTCCGCTTCCGAATCGCCGGAGGGGACGACGAATTCCCCTTCAAGCGTTTTCCCCGCGACTCTTTCCAGTTGCTTCCAGGCCACCTGTACGGCGCTCTCGGCCCGGATCAGGTTCAATTTTGCGGAGGAAACCGCCACCTGAACCCGAAGAACCTCGTTCTGCGCAACGACGCCGGCCCTGAAAAAGGCCTCCGCCTGCCTCAGGTGCTCCTTCGAGAGGTCGAGGGCTTCCCTGGCCACCTCCCCCTTCGACAAGCTCCTCTGAAGCCCGTAGAACGCTTTTCGAACCCCGTTTTCAACGGACTGGACGGTTCTTTCCCTCTCGCTTTCACGGGCCGAAACCAACAGTCTCTCCGCTTCGGTCCGGGCCGAAAGAGATCCTCCGCTATAGATGACCTGGCTCAGGCTCACCGCAGCCTGCCAGGTTTCCTCGTAGCCCAACGGAACGATCCCGATCGGCGTGAGCCCGTCCAGGGCGAGCGCATACGCGTCGGGCCGCTCGTTCAGTTTCTGGTATCCCAGGCTCGCGGATGCCTGGGGAAGTTGTTCAGACCGCGCCTGAATCAGTTTTCCCCGTGCCTGGTTCACCCGGGCTTCTGAGGCGAGGATCAGGGGATTGGCTTCTCGCGCGATCCCAATCGCCTTGTCCAGGGTGAGCGTCTTTCCGCCCTCGGCCCCCCAGGCCAGGCGGCCCGCGATCAGCACAACCAGGCAAACCGCGAGAAAGATCAAGAACAGCATCAGTTTCCGGTTTTTCACTTCAACACCCCTCTTCCAGCAACATGCGAACCATGGTCTCCCAGTAGCGCTTGGCTTCCTCCGCCTTGAGCCGAAGCCCCAGATTGACCACAAGGCCGTCGAATACGTTCGTCAGGCAGAGCAGCCTTTCCCTCGGGCTCAGAGATGGACGGCCTGAAAGCCTCGCCGAAAAGGCCTTGTCCAGTTCGGGAAGGACCGAATCCAGAACGCTGTCGATGATCTCCCCGGCGAGATTTCGCGAAAGCGTATCCCCGCGTTGCGCGACGACCGTCAGGTCAACCCAGAGCAGTCGCCTTTCGGGGTTTAAGATCAGGTCGTCGATCACTTCTCCGCCCTTTTCCACCAGGAATGCGACGGGATCGACGTGTCCCCTCATTTCATCGGAAATCGTGAAGTGACGCATGATCCGCTTCGTTTCCTCGCCCATGATTTCCCGGTAGAGCTCCAGTTTTCCGGGGAAATGCCAGTATAGGGCCCCCTTGCTCAACCCGGATGCCTTTACGATGGCCCCAACGCCGGAACCCTCGAACCCGTGAAGGGCGAAGATCCTGCGTGCGACCTCCAGGATCTTCATGCGTGTCATTTCCTTCGACTCGATTTCATCGTTTTTCGCCATTCCCCTGCCTCCCGACCGTTCGGTCTGTTCTCACAAGGAAGGATAGGACAGACCGAACGGTCCGTCAAGATGCCGGCACAAAAAAAGGGAGCCTCTTTTGGAGGCCCCCCAATGGGTCGATCTTAACGCTTGGAGTACTGGTTCCTGGCGCGGGCGCCTTTCTGGCCGAACTTCTGGCGTTCGACCATGCGCGGGTCGCGCGTGAGAAGACCGGCGCGCTTCAGTGCGGGCCGCAACTCGGGGTTCAGCTTGAGCAGAGCTCTCGCCACGCCCAGAGAGGTCGCGCCGGACTGTCCGGTGAGACCCCCTCCGTGAGCCCTGACAAACACGTCGACCTTGCCCTCCACTCCTCCGACCTTGAGCGGTTTGAGGGCAACCAGCTGCCAGGTCGAACGGGGGAAGTAGTCGCTGACTTCGCGGTTGTTGATGAGGAACTTTCCTTCACCGGGACGCACCCGAACGCGGGCGACGGCTTCCTTTCGCCTTCCAGTGCCCCAGTTGTAAGCGGTGGATTGCACTTGTGTTCCCTCCTCTTTTCGAAAACGACGAATCAGTCTTCGAGTTTCTCGGGCATCTGGGCCGCGTGGGGATGGTTCGGCCCGGCATAGACCTTAAGCTTGCGGATGTAATCCAGCCGGGTTNTTCGGAAGCATTCCCTTCACGACGCGCTCGAAANNAAGCCGCTCCGGCTTCTTTGCCAGCATTTCGCCCATCGTAACGGACTTGATCCCGCCCGGATAGCCGGTATGCCAGTGGATCCGCTCGCGCTCCGCCTTCCTGCCGGTCAGGACGATCTTGTCCGCATTGACCACAATGACGAAATCGCCGGTATCGACATGCGGAGTGAAAATCGGCTTGTTCTTGCCGGAAAGGATTCGGGCAACCATGACGGCCACCCTGCCGATCGGCTTGTCCGCCGCATCCACGACATACCACTTATGCTGCACCGTTTCTTTTCTCGCAAGGTAACTGCGCTTGCCAATCATTCGACACTCACTCCTTCATGGGATCCAACTGCCGATTCCCTTTCGAAAAAGCTAATGAATCATACCGGAGGCATCCGGCACTGTCAAGAAAGGTTCTCTCTGACGGGGGTGTGGTAGGGCCCCCGTCTTGAAAACCCGATTGTTTTCAGCGTCATCCCCCTTACAGCCCGGGGGCAGTCCGTCTACAAAACTTTCCGAAGTCGGGGGTTGTCGATGAGTCCCGGCAGCCTTCCCCTTTTTGCGACCGGAGAACCGTCAACCATCTTGATATCCATGGTCATGTCCCTCGGCGTGGCATGGGCGATATAGCTCCCCACTCCGAAAGCATCCGCCCCGACGCTCGCCAGAAGCCGGATCCGATCAGGGTTCAGCCCGCCCGAAACGATGATCCGGACATGGCCGTACCCGGCCTGGTCAAGGCGCCAGCGAACTTCCCTGACGAGTTCCGCCGTCACTCCGCCCCTCTCGCCGGGCGTGTCGAGCCGGATTCCGGAAAGCCTTTCCCCGAGGCTTCGAGCGACCCTCAGGGTCTCCTCCGCTTCGTCCTTGAACGTGTCCACCAGGATGATCCGGGGTTCTCCCTCGGGCAGGAAACGATCATAGGCTTCGGCCACTTCCAGGGTGTCCCCCACGATGATGATGGCTGCGTGGGGAATCGTGCCTCGCGGTTCGACCCCTGCGAGCTTCGCTCCCAGAATGCAGCTGGCTCCCTGGCATCCGCCGGCTGTGACAGCGGTTCGCTCCATGACGGAAGCGATCGCGGGATGGACGTGGCGGGCACCGAAGCTCAAAACCGGTTTTCCGGGCGCCGCTTCGACACATTCCCTGGCGGCGGTGGCCCAGCCGCTCGAGCTCGCCAGCATCCCGAGAAGAACGGTTTCATACATGCCGAAACTGGAGTAGGGACCCCGGATCCGCATGACGGTCTCCTTCGATGCGAACGGATCTCCCTCTGCGATCGATTCCACTTCGAGTCCCGGCTTGTCCTGGAACAGCGCCAGGACTTCAGGCAAACCCGCGTAGATTCCCGCCCCCCGGGCGAAGACTTCCGCCACGACCGGCCTGTCGGCGCATCCGCAGGCCCGCAGAAGTTCAAGCGTCTTGACGAAATAGACATCCGTCGTCTCTCCGAGGAGGATTTCCTCATGAGTCGCGCTGAAAAGCCGCGATTTCCCAACGGAGAGATCGTGTACGTCCTTCATCGAGTCCAGCTGGCGGGAAACAGCCATCGGGATAATCCTTTCCGCCTAGTTGTAGGAAAAAAGCACCAGAACCAGCGACATCGCCATGAAGAGCCCCATCAGTCCGACGGTGACCTTGGTCATGGCGCTCAGGCGCTGCCACTGCCCGCCTCCCATGTCAGCCTGGGTGCCGCCCCCGAATAGCCCCTGGAAGCCGCCGCTCTTCCTGTGCTGAAGCATGATGACCCCGATGAGAGCTACACAGAGGACGATGTGAACCAAACCAAACACGATCTTCAATCGAAGCACCCCCTAATCCGTTTCTCCAAAGCGGACAGAAAGAGATTTTACCATAGATGTCTATTCCAGCATATCCCGCATTGCGCAGGTTGCAACGGCACGATGGGATATTCGTGATTTTACACCTTCACCGAGTTCCCCGAAGCTTTTGTCGCGGCCCCTGGGGATGAAAACCGGGTCATAGCCGAAGCCCGAGAGGCCCGTGGCTTCGGCTGCGATCTTTCCCCAGCAGAAACCTTCCGCAAGGATGACCTGCGTGCCCGAATTTCCCGGCCGGACAAGGGCAAGGCAGGCGACGAACCGCGCCGTGCGGCATTCCTTGTCCCGCATGCGGTCGAGAAGCCACCGGATCCTGTCGCCGTCCGACGGAGCGACCCGCGAGGAAAACAGGCCGGGCGCCCAGCCCAGGGTCTGGACTTCCAACCCGCTGTCGTCCGCCAGCGCCGGCATCCGGAGCGCCTTAGACCAGGCTGTCGCCTTCAGGAGAGCGTTTTCCGCGTAGGTCTTCCCGGTTTCCTCGACGTCCAGTTCGAGCCGGTCAGGCCCAAAAACGAGCGAGACCCCGATCGGAGCAAAAAGGGCGCTCAACTCTTTGAATTTGTGGGCGTTCCCGCTCGCCAGGACCACTTCANNAAGGAACAGGGCACTTTTTTCCTCCTCCGATAGAACGAGGCAATCCCCCTGAAGTCGAATGAGACGCCGTATCCCGGACTCGGCCATGTCGAGCATCTCCTGAAGGCTTCTTCGGTCAAAGGGACCGCTCTCTCCCGTCCCCTGAACCTCGACGAACTCGCCTTTATGTGTCATGACCACGTTGAAGTCCACTTCGGCACGGCTATCCTCCGAGTAATCGAGGTCCAGCAGAACCGTCCCGTCCACCCGGCCGGCACTGGCCGCCGCAACGAAACCGGTAACCGGAAAGGGTCGTATCACCCGCCGGTCCCTGAGGCAGCGCAGCGCTTCGACCACAGCGACGAAGGCTCCCGTCACCGCTGCCGTCCTCGTCCCGCCATCGGCCTGCAGGACATCGCAATCGACCCAAATCGTCCGTTCTCCCAAAAGCGACAGGTCGATGACCGAACGCATCGATCTTCCGATCAGTCGCTGGATCTCGTGACTCCTGCCGCCGATTCCCCTGACCGAGTCTCTTGGCGTCCGCGTGTGGGTCGAGCGCGGAAGCATGGCGTATTCCGCTGTGACCCAGCCCTTGCCGCTTCCCTTCAGGAACGGAGGTACTTTTTCTTCCACGGAAGCGGTGCAGAGGACCTTCGTGTTTCCCCAATCGACCAGGGCGGAGCCTTCGGCGTAAAGGTTGACCGCCCGGCGGATCGAGACCGGCCGAAGCTCGTCCGGTCTTCTCTCATCATGTCTCAACTGGATTTCCTCCACGGTCGTCCTCCACTTCCCTTCTACCGCTCACGGCTTACGGGCAAGCTGCCAGGCCACCGTCAGGTTGACGGGCTTCGTTTCTCCGCTTTCCCTGCCGTTCACGAGGAAGCGCACCCGGGTAACGGGGCGGAAGTTTTCGATGGCGGTCCTGACGATCCCCGTCATGACGAGGTTGGCTTTCGGCAATGGGAGCCCCGCGATCGAACGGATGCAGGCATCGTTGACGTCGAGATAGAGGAGGTCTCCTGTCCGGAACGTGTGCAGGACGGCGGATTGAGGGTCAAGGATCCCGTCTGCCTTGAGAAGCCCGAAAAGAGCCTGAAGGACCTCCCTCATGTCCGACTCCATCAAGCCGCCGTTCGTCACCGTGCGGCTTTCGGTAATCTGGTCCCCTTTCAGGGCATAGATCTTGTATCCGCGTTGCGAGAGATTCGGTTTCTCTCCCGGAACAGGCTCCTGCCCCGAAACAACCGTCGTTTCCTGCGGGCCTCCCTTGCTGTCCACCCACTTCAGGATCAACCCGGTGCCGAAATAGCCCAGAGTGAAAAGGAGAAGCATCACGGCCGACCAGCTGACAAGCCGAAGCAGCCACGGGGCCTTTGCCTGTTCCGGCGACCTGCGTCCCTTCCTTCCCTGCAGTTGCTCCTCGGGTTCGTTTTTCATCCTCGGCCTCCATTCCTTAGCGGGCTAGGGTTTTCAGGTAGGCGGACATGCCCGAGACCAGGGAGCGCAAGAGCCGATCCATGAAGGCCGGATCGTTGAGCAGCCGCCTGTCCTCCGGCTCCGTCAGGTAACCCATTTCCACGAGGACCGCCGGCATCGCCGCCCCGCGGAGAACGAAGAAGGGCGCCTGAGCGACCCGGGACATCGGAAGTCCCGTATTGCGCCCCGATCCGAAAAGGCTCTCCGCTAGCCGGGTGCTCTGTCCGATCTTCGCGTTCTGCTCCATGTCGCCAAGGATCTTGAGAAGGAGGTTCGTCTTGGCGTCCGCATCCTGGACCGTGTTGTTCTTGCCGAGCTCGCGGTTTTCGTAGAGCGCGAGGCGCATGGCGTCCTTGTCGGTAGGGAGCGCCATCAGGTAGATCTCCACTCCCCTCGCGTGCCTGCCGCTCGGCAGGGCATTGCAGTGAAGGCTGACGAAGAGATCGGCGTTCCAGCCGTTCGCCAGATCCGTCCGCTCGTTCAGGCGGAGGTACGTATCGTCCTTCCGCGTGAGGCGCGCTTCCAGCCCGGTCTCCCTCAGGAGGGCGACAAGCCTCGCCGCAGCCCGGAGGTTGACTTCCTTTTCCCGGATTCCTCCGGATACGGCTCCCGGGTCATGTCCGCCATGTCCGGCATCCACAACCACCAGAAAGGGTTTCCCATCCGGCCTTTTTCCGGGTGAAACCGGCGGCATCGCGACGGGAGAAAAGGGCGTCGCAGGTTTCGGGTCCTGGACCGGCTCGACCGATGCGGGAGACTGAGGAGCTTCAGGTTCTCCTCCGCCGCTCTGGAAGTCAAGCACGTAACGCTCCGGCTTGTGAAGGGAGAAAGATTTTACGGATCCTGCCCGATACTGGAAGCGGACGACGGTCTTGTCCCCGAACTGGGTGATGGCAACCGAGACTTCACCTGCGTAAGGAGAAGGCACCCCGCCGATGGAACGACTTGCCGCTGCGGCAAGGGTCAGCTCGACTTCTCCGGAAAGCTTTCTCACGCTCGGCTCAAGAGGGGCGGACAAATCCAGAACCGCCCTGATCCGTTCCGCCGTCCGGCTCCAGCGAATTCCCTCGATCCGGGGCAATGGGCCGTACACGGCAGGCGGCGTTTCGGCCGCCACGCGGCCCGGCTGCGGGGCCGACGGGGCGGGAGGTGTCTCGGCCTTTTCGGGAAGAGGAGCCGTTCCCGCAAATCGAAGCTTCACGGCCCCCGTTCCTCCGGAAAGAAGTTCCTCGAAGAGACGGAGGGTCCCCCGCTGTTCCGCCCACCATTCACCCTCTTCCGCCAAAACGGCGGCAGCCAGCGGAACGAGCTGGCCGCCGCCCGTTTTGGCAGCTGCCGCTCCAAGCACGAATTCGAGCTTTCGTTTCCCGTTGGTCACGATCAGTCGGTCGCCCTTCACGGTCGCCTCGCAGCCCAGAACGGCGGCCATGCCCTTGAGGCCAACCCTGTCGGTCGAACCCTCGGAACGCACGCTCACCACCCCGCCGATCCCGTTGTTCTTCCAAAGGGTCCATCCCGTTTCGGAAGACCATGCGGGGGCAACCGAAAAGAGGATCGCCAGCAGTCCGAGAAGAAACTCAGGAACCCGCAACCGAGACATCGTCAACCACCAGCGTGCAGCCGCCTGTTCCTCCGAAGAAGCGGAGGTCGTTCCCGACCGCGCGGATTTGCTTCAGCCATTCCGCCAGGTTTCCCGCAACCGTCACCTCTGCGACCGGGCGGACCGGATCGGGACCTTCCATCAGAACCCCTTTCACCCCGAGGGAAAAATCCCCGCTGATCGGGTTGATCGTGTGAAGTCCCATCAGTTCGGTAACCAACAGCCCCCTGCCTGCCTCCGAGTAAAGCGTCAAGGGATCTTTTCCTCCGGGAACCGGGAACAGGTTGGAACATCCCGCGTCGGGGGCGGTCCCGTTTCCGCGGATCGCGTTGCCCGTCGAGGGAACTCCCGATTCCCGGGCTGACCGGATGTCGTAAAGGTAGTTCTCCAGAACGCCCGATGAGAGCAAATTCGTCCGACGGGTTCGAACTCCCTCGCCGTCGAAGGGGCTTGAGGCCATCCCCCCGTGGAGGCGCCCGTCGTCGATCAGGGATAGCGCCGGTGAGGCAACGGCTGTTCCCAGCTTGTCCCGGAGCAGGGACTTGTTTCTGAGGATGTTCGGGGCGAGGAAAAGTTCACCGATGGCATCGATGAAATCCGCACAGCTTTCCGGGTCGAGAAAGACGGTCATCCGGCCGGTTTCCAGGGGCGTTCCGCCGAGGATCATGGCCGTTTTGCGGACAGCCTGGACCGCGACGGACACCGGGTCCAGTTTCCGGGCAAAGCGTGATTCGTCGCCGAACCCGCCCATCTCGAAGGTCTCCTTTTCCTGCAAAACGACCGCAACGCCGCAGGAAGCGGTTGTCCCCCTCTGCCAGGACATGAAGCCGCGGCTATTCGCCAGGAAAACGGCTCCCCAGCCATCGCTCCAGGAGGCGCTCCGCACGGAGACAACCCTCCTGTCGCCTCCCCTGGCCGCGTCGGTCATCTCGAGGCAAGCCTTCATTCTGTCCCCGTGGGTCAGGCTTTTCAGGTCCGGGTCTTCAAGTCCGAGGTCCTCTCCGTCGGGAACAGACGCTCCCTCCCCGATTTCCACGAAAGGATCGGGTTCGGAGACCGCCGCATTGGCGAGGCTCCAGTCGACCAGTTCCGAAAGATCTTCCCGCTCGAACCGGTTCGCGGAAGCCAGCCCCTGGCGGCCGCCCGGCAGGAGCGAACGAAGCGTCACCGAGTGCCCATAGCCGCCGGCATCCTCCTCCGGCAAACCTTCCCGAAGGCTGATATGCCGGCTTTCTCCCTCAGAGTAGAAAACATCGGCCTCCACGGCCCCGCCCCGCAGTGCCTTTTCGATGAGCCAGCCGCAAAAGCCTTCGACCTTTTCGGCCTTCATCGGATCCCTCACCGGTTCGCAGCCTCCTCCATGATGATTCGGGCCGCCTCCCTGACATCGCATCTCGTGACGTCGAGATGGGTGACGAGCCGTGCCCTCTTCGGGTTGACGGGATTGAAAAGGACCCCCTTCAGACGGCACCGGTTCGAAAGGTCCCCGGCCGTCAGCCCTTCCTTGCGGATTCCGAAATAGACCATGTTCGTTCGCCGCGGGCAGGGTTCCACCGAGAGGAACTCGCTTTCGGTCAGTCGTTCGGCCAGGACCGCCGCGTTCTCATGATCATCGGAAAGCCGGGCGACGTTCTCCTTCAGGGCGAGTATTCCCGCAGCCGCCAGCACCCCGGCCTGCCTCAGGCCGCCCCCCAGAACCTTTCTCCAATGTCGGGCCTCCTCGATAAAATCCTTTCCGCCGCAAACCAGGGAGCCCACCGGGGCTCCCAACCCCTTGGACAGGCAGAGCTGAACGGAATCAACAACCCCNGTGAAGGTCTTCACGTCCATTTCCCACGCGGCCGCCGCGTTGAAGATCCGCGCTCCGTCCAGGTGAACGGCGAGGCCGTGATCCCGGGCCGCCGTCGCAACCTTCCGGAAGGCCATCGGGGCCACCGCATTTCCACCTTCCCTGTTGTGGGTGTTTTCCAGACAAAGAAGCCGAGCGGGCGCGAAATGGACATTGGCGGGGCGAACCCACTCGATCATCGAGTCGACCTCCGGCAGACCGCCCGAATCTCTGGTCGAAAGAGGCATGATCCCTCCAAGGGCCGCAAGCCCGCCGCCTTCGTAGTTTAAGATATGGGATTGGCTTCCGAGGATCGCGCCTTCCCCCCGGCGGCAATGGCACAACAGGCTCACAAGGTTGCCCTGCGTCCCGGACGTGACGAATAGGCCGGCCTCCTGTCCCGTCATTTCCGCGGCCGTTTCCTCAAGCCTGCGGACCGTCGGGTCTTCCCCGTAAACGTCGTCCCCGACAACGGCTTCGGCCATCGCCCTCCTCATGGCGGCGGAAGGCCGCGTCACGGTGTCGCTCCTCAAGTCGATCGTTTTCACGAGCACAACTCCTCCCTTGCATCTTTCTCTTTTCGGCTGCATTCGCCGCACCCATGGCATCCCCTGACGCAGCACCCCGCGGGACGCTTCCCGTAGATCAGCGCGAAAAGGACCAGGGTCGACAAACCAAGCAGGATCAGCGCCGGCATACGGGGCACCTCACAGGGGAACCTGAAGGCGGGCCCAGGGGAGAAAATCCTCCCCGACCGGAATCCCGAGTTGCACTCCAGGGCGGTTCCACCCATGGAAATCGGTCCCGGCGGTCGTGTAAAGTCCCAGAGAAGCGGCAAGCTTCAGGTATTGGTAGATCTCTTCGTAGCGGTGATGGCTGGAAAGGCACTCCAATCCCCAGAGCCCCATTTCCTTCAGTTCTTTGAGGACCGCTTTCAGGGTCGGTTCCCCCAGTCCCATCTGACCAGGGTGGGCCAGCACGGAAACACCCCCGCTCTGCCGGATCAGGGAGATGCATTCCTCCACCGGAAGCCTGACTCTCGGAACGTAGGCGGCAGCCCCGTCCGCGAGGTAGGCTCGAAATGCACCCGCCATGTCCTGGGCATAGCCCTTGCGGATCAGGACTCTCGCGATATGCGGACGGGCGATCACTTCTCCTCCGGCCTCGGCGCCCACTTCCTCGAGAGCCACGTCCAGCCCCAGTTCGCGAAGGCGACGGCAGATGGCCGCATTCCGGTCCTTTCTGTGCTCCCGCAGCGTTTCAAGCCGTCTTTCGAGCGGACCGTTCCCTGGTGTGATGTTGTATCCCAAAATGTGCAGGGTGTAGGGCGCTTCCGCCGACAATTCGATGCCCGCGAGCCCGCGAACCCCCGTATGACGGCAAGCCGCGAGGAATTCGGGGACTCCCTCCGTGGTGTCATGGTCGGTCAGGCCGAGCACGGCAACTTTCCGGGCCTTGGCGGCACGGACAAGGGTCTCGGGCTTTAGCGTTCCGTCTGAACAGGTGCTGTGGGTATGCAGGTCGACGAGGATCATGGAAGGATTATACCCTCGGTTTACCAGGGTTCGAAATGCAGGAGGTCGTTTCCCAGAGTCAGGATGCGGATCCCTTCCCGGTCCAGCAGCGCTGCGCTCGCCGGGTCGCGCCCCATCGGCAGGCTTGCCGATCCGGGGTTCATGAAGATGGTTTTCCCCTCGCGAACCAGGGAACCCACGTGCGTGTGCCCCGTGATCACGAGGTCCGCGCCGCACGCAAGGCCTTTCTCGCGGATTTCCGAGAAGTCCGTCCCATGCCCCGCCAACAATAGGCGCCCCTCCCACCAAAGGAACAGGAACGGTTCGAGCATCGGCCATCGCAACAGCGCCTCATCATCCCCGTCGTCGCAGTTTCCCCGGCTGATGAGGATCGGCGTTGTCGACCGGTTCAGAACCTCCGCCAGAGCCTTTTTCCCGCCTGGATGAGGCAGGGGACGGCTCTTCCAGCTTCTCAGGACATCGCCGGCATGCAGGATCAAATCGACCGAGCCCCACAGCCGGGTAGCCGCTTCCCAGGCCGCAAGATCGCCATGCGTGTCCGAGACGATCCCGACCCGGCCCGCCATCACCGTTTCTCCATCCGGACGATCTTCCGGATATCCTGGAGCAGTGCAAACGCCGCTTGTCGAGGAGAGTTCCCCGTCCCCGAGAGGCAGATCTCGCTCAGACTTTCCGTCAGGATCACCGCTCCATTGGTCGGGCCGAAAAGCAGGGAAAGGGGGTGCGTCGGCGGCAACAACTCGGGGCCGACCGAAAGTTCGGCACCCTCCGGAGAGCAGGAAACCCGCGCCATCAGCCGAATCTTGCCACCCTTTTGTCTCGCTTCCGACAGCATGGCGCGCGTCAGTCCCCTGATGCCTTTCACCGGGAAGGAACCCAGGTCCGGGCATGGAAGGTCAAACAGGGCCTGTGCGACGATCATCAGCTTCGCCGCCGTATCCCACCCTTCGACATCGAGTCTCGGATCGGATTCCGCCATTCCGGAACGCTGCGCGTCCATCAGCGCCTGGTCAAGGGAAGCACCCTCGATCAGACTGTCAAGAACATAATTGCAGGTCGAGCTCAAGGTTCCTTCGAAAGCCCGCATTTTCGCATCCACAAGACAGGTTCGGGCATAATCGAGAAACGGAGCCCCCACCACGACGGTCCCGTCATAATGCCACGGCGTCTCCATCGATCTCGAAAGTTCGTCGATTTCCCAGAACTTGAGCGCCACCGCCGCCTTGTTCGACGTCACGACGGGCTTCCTTTTCTCAAGCGCGGCCCTCATGTGTGAAAACCCCGGCTCGAATTCCATCGCCTTGAGGTTCCCGGAGGTGCATTCCGCAAGAATGTCGTAGTTTCCCTCCCGGATCATGTCCAGCGCGGGAATCCCCTTTTTGCATCCCGGCAGGGAAACCGCATCCACCCGGCGGGTCTGCCTTTCCGCCTCAAGGAGTTTCCCAAGGGGAATTCCCTCATCCGACCACAAAGACCCGCGCTCGCGGGTCGCGACCCCCACCAAAAGGATTTTCCGTCCCGACGCATCGAGGCTGTCCCTTTTCTCAAGCAGCCTGCAAAAATTCCTGCCGACGTTTCCGAAACCGGGGAGGACCACTCGAATCGTCATGATTCCTGCCTCCATCTTCATTGATTCGGTCATGGAATGATGCTACCGTGGATGATAGCATGAAAAATTGGAGCCAAGGGTTTTACCGCGGACATCCCATTTTTCCGAGGAGGTTTCACGCATGGAACAAGGAAGAGACACACACCCCGAGGAGGTTGCCGACATCTGCGCACGCGTCGCCGCCCGCCTCATTGATTCCGTGACCCGCACCGCTCAGCTTGCCTCAAGCGCCACTCCCGAGATGCTGGAACTGACCAGTCAGTGGATCGATCTTATCGGCAGGGAAATTCTGGGCAAGGTCAGCGACGGACAGGAAATCGACGTTCAGGAAATGGCCCGAACGATCGGGATCACCCCGTCTTCGCTTCTTTCCATCCTTCTCGCCCTTCACCGGCGCGGCCGCACAAACGTCACACACCTTCGCTGCGCCCCAGGAACCGGGCAAAACGAGGATATCTGTCGTTGCATGACAGAGGACTGAGGACGAGTTCGAAGGGTTTTTGTGGGGGGGTAGGGAACGCAGGAAGGGGAGCCAAAGGATGGCTCCCCTTCCTGTTTATGTCAGGAGAAAAGGTTTCCGGCGGCGATCTACTCTCCCACGGTTTAAACCGCAGTACCATCGACGCTGGAGGGCTTAACGGCCGGGTTCGGCATGGGTCCGGGTGTGTCCCCTCCGCCATGGCCACCGGAAACCAAAACTTGCACTCCACGAGTGTCCGGACAGTCGATTCGAGCGGATGCAGCAGAAAGAGTCATTGGGAGTTAAGGCCTCGGCCTATTAGTACCGGTCAGCTCAACCCCTCTCAGGGCTTACACCCCGGCCTATCAATCCCGTCGTCTACGGGACGCCTTACCTGATTGACTCAGTGAGTGATCTCATCTTGGGGCCGGCTTCCCGCTTAGATGCCTTCAGCGGTTATCCGATCCGAACATGGCTACCCGGCTTATGCGCCTGGCGGCACAACCGGTACACTAGCGGTTCGTCCACTCCGGTCCTCTCGTACTAGGAGCAGCTCCCCTCAAATCACTTGCGCCCATGGTGGATAGGGACCGAACTGTCTCACGACGTTCTAAACCCAGCTCACGTACCGCTTTAATGGGCGAACAGACCAACCCTTGGGACCTGCTTCAGCCCCAGGATGCGATGAGCCGACATCGAGGTGCCAAACCTCGCCGTCGATAGGAACTCTCGGGCGAGATCAGCCTGTTATCCCGGGGTAGCTTTTATCCGATGAGCGACGGCCCTTCCACTCGGCACCGCCGGATCACTAGGACCCACTTTCGTGACTGCTCGACCCNNGTCGGTCTCACAGTAAGGCCACCTTATACCCTTGCACTCGTCGGGCGGTTTCCATACGCCCTGAGGTGACCTTNNCGCGCGCCTCCGTTACTCTTTGGGAGGCGACCGCCCCAGTCAAACTGCCCACCTGACACGGTCCCGCCTGCCGATTNNCAGACAAGGCGGTTAGAATCCCAGCAAAACAAGGGTGGTATCCCAACGTCGGCTCCTCGAAGGCTGACGCCCTCGATTCAATGCCTCCCACCTATCCTGTACATGCCTTGCCGAAATCCAATGTCAGGATACAGTAAAGCTCCACGGGGTCTTTCCGTCCCACCACGGGCAACTGGCGTCTTGACCAGTTCCACAATTTCGCCGGGTCTCCCGTCGAGACAGCGCCCAGATCGTTACACCATTCGTGCAGGTCGGAACTTACCCGACAAGGAATTTCGCTACCTTAGGACCGTTATAGTTACGGCCGCCGTTTACTGGGGCTTCGGTTCAAAGCTTCGCCTTGCGGCTAACCTCTCCCCTTAACCTTCCAGCACCGGGCAGGTGTCAGTCCCTATACGTCGGCTTCACGCCTTCAGCAGAGACCTGTGTTTTTATTAAACAGTCGCCTGGGCCTGGTTTCTGCGGCCACCCTCGGCTCCACATGAAATACGCTTCACCTGGGTGGCACCCCTTCTCCCGAAGTTACGGGGTCAACTTGCAGAGTTCCTTAACGAGAGTTATCCCGTTCACCTTAGCCTGCTCAGCCAGCCCACCTGTGTCGGTTTCCAGTACGGGCGCCCCGACTCCTCCCTAGAGGCTTTTCTCGGCAGCTGGGCCTCAATGCCTTCGTCCCCAAGGGGACTCCCCGTCAGGCCTCAGGGTTACGACTCCAGGGTTTTGCCTCCGGAATCCCCCTACACCCTTGGACCGGGATTTCCATCACCCGGCACACCTAGCCTTCTGCGTCACCCCTTCGGTCCAAACGTCGTCAGGGCGGGGCCGGAATGTCAACCGGCTGTCCATCGACTACGCCTCTCGGCCTCGCCTTAGGTCCCGCCTAACCCTGGGTGGATGAACCTTCCCCAGGAAACCTTGGGCTTTCGGTGAACACGTTTCCCACGTGTTTTTCGCTACTCATGCCGACATACTCACTTCCATGCAGTCCACCGGGCTTCACAACCCGACTTCGCCCCGCATGGAACGCTCCCCTACCAGTCCGCGCAATTTGCGCGAAATCCGCAGCTTCGGCGGCGGGCTTAGCCCCCTACATTTTCGGCGCAGAGACGCTCGACCAGTGAGCTATTACGCACTCTTTCAAGGGTGGCTGCTTCTAAGCCAACCTCCTGGCTGTCTGGGCGTCTCCACATCCTTACCACACTTAGCCCGCGCTTCGGGACCTTAGCTGGCGATCTGGGTTCTTTCCCTCTCGACGACGGATCTTCTCACTCGCCGTCTCACTCCCAGGTATCCCGTAACGGCATTCGGAGTTTGGTTGAAGTCGGTAGGAGCACTCTCCCCTCGTCCATCCAGTANNGCTCTACCTCCGTTACNNGTTCACCGCCTGAGGCTGCACCTCAATGCATTTCGGGGAGAACCAGCTATCACCGTACTCGATTAGCTTTTCACTCCTATCCACAGCTCATCCAAGACTTTTGCAACANGTCCCTGGTTCGGTCCTCCATCCGGTTTTACCCGGACTTCAACCTGGCCATGGATAGATCGTACGGCTTCGGGTCTATAGCATGCGACTNCGCGCCCTATTCAGACTCGGTTTCCCTTCGGCTCCGGACCTTNNGCAGCCCTTAACCTCGCCACACACCATAACTCGCCGGCTCATTTTCCAAGAGGCACGCCGTCACCTTCCACGAGGTCGCCCCGCTTCCGGCTCCGACTGCTTGTAGGCACACGGTTTCAGGTCNTATTTCACTCCCCGCCAGGGGTGCTTTTCACCTTTCCCTCTCGGTACTGCTCCACTATCGGTCGCNCTGCGGTATTTAGCCTTGGACCGTGGTCGGCCCAGATTCAGACGGAATTCCACGTGCTCCGCCCTACTCGGGTTTCCATCCNNCAGGAAGTGCCTTCCGTTTCGCCTACGGGGCTTTCACCCTCTTCGACCGGCTTTCCCAACACCGTTCGGCTACAGAAAGCTTTTGTAACTCCCCGATCCCGCTGCGGCAGGTTCCGGATGAACCCCTCAACCCCCATGGCGCAACGCCCGCAGGCTTGACACGCCACAGGTTTAGGCTACACCCCTTTCGCTCACCACTACTCAGGGCATCTCTTCGATTTCTTCTCCTCCGGCTACTGAGATGTTTCACTTCGCCGGGTGACCGCCTCCTAAAAGGCGACTGGGCTCAACACCCAGCCGGGTTTCCCCATTCGGAAATCTGCGGATCAATGGTCGCTTGCACCTCCCCGCAGCTTATCGCAGCTTGCCACGTCCTTCTTCGGCCGCAGGCGCCTAGGCATTCCCCGTGTGCCCTTAATACCTTAACTCCCAACAACTCTTCCTCCTGCTTCCTTCCGCTCGCTTTCAACTGTCAAGGTCCTCGTGGAGTTCTCTATAACCCCACAAGCGTAAGAAGAGAGAGTGCGCCGTCCGTTTCAGTACTGCCGTCCCCTTATCCGGGGGACTCCTTAGAAAGGAGGTGATCCAGCCGCACCTTCCGGTACGGCTACCTTGTTACGACTTCACCCCCTTACCGGACGCACCTTCGACGGATCTTCCCCTTACGGGTTAAGCCTCCGGCTTCGGGTGCCCCCAACTCGGGTGGTGTGACGGGCGGTGTGTACAAGGCCCGGGAACGTATTCACCGCGGCTTGGCTGATCCGCGATTACTAGCGATTCCAGCTTCATGGAGTCGGGTTGCAGACTCCAATCCGAACTGGGACCGGCTTTGATGGGATCCGCTCCGGGTCGCCCCCTCGCTTCCCTTTGTGCCGGCCATTGTAGCACGTGTGTCGCCCTGGACATAAGGGCCATGATGACTTGACGTCATCCCCACCTTCCTCCGGCTTGTCGCCGGCAGTCCATCCAGAGTCCCCGACTTCACTCGCTGGCAACTGGATGCAGGGGTTGCGCTCGTTGCGGGACTTAACCCAACATCTCACGACACGAGCTGACGACAGCCATGCAGCACCTGTGCACGCTCCCCGTATCTCTACGGGGTCCTTCAACTTTCATCTCCGTACCACGTGCATGTCAAACCCAGGTAAGGTTCTTCGGTTTGCATCGAATTAAACCACGTGCTCCACCGCTTGTGCGGGCCCCCGTCAATTCCTTTGAGTTTCAATCTTGCGATCGTACTCCCCAGGCGGGATGCTTATCGCGTTAGCTGCGGCACAGAGGGGTAACCCCCCACACCTAGCATCCATCGTTTACAGCCGGGANNCTACCGGGGTATCTAATCCCGTTCGCTCCCCCGGCTTTCGCACCTCAGCGTCAGTCATGGGCCAGGAACCCGCCTTCGCCACTGGTGTTCCTCCCGATATCTACGCATTTCACCGCTACACCGGGAATTCCAGTTCCCTCTCCCATACTCCAGACTGCCAGTATCGACCGACATGCACCGGTTGAGCCAGTGCCTTTCACGGCCGACTTGGCAGCCCGCCTACGTGCGNCTTTACGCCCAGTGATTCCGGACAACGCTCGCCCCCTACGTATTACCGCGGCTGCTGGCACGTAGTTTGCCGGGGCTTCCTCGTACGGTACCGTCACTTCCTTCGTCCCGTACAACAAGGGTTTACATCCCGAGGGACTTCTTCCCCCACGCGGCGTCGCTGGGTCAGGCTTTCGCCCATTGCCCAATATTCCCCACTGCTGCCTCCCGTAGGAGTCTGGACCGTATCTCAGTTCCAGTGTGGCCGGCCACCCTCTCAGGTCGGCTACCCGTCATCGCCTTGGTAGGCCTTCACCCCACCAACTAGCTGATAGGACGCGAGTCACTCTCCAGGCTGGTTNNGCCCACTTTCACCTTCCGGCTTATGGGGTCTTAGCGTCCGTTTCCAAACGTTATCCCCCTCCTGGAGCCATGTCCTCACGCGTTACTCACCCGTCCGCCACTACCAGCACCTTCCAGCGAACCTTCCAGTGCTGACCGTCCGACTTGCATGTGTTAAGCACGCCGCCAGCGTTCGTCCTGAGCCAGGATCAAACTCTCCATGGCTTTCTTTTCCGTACTCGCTGCTCTCTCTTCTATTACGCTTGTCAAGGTGCTGATGTAACATGTTGCCTTGTCGCAGAACCCCGTTCTCAAGGGGCAAGGGGCATAGTACAACGCCAAGGGAATCCTGTCAACACATACGGATTGATTTCCTTGCAACTTCTGCGCTGTCCATGATGAGACATTCCCTGACAAAGCCTTCCTTCCCCTTTGGAAGAGCCGGGAATGCCCTTCTATTTAAGAGTCTTTGCGCGATTTTTTCCCGGCTTAGGAGTCTTCTTCCTCTTCGAGCTCGAGAAGCCCGTCTTCGACGACGCTCTGCGCTATTTTCGGCTCGGCAGGGCTCGGTTCGATGCCCGGCATTTTCGGGACAAGAAGGGCATCCGCCTGCCCCGCCTTTTCGAGGATTTCCCGCTTGATTTCTTCNATGAGCGCGGGCGTCTCGAGAAGGTATCTCGACACCTTTTCCTTCCCCTGTCCCAGGTTTTCACCCTTGTACGCCAACCACGATCCCTTGCGCTTGATCACTTCAAGGTCGATGGCCATGTCGACCACGGACATCTCGGCAGGAACTCCCTTGCCGTAGATCAGGGAAGCGTGCGCCGTCCGGAACGGCGGCGCGAGTTTGTTCTTCACCACCTTGATCCAAAGTTCGTGGCCGAGGACGTCGTCCCCCTGCGTGATGGATTTTCCGCGTCGAACCTCGATGCGGACGGAACTGTAGAATTTCAGCGCCCTTCCGCCGGTTGTGGTTTCCTGGGGGCCGCCGTAGCCCATCGTGGAGATCTGCGCCCGAAGCTGGTTGATGAAGATCACGACCCCTCTGCTCTTGGAGATCGCCGCCGTCAATCGGCGAAGGGCATAGGACATGAGGCGGGCCTGAAGGCCGACCTGCGTGTCCCCGATCTTTCCGTCGATCTCGGCCTGGGGCGTCAGCGCGGCAACGGAATCGACGACGATGACATCCACCGCCCCGCTTCGGACAAGGGATTCAAGCACGTACAGGGCCTGCTCTCCGCTGTCGGGCTGGGCGAGGTAAAGCGCGGGGACATCGACGCCCAGACTTGCGGCCAGCCTCGGATCGAGGGCGTGCTCGGCGTCGATGAAGGCGGCAATTCCGCCTGCCTTCTGGGCTTCCGCAATGGCATGCAGCGCAATGGTCGTTTTCCCGGAACCTTCAGGGCCGAAAATCTCCACGACCCTTCCCCTGGGCAGCCCTCCAACGCCAAGCGCGACATCCAGGGGGAGAACTCCCGTCGGGATCACATCCACCGCAACGTTGGTCTGATCCCCGAGGCGCATGATCGCCCCGTCCCCAAACTTGCCCTTGATATCCTCCAGGGCCTGGTCCAGGATGTCTTCCCGCGTCATTGCCCCTTTGCCGTTTTTCGCCATGTCAGGATGGCACCTCCTTTGCCTTAAACCTTATAAAGCGGAAAGCTCGCAAGCGGGGAGTACAGGGGCCCTCCCGACCGGAGCTCGCTTCTCATCAGCGTCACGGATCCGACTTTCCAGCGTCCCATCGGGGGATCGGACTCGGTCAGGGTTTTCGCCAGCGCCAGGGAAAAATCACCGGGGTCCTTGATCCTCGCAAGCGTCAGATGCGGGCGGAAAGGCCGCGTTTCCGGCGGGAAACCCATTCGGGTCGTGAGGTTCTCGACGGTCTTCCAGAGATCGCAAAGCGCCTCCGTTTCGCCGGACAGGTCCATCCACAAGACGCGGGGGAGCCGATAGTTCGGGAAAGCCCCGACGCCCGAGAGTTCGAGGTAGAAGGTCCTGAGCGCGTTGGCTGACAGGGCCTCCGGAATCCGGTTTCTCAACTCCGTCAGTTTCTCGGGGGATTGCTCGCCGAGAAACTTGAGGGTGAGGTGCACCGCATCCGCCTGGACCCACTTGAGCCTCGGAGCCAATCCCTTGAGCGAGTCGAGCCAGCTCTTGAGGGTGGCCCGAAGAGCAGGCTCCGGCTCTATGCAAAGGAACGATCGCGTTCTTTCGGCCATCGGCTACTCCTCCTTCAGGCTTCTCCACAGCGTTTCAAGCGCGATCGCGGTCGACCAGCGGCGGACATGCGCCCGGTCGCCTGCAAGTGTGCGGGTGAAGGCTCTCCCTCCAGTCGGGCCTGAAACACCGAAACAGACGGTCCCGACCGGTTTGGCCTCCGTTCCCCCATCCGGCCCNGCGATGCCCGTCACGGAAACCGCCAGGTCGGCACCGAAGGCCTTGCGTGCCCCCGCAGCCATCTCAAGGGCGCATCGCTCGCTGACCGCTCCGCTGGTTTCGATGATTCGCCGGTCGACCCCGAGAAGATCGATTTTCGCATCGTTCGAATAACAGACGGCCGAACCGAGAAACGCGGATGAGGCCCCGGGAATCCCCGTTATCGCGGCTCCCACGAGACCGCCCGTGCAGGATTCGGCGCAGGCCAGGGAAAGCCCGGCTTCCCGCGCCCGGGACACCACGGCTGAAGCCATGTCCGTTTCACCGTTATCAAGGCAGTCTGCGGGCAGTTCCCTCCGGACATGAGAAACCGCGGCTTCCACCCTGTCCGGTTCTCCCCTGAAAACCAGGGTGACCAGGCCCGCGGATGGAAGGATCGAGACATGGAGTTGCGAATCCTCGATCGTGCCCTTCAGTTTTTCGGCGAGGAGGCTCTCCGGCCACCCCGCCACCACAATCTGCTTCCAGGCGGCGAGGGAAAGGATTCGGGGCAGAAATTCCGCTTCCGCCATCGCGCGGAACTCCCAGGGAACGCCGGGAAAGGCAAGGATTTCGGTCCCACAGGAGGAAAAAGCGATGCCGAGCGCAGATCCCTGAGGGTTGTAGAGAGTCCTGGCCCCTTCAGGAATGAGGGCCTGGGTTTTCCTCGATGCCTCGAGGCGGCTTTTGAGGGGTTCGGCATAGCGGGAGACGACCCGGTCGTACGTCTGGTTATCCGGCTGAAGGCCGACCCCCAGGTAACGGGCCAGCGCGGCCCGGGTCCGGTCGTCATGCGTTGGCCCCAATCCTCCGGAGACCACCACATACCGTACCCTTCCAACCCAGCGTCCAAGGGCTTCCAGGATGTCATCCTCCTCGTCGGGGAGGATCTGGATGCCGTGCACGGGAACCCCCGCGTCGTGCAACCGCGAGGCCAGCCACGCGCAGTTCGTGTCTGCGCGAAGGCCGCTGAGCATTTCGTCTCCGATCGCCAGAAGGACCACTTCCGTCGTCATTGGCGCTCCCCCTAGTGAAAGAGGTACTGCAGCCCGCCGCCGAAGAAGAGCCAGCTGGCCCCTCGGATCAGGCCATTGGTCAGAAGCCCGCCGATTGCGTCGTCCGCGACGATTCCCCAGCCGCCGGGCAATCTCTCCGAGGTTGAAACCGGCACGGGCTTGATGATGTCGATCACTCTGAAAAGACAGAACGCGGGCAGCCAGTAGCCGTAGGGAAGGCCGGCGATCGCAAGCCACATTCCGATCGCCTCGTCGGCGATGACTTCGGAGGGGTCCTCCCTTCCCGACTGTCGGGCATAACCATCCGAAGCCCAGACGAAAAGGCCTGCCGCCGCTAAGATGAACCAGACGGGCACGGGATGGATGATGGCGACGAGAAGGGCCGCTGCCGATCCGAGGGTGCCGGGCATGCCGGTCAGAAAACCCAGGCCACCCAGAGTGCTGATTTTTCCCTCCCAGGTTTCGGGCATTCTATACCCCATGAACCTGCACCTCCGCAACAAGGTCGTGTTCAAGCGCCTCCGTGACGAGGACCTTCGCGAAAGAACCCGGGAGCAGATCCTTCCCGCCCCGTATCTCGATGACGCCATCCACTTCCGGGGCTTCGCGGTAGGATCGTCCGAGGGCGATCCCCTCGGTCTTCTCGACTGATTCGACAAGCACCTCGAGCGTTTTTCCCTCGAACCGCTCCTGCCGTTCAAGCGAGATTTCCTCCTGAAGGCGCATCAGCTGATCCAGGCGTTTCTTTTTCACTTTCGGCGGGACTTTGCCTGCGAGGCCCGCGGAGACGGTCCCATCTTCGGGGGAGAATTCAAAGGCCCCGAGACGGTCGAAACGAACGGCCGCCATAAAATCGAGCAATCTGTTGAAGGCTTTTTCATTTTCGCCGGGATGACCGACCATGACGGTTGTCCGAAGGGTAAAATCCGGATCGGCCTCCCGTATGCGCCGGAAAATCTTCATTAGCCGGTCGGGGGGNATCTCCCGGTTCATGGCTTTTAGGACCTCCGGATCCGCATGCTGGATCGGGATGTCGAGGTAATTGAGGATGCGCGGGCTTCCCAGGACTTGCTCGAGCAGAGGGTCGTCAATGCCGGACGGGTGCAGGTAAAGCAGTCGGAGCCAAGTCCCCTGCGGAACGGCCCCTTCGATTTCCCTCAGGAGAATCGGAAGCGAGGGTTTCCCGAAAAGGTCCGACCCCCAGGCCGTCAGGTCCTGGGCAACCAGGCAGATTTCCCGTGCCCCCTGCTTCACCAGTTCCCCAGCCTCCTGAGCCAGAAAATCGGGACGCAGGCTTCGCAGGCCTCCCCTGATCGAGGGAATCGTGCAATAGGCGCAGCGGTTTTCGCACCCCTCCGCAACCTTCAGATAGCGGCTCCACTGCCCGCTGCCCGGCAGAGCCGTCCTTCCAGCGAGATGACAGTCGGCTTTATTCCCGAGAAGCTTGCCGAGAGTTTCCCAATCCTCCGCCTCAGCCCAGAAATCCACTGAAGGAAGTTCCTTTTTGAGATCTTCACCATACCGGTTCAGCAGGCAACCGACCACGCCGATCGCCTCCAGGCGACCCGAGGACTTGAGCTCTTCCATTTCCAGGATGGCCCGGATGCTCTCCTCGGTCGCGGGACGGATGAAGCCGCAGGTATTGACGATGGCCGTCCGGGCTTCACCGACGGTTTCCACGAGTTCGTACCCCCAGGCTTCGAGGTGGGCGGCCAGCCGCTCGCTGTCGACAAGGTTCTTGGCGCAGCCGAGGCTTAGAAGGAAAAGCGGGCGTTTCCTACCGGAAGGAGAACGAACCATCGGCTTTGTAATGAACCGTCACGACCTTCGGCTGAGAGGAGGGACGGCCGAGATCTTTCCCCAACCATCGGACCGTTACGGCGGAAGGCTTGCCGTAGCGGACCCGGATATCCCTGCCCGCGGGGAAGGCCCGGGTTTCTCCCTTTTTCACCGTTCCGCGAAAGAGCGTTTCTCCTTCGCTGGTCACCAAAATCCAGCACGACTCCGAAGCGGTGATCTCCAGCCGCCCCTCGGCAGCCGAAGCGGAACTGCCCGGTTTCGTTTCGTGCCCGGGCAGCCAGCTTAAATCGTCGCTTTCGCTGTTCGCATCGGAGCTGACCGCCCCGGTTCCGGCTTCGTTTGCCAGGCCCGGCGACAGAGACAGGTCCAGGGAAGCTTTCGGCAACTCGGGCTTTTGCACCTGCGCTTCGACCGTTGTCTGCTGGGCCTTCCTGTCGATCGCGTCCCTCAGGATCCCCTTCTGCTGCCAGAGAAGGTACCCGGCGACAACGACGGCGAGAGCCAGAAGGGTCACGATCCATCGGTTGTCCCTCCGACGAAATCCCCGGGTCACGGCGGGTTTGGCGAAGGAAGCTTCGGAAGACGCTTCCTGCCCCCTGGCGCTGAAGAGTTCCTCGTACTGCGGCAGGAGTTCGCCCGCTCCAAGGTACTCAAGGTAGATCTTCACCATTCCCTTGGCGTAGACGGGAGCGGGAAGCGCCGGAACCGCACCGGTCTCGATTGCCCGAAGCACTTCCACCCGGATGTGGGTGTCCCGGGCGACATCCTCCAGGGATTTGCCCATTTCCTTGCGTTTCCAGCGCAGGTAAGCTCCCAGTTCCCTCACCGTCTGCTCATTCACCGGAACTCGCCTCCCTTGCCTTTTCTCGCAGCAGCCTGGCGGCCAAAGCCGGGTCCGCTTCCCCGAAGATGGCGTTTCCCGCAACGACTACATCGCAGCCGCCACGCACGACTTCGACAACATTCGAAACCCCGAGTCCCCCATCCATTTCCACGTGGAAATCCAACCCTTCCGCTTCTCTCCACTGGCAGAGCGTTCTCGTCTTGGAAAGGACTTCGGGGATGAAGGCCTGCCCTCCGAAACCGGGGTTCACGGACATGACCAGCACCAGGTCAACGAAGGGCAGGACCGGTTTCAGCGTTTCCACGCAGGTTCCGGGGTTCAGTGCGACGCCGGGGCGGGCTCCTCCCTCCCGAATAGCCTGGAGAACCCGGTGCAGATGCGGTGTCGCCTCCTGGTGAACGACCAGAAAATTCGGCTTCCATCGCAGGAAGGAGGCGATGAAGTCCTCCGGNGGTTCCACCATGAGATGGACGTCCAGAACCGCTTCCGGAAGAGCCGATCTCAGGGATTTCAAAAGAGCCGGCCCATAGGAGAGGTTGGGAACAAAGTGTCCGTCCATGATGTCGAGGTGAAGCCAATCGTATTCGCCATCGAGGGAAACGATCCCTTCCCAGATGCGCAGGGGATCGGCCGAAAGAAGGGATGGAGCAATCAGGGGAGCTCTCTTCGGCCATTTCATGGGCGGAACCTGTCCTGCCAGACGAATTCCCCGCCCAGGTACACGGTCACGGCCGCCTCCCCGACATACGGAACATTGGCCGTGATGGACTCGCCGCCCTTGACTTCTCTTTCAAGGACTGTCCGGGTTCCCTCCGGGTCCACAACCTCGATGCGGAGGGAAAGGGGCTTGGAAAGAGGGGGCACCTGGTAGCGGACCCTCGCGGTGTGCCTTGGTTCTTCCTTCTTTGCGGGAACCGGGGCGGATGGTGCGGCCACCGCAGCCGGAGACTCATGCTTGGGTGATGCGGGTTCCGCCGGAGTCGGGACGGATGGCGCGGTCTTTTTGGGGGCAGCCGGCTCAGTCGCCTCCGGCTCGGGCTTCTTTTCGGGAAGGATCTTGGCCGGCGGAGCCTCGGTGTCTTCCACGACCTCCTCGGAGGGGGTCCCGGCCTGCGCCTTCGATGTGGTCGCGACGGTCAGAATGACGCGACTCCCTCCGGGGACCTTCGCTCCTGCTTTCGGAGAGATGGAAGTCACGATCCCCGGCGCCGTCGCCTGCGAATACAGATAGCGGACCTCCGCGTCGAGCCCGGCTGCGGCAAGCAGCGCCCGAGCCGAGGTTTCCGGCTGGCCCAAAAGGTCCGGCACTTCGATCGGTCCGCCTTCCGCCCCGCTTCCCCGGCTCAGGAGAAGGTCGATCCGCGTGTCGAGAGCAACCATGGCGGGTGCCGAGGGGCTCTGCGCGACGACGGCTCCGGCCGGTTTCTGGGGATCCGCGACACGGAGGATGTCGCCGAGCTGGAAGCCGGCTTCGGCGAGTTTGGCTTTCGCTTCGTTGAACTCCATCCCGCGAACGTCGGGAAGGGCCTTCCTCTCTCCAACGCGGCTGACCTTGAGCGCAACAAGGCGGCCCTTGGCCACTTTTTCTCCTGCGGCGGGCCACTGGGAAACGACGGTCCCGGCGGGAAGCTGGGAAGTCACCTGGTCGATTCGGACCAGCAGTCCGGCTTTCTGTAGAGTTTCGACGGCAGGCGTCGACATCATCCCCTCAACGGCAGGCATCGGGGTTCTGTGCCCGCCCATGAAGACGAAATAGAAAGCGGCGGCTGCCGATCCCGCGATGACGAGAACGAGAAAAAGCATCGTCCAACGGATCCATTTCACGCCGATATCCCTCCTATGCCCTTTTCATGAAAGCGGCGGCGAAAAAACCGTCGATCCAGGGAAGGCTTGGCCGCAATACCCGGCCATACGGTTTTCCCCTTGTCGAGACCCCTCCGGGAAATCCCAGGGGCAATTCCACGAGGTCGCTGCCGGAGCCGAGCACCCCTCCGACGAGCTGTTCGTTTTCCTCGCGGAAGAGGCTGCATGTACAGTACACCACGATTCCCCCCGGTTGCACAAGCCTGAAAGCCCGCTCAAGGAGGGCGGCCTGGATTTGCGCCAGCTGAGTGAGTCGCTCCGGAGACAAGCGCCATTTCGATTCGGGGTGACGCTTCCATGTCCCGCTGCCCGAACAGGGGGCATCCAGGAAGATGGCCTTGGGCGCCCTCTCGGGCTCGAGCGAAAGAGCATCTCCCACCTTGAACACCGCGCGCTTTCCCACCCCGATCCGGTTCATTTCCGACCGGGCGGAAGCCACTTTGCCGGGGCTCAATTCCCAGGACTCGACGGGAACGTCCTCCGGCAAACAGGAGAGCATCTGCCCGCTCTTGACTCCCCGGCCCGAGCACATCTCGAGCACCGGACCGCCTTCAAACAGTTCCAGGAAAGCTTCGACAACCAACATCGAGGATTCTGTCTGCGGAGTGATCCGCCCTTCGGAATAGCCGGGAAGGGAGGGCGGAAAGGGGTTCGAGGCCAACCGGAAGCTCCGGTTCACGATCGGAGAGGGCCAGCCCCGCACCTTCGCCCGTTCGAGCTCGGCCCTGAAGGAAGCGTCGTGCTCCGGCCGGTTCAGGCGAAGCGACATGTACGGCTTCATCGAGGAGAGTTTCCAAAGGTTGCGGGCCTCCTCTTTCCCCCAGTCATCCATCCAGCGGCGTCCGACCCACGAGGGGATTCCCCGGAACAGGCATTGGTCCTTCACGTCCGGTGAACACCCCATCTTCTCCAGGATCTGCGGAGCTTCTTCGCCGATCCTCCTGAGGACCGCGTTGACCAGCCCCGCCTCGTGCGGGGCTCGCCCCTCCTTGACTTGCCCGACCAGAGCGCTGACCAGCGCGTTCGGCGAAAAACGCCGCAACTCGACCAGACCGGCCGTCCCGACCAGCAGGGCATCTGCGGTCTCGGCAGACAGCGCGTGAAGGGGCTTGCGAAGGAAAAGGCCCAAAAGGTGCTTCCAAAGGGATTCCCGCCTTGATGTCGCGTAAAGGAGAGAAGAAGCCAGGACCCGGTCGGGGTTTTCCATCTTCCCTCCGAGCTTTCGCAGGGCTTCCGAGGCGAAAGCTCCCTTGCGGACTTCCCTGCGACATTCAAGAGCCGCTTCGATTCCTCTCATCTCGGTCCTGCCTTCCCTGTTCATCCGATCAAACCCTTCGAATCATACCACCGCGATCAAAAAAAGCAGGGTGAGGGTCATCCCCCCACCCCGCTCCATCATCCGAATTTCGGGTCCGGCTAATCCCGCCGGCCTCCGACCATGCCCCTCAAAAGCAGGAGGCGGAGAAGCTGGGCTACAGCCATAACCGCCGCGGCGACATAGGTCAAAGCAGCTGCCCTGAGAACGGCCCGCGCGCCGCCGATTTCGTCGCCGTCGAGCGTGCCCGTGTCGGCAAGGAGTCGCAGTGCGCGTGCCGAGGCGTCGAATTCCACGGGAAGCGTCACGAGGTGAAAGACGATGACCCCGAGAAAGAAGAGGATCCCCAGGTCCATGAGAAACGGGGTACGCATCAGCAAGCCGATGAAGAACAACGGGAAGGCCAGCCATGATGTCAGGCTCGCCACCGGCACGATCGCGTTGCGAACGCGGATCGGCCTGTAATCCTCGGCATCCTGGATCGCATGCCCCACCTCGTGGGCGGCAATCCCGATCGCCGCAAGGCTCGGGCTGGAGAAAACCCCGTCGGACAACCGAAGGACCTTGGAGCGAGGATCATAATGGTCGGTCAGGTTGCCTTGAACCCTTTCGATCTGGATGTTCGAAAGGCCGAACCGGTCCATCAGCGCCCTGGCGACGTCGCAGGCACGGATCCCCTTGCGCGAGAAAACCTGGCTGTACGTCGCAAACGCCCCCTGAACCCTGGACTGGGCCCAAATGCCAAGAACCAGGGCGGGNATGAGCAACAGAAAAGTCGGGTCAAGAAAGGGAAACATCGTTCAATTACCTCCTCTATGGCGCAGGCGGTCATCCCGTCCTGCAGCCTTCGATTCGGATTCTACACGACCGGCGGGCAAAAGGCAATATTGGTCAGATCTTACTTTCGGTAAAAGCCCGCCATCGAGGAAACCAGCCACTCCTGCTCCTCCGCCTTCAACTCGGGGAAGATGGGCAGGGCAAGGCAATCCCGGCTCAACGCCTCGGCTTCCGGGAATTCCCCTTCCTTGTAGCCGAGATTCGAGAAGCAGGGTTGCAGGTGCAGGCAGAGCGGATAGTACACCCTCGTGCTGATCCCTTCCGACTCCAGTTGCGTCTGCAGGGCATCGCGTCTTTCGCAGCGAATGACGTACTGATGGTAGATGTGGGTATTCCCCGGAGCTTCCAGAGGAGGGCGAACCTGTTCCAGCAGGTCGAATTCCCTGAAAAGGAGAGCGTACCTCGCCGCCGCCTGGCGCCGTTCCTCGTTCCACTCCTGCAGGTGGCGGAGACGGACCCGCAGGATGGCGGCCTGGATTTCGTCGAGCCGGCTGTTCAGTCCCACCGTGTCGTGGAAGTAGGTTTCCGTGGATCCGTGGACACGCAGGCTCCTCAGGCTCCTCGCCAGGTCNGTCCTCGTGGAGGTGATCATGCCCGCGTCTCCGTAGGCGCCAAGGTTCTTGGTCGGGAAGAAGGAGATGCACCCCATGTCGCCGACGCCTCCGGCCCGCTGGATCTCGGGCCCGGCCTGCCGGCAGGCGCCAAAGGCCTGGGCCGTATCCTCGACCAGCGCAATCCCCCTGGCCTTCAGGCTCGGGGCAAGGGTTTCAAGCGGAACCATCTGGCCAAAAAGGTGAACGGGGATCACCGCTCTGGTTTTCGGGGTGATCTTCTCCAGCACCTGGTCGACATTGAAGTTGTACGTATCGGGGTCGATATCCACGAAAACCGGCCGGGCCCCGACACGCGTGATGCAGCTGGCAGTCGCGAAGAAACTGAAGGGNGTGGTGATCACCTCGTCGCCGGGGCCAATCCCAAGCGCCATGAGGCTCAGGACAAGAGCATCGGTTCCCGAGGCACATCCGATCGCATGAGGAACCCCTATGTTCGAAGCCACTTCCGCCTCAAAAGCCTTCACTTCCGGGCCGAGGATGAAGTGTTGGCTTTCAAGAACCTTGTCTACAGCCTCTCTGATCTCGTTTTTCACGCGGGCATAGTTCCGCTTCAAATCAAGTGTCGGCAATCTGCGATCGGGCATGGTAACCCTCCTAATCTGAACGTTTGGGAAACAACGGGATTATACCAAGCGGGAGGTTAATAAAGGATTTCCTTGATCATTTTTTCTCATATCGTTCCTTCCGGAATGGAAAAGGGGGGAAACATCTCGCGATTTTCCCCCCTTCAGGCCTTCTTCTATTCCTCTCCGCTATCCTTCGGGGGCTGCAGGTCTTCCATCGAGAATCGCAGATGTTCCCTCATGAGGGCTTCGGCTTTCTCGGGCGATCGTTCACTCAAAGCGCCAATGATGGCCCGATGCTGGGGAATGCTCGGGTTCGTCTCGATATTGTAGAAGGGATCGTAAAAAACGATGTAGACGTTCGTACGGGCAAGGATGTTCTCGACATATTCGGCCAGGATCCGATTTCCGCTTGCCTCGGCAATCGCGCGGTGGAAGTTCTCGTTCACCTCAAGGTAGAGTTCGAGGTTCCTCTCGTAAAAAGCCCGTTCCTCTTCGATGACCGCATCCTCGAGCCTTCTCAGCTGGCGTTCCGTAATCCGCTCCGCCGCAAGGCGTATGGCCAAGCATTCGAGGTGTTCCCTGAGGACGTAGGCGTTTTCCATTTCCTTCTGAGTCGGGCAGGCAAGACGTGCGCCGCTGTTCGGAATGATGCTGACCAACCCCTCGCTGGCAAGGCGCCTGAGCGCCTCGCGAACGGGAGTCCGACTAACGCCCATCTGGACGGCGATGTTCACCTCGGGCAGGCGCTGCCCAGGTTGAAGCTGTTTGGTGATGATGCGATGCCTCAGATCCTGGTAGACGTAGTCGGCAGATGTGGTGTAAAATCGCGGCTCTCTCATGGCTTCATGAACCCCCCGTCATCCTGCATACCTTTCTATTTTGTTCCGTCTTCATGCAATCTTAGCATGGGGTCATGGTGCACACAACACAACGGGGACCGTTCATCGTGTAAACTGTTGAGACGGAACGAGCGTTTCCCCATTAGGAGGATCGGTTCTTGAGGCTACTGACCCTGTTCTTTTCCATCACGACTCTTGCCTGCTTCGGAAGGGCCCTCGCCGGGCTGGGCGGTTTTCTTTTCGGCAGAGGAAGGATCGATTACATCGCACAGGGACTCGTCCTCGGGTGCCTGTCGACGCTTGGGGCTTTTTGGGCCTGGAAACGCTACCTGAAGGAGCTCGAAGCGGAATCGGCGACAGCCGTTCAAAAGGACGTCGAGGATCCTCCCTCCTGAAGGCATCGCACAAGGAGCTCCCGCATGGCTTCCCTTATCCGCACCCGGTCGTGGCGGCTTTCCCTGCTGCAAGTTTTGGCTTCGTCCCCACAGAGAAGGCACTTACGCGGAGGCTCCCCCAGGGATCTGCGGTCGATGCCTCCCCAAGGGGTCAGAACGTCGAGGTCCAGGGCCCTTCCCCATGGGAGGTCTTCCTCCAGGGCAATGCAGGCCTTTTTGAGGCAAACTGCGGATCCTTCCAATCGCACGCCGAGCAGGAGGGCATAGCCTGCGCCGTTGAGCAGCCCAACCTCGAGAGCAACCCGCCCTCCTTCGGAAAGAACCTTCTCCCGGATTTTCAGGCCCGCCTGTTCGATGCAGAACAGATCACCGTCCAGTCTCTTCGGGAAACCGGGAACATTCAGAGAAACCTGGACCACCGTCAACCCCTCTTCGAAAAACCGGGCTTGGGACCTGGCCCGTCCTTCTCTGCCCTCGAGCACGCGAGCCAGAAAATCCATCACCGTTCACTCCAGGCTGCCGCAAGGGCACAAACCGCCATGGGCAGAGATTGCGCTCCGTGGCGGCTGATCGAAAGCCGGACAGCCTCGACCTTCTCTTCGAGCACGGAGAACTCTCCTCCCGGAGCAATCCGCACCCCCCGGGCGGCAGCCCGAAAAGCCGCTTCCGCCCCTTCGAGGCCCGGGGTCTCCAGCCAGAGGTAAATCCCCCCATCGGGGCGGATGAAGGAATACCCCGGAAGCTCCCTCGAAAGAGCCGCTGCCAGCGTTTCCATCCGGATGGACATCTGAAGGCGGGCGGCATCGAGGGCTCTTGACAGGCTCCCCGACTCGATGAGCCTCAAAACCAGCGTCTGGACCAGGGACGAGGCTCCNCCGGTCCGAATCTTCCTGACGGCGACCGCACTCTCCGCAAGGTTCGGCGAAAGAAGCAGGTAACCGAACCGGAGACCTGGGAAAAGAACCTGGCTGAACGATCCCATATAAAGGACACGCCCGGCTTCGGGCAACGATTTCAAGGCGGGAACGCTTCCCTCGCCGTAGCGGAGCTCGCCGTAGGCATCATCCTCGATCACCCAGACCTCCCTGCGTACCGTTTCCTCGAGGATCGCGCGCCTGAGCGCAAGCGGAATCGTTCGCCCCAAAGGATTGTGGAAACTGGGGATCAGGTAGAGGGCATCGCAAGCGTTCATGGCGGAAACACAACCGGGGATGTCCGCGGGATTGCCGGGTAGGCACCTGACCTTTAGCCCTTCGCTTCTCGCCATCAGGACCGCATCGGGGTACGTCAGAGGCTCAACCCAAAGGGTCCGGGTTCCTGAGACGGCAAGGGCTTTCAGGAGGGTCGAAAGCCCTTCCTGCAACCCGGCCGTCACGAGGAGACTTTCCCAGGATGCGGGAATGCCCCTCGCAGCGGCATGGCTGACAAGGGCACGGCGAAGGGCTTCGAGGCCTTCNCGGGGAGAGCCGAGCAGAGCCGTCTCGGCCGACAGGCCAAGGATGTCGCGCAGAGAGCGGGAAATCGCTTTAACCGGAACGAGGTCCATCGAAGGGAGCCCCGAAGCCAGGTCGAGGATTCCCTCGTTTTCCGGCAGGGTGTGCGATTCGACCCCTCTTCCGATCACGAAAGCCCCGCTCCTCCCTTCAAGTCTGATCAGACCATCGCTTTCAAGGAGTGCGTAGGCCTGCATGACCGTTGTCCGGCTGACGTCGAGCTCCTCGGAAAGGACCCGTGTCCCGGGCAGCCGCGTCCCGCTCGGCAGGGCTCCGCTCGCGACAAGTCGCCGCAAATGCTCCGCCACCTGGAAGTAAAGCGCGGTTCCGCTTTCGCGGTGGAGTGGGATTTCAAGCAAGGGTCGGCCTCCTCGATGCCCATCGTGTATGCTTATGCCTAAATTGTACCGGACTTCCACCGAGAAAGGCGGAGAAAGATTGGACTTCAAGAACGTTTCCCCCCGCGCAGAGGGGGATCTCCTTGTTTTCGATGTGGACGGAGTGCTGATCGACACCCGTTTTTCCTACCCATCCGTGATCCGGGCCGCCATCCAGTGGGGCTGGCGGCGGATGTTGGGGCGGGATACGGACTGCACGGGTTTTTCGATGCGGCATTTCCGGATCAGCAAACGGCATCCGGGATTCAACGACGACTACGACATCGCCTGGGCGCTCTTGGCGGTTGCCGCGGCTTCCTCCAGGCTTTCGGGAGACGAGAGGCTCTCGCGTGCCATGCCTTCCCCGGAAGAATGGGGATCCCTTCTGGAGACTTTCCCGGCTGCAGGTATCGTGGAACACACGATAGCCCGCTTCGGGNATCCCGTGGGCCGAGATCGTTTCAGGAGGCTTTGCGAGGAAATGTACCTTGGAGAACATTTTGACAGCGCGGAAAGGCTGNACAAAGGCGAAAAGGGGCTGTGGCACGCGGAAAAACCCTTGCTGGGCTGTCATTGGAAAGATCTCGTCCTCCCCGTGGCGATCTACACCGGAAGGTTCCTGCCCGAACTCGGACTCGCGCTGGCACGCCTCGGATGGGAGGATTTTCCAAAGGATCGCGTCGTCACGCCTGAAACGGGAATCAGCAAGCCGTCCGGGGAGGGCTTCGCCCGTCTTTGCCGGGCAACCGGAACCCACACCCCCATCTACTTCGGCGACACGGAGAGCGACCGGGAAAGTCTGAGGCGCTTCGGCAGGGGAACCTTCGTGGCCGTCGGCGGCCTGTTGCCAGAAGAGCTCTTCCGCTACGACGGGGTTGCAGAAGCCTTGCAGGATCTCGGTTTCCTGGCAGCCCTCTTCAATGACGGGTGCGGGAGGATTGAATACGCGTGATGATTTGGGCCGCCTCGGTAGAGTTCAGATAGTTCCAGGTCACGTCCGGGACGAGGCGGCGCACGCCTTCCCACTCCCGGGCGCGGATTCGCTCCCTCACGGTTGAGGCTGAAACGATTGTTCCGTCTTCCAGGGTATACCGGGGGATTTCGATGAGCTTGACTCCCCTCGCGGGCAGGATCGCCTTCATCGCCTCGTTGTAGGCCCCCGTGACTTCGCAGTAGGGTTCGGTCCCGACGAAGCGGACCTTGAGGTCGAGAATCGGGACGAAGAGGTTCGCGAAAAGGGTCACGTCCAGCCGTGCCTGGATCGCGGCCATCTCCTCGGTTCCCCGATCCCTGAGGAAATAGGTGGGAAAAGTCGCCGGCGAGACGGCGTAGGCGCCGCTCTTGATGACGGTCACGTTTGGAAGGTGGGAAGTCCCTTCCTGAACGAGCACGAAGCGATCCTTGAAGGGAAAGAGCGAGAGATCGGCCTCCACCACGATGACGAAAAGGTTGTCGCAGGAAGCGGCCGCACGCTCGATCAGGAAGCGGTGCCCGAGGGTGAAGGGATTGCAGTTGACGACGACGGCTCCATTTTGGCCCCGCTTGGACCTCACCCCCTCCAGGTAGGTCCTGTAGGCGGCGATTCCGGGCTCTCCNATTTCCAGGAGGACGACGGCCCCTTCCACGCGGGCAAGCTCCAGAAAACCCATTCCGGAGAAACGGGCGGCCGAGTCCGGCTTGGTGTAGACGAAAAGGCGCGTGATCCCNCGATCCCTTGCGACCTCGACCAACCTGGAAACCACAACCGCCGAAAGGCCCGCTTCCTGCCACGAAGGATCGACCGCAACCATGCGGATAACCTCGCCCTGCAGGCTTCGNGTCGCCGCCAGCCGTCCTCCGGGATCCTTCACGAAAACCGTGATGTCCGGAGTTCCTTCGAAGGCGAGACCGTGTTCCTGGAGGAACTTTCTGAGCTGGGTTTCTTCCCGGTTCGAGAGAGTCCGGATCAGTTCGACTTCGAATCCGTACAAGCCGTTTCCTCCTGCGCACGCTTCCGGAGTTCCCGGTTCAGGACTTTTCCGATGCTCGATTTCGGCAACTCCCCGACGAATTCGACGACCCTCGGAACCTTGTAATGGGAAAGACGATCGCGGCAAAAGGCGACGAGATCTCTTGGCGTCGTCCGTGTCCCGTTCTGCGGGACGACATAGGCCTTGACCACTTCTCCGAGGGCCGGGTTCGGCACTCCGACCACAGCCGCCTCTTTCACGGAAGGATGCTCCTGGAGCATTGCCTCCACTTCCTGCGGGTGAACGTTGAATCCTCCCACGATGATGATATCGCTGACCCGGCCCAGNATCGTGAGGTACTCTTCCTCATCGATTCGGACCATGTCCCCNGTGTCGAACCATCCGTCCCTGATGCGGTCTGCCGTGAGGTCCGGACGCCTGAAGTATCCCGGCGTCACCGAAGGACCCTGCAGCCAGAGAGTGCCTTCCCGGCCCGGGGANACCTCCAGTCCCGCGGCGTCCAGGACNCGGGCCGTGTAACCGGGAATCAGGGGTCCGACGGTACCCGGCCTGTTTTTCGCGTAGGACGGATTGACCGCCACAACCGGAGAGGTTTCCGTCAGGCCGTAACCTTCCAGGACAGGAATCCCCAGAAGCTGGGGGGAACGCGCCGCGACTCTAGGAGGGAGACGGTCTCCACCCGAAACAAGGATATGGAGGTCCTGCGGAGGAACCGCTCCTCTGGCCACCGCNCCTTCGAGGAGAGCCACCATCGCAGGAACCGTGATTGCGACCGTTACTCCCGCAACCCGCATGACTTCAAGGGTGGACTCGGCGGGCATGAAGGTCGGGACGATGACCTGCCCCATTCCCGATAGCATCGGGAGCATGCCGCAGACGGTGAAGCCGAGGGTGTGGAAATTCGGGAGGGCATTCAGGAAAACCTCGTTGTCCCGCAGTTCAGTAAAATGATGAAGGGAAGCGTCGACATTGGACCGAATGTTTTTGTGGGTGATGCAGACCGCCTTGGGGCTCCCNGTCGTACCCGAAGTGAAGAAGATGACCGCCGTTTCCGGCGTTTCTACGATTCCGGCGCGACCGGCCAGATCGGGGATGGGACCCTCCAGGGGGGTGATTGCGCTGGGAACGCCGCTTCTCGCCAGGGCTTCGGCGAGAGGTTCGAATCCTTTGCAGAGATAGGCGCCGAACACGTCGGCGTGAGCCGTGCAGCGGAGGATTTCCGCTTCTCCGGCCTGAACGTTGAGGGGAATGACGGTTCCNCCAAGTCTCCAGGCCGCCAGGCAAAGCGCCAGAGTGACCGGCGAGTTCGGCAGGAGAAGGGCCAGCCTCTGCCCTTCCTTGAACCCCGATTGGGCAAGCGTCGTCTCGCATCCTTCCACCAGCTCCATGAGGCAGCTCCGCGACCACCAGGCACCCCGCCACCAGATGGATCGCTGTCCTGGCGCACCCTTGGCGAGGCTGACGAACGTTTCTTCCAGTCTATCGTCCAATCCGGAATCCTCCCCAATCGAGTCTTTTGACTAAACCCCTACGCCCGCCGGCGAAAGGAGAGCCGTTTTTCCAAAACCGTTAAACTATAGCACACTCCGGTCTTCCCCCGGGAAAGGGAAAGGGCCATGTAGGCTTCCCATGCCGCCACCAGGGGAAGGGCCTCTTCCGGGACCTGGTAGCGGGAGTGGTGCAGGCCGACGTCCTCTCCCGTTCCGATCAGCATGAGGCAGGAAGGGACTTCCAGCGAATAGAAGGAGAAATCCTCCCCCGAAAGGAGGGGNCGGTCCAGGGTCCTGACCTGTTCGTTCCCGAAGAAGTCTTCCGCGCATTCGAGGATGGCCTTCGTCAACGAAGCATCGTTCTGGGTCTGGGGATAGTTCTGGGTGTAATCCAGAACGGCGGAACCTCTGAACGCCGTGGCCACGGCCGGGACCAGGCTCTCCAGGCGTCCTCTCAGGAAATCCCTCACGCGCGTGTCGAAAGCTCGGAGAGTTCCCCACATGTGGCCGGTCTCCGGGATGATGTTGTAGGCTTCCCCGGCCTCAACCTGTCCGAACGAGATCACGGCGCTCTCCAGCGGATCGAGCTCCCGGCTGATCAGGCTCTGGACGGCAAGGACAATGTGGGCTCCGATCAGGATGGGGTCGACCGTCACGTGAGGCAGGGCGGCGTGCCCCCCCACGCCCCGGATCTCGACGTGGATGCGGTCGGACAGGGCCGTGATGACCGCGGGCCGGGTCATGAAGGTTCCGTACGGAGATTTGGGCCACAAAAGCGGCGCCACCACCTGCCCAACGTTGAAGCGATTCATCAGGCCGGCCTGGACAAGTGTTCTTGCGCCCCCCTTGCCCTCTTCCGCAGGCTGGAAAAGGAGCGCAACGGGTCCGGCGAGTTCCGCCCTTCTCTCCGCAATGAGAACCGCGGCCCCAAGCAGACTGGCCATGTGGGCATCATGCCCCGCCGCGTGCATGACTCCCGGAATGCAGGAGGAGAAGGGAACCCCCGTCTCCTCGTCCAGGGCGAGGGCATCCATCTCGGCCCGGATCATCAGCGATTTCCCGGGGAGATCCGCCCCGATGACCGCAACGACCGAAGTCGGACAGCCGAAGCCCTTGACCACCTCGATCCCCTCGATCGAGGAAAGGGTTTCCACGATCCGCGCGGAGGTGACGTTTTCCTCGAAAGCCAGTTCGGGGAACTGGTGGAATTCTCGTCTCCAGGCGATCAGCTGGCCGGAGATTTCCTCCGCCGCCTCAAGAAGCCCCGGTCCAATCGGCTCCGCTGGTCCTGCTCCGGTCATCTCTTTCACCTCGTGTCCTGGGGGCGGAAAAGCTGGTCCGTCGCCTCTTTCCCCTCAATTTTTCATACCTGTTAGTGTATCATAGGTGTCAGGCGAAGCATCATGAAATGAAGGAGGTTGGCGCCCTTGCCCTCACCATGGATTCCGATCCACGATCTGCCCTCGTTCGTGGACCGGGAGGTCACGCTGAAAGGCTGGATGTACAACAAGAGGAGCTCCGGGAAGATCCACTTCCTGCAGGTCAGGGACGGTTCAGGATTCATCCAGGCCGTCATGGTCAAGGGAGAGGTTCCGGACGAGCAGTTCGCAACCGCGAAGGGCCTCTGGCTGGAGGCCTCGATCATCCTCACGGGACGAGTCCGCAGCGACGAGCGGGCTCCTTCAGGAGTCGAGCTTTCCGTCACCGGCATCGAGGTCGTTCAAAACCCGGTTGAGGAGTACCCCATCGCGAAGAAGGAACATGGGATCGACTTCCTTCTCGACCGCCGTCACCTGTGGATCCGCTCAGCCAGGCAGAAAGCCATCCTGACCGTGCGGGAACGGGTCATCTGGGCCTGCAGGGAGTACCTCCACAACAACGGGTTCCTTCTGGTCGACAGTCCTCTCCTGACCGGTTCCATCGGGGAAGGCGCGGACGGATTGTTCGAGGTAGAATATTTCGACCTCGGCAAGGCCTATCTGGCCCAAACGGGACAGCTCTACGCCGAAGCGGCCGCCGCCGCCTTCGGAAAGGTTTACTGCTTCGGCCCCACATTCCGGGCGGAAAAATCAAAGACCCGCCGCCACCTCACGGAATTCTGGATGATCGAACCCGAAGTCGCCTATGCGGACCACTCCGACAACATGGCCCTGCAGGAAGGTCTGGTCTGCGCGGTAGTCGATGCGGCACTTGCCCACTGCAGGAAGGAACTCGAGCTTTTGGAGAGGGACATCCCGGCTCTGGAACGAATCAAGCCCCCCTTCTACCACATCACCTACGACGAAGCCGTCGCGATGCTTCAGAAACTCGGCAGCGACATTCCCTACGGTGACGATTTCGGAGGCGACGACGAAACCCTCCTGACCAACCAGTTTGACAAGCCGGTTTTCGTCGAGTGCTACCCCAAGAAGGTCAAGGCGTTCTACATGAAACAGCACCCCGAGCGGGAAGATCTTGTCCTTTGCGACGACCTGCTCGCTCCGGAAGGGTACGGGGAAATCATCGGGGGATCCCAGAGAGAGGACAACCTGGACCTCCTCCTTGCCCGAATCCGTGCCGAAGGGCTTCCCGAGGACTCCTACGACTGGTATCTCGACCTGAGGAGATACGGGTCGTTCCCCCACAGCGGCTTCGGGATGGGAATCGAACGCGTCGTTTCATGGATTTGCGGACTTCAGCACATCCGCGAGGCGATTCCCTGGCCTAGGACGATCTATCGCCTGAACCCCTAAACTGCAACGCACGGGAGGGATGCGCATGGAAGGAAGGGAAATTCTTACCTATTTTTCCCGTTTCGACGCCGAATCCGTCTATGCCGAGAAAGGGTGGCTCATCGGAAACGGCCCTGTCGGAGGCAAAGCGAAGGGATTGGCTTTCGCCTTCCTCGCCCTGCAGGATTCCCCCTTGCGGGATACGATTTCCCTTCCTCCCTCCACGGTCGTCGTCGGAACGGAACTTTTCAGGGATTTTATCCAGGACAACCGGATGGAGTGGGTGTACTCCGAGCCGGATATCGAACGGATCGTCCTGGAGTTTTCACGAGGCAGGATCAGGGAGAGCTTCCGCAACGACCTGGCCAGGGCCCTCGAAACGATCGGCGACCGCCCCCTGGCGATTCGGTCGAGTTCTCTCCTCGAAGATTCGGTTCGGCTTTCCTTCGCTGGGAAATACGACACCTGCTTCTCGGCGAATACCGGCACTCCCGAAAGGCGCGTCAGGGAACTGGAGGACGGGATCCGCGCCGTCTGGGCCTCGTTGTTCAACCCCGCCCCCAGGGCTTATCGAAACAAGCACGGGTACAGGGACGAGGACGAAGCCATGGCGGTCCTGGTCCAGCCGATCATGGGGAAATCCCACGGCCACCTCTACTATCCGGAGCTTGCAGGAGCAGCCTTTTCAAAAGTCTATCGTCGGCCGACTCCACGCGTCCACAAGGAAGACGGGGTCATGCGCCTCTGTTTCGGAATGGGGACGCGGACGGTCGACCGGGCGAAGGCACGCGTTTTCTACCTGACCAACCCGAACCTCCGCCCGGAAGGGAACCAGCCCGGGGAAATCGCCTCCGCCAGTCAGGTCGATTTCGATTACATCGATCGCAACTTCGGCTCATTCATGACCGGGTCGCTCCGGCAGTTTCTCCCCTACATCCTGAAGCAGCACAAATCCGTCCATTCGTTCGTGGAAATCTACACCGACAATCTTCTCTACTGGGCAGGCAGCCCCATGAAGCGATTTTCCAAGCCGATCTTTTCCTTCTCGGCCCTGCCTACCCGACATCCGTACCTCTTCCAAACCATGCGGTCGCTATTGACCCTTCTCGAGAATTCCATGGGACTCCCGGTCGATATCGAGTTCACGTACGAAACCGAGACCCGTGATCTCTCCCTGATTCAAATGCGCCCCCTCGCCTCCTACGCCGAGATGGCCCAGGTCGTCGTTCCCGAGGTGCCGGAGGACCGGCTTCTCCTGCGGGGCAACCGGATGGTGAGCAACGGGATCCTGGAGCGGGCCGAACACCTGGTGTACGTCGATCCGGACATTTACGGAACCGATGCCACCTTCTACGAGGTCGCCCGTGCGGTCGGGCACGTCAACGCCAATATGGCCGGAACCAAGTACATCCTTGTCGGGCCAGGTCGTTGGGGAAGCACCAACCCCGACCTCGGCGTCNCCGTCAAGTACAACGAGATCTGCCATTGCGGTTGCCTGGTGGAAGTGGGGATCCGGGAGAGCAATTTCACGCCCGAGCTTTCCTACGGAACCCATTTCTTCCTGGACCTGGATGTCGACGGGATTCTCTATCTGCCCGTCTTTGCCGGAGAATCGGGCAACACCTACCGCAAAACCTGGTTCGACAGCACTCCCTATGAGAAGGGACTCCACCCGGCCGTCCGGGTTTACCATGGGAATTTCGCGGTGTACATGGACGGCGACTCCGAGATCGGACAAGTCTTTCTGCTGTAGGCCGGAACATTCACCGGCCTACAGCCTGTTGTTCAGAGCGGTTTTCCCACAGCCTGCGATCAAGGCCAGATGCCGCGGAAACGCATGGCGGCGATGATCCGGCCCATAGCTCGGATGTAGGCCGCCTGGCGCATGCGGATATTGTGTTGTTTCCTGATCTTCCATATCTCGTGAAAAGCCTGTGAAAGCCGTTCATCCAGTTTCTCGTGAACGGTTGCTTCGCTCCAGTAGTCCCCGGTGCGCCCCTGGATCCACTCGAAGCAACTCACCGTGACGCCCCCGGAGTTCGCCAGAACGTCCGGGATCACAAGAACGTCATTTTCCTGCAGGATCGCCTCAGCTTCCGGAGTGGTCGGCCCGTTGGCCAACTCGAGGATGATCCGAGCACGGATCCGGTCGGCATTGGCCTCCGTCACCATCCCTTCCAGGGCGGCCGGGATGAGAATGTCGACCGGAGCTTCAAGGATCTCGTCCGTCGTAACCTTGTCTCCTCCCGGGAAATCCGCCACGGTTCCGCTCGTTCTCTTATGCTGCATCACCTGTGAGTATTTCAGCCCTTTCGGGTTGTAGGTTCCCCCNTTGCTGTCCGCAACGGCGACCACGGTCACCCCTATTTCCTCGTATAGGGCGTGCGCGTACCCTCCCACATTGCCGAAACCCTGGATCGTGGCCGTCAGCGGCTTGCCGAAAAGCTCCATCTCCTTCAGGGCTTCCCGGAGAACGACCATTCCGCCGCGGGCCGTCGCATCGCCGCGTCCGAGAGATCCACCGATCTCGATCGGTTTGCCCGTGTAGGCGGAAGGCTCGCTTTTGCCTGCCACCTTCTCGTAGGTGTCCACGAACCAGGCCATGACCTGCGGATTCGTGTACACGTCAGGAGCCGGAATATCAACGTCCGTTCCCACGAAGCGGCAGATCCCCAAGGCGTATCCCCGGCTCAGGCGTTCCAGCTCGGTCTTCGAAAGTTCCCGCGGAGCAACCTTCACCCCGCCTTTGCTTCCTCCGTAGGGAAGCATCGCCGTGGCACATTTGATCGACATCCACGCCGAAAGGGCCATCACCTCTTCCTTAGAGACGTTCGGGTGGTAGCGCACTCCCCCNTTGTAGGGCCCCAGGGCGTTGTTGTGGTGACTGCGCCATCCCTTCACCACCCGAACGCCGCCGTCGTCGAGGCGCAGGGGAAGGCTCACCTCCAGAACTTCCTTCGGTTCCTTGAGGATGTCGATGAATTCCTGCTCGACATTCAGGTAGGGTACCGCCTCGTCCACCTGTTTGAGGAACATTTCGAACGGGTTCATTTTCGACATATCCGCACTCCTCCTCCTTTGCCCCGATTTCGGATCTGGATCAATCTATTCCTGCTTCTGTTCATCAAGGTATTTCTCTACCTCGCCACGCTGTCGCCTGTTTATGATTATAGCGCATTTTTAACTCTCCCATATAGACTTCAAATTAACTACGGCAGGAGCACGAAAAAGGGCCGGCGGGTATGCCCCGCCGGCCCTTCGAAGCCGAAAAAACTCTATTTCAGTTGGGCCAAACGACCCTCTTTAGAGGAACGTCCCCCGCAGACGGACAGCGTCGGCCACGCGCTGGATGGCGACCATGAAGGCCGCGCGGCGCATCTTGACGTTCTTCTCGGCNGCGTAGTCCCAAACCCGCTTGAAGTTGTCGGTCATGATGTGGTTGAGCCGCTTGAGGTACTCCTCCTCGGTCCAGAAGAAGCCCGCAAGGTCCTGGCACCACTCGAAGTAGGAGCCGATGACGCCACCGCTGTTGGCGAGGAAGTCGGGAACGATGATCACGTTCTTCTTCGCGAGGACTTCGTCGGCTTCCGGGGTAACGGGGCCGTTGGCGCCTTCGACGATGTACTTCGCCTGAACCTTGTCGGCGTTCTTGCCGTTGACTGCTCCTTCAAGGGCGCAGGGAAGAAGGACGTCGACGGGGAGGAAGAGGAGCTCTTCGCCATCGAGCTTCTTAACGCCGGGCTGGTTGAAGCCTTCAAGGAGCTTCTTCGGGTGGGCGTTGGCGAAGGCGATGGCCTTCGGGACATCGAGGCCTTCGGGAGCGTAGTAGGCGCCGGTGATGTCGCTGATGGCGACGACTTTCGCGCCGTTCTCATACATGGTGAGGGCCGTGAAGGTTCCGACGTTGCCGAATCCCTGGACGGCGACCGCGGCTCCCTTCACATCCTTGCCGATAACCTTCAGCAGTTCCATGGCGCAGGTCGCGACGCCGACGCCGGTGGCCTGCGTGCGGCCCTTGGAGCCCCAGAGGGAGATGGGCTTGCCGGTGAAGATGGCGGGTTCCATGTTGCCGCGCATCTTGCTGATGGTGTCCATGAGCCAGATCATTTCCTGCCCGCCGGTGTTCACGTCGGGAGCCGGGACGTCGGTCCATGCGCCGACGATGGGCTCGATACGGGCTGCCAGTCCACGGGTGATGCGTTCCTTCTCGCCCTTGGAAAGCTCAAGCGGGTTGCACTCGACGCCGCCCTTGCCGCCTCCGTAGGGGATGCCGGCGAGGGAGCACTTCCAGGTCATCAGCATGGCGAGCGCTTCGCACTCATCCATGCAGACCTCGGGGTGGAACCGCAGGCCGCCCTTGTTGGGGCCGAGGGCGGAGTTGTGCTGGATCCGGTAGCCGTTGAAGACCTTCGTCGTCCCGTCATCCATCGCGACCGGGATGGAAACGGCGAGTTTTCTGTCGGAATGGCTCAGAATCTCGACGAGTTCTTCTTCAAGACCCATTTCCTCTGCTGCCGCGTAGAAATTCTTCAGGGCGATATCGAGCAGAACGTTGTTGGAAGTACGCTTGACCACGGACATGGAGCAAACACCTCCTGATAGGTTTCCCCCCATGACGGGGGATATCTGGACCGAATAAACCCTGGGTGTTGCCGGATACATTATCCAAAACCTTGCTTATGATATGTGAAAGGAATCTCTTGTCAAGGGGCGATCCGGAGAAAAGAAAAGGAAGCAGCGCCCTCAAGGGGGTGCTTCCTTTAGCCGATTCGCCACGTTTTCCAAAGGTTCGGAATGGTTACAGGATGGCCGTTTCCACGAGGACCATCGTGCTCCAGAACATGCCTTTCACGTCAACCCGGACGACGTTCCCTTCGAAAGCCATGTCTTTCGGAACCCAAAGGGTAACGCCTTCCTGCCGGATCTCAATGCAGTCTTCCAGATTCTCGGGCTTTCCTCCCTCGACGAGGGCGGCTTTGTGCGCACATCAGCCCGAACCGATGCGGGTGATCTCGATGTGCCCTTCCCCATTCCACTTCAGGAAACTTTCGCGTGCCTTGCCGCTCAGCGTAAGACTCAACTCTTCCATCTCCGTCACTTCCTTCCCTCGATCTCCCGGTTATTATACCCCCATAGCGTATTCTAGCCAACCTTTGCCCCGCAGAACCTCCTGCATATCTTTCGGGGGAGGGCAGATCAGGTTTCGGCCGGAAATCTCCTCAAGGCAGATCGGCAAGTCGGGAAACTCGATCATCCAGGCGTGCAGGAGGGGCCGGTGAACCCCACGCTGCGCCCAGAAACGGTTCGGGCCGAAGCGCCCGTACTTGGGATCCCCGAGGATCGGGAAACCCCGATGCGCCAGGTGGAAGCGGGCCTGGTGAGAAAGCCCCGTCACCAGTTCGACCCTGAGGAGGGAAAGTTCATGGTCTCCGATGACCTTGACGAAATGCGTCAGCGCCGGTTCCCCGTCCGGGGCCGTTTCGACCCGGTTCTTGGCGGGGTCCTTCCTGATCGGGGCATCGATACGCCCGGAGGACGGCGCTTCCCCCAGGACGATCGCCAGGTAGGTTTTCTTCACCTGGCGGGCCCGCCAGGCCTCCTGAAGAGCCCGGAGCGCGGGCCCGGCAAGGGCGACGGTGACAAGACCCGAGGTGTTTCGGTCCAGGCGGTTCACGGCGCTCGGGCGAAACCCGTCCGACGAGCCGGGGAAGCGGTTCCAGACCCGGCCGATCAGGCTGTCGTCCCCCGATCCGGCGGGCTGCACGAGCAATCCGGCCGGTTTGTCCAGGACCCAGACTGATTTTCCCTCAAGGACAAAAGAAAGGTCCGCTCTCCCCGTTCCCGGTTCCTTCACTCTAGGGGCTTCCCAGGGAACCGATATTTCCTGGCCCTCCTCCGGGTGATCTGAAGGCTCTGCGGGCTTCCCCCCGAGCAGGACTTCCCCCTTCCTGAGAGCGCCCATGATCCTGCCAAGNGGAACCTGGGGCCATCGAGTTCTCAAAATGCGGTCAAGCCTGCGCCCCGCGTCGTTTCCGGATGTCTTGAACGTGTAGGTCATTCGCCTTTGTGCCCTCCTTGGGCAAAAAAAGTGCGGCGAGTGGAACCTTCGCCGCCTTGTCGGCCAAATCGCCGCCCGATTTACAGGAACCGCTCCGTTTCCTCCATGAGGAATGCCGGATCGGCATGCACACCCGTGGCCCGTTTGCTGTAAACCAGTTCGCCGTTGACAGAAAACTCGAAGACTCCCCCGCTGGAGGGAACGAGCTCAAAGGATTCGATCTGGTTCTTGTGCTTGCCCAGTAAAGTCCCGGCAACGCCGAGAGCTCTTTCGAGATACCCTCAGGCCGTGCAGTATTCCAGTCTTATCCTCAGCATGGCTTTCTCCCCCCGCCCTGGGATTCTCCTGCTTTGCCATTTTATCATATTATGTGGATGAGCGGCGAAAAGGACGGGACCTCACTCCTGCCACTTCCAGAAACGACGCTGGGCTGAAAAGTGGAAGTCGCTGATCTCCTCCCCCTCCGGGAGGCTGCCCGTCGCGTCACCCCAGCAGAAAAGGCGGAAATCCAGCTCATCGGCCGAAGAAACGATCATCGCTTCCGGCGTGGCGGGCAGAACCGCAGCCCCGTATTCCTTCTGGCCGTGATGGCTCAGCAGGATATGCCCGATGGCGAGCGTCGATCTTTCGTCCAGCCCCCAGGTTTCCGCAAAACGGAGGAAACGGGCGAAACCCGGTCCCACGTGGTCTAGAACGGCTCCGGGCAGGGTCATCTCGGGAACCGGCGAAAGGGAATAGGATTCGACCTTGCCGAGATCGTGGAGCAAGGCTCCGGCGACAACCACTTCGGTGTCGACCGCAGCGTGGGGCGTCGCTCCTGCGGCCTTCCCCAGGGCCAGCGCCAGCCTGGTGACCGAGACGGTGTGTTCCAGCAGGCCGTGCGCGTAGGCGTGGTGGTGGGTGACGGCCGCCGGCGAGTGCCTGAAGCGCTCCCAGAACTCGCCCGAGAAAACCTGCTCCAGGAACGGGCGAAACCTCCCCGATTCAAGAACGAACTCCCAAAACGACTTTTCAAGGTCTTCCAGAGGAACGGGGGCGGCCTGCACGTAAAGGGACGGCGGGTACTTTTCCTGGTCAAGCAGGTATAGGGCGGTCACGTTGACCTGAGGCTGTCCCCTGAATTCGACCATCTTGCCCTGGACTCCAAGGGATTTCCCCCTAAGAGTTCTCGGAAGGTTTTCCGATGAAGGGTCGACGGCCGTTTTGCCGCCTTCGGACAAATCCCACCAGGCGGCATCTCCCCAGATTTTTCCGTCGAAGCTTCCCGTGGAATCCGAAAGGGTGATTTCCCAAAACGGCCTTCCGTTCTTGTCGCTTCTCTGGGTGAGCTTCTGGACAACGCCGATCCCCTTGAACGTCTCGGACGATCCCAGTCTTCGGATTTCGACGCAGCTGGAAGTTTTTTCCTCCATCTCGGCCCTCAGGCGCCGAACTTCGCCAGCCGCAGACCGTGGGCCAGCATCAGACCCATGAGACTGCAGGCGGGAATCCGGCCGTGAATGCCGCGGGCGACCATTCTCTCGCCGAAGGCAAGAACTTCGTCCGGCCGCCCCCAGGCGCTCTGAAGGAGGAAGGGCACGGGATGCCAGGAATGTCCTTTCATCTGGCTCGGCGTGCTATGGTCTCCCGTGATGACGAGGACGTCCGGGTGGAGGTCCGTCAGCCGCGGCATGAGCCGGTCAACTTTCTCGATGACTTCCCTTTTTGCCTTGAAATCCCCATCCTCTCCTCGGCTGTCCGTGTACTTGACGTGGACGAAGAAGAAGTCGTGGGCATCCCAGTGCGCTTCGAGGGTGGAGAAAAGGTCCTCCATCGTCCTGCCCGCGTCCAGGATCTCCATGCCGACCAGTCTTGCAAGCCCCTTGTACATCGGATAGGTGGCGATGGCGGCGGGAGAGAGGTTGTAGAGATCCGCCATTCCCGGGATGACCGGAGCCCCGGAGAATCCCCTCAGGAGACAGCCGTTGGCGGCCGGCTCATCAGACAGCACCTCCCGGACGCGCCGTACGAGGGCATTCACGACACCGGCCGTTTTCTCCCCATGAGTTTCAAGTGGGAGGGCCCATTTCATCGGGCGGCCTTCCTTCTGCGGATCGGCGTCCGCTACGGCCTCCGAGAGGCCCTCCCCCGACATGACGACGACGAAACGGTGTTCTTCCCCGGGGTAGAACCGGACGGACGTTCCCTCGACCTCCCTGATTTCGTTCCTGATCCGGTCGACGATCATGCGGTTTTTCTCGGAGCTGATGCGCCCCGCCCTCCGGTCGACGACCATATCCCCGGGTCCGAAAGTCGCGAAATTGCCCCGGGCGCAGATTTCCCCGCTCTTGACCTCCGCCCCCACCCCGAGGGCCTCCAGGATTCCCCGTCCGATCCGGTATTCCAGGGGATCATACCCAAAGAGTCCCAAATGCCCGGGCCCGCTGCCGGGCGTGATCCCGATATCGACCATTTCGAGCATGCCGCATTCCGACTGGGCGGCAATCTCGTCCATGTTCGGGGTATAGGCTTTTTCCAGCTCGGTCTGGCCGTTTTCCGACGGCAGCCCCCCGAGCCCGTCCATAACCAGGAGGACCATCTTCGTAGAGCCCTTCTGGGCCAGAGTCCTCAGCAGTTCCATCCTCGTTCCCATGGTGCGCACCTCCCGCGAAAGGAAATCCCTGAATAGCCCTATTGTAAGCGAAGGGGCGTCCTCGCGGCCGACAAGATGCTACCTTGCCTCGAAATCCAGGCAAACCGCCCAGAGCAGGTCTGCATCCAGCCGAAGGGCTTCGACGATTTCGGGCGGAACCCCGCTGTCGATCTGGAGAGCCCCAAGCGCCTGGCCGCTCCCGTTTTTCCTTCCAAGAGCGAAGTTCGCGATATTCACCCCGGCCCGGCCGAGCAGTGAGCCGACACGCCCGATCACTCCGGGCCGGTCGAAATTGCTGAAAAGAAGAACCGCTCCCTGAGGAACAAAGTCGATCCAATACCCGTTGACGTCCACGATCCGCATCTTGCCTTCCTCGGTGACGGTCCCCACGATCGAGACGGGCTCTCCCTCCGAAATGAAAAACGCTTCGAGGCAATTCCGGTAGGTTCCGGACTCTCCCCTCCCTTCCTCGACACGAATTCCCCTTTCCGCGGCAAGAAGAGGCGCCACCATGAGGTTGACTTCCGGCCCCTGGCGGACTTCCAGGAATCCCTTGAGCAGTGAGACGGTGAAGGGGGCGAGGCGATAGGGAAGCTCGAAGGAAACCGATTCTTCCTCCTCGAAGAGCGGCCCCCTGCGGATCACGCGAACGGCCTTCGCGGCACGCGGCGCGAGGTTGGCCCCAAGGATGCCGATCCGCCTGGCGAGGTCGAGAAAAGCCCTCCTGCCCCCGGACATCCGCTGTTCGACAAAAGGCAGGTTGACCGCGTGCTCATACGGTTCTCCCCTGAGCGCGGCGAGCAGGTTTTCGGCGGCGATGCGGGCCACCGCCGACTGAGCTTCCTCGGTGTTCGCCCCAAGGTGGGGNGTCAGCACCACACGATCGGACAGATCGGGGGCCAGGAGCGGGTTTCCCGGGCCGGGCGGTTCCGCAGAGTAGACATCGAAAGCGACTCTGGAGAGGTGGCCGCATCTCAGGGCTGCGGCACAGGCCCCCTCGTCCACGAGGGTGCCTCTGGCGCAGTTGATCAGGCAGGCCCCGGTACGAAAGGCCTCCAATTCTTCCCGTCCGATCATCCCGCGCGTTTCCGCAGTGGCCGGAACGTGAAGGGTCACGATGTCCGCGCACCCGACCGCCTGCCGGAGATCCTCGAAACGCCTGACTCCGAGGGTTTCCATGCGCTGTGCCGACACGTACGGGTCGTAGGCGGAAACTTCCATCCCGAAGACTTTCGCCCTGATGGCGACCTGCGTCCCGATCCGCCCCAGCCCCACAATCAGGAGTTTCCGGCCGTGAAGCTGAAAGCCCATGAATGACTTCCGCTCCCAGGCTCCTGAGGTGACCGACGCATGAGCCTGAGGCAGCCTTCTCGCCATCGAGAGCATGAGGGCCATCGTGTGTTCGGTCGCCGCGAGGGTGTTCCCCGTGGGGGCGTTGATCACGACCACCCCGCGGCGGCTCGCCTCCGCGAGATCGATATTGTCGACCCCGACTCCCGCCCGTGCAGCGACCTTCAGCCGGGGAGCCTTTTCCAGGAACTCCCGGTCAATCGTTGTCCCGCTTCGCGTGATGACGGCGTCCATGCCCCCGATTTCCTCAAGGAGCGCCGTGCGGGAAATCTTCGGCCTCAGGATCAGTTCGACATCGGGTGCGGCCTCAAGAATACGGGCCCCCTCTTCATGCACGGACTCCGCGATCATGACTTTCCACATGGAAACACCTCCAGAAAAAAAATGGGACCGGGAGAATCTCCCGGTCCCTGTCCATTTCCTGCTGCCGTTACGAATAGGCTAAGAAAGGGTTCCCGGGCCGGGGGAGAAAAAACGGAAAATGCACCACTCGCAACCGCGAGAGGCGCTGGAAGACCCGCAGGAACTCCGGAACAGACTTGTCGAAATGAACATCAAATGCGCTCTCCTGAAGAAATAAAAAGATGGTTCTTTATATCACCCGTTTGAACGGGCGTCAAGCGCTTCACCCGGTGTCATCCCGCTTCTCCTAAAGATCGGCGGCAAAGAAAACCCCGTTGCCTCCTCCGGCCTTCGCCTGGTACATGGCGGCATCCGCCTTTTTGACCAGTGTGATCGAGTCGCGCCCATCGAGGGGGTAGAAACTGACGCCGAGGCTGCCGCTGATGGGGAAGCTTCCTCCCTCCACCGAAAAGGGGTGCTCGAAACAGCCCAGGATCCGCTTCGCGACGATACCGGCTTCTTCCTTCGACTTCAGCCCCTTCAGGATGAAGGTGAACTCGTCCCCCCCCATGCGGCTGACGAAATCGTCGCCCCTGACGCTCTGCGCAAGCCGTCTGGCTACGGCCCTCAAAAGGTGATCCCCCACGTCGTGACCGTGAAGGTCGTTGATCTGCTTGAACTGATCCAGGTCCAGGAACAGAACGGCCACCGGTTCCGGATCCTGGCGCCTGGGCCCCAGCGCCTCCGCAAGGCGGGCGAAGAAGAAGTGGCGGTTGGGCAGATCCGTCAATTGGTCATGGTAGGCCATATAGCGAATTTTTTCCTCGTAGAGCTTGAGTTCCGTGATATCCCGGATGATCGCCACGTAACCGACGGTTCTTCCCGCTTCATCCGTTACGCTGGAAATGGAAAGGGAAATCGGGAAGGGCTCTCCATTCTTTTTCTTGCTTTCGAGCTCTCCCTGCCAGCTCTCCGTGGCTCCGGACAGCACGTCCGTAAAGGCCTTGTGGGTCCTGCCCTTGAACAGCGACTGGACCTCCTTCCCGAGGACCTCCGCCTTGAGGTATCCGAAGGTGCCCGTGAAGGCGTCGTTGATGAATGTGATGCGCCCTTCGGTGTCGGTGACGCAAACGCTTTCCTTGACGCTCTGCATGGCGTGGGAAAGCATCAGGACCTGGCGTTCCCTCTTCTTGTTCTGGAGCGCCATTTCGACGGTAATCGGGAGAACCTTGAGATAACAGCTTTCGGGGTCTTTGATCAGGTAGTCGTAGGCCCCGGATTTCATGGCCTTTACGGCGATTTCCTCATCCCCGGTTCCCGTGGCGAAGATAAGGGGCGTGTCGTCCAGTTCCGCGATCAGGTCGAACCCGGTCCCGTCCCCGAGAAAATAATCCGAGATCACAAGATCGTACCGGTTCCCCTTCAGGAGAGCCCGCCCCTCGGCCAACGAACCCGCGATATGGTAGTCGTAGGGCAGGTTTTCGTTCCTTACGTGGCGGATGAAGGCTTTCTGGTCCACCTCGTCGTCTTCGACCACCAGGATGCTCAGGCGTTCTTCGCTCATGTTTGCCTCCGTGGCTTTCCAGCCCAGGATTTCAGGGAAGCTCGCTCAAGGTCCAGTAGAGATTGATGGCCCGGATGACCTCCACGAACTGGAGGTAATCAACCGGCTTGATCATGTACCCCGCCACGCCGAGGTTGAAGCTGGATACACGGTCCTGTTCCTCACGGGAGGTCGTGAGCACGATCACCGGTATCGGTTTCAGCCGCTCGTCGGTCCGTATTTGCTGCAGAAGCTCGACACCGTTCATGCGGGGCATGTTGAGGTCAAGGAGGATGATTCCGGGCAGGTCTTTTTCACCCTTCAGGTACTCGAGGGCTTCCTCTCCGTTCCACTTCACCCGGATCGGATTGGTCACATGGATTTCCTTCATCGCCCGCTTGATGGTCATGACGTCGACTTCGTCGTCTTCGACAATCAAGATGGTTTTCTGCTCGTTCATGCCAAAACCTCCCTCAACTGGGTTGGGTTTCCGCGAACCGGAAAGGGATCGTGAAGAAGAAAGTCGTTCCCTGACCGGAACAGGATTCGATCCAAATCTCGCCGCCCATCTGCTCGACGATCTTCTTGACGACCGCCAGGCCCACCCCCGTGCTGCCGGGGGTATCCTTCGACCCGAGGGTCTGGAAAATCTGGAAGACCTTTTCGTGGTACTTCTCCTCGATACCGGGACCGTTATCGGCGACAAAAAACCGCCATCCCTTTCCATCCGGATCGCAACCGATCCGGATCTGTCCGTGAGGTTTGTCGATGTACTTGATCGCGTTGCTGATCAGGTTCTGGAAGACTTCCCCAAGCTTGGTCCGGTCAGCCGTCACCGTGGGAAGGCCCTCCTGGACCGTCACGGTGAAGTTCTCCCCCGGAGCCAGAAGATCCACCGTCTCCGCAACCAGGGAGTTGCAATCGACGGGAATGGCCTCCTCCCTGCTTCGGCCGACCCTCGAATATTTCAGGATGCCGTCGATCAGGTCGTTCATTCTTCGGACCCGGACGAGGAGAAGCTCCAGCTTCTCTTTCCCTTCTTCGTCAAGGCTTTCGCGATTGTCGGTCGAGATCCAGCCGGCCAGTGTGGAAATCCCCCTCAACGGAGCCTTGAGGTCATGGGAAACAACATAGGCGAAATCCTGTAGCTCCTGGTTCGCCGCCTTGAGCTTGCCCGTCGATTTCTGCAGGGCGGAAAGGAAGAGGTTGACCTTGTTTTCGAGAGTCGCCAGCTCATCACGTCCGTCTACCGTGACCCGGCGCCCGAGGTCCTCGCTTGCCGAGATCGCCTGCACCTCGGCGCTCAGCCGGGAGAGGCGCGAAAGGACGACCTTGTCCAGCAGGAAGAGGACGATCGCGATAATGCCCACGCTGAAGAAGACAAAGAGAGCGACGAAAATGGTGAGTGTCCTCCGCCCCTGGTCGTAGATCTGCCTGGGCAGGAGAAACTTCATCGCCCCGATCGGGATCCCGTTCATATCCTTCAGGAGGAGGAACCCCGCGATCTGGTCCCCTTCGATCCGGTAGTCGCCGCGCCGTCCCGTTTCTTCGGCCTCGATGAGCAGACGGGCAGGAACTTCCGAAGAGTTGAGAGGCAGGAGCGAAACCGGAATTCCCGCCTGGCTCGAGATTCGGGCGAGGAAGGCTTCATCCACCCTCCTGACCATGAAGATGCTTCCCGCCGCGGGGCCGCTGCCGTCGCTCCTGAGAACCGGATGGGTCGCCACGAGGAAAAGTCCTTCCGGCAGTGAGAAAATCCCTTCCCTGCCCGGATCGCCCCTGCGGCCGTTCACCGCGGCAGCAATCCGGCCGAGGACCTTGCTGAGGGAATCGGGAAGGGGGATCTCACTTTTCTTCTGGAAATCGTATCCCGACCCGGGGATGAGATTTCCCTTCGCATCCGCGAAAACAAGGAAATGGATACCCAGGCTTTCAAAGGTGTCGGGGACAAGGTTCTCGTTTTCGAAGTTCCTGTTCGGAGCCGTCACGTACTCGTAGGCGCTGTCCCAGACCGCCCAATCCCGGGCGTAGGACGCGTACCGGTCCTGCTGGGCCATAAGGATCGATTCGATCCGGCGCGAATTCAGGGAGAGGTTTTCCTTCTCGAGGTCCATGTACCGCTGGAACAGGATCCCCCTGGAAGCGACGATGATCAGGGAAACGATGAGAATGGCGGAAAAACAGAGGATCAAGACGGTTTTCTTCCTGAGCGTCACTTCGGATTACCTCCTCGCTTGAACGGTCTTCCGGCTTTCAGGCCGGGACCGGAACTTCTCCGAAAGGAACCGTGAAGGAGAACACGGCGCCCTCCCCGGGGGCCGACTCGACCCGAAGTTCGCCGCCATCCATCTCGACAATTTTCCTGGCCAGCGTCAACCCCACACCGATTCCTTCGTCTTCCGGACAGACCTTCTGGAAGAGCCTGAAGATCCTCTCCTGGTGCTCCGCAGGAATTCCCCTGCCGTTATCCCCGACCCAGAACCTCCACCGATCTTCGTCAAGGCAGGCGCCGATCCGGATCACGCCCCCCTCCGTCGCAACGGCCTTCAGCGCATTGCCGATCAGGCTGTGAAACACCTCCCCAAGCCGGGTCCGCTCGCAGCGAAGCTTCGGGAAGGAAGTTTCCTTCAGGATCCGAACCCCCTCGGGGGTGAGAACCGGTTCACCGTTTCGGTGAGAAGGAGGTCCAGGTCGACCTCGACTCGCGCCTCGCGCGAACTCGAGACCTTCGAATACCTCTGGAGGCCCTCGATCATCGCGTACATCCGCTGAGCTCGACCGACGAGGAGATCCAGGTTCTCGCGCCCTTCCTCGCCGAGACGGTCGGCGAAATCGTCCCGTATCCATCCCGCCAGAGAGGAAATCCCCTCAGGGGGGCCTTCAGGTCGTGAGAAACGATAGAGACGAACTCCTTCAGCTCGCGACCGGCCGAATCGGCTTCTTTCGACGAGCGCGACTGCCTCTCCTCGGCTTCCTTCAACCCGGAGAGATCCTGCAACCCGCCGGCAAAAAACAGGGCCGTACCGGCTCCCTCCACAGGAACGACCCGCGCCTCCACCCACAAGGGCCTTGCGTGCGCCTGCCTCAGGGGTGTCCTGAAGCGCGCCTCCGAAGCCCGCCCTGCCGCCAGGTCCGCAAGCCGTTCGGCGACGCGCCCCTCCTCCTCCGCAGGAAAGAGCCCGCTGAAGGGAAGCCCCTTCCAAGACAAACTCTCGACGCCGGCCAGGACGAGACATGCCCGGTTCGCGTAGGAGAGGCGGAATTCCTTGTCAAGAAAGAAGATCGCCTGAGGCAGCGAGTCGAGGATCGGATGGACTGCCTCCCCCATGACGCCCCCTCCTTCCCGGGTCAAGGCCCGTTTGCTTTTGCGAATTTTTTCCGGTGCGGCTTGTTGTTAATGAGACATTCCTAGTTTAACGAAAAGTGTCATTTCGTGAAATACCCACTTTCCTAAACCGCTAGCGGTGGTTCGAACCAAAGAGGCGACACGCTCCGGCCGGTTTTCGGCTCTTCCCTTCGTGTTATAATTCGGCCGTCTTCATTGCCATTTCAGGAGGGATCGGTAGTGAGCGAAAAGGCATGGCAGGAACTGTATTCCGAAGTCGGCGCGGCGCTGAAACCCTCGCCTATCCGGGAGCTTCTCAAGCTGACGAAGAAACCCGGGATGATTTCGTTTGCGGGCGGAAATCCCGACCCGGCGATTTTCCCCGTCAAGGAATTTGCCGAGGCGACGCAGATTTTCCGCGAGAAGGGGGAAGAGGTTCTCCAGTACGGGATGACCGAGGGCTTTGAACCCCTCAAGGGCTTCCTCGCAAATTGGATGGCTCCTAAAATGGGCCGGGTGACCCAACCCGAGGAAATGCTCATCACGACCGGATCCCAGCAGGTGACCGACCTTTTCTGTTCCGTCATGGTCGACCCGGGGGATACCGTGATCGTCGAAGAGCCGACCTACCCGGGAGCTCTGCATACCATGAAAAACCACCGGGTCCGCTTTCTCGGAGTCCCATGCGACGAAAACGGCATGCAGGTCGAACTACTCCCTGACATCATCCGGAAGGCCCGTGCCGAAGGCCGCAAGATCAAGTTCATCTACACCATCGTGAACTTCCAGAACCCCTCGGGCTACACCTTGTCGGAAAACAGGCGGCGCCGCCTCCTCGAGATCTCGATCGAGACGGGAATCCCCATTTACGAGGACGATCCCTACGGACTTCTTCGATACAACGGAACGGACCAGCCCACCATCTTCTCCATGGACACGCAGGGCATGGTCCTCTACGCCGGGTCCTTCTCGAAGATTCTCGCTCCGGGCTCTCGCGTCGGCTGGGTCGTCGCCCCGAAGGACGTCACTCGCAAGATGGTCATGGTCAAGCAGGGCGTGGACATGTGCACCTCGGTCGTAGCCCAGGCGGCCGTCTACGAGTATTGCCGGCTCGGCTACCTCGACGGTCACCTGCCCAAGATCCTGGACCACTACCGGAAGAAGCGGGATGCCATGGCAACAGCCTTTCGAGAAGTGCTTCCCGAAAACGCCGTCTACTCGATCCCTGAAGGAGGATTCTTCTTCTGGATCCGGCTTCCCGGGATCGACACGAAGGAGTTGTTCTACAAGGCGGTGGAGAACGGGGTCGCCTTCGTCATCGGCGAATCGTTCTACCCCTCGGGCGGCGGCAAGGACTACCTGCGTGCCTGCTTCACCTTCGCCCAACCCGAGGAAATCGGCGAAGGAGCGCGAAGGCTCGCACTCGCGATAAAAGAGGTCAGCGGAAAGTAGGACCGGGGCGGGGCCGTACCAGGGTCCCGCCTCTCTTGTATGCACCCTTACGATGGAGGTGGATCATGGCTTCTCTATGGGAACCGCTTTACGGTCGGGCTTCACGGTCACTCAAACCCTCTCCGATCCGGGAAATGCTGCATCTCACGCGCCGCCCCGGTGTGATCTCCTTTGCCGGCGGGATGCCGGACCCGCAGNCCTTCCCGGTCGACGCCTTCCGAGAGGCGGCAAACCGCATCCTGGAAGAGCAGGGACGCGACATCCTGCAATACGGGACAACCGAGGGATACNCCCCGCTTAAGGAGTTCCTTTCCGGCTGGACGGCTCCACGCATGGGAAGAAGGCTCGCTGAGGAAGAACTCCTGATCACGGCCGGTTCGACGCAGGTCGTCGACCTCCTGAGCTGGGCGACGATCGATCCGGGAGATCTCGTGGTCTGCGAAGAGGCGACCTTCCTCGGCTCGACCGGAACCATGCGCAACCATGGGGCCTCGTTCATCACCGTTCCGTGCGACGCCGACGGAATGAGAGTCGACCTTCTCCCCTCCCTTCTCGACGAAGCCAGGGAAAAAGGCCGGAGGGTCAAGTACATCTACACGATCCCGAACTTCCATAACCCCCTTGGCTGCACGCTCAGCCTCGAACGCAGGCGCCTCCTCGTCCGCATCGCCCAGGATTGGGGATTTCCGATCCTCGAGGACGATCCCTACGGATACATCCGCTACGACGGAGACCATCTCCCCTCGATCTTCTCCCTCGACGACCGGAACATTGTGATCTACGCGGNNGATTCCTTCTCAAAGATCCTCGCTCCCGGGACCCGTGTCGNNGCCTGGGCAGCCGGCGACAGGGAAATCATCCGCAAGATGGCCGTGTTCAAGCAGGCCGTCGACGTCTGCACTTCCGTTCNNGTCGCCCAGGCGCAGGTCTACAAGTACTGCGAACTGGGGTTCCTGGATGCATTCCTGCCGAAGATCGTTGCCCATTACCGGAAANAACGGGACGATTTCGAGACGGCGATGCGCCGCTTCCTCCCGCTTGAGGAGGTTTCCTGGGTCAAGCCCCAGGGCGGCTACTTCTATTGGCTCGAAACCCCAAGAATCCCGGCAAGGGATCTCTTTGACCGGGCGATCGAAAAACAGGTGGCCTTCGTTCTCGGGNAACCGTTCTTTCCGAACGGCGGAGGCGAACGAGCCTTCCGGATGTGCTTCACTTTCGCTTCGCCCGAACAAACGGAAGAGGGCATAAAGCGGCTCGGGGACGCGATGAGAGGATCGCCGGCCCTATAACGGCCGCTTTTACAAAAAGGAGGAGTGGATATTGGACAATATTTGGGAAATCAACTACAGCAGAAAATCGGCGAACGTTCGGCCTTCACCGGTCCGTGAAATCCTGAGCGTGATCAAGCAGCCCGGCATGATCTCCTTCGCCGGAGGGATGCCCGCCCCGGACGTGTTTCCCGTCGACGAATTCTTCGAAGGGGTCTCCGTGCTCAAGAACGACGGGAGAAATCTCCTCCAGTACGGCACCACCGAGGGGTACCCTCCTTTGAAAGGGTTCCTCTCCGAATGGACCGCGCCTCGCATGGGCCGTCGGGTCTCCCAGGAGGAGATGCTCCTGACGACGGGTTCCCAGCAGGTTCTCGACCTCCTTGGCTGGGCCATGGTCGATCCGGGAGACACCGTCGTGACCGAGGATCCTTCCTACCTTGCCGCTCTGACCGCCTTCCACAATCATGGAGCCAACTTTATCGGCATACCCACCGACGGTGAAGGGATGGTCGTCGACCTCATCCCGGAAGCCGTCAGGAAAGCCCGTGCAGAGGGAAAACGGGTCAAGTTCATCTACACCATCGTGAACTTCCACAACCCCTGCGGCTCGACGATGAGCCTCAAACGGCGCGAAAGACTGGTCGAGATCGCCCACGAGCTTCAGCTCCCGATCTTCGAGGACGATCCCTACGGGTACGTCCGTTTCGACGGGGAACACCTCCCCTCCATCTTCTCCCTCGACCCGGAAGGCGGAGTGCTCTACGCCGGCTCCTTCTCGAAGATCCTGGCTCCCGGAACCCGTATCGGGTGGTGCTCCGGCCCGAAGGAAATCATCCGGAAGCTGACCGTCTTCAAACAGGCCATGGATCTATGCTCCAGTCCGATCACGCAGGCCCTGGCCTATGAATACTGCAGCAGAGGATACCTCGACACCCACCTGCCCAAGATCATCGCCAACTACCGCGAGAAGCGGGATGCCATGGAAAGCAGCTTCAGGCGGCACCTCCCCCTCGATGAAGTCGCCTGGGTGAAGCCCGAGGGCGGGTTCTTCTACTGGCTCGATATGCCCCGCATCGACGTCAAGTCCCTTTTCGACAAGGCGATCGCCAAAAAAGTGGCTTTCGTCATGGGGATGCCCTTCTTCCCGAACGGCGGCGGCGAGCATAACGCACGACTGAACTACACCTTCTCGTCCCCCGAGATCATCGAGGAAGGCGTCCGCCGGCTCGGCGAGGCGATGCGGGAACTGCTGGTCCGATAAGGCCGGCATCCAGGAATCTGCGGTGGGAGGTGGAAGAAGGGTTTCCGCCTCCCATCTTTCTTTTTCTACGGAGGGAAAGATGAAAGAGGACACGATCGTTGCGGTTTCAACGGCATGGGGAGAAGCGGGGATCGCCATCCTTCGTCTTTCGGGACCCGATTCGGTGGCACTGGCCGACGGGCTCTTCAGGGCTCGCGGCAAGCTTGCCGCCTCGGCTGCCCGATACATGCGCTACGGCCATATCCTCGACCGTGAAGGCGCTTACATCGACGAGGTCCTCGCGGTACGCTTCGAGGCTCCGCACAGCTACACCGGCGAGGAGATGGCGGAGATCCATTGCCACGGCGGCAGCATGTCCGCGCAACAGGCCATCGAACGGCTCCTTGAGCTCGGGGCCCGCCTCGCCGAGCCTGGTGAATTCACCCGTCGCGCTTTCCTGAACGGACGAATCGACCTTGCCCAGGCCGAATCCGTCCTAGGAATCATCCGGGCCCGGAGCGACCGCGCTCTTTCCTCAGCCGCACGATCGCTGCACGGTGAAGTCTCCGATGCCGTCAGGGGCCTGAGAGAACGCCTGCTGCTCGTTTGCGCCGGCCTTGAGGCGTCTTTCGACTTCCCCGAGGAGGACATCCCCTCACCTGAAAGGAAAGAGTTTGCCCCGACGCTTGCCCAGCTCAAGGAAGACGCCGAGACACTTCACAGGAAGTGCCGAGACGGCAGCGTCCTCAGGGAGGGAATCCGGGTCGCGATCGTCGGACGGCCCAATGTCGGAAAATCCTCGCTCCTGAACGCCCTGCTCCAGGAATCGCGCGCTATCGTCACAGCCATCCCGGGCACGACCCGGGACGTCATCGAAGCAGTCCTGACGCACCGCGGCGTCCCCATCCGCCTTGTCGACACGGCCGGGATCCGCCGTCCCTCCGATCTTCTCGAGGAAGCCGGAATCGCCCAGACCCTCTCCGCGCTTCGCGAAGCCGATCTCAAGCTTTGGGTTCTGGATGGAAGCCACCCCTTCGGCAACGAGGATGCCCTCGTCGAGGAACAGCTGCAAGGCGCCCGCGTTATCGTCCTTTTCAACAAGGCCGATCTGCCCCAGGCTCTGGAGCCCGCCGCTTTCATGAACCTCCGGCCGCAGCTCAGGGTCCTTCCGGTTTCGGCAAAGACCGCGCTGGGCCTTGAACACCTCAAGGAAGAGATCGTCCGTGCCGCATTCGGGGAAGGCATCGTGGAGGAGGCCTGCAACGCCACGGCCCGACAGGTCGAAGAGCTCAGACAGGCCGTTAGGCTGATCGGCGAGGCCGAGGGGGCTGAATCGCTCGACCTTGTCGCCTCCTGCCTTCATGAAAGCCGCAGCGCCCTCGAGCGATTCCTCGGCCTTTCAGCCGATACCGACCTGCTCGACACGATATTCAGTCAGTTCTGCCTCGGCAAATAGAAACTTTTCGAATTGCATGACAGAGGACTGAGGACGAGTTCGAAGGGTTTTTGTGGGGGGTAGGGAACGCAGGAAGGGGAGCCAAAGGATGGCTCCCCTTCCTGTTTATGTCAGGAGAAAAGGTTTCCGGCGGCGATCTACTCTCCCACGGTTTAAACCGCAGTACCATCGACGCTGGAGGGCTTAACGGCCGGGTTCGGCATGGGTCCGGGTGTGTCCCCTCCGCCATGGCCACCGGAAACCAAAACTTGCACTCCACGAGTGTCCGGACAGTCGATTCGAGCGGATGCAGCAGAAAGAGTCATTGGGAGTTAAGGCCTCGGCCTATTAGTACCGGTCAGCTCAACCCCTCTCAGGGCTTACACCCCCGGCCTATCAATCCCGTCGTCTACGGGACGCCTTACCTGATTGACTCAGTGAGTGATCTCATCTTGGGGCCGGCTTCCCGCTTAGATGCCTTCAGCGGTTATCCGATCCGAACATGGCTACCCGGCTTNNATGCGCCTGGCGGCACAACCGGTACACTAGCGGTTCGTCCACTCCGGTCCTCTCGTACTAGGAGCAGCTCCCCTCAAATCACTTGCGCCCATGGTGGATAGGGACCGAACTGTCTCACGACGTTCTAAACCCAGCTCACGTACCGCTTTAATGGGCGAACAGACCAACCCTTGGGACCTGCTTCAGCCCCAGGATGCGATGAGCCGACATCGAGGTGCCAAACCTCGCCGTCGATAGGAACTCTCGGGCGAGATCAGCCTGTTATCCCCGGGGTAGCTTTTATCCGATGAGCGACGGCCCTTCCACTCGGCACCGCCGGATCACTAGGACCCACTTTCGTGACTGCTCGACCCGTCGGTCTCACAGTAAGGCCACCTTATACCCTTGCACTCGTCGGGCGGTTTCCATACGCCCTGAGGTGACCTTCGCGCGCCTCCGTTACTCTTTGGGAGGCGACCGCCCCAGTCAAACTGCCCACCTGACACGGTCCCGCNNCTGCCGATTCAGACAAGGCGGTTAGAATCCCAGCAAAACAAGGGTGGTATCCCAACGTCGGCTCCTCGAAGGCTGACGCCCTCGATTCAATGCCTCCCACCTATCCTGTACATGCCTTGCCGAAATCCAATGTCAGGATACAGTAAAGCTCCACGGGGTCTTTCCGTCCCACCACGGGCAACTGGCGTCTTGACCAGTTCCACAATTTCGCCGGGTCTCCCGTCGAGACAGCGCCCAGATCGTTACACCATTCGTGCAGGTCGGAACTTACCCGACAAGGAATTTCGCTACCTTAGGACCGTTATAGTTACGGCCGCCGTTTACTGGGGCTTCGGTTCAAAGCTTCGCCTTGCGGCTAACCTCTCCCCTTAACCTTCCAGCACCGGGCAGGTGTCAGTCCCTATACGTCGGCTTCACGCCTTCAGCAGAGACCTGTGTTTTTATTAAACAGTCGCCTGGGCCTGGTTTCTGCGGCCACCCTCGGCTCCACATGAAATACGCTTCACCTGGGTGGCACCCCTTCTCCCGAAGTTACGGGGTCAACTTGCAGAGTTCCTTAACGAGAGTTATCCCGTTCACCTTAGCCTGCTCAGCCAGCCCACCTGTGTCGGTTTCCAGTACGGGCGCCCCGACTCCTCCCTAGAGGCTTTTCTCGGCAGCTGGGCCTCAATGCCTTCGTCCCCAAGGGGACTCCCCGTCAGGCCTCAGGGTTACGACTCCAGGGTTTTGCCTCCGGAATCCCCCTACACCCTTGGACCGGGATTTCCATCACCCGGCACACCTAGCCTTCTGCGTCACCCCTTCGGTCCAAACGTCGTCAGGGCGGGGCCGGAATGTCAACCGGCTGTCCATCGACTACGCCTCTCGGCCTCGCCTTAGGTCCCGCCTAACCCTGGGTGGATGAACCTTCCCCAGGAAACCTTGGGCTTTCGGTGAACACGTTTCCCACGTGNTTTTTCGCTACTCATGCCGACATACTCACTTCCATGCAGTCCACCGGGCTTCACAACCCGACTTCGCCNCCGCATGGAACGCTCCCCTACCAGTCCGCGCAATTTGCGCGAAATCCGCAGCTTCGGCGGCGGGCTTAGCCCCCTACATTTTCGGCGCAGAGACGNCTCGACCAGTGAGCTATTACGCACTCTTTCAAGGGTGGCTGCTTCTAAGCCAACCTCCTGGCTGTCTGGGCGTCTCCACATCCTTACCACACTTAGCCCGCGCTTCGGGACCTTAGCTGGCGATCTGGGTTCTTTCCCTCTCGACGACGGATCTTCTCACTCGCCGTCTCACTCCCAGGTATCCCGTAACGGCATTCGGAGTTTGGTTGAAGTCGGTAGGAGCACTCTCCCCCTCGTCCATCCAGTAGCTCTACCTCCGTTACGTTCACCGCCTGAGGCTGCACCTCAATGCATTTCGGGGAGAACCAGCTATCACCGTACTCGATTAGCTTTTCACTCCTATCCACAGCTCATCCAAGACTTTTGCAACAGTCCCTGGTTCGGTCCTCCATCCGGTTTTACCCGGACTTCAACCTGGCCATGGATAGATCGTACGGCTTCGGGTCTATAGCATGCGACTNCGCGCCCTATTCAGACTCGGTTTCCCTTCGGCNTCCGGACCTTGCAGCCCTTAACCTCGCCACACACCATAACTCGCCGGCTCATTTTCCAAGAGGCACGCCGTCACCTTCCACGAGGTCGCCCCCGCTTCCGGCTCCGACTGCTTGTAGGCACACGGTTTCAGGTCNTATTTCACTCCCCGCCAGGGGTGCTTTTCACCTTTCCCTCTCGGTACTGCTCCACTATCGGTCGCNCTGCGGTATTTAGCCTTGGACCGTGGTCGGCCCAGATTCAGACGGAATTCCACGTGCTCCGCCCTACTCGGGTTTCCATCCCAGGAAGTGCCTTCCGTTTCGCCTACGGGGCTTTCACCCTCTTCGACCGGCTTTCCCAACNNACCGTTCGGCTACAGAAAGCTTTTGTAACTCCCCGATCCCGCTGCGGCAGGTTCCGGATGAACCCCTCAACCCCCATGGCGCAACGCCCGCAGGCTNTGACACGCCACAGGTTTAGGCTACACCCCTTTCGCTCACCACTACTCAGGGCATCTNCTTCGATTTCTTCTCCTCCGGCTACTGAGATGTTTCACTTCGCCGGGTGACCGCCTCCTAAAAGGCGACTGGGCTCAACACCCAGCCGGGTTTCCCCATTCGGAAATCTGCGGATCAATGGTCGCTTGCACCTCCCCGCAGCTTATCGCAGCTTGCCACGTCCTTCTTCGGCCGCAGGCGCCTAGGCATTCCCCGTGTGCCCTTAATACCTTAACTCCCAACAACTCTTCCTCCTGCTTCCTTCCGCTCGCTTTCAACTGTCAAGGTCCTCGTGGAGTTCTCTATAACCCCACAAGCGTAAGAAGAGAGAGTGCGCCGTCCGTTTCAGTACTGCCGTCCCCTTATCCGGGGGACTCCTTAGAAAGGAGGTGATCCAGCCGCACCTTCCGGTACGGCTACCTTGTTACGACTTCACCCCCTTACCGGACGCACCTTCGACGGATCTTCCCCTTACGGGTTAAGCCTCCGGCTTCGGGTGCCCCCAACTCGGGTGGTGTGACGGGCGGTGTGTACAAGGCCCGGGAACGTATTCACCGCGGCTTGGCTGATCCGCGATTACTAGCGATTCCAGCTTCATGGAGTCGGGTTGCAGACTCCAATCCGAACTGGGACCGGCTTTNGATGGGATCCGCTCCGGGTCGCCCCCTCGCTTCCCTTTGTGCCGGCCATTGTAGCACGTGTGTCGCCCTGGACATAAGGGCCATGATGACTTGACGTCATCCCCACCTTCCTCCGGCTTGTCGCCGGCAGTCCATCCAGAGTCCCCGACTTCACTCGCTGGCAACTGGATGCAGGGGTTGCGCTCGTTGCGGGACTTAACCCAACATCTCACGACACGAGCTGACGACAGCCATGCAGCACCTGTGCACGCTCCCCGTATCTCTACGGGGTCCTTCAACTTTCATCTCCGTACCACGTGCATGTCAAACCCAGGTAAGGTTCTTCGGTTTGCATCGAATTAAACCACGTGCTCCACCGCTTGTGCGGGCCCCCGTCAATTCCTTTGAGTTTCAATCTTGCGATCGTACTCCCCAGGCGGGATGCTTATCGCGTTAGCTGCGGCACAGAGGGGTAACNCCCCCACACCTAGCATCCATCGTTTACAGCCGGGACTACCGGGGTATCTAATCCCGTTCGCTCCCCCGGCTTTCGCACCTCAGCGTCAGTCATGGGCCAGGAACCCGCCTTCGCCACTGGTGTTCCTCCCGATATCTACGCATTTCACCGCTACACCGGGAATTCCAGTTCCCTCTCCCATACTCCAGACTGCCAGTATCGACCGACATGCACCGGTTGAGCCAGTGCNNCTTTCACGGCCGACTTGGCAGCCCGCCTACGTGCGCTTTACGCCCAGTGATTCCGGACAACGCTCGCCCCCTACGTATTACCGCGGCTGCTGGCACGTAGTTTGCCGGGGCTTCCTCGTACGGTACCGTCACNTTCCTTCGTCCCGTACAACAAGGGTTTACATCCCGAGGGACTTCTTCCCCCACGCGGCGTCGCTGGGTCAGGCTTTCGCCCATTGCCCAATATTCCCCACTGCTGCCTCCCGTAGGAGTCTGGACCGTATCTCAGTTCCAGTGTGGCCGGCCACCCTCTCAGGTCGGCTACCCGTCATCGCCTTGGTAGGCCTTCACCCCACCAACTAGCTGATAGGACGCGAGTCACTCTCCAGGCTGGTTGCCCACTTTCACCTTCCGGCTTATGGGGTCTTAGCGTCCGTTTCCAAACGTTATCCCCCTCCTGGAGCCATGTCCTCACGCGTTACTCACCCGTCCGCCACTACCAGCACCTTCCAGCGAACCTTCCAGTGCTGACCGTCCGACTTGCATGTGTTAAGCACGCCGCCAGCGTTCGTCCTGAGCCAGGATCAAACTCTCCATGGCTTTCTTTTCCGTACTCGCTGCTCTCTCTTCTATTACGCTTGTCAAGGTGCTGATGTAACTCTTTCCGCGCCGCCCGTCAGGCGACGCGACGGGTATCATAGCCAAGTTCCGTTACGAAGTCAAGCCCTGTTTCCGGAAATTTTCCTGCGGATATAAAATGAGCGGGAGAAAAGGAGGTGGAATGGATGCCCGGAGAACCTCCCGCTTCGTTGCTGCTTCTGGATCTGGACGGTACGCTGACCCCCGTCCGGAGCCCCTGGCGATACGTCTACGAGAGACTGGGAATCTGGGATTCGATCGGAGAAACGGTCCTCTCACGGTATCGCTCGGGAGCGATTGATTATACCGCCTTTTGCCGATTCGATGTTGAAGCCTGGGAAGAGGCAGGGGCAGGGCTTGAAACCGTTGAGGGGATTCTCGACGAAATCCCTTTTCCGTCAGAATCTCTGGCCTTCCTCGAAACGGTCCTTAAAGCGGGGATTTCGACAACGATCGTTTCGACCGGCTTCGAAAGGGTGGCCCGAAACCTGGCCGAAAGAATCGGAATGCCCTTTAAAAGGGATTTCCGCCCGGTCATCAACGGGATCCGGATCATGGAGGGGCGGCTGGAACCGATCCTTCGCGTTCATGAGGGAGAGACGCCGAGAGGAAAGGGACCCTGGGCAAGGCGTCTGGTCCGTTTGTCCAACGTTCCGCTCGAACGGACCTTCGCGGTCGGCGACGGAGTTTCGGATACGCTCATGTTCGCCCATGTCGGGCGCGGTTTTTCGGTCCGGGGACCACGGGACCTTCAGGGCATCCTCGACAGGATTCTGATCTGATCGCTGCCTTTTTTACCCCTTGTTTTATACCGGCTAACGGTATATACAAGATGCAAAGATTACCATACTAGGGGGGGTGTCGTCGACATGGGGAAAAAAGTATTGATCATCGGAGGTGTCGCCTGCGGAGGAAAGGTCGCCGCACGACTGAGAAGGCTTGATCCCGAAGCAGAGATCACCGTTCTGGAAAAGGGAGAATTCCTGAGCTACGCGGGGTGCGGGCTTCCTTTCTATGTCCAGGGGATCGTGAAGGAATACCGGGACCTCATGAGCACACCCATCGGCGTGATTCGAGACGCCGCCTTCTTCCGGAAGGTCAAGAAGGTCGAAGTCCTCACGCGGCACATGGCCACCCGGATCGACCCCGAAAACCGCAAGGTGTCCGCCATTGACCTTTCCACCGGGCAGGAAAAGGAGTTCCTCTACGAAGAGCTCGTCCTCGCCACGNGAGGAAGCCCGATCCGCCCCAAGCTGCCGGGAGTGGACATGAACCGCGTCTACACCCTCTGGACAATGGACGACGCCCTGGCCATGAGGGCGGCCCTTGACTCCGGAGCGATTCGCACGGCCGTCATCATCGGCGGTGGACTCGTCGGCCTCGAAGTCGTGGAAGCCCTCCACGCCAGAGGAGTGGAGGTTTCCGTCGTGGAAGCCCTGGACAGGCCCCTGCCCGCCCTGTTTGACGAAGAGTTCTCGGGCCGTGTCCGCAAGGTCCTGGAGCGGAAGGGCGTGCACTTCTACGGCGGTGAAAGAGTCACCGAGATACTCGGGGAAGGGTGCACTCTTACGGGAGTCCGGACAAACGCCCGTGACCTGCCCTGCGATATGGTCCTCATGGCCATCGGCGTCATGCCGAACACCCTCCTGGCCAACGAGGCCGGACTTGCCCTCGGCCCCTCGGGAGGAATTGCGGTCGATCACGCGATGCGCACGAGCGATCCTCACATCTACGCAGGCGGCGACTGTGTGGAAACCTTCAATCTTCTGACCGGCAAACCGGTCAGACAGCCGATGGGATCCACCGCCAACCGGCAGGGCCGTGTGATTGCCGATGCGATTGCCGGAAGAAAGACCGAATTCAAAGGGGTGCTGGGGACCGCCATCCTGCGGCTGTTCGAGACAACTGCAGGTCGGACGGGGCTCAGCCTGGAAGCTGCCCGCGATGCGGGATTCGATCCCATCTCCGTTGCCATCATGAACTCCGACAAACCTCACTTCATGCCCGGCTCCGCTCCGGTCATCCTGAAAATCGTTGCGGACCGTGGAACCGGGCGAATCCTGGGCGCCCAGGCCTTCGGGCCCGGCGACGTTTCCAAGCGACTCGACACTCTGGTCGCCGCAATCACGGGCAGACTGACGATCGATGACCTCGCTGACGCCGACCTCGGCTACGCCCCTCCCTACTCCACCGCGCTCGACCCCCTCACCCACGCCGCCAACGCCCTTCGGAACAAGGCGGAAGGGCTGATGAAAACCTACTCCCCGAGCGAACTGGAAGAGAAGGTGAAAAGGGGCGAGGATTTCGTCCTTCTGGACGTGCGCTCCCCCGAGGAAACGCAGAAGAACGGGAGGTTGCCTTTCGGAAACATCACCTACATCCCTCTAGGCGCCCTTTGGGAAAAGGGAGCCGATCTTCCGAAGGACAAGGAAATCGTGGCCTTCTGCAAAATTTCGGTTCGGGGTTGGGATGCCCTGAGCATCCTGCGGTCTCACGGGATCGAAAACATCGCCCTGCTCGAGACGGGTGTGGCGGGTTGGCCCTTTCAACTGGAAGCCTGATCGGTTAAAGTGAAAGCGGCCCGGGCAAAACCCGGGCCGCTTTTCGCGCAAGGGAGGGAACACCCGCAAGATGGGTTGGAAAAGAACGGCCATAAACGCGATTGCCCGGTTCTCGGCGCCGGGTTGGAGGGCGAAGTCCCTCGCCGGTTTCCTGGGATTCGCCCTGGCCTGCACGCGCCCCAGAGAACGCGAAGCCCTGGCGAACCTGGCCCTCGCCTATCCGGATTCCGACGAAGCGTTCCGGATGAAAACCCTTCGAGAAGTCTACGACCACCTGGCCTGGATGACGGCCGAATACCTTGCCCTCCAGAGAAACCCCTCGCAATGCCTGTCCTGGGTTCAACGGGTCGTCGGTGAGGAATTCCTGCGCGAGGCCCTCGAAGCGGGAAAAGGAGCGATCATCCTCACCGGCCACATGGGGAATTGGGAACTCCTCGCCGCCTGGCTTTGCAGGCGCGGATATCCCGTTACCGCCATCGTCCGGGACCCCGACGACGCCGATTTCCGCGAAACCATCGCCGATTTCCGGACGCGCGTGGGCTTGAAAACCCTGCCGAAAACCGCCAACATGAAGGCTGCAGTGAACCTTCTCCGCAAGGGTGGCTTCCTGGGCATCCTTTCCGACCAGCTGGCCGGGCGAAACGAAGGCTTGCCCGTCCCTTTCATGGGACATCCGGCCTACACCTTCGCCGGAGCCGCTTCTCTGGGGATCCTCACCGGGTGCCCAATCCTGCCGGTTTTTTCCTTCCGTGAGGCCTCGTTCCGGCACCGGATCGAGATTGCCCCGCCGCTTCCCTTCCCGGAAGGGACGGACCGGAAGGAACGCATCCTCGATCTGACCCTCCGCTGCAACGAGGCCATCGAAGACGCGGTCCGCCGGACCCCTGGCCAGTGGCTTTGGCTCCACCGGCGATGGGGAAGAAATCTCCCGTCTTCCTAGTCCCTGTCACAAACCAGCTTCCCGGCGATGGCATAAGCCTCCTTCGGCATCTCCGAAAGGATGATCCGGACCTGCTCGGGGCGGGTCCCCAGCGTGCGGCAAACCGCCTCCGTCACCTGCCCGACGAGCTCCCTTTTCTGTTCGACCGTCCTGCCTTCCAGCAAGTGCACCTCGATAATCGGCATCTCATGACCTCCCTTCCCCGTTTCTGCTTTTCCTCATCCTACACGATCCTGGCCCCTTTTATCGGTATTGATGTTATATTTATAACGTGGTAAATTGGTAGTCTGGAGGTGAGAGCCATGCTGTTTGAACTTCTTTCGAACGGAGAAATCGTCTCTCTTCCCGGTATTCACGTGCCGCCGGGACTCCCCTCCACGTCAGAAGGCGACGTCGTCCTCCTTCTGCCCTTCAGGCGTGCCCTGGTGGGAAGGAGTCTTTTCGGGTCCTTCGAAAAATGGCAATGGGGCAAAATCGGCCACCTGGAGTGGGAGGAGATCCCGCTCTATGACGGCCGTCCCGTTGCCATCCCCCTCCCGGGATTCAACGAAATCACCCTTTCCGGCGAGGCCGTCACCGCGCTGAGGTCGGCGCTTGCCAGTCGGATGGAGCCGCCGGGTGACGCGGTTTCTTCCCTCGTTGTCCTGGAGGAATCCCTCAAGGCTCTTCCCTCCTGGAGGGAAGAATTCGGCGTCATCGACCGACGGCTTTCGGAAGCTCTTTCCGCCTCCTCCACGTTGCGCACCGCCTTCTGGGGCATTCGGTTCGCCCTTCTCTGGGGGGGCCGGGAAATGCTCCAGCGCATCCGAACATGGCTCCGCCTTTGCCCCTCGGCGTTCGAGGACAGGGGAAACGCCCCCAAACAATGGCTTTCTCTTGGCGGGACCTTCGACCCGAACGTGTTTGCTGAACTGGAAACCCTGGGTTACAGCGGACATTCGCTCCGTCGCCTTGACCTGGAGGAATCCAATCCGGCGGTGATCCGCGGACCTGAAGGGATTCTTCTCCAGGTTTGGCTTGAATCCTCGGATCCGAGATCGGGACTTTCGGAGCTTTCGATCCGGAGCTGGATTGCCATTCCTTCATCCACCTGGGAAGACCTGCGGGGCAGGCGCAACTTGTCCCTGAGGGAAATCGGGCTCGCGTGCTGGGGCTTTCTCGACGCGGTCGAGGGAGAGAAGGTCCTGTCCGCCTGGAACAGGGCCGCGCACCAGAAGCAGTCCTGAAACCGCAAAAAAGGGCCGGAGGGGGGCACCCCTCCGGCCCTTTTTTCTCTATCTGGCCCAGGCCAGGTGAAACCTCTTCTTCCCGAGTCTGAGGAATAGGGCGCCTCCGCGNAGGCAATCCTCAGCCGAGACGGGAGAAAGGGCGTCCGTCACCTTCGTTCCGTTGAGGAGGACTCCTCCTCCCTGGACGAGCCTGCGGGCTTCCCCCTTGCTGGTGCAGGCTCCGGACTCTACCAGAATGTCGGCGAGCGGCAGGGGAAGGGGCTGCCGGGTTTCCCCCGAAGGAACTTCCTTCGACAGGATGGCGATCATCTCCGCATCGAGGTCGGCCGGCTCGAAGTTCTCGCCGAAAAGGATCTCGCTGGCCCGGCGGGCTTCGATGGCTGCATGTTCTCCATGGACATTCCGTGTGACCTCGAAAGCCAGCACTTTCTGGGCTTCCCGACGTTCGGGATGTTCCTCGTGCGACTTGGCCAGCGCCTGGACCTCCTCGTTCGGGAGGAAGGTGAAAAGCCTCAGCAGCCTGCCGACCATGGCATCCTCGGCATTGATCCAGAACTGGTAGAAACGGTAGGGGGAGGTGAGTTCAGGGGAAAGCCAGACGGCCCCCTCTTCCGTCTTGCCGAACTTCGTTCCCGACGAAGTCAGAAGCAGCGGATAGGTCAGGCAGAAGGCCTGTTTGCCCGTCTTCTTGCGAATCAGCTCCACTCCGGCCAGGATGTTGCCCTGCTGGTCGTTTCCGCCCATCTGGAGGAGACAGTCGTGCTGCTCGCTAAGGTGGAAGAAATCGTAGGCCTGCAGGAGCATGTAGGTGAACTCCGTGAACGAAATGGACTTGTCGGGATCCTCCAGTCGGGATTTCACGTATTCTCGGGCGATCATGGTGTTGATCGAGAAATGTTTCCCCGTGTCCCTCAGGAAGTCGAGCAGCTTCAACTCCCCCAGCCAGTCGTAGTTGCTGATCATCAGGGCCGAGTTTTCACCAGCCTGAAAATCCAGGAAATGGGCCAGCTGTTCCCGGATGGTGAGCTTGTTTTTTTCGACCTGTTCGAGGGTGAGCAGATTCCGCTCCTTGCTTTTCCCGGACGGATCGCCGATCAGTCCCGTCCCCACCCCAAGGATCGCGATGGGACGGTGTCCCAGCCTCTGGAGCCAGGCCAGCCCCATGATCGGGATCAGGTGTCCGACATGGAGGCTGGAAGCCGTCGGGTCAAACCCGACGTACGCCGTCACCATGCCTTCATCGAAAAGAGCCTTCAGGTCTTCCGGAGACGAGCAGTATTCGACAATACCCCGGTCCGTGAGGACCGTAAACGCGTTCTCTCTCATTGATCTGCAATCCTCCCAGCGGTTGTTTTGGGCCCCATTCTAAGGCTGCCCGCCTTGGGGTTCAACCCCGCTCCATGTGACATGCCCCGAGTCGGGAGTCGGCATCACCGCGGAAAGCCTGCCGAGTCGCCCGGCCACCTCCATCAGCAGTTCCAGGTTTGCCGCTTTTTCCTCGAGCCCCAGCAGGCGGAAAGCGGGGCTGCCGGGTTCCAGTGATTCGAGGACCCTTGAAAGAAGCGCCCCATCGGTCCAAAGCCAGGAAAATGCGGGCTCGTTGAATTCCTCCGAAAGCTCCTGGAGCGGCCGGGGCTTCCGAGGGCTGCCGGCTCGATATATCCCACCACCGCCGTATCCCTGTTGGCGGCGGCCATGACGGTAAAGGGAAGCGGAATCGCTCCCCCCACCTCGAAACCACTCACTTCACGCCCCAATAACCCCGAGATGCCCCACCGTTCGCCTAGCAGGGCCCGGACAAAGGCCACTCCTTCTTCCTTTCTCCCCGGAAACTCGACAAGGAAGCCGGGCGTCGCAAGCCCCATCGCGCGGCCGGTTCCACCCACCGAAAGCACGATGGGACCGCGGAGGAAGCGACGGATCCTTTCTTCCGGAAGGCCGCTCCAGGCCTTCCAGAAACCGTGGTTCCCTCCGAATCCCGTCTCGACATCACCCGAGAGGCTTTCTCCTTCAAGGCTCTTTTCGAGCCCCACACCCCGAGCGCCAGGGCAAGCGGTTCCGGAAAAACCAGTTTCATATCCCATCGCGCGGGGGCCGCCAAAAGCCCTTTCCCCGCCGAAAGGCTTTTTCCAATCCCCTCCGAAACCCAGGCCCCCTCCCCTCCGAAAGGCGGCACGGTTCGCCAGGCGGCCTCCACGGTCACCGGTACGGTCCTGTCGTCTTCACGATCCTTTGTTCCAAAAAACGGCAGGAGGTCGGGTCTTCCGGCATCGCTCATCCGCAAATGCCCCATCCACCCCGGCTGGACACGCCAGGCCGAAGATACGGATTCGAGACGCCCGTTTTTCGATGATCGCATCCGGTCCAGCTCCTGTGGATTTTCTGCCACAAGGAGCAAATTGCCTTCGACCCGGAGGAAAAGCACGTCGCCTTCCGGGTGAACGAGCCGCCAAACCCCCTTCTCCGCCTCGGAACTCCCTTCCATGGGGTTTCCCCGGAAAACCTCCGCCCATCGGTCGGGCAGCCGCCCGCCGACAAAACTCTCGAGTACTTCTCGCCCCGGTGCGATCGCCGCCCAGAATCCCTGTCCCCCCCCGCCGAAGGTTACGAGGAAACTGGAAGGGACATCGACGTTGATCTTCATGAGCTCTTTCCGGGCAGGATTCCCAGGCAGGGAGCGGACCAGAGAAAAGGGACCCTCGGATCCCCCGCTCTCCACCGGGCCGGGAACCCTTTCCACCAGAAAATACGGAACGTCCGCTCCCGGTTTCGGCAGGCAGGAAGTCGCCCGGGATCCCCCTTCTCTTCCCAGGAGCATGGCCCCGATTCCGACCAGAAGAACCGTGAGGAGAATCGCTCCCCAGTAGATAAACGTCTTTTTTCTCATCTTCTCGCCTCCTCCAGAGGACCCGTACCCTCCCGGAAAACCGGAGGTCCCAAACCGTCTGCCGGGATGCGGAAACCGGGCGGCACTTCGTTCGGCTGCGCGCTACGAGGATTTCTTCGTCCGCTCCCTGGCCGTTTCGAGCAATGTTTTCGTGGAGACAAGCAGCGGCAAAACTTCCGCCGCGTCGCCGAGTTCCCCCGCTTTCTCGCGGAGCGAGGATACAAGGGAAGAGATCTCCCCGAGCACCTTCACGGCTTCCGGGCAGGGAGCTTCGGGAGCTTTGCAGGGGATCGCGAACGTTTCGCTTCGGGCCCCGCCGGTCGCCGGACGGATCTCGATCTCCTGCCCGATAACCGGAACAACCGAGGACTGCCCCTGGCTGCGTAACGCCTCGCCCAGAGCTTCCGCGGAGACGGGTTCGCCGTGCGTGACCACAAAGAGGGGACCGTTCCGGAAATTCGAAGCCCACGCCAGGAGATCGTCCCGATCCGCATGGGCAGAGAATCCGTTGATCGTGTGAAGCGTGGCCTTCACCTCGACCTCCTCGCCGGCGACCTTCACGGTCTTGTCGCCTTCCACGAGTCGCCTCCCCAGGGTGCCCTGGGCCTGGTACCCGACGAAGACGACATGAGTATCGCTCTTCCATAGGTTGTGCTTGAGGTGGTGCACGATTCTTCCNCCGTTGCACATGCCGCTCCCCGCCATCACGATCGCGCTTTTTACCTCGTTGATCGCCTGGCTGTCCTCCACGCTTTCGACGTACCTGAGTCCGGAGGGGGCGTAGGGATCCACATCCTGCCTGAGGTGCTCCTGGATCTCGGCCGACATCAGGGACAGGTGATCCTTGTAGATCTCCGTCGCCTTCACGCCCATCGGCGAATCGAAGAAAATCGGAAGGCCGTCCGTAAAAAGTCCATCCCGCTGCATCAGAGTCAGCTCGTACAGGATTCTCTGGGCCCGATCCACGGCAAAAGTCGGGATCAGGACCTTCGATCTTCCCTTAAGGGCATCTTTCATGACCTCCCTGAACTCTTCCCGGGTTTCGAGGTTGGACTTGTGAAGCCGATTTCCGTAGGTCGACTCGATCACGACCACGTCCGCCTCCTCAATGAAGGCCGGATTCCTTTCCATGACGGTCTGTTGCGGCCCCAGGTCCCCCGAAAACACCACCTTCGCTTCCCGCCCCTCCTCCTGAACCCAAACCTCCAGGATGGCGCTGCCCAGGATGTGCCCCGCGTCGCGGAAACGCACCCTGAACCCCGGGACCGGCTCGAAGATATCGTCGTAACTGACCGCCGAAAGCTGCCCCAGCGCGGCGTGGGCGTCGTCCAGGTCGTAAAGGGGTTCAACCGGATCAAGTCCCTTGCGGAGGTTCTTCTTGGTTCGCCACTCCGCCTCTTCCTTCATGAGCTTGGCCGAGTCCTGCCACAGCACTTCGCACAGCTCGGTCGTCGGGAGGGTCGCCAGGATCTTCCCCTTAAAGCCCTCCTTGACGAGAAGGGGGATCCGCCCGGAGTGATCCATGTGGGCATGAGTCAGGAGAACGGCATCGATCCCCGACGGAACGTACTGGAAGGGTTCCCTGTTTCTTCGATCCTCGTCCCGCCCCTGGAAAATCCCGCAATCGACCAGGATCCTTCTTCCTCCGGCCTCGACCAGATAATTGGAACCCGTGACTTCTTCCGCTGCACCCAGAATTCTCAGTCTCATCGGCCCCCGCAGGGTCACTCCTTTCCTGGTTCTTTCCCACGGCAGGATACAAAATCCTACTCCAAGGGAACCCTTGCCCTTACCCTGGTGCCTCTCCCACGCGTTGAATCCACCGCAAGCTCTCCGCCAACGAGAGCCATGCGTTCTTCCATGTTCGCCAACCCTCTGTGACCGAGAATCCTCAGGCGGGCCAGGTCCTCGGGAACCTCAAATCCCGATCCCTCGTCTTCCAGCTCCAGAATCAGTTCCCCGCCTTCCCGATAGAGGTGCACCTGCACCTCTGGCGCGCCGCTGTGCCGGGCGGAATTGTGAAGCGCCTCCTGCGCCACTCGAAACAGGGCAAGGGTTCTTTCCTTGGACAGGTTTTCCCCGACCCCGGAATCCGCCTCCACCTGGATCTTCACGCCAAGGTGGCGCGAAAGCCTCTCCGCAAGCTCGGTCAACGCCCCCGCAAGCCCAAGTTCCAGCCACGGGGGGGAGAGTTCATCGCAAAGGGACCGGATTTCCTTGACTGCCGCCTGCGCGGATTCCTCAAGCAGTCCGAGATGAACCGACTTCCCCGGTTCGGTTGTCCCTGAAGCCGCAAACAGGCGGGCCCTCTGGATCATGGCCGTGACATCCTGGAGCGGACCATCGTGGAGGTCGCGTGCCAGCCGTGCGCGCTCGTCTTCCTGGACTCGCACGAGATCGAGCGCATAGCGCTTCCAGAGGGCCGACCGGTCGATCGCCGTCTGGGCAAGGTGGAAGAATTCTTCCCGAAGCTTGCCGATCTCGGCCACCGTGGCTTCATCCCTGGGTTCCGGGAGGTCTTTCCCCCACTCGAGGGAAGAAACCTCCGCTTCCAGGGACTTGAGCGGAAAAATGACCGCTTTCCAGAGGGCGTACACGCCGACGAGGCCAGCCAATCCCACGAGCCCGACCAGGATGGGCAGCAGCAAGCCGAAGTGAAGCATGGGGCCGAGAAGATCTTTCCAGGAAACGGCCGCCATGACGAAAAGCCCCGTGTCCCCTGCCGGGTAGACGGCCACGGTAAAGGCTTCCCCCGCACGGTTTTCGGCTTCCACGGCCCGTCCGATCGGCATCTGGGGACGCCAGAGCTCCGAAAGGATCTGCGCTCCCGGAGTCGACATGACGACCCGCCCCTGGGAATCAAGGACGGCGATCCACCCNGGAACCCCCACATCCTGCGAAAAGAGGCGGTTTCCCCAAAAGCGGGAAGGGGGTTTTGCCGAAAGGAGGCTCTCCGTCAACCCNCACCCCATCTCGACCCGGGAAGCGGTACTTTCGGCCAGATCCTGCACATAGGTTCTGGCAACCGCCTGGATGGCTCTCTGGTGCTGAAAAATACCGATGCCGGCAGCAAGAAGGACCGAAACGGAGGGCAGGAGAATGGCCAGCGTGAGAACTGCCAGAAGACGCCGCCTCATTCGAGAAGCTCCTCCAGGGTCATGACTCCGTATTTGAGCGCGAGGAGCAAGGCCTCAGTCTTGTTTCGGGCTCCGAGTTTGTCGTAGACGGAAGCGAGATGCGTCTGAACGGTCCGCTCGCTGATGAAAAGCCTTGCCGCCGTCTCCTTGCTGGAAAGCCCCTTCGAGGTCAGGATCAGGACTTCGCGTTCCCTGTTGGAAAGGCTTTCGGGAACGATCTCCTGCCCGCCGACGACCCGGCTGACTTCCGCATCCAGATAAATGCCGCCTTTCGCGACCGTCCGAATGGCCCTGGCCAGTTCCTCGGGCGAAGCCGTCTTCAGGATGTACCCCTTCGCCCCGGCCCGCAGCGAAGCCGTGACATACTGCTGGGCATCGTACGACGTCAGCATCAGGGAGCTGACCGCAAGCCCCGAATCCTTTACACGCCGGACGAGGCCCACCCCGTCTTCCCCGGGCATCCGGATATCGACAAGGGCCACATCCGGCGTGACTTCCCGGATGACCCGCCAGGCCTCGATTCCATCCGAAGCTTCGCCGACGATCTCGAAATCGGGTTCTCTCTCAAGGGTGGCCACAAGTCCCGCCCGCGTCATCGGATGATCATCAGCGATAAATACGCGGATTCCCACCTGGCGTGCACTCCCTTCCCGGTCGATGATCCTGCCCTCTTTCTTCAATCTTCAGTTTAACGGACTCAAGGTGAAATGCATCCGCACCTTTACCGAATCAGGGCATCCCCAAGGCCGAAGAGCCCGAAGGCGGATGAAGCCGACCGGACCGCCGCACGGATCGCTTCGGCAACCGCAAGACGGGCCATGACCCCCACCAGGAAAGGATCCGCCTCGACTTTCCCCGTCGCGGCGCAAAAGAGGGTATCCCCGTCAAATCGGGTGTGAACAGGCCACAGGGCATCCGCATAGCCGTCCTGTCCCTCCATCGCCACCCGCCGGCACTGGGCTTTGGACAGGGCGGCGTCCGTGACGACCGCCCCAATCGTCGTGTTCCTGCCCCAGGCAAGGGGAACCCCTTCGCCGAGCAGCGATTCGACAGGAGAGACGATGCTTTCATCCGGCCGCCTTTCGCCGGCGATGAAGTTCCCCTTCCCGTCCATGACGGCTCCAAAGGCATTGACCGCCACCATGGCGGAGACCCGGATTCCGGCGTTGTCCGCCGTGAACCATCCGAAACCGGACTTCATGGCCTGCGCAGGGTTTCCGTACTTCCCGACGCTCGCTCCGGTCCCGGCTCCCACGTTGCCCATGGGGCTTTCTTCCAGAGGACGGGCGTTCATGCAGGCCTCGATTCCCATGTCGGCGCCGGGCCTGGCCTTCGGATCTCCCACGGCGAGGTCGAAAAGACAGGCAGCGGGAACAATGGGGACAATCCCCCAACCGGTGTCGAAGCCCCAGCCCCTGCTCTCGCAGAATCGCATCACGCCATCTACGGAAGACAGGCCGAAGGCGCTCCCCCCNGTCAGGACAATGGCCTGAGCCTTTTCCATGAAGCAACTGGGATCCAGAAGATCCGTCTCCCGGGTTCCCGGAGCTCCTCCCCGGACATCGCAACCCACAACCGCCCCTTCCGTAAAAAGGAGGACCGACACGCCCGTTCCGCCTTTAAGATCGGATGAATGACCGAGCCGGAACATTTCCATTCGCCCCTTTCCGTCTCCTCGCGGGCTCGGTTGCCCCGCCTCCCTGCCTTCCATGATAAACTTTCCGTGAGAAGACGCAACGATCCGCACTATCAAGGGAAAGGGATGACGGCTCCATGCGTCGGACAGGTTTCCTGTTGTTGCTCATCATGTTGGCCATTTCGACAGGAGCGGCTTTCCGTTTTTACCTTGTCGCGCGGGAACAGTCCCTCAAGCTCTCCGAAACGAACCGTCGTCTCGATGAACTCCGACATTCGGCCGAAACGCAGCGGATCCCTGCCCCTGAATGGAGAGAGATCGGGAAGGCGCTCAAGAGCGATGATCCCGAGGGCGCCTTGCGATCAAGCCTCCTTGCCAGAACCGACCTTATCCCCTGGGAAGGGGTCCTGGGGGGCAGGATGGCCATCCCGGGGCCGGAGTCCATCTGGTTTGTCGCCCCGAGCTGGGCCCTGGCCTACGTCGAGGACGGCCATGTCGCGGGATATCTGCTCTTCCGCTTTCGACTCAGGGGAAGCCGGATCGAGTGGACCCCGGTGGACAACGAAACCCTATAAACCGCAAAAAAGCGGGGGACGGCTCGTCTCCGTCCCCCGCTTCGCTTTAAAGTCTTCCTCTTACGCTCCGAGCCCCAGGTCCTTTTCGATCGGACGAAGCGCCTCCAGGGTTTCCTGGATCAGCCAGTCCACGGGTTTCTCCAGAATTTCAGCCCCGCGGCTGATGACTTCGCGGTTGACCCCTCTCGCAAACGCCTTGTCTTTCCATTTCTTCATCACCGAACGAACCTCGAGATCCGCCAGTGACCGGCTCGGCCTGACGAGGGCCGCGGCGGTGAGAAGCCCGGTGAGTTCGTCCACGGCATAAAGGGTCTTTTCCATCAGGGATTCCGGGCGGGTTCCGGTGTATTCCCAGGCATGAGCCGAAACGGCCCGGCAAAAAGCTTCGTCGTAACCGGCTTCCTTCAGCCATTCCATGCTTTTCTTCGCATGCTCCTCCGGAGCCTCTTCCCAGTCAAGGTCGTGCAGAAGCCCGACAAGTCCCCAAAGCTCCGGATCCTCGCCCGCCAGGATCGCGAAATGCCGCATCGTCGCCTCCACCGCCAGGGCATGCTTGAGGTGCATATCCTCGGTGTTGTGGGCCGACAGAAGCGCCCATGCCTTGCTTCGGTCGATTTCCATGTTCATCCCTCCAGCGTTGTCTTCTAGGCCCTCACGAGGAGGGTCGATTCAGGCAGGATGCAGGCTTGCAGCCCTGCCTCATCCCTAAGCTGCCGGGCCAGCGGGTCCGGGTAGGGGAAAACGTAGAGAACGCGCCTGATCCCGGCGTTGATCATCGCCTTCGTGCAGAAGGAGCAGGGTTCGTGGGTGCAGTAAAGGTCTCCTCCGGCGGTCGTGGATCCCGTCGCGGCGGCCTGGGCGATGGCGTTGATTTCCGCGTGTGCTCCCCGGCAGATCTCATGCCGTTCCCCCGAAGGAATGCCCAGCTTCTCCCTCAGGCATCCCACCTCCACGCAGTGGGGCACGCCCTTCGGCGCCCCGTTGTACCCGGTGCTGATGATCTGGCGGTCACGGACAATGACGGCCCCGACCTTCCTGCGCAGGCACGTGCTCCTTGTCGCCACCACCGAGGCGATTGCCATGAAGTAGCTGTCCCAATCCGGACGGATGTCCCCGTTCATGTTAGAACCCCGTGGGGAATCCCGGCACCGAGAGCGGGATCTCGGGCCTCGGCCCTACGATCGACCGGGTTTCTTCGAACTCGAAATCGTGCAGGAGCTGCGAAATGGCGAGCTGCTGCACGTCGTCGGTCTCGTAGGGAATCGAGAAGCGGCGATACCCGAACCGCTCCGCGTAAAAGGAGGCCTGCCGCTTTTGGCCGCCGGCCTTCGACATCACTTCAACCAGGGCGTCGAGGAATTTTTCTTCCTCGAAAAGGGGATTATCGCTCACCAGGGCAATGACCTTGCTCTCATCGAGAAGGATGTCCCTGTCCCATACTCCGCAAAGCGTCACACCGGCCTGCACCTCGATGCTCGCTTTCGACACGAGGTGAAGCAGCGCCTCCATCAGGCGCGAATAGCCGAAGACCATGGAGAAACCCAGGCTCAGGCGGTGGTCGCGCCCCGGGTCGATGAGATTTTCCCTGAAGAGGGTTCCCACGCACCCGCTACGCATGCTGCGCAGGAAGAGAAACTCGCTGTCCATCTCCAGGGAGAGGGCGGCGATGGACTTCAGCGTTTCGCTGTGCATGCCGTTCACGGAGACTGGGTTGAAATCAAGGCAATAGGGAAGCCAGTTGACGACATCCAGGTCGACATTCTGGTCCCAGTAGGGCAATAGACTCATGCGGTTCCGGTTGGCCCCTTTCATGTTTTTTGTGTCCGCTTCATCCTGAAGGAAAAAAGGCCAAAAAGCAAGGGGAACCGCACGGGTGCGGTTCAGTCCGCCAGGCCGCAGAAACGTGAAGCCGCCAGGGCATAGACCAGCACGGCCTGCACGATCTGGTCGGCGGGGCAATACTCCTCGGCTCCGTGCGCCACCGCGATCGTTCCCGGCCCGAGAACCAGCGCGGGAGTCCCTCCCTGGTTGGAAAAGAGGGCCGCGTCCGTCCAGCCGGTGCAGCAGGTCAGGGCCGGCTTCCGCCCGGTCACTTCCTCCACCGTCCGGTCAAGGATCCCCTTGAGGGGATGATCCAGCGGAAACTCCATCGGAAGATGATCCATTGTCGCCATGTTGTCCGGAATCCGCCGCAGGACGGCCTTGAACTCGGGGTCTTCCGCCGCGCACAGGCCGATGATTTCCTCCAATTCGGCAAGAACCGACGGCCAGGTTTCACCCGGCGTCAGGCGCCGATCGATCTGCAGGATGCAGCGATCGGCCACGCTGCTGGGCTGCATGCCCCCCTTGATGACTCCGAGATTGAAGATCGGGGGACCCATCAGAGGGTGGGCCCGGGGCTTCAGCCGGGGGGGCAGCTCAGCCTCGAGTTTCCGGATGAACGCCGCCATCTTCGAAATCGCGTTGATGCCCAAATGGGGACGCCCCCCGTGTGCCGCCCGCCCGATCACTTCGACCTCGATCCATTCGAGGCCCCTGTGCCCGACGCTGATGTTCAGTTCGGAAGGCTCCCCCACGATGACCGCGTCCGCCTTCGGGCCGTTCATCACGATATCCTCGCTGCCTTCGCTCTTCAGTTCCTCGTTGATGACGCCCGTGAAGAAGAGGTCGCCCCCGAGGCGAAGGCCGCTCCGCTTCAGGGCGACAAGGGCCATGGCCATCGCGGCGCAGGCGCTTTTCATGTCCACGCTTCCCCTTCCCCACAGCTTGCCGTCCTTCACTTCCCCGGAAAAGGGTTCGATCGCCATCGTATAGGGNGGTACGGTGTCGAGGTGGCCGTTCAGCATCAGGGATGCCCCCCCGCCCGATCCCTTCAGAACGGCGATGACGTTCGGCCGTTCTTCGACGACAGGCCGAAGCGTCACGTCGATCCCGTTCTTCTCCAGCCAGCCGGCGAGGAAACGGGCGACTTCCGTCTCCCTTCCCGGAGCCTGGGAGTGGCTGGGGATTCGAACCAGATCCCCCGCAAGAGAAAGGATTTCTTCAGGGGCAAAAGCCGATTTCAGTCTTTCCAGTACTTCCACGGTTTCTCCCTCCTTCGGTCAGAGAACGATCCGGTTCTTCTCCGTTCTGAAATCCTCCCACATCCTTTTCCGGAGCTCCGGGAAAAGGAAGGCTTTCAGGGAAGCTGACGCGAGGAGCCGGGCTCCCCTGACCAGGGCCTCATGCGCTTCGGGTTCGACCGTAGCCGCCGCGAATTCCCTCGTGTGCCAGGCGAAGGGCTGATCCATGATCGAAAGCGTCGGCTGGAGCGCCGGGCAACGCTTGCTCACGTTTCCCACGTCGGACGAACCCTGGGCTCCGGGGCATGGCCCGAAGGGCACTCCAAATTCCCCAAAGACCTCCTCCATCATGGACTCTGCCGTTTCATTCGGCTGGACATCGTCGAAGGAAAGCTCGAAATTCTTCCACTCGACCTCGGTCTCCGTGGCCAGGGCCACCCCCCGGGCCGCATTGTTGGCCTTTTCGACCAGACGATCCAAAAGGCTTCTCCAGGGAGCCCGGAAATAAAAACGGGCGGTGGCCGACTCGGGGACGATGTTCGGGGCCGCTCCTCCCTGAGAGATAATCCCGTGCATCCGGACCTCCGGGCGGACATGCTGACGAAGCATGTCGATGGCATGGAAAAAAAGCGTAGCGCCGTTCAGGGCATTGCGCCCTTCCCAGGGAGCCCCCGCCGCATGAGCCGCCCGTCCCTTGAAGCGGTACTCCAGGGCGTCCATGGCCAGGGCCCGGTACCTCGCGTAGGAGTTCCTGCCTCCCGAGTGGATCATGAGCGCCAGGTCCACCTCGTCGAAAAGCCCGCCCTTAGCCATCGTGATCTTCGCCCCGTTCGTCTCCTCGGCCGGAGTGCCCGTGACCCAGAGGTCCCCCCCCAGTTCCTCCATCACCGGGGCAAGCCCCGCGCCCGCAAGGAGACTCATGGCCCCATGGACATTGTGACCGCAGGCATGTCCGATCTCCGGCAAGGCATCATATTCCGCCAAAAGAGCCACCCTGCCGTTGGCCCCCTTGTCGATACGCCCCCGATAGGCCGTCGGAATGCCGTAAAAAGGAATTTCCACCTCGAAACCGGCCCGCTGCAGGAACAGCGCGTGCTTCCGGCTGGTCTCGAATTCCTGTTCGGAAATTTCCGGCCTTGCCGCAAGATCGTCGCTCAGGGCGATCGCCTCCGCTGCAAACCGGTCGATGCCCTCGTTGACCTTTTCAAGGAGTTTCACGTAATCGCGCAAGACACACCCTCCCTAGTCGGAAGATCGGCTCAACAGCAGGCGCCCCGCGGGTTGAGGAGCGATCTCGCCATGCTCCACAGCGATCTTCCCGTTGACCACAACCGCCGCGATGCCTTCCGGAGCCGCCAGCTGGTCTTCGAAGGTCGCACGATCGCGCAGATCGTCCGGAGAAAAGAGCACCAGATCCGCCGGAGCCCCCACTTCGAGCCGTCCGACAGGCAGCCAGGCCATCTCGGCCGGAAGCGAGGTGGCGTGCCGAATCGCCTCGGCCCAGGACAGTCCTTCTTCCCGGAGCCAGCGCAGGGCCCTGGGGAAAGCCCCGGCCGCCCGGGGATGGCCTTCCCCATTATGCAGGACGCCGTCCGAAGCGATGGCGCAACGGGGATGTTTCAGGCAAAGGCGGATCTCATCCTCGTTCATGACGTGCGCGATGATGAGGGCCTGGGGATCGTTTTTCCGCATGTCGTCGTAAATTTCCGGGGTCAACCGTTTCCCCCGGTGCCTCCCGCTGGCCGCTTCCAGGCTCTCCAGCCCTTTCCCCCAGCGCTCTTCGAAGCCGGGGTCGAAAACGGTGGACCCGATGAAGGTGCAGAAAGCCGAGTATGGGTAGCAGTCGAAAGTGACGTCCACCCCTCGGGCCCTCGCTTCCTCGATAAGCTCGATCGACCGGGCCGTATAGCCGAAAGCGGTCATGCTGCCCAGATGCGAGACCTGCACCCGGATTCCGAAACGTTCGGCGATTCCGATGACTTCGGCCACCGACTCCAGGCAATCCGGCCCGTCATGCCGGATGTGAACGGAAACGAAGCGTTTGGGGCAGCCATCGAGCACCCGGCAAAGGGCCTCGATCTCCCTCGGGCTGGTGTTCGGAGCATATTCGAGACCGAAGGAAAGCCCGAAAACCCCAAGTTCAAGCTCATTCCGAAGCAGTTTCTCCATCCGTACGATCTCGTCTTCCGTGGCCGGCTGATAGACGTCCCTGATTCCCACTTCTTCCCGCAGGGCCCGGTGCCCGGAAAGATACCCCAGGTTGAGCCACGGGGCTTTCCTCTTTTCCTTCACCCTCTCCAGACTTGGTCCGGAGCCGCAATTTCCCGCCAGCGCGGTGGTCACTCCCTGCCGGAGAAGGGCTCTCTGGATCGTCCCCGGATCGTCCAGTTCCTCGTCGTGCATGTGGGTATCGACGAACCCGGGTGAGACCAGCAGATCGAAAGCCTCCAGCACCTTTTTCGCGCCTGGTTCGCCATGTCCGATGAAAGCGATCTTATCCCCNAAAATCCCCAGGTTCAGTCTCTCTTCCGTTCCCTTCACGGGATCGACCAAGATTCCGTCGCGGATCATCAGGTCAAGTTCCATGTCTCGTTCCTCCCTCCGGGAAAGGCAGCAGGGGGAATCGCTCCCCCTGTCCGCCAAAACCCCTATTCACATGATATCGGGCGAATACCTCTATTGCCAGCCGATCATGACCGAGACGGCGATGAAGATCATCTGGACCACGAAGATCAGGCCGAAGAAGGGGACGAAGTAGCGCCACCAGCGTTCGATCGGCACCTTGGCGATCCCGCAGATGACGGGAAGCAGCGTCGTCGGCCACAGGATGTTGGAAAAGCCGTCTCCGTACTGGAAGGCCAGGACGGCGGTCTGCCTGGAGATCCCGAGGAGATCGGACAGGGGAGCCATAATCGGCATCGTCGTGGAGGCCTGTCCGGACCCGGAGGGGATGAAGAAGTTGATGAGCGTCTGGACAAAGAGCATGCCTTCCGCAGCCACCCAGCGCGGGAAAGCCGAAAGGGGAAGCGACATCCCGTAGACCACCGTGTCGATGATCTTGCCTTCGCGCATGACGACGAGGATAGCCCGCCCAAGGCCGATGACCAGCGCCCCGAACACGATGTCCTTACAACCCTCGACGAAGGTCATGGCGATCTTGCTGGGAGTCCATCCGGCCAAAAATCCGGCGACAACTCCCATGATCAGGAAAAGACCCGCCAACTCGTCGAAATACCAGCCTTTCTCGATGACGCCCCAGATGAGAAGGGCGACCGTGCCGACGACCCACCCGAGGATCAGCTTGTCCCTGGCATGGAAATGCTTCGTCACGAGTTCGTTGTGGTCAAGCGCCAGCTTGCCCATGTCGATCCCGTGCATGATGCTCTTGGTCGGGTCCGCCTTGATCTTCGCCGCATACCGAAGAGTCCACCAGACGGCCATCGAGACGAAAACGAACCAGCTGACCATCCTGAGCGCCATGCCCGAAAAGAGCGGCAGCTCCGCGAATTTCTGGGCCAGACCGACCGTGAAGGGATTCATGAAAGCCGCGGCGAATCCCATTGCGACCCCCAGCGAGACCATGCTCATTCCGACGATGGCGTCATAGCCCATGGCGATGGCCAAACCGACGAAAAGGGGAATGAAACCGAACGTTTCCTCGAACATCCCGAAAATGGATCCGCCAAGGGCAAAGAGGTACATGAAGGTCGGGATCAGGATCACTTCTTTTCCCTTCAATACCCTCAGGAGCCAACCAATGAACGAATGGAGCGCTCCCGTCTGCAGCACGATGTAGAAGGAGGCATAGACGAAAAAGACGAAGAAGACGACTTCCGCGGCATCGATGCTGCCCTTCTGGACGGCGATGAAGGTGTCGAAGAAATCGAGGGGGTTTGCTTCGACCTGATGATAGGTTCCCGCCACGACGATGGTCTTGTTCGTCTTGGCATCCTTGACTCGGTCGAACTCTCCGGCCGGCAGCAGATGGGTGCCGATGACCGCCAGGACGATGAGGGAAAACAGGAGAACGAAGGTATGCGGGACTTTGCTCAAACGACTGGTGACCATGAGGATTCTCCTTTCCGTATCAGAGGTTTAGATCTCTTCCGGTTCGCAAAGCGACCCGGCCGCGTTGCCGACCCGACCGCACCGCCTGCAGACAAAATACGGCGCTCTCACGAGGGCTTTGAAATTCTCCAGGTCCCGTTCGAGCAAACCACCCCCCGCGAGGGTGCACAGGTGCTTTTCGTGTCCGTCGCACAAAGCCTCTTTTTTCGCCATTCTCCACTCTCCCTCCATTTATGGGGGTAACTTGTCAGCGATCGAAAACTCCACCAATTAGCTTAGAAGAGGGTCAGATAAATTGCAAGGGAAACAGTTAAGTCTGAATGCAAAATGAGAGGCGAAACTGCGCTAAAATGAGGGGCGCAAATTGAAAGGAGGGCCCTTATTGCCGATGCCGAGAGACTGGAAAGCCCTTTCCGCCGTTGCGGTGACCCTGCTCTTGTGGGCCTCCGCCTTCGCCGGGATCAAGGCGGGTTTAGCCGCCTACACGCCCGGCCAGCTCGCGCTTCTCCGCTTCCTGGTCGGATCTTCCTCGATGGCGTTGTTCGCCCGGCTCAAAGGCATCGGACTGCCGGAACGAAAGGATNATCCCCGCATCCTCATCGTGGGTTTCCTGGGATTTACCGTCTACCACGTCTTCCTCAACTATGGGGAGCAGTCCGTCTCAGCCGGGGGGGCGAGCCTGATCGTCTCCTTCACCCCCGTGTTGACCGCTCTTCTTGCCGTTCTCCTCCTGGGAGAAAGGCTTCGCCCGGCAGGCTGGGTCGGGATAGCGATCAGTGTCGGCGGCGTCGCCATCATCTCCTTCGGTGAAGGAGGCGGAATCGCGCTTGAACCCGGAAGCGCCCTGATCCTCGTGTCCTCGCTCGGAAGCAGCCTCTACAACGTTTTCCAGAAGCCCTTCCTGAAACGTTACGACCCTGTGGCTTTCACCACCTACGCGATGACCGCCGGAACCCTTTTCATGCTCGTTTTTGCACCCGGCCTTCCGGGGGCGATGATCCGGGCCCCGCTGAACGCAACCCTTTCCGTCGCCTACCTCGGCGTGTTCCCCGGAGCCATCGCCTACAGCACCTGGACCTTCGCGCTCTCCCGCATGCCGGCCTCCCGTCTGGCCACGTCGCTGTACCTCTCCCCAGTGCTGGCTATCGGCATCGCCTGGCTATGGATCGGGGAGATCCCCACGCTCCTGTCTCTTTTGGGAGGCGCGGTCACCCTCGTCGGCGTTCTCCTGACCAACACCAAAGGAAAATGAAAGGGGGAACGGCCTCACCCGGCCGCTCCCCCTTTTCTCGTCTTTAGGGTGTCTTCTCTTATTCCCTTATCATGACCAACATCATCCTGAAGCGTTTTTCCGCCTTCATCGAATGCGGGACATCCGCAGGCATGACCAGCATGCTCCCGGGAAGCACTTTTCTGGAGATACCCCCGACGGTGAATTCCGCCTCGCCTTCCAGCCCTGCGACCAGGGCATCATACGGAGCTTTGTGCTCGCTTAGGGACTGTCCCGCGTCAAACGTGAAAAGGGTCACGCTTCCCCCTTCTCCGTCAAGAATGGACCGGCTCACGATCCCTCCCTCCTGATAATCGAGGAGTTCGATCGGAGAGAAGACTTTCCCCGCGAAATCGTTCTCCTTGGGAGCCTCTCCGCCGCAATTGCCGCATTCGCACCCGCAGCCCATCTCGTTTCCCCCTTTTCCCGACATGGTTTTCAGGACCTCAACCCCGTCGTGTTTTTGTGTTTGAGCCTGAATCCCGCTGCCGCTCCGGAAGCCAACCGCTTGATTCTCCCGGCGTTGCTGCCGGTTTTATTTTATCAGGCTGACTTGTCGCATTGTTGGTATTTATCCGAAGCGGTACCGGATCGTTTCCTTCCCGATCATCTCTCCCCTGATTCCCACCTTCGTCAAGGTCAGCGAGACCGAAAACTTCCTCTTCTCGATAGCGGACTGAACCAATCGAACCAGGCCGCTGCAGCAGGGGACTTCCATCGTGACGACTTCGACCGACTGGATGCCGTTTTCTGCGAGGATCGCTCCGACTTTCTCCTCGTAGAAGTCCGAATCGTCGAGTTTGGGGCACCCCATCAGGAGGATCTTGCCTTCAAGGAAACGCTCGTGAAAATCAGGACATGCAAAGGCCGTGCAGTCGGCTGCCAGGAGGAGATCGGCCCCTTTCAGGTAGGGCGCGTTGACGGGAACGAGTGAAAGCTGAACAGGCCAATTCCCCAGCCGTGAAACCACAGGCCCCCGACGCGACATTCCGGATGCAGGGACAGGGCTTTCGGCAAGGTCAGGTAAAGGCATTTCCTTCAAACTCCTCGCCATCGTCCCAGGACAGCCGCAGGGCAGACTTTTCGGCTGCGGTTTTTCGCGCTGCGCGCGCGCCGCCGCTTCCTCATCGAACTCTTCCGCCTCCCGCTTTTCGATCGAGATGGCACCTCTCGGACATTCTCCAAGGCAAGCACCAAGACCATCACAATACGTCTCGCTCACGAGACGAGCCTTTCCATCCACCACTGCGATGGCCCCCTCGTGACAAGCCGTTGCACAGAGACCGCAACCATCGCATTTCTCCTCGTCGATCCGAATGATGGGCCGAACGGTCTTCTTCACGTGAACCCCTCCGTTATTTTCGGCTTATTTCGGTATATTGATACCGTTTATCTTCTTTTTTGTCAAGCCGGTTTCCGGATTTCTTTGACTCATGCGGTTCTTGTCCGATAATGGAAGTCGCACCGTCGGAAGGCAACCGGCGCAAAAGGAGGGGAACTCAGTGGATTCCACAACGAAAAAGTGGAGACTTTGGAGCTGGGCTCTGTACGATGCCGGGAATTCGGCCTTCGCGACAACGGTTATGGCGGCGGTTCTGCCGGTTTATTACCGCGAAGTGGCGGCCAGGGGACTCTCCATGACCACAGCCCTCGCCTACTGGGGATACGCCTCGGCAGCGGCTCTTGCGATCTCCGTGGTCACGGCCCCGTTTTCCGGAGCCGCGGCGGACGCCAGGGGCTGGAAAAAGCGGGGGCTTTTCTGGACAACCCTGCTGGGAATCTTCGCTTCAGCCGGGCTGGCCTGGATCGGCGAAGGACAATGGCTCGGGGCCCTCCTGCTCCTCATGACGGGAACCGTGGGGTTTTCCCTTTCCTCCGTCTTCTACGATTCGCTTCTCCCCCATCTCGCGACACCGTCCGAGCTGGACGGAGTCTCCAGCCGGGGGTATGCGGTCGGCTACCTCGGCGGGGGAATCCTCCTTGCAATCAACGTGGCGATGATCGCTTTCCTCCCTCCCGAGAAGGGGATGCGGCTCAGCTTCCTGACGGTGGCCGTCTGGTGGGCTATGTTCACCCTGCCGATCATGGCCGCGGTTCCGGAGCCCCCCAGCGATTTTTCCGGAGACTGCGGGATGGCCGGCGTCCTGTCCCGCCCCCTCATGACGCTCCGTTCGCTACGGCGCTTCCCCGATGCGTTCCTTTTCCTGGTTGCCTTCTGGCTTTTCAATGACGGCGTCGGGACCGTCATCAAGCTTGGAGCGCTTTACGCCTCCGCCCTCGGGATCGGCAGGGAGCACCTTTTGGGAGCCCTCCTGGCCACCCAGTTCGTCGCGATTCCTTTTGCGCTCGGTTTTGGCCGCCTGGCGGGAAAGATCGGGGCCAAGCCCTCTATTTTCGTCGGTTTGGCCGGCTACGTCTGCCTATCGGTCTGGGCTTTCTTTCTTGTTCGACCATGGCAGTTCTGGGCTCTCGCCATCGGGATCGGAACCGTCCAGGGGGGGACTCAGGCCCTGAGCCGGAGCCTTTTCGGCTCGATGATCNCCCCCGGCAGGAGCGCGGAGTTTTTCGCATTCTACGATCTTTCAAGCAAGTTCTCAGGGATCGCTGGACCTGCCCTTTTCGCGGTGATTCTACAGATAACCGGTTCTCCCCGGTATGGCGCCCTGGCCCTATCGCTTTTTTTCCTCTCGGGAATGGCCGTCCTCCGTCGAGTGAATGTCGAGCGCGGCCGCTCGGCATTTCTCTAAGAGATCTTCAAGACGAAGGTCTTCCCTGATTCCGAAACGGGTCAGGACAAAATCGTAACGGGTCGGGTCATCTGGAACGATTTCGGCGAAGCTTCTTGTGACCTCCAAGGCGGATTTCAGGTCGGCCGCCTTTCGGTTCGTGAAGCCAAGGGCCAACCCGATCCGGTGCATGTGCGTATCGAGGGGAATCACAAGCCGGGCCGGATCGCATCGGCTCCAGCCCCCGGGATCAACCGAATCCGAGCGAACCATCCATTTCAGAAAAAGCCAATGGCGCTTGCACGCACTGCCATCCGCAGGCCGGCAGATCAGGCTGTTCCTCACCGTGCTGCCGGAGGCCTCCGTCATCTTTTCGAGGAAAGCTTCAAGGGCACAGACCTCGTTTTCCCCTGGTGTCGCTCCGGCGAGGAAGGCGGATTCCAACCCCCCGTACATGAGGCAAAGGCCACGTGCCCCCCAGATGAGGTTGACCAGGTCAGTTCCCGTGGTGAACCGATGCCGGAAGGAAGAAAAATCCCGCTCAAGCCGCGAGCGGGACGATTTCTCAATCGTGTCCCTCGGAGATTCCCCCAGACGATCGAGAACGGAACGGACGCTCTTCAGGATCTGGCGCACACGTCCGTAGGCAAGACCTGAAGCCACAAGAGCAGCGATTTCCCGGTCCCGGGGATCCCGGTAGGGAAGAACACACTCCAGGGGATCCGGTGAAATCCACTCGGGCCGGTTGAATTTCCGGTAAATCTCTTCCAGGGTTCCCCTCAGGCGGACTTTCCCAGCCGGAGAAAGACTGACCGTGGCCTTCGTCCTCAACGAGGATCGGCGAGAATCGCTCCCGCCACCACATGGCCCAGTTCCCGGCTGCGCTCCAGATCCTGCGGGGTCGGGACATATTGAACCTTCAAACCTTCGTGGACACGCTGAACCTTCATCTCGTCGAGGGCTTCGTTCAGGAGCTTGACCGCCTCCCCCCCCCAGCCGTAAGAGCCGAAAGCCGCCCCAACCCGTCCGGTGAACCGGAGGCCCTTCGCGTAACAGATCATATCGGCCATTCGGGGAAGCATCCCGTTGTTCAGGGTCGGTGATCCGAGCACAAGTCCCCGGGAATCCAGCAGTTCGGTCACAACGTCGCTACGGTGCCATCCGTGGAGGTCCATCACCTGGACGGAAACGCCCTTTTCAAGCAGGCCCTGCCCCACCGCATCGGCCATCCTTTCGGTGCTGTGCCACATGGAATCGAACACCACGAGCGCCTTCTCCCGTGTTTTCTGGGAACCCCAGTTCGCATAGGCGGACAGGATCTTTCCGGGGTTCGTTCTCCAGATGACCCCATGATCCGGAGCGATGATGTCGATCTTCAGGCCCAGCTTCCCGACCTGTTCCAGAAGGTTGAGCACGAGGGGAGAATAGGGGTTCAGGATGTTCGCGTAATATTTCCCCGCCTGGTGCATCAATTCCCCCGCATCGACCTCGTCGTCGAATCGCTCGCTGGAAGCGTAGTGTGCGCCGAAGGCATCGCTTGAGATCAGGAGGCCGTCTTCCTCCAGGAAGGAAAACATGCTGTCCGGCCAATGAAGCATTTTCGTTTCGAGGAACGTGACGTTTCTCCTCCCGAGATTCAGCCGGTCGCCGCTTTTCACGACCCGGACCGGCCATCCGTCATGGTGGAAATGGGCCTTGAGCGCCTTCTCACACGCGGGCGAGGCAAAAACCCGTTCCGGCCGTGCAACCTCGATCAGGTGACCGAGGCTGCCGCTGTGATCCATCTCCGCGTGATTGACGACGACGGTGTCGATCTTCCCCGGATCGATGATCTGGCCGATTCTCCAGAGCATCTCCTCGGTGTGGGTTGCCTTCACGGTGTCGAACAGCGTCACGTGCTCGTCGACGACGAGAAAGGCATTGTAGGTTGACCCCAGCTCCGTCGAGTAGCCGTGAAAGTCGCGAAGCCCCCAGTCGATCGCACCAACCCAATAGATCCCGGGCTTGACTTCAATTGTGCTGCCGCTCATCCTTCCGAACCTCCTCACTTGACTGCGTTCAGGTTGTAGGTCGGGGCCGATTTCGGCGATTTTCCCTTCTTCACGAGGTGGTAGTTCGCGTAGGTCAGCGGGCATCCCTGCTTCAGACAGGACGATGCCACGACCTCCCCGAAAAAGACGCTGTGCGTGTAAACGTCGACGCGATTGAAAACCTTCGCCTCGATCCAGGAAAGGGCATAGTCGAGAACGACCGGGGTTCCGCCCGGCGCGGACTTCCAGGCGCACGAGGCGAATTTGTCGATGTCCCGTCCGCTCTTGAAACCGAAATTCCCGATAAACGTCATCGGCACCTCTTCTTCAAGGACCGTCACCGTGAATTTCCCGCTATTCCGGAGGAGTTCCCAGGTCAGGTTGTCCTTGTTCAGGCAAACCGCCACCGTGTTCGGGGTTGCCGTCACCTGCATCACGGAGTTTGCAATCTGGCCGTTCTTCTTGCCCTCCCATTCCGTGCTGATGATATACATCCCGTAGGTCAGGTTGAACAATGCCTTCACGTCGATCTCGCTTTCCATCTCCATTATCTTCCCTCCTCCCTTCACGCTCATCCCCCATGGTGCACAGGAGACGCGGGGACAGGCTGGCCCCGTCCCCGCGCACTCCCCGTGCCATCCCAAAAGGCCGTCCTATACCGTCACGCCCGCCGGCATTTGGAAGACCCTCGCGCCAAGCTCCTTGTCCAGCATGAAAAGCCCCTGCCTGGATTCCCCGACCATCTCAAGCTTGGCCAGCAGTTCCTCAGCGTTGGCCTCCTCCTCCACCTGCTCCGTCACGAACCACTGAAGGGTGATCGCCGCGGCGTGATCCTTTTCCTTCAAGGCAAGGTCCATCAGGCTGTGGATACAGGCCGTAATGTGCCTTTCGTGCTCCAGGGTGTCCTTGAACGCCTCGAGAGGAGAAGTCCATTCCGTCTTCGGGGCAGCGATGGCTTCCAGCTTGACGGAACCGCCCCTCCCGACGATATGGTTGAAGAAGATCTTGGCATGAACCGCTTCTTCCTGAGCCTGGACTTTCATCCAGTTGGCAAAACCCTTCAGGTTCCGGCTCTCGAACCAGGCCGACATCGAAAGGTAGAGATAGGAAGAAAAAGCTTCCTCGTTGATCTGCCTGTTGAGAGCCTCGTTCATTTTCGTCTTCATCATTGACAACCAACCTCCCTGTTTGGGGCCTATCGCCCTGTTGTTTATAATCTTTACAATCTAGTGGAATTTTAACTCCGCCCCGCCTGCCTGTCAAGAAAATCCCTGGCAGCCACCAACCCGCTCGCGGAAGCCTGCACCAGCCCCCGGGTGACTCCGGCGCCGTCCCCCGCCGCATAGAGCCCCTTGACCGAGGTTTGCAATCCCCTGTCCAGGGAAAGACGCAAGCTGTAGAATTTGACCTCCACCCCGTAAAGCAGGGTGTGCGGCCCGTCGATCCCCGGCATGATGGCGTTCAGGGCTTTGATCATCTCCAGGATGTCGGTCAGGTGCCGGTAGGGAAGGGCAAATGAAAGGTCTCCCGGTTCCGCCTGCCTGAGGGTCGGCCGGACCAGGCCGCGTTCAATCCGGCCGGCCGTCGAGCGCCTGCCGGCTTTCAGGTCCCCCAGCCTCTGGACCAGCACCGTCCCGCCCAGCATGTTCGCCAACCGTGCGATGGCGCCTCCGTAACCATTGGGATCTCGGAAAGGTTGGGTGAATTCCGTGCTCACCAGAATCGCGAAGTTCGTGTTTCCGGTCTTCCTGTCGCGATTGCTGTGCCCGTTCACGATCACGAGGCCGGAATCGCTCTGGTATTCGGTCACAACCTCCCCGTGAGGGCACATGCAGAAGGTCCGAACTCTGTCGTCGAACGTGGGGGCGTCGAATACGGCCTTCACCTCATAAAACTGCTCGGTCAGTTCGTTCGCGATTTCGTCCGGAACCTCCACCCGCACACCGATGTCCACCGGCAGGGAATCAATGGACAGCCCCAGGTCCCGAGCCACGCGCTCCATCCACGTGGCGCCTTCTCTGCCCGGAGCCAGCAGCACCGCGGGGGCCGAGACGCACGTTCCGTCCTCGAGCAGGACCCCTCGCGCCTCACCGTTCTCCACCAGGACGGATTTCACTTCGATTCCCATCGAAACCCGGCAGGCCGAATCCAGCTGGCCGTAGAAGGCCGCAAGAACCTGCTTGGCCCGGTCCGTCCCCATGTGGCGGATTCGAGCGGGAATAACCTGAAGCCCCGCGGCCCGGCCCTTCCTGATGACCTCCGCCGCAAAGGCCGGGTCGGGTTCGTAGACCGGAGAATCCGCCCCGAACCGGACGAAGGTCCGGTCCACCTCGGCGATCAGGTCGAGCAGTCGGTCACGTCCAACGCTTTTCTCGAGGTTCCCGCCGAACTCCGGAGTCAGGGTGAGCTTACCGTCGCTATAGGCCCCCGCCCCCCCCCAACCGCAGATGATCGAGCATGGCCTGCAGTGGACACAGGACGGCACTGCCCCACTCTTGATCGGACATTTACGGACATCGATCGGGGCTCCCTTGTCGAAAACGGCGACTTTTTTCCCCGCTTTGGAGAGTTCCAGCGCCGCAAAAAGACCTGCAGGCCCGGCACCGACAATGATAAAATCAAAAAACTCCACGTCATTCAATTCCCCTTTCACCCAACAACCTTATCATACCGCAAAAAAAGGGCGGCGGGATCACCCGCCGCCCTTCGCCGGACATTGCTCCAAAGCCGATTTATCTTGGCTGAACCCCGATGCCCCGCTCCTCCGGTGTTCCGGGGATCAGACTGTCCCAGAAAGCCGCGCAGACCCCGGCGACGGCCATCGGAGTCTTGAGGATCGCCCAGAGCACCTGGCCGGGGATTCCAGCTGCGAAGAAGGCCGTTTTCTGCGCGTCGACCCAGCCCGGAAGACCAAGCGCCATCAGGAAGGCAAATCCAACGATGAGGACGTTTCGCTGGCTTCCCATGTCGGCCCTCATGAGAACCTGGATCCCCAGGGCTCCGATGATCCCGAAGAGGGCGATGTAGGCGCCGCCGATGATGGGGCTCGGGATCGTGGCAACAAGGGCGCCGAGCTTCCCGATCATGCTCATGACGATCAGCAGGACGGCACCGGTCCGGACAACCCAGCGGGAGGCCACGCCGGTCAGGCCGATCAGCCCGATGTTCTCCGTGTAGGAGGTCGTGCCGACGGCTCCGAAGAATCCCGCCAGCACGCAGTTCAGACCCTCCGCCCCGATTCCGCGGCTGATGGTGTCGGGGCTGGGATCTTCCAGGCCTGAAGCGTAGGAACAGGAGTGGTAGTCTCCGATCGACTCGATCATGACGGCGAAGAAACCGGCCAGAATGGCCCCGAAAGTGAGGAGGCTGAACTTCGGCGCTCCCCAGGGCATGACCAGCGTGCGAACATCCCGGAACCAGGGTGCGGCCGCGATGCTGGCCAGGTTGATGTGGGCCGGGTGCCCCTGCGGGAAGAACCCCGAAAGCGAGGCAAAGAGACAGACCAGGTAAGCCAGGACGATCGCGGAAAGGATGGCGAAGATGTTGATGTACTTGTTCTTCAACACGAGGCTGAAGAGGAAAATACCCGCGACGACGAGAAGGGAGATCGGCCAGTAGTTCGCGGCATTGAACTGGACCGCTACCGGCGCCAGGGAGAAGCCGATCGCCATGATCGTCGGGCCGATGACGATCGGGGTGATCACCTTGCGGATAAGGCCCACAAGTCGGGTGTAGCCGAGGATCGACAGGACAATGCCTCCCGAGATGAGGGCTCCGCCGACATTCTGCATGACGACGGCCGGGCCCGCCGCCTTGAACGTGCCGATGATCGTCATGATGGGGGGAATGAAACTGAAGCTTGACCCCTGGACGATCGGAAGCCCGGATCCCAGTTTAGGGTGGGTCTGGATCAGGGTCGCAACGCCCATCGCGAAATAGACGCAGGAGATGAAGAAGCCGATCTGGAGCGTATCCATGCCCATCGCGGGCCCGAAAATGAGGGGAACCAGCGTGGTCGCACCGAAGAGCGTGAGCACATGCTGGAGCCCCGCCAGAACCATGATGGGGAAGGGGGGACGATCGTCGACGCCGTACACGACTTTTCGCAGAGCCATAAGTGAGACACCTCCCGAGTTTTTTGCACCCGTTTGCATTAAATATAGCATGGGGAGAAGGAGCTCTTCAAGGGGACAGAGGTCCCGACATTCCGGGATTTCCCGGGATGCGCACGAGGGGTAAACTGAAGGAGAGGGGGGATGAGCATGAACGTCACTTTTTCTTCCAGCGTCGCCCGTTGTGCGGATATGATCCAGTCCTCCGTTCGCATCGTTCTGCTGAGCGGTGCGGGTTTGTCGACAAGCGCGGGGATTCCGGACTTCCGGGGGCCTGAGGGGCTTTATAGGAAACTCGGAATCGAGAACCCCGAACGCATTTTCGATATCGGGGTCTTCGAAAGGGACCCTTCGTTCTATTACGGCTTTCACAAGGAATTCCTCCGACAGGTCGAGGCCGTGAAACCGACCGCGGCTCACCGGTTCTTCGCTCGCCTGGAGGAACAGGGAAAGTTGGACGGCATCGTGACGCAGAACATCGATGCCCTCCACCAGAAAGCGGGGTCCTCAAAAGTCCTGGAGATCCACGGCAGCATCTGGCGAAGCCATTGCACGCGCTGCGGCAAAGGTTACAGCTACGAAGCGAGCGCACGGAAGGTGGAAGCAGAAGGGGTGCCGCATTGCGACTCTTGCCGCGCGGTGCTGAAGCCGGATGTGGTCTTCTTCGGCGAAAACGTCATGCAGTTCGACGCCTGTCAGGAGCTCGTGGCCCGATCGGACCTGCTCTTCGTGGTTGGTTCGTCCCTCGTCGTGACGCCCGCCGCCTGGCTGCCGTCCCTTTGTCCGGGAAAAATCGTCGTCGTGAACAAGGGGGAGATTTCCCGGAGCTACCTGCCCTCCTCCCGCGTGGCGCTTCACGTCGAGGAGGACATCGACACCTTTTTCACGGCTCTGGCGGAAAAACTGGGTTTGTCGGTCTAGCTTAGCTTCCGTGCAATACCGGGTCATCGTGGGACAAGATGCGGGGTTCAATCCCCGTCTTGAAGGTTTTCCTGAAACCTTCCTCCTGGGAACGGACTCCCCAAAGTTCCATCTGGATGTCCCCGGAAGCGGCGATCTCCAACACAACGCCGCCTTTCTTTCGGGCCCTGAAGCGGGCATTCCTCACCAGGCCGCTGTGCGTACGGTCCAGGCTCTCGGAGAGGCGAAGGAACATCGAAAGAACCCGGACAACCTGGCGGGAGGCCTTGTCGAGCGACGCGAAATCGGGATGGCTCTTGTCTGGGAGACGCTTCCGGTGGAAGAGCGCGACACAGGCCATGATCGAGATCTCGGTCTGGTTGAAGCCGAGCATTTCCGCGTTCCTGATGATGTAATGGCTGTGAGCGTGATGGTTGCTGAATGAAATGAACATCCCGATGTCGTGCAGGAAAACCGCGTGCTCGAGCAACTCCCTCTCCGCGGCTCCATAGGCGTGAAGCCCGGCCTCCCGGGCCGAGTCGAAAAGTTCTAGAGTGAGCCGGGTTGTCGTGCGGGCGTGCTCCTCGTCGAGGTTGAATGCCTTGGCGAGGCGAAGGACACTTTTCTGTCGCACCGTCATCCCGGTCATCTGGGGGAAGTTTCCCGGACGCGACAGGTAGTCCATGAGCATCCCGTCCCTTAGGCTCCGGTCACTCACAAGAATTTCCTTCAGCCCGACAAGGTCCATCAGCGTCTCGATGACAGCCGCNCCTGCGATCAGGATATCCGCACGCTCGGGGTTGATCCCGGGGATCCGGCGCCTCTCCTCCAGAGGAAGAGAGCAAAGGGTCTGCACCACTTTCCCGAGGGCTTCCCGGCCAAGGCGGTTTTCAACGGCCGCCCCNCTCGGTTTCATCTCCCGCGCGATATCCGCGAGGTTCATGATCGTTCCGGAGCTTCCAAGGGCCATATCGATCCGGTGTTCCCGAACCCTCTGCGTGGTTCGGATCGCCGCGTTCCTGACGTGTTGGCAGATCAGGGCATAACGGGCGGGAGAAACGGGTCCTTTCTCGTCAGGCAGAAAAAACATCTGGCTCAGGCGAATCGCCCCGAGTTCNAGGGTATCGAGATAGACGTGGTCCGCCTGGTTCCCGACAGCCACCTCTGTACTGCCGCCTCCGATATCGATGAAAACCGCGTTTTTCGCCCCCATGTGCACGCCGCTCGAAACCCCGAGGTAAATCAGCCGGGCTTCCTCCCTGCCGGAGATGACACGGACTTCCAGCCCCGCCTCCTTTTCCAGGCGCGTCAGGAATCTGCCCTGGTTCTCCGCATCCCTCGTCGCGGACGTGGCGACGGCCACGACCTCCTCCGCCCCATAGGAACGGGCAAGGTCGTTGAACTTCCTGCAGACGAGGACGGCCCGGTCCATGGCCTGCGGCTGAAGGATCCGCTCCTGAAATTCACCCTCCCCCAGGCGGACGACCTCCCGCTGCCGGTTGAGCACGGTGTACACGCCGCCCGGGTCCACCCGGACGACCAGAAGCCTGACGGAGTTCGTCCCCATATCCAGGAATGCCGCCACTTTGCCCTTTGCGGTCTTCAGGCTTGTGTCCACTTGATTCTCAGCTCTCTTTCGAAGGTGAGTTCGAAAAGGTTCTTCTTCTTTTCGGTCGCGGAGCGCTCGCAGAAGGCCGGCGAGGCAATCCCGCATTCGAGGAGGACCCTCCCGGGCTTCAGGCAGGCTCCGATCGCCCTTACCACGGCATGATGGCTCGCATCCATCCCGTCAGCCAGCCTGAGGAGCGACGCCAGTTTCCTCACCACGACACGGTCGGGGTCCGAAAGGGCCCTGAAGTTGGCATGGAAGTCCTTCGGCAGGCTCCCTCTGTGATAACGGGCAATCGACCCGATGATCCGTCTCTCCCTCGGGTCGAAGGGCAGCAGGGGAGACACCTGGATCAACCGCATGGAGGCCTTGTGATGCCCCGTTCCTCCCTCGACCCAGCCGATATCGTGAAGGAGGGAAGCGCACTGGAGCCAGAACCGCTCGAACTCTCCGAGCCCGTGCAGCGGCTGAAGGAGGTCGAACAGCCTCAGGGCCAGGCGTTCGACCTGGATCGAGTGCTCTGCTTCATCTCCGCAGAGCCGCACAAGCCTCATGACAGATTCGAGCGGGTTTTCCCGCCCCCGCCGCTCGACTCCTCCGATCCGGGCACGCGATCGTTCNCCATCGAGCACCTCCTTCAGGCTCAAGCCCCGGAGAAGCATCTGGGCGAACGATTCGGGGAGCTTCCTCCTGCGGGCCTCTTCCGCCGCCCTTTGCACGTCGTAGGGCACGCGGTAATGGCAAACCCGGAAAATCCGGCGCCCGAGCGAGAGCGTGGCATAACCCGCCCGAGCGTCCCCGTCGTCGGGGCGCCCCACCGAACCCGGGTTGACGAACCATGTGCCTTTCACGGGAAGAACAAAGGGGAGNTGCGAGTGCCCGCAAACGACGACGTCCGCAGCCGCCGCGTCCGCCAGGGTTTCGAAGCGGCCTTTCGGCGTCGCCGCAAAGAGATGTTCGCTCGCCGACAAGGGCGATGCGTGAACGAGGAGAACCCTCTTGCCGTCCACTTCCATCCTGCGCCGTTCGGGCAGGTCCCTCAACCATTGCCGGCTTTCCTCGGACAGATTTTCGAAAGCCCAGTTGAAGGCCATCCATTTCTCGGGGATGAGGCTTTCCTGCCAGTCCGCTTTTCTTTCCCTGACTTCCAGCACCTTGCGGTCGTAATTGCCCAGGATGTTCAGGGCATGGCGCCTCAGGATCCTCACGACCTCTTCCGGGAAGGCCCCGTATCCGAGACAATCGCCGACATTCCACAACGCCTCGCACCCTCTGGCCCGCGCGTGTTCCATGACCGCCTCGAGAGCAGGCAGGTTCGCATGGACGTCGGAGATGAGCGCAATCTTCAAGGCCCCTTCCCTNCCAAGCGCCTCCAGCAGGTTCCTCCAGCCGGCCCCCTGCGTGCTTGTCTTCCAGAAAGCCCCGAAATCTTTGAAACGTCCGGTCCGGCGCCTCCGGAACTCTTCCTGGAGGAACTCGATGCCGGGCTTCAGACGGGCGAAGGCCCTGGCGTGGCCGAAATACCGTGCTGCACGACGCCTCTCCTTCTCCAGGAAAAGAGGAAGCCAGGCGGCCCAGACATCGCAGTCGTGAATCTCCCCCAACAGGTCCTGCAACTCCTTGAGTTTATCCACAAACCCGGAGGTTTCCTCCCCCCAAAGGGGGCGAAAGATTTCCAGGGTGTAGCGGAGGCGCTTCGCCGCGATCCTCATGGCATGCAGTTCCTCCACCCGCTCCGGGTGTCCCGCGACCGAATCGAAAACCTCCAGCTCGGCAACCCTGCGGGTCAGCAGCGCAAGCGCCTCTCTGCGGACAAAATCCGCGTCCTCGCCCGGGCAGGCGAGGCGCATCCTCACGGATAGCGCGCGCAGGGCTTCGGGCAGATCGTTTTTGAGGGGACCCTGTTCCAGGCGTCCAAGGGCTTCGAGAACTCCCTCCTGAAGCATGTCCCGCCGCTGGGAAAGACGAAGGAGCAGCCGCGCGATTCCCGGCCGAAGCCGTGCCTCCTTCACTCCGGAAAGAATTGCCGCTACGGAAGCTGCCTGTACATCCGCATCGCGGGCTTCGCCCAGGGTTCGGCCCACCCTGCGCGCTTCCTTCTCCCACCGTTTCAGGTCTTCCCCTGGAAAGCAGCCGGCAAAAAGAAAGAGGGCGTTCCTAAAACGTCTCGATGCGACCCTCATGCGGTGAAGGCACTCCGGGTCCTTGTTTTCCCGAACCCCCGGAATCTCGTCCAACAAGGCCCAGGTCCGTTTCGCCAGGGCTTCCGAGGCAAACAGGCAAAAGGCGGGTTCCGAAAGCGCGTTTCCGCCGTCAGCCGTCATTCCAGCTCCCCCTTCCCTCGATCATTTCCCGCTGGGCGTTCCTGGCGGGGACACCGGCTTGCGGCCGAACCCGCACGTAGGTTCCGTCCTGCATCAGCAACCGGGTCTTCACCGTATCCTCAAGGTGGACGTTCAGGATCGAGTCCCGCACCGCCGAAGCCAGCCCGGGGTCGCTGACCGGAAAGAGGATTTCGACCCTTCTCTCCAGGTTCCTGGGCATCAGGTCCGCACTTCCGAGGAGGATTTCCTCGTTTCCGCCGTTTCGGAACCAGAAGATCCTCGGATGCTCCAGGAAACGCCCCACGATCGACGTCACCCGGATGTTCTCGCTGAGGCCCTTGACCTGCGGCCGCAGGCAGCAGATCCCGCGTACCTGCAGGTCGACTCGGACCCCCCTGCGGGAAGCTCTGTAGAGCGCCTGGATGCACGCCTTGTCCACCAGGGCATTGAGCTTGAACACCAGGTGTCCGCCGCCCTGTCTCTCGTGCAGGGCAACCTCCCGGTCGATTCTGGAGAGGATTCCCTCCCTCATGTTTGCGGGAGCCACCAGAAGCTTGCGGTAATCCCGCTTTATCGAGTAGCCGGAGATCGCATTGAAGACATCGACGACATCCTCCCCGATGTCGGGATCGCAGGTAAAAAGCCCCAGGTCCGTGTACTGGCGNGCCGTCACCGCATTGTAGTTGCCCGTTCCGAGGTGAACGTAGCGTCGAATCCCTCCCTCTTCCCTCCGCACCACCAGAAGCGCCTTGGCGTGGCATTTGAGGCCGAGAACCCCGTAGACGACATGGACGCCCGCCCGCTCCAGCTCTCGGGCCCACTGGATGTTGTTTTCCTCGTCGAAACGGGCCTTCAGCTCCACCATGGCCATGACCTGTTTACCGGATTCCCTTGCCTCAAGAAGCGCTTCGACGATGGGAGCGTTCTTCCCGACCCGGTAAAGCGTCTGCTTGATGGCCAGCACATCGGGGTCCCGCGCGGCCGCCGACAGGAAATCCACCACCGGTCTGAAACTGTCGTAGGGATGGAAAAGAAGGATGTCCCTTTTGCGGATCGCTGCGAAAACATCCGGCGACTTGTGCAGCGCTTCCGGCAGGGAAGGGGCGAACGGGGCTTCCTTCAGGGGAGGGCGATCGAGGGAGAAAAGCTCCATGAGGTCCCCCATCCCGAGCGGTCCCTCGACGGAATAGACCTGACAGGGTCCCACCCTCAGATTTTCGATGAGGACCCGCTTCACCTTGGCCGGCATCGCCTTGTCGAAGGCCAGGCATACCGGTACCCCGAACTGCCGCTGCTCGACGTTTTCCTCCATCACCGTCAGAAGATCCGGGGCTTCGTCGTCCTCGATCTCGAAGTCGGCATCGCGGATCACACGGAAGGGATGCGCCGATGTCACGGGAAGCCCCGGGAACAAAAGATCGAGGTTGGCCGCCACAACCTCCTCGATCCACACGAAGTCGTTGTTCAGCGGATCCGTCATGCCCATCCGGTTGAACCGGTTCCCCCGCCCCTCATCAGGAACCCTCAGCAGCCGGGGGAAAATCGTGGGAATCTTCACCCGGGCAAAGCGTTCCACCCCTTTCGGACCTTTCAGCGTGACAGCCAGGTTCAGACTGAGACTCGAAATGTGGGGGAAGGGATGTCCCGCGTCGAACGCCAGCGGGGTCAGGGTGGGAAAGATCTCTTCCCTGAAATAGGCGTTCAGCAGTTTCCGGGCCCCAGCCTCCAGGTCTTCGTAGTGATGGATGCGGATCCCCTCTGCGAAAAGCCTTGGGTGGACATCCTTCTTCCAGGCTTCGAGCTGCAGCGCCAGGATCGGCTTCAGAGCCTTCCTGACCCGGACCAGTTGCTCCGTGGGCGTCATCCGGTCGGGAGGAGCCTCCAGGACACCCAGGTTGAGCTGACGCAGCAAACCGGCCACACGGATCATGAAGAACTCGTCCAGGTTCGTCGAAAAGATCGCCAGGAACCTGACTCGTTCCAACAAAGGCACGGAAGGATCAAGAGCCTCTTCCAGGACTCTCCGGTTGAACTCGATCCAGTTCAGTTCCCGGTTGAAATACAGGCTCGGATCCTCAAGCGCTTCATCCGGTTTCGCGGGCACCGGGTAGGCTTTCTCCGCCATCGGCTGCAAGACGATGGCCGCATCCTGCGGTTTCTTTCCCTTGATCCTGGCCTTCGCTCGCTTGGGGCCGGTCATCGCTTCACGCCTTCCCGCTTTCCCGCTCCGCGAACCTCTCCAGAGTTTCTCCGAAAACGGCGGCGGTTTCCTCCCCGAAGAGGAAGAAAACGATTTCCCGAAGCTTCGACTCTGAAGTTTCGGACAGGTAGAGATGGATCTCCTTCAGCATTGCACGCGCACAGTCTGCGATCGGAAACCCTCCGACACCCGTCCCGAGGGCCGGGAAGGCAATCCTCGCGGCTCCGACCTCATCCGCCCGGACAAGAGCGTTTCGCGTCGCAAGGCGGATGAACGGCTCGCTGGTCACAAGATCCTGGGCCATCACGGCGGCATGCAGCACAAACCGGACATCCAGCCGACCCGCTCCGGTGACCCGAACCTCACCGGGAGAAACCGGTCCGCCCGCCATGGCTTCCGTTTCAATGGCCTGGCCGCCTTTTCTCTTGATCGCGCCGGCTACGCCCGCACCCATCCAGAATTCGTTGTTCGCGGCGTTCACCACGGCATCGCCGTCGTAAAGGGTGATGTCGCCCATGACAATTCGGATGACGGTTCGTCCCCACAGGCTTTCGCGTGCCATTTCGGTCTCCCCCCCGCAAAAGGGATTTTTCCTTCCCTTTGATTATATTTCAATTCGGGCGCCAGGCCGTGAAACGCTTTGGCGACGGAAAAGGGGAGAGGATCGGGCACACGCCCGGTCCTCTCCCCCAAGGTTCGTCGAAAAACGGCTTATTCCTAGTAGGCCCGCGCGAAAATCGCGAGTTTAGCGCCTTCCCGGCCCGTGAAGAAACAGGTTCCCGTCCGCTCGTCGGAAAGCGGGAAACAGCGCACGGTCGCTCCCGTGGCTTCCTTGATCGCCTTCTCGTCCGAACGGTCCCCCGCAAAGAAAGCGGTCACGAATCCCCCGCCGTCTTCAATCATGGCCTTCATCTCCTCGAAGGAGGCGGCATGCCGGGTGTTGGCATCCCGGAAAGCCAGGGCCTTTTCGAAAAGGTTCTTCTGAATGGCGTCGAGGAGAGCGGGGATTTCGGCCGCCACGGATTCCCAGGGGACGTCCGACTTGTCCGCCGTGTCGCGCCGGACCGCTCTCACCCTTCCCGCCTCCATTTCGCGCTCCCCCAGCTCGAGGCGAAGCGGAACGCCCTTCTGGAGGTGCCGGAAGAACCTGTCCCCCGGCCGGAGGTGGAAGTCCGTGTCGACCCGGACCGCCATCGGACCGAGGATCCGGTTGAGTTCGGCAGCGATTTCCCTTGCCTTCGGGAGAATTTCCTTTTCCAGCCTTTCCGTGTCCGTGGAAATCGGAAGGATGACCGCCTTCACGGGAGCCAGGCGGGGAGGAAGGATCAACCCGTCGTCATCGGAATGGGCCATGATCACGGCTCCGATCATTCGCGTCGAAGTACCCCAGCTTGTCGTCCAGGCGAACTCGAGCTCTCCGGCCTGGTTCTGGAACTTGATGTCGAAGGCCTTCGCGAAATTCTGGCCCAGGAAATGGCTTGTTCCCGCCTGCAGGGCCTTCCGGTCGCTCATCATGGCCTCGCAGGTGTAGGTGTTGTCCGCGCCGGGGAACCGTTCCCCTTCCGATTTCTCACCGGGGGTCACCGGCAGGGCGAGGATCTCCTCCATGAAGCCGCGGTAGACTTCGAGCATCTTCAGGGTTTCTTCCATCGCCTCGGACCTCGATGCGTGTGCGGTATGCCCCTCCTGCCAGAGGAACTCCGAGGTCCGGAGAAACAGGCGCGGCCTCATTTCCCAGCGCATGACGTTGCACCACTGGTTGATCAGGAGGGGCAGGTCGCGCCAGGATTGAACCCACTTGCTGTACATGTAGCCAATGACGGTTTCCGAAGTCGGGCGGACAACGAGAGGCTCTTCGAGTTCCTCCCCGCCGGCGTGGGTCACGACCGCACATTCCGGCGCAAAACCCTCGACGTGTTCCTTTTCCTTCTCCAGAAAGGAATTCGGGATCAGGAGGGGGAAATAGGCGTTGACGTGGCCGGTTTCCTTGAACCGCCGGTCCATCTCCGACATGATCGATTCCCAGACGGCGTATCCGTCCGGCCTGATCACCATGCAGCCTCTGACGGGCGCGTAGTCGGCCAGCGAGGCCGCCTTGATCACGTCCAGGTACCACTGCGAAAAGTCCTTTTCCTTCGGCGTGATGTTCCGTGCCATGAAGACCCCTCCAATCGTCGTTCGCCGAACGGGCGAACGAGTGACATTTTAGCCTCAATACGTCGAAATGGGCAAGTGGACGGAACCCTCTCAGGGAAGCGGGTCCCTGACCGGCATCGGGCGCCCCAGAGAAAAGCCCCAGCGCACTTCGCTTTCGTCGTTGTAGAGAAGGAACAGGGTGCCCCCCAGGAAGTTGTTCGGGAAGGAAAGAGACACCCCCGCTTCCCAGAGACTCTCCTCGCTCGACCATCCCGAGTCGAACGTGGTTCCCGCGGCCGCGAAAAGATCGACGTTCATCGATCCCCACCAGCTGCGTTCCAGAACCCGCCGGAAAACCAGGCGGGTCCACGCCGCTCCGTCCCCCAAGACAGGCCGGTCTCCGTGCCCCAGAAGGTCGTCGCTGCCCCCGAGCCACGCCGCCGTCGCGGGGTTCGACGCCTCCCCGGCCTCCACGCCTCCGGACAACAGCAGGCGCCAGTGGGGTGAAAACGAATGGACCCAGAGGCCTTCGGTCCGCAGGAGGAGAGTTTCTCCGTTGCGCCACCAGCCCCGGACCTTCCACCGGGCTCCCTCCATCGGATCAAGGGGTTCGTCAAGCCCGTCATAAACGACGTAGAAGGCCGGTCCCCAGGAGAAACCGTCGTCGAGCCCTCCCGGGCTGTCCAGTTCCTCGAAGGTTCCTCCCCATCCGAACTGCCATTTCCCCAGAACCCGGGTCCGGTACAGCGTCAGGGCATACCGCTCCCACTCCGCGTCGGGAGCGTTTGAAGGCGTGATCTCCCTGTGCCTCGCCGAGAGGATCCCCTCCCAGCGGGCATTCCTCCTCGATGGGGTCAGATATCGTACGGACGCCCCCCAGTCTTCGGCGATCTCGAGTCCCAGCCAGAGCAGATCCCCGTCGGAGGAAAGATCCCGCCTGACGGCCTGCAGGCTCACCGCCCTTTCCGCGGTCGAGACATTCGTGGTATACCCCCCGAGCTCGACCTCGTAAGGGGCTTTCTTCTGGATGTTGAAAACGACGGCCGTCCCGTTTTCCCGTTCTTCCATGGCCACGTCGACCGTCGCAAAATCCCCCTCCTTCCGGAGACGCTCCGCGACCCTGCTGATCGCCTCCGGATCCGGCTCTTGCCCCACCCACGACTCCGTCCCGCCCAGCAGGTCGTCCCTGCGCTCAGACGAAATGCCGATCACTTCCACGCAGCAGACATCTGCGGCGTGCGCCGCGGCGGGTTTTGCAGGCGGAGCGCCCGAAGCGATTTCAACGAGTTTCGGCAGGGCCTCCCTGGCGGCCATTCGTCCCTTGTCGATCACCTGCGGCACCGACGACGCCGAAAGGAGAGCCACGCCCTTCGTATCGGGGTGGATCACCAGATCCGCTCCCGCCAGTTCCCTCGATACGTTCTGGGTGGTCATGAAAGTCGTCATCTGCTCGATGACGTCGACTACCGAACGGATCTCTTCCCGCCCCTTCAACCCGCTGGAGACGTCCACCGCCACGACGGGATGGCCCGGAAAGAGGACACGGGCCGCGGATACCGGAACATTGGCCACAAGCCCNCCGTCAACGAGAAGCCTCCCTTCATAGGTCCAGGGGGAGAAAACCCCCGGGATGGCCATGGACGCCCTCATCGCGCCCGCCAGACTTCCCTGCTTCAGGATGACCATCCCCCCCGTCTCGAGATCCGTCGCGACGGCAGCGAAGGGAACGGGCATTTCGAGGAAGTTCCCGGTCCCCGCCCGGGCGGTGAGCCGCGACAGCAGGTTGAAGACCCGGATGCCGGGAAGTCCCCCGAGAGGCCCGGACAATCGTTTGTCGCTCCCGAACTCGAGTTTCACCAGAGGCTGCCCCCGNGAAGAACCTTCCTCGCCCTGCGGAAGCAAAGAAGGCCTTGCATTGTCGCCGAAAAGGGCGGAGAGGTCGAGTTCGCTCACGATCGTCTCGATCTCCCTGGGGGTGTAGCCGCAGGCGGAAAGCCCTCCGATGATGGATCCCATGCTCGTCCCCACAATTCCGGCCACCGGAATCCCCGCTTCCCTGACGACTTCCAGGACCCCGATATGGGCAAGCCCCTTCATCCCTCCTCCGGAAAGTGCGAGAACGACCCCCCCTTTTTCCAGCTGTCCGGCTTCCGCCTGTGCAGGGAACCGGCCGAACGGAACGAGAAGGAACAGACAAAGAAAAACAGCGGCGATTCGTCTCACGGATACCCCTCCTGAAGAGACCTCTGGATGAAATGAAAAAACCCTTGCTATCTTACCCCATGGCGGTAGCTCCTTCAGGGTATAATGGCAGGGCAAGCGTTAATTATTCATTTTTTTACGGAAAGGGGAGTGGAAACAATGTCGGAGCAAAAAGGCAAAATCCCGCTGATCTGGAAGATCGCCATCGGCTTCGTGCTCGGCATCCTGGCGGGCGCAGTGTTCAAGGACAAAGCGCAGGTTCTGGCTCCCATCGGCAAGATCTTCATCACCCTCCTCAAAATGCTCATCGTTCCCCTGGTCTTCTCCAGCCTTGTCGTCGGCACGGCATCCCTGGGCGACCCCAGGAAACTCGGGCGAATCGGGGCAAAGACTCTTGCCCTGTACCTGATCACCACCGCCGTCGCCATCGTGATCGGCCTCGTGCTTGGGAACATCCTGCAACCCGGGAGCGGCATGGCCCTTTCGGTCGATACCTCGGGATTCAAGGCCCCGGTTCCGCCGTCGATCATCGACGTGCTCCTCGGGATCTTCCCCGACAACATCGCGAAATCCCTCGTCGAATCGAACATGCTCCAGATCATCGTCTTCGCCCTGTTCTTCGGAGTGTCGGCCGTCCTGGCCGGTGAAAAGGGCAAGCCGGTCATCGCCTTCATGGATTCCGTGGCGGAAACCATGTACAAACTCACCGGCCTCGTCATGGCCTTCGCTCCCTACGGCGTGTTTGCCCTGATCTCCACGACGGTTGCGAAGTACGGGCTTTCCGTCCTGGCTCCGTTTGCCAAGGTGATCTTCGCCGTCTACCTTGGCTGCATCCTCCATGCCGTCATCGTCTACTCGGGACTCATCATGGCCGTCGTGAAGAAATCCCCCCTCTGGTACTTCTCCGGAGTCAGGGAGTCGACACTGACCGCCTTCGTCACCCGCTCCAGCTCCGCAACACTCCCGGTGACGATGCGGGTGGCCCAGGAAAATCTGGGAGTTTCCGAGAGCATTTCCTCCTTCGTCCTGCCCCTTGGAGCGACGATCAACATGGACGGAACGGCGCTCTATCAGGGAGTCTGCGCCCTCTTCATCGCACAGGCGTACGGACTGCCCCTTTCAATGGGAGCCCAGGCCGGCATCATCCTGACCGCGACCCTGGCCTCGATCGGAACAGCGGGGGTTCCAGGGGCGGGGCTCATCATGCTGACTCTTGTCCTGACGGCAGTCGGGCTGCCTGTGGAGGGGGTCGCCCTCGTGGCGGGCATCGACGCCGTTCTCGACATGGCCCGGACCGCGATCAACGTCACGGGCGACAGCTGCGTGGCCGCGGTGGTCGCGAAAACCGAAGGGGAGTTGCGGGAAGTTGACCGGACCGCATAGGCTTCTAGGCGTCCTGGGAGGGATGGGACCTGCGGCGGGGGCGGAATTCCTGCGGCTGCTAACGGCGCTCTCTCCCGCAACCCGCGACCAGGAGCATTTTCCGGTGATTCTCCTGTCGGATCCTCAGATCCCGGATCGGACGGAAGCGCTCCTCGGACGGGGCGAGAACCCGACTTCCAGGCTCCGGGAAGACCTTTTCAAGCTGATTTCCTGGNGGGCGGACCTTCTGGCGATCCCCTGCAACACCGCACATGCGTTCGTTGACCGCTTCATCGGCGAACTCTCCGTTCCCCTCGTCCACATCGTCGAGGAAACGCTTAACGAGGCGATCGGGAAGAATTCCGCGGGAGGATGGCTCATCGCGACGGAGGGAACCCTGGCCAGCGGCATTTACCAGGATCGGGCACTTCGGAAGGGGTTCACCCTGCACCTCCCTTCGGGCCCGGAACAGGCCGAGGTGAACGAGATCATCCGTCTCGTCAAGGCCAACCGACTCACTGAAGCAGGCCGCCGCTTCGAGCCTCTCGCGGCAAGCCTCTGGAAGCAGGCGGAGGTTCCCATCCTCACCGCCTGCACGGAAACCCCTCTCGCCTACCGGGCGGCGGATCTGCCGGAAGCGATGACCGTGTCGAGTCTCGAAGCTCTTGCCAGAGGCGTCATCAGAGAATTCCGGCAAGATTGAGACGGGGGTGGAGGGGAAACGTTCCCCTCCACCCCCATCTCTTTTTTAAATCCGCACCACGGCCGATTACGTCTCGCTTCCGTTTCCGCTCCGGCCTGAAAGGAACCGCCGCACAAGGGCCCAGGCCGCCAGATCGTCGATCGGTCTCGGAGGAACCCGCATCCCTTCCGGGATCAACCGAGCGAGAAAGCCGGGCGGATGAAGTCTCCAGTAGAGCCTTCTCGCCTCCAGGGTTGTGTAGGCTTCGTCAACGACCGAAAAAGCCCGTTTTCTCGAGGCAAGTGCCCAGGCAAGTCCCTCCCGGGCTGTTCCGTTTCCAAGGAGCACCAGAGCGGGGAAGCCCAGCGTGTCCTGATTCGCGGCATTCTCGCGCGTCGTGTCCGAAAGCCCGGCCAGGTCTCCGGCCAGGAGAGCGTCCAGTCTTGCTTCGGTGAGGGCGGAGGGGATGATCCCGCTAGCCAGGAGTTTGCCCTCTTCCGTCACGAAAGCCCAGCCGAACTTGTCTTTTCCCGGGTCCAGCCCAAGGAGCGTCTTCATGGCTTCAATCTCCCACCGTGCTGGCCCATCTCGGGTAAAGCCACATCCACTGGCCGGGGAAGCGGGCGATCCACTCCCCCAAAACCTCGTTGCAAAGGGTCACCGCCTCCCGGATCGCTTCCTCTCCGCCGTCTCCGGCAGGAAGATCGAGGGCGGGCAGGAACGTCAAATCGTAGTGATATCCGTCTTCCCTTCGGATGCCGAACACCGGAACGATGGGGGTTCCCAGCTTCCAGCTCATCTTGACGGGACCGTACGGCGTGCTGGCGGGTCTCCCCATGAAAGGCACGACGACTCCCTTATGCTTCGCATCCTGATCAAGAAGGACCGCGAGAGCATTCCCCGACTGGAGGCACCGCAAGGCCCCCTTCAGGTCGAACCCCTTGCCGATCGTTTCGACTCCTCCCGATGCCCTGAGGGAGAACAGCAGGTTCGTGATGCGGGGATCACGCTGCTCCGCTCCGATCGCCTGCACCGGTATCCCCATGCGGGTGATCCGTGAAGCGGCGAGTTCCCAGTTGCCGATATGCGCGCTGAGAAGAATGACTCCCCTGCCCCTGTCGTAGGCCTTTCTGAGGTTCTCCTCTCCATGGATCGCGACCAGGTCGTTGATCAGCTCTCCCAGGACCTCCATGCGGAGGATCTCCGCCGCAGTCCGCCCATGATTTTTGTACGATTCCCGGACGATCCTTCTGGCCTCGGTCACCCCGACACCCAGGACTCGCACGCAGCGCCGCTCCGCTGCGTTCACCCTTTTCCAGCTGAAAAGCCACGCCAGAAGCCCCAGCCACGACCCGAGGCGAACCGCGACGGGATGAGGCAAACGCTTTGCGAGCGCACTGAAGGTCCTTATCCCCAGCCATGCTGCCTGCTGCCTTTTCAAGAACGGGCGGCTCCTTCCCGGGTTTCGAGGAGCCTCAGGACCGTGGCGTCCACGGCCGCCATCCCGTGACGGCTGATCTCTGCGATCGCCCGTGCCGTTTCCTTCAGCCCGGGGGCGATGACCCCCTGGCGGTCCGACACCCCCCGACCCTCCAGGGCCAGACGCGCGGAAAGGTACGCTTCCCCGGCCCCCGCCGAAACCTTCAGCGCGCACGAGCCCTTGGCTCCGTCGCACAGCACTCCCAGCAGCGAGGAGGCCAGCGACGCCACCGCCCTTTCCGCCTGCTGCGGGCTTCCTCCTCCCAGCCTCACGATCCCCGCCGCCGCTCCCGCTCCCGCCGCGATCACGCAGCCGCACGTCGGCGTCAGACGACCCGTGTACGCCTTGATCAGACCCGTCACAAGATGGCTCAGCGCCAGGGCCTCCGCCTGCTTTCTTTCGCTTTTGCCCCATGCCTCCGACGCCTCCGACACCGGCAAAATCGCCGTGATCCCGTGGTTCCCGCTCCCCGCGCTGCTCATCACCGGCCACGGACCCCCGTCCATCCGCACGTCCGCCGCCGCTCCCGCCAGAGCCTTGATCCGGTACAGAAGGTCGTCTCCTCCCGTCGCCAGGGAATACCCCACTCCAAGACCCCACGGGGCCTCTAGCCCCCGCTGAGCCACTTCCCTGTTCATCCTCGCCCCGTCCAGGAGAAACCGCTCCGTCGGGCCGTCGATCGACCCCGCCAGGGCATACAGCTCTTCCATCTCCTGCTCCTGCAGCTCTTCCAGGTACCCCGGGCGTCCCTTCAGGTTCGTGTCCGCCTCCAGAAGACGACGCGTCACCTCTCCGTCCACCCGAACCTCCACGACCCGGTCGTGCCGTCCCGAGATCACCGCCGAGGCGCTGTGCCCTTCCCCCTGAATCTGCGCCTCCACGAACACGCTCGGAACGTCCGCCACAACCTCCTGGGTCACCGCCTTCTCCTCCACCATCCTCAGGGCCTTCTCCACCGCCTCGTCCGGCACGTTCTCGAGCACGAGAAGACCCTTCCCCGGATCCCCGCACAGCGCGCCCAGGGCCCCCGCCATCAGGTTCCCCTCAATNCCGCGGGTTCCCGGGATTCCCACGGAGATCCCGTTCTTGAACACGTTCGCCGACAGCCTCAGTCGGATCGCCCGCGCTTCTATCCGCGCCGCTCCCGCCGCCGTCGCCGCCGCCAGCGCCACCGCCCCCGGCTCCGTGCAGCCCAGCGCAGGCTTCACTTCCTGCTCGAAAAAGGAGCGTAGGTCCATCTCGGCATCCCCTTTCAGTTTAGTGAATCTCCCGCGCCTATTATGCCTCAAGATCGCTTGACAGGGCGTGGATGGCGTGTAGAATATACCCCTATAGAGTATAAAGATCGGGGGGGTCGAATCATGATTCGGTACGCAAGCCTTTTCCTGTATGTCTCGATGATCACGGCGGGGTGGGCTTTTCCCCTGCTCGGGGTGGCGCTTTTGATTCTGATGATTCTTGTTGTCGTTTCCGGGCGAAGGAAGAAATGGTGCGGATCCTACTGCNCCCGCGGGAGCTTCCTCGATCTCGTGATGTCGAAGGTTTCACCGAAACGGCCGATCCCGCGGTTTTTAACCTCGCGGAAGACTTGGGCGATCGGTTTCGTGGTATTCGTCGGGGTGTTCGTCCTTCAGCTGTGGAAAGCCGGACTCTTCGGCCCATGGGGCGCTGAAAGCCTCGCCCGTTTTGGTCTCGTATTTTACCGGATGTGCCTCGTCTCATCCGCAATCGCGATACCGCTTGCGCTCTGGAAAAACCACCGCAGCTGGTGCGCCGTCTGCCCGGTCGGGAACATCCTGAGACACTGATCGTCATTTTGCCTTCAGATGGGAGCGGCCTTCCACCCCCTGGCCAGAAGAACCGCCCCCCCGAAAGACCGATCAGACCGGTCATGGTCAGGGCAAGCTCAAATCCGCCCAGTTGTCCGACAAGGCCGACGAGAAGCGGGGAGACGATCCAGCCCAAATCCATCGCGAAAAAACTCAGCGCGACCCCNTTCGGCCGCAGCCTTTCCGGAAACACATCAGGAACCAGTGCCAGAAGAGCGGGGAACCCGAACCCCATCCCCAGGCCATACACCATACCGACGAGGGAGAGCGAAAGCCTTGAGCGGAAACCGAGAACAAGCAGCGTCCCCAAACCGATGAGACAGATGGAAACCCCGGCGATTTTTTCCCGTGGTAGTCGATCGATGAAGCGGTTGGCAGCCAGACGCACGGCCAGCGAGGTTGCCGCCAGCGAAACGATGAATAGGCTCGGAGTCAGACCCCGCTGGGAAAGAAGTGCAGGGATGAACTGAAGGCCCGCCGAATTCGCCAGGGCGAAAAGAATCCAGGAAGCCAGCAGAGAGACAAGCCGGGGTGTATTGAAAACTTCCGGCCAGGTCCCCCAGGAGGACTTTCCGTGCAAATCCCGTTTCGGCAGATCCGGGGTCACCCAGGCGGCAGCGGAACAGCCGGCCGCAAGCACGGGGATAAGCCAGAAGTAGGGCGCCGTGAAACCCCAGGCAAAAAGGCGATCCAGAAACGGCAGAAGGAGCAGCTGCGGAAGGACATATCCGGCGGCGACCCATGAAAAAGCGCTGCCCCTGCCTTTCTCGGGGATGGCCATGGCCTGGAAGGCCGTCAGGGAAACCATGCAAAGACCGTAGGAAACTCCTGTCAGGATCCGAAGCAGAAGGAGCCCGTAAAAAGTCCGGATGAAGGCCAACGGAAGGGAAAACAGCGTCAATAAGCCTGCGGCCAGAAGAAACGAACCCCTTATACCGAACTTCTCGGTCAAACTGCTCCCCGGAGGGCGCGCGACCGTCGTGGCTATCGAGTAGACGCTGAGGAGCACCCCGATTGCGGCCGGTGAAAAGCCAAGTCTCGCCAGCGCGATCGGGAGGTAGAAAAAGTGCGTCGCGTAAGCCTGGACAGCCAGTGTGCCGAGAACGGTCAAGAACAAAAGCCGCTTTTCCAATCCTTCCGCTCCTTCCCCGAAATAAGCGGTGGCCCCCGCATTATACGGGGGCCACCGCTTAGGACAAAATCCGCGTTCTTCCCTTCTAGCCTTCCGCCAGCACCGCCTCGGGCTTCGCCGTTTTCTTCATGATGACGAGGAGAGCGATAAGGAGGGCTCCAGCCACAAGGTTGACTCCAACCTGGGGCATGAACGTCGCGATGGCAAGCGGGAGAAAGGCAAGGCGCTCGACCGTCTTGAGATCCCTGAACATCCACCCCTCCAGGCTTCCCGCCAGGCTGATGATCCCGAGGAACGAGGAACCCACAAGGATCGTCAGGTGCAGGATGTTGGGGGCCTGGAGAAGGATCATGGGCGTGTAGACGAAGGAATAGGGAATGAAGTACGCCACCAGTGCGATCTTCGTGGCCGTGATCCCCGTCTTGCCCGGCTGGGCTCCAGCGATGCCGGCTCCCGTGAAGGCGGCCAGGCATACCGGCGGCGTGAGGTCCGCCATGATCCCGAAGTAGAAGACGAACATGTGGGCGGCGAGAGGCAGAACGTTCATCCCGATCAGGGCGGGAGCCACGATCGTGCTGCAGACGATGTAGTTGGCGGTCGTCGGCAGACCCATTCCGAGGACGAGGGAAGCCACCATCGCCATGACCAGCGTCGGCAGCAGCTTTCCGCCGGAAAGTTCGATGATGTTGTTGGAAATCGTCAGGCCCAGCGAAGTGAGCGATGACGTCCCCACCACAAAGCCGACCAGGGCGCAGGCCAAGGCCACGCCGAGAGATCCCCGTGCACCCTCTTCCATCGCCTCGATGATGCTCTTCAGCCCCATCCGGGTGTGCCTGCGGAACTGGCTGACGATGACGACCGACACCACGCCGAAGAACGCGGCGGCCACCGGGGTGTACTTCATAAGCAGCGTGGCGATGACGACGCCGATCGGGATCAGGAGGTGTCCGTCTTTCTTCATGACCTCCCTGATGACCGGGAGTTCGTCGCGTGAAAGTCCCTTGAGGTTGCGTTTGCGCGCCCGGATGTGGACGTTCACGAAAATGGCAGAGTAATAGAGAATCGCCGGAATGATGGCCGCCGCAGCGATCCTCAGGTAGGAGATGCCCAGAAATTCGCTCATGATGAAGGCCCCTGCCCCCATGATGGGGGGCATGAGCTGTCCGCCCGTGGAGGCGCAGGCTTCCACCGCACCCGCATATTCCGGCTTGTAGCCGACCCGTTTCATGAGGGGGATGGTGAACGTCCCCGTCGTGGCGACGTTGGCCACCGACGAGCCGTTGATCGTGCCAAGAAGTCCCGAAGCGACAACGGCGACTTTCGCCGGACCGCCGGGGGAACTGCCTGCCAGGGCCAGGGCCAGCTCGTTGAAGAAGCGGGCTCCGCCGCTTTTCCCGAGGAAGGCTCCAAAGATGATGAACATGACCACGAAAGTGGCCGACACCCCGAGAGCCACGCCGAAAATACCTTCCGGCGTCAGGTACATGTGCTGGACAATCCGGCTGAGGCTGTAACCCCGGTGCATGAACATCCCGGGCATCATCTGTCCGAAGTAACAGTAGGCAAGAAAAAGAGAACTCAGGATCGGGAGCACGTTGCCGACGATGCGCCGTCCGCCCTCCAGGATCAGGATGACGGCCATCGCCCCGAGCACGATCTCGTAGGGCAACGGCAGGGCCCCGCGACGGGTGATGTCGTTGAACATGACGACGATGTAGCCGATGACTCCGCAGGAGGCTGCGGCAAGTAGCCAGTCATACCAGGGAACGGAGGTCTTGGATCCCTTCCGGGTCGCCGGATAGAGGATGAAGACGGCAACGATCGCGAACGTGAGGTGAACGGCCCGGATGATGGCGATCGGCAAAACGCCGATGGAAGCGGTGTAAAGGTGGAAGGCGGCCATCGCGACAAGCCAGACCGTCAGGAACTTCGCGGGCAGGCCCTCCAGCCGGCGGTAACGGCTCTCCACATCGTATTTTTCCACGAGTTTCTGGATCTCGGCCTCGTCCATGGGCGCCGCATCAAGGACCGGGGCCTTGGTGATCTCTTCCTGAGTTGCCAATGGTTCCACTCCTCTCGCAATCTCTGGGGGGGGCGGATTGCTTCCGCCCTCCCCCCGTCAGGTTACAGCTGTTTCAGCCCATCTTCACCGTTACATCGTAACGGCGCCGACTTCCTTGTAGTACTTCTTGGCTCCGATGTGGAGGGGGATCAGGATGACCTTCACGTTCTCCGGGGTCATGCCCTCCATGCGGGCGGACACGTTCACCAGGTTCTTTTTGTTCGCGAAGAGAGACTTCGTCATCTTGTAGGCGAGATCCGCGTCGAGATCCTCACGGACCCCGATGATGTTCCAGCTGGCGATGGTCTTGATCGGGGTGGTCTGTCCCTTGTAGGTGTTGGCCGGAATCGTGAAGGGAACGTAATAGGGCATGCGGCCGTTCGCCTGCTTGACCTGTCCCTCGGGCAGGTCGATGAACTCGACGACCCCCATGGTCGCCGCTTCGACGACACCCGCGATTCCCACGGCGCCGACGGTGATGGCCGCGTCGATCTGCTTGTTGGAGAAAGCCTGGGCCGTGTCGCTAAGGCCGAGATTCTCCGGCTTGATGTCCTTGTCGGGGTTCAGNCCGGCGATCTTGAGAAGTTCCTTCGCGGTGACTTCGGTTCCGCTGGCGACCGCACCAACGGAGACTCTCTTGCCCTTGAAATCCTTCAGGGTTTTGATGCCGCTGCCTTTGGCGACCATGATGTGAACGGGTTCGGCGTAAAGGGGAACGAGCGCCCGCAGATTGCTCTGGGGGTTGCCCTCGTACTTGCCCTTACCCTGGTAGGCGAAGTAGTACAATCCATCCATGAAGCCCGCTTCAGCTTCCTTGTTGGCCATGAGCTGCAGGTTGTGCACCGTGCCGCCCGTCGACTGGGCGCTGGCCTTCAGACCGGGGATATTGTCGTTCCAGATTTTGCACATGGCGGCGCCGACCGGGTAATAGGTCCCGCCGGTGCTGCCGGTCCCGATGTTGATGAACGTCGTGGCGGCCATTGCGGAACCGCCGAGGAGTCCTAGAATCACGCATGAAACCGCAAGCAACCGAAGTCCTCTCTTCACCTTCACTCCACCCCCTGAAAATTTAGTTACAGGATTCACCCGCATATTTCAGCATACAATTGGAGATCGGACAAGTGTTTAAGGGGGCCTCAAATAGATCCAATTTTTGCGTTGTCCTTCACAATTTTTTTAGCCATCATTGGTTCATACCATTGTAAAATTTAATGCGACCCTGTTCGTACAGGTCGTTACCGAGTGAATCGATGGTCACGACCAGGGGGAGATCCTCCACCTCCAGGAACCGGACGGCGTCAGCACCGAGATCGTCGTACACCGAACGGCCCCATGCCCGCACCGATCGCGCCAGGAGGGCCGCCGCCCCCCCNGTCGCACCAAAGTTGACGGCTCCCGTTTCCCGCATGGCCTCGATGACTTCCGGCGACCTTCTGCCCTTCCCGATCATCCCTCTCACTCCAAGCCTCAGGAGAAGGGGCGTATAGGGATCCATCCTCGCGCTCGTGGTGGGGCCTATCGAGCCGATCATCCTCCCGGGAGGCGCGGGGGTGGGACCGGCATAGAACAGCACGGCCCCCTCAAGATCAAGAGGAAGCGCCAGCCCCTTCTTCAGTTCAATGGCCATCCTGGCGTGAGCGGCATCCCGAGCGAGGAGGATCGAACCCGACAAAAGCACTCCCTGCCCNGCAGACCACCCCCCCGCGGCATCTTTCGTGAGGGGGGCAATAACGCGGATTCGGCTTTCCATGGCGACCTCCGCCTCCCTAAATNNCGAACCCGCCGCGCGACGGCAGGCATGACAGCTCAGGTTGACCGCTACGGGCAGCCCCGCGAGGTGGGTCGGGGCGGATTCGATATGGACATCCAGGGCCGTCGTGGTGCCGCCGTATCCGGCAGGGCCGATTCCGAGGGCATTCACACGCATGAGGAGACGCTCCTCAAGCGCGGCATAGCGGAGGTTTCCGTTCCTCGGCCCCAGGGGCCTCAGGAGAGCCCGTTTGGCCAAAAGGGGCGCGGATTCGAAGTTTCCCCCGATGCCGACTCCCACGACCAGCGGGGGACAGGCGTTCGCTCCCAGGCGGTCGACCGTCTCCAGAACGACGCGCACGACCCCTTCCTCCCCGTCGCCGGGGCAGAGCATGGCAAGCGCNCCGGCGTTTTCGCTTCCCATCCCCTTCGGCATGGCGACGACCCTCACCTTGTCTCCCGGAACAAGCTCCAGGTGAACAATAGCCGGGGTGTTGTCCCCCGTGTTTTCCCTCTCATCGAGCGGGTCCTTCACGATCATCGGCCTAAGGAACCCTCCCCGCGTCGCCCGACGGATTCCTTCGTCTACGGCGAGCATCAGCCCGGAGCCCTCGAAGTGAATTTCCTGCCCAATCTCCATGAAAAGGACAGCCATGCCGCAGTCCTGGCAAATCGGAAGCTTTTCGGCCCGGGCGATCCGTTCGTTGTCGAGCATCTCCCTGAGGACCATCCGGCCCGTTTCGCTCTTTTCCGCCACCAGGGCTTTTTCGAGAGCTTCCGTCACGTCGGAGGGCAATTCCGTCTCCGCCCTCCGAAAAAGAGCCTCGACAAGATCCCTGATCCGGTCCGTGTGGATCGTGCGCATCCCAGCCGTCCCCCTTTTCCTCTGGGCATGAAAAAAGCGGAACCCCTTCAGGAGGTCCCGCTTTTATTGTAGACGATCGTATTTCGGCGTTTCGCTTTCCCTTATGCGGTAAGCAGCGTGAGCATGGCTCCTGCCGCCACGGCCGTACCGATGACCCCCGCCACGTTCGGTCCCATGGCGTGCATCAGAAGGTATGTTCCGGGGAACTCCCTCTGGACCTCCCGCTGGACCACGCGAGCCGCCATCGGCACTGCGGAAACACCGGCAGCCCCGATCATCGGGTTGATCTTTCCGCCGGAGAGGACCTTCATCACCTGACCGAAGAGACATCCGCCCACCGTGCTCGACGCAAAGGCAATCAGCCCCAGGGCGATGATCTTCAGGGTGTTCGGGGTCAGGAAGGTCTTCGCCTCCATCGTCGCGCCGACCGTGATGCCGAGGAAGATCGTCACCGTGTTCAGGATCTCGTTCTGAGCCGCGTGATTCAGGCGCTCCGTGCAGCCGCATTCCCGAAGCAGGTTGCCGAACATCAGAAGCCCGATGAGGGGAACCGCCGCGGGAAGAAGCAGTCCGCAGGAAACCGTGGCGATGATCGGGAACAGGATCCGCTCGGTCCGGCTGACCGGCCGAAGCTGGGCCATCTTGATCCCCCGGTCCTTCTTCGTCGTGCACAGGCGGATCATCGGCGGCTGGATCAGCGGCACCAGGGACATGTAGCTGTACGCCGCCACCGCCACCGCACCCAAAAGATGCGGGGCCAGCTTCATCGTCAGGTAGATCGCCGTCGGGCCGTCAGCCCCTCCGATGATCCCGATGGCCGCCGCTTCCTGGATCGTGAAGCCCAGCGCCATCGCACCGACCACCGCGATGAAGACGCCGAGCTGCGCCGCGGCGCCGAGCAGGAACGTGATGGGATTGGCCAAAAGCGGGCCAAAGTCCGTCAACGCCCCGATGCCCATGAAGATGATGACGGGGTAGATCTCGTGCTCCGTCCCGTACGACAAGTATTTCAGGAATCCCCCGTGCTCCATGATCCCCGACAGCGGCAGGTTCACCAGCACGCAGCCAAAGGCGATGGGCACCAGCAAAAGGGGTTCGAAGCCTTTCCCGATCGCGAGGTACAGCAGGATGAAGCCCACCAGCAGCATGATGAGGTTCCCGACTGTCAGTCCCGCGAATCCGGAAAAAGCGACGATGCTGCCCAAGGCTTTCAGGTAAAGTTCCATCTCTTCCGTCCTCCCTGCCTTTGTGCCGGCCCTAGCCGATCACGACAAGGACGTCCCCGGTGTTGACCGAGTCTCCTTCCTTCGTCCGGACTTCCTTCACCGTCCCGGTTACCGAAGCCATGATCTCGTTTTCCATCTTCATGGCTTCCAGGATAAGGAGCACGTCGCCGTTGTTGACCGTCGCTCCGACGGACGTCACGACCTTCAGGATCTTACCGGGCATCGGGGCTGCCACCACTTCTGCGCCGGCAGGCACAGGAGCGGACGCCGCAGCGGGGGCGGCGGCTACGGGAGCCGGCGCCGCAGCAGCGACAGGAGCCGGAGCGGCCACAGGGGCAGGGGCCGGCGCCGCAGTCGCGGCTCCCGTTCCCAGATCTTCCACTTCGACTTCGTAACTCTTGCCGTTTACGACAACACGAAACTTGCGGGCCATGGATTTCCTTCCTCCTCGATTGTCAAAGCTATCCCTTCGGGGCACGCCCGAGGGCCGTTTTTCCTGTCTTTCGGGGTGACAAAGGGGTTAGAGCCCCTCCATCGTCTCGATGCGGGCGCTTCCCTTCCACATGCCTCCAGCCGAACAAGCCGCAACAATCGGTCGCACCGACCGCACGGCGAATCCCCCCCCAGCNGTCGAAGCCAGGACAGCCCCGATCACGGCCAGCAGATTCTCGTCCTCACCGGACGAAACGGAGACAGGCGCGGCCGCGGGAGAAGCCACCGACTGCACCACCGGCGTCCCCTTGGGGGAATCCGACTTCGCGCTTTTCGTGTCGCCCTTGGTCCGCGCGGACTTGTCCGCCGCCGCTGCGACGAACTTCACCCCGTAAATGATCAGGCACAAACCCGACAAGGCGATGAAGACGATCGAAAAGGCGATCAGCGACATGACGATCCCGCCGGGGATCCCCTGGAAATGACTGGACAAGGTTTCCATTTTCGTTTCCCCCTAGTGCGGCAGGATGCCGTGCTTCCGCTTCGGACGGACCACCCGCTTGCCGTCCAGGGAGACCAGCGCCTGCCAGATGCACAGACGCGTCTCTTCGGGCAGGATCACGCGATCCACGAACCCGCGGGAAGCAGCCACAAAGGGGTTCGCGAAGGCTTCCCGGTATTCCTCGATCTTCTGGCTGCGGGTCGCGTTCGGGTCGGAAGAACCTTCGATTTCCTTCCGGAAAATGATGTTCGCCGCGCCCTCTGCCCCCATGACCGCGATCTCGGCCTGGGGCCAGGCCAGAACGACGTCGGCGCCGAGATCCTTGCTGCACATTCCGAGGTACGCCCCGCCGTAGGCCTTGCGGAGGATCACGGTGATCTTCGGGGCCGTCGCCTCGCTGTAGGCGTAGAGCATCTTCGCGCCGTGACGGATGATTCCGCCGTACTCCTGAGCCGTCCCGGGCAGGTAACCCGGCACGTCCACGAACGTCACGATGGGGATGTTGTAGGCGTTGCAGATCCGGATGAAGCGACTCGCCTTGTCGGAAGCGTCGATGTCGAGGCAGCCCGCCATGTTCATCGCCTGGTTGGCGATGATCCCGATGGTCCGGCCGCCCACGCGGCCGAAGCCCGTCACGATGTTCTTCGCCCAGAGCGGCTGGACCTCGAAGAAGTCCCCGTCATCGACCACCAGAGCCAGAACCTTGCGGACGTCGTATCCCTTGTTGGGGTTCGTCGGGACGATGTCACGCAGCGCCGCGTCGGCCCGTTCGACCGGGTCCGCGGTTTCCTTCACCGGAACCTCTTCCATGTTGTTGGAAGGCATGTAGCTGAGGAGCTTCCGCGTCTGAGAGTAGCATTCCCGCTCGTCCTTCGCGAAGAAGTGGGCGTTGCCGGAAATGGCGTTGTGCGTCATGGCGCCGCCAAGCTGTTCGCTCGTGACTTCCTCACCCGTCACCGCCTTGATGACCTGCGGACCTGTGATGTGCATGACCCCGGAACCCTGGGCCATCAGGACGAAGTCCGTCAGGGCCGGGCTGTACACCGCGCCGCCCGCGCAGGGGCCCACGATGACCGAGATCTGGGGCACGACGCCCGAGGCTACGGTGTTGCGGTAGAAAATCTGGCCGTAGCCGGAGAGACTGTCCACCGCCTCCTGGATCCTCGCGCCGCCGCTGTCGTTCAGTCCCACCACGGGGTAGCCGTTCTGCATCGCCAGGTCCATGACCTTGCAGATCTTCTTCGCGTGGGCCTCTCCAAGGCTTCCGCCGATGACGGTGAAGTCCTGGCTGTAGACGTACACGATCCGGCCTTCGACCGTTCCGTATCCCGTCACGACCCCGTCGCCCAGGAATTTCGTGGCACCCATTCCGAAGTTCTCGCAACGGTGCTCAACGAACTCGTCGATCTCGACGAAGCTCCCCGGGTCCAGAAGAAGGTCGATCCGCTCGCGAGCGGTCAGCTTCCCCTTCTCATGCTGCTTCGCCACGGCCTTCGGGCCGCCTCCCGCCTGCGCCTTCTCCCTCCGCTTCAGAAGGTCCTCGCAGTATTCCGCCATGCTCTTGTCCGACATTTCACCATTCCTCCCGCGCTTTCGCTAGTGGTTCGAACGCTCGCTGATCTCGAGCAGGATACCCCCGGTTGCCGCGGGATGGACGAACGCGATCCGCGCCCCACCCGCGCCGTAGCGGGGAGCCTGGTCGATCAGGCGAATCCCCCGCGCCTTCAGGGATTCGAGGGCTTCCTCGATATTCTCCACCCGGATGGCCAGGTGGTGGATGCCCTCCCCCTTCTTCTCGATGAACTTCGCCACGGGGCTGTCCTCGGCCGTCGCCTCAAGGAGCTCGATCTCCGTGTCACCCAGCGGCAGGAAAGCCGTCTTCACCTTCTGCTCGACGACTTCCTCGACACCCGTGCAACGGATCCCCATGGCCCCTTCCCAAAACTTTACGGCTTCATCCAGGTTCTTGACTGCGATCCCGATATGATCTACGACGGTCGGCTTCAATGGCTTCCTCCCCTTTCAGACGTTCTCCCCGGCCCACTTCTCCCGGACGGCGGCATTGAGCCAGTCGATGCAGACGGTCGTGGGGTTCCGGGGCCGAAGATGGCTCCCGCTCCCATGGCCTGCAGCTTCGGCACGTCGTCCTCGGGGATCACGCCTCCCCCGAACACCAGGATGTCCGACGCCTTTCTCTCCTTCAGAAGCTCGATGATCCGGCCGAAGTAGTACTCGTGCGCCCCGCTCAGGATACTGATCCCGATCGCGTCCGCATCCTCCTGCACCGCCGCCTGCACGATCTGCTCCGGCGTCTGCCTCAGACCCGTGTAGATCACTTCCATCCCCGCGTCGCGCAGCGCACGCGCCACGACCTTCGCTCCCCGGTCGTGTCCGTCAAGCCCCGGCTTCGCCACGATCACCCTCACCTTGCGCTCGCTCATGGTCTTCCCGTCTCCTCCCTTATCCCTAGAGGACGATGTTTTCCCGGTATTCGCCGAACTCCTCGCGGAGCACGCCGCAGATCTCGCCTTCCGTCACGTACGCCTTCACTGCGTCCACGATCAAGGGCATCAGGTTCGTCCCCTCGTCCCTCGACGCACTGCGGATCTCCTCCAGGCACGACTGCACCTTCAGGTTGTCGCGGCCGGACTTCATCGCCTGCAGCTTCCTCACCTGGTTCATCCCCACCGAGGAATCCACACGCAGCAGCGCACGGTCGCCGTGTCCCTCGTCCACCTGGAACTTGTTCACGCCCACCACGATCTGCTCGTTCGACTCGATCGCCTTCTGCGTCGTGTACGCCGCATCCTGGATCTGCTGCTGCACGTACCCCTTCTCGATCGCCGAAAGCATCCCGCCCATCCCGTCGATCTTCTCGATGTACTCCGACGCCTGCCTGGCGATCTCGTTCGTCAGGGACTCCACCACGTAACTGCCCGCCAGCGGGTCCACCGTCTCCGTCACTCCCGATTCGTACGCCACGATCTGCTGCGTCTTCAGCGCGATCCCCACGCTCTTCTCCGTCGGCAGCGCCAGCGCTTCGTCGTAGCTGTTCGTGTGAAGGCTCTGCGTCCCTCCCAGCACCGCCGCCATCGTCTGCACCGCCACACGCACGATGTTGTTCTCAGGCTGCTGCGCCGTCAGCGTGCTTCCCGCCGTCTGCGTGTGGAAACGGAGCATCTGCGCACCCTTGTCCGTCACCCCGAAGCGCTCCTTCATGATCTTCGCCCACAGCCGACGCGCCGCCCGGAACTTCGACACTTCCTCCAAAAAGTCGTTGTGCGCGTTGAAGAAAAAGCTCAGACGCTTCCCGAACACGTTCGGGTCCTGACCCTTCCTCACCGCCGCCTCCACGTACGCGATTCCGTCCGCCAGCGTGAACGCCACTTCCTGCACCGCCGTGCTCCCCGCCTCCCGGATGTGATAACCCGAGATCGAGATCGTGTTCCACTGCGGCACGTGAGAACTGCAGAACTCGAAGATGTCCGTGATCAGACGCATCGACGGCTTCGGCGGGAAGATGTACGTCCCCCGCGCGATGTATTCCTTCAGTATGTCGTTCTGGATCGTCCCCGACAGCTTCTCCATCGACACGCCCTGCTTCTCGCCCACCGCGATGTACAGCCCCAGCAGCACGCTCGCCGGCGCGTTGATCGTCATCGACGTCGACACCTTCTCCAGCGGGATCCCCGCGAACAGCGTCTCCATGTCCGCCAGGCTGTCGATCGCCACTCCCACCTTGCCCACTTCTCCCTGCGCCATCGCGTGGTCCGAGTCGTAGCCGATCTGCGTCGGCAGATCGAACGCCACCGACAGACCCGTCGTCCCCTGCGACAGCAGGTAGCGGTAACGCGCGTTCGACTCCTCCGCCGTGGCGAATCCCGCGTACTGCCTCATCGTCCAGAACCGACCGCGGTACATGGTCGGCTGCACTCCCCGCGTGTACGGGTACAGACCCGGGTATCCCAGGTCCTTGCCGTAGTCCAGTCCCTCCAGGTCCTCCGGCGTGTACACCCGCTTCAACGGCAGGCCGCCGCCCGTCCGGAACGCCTTCTTCCTCTCCGGGGCCTTCTGCAGGAACTTCTCCACCGTCTTCTCGTACGCGGTCCTCAATTCCGAAACCTCCGCCGACTTGCTCTCCGACATGGGCACTGTCCCCTCCCTGAGAAATTGCCGATACCAATGATTGTTTTTTTCACAAAAAAGGACGGAGCGCATAAACCTCCCGATTATCGAACAAACTGAACCGCGATGCAACCATTTATGCGGATTTGTACAAAAATTATATACAAATACAGGGAAGCCTTGTCACGATGCGGTTTTATCCAACTTGTCCCCCGTCTTTTCCGTCTTGCGCTTCTCTTTCGGGGAGATCGTATTTTGTATCCAAACGGCAGGAGGGGGGTCTCCCCCCCTCCTGCCTCCGAAATCCTACCTGCGCGGGGATCGCTCCCTCTCGCCCGATTGCCTTGCCTTCCTCGCGGGGGAACTTCCCTCGGGTGAAAGGTATCCTTCCTTCTCAAGCTCTTTCCGGTGGCGCTCCAGCTGACGAGCGGCCCTCGCCCCGAGCTCGACTTCCGCGAAGCGGTCCCGGAGCCGGATGTTGCCGATTTCCCGCCGGTCCACGCCCAGGGTGCGGCAGAGAATTCCCAACAGCGCCCCGACTTCGAGGCCATCCGCCCGTCCCCGCTCGATCCGCAACCGCGTCGTCGANTCCGGATTCCCTCTCGCGGGGACCCCCGAACGGAAAGTCGTCGACCCCTCGCGTTTCGAGGAACGCCTGCGTTCCTCGACTTCCATCTCCCGATCCAGTTCCTTCCGGAGCGCAAAACCCGAAGACCGCTGCGCGAAAAACCGCTCCAGAAGGCGGGCCACCGCGCACTCCCCCTCGCTTCGGCCGAGAATCTCCCTGGCCCATTCAAGGTAGAGTTCCTGCGGCTGTTCCGCGCACTCGGCCAGTTCCCGGTCGAGCCGCCCCCGTTCAAGAAGCCGGATCTCCTGTGAATCCGGAACCGACAGCCACTCGATGCTCAGGGAATGACCCCGGAGAAGGCTCTTGAGGGTTCGCGCGTCCCGGGGGGTCAAAAGGGACAGGTTGAGTCCCTCGTTCCCGGCTCGGCCGGTCCGGCCGCTGCGATGAACGTAGTTGTCCAGGGTCCCGGGAAGCCCCAGCTGGATGACGTGCGAGATGCCCTCCACGTCGATCCCTCGCGCCGCAACGTCCGTCGAGACCAGGATGCGGACACGCCCCGCCCTGAAAGCGCCAAGAGCCGTGTTCCGTTCTTTCTGTCCCATATCCCCGTGCAGCGGAAGGGCGCTGAAGCCGGCGCCCTGAAGGCGCTCGGCAACTTCGGCCGTCTCGATGCGCGTCGGGCAGAAGACAAGGGCCCGTTCCGGCGCTTCCCAAAGCAGAACGTTCACGAGAGCTTCCACACGCCGCCCCGAGGGAATCAGATACGCCCTGTGCGCGATGTCCTCGTGCGCGGCGGTGTCCTCCACGAGCGAAATCCACCGCGGCGAGGAAAGGTAGCGGCTGGACAGCCGGACAACCTCCTCCGGCATGGTCGCCGAAAAGAGCCAGGTCCGCTCGCGGGAGAGAAGCGAATCCAGGATGGCCTCGAGCTCGTCGCGGAAGCCCATGTCGAGCATGTGGTCCCCTTCGTCGAGGATGACCGTGTGGATGGACCCGCAGTCGAAAGCCTTCCTGCGGATATGGTCGAGCACCCTTCCGGGGGTTCCGACAAGGACCCCCGCCCCTTCCTTCAGGCGGCGAAGCTGCGTTTCCATGTCCATGCCGCCGACGAGAGCCGCGATGCGGATCCGCAGGCCTTTCGCCATCGTTTCGAACTCGTGTGCGGTCTGCAGGGCAAGTTCCCGAGTCGGCGAAAGCACCAGGACCCGTGGCTGGCTTTCTCCGGCGTCCATCTCGTTCATGAGCGGAAGGGCGAAAGCAAGGGTTTTTCCCGAGCCCGTCTTGGCCTGCACGATGAGGTCCCCCAGAAGCGCGTTCTCGTCTGAAAGCACCCGTTCCTGCACTGGCGTCGGGGTCGTGAAGCCCCGTTCCGCCAGGGCTGCGGCCAGTTCGGGCCTCAGCCTGTAATCGTCAAATCCCGATAGCATATTTCCCATGTTTCCCAAGTGAACCTCCCAAGATGCAAAAAAAGTGGCCGTCTTTCGGGACGGCCACCTTTCGATTGTTCCTCCCTGTTCGACAACCCGGTCCATTATCCTTGAAGCGGCCCAGTTGTCAAGCAGGCCGTACAATTGGTACGGGCACGGCCGGAATTACGGTAGAATTATGGAAGAAAACGAAACGAAGGGAGAGACGACCCCATGAAGGAAATCGAAGATCCCGTCATCCAGGCGATCCTCGGGAGGCGAAGCATACGCCGATTCCTGCAGAATCCAGTCGAACCGGAGAAGGTGGATTGCCTCATGGAGTGCGCCTGCGCCGCGCCATCGGCAGCGAACAGCCGCCCCTGGCACTTCGTCGTCGTGGATGAACGGCCGGTCCTGGACGCATTGGGCGAGGCCCACCCCTACGGCAAGATGCTTTACCAGTCCCCCCTGGCCGTGGTGGTCTGCGGAGATCCGGGAAAGAACGATTTCGCCCGCCTCTACTGGGAGGAAGATTGTTCGGCGGCGATGGAAAACCTGCAGCTTGCCGCCCATGCCCTGGGCCTCGGCAGCGTCTGGCTCGGGGTGCGCCATAACCCGGAAAGGGAGCAGGCCATTCGCCACATTCTCGGTATTCCGCAGCCGATCGCCGTTTTGGGCATCGCCGCGATCGGCTACCCCGACGAGGTCAAGCCCCCTCATGAGGGAATTGATCCGGGTTCCCTCCACCTGAACCGCTGGTGAGTCCCGGCAACCCTCTGTGTTAGAATGGATAGGTTGCGGGCGCGGCGGGCATCTCGCCGCGCCCGGTTCGTGAAACAGGCGCTCCCACCACGGGATGGAGGTTCGCACGAATGACGGAATTCACCGAAAAGGACCAGACAGGCAAGGACAGCTCCCCCGGCCTCGGGCGGGTCGTTCCCCTGCCGCTGGAGGACGAGATCAAGCACAGTTACCTCGACTACGCCATGAGCGTCATCGTGGGACGTGCCCTGCCGGATGCCCGGGATGGACTCAAGCCGGTCCAGCGCCGGGTTCTTTACGCCATGAGGGAACTGGGCCTGTCGCACACCCAGTCCTACAAGAAGTCGGCCCGTGTGGTCGGGGAAACGATGGGCAAATACCACCCCCACGGCGACTCCGCGATCTACGACACCATGGCCCGCATGGCCCAGGATTTCAGCATGAGGGCCCCTCTCGTGGACGGGCAGGGCAACTTCGGTTCCATCGACGGTGATCCGCCGGCAGCCATGCGCTACACCGAAGCAAGGCTAAGCCAGCTTGGCGAGGAAATCCTCGCCGACATCGACGAGGACACCGTCGACTGGCTGCCCAATTTCGACGAATCCCTGGAAGAACCCGCAGTGCTTCCGGCCCGCCTGCCCAACCTGCTGGTCAACGGAAGCTCGGGCATCGCGGTCGGCATGGCCACGAACATCCCCCCCCACAACCTGGGAGAGGTCGTGGATGCGCTTTGCGCTCTTCTGGACAACCCCGATTCGGACCTGAGCGACCTGATTTCGCTCGTTCCGGGCCCCGATTTCCCCACGGGCGGCATCATCATGGGACGAGACGGCATCGTGGAAGCCTACCGCACCGGCCGGGGCAAGATCATCGTCCGGGGGAAGACATCGGTCGACGACGGCAAGCGCGGGAAGAAAGCGATCATCATTTCCGAGATCCCCTTCATGGTCAACAAGACCGCCCTCATCGAAGCCATCGCCGAGGGGGTCAAATCCGGCCATCTGGACGGCATCACCGACATCCGCGACGAATCCGACCGGCGGGGGATGCGGATCGTACTCGAACTGCACCGCGACGCGAACCCGGACGTGACCCTCAAGCAGCTTTTCACCCGAACCAGCCTGCAGAGCACCTTCGGGGTGATCAACCTGGCCCTCGTCGACGGCCGCCCCCGGGAATTGCCTCTCCTGGAAATGCTGTGGGTCTACCTGGACCACCGCCGTTCCGTCATCCGCCGCAGGACCGCCTTCCGTCTGAGGAAGGCGGAGGAAAGGGCTCACATCGTGGAAGGCCTCCTCCGGGCCCTGGACATGATCGAAGCCGTCATCGCCCTGATTCGGGCCTCCAGGGATACCGCCTCGGCCAAATCGGGACTCGTCGAAGAACTCGGCTTCACGGAACCGCAGGCCCAGGCCATCCTGGACATGCGTCTCCAGCGCCTGACCGGCCTGGAGCGCCACAAGCTGGACGAGGAACTGGCGGGGCTTCTCGCCGACATCGAGCGTTACAGGACCATCCTGGGCAACCCTGCCGTGCTGGATGCCGTCGTCAGGGAAGAACTGGCCGAGGTCAAGAGGAAGTTCACCACCCCGCGCCGGACGGAAATTTCCTCTGCGCTTGAAGATGTCTCGATGGAAGAACTCATCCCCGAATCCGACATCGTCATCGTGCTTTCCCGGGACGGGTACGTCCGACGCTCTCCGCTTCAGGATTTCCACACCCAGTCCCGAGGGGGCAAGGGCGTGAAGGGCGCCGTCCTCCGTGGCGAGGACGAAATCGCCATCATGACCTGCACGACGACCCACCGGGACCTGTTCCTCTTCACCTCGCGGGGCCGGGTGTTCGCCCTCAAGGGATTGGCCGTGCCCGAACCCAAGAGCGGCAAGGGCAAGCCCATCCGGGATCTCGTCTCCCTCGAGGAAAACGAACGGATCGTCGCCCTGAAGGACTCGAGCCTCCGAGGGGCCGCCTTCGTCTTTTTCGTCACCGAGCGCGGTTCGGCCAAGCGACTTCCCGTCTCGGAACTGGAGAACCTCACGCGGGCCGGGCGACGCGTTCTTGGCCTTTCCGAGGGGGACACCATCGCGCGCGTACGGTTCACCGGGGGCGACAACGAACTCCTTCTGACCACCGCCGGCGGACAGGCCCTCAGAGTCCTGGAGAAGGAATTCAGGCCGCAAGGGCGCCTGGCCATGGGCGTCCGCGGCATCAGGCTCTCAGCCGGCGACCGCGTGGTCGGGTGCGATGTCCTTCAGGAGGAACGCGATATCCTCTTCATCAGCGAACGGGGCGTCGGGAAACGTACGCCCTACGGGGACTTTCCCGTCCATCACCGGGGAGGCGGCGGTGTCCGCGCCATGCGGCTGGGAGACCGCACGGGGGAAATCGTCGGCTCCTGGGGAGTTCTTCCCGAGGATGAAATCGTGGTCATCTCGAGCCGAGGCCGGATGGTGAGGCAAAGCGTGTCCGGAATCCCGCTTTTGAGCCGGGTCGCAACCGGATCCATCCTCGTCCGCCTCGACGAAGGCGACAGCGTGTCCGACGTCAGCGTCGTCGTCGACACCGTCTGCGACGTGGAGGTCTAGAAATCGTGAGGCCGGCCCGGGACGGTTTGCCTTCCATCGTCGCCTGCGCCTTCATGGCTGCGGGAGGGGCGTTGATCGCCCTTCCCCTCGGGGTGTTTTTCGGTTCCGTCCTCCTTCTGCTTCTCTGGTTCTACCGCGACCCAGCGAGAAGGCCGCCGGAGGACGAAACGCTCTGGGTCAGCCCGGCGGACGGCCGGGTCGTGGAAATCGGCCGGGCAAGCCATCCCTACACGGGACCCGCGCTCTGCATCGGGATCTTCATGTCCCCGCTCGATGTTCACGTCAACCGGGCTCCGGCAGGCGGAACCGTCGATTTTCTGGACTACGTCCCCGGGAAACGGCTCGCCGCCTATCACCCCAAGGCCTCTACGGAAAACGAACGCTTTTATGTCGGGCTGGAAACCCCGCAGGGGAAAACCCTTCTCGTGCAGATCGCCGGGCTGCTCGCCCGCCGGATCGCCTCCAGAGTGAGACGGGGAGACGTTTTGACAAGGGGACAGCGGTATGGGATGATCAAGCTCGGTTCGAAAGTGGAAGTGTATCTTCCTGCGTCCGTCAAGCCCCTCGTTAAAGTCGGCGACCGGGTTCGGGCGGGAGAAACGCCGATTGGAGGCCAAGCAGATGAGACGAATCCGTCGTAGGGCCCGAGCCCTTCCCTTCCGCAAGATCATCCCGAACATGATCACCAGCGGCAACATCCTGAGCGGGATCCTTTCGATGATCCTGACCCTCCAGGGACACTACCAGCCCGCGGCCTGGCTCATTCTGGCGGCGGTCTTCTTCGACGCCATGGACGGCAAGATGGCCCGGAGCCTCGGGGGAAGCACCGAGTTCGGCGTCGAACTGGACAGTCTGGCGGATGTCGTCAGCTTCGGAGCGGCCCCTGCCCTCCTCTTCTATGCCGTTTTCCTCTGGGGCTGGTTCGGCATCGTCGGCGCTCTGGCCGCCGCGTTCTTCGGGCTTTGCGGAGCCCTGCGCCTGGCCCGGTTCAACGTCTGCCACCTCCCGGGACCTTTCCAGGGCCTTCCCATCCCGGCGGGCGGACTTTTTCTGGCCTCCCTGGTCATGGGCGGATTTTCGCTGCCTCCGGCCCTTGCCGGCCTGCTTGCGGTAGGCACGGGGCTTCTGATGGTCTCAAGCATCCCCTACGGCAACCTGAAAAGGCTGCGGGGCGGAAACGTCAACCGGCTGAAGGTCGCCTTCATGTTCGCCCTGACTGTGGCCGTCATCGTCACACTTCAAGGAAAGGCCACGCTGGCTGCGATGTCGATCTACATCGTCAGCGGCTTTTTCCACTTCGACTGGAGGCGCTGGCTTGCCCTTGACGCCGCCGAGCTGGATGACGAGGCCGAAAGCGAGGCCTGATTCCTTCGACCCCAAAAAAGGGTCCGGGCGCTTGCGCCCGGACCCTTTTTTGGCTTTTCGACCTACGAAATCCGCGAAAGCCGGGGCCAGAGAAGGTAGACGACGACTACGGCGAGGATCAGGTTGGGAAGCATGTAGCTTCCGTTGTAGGTCGCCGAATAGAGCCAGACGTTCGTGCCTTTCGGGGCATAGCTCCCGAAGAAGACCGCGCCCGAAATGAGATGGCAGAGAAACCTGGCCAGGCTTCCCAGGGTCGCTCCCGCCCAGAGCGGTTTTCTGGCCATCCCGGCGATTCCGAGTGCGCCGAATGCGAGAGGATAATCCAGGAGGGCCTGTACGGGGTGAACGATATAGCCGCCAAGCAGCAGCTGGAGGAGGCCCGCCACCGCACCGGCTCCCACACCGGGTCTCACTCCTCGCCTCAGGGAATACACCAGAAGCGGGATCGCTTCCAGGGTGATCGATCCCCCCTGGGGCATCTCCCAGATCTTCACGTAGGAAAGAGCGACCGTCAGGGCCGCCGCCAGGGCCCCTTCAACCATGACCTTCACGTTTGGCTTCATGACCGGATTCCCCCAAATCTCTGCTCCGGGCCGCGTCCGAATGACCGCAGCCAGGGACAGTTAGTGGGCTTTCGGGAAAGGGGAACCTCGAGGGGAAGGGGAGGGGAAAGCAATCTTGCCGTCTACCCGCATCTTTCCTTCGCCGGCATGACCCGGATCAGGTTCCAGGGGTCGAGGCCTACGCCTCCTCTCAGTCGGTGTTCCGACTCCCCCGATGCCAAGGCGACTCTACAGCCGGGAACACAAAGTGTCAACCGTCCTCCCTTAGAGCCGCCTGCGGATCTGGGCCCTTCCGGTAGGATTCAGGGCGGACTCCAGACGGGACAGGACCCGGCCGATCACGGCGACGGCTTCGCCTTTCAGGGGAACAGGCCGGCCTTCAAGTGACGCCTCCCGGACGGCGTCATCGGGAAGCAGCACGGCATCGATCGTCACCCCAAGGCGTCGGGCCAGACGCTCCGCCTCTTCGTTTTCGTCAGGAGCAACCCGGTTGAGAAGAACGAGAAGAGGCTTTTCGACCTCCAGAAACAGGCGTGTGGCGAAAGCCGCTGATTCGAGCGACCCTGCCGTGCCATCGGAAACGAAGAGGAAGGCATCGGTCGCGCGATGGCTGGTCCCATAGCGGTCCATACCGGCTTCGTTGTCGACGAGAACCCACCAGTTGCGGTCATCCAGCCGGCTCAGGACGTTCCTCCCCAGCTCCTCGAGGATTTCACCGGCTTCGTTCCCTCCAGGCCAGGCTTTTCCCACCTCGAGCAGCGCCAGGCAATCTCTTCGGCTCGTGCAGGCGGCCGGAAGCTCGTCCACATGGATCCGGCGGGATTCCGGCGAGGCCGAGGGGGCAAGGTAGGCCCCGAGTTTTCGCGTCAGGGCATCCGGCCCTCCCAGCTCGTCGGCGAAACTTCGCTTCGGGCGCTTGAGGCCGACCAGGTCGGATAGGGATCGACTGCTCGTGTCCGCATCCATGACCAGGACATTCTGCCCGTTTCCCGCCAGGTAACGGGCCATCATTGCCGTCACGGTGCTTTTGCCGCTTCCTCCGCGGCCGCAGAGCATGATTTTCGTCACCCGGCCCACCCCCGTTTACCCCGTTTAAAGGAATGGTAACATTGCGGGTGCAATCCTGGAAAGCCCGGGTGACGAAGAATCGATTCCATGTTAAAATATTCTTCTATTATTAACACCATCAGGGGGTACTTCACGAGGGAGGGATAGGAATGAGACGAAAAACTTTCGGGTTCTTTTTCGCGTCCTTGGCAGTAGTGCTGCTGACTGTGACGGGGGCTTTCGCCGCAATGGGGGAAGTCGCCGGATTGACCTTCAGCGGTTTCGGCCCGACAGACGCCGTGGGACAGGGGGAAAGCAGCACGCCCGACGGCAGGCCGGATGCCCGTTTCTCGGTGTCGATCACCGGAGCGGGAGCTCTCGCGGGTCTGTCCCTCAAAGCGTTGGACGGCAACGGAACCTGGGACACAGCCCCGGGCAACTCGGCCTGGGGAATGCGGGTCAAGGACGGATCGGGAAATCTCCTGACCGAAGCGAACGGACGCCTGCCCATGGTTCCGTTCCTGATGGGAGTAAACCTGGAATTTTCCGTCGCGGACAACGGCGATATCGCCCGAGGAGGGCGTTTCACTCTCACGGCCCGCTTCCTGGACAATTCGGAGGCACGCACGACCCTCACCATCCCACCGTCGATCACCGCCACCACGGCGAGGATCCTTTCCGTCGGCTGGCTGGAACGGGCGACCCGGGACCTCACGGGACGGAACGAAGCGCTTCAGGGCGACGGACGTCCGGACGAACGGATTCGCCTTGAGCTGGAAGGGGAAGGCACGCTGACTGAAGTGGAGGTTCGCAACCTCGTCGAGGGAAGGCCCACCTCCGCGTGGGACACGATCCCCGGAAACGGACGGTGGGCTTTGGCCGTCGTCCGGGGCAGGGATACCCTCAACAGGAACGACGGCAGTGTCGAGATTCCGCTTTCGGGACGGACGGTCCTGGATCTTTGGATGTCGGACGACGGTTCGATCGCAGACGGAAATGCGCGGTTCGAAGTGATCCTGCGCTTCGCAGACGGCAAGCGGCTCCGGGGAACGATCGCCGCTCAGACGGCGGAAACGCCTCCTTCGCAGCAGGGTGATCGCCTGCAGGCGACGATGATGGGCGAGGGAACCCGGGATCTTGTCGGCAGGGACGAAAAGCGGGCCGGTAACGGCAAGCCCGACTGGCGGATCGACGTGAAGCTCGATCACCCGGGAACCCTGATCGGGATGAAGATCGCCAATGTGAAAGGGTCCTCCGGGGAATGGGACACCCTGCCCGGGAACGGAAGGTGGCTGCTGGGCGTCACAAAGACAAACGGGGATATCCTCAACCGTTCGGACGGCTCGGTCAACATCCCCGTTTCCGGAGGCACGGCGTTCATCCTCTGGATCGAGGACAACGGGTCTCTCGGGAAAGACGAGACCCGCTCCAGGCTCACGCTGGTCTATGACGACGGAAGGGTTCTGGAACAGGACATCACCCCCTACAGCGCCCCGGCCCAGACCGACGACGGCGACTTCGCGGATGCCGCGCTGGCGGGGGTCGGGACCTTCGACTACGTCGGTGAAGGTGAAGCCCTGGCGGGCAACTTGAACCGCGACTACCGCTTCGACATCAAGCTGCGGGGGAAGGGGACGATTACGGGGATTCGCCTGGTCAACGCAACCAAGGGAGGCGAATGGGACACCATCCCGGGCAACGGCCGCTGGCTACTGGCGGTGACAAAACCCGGCGGCGGCGTGTTGAACGCCTCGAACGGCTCCGTGAGGATCCCGTTCGAGGGAACGACGAACCTGCAGCTTTGGGTGGAGGACAACGGAACCCTGTCTGACCCGGCTTCCGCCTGGCGGATCACTCTCGCCCTCAGCGACGGGCGCCTGCTCGAGAAGGAAATTCCGACAGGGTCCTCGGGTGGCGGCCTGCAGGTCGAAAAGCGCGAGCTGGCCCTGTCGAAGCCGCAGGCCACCGGCAGCGACTATGTCGGGCCTTATGACGCGTTGAAGCGAAACGGCAGGGGCGACTGGGTCTTCACCGTGAAGATCAGGGGCAGGGGGACCATCACCGCGCTTTCCCTACGGAACATCGGCGTACGGGGGATCTGGGACACCCTCCCCTCGAACGGTCGCTGGACCATGGCCGTCCGCGTCCCCGGCGGAGCGCTCCTGAACCGTCCGAACGGCTCCGTTTCCATCGCGCTCCCGCCCAACCGGACACTCCAGCTCTTCGTCGAAAACAACGGCACCCTGCAGCTGCCGAAATCCCGCTACGAGCTGACGGCAACCTGGAGCGACGGCACCACGACAACGGTCCGCGTCCCCTGAGGCGACACGGAAACATCTGGGGCTCCCCGCGGGGAGCCCCTTTTTCATGCATTCGTCTTCTTTTGGTTCAGGACCCGGGCCAGCAGCGTCACCAGAGGAATTCCCAGCAGGAAACAGACTCCCGCCTGCCCGAGCCCCACATAAAGGATCGTCGCGGCCATGGGAACGTTCAGGAGAAAGGAGAGGTAGGTTCCCACGACGACCGCGTTGATCAGAACGGGCGGAACCGCCGCCCAGAAAACGTTCGGCATGCGCCTTGTCAACCAGGCCGCGACCAGCGTGGCCAGGCTTCCGAAGACCATGTCGACGATCCCGAGTCCCCCGAAAAGGTTGGACACGAGGCAACCCACGAAAAGCCCCGGTATCGCCTCGGGGAAGAGCCAGGGAAGCAGTGTCAGCGCTTCGGCAACCCGAAACTGGACCGGCCCGAAGGACAATGGAGAAAACGCCAGCACCAGCAGGGCATAAAGAGCGGCAATGAGGGCGCTTTTGGCAAGAAAACCCGGCAACGCCCGGCCTTTTTCCCGAAAAGACATCAAAAGACCTCCTGTGTGGGAATCCGTATCAAGCCTTGTGGCAGGCCACGAACCGCCCCGGAAGGACTTCCTTCAGGAGAGGTTCCTCCGCGCAGGCCGAATCGGCCTTTTCGCAACGTTCGGCGTAGGGACACCCGCGGTGCTCAAGGAAGCGGGGGGAGGCCGGGGGAGGCAGGATGGCCTTGCCCAACCTTGGAAGGGCCCTCGAAAGGGCCGTCGTGTAGGGGTGAAGCGGGGTGTCGAGCAGTTCCCCCGTCGGGCCTTGCTCCACCACCATCCCCTTGTACAGGACAAGCCCCGTCCGCGCGGCCCGTTTGGCCAGAATCAGGTCGTGCGTCACCAGGACCAGCCCCATGCCGGAGGCAACCCGTCTTTCAAGGACCGAGACGACTTCTCCTCTCAGTGAGGCGTCCTGCATGCTGGTCGGCTCGTCGGCCAGGAACAGTTCGGGCTCCAGCGCCATCGCCCTGGCTCCGCAGACCCGCTGCCGCTGCCCGCCGGAAAGAGAGCGGGAGACCCGGGCCTCCCACAGGGAAGGATCAGATAGCCCCCATTCCCGCAGAAGGGTTTCCGCCTTCACGGCGCTGGCCTCCCTGGAGCGGAATCCATTGACCAGAAGAAGAGGTTCCATGACCGCCTCACGGACGGAAAGCGTCGGGGGAACGGCCCCGTACGGGTCCTGGGGCATCAGGCCGCACCGGCGCAAAATTCCGGTGCGCTCCTCCCTGCCAAGTCCCGCCAGTTCCCGGCCGAAAAGACGGATGCTGCCACCGTCGGCCCTGATCAGGCCCAGGGAAGCACGCAGGAGCGTCGTTTTCCCGCTTCCGGACTCTCCCACCAGGGCCAGACTCCCGCCCCGGTCAAGGGCAAGGTCTATCCCGCGGAGGGCCTGGATCATGCCCTGTCGCCCGTGAAAGGACACCCGGAGGTTTCGGATCTCCAACAGCCGGGTCATNGGCCCTGTTCCCTCCATTTCCACAAGAGCCCTGATCAGCGCGGCCGTCCTCGGGTGTGTCGCGTTGGTCGCAAGGTCCTTCGCAGGCAGTGTTTCTACCAGCCGGCCGCCGTCCAGGACGCAAATCGTTTCGCACAGTCCCGACGCGAGGGGCAGGTCGTGCGTCACGACCGCCATCCCCATCTTCCGCTCCCGTACGGTCCGCCTCAACAACTCCATGATCTCCGCCTGGATGATCACGTCCAGGGCCGTGGTCGGTTCATCGGCCAGCAGGAATTCAGGGTCGCACGACAGAGCCATCGCCAGAGCCGCCCGCTGGCGCTGCCCGCCGGAGAGTTCATGGGGGAAGCGAGCCGCAGCCCATGAGCCGAGACCCACCTCATCCAGCAGTCTGCATGCCTTTTTTTCGGCCTCCGCCCGGCCGAGCCCCAGGTGAACCCGAACCGGTTCCGCAACCTGAGCCCCAACCGAAAGGACCGGGTTGAAGGCGTTCTGGCTCCCCTGGGGGACCAGGGCGACGCGCTTCCAGCGGATCCGGTCAAGTTCCGGTTCCGACATGCCGACCACATCGACTCCGTCGAGCAGGATGCGCCCCTCGATTTCCGCTTCCGGAGGCAGCAATCCGAGGATCGCCATGACCAGAGTCGTTTTTCCGCTCCCCGACTCGCCCACCAGGCCCGTGATCCGGCCCGCCTGAAGGGACAGGCTCACACCGGCCAGCGCGGGCACCTCGCGGTTTCCGGAACGGTAGAACACGGAGAGATTGTCCAGCTCGATCATGCCTTCNCCTCCCTTCAGCCTCGGATCCGCCCATTCCTCCAAAGCCCGGCCCAGATCCATGAAGACAAGGCAGAGCAGGGCGATTCCGAGTCCCGGCGGCAGAAGCAGCCACCAGGCTCCCGTCGTGAAGGCCCCGAAAGACTGGGCCTCGTGGAGCATCCTCCCCCACGAGATGACCCGCGGATCGGAAAGCCCCAGATAGGCCAGCGCAGCCTCGGAGAGGATGACGCCCGGAACGCCGAGGGCGATGTTCGCAAGAAGGAGCGGAAGCACGGTCGGGACACCGTGGCGGATCAGGATGTGGGGGTCGGGNGCCCCCAACGCCCGAAGCCCTCGNACGTAGGAAGCCTCCCGGAAGGAAAGCGTCATGGAACGAACCGTCCGAGCGGTCCCCATCCAGGAAAAGAGGCCCAGAATCAGGACAAGCTGCCACAGGCCCTTCCCCAGAGCGCCGCCNAGGACCATGAGGATCGGCAGGATAGGGATGGACAGAAGAACGTCCACGGTCCGCATCAAAAGCGCATCCGCGACCCCCCCGACATAGCCGCCGAAAAGCCCCGCGGTCAGTCCGATCAGGGTCGAAACCAACACAGCCAGGATGCCGACAAGAAGCGAAACGCGAATCCCGGCGAGAAAAAGCCGGAACACGTCCCGCCCCCTCTGGTCCGTACCAAAAAGCCCCCACCGTTCGCCCGGGATCCGCACGGAGAGCGTGGAACTCTCGACCGGGGTCTCGCTTTCGATCCGGACCCGGATTTTTCCGTGCCCGCCGAAAAGCCCCTCCAGCGATTCGTCGAAGGGAGAAAGCCCCAGGGAAGCCCGAAAGGCCATATCCCGGGCATCCAGATCCAGAACGGCCTTCCGTTGTCCGGACAGGTCCGCAAGAACCAGGAGATCTCCCGAAGGAGTCTCCCAGATGAGCCGTGCCTCGGATGGAACGGCGGCAAAAACGACTTCTCCCGAAATGGAAAGGCCGCGCGGCGCCTCCCACGACCAGGGCACGGTTCTCCCCTCACCCGAAGGCACGGGAAAAACCATGGCCGGCGGCTGTTTCCTGTCCACCCAGGCCGGTTTGGCAAAAGGCGAGGCCACCGGCTGCCTCGGATCTCCGGCAAGGAAAAGGGGAAGGACAAACCCCGAGAAGAGCAGGATCAGGAGGACCCACATGCTCCAGCGCAGGCTTTTCACCAGGATGTCCCCCTGTCCGTCCTGATTCGCGGGTCGATGTACTGGACGAGGAAATCGGCCGCCAGGTTGCTCGCCACCGTGATCAAAGTCAGCAGGTAGAAGGCCGCTCCTGCTGCCGGGTAATCCTGTCCCAGAACCGAATCCAGGAGAAATCTCCCCACTCCGTGAAGGGAGAAGACGGTCTCCGTCAGGACGGCCCCGGAGACCACGCCGGGAAGGGAAAGGAGAAAAAGCGTCACGAGAGGAGGCAGGACCGCACGGAAGGCGTGCCCCCAGAAAAGGCGGTTCTGGCCGATCCCCTTGGCCCGGGCGAGCACCATGAAATCCTCTCCCATCACCTTCACCACGAGGTTGCGGACCGTGAGGGCCCATCCTCCGAATCCCAGCAGGACCAGTGAACCGACCGGCAGGGCCAGATGCCAGACGCGGTCGGCCAACAGGGGCCAGGCTCCCTGGGGGGGCGGGATCGAAAGGCTGCCTCTCAGCGGAAACACGGGGATCACGTAGGCAAAGAGCAAAAGGAGAACCATCTGGACAAAGAACGACGGGAAGGAGAAGGACATCGCTCCGGCTGCCAGCACGGCCTTTTCCTCGACACGTCCCCGCCTCCGCGCCGCAAGCACCCCGAGGACCGTACCCAAAACGACGGACAGGAGGTAGGCGGGGACCAGAAGGGCAAGCGTGTTCGGAAGACGGCTCAGGATTTCGTCCAGCACGGGGCGCTGGGTCGCGAACGAAAGACCGAAATCGAAGGTGGCCGTTCTTCTCAGGTAGATGAAGAACTGTACCGCCAGGGGACGGTCGAGCCCGTAGAGGGCCTCCAGTTCCGCCTTGGCCTGGGGGGAAAAACGGGGATCCAGGACGGTGGTCACCGGGTCGCCGGGCATCAGCCGGAACAGGAAGAAATTCGCCACGAGGACGATCGCCACCACGCAGGCGGCCCCGCCCAGGCGCCTCGCCCAATATCCCCTTATCGGAATCATCGCGGGATCAGCCAGAAGCGCTCGTTGCGCCTGAACCGGACGAAATCTCCCGGCCGCATTTCTCGGAAAACGAAGGGACCCGTCCCGTAAAGCTCCGTCAGGCCCGGTTTGCCCGGAACGGCATTACGCGCGGGTTGCCAGGAACGCCAGTCCTTGATCCGGCCAAGGAGAGTCTCAGGAAAGAGCGGGAGTCCCCCGATGGAGTGAAGGTGCCAGTAACTCGCATTCCTCATCGTCACGACGAGGGTGTGGGCATCCGGAGCCGAAACGGATTCGATGTCCCTGACGGAATCGAAGTACCGGGGAATCGAGTTCTTCTGCAGGAAAAGCAGGGTTGCCTTCACGTCCTTCGCGGTGAACGGACTCCCGTCCTGCCAGAAAACATCCTTTCGGAGGGTGAAGCTCAGCCGCGTGCGGGGACCGCCTGTGCCGGCCGTGGTCTCGACTTTCCAGGTTCGGGCCAGCCAGGGCAGGTCCGTCAGGTCATTCGGGTTTACCGCCAGGAGGGTGTCGTAAAGAAGCCCGAGGACCTGCCAATCCGTCGCGGTGCTTGCGGTGAACGGGTTCAGAGTTCGAGGCTCGTCCCCAAGGGCCCAGTAAAGGGGTCTCATGCCTCCGGAGGCGGGGGCCATCGACAGCAGGCTCCAACTGTTGTCCGCCGTCGCAACCTTCGTGGAGACCGTCCCCTTCCACCCCTTCGAAACCGCGGCGATCGAGTAGCGCGTGTAGATGGGGATGACCGGCAGTCGGTCCGCCAGGGCTTTCTGAGCCGCGATCGCGGCCTTGCGGGCGGCAGGTTCGTCCGGGGCGTACCGGAGGGCCTCCAGCAGGCGGTCGATCTTTGCATCCTTGAGGCCCGTCTGGTTGTACCCTCCCTTCACGTCCATCGAGGAGTGGTAGAACGCGTACAGGCTGTCGGGGTCCCTTCCCAGCTGCCAGGCCATAAGGTACAGGTCGAACCGGCGCTCGTCGATTCGCTGGATCATGGCGGCAAAATCCATGGGCTCGGCCTTGACCGGAACACCCAGTTCCCTAAGGGCTCCCGCGATCCGGTCGGCCAGTTCCGCCGTAGTCGGAGCTACGCCGGCCGTCGGGGAAAGGATCGTCGCGGGCGGCAAGGGCTCCTTCCCCCTGGGGGGAACAAGGGTTCCCGAAGCGTCCCAGGACCAGCCCGCCTTCTTCAGCAGGGCCCGGGCCCCCTCCACATCAAGGCGGGGGGCCGAGGCGGTCTTCTCGCAATACGGCGACACCGGCGGAAGAAAAGTCGTCAGCGCAGCCGAATAGCCCGAGAAAAGCTCGCGAACCAGTCGATCCCTCGGGATGACCATGGCAATGGCTTTTCTCAACTCCGGCAAATTCCAGGGCGACTTGCGAAGGTTGAACCCCACCTGAGCCATGTGGAACCCCTGCGCCATGGAAAGTCCGAAACGGGTGTCCTTCGATATCCTGCGGATGTCCGAAGGGCGCGTCACGTCCCCGAGGACGTCCAGCTTCCCTCGCTCAAGGGCCAGGATCGCGGCGTCCGGGTCGCGGACGACGACCATGTAGAGTTCTCCGACCCTGGGTCCCCTGATGCTTTCGGGCTTCACATCCGCCCCTTGTGCGGAAGAGGCGGCGGCAAGCACCAGGGCGAGCATCCCGACCGCGACCCACCGTTTGAGTTTGAAACCGCCCATCCGCGACACCCCCAAGAACGGAGATTCCTTCCTAGGGCTTCATGTTACCACGCCGAACCGCCAGAGCCAGGGCCAGGGCGGAGGCAACCGGCAGGCTGTTGACGCAGGGAATACCGGTTTCGATCGCAGCCCTCCGGATGGCGTAGCCGTCCTTCAGGGCACCCAGGCGGGACCCTGCGACATTCACGACAAGGTCCCAGCGGCGCTCGCGAAGAGCGCTCACCAGGGATTCCCCTTTTTCGGCAGCCGCCGCGGGAAGGCCCCAGCGCCTGAAAAAAACGGAGGTTCCTGCTGTCGCTTCGATCTCCCACCCCAGCCCGAAGAGCGTGGCGGCGACGCTGCAGGCACCGGCCTTTGAAGCGTCGTTCACGGAAACCAGAACCCTCCCCCGGTCCGGGAGCGCCCACCCCGCCCCGCGGATCCCTTCCCACAAGGCCGTAGAGACACACTCGCCCACTCCAAGGGATTCGCCGGTGGACTGCATCTGCGGACCCGGGCGGCTGTCGACTCCCGGCAGTTTTTCAGTGGAGAAAACCGGCACCTTGACGCCGAGAGGCCCNCGAGGCGGCAGCAGCCCGAGGGGCACGCCGAGGTTCCTGAGACGCTGGCCGAGAGACACCCTGACGGACAGGTCCACCAGAGGGATGCCGGTGAGCTTTCCCGCGATCGGGACCGTCCGGCTGGCCCGTGGGTTCGCCTCAATGACGTACAGTTTCCCTCCGTTCTCGACGAACTGGACGTTCAAAAGCCCCCGCACGTCGAGGGCTTCTGAGATGGAAGCAACGATGCGCATCATTTCCTCGCGTCGGGCGGGGCTCAGGGAAAGGTCCGGGAAAACGGCCATCGAGTCCCCGGAGTGAATGCCGGCGGGATCGAGATGTTCGAAGATGCCCGGGACCAGGATGTCCCCCCCGTCGCAGACCGCATCCAGCTCATACTCCGTCCCCGACACGAAACGGTCCACGAGGACCGCCTGTCCCGGCATGGCCTCGAAGGCGAGCGCAAGCACTCCCCGCAGATCGGGCTCGCTTTCCACCAGCGCCATGGCCAGGCCCCCGATGACGAAGCTCGGGCGAACCATGAGAGGATACCCCAGGCGCGAGGCAAGCCCCAGGGCTTCCTCCACCGACCGTACCGCTCCCCCCTCGGGCTGGGCGATCCCCAGGTCCTTCAGGATGGCCGAGAACTGCCCCCGGTCCTCCGCGGCCTCGATCGCCTGAAGCCCCGTCCCGAGCAGCGGAACCCCTGCCGCCGCCAGTTCCATTCCCAGCTTCAGGGCAGTTTGTCCCCCGTAGGAAGCGAAGACCCCCCTGGCTTTTTCCCTCCCGACGATGGGCAGCGCATCCTCCACCGTCAGCGGTTCGAGGTAGAGGGCATCGGAAAGGTCGTGGTCGGTGCTGACCGTTTCGGGATTATTGTTCGCCATGACGGCCCTGATTCCCATCGTTTTCAGGGCTTCCACCGCTTTCACGCAGCAGTAGTCGAACTCGACCCCCTGCCCGATCCGGATCGGCCCCGAACCCAAAACCACAACGGCCGGCGCGTTTTCGCCCGCAGAGCCGTCGCCTTCCACACCATAGGCCCCGTATAGGTATTTAGAACCGGCAGGGGTCTCCCCCGCGCAGCCGTCCACTTCGCGGTACCCCTGTTCGATACCCAGCGCCAGCCGCCTCGCGCGAACCTCCGCCTCGGGAAGCCCCAGAAGGCTGGCGATGTCGCGGTCGGCAAGCCCTAGCCGCTTGGCGCGGGCCAACGTCTCAAACTCGGCAAGGCCGGTTTCCGACAGGCGGTTCTCGGCCTCGACAACCTCCTTCATCCGGCGCAGGAAGAAAGGCGAGATCCCGCTCGCCTCCGCCAGGGTTTCCACTTCCTCCCCCCTGCGGAGCAGCTCGAAGACGAACCAGAGTCGCCTGTGGGTCGCCCGGCCAACCTCCGCCCACAGGGCCCGGTCCGGCAATTCCGAACATCCAGCCGGCCTGAGCCCTCCTCCCCACTCCACGGACCGCATCGCCTTCAAAAGCGCCTGGGCGAAATTCGGCCCCAGAGCAAGAACCTCGCCCGTCGACTTCATCCGCGTGCCGAGTGTGGGATCCGCGTCGGGGAATTTGTCGAAAGGCCAGCGTGGGAACTTCACCGCCACGTAGTCCAGGGCCGGCTCCGAAAGCGCGCTCCCCACTCCCGTGACCGGATTGGGCATCTCCGCAAGGGACTTCCCCAGGGCAATCTTGGCGGCTAGGCGGGCGATGGGATAGCCCGTGGCCTTGCTGGCCAGTGCGCTGGACCGGCTGGCCCTCGGATTGACCTCGATGACGGCGTATTCCTCCATGTCGGGTGAGGCCGCAAACTGGACATTGCAGGCCCCCCGGACATCCAGCGCCTCGACGATGTGCAGCGCGGCCGTCCTCAGCCGCTGCCACTGGTTGTCGCTCAGTGTCAAAACCGGGGCCACCACGACGCTGTCCCCGGTATGGATTCCCATCGGATCGACGTTCTCCATGCCGCAGACGCAGAGGGCGTTCCCGAAGCCGTCCCTGACGATTTCCAGCTCGACTTCGTACCAGCCGGAAAGGTATCGTTCCACCAATACCCGGTTCGTCGGAGAAGCCGCAACGCCTTCCAGCACCCGTTCGACAAGCGAGCCTTCGTCGAACGCGACGCCCCCTCCGGTCCCGCCCAGGGTGAAATCAGGCCGGATGACCAGGGGAAACGGCACGGTTTTCGCGAACTCCAGGGCTTCCTGAGGCTTCATCACGATCCGGCTTTCCACGACCGGTTCCCCGATGGACTTCATCAGGTCGCGGAAAGGCTCCCGTCCTTCCGCCCGGTCCACCGTCTCGGGAGGGGTTCCCAGAGGAAGAGTCCCGTAGCGCTCCCACGTTCCTCGGCGATGGAGTTCCACCAGAAGATTCAGCGCAGTCTGCCCCCCNAGGGTCGCGATCACCCCGTCCGGCCGGTGGGCCTTCAGGATGTCCTCGATCACCTCGGGAGTCAGGGGGCGAAGATAGATCACCTCGGCCAGTCCCGGATCGGTCTGGATCGTCGCGGGGTTGCTGTTCAGGAGGATGACCCGGACTCCTTCCTCCTGCAGCGCCCTGCAGGCCTGGCTGCCCGAGTAGTCGAACTCCGCGGCCTGACCGATGCGGATCGGGCCGGACCCCAGGACCAGCACGCTCTGGATCGTTTTCTCCATGGACGTCTTCATCTATTTCAGCCCCTTCAGGAATTCGTCGAAAAGGAAGCCCGTGTCGCGCGGTCCGGCGTAGGCTTCAGGGTGAAATTGAACCGCCCAGGCCCGGTGGCGCTCACTTTTGATGCCCTCCACACTGCCGTCTCCCAGATGGACGAGCGAAACCGAAAAACCCGTTCCTCGCAGGCTTTTCCCGTCGGCTGCGTAACCGTGGTTCTGGCTGGTGATCCACCCCTTGCGGCCGCCCGCCTCTGCGACGGCATGATTCACGCCCCGGTGCCCGTAAGGCAGCTTGTAGGTTTTCGCCCCGGCTGCCAGAGCCATCACCTGCAAGCCCAGGCAAATGCCCCAGAGGGGGATGCGCCCGAGGAGGTTCGAAACCGCCTTCACCTGGGGAGCCAGCCAGGATGGATCTCCCGGCCCGTTGCTCAGGATCACCCCATCCGGCCTGAGGGACAGGATCTCGGCCGAGTCAAGGCCGGCCGGGCACTGGAAAACGGTGCAGCCCCTCCGCACGAGTTCGCGGATGATGTTGGCCTTCACGCCGTAATCGAGCAAGGCGATGCGGGGACCGCCACCCGATTCGTTGTGGATCTTCAGTTCGGGGACCGAGACCTGGATCGCCAGGTCATGGGGGAGATCCGTCTCCACGGGGCGATCCGCCCCGGCGGACAGACGTCCCATGGCGGTCCCCTTTTCCCTCAGATGTCTGATGAGGGCCCGCGTATCGACACCCGTGACCGCCGGAATTCCCCAACGGGCCAACCACTCCTCGACCCTCGGGCCCAGGCGCGTTTCTCCCGTGAGCGTACCGGCGAGGACGGCTCTCACCCATGGTCTTTCGCTTTCCAGCCTGTCTTCATCCACCCCGTAGTTGCCCACCAGAGGAAAGGCAAAAACCAGAACCTGACCGTTGTAGGAAGGGTCTGTCAACGATTGGGGGTAGCCGCAGCTGGCGGTCGTGAAAACAACCTCTCCTTCGGCCTCGCAGAGGCCATTCGCGGAAAAGCCCGTCCACGCCTTGCCGTCACCCAGGGTGAGTGTCAAAAGCTCCATCGGGATCCTCCTTCTTCGGGGATGATCTCCCCTGTTCCGGGGACTAGGCCCCAAAAATCCGGTTGATTATACAGGATACTTTGCCCTTATGTTTAGCGTTTTTCCCACGAAAATTCCCCTTCGGACCCCCTCTTCAGGTTTCGTGATAAAGTGAATCCGTCCGGAGTCGGCAAAAACACCCATCCTGGAGGGATCCGAATGGAAACGATCACCGTTTTCGGAGCGGGGAGCTGGGGTACCGCCCTCGCCGACCTTGCGGCAAGGCGGGGGCACGATGTCGTCCTCTGGTGCCGTCACGAAGACCAGGCAAGGGCCATCAACGCCACCGGGCACAACCCCCGTTATCTATCCGATGCACCCTTGAACCCTTCCCTGAACGCCACCTCGGACATCGAGGAGGCGGTGGCGCACTCGGTTCGGTGGATCCTCGCCATCCCCACACAGGCCCTTCGTGAAACGCTGCTGCGCCTCGCTCCGCTTTCCCCTCCCGGAGTCTCCGCCTGCAACGCGGCAAAGGGAATCGAGATCTGCTCCCGGAAGCTGATCCACGAGATCGTCAAGGAAATCCTCNCCCAGGCCCGCTATTCCGTCCTCTCCGGGCCCAGTCATGCCGAGGAGGTGATCAAGGGCCAGCCGACGGCAGTCGTCGTCGCCTCATCCGACAACCGGGAAGCCGAGTTCTGGCAGGGACTCCTGAACGGGGGCACTTTCCGGGTCTACACCGGGACGGATGTCGTGGGCGTAGAAGTGGGAGGGGCCGTCAAGAACGTGATGGCGGTCGCCGCGGGCGTAGCCCGGGCGATGGGCCTCGGCGACAATGCCGTGGCCGCCCTCGTGAGCCGCGGGCTGGCGGAAACGATGCGCCTCGGCGCCCGCCTGGGTGCCCGCCCGCTCACCCTCGCCGGACTGGCCGGGGTCGGCGACCTGATGGTCACCTGCTACAGCCACCATTCCCGGAATTTCCGGCTGGGGCTCGCCCTGGGTGAAGGACTCTCCCTCGATGCGGCGCTCGAAAACCTTGGGCAGGTCGCCGAAGGAGCAACCACCGTCAAGGCGGTCGTCGCCCTTGCACGGGAGTTGAACGTCGATCTGCCCCTCGCGGAGGCCATCCACCGGGTTCTCTACGATTCCGTCCCACCCGCGCGTGTCCTGGAGGCCCTTTTCCTGCGGGATCCCAAACCGGAACTGCCTCCCGGGCTGGATTGGGATGCGCCTGAAGAAGCGTAAAAAAAGCCGGCCCCGCTTTTTCGGGACCGGCTTTTCATTTAGGCTTCCGTTTTCTCCCGGTCCCCGGCGGAATTCCTCAACCCGGCCAAAAATGCCGCTGCCAGCCTGAAACCCGAGTTGGCATTCCGGATCGCGGTTTCCTGTGCCTCGGGAGAACAACCGATCAATAACCCCGCCGCCAGCGCCCCGCCCAGCGCAACGTCAGGGTTTTCCCTGATCCAGGCCGAAGGCGTCAGCCTTCCCGCTTCATCGAGGAAACGGGACTTTGCCTCCTCTAAGCTCGCCGGACGATCTTCCGGGCGCTCCATAGAATTCCTCCCGAGACGGCCAGGGTTGCCAGACCCGTGACCACAAGCGCGGCAGGGCCGGATACTCCGCGCCGCAACGTGAAGTAGAAGCCCGTCACCACGAGCGAAAAGCCCAGAAGGATCAGGCACCCGGCAACCCAGGCGAGGATGGAGGCGATCTTCAGGTCGAGAAGGCCGGCTCCCAGGGCCCGCACCTCCGCCTCCAGCAGTTCCACGAACGAAACCACCAGCCTCGCCAAGCCCATGAAGGGGCTACCTCCGGTGGGACATGTCGATCAGCTTGCCGAGCAGCAACCCCACTCCAAAGGCCACCAGGACGGACTGAAGCGGCTTCTCCTCGACCGTGGTCTCCACGACTTCGACCGCCTTCTTCCCGGAAACCTTCGCCTTCTCGAAACCGCTGCCGAGCGCCTCCGCCAGGTTTTCCTTCAAGGCACACGCGATCCCCTTGACGGGCCCCTTCAGCTCCTCCAGGTCCGTGCGAAGCTTGCCCAGTTCTCCCTTGAGCGACTCAAGCTCCATCTGCAGATCGTGCTCACCCATTCCGATCACCCCTTTAAGTGGTTATGGAATCATTATACGCTGACACCCTATCTGTGCAACATGCGCAAGAGCTAAATTTCCGAAACCGTCTCCGGTGCATCCACCCAATTTGCCAGGATCTTCACGTTTGCCGCGGGCATCGGCAGGTTCCTGGCCTCCTGGGGAGTGAACCAGCCCGATTGCTGAAGCTCTTCCTCCACAGGCACCGTCTGTCTTGGAACCTCGTCGACCCGGGCGTGGAAGACATGGAGCGTCACCGAAAAGGAAGTGTAGGCGTGCCGGAAGGTTCCGACCTTCTTCTCTCCGCTGATCCGGATCCCGAGCTCCTCGAAAAGTTCGCGTCTCAGGGCCTCCTTCGGCGTTTCCCCCGCCTCCAGCTTTCCTCCCGGGAGCTCCCACAGGTTGGCCATCAACCCCTGCGGGGGCCGCTTCTGCAGGAAGATCCTCTTCCCGTCCGTCAGGATGCACACCGCGGCCTGGATCGCCTGTGTCGGCTTCCTTTTCCGCGGGGCCGGACGCTTCGAAACCGTGCCGCGGCTTCTCGCCAGGCAGTCCGTCCCGATCGGACACTCGCCGCAGCGGGGCTTCCGCGGAAGGCAAACCAGGGCCCCCAACTCCATCAGGGCCTGGGTGACGTCTCCCGGAGATCCTTCTTCCATCATCTCCCGAATGACCCTCCCGAAATGGGCCTGGTTCCTGCGTTCCCCGGCGGGCGTCTCGATATCCAGGAACCGACAGAAAACCCGCTCGACATTCCCGTCGATGGCGACCCGCGGCAGACCGAAAGCGATGCTCTGGACCGCTCCGGCGGTGTACCGCCCGACGCCGGGGAGGGCCAGAAGTTCTTCGTCCTCGCTCGGTATCCGGCCCCCGTGACGCTCCAGGACCAGACGGGCGGCACGCTGCAGGTTGAGGGCCCGGGCATAGTAGCCCAACCCNTCCCAGGTTTTCAGGACTTCCTCCTGCGTCGCTCCCGCCAGCGTCTGGACGTCGGGAAAAGTCCGCATCCATCTGTCGAAGGCAGGGATCACGGTGTTCACCTGAGTCTGTTGGAGCATGATCTCCGAAACAAGGATCGCGTAGGGATCCCGGGTGGTTCGCCAGGGCAGTTCCCTCGCGTTGGCAGAAAACCACTCCAGGACACCCCGGACGGCGGATGGGCGCATCAGCCTCTCAGTACCCCCAGGCTATCGACGGTGCTCACCGGAGACTTGTGGCAGTGAACGAGTTTCCACTCCGGCGCCTCAGCCGTGCCGGTTTCGTGGAAGACGCGGGTTTCATGGTGGCTTTTGTGCGTTACCTTTCCTCCCGAAATCGAACGGATCATCAGCGTGTACGTGACGATCGCGACCGGGCCGTAAAACTGGACCCTCGGATTCATGATTTCGTGTTCGATCGCGCCGCCCTCGGCCAGGACCGAGGCATGGACCTTGATTTCCCTGAGGTGGAAGTCGATCCCGTCGATGCGGTCGGGACTGATGTACCACTCGAAGAAGGTCACGTCGTCGGCCGTCGTGGCCCGGTAAAGGTCGACGTTGGCCTCCCAGATGCTCCGGAGGTTTTTGTCGAGCGCCTCCAGTACCGTCCTTCGCCTCGAAGCCGCCTTGCCGCCCGCACTGCCCGTTTTTCGCTCCTTCGTTCCTTCGAAAAGTTCGATCTGAAGATCCTCCGGTTCCGGCATTCCTCTCGACCTCCGTCCTTCGCTGTGTTCCATCGCTTTTTCATTATAAGGGGAATGATGCTTCCCCGGGAGGACGCCCATTTGCATTTCTCCTTTCGTATCGGTTAGAATTCGGGCGGGTCCTCATCGGGCCCGTCGCCTTTCGAAAAATTCACGAGGAGGGAAAAGTTATGGCAAAGGCTGTTGTCGACAAGGATACCTGCATTGCGTGCGAAGCTTGCGTGGGAGTCTGCCCCGTCACCGCCATCAGCATGGTTGACGGCAAGGCTTTCGTCGACCCGGACAGCTGCGTGGAGTGCGGCGCCTGCGTGGCCACCTGCCCCGTCAGCGCGATCTCGCAGTAATCCGCCTTATTGCAACCGGCTTACAAATTCCCCTGAAGGGGGCAAAAAGAGGGCTCTTCGGAGAATTCTCCGAAGAGCCCTCTTTTTGCCGACCCCCTCTGCTATACTCTACGGTGAGGGGGTGATCAGATGAAGCCGGAAATCCAGACAGCCCTGGAATGGCTGCTCGCCCTGGAATCGAGGGATACGAGGCCGCCCTTGTCGGAGGAGCCGTACGGGACCTCTTCCTCGGACTTTCCGTGACCGATGTGGACATCTCCACCTCCGCCCCCCTCGAGGTCGTCCTGCGCCTTTGGCCGGGAGCGAAGCCGGTCGGCAAGCCCNCCCTTCAGACGGCCCTCCTCCAGTGCGGCAAAGTCCCCGTGGAGTTCTGCTCATACTGCGGTTTCAGCCTTGAACACGATCTCGCCAGGCGGGACTTTACCGTCAACGCCATGGCGATGACTCGTCTGGGAACCCTGGTGGACCCGCGGGGAGGGGAAAAGGACCTGACCCGCAGACGCCTCCGGTTCAACGGAAAAGCCTCGGACCGTCTGCAGGAGGACGCGGTGAGGGCGATCCGGCTCTTCCGTTTCGCCGCCACCCTTCCCCTGTTTACCGTGGCCCCGACTNCCGAGTCGGCCTGCCGCGACCCGGACCTCTGCCGGCGGCTCACCCGGGTGCCCGGAGAGCGAATCGGCCGCGAACTCATGAAAGCCCTGGAAGGGGACATCGGTCTGTTCCTCGACATGCTCAACGGCACAGGCCTCCTGGGTGCGATCCTGCCGGAGATCGAGGCCCTCAAGGGGATCGAGCAGGATCCCGAGAAGCACCCGGAGGGAGATGCCTACCTCCACACACGACTCTGTCTCGACACCGCCCAGAAACTGACCCCGGACCCCGCGGTCCGGGCCGCCGCCCTCCTCCACGACATCGCAAAGGCACGGTGCGCCCCGGAAGAAGAGTCGGCTCTCCGGTTCACCGGGCACGAGCAGGACGGGGCCGAACTCGTCAGGGAAATGACCCGCCGCTGGGCCTGGCCGCAGGATTTCTCCGAAACCGTCACGAACCTCGTGAGATTTCACCGCCTGCCTTCTGCCGCCTGGCCCGATGCGGGGCTGGCCCACCAGATTCGGGCTTTCGGGGGAAGCTGGCTCGAACGGCTTTTCGTCCTGGGCTACGCCGATGTTCTGGCCGGAAGCGGGCGACTCATGCCATGGATGGAAAACAGGGCTCGTGCCATTGCGGCCCTGTTCCGCCTCGAGCAGGCCGGACATCTGCTGGACGGGCGGGAAGTGATGGAGATCCTGGACCTCGCCGAGGGCCCACGGGTGGGGGAAATCCTTGCCGGGCTCGACGAAGCCGTTGTGCGCGGGGAAGTTTCCACCCCCGCCGAAGCCCGGTCCTGGCTGACCCGGAACAGGCCATGACCCGTCAGATTCGATTCCACAGACAGGAACCGCCAGGGAGGAATGATCGATGCAGGCGATAAGAGTGCACGCTCCAGGACCCGCAGAGGCGCTGAAGCTGGAGGAAACGGCGCAGCCGGAGCCTTCCTCCGGAGAAGTCCTTGTGAGACTGGCCGCCGCGGCGGTGAATCACCTGGACGTCTGGATGCGGCTGGGGTCCGTTTTCGCCCCGATGCCCATCATCCCCGGCTGCGAGGGGGCTGGGACAGTGGAAACGGTCGGCCACGACGTCACCGATTTCCGAAAAGGCGACGAAGTGGTGGTGACCCCCTGGATTTTCCCCGATCGGCCCTACTCCGAACCTCCCAACCTTTCGGTCCGGATTTTCGGGGTCTCCCGGGACGGCTGCTATGCGGAGTACGTATCCGCACCCGCCCATGCCCTGCTGCACAAACCTTCGAGGCTCAGCTTCGAGGAAGCCGCCTCCATTCCCCTCACGTCCACCACCGTCTATCGGATGGCCATCACCCGGGGAAACCTGCAGCCCGGCGAGTCCGTCCTCGTCGTAGGCGCCACGGGAGGAATCGGGGTGGCGGCGGTCCAACTGGCCCATGCGCTCGGGGCACGCGTATACGCCACCACCCGCGACGGCCGAAAGGGAACCCGGCTTTACGACCTGGGCGCCGACGCGGTCATTGACTCGGGAAGCGATTTCTCGGCAGAGATTCGCCGCCTCACGAAAAACCGGGGAGTCGACCTCGTTCTGGAAACGGTCGGCAAGGCGACCTGGGGCCGCAGCATCGCTTCTCTCCGGCGTGGGGGCCGAATCGCCTTCTGCGGTTCCACCTCGGGTGCCGAGGTCCATGTCAACCTGCAGGAAATCTATCGGAAGGAAATTGCCGCCTTCGGCTCGTACGGAGGAACCCCGGAGGAGATCCAGCGGGTTTTTCGGCTGGTTGAAGAGGGCCGAATCCGCCCCGTAATCGACACCGTGATGCCGTTGAAGGATGCCGCCCTGGCCCATGAGCGAATGGAAAGGGCCGAGCACTTCGGCAAGATCATCCTCGCCCCCTGAACGGCTTGGCCGGGAATCAGGCTCAGGGCAGGGGCGGGACCTTCCGGGTTCCGCCCCTGCCTTTCGCGTCCCATAGAGAGAACATGAAGAAGGCGGAAGCGGCGACCAGGATGATGGTGGCGCCCGAGGTGAGGTTGAACCGGTAGGAGAGATCCAGCCCAAGGAAGGTGAAGAGCGCGCTCCATGCGGCCGAGACGACCATCATCGTGGCGAGTGAACGGCAGGACCGCTCCGCCAGGGTCGGCGGGATGGTGAAGAGGGCGATGACGAGGATGAGCCCCACCGCATGGATGGCCACCACGGTTCCCGCGGCCACGAGCAGCAGGAGCAGCGTGTGCAGGCCGATCACGTTAAGACCGCGCGTCGATGCGAACTCCGGGTCGTAGGAGAGGACCAGCAGGTCCCGGTACTTCAGGGCCACGATCACGGCGACGAGAGCCGTCGTTCCCGCCATCAGCCAAAGTTCCCTGAAGCTCACGGTGAGGATGCTTCCGAAAAGGAGGCTCATGAGGTCGGCCCTGTACCCCGGNGAAAGGTCGACGAGGATGACTCCCAGGGCCATGCCCACCGCCCAGAGAACCCCCACTGCGGTATCCGCCCGGTTCCTGCCCTTCACAGTGATGGCCGAGAGCAGCAGGGCCATCGCAAGGCTGAATCCCATCGCGCCTAAAAAGGGCGAAAAACCGAAAAAGAGCGCGAGCCCCACGCCGCCGTAAGCGGAATGGGCGATGCCTCCCGCGAGGAAGACGAGACGGTTGGCCACGACGAGGGTTCCGATGATCCCGCAGACGAGACTGACCAGAACCCCCGCGATCAGCGCGTTCCTCATGAAGCCGAACTGGAGTGCGTCAAGCATNGATCATGCTCCCCCATCGCAGCGGAGCCGTCGTGGCGATGCAGAACCCGGTGAGGAATCNCCATGTGCGATGAGTTCGACCGGGCAGCTCCCGTAGGCCGATTGGACCATTTCGCCTGTCAGCTCGGCGCGATCGTGGTGGAAAAGGGCGCGGTTGACGCACGCCACGGAAGTCGCGCAACTGGTGAGGGCCGTCAGGTCGTGACTCACCATGACGATCGTGATTGTGCGGTTCAATTCCTTCAGGATCTCGTGGAGCGCCGCCTGGGTTTGCAGATCCACGCTTGCGGTCGGCTCGTCGAGAAGCAGGGCTTCCGGTTCCACGGCAAGAGCCCTGGCGATCGCCACGCGCTGTCGCTGACCCTGTGAAAGCTCCCCGATCCTATTGCGCCGCAGGAACAGGATTCCCATCCGGTCCATGGCCTCCTCCGCCGCCCGCCGGTCTTCGGACCCGGCTTTCCACCGCGCCCCCCTGCCGCTGAAGCGGCCCATCAGGACCACGTCTTCCACCGAAACGGGAAAACCTCGGTTCGAATTTGCATCCTGGGGGACATATCCCACGCGACGCACCGATTCCCTGGGAGGGCTCCCAAGCAGGCGGACCGTTCCGGCCTGAGGTTCGAGAAGCCCAAGGATGACCCGGAGGAGAGTGCTCTTCCCCCCGCCGTTGGGTCCCAGAACCGCCAGGAACTCCCTCGGTCTGACGGCCAGGGACACCCCCTCCAGGACAGGGCCGGATCCGTTGTAGGCGAACCGGACATCCTTCAGCTCGATGTCGAACTCCCGGCTTTCCATGTCTTCCCGCCTAACGCGCAGCCTGGCTGAAGCCCCGGGCCACCTTGCGCAGGTTGTCGGCCCAGTTGGCCGCCAAGGGGTCAGCCGTCACGACCTTTGCCCCGATCGATTCGGCGATCGTCGCGGCGGCCCGGGAAGAAAACTGCGGCTCGACGAAAATCACCCGGATCCGCTTTTCCCTTGCCGACTCGATGATCCGGGACAGGTCCTCCCCCTTCGGTTCCTTCCCTTCGACTTCGATGGCCATCTGCCGAAGCCCGTAATCCGCCGCCAGGTATCCCCAGGACGGATGGAAAACCAAAAACGACTTGTCACGGACGGATGCGAACAGGGTCCCGAATTCCCGGCCGAGGGCATCCAGTTCGGCCTGGAAACGCCTCGCGTTGGACCGGTAGACCTTCTCCCCCGCCGGATCGGCCCTGACGAGCCCGGCCAGGATGTTCTCGGCCTGGCGCTTCACCAGGCGCGGAGAGAGCCAGATATGGGGATCGGCGCCTTCGTGGGCCGATTCGACCCGGGCGATCCCCTCCTCAGTCCGGACGATCGCAAGCTCCGGGTTCATCGACGAAACCCTCGGCAGCAGGTTGTCCTCGAAGGGGACCCCGATTGTGAACCAGGCCCGGGCCCTGGAGAGCTCCACCATGACTGCGGGTCTGGGTTCGAAAGTGTGGGGATCGGCCCCCGGGGGAATCAGGACGGACACCTGAACCCGGTTTCCCCCACGCGCTCCGCAAAGTATTTCTGAGGCGGAATGCTGACGAACACCTTCACTGGACCGGCGGAAACGGGCCGGTGAAGGACAAAGCCGACGAAAATCGTCGGCAGGCAGACCAGCAGCAGCAGAAGAAACAGGCGTTTCATCCTTTTCCCTCCTCGGTGGCTTTTGCCAGGCATTCCGAACAGGTTCCCCGGAAGACGACGGACACGCTCTCGACCTCGTGCCCCTCTCCGTAGGCATAAACCCGCTCGGAATCTTCCTGCTGGAAAACCGGCAGACAAATGAGCCGGCCACAGCCAAGACACTCGAAATGCGGGTGGACCGGATTGTGGGAGCAGGCCATCTCGTAGTAGGCGATTCCATCGGTCCCGGCGACTTCACGCACGAGCCTCGCCTTGACGAGAAGGGCCAGGAAACGGTAGACCGTAACAAGGTCTGCGCTCCCGGCAGGCAGGAACCCGTGCAGTTCCTGGGCCGTGATGAGCCCTCCCCTGGAATGGAGGACTTCCAGCAGAAGAACACGGGCCGGAGTGACCCGCACCCCGTTCGATTTCAACACCCTGGTCGCGTCGCAAAGGGTTTCCATGGAAGGAATGATAGACTAAATGCAAATCGCTTGCAACTTCGGAGGGGTGAGACCCAATAAAACGGGTTCTTCCCTCAGCGGTTAAAATGGAGCCGAAGCACATCCGGAAGGAGAACCGCAGAATGAGCCCGATGGCCCTTTTTTTCATGTTTTTCAAGATCAGCGCCGTCACGTTCGGAGGCGGCATCGCCATCCTGGCGATGGCGAAAACCGAACTCGGGAAGCGGGGCTTCCCCGATGAGGACATGTCCGAAGTCGCCGCCCTGGCCACCTCCATGCCCGGCCCCATCGCCACGAGCTCGGCCTGGCTGGCGGGCCGGAAGATCGCCGGGATTCCCGGAGCCCTTGCCTCGGTGGCCGGGATCCTGGTCCCTCCCTTCACCGCCATCCTCATCCTCTCGGGCTTCGTGATGTCCCACCGCGACTCCGCGCTTCTTGCGGCCTTCTTCAAGGGTGTCCTCTGCGCAGTGGCCGCCCTGGTCGCCTCCCTGGTCTGGGGCGAAGTCAAGCGCTCCCTTATCGGGAAGGGACGCTGGATCAACGTCCTGCCCTATGCACTGGTGATCTCCCTCATCCTGTGGGCGGGGCTTCACCCCCTGGTCGCCATGGCCTGCGGCGTCGGGCTCCGCTTCGTCCTTCCGGAGGGAAACCGATGGAACTGCTGAAGCTCGCCTGGGGCTTCGCCCAGGTGGGAATCGGGGCTTTCGGGGGCGGGATCTCGACTCTTCCCCTGATCCGGCACATCCTGGTCGAAAACTACCGCTGGCTGACACTTGACGGATTCAATCAGGTCCTCGCTCTGGCCCAGGTGACCCCCGGCCCCATCGCCGTAAACGCCGCCACCTTCGTGGGTTTCCAGCGTGCGGGATTTACGGGTGCAACGGTGGCCACCCTCTCCGTGGTCGGCGCTCCGCTCCTGATCGTCATCACCGTTTCCGCCCTGCTCAAGCGCGGGCCCGAGGGCAGCATGGAGCGCTTCAGGAACGCCCTTCGACCCACGGTGGCCGCGCTCCTGACCCTGGCTTTCCTTCCCCTGGCCCGAACGGCCTTTTCGGGCATCCTTCCCGCCCTGCTCTTCGCAGCGGGAGTCGGCGCCCTCCGGATCCGGTTCTTCAGGGAAAACCCGCCCGCCCTTTTCCTCCTGTTCGGGCTGGCGGGGTTTGCCCTTTTCTAGGCCATTCCTAGGAATTACGGTCGGCGGCAATCACCGCGATCATTTCAAGCGGGCCGGGCCCCGTGTTCTTCAGACCATGGCTATGCCCCTGCAGGGCGATGAAAACGTCGCCCGAAACCGCCGGAACTTCCCGCCCATCCTCGGTGTAGACGCCCTCTCCGGAAAGGATCCAGTAGATTTCCTCGTTCTCCGCGTGCAGGTGGGAACCGATGCTGGACCCGGGGTCCAGCTCGATCCTGGAAACCATCTGGAAATGGCTCCCGGCGACCTTTTCCCCGGGCGGAAGGGCATGAGTGGCGAAGCCTCCGCCGACCCCGTTGGTGAACGCTTCCCTCCGAACCTTCGACAACTCCGATGCTTTACGGATCATTCGAATCCCTCCTGTTTTTCGGTTTAATCCCGACTTATGGCCTGTTTTCGCGAAGTCCTTCCCAGGAGTTTCCCCAAAAGCGGCCGAAAACGAAGCGCATGAGCGGTTTCCTCTCGCGGGGAGCCGTTTCCCGCTCCTTCAGGTCGTCCGGCAGCATGCCTGGATCGCCCGGATAGCCCAGCGCGATCGCCACCAGAGGGTCATGACCTTCCGGAACGCCATAGGCTTCCCTCACCCGACCCGCGTCGAAACCCGCCATCGCATGGGCGAAAAGCCCCATTGAAACCGCCTGCAGCATGAGGTTCTCCACCGCCAGCCCCACATCGTGCCCCGAGTGACGGTTCGGCTTGCCGTTATGGTCGAAGGCCGCCTTGGCAACCGCCACCATGAGAACCGGCGCCTGCCTTGCCCAGATTTGATTGGCCTCTCGCAGACAGCCCAGGAGTTTGGAGAAAGCCTCCGGGTTTTCCTTCGTCGCCACGATGAAGCTCCACGGCTGTTCGTTGAAGCAGGATGGCGCCCAGCGGGCGGCCTCGAGAAGACTGCAAACGGTTTCCGCATCCACGGCTCTTTCCGAAAAAGCCCTAGGACTCCATCTTCGTGCCAGGAGATCATCAATCGAATGATCGCATGCCGCCCTCTTCTCCATCGTTTCTCTACCTCCCCTCGGCTTTCGTTTCCCATGAGAAATTGTAGCAGGAGAAAGCTGGTACACTGATGGCTCGGGGGGAGGTCTTTACGTGGAGTCGAGCAAGTGGATCAGGGAAGCGGCGCGATCGGTCTGGAAGAAAAGGCGTACGGATGGCCCCGCTCACGAATCCCGAAAACCCGATTTCAGCCTTTGCAGAGACGTCGATCTGCAGGTGGTGTTCGGCGTCACCCTGATCTCGGTGCTGGGGGTGGCCAGCGTCGCGCCCCTTTTCCCGGCCATCGCCGCCGATCTCGGCATCTCGCCCGCCCAGGTCAGCTGGCTGATCACGGCCTTCACCCTTCCCGGCGTTTTCCTTCCGCCCTTCCTGGGCGTGCTGGCGGACCGCGTGGGACGCAAGGCCGTGCTTGTGCCGTCACTTTTCCTCTTCGCCCTTGCCGGGGCTTCCTGTGCCCTGACCCGCGACTTCGATTTCCTCCTTGCCCTGAGATTCCTGCAGGGGATGGGGGCCGCTTCCCTGAGCGGCATGAACGTCACCCTGGTTGGAGATCTCTACAGAGGGAACAAGCGAGTCGACGCCCTCGGCTTCAACGCAGGAGTGCTGAGCGTGGGAACGGCGATCTACCCTTCGCTCGGCGGAGCGCTCGGGCTCCTCGGCTGGCATGCCCCCTTCGCCCTGCCGCTTTTGGCCATTCCCGTCGGCCTTGCCTCCCTTTTTATCCTCAAGGTTCCGCCGCTTCCCGAATCCAAGCCGCCGCTCGGACTTTACCTTCTGCAAGCCGCCCGCATGGCGCGGGACCCTCGCATCCTGGGGGTTTTCCTAGCCAGCACCTCGACCTTCGTCATCCTGTACGGATCCTTCCATACCTACCTTCCAGTGCTGATGTCCGCCAGGTTCAAAGCCTCTCCGCTTGCCATCGGCCTCATGGCTTCATCCATGTCGATCTCGAACGCCATCCTCGCCTCGCAGGCCGGACGGCTGGGCAGGAGCTACGAAGAACGCAATGTTCTAAGGACCTCGTTTCTCCTCTTCGCCCTGGCCCTGATCCTCGTCCCCCTGATGCCGGGATTTTTCTTCCTGCTTTTCGCCACAACCCTCTACGGCTGCGCCCAGGGGATGAACATCCCCGCGACGCAGGCCCTGCTTTCCGACCTGGCGCCCGAAGAAAACCGCGCCGTTTTCATGTCCCTCAACGGAATGGTGCTTCGACTCGGGCAAACCGCCGGCCCCCTCGTCATGGGCCTCGTCTACCTCCACCTCGGCCCCGAGGCCCCGTTCTACGCCGGGGCCCTGTTGGGTCTGGTCATTTTTGCCGTCCTGCCCTTCCTGGTGAGGGAAAGGGCATGAGCCTGCCGTTGTCGGCTCACACACCGGAAGCGGCAACCGCAAGCCTGTAGCCCGCGGGGGCCTCCGGTTCGCAGACGGAGATCTTTCGCCCTGCAAACACAGCCTCGATCGGCTGCCCCTGCAGAAGCTCTTGGAGGCTCCCTTCCCGGGGATCCAGGGCAAGCCCCCGGCCGAGAACCTTCGAAACCGCCTCCCTGGCGCACCATAGGCGGAAGAAGGCCTTTCTGCGGGAGGACTCCTCATTCCTCGACCGAAGGGCCAGGTTTTCCCCGCCGCTCAGCCAGGCTTTCGCCGCCGGTTCCCAGTTCAGCCCGAAATCGACCCTTTCAATGTCCACGCCGACCTCGGCGCAGCCCGACAGGGCCACTGCGCAAAAATCACCGGAGCGGGAAAGGCTGAAAAGAACGGGGGGAAAACCGGGGGGCAAATCAGCCGACAGCTTGCCGCCCTCTCCGGCGATGAAAAGAATTTCCGCGGAAGCCAGTCCCAGATGTCTTCCCAACAGTTCCCGCAGGAAAAGCCGACTCGCCATGAAGCGCCTCGCATCCTCCATGCGGCGGTACCGGCTCGCCCGTTCCAGCTCCTGCCGGGAAAGGAGGTCCGTGTTCAAGGCCGCAAGAATCTCCAGAACAGAAGCCATCCCGATCGTGACGGCCACGCTCAAGCCAGGCAAAACCCATGCCTCGGGACAGCGGTTTTTCATCATTTTTCCCCGCCGGTTTCCCGAAGGGCCACTTCCAGTTTCTCGGCCAGGATTCTCACATGTGGCTCCTCCAGCATCGTCTGATGGTTTCCCGGCACGGAATGCCACCTTATCGTGCCAACGACGTGGGGAGCCCATGCACGAACCGGCTGATCGGGCAACTCTCCCGTCTTGTCCACCAGGAAGAGATCCATTGCGCCCCTGTAGGGGGTTTGGNNGGCCTGTAGGTCACCGTCATGCGCTTGATCGCACCGGTGGCGATCCTGTGCATGAACGGGACGGGCAATCCCAGCCCAAGGAGCGCCTTCGCCGCGGGAATCCGGATGGCCAGCTTGATCCGCCTTGTGACGTCGTTCCAGAGCCTCGTGACCGTGGGCCTGAAACCTTCCTCGTTTTCCATCACGAGGGCTCTTCTGNTCGAGCATCCCCAGAAAACCGACGTTCTCTCCCGCGGATTCGAGTTGCCGAGCCATCTCGTAGGCGACGACTCCCCCGAAGGAATAGCCCAGGACGCGATAAGGGCCCTTCGGCTGGATTCTTCTCATTTCCGCGATATAGTGCGCGGCCATTTCCTCCACCGCAAGATGAGGGAAATGCCGCGGGTGAAGGCCCCATGCCTGTATCCCGTACGTATCGCAGCCCTGCAGCCGGTCGCCGAGCGGCCCGAACCCGATGGCATGCCCCCCGATCGCGTGGACGAGGAAGAGGGGGAATCCTCCCGTCCCGGTCCTTATGGGCACGATGCAGGACCATTCTCCGGCTTTGCCCCGCGCCAGCAGGGCGGCCATGTCCCGGATGTTTCGGGCCTGGTACAGCCGCGCCAGAGGGAGCTGAACCCCGAACACTCTTTCCAGTTTTCCGAACAACTGTGCGGCCTGGACCGAATGCCCCCCCAGATCGAAAAAATCGTCCAGGACCCCGACGGGGCGCAGCCCGAGGGTCTCCTCCCAAAGCTTCGAAAGGGTTTGCTCGACCGGGCTTTCCGGAGGAACAAAAGGCACGGACAGGCCCGGTCTTCCGGACTCGGGATCGGGCAGGCGGCTTGGGTCGATCTTGCCTCCCGGTGTCCGCGGCAGCTCGGAAATGACGAGAAACCGCCCCGGGATCATGTAGTCGGGCAACCGTTCCGTCAGCTGGCGCCTCAAACCGTCCGACGTCAGCCGGACTTCGCCCGACGGAACGACATACCCCACCAGGACCGGCTCTCCCGGTGAAGAAGGAGGGATCCAGGCCCTGGCAGCCGACTCCCCGACACCGGGGATCTCCCGCAGGGCTTCCTCCACCCTGGCGGTTTCAACCCTGAATCCCCTGACCTTGACCTGCCCGTCGAGGCGTCCCTCCAGAAGAAGGGTTCCGTCCGGGAGAAGAAAGCCGAGATCCCCCGTCCTGTAGAGTCTTTCTCCACCGTCCAAATCGATGAAGCGCTCGCGGGTCAGGGCGGGATTTTTCCAGTAGCCGCGCGCAAGCCCTCCGCCGGTCACCCCGATTTCGCCGACCGTTCCCGCGGGGACCGCTCTGCCGTCTTCATCCAGGACGACAACCCCGACCCCTTCCGGGGGCCTCCCCAGGGGAACGCTCCCCTCCTCGGGGAAGGGGGCGCCGCCTCCGAACGCAACATGTGCCACCAGTGCGGCCTCCGTGCACGCATAGCGATGGGCGATCACACGGTCCGCCGGGAATTTCACCCTGAAGTCCTCGAGATCACCCCAACAAAGACGCTGTCCGCCCAGCGTCACCATCCTGAGCGTTTGCGGAACCGAGTCGGCAGGCAGGTTTTTGATCCACTGGCGATAAAAGGACACGGGAGGTCGGAACAGCGTGATCTGTTCTCTCTCCAGCCAATCGTTCGTCCCCCGAGCCCCAGGATCNCTGAGATCCGCAGGAACAAGCGCGGCACCCGAGAGAAGGGTGGTGAAGAAAGCGGCCATCGCCCCCGCGAAAGTCGGGGAAGACGTCAGTCCCACTCTCTCTCCCGGTCCCAGCTTATAGGCCTTCATGCAATTTCGGGCTTCGAGGGCGAATGGGCCTCCTGTCACGGCAACCCCTTTCGGCCTGCCCGTCGAGCCGGAGGTCCAGAGAAGGATCGAGAGTCCGGCGATGTCGCCGACTCCGAACGGTTCTCCTTCGCCCCTAAAAGCTTCGGGCGAGGCCGAAAGCACCTTTCCGCTCCGCCCTTCGAGAAAAACCGCCGGAGCCGCCTCTTCGATGATGGTTTGCCGATAGGCGGCGGGGTGCGAAGGATCCATCGGGACGACGATCCCCCCTGCCCGGAGGGTGCCGAGAATCGCCGCGGCGGTTCCGGCGTCCAGCCCGGCTTCCACCGCAACCCTGACGCCCCCCTTCCCTGCGAGGAGCGGTTCAAGATCGCCTGCGATCTTGAGGGATCGCTCGCGCAGCTCCGCATACGTCCAGCGGTTCGAGCCTTCGATGACGGCAAGGCTCTCTCCGGATTCCAGCGCCTTGCTCTCGAAAAGGGCCCACAGGGAAATCGCTTTCTCGCCGGGCCCGGGCACGGCAGACATCTACGGTTTCGGCTTCCCCAGAATCCGGTTCGCCTCGTCCACGAAGGACGAGTCCCACAGTTTCTTGCCCACCACCACCTGGTCCGCCAGTTTCCTGGCAAGGCACCACCTCTGGAATTCCGCGAAACTGGAGGGGTCGACGCGTCCGTCGCTTCGCATCGCCGGCCAGGTGCAGGCCTTGAGCGTGTCGGGCGCAAGACCGGTGTGCTTCGACAGGATCTCGATGTTCCTTTTCGTCTTCCCCTGGTTGTATTGACGAACCGCCTTCAGGTAGGCCACCATGAACCGTACCCCGGCGTCCCGGTTCTTCACCAGAAGGCTAGGGCCGAAGCATACGCCTGAAAAATGCGCGTGTGGGGCAAGCTCCCCGTCGGAGGAACAAAGCACGACGTACCCCTCCTGGAGGAACCGGGTCAGCCAGGGCTCGGCCACCGTGGCCATCGCGACCTTCTTCTTGGCGAAGGCATCGGAAAGAACGGTGACGGGCAATTCCTCCATCTTGAAATCAGAGAATTTCTGGCCGTTCCTTTGGAAGTAACGTTCGCTCAGGAATCCCCAGAAACTCGTCGGGTCGATGGAAAGCGGTTCCTTCTTGATGCGCGCCCAGTCGGGCCTCCCGGAGGCATCGAGCAGGTCCTTGCGGACAACAAGTCCGCTGTAGGCTCCTTTGCCTTCTTTGGGGAAACCTCCCTTGTCCGCCACGACATGGACTTCCGCGCCCCGCGCCATGGCATTGAAGGGACCGATTCGCGTGCCGATCTGGCTGATGTCGATCGTCCCCCGGGCCACCTCACCGAAGGCGATCGTCGGCACGATCATCTGGATGAATTCGACATCCAGCCCCTGCTCCTTGAAAAACCCCTCTTCCCGGGCGATAAAAAACGGCCCGGAGGTCACGTAGGGCAGGACGACGGCCCGGAGGTGCGTCAGTGGAGCCTGGGCCGCATCGGCCCGGCAAAACCCGAACGGCAGGAGAAAAAGGAATGTAAAAATGACCAGGGGTACGAGGAACCGATTCTTTCTCTTTTTCAACTTGATCATGCCCTCCCTTTCGTGATGGTTGCCTGGCCTGATCCAGCCGGCCTTCAGCCTCAGTTGCCGGCACCCGCCTGCGGGCGCCATGGAGCAAGTTTTCTGACCAGGAGGTTCGTCAGCCCGTTGAAGGCAACGCCCAGCAAGCCGGTGACGAACAGGGCCGCATACATCTCTTCCGTCCGGAATGTCTGCCATGCCATCCAGATCATCCCCCCNAGGCCTTCCCTGGCCGTCAGAAGCTCGGCGGCGATTCCAAGCAGCAGGGCTCCGTTCAGGGCAAGCCGAAAGCCCGCAAGCACGAACGGAAGGCTCCCCGGCCAGACCACCTCGGTGAGAATACGCCCGCCCCGGGCGCCATAGCTTTCGGCAACTTCAAAAAAACGCGGGTCGATCTGCCTCACTCCCGACATGGCATTGATCAGCATCGGAAAAAAAGCCCCAAGGGCGATCAGGGCCACGCGCGAACCGTCCCCTATTCCGAATAGGACCATCAGGATCGGGTACATGGCGATCTTCGGCAGAGCATGGGTCGCGGCGACCATGGGATCCGCCAGGTACCTCAACCCCGGTTTCCAGCCCATCAGGAGGCCGAGAGGCAATCCCAGCCCAACCCCGATGGACAGCCCGATCGCCACCCGTCCAAGTGTCGCTTTGAGATCGACCCCGAGGCGGCCGCTGGCCGCCAGGTCCGCCAGGGTTTTCGCGATCGTGGCCGGCGAGGGAAAGAACATGGGGGAGATCACGCCCATGCGGGACCCAATTTCCCAGGCCGCCAATACCGCCAGAGGAAGGACCAATGGCCCGAAGAAACGTTTGAGCCGGCTTTTCAAGCGGACACCTCCNTGAGGGGCCATGCATTCCTCATGCCCCAGGATTTCCCAGATTTCACGCCCGATTGCCCCAAGATCCGGGTCAAATCCGGCAACCACGGAATGGCATCGGTCCGGAGGCAGGGGAATATTCGCGAGGACCCGGGCGGGGCGCGCAGAGAGAACCAGGATCCGGTCGGCAAGGACAAGCGATTCCGCGATGTCATGGGTGATGAACAGGACCGGGATTTTCCGGCTCTCCTGCCAGGAGCGCAGGTCCTTCTGCAGGACGGCCCTCGATTGGGCGTCCAGCGAGGCGAAAGGCTCATCCATGAGAAGGATGTCGGGCATTGAAACGAATGCCCGGGCCAGAGCCACCCGCTGCCGCATTCCCATGGAAAGTTCGTGGGGGTAGCTTCGCCCGAAACCCGGGATGCCCACCTGTTCGAGGACCGCCTCAGACCTGGCGTCCCTCTCTTTCTTCGGCACTCCCTGCATTTTGAGGCCGAATCCCGTGTTCTCCAGGACGGTCATCCAGGGGAAAAGTCCGTGGTCCTGGAAAACCGTCGCGCATCTCACGCTTCCGGAGGAGGATTCGTTTTCGGCCGTGAACTCGATACGGCCCGCCGTGGGCTGGACCAAACCGGCGATCAGCCTCAGGAGCGTTGACTTGCCGCATCCGGACGGACCCAGGACGCAAAGGAACTCTCCTTCCCCCAGATCGAGGTCGACCCGTTTGATGGCCAGGACAGACCCGTTTTCGCTTTTGAACCGTTTCGAGATTCCACAGCAACGCAGCATGAAAAACGCCTCTTCTCTTTCAAAAACCGCTTGAAATAGAGTTTATCAAAAAATTAAAAAAACAACCTCTATTTTAAATAAACTCTTTATTTTCAACCCCAATACGAAAATAATAAGAAAAAGGGGGGCCGAAGCCCCCGGTTGCCGACAAACGGAAATAAAACCTGAAATCGGTCTGACGATTCAGTCCGGAAAGACGGGCAGCCTTTCGAGGAAAACAAGATCGGATCCATCGTAACCGCCTTCCTCCAGCAGCACCGCGGTTTTCGCCACGACCTTTGCTCCAGCCTCGGCCAGGAGTCTCTCCACCGAGCGCAGGGAACCTCCCGTGGAAACCACGTCATCCACCACGCAGATACGGCGCCCCTCCACCTTGGCTCGGTCCACTCCATCCATGACCAGAAGCTGCGTGCCGGCTGTGGTGATGGACTGGACCTCCACGACGAGCGGATTCTCCATGTAGCTCTTCACGGACTTGCGGACCGTGATGTAGTCGACTCCCAGGCGGACGGCCAACGCATGGGTCAGGGGAATTCCCTTCGCCTCCAGGCAGACCAGCATGTCGATTTCGTCCTTCGGAAGAAGGGGCAGCAGGGCGTCGGCACAGGCTTCGATCAGCTTTGTGTCGCCCAGCATGACGAACGACGCGATCACAAGGTGTTCCGCGACGCGAACCTTTTTCAGGCGGCGGGTGAGCCCCGCCGCCCTGAGCTCGTAGAACTGGGGGTTGTTCCCGGACATTTCCAGATTCTCCCCTAGAGATGGAACACGAGTTTGATGGCCAGCCCCGCAAGAAGGCCGTAGAACGGGTTCCAGCGGGCCGAAACGAGCGTGGTGGCGCCGATGACCATTCCCCACGGCGAGAAGCCGTAGGGTCCCGCAAAGGCCGGAGCCGATGCGATGGCGCCCTGGATGTTCGTCGCAAAGGTCACGAAGGTGCCCAGGATGAACAGGAATCCCGCGATGGAAGACCGGTGCACGTAGCGGCCGATGACCGGCAGAAGTTTGAAAAGCAGGATCGCCGCCATAATGCCCATCATCAGCACGGAGGAACGCAGGGGATTGGGGGCCGTGGCCGTGCCGGAGATAATGGCCTCGACCGGGCCGCCGCCGAAGAGGGTGGACAGGATGTCCGCCACGCTCGAATAGATCGCCAGGTGATCGATGTTCGTGTTCGTATTCGCGATGCTGCCCGTGATCTTGCCGAAGCTGATGTTCGCACCGATGTTCAGGCAGGCGATGCCCAATGCTCCGAGGAAAACCGCCCGGTTCCGCCAGAAGCACCACTCGATGTTCCCGAAGTGGAACCGCTCGTTCTCCATGTGGATCTCGGGCGCGTCCACATCCTTCTTCGCCACGTAGCGCAGATAGTTGTAAACCGCCGTGGAAGCCAGCACCGACACGATGATCGTCTTGGCCAGGTCCTTCGTGATGAACCAGACGACCAGGGCCGAAACAAAGGACATGGCGCCGGAGAACTTTTCGGAGGCATAGAGGTTCACCGCCACGAAGGCCAGCATGATGCCGACGCCCGCCATCATCGACGTGACGATGGTGGGACCGATGAAGGCCACGATCGCCTCGTTCATCCCCAGGACCGAGGGAATGAGCAGGAAGATGCCGCCCCAGAACACCAGGCTGAGCCGCTCCCTGATGTTCCGCCCGAGGGAACCGGCCAGGGTGATTGTCTCGGCCTGGAAACTGATGGTGGCCACCGAGTTGAAGGCCAGGGACCCGGCGATGCCCGCCAGGAAGGCGAGGGACGTGGGAAGAGCCGCAAAACCGAAACTCAGAGCCAGGATGCCCTGCGGGATGCCGTTGATGACGACGGCCAGGGCGGTGAGCAGATCCGTAAACATGAAGACGCACGCTCCTTTTGAAAGGTTAAAGAAAGGTTTACTTTTTATCCGGGCTTACCGGATATGTTTGGATTATAACCTTCCGGGAACTGCCTGTACACATTGTGAAGGGGTTCCTTGGACAGGAACCCCCTCAAAAAAACTAAAGATGGACCGAAAAACGCACGGCGAACAGCCCCGAACCCTACAGTTCCGAGGTGCAGTGCGGGCAGCGTTTCGCTCCCTCGGGGATGCTGGAAAGGCAGAAAGGACAATCCTTCATGGGACGGGCCGGAGCCGGTTCCGGTTTCGGCATGAGACGGTTCAGCCAGCGCACGATGAGGAAGATGCAGAAACCGATGATGAGGAAATTGACGATGGCGGTCAGGAAAAGCCCGTAATTCAGGGTGACCGCCCCCGCCGCTTTCGCCGCGGCAAGGGAAGCGTACGGGCCCGGAGTCGGCCCCTCCTTCAGCACCGTGAAGAGGCCCGAGAAATCCGTGTTCCCCAACGCCAGGCCGATGGGCGGCATCAGGATGTCTTCGACCAGGCTCTTGATGATGGCCCCGAAGGCCCCGCCCAGAATAATCCCGATGGCCAGATCCATCATGTTGCCCCGCAGGATGAAGGTCTTGAAATCCTTGAGCATGGAACCACCTCCCGTTTGCGTTTTGGCAGTACTTTAAATTGATTTTAACACGGCAGGGGCGGTTCAGGCTGCTTTCCTCAAGCCCGCAAGCATTTCCTTCACCAGTATTCGGGGCATCCATTCCGGAGGAACATCGGAAAACATCGGCAGCCGCTCCAGCAGGAGCCAGTTGGCCAAAAGCGCCGTCCCGCCCGCAGCCAACGCCCAGAAAGTCGATTTTCCGGCAAGCCAGTATAGAGGCAAACCCCAAGCCAGGCTCCAGGGCAGGAGACGGAGGGATAGCCCGGCCAGGCGGCCGCCTGCTCCCGTCGGAAGAAGCAGTTTCGCGTTGGCAAACAGGCCTATCACCGTGACTAAGGTTGTAGCCAAAGCGATTCCCGGCGCCCCCCAGAGTTTCGCGAAGAGCCAGTCGAACACGACGTTGAGCAAAACCGTCGCGTATCCCACCAGCATGACTTCCTTCAACTTCCCTCTTGATTGAGCGTATCGCCAGAGAACCGCCCCGCCCAGGGCAAAAGCGAGTGCGACCGCATAGGCCGAGAGGCATTGGCCCGCCAAAGCCGTCGCCGGTTCCGTAAAGGCTCCGTAACCGAAAGCCAGGCTGATCAAGGAACGAGCCAGCGCCGCCATCCCGAATCCCAGAGGGAGGAAATAATAGAACCCGACCCGAGTCATCCGCTCGACGGCATGAGGAACTTCCTCAGGATTTTCAACCGCCGCTCGGCTTGAACGGGCCAGAAAAATCTGGAGGGGGTTTTCAACCAAAGCCAGGGGCAAGATGTAGATGAAAGCGGCATAACCGAGAGCAGCAACCGTCCCCACCTGCAGCAAGGAGGCAAAGAACCGGTCCGTGATCTGGTAGAGGGTGCCTGCCCCTATCATTCCCATGCAGTACAGGGCGTTTTTGCCCACCCGGCCGAGCGAAGACCATGGGACCTCCTTCCAGGTCCACGGGATGCCTTTCATGGCAAAAAGCATGATCGACAAACGGGCGATCCAACCAAGGCTCAGGGAAAGCGGGAGGGCAAGAGCGCCATATAAGGGAGCCAAGACCAGCAAAAGCGGAATGGCAATCGGATTGTAAAGACTCTCAACCAAAGAAGGTAGTGTCAACTGGCCGGTGTGGAGCGCCCAGGTAGTGAGCATGCCGTACAACGCCGAGACGAAAAGAAACGGGACAAGCAAGGCCAACATCTTTATGCCGAGCTCCAACCGCTCATCCCTGAACCCGAACGCGAAAAGGCTCATGACCTCTTCCGGGAAAAACAGGAACACCACCGCATAGAGGGTACTCAGCCCCAGGCAGATCCAGAGCGCAACCGCCATGAGAGAAGACTCTGCAATCTCTTGCTTTTCTTTTCTCAAGCGGGAAAGTTCCGGTAGAAGAGCTGTTTCCACTGAAAGGCGAGTCGTTCCGACAAGAAGATCCGCAGCACCAGTGGTCACGTGGAAAACGTCCATTGCGGCACCCGCACCGAAAAGAGCAGCAGCAATAACTGTTCTGATATAACCAAGAGTCTTTCCGCCAACAGACAAGGCAAAGGAAAAAAGGGAGGCTTTTTTCCCTTTGCCTTGGAAGAAAATTTGTCGGGCAAAATTTAACATATTACCCACATCGGACATCTTTCCCTGTTCTGCATTTTTTGCCTTTCATCTGCTTCTACCCATGTACCTGTGTATATATTTTTTAAATAATGCTTCTTTGCCTGTTTTTCTAACACACCGACCAATAAAATTCCTTATCTTGTTAATAATTACCATCTTCCAATAAGGGGCCATAATCCTAGCCCATAAGATTCTATTTTTTGTTTTCCAATTCACTGCAGCCATTTCTATCTTCTCTTTAGTCTCGATTGCACACGCAACTTCTTTACAAAAACGCTCCCAGTTGAAGTGATTCTCAAGGATTTCCTCATTGAGCTTTTGAATAATTAAGAGCTCATTCTCTTTTTGCGCATTAATCGCTTCCAATATTCGTGCAGCTTCATTGGCATTACACAATGGGATGTTCAATATCCCCTTATATCCGTAATATCCTGACTGTGGGGTGCATATAGGAATAAGTCCCCAAGACATTGCTTCCAAAATCGTCGTAGGGTTAGCATCCGAATCCCCAACTGTAATCATAAAGTCCATTTCAGATAGTATGCGTTTTGCCTCATCTGCTTTAAAATCCATAAACCCAAGAGATTCTATGTTAGTATCCTTGTTTCCACCTTTTTTGTTGCCAATCCAATAAAACTTTATCCCAGTGGCCAGGCGTGCAATTTCGCGAAGGTAATCCATATTTTTATATCTCTTATCTTCGCCTATATAGACCATTTTACGATGGCCTGTTTCATTAATTTTTCTTTTCAGGAAAGGGAAATCTTTCCGGTCTACTGCTAAATCCATACGTTTCATTTTGGGCATCCAGTGGGAGAAAATAGTTTTCGGATTCTCCTCATACCAGTAGTTTCCTGTAATTGCAAGGTATTTATCACATTTCCGTATAACGTCATCCAGATAAGCTATTTGTCCATAATCACCATGAGCGTATGGGCAAAGGACTATTTTTTTTAACCACTCACTTTTAGTCATATTCATCCTAAAAGAAGTATGTCGATCTGGGTGAGGATGCCCTATTAACACATCCCCCTGCTCTGGTTCCATTTCAAAAGGCTTATTCCATTCATAAAGCAATACCGGGTATTTCCTTGACAAGTAAATGGCGAGATTTCGGCCAATAGCATCGGGGGTAGATATTTTATTTCCGTGAGGATAAACAAGATGAACTCGCACACATCTCCCCCCCATTCCACAATAAAACAGACAAAAGCTCTATTATGTGCTTTAGTTATAATTCATGTTCAGCTTTTATCATTTATTATTTTATTATATATTTGCATCGTACTGGATGCGCATGTTTCCCAAGCGAACTTTTTAACTCTAATGTAACCAAGCCTCACAATTTCTTTACGCAAGGCTTCTGAATAAATAATTTTTTCAATCGCATTCGCTATTGATTCTGGCTGGTACGGGTCAAAATACATCCCTGCGTCCCCTACAATTTCAGGCAAAGAACTGGTACAACTGCAGACAACTGGGCACCCTAATCCCATAGCCTCCAAGGGGGGGAAACCGAAACCTTCGTACAACGACGGATAAACCAGAGCTTCAGCATCGGCATAAAGAGCGCGTAGCAATGCGTCATCTCCGGATATATGTATTATTCTCCCCTCTTTTACTTTCATATTTCCAATAAGGCCCCGTTCACTCTCCGAAATATCTCCTCCTCCGAACAAGACTAAAGACAAATCACTTAATATTTTCGTGGATAGCGCTAACCCTTTCAGCAGTCCTTTAAAATTTTTGTACCCCCTGCGCGGCCCAACATAAAGCAGATACGGGGATTCAAGCCTATCTTTCACACACTCCTTGTCGCCTTGCTCACCTGCATCAACCTCTTTTATATACCCTGGTCCATGGTGTATCACAGATACTTTTGCAGATGGGATATCCAGGATTGTTTGCAAATCCTTCCTGGTGCTCTCAGAAACGCAGATAATATGATCTGCCCTCAAAACAGCCTCTCGCTTCAGCTCGGCCGTCCTATCTTCTGCGGGAAAGGCATCGGGGAAAAGTTCGTGGATCATATCGTGGACCGTGACCACTCGGGGACACTTCGGGGTTTCAGGTACTCTCGCTTTATAGTAAGTTTCGTGAATAACATCAGGAATCCAGGAAGCAATGTTTCTGTCGCACATTGTGTTATTTATAAAATTCATCACTCTCCCTGTTTTATTAATATATTTTTCTACATAATAACCCTTTTTAAGGCCATCATTTAAAGCATGAAGATGCCGATTTATATAGATGGGTGCGAATATTTTGGCCTCNACCCCCAACGACCCAAGCAACTCTGCAATTCTTACAATGTACCTAGATATTCCTCCGTATTTTTGCAAGAAAAATATCTGATAATCAAAAGCGATCTTCACAGTCTTCGGCCTTGTTTTCTTTTTGACATTATAAGATAGTCGGACCATGTCTTTGGCCTTAGTGTTATTTTATTTAAAAAATAATTTATATTACAATAGCGAATATAAAACTTCCATTTTTTCTTAGAAATAGGGCGATCGCTAAACAGGTGACAAGACGAGCCATCACTAACAAAATATTTGTTATATTTTTTAGCTAATGCATTTAATGTTTCTTCTCTAAAAAAGCCGATATGCTGGCCATGTTCTTGACCGTAATACCACCAAGTCTCTTGAGCTGGAGTCGGTTTAGGCATTAACGTCGTGGAAAATAATATATTATTAGAGATATCTAACAGTTTTCCTACCTCTTTATATGGATATATATAATGCTCAAAAACCTCAAAAGCGGTGACTAAAGATGCTCTCGATCCGTCATGCTCAAAACCTTTCGCAACCAGATTTTCTGCGTAGGTATCTGCCCAATAGGCATCTATCCCGACATCGCGCAGCATGCGAACTAATATGCCATAACCGCCGGCATAATCCACTACTTTGCCCCGAAGCTGGCCCAACAAAAACAAAGCAGATATGACAATCTTTGTATTGTGAATATTTCTTGACATGATTCCCGTATCAGAATCATTAATCGCTTCTTTATATGCTTCTTCATACCAAAATGGTTTTTCGGTCTGGACATAATGACAAGATGGGCATTCATAATAATCAATCTGCATGCCCATTAGATTCCCTTTGAATATGAAGTTGGTTTTCCCGCCGCATAATCGGCAGTCAAATTCTGTCATTGTCTTTTACCATATTTAGCCAGCGCTCCTGATCAGGAATCCATACATTTTATTTATTTTTAAAATGTATCGGTTTTCTGAAAGTTACTATTCTGTAAAAATCGACTATATAGCATAGCAAGTGCTTGCCGAATAATATAAACAATAAATCTTTAGACACGGATTTTATCAGGTTTACTAGTAATATTTGTTTGGGTACTGTAATGTTATATCGCTTTGAAATAAGCAGCTCTTCTTCCCACATCATATACTCTCTTTTTCCCAACAAGCCGGATAGTCCGCCCATTGAAAAAAAGACAACCCTTAACGGGTGGAACAACGGGTCCTTTCGTATAACTTGTCGCGTTAGAAAATCACTGTCCCCAGCTATCCTGAATGTCTCGTCAAATGTATTTTCTCCAGAAAACAACGATCTATGCTGGAATGTCGATGGATGCGGCGGCAACTCGCGCCTTGCCCTATTGAATTTGTATTTACGCTCCTCCCACGGTTCACCATCGACGTAAAGCTCTTCCTCCGTGCCTCTTTTGACTCCAATCACAATTCCATAGACGATATCGTGTTCGGGATACGCATCTTCCAGGACGGGAACCATCTTTTCTAATACGAACCTATCCACGAGTTTATCGTCAGAACCTAGAAAAAGGACCCACTCTCCCCGCATGTGGGGAACCGCTTTATTCCAAGCGTTGTAGACACCCGTATCCGGTTCCGAAATCCAGTAAGCCAGCTTATCTTGGTTGGCCCGGATAATCCCAACAGTCCCATCTGTCGAAGCTCCATCAATAAGGATATGCTCAAATCCCCTAAAGGTCTGGCTTGCAACGCTGTCAATACAACGCTGGATCAAGTCCGCTGAATTATAGGTAGCGGTCACGACGGAAATGAACGGCTTGTTCACCTGATGGAACCATTCCCGACATCAAACTTTAGAAAATCCGAATAGGTTTTTGAAATCCCTTCCTGCAAACCAATCCGGCAAGTCCAGCCCATTTGGACCAACCTATCGCTCGATATCAATTTTCGCGGAGTTCCATCAGGCTTGGTCTCGTCCCAGGAAATCTCGCCTGAGTATCCTACGATCTTTCTTACGAGGAGGGCCAGTTCTCTAACGCTCAGATCCTCTCCGGACCCGATATTCAGGATTTCCCCTTCATCATAGTGGTTCATCACGTACAGGCAGGCATCTGCGAGGTCATCCACGTGGAGGAATTCACGTCTTGGCGTTCCTGTTCCCCACAAAACAACAAAGGGATCCTTTCTGATCTTCGCTTCGTGAAATTTGCGGATAAGCGCAGGCAGAACATGACTGGCCTCAAGATCGTAGTTGTCATTAGGGCCGTACAGGTTCGTGGGCATCACCGCTATAAAATTGCACCCGTACTCTCTTCGGTAGGCCTGGCACATTTTGATGCCTGCGATTTTTGAAACAGCGTAGGATTCGTTTGTCGGTTCCAGCGGGCCGGTCAAAAGATACTCTTCCTTGATCGGCTGAGGGCATGCGCGAGGATAAATACAGGAACTTCCCAGGAAAAGAAGTTTCTTTACCCCATGAATACGGGAGCATTCGATGACATTCGCCTGAATCATGAGGTTGTCATAAATGAACTGTCCAGGGAATGCACTGTTTGCCAGGATACCTCCAACCCTTGCCGCAGCCAAAAAAACATAATCGGGTTTTTCTTCCTGGAAAAATCGCTCCACTTTCTCCTGTCGACGAAGATCCAGCTCTGCGCTTGTTCGAAACACGGCCCGCGAATAGCCTTCAGCCCGAAGTTTCCGTGTCAGAGCAGATCCCACAAGCCCGCGGTGACCAGCGACATAAATTTTGTCAGATTTTTCCATTATTCCAGTTCACCCTTATCACGGATCTGCCCTGGTTCTTCGATCCGCGGAACCNGATCCGAAGCCCCCCTGGCAGCAATAGACTTCTCTCTTGAAGTGGTTGATATCGGCTTCAACCATCTCTTTCACGAGGTCGTTGAAGTTTATGGCCGACTCCCACCCCAGCTTTGCCTTCGCCTTTGAAGGGTCGCCCAGCAACCGATCCACCTCCGTAGGTCGGAAATAGCGGGGGTCGACTTCTACGACAATTGCACCGGTTTCTTCGTCAATTCCCTTTTCTTCAAGCCCGATTCCCTGCCAGGCCAGGCGGATCCCGGCAAACCTGAAAGCTCTTGAAACAAAATCCCGGACACTGTGGCTTTCCCCCGTGGCAACAACGTAATCATCGGGCTTATCCTGCTGGAGCATAAGCCACATGGCCAGGACATAATCTCTCGCATGCCCCCAGTCACGCTGTGCATCCAGATTGCCCAAATATAACTTTTTTTGAAGCCCCAGTGAGATTCGGGCTGCTGCACGACTGATCTTTCTGGTTACAAAAGTCTCTCCCCTCAGAGGGGATTCATGGTTGAAAAGGATGCCGTTTGAAGCATGAATGCCGTAAGCTTCCCGGTAGTTTACGGTAATCCAGTAACCATAAAGTTTTGCGACCGCGTAAGGGCTACGTGGGCAAAAGGGGGTCGTTTCCTTTTGGGGTATTTCCAAAGCCTGTCCATAAAGTTCGCTGGTCGATGCCTGGTAGTAACGTGTCTTGTTTCCTAGTCCAAGGATTCGGATAGCTTCAAGCAATCTAAGAGTTCCCAAGGCATCGCTATTCGCGGTGTACTCGGGAGTTTCAAAGGAAACCTGCACGTGGCTTTGGGCAGCGAGATTGTAGATTTCGTCAGGCTGGACTTCCTGAACGATACGGATGAGGTTCGTCGCGTCCGTCAAATCTCCGTAATGTAAAATGAATTTTTGATCCCTTTCGTGCGGGTCCTGATAAAGATGATCTATGCGTCCCGTGTTGAAGAGACTGCTGCGGCGCTTGACGCCGTGGACCTCGTATCCTTTGTCAAGCAGAATCTCCGCAAGAAAAGCTCCATCCTGGCCGGTTATTCCTGTGACAAGCGCAATAGGCTTCATTGTTTGCCTCCAAACCAATGAGTCTGGATTTCAGAATCTCCAGTTGCTTATCTTTGCTTACTTAACAAAGAGATGTTCAACAATATTCTCGCATATCGTTTCTGGATAAAACCTGCCCATATTTCGTCTGCCTTTTTCTATAAGGCCCATTTTATACTCATTATCTGAGGCGATTTTGACCATAGCCTTTTGAATATTCATAGGGAAGCTATCCTTTAAAAATAAACATCCTTCACCCGCGACCTCCTTCAAGGGCGGGATTTCGGTGCAAATAACCGGGCAACCGTGATACTGAGCTTCTAGGACCGGAATCCCGAATCCTTCCTTCTGGCTCGGGAATACCAGAGCAAGAGCATTCCTGTAAAGCGAGTTCAGCTCCATGTCGGAAATATAGCCGGTAAAAATGACCCTTTCGCTCTTCGATAATCGAAGAATTTCTTGCGGCAGGTTCCGGTCCTGCCACAGGTCCGGTTTTCCGACAATCACGAGTTTCAGGTTGGGCTCGTCAAGCTCTCCAAAAGCCTGAATCGTCTGCTCATAGCCCTTGTATTTTCTCAAAGCGGAGACAAACAAAAAATACCTTTGCTCGGCGAGGTTAAGCCTTGTCAGAACGGAATTATCGAATCCGGCAAGCTTCCTCAGCGGGAGTGGACAAGAAACAACCGAGATCTTCCCTTTGAAAGACGGAAATTTTTCTTCAATTACCGACTTGCTGAATTCTGAAACTGTCAAAATTCGATCAGCAGTTTTCCCACCTACGAGTGTCGCAAGCCAAAGCTTGAAATACCTGAGCGGGTTGTCGGCCTCATCGAGGTAGATCAGGTCATGAATCATGACAATAACCTTCGTTTTGGCACTTCTGGACAAAACCCTCGGGAAAAATAACGGGGAGAAAAAAACATCCCAGGATCCGCTTTTCAAGATTTCCCTCGTTTCGAGGATGGATCCCAGCATGTTGTCCTTCAGGTTGTAATTGCACCTCACCCATTCATATCCTAGATCCTTGTAATAAGACACAGCCTCCTCGGATTTGTGGAGCACCCCGATTCTGGAGAAATGGTCCTTAAGATAGGGTAGTAATTCCCTTGTGAAAACGGCGATTCCCGTATGAGTATGGTCAAGTACCCGTGCGTCAAGCAGCAGGTTCATCGGTCTTCTCCTGAAGATCGACGGCAGCTCGGGTTAGCTGATATAACCCTTCATAGCCGTTTTGAAGGTTCTCGAGGGAAAATCTAAAATCGCTTTTCTCGTCGGGGCAAATCACTGAAGGCCTGGAAGATCCGTCTGAAAGGAGGTGTTGAATAGCTTCTGCAACTCCAGCCGGATGTCCCGGCGCAACGACAACTCCGGTGGTGCCATCCCTGTTGTAGTATGACGTCCCCGTTCCCAGTTCCGTGGTGATCAGCGGTAACCCTGCAGCCATCGCTTCAAGGCCGACGATGCCGAAAGCCTCGGTCCTTTCGATTGATGGAAGGACGAAAAGATCCGCGCAATGGTAGATCGCGGGGTAAAGGTTGTCCGGCAAAGGCTCCAGGAACCGGATGCGGGGGGCGATCCTCAGTCTTCCAGCCAATGCCTCCAAGTCCCCTTTCAGCGGGCCCTCTCCCACGATTACGCCCGATACTTCAGGCACCTGAGCCAGAGCCTTGAGCAAGACATCCACGCCCTTGTAATAGACAAGCCGTCCGACAAACAGGGCCCGTGGCCTGGGCAACCCTTCCAGCATCCTTTCGCATCCGACGATCAACTCGGGAGCTACGTTGGAGAACCGCTCCACGTCAACCCCTAGGGGAATAACGGTAGTGCGGTTTTCAATGGGCTTTAGCACCGGCGAACTCTGGATATAGTTGGGTGAGGTTGCGATGATGTCATCACAGTGGCCGAGAAATCTTTTCAGCAGTTTTTGGTAAGCCCCGGCAGCCCACCTGGGCCTGAGCGGGTCTGAATGATACGTGCAAATAACCTTTTCCGCTTTTCCTCGCCCCTTGAGCAACAGGGCAAGTTCTCCCATCGGGTTGGGTGCGTGAAAATGAATCAAGCCGGCCTTTTGAGCCAACTCGCCGTATCTTTCCAGGAATTTACAGGACAACGGCGCACTCCCCACCCTAAACGCACTTCGAACTCGGTGAACCCTGACGCCGTTGGTCTCTTCCTCGGAATCCCTGTCCGCGAGACAGAGCACATCCACTTCAAACCCCGCCGCTGCCGCCCCTTCCGCCAGTTGACGCGCCACGGTCTCCACCCCGCCGAGGTGAGGCCAGTAGGCCTTGTTCACCACCAGGATCCGCCTCACCGCGCTCCCCGCCTCCCGACCATGATCTCCAGGGTTTTCAGCAGGATCTGCAGGTCCAGCATCATCGACCGGCGCTTGACGTAGTAAAGGTCGTACTCCAGCTTCCGTTTCGTACCTTCCAGGTCATACGCATAATCATAATTGATCTGGGCCCATCCGGTGATGCCGGGCCTGGCTTCGTGGCGATAGTCGTAAAAGGGGATCGACTCCCGGAACTGTTCCACGAAGGCGGGCTGCTCTGGCCGGGGCCCCACCAGGCTCATGTTCCCCAACAGAACGTCCCAGAGCTGCGGCAACTCGTCCAGCCGGGTTTTGCGCAAAAATCTGCCGACCCTCGTGATCCGGTGTTCCTCCTTGTCCGCGAACGCCGGTTTCCCGTTTGCCTCCTCCCGCACCGTCATCGTGCGGAACTTGTGCATGCGGTAGGTTGTCCCGTCCAGTCCGACCCGATCCTGCACGAAGAGCGCCCCGCCCTTCGATTCCATCCGGATGGTCAGGGCTACCAGCACCATGATCGGCGAGAGCAGAATCAGCGCACCCAGCGCAACGGTCACGTCGAGGATCCTCTGGACGGGGTCCAGCACCAGGTCGTTGAACACAACCTCGTAGTGGTTTCGGAAGGTCTCTGCCACCTCCAGGGGGATCCGGCCCAGCGCCCGCTCGGCCAGGTTCGGCAAAAGGTCGACGCTCATCCCCTTCGCCCCCAGTCGGTTCAACACCCGGTGGAATCCCGGCTCCGCGATCGCCTCGGGATCCGCCACAATCAGCAGGCTTCCGTTCTTCTTCCCGTTCTGCGGTGGTATCGGCAGATCCTCCAGATCCGGAAGGGCCGCGAAAGTCAGCGGCTCAAAGGCGGTCCCCAACCCGGCCGCGATGTCCGAAAGGAGGTTTTTCCAGTTCTCGTCGCCCACGATCCAGGCCGCCGTCGTCTTTTCCTTTTTCGTGAACCAGGTCGACCAAATCAGTCGCCCTACAAGGGCTGCGGTCAGGTAGGCGAAAAAAACCGGGATGAAATAGGGACGGGGAATGCGGGGGAATTGGGTCATCAGGATGGAGACGGCCAGGATTCCTCCGAAGAGCGCTCCCTGAAAGGCGGCAATCGCGGCTTCGGTGCGGTTCTTCAGGCGAACGGGATCGTACCCGCGGAAGGCGTAGAGCCCCAGCACGAGACAGGCGTGGATGACGGCATACTGGCCGGGATAGGCCTTCCCTTCAAAAAGAAGGAAGCCGCCCCCCAGCACCACCGCCCAGAAAACCAGGCTTTCCAACCCGAAAAGCACGACCATGGAGTTCGAGTAGCGCGAATTTGCCCGCAGCATGTCAGTCCTCCCGTTTAAGAAGTTTATAACACAGGAACCGGCCCCTGCGCTGCTTTTCGTCGCTATGAACCTTCAGGAATCGTTTGATAATTCTCCCGAGTCACGCTATTCTTAACGGGTATGTCCTCTAGCGATATACAGCATTCATTATTCCAAGGGAGGAGCGTGATCCGTCCATGCCCAAGACCCTAGAGGTCCGGTGGCACGGCCGGGGAGGACAGGGCGCCAAGACGGGGTCCGCCGTTTTGGCCGAAGTCCTGTTCGAGGCCGGCAAGCACGTGCAGTCGTTCCCGGAATACGGCGCCGAGCGTCAGGGCGCGCCGATGAAGGCGTTCAACCGCGTCTCGGACGCCCCCATCCGCAAGCGTTGCGGCGTCCAGAATCCCGACGTCGTGGCCGTCATCGACCCGACCCTGCTCGAGTCGGTCCGCCCCACGGACGGGTGCACGGAGAAGACCGTGTACCTGGTCAACACTCCCGCCTGCCCGGCGGAAATCAAGGCGCAGCTGGGCCTTCCCGATGCCGTGAAGGTCATCACCATCGACGCGACGAAGATCACGCTGGAGGAGTTCGGCCAGAACCGGCCAAACGCCCCCATGCTGGGCACCTTCGCCCATATCTTCGACGAGGTTCCCATCGAGGCGTTCGTCGAGCATTTCTCCCACAAGATGGCCAAGCTCCCGGAAAAGATCCTCGCGGCGAACGTGCGGGCGATCCGGCGAGGCTACGAGGAGGTGCAGATCGGATGAAGCAGCGCGGCAACAGCGCCGAGATGGGCAAGCCGAAGAAGTGGCAGGACGTTCCTATGGGCGGCATCGCTTTCGGTTCCTCCGCCGAGGCCGTGGAAACGGGCCAGTGGCGGAGCATGCGCCCCGTCTGGGACGGGCAGAAGTGCATCTCCTGCCTCCTCTGCTGGAACCAGTGCCCGGACCGTTCCATCCTGACCGATGAAAACGGGAAGGTTTCGGGCATCGACACCTTTTACTGCAAGGGTTGCGGCATCTGCGCGCACCTGTGCCCGAAGAAGGCCATCGAGATGCGGCCCGAGTCCGAGTTCACAGGCCCCGGTGCCTGCGCGAAGGGGGAGTAAGCCATGCCTCGCAGGGAAATCACGTCGGGCAACTGGGCCTTCGCGGAAGCGATGCGCCAGATCAACCCGGACGTCGTCGCCGCCTACCCCATCACCCCGTCCACCGATATCCCCATGAAGTTCGCCGACTTCGTGGCCAACGGCAAAGTGGACACGAACTTCGTCACGGTTGAAAGCGAACACTCCGCCATCACGGCCTGCGTAACGGCCTCGGCCGCGGGGGCCCGGGTCATGACGGCCTCCAGCGCCAACGGCGTGGCCCTCATGCATGAAATCTTCCCCATCGCCGGATGCTTCCGCACGCCCATCGTCTTCGGGCTCGTGAACCGGTGCCTCGGCGCTCCCATCAACATCCATTGCGACCACAGCGACAGCATGGCCGAGCGCGACGCCGGGTGGGTCCACCTCTACTGCGAGGACGCTCAGGAGGCCTACGATACGGCGATCCTGTCCGTCCGACTGGCCGAACACAAAGACGTGCTCTCCCCTGTCTTCGTCTGCCAGGACGGATTCATCACGAGCCACGGCTTCGAACCGGTGAACCTGTTGGACGACACGGCGGTGAAGGCATTCGTCGGAGAACGGAAAGCGGACTTCCCGCTTCTGGACATCGACAACCCCGTCACCTACGGTTCCTTCGTCATGTCGGAGTACTACTTCGAAATCAAGCGGCAGCAGGTCGAAGCCATGAAGAACGTGCTCAAGGTCTACGACGGCGTCGCAAAGGAATACGAGGCCCTCTCGGGACGGTTCTACCCCAAGCTCGACGCCTACCGCACCGAGGACGCCGAATTCATCGTCGTGGTCATGTCCTCCGCCTCGGGTGTCGTCAAGGACGTCGTGGACGAACTGCGCGACCAGGGGATCAGGGCGGGGTGCCTGCGGGTGAGGATGTTCCGTCCCTTCCCGGCCGAAGAGGTCGCCGCGGCCCTTGGCGGCGCAAAGGCCATCGCGGTTTTGGACCGCGCCCTGAGCATCGGAGGCACGGCCCCGCTGGCGGCCGAGGTGAAGAGCGCCCTGTACGATGCCGGGAAGTCCGTTCCCGTGCAGTCGTGCGTTTACGGTCTGGGCGGGCGGGACTTCTTCCCGCAGTACGCCCGGGATCTTTTCTGCGACCTCGCCGCGGGCAGGGTTCTCCGCGAAGAGCGCTACCTGGGACTGCTGGAATAGGGGGGAAAGAGATGGCCATCCGGATCAAGGATTACACGCAGAAGGAAAGCCCCCTGACCAACGGGCACCGCATGTGCCCGGGCTGCGGCGCCCCCACGGCGGTGCATCAGGGGCTCATGGGCGTCGAATCGCCGCTTGTCGTCGTGAACGCCACGGGCTGTCTGGAGGTTTCCACCACGGTCTACCCGTTCAGCTCCTGGAGGGTGCCGTGGATCCACACGGCCTTCGAGAACGCCGGAGCGGGCGTATCGGGCGTGGAAGCCGCCTATGTGGCGCTGAAGAAACGCGGGAAAATCGACCGCGACATCAAGTTCGTCGCCTTCGGCGGCGACGGCGGAACCTACGATATCGGCCTGCAGGCCCTTTCCGGTGCGCTGGAGCGCGGGCAGGACTTCACCTACATCTGCTACAACAACGGCGGCTACATGAACACCGGGGCCCAGAGGAGCAGCGCCACGCCGAAGGGGGCCAACGCCACCACCTCCCCCGCGGGCAGCGTCATCCCCGGCAAGCTGCAGAAACCCAAGGACCTCACCGCCATCGCCGAGGCTCACCACGTCCCCTATGTCGCGCAGACGACCCTGTTCAACGCCACCGACGTGGCCGAAAAGGTGAAGAGAGCCGTGGAAACCCCCGGACCCGCGTTCGTCAACATCCTCGTGCCGTGCGTCCTCTTCTGGGGAATCGACCCGGGTCTGCAGCAGGACATCTGCAAGCTGGCGGCGGACACCCGCTTCTGGCCGGTCTACGAGGTCGTCGACGGCGTCTGGAAGCTGACCTACAAGCCTAAAAAACGAATTCCCATCGAGGAATTCCTCAAGCCCCAGGGACGCTTCCGCCACCTGTTCAAGGGCGAGGCATCCAAGGCCATGCTGGATGAAATCCAGGCCGATGTCGACGCCGACTGGAAGAAGATCCTTGACCGCTGCGGCGAAACCTGGGAAGGTTGAAAACCGGCGAGTGCCGATCGGACAGAAGGATGAGGGCCGGCTAGTTGCCGGCCCTCATCCTTTCAGGGATAAAATGGGTAAGAGGAGGGAGATCCGATGCACGAAGACGAAGAAGCAAAACGGGAGCAGCCCCGACCCTGTGTCCGGGCTTTCAGTCCCGACGCCCATCGGATCGAGAGCCTCCACGGAACCTGGATCCTCTGGCTTCCGTGGGGGCATTCCCCTTCGGGGGCAGTCTCCCTTCTGAAAACCCGCGGAAACCCCACGACCTCGCCAAAAGGCTTTGCTCGGTCTACCCGGAAATCACGGGAACGTTAACTCCCCGCGAGGCGACCTGCGCTTCGCTCGCTTTCCGGAGCCTTTCCTCCGGCTTCGAGCTTTTCTGCCTGCGGGATGCGGAGGATCGTCCTGTTCTCACCGATTTCTACAGGGATGCCGTCTCTCTCCTGCCCCGTGGCGAAAGACGGCTGGGGCTTTCCGGCATCGCTGACTATCTTTTGTCTCTCTGCCCGATCGACCACCAAACCTACGTCCCGGCAATCACCCGCGTTCCCAACGGAGCCCTTTGGGAATGGCCCTTCGGAGAAGCCGCCCCAACCCGCCTCGTCGTCGAAAGCCTCGCGGATCTGCTCGGGGAGGAACCGCACCCCTCGGTGGAAGAAGCGCTGGACCAGGCGATGGAACCCCTGCGCGGAAATCCGGGACTGGCTCTGCTCTTTTCGGGGGGAGTCGATTCAAGCCTGCTGGCCTCTTATCTCGGCCCCCTGACGGAGGCCCTGGTGGCCCTTGCTCCGCCGGCGGAGCTTTGGTCCGAACGCGAGATCGCCAGGCAGGGAGCTCAGCTTTTGGGACTGAGCAGGACAAGGGAGATCCCCTTCTCCGATGAGCGCTTCATCGAAAACATGACCGAAACCGTCAGACATGCAGGCATCCCGGTTCCCTTTCCCAACTATCAGGGTCTGTTCCAGGAGAGCATGTTCCGCACGGAACATGCCGCCTACTGCACGGGAGACATGGCGGATTCCCTTTTCGGCTACCGGGACGTGGAATCCGGGCACGACGAACCGGATGTGTGGGAGGAAATGAAGGATCGGCTTTTTCCTGAAGGCGGGCTCCTCCGCGAGCTTGGAACGATGGGATTGTTTTCGGGAGGCAGGGCGGCTCTTGAGCTCGTCGGCCCGGATGTCGTTTCAGGCCGCCTCCGGGACCGGCACGCCTACCTGCTCGATCGGACGGGGAACCTGAACCGTCTTCCTCCCTCCTTCGACCTGAAGGCGGAATGGGGGCATATCGCGTTCGTCCTGGGTCAACCCTACTGGAGGCACCACTACCGCCAGCAGGCCATCGCCCTCGGCAAATCCCTGCTGTGCCCCTACGCCCAGCGGGACATCCTGAGGGCGGCATGGGCCTTGCCGATCGGCGACCGCTCCCCGGCGGGGGCCCCTCTCAAGCTTGTCCTCAGGAATATCCTGAAAGCGAGAGTGCCCGGCTTCCCCGTAAACCTCCCGAAGGGGGGCAACGGGGTGCCGCGGACCCGCTACTGCACAACCGGCCCGCTTGCGGAGTTCTTCGAGGAGAGGCCGATCCCCTCCGCTCTTTCCCCGGAGGTCCTGCCCATCCTGAAAAACCCGGTGTGGGAAACCAGCGGAGCTATCCTTAACCTCGCGACCCTGTCCGTCTGGGAGGCATCCTGCCTGAAGGCGCACAATCCCCCTTCCGGGCCGCCCAGGCTGGCTGTCCTCTGAGGAAAGCGCTCACCCCTTCATCAGCCTCGCCAGGTCGAGCATTGCCGCCCGAAGCTGCCATTTGACCGGCAGCAGGCCCTGCCCCGCAAAACGGATCGCTTCTTCCGTCTCGGGATTTCCGATCAGCTGCCCGAACAGTTCCGTCATTCCCGCCCGGCGCACCTCCCGCAGGAGGTTGATCCTGGCCTTGGCCGCATGGCGCCTCATCTCGAGCAGAACACCCTCGGGAACCGCCCTTTCTTCCAGATGGAGGGACAGCCTTCGAAACGTCCGGTCCGTGGCCTGCCTCGCCGCTACCCGGTTGATGGTGCGCGTCACCTGGAGAACATGCTTCCTGTAGATGTAGAAAGTCCGGTCCTCGACGTGAACAAGGCGGGCCTCCAGGAGAAGGCGGACAAAAAGATCGAAGTCCTCCCCATAAGCCAGACCCTCCGTGTAGCGGATCCCCGTCGCGTCCAGAAAACTTCTGCGGACCATGATCTGGGCGTTCTTCGGCTCGCGCAGAAAGGCTTCGAGGCACTTCATCCCTTCGTGATGCAGGCCCATCGGATGCCTGTTGGAAGCGGGGGCTTCCGCCGGGTTCGTGATCTTCCATATCCAGGCCAGATCGGCCCTCTTGCTTTCCAGCCCTTCCAGGACCGTCTCCAGGAAGTCCCGCGGCAGGCTGTCGTCGGCGTCAAGGAAGAACACGTATTCTCCTCTGGCCTCGGCGATGCCCCGGTTTCTTGCCAGGCTGACTCCGCCCCGAGCTTTTCGCAGCAGCCGCCAACTGAAGGACACCCCTTCAAGCAGCCTCTCCGCTCTCGATACCGAAGCATCCGTCGATCCGTCGTCCACAAGGACGAGTTCCAGGAGGTCGGGAGGCAGGGTCTGGGCACAAAGGGATCTCAAGGGAACCTGAATCGTGCCCTCCGCGTTGAACATGGGAATCACCACGCTGATCTTCAGGGGGATCTCCATTCAACCCTCCAGGCCCTTCGGAAGCGCTGTTGTCCATCGCTCCATGCCCAGGATCGCCTTCAAGACCTGCTTGGGGTGACGCCAGGCTTCCCTGGCACGCGCGACAAGGAACCGCTGTTTGTACCCCGCCAGCGCGTCCCTGCTTCCCCAGGGAGTCATTTTCCGGAACGTCCAGTAGTCCGCCGCGTAGGGGACATGCCTGTAGGCGTATTTCCAGGGTTTCGAGTACGTGTAATGCACGATGGCCGGGTCATCGGGAATGCCCTCCGGAGTGCTGACCATGCTGTTCCAGGTCCGATCGAGAAAAAGCGCCTCATCCCGGAGCACCGCGTTGAGGAGGCTCTGGTCGTGCCAGTATCGCGGAATGTGCCGCGAATCCCTGGCGTAGTCAAGAATCCGCTGTTGAGCCTCGCGGGCCCGCCAGGCTTCCAGGTCGACGAGGAGCACTCCCGAGTTGAAGTAGGGGTCCGCTCCCAGCAGGCGTTTTTCGTTGGCCAGTTTTTCATCCCTTCCCTGATCCTCGATCGCCCCGAGCATCCTGCCTTCCAGGGAAGTCTCCCAAAGCCCCTTCAGACTTTTCCTCACGACGAGATCGCAGTCGAGGTAAAGGATCCGGTCGAGTTCAGGGAAAAGGGTGCCGATCATCAGCCGGTAATAGGTCATGTCGGGCAGGACGTTGTCCGGCATGGGCGTCGCGACCCGTTCGGCGAAGGACGGCATTTCCGGCAACGGTTCAATGAAGCGGACCGAAAATCCCCGGCGGCCTGCAATTCGGGATAGGGCTTCCCGTGTCTCGCGGGAAAGGCCGCAATCGAGGATCCGAAACGACAGCCGGTCAAGCGGAGCTGCGTTTTTGACGATGGAAGCGACCGCCGTTCCGAGGTGCGGAGCGTATCCTTCGTCCGAAGAAAGAAAAACCTGTATCGGAGTGTTCTCAACCATCGGAAAACACCTCTTCGAGCAGGGATTCGAATGCTCTGCGGTTCGACTCCGTCAGGGCAAGCCCCTCCCTGCCCATCCTCTCCCGCAGGGCAGGATCACCGAGCACGCGAATCATCCCGCTGGAGAAATCTTCGGGGGAGTCACAAACCAGGGCATGGCGGCCTTCAACGAAGCCGAAAGCCCCCTCGATTCCCTTGGGAGTCGAGACGACCGGGATTCCCCATCCCATCGCCTCCAGCAGCTTGATCTTGATGCCCGTGCCTATCCGGAAGGGAAGGACAAACACGGAGGCCTGCCGGAAATAGGGCTCGATGTCCTCCACGTAGCCTGTCGCCATGACGTTCCGATAACGTCCGGCCATCTCCCGCGCAAAACCGGTCTTGTCGTTGCCGGCGAGCACGAGACGTGCTTCCGGACAGGCCGCGAGGATCGTTTCCCAGCAGTTTTCGAAGAACCAGGCAAGTCCGTGGCGGTTCGGCAGCCACCACATGGATCCGGCGAAAAGAATCGTGCCGGGCTTTCTGCCTTCCGGACTCCAGGTTGTCCTGTGCGCGAAGGAAAGCGGCAGGGTCCTCAGGTTCCCGCACCCGTAACGTTCGGCCATGATGCGGCTTTCATGTTCGGACACGGAAAGGATATGGTCGAAAAGCGGCAGAAGGGAAGCCTCCGCCCTCTCCATCCGCTTTACGTCCCTCTCCAGTATTTTCCGTTTGTGCCAGGAGAAGCGCCCCGCATCGTACCGGGTGTTCTCGCGTTCCACCTGGCTCTCGAGGTTGTGGCTCAGCAGCACGGTCCTCACGGGGCTTCCCTCTCCGAGAAGCCCCGGCAGCCGGGCAAGGTTGAGCACGGGAGTGAAGCTGTCGCATAAGATGTGGGTGTATTTTTCGGCCGAAAAAGCTTCGCGGATGTTCGAAGCCGTGTGCCGTTCGAGGGATTCCGGGTATTCTCCGAAAAGGGCACGAACCCGGTACAGGGGGTTCTTCGCAAGGGAAAAGACATGCTCGACGCCCTTGTAGGAAGAATAGTCGGTTGAATCCCCGAATGTCGCGACATCCACCGGGCCCGCTTCCCCGATGCGGCGCAGCATCCGGTCGGTCAGAAGCGCTCCCCCTGACCGCGCGGGAAATGGATTGAAGGGGGTAAGATACAGGCATCTCATCCTTTGTGAACCTCCTGGGGTCAAGACCACCTGCATACGATTCTACACGATGCAAAAAAGCGACTGGAGGTATACCCGCGTGGCTTCACTCGTCATCGACGCGACATCCTTCACAACACCCAACAGAACCGGTATCGCCAATTATGCTTTCCATGTTTCCCGGGAGCTGCTCCGGACCCGGGAAGTCGAGCCCCGTTTTTTCACCTTCGGAAACCCGGCCGACTTTCCCCTCCCGCAGGACAGGCTTGGAAGGATTTCCCCGCTTGAATCCCAGGTCCGCTGGCTGATCGGCCGCCGTCTCTTCCCCACCGGAAGAAGGGACTGGTTCTGGTGCCCCTTCTACTCCTGGCCCCTCGGCTTGGAAAAGCGCGCCAGGGTGATCCTGACTGTTCACGACCTGCTTTATCGCTCCAGCCTCGGTGACCGTTACCAGGCGCGCTTCAGTTCTCGGGAAAGGCGTTTCCGCCGAAAGTTCGAGACCGCCATCCGGAAGGCCAACCGCATCGTGGCCGTCTCGGGAACCACCGCCGACCAGGTTGCCGAAACCTTCGGGATTCCTCGGGGATCGATTCCCGTGGCTTATCCCGGCATCGACGTCTCTTTCTTCCGCCCCATCGCAACCCAAGCGGAGAGGCAAACATGCCGCAGGTACGGCATTCTCAACCGCTTCATCCTGGCCCTTTCCTCCGTCAGCCCCCGCAGGAATCTGGAAACCCCCGTCAGGACCTTTGCCTCCATCGCGCAGGACTTTCCCGACGTGGATTTCATCATCGCAGGCAGCCGCTCCTACGCGCCCGAGTATACGGAAAGGCTCGAAACGCTCGCGGGAGAAAAAGCACCCGGCAGGATCCGGTTTTTGGACTACATCGCGCGGGAAGATCTTCCCGCCCTTTACTCCGGAGCCGAGATGTTCGTCAGCGCATCCTTTCTCGAGGGCTTCGACATGCCCGTCGTCGAGGCCATGGCCTGCGGCACTCCGACCGCGGTCTCCGACATCCCGGTCCACCGGGAAGTGTGCGGCAACGTCGCCGCCTATTTCAAGCCGGACGACGCCGAAGGGCTGGCGGAAATCCTCCGCACCCGGCTCTCCCGGCAAAAGATCAGCCCGATCTTTGACCCGGGCCGGTTCTCCTGGGAATCAAGCGCCCGGATCTATGCCGATCTCATACGCAGCTAGTTGGTTGAAATGCCGGGGAAATACCCGACTCCAACCGCGCCCTTCAGATTTTGCAGCGCTCTCCAGGCTTCCGGCTTTTCGAAGCCGCGCCGCCAGGCCGCCGCTCCGCCCAGCCCGTAACGCCCGACAAGCGCCGCCTTGAGTCCCAGGGAGCGCTCCTCCTCGAGCCAGATCCGGTAACGTTTTCCACCCTTGAGGTACTCCCCGTAGTACGCCCCTGCACCCTCGTCCCACGATGCCGTCGCCCCGCTTTGCGCAAGGCGTGCTTCCGCATCCGCCATGGAGAGGGCCCGGGCTCCCGTTTTCCGCCAGGTTCCCTCAACGAGGCGTTCCTCCCATTCCCGGGTGTAGAGCGGAATTCCCAGCCAGATCTTCCCCGGCGGGACGAGACACGCCAGATCCGAGACCGAACGCTCCACCCAGCCTATGGAGGCCACGGGACCGCTGTCGGGCCCGTTTCGCCAGTGCTCGTCGTAAGCCATGAGAACCACGGCGTCGACGATCTTTCCCAGGGCCTCGCGATCGTAACAGGCCGACCAGTTCGGCTTGTCGGAGATCACCGTCACGTCGATGGAAACCCTCAGTCTTAGTCCGTGAAGGGCCCGGGCGAGCTCTCCCACGTAGGCCGTCAGGTTGTCCCGATCTTCGTCGAACACATTCTCGAAATCGATGTTGATGCCGTCAAGGCCGAGTTCCCGGCAAAAACGCAAAATCCGCGTCACGGAACGCGCCCGTGCCTCCGGATCGGAAAGAAACGCTTTCGTGCGTTCCGGGTTGAAGCCGTTCGAGAAGAGAGGCTCAACCCGGATCCCCCGTTTCTTCGCCTCCGCGGCATAAGCGGGGTCGGCCTTGGAGTCGACGGCTCCGTCAGGCCCCGAAAGCGAGAACCACGTGGGGGAAAGAACCGTCACCGCCGGGTTCGGCGGGTCTTCCGCCAGGTTGGGGGCTCCGAGCGGACGTGGTCCCAGGCCAGAAGAACGGAGCTCCCGGCCAAAGCCGGGCCGCACCCGGGAGCAAGGACAAAAGCCAGGACGATGGCCAAAAACGGCTTCAGGAACCGCCCTGATCGCAGAGCAGAAGGCTCCGAATCAGCGAGGGGCACTTTTCGAAAAATCGGCATGAATACGGTCACGCAGAGCCGGATCGGCCAGAACGCGCAAGCCCGTTTCCGCGAGGGCCTTTGCTCCCCGCAGGAGCGCGTCGTGGCCCTCCGGCGTGAAGGTCGCCGCCGCGAATGCCCTCGTATGAAGGGCAAGGGGCTTCTCCGTGATGGCCATCATCGGCTGGATCGCGGGGCAGCGGTATGAGACGTTCCCGACATCCGTCGATCCGGAAGCCCCGGGCCCCGGAACGCAGGAAAATCCGTGAGTTTCGAGACTTTCTCTCGCCAGGGCCTCCGCCGCCTGGTTCGGCCTCATATCGTCGAAACTCTGAAGGAACCTGGCCCATTCCACCGTGGTCCCGGTGGCCAGAGCCGCTCCCCGGGCGCAGTCGAAAACCTGCTCCATGAGATCGTCCAATCCTCTCTTGTCGGGGGCCCGCACCTCCACCCGGCAGGCCGCGAGGTCGGGGATCACGTTGACCGCGGAACCGCCGTTCGTGATCACGCCGTACATGCGGGTCTCGGGTCGGACATGCTGGCGAAGCAGATCCATCGCGACCAGAAACAGCTTCACTCCGTTCAGGGCGTTCCTGCCGTCCCAGGGAGCCGCGGCGGCATGGGCCGTCCTCCCGTGGAAGGTGAAATCGTACCCGTGCAGGGCAAGAGACCGGTAATCGGCCCAGGAGGATCCCCCGGAGGCGTGGAACATCATCGCGAGGTCCACTTCGTCGAAAACACCGGCGTCCGCCATGGGACTCTTCGCTCCGTCGGCCTCCTCGGCGGGCGTCCCCACAACCCAAACCTCGCCGCCCGTTTCCTCCACAATCCGCCCCAGGGCAAGCCCAGCATAGAGCGACAACGTACCGTGAAGGCTGTGGCCGCAAGCATGTCCGATCTCCGGCAGGGCGTCGTACTCGGCCAGGAGGGCGACAACGCCCCCCTGGCCATGCTTTTTCTTCGCCATGAAGGCCGTTTCGATTCCCAGGAAGGGAAACTCGACCTCGAACCCGTCCTTCCGCAGGGCTTCGACAAAAAGCCGGCTGCTTTCAACCTCTTCGGCGGGAAGCTCCGGGTGATGACCGAGGAAATCGCTGAAGGCTTCCATCTCCTGGGCCTTCTCTTCGAGGAAACGCTCCATTCGCCGCTGCAGTTCCTGAATCGAAACCATCGTTTAGCCTCCTTGTCAACGGATTTTGAATGTGAAGGGGATAAATCGGCACCCATCAGATCGGCATCCCGAATCCGCACCTTTGCATGCAAGAAACCTCGCTTGTTTTCTTCGGATTTTCCGAGCTGACTGAGGTCTTCGAACGGTGCAGACGCCCGAAAAGGCTTTAAAAACAAGATCTTCCTGCCCGGCGCGGTTTCCAATTTTTACAATTCGAAATCTTTTTATTTAACTTTCGTATCTTGTTTTGGCTTTTCGCTTGTCTTTATGTGGACAAAGGATATAATTTGGTTGCCACATTCCTTTTCATTTCTGATGGAAGCTTAAATTTTTCTAGGGAGGCGGCCGCACGTGGACATCTCCGCCGAAAGAGACACGACGAGTGGTTTCCCGCTCCAAGCACACACGCTCGCCCTTCGCCTGAATCTGGACGTCCAGGAAAGGGTCGAGGCCGAGATTCTCTTCCGCAACCCCGAGCATATCATGGCCAACTGCATGGCCCTGGCCAGCGACGGCGTCACGCTCTGGATCCGGACGTCGAAGGGGGATGAGCCGTTCGAGTCCGTGCGCCCCTGGACCCTTCGCCTGAAGGATCTGATCGGAGGGTTTGTCTTTTCCTCACCGTCAGCGGAGGCCCTTGACCCTCTGGAAACCCACTTCAAGTCCGAATGGCTGCGATCCTTCCGCAGGGAATGGGCAATCCGGAAAGCCTTCTGGACATCCAAACCTCAGGATTTCGCCATGGAGTGCGAAAAAGCCAAGGAGAAGCTCTCCGGCATCATTCTCAACTAGCCAGGCCTTTCATGGAAAACCCGATTCGCCTGCGGGCCCGGTCCACGGAAATCACCCTCACGCGGACTCGCTGACCCGTGCGGACCACTTCGGACGGGTCCTTCACGAACCGGCCCGACAGTTCGCTGACGTGGACAAGCCCGTCCTGGTGGACCCCGACGTCCACAAAGGCGCCGAAAGCCGTCACGTTCGTCACCACTCCCGCCAGTTCCATCCCCTCGGACAGGTCCCCGATCTCCCGGATGTCGGGCGAGAAAGCCACCGCCTCGAAGCTCTCCCGCGGGTCGCGCCCGGGCTTTTCCAGTTCCTCCAGAATGTCCTTCAGGGTGTAGGCCCCCGTTTCGCCTTCCAGGTAACGGTCCGGCTGGATCCGCTTCCGCAAGGCCGCATCGGCCATCAGGTCGGCCACCGTACAGCCCAGGTCCTTCGCCATGGACTTCACCACCCCGTACGATTCCGGGTGAACGGCGCTCGCGTCCAGAGGCTCGCTGCCCCCACGGATGCGGAGGAAACCCGCCGCCTGCGTGAAGGCCTTAGGCCCCAGCTTGGGAACCTTGCGGAGCTCCGTCCGGCTTTTGAAGGGGCCATTCTCCTGCCGATAGGCCACGATGGAGGCAGCCAGCGCCGGACCCACACCGGAAACGGCCGTGAGGAGCTGCCGACTCGCGGTGTTCACCTCCACCCCCACACGATTCACGCACAGGCTCACCACGTCGTCCAGCGTCCGCTTCAACATCTTCTGGTCCACGTCGTGCTGGTACTGCCCCACGCCGATTGATTTCGGATCGATCTTCACCAGTTCCGCCAGAGGATCCTGCAGACGCCTGCCGATGGAAACAGCCCCCCTCACTGTCAGATCATGGTCGGGGAACTCCTCCCGGGCCGCCTCCGAAGCCGAGTAGACCGAGGCTCCGCTTTCGTTCACCAGCACCACGACGGGCCGGCCGGACAGGTCCAGCCCCCGGAGGAAATCCTCCGTCTCGCGGCCTCCCGTTCCGTTGCCCACCGCCACCGCCTCCACGGGATGGCGCGACAGCAGTTCCGCCACCGTGCGGGCCGCACCCTCCAGNGTCCCCTTCCCCCTCAGCGGGTAGATGACCGCGGTCTCCAACAAGCGGCCCTGCGCGTCAAGCACCGCGAGTTTGCAGCCGGTGCGGATCCCGGGGTCCACCGCCAACACGGATTTTTGCCCCAGGGGCGATTCCATCAGCACCTCGCGCACGTTTCGGGCAAAGACGGCCACCGCGGCCTCGTCCGCCTTTTTCTTCAACACGCCCCGAAGCTCTGTTTCCATCGCGGGTCCCGCCAGACGGGCGTAGCCGTCAGCCAGAGCCGCTTTCACCTGCTCCGGGGCCGGGCCGTCCGTCTTCACGAAAAGGCCTTCCAGCACCGACACGGCGTCCCCTTCCGGAGGCATGAAGGAGAGCGAAAGAATCCCTTCCGCTTCTCCGCGAAAAGCCGCCAGAAGCCGGTGCGAAGGAGCTTTCACGGCCGGTTCCTTCCAGTTGAAGTAGTCGCGGTACTTGACCCCTTCCTCTTCCTTCCCCTTCACCGCGTGACTGGCGAATGTCGCCCTGCGGACGAAAAGCAGCCGTAGCGCGTGTCGAGCCACGGGATCCTCGGTCGCTTTCTCCGCCACGATATCCCGCGCACCCGCGATGGCGGTCTCGGCGTCCGGTACGTCCTTTTCCGGGTCGATGAAACGGACCGCAGCCGCAACGGGATCCGGGCAGGACCTTTTCCCCGCCGAAGCATCCAGCAGAAGGTCGGCCAGCGGTTCAAGCCCCCGTTCGACGGCAACGGAAGCCCGGGTTCGGCGCTTCGGCCTGAAGGGCAGATACAGGTCTTCGACCCGGGTCAGGGTTTCCGCCGCCTCAAGGGAGGCCTTCAATTCATCGGTCAGCAGATCGCGCTCCGCCAGGGACTTCAACACCGCCTCGCGCCGCTTGTCCAGGTCCGCCAACTGCTCCAGACGGTCGCGCACGGCAGCGATCTGCACCTCGTCCATGGCCCCNGTAGCTTCCTTGCGATAGCGGGCGATGAATGGGACCGTGCCCCCCTCGCCCAGCAATTCCGCTGCCGCCTTCACCTGGCTCGCCCTGATCCCAGCCTCGCGCCCGATCCGTTCGTAGTAAGCCTCGTTCATCGAAAAAACCTCCCATCCTCTCCGGCTATCCTATCCGTGAGAAGTGAAAGAAACAACCCAACCTCCACCCATGGGGTCAGAGCTTGATTTTGACCGTATGTATCCAGGATGAAGCTCTCGGGAAACTGAAGGAGAAGCATCGAAATTGAGACCCTCTTCTATTGTGCAAAAAATCGCGGAGAATGAACCGAGGAGCTCCCCTGAGTTCGTTCCGGAGCACGTAATTGAACGGGAGAGGAATAATATTTTAGTGTTTGACAAACTTTAAACTCTAGTTTACACTCCCGGAATCCCGCTTTTAGGCAAATTCCGAGGAGGCCTGTGAAGATGAAGTCCGCAAACCCGATTCGCGCACCGAGGCTTTTCGTTCCCTATACCCGGCTCCGGCCGGAGGAAAAGATGCTCGCCTCGGCTGCGGCCAGACTTCGGATCCCTGCGGAGTTCCGCGATGTCTCGACACTGGCCTGGCCCGATGGGTTCGACGCGGTGCCCGGCGACGTGGCGATCTGCCGCTGCATCGGCCAGACCCACAACCTGGCCCTCGCCCGGCTGCTCGAATCTCGCGGCGTGAAGACGATCAACCCCTCTTCCGTCATGACCCTCTGCGGCGACAAGATCGCCACCGCGGCCTGTCTCGATGCGGCAGGGATCCCCCAGCCCGCCTACCGCGTGGCCTCTTCACCCGAATCGGCCGTGGAAGCCGCAGAGTCGATGGGCTACCCGGTCGTCTTCAAACCCGCCTGCGGCAGCTGGGGGCGTCTCCTGGCGAAAGTCACGGATCGCCTTGGCGCGGAGGCCGTCGCGTTCCACAAGGCCGCCCTGGGACCTTCCCACTCGGTCTTTTTCATCCAGGAATACGTGGAGAAAAACGGCTCGGATCTTCGGGCGATCATCGTGGGAGGCGAGCCGGTCACCCTCATGCGCCGAAAGAGCGCGCACTGGATCACCAACACCGCCCGGGGCGCGTCGCCGGAGCCGTGCGAGATGCCCCCGGCGATGGTCGACCTCCTTCGGAAGGTGAGCGACGCCATCGGCGGGGACTTCCTGGCCGTCGACCTGTTCGAAACGGAAAACGGATGGACGGTGAACGAAGTCAACGGGCAGCCGGAATTTCACGGATCCGTCGAAGCGACGGGAGTGGACCTTCCGGGGAAGGTCCTGGCATACGCCTGGAATTTCATCTCTTCCGGGCTTGACAAGTCGGGCTTCGCCCGCTAAACTGCATTTCAATTCGCGATGAGCGACTTGGTACGGACCACATTCTCAATCGAAATATTTCTCAAATGCGATGACGCGAGTGGCCTGACGGGGTACAAGCCCTACAGCGAGGGACCTCCACCGGATGAGAGGGGTGCCGGGCTGCCGAAAGGCCCAAGGCTCGAAGAGCAGGCTCCGAAAGGGCTCACGCCCGAAGTAGGTCGCCCGGTGCCGGACAGCCGTTACCTGTCCGCGAGCGGGACCGCCCCCCTGACGGGGGACGCGTCCAAGTTGGGTGGTACCGCGGGTCTTTATGAGGACTCGTCCCTTCACACGTGTGGAGGGGCGGGTCCTTTTTTCATACCTATTCCAAGGAGGCGTTTGAAATGGCAGGAACGGTAACGTGCGTGGTGTGCGAGGCGACGGTGGCGCTCCCGGAAAACTGCGGGCTGGGTGAGATCCTGGTCTGCGCCGATTGCGGGACGGAACTGGAAGTGGTGTCCCTCGATCCGATCCGGGCCGAGGAAGCCCCACAGGTACAGGAGGATTGGGGTGAGTAGGCTCCGAATTCTCTATTCCCGGCTTCGTGCCGAGGAAAAGCAGCTTTTCGCGGCCGCCGAGGAAAAGGGGATTCCCTGCAGCCTGGAGGACATCCGGACTGGGCCCTGGCGGATCGATCCGAACGACAGCGATGTTTTCCTGGCCCGCTGCATCGGGCACCTGCAGAACGTCTCCGTGGCCAGGATGCTTGAGGCGGGAGGAGCCCGGGTGGTGAACCCGAGCGCCGTCATGGAACTTTGCGGCGACAAGCTTGCCACCAGCGCCGCGCTAGCGGCGGCCGACATCCCTCAGCCGGCCTTCCGGGCGGCCTTTTCGGAAGAAGCGGCCATGGAAGCCGCCGAACAGCTCGGTTACCCGGTCGTCTTCAAGCCGACATGCGGAAGCTGGGGGCGCCTGCTCGCCCTGGCCTCCAACCGTGAGACCGCGGAAGCGATCGTGGAACACAAGGCCCATCTCGGGGCGGCCCACCAGGTTTACTACGTCCAGTCCTACGTCGAGAAGAGCGGATTCGACGTGCGGGCCTTCGTGTTGGACGGACGCCCCCTGTGCGCCATCCGCCGGACGAGCGGACACTGGATCACGAACACCGCACGCGGAGGCCGGGCCGAAAACCAGCCGATGGACGCCGAGCTTCGCTCCATCCTTGAAAGGGTCCACCACGCCATCGGTGGAGATTTCATCGCGGTCGACCTGTTTTTGACGCGCCACGGGTGGCTCGTGAACGAAGTGAACGACGGGGCCGAATTCAGGAACTCCAGCGCTCCGACGGGCGTGGACATCGCTAGCGCGGTCGTTGAAGCCTGCGCCGACCTGATGAAAAGAGAAAAACGCAGCGAAAAGCGCGGCGTTAAGCGAAGCGCAACCTTATNNGCGGGACCTCGAGCCCCGGGATGTGATCCCCGGAGCGGCTTGGAAAGAACAAGCCTAGAGGCCCGCGGAAAAAGTCCGCGGGCCATTTTTTTATCCTGGAAACGGAGGAAGGAATTCATGCAGAAGCACCCGGTGGTGGTTGTAGGCGGAAGCGGAATGGCAGGAGGAGAACTCCTGAGGATCCTGGCGGGACACCCGTCGATAGAGGTGACGGGCATCGTTTCCCGTGGAAAGGCCGGGCATCCTGTGGCGGCGGTACACCCGCACCTGAGGCCCGATTTCCCCGACACGGCATTCATTTCACCCGAGGAAGCGGAATCCCGAAGGGCCGACCTTGTCTTTCTGGCTCTGCCACACGGTTCGTCGGCTCCCGTGATCCGGGGATGGCTCGAACGGGGCGTCAAAGTCGTGGACCTCGCCGCCGACGTACGCCTGCGGGATCCCGAACGCTACGAGCGTTGGTACGGATCTTCCCACCCGGACCCGTCCCTGCTGTCGGAGGCCGTTTACGGGTTGCCCGAACTGCACCGGGAAGAGATCCGAGACGCCCGCCTCGTTTCAGGCGTCGGGTGCAACGCCACCGCCGCCATCCTGGCCCTGGCTCCACTCGCCCGCGCGGGAGTCGTCGCCGAGGCCCGTATCGAGGCCCGCGTCGGATCCTCGGAAGGGGAAGCAGGGNCCACGGAAGGAAGCCATCACCCGTACCGGAGCCGATCCCTGCGGATGTTCGAGCCGTTCGCGCACCGCCACCTGGCCGAGGTCGCCCAGGAAACCGGGCTTTCCGAGAGCCGCCTCACCCTGGGCGTAACGGCCGTTGAAAACGTCCGCGGAGTGCAGGCCGTGGCGACGGTTACCCTTGCCGATCCCATGAGGGAGGCGGATCTCTGGAAGCTCTACCGCGGTGCCTACGGGAACGAGCCGTTCGTCTTCGTCTGCCCCGCCCGGCCTTCGCACCTGCGCCTGCCGGACCCGAAGCTCGTGATGGGGTCCAACCGGGCCCTGGTCGGCTTCGCCCTGCACCCGGACGGACGGCGCCTCACCGCTGTTGCCGCCATCGACAACCTGCTGAAGGGGGCCTCCGGGACCGCGGTCCAGGCGGGAAACCTCCTTTTGGGATGCCCCGAGACTGCGGGGCTTGAAATGCGGCCGGTCTACCCGGCCTAGGCAAGGAAAGGAGACGATCTCAATGCGCCTCACCGGAATCGTCAAGATCGGCGGAGCCCTGGGCAACGACCCTCGCCCCCTGCTGGACGACCTCTGCAACAGGATCGCACGCGGCGAACGTTGGGCCCTCGTCCACGGCGCGAGCGGCATCATGGACACCCTTGCAACATCCTGCGGGATGCAGCCGCGTTACGTGACCAGTCCATCCGGTTACCGAAGCCGCTTCCTCGGCGAGGCGGAGAGGGACCTCTTCGTCGGCGCGGCCCTGTCCGTTTCAGCCACATTGGCCTGTGAACTTTTCTCAAGGGGAACCCCGGCTGCCATCCTCCACCCCGGCCTTATCCGTTCCGTTTCGGGAACCCGCAAGGAAGCCCTTCGGTCCGTCGAGGACGGCCGCGTACGAATCCTTCACGGAAACACCAGCGGCGCCACTCGATCCGTCGATCCCCTGGCTCTGGAGAGGGCCTGGGATCTGGGAACCGTGCCGCTTCTTCCCNCCCTGGCCCTTGACCAGGAAGGGGCGGGACTCCTGAACGTGGACGGGGATCGCCTGGCTGCCGCCGCGGCCGTCACCGTCGGCGCCGATGTTCTGGTCATTCTCAGCAATGTCCCGGGGCTGCTTGCGAACCCCACGGAACCGGAAAGCCTTGTGAAACAGGCCGGCCTGGAGGAATGGGAAAACCTCGAGGGAATGGCCAGGGGCAACATGAAGAGGAAGCTTCTGGCCTGCCGGGAAGCTCTCGATGGCGGGCTCGATCGGGTCTGCATCTCCGACAGCCGGGTAGACCGGCCGCTGGAGCGGGCTCTCGAAGGGAGGGGAACAACCCTATGCCAAGCTGTCTTTACGGAAGCCGCGGTCTGACGCTCGCCTCGGGACGGGGAGGTGTCGTCACCGACACAACCGGACGGGAATATGTGGACTTCTTCACCGCCCACGGTTCGGCCCTTTTCGGCCACACCCATCCTCGCCTGGTGAGCGCGCTCAACCTTGCCGCCGGCCGTCCCTGGACCATCGGGATGGGATTCGACGACGATATCCGCTCCAGTCTCCTGGAAAAGCTCGGCAGCCTTCTGCCGGACGGGAAGGCCTACCTGTGCAACAGCGGAACGGAGGCCATCGAGGCCGCTCTGAAGCTGGTTACCCTGGCACGCCCCGAAAGGCGCCGGATCCTGGCCCTGCGTCGTGGGTTCCACGGAAGGACGGCCGGAGCCCTCAGCCTCACCTTCAACCCTCATTACCGGCGTCCCTTCCAGTCGCTGCTGTTCGAGGTGGAACACCATGCCCCCGAAAACCTGCCCGGAGTCGTCGACGAGAGCGTGGCTGCGGTCTTCATCGAACCCGTCCAGGGAGAGGGTGGCGTTTACCCCATGAACCCGGCGCTAGGATTGGAGATTTCCGCCGCCTGTCAGAATGCAGGTGCGCTGATCGTCGCGGACGAGGTCCAGAGCGGCTTCGGGCGATGCGGGGCCATGCTGTCGAGCTCCCTGACGGGGCTGGCCGCCGATATCGTCTGTCTGGCGAAGGGCGTTGCGGGGGGGCTCCCCGTGGGTGTCACGATCTGGAAAGGGAGCCTTGGCGATTTCCCCCAGGGAAGCCACGGCTCGACCTACGGAGGGAATCCCCTCGTGTGTCGGGTCGCGCACGAAGCTCTTGCGCTGCTCTCTGAAGAAGGCTTGTGCGAGAAGGCCGGCAACCTGGGCGAATCCTTCCGGGCCCGCCTTGAGGCGATCGACTCTCCGACGATAAAGGGCGTGCGAGGACTGGGACTCCTCGTGGGCGTCCAGATCGAGGGGAGGTCCGCCCCTTTGGTTCGCTCGCTCCAGGGACATGGCGTCCTGGCGCTGCCCGCCGGACCGAACGTTGTCCGCTTCCTGCCGTCGTTCGCGGCGGAGCCCGACCATTTCGAGCGGGTGGCTGAGACGCTCGAAGAGGTGCTCGCCCTTGGAAATCCCGCATGACGCAGCGGAAAAACTGATCTTCGACCTCGTCTTTATCCCCGGCCCGAGCGGGAGAGAGGCCGAAGCGTCAAACCTTCTCGCCTTGCGGCTTCCCGGCCTGGGATGGGACTCCGCCGAAATCGACGAGGCCGGCAACGTCGTCGCCACGAAGGGAAACGGGCCGACGGAGTTCCTCCTGCTGGGACACATCGACACGGTGCCCGGCGGTCCCGAGGTCCGCATCGAGGGGAACACCCTCTGGGGGCGGGGAAGCGTGGATGCCAGGGGTCCCCTTTGCGCATTCGCGGTTGCGGGGGGAGCCGTTGAACTGCCGCCGGAGTGGCGGCTGACCCTCGTCGCGGCCGTCCGGGAGGAAACCGATTCCCTCGGGGCCAGGCACCGGATTCCCCTGCACACTCCCGCGGCCTGTCTCGTGGGGGAACCCTCGGGAACCGACGGCATCACGCTCGCCTACCGGGGGTATCTCCAGGTCCGACTTACGGCCGGGGACACCGGCGCCCACCGCAGCGGCGGGACGAGCCCTCTCACCGCCTGCCTGCGGGTTGCCGCCGACATTCTGGGGGAGATCGAAGGGCAGGACGATCCCGCCCGCCCCGCCGTCGAGCGGACGGGAGCCAACGTCCTCTGCATGTCCGGCTCGGAAGAGGGCAACCGGACGGCATCCATCGACCTGGACATCCGGCTGCCGCTGGGAGCCGTTCCGGATACGGTTTTCGATTTTTGCCGGGCGAAGGCGGAAGCTCGATGTGTCTCCGCGACGCTCGTTTCCTCCGTGGCCGCACACTCCGCCGGCCGGGACAACCCGGTGGTCCGGGCCCTGAGAGTCGCCATCCGGGAGAATGGCGGCACTCCACGCCTTCTGGCCAAGAGCGGAACCGCGGACTTCAACTATGCCGCCGCATGGAACTGCCCCATGGCCGCCTGGGGTCCCGGCGACTCCCGCCTCGACCATACCGCCGACGAACGCCTGAACCTTGAGGAATACGCCCGGTCCGTCCGCGTCCTCTCAGGGATGTTTCGCGTCTTCTTCGGCAATCCTGACTCCCGTGTCAGACTTTGAAGGGACACGGCACCCTGATTTCGACCGTTTGCATATGACAAGAAGGGACTTTTGCACCAGGAGTCCCCTCTTGTCGTTCCGAAAACGTTTCATATTGGACACAAACGGTCAAAATCAAGCTCTGACCCCAGGGAAACGGATTGCTTTTTTGGAGTAAGATTTGAGTAGGGAAAGCGGAGGATGTTAGAATGAAATCGTTATGCAACCCATCCTGATTCTCCGGGAGGTCCACCCGATGGAACCGACACCCGCTTCGAGAGTTCTGTTGATCGGCCCCGGACCCTCTCGTCGGGCTGTCTTGCTGACCCGGGTGGAAACCGCCTGTGTCCGCAACATGGAAGAAACGGCCGAGATCCTTTCGAGGGGGGCCTTTGACGCCGCGATACTGGACGCAGACCTCCCCCCGCAGCAGGACGAACCCTTTCTTTCCCTATTGAAACGGTCGTTTCCGAACCTCCCCGTCCTGATCCTCCTTGAGAACCCGTGTGAAGAACCCCTCGCCCCACTCCTGAAGCTTGGCGCAGAAGCGCTTCTCGGCCCCAAGGACTTCGATTGCCCGGAGTCCCTGGAAGAAACCCTCGCATGGGCCGCCATGCAAGCCCGCGAGCGCGCCGAACATGCCTTCGAACTGGAGGACGCCCGGGCCGACCTCATCCTTCAGAGAACCGCCTACCTCAAGCTGAAGGATAGCCAGAAAGCCGCCGCGATGGCCATGCAGGCCATGAGCGAGTGCAACCGGCTGCTTTTCCTCCTGGAGGACGAGCGGGTGTACATTCGGGATTTCTGCAGGGTCCTGGTGAAGAGGATGGGCCTGCGGATGGCCTGGGCGGGATTCGCCCGGAAGGACGAGGATGGCGTCGAGCGCCTGGTGGCGTCCGGGCACGCCGGTTACGAGCGGAACTACCTGACGCGTCTCAGGCTCAAGGCCTGGGAGCGCCGTTATCCGAAGAGCCTTGCGAAAAAAGTCCTTTCTACGGGAGAACCGGTTACCGTCCCGGATCTGGAGGCGTCTTCCGTGGACTTCTTTCGCGTGGAGGAAGCCCTGCGAAGAGGGTATCGCTCCGTGGCTCTTTTCCCCCTCAAATCAGGAAGTGAAACCCGCGGGATCCTCTGCCTCTACTCCGCGGAACCCGGGGCCTTCGGCCCCTCCGAGGTCGCCTATTTCACCCAGGTGGCCGGCGAACTCGCGCACGGCATCGAACTGCTTAGGCGTGAGGCACACCTGAAGCCTTAGCCCTCGGTCATGACTTTTACGGAAACCCTGCGTCGTGCAGGCCGAAGTCTCAATTTCCTCCGCCAGAAGATGGAAATCAGGCGGCTGTTCATGAAGCATGTGGGATTCGAGGGAGACTTCGAAAATCCCACAACCCATTGGGAAAAAATCCAGTTCCGGAAACTTTACGGCAACCACGCCTTCTACGGAAGGCTCGCGGACAAGGTCCTCGTAAGGGACTACGTCGGGGAGAGAATCGGCGGCGACGTCCTCGTCCCGCTTTTAGGCGTTTATGACCGGCTGGATGACCGGATTCTCGACAGTCTGCCGGGAAGCTTCGTCCTCAAGATTTCCAACGCCAGCGGCTGGAACGAGATTGTGCGCGACAAGTCGAGTCTGGACAGGAAACGCGCCATCCGCTATTTCAACCGCAAGGTTCGGAAAAGCTATTCCCGCAAGTTCGGCGAGCGGCACTATGACTTTGGCACCCCCCGGATCGCGGTCGAGGAACTGCTGCTCGATAACGGGGAACTGCCGTGGGACTACCGCTTTTATTGCTACAACGGCACGCACGGTTTCGACTGCCGCCTTTGCCTGGACACCCCCGGCAACATCTCAGGGTATTTCGACGCTGCATGGAACCTTGTCGATGGCGAACTCACCCCGGAAATTGCCGGGGAACGGGCCAGGCCAAAGAACCTTTCACGGATGGTCGAAATCGCCCGTGAACTCTCGAGGGGAATCGATTTCGTCCGGGTGGATCTGTATGATGTCGGGGGCAAGGTCTACTTCGGTGAACTGACCTTCACCGGAAGCGCGGGGTTCCTGGTCTACGCCAATCCCGCCCTGAATGACCTGCGAGACCGAATGTGGGAACTGGACCGGCACAACCCCATGCTCTACCGGAATCCCGCAGATGTGCGGGCCGGGAGATGATCGCATGCGTGCCGCAATCGTCATCGAGGGATTGAGAGCCGGCGGAGCCGAGCGCTTCTCCTGCTTCCTTGCAGAGGGACTTGCGGGACGCGGAGCGGATGTGTCCTTCGTCACGGTCAACGCCGCGGAGAGCTCCTTCTATTGTCCCCCGGAAGGTTGCCGTCTGGTCGACCTGGGACTCGACAGGGGAAAAATGCCCCTCCTGGAGAAACACCTGTTTTTCCACTCGGACCTTTACCGAAAACTGAAAGAATCCCTGCTGAAACGAAGGCCCGACATCGTTGTCTCCCTGGGGACAAAACTCGGCGTCATGACACTGAAAGCTCTGGAGGGAAGCGGAATCCCCGCGATCGTTTCGGAAAGGGGCGATCCCGAAAAGGGACGCATCGAATGGATCTACCGGGCGCTCCGGAAAGCCCTTTACCCGCAAGCCCGTGCGGTCGTCTGCCTGACTTCCTTCGCCGCAGGCTACTACGCGAAAAAACTGCCCGGCATCAAAACGGTGGTCATCCCGAACCCGCTCTTCCCCCATTTCGGCAGGATTCTCTCTGAACCCCGAAATCCCCCCGAAAATCCGGGGCGTCCGTTCATCCTGTCGGTGGGACGCCTGTCGAAGCAAAAAAACTATCCTCTGCTTCTCGATGCCTTCGCAAGCCTTGCTTCCCGCCATCCCGGGTGGGACCTCGTCATCCACGGCGAAGGCAAGCAGGAAGCCGACCTAAAGCTCCTGGCAAAGCGCCTGGGATTGAAGGATCGTATCCGCTGGCCAGGCGTCACCCTTGACCTTGGCCCGGTTTACGAAGCCGCCGGAATCTACGTCCAGTCATCGCTTTACGAAGGCTTCTGCAATACGCTGCTGGAAGCTCTTTCCCACGGCAAGCCCGTCGTAGCGACACGATGGGGCGGTGTGGAAGACCTGGTTTCGGACGGAANNAAAAACGGCCTTTTGGCTCCGATGGAGCCGGTTGGTTTGGCCAAAGCCATTGATCGCCTGTTGAGCGCTCCGGAACTTCGGGTAAAACTCGGGGAAAAGGCCCGAGAATCCCGCGACAGGTTCACACCCAAAAAAGTTCTGGACGATTGGATGGCTCTGCTCAACGAGGTCTGCGGCCCTGCGCGCTAAATTGCATACTTACGGTCAAATTCAAGCTCTGACCCCATCATAGCTATCATTGCTGAAGCTCCAGCCAGGCGTCCACCACTTCGGCGTCGAAGCTCACCCCTCTTTTGCGGATCATTTCGGCCTTCACCGCCTCAACCGGCCAGGCCGGCCGGTACGGGCGGTGGGATGTCATGGCTTCCGCGACATCCGCAACGGCGATGATCCTGGCCTCGGGCAGAATCGCCTCTCCGGCGAGTCCCTGCGGGTAGCCGCTGCCGTCAAGCCTCTCGTGGTGCTGAAGGATGATTTCGGCAAGCGGCCATGGCGTCTGGAGGCCGGAAAGAATCCGGCGTCCCGCTTCCGGGTGCGTCCGGATCAGCTGCAGCTCCAGCGGACTCAAGGGTCCGGGTTTCGAAAGAATTTCGGAGGGCACTTCGATCTTGCCAATGTCGTGGATCAGGGCCGCCAGGATCACATGATCCACCTGATCATCCGAAAGCCTCATCTTCTGTGCGATCTCTCCAGCCAATTGCGCAACCTTTTTCTGATGCCCCGCCGTGTAGGGGTCACGCGCTTCGACGACTGAAGCCAGGATGTGGATCGTCTGGTTCCACGAACGCCTCAGGGCCAGCACCTGCTTTTGAAGTTCGAGGGCGCTCTCCCGCAGCAGGCTCTCGGCTTCCTTCCGGGCCGTCATGTCATGGTAGATCCCGAATCCCCCGATGATCTGCCCGCCCAGCCGGATCGGGAAGCCGATGAAGGACACGTCCAGCAACGATCCGTCCTTGCGCTGCCTCACATCCTCGAAGAACACGGTCCGCTTCTCCCCGTGAACCCGTTCCGTGATCGCTCGCCCCTCATCCTTCAGGCGGTCGGGAACCACCAGATCGTCGCAGGTTCGTCCGATCATCTCCTGCGGGGAATAACCAAAAAGCTCCTCCGCAGCCGGATTGGCCCGAACCACCTCACCGCCCACCCGGCTCTGGAAAATGGCGAAGGGAGCGTTCTCGAACAGCTGGTCCAGCAACGCCGATTTCTCCGCCAGGGCCCGTTCCACGGAAACCCGTTCCGTCACATCGTGGACAATCGAGTAGAGAAGCGGATTCCCCTGGATGCGGATGGGACCGGAATACACCTCCACATCCCTTTCGGAGCCGTCAGCCAGCCGATGGCGAAAAAGGAAGTGTCCCTTCCCTTCTTCGAGCGCACTCTGCATCTTGTCCATGACCTTCTCGGGCGAAAGGGTGTTGATCCCCGAGATATTCATGGCGCAAAGACTGTCGATGGAATACCCGTAGAAGCGGGAGGCCGCCTCGTTGGCATCCACGATCCTGCCGTTTTCCGGATCGACCAGCAGGACGATCGAATGATTCATCTCGAAAAGGCTCTTGAAACGACTCTCACTCTCGGCCAGTTCACGAACCGCCCGGTTCCAACCCGTCACGTCCCGGATGATCGCCGCGAAACTTTTCTCTTCGGGCTCTCCCAGGAGCTGGAGCAACACGTCGCACTCGTAGATCGAACCATCCTTGCGGCGATGCAGCGTCTCGAAGCGCACGTGTGGCGAGGTTCCCTGCACAAGCGGAAAAAGGAGGCGTGCGAAGCTTTCCGCGTCGAAATCCGGCTTGAGGTCCAAGGGAGTCATCCCTCGAAGTTCTTCCAGGGAATAACCCGTGTTTCTTGTCGCTGCGGCGTTTGCGTACTCGAACCGCAGATTCTCCCCGCCGAAGAAATAGATTTCGCTGAATGTTGTATCGATAAGGCGGGAAAGGCGCCGGGCCAGGACGAGCTCGGCTTCGCCCGTGACCTCCCGGAGGCTGGGCATTTTCAAAACGGAATCAAAACGACACTCGGGATTCACGGGTGAGCCCCTCCCCTGTCTCAGTCAGTCGGGATCGCAATTTAATCACTATACGGTCCGTAGCCGAATAACACAAGAATCCGGCACCGACAAGGAACGGGAGCCGGATCTTGAGATCCGGCTCCCGTTTGGCACGTGTTAAAGTGCTCAGCGTTTTATATTGGACACCAGGGATCGAAATCAAGGGCCGAGGCCAGGGGCAAGGGTCAGAATTTCGTCATAACCCTGAGCCAGGCGCCGTGTGACTCGCTGTTGTCGCTGAAGCGGCCGTTGTAGGAGAGGGAGAATTCGGTGTTCCCGGCGGTGTAGAGCGAGACCCCCAGGTCCATCACGATGGCGTCGTCGTCGAGAATTTCGGTGTACGTGTGCCAGTCGCCGCCCCACCCCTGCGCCACCGTCACGTCGTCCCCGCTCAACAGGTGCACCCACGAGACCCTGAGCTGCGGCACCCATTTCGATCCATCGTCCCGGGCAAATTCGCCCCGGAAGCGGACACCCAGCACGCTCTCCCACACCGTGGAGTCGAAATCGTCGTAGGTGAAGCCGTTCTTTTCCGTGTAGCCGTCCCGGCTCAGGTAGCCGAAGTTGAACCCGATCTCCGGCACGATCTCCCAGTTCGAGGTCTCGTCAATCTCCCGGATCACGTAGCCGGCCCGGAAGTCGTTCGTGATCGACCAGCTGTCGAAGTCGGCCGTTGCGGCTCCATCCAGCTGATTTCGCCAGGTTTCGTGATCCGTGGTCCGGTAGGTCAGGGTATCCGTCAGGATCCAGTTGCCGGTCCGGTGCAGGAGGTACCCGCCGAAATGCCAGCTTTCCTGGTTCTCCCAATCGAATGCCGCCGGGGCAACGTGGGTGATGTCCAGCTCGTTTTTCGTATAGCCCGCGTAGAGTCCCCAGGAGGTCTGCCCGTTCACTTTCTGGTCGAAGCCGAGGCTGACGCCCGACTGCGTGGCGTCGAAGCCCGCAGCGCTGTCTCCCGTCGGGTCGCGCTCCGTCTTCCCGTACAGTCCCTGGAAGTGGAAATGCCTTGAACCGTCTTCCAGGTCAACCAGGCCGTCCGCGACATCGGCCATGTGGTTTGCCATCACCCAGCGCAGCAGCGACCAGTCCTGGATCGCCGAAACCAGGCCCAGCGCCTGTTCGGAGAAGGCATACCCGATCATGCCCCGGTAGTATTCCCGGCCGCCTTCGCTGAACCAGGTCGGCATGTAGGGATCCCAGAGTTCCGTATAGTCGTTCACGAACTGGGTGTCGAAATTGTCCGTGTAGCTTCCGGCGTCAATGTAGGTGTACACGCCGGGCAGAGGCACGCCCGACACGTCGATCATCAGGGTTCCGCTCATGTTCGCGTCGTCGGAAACGACAAGAGGCACCACCGGGTTTGCGTAGATGAACAGCATCGTATCCGGATCCTGCAGGTATGACTCCGTCCAGAACTGGCCTCCATACTCGATTTCGAGCACTCCGCCATTCAGCTGCGTATAGTGGGCCCAGGAAAGCCCTTCGAGCCTCATCCACCCGGCATGATTCTTGGCGAAACCGCCGAACCCCGCCACCTGAGCCGACAGGCTGCCGTCCATCGCCACCTCCAGGCTGGACGTTTCGTCACCCGCCAGGACATGGCTTCCCGCCAGCACCGTGCCGTCCAGCAGGGTGATCTGGCTTCCGTTCGTCGCGGCCAGCGCGTAGCCGTTGAGACTGTCGAGCGTGCCGCTGTTCGTGAAGTCTCCGTTGAAGTCCACCCGTACCGCATGAGCGCCCGCCCCCGATGTCTCGATCGTCCCGGTGTTCACGGCGCGGCTGTATTCCACGACCTCCATGCCGTACGCACCGTCACCGCTTGTCACGATGCTTCCCGAGTTCAGCAGGGTGGAGGTTTCATCGGCTCGCATCCCCGCCGCCTGTTCGCCGTAGGTCGTGATGGAGCCGCTGTTCTCCGCCGCGGAGTGGTCATGGGCGTAGACGCCGATCGCCTTGTCTCCGTGCGTCGTGACCGAGCCCGAATTGTCGGCGCTCGAAGCGCCCATCGCCATCATTCCATAGGCGCTCTCGCCCCAGGTCACGATGGAATCGGCCCCCAGGTTCAAGATGACCGAGTTGAGGCTGGCCTGCATGCCGCGGGCGTTATCGCCGTAGGTCGTGATCTCCCCCGTGTTCTCGGCCGTGGAGACGCTGACGGCAACCATCCCGTGCGCCAAGTCCCCGCTCGTGACGATCGTCCCCGAGTTGAAGAGGCTCGAGACGTTTTCTCCGTACATGCCGAAGGCGCTGTCACCACTCGTGACGATGCTTCCGGTGACGGTGTTTTCCGCCGTCGAGTGGGATAATGCCGCCATGCCGATGGCCTGGTTCCCGTGGGTCACGATGGAATGATAGTTGGCCACGTCCGAGGAAACCACGGCGACCATCCCGTCCGCTCCCGCACCGAAGGTCTCGATGTTTCCCATGCCGCTGTTCGTCGCCTCCGAGCCGTTCGCGGCGTACATGCCGTAGGCGTTGTCGCCGCTCGTCACGATCAGGCCCGCGCTGTAGGCATCGGAACTTGCCAGGGCCGCCATGCCGTGAGCCCCTGTACCGCTTGTAAAAATACCGCTTGCGTTGTCCGCGGTGGAATCGTCGGAGGCAACCATTCCGATGGCCGCTGTCCCTGTCGTCGTTATGTTTCCGAAATAGAGGTTGCGGACCATGGAACCGTCTTGGGCCATCATTCCGAAGGCCCCTTCCCCGACCGTCGAAACCGCCCCGTCGTTCATCGCGGTCGAGTTCGCCTGAGCCATCATGCCGTAGGCATCGTCGCTGGCCGTTGAAATCGTCCCCCCCACCAGGTTGACCGCCAGGGATGAATCCGAAGCCGCCATGCCGTGGGATCCCTCGCCCCAGGTATGGATCGTTCCCGAATTGTTTGCGTGGGAATGGTCCTCAACCAGCATGCCGAAGGCACCCTCCCCATGGGTCGTGATGGAACCGGCGTTGTCCGCGCTGGACGAAGCCGTCGCGACCATCCCGTGGGCTCCGTCTCCCCAGGTGACGATGGAATCGTCAGCAAGGTTGATGGCCGTCGATTCGAAATCCGCGACCATGCCGTGGCTCCCGGACCCGGAAGTCGTGATTTCCCCGGTATTCAGGGCGCTCGAAAAGGCCTGGGCAAACATCCCGTAGGCGCTGTCCCCGCTCGTGGCAATAGACGCCGTGTTCTCAACGTGGGCGCCGGTCGAGGCCGCCATCCCGTGGGCCCCGGCTCCTTTCGTCACGATGCTGCCGCTTCCCTGGTTCAGGGCCCAGGAGCCCTCTCCGTAGGCCGACATTCCGGCGGCTTCGTCCCCGCTCGTCACGATGCTGCCGGTGTTCGTCGCCGACGAGTCGCCCGCGGCATGCATGCCGTCCGCGCCCGTACCGGTCGTCAGGATGCTTCCGGTATTTTCGGCCGTCGAGCCGTAGGAGGCGGACATGCCCGTGGCGTAGTTCCCTCCCGTGATGATGGCCCCCGAGTTCGTGATGATCGAGGCATAAGAGGCGGACATTCCGTCGGCGCGGTCGCCGCTGGTCGTGATCGTCCCCTCGTTTTCGCCGGTCGAGCCCAGGGTGACCAGGATCCCCACGGCGTCGTCGCTGACCGTGACAATGAACCCGTCGTTGAACGCGCTGGAGCCGTAGGCTGCGTTCATGCCCAGGCCCCATACGCCGTTCGTGACGATCGACCCGTGGTTGACAAGATCCGAGCTGGCCGTGGCAAACATTCCGTAGGCGTTCAGGCCATGGGTCGTGATCGCTCCCCAGTTTTCCGCCTCCGAGTCGCCGGAAGCCGCCATGCCGTGGGCGGAATCCCCCCACGTTTCGATCGTGGCCGTCATGAGGTTCCAGGCCGTCGATTCGTCATCGGCGAACATCCCGTGAGCCCGGAGCCCGTAGGTCACGATCGCCGCCGCTCCCGGGCCGTTGATGAGCAGGAAACCGGGGCTGTATATCCCGTATCGGTCGTCCGAAGTCGTGCTGATGATTCCGAGGTTCTGGCAATCGCCGCTCGTCAGGGTCGTGTTGACGAGAGTGTTTCCCTCCGGATTGACCGTAACGGCCTGTGCCGGAGAGGAAAAAACAAAGCAGATCAGTGCTCCCATCGCAAAAAGCCTTTTTGTGCACCTCATCCGACGCACCTCTCTTCCGGCAAGCTTTCGCCCGAGATAAAATCTTTCTTAAGCCTATTCCCTCCATCTTTTACTGTCAATCATTAACAAAATATCCTTTCATCCTTTCATCTTGAAACGTTTCTCAAAAGAGAAGATCCTCCCCGGGATCAGACCACAGGGACGGCAAAAGGGCCTTCCTTTCGGGGAAGGCCCTTTTGCCGCTTCTGAAGTTGCCGATGAAGTGTTTCTTCGCTCCTAGAATCCCATCCGGAAGCGGAGCCAGGCACCGTGGAAGTCGCTGTTTTCTCCGAAGCGACCGTTGTAGTTCAGGGAAATCTCGGTATCACCGGCCGTGTAGAGCGAAACTCCGAAATCCACCACGAAGTAGTCGTCATCCAGGATCTCGGTGTACTCGTGGGTGTCGCCGTACCAGGTCTGGGTCAGTGTGATGTCGTCGCCGCTCAGCACGTGCACCCAGGAAACCCTCACGCTCGGTACCCACTTGGAGCCGTCTTCGCGGGCGTACTCTCCGCGGAAGCGAACTCCCAGGACCCCTTCCCAAACGGTCGCGTCGAAGTCCCCGTACTCGAAGCCGTTTTCTTCCTCATAAGCATCGCGATTGATCGTGCCGTAGTTGAACCCGACCTCGGGAACGATCTGCCAGCTGGAATTTTCGTCGATTTCCTTCACCATGTACCCGGCGCGGAAATCGTTCGTGATCGACCAGCTGTCGAACTTCGCGGTGGCGTTTTCGTTGATCTGCCGCCGGAAGGATTCATGATCCGTGGTCCGGTAGGTCAGGGCATCCGTCAGGATCCAGTTGCCCGTTCGGTAGCTCACGTAGCCGCCGAAATGCCAGGTTTCCTGGTCTTCTCCGTCAAACGCCGCAGGCTCCACGTGGGTAATGTCGAGGTCGTTGGTCGTGTATCCCGCATAGAGCCCCCAGGCTGTCTGCCCATCCAGCTTCTGGTCGAATCCGAAGCTCACGCCGGACTGGGTGGCGTCGAAGCCCGCCGCGCTGTCTCCAGCCGGATCACGCTCCGTCTTCCCGTAAAGTCCCTGGAAGTGGAAATGCCTTGAACCGTCTTCCAGGTCGACCAGGCCGTCCGCGATGTCGGCCATATGGTTTGCCATCACCCACCGCAGAAGCGACCAGTCGTGAATCGCGGCCACCATGCCAAGGGCCTGCTCGGAGAAGCTGTAGCCGATCATGCCCTTGTAAAGCTCCCTGTCGCCCTCGCTGAACCACACGGGCTGGTAGGGGTCGTAGAGCGGATCCATGTTGACGAAGGCCGTGTCGAAGTTGTCCACGTAGCTTCCCGCGTCGATGTAGGTGTAGACGCCGGGCAGGTAGACCCTCGAACCGTCGATCGTCACGGTGCCGCTGATGTCCGCGTCGTCGGAAACAACCAGGGGCACCACGTAGGGGTCCGCGTACATGTAGAGGTTGGAGCCCTCGTCCTGCAGGTAGGTTCCCGTCCAGAACTGCGTGCCTTCCGCGATCTCAAGCGTCCCGGCCGCCAGATGCGTGTTCCAGGCCCAGGAACCGTCTTCGAGGGTCATCCATCCGTTCCCGGCCTTGGTGAAGTAGCCGAAGCCCACCACCTGCGCCGAGATGTCCGGGCTCACGCTCAAGGTGTCGAGGTCGTTCATCACCACGTCCAGGCTCGACGTCATGTCTCCCCTCAACGTGTGGCTTCCCGCCAGCACCGTCCCGTCCAGCAGCCAGACCTGGCTGAAGTCGGTCGCCCTCACCGCGTAGCCCTGCAGGCTATCGAGCGTCCCGGTGTTCGTGAAGGTGCTGCCGTACTCCACGTACGCCGCGTCAGCGCCTGCTCCCCGCGTCGTGAGCGTCCCGCTGTTCGTCCCGGTCGAATTCTGAGAGACGACCATACCGACGGAATTGTCACCGTAGGTCGTCACCGTTCCGGAGTTGTCCGCGGTGGAGGAGCCGACGGCCACCATGCCATGTGCCCCGTCACCATGGGTCGTGACCGAGCCGGTGTTCGTGACCGCAGAGAAACTGTCTGCGACCATGCCGTGCGACCCGTCGCCGAAAGTTTCGATGGATTCGCTGGACGTGTTCAGGGCCGTCGAGTGGTCGTAGGCGAACATGCCGTACGAGTTGTCCCCGCTCGTTACGATGGTCCCCGAGTTCACGGCATAGGAACCATTTTCCGCGGCCATCCCGAAGCTGTTGTCGCCCGAGGTCGTGATGCTCCCCGAGTTGTCCGCCGAGGAGATGCCATACGCCCTCATCCCGTAGGCGCCTACTCCCTCCGTCAGGATGCTGCCGCTGTTCGACGCGAAGGCGTTGTATTCGGCAAGCATACCGTTCGCGCCCGTTCCGTGAGTCGTGATCGACCCCTCGTTGTCCGCGCTCGAGACGTTTGTCGCCATCATGCCGTGGGCTGTGCCGCCGCTCGTCACGATCGTCCCGTTCTCCGTGTTCGTCACCGTCGAGCCGTCGCTGGCCCGCATGCCGATAGCCGAAACCCCTTCCGTGACGATCGAATTCTCGTTGGAACCGCTCGCCCCGTTTTCGGCACTCATCCCGTGGGATTCCGTCCCCTTCGTCAGGATCGTCCCGGTGGCCCCGTTCGTCGCCGTGGAATCTTCTCCGTTGGCCCACATGCCGGCGGAATGATCCCCGCTGGTGACGATGCTGCCCAGGTTCGTTGCGGCCGACTCCCAGGAGGCTCCCATGCCGACGCTCCAGTCCCCCGTGGTGGTGATGTCGCCGGAAACCGAGTTCACCGCCGTCGAACCCTCGTAGGCGAGCATGCCGGTGGAACCCGTTCCGCTGGTCAGGATCGAGCCGTTGTTTACCGCCGAGGAACCCGTCAGAGCCGACATGCCCATGGCCGTCCCGCCCGTTGTTTCAATCGATCCGTCGTTTCTCAGGACGGAATTGACGGAAGCTTCCATGCCGGAGGAACTCGACCCCTTCGTCAGGATCGTTCCCGTTTCCTCGTTTACAGCGGTGGAGCCCAAACCGGCCCACATGCCGTCCGCCTGGTCTCCGCTCGTGACGATGGATCCAAAGTTGGTGATATCCGCGCTGGTCTCGGCTCCCATGCCGTATGAACCGAGCCCGGTCGTTACGATTGATCCCGAGTTCGCCGCCCGGGAGCCCGCCTCAAAGGCGTACATGCCATGGGCGGAGCCGCCCTCGGTCAAAATGCTGCCCGAAGTCCCATTCAGCGCGGAAGCCCCGTTTCCGGCCGCCATGCCATGGGAGTTCGCCCCTTCCGTCCGGATCGCCCCCTCGTTCGTCACCTGGGAGCCAGCCCCGTCGGCCATCATGCCGGACGAGTACCCGTCCGTCGTGTAGATATCTCCGGAGACCGTGTTCAGCGCCGTTGCCCCGTTAATGGCTGCCATTCCGTGGGAACTCGATCCCTCCGTCAGAATCGTGCCGCTGTTTTCCGCGTAGGAACCCGTCCCGTCGGCGAGCATGCCATAGGCTTCCGAGCCATAGGTCGTGATCGAGCCCGAGTTGTCAGCGCTCGACACGTCTGTTGCCACCATACCGTGGGCCATGTCTCCCGTGGTGACGATCGAATCCGCCCCGATATTGAAGGCTTCCGACTGGCCGCTCGCGTACATCCCGTAGGAAGCCAGGCCGCTTGTCGTGATGTCGCCGTAGTTGATCGCGGTTGAACCCAGCATCGCAACCATGCCGTGGGCGCTGTCACCGCTCGTGACGATGTCACCGGACACCGTGTTCGTGACCGTCGAGCCGAACGAGGCCATCATGCCGTAGGAAGCCAGCCCGGTCGTCGTGATGCTGCCGGAGTTGGTCGCGCTGGACAAGATCGTCGCAGCCATGCCGTCCGAACCGGCACCGGAAGTCGTGATGACGCCGGAAGCCGTGTTGGTCACGGTCGAACCGTTCATCGCCACCATCCCGTGGGCCCCGTCTCCTACATAGGAACCGCTTGCCGTCGAGACCGTCCCGCTGTTTTCAGCGGTCGCCCCGTCGACGGCCACCATGCCCCACGCGCGCGAACCGGTCGTGGAGACGCTGCCGGTGTTCACCGCGCTCGATCCCGTACCGTCGGCCAGCATGCCCCAGGAGTTCTGGCCGCTCGTGCTTACCGAACCCTGGTTCAGCACCGAGGACTCCGTGTAGGCGGCCATGCCGAACGAAGCTTCGCCCGAAGTCGAGATATCCCCGGAAACCCCATTCGTCGCCTCGGAATCGCCGGAGGCCACCATGCCGTTGGAACCGAACCCCGTCGTGACGATGACGCCCTCGTTCAGGGCCTGGGAGTTCGCTTCGGCATACATTCCGTAGGCGCCCGCCCCGGTCGTTGTGATGTCGCCGGAAACAGCGTTCGTGACCTGTGAATTGATCGAGGCCACCATGCCGTGCGAACCCGCACCCGTCGTCGAAATCGATCCATGGTTGGTCGCGGACGAACCGGAAGCCGCAGCCATCCCGTAGGAACCGGCTCCCGAAGTCGAGATCATGCCCTCGGCCTCGTTCGTCGCGGCCGAGCCGTTGGCCGCCACCATGCCGTGAGAGCCGGCGCCGGAAGTCGAGACCGAGCCGCTGTTCACCGCATCAGCCCCGTCGACGGCCACCATGCCCCAGCCGCCGGGGCCCGTCGTGCCGACGACTCCAGTGTTCTCCACGCTGGAACCCGCACCCACCGCCGCCATGCCCCACGCACTCGTGCCGCTCGTGCCGATGATGCCGTCGTTCGTTCCCGTGGAGGCCCCGAAGACCGCCATGCCGTGGGAACCGGTCCCGCTCGTCGTGATGATTCCGCTGTTCGCGACGGCGGAACCGTCCTCTGCCTTCATGCCGAACGCATCGGCACCTGTCGTGACGATGATGCCCTCACTTTCGGCCACTGAGTCGGCCGAGGCCACCATGCCGTGGGACCCGATCCCGCTCGTCGTGATCGTCCCGCTGTTCGTAGCGAAGGAGGAATTCTCGGCCAGCATGCCATATGAACCGGCACCCGAGGTCGTGATCGAGCCAGAATTGTCTGCGCTCGAAACGTTAACGGCCACCATGCCGTGGGATCCGTCGCCGGTCGTGACGATGGAGTCCGCCCCGATGTTGTAGATCTCGGAATTCGTGTCGGCGAACATGCCGTATGCGCCCGCGCCGCTCGTCGTGATGTCGCCGTAGTTCGTCGCCGTGGAACCCGAAACCGCGGCCATCCCATGCGCTCCCTCGCCGGTCGTGGAAATGTCGCCGGAAGCCGTGTTCGTGACGATCGAGACTAGGGCCGCAACCATGCCGACCGAGCCCGCGCCGCTTGTCGTGATCGTGCCGCTGTTTTCCGCCGTCGCTCCGCCGGTCGCCGCCATGCCCCAGGCGCCCGTACCCGTCGTGGTGATGTTCCCGGCGTTCGCCGCGCTCGATCCCGTGCCGACCGTAGCCATGCCCCAGGCTCCCGCGCCGCTTGTCGCGATGTCTCCCGAAACCGCGTTGGTCGCGCTGGAGAGGTTCTCGGCAACCATGCCGTGGGAACCGACCCCCGTCGTCGTGATCGAGCCGTTGTTCGTCACGTCCGAGCTGGCCGTTGCCCACATGCCGAAGCTTCCCGCTCCGGAAGTCGATATGGAGCCCGCGTTCATGGCCGTCGAATCGTCCGAGGCCACCATGCCGTTCGCCCCGGCTCCGCTTGTGGTGATCAGGCCGAGCGAATTCGTGGCGGTCGAGCCGTCGGTTGCGAACATCCCGAAAGAACCCGTCCCGCTCGTCGAGATCGAGCCGAGGTTTTCCGCGATGGAATCGTCCCCAGCCACCATGCCGTGCGACCCGGTTCCCGTCGTTGTGATGGAACCGGAAAAGCCGTTCTGCGCGACGGAACCCTCAGTGGCCTGCATGCCGTAGGCCTGCGTACCCGAAGTCGAGATCGTTCCCGCGTTCCCGACCCAGCCGTCCGTCGCGGCCACCATGCCGTGAGAGTCGTTCCCGGACGTGGTGATCGACCCGATGCTGCCGGCCGACGCGCCCTCGCCCGCGATCATGCCGTAGGCCCCGAGCCCCGTCGTCGTGATGGAACCCGCGTTGTTCGCCACGGAATCCGTCCCTGCGGCGGACATCCCGCTGGAGTGGTCACCGCTCGTGACGATGTCTCCGGAAACCGTGTTCGTCACCATGGCGCCGCTCATGGCCACCATACCGTTGGAAGAGTAGCCTTCCGTGACGATCGAGCCGGAGTTGACGGCTTCGGCCTGGTTTTCGGCCATCATGCCGTGCGAAGAAGTCCCGGTCGTCAGGATGGTGCCGCTGTTCGTGGCCAGGGAACCCGAATCGGCGGCATACATGCCGAAGGAACCCGTGCCGTGAGTGGTGATCGACCCCGAGTTGTCCGCGCTGGAAACGTTCGTCGCCGACATGCCGTGCGCCCCGTCGCCCCAGGTGACAATGGAATCGGCACCCACGTTGTAGACGGCCGAGCCGAAGTCGGCGGTCATGCCGTCCGCGCCCGCCCCGTAGGTCGTGATATCGCCGTAGTTCGTCGCCGTGGAACCCATCATCGCCGCCATGCCGAAGGCGCCCGAACCGGTTGTGGTGATGACCCCGCCGGTTTCGTTCGTCGCCGCGGAGCCTGCGCCGGCAGCCATGCCGGCGGCGTCGACGCCGGATGTCGTGATCCGGCCCTCGTTCGTCAAGTCGGAGTCAATGAAGGCCACCATTCCCGCCGCGAGGTCACCCGAAGTGGCGATAACACCCGTCGCTCCGTTGGTCGCGGATGAGCCAAAGCCCGCCATCATGCCGACCGCCTCGATGCCGCTCGTCGTGATCCGCCCCTGGTTCAGAAGGGAGGAATCTTCGACCGCCGACATTCCGTAAGCATCTTCACTCGTCGTGGTGATCGCTCCCGTGGCGGAGTTCGTGGCGGAGGAACCCGCCCCCGCGTCCATGCCGTGAGCACCATAACCCGTGGTGGAGATGACGCCGGCGTTCGCGAGGCTCGAACCATCGAAGGCCGCCATCCTGCCGCATTCGTCCCGGAAGTCGAGATCGTTCCCGTGGCGGTGTTGGTCGCCGACGACCCCATTCCCGCCATCATGCCGACCGCGTCAACCCCGCTCGTGGCGATGCTGCCCGCGTTCTGCAGCGCCGCACCTGAAAGCGCCGACATCCCGGAGGCGTCGTCACTGGTCGTCGTGATCGAACCCGTGGCCGAGTTGACCGCCAGGGAGCCCGCCCCGACGGCATCCATGCCGTGGGCCCCGTAGCCGGTCGTCGTGATGGTTCCCGCGTTCGTTGCGGTCGATCCGCCTACGGCGGCCATGCCCGTCGCGGAGTTGCCCGCCGTGGTAATGGTCCCGGCCGCAGAGTTGGTCGCCGTGGAACCGAGTTCGGCCAGCATGCCGAAGGCTTCCGTGCCGCCCGTCGTGATCGTCCCGTTGTTCGTCGCGATCCCGCCGGAGGCGGCCACCATCCCGTGGGCGTCTTCGCTCGTCGTCGAAATCGTCCCGTTGTTGACGGCCGTCCCGTTGACGGCGTACATCCCGTAGGAACCCGCCCCGGAAGTGAGGATGTTCAGGGAATTTGTCGCGGTGGCTCCCGCTGCGGCCACCATCCCGTACGAGTTGTCCCCCGTGGTGTGGATCGTCCCGGTGTTCGATCCCGCGGTGGAACCGGCGAGGACCATCCCCGCCGCACCGTCCCCGTGGGTCGTGATCGTCCCGGAATTCACCACTGTGGTCGTGTCGATCGCATAGAACCCGGTCGCTCCGTCACCGGTCGTGACGATCGTCCCGGAGTTCGTCGCCGTCAGGGAGTTCGAAACGGACATCCCGTAGGCGTTCGTTCCCGACGTGAAGATCGTCCCGGAATTGGCCGCCGTCAGGGCGCTCGAAACGGACATCCCGTAGGCGTCGGCGCTCGTCGTGGAAATCGTCCCCGAGTTCGTCACCGTCGCGGTGCCGGACGCTTCCATTCCGTGCGAACCCAGACCCGTCGTCTGGATCGTCCCGGAGTTGGCTGCCGAAATGGAGTTGACGGCGTGGATGCCGCTGGAGGAATTCCCCTCCGTGCGGATCAGATTGCTGTTGCCGGCCGTCGAATTGTTGTCGACATAAATCCCGTCCGAATTGTCGCCCAATGTCCGTATCGTGCCGCTGTTCGTCGCCGAGGAAGAGCCAAAGGCTGCCATGCCGGGGGCATTGTCGCCTTCCGTCTGGATAAGCCCCTGGTTATTGGCCGGTGACGAAACCTCGGCAAGCATACCGCTGGAAAAGGCCCCGTACGTATAAATCGCGCCGGTTGCCGTGTTGGTCAGGTTGGACTGGTTATAGCCGTACAGCCCGTAGGCCGAATCCCCGTAGGTTCGTATTGTGCCGCTGTTCGTAATCGTTGCGTTCATGCTGCCATAGATGCCATAGCTCGTATCCCCGCTGGTCTCGATCAGACCCGCGTTGATCCCGATCGAGTACCAGGGAGTGGCATAAATTCCGAAGGCGTTGTAGCCGCTTGTGTAGATGGAAGCCCCGGAGGCGTTGATAAGGGTGAATCCGGCCCCGGCGATGCCGTCCCGAAAGTCGGACCAGTTGTCGATGATCCCGTAGTTCGTGCTGTTTCCCCCGGTCAGCGTCGTGTCGTAGAGCGTGTTGCCCAACGGGTTGTCCGTTGCCGCACCGGGTCCCGCAAACGCGTAGAACAATAAGAAGCCGATCAGCGCCCATTTCCGCATGGTGCCCATCCTTCCACCCTCTTCCGTCTTGTTTTAGCCGTAAACATGTTGAACATTAAATACAATCAATAAAAACATTAACTCCAGGATTGAAATGAAATTTTTTCACCCTTGTCGACTGCATGAGCCTCGATTCACTTTATTCATTATCGTTTCACTTGTAATCAAAACTTCTTTTTTCTCAATTTATAATAACTTTTACCTAAACTCAGAAGTTATATGGCCATAAAAAATTACCTTATCTAAGTGATATTACTCTTCACTTGCTGCAACTGTCTAGCTTTGATTTCATTGTTTTTCGGATATGGGGCCGATGGGCACACTAGAGGGGGATCAGGCATTGATTCCAGGCCGTTGCATACGGAAAGGGGTCAGAGCTTGAATTCGACCGTAAGTATACAAAAAGGGGCTTCCCGGTTGGGAAGCCCCTTAACTTCTGTGACAACCGTTTCATATTGGACACATACGGTCAAATTCAAGCTCTGACCCCCGGTTTCGGGGTTCGCGATGAATCAGTGCCTGTCCCGAATCAGGCTGGCCAGCCCCTCCGCAAAGGAAATTTTCGGCTCGAAGCCCAGCAGGTTTCGGGCCCTGGAGATGTCGGCCGTGGAGCGGCGGATGTCGCCGGGCCGGAAATCCGCGTAGCGCGGCGAAAGCCCGGCCGCCTCAGGCCTGTTTTTGGCAACCTCGTCGCGCAGCAGGGTGAAAAGTTCGTTCAGGCTGGCCGAATGACCAGCCGCGATATTGAAGGCTTCCCCGAAGCAGGCGGCGTTGCCCGTTTCCGCCGCCATCCGGATTGCCCGCACTACATCCTTCACCGAAACGAAATCGCGGGTCGTTTCCCCATCCCCGTAGATCACGGGACGCTCGCCCCGTTTCAGCGCGTCCGTCCAGATCGGGATCACCGCTGCATACGGCCCCTTCGGGTCCTGACGGGTTCCGTACACATTGAAGAAGCGCAGCCCCACGCAGGGGAGTCCGTAGATCCGCCACGCCATGTCGGCCAGATCCTCGTCCATTCTCTTCGACAGTGCGTACGGGGAAAGGGGTTTGCCCACGCGGGATTCCACCTTGGGCAACCCTTCGTCGTCTCCGTAAACGGCGCTGGAGGAAGCGTAAACCACCCGTTTCGCGCCGCCCGCTCTGGCGCAGGTGAGGATTTTCAGAAAACCGTTCACGTTCACCGCGTGGCAGGCCTCCGGGTTGGCCAGGGATGCCGGAACCGAGGCCATCGCTGCAAGGTGCACCACGACCTCTGCCCCNCTGCAGGCTTCGATGCAGGTGTTCCGGTCGCGGATGTCGCCCAGAACCAACCGGAAAGCAGACGCCCGCTCTGGTCCCACGACCCGGGCCACATCCTCCAGGTTCTCGCGGGAACCCGTGCTGAAGTTGTCAAACCCCACCACATTCTGGCCGGACAGCAGCAGGTCTTCCACCACGTGGCTCCCGATGAAGCCCGCCGCACCCGTCACCAGCCAGGTTCGCCTTCCTTCCGCTTCCTTCATGCGAAGCCCCTCCATCCCTGCCGCCCTGATTCTTGCCTTTTGGTTATATCGCAAGACAGTCGGCCCCGCAACGAAAAGAAGGAGGAGCGGGCAGGTCAGCGGCCGTCCGGACCGGTAACGAAGGCGAAACGGTTGAAAACGTATTTTCTCCGGCCGCCGTCAAGCACGATGAAGTTTCCCGTGCCGTCCCGCACCTGTCGGGCACCTTCCAGCGCTTCCAGCAGGATTTCCTTTTCGATGGCCGCCTCGTTGTGCGAAGGCATGAGCAGGTCGTAGTGCGGGAAAAGGTCGATCAGGCGTTCGAAGCTTTGGATCAGCAGGTCGATATCCCCGCCGGCAAGCCATGTATAGATCGAACCCGTATAGAAAACATCCCCCACCCAGAGCATTCTCGCCTGGCGATCGAGGAAGCACACCGAATCCGGCGAATGACCGGGCGTGTAGAGAACCTCGACCCGCCTTCCNCCGAGATCGATGACTTCCCCTTCCCGCAGCCAGTGCGTGACCCTGTAGGGGGGAATGCAGAAAACCGCGGGATCGAATCCTTTCGGGAAGGGCTTCCAGACCGCGCTTCCTTCTATATAAGTGACGGCTTTGGCGTGAAGGTACCCCAGCGCGGCGGTCCTCCGGGCAAGAGCCATCGAATCGTCGAAGGCGGCGATCTCGTCGAACATGTAGTTGGATCCGACGTGATCGATATGGGAATGCGTGTTGGCCAGAAGGATGGGCAGTCCGGTCAGCTCCCGGCACTGCGCCCTCAGGTTCGCGATGCCGTTCCCGGTGTCGATCAGCAAAGCCCGGTTATCCCCCAGCAGGAGATAGGAAATCGATTCCTCGTACTGTCCGTCCTCGTAGATCGCGTAGGTTTGACGCCCAAGGTCGTAGACCGAGAACCAGCTGTCTTCGGGGGAAATTCTCTTCAGGTTCTTCCAGGCGGGCCTCGGAAGGTTCTTTTTCCAATCGGCCGGTTTCATCGCCACGACGGATTTTTCGGCTTTCGTCATCGCCTTCGCGCTCCTTTCCTCTGCCGTCAGTCTCTTTCACGAACCAGCGGCAGGGTGGAACAGTGAATCCCGCCGCCGTGCTTGCGGCACTCCCGATAGGAGGTGAGAATCGTCTCGATGCCCCTGGCCTGAAGTTTTTCCGCCGTCCATGGGGCCAGTTCGTCCATGACGATCTTCCCCGGCGAGAGCGCCAGGCAGTTCACCGCCAGCTTCGCGTCGCGGTAATCGGCGTGGATCGCCTCGATCCCCAGTTCCTGCAGGTGATCCATGAACCAGTAGGGAAGCCTTTCGATGTTCACCAGGGCCTTGTCGTGGTCGATCATGACGATGGCTCCGTCGATGTGCATGCTGAATCCGACGAGAGGGATCTCCACTAGCTCGATTCCCTGCACCTCCAGCACCTTTCGGACCTGGTCCGCCCCGCACCTGTTCCCACGCTTGCTCAGCCCGATCGCCGCGTGCGTCTCGTCGAGGAGACAGAAACTGCCTCCCTCCATCAGGCCTTCNCCGTGAATCGTATGAAGGATGGGCATCCCGATTTCGGCGATCTTCCTGGTAATGAAGGCCTCTTCGCCGCGCCGCCCCGTTCCGTAGGGCTTCCCGACCGGCCCCATCCGGGAGATGATGATGCCGCCCCTGACAACCATCCCCATGTCCCGCACGAACATGGAGTTCGGGTCCCGCGGGCCGCCGTCGACGAAAACCACGTCGACGCCGTTGTCTCTCAGGGTCTTCACCAGCGCATCGTGCTCCGCCTGCATCCCCGGAAGGTCGGGGGCCTGATCCGAACGGAAGTACCACTGCTCTTCGTCGTCGATCAGCGCGTCGATCGAGGGATCGTACTTGTCCGCGGTGATGATGTTGAGCTCGTCCCCCGGCCGGTGCATCAAAATCACCTTCAGGGTCCCCACGTCGTTGAACAGGCCCCAGCGGCGCCCCCAAACGCGTTCCTGCATCTTCTCGTCCTCGAAGGCGGGGGCGGCCTGCGGCGGGATCCTCTCCAGAACGACATGATAGTATTGTGAACTGTCTCGCAGCTTCTCCATCGGGTGGACCTCCTTTTGATCTGTCCTTCAGCGCAGGTGGCAGGCCACGAAATGGCCTCCGCCGGCGTCCTTCCATTCAGGTTCGGCTTCGCTGCAGACCGGCATGGCATAACGGCAGCGGTTGTGAAAGCGGCAACCCGAGGGTGGATGGACGGGACTCGGCACGTCCCCCTCCAGGATAATCCGCTCCCGGGCGATTTCCGGATCGGGAACCGGAATGGCCGAAAGCAGCGCTTCCGTATAGGGGTGCAGGGGACGCGAGAACAGCGTCTCGGTTTCGGCGAGTTCCACCATCTTCCCCAGGTACATCACGCCGACCCGCTTTGAGATGTGCTTGACCGCCGCGAGACCATGGGAGATGAAGAGATAGGCCATGCCCAGCTCCCGCTGCAGTTCCATCATCAGGTTCAGTACCTGGGACTGGATCGACACGTCCAGCGCTGAAACCGGCTCGTCGCAGACGACCAGGGCGGGCTTCAGCGCAAGCGCCCTGGCGATGCCGATGCGCTGCCGCTGCCCCCCGGAAAACTCGTGGGGGTACCGACCGTAGGATTCCGGGGAAAGACCCACGCGCTCGATCAGGGTCAGGACCCTTTCGCGCCGTTCGTCCCCACCGCAGATTCCGTGGATCGCGAAGGGCTCGCCGACGATCTGCCCCACGGTCATGCGGGGGTTCAGGGAGGAATACGGATCCTGGAAGATGAACTGGATCTTCCTCCGAACCTCCCTCAGGCGGGCGAACGGCACATGGGTGATGTCCTCTCCCTCCAGCCCGATGGAACCGGCCGTCGGTTCGATCAGCCGAAGGATGCACTTGCCGGCCGTCGTCTTGCCGCAGCCCGATTCTCCGACGAGCCCCAGTGTTTCCCCGGGCAGGATCGAAAAGCTGATGCCGTCCACAGCCCGGAGCACCGCCTTCTTCCCGAACGGCCCGCCCTGGAGAGCGTAATGCTTCTTCAGGCCTCGAACCTCAAGCAGCGCCCCNGCTGATGTCGTTCACCTGGAAGCACCTCCCTCGCCGGAACCCGCCATCTCGGGCGTTCCCAGCCAACAGGCCGTCTTGCGCCCGCCGCCGATCTCCCTGAGACCTGGAACTCTTTCGGCGCACAGCGCTCGGGCATGAGGGCAGCGAGGGTGAAACCGACAGCCCGACGGCATGCTGCCCAGAGAGGGAACGTTTCCCGGGATCGTCTTCAGCTCGTCTTCCTTCACGTCCAGCCGGGGGATGGAATCCAGCAAACCTTGCGTGTAGGGGTGCGCGGGAGCCCTGAAAAGTTCCCTTGCGGGAGCCTCCTCGATGACCTTCCCCGCGTACATGACGACCACGCGTTCCGCCATCTCGGCCACAACGCCCATGTCGTGGGTGATCAGCAGGATCGCCATCCCCATTTTCTTCCTGAGCTTGATCAGAAGATCCAGGATCTGCGCCTGGATGGTCACGTCCAGCGCGGTCGTGGGTTCGTCGGCAATGAGAAGCTTCGGCGCGCAGCAGAGGGCCATCCCGATCATCACGCGCTGCCTCATTCCCCCCGACATCTGATGCGGGTACTCGTCGAACCGCTGCTCGGGAAGGGGAATTCCCACAAGGCGGAGCATCTCGACGACCTTCTCCTTCGCCTGGGCCTTCGTAAGCCGCTGGTGCTGGCCAACGGCCTCCATCAGCTGGCTGCCGCAGGTGAAAACCGGGTTCAGCGAGGTCATCGGTTCCTGGAAGATCATCGCGATGTCCCGACCTCGAATTTCCCGCATTTGCCGCTCGCTTTTCCGGAGCAAATCCTCTCCCTCGAACCGGATGGAACCTTCCTCGATCCTCCCGGGCGGACAGGGGATCAGCCGCAAAACCGACAGGGAGGTCACGCTTTTCCCGCAGCCCGATTCGCCGACCAGGGCAACTGTCTCTCCCGCGTGAACNGCAAAGGCTGACACCGTCAAGGGCGGTGACTCGCCCATCCTCGGTGTCGAACGTCATTTTCAGGTTTTCGATCTCAAGCAGGGGTTCCAAGGCTTTCCTTCTCCTTCTTCCCGGTTTCGTCAGGACTTCAGCTTCGGGTCCAGGGCATCCCGCAGACCGTCTCCGAAGAGGTTGAAGCCGAGCACCGTCATCGCGATCGCCAATCCCGGGAAGGTGATCGACCACCATGCCGTCTCCATGAAATCCCGATCGACGGACAGCATCCCGCCCCAACTGGGAATGTTCGGGGGCATCCCGATCCCGAGAAACGTCAGTGCCGCCTCCGTCAGGATCGGCATCGCCATCCCCATTGTCGCCTGGACGATGATGGGCGCCATGAGGTTCGGCAAAAGGTGCCTGAACAGGATGCGGGGCGTACCCGCCCCAAGGGACTGGGCAGCCTGCACGAACTCCCGGCTCCTGAGCGACAGGGCCTCCGCGCGGACGAGCCTGGCGAAAGCCGTCCAGCCGGTCACCGTGAGGGCGAAGACCACGTTCCCGAACCCCTGCCCTCGAACCGACATGATCGCCATGGCAAAAACCAGCTGCGGGAAAGCCAGGAAGACATCGGTGAGCCTCATCAGGAAGGAGTCGGTTCTTCCGCCGAAGTAGCCGGCGCCAAGCCCCAGGGTGGTTCCGAACAGAAGGCCGCCAGCCACCACCGAAAGGCCGAGGGTGAAGGATATCCTGGACCCGTAGATGATCCGGCTCAGGATATCGCGGCCGTAGAAATCGGTCCCCAGGAGGTATTTGAGGCAGGGGGCCGTGTGCCGGTCCGCGAGGTGCATCTCCTCGGGGTTGTAGGGCGCGATGAACGGAGCGAAAAGCACCATGGCCAAATTGGCCAGGATAAGGATGAATCCGATGACGGTCAGCGGATTGCGGAANAAGGCGGCGAAGGGTCTTTTTCGAGTTGTCGTCGAAGGTCATGTCCGCCGGTCCTCTCAACTGTACCGGATGCGCGGGTCGAACAGCGCGTAAAGCAGGTCCGTGATGATGTTCAGGACACACACCAGGATCGCGTAAAGCATCAGGTTCCCCATGATGGTCGGAATGTCCCGCTGGAGCATCCTCATGTAGCAGAAACGTCCGATGCCCGGCCAGGCGAAGACCGTCTCGATGACGACGGTCCCGCCGAGGAGGTTCCCCACCTGCAGGGCGATCGTCGTGATGACGGGCAGGATGGCGTTGCGCATCGCGTGCTTCAGAATGACGACCTTTTCGGACAGTCCCTTCGCCCTGGCCGTTTTCAGGTAATCCTCCCGCAAAACCTCGAGTAGGCTCGACCGGACCATCCGCATCAGGATGCCGGCCATCGCGAAGCCGAGAGCGATCGCAGGCATGATCACGCCCGTCCAGCTCTCACGCCCGGCGGAAGGGAGCCACCGAAGGTCCTTTGCGAAGACCAGGATGAGCAAAAGGCCGATCCAGAAACTGGGCATGGAAACCCCCAGCAGGGCGAATACCCGTCCCACGTTGTCCAAGAGCGAATTTCTCTTCACGGCCGAGGCGATCCCGATCGGGATCGCGACGAGGAGTGCGACGAACATCGCCGCGGCGAGAAGCTCAAGCGTGGCGGGCATCCGGCTGAGCAGGTCCGGCAGGATGGGCCGGCTGTCCTGGAAGGAGGTGCCGAAATCCCCCCTGCAGACCTTCCAGAGCCAGTCCAGGTACTGGACGTGCAGGGGCCGGTCCAATCCCAGGTTGTGGTTGACGATGGCGATCTGTTCCGCCGTGGCGTCCTCGCCGAGGATCATCAGGGCAGGGCCTCCGGGAATAAGCTGAACGAGGGAAAAAACCAGGATGGTGACCCCGAGGAGAACCCCGATGCTCTGAAAGAGGCGCCTGAGGATGTAACGTGCCATTCGGGTGCGGCCTCCTTGCGTTGGCGGGACCCAGCCTCTCCTCCTGCGTCAGGGAGGAATGCCGGGTCCCGCGATCTTTGGTGCGGCTAAGCCCTACTTCCCGGCAATCGTGGAGGTGGCCAGGGGGCGGAGGTAGTCGTACGGAGAATAATAGAATCCCTTGACCTTCGCGGAGGTGCCGATGAACTTCTTGTACTCCGCAAGATAGATGCAGACGAAATCCTCTGAAAGCATCCTCTGTGCCTCGCGATAGAGCGTCTTGCGCTTCTCGCGGTTCAGGGTCGTGCGGGCCTCGTCAAGCGTCCTGTCCATCTTGGGGTTTTTGTAGAAGATCCAGTTGTAGCCGTTCGGGGCCCAGTTCTTGGAGTGGAACATCCGGTAGAGCGGCACATCCGGGTCCTTCTGGTCCAGGCTCTGCCAGGCGCAGACCTCGTACTTGCCCGAGGTGATGTCGTTGAAGAACGCGCCCCACTCCTTGGCGACCATCGTCCCCTTCAGCCCGATCTGGGCCCACTGCTGCTGCGCGATCTCGACGAACTTCTTCACGTTCTCGTCGGCCTCGAGTGAAAGGGTGAACTCGAATCCGTTCGGATACCCGGCCTCGGCCAAAAGCTGCTTCGCCCGCTTGATATCCTGGCCGTAGTTCTTCACCTTCGGTTCGTAGGCCCAGGACTGGGGAATGATCGAGCTGTTGAGCAGGCGGTTCTGGCCGTACCAGACGAACTCGACGATTTCCTTGCGATTCAGGGCCAGGGTCATCGCTTCACGGACCCGCTTGTCGCTGAAAGGCTTCTTCGTCTCGTTGAAGGTGAGCATGTTGTATCCGTTCGGCTGCGTCGGGATGACCTTCAGCCCCTTCGCGGCGAGAGCCTTCGTCTGTGCCGGAGGAATGTGGTCGGCGATGTCGACCGTCCCCGTTTCAAGGGCGACGAGCCGGGTGGTCGCTTCGCCGATGGGCTTCAGCGTAACGTTTTTGATCTTCGGCACGCCCTTCACCCAGTAGTCCGGGTTCGCCTCCAGGACGAGCTTTTCCTGGGGGTTCCACGAAACAAACCGGTACGGGCCGGAACCGACAGGCTTCCTGTCGAGGGCGGCCGGATCCTTCTCGGCGATGTGCTTCGGGGCGATGCAGAGGTTCAGGTTGGCAACGAGCGGGGCATAGGGTTCCTTGGTCACGAACCTCACCGTTTGCGCGTCGAGGACCTCGATCTTTTCCACGAGGTCGTAATAGCTCGCGTAGCGGTTCCCGTTCTTCTTGTCCCGGATGAAATCGTAGGTGAACTTCACGTCTTCCGCGGTGAGGGGCGTGCCGTCATGAAACCTGACGTTCTTCTTGAGATGGAAGACATAGGTCCTGTCGTTCGGGTTCTCGTATTTCGACACCAGGACCGGCACCGGCTTGAGGTCCTTACCGATCGTGAACAGCGGATCGTACATGAGGTAGACCGAATAAAGCGAGTAGGAGTCGGAAGCCTTCAGCGGGTTCAGCGTTTTCGCGTCGGCGGCCGGCGCGATGACGATGCTTCCGTTGTCCGCGGCGGCGATGCCGACGGCGGACGCCAGAGCCAGTGCGACGAGAAGAACGAAGCCCAACCATTTCTTTCCCTTCATGCTCATTGCGAAACCTCCTTCAGTGATTGGAATGGAACTTGAACAAAACCGCTTCAAACCTTGATGCCCTTCTGGAAACCGGCGTTGGTGGTCAGCATGCTCTTTGTGGAAAGGATATGCCCCTTCATGATCTCCGCGGCTTCGGCGGCACAGCCGCGGAAGATCGCCTCGACCAGCGCCTTGTGCTCCTTGTGGCTCCTCGACTTGTCCGGATCCCTCAGGAGCGGCTTCTTCTCGTTGCTGACGTAGAAGGTGTCGAAAAAGAAGACGTAGAGCTCCGACCTCCAGAAGAGGGGCTTGATGGCCCCTTCCAGATAGAGGTTCCCGGACAGGGCGGCGATTCCGAAATGGATCTGCTGGTTGATCTCGTAAAGATCCTTGTTCCCGGTGTAATACCCTTCCCGCTCTTCCGCGATCAGCTTCTCGAATTCTTCCCTTCTCTCTTCCGGAGCGTTGAGGGCGGCATCGCAGGCGGCCTTCGTTTCAAGACAGAGCCGAAGGTCAAAAAGCTTCTCCAGGTCCTTTCGCGACAGCTTCGGGACACGGCAGCTGCGGTTGAAGGGATTTTCGAGAAAACCGTCCGTCGTCAGCCTGCGCAGGGCGTTCCGGATGGGAGTCCGGCTCATTCCCAGATCCTCTGCGAGCTGCGACTCGACAAGGGATGAGCCCGGCGGGTATTTCTGATCGAGAATCTGGCGGATTATCGCCTTGTAGGCCTTATCTTCCGCGGACTTGGTTTCCAAACCCGCACCCCCATCGTTATTTCATTATTTATTAATATATGTGTATCCCAAAATATATCCGAAATCTTACTTCTCCGAGCAACCCGTGTCAACAAGAAGCCCTAAAAATAAAAAAAAGGGCCAAGCTTAAGCCGGCCCCGTTCAATTCACACTGGTCCCGATTCAAGAAGGACCTTTGATCAACCGTTGTAGTCGGAGGGGTTCACGATGTTCAGGGGTTTCTCCTTCTCCAGGAAACGGCGAATGTTGCGCGCCGCCACTCCCGTGGCCTCGAGGTCCATTCCGGGTACCCGGTCGGCGTTGTGGGGCGTTCCCGCCACGTTCGGCCGGTCAAGAAAAGGAAACCGCATGGAGAAGGGCGCGTTTCCGTCGGGTTCGTCCCACCAGACGTCCGCTCCGTAGAAAAAGTCGGGATGGGTGAGCAGGTGCCGGTACAGGTCTTCCTCCTCCACCAGCGCCCCACGCCCCACGTTTACCAGGATCGCGTCGGGCTTCATCCGCCTGAGGCGAGCGTGATTCACCATCCCCCGGCTTCCCGGGGTAAGCGGCAGGCAGAGCACCACCACATCCGCTTCGGGCAGCATTTCGTCCAGGTCCGCCATCGTGCCGATCCGGTTCACCGGCTCGTCCGAGCGTCCCGACCGGTTCACCCCCCAGATTTTCATCCCCAGGGCGCGCATCCTTCCGGCTACGGCCTTCCCAATCCCGCCGAAGCCAACGATCAGGCAGGTGCCGTTGCCAAGGTAGCGGTTCGTGGGGTTGCGGTCGAACTGCCCGGCCTTCATCCCGGCATACTTCGGGAAAAGGCGCTTCGCGCAGGCCAGAGCCAGGGTCAGCACCTGTTCCGCCAGAGGCTCCGCAAAGGTCCCGGCGTTCGATGCCAGCAGGACATCCTTCGGCACCAGATGAAACGGCGTCTTCTCGACCCCCGCGTAAAGGGTCTGGATGAACTCCAGCGCCGCGAAGGCCTCCCATTCATCCTCCGTGATCTCTCCCCGAAAGAAGTGGCTGGCGAAAAGAACACGAGCCCGCGCCACCGCGACCGCCCTAGCCTGCGTTTCCAGGTCGGGCAGAAAAACCACGTCGGCGAATCCCTGAAGCTGGGCCAGGATCGCCTCCCGACCGCCTTCGACCGGCTCAAAGGAAACTGCAACCAGATTGTCCATCGTACTCCCTCCCCCATTGACCGGAGTCTAGCCGTTTTACGATACCGGAAAACGGGTCCTCCGGCCACCCGCCAAAACGAAAACCGGGATCAGTTCCTGAGAGTCTCCAGGCAAGCTTCGAGTTGAGGCACTCCTTCCCCGGTGACGGAGGAGACGCAGAATATTTTGCGCACGCCGCTCTGGGCGAGGGTTTTCTCGGCACGGAGGATGTTTTCGGGGGTGGCGATATCGATCTTGGAGACGACCCCGACGATCGGGGCGCGCATGGAAAGGGCAAATCGGGCGGGGTAACGTTTTTTCCGGGTCGGATCGGCCAGCAGCAGGACAACGGAAGCCTTCGTGGAGGACATGATCAGCATGTGGTACAGAGTCGGGATTTCGAAAGCTTCTCCGGGCGTATCCACGGCCTCCGCGTGAAATTCGACCCCTCCCGTCTTCCTGGCGGGGCCGCTTCTCAGGCCGAGCCGGGCGAGGAGGGTCGATTTTCCCGCCCCCACGGGGCCGATTGCCATGACGCGCAGGAACCTGTCTTTGTTTCTCACGTCTTCGTGACCCGGCACGGAAAGAACTCCAGGATTCGCTCCAGGCCTGCCACAGCCTGAGCAAGGGCGGTTTCCACCTCTGCCACCGAGCCCGTCATCATGAGACATCCGGTGAACCGGTCGACAAACTCGATCTTCACCGAAGCCGCCTTCGAGGCGATGTCACCCGCGATGATGGCGCCCTCGCCGGGGGTGATGGTCATGACTCCCACCGCGCCGACACCCTCCACGCCCAGGCTTTCGCACAAGTCCTTCTCGGGGTTGGCGATCAGGTGGGCAAGCGTCACCTGCTTGCCGGGGACGTATTCCTGAATCAGCCGCTTCTTTTCTTCGCCGGGGGACTGTGCCGTCAAGTCGATCTCTCCCTTCGCGTTCGCGGCCCCGCTACAGGACGACCATGGGCAGGTCCGGATGCGGCCCCGTAATCTCGGCGATGTCGACCAGAAGGCCGCGCGGAGCAACGACGGCCCTTGCGGCTTCCGCAGCCGCATGGACATCCGCCACCTCGCCGAGGAAGCTGAAGAACGCCTTTGCTCCCATGCCCCGCCCGATGCGGATCTCGACCAGGGTCACGCTCGCCGCCTTCGCCGCCGCGTCGGCCGCCTCGATGGCGCAGGGTCCGGCCATCGTCTCCACGATGCCGATGGCCCGCGCCGGACCGGGTTCCGAGCTTCCGGCAAGGGCCCGGAACACGTCGGGGTGCACGTTGGGGAGGATCATCGAATCGCTGACCGCCTCGCGGCCGACGAGAAGGCCCGCCTTCAGGGATTCCTCGACGGCTCCGACCTCTCCCCCGACAACGATGATGAACTTTCCCGGGCAGATCGGGTGCGCCTCGTACAGCGTCACGCTCGCGGCCTTCAGCATCGTGTCCGCCGCGAGCACCCCCCGGGCTACGCTGATCAATTCCACGGTGGCGATGGCCATCCGCATCATCCGTCTCACCCCTGCCTCGAAAGGACGATCCGCTGCCCGTCCACGGATTTGACCACCCCGCCCAGCGAGGCGTGAATTCTGGCGCCCAGCGCCCCCTCGGGAGGAGCCGCGATGCAGTCCCCTTCCGCAACCACGTCCCCTGAGGCAACCAATGTCGCCGCCGCGGCTCCGGCGTGCTGCTTCAGGAGGATCGTAACCTCCGTCACTTCCAGCTCCCCGCGGTAGGGAACCTCGACGTCGTATTTGTCGAGGCCGAGACGAGCCTTCAGTCTGGAGCTGGGAAGGAGCCGGTAATCTCTCAAGGGGTGGACCGAAAGCGCTCTTTGCGGGAAGGACGGCCGAATGCCCTCCTCCCGGAAAAGCTTCTTGATCTGCTGGTTCACCCGGCGCGGGCTGAGCCCCATCGGGCAGGCGTGAAGGGCGCTGCAAAGGTTGCACTCGGAGCAGAGCAGCGCCATCTGGAGGACCTCGCGGTTCCGCGTCTCCTCGAACGCCATCGTCCTCATGATCCTGTGCGGCTCGATCCCGATGCCGACGAGGTACCTCGAACAGGCGAGCGTGCACTGGTTGCACTGACAGCAGCTGACGCGGGCCTGTTTCAGCATCGTCTTCACCGGCATCTGCTCCATCCTGGCAAGAAGGGAATCTCGGGGAAGCACGAGGATCGCCTTCGTCGTTTTGGTGACCGGGAAATCCGGGTCATCGGCGTAACGCCCCATCATGGGACCGCCGTCGACATACACGGGGTCCGGAATCGTCACGCCGCCGGAGGCCTCGATCACCTCCCGCGCGCTCGCTCCCAGCGGGGCACGAAAAAGCCCGGGGCTGGCCACCGCCCCTCCCGAGGAAACAAAAGTGTGGGTCACCGGCCTGCCCTGCAGCGCTCCATGGATGTTCAGCACCGTTTCGACGTTGTTCACCACGACCCCCACGTCCAGCGGCAGGCTGCCCTCCGGGACGATCCTCCCGAGGGTTTCCCAGATGAGGATGACCTCGTCCCCCAGCGGGTAGTAATCCCTGGAGGCCGCGACGGTTGCCCCCGCCTTCGCCAGAGCTTCCGCCGCCTCACGGTATTTCTCCTTCAGGGCAAAAACAGGTTTTGCACCGAGGGCCTCCGCAACCGTTTCCGCGGCCGAAACCAGCTCCGGCGCCCGGGATGCCATGAGGGCGCGGTCTCCTTCGAGCAGAGGTTCGCACTCGGCACCGTTGACCAGGTAGGTGTCGATCCCTTTCGCCTGAAGCTTGACATGCGCCGGGAAACCCGCTCCCCCCGAGCCGACGACGCCGGCCCTGCGGACGGCCTCCACGAGGCTTTCCCTACCCATCGTCGTCACCGGCTCAGTATGTGTCGACCGTATCGACGATACCGACGATCGCCCCGTCGATGGGGGCCTGGCCGCTGCCGACCGAGTTCCGTGCCGTGCTCCCGGTGCAGAAGATGACGGTCTCCCCGAACCCGGCCCCCACGAGGTCCACCGTCACCACAGTCCCTTCGGACCCTTCCAGCGGCTTCAGCTCGCCCCTGTCGTCGGGAACCATCACCCTCACGATGAGCAGTTTCTGTCCCACCAGGCGTTCGTCCTTCCTGGTGGCGACGATGTTGCCGATCACACGCCCGATTTTCATTCGATCATTCCCCTGTCTCTCAACGCGTTCATCGCCTGCCGGACCTCCGCCGCGTCACCGATGAAGGCGATCGTCGTGATGTGCTGGGGGCAGTTCCCCCAGACCTCCCGAGCGCACACCATCGCCGCCTTCGTCGCGATGTCGACTGCGGCCATCAGCTGCGCGACCCTTCCCTGGACCAGCAGGACCCCGCCCCACTCGGCCGCGCCGGGGGGCAGGGGTTCCTTCAGGGCCATACGGCGGAGCAGGACTTCCCTGCAGTCCTCCGAAGGGGAGAGGATCAGTTCGCACTCCAGCATCTTGGTCGGTCGGACCTACTCCTTGCCTTCGAGGGTCGGCAGGATGAACTCGACGTCCGCGTGGGGCCTCGGGATGACGTGGACGGACAGGAGTTCTCCGACCCTGCTCGCCGCGGCGGCTCCCGCATCCGTCGCCGCCTTGACGGCGCCGACGTCCCCGCGCACCATGACAGTTACGAGCCCGCCTCCCACGTGGACCTTCCCGATCAGCTTCACGTTGGCCGCCTTGACCATCGCGTCCGCCGCTTCGATCGAGCCCACGAGCCCCTTCGTTTCCACCATTCCGAGAGCGATCTGGTCCTGAGCCATTCTTTACCCCTCCTTCAAGGTTTGTTCCAAAGATGTGTACCGGTGACTTCGGCGCCCTACCGGCAGGGAGCTTCAACCGCCAATGCGCTTGAAAACCTCGTTCACGATCCTCCTGATCAGCTCCTCCTCGTCCGGCTCGCTTCGAGGCGCCGTTGCCGCCGAAAGCTCCGGTTTCCGAGGTTCCTCCTTCACCTGTCTCGCCGGCGCAGCCGGCGCCGGCGAAGCGAAAGCCGTCCCGGCCAGGAGGTTCTTCGCCAGGTCCTCGATTTCACGCTGCCCGTAGGCCAGCCTCTTGCGGTTCACCAGATGCTGCGGCCCGAGGTTGTCCGAGATGATGTTGCCTCCGCCCGTGCCGCACCCCAGCGTCAACGCCGGGAAGAGGCCCGTCGTGCCGCCCACTCCGCCGAGGGAGGAGGCGGTGTTCACCAGGATCCGCATCGCGGGCTTCCTGAGGGCGAACTCCATGATCACCTTTTCGTCGGTCGAGTGCATCGACATCGTGTGTCCCAGGCCGCCCAGCTCCAGCAGCCGGATCGAGAGAGCGCACGCTTCCCGCCAGTCCCCCACCTCGTAGAAGGCCAGCACCGGACTCAGCTTTTCGTGGGAAAGCGGATACCCTTCACCCACGCCGTCGATGGGGCCGATCAACACGCGGGTTCCCTTCGGGACCGGAAAACCGGCCATCCCCGCAAGATCTTCCGCCGTTCTTCCGACCGTTGCCGCAGTCATCGCATGCTGGGGCGTCAGGAGAATCTTTTCCAGTTTCTGCCGCTCTTCCGGCTTCATGAAATAGCCGCCCTGCTTCTCCAGTTCGATCTTCAGCGCGTCCTTTATCGCCGCGTCGCAGATGATGGACTGCTCCGAGGCACAGATCGTGCTGTTGTCGAAGCTCTTGCTGGCCACCACCTTCCGCGCCGCCGCGGCGACATCGGCCGTCTTCTCGATGTAGCACGGGCAGTTTCCCGCCCCGACTCCGAAAGCCGGTTTTCCGGAGCTGTAGGCCGCCTTGACGATGCCCGGCCCGCCCGTGGCGATGATGACCGACACGCCGTCGTTCTTCATCAGTTCGTTCGTCGCCGCGATCCCGGGCTCCTCCAGGCAGCTGATGCACCCTTCCGGAGCACCGGCGGCGACGGCCGCTTTCCTGACCGTTTCGACGGCCTCCATCGTGCATTTGCGGCTCCTGGGATGAGGGCTGATGACAATGGCGTTCCGCGCCTTGATCGAGATGATGGCCTTGTACATCGCCGTCGACGTCGGGTTGGTCGTGGGCACCACGCCGGCGACGACGCCCATGGGAGCGGCGATCTCGTACACCCCGTGCTCCCGGTCCTCCGAAACAACCCCGACGGTCTTCATGTCCCGGATTCTCTCATGGAGAAATTTCGTGGCGAAGAGGTTCTTCAGGACCTTGTCTTCGACCCGCCCGATCTCGGTCTCCCGGACGGCGAGTTCCGCCAGGCGCTTCGCGTCCCGCGCCCCCGCCTGGGCCATCGCCGCGACAATCGCGTCGACCTGCTCCTGAGACATCTGCTCCAGGATTTCCTGGGCCTTGACCGCCCGCCTGACAAGGTTCCGGACTTCCTGCACCACCTTCAGGTCCCTGTCCAGTTCCAAGGAATCGCTCACCTCTTTCCTCCCCCGATCATTCCGTGCCGCCCTCCCGGAAAAGCTCGATCCCGCAATCCTTTGCCTCGTCCCGGGCCAGGGGCGTCACCAGGCAGCCTTTTTCCAGCGCAATCTTCTTTCTCCCGCTCCTCGCGGCATCCCTCACCGCAGACGCCGTCAGCACCCGGCAGCCCCTGGCGGTTTCGCAGGGGGTCCCCGGCCGCCCGGGGCCTTCGCCGGATCGAGCACCCCTCACGGTTTCGGCCAGCTTGGAGCAGGAACAGAACCGGACTCCGAAGGCCTCGAGCTTTTTCAGCATCCCTCCGAGGAAAAGCGAATACGGATCTTTCCCATCTCCTGGGCAAACCCAGTCCCTGCAGGCAATCACGGGAGTTCTTCGTTTCAGCGCCCAGGCCATCGCCTCGCTCGGAAGCGTATCCCTAAGGCCCCAGGCTCCCCTGGCCGCCGTGTTCTGCGAAAGAGTCGGGAAAACCACCGCTGCGGATTTCTCGAGGACCGCATGCAGCTCTTTCGGCTCCGCAAACCTGTGGGCCGCACGGCCGATCCTCTCCGTGCCGATCGCCTCGCATGCCGACTCGGAAGCCGCCGCCACCACATAATGGGATCCCTTCAGCTCGGAGACCTGTTCAAGGGCGGACGCCGGGTCATTGCCGCATCCGGTGAAGATCACAAGGACCGTCGGCTTTCCGTCCCCGCCGCCCGTCCGCTTTTCCGCCTCGATCAGGGTCATCACCCTGTCGACCATTCTTTTCACGAATTCCTCGTCCAGATCCCTCACCTCCCCTGGTAGAAACGGCCGCTTTTCAGGCGGCACATCATCAGGTAAGCCGCGCTGCTCAGCCGGTTGATCGCCCTCACCAGGTCCTCCCTCGTGCAGCAGCAATCGCCGTTCTCGTCGCGGCAAAAGGCCCGGCAGGCGGCAAGCTCCGTTTCCCGCACCTCCACCCTGAGCCCGTTCAGAAGGGCCATCTCGATCCCCATGCCGTGCTCCGGCATGAAGTGGGAGACTCCCGTCCCCTTTTCGGGATGATGGGACGCTTCCCGGATTTCCTCTGCGGACATCCCCATCAGACTGAACGGTTCCAGAGGAAGGGCCAGGACTTCGGAGCGAAGGATCCGTCTCACGAGGCCGAGCATCTCTTCCAGGTCCTCCACCAGCTGCCGCCGTCCCAACTGGACCAGCTGCGCCTGTGCCAGGATGATCTGCGCCTGGAGGGAATCCAGTCTCCCCCGGAAAGCGATGCGCGGATCCGTTTTGGGTACGATTGTGCTCCCGTTCAGGTGGGTTTCGTGCTCCCGCTTTTCCCCTCTTCGCGGTTTATCCCTGCCCGGCTCGACCAGGTGCACTTTCCTGTCCGCCAGGTAGGTGCGGGCTGCAGGCGTGATCAGGGTTCCGGGAGGGAGCACGTAGGATCGGACCTCGTCTTTCCCTTCGATTTCCCGTCGCAGATCCTTCTCCGTGACCAGCTTCATCTCCCGGGCTCCTCCCCTTTCGCCTTTTCCGCTTCAAGGAGCTTGCGGCCGATGATCTCAAGAAGCTGTTCCTTCTTCATCCTGGAGATTTCCCTTCCCCCGTACGCCCCGTCGTTGAAATCCCGCAGCATTCGTCTAAGTTCCGTCGTGTGAAGCCCTTCAAGGCCCGCACGATTCCCGTCCCGTCTGACGATGCAGGGTTCGATCCCGTGACAGACTTCCGCTCCGTGAAGTCTTGCCGCGCCTTTCAAGTTGATCCCGTGCTTTCGGAGCATTTCCTCGACATCCGCAGCCGGGCGGGGAATCACGTGCCGGCCGCGGAGGCTTTTAAGGCCTTCGGCGGCGGCGCACCCCGCATCGACCGCAGAGAGGACCGCTGCGACCTCACCGCCCAGGACAAAGTTGATCCGCCCTCCGCGAACGGCCGAAAACGAAACCAGCCGCACCTGCGCCGCCTTCAGCGCAGCGTCGAGGGCCACAATCGCTCCCAGGAGACCTTTCGTTTCGATCAGTCCGATCGCCGATCCGGGCATGCTCGGATTCCTCCCGTCAGAATGGGCGCGGGCCCGCCGCGACTTCCATCACCGCGGCCGCGAAAGCATCGCAGGCGGCCCTGCAGTCGGCCTGCGTCCCCGTCAGGTGGGCTCCCGCAAAGTTGGTCTCGCTCGGCGGCCCGAAAAAAGAGGTCATCCGGACGTTCGCCGCCTTGACCGCCGCGTCGAGCGCGAACATCGCCTCCAGCGGCGGGGCGATGAGGTAGGCCAGCGGAGCACCCTCGGTCAGCCCGTTCATCGAGGAAAGGTAGCTGCCCGTTCTGGAGATGCACTGCGCGAAAAAGGCGATCGACCCGTTCGGGTTCGCGGCATGAAAGCAGGCTTCGTTTTCCGCGAAGTCCACCGCGGACCTGATCCCGCTTTCCACTTCCGCCGGGTCGGGTCCCGAGAGGATGCCGATGAACTCCCCAGAGAGAGGCCCGGACGCGTGGCTCGCTCCGGCGTAAAACGACTTCGCGTAAACGACCCGCACCTGGGCCTTTTTCGTCGCCTCGTCGATGGCGGCGTATCCAACATCGTCGCTCGTGATCGTCAGCATGCCGATGCTGCGGTGCTCACCTAGGAGCCCCAGTTCCTTTTTCATGAAGTCGTTGACATTGGGGATGATCCTCACCGCCAGGACTTTCGCTTTTATCGGCCCGTAACCGATCATCGACCCTTCACCCGCCTCGCGTCATTGCCCCTGCAGCTGTCTCAGCTTCATGCCGCTCGCCTTCGCCTCGCTGATCTCCCTGACGATGCCCGCCACGTGGGCGGCAGCCTCGATCGCCGGGATCCCGCCCGAGTGGATGTTCGCCACCAGCGTCCGGTCCGACTCGATCGTCTTCGAGGAAGGCCGGTAGGCCATGTAGGCGCTCATGCTCCGCGAAGTCACCAGTCCGGGGCGCTCGCCGATCAGGAGCACGAGGATCTCGGGCGCCAGGATTTCCCCGATGGCGTCCATGATCCCCACCCGGCCGTGGCGCACGAAGAACCCCCTGCCCGTGGACAGTCCGTAGCTTTTCAGGACTTCCTCAAAAGCGGGGACGAAATCCGGCACGTTCTCTTCGATGGCCGCCGAGCTGAGACCGTCCGCCAAAACGAGCTGGATTGCGGCTCCTTTTTTGCAATTTTTCGCGATGCTTTCCGCACCCTCGGGGGAAAGCGCCCTGCCCAGGTCGGGGCGGGTCAGGAACTCCTCCTTTGAGGAGGCACGGGAGGAAACCTCGAAAAACCCCAGTTTTTCCACGATTTCCGGGGACACTTCGTGGAGCACCGCGTCGTTGGCCGCGGCGTGGTCCGCCCTGAAACGCAGCCAGTGCTCCAGAGGGGGCCTCGGGCCCGACCGCCCCGTGCCGATCCGCGCGGGGTGGACGCGGCCGCAAGANGCCAGCCCTGCAGCGTCCATGGGTTTGGAGACGGAGACCCAGGAATAGAGGTCCTTTTCCCTGAGGTCCGGCAGTTCCTCCGCTTCCGCCGGTCCGGCAACCCTTGCCGTCTGGGCCGCCTTCCCCTTCGAAAGGGTTTCCATGACCACATGCCTGACCAGTTTCTCGATCTCTTTCTCGTTCATCGTCCGGCCTCCGGATCCTCACTTGCCGAGAAAGACGGAAAGGTCGCCGGCGCGCGCCGTCAGCCTCCCGTTTTCCATCAGCCCCATTTTCTCCAGCCACCGCTCGAACTCCGGAGCGGGCCGAAGCCCCAGGTGCTGCCTCAGGGTCGCCCCGTCGTGGTATGAGGCGCTCTGGTAGTTCAGCATGACGTCGTCCCCCATGGGAACCGACACGATGTAGTTGCAGCCCGACGAGGCGAGAAGCACCTGGAGGTTCTCGATGTCGTCCTGACTGGCCTTCATATGATTCGTATAGCAGCAGTCGCATCCCATGGAAAGCCCCGTCAGCTTGCCCATGAAATGATCCTCCAGCCCCGCCCGGATCACCTGCCGGCTGTCGTAGAGGTACTCGGGGCCGATGAACCCGACCACCGTGTTGACGATAAAGGGGTCGTACCTCTTCGCCAGCCCGTAGCAGCGCGCCTCCATCGTCACCTGGTCCGTGCCGTGGTGGGCCTCGGCGGAGAGTTCGGCTCCCTGTCCCGTTTCGAAATACATGCAGTTGGGCCCGGCTCCCACGCCGTGCTTCTTCGTCATTTCCCAGGCCTCGTCCAGCATGGCGACGTCGATTCCGAAGGCCCGGCACCCCTTCTGGCTCCCCGCCAGGCTCTGGAAGGTCAACCCGACGGGGGCTCCCGCCTCGATGGCCTTCATCTGCGTCGTCACGTGGCCGAGAACGCAATGCTGCGCCGGGATCTCCCACTTTTCGATGAACTCGTGAAGAACCCGCAGGAGGCGCCCCAGGCTCTCCGGGTTGTCGATGCAGGGGTTCAACCCGATGACCGCGTCCCCGCTCCCGTAGGCAAGCCCCTCCATCGTGGAGGCGAGAACCCCCTGGACGTCGTCGACGGGATGATTCGGCTGAAGCCGCAGGCCGAGAGTCCCGGGAAGGCCCAGGGTCGTGTTGCAGTGCTTGACCCTCCGGATCTTCGTCGAGGCGTACATCAGGTCGAGGTTGGAGCAAACCTTCGCCACGGCCGCGATCATCTCGCTGGTCAGCCCGTTGGAAAGCCACGCGATGCGCTCCCCGTCGGCCTCGTCGGACATGAGCCATTCCTTCAGCTTTCCGACGGTCCAGCCCTTGACCTGGCCGTAGACGAACTCGTTGACCCCGTCCTGGATCACGCGGGTCACTTCGTCCTCCTCGTAGGGCACGGCGGGGCTGTTCCGCAGCTCTTCCAGGGTCAGCCCGGCAACGACCTGCTTGGCCGCCACGCGTTCCTCGGCGGACTCAGCGGCGAGTCCGGCCAGGGAATCCCCCGACTTTTCCTCGTTCGCCCTCGCCAGGACGTCCTTCACGTCCCGGAACTGGTAATGGTGCCCGTTCAGCTTCGCCATCAGTCTCATCTTCGGCGCTCACTCCCCCGCACGCTTCAGGCAACAGGTTCCGCACCCGGGAAAACGAGGGTCTTGACGATGACCGGAACCNACGGTGCCCCCGAAAAGCGGTGTCCCGATGTCCACGTAGTCCATCTCGCCCATCCCCAGCTGGTCGATCGAAAAGAGACTCCGATCCTGCCCCACCCGGTTCCTCAAAAGTCCTCCCATGATCTTGCCGATATCGTCCTCGAGGACGACAACCAGGGGCCCTCCGACAGTCAACCCTTCGACCAGGTCCGCGATCTCTTCGGCAAGGCGCTTCGCCTCCCGGAAACCGTTCTGTTCCATCCTGCCGCAGAACAAAGCCGGAAGCCTGCCGGTTTCCCTCCCAAACATCTCGAGCTGAGTCCTCAGAACCGTCCGCACCTGCGGCGACCCCCACCCGGCGATCGAAACCACCGGCAGGTCCCGTATCGGCAGGTCGGACGGATTCGAAAGGTAAATCGTGGACCCGCTGATCGAGACGGTGTGGACTCCCGCTCCGATGACCGTTGCGAACATCGTCTCGTCGGGGCGCCCCACCTTTATCCCCGCTGCGCCGATCAGCCCCCGGAGCGAATCCGCCAGAAACGGGCCGAAATCACCGTACCTGAGGCGGTCGTCTTTCTCCTCCTCGTAAAGGAGACGTCCGACCCCACCGGAAAATGTGACTCTGTCCACCTCGCCCGGAAGGAGTTTCAGTCCGGGCTCGATCCGGCTCTCAAGGGCCAGATCGTCGGGTGCTCCCCGGATAAAGGAGACGAGGGATCCCGCCAGAACCTCGGCAGTCTTCCCGATCTCCCCCTCGGTCAGTGGGCGTCCCTTCTCCAGGGCAACTCCGACCCGCGAAGCCGCGTGCTCCGCCGTTTTCGTGAACCGGGCTACCGTTTTCGTCCCCGGGACGAACCGGACCAGCCTCCCGCCGATCTCGAAACAGAAGGTTCCGGACAGCCGGCCGTTCTCGAAAAGAGAGGCGTTCGTCGTCCCCCCGCCGATGTCGAGGTTCAAAACCCGGCATCGCCCGCTTTCGGACAGCCGGGACGCTCCCGCTCCCCGTCCGCTGATCGCGGCTTCCAGGTGTGCTCCCGCCACCGCCACGACAAACTGTCCCGAGACCCTCGAAACCGCCCGCCCCACCGCTTCCGCGTTGGCGGCCTGCGCCGCCTGTCCCGTGACGATGACGGCGCCGGTGCGGATCATCGAGGGATCGACCCCCGCCCTTTCAAACTGCTCGAAGACGAACCGCTCGACGGCGGCGACCTGTATCTCGCCCCACTCCGAAAACGGGGTATATTCGGTGTCGCTGCGGAAAAGGACTTCCTTACCGGTGATCCTCACCCTCGGGATGCCCAGTCCGGGAGCGGAGTTCTCCAGTTTCAGCCTGCTGACGGCCATCGACATCGTCGTCGTGCCGATATCGATCCCGACGCTGATGAACGCTTCCCGGAGCACGGGATCCCCTCACAGGACCCGAACCCTGTCGCCCGTTTCGAGACCGCAGGCGTTGGCCTCGTCGACATCGACATGGAATTCCGAGACCATCCCCTCGCCGACGCGGACCCAGACCCTGCGGAAGACAACTCCCCTTTCGCCTCCGGCCTCCACGTCCACCTCGTCGCCGTCCTTCAGGCCGAAGAACTCGGCCTCGGACGGGGAGAGATGAAGGTGCCGCCAGGCGATCCCGATCCCCTCCGACAGGATGATGCTCCCCTTGGGCCCGATCACGACGACCTCAGGCGTCCGGCCGGGGGTTCCGCTTTTCATCAGCGGCAGAGTGATCCCGAGGCGCCGGGCGTCGGAGGCGGAAATCTCCACCTGGGTCCTGCTGCGGATCGGGCCCAGAAGCCGAACATTCTCGATGCTCCCCCTGCCGGTGGCGAGGAGCACCGTCTCCCTGCAGGCGAACTGCCCCGGCTGCCGCAGGTCCCTCAACCTCTCGGGCTCGAACCCCCTCCCGAAAAGGGCGTCGGCGTCCTCCCTCGACAAGTGCAGGTGCCTGTTGCTGACCCCCGCGACGACAAGACGGGAGGAGGCGCTCTCCTGAAGCACCTTCCTGACGATGGCCTCGATCCGGTTCCTGTCCAGGGGCATCGGCAATCCTCCCATCTTTCGTCAGCGCCTGGGAAAGCACGCCGGTCCGCGATCTTTTCGCTTGACCATTCCGCACTGAAGCTTCTGCGACATATTGTAATGGAGAAGATGCTCCCCGCACAACGGTCGTTTTTCCGGTTCGTGCCCCCTGCCTTATTTCTCCCCTGTCCTGAGATAGTCGCGAATCCGCCCGACGGTCATCCCGGAAAGCCCCAGCACCTCGAGGGTCCTGCCCTCTCCCCACATGTCCCGCTCGATCACGGCGCCCTCGATCGTGGCGAAGGCCTCCATCAGAGGGGTCGGAACACCCGCGACGGCGCCAAGCTGAGACCAGGGAACAAGGCCGTTGAGCCCGTCTTCCGTGAAATAGCGGCTCCTGACGCTCTCGGGACCCTTGATGAAGCAAAGGCCGGGATTCCCGTTCGTCTCCTTGAAGAGGTCTCCGGGATGCTCCACCCCGGAAAGGAGCTGCTCCAGGGTCAGCGGGTCATACCCGTAGGCCCGGGCAACCGTCATGCGTTCCTCGTCCAGCATCTTGGTCACCCGGCAGACGGTCGGCCCGAAAGCCTCCTCGTAAAGGTAGAAATCGCCCTTGGAGCGCTCGATGCGGCTGACGCTCATGATGCAGGCCGGCGTGTGGATCACCGGGTTATGGCTATGGAACGCGGCCTCCAGGATATCAGCCACCGGGACGAAGTCGTAGATCCCCTCGAGCTTCGCAAGGGCTTCTTCCGTCCGGATCGACGGGAACACCCCGATCTGCAGCGGAGCATTCATCTTGTAGACGTAGGCGTATCCTGGCCCAAGCACGCGGGTGTCATAGGAATTGGTGTTGGTCTCGGCGATGATGACGTTTTTCGCCACTTTCTTCCTTCGGAAGGTTTCCACGAAAACGAGGGTCCCCAGGGTTCCCGGCAGGAGAACCAGCACCTGGCCGTCTTCGATGCAGTCCGCCAGCTGCTCCGCAACCGGCGCGTGAGCAAAGGCCGGAAGGTGGCACAGGACAACATCGGCGCCCCTGACCGCCGCCGCCAGATCGGTGGTCACAAGGGAGACCGTCGCGAGTCCCTCGGCCCTGCACCCTCCCTTCGGGTCCCTTCCGAGCCTGATCTGGCCGGTTTCCAGGACCGTTTTGATCTCGCCCGCAAACTTCGGGTCCTGGTACAGCCTGCATTCGAACCCCAGAAGGCTCAGCTCCGCCGCGGATGCCTGCCCCGCGTTTCCTCCACCCAGTATCGCCACGACCTTCGACATGTTCGACAACCTCCTTTTTTTATTTCCAGCCCGGCAAGGCAGGGCCGCATTCCTCGATCGCCCGCTCGAGGAACATGGAATCCATCAGCGCGTAATCCGTCCGCGTCTGTTCGGGAACCGTCCAGCCCTCACGTTCGAGGGCCCGTCCGCGCGCATCCGCCACTTTCATGCAGTCCCCGGCAGGGACGATCCCGCCCGGGGCTTCCTCCAGGAGCACGGAGCGGTAGGGACTCCGAAGCATGACCAGGTTTCCCGCTACGGGTGGACCCGCCAACCGGAATCCCCCGCACAACAGCGCCTCCACCCGGCCGAGGACCTCGGCCGGAGGACCCGGCACGAATTCGGCCTGGGCCATCCGTTCCAGAACCGTCGGGTTGTTCGTCACCACCCGCATCATGCCTTCTATTCCGTGAAGACCGTCTGGCCTGCAATCGGGGTGACGATCGCCTTCAACGCCCGCCTCAGGAGGTTTCTCCTGACGGCGTGCTCCCCCTCGGGATCGTCCGGTTTCCCGAGGGGGTGAGGAATCGCGATGCCCGGGACGATCCGGTTCGCTCCCACCGTGAGCATGATCGGGACGATCGTCGCGATCTGGACGACCGGAATCCCGGCGACACGTTCGATTTCCCTGACCATCGATGCGCCGCATCGGGTGCAGGTTCCTCAGGTCGACGTCAGGATCGCCGCGTCCACTCCGTCACGCTTGAAAATCTCCCCGATCTCACGGCCGAAACGTTCCGCATTGGCCACCGAGGTGGCCGTTCCGGTCGTCAGGGAAACGAAATCGTAGAGCTTGCCGAACGCTCCTTCTCTTTCCAGCTTTCGCATCTCATCCAGCGGCAGCACCCTGTCCGGGTCCTCGAGGGCCCACGTGCGGTCGTAGCCGCCGTGGATCGACTCGTAGTTTTCCGGAGTCAGGTCGTCGATCCCGGAGATGTCGTATCGCCCCCAGCTCATCGCCGACGAAACCCGTATTCGGTCGGGATTCCCCTTCGGGACGATGCCCCCGGAGGAACAAAGGGCGATCGTCGCCCTCCCGAGGTCCATCACCGGCGGGGCGGGCTGAATCTTCCTGAATACGGGCATCTCGAGTTCGGTCCGAAACGGCTCGCCCCGGAACTTTTTCAGTCCCATCTCCACCGCCCGGCTTGCCCCGTCCAGTTCGTGGAAGAAGTTCTTCCGCATGCCCCGGTGGAGGTACGACTCCTCCCTGGCCGGCCCCATCTTCACGCCGCTCAACAGTCGCAGGGCCAGCCTCGCCATGAGGGGGACGGCTTCCTTCATCCCTCGCGCGCTGTCCGCCGTCGGCACTGCGTAGACATCGCTCCCGTAGAGTTCCCTACCGGGGTTCTCCGGGTACCAGCCCGTCACGGCAACGATCCCCAGATCCCGGGCCACAGCCTTGCAGAGGTCGCCGCAGGCCACCCCGTAACGGCCCGCGTTGAATGCGGGACCCGCCACCAGGCAGTCCGGCGCCATGGAGCGCAAAAGATCCAGGCAGCGTTTCCGGGAATCCTCCATGTCCTCGGCATAGCGGTTGTCTCCGCAGACAACCGCCCCGACGATCTCGGCCTCTTCGCCGAAGGCCTCGGCGAAGGCCGCGCCCGGGCCGACGATTCCGGGCACGGATATCGGCATCATGTGCGCCGCTTCCTCGCCGCCCCTGCCCGCAAAAAACTGGTTCATGTAAAGAACAACCCGTTTCTTCATCTGTCCCGGCCCCCCGTCAGATCCACTCGCAGCCGATCTTCGAAATGCCCAGTTCGTTCGTCGAACCGATGATGGACTGGATTTCGCAGGCGATCGAACCGTCCGGCCGGATCGATTTCTCGTCCCCGCCGGAGACGTTCCCGATGGCGGCGATATCCCCGATGACCCTTTCCATCGGAGGAAGCACCACCACCTCGTTGATGTTCCCGCAGGAAACGTAGGCGTCCATCTGGGGAACCACGTCCGCCAGCCCCTGACTGGCCCCGTCCTGGCCGGCGACCTCGTTGCCGATGACCACGGTACGGATCCCGGCCTCCTCCAGATTTTTCGCGTTCATGCAGATGTCGCTATCGGGGTTGCCGCAACCTTCCTCCGTGATGATGGCCACCTGGGCCCCCAGCATCCGGGCGAGCTTGACCGTGTACTCGGAGGAGCGGATCTTCCCAACGAGGGTCATCATCTCGGTCGTCACGATCACCCCGAGAAAGTTGAGATCCTTCCCGTGACGCCGGCAAAGCTCGAGGACGACGGGGTTGTTCTGGTGATGGAAGGTGTTCTGCTTGTCGCAGGCCGAAACGCAGTTCGCCGAAACCATCGCCCCGTCGAGGATCTCCTGGGGCTGCAGCAGCGTCGGCAGGATCCGCTTCACGTCCACCCCGTACAGGAAGGTGTCGTGGAGCAGCCCCTGGCTGATCGCCTGGCAGACGTAAACGAACCGGGGGAGGTCCGTACCGCATTCCGCAACCTTTCCCTCCACGCTGTCCGTCGTCTCGAAAACCTCCGTCTCGTCGACGCGGGCATCCCGGCAGGCATCCGCCAGGTACCAGGCCAGGCGGATCCCCGCAAGCCGCAGAGCCGATTCGTATTCGGCCTTTTCGATGCCCTTCGCCGGTTTCACGACCAGGCATACGTTGCAGGTCTGCCCGTACGGGTTGTACTCGGTCGCGGGCCCCGACATGTCGATAAGCCCCTCCTGGATACTGACGATCGGGCCCACCGTGACCACCGCCGCACCCTTCAGGACGAGCGTCGACCCATTTCCCACGGTCTCTGGCCCNCCGATGATTCCGGGGAAGCATTCCCCCTTCCCGGACAATTTGCAGCGGGGTTCGATCACGTCCTTGACCGGAATGATCCTCACGCTTTCACCGGGCCGTGCCAGGTCGAGGTCAACGGCCGAAAACCGTTTTTCACCAGACAGCAGATCCAGCGCCGCAGCCTTGTTCACCCGCAGGACGCCCTCGTTCAGGGCAGTTCGGTCGCCCCACTGGACATCCCTGACAAACGCGTGGCAAAGTTCGAGCCTCACCGAAGATCCCCCCACTTTTTCATCTCGCGTTGCGCTGGAACGAAACTTCGGCCGTCGTCGCCTCGCCGCCGGCGGATGACCCGAGCGAATCAAAGAAAACTTAATAAATTTTGACAAAACAAAACAACAAAGTCGAGGCGAATTCTTTGTTCGCCAGAATTATACGAACGGTACCGTTGTTTAGCACTAGGAAAACCTCTGAACATTCTGCTAAAATAGGCTCGCTTTTTTGTGCATCTTCACAAGTATCGGGAGAGCCGGAACGGCGTCCCGGGTATCCGGGCCTACCGGCCCCAGGGAGGGGAAAACGATGATCGACATCCTCTTGAAATCCGCGCAGGCCCTGGTGGACGCAACCCACCAGATCATCGGCTATGACGTGCTCATCACGGACAATGAGGGAATCATCATCGGGGCAAACGACCCGGGACGGATCGGATGCCTCCATGCCCATTCGCTTGAGATCATCAGGAGGGGCGTCGCGGAAAGCCTTGATGAGGATCAGGCCGCGGTCATGAAGGTCAAGCCCGGGATCTGCCTTCCCATCCGCCTGGGCAAACGGATCATGGGCACGATCGGAATATCGGGAGCCCCGGCCGAAGTGCGGAAGTACGGACACCTCGTGCAGAAGGAAGCCGAGCTGTTTCTAAGGGAAAGAGCCCTGCAGGAATCCTCCCACCTGCGGGAAAGCGCGGTAGCCAGCCTGATTCAGCAGCTGGTCTCCTTCGACCCGAGGGACATGAACGAAAGCGTCCTTCATGCCCAGGGCAACAGCCTCGGGTATGACCTTTCCCTGCCCAGGATCGCCCTTCTGATCGACATCAGGGGATTCGGGAAAGTCGTGAGCGAGGTGCTGGAGGAAGAAACGTACGGACACGACGCCGAACTGCGGGTACAGACCATCAAGACGATGATCCTGAAGGACATCCGGACCGTGTTTGGCGATCCACAGGACCTCGTCTCCAACATCGGCTCCGACAAGTACATCGTCCTGCAATCCGTTCCCATGCCTTCCCCGGGAAAAGATTACGGGGAAAAGGTCCGATCGAAGGCAAACGAGACTCTCAGGATCCTGTCGGAGAAGGGATACACGGTCTCCATCGGGATCGGCGGACTTGTCGCCACGCTCGAAGAGTATCGGGACTCCTACCAAGGAGCCTGGAAAGCCATCACCATCGGCAAAAAACTGCGAAACGAGACGAATATTCACGACATCCGGGACTACGTTCTGGAAGAACTTCTGCTCTCCCTGAACCGGACGAACGCCCAGGCGGCGGTGGACCGGACCCTCGATCCCCTTTACGACTCGCCCTTGTGGAACGAGGAAATGGAGAAGACCCTCCGCGAATGGATCGCCTCCCCCTGCCGGCCCGGAGAGGTCGCCGAAAGGCTGGGCATCCACAGGAACACCCTTTCCTACCGCATCGAGAAAATCAGCTCCCTGTGCGGGGCCGACCTGAAGGAAACGGGAGGACTCTTCAGGCTGACCCTTTCCCTGCTGCTGAGGGACCTGCATTGCCCTCCCCCCGGCAAGGACCTCGAATAGAGAAATTTTCGCAGGACATCGCCAAAAGGCCGACCGCCGAATGCGGTCGGCCTTTTGGCGATTTGCACAACAACTCCGCATCTTCCGTGCCCAAAGTTTAGCGGTTTTGCCAATGCTAAACAACGGTCTCGTTCGTATAATCCTAACGAACTGTGAAGTTCCCCATCGTGGCTATCGTTTTATTGCTTTAAAGTTAACCGACTTTTCTTTTAGTTTTTCATGCTCCGCCTCAACCGATGCTAATTGCGGTTAGGGGAAGGTGAACCCCATTTCCAACCGGTGACCGTTGACATTTTTTCACTTGGAAATTATTCTGAAACCGGAGAAAAGATGATTTTTTTTCATCTCGAGAATTAATGGGAAACTTTTTTCATGGGGGGTTCACCTCCCGAGGGCAGCGTACCGGAGCGAACCTCGGCCATGGCGGACGGCCTGATCCCGCGAGGGAATGAGAGGGGGGCGGCAGAGAATCGTAAAAGCAGAGCAGGAGGAAGAGCCTATCAACGGTCTTTTTTATGAAGGGAACCCGAACAGCAGCGAGACATCCTGGAAGGAGGAAGATCGATGACGAAGAGAACCCGATTGATCGTTTCTATCCTGGCCGTAATCTGCATGAGCATGTTCGTGGTTGGAGCGTGGTCCGTTCCCTCGGAGGCAAAAGCCGAGATCACCCTGAGGATGGCCGGCCAGAGTCCCGCCGACCACCAGTCCACCCTGGGCATGAAGAAAGTGGCCAAGTGGGTGAGCGAAGCGACGAAAGGCCGCATCGAGATCAAGACCTATCCCGCCAGCCAGCTGGGCGACTACACCCTCGTCTACGAGGAACTGATGCGGGGCACGATCGACATGGCCCTCATCTCCGTTCCCAGCCAGTTCGACTCCAGGCTCGAACTCGTCTATGTCCCCTACCTGATCGGAAGCTACCCCGAAGCGAAGAACGTCTTCAAGCAGGGCGGATGGCTCTTCAACAAGATGGGCGAACTCCACGGAGCCCTCGGCGTGGCCTTCCTGGGCTTCAACGTGGAAGGCTTCGGGGGACTGGGACTGACCAAGGAACCTAAGGAAATCCTCAACCCGAAGGTGAAGAAGGACCTGCTCCTCCGGGTCCCCCCGATGGACACCTTCAAGATCGGTGCTGAAGACATGGGCTACACCACGGTTTCGATCCCCTACGCCGAACTTTACACGGCGCTGCAGACCGGTATCGCCGAAGGCTGGACGGGCGGCTCGCCGGTGCATTCCTACCAGGGATTCCGGGACGTCATCAAGTACTACTACCAGATCAACAACTACGTCGAGACCGAGTCCTATCTCATGAGCAAGAAAGTGATGGAGAAACTAAGCAAGGCGGACCAGAAGATCATCTCCGACGCCTGCGCGAAGGCCGCCTTTGAAAGCATCGCCATCTCCGAAAAGGAAGACCGCGAGTTCTTCAAGAAGCTCCAGGATTACGGCGTGAAGTCTTACTGGTACACGGGCGAGCAGCTGAAGGCCCTGGCCGACAACGCCCGCAAGGTGACCTGGCCCAAGCTCGAGAAGCGGCTCACGAAGCCCCTGATCGACGAAATGATGAAGGCCTACAAAGTCAAGTAAGCCTTCCCGCTCCTTTGCATTAAACGCCGGTACGGCCTCCCGCAAGGGTGAACAGGGAAGCCGTACCGGCCATTTCGGTAAGGAGGGGTACGCCTTGGCTGAACTCTGCAATTACGGGGAAGCACAGCCCGTACAGAAGAAAAATTTCCTTTGGGAACTCCTGATCAAGTTCCAGCAGTTCATGCTGATCGCCTGCAGCCTGTTCGTCGTTGCCTCCATAGGGCTCACGGTCCTCCTCCGGTATGTCTTCAAGACGGACCTCTACGGGCTGGAAGAGATTGTCGTCATCTTCGCGTTCTGGCTCTATTTCATGGGAGGAGCCTACTGCAGCTACACGCGGACTCATATCACGGCCGACATGATCTCGGTCTACCTTCCGGAAGGAAAGCTGAAATCCACGATTACCGCCTTCACGTCCGCAGTCACGTTTGGCCTGAGCCTCCTGTTCTCGTACTGGGGCTACGACTTCTTCATGTTCGGGGTCAAGATGAGCGCCCGGACACCCGTCTGGCGGATTCCCCAGGTCGTTTCCTACACGGCGGTCTTCCTGGGGATGGTCCTCATGACCTTCTACTTCTTCGTGGACCTCCTGGCGGACCTGAAGAAAATGTGGGTTACTACCGGCCGACTGACGGTGCGGACGTCAAGTCCGGCGACAGTCACTGAGAGGAGTTGCCACCATGGTCCTGATCGCTTTGCTCCTGCTTTTTGTCACCCTTACGCTCGGCATCCCGGTACCCTTCGCCTTCCTGGCCTCGACGGCCTACATGCTTTTCGCGGGAGGCTATTCCCCAAGCTTCCTGCTCCCCTACGGTTTCAGCAAGATGAGCACCATCGTCCTGCTGGCCATCCCGCTGTTCATCATGGCGGGGGGAATCATGGAACGCGGAAAAATCGGCGACAAGCTGGTCGACCTGATCGACCTGTTCGTGGGCAGCGTCAAGGGTGGACTCGGCGTCGTGGCGGTGGTTTCCTGCGCCGTGTTCGGCTCCATCACGGGAAGCGCCTGCGCCACCCTTTCCTGCATCGGTTCCATCATGTTCCCGCGCCTCGAGAAGGCGGGCTACCCCCGCGGGCACTCCGCGGCTTTGCTTTCCAACGCGGCGGTGCTCGGCATGCTGATCCCCCCAAGCGCGATCATGATCCTCTACGCCTGGGTGGGCAACCAGTCGGTCCTGGCCAGCTTCCTTTCGTCGGTCATCCCGGGCATCATCCTGACGGCCCTTCTTTCCCTGATCAACATGTACCTCCTCAGGAAAAACACGAACCTTGTCCTGTCGGCCCCGATCCCGTTCCAGCAGAAGATGAGCCTGTTCGGCACCAGGGGAAAGAAAGCCATTCCCGCCCTGATGATGCCCGTCATCGTCCTCGGGGGCATCTACGGGGGGATCATGACGCCCACCGAGGCGGCCGCCGTCGCCGTCATCTACTCCATCCCGGTCGGGTTCTGGGTCTACAAAGGCCTGAAGAGAAAGGACTTCTGGGAGGTACTGATCGAGGCCGGCACCACCACGGGATCGATCATGGTCATGCTTTTCGCGGTCATGATCCTGGCCCGCCTCTATATCATGGAAGACCTCCCCGGGGCCATCATGAACCTTTTGACCTCGATCACGACGAACCGGTATGCCATCCTGTTCATGCTGAACATCTTCATGATCATCATGGGCATGTTGATGGACGACGTCAGCGCGGTTCTGCTTTCAACCCCGATTTTGCTGCCCATCGTGATCCAGCTGGGTTTCAGCCCCGTCCACTTCGCCGCCATCGTGGGCGTCAACCTCGGGATGGGGAACATCACGCCCCCGGCGGCCCCGCTGCTCTACCTCGGCAGCCGCGTCGGCAACGCCCCGATCAACGAGATGCTCATGCCCACCGTATGGATGCTCCTTTTCGGGTGGCTCCCGACACTCCTGCTCACAACCTACGTGCCGCAGCTCAGCCTTTTCCTGCCTAGGCTGATCCTCGGGATCAAGTAGGCTTTACGGTTGAAGCGAACGAAAATCGAGGAGGGTTGAAAGAATGGAGCAGGGACTCGACAGGGAATGGGTCGCAAGGAAGCTCAATATCGGTCGGGAGTTCGTCTACCTGACGCAGGAACAGGTGAAGGCTTCTGGGCTAACGGACGGGGACATCCTTGACCTGACGGAGAAGGCCCTTGTCGCCCATGGGAAAAAGCATGTTGAAATGCCCGCGAAAATCGGGCTTCACCCCCTGAAGGACACGCTCATGCACGCCATGCCGGCCTACCTGCCCGACTCCGGCGCCTGCGGCATCAAGTGGGCTTCGTGCTTTCCCGCAAACCGCGATCGGTTCGGTCTGCTGCAGACCTCCGGGCTTTTGATCTTCAACGACGCCGAGAGCGGGTGGCCGCTGGCCGTCATGGACGCCATCTGGATCACCGAGAAACGCACTCCGGCGGTAACCTGCGTCGCCGCGAAGCACATGGCGCCGGCCGACGCCGCCACCTTCGGCATGCTCGGCTGCGGCGTCCAGGGAAGGGCCCACGTCGGCATGATCGAGCGCGTCCTCACGCGTCTTGAAACCATCTTCGTCCACGACGTCTACGAACCGGCGATGGACCGCCTGGTGGAAGAACTCCAGCCAAAGGTGAAGGCCCGCATCGTGAAGGCGAAATCCTACGAGGAACTGGTGAAGAACTCCCGGGTCGTCGCCTCCGCCACCGCGATCACCTCGAAGCCCGAGCCGAAGATCCGGGACGGATGGATCCTGGCCGGACAGACCCTCCTGATGTGCGACATGCATTCCCTCTACGAAGACATCACGATGAAGAGGGCGGACAAGTACTTCCTCGACAGCATCGAGGAACACGAGCTTTTTGAAGGTTACGGATACTATCCGGATGGCCTGCCGCGCATCTGCGGGGAAACCGGGGAAGTCGCCGCCGGGCTGAAGAAGGGCCGCGAAAACGCAGGGGAACTGATCGCCTGCAACAACGTCGGAATGGCGGTCGAAGATATGATGGTCGCCCGCGCGGTCTTCGTGAGGGCCCTGGAAGCCGGAACGGGAACGAGGCTTCCGCTCTAGCCGGAACGGGAATGGGAACCGGAAAAAAGCCGGCCACCGGTTCCGCCGGTGGCCGTTGACATTTTGGCCCCTGGAAATTATCCTGATCCTAACGAAAAGACGATTTTTTTTCATCTTTAAAAACATTGGGGGACTTTTTTCATGACGGGTTCACCTGCCGAAGGCAGCGTGCTGGAAAGAATCTCCGCCCTGGCGGGCCGTCTAAGCCCGAAGCAGCACAGGCTGGCCCGTCACATCTTCGAGAACTGCGTCCCGAGCAGTTTTCTCAACATCACCGGGCTTGCCGCCGCGGCGGGAGTCAGCGAATCCACGGTCGTCCGCCTGGCGTACAGCCTGGGTTACGACGGGTTCCCCGAGCTCCAGCACTCGTTGAGGCAGATCGCCCAGGAGCAGATCTCGTCGCTCGACACGTACCCGCTCGACAGGGAGGAAAACAGCCTTCCCCTCTACAGGAAGGTGTTCAACCTGGAGGCCGCCCTCCTGAAGGAGACCGCGGAGTCCCTCTCGGAAGAGACCTTTGGCCGGGCCATCGGAATGCTCCAGTCCGCAAAGCACGTCCTCGTGGTGGGAACGGGCCCGAACCGAGCCATCGCCGAGTACTTCTCCTTCTATCTCCGGGCGCTTCGGCCCGACGTGACTCCGGTCACGGCCCTGGATCTCGAACTGACGCACGTCCTGAAGGGGCAAAGTCCCAAGTCCCTTGCGGTGGTCTTCAGTTTTCCCCGCTATCCTGCCGCGACCCAGCAGATTGCGGAAAAAATCCGATCCAGAGGCATCCCCGTCATCGGCATCACCGACAGCGCCCTCTCGCCCCTCGCTCCGCTGTGCGACCTCCTGCTCGAGTCGAAGATGAGGTTCATTTCCTTCATCGACCCCTCCGGGGCCACCATGGCCCTGATGCATTCCCTGCTCATCGGGCTTTACCTGGCAGATCCCGCGTTCGCGAAAAAACAGATCCGATATTTCGAGGACGAGATCCAGCGGGAGAAAACCTTCCTGCGGCCCGATCTCGACATCGTCGACCTGCTGTAGAACGGACCCGGGCGAACCCGGGAACGATATCCGAAAAAGGAGATGGAGAACATGCATCGAGTCGTATCGACGGACAAGGCACCCGCAGCGGTCGGAGCGTACAGCCAGGGTGTCTGGGCAGGCCCCTTCCTCTACCTGAGCGGCCAGATCGCGCTCGACCCCGCCTCCGGGAAAATGGTCGGCGACGGAGACCCCGCTGCCGAAACCGTTCAGGTGATGAAAAACATCCGGGGCGTCCTTGAAAGCCAGGGGATGACCCTGGACAACATCGTCAAGGCCGTCATCTACGCCGCCAGCATCAAGGACTTCAAGGCCATCAACGACGTCTACAAGGCCTGCTTTCCCAACGGCTACTTCCCCGCACGGTGTTTCGTCGAGGTCGGCGGAATGGCCCTCGACGCGAAAGTCGAGATCGACGTGACCGCCATGCCGGAGAAAGCCTGAAGGGAGAAGGGGGAAACCCTTGGACCGGAAAACCGCGCTCGACCTGCTCCGCAGATATACCTTCCTGACGCTCGGATGCACGGACCCCGTGGCGATCGGGCTTGCCGTCGCGCACGCCTGCCATGGGGCGGAGGGGCAGATTAGGAAGGTACGGGTCCTCCTGGACCGCAACATTTACAAGGATGCCGTCTCCGTGGGCATCCCGGGGACTCCATGCTCCGGAGTCGACCTGGCCGCGGCGCTGGCCATCGTCAACGGAAGGCCCGAAGCGGGACTCGAACTGTTCAGGGATGTCGAACCCGAAGACATCGAGCGTGCGAAGACCTTCCTCGATAACCACGAGGTTCGGTTCGAACTCGACCCGGACGCCGAAGGCATCCGGATCACGGCGACGGTCGAGACGGACGGGGGGATTTACGAGGCCCGGATCGAAGGGACCCACGACCGCCTCGTCGAGAAGAAGGCAGACGGGAAAACCGTTTTCCTGCGGGGAGCGACCTGCGACGAAACAACCGACTCCTGCGGGGACGACCTTCAGAAATTCCGCGGTCTGACCATCGCGGAAATCCTCGAAACCGCAGCCGCCCTTGACGCCCCCGACCTGCGCTTTCTTCTCGAAGGCATTTCGCTGAACCTGGAAGCCGCACGGGCGGGTCTGACCNACCCCCCCGGCCTCAAGCTGGGGAAACACCTCCAGGTTCTGGTGGAAAACGGCACCCTGGCCGACTCGCAGATCAACCGGGTTCGGATTCCTGCCGCCGCAGCCGCCGACGCCCGAATGGGAGGCCTGAAGGTTCCGATCTTCGGCTGTTTCGGGAGCGGCAACCACGGGATCACCTTTTTCATCACCGTAGGGGAAACGGGACGCCATCTGGGCAAAAGCGACGAAGAGATTGCCAGGGCGCTGGCCGTCGGGCTTCTGGTCATCGGGGTCATCAAGACCCGGACCGGCATCCTCACACCCCACTGCGGCTGCGCCGTCGCCGCGGGCACCGGGGCTGCCGCCGCCATCACCCGGCTGCTCGGAGGAAACGCCTCGCAGGTTGAAAACGCGGTCCAGCTGATGACCGCAAACCTCACCGGCATGCTTTGCGACGGTGCAAAGTACGGATGCGCCCTGAAAATCGCCACATCTGCGGGGATCGCCATCGAGACGGCCCACCTTGCCCTGGCGGGGGCAACGGTTCCCAGGGGCAACGGGATCGTCGGAGGATCCTTCCAGGAAACGATGGACAATCTTGAAACCGTCACCGAACGGGGCATGAAGGACGTGGACCAGGCCGTCCTCGACGTCCTGCTCTCGGGACAAAACTGAAAAGGAGGCAACAGGGATGGCTTACGACGTGCTGTGGATTTCCCAGGATGAAGTGGTTTCGCTCGGCATCACCATGAAGGAGATCGTGGACGCGGTCGACGAGGGCTGGAAACTGAAGGGACAGAAGAAGGTCGAACTGCCCGCCAAGATCGGCGTCCACCCCCGCAAGGACTGCTTCATCCATGCCATGCCCAGCTGGGTCGGCGGAGACGTCGACTGCTGCGGCATCAAATGGGCGGCAGGCTACCCCAGCAACCAGGCCAAGGGACTGCCCTACATCAACGGCGTCTGGTGCATGAACGACCCCGAAACGGGCATCATCAAGGCCGTCATGGACGCGAACTGGATGACCGCCACGCGTACCGGCGCGGCCTCCGGCGTCTGCGCGAAGTACCTGGCCGACCCGAAGAGCGAGGTCGTCTCCATCATCGGCCTTGGAGCCCAGGGACGCACCAACCTCCTGGCTTTCAAGGAAACCCTGCCCAAANTGAAGACCGTGAAGGTTTACGACATCTTCGAGAGCCAGGTCGCCAAGTTCGTTGACGAAATGGGACCCCAGCTCCCCGGCGTCGAGTTCACGGTCGGCAAAAACGTCGAGGAGACCGTGAAGGACGCCGACGTCATCGCCACCTGCGCCCCGATCGTGGAGAAGCCCGAGCGCTTCGTCCGCTCCTCCTGGCTGAAGAAGGACGTCCTGGCCATCGCGGTGGACTACGACTCCAGCTTCGACGCGGACATCATGAACAACGGCAACTGCTTCGTCTGCGACGACTGGAACCAGTACCTCTACACCCAGGCTCTGAACATCTACTTCCAGGCCGGCTACCCGAAGAAGGAAGAGATCTACGCCGACATGGGCGAGATCTGCGCGGGCGTCAGGACCCCCGTCCTCCAGGGGCGCCGCGCCGCCGTCCTGATGGGGATCGCGAGCCACGACATCATGACCGGGCGCCTGATCTACAAGAAGGCCCTCGAGCAGAAAGTCGGAACCTGGGTAAAGCTTTAACCCCCGATTGTCGCCGGGAGGCTCGGAGAACGACCCGTTTTCCGGGCCTCGTCATTTTCAGCAGGGAGGTGACCCGATGGTCCATTTGAGCGATGAAGAGTCGAAAATCCTGGATGGGCAGGGCGGAAAGCTCAGGCAGAAGGCTCTGGAGTTCATTGTCCGGTACGCCGAAGTCCTGGGGGCGGACCGGTTGTGCCGCGTCTCGAAAGCCCATCTTTTCTGCGGAGCCCACAATTACCTGAAAGCGGTTCGGTCGGCGGACATGGACGTGATCATGTCCGAAATGCTGTTCAACTCGCCGGACAAACTCACCTTCGACGCCGTCGGCTGCTTTTGCCAGTCCGATTGTTCGCCCATCGACCACCTGAACTGGGCGAAAATGGGCTGCACCGAGGAGGAGTTTCTGGAAAACGAGCGCTACCTCGATCGGTGCCTGAAGGCAGGCGTCCACCTGGTCGGTAGCTGCGTCCCCTACATGACCGGATTCATCCCCCTCAAGGGCGAGCATTACGTCACGACGGAATCGCATGCGGTGCTGATGATGAACTCCCTCTGGNGGGCCTGCGCCAACGCGGACGGCATCGAGGCCTGCTTCTGCTCCGCGGTCTCCGCACGGACGCCTCTCTGGGGCATGCACGTCCCCGAAAGCAGGAAGGGAAACCGCCTATTCCACCTGACCTGCAAGCCCGAAACCGTCGAAGACTGGGACCTGGTCGGCTACGCCGTCGGGCTCCGGCTCCCCCCCCACTCCGCGCCGATCCTCGCCGGAAACGTCGAGGGAGCGGACATGACCCGGCTCAAATCCTGCTTCGCCGCCATGGCCACCACCGGCGGGCCGGAAATCTGCCACATCGTCGGAATCACGCCGGAAGCCCCGACCCTAACCGCCTGTCTGGCCCCTTCGGGGCTGGAGGACCGGGTTGAAATCGGACAAAAGGAACTGGCCGAAGCCCGCGAGATCCTTTGCGACGGACAACCGGGGGAAGTCGACTACATCAGCCTGGGCTGTCCCCATTACACGATCGAACAGATCCGCGAAGCGGCGGACTTCCTGAAGGGACGCCGCATCCACCCCGGCAGGACCCTCCATATCTGGACCGCCCTGCCGATCAAGGCGGTGGCGGACCGGTGCGGCTACACCAGAACCATCGAGGAGGCAGGCGGGTCCCTGATGGTCGGCACATGCCCTCTGGTGAGCGAACGGTGGCCGGCAGGCACCAGGGCAATGGCTTTCGACTCGGCCAAGCAGGCCCATTACATCAAACCCCTGACCACAGCCCGTGTCTTCTTCGGAAACGTGTCGGAATGCCTGCGGGCGTCCATATCAGGCCAATGGGGCAGGTGAAGGAAATGGAAACCATCGTGATTCGCGGAAGAGGCGTCGTCCCGGGAACCGCTAAGGGCACCGCCCTTGTTTTCAGGGAAACGATCCAGGGCTGGAGCGGCCTGGACGAGGCCACCGGCAAGGTGATCGAGAAGGGGCACCCGGCCGAAGGCCAGACGATCCATGGCGTCGTGCTCGTCCTGTCCGGCGGCAAGGGCAGCAACGGCTGGTCCAGCCATTTCCACGCCGCAAGAGTCCGGGGCATCGGCCCCTGCGCGCTGGTTCTGCCGAAAATCGACTCAAGGACCGGGGTCGCGGCTGCCGTGTGCGGCGTCCCAACCGTTGTGGACCTGGAGGAGGACCCTTTCCCGATCATCCGGAACGGAGACCTCGTCACCGTTGACGGGACCTCGGGAACCGTCACGATCCAGAAGGCCTCCTAGGCCGGAGGAGGTCCCGAAGGTGATATCGACGGACGCAAGCCCCGCGGACAGGGCCCGGCTTGCCGCGATGGAGCGCATGTATCGTTCGGACATGGCGCTGGTGGGGGGCTTTTTCTCCGCCATGTGGGCCGTTCTCGCCTATGTCCTTTTGCAGGTCTGGAATATCGCCCCGGATGGAGCGACTCGGGGCATCGTCGTGACCACCGCCCTGCTGGTCGGGATTTTTGCCAGCGGAGCTCTCCTTGCGGTCGCGATCCACCTCAGGAAGCGCAGGGAGCACCTGTACCGGGAAGATCTTGAAAACGCCGGGCCCTGAAATCAGGAAAGGAAGACCTCGGATGTCGGGAAAAACGGGAAAGAACCGCTTCNNATGGAAGTTTTCGACGTTCTCTTCATCATGGTCCTCTGCTTCGCCACCCTGCTCTCGACGATGCTGATGAGAGGAAAGGTGCTCGTCGGCTCGGGAAGCGGGGGAGGGATGGCCTATACCTTCTCGCCCTGGACTTTTCTCCTGACCTTTTTGGGCCTGGGCGCGTACCTTGCCGTCGTGATTCCCCGGTCGAACCGTGAACTGGGCGAGATCGTGGAAAGCCTTTACGGGGAAAAACGGCCGGAACCGCAGATCAAGGAACCGCTCGAACCCGCAACGGCGGAGGCCGCAAAATGAGTCTCTGGCAAGTCCTGAACTGGACGGCATGGGGACTTTCGGCCCTCCTGCTGGGGCTCATGGCCCTGGATTTCGCCCGCGTCGAGCGGGAGCGCACCCCGAAAGGAAAGGAATAAAACCATGCCGGAGGAGAAACCGCACCTCTCAAAAGTTCTGGGACCCGTCCACATCTGGGCCCTCGGCGTGGGAATCGTCCTCGTGGGCGAGTTCATGGGATGGAACTTCACCATCGCCAAGGGCGGCACATTGGGTGCGATCATCGCCTGCTGGGTCATGGGCCTGCTCTACACCGCCCTCGTCATGGTCAACACCGAGATGGGTTCCGTCATCNCGGAGGCAGGAGGCCAGTACGCCATGGCGAAATACTTCATGGGCCCGCTGGCGGCCTTCAACGTGGGGCTCATGCTCGTCTTCGAGTACGTCATGCTGGAGGCGGCCGACGCCCTGGTGGTGGGCGAGATCCTGAAAACCCTGAGCCCGCAGCTGGACAGCCTGCCCTTCATCATCCTCACCCTCGTGGGACTGACCTGGCTGAACTACCGGNGGGTGTACGCCACCCTGACCTTCAACTTCATCATCACCGCCATCGCCTACCTGACGATCTTCGTCCTCCTCTTCTCGACGAAGTTCTTCATCCCCCAGTCAAGCCTGCTGCGGCTGGCCGAGTTCACCAATGGCCTTCCCTATGGCTGGATCGGCATATTGGGAGCGTTCCAGTTCGGCGTGTGGTTCTATCTCGGCATCGAGGGAACCGCCCTGGCGGCGGAGGAATGCCGCAGCACGGGCCGGTCGCTCCCGGTGGGTGCTTTGACCGGCATGGTGACGCTCCTGATCGGGGCCACCATCACCTGGTTCGTCTGCTCCGGACTGGTCCACTCGAAGGAACTGGGAGCCTCCGTGTACCCCCTTTTCGACGCGGCCCTTGCCACGAGGATGCCCGCGGTGATCGTTTTGCTCTTCATCGGGACGATCCTCTCCTGCATGGCGAGCGCCAACGGCTGCATCACGGACGCATCGAGGGCCTGGTTCGCCATGGCCCGGGACACCCTCATCCCCGAATATTTCGCCGCGGTGCACCCGAAGCACCGGACGCCTNACCGGGCGATCCTCTTCCTCCTGCCGATCGCCCTGGCCTTCGGCTTCACGGGCCTGCTGGACCAGGTCATCACCTTCTCGATCCTCTCGGCGCTGTTGGTGTACCTCTTCACGGCCGTCATGATGTTCCGCTTCAGGCGGATGTACNCCCTCGGGAGCATCGAGCGGNGGTACCTTTCCCCGTGGCACCCCTGGACGGCGACGCTGCTTCTGGCGCTGACCCTGGCGACCCTGGCGGGCATGTACTTCGGCTACTGGCTGAACATGCTGGCGNGATTCGCCTTCTACATCCTGGCGTCGTTGTGGTTCGCCCTTCACCGCTACCGCTTCGTGGACCGGGACAGGCTCATCGCGGAAGGAGCGGCCAAGTGGCCCCGGCCGGTGGGGTACTAGGAGGGCGGAAGAAACTGGTTCTGCTGGCCTCCTTCCTGGTTCCCGGCTCGGGTCACGTCCTTCTGGGAAGACCGAACCGGGGCCTGGTGATGCTGTTCTGGATGGTGATCTTCGGCTTCGTGACCTTTCGCCTGGCGCCGCCGCAAACAGGCTTCATCGGGAGAATCGGCGGCGGGATCGCCGTCTGGGCCCTTTCCGTCGTCGACGTCGCCCGGATTCTGAAAGCAAAACCCCGGCCGCGGATCTGAAATCCGAAAACAACAAGGCGGGCCCCCCCAACCGGGAGGGCCCGCCTTCACTCTGTTGTATTAAAGCGGCACGATTCTGCCGACTTTTCTCTCGATCGCCCGGTCGACGATCGCCCGAACCACCATCGCGTCCTCCACGGACATTCCCGTGTTGTTGTCGACGATCAGTTCGCTTTTGGATTCGCGTCCCTTCCTGATCCCGGCCACCACTTCGCCGGTCTCCCCGTAAATCTCCGGAAGGCCGTGCGGATAATAACCGATGCCGGCGAAGTAGACATGCTCCTCGATGCTGTCCACCAGGTACTTGTCCGCCCGCTTCATCGTGGCGTCCTCGTAAAGGGTGTGCATATCGGCCATAATGAGCGTTTGCCCAGGAACGACCCACTCGTTTCTGATCGCCGGGCTCGGGCTGCTGGTGATCGTGCTGGCCGAAAAGACCACCTCCGCNCCTTTCACGACTTCCTCAAAGGAAGCCGCCTTCACGATCCGGGCCTTCACGAGCGGCTGGCACTCCATGATCGTGGCGTCCAGCGCCGCGGGATTGACGTCGTAGATGAGGATCTTCTCCAGCTTCGGCAGAGCGAGCTCCATGACCTTCACGTGTTCCCTGCCCTGCACGCCGCACCCGATCATCCCGGCCACGGAGGCCTCCACGTTCGCCAGGTACTTGGCCCCGATCGCCGAGACGGCGGCCGTACGCATCTTCGTGATCCAGGCGGCGTCGGTCACCGCCACCGGCAGGCCGGATTCGTGATCGTTGAAGACCATGAGGCCCGTGGTCTGGGGCACGCCGAACCGTTTCGGGTTTTCCGGAAAGCAGCTGGCCCATTTGATGCAGGCGACGAACTCCGCCGGAATATACCCCGGCATGGCGTGCATCAGCGTGTTGGGCTGGGTGTGGGGATGGATGCCGATCTTGGCCGGCATCTCCACTTCCTTCCTTCCGTGGTAGGCGAGGGCCTTTTCGACCAGCGAAAAAACCTCCTGCCGCGTGATGCCGAGGGCCTCGACTTCCGCCTTCGTGACCCACAGAAGCTCGGAACCGATCTTCACATGCCGGTCAAGCCAGTTTCGGTATTCCATGCTCTCCATCCGTAACGCCCCCTTTCCCTTCCCGGGTCCCTTCTTTCCGCCCCTAGGGCTCCACCCAGGTGCCGGCCTTCTTCGCCAATGTGCGCTCGTAGACCATCTTGCCGACGATCACATCGTTGCAGGCGATCCCCATGGGCGCTGCCCGNCGCCGCCCTTCCCTGACCTGGGGCCTTTTGCCGACCACGACTTCGCTCATCTCCGCGTAAAGCTCCTCTTCGGTCGGGTAGCCCTGGAAATAGACCCCNCCGCCCTGCATGTGCTCGTACTGCCCNCGGTCGTCCACGACGTAGGCCGCGGCCTCCGTCATGACATCCGCGTCGAACGACGAATCGTGATCGACGGCGATGCAGAGAACGTCCTTCTTCAGCCAGGCCGAGCGGATGTTCCTTTCGGGTTTCTCGAGCACGGGAGCACAGCTGATCACGATATCGGCATCGGCGCAGGCCAGGCGGACATCCGCGCAGGGGATCACTTCCAGCGCAGGGAACAGGCCCGCCATCTGGGCCTTCAGCCCCTCCACCTGGCTCCCCATCGGGTCGTAGACCTTCGCGGCCTTCAGGTTCGGGAAAACGGCCATCATCGCCCTCAGGTTGATCCTCCCCTGAGTGCCCGCCCCGATGATCGACACGACGGACGGATCCTTCGGCCCGAGATATTTCGCGATCACTCCCGATGCCGCGCCCGTCCTCCAGGTCGTGATCCAGTTCGCGTCCATGACGGCCTTCATGTGCCCATCATCCGAATCGGTCAGGATGAACAATCCGATGTTGTAGGGCATCTTCTTCTTCAGGTTCTCGGGAAAACCGGAAACCCACTTGAGCCCGCAGGTGTCGACATCTCCGCCGATCCAGCAGGGCATCGCGTGGATGTAGCAATTCTTCCTCGGGTGGATACCGATTTTCGCCGGCATTTCCACCTTCCCCTCGCCCTTGAGTCTCCAGCCGGTTTCCACAGCCTCGATCACCTCTTCCATGGTGATCCCGAGCGAAGCCACTTCCCTTTCCGATATCCACAGAACGTCCTGAGCCACTTTCCTCACCTCCGTCGAATTTTCGTGCTAGAGCATTTCCGCGAAACTGAAACCCTTGCTGACAAAAATGTCCGATTCGTTCGCGACTTCCTCATATTTCTGCAGACGTTTCTTGTACTTCTGCGGGTCCTTCCTGTAGAGCCCCACCAGCAGGGCGTGAACCAGCGACACCGCGGATGCCGCTGGATCCGTAACGATCAGGTACTTGTGAGGCGTGAAAAGCGCATCGTCTGAAAAGGGCACGATCGGGGACATCTCGCTGTCCGTGATCCCGATCGTGCGGACTCCCCGGTCGTGCAGCATCTCGATGATCCTCTGGGTACCCCTGGGATAGCGGGGAAAACTGAAAACAATCGCTGTCGTCCGCTTCGGGAGGCTATCCATGATCATCCCGAGAGAGGGGAGATCCAGCTCCTTTACGGGGCGGACCCCATCCCGGTAGAGCCGTAGAAAACTGTAGGCGTAGTCCACCAGGAAACCGTTGGGNGAACAGCCGACCAGCAGGACCTCGTCGGACGAGCGGATCAGCTCGACGCAACGGTCGAAAACAAGCGGATCCATCATGCCCAAAGCCTCTTCCATGAGGCTGCGTTCGAGGTTGAACACCCGAAGGTAGATCGGTTCCTCCGAATCGCCCCCCTGATCCATGCGGAAAGACCGGGAGGAAACCCGCGCATGGATCTGCTGCCGCAATGCCGTGCGGAACTCGGGGAAATTCCTGAAACCGAGTTTCCGGACGAAACGGGAGATCGTCGCTTCGCTCGCCCCGGTCCTCCTGGAGATCTCGGCGGCGTTGATGTCGACGACGGCAAGATCGTTCAGGTTGTCGACAACGTACTTCGCGAGGACGCCCATCTTCCGGCTGAACCCCTCCGAGTTGGACCGGATCCGCTCCAGGACCGTCATTCCCCCCACCTCCCGACAACAGGAATCTTGAAACCTTTCTCTACACTTTTATATATACGGTATTTTTCTTTCATTTTAAGGATACCATTCTCCGGTCTGCCCCGTCAAGAAAGGGCAGGAACAAGGAACGCGGGTCTACAAGGGGATGAAGTGGAGGGAAGTCGTGGGTCCGCTGGTGGAGTCGGCGGTCATCGGGGTCAACACGGCCCTGGGGTGCATCACGCCGCCCACGGCGCCGGTGCTGATCTTCACGAGCTACTTCCCGAAACTGGTCCTTTTCCTTCCCCACATCGTGCTGGGGACGCCCTGGTAGGGCAGGGAGACCATGTTCTACCGGAACCTTTTCGCCGGTCTCTGCTTCGTCTTCCTGGCCCTGGGCCTGGCCCTGCATTCCCCGCATGCCTTCTGGGGGTGCCTCATGTGCGGGGCCTTCTCCCGAACCGCCGTGAGAAAGAAGTGGCCGGATCCCCCCTTCGCCCTCGCGATCCGGGACCGGTTCCGGAACCATTGACCTCAAACCGAAACGGGCGATCGGACCTTGAATATTCAAGGTCCGATCGCCCGTTTTATCTCAGGTCCGCCCCCCGGTTTTGTCTAGGATCCCGGGTTCGGGTTTTCTAGAAGAGGCCGGTGATCCGGCCCTGTTCGTCGATGTCGATGGACTCGGCCGCGGGCTTCTTCGGCAGCCCCGGCATCGTCATGATCGTCCCGCAGATCGGCACCACGAAGCCCGCTCCCGCCGACAGCCTCACTTCACGCACCAGAAGCCTCCAGCCCTTCGGCCGACCGATCCGGCCCGGGTCGTCCGACAGCGACATCTGCGTCTTCGCCATGCACACCGGCAGCGTCCCGTAGCCCCGCTTTTCCAGGTCCGTCAGCGTGGCCGACGCGCTTTCCGCGTAGTCCACTCCCTCCGCACCGTACACGTGCGTCGCGATCTTCTCGATCTTCTCCTTCAGCGGCAGTCCCAGTTCATACAGCGGGTGGTAGCCGTTCGCCCTCTTCATCGATCCCAGCACCTTCTCCGCCAGCTCCAGGCCTCCCGTGCCGCCCTTCTCCCACACTTCCGACAGCGCCGCCTCGTGGCCACGGCCCCGTACATGCCCCAGCACGTCCTCCAGTTCTCCCTCCGTGTCCGTCGGGAAGCGGTTCACCGCCACCACCACCGGCACTCCGAACTGCGAGAGGTTCTCCAGGTGCGCGTCCAGGTTCCCGAATCCCTTCTTCAGCGCTTCCCGGTTTTCCTCCTTCAGTTCCCCCTTCGCCACTCCCCCGTGCATCTTCAGCGCCCGCACGGTCGTCACCAGCACCACCGCCTGCGGGTGGAATCCCCCGTAACGGCACGCGATGTCCATGAACTTCTCGCCCCCAAGGTCCGAGGCGAATCCCGCCTCCACCACCGCGATGTCCGACAGCTTCAGCGCCATCTTCGTCGCGATGAGCGAGTTCGTCCCATGGGCGATGTTCGCGAACGGACCTCCGTGCACGAACGCCGGCACGTGTTCGATCGTCTGCACCAGGTTCGGGTTCAGAGCGTCCTTCAGCAGCGCCGCCATCGCCCCTTCCGCCTTCAGGTCGTGCGCCGTCACGGTCTTCCCCTCGCGGGTGTACGCCACCACGATCCGGCCCAGACGGTCCTTCAGGTCCATCAGGTCCTTCGACAGGCACAGGATCGCCATGACCTCCGACGACACGCTGATGTCGAACCCGCTTTCCCGCGGGATCCCGTTNGCCCTTCCCCCAAGGCCCAGCACGATGTGCCTCAGCGCCCGCTCGTTCATGTCCATCACCCGGCGGAACGCCACCTGCCTCGGGTCGATCCCGAGTTCGTTGCCCTGCTGGAGGTGGTTGTCCAGCAGCGCCGACAGCAGGTTGTGCGCCGTGGTCACGGCGTGGATGTCACCCGTGAAGTGCAGGTTGATGTCCTCCATGGGCAGCACCTGGGAGTAACCCCCTCCCGCCGCTCCCCCNTTCACCCCGAAGCACGGCCCCAGCGACGGCTCCCTCAGGCAGATCATCGCCGAATGCCCCATCTTCGACAGGGCCTGCGTCAGTCCGATGGTGGTCGTCGTCTTTCCCTCACCCGCCGGGGTGGGGGTCGTCGCCGTCACCAGGACGAGCTTCCCGTCCGGACGGTCCTCCAGGGCCTTCATGAAGTTCAGGTCCACCTTCGCCTTCGTCTTCCCGTACGGAACCAGGTGTTCCTCCGGGATCCCCGCACTTTTCGCGATCTCACCGATCGGCAGCAGCTTCGACGCGTGCGCGATCTCGATGTCCGACGGTACCGTCATTCGGCCTTTCCCTCCCGTTCTCCTTCTCTTCGCTGTTTCCAGGCTTTCTCGACCGTTTCGGCCACGAGGGCGTCGTTCGTGGCGTAGGGCAGCGTGATGTGGTAGCTTCCCGGGTAGCGGCCGTTCGCCTCCGCCGCGACCTCCACCGCGTTGGGGCAGCGGCCCCAGGCCCTGCGGGCCACCCCGCCCAGAACGTCCCACATCATGGCCGAACGGATGATCTCGTCGGCCCGTTCCGAACCGTCCAACAGCAGGCCGAACCCGCCGTTGATCACCTTGCCGATCCCGACGCCGCCCCCGTTGTGCAGGGCGCAGAGCGTCATGCCCCGGGCCGCGTTCCCTGCGAAGCACTGCGTCGCCATATCGGCGCAGATGTTGCTGCCGTCCTTGACGCTGGAGGTCTCCCGATAGGGGGAATCCGTCCCGGACACGTCATGGTGGTCGCGACCCAGCATGACGGGCCCGATCTCCCCGTTTCGGACCATCTCGTTGAACCTCAGGGCGATCCGGGTGCGGCCCTCGGCGTCCTGGTACAGGATCCGCGCCTGGGTTCCCACCACCAGGGCGTTCTTCTCCGCGTCCCGGATCCACACCCAGTTGTCGTAGTCCTGCCCCCTCCGGTCGGCTTCGATGCAGTCCATGGCCGCCCGGTCGGTTTTCCGCAGGTCCTCCGGCTTCCCGCTGAGGCAGACCCAGCGGAAGGGCCCGTAACCGTAGTCGAAGAGGACGGGTCCCATGATGTCCTCGACGTAGGAGGGCCAGATGAATCCGTCGTAGGTGTTCTCGCCGTTTTTGCAGATCTCCTTCACCCCGGCGTCGTAGATCGCCCTCATGAAGGAATTGCCGTAGTCGAAAAAGTAGGAGCCCCTTTCCACCAGGGTCCTGACGAGTTCGAAATGCTTCCTCAGGGTCGCGTCGACCCGGCGCCGGAACTCCGCGGGGTTGTCATGCAGCATGCGGGTCCTTTCCTCGAAGGTCATCCCCACGGGACAGTACCCGCCGTCGTAGGCGGCGTGGCAGGAGGTCTGGTCCGAGATGAGGGGGATCCCGATCCCCTTTTCGACCGCGTACTCGAGCAGGTCGACGATGTTGCCGTGATAGGCGACGGAAAGCGGCCTGCGGTCGCGCAGGGCTTCATCGGCGGCGGCGAAGGCCTTCTCGCAGGTTTCGGCCACCATGGAGACCCACCCCTGCCGATGCCGCGTTTCGATCCGAGAGGCGTCCACCTCCGCCACGATCCCCACTCCGCCCGCGATCTCCACGGCCTTGGGCTGGGCTCCGCTCATGCCCCCNAGCCCGGACGTCACGAAGAGAACCCCNGCGAGATTGCCTCGCGGGCCGACGCCGAGCCTCTGCCGCGCGGCGTTCAGCAGGGTGTTGAAGGTTCCGTGGACGATCCCCTGCGGGCCGATGTACATCCAGCCCCCCGCCGTCATCTGGCCGTAGTTGCTGACGCCCAGCTGCATGGCCCGGTGCCATTCCGTCTGGTTGTCGAAAAGTCCCACCAGCAGGCCGTTCGTGATGATCACCCTGGGAGCGTCCGGCCTGGACCGGAACAGTCCCAGCGGATGCCCGCTCTCGATCACGAGGGTGGTGTCCTCCGTCAGTTCCTCCAGGTATTTCCTGATGAGCCGGTACTGGAGCCAGTTCTGGCAGACCTGTCCCGTTTCTCCGTAGGTGACCAGCTCGTAGGGGTAGAGGGCGATCTCGAAATCCAGGTTGTTGTCGATCATCACCTGGAAGGCCTTGCCCGCCAGACAGCGGCCCCGGTACTCGCCGATGGGCCTTCCCCAGATCCGCCCCTTTGGCCTGAAGCGGTACGCGTAAATCCGGCCCCGGGTCTTCAGCTCTTCCATGAATTCCGGCGCCAGCGCCTCATGCATCGACTCCGGGACGTAACGCAGGGCGTTTTTGAGGGCCAGCTCCGTTTCCGCCTTCCCAAGGGTCCACCCCCGGTCCGGGGCACGCCGGATCCCCTCCCGGAAACCGGGGTGTTCCGGCAGATTGCCGTCCAGCCGAATGGTCATCGCCTTTTCGATCCCGATGTTGTCGATCATGGGAAAAACCTCCTTTTGCTTCCTCGATCCGTTTTAAGATTTCAGGCGACCCGACAGCCGCCCTTGTAGACTTCCATCACGGGAGAAACCCCGGCGTGATAGGCCAGCACCGCGGGCGTCTCGCCGTCCAGCAGGAGGAAATCGGCCTTCTTCCCGACATCGAGGCTTCCCACCCGATCCTGCAGACCGACCGACCAGGCCGCGTTCAGCGTCGTCGCCACCAGGGCCTCCTCGACCGTCATGTCCATCGCCATCACACCGAGCCCGAAAACGAACGGCATCGACTCCGTGAAGCAGGACCCCGGGTTGCAATCCGTCGCGAGCGCGACCGGAACTCCGAGCTCGATCATCCGTCGCACCCGGGCGTACGGTTTCTTCAGGCTGTAGGCCGTCGCCGGCAGGACGTTCGCGATGACGCCCCTTTCCGCCATGGCTCTCAGGTTTGCCTCTCCCGCCGCCAGCAGGTGCTCCGCCGAAACCGTCCCCAGCTCGGCGGCCAGGCCCGCGCCTCCCGTGTCGTGCACCTCGTCCGCGTGGATCCGCAGGCCGAGCCCGAGTTTCCGCGCGGCCGACAGGATGCGTCTCGACTGGGCAACCGAAAAGACCCCNTCCTCGCAGAAAACGTCGCAGAAGCGGGCGATGCCCTGCCGGGCCACAGCGGGCAGCATTTCGTCCACCAGAAGATCGACATAGCGGTCCGGCTCGCCCCTGAACTCCGCCGGAACGGCGTGGGCCCCCATGAAGGTGGGCACCACATCCAGCGGCGTCTCGCGGCCGATCCGGCCGATCACCCTCAGCATCATCAGCTCGGATTCCGTCGACAGCCCGTATCCGCTCTTGACCTCCACGGTCGTGGTGCCGAAGGACAGCCCCGACAGGGCGATTTTCCGCGTGGCCCGGTAAAGTTCTTCCTCCGTGCCCTCCCGAACCGCACGCACGGAGGAGAGGATTCCTCCTCCCGCCTGCAGGATCTCCAGGTAGGACTTCCCCTCGAGCCGCATGGAGAACTCCCGCTCTCTCCGCCGGGCGAAGCAGAGGTGCGTGTGGGGATCGACGAATCCGGGGATCATGCAGCACATGCCGCAGTCCACTTCCATATCCGCAAGCCCCGTACGCCCCGCCGCCTTCAGAACTTCCTCCGCAGGCCCGACCGCCGCGATTTTCCCGTTTTCAACGAGCAGGGCCCCGTTTTCGAAGGTGCGGACCCGCCCCTGTTCCGTCCCGGAAAGAGGCCCGGTTCCAGGCGCCGGAGTCACGATCCGCGCGTTGCGGAAAAGTGCGATCGACATCAGGCGTCTTCCTTCTGCAGGCTCTCCAGCAATTTCAGCTCCAGAACCTGGAGAGGATCGAATCCGTCCACCTGCAGGTAGTAGGCCGCGCTTTCCAGCAGGGCCGCCGCCGGGATCATGCCGTAGATCTCCGTGCCGTTCACCGAGACGCCCCATCGGGACGCCTCCATCCGGATCAGTTCCAGCACCCGGTACAGGCTCGTCTTCTCGTGATCCACGATGTTCATGCTCACCTGCACGAGCCCCTTTTCCTCCAGGGCCAGGCCGATTGCCTTGACCGAGGGAAATCCTCCGCCCGAACCCCGGATCCGTTTGGCGATCTCCTTCGCGATGCCCACGTCCTTCGAGTTCAGGTTCACGTTGAAGGCCACGAGGAACCGCCGGGCCCCTACGACCGTGGCTCCCGCAGTGGGATGCAGCTTCTGTTCGCCCACGTCGGGATGCCGCTCGGGCAGAACGACCTCTTCCCGCAGCGCCTCGAACTGCCCCTTACGGATGACTTCCAGGCGCGTCCGGTCCGGCCTCAGGGCCGCATCCTCGTAATAGTAGACCGGTACTCCCAGCAAAGCATGGAAGCGTTTCCCGAATTCCCTCGCCAGCGTGACGCACTCGTCCATGCCGATGCCCGACACCGGCGTGAAGGGAATGACGTCGACCGCCCCGATTCTCGGATGCGCTCCCCTGTGGACGTTCATGTCGATTCGATCCACCGCGACCTTCGAGGCCTCCAGCAGAGCCTCGCAGATCGGTTCCGGGGCTCCGGCCAGGCTGACCACCAGGCGGTTGTGGTCCTCGTCCGCCCGATAGTCGAAAAGATGGCATCCCTTTCGGTTCCGGAACGGCTCGACAATGGCCTCGATGACGTCCCTGCGCCGTCCCTCGCTGAAGTTCGGGACGCACTCGACGACGGGCGCGCTCATCGTTTCGCCTTCGCGGCCCGCCCCAGGGCGTCCGCTCCGATGATGGCTGCGTAAACCCGTTCCGGAGTCACCTGGAACGGTTCGCTGTGGATCGTCTCGTTCGGAGCCGCCGTCGCCTCTGCGACGGCGCGGATCTGTTCCTCCGAAGCATCGGCCAGTCCGATCTCCTCAAGGGTGACCGGCAGGCCGACCTTCAGGCAGAAATTCAGCACCTCGTCGACCAGCGCCCGGGGCCGGTTTTCCAGAACCAGCTGGAAGATCACGCCGAACGCCACCTTCTCGCCGTGATAGAACCGGTGCGTCTCCTCCAGAACCGTCACGCCGTCCTGGAAGGAGTGGGCCGCGGCCAGCCCGCCGCTTTCAAAGCCGATGCCCGAAAGCAGCGTGTTCGCCTCCACGACCCGTTCCACCGCCTCGGTGGCCACGCCTCTTTGGACCGCGAGCTTCGCCTCGCAGCCGTTTTCCATGATCGTTTCGTAGCAGAGCCTGGCCAGCCCCTGGGCCGCCAGGGTCGAAACCGTCCCCTGCATCCCCGGGGATCCGGTCCTATAGCTCGTGTCCGCCTCCAGCCAGGTGGAAAGAGCGTCTCCCATCCCCGAAACGAAAAGCCGCACGGGGGCCCTGGCGATCACGGCCGTGTCGACGAGCACGAGATCCGGGTTTTTCGGCAGGACCAAAAACGACTCGAACACGCCTTCGGGAGTGTAGATCACCGAAAGGGCGCTGCATGGCGCGTCCGTGGCCGCGATCGTCGGCACGACGGCCAGGGGCAGGCTCGCGTCGTGGGCAACAGCCTTGGCGACGTCGATCGTCTTTCCGCCGCCGACCCCGACCACGATATCCGCGTCGAAGGCGGACCCGGCTTCCCTGAGGCGGGTGATCTCGCTCCGGCAGCATTCCCCGCGGAACTCCTCCACGAGGAAAGGCATCCTTCTTTTCTCCAGGCCCTTCCGAAGCTCGTCGCCGATCGCCCTGATCCCGATCGGGTCCGCGATCACCAGCGCCCGCGACCCTCCAAGAACCGACAGGTACTTGCCGAGTTCTCCCGCCGCTCCCGCGCCCTGCACGTAGCGGCCGGGGGAGATGAACATTCTGAGCATGCGTTTCCCTCCTCCGGTACTTCCGACTCTCGATTACTTCTTCGACAGCATATTCTCCCACAAACGCGGGTCGGTCGGCTTGATTTCCTGCGGAACGAGCGGACCCTGCAGGACGATGAAAGCTCCCTCTTCGACCCAGGGGTTCTTGATGACCTTTGCCGGAGACCAGAGGGCCCCCTTCTTCACGATCGTCTGACCGATCTTCGGCACGGGCTTGCCGTGCGCCTTGTCGAACAGGTACTGGACCGCCAGGTAGGCGGAATCGTACGCCGGCTGTTCGACGGCGGCCAGGATCTTGCCCTTCTGGATCAGGTCGATGCCCTCGGGCCCGATGCAGATGCCGCAGATCCCGTAATTCTTCGGGTTGAGACCCGCCGCCTCGATCGCCGAGACGGCTCCGGCCGCCATGATGTCCGGGGTCTGGACGTAGATGCCGAGGACCTTCTTGCCGTAGCGGGTCAGGAGGTCGGAAACCTTCGTGTTGGAGTCCGTGTTGTTCCACTTGCCCTCGCCCTGGGCCACGGTCAGCTGCGGGTATTGCTTGATGACGGAGTTGAAGCCCTTCGTGCAGGCGTGGCTGAACATGTCGGCATGGTCGCCGATGATCTCGATGACGACGCCGGCGGGAACCTTGCCCCCGTTGCGCTTCTTGATGCCGTCCACGAAGGCCCGGGTGGCCTTCGCGCTGGACTGCTCCAGATCGAAGGAGAGGAAGAAGTCGACCTTGCCGCCCTCCGGCGACGTGTCGATCGCCGCGACCGGAATCTTCGCCTCGTTCAGGCGCTTGATCCCCGGGACAAGCCCGCGAAGGTCCACGGCCCCGCCGAGGATGAACGCGTCGATTTTCTGGGTGAGGAACGTGTCGATGATCTCCATGATCTTCATCGTGTTCGCTTCCCCGTCGCGGACGATCAGGTTGATGTTGTTCTCTTTCGCCTTGTCCTGGGCTCCCTTGACGAAGGCCTGGATGAAGGGGGCGGAAGGTTCCTTGATGATCATGCCGATCGTGAACTTTTTCTCTGCGGCGAAAGCCGCACCGCAAGCCAGAGTCAGGACGAGCCCGGCAACGAAAAGAACGGAAACGACTGCAGCAAACCTCTTCCTCATGAACGTGACCTCCTCACAGTAGGGTCGGTGTTGCTCCGCAAAAGGCTTACCCGCGCTGGAAAAAACCGGAAAAAAGAAGGCACCTTCCCGCACCACCCCCATCCGTCCCGCCGTCGCTAGGCGGCATCCTGGCGGTGCAGTTTCTTCAGCTGCTCGTTCCTGAGCAGCTTGCCTCTCAGCTGAACCCTGAAGCGGTCGATGAGAATGGCCAGAAAGATCAGCGTTCCCTGTGCCGCATGAACGAGCGTGACCGTGACGCCCAGCAGGTTCAATGCGTTCGAGAACATCCCCAGGAGGATGGCTCCCCCNAGCATGCCGAACGACGTTCCCTTGCCTCCGGACATGGAGGTTCCGCCGAGGAGCGCTCCCGCGAAGGCGAGCATCGTCATTCCNCGCCCCATGGTGTTCGAGACCGAATCCTGCCGACCCGCCGTCAGAAGCCCCGCCACCGCGGAAAGAACNCCGGCGATGACGAAGCCCGCGATGATCATCCCGGACGTGTTGATGCCGGCCACGTAGCTGGCTCGGACATTTCCGCCCGTCGCCATGTAGTTTCGCCCGAAGACCGTGTGCTTCAGGACGATGTGGAAGAACACGTAGATGCCGAAGGTGACGAAGATGGCCGCCGGCATGTTGCCCAGACCCGCGAACCGCGCCTTGCCGATGAAGGAATAAACCGGGTCGAGCGGAAAGATGGAAAGGGGAATGAGGAACAGCACCAGCCCNCTCAGGATGATCGACACCGAAAGGGTCTGCATGAAGGCGTTCATCCCGAGCCTCGATACGCAGAAGCCGTTGAAAAGACCGATGAGTCCTCCCAGGATCAGGGTCAGCAGAACGCAGAGATAGGGATTCGACAGCGTTCCCGGGAACCAGTTCGTGGCCGCCAGGATGACGACGCCGGGCGCGAAGGCCAGAATCGCGTCGATGGAGAGGTCCAGGTTTCCGCTCATCAGGACGAACCCCTGCGCCAGAACGAGCATGCTCATGATCGTGGTGTGGTAGAGGATGTTGACGATGTTCGACCAGGAGGAGAACTCGGGAACCCCTGCGGCGCACAGAAGAAAAAAGAGGACGAGCATGATCCAGATGATGTTGTCCAGGAAAAAAAGCTTGATTTTCAGTTCATTCGACATGTCCTACACCTCGCAACGTCAGCGTCCGAAACCCTGGATGTCCATGAAAAGCCGTTTCTCGTCGAATTCATGCCGTTCGTAGCATTTCGCGACCTTCCCCCGNCAGAGGACGAGGATCCGGTCGCAGACGTCGATCAGGTCATCCAGGCCNGGAGAGGTGATGATGACNCCGGCGTTCCCGCGAATCCTCCCGCAGATGAGGGAAAGGATGCTTTTCTTCGCGCCGATGTCGACGCCCCGCGTGGGCTCGTCCAGAAGGTAGACGTCGGGCCCGGCCGCCATGATCCGACCGATCACGACCTTCTGTTTGTTGCCCCCTGAAAGCTCCTCCACCGCCTGCTCGAGCGAGAAGGCCTTCACCTGGACCTCGTCGAAGACCTCCGCCGCNCTTCGGGAAGCCGCGGAACTCCGGATGAAGCCGTGGGAAGCGAACCGCCCCAGGCTGTTCAGGATGAGGTTGTCCCTGATGCTGAAAAGCCTGACGAGCCCCTCGGATTCCCTTTCCTCCGGCAGATACGCCACCCCGGCCGCCAGGGCCTCGCTCGGCTTGCGGAACCGNGCGATCCTTCCCTTCAGGACGATCTTTCCCTCGTCGCAGGGCTCGATTCCCGCGATTCCCTTCAGCAGTTCCGTGCGGCCGCTTCCCCTGAGCCCGGCGATCCCCAGGATCTCTCCGCGGCGGAGGGTGAACGACACTCCCTCGTAGCTGCCCCAGCGTGTCAGGCCCTCAAGAGCCAGAAGTTCCTCGCCCGGGGCGCCCGTTTCATCCTCCCCGCGCGCCCCGCAGGCCGTGAAACCGTCGCCCACGATCAGCTCGGAGAGGGACTTGTGGTCCAGCTCGAAACAGTTGCGCGTCGCCACGCTTCGTCCGTCGCGGAGAACGGTGAGTCGGTCGCAGATCTCGAGCAGTTCGTCGATGTGGTGGGAAATGTAGACGATCGCCTTCCCGCGGGACCGGAGATCCCGCACCAGGCGCCGGAGGATCTCCGCGTCCTTCTGGGTCAGCGGAGCGGAGGACTCGTCCAGGATGATGACGCGGGCATCCTCCACGATGCAGGCCTTGATGATGAGCAGAAGCTGCCGTTCGCTCAGGGAGAGGTCGCCCGCTCTGAGTTTGACGTTGATGTCGAGCCCCACCTGTTCCAGAACCTTCTGCGCCTTCGCGAACATCCCGGACCAGTCCAGGAACCCGCCGCGGGTTTCGAAATCCCCCAGGTAGAGGTTTTCCGCCACCGTGATGTCCAGGATGATCTCGGGCTCCTGCGTCACGATGGCCACGCCCTCCCGCTTGGCGTGGGCGCGGGAAAGCGAGCTGAAGGACCGGTCCCCGATGCGGATGACGCCCGACGTGGGCTGGATCAGCCCCGCGAGGATGCCCACCAGCGTCGACTTGCCGGCCCCGTTCTTCCCGATGAGGCCGTGGACCTCACCGTAGCGCACATCGAGATTGACCTCCTCCAGGGCCACCGTCCCGGGNTAGATCTTCGTGATCCCCTGCAGCCTGAGGGCGGGAGAAAAACCGCCCCCGGCCGCCTCTTCGGGCGCCGTCGTTTCCAGGATCGTGCCTGACATGGAATGCCTCCCGTTCTAAGCCGGGGCCTTGCCGCCCGGCCGGCCGCCTATCCCCGAAGCTGTGCCGAGTACTGATGCCCGAAGAGCCCCTCGACCCCNGCCAGATGGGCGCAGGGACCCGAGAGCGTTTTTGCGCCTTCCGCGGTGATCTCCTGGATCGAGCTGATCTTGATGAAGGTCCCNACGAAGACGCCGTTGGAGAAACGGCTGCATTTCAGGGTCGGAAGAATGTGGTTGGGCCCNGAAACGTAGTCGCCGAACGGAACCGGCGCGTGATGCCCGATGAAAAGCGACCCGAAGTTCTCCAGCCTATCCGCCGTCGCCGCGCTGTTTTTCGTCATGACCTGCAGGTGTTCCGGCGCGATTTCGTTCGTGACCCGCACCGCCTCGTCCAGGGACTCCACGACGAGGATGCGGCTGTTGTTCTTCCAGCTTTGCGCGGCCAGTTCGGCCGTTTTCAGCGTCTTCAGCTGGACCTCGATCTCGGCCGTCACGTCGCGTGCAAGCTTCTCGCTGGTCGTCACCAGGATCGTCCAGGAGTTCGGGTCGTGCTCGCAACGGGCCAGGGAGTCCGCCGCCACCCATTTCGGGTTTGCCGACTCGTCGGCGATGATGACGACCTCGCTCGGACCGGCGAGCATGTCGATCCCCACCGCTCCGCCGACCTGGCGCTTCGCCTCCGTGACGAACTTGTTGCCCGGTCCGACGATGATGTCCACCGGCTTCACCGATTCGGTGCCGAAGGCGTAGGCCGCGATGGCCTGGGCTCCGCCCATGCAGTAGACCTCGTCGACTCCCGCAATGTCCATGGCGACCAGCACGGCGGGGTGGATCCCGCCCTGCCCCCTGCTCGCCGGAGAACAGGCGGCCACCCGCTTCACCCCGGCCACCTTCGCGGGGATGATGGACATGAGGGCGGAGGAGGGCAGCGGATAGCGGCCCGCCGGGACGTAGCATCCGCAGGACTCGATGGGAACGAGCCGATGCCCCAGGGTCACGCCGGGCGTGATCTCGTAGCGAAGCTCCTTCAGGCAGGCTTTCTGGTGTTCGGCGAAATCGCGGATCCGCTGCGCGGCGAACTTCAGGCACTCGATCGTCTCCGGGGCCACCTTCGCGTAGGCTTCCTTCAGGGCCCCGCGGGGAACGCGCACGGCATCCAGGGTGATGCCGTCGAACTTCAAGGTGTAGTCAAGGATCGCCCTGTCGCCGTTTTCCTGAACGTTGCGGACGATGTCCCGGACAACCTGTTCGACGGACGCCTTTTCTTCGCTCAGGTTCCTTTCCGCTTTCTTGAACTCGAACATGACTGGAAACCCTCCCTCGTTATCGAATCGAAAGATCTCAGCTTGCGAGCCAGCCGCCATCCACGTAGACGATCTGGCCGGTGAGGTAGTCGGAGGCGGAACTGCAAAGGAAGACGACCGTGCCGATGAGGTCTTCGGCCGTGCCGACCCGTCCGGCGGGGATGCGTTCCTCGATCCACTTCCGGTGGGCCGGATCCTGGAAGAAGGGCTCGGTCATCGGCGTGCGGAAGTAGCCGGGCCCCAGGGCGTTGACCTGGACGTTGTCCCTGGCCAGCTCGATGGCCATCGTCCGGGTGATGCCGAGCACCCCGCCCTTGGTGCCGCAATAGACGGAAGACTCGGAAAGCCCGATGGCGCTTCCCAGGGAGCCGATGTTCAGGATCTTCCCGGACTTTTGCGCCTTCATGATCCGCGCGGCGGCCTGGGCCGTGAAGAACGACCCCCGGAGATTGACGCCCATGATCTTGTCGTACTGGGCCTCGGTCACGTCGACGAACGGGCTGATGTCCTCGACTCCGGCGTTGTTGATCAGGATGTCCAGGCTGCCCAGGCGCAAGACGATCTCGCGGAACGCCTTCTCCGTCTCGGCCGGTTTCGACACGTCCAGGAAGCAGGGCTCGGCCTTTCCGCCCGCCTCGACGATCTCCGCGGCGGTATTTCGGACCCCTTCCAGGTTCCGGTCGGCGCAGACCACGACGGCGCCGGCCTCCGCCAGCCCCTTCGCGTAGCCCCTGCCCAGCCCCTGGGCCGATCCGGTCACGACCGCCACTTTCCCTGCCAGGTTGAACTTCTCAAGGATCTTCATTCGTCTCTCCCCCTTTTCGTCACGGTCACGGTTTCCGTTTCCGCATCGATCTCGACCCAGTCCCCGTCGACGATGACCTCGAACGGATCCGCCTGGAGCCGATCGACCATCGGGGTTTCCATAACCACGGCCGCCGAAACCAGGACCGGCTCGATCTCTCTCACGATGATGCCCGCCGGAAGGTTCCCCTTCACGGAAAGCTGGTAGAACCCGTCCACCTGGACCACCGAACTGCCCTTCCCCGACTGCAGCACGAGAATCTTCTTCGCGATCGAGCGTCCCTTCAGGGGATGGTTCTTCTCGATCACCTCTCCCGTTTCGGGATCGCAGAGGTAGAAGCACATGGCCTCCCGCGACACGATCGCCTCGCCCTCGACATGGCCCTTCACGATGCTTCTGCAGCTGAAACTGGTCTTTGCGGACATTTCAGATCTCCCCCCTGACCGCGGCCTCGACGCAGTCGGAAAGCCTCCGGATCACGAAGGGCTGGCCGCGGCGCTCCCGGTAGTACATGCACTTCGGCGAATCCGTCACGCCAAGCCCGCCCTCGAAGGACTTCCAGCAGGGTTCGTCGATGCAGGTGTCGGCAACCAGGCGGCATCCCGCCCTCTCGATGGTTTCAAGGTGGCCGCTCCGCCTGGCCAGCTCGATCGCGTCGAAGGACGTGAGCACCCAGAAGGCGACGTCCCGGTGCACGGTGCGCCCCTCCAGGAGGCAAGCCAGCTCCCGAAGCTGGTCATAGGTGTAGTGAGGGCATCCCAGCATGACCAGGTTGATTCTGCCGCCCTTCTCCGAGATCTGCTCCTCCTGCTCCTTCAGGTGCCGGGGCAGCACGGGAAGGGTGAACTCCGGCGCTTTTCCCCTGAAAGCCGCCGCGGCGGTGGGAGCCTCCGGGGTCACGCCGACGATGTGGTACATCGCCACGGAACCGCTCGTGGCCATCTCCGCCCCAAGGTAGAGAAGCTCCTCGGGGGTCGGGCGGTTTTCCATGTGCCTGAAGGAAAGGACCGGGATGCGGCTGCCGGCGAAACGGCCGATGAAGTACCCCAGGATCCCCCAGTCGTAGGCGTCCTTCGGCCGGGCCTCGATGTCGACCAGCATCGTTCCGCCGCGGTTGGACTCGAAGTGGTAGCCGTAGAGGGGCGTCACCCCGGTCACGGCCGACGCGAGGGCGCTGCATGACGACTCCCGGTTCGACCGGGCCCCCAGGACCGCGTTGACGTAGGGCGTCGCGCTGGATTCCGAAAAGGCCACGTGCTCGCCGAAAGCGGGGACGTTCGTTCCCAGCCCCGGCGTGCAGCAGAAAGTGAGCTTCGCCCCGATCTTCCGGTAGACCTCGATCGTTTGAAGCCCCAGTTCCAGCTCGGATTCCGTCACCTCGTAGTGCTTCGTGAGGCCCTTCACGTCCCATGAGGGATTCGTCGTCGGCGGAACCTTGCAGGTGGCCCCTCCCTCGACGAGAAGTCGGCACCAGTAGGTGTCCCCTTCCTGGCCGCTCAGCGCGACGTGGGTGCGGAGAATCGGGATCATCCGCTCGGCGTCGAAGGACTTTCCAAGAGCCACGAGCAGCTCCATCGCCCTCTGGACCCCCCGGCCGCTTCCTCCGTCCAGCATCCTTTTTTCTTCATCCGTCAGTTGCAATGGCGACACCTCCGAAAAATCCGCAAATGCGGGATACTCGCACCATACTGCCTGTATACCACCAAAGGGTAAAAATTTTTCACCCCCGGTAATAGTCCTTCAGCACGTTCTCCTCACTCTTGACGATATGCTCGTACAGCCGCTCCGAGAGGAGCTTCCCGTTGCGCTCCTTCAGGCAGGCGATCAGCTCGATGTGCTGGCGAACGGTGTCCTCGACGTTGGCAAGCGACTTGGCGGAAAGGGACTGGAAACGCTCGATCTGGGCGTGGTAGGAGAAAAGAATCTGCTGGATCCGCTTGTTCGTGGAATGCCGGATCAGGGTGAAGTGAAAGCGCTGGTCGATGGCCGCCAGGTCGGACCACGGAACGGACTCGCCTTTGGCGACCCGGCCCTGGATGTCGTGCCACTCGTTCTCGAGAGCCCGGATCTCCGCCTCGGGAACACGGTGAACCGCGGACACGGCCGCGAAGGGCTCCAGAAGCTTTCGGATATCGTAGATCTCCTTCAGGTCTTCCAGAGAAACCTCGGAAACAAAGGCCCCCTTCGCCGGAACGATCCTCACGTAGCCCTCCTGGGCCAAAACGCGGAGCGCCTCGCGGATGGGGGTCCGGCTGATCTCGATCTCCTGGGAAAGGCGATTCTCGCTGAGGGGTTCACCCGTCTTGAGAACCCCGCCGTCGATGGCATCCTTGATCCACTTGTAGGCCCTGACCCAAAGGCGGTTGTCCTTCGCGACGTTCATGGACAGGAGCTCCTTTCCGGTTGTCGATCGCCAGTATACAGACACTATACAACCCGAACTCCCTCTTGTCCAGATGATTGAGAAAAATCTGTCGGACCATCCCCGATCGGCCGATACTACGGGGGGAACGCGTTTTGACGGCACCGGCGACGCGATGCGAATGCGTAATCATCAGAGGAGGAAATCCGTTGGGCAGGGACAAGAAGAAACTCAAAATCCTTCTGATTCTTCTTTTCCTGTCGAGCTTCGGCTTTTCCTGCCTGGTTCTTTTCCTCAGCTACCGGGGACAGATCGACCGGCTGGAGAAGGAGTCCCTGGAGAGGCTTTCCTCGACCGCGGAAGCCACCCTCGACGTATACGGCCGCATGGTGGAAATGGTCTTTGACGAATCCGCCCGCCGGCCCGAGATCCGCGAACTTTTCCATACGGCCCGGCAAACCCCGTATCCGAGAGAAAGGGAGCTTGCGAGAGAAGCCATCCGAAAGCGGCTGGAACCCTATTTTGATCGGCTCGCCTTTCACCGGATCTGCCACCTGAACCTCATCATGCCGGACGGCATCGTCTTTCTTCGGATGAGCGCCCCAACGCTTTACGGCGACAACATGCTGCCTGCCAGCACCCTCCAGGCCGAAGCCCTCGCAACCCGCGTACCGGCCATGGGGTTCCAGGCCGAAAGGACGGCCGGAGCGTTCTGGTACAGCTTTCCCCTGTTTTTCGGCAGCGATTTCCTCGGTTCGGCCGAATTCGGGCTGTGCCCCGTCGCCTTCGCCGAACAGCTGCAGAAGCAGTTCCCGGGTCACTATTCGCTGCTGCTCCGTCCGGAGGCGCTCCAATCCATGAACCCGGAAGAGATCTTGCGGCGCTACGCCTCGAGCCGGATCTCGAAGGGGTTCTACGAGGACATCAAGGTTCTCGATAACCTGGATACCCCAGAAGGGATCGAGGAAAAAACTCTCTGCGAACTGCTGGAAAAAACCCGGCGGGTCCTCGGCGGGCCCGTTTCTCCGCTGTCGAAAGGAAACGACCTGGCCCTCCTGCTCCGTACGGAATCGGGATCCTACTCCGTCTGCCTTATCCCCGTGAAGGGACGGAAGCGCGAATTCCCCGGCTACCTCCTGGCGGTGAACAGGAACACCGCGGCGGACGAAATCAGGGAGCTTTTCCTCTCCTTCGGATTCCTCATGACCCTCTTCTTCCTCGCCGCGGCCCCGCTACTTCACCAGACCCTCCGTTACCACGACAGGCTTGTGGAGGAAGCCATGTATGATTCCCTCACCGGAGCCCTGAAGAAGGGGGAATTCAACGCGATCTCGAAACGCGAGGTCGCGAGGTCCAGGCGCTACGGACTACCTCTTTCGGTCGTCATGCTCGACCTGGACGCCTTCAAATCCGTCAACGACACCTACGGGCACCTGGCGGGCGATGCCGCCCTCGCGGCCGTCGGAAAATCCGTCCGGGAATCGATTCGCGTAGCCGACTGCTTCTTCCGCTGGGGCGGCGACGAATTCCTCCTCGTTCTGCCCAACACCGGGCCGGACGGAGCCCTGAAGGTCGCCGAAAAAATCCGCGGGCTCGTCAAGGACCTCTCCCCGGAAGGAATCCGGGGACTCTCCGTCAGCCTGGGAATCGCCCTGCTCGATGACGGCGACCCCGATCTCGGTCCCGCCCTCAAACGAGCCGACGAAGCCCTTTATCGGGCCAAAGGCAAAGGCAAAAACCAGGTCAGCGGGTAGCGTGATTTCGTCCGCATGCATTCCGTACAAAGTGGGGAAAAATCGGCATGGGGTTGTGGGCGTGCAGGAAGCCGGAAACAGCCAGGGGAGCAAATCCGGGGCGATCCATTGCGGTGGCAAAAAAAGCCCGGCCGAGGATTTCGGCCGGGCGAAAAGGAGCACGCGAAGCCTTCGCGGGCAAGGCTACGGATTAAGAAGGCTTCCTGCCGGATTTCCTGAGAAGCCCCCTCTTGAGAACAAGGGAGTAGATTGAAGCGGGGTTCAAAACACGAACGGCCTTCTCTACCAGTTCGATCTCCACCACGTCCTTCTCCATGTCCACCTCGTTCTCCCGCTCACCGTCGACGGAGACCGTGCACCATTTGGCGGGCAAGTCGGGATTCACCCGATACCTTCGGCCCGCGACCAGCCCCTTGCAGCGGGCAATGGGGATTTCACGAACCAGGCCGGGGGCAATGGGTGTCAAAACGCGCATTTTTGCATCTTCCGTGCCGACGTAGCATGCAAACCCGAGCGCACCCCTGCGCAACCTGCACATTGCGGCCTGTGCGATCGAGGCCATCCCTACGACGGGTTCTCCTATTCGCCTCGATATCGCAACAAAGAGGACCTTTTCCGGCTCCCACATTGCCCTGGAGCTGATAAAGGGCTCATGGTAAAGGACGACGTCGACAAGAGCATGATTGACCAGCCTGTTGTTGATATAGACGTTGAACATGTTCTGTTCCAGGAGCGTTCCGGGAACATCCCCGAGAGCGGTGGCATAGGCCCCGGCAATGAGGCCTGCGACCGTCCCGTCGATCCTGTAGGGAAAGACGTTGTTGGTTCCCGTGGAGATCGGAAGCATCGGCGTCTTGCCGCATCCGGCGGCAACGGCTTTGCTTGTCCCGTCCCCTCCCAGCACAATAATGCAATCCAGCCCCATGGCATTCATCATGGCTCCTGCCCTTGTCGAATCGGCAGCCTCTCCAATGGGCTCGAAAGGAAGAACCTGCACTTTCGAGGCAACGTTTTCGAGGTCGGTCTTTTTAAGTGAATCCAGGGTCTTGTCCGCAAAGTCGAAGACATCGGGCATGAAATGCAGTTCCTTGACGTCGAACTGGAGAATACCGACAAGAATTCGCCTAAGAATCTCAATTTTTTCAATGTTGTCCACAACACTGGCGTAGCCAATGATTCGCCTCACATCCTTGCCTGCCGAGGGATTGACAACGATACCGATTCTTGGCATCAGGAAATCCCCTTTCCCGCAGCTCCTTGCGAGGGTCCCCTCTCTCCGCCGTACCCAAAAGCAAGCTCGATAAAATCCTGAACGGTCATCCCCAGGGCCCTTATGAAAGACACGCATGCCGCTTCCGTCGATAAAACCGCAAAGAACTCGTTTTCTTCATACAATTTTCCTTCCAGGCGGTTTTCAAAGGAGAGGGTGTCCACCGTAGGGAGAAAATCACCATAAATTCTTATGTTTTCAACCCGGCCCTCCCGAACGTTCAGGCGCACTTCCACTTTCCCGAAGGGAAAAACCTTGCTGTTCCTGAAGTTATATGGAGGGGAAACGCCGTAATTCCAGGACTGGAGGAAATACCTTTCCTTCGCGATTTTCAGGATCTTTTCGTAATGATCCTTAAAATACGCGACTTCTTCCAGGGGATTCTTTCCTCCTACGTATCGCAGCAGAACCGCGCAAAATTCCTCAACGGACATTTCCTTGGAGAGGAAATCCGAAACATTCGCCACCCTGCTGCGAATCGACTTGACCCCCTTGGACAGGTATTTTTCCGGATCCGCCTGAAGGACTTCTCCCATCAGATCCAAGTCCGTGTGGAAGAGAATCGTCCCGTGATGCAGGAACTTGTCACCGGAAAGATACTGTGCGTTTCCGGAAATCTTTTTCCCCTCAACCGTGATATCGTTTCTTCCGGTCTGTTCCGCCGGAACGCCGATAAAGCGAAGCGCCTCGACGATGGGATCCACCAGCGCCCTGATGGAGAAGTCGCGTTCCCCCGCAGGAGATGGAAGNAATGTGAAATTGACGTTCCCCAGGTCGTGGTAAACCGCCCCGCCGCCTGACAGCCTCCTTACGACGGGCAAACCCATTTTCTTAACCAGGGGATAACATATCTCCTCCATCGTGTTCTGGTACCGGCCGACGATCACGGAAGGCCGATTTTGCCAGATCATCGCCGCATTCTGGAAAGACCGGCCCTCGGACAGGTAGCATTCCTCCGCGGCCAGGTTGAGTTGCGGGGAATTGTTATCGTTAAGAAGGACGATCATTCATTTTCGCCTCTCTTTGTGCGTCACAGCCATCAGGACATCGGAGCGCGAAGTTGAAAATCAGGCAAGGGCCTTTGTTACACTCCAGCCGCCATCGACCAGGATCACCTGTCCGGTCACAAAGTGCGAAGCATCCGTGGACAGGAAAAAAACCGCTCCCAGGATTTCATCCGGTTCTCCCATCCTCTGGAAGGGCACGGACTTTCGGATGTTCTCGTAATAGGCCTCGTCCTTCTTTGCGATAAGCGGCGTGTTGATCCAGGCGGGGGCAACGCAATTGACATTGACGCCATACTGGGCCATTTCCGCCGCGAAGGACCGCGTAACCTGGTGCACGCCCGCCTTGCTCGCCGCATAAGGCATCGATCGGAGCGTATGGGCCATGATGCCGGCGATAGACCCGAGGTTGACGATTTTACCGTACCTCTGCTCTTTCATTATTCGTGCTGCCTGCTGATTGACCAGGATCGTCCCGATAAGATTGACGTCAATGGTCCGGCGGATATCCATTTCTTCGCAATCCGTCGCGGCCTCGTTCTTGCCCATTCCTGCAGTGTGAACAACAACATCGAGACGCCCCGTCTTCTCCAGCAGCGCCTTGAAGCCAGCTTCGACGCTTGCCTTGTCGCTTACGTCCATCAAGAGCGTGGAAATGCGAACATTTTCTTTTACGGCAGCCGCCTGTAGTTCCTGGAGCTTGTTTTCGAGACAGTCGGCCACGAAAACGGACGCACCGCCCCTGGCAAAGGCCATGGCAATACTGGATCCGAGGCCCCCTGATCCTGACACGAGAACGATTTTTCCCCGGACATTGAACAATTCCTGTACTCCCATTGACTTCAGGATTTCCTTCACTTTTCTCTCACCCTCTCTCGATCGCTCGACAAGAAGCCTCTTTGCGGTTTTCCCCGGCGGGCCTAAGAATGGATCGGTTTTCCAAGAACCGCCATGGAAGCCTCGAGGATCGACTCGGAGATGCTCGGGTGCGGGAAAATAACGTCCGTGATGTCGTCGATCGTCAATTCCGCCTGGATTGCCACCCCTAAGCCGAAAATCATCTCGGAAACGTGATGTCCGATCATGTGGACTCCCAGGATATTGCCGTATTTCTCTGAAACCAGGATCTTGATGAACCCGGAAGTTTCGTTTTCGATCTGTGATTTTGCGTTGAAAGACAGCGGAAATTTCCCGACCTTGCAGGGAATCCCGTCTTTTCTGGCCTTCTCTTCCGTGATCCCGATACAGGCGATTTCGGGCAAGGTATAGATGCAGATGGGAACCGATTCGTAGCTCATCGCCTGTCTCTGGCCAAGGGCGTTTTTGGCCGCGCAGCTTCCCTCGGCGGAAGCGACGTGGGCAAGCTGGTAGGATCCGTTGCAGTCTCCCACTGCGTAGACGTTGGGAACTCGTGTTTCCAGGTTCCGGTTCACGGGGACCTTCTTCCCGTCGGCAACGCCGAGGTCAAGGAGACTCTTGATGTTGGGACTCCTGCCGACGGCAACGACAACCAGGTCCAGGAGATCCTTCATTTCCCTGCCGTCTTCCAGGAATTCCACCGCCCCGGCCTGAACGCGCGTCACTCTCGACGAGGTGTGGATTCGAACACCCGACTTGACCATGCGTCGGTGAATAATGGCCGACAGATCCTTGTCGATCGGCGGCAGGATGGAATCCATGGCCTCGTAGATATGCACGGAAACACCCATCGCGGAATAGGCCAGGGCCAACTCCACCCCGATGACTCCGCCGCCGATGATGCCCATCGACGGAGGGAGCTTGACCATGTCCAGCGCCTCCCTGTTCGTGATGGCGAAACCGGCCCGAATGGCATCTTCCAGTCCGGGGATGGGGGGAATCATGGCTTCAGAGCCCGTTGCGAGAATCATGCTCCTGCAACGGAGAGACATGCCTGAGCTCGTACGGATTTCGCCGGGATGGCGTAGAATGGCCTGCTCCCGGTACAGATCCACCCTGTTGCTCTTGACCAGGTCTTCTATCCCCACTCGCAGGGAACCCGTCAGGGCATCTTTCCGGGCCGCCAGTTTCGGATAATCGATCCGAAGGGCATCCTTGTCGATCCCCAGGATCCCGTAGACTTCCGCCTCCTGGATCTCGCCGAGAAGACCTGCCGTCTTGAGAAGGCATTTCGTAGGAATACAGCCCCAATTCAGGCAGGTTCCTCCAAGTTTTTCCTTCTCGAAAAGGGCGACCCGCCCCCCCAACTGGGCGGCCTTGATCGCCGCCACATATCCTCCCGGCCCGCCTCCGATTACGGCTACGTCATAATCCATCTTCTCCACCCCTTATCGCGTCATGCCTGGAGCCGAAGATATCCGGTCCCGCCCGGTACCGGAAACCGCACCTGTCCCGAAGATGTCCCTTTATCCGATCGGTGCCGCGAACACGTTTTCCCAGAAGACGGCCTCGTCCGGGTAGGGCGCCTGGCTGGCCTCTTCGTAGGCTTCCTCGACGACCCTCCTCGTCTCCTCTTCGATGCCTTTTGCCATCTCCTCAGAAAGGATGTTCCTTGCGATCAGCTTTTCCTCGAACAGGCGGATCGGGTCCTGTTTTCTCCCTTCCTCGTGATACTCGCTGGGCTCCCAGTCCATCGGGTAGCCTGCAGCCAAACCCCGCATCCTCCAGGTCTTGGCCTCGATCACCGAGGGTCCGTCACCTTCTCGTGCCCTGTCGACGGCAAGCTTCACCGCTTCATAAACCGCGAGGACATCGTTCCCGTTGACCGTCACCCCGGGGATCCCGTAGCATCTTGCCCTGTCGGAAAGGTCTTCGACCACGGTTTGTTCGTGCTGCATGACCGTTAGGCCCCACCGATTGTTTTCGCAGAGGAAGATCACGGGGTACTTCCGCACCGACGCAAAGTTGATCGCCTCGTGCACGGCCCCGGTGTTGAAAGCCCCATCTCCGAAAAAGACCAGAGAGACCTGCCTGGTCCCCAGCACCTTGAACGCCATGGCGTATCCCACGGCCACCGCGGCCCCGCCACCGACGATGCCGCACCCGCCCAGGGCATTCACGCTTTTGTCGGAAAAGAGCATGTGCCCGGCCTTACCCTGGTTCATGCCGGTCGCCTTTCCAAGCATCTCCGCCGCCATCCTGCGGATGTTGACGCCCTTGGCGATCATCTGGGCATGTTCCCGGTGGGTCCCCATGATGTAGTCGTCAACCTCCAGGGCCGAACAGGCCCCGACAGCAACGGCCTCCTGCCCTGTCGCCAGGTGGACGGACCCTTGTATACGCCCGTTGAGCTTCCATTCCTCCGCCAGGAGTTCATGATTCCTTGCGAGCCAGAGTTTCCGGTACATCTCGATCAATTTTTCTTCAGGCAGAGATGTGGCGAACATTCGTCTCGCCTCCCATTTTCACCCGGGCTTTCGCCTGGTCTGTAGGACTTGCCGCAGCGCTCTTCTGGTGCGGACCGGGGAGAGGTCAGCCCTCTCCCCGGTCCGCCTTCTGATGCAGGGAATATTTCCCCCGTGGCTCGGAGAGGTCCATTTGCGCTCCGGATGAGCCCTCCTCCATGACACCCCGAGCCTGCGGGCTCATCTCTCGAAAATCGCGATAGCCGGGTTCTCCATGAGTTCCTTCACGGTCATGACGGCGCTGGCGGCCATGTCTCCGTCAATGGCACAATGATCGACGCATAGATTCAGGCTCACGTACCGGGCAGGCACAACCTTGCCGTCTCCGTCCAGGCGCAGCTGTTCATCCACGCCTCCCACCGCGAGTATCGCCACTTCAGGCGGATTGATGATGGCATTGAAGTTGCGGACACCGTACATCCCCAGGTTGGAAACGGTGATCGTGCCGTTCGAAATCTCCGCCAGGGAAAGCGTACCGGCCCTGGCCCTCTCGCTGAGATCCCTCGCGATCTCGTCCAGTTCGAGGATGTTTTTGCCGCCCGCATCGTGGATCACCGGGACGATCAACCCTTCCTTTCTCGCCACCGCCATCCCCAGGTTAACCTTCCGGAATTGCCGGATCTCGTCGTCCACGACATGGGCATTCAGCAAGGGGAACTTTCCAAGCATGTGGACGTAGAAGAACATGATCATCGAATTCAGGGAGATTTTTCTGTCGTATCGCTTCGACATCGCGTTTCGAAGCGTAAAGAGATCGTCCACCCGCACTTTCGCCTCGAAACAGATATGCGGCTTTAGCGCCACACTTTGCCTCAAACGCTCGGCGATGATTCTCCGAACCCCCGCAATCTTCGTCACGGAAAAGGAAGATGGCTCCTCTGCAGCCGGAATCTCCTTCGCGGGCTCCTTTTCGAGCTGAGGCCTCGCGAGAAACTCAAGGATGTCCTCCTTCGTGATCCTCCCTCGGGGTCCTGTCCCGGCAACCTTTCGAAGATCGATTCCGGCTTCCTCCGCCATTTTCCTTGCGACCGGGGAGGCAAGGATGTCCCCGGATCCCTCCCGGGAAACGGGCTCGATTCCGGGAACTTCCGGCCGGAGTACGGCTTTCGCTGCCACCGCAGGAGCGGCGGCCGGCGCCGCAGAGCGTTCCTTCGAGCCGCGGTGGCGTTCCGGCAGGCGTGCGATCTGGTCGGGGTCCAGCTTCTCGTCACCCACCTGAATCACTGCGATGATCTTCCCCACTTCCACGATCTCGTCCACGTCTGCAAAAACCCGGAAAATCTTCCCCGCAGCAGGGGACTTGACGTCGATGACCAGCTTCGAGGTCATGACCTCGCAAATTTTCTCTCCCTCTGCGACAAGGTCCCCTTCCTTCTTGAGCCAGGCCTGGATACGGCCTTCCGTAACGGTTTCGCCAGCCTGGGGAAGATAGACGNNTTCGAAGGCATGCTCTCAACTCCTCCCGCTTTTCTATCGCTTCATGCACTCCAGAACGGCCTGTTTGATCTTGTCCTTCCCGGGCAGCCAGAACTGCTCCAGAGCGGGAGAATACGGGACCTGCACGTCCGGCGCGGTAACACGAAGGATCGGTCCGTCAAGGTCGTCGAAGCACCTTTCCTGAATCTGGGCGGTTAAATCGCTGGCCACCGCACCGGTCCGGAAGGCCTCGTTGACCACGACCACCCTGTTTGTCTTCTTCACCGATTCCGCGATTGTGTCCATGTCCAGGGGCTTGATGGTAACGGGGTCGACGACCTCCACCGAGATCCCCTCGTCCTCGAGTTCCTTTGCCGCTTTCAGGCTCTCGACAACCATCTTGGAAAGAGCCACGACAGTGACGTCTTTCCCTTCCCGCTTGACCGACGCCCTGCCGAGAGGCACGGTGTATTCGCCCTCGGGAATCTCACCCTCCGTCGGATAGAGCATCTTGTGCTCGATGAACGCCACCGGGTTGTCGTTCCGGATCGCGCTCTTCAGCAAGCCTTTGGCGTCGTAAGGCGTCGACGGCATGGCGACGACGATCCCCGGAACGTGATAGATCCATGCCTCCAGACTCTTCGTGTGCTGGCACGATCCCTTGCTTCCCGAGCCTCCCTGGGTCCTCAGCACGAGAGGGACCTTGATGCCCTCCCAGATGTAGGGGATCATGCTCGTCTGATTGACCAACTGGTCCATTGCGATACCGATCCAGTCCATGAACATGATCTCCACAACAGGCCGCAGACCCGCCACGGCGGCTCCCGTGGCTGCCCCCATGAGGGCGGCCTCGGCGATCGGCGTATCGAAAACCCGCTCGTTTCCGAACTTCTTTTTCAACCCGTCTGTGACTTTGAAAACCCCGCCGTAGGTCCCCACATCCTCGCCGAAAAGAACGACTTTCGGATCCCTTTCCATCTCCTCGAAAAGAGCCTCGTTGATCGCCTGGCGGTACGTGACCTTCTTCATCGTCATCGGAAGACCCTCCTTAGCTTTCTCGTCTCTCTAGCAGATCTCGGCAGCGTAGACGTTCGCCCAGAACACGCTCTCGTCGGGGTTCGGAGCGTTCTTGGCCGCCTCGTAAGCGTCTTCGATCGTCTTTTTCGTTTCCGCCTCGATCGCCCGGGCTTCCTCTACGGTGAGAATTCCTTTTTCGACCAGCTTCTTCTCGAAGAGACAGATCGGATCCTGCCTCGATCCTTCCTCAAGGTATTCTTTCGGGACATATTCCATGGTGTCCCCAAAACCCATGCCGCGCATCCTCCAGGTCTGGCACTCGACCATCGAGGGTCCGTCACCGGCGCGAGCCCTGTCTACAGCCAGCTTCACCGCCTCGTACACGGCAAGCACGTCATTCCCGTTCACCGTGACGCCGGGTATCCCGTAACCCCGGGCCCGATCCGCCAGGTCCTCGACGGCGGCTTGCTCGTGCTGGGGACAGGTCAGGCCCCAGCGGTTGTTCTCGCAAAGGAAGATGATGGGGTACTTGCGCACCGCGGCGAAATTCATCGCCTCGTGGACGGATCCCTCGTTGGCCGCGCCATCCCCGAAAAACGCGAGTGAAACCTGCTTCGTCCCGAGAACCTTGAACGCCATCGCGTATCCCACCGCCACAGGGACGCCTCCGCCCACGATCCCGCATGCGCCCAGGGCATGGACATCCTTATCGAAGAGCAGCATGTGCCCGCCTTTTCCCCTGGCGCAACCCGTAACCTTCCCCAGCATGTCCCCCGCCATCCTGCCGATGTCGGCGCCCTTGGCAATCAACTGCTGGTGCTCCCGGTGCGTGTGCATCGTGTAGTCGTCATCGTTCAGGGGAGCGCAGGCACCGACGGAAACGGCCTCCTGTCCCGTGGCCAGGTGCATGGAACCCAGGATCTGCCCTTTCGTCTTCATATCTTCGACCCATACATCGTGATGGCGCGCAAGCCACATCTTCCGGTACATATCGACCAGTTTCTCCCTGGACAAGGAAACCTCACTCATCTCGACTTCCTCCCCTTTCCACCACATTCAATATGGACGCCAGGAACGAATTTCCCCTGCAGAGAGCGGTCTTCCGCCGCGGCCTGTCTGTAGACTGCTCTAAGCCGTGACCGCCCTGTTCTCGGGGTCATAGAACGGCACCTTCACCAGGCGAAGGGTGTATTCCTTCTCGCCGTCCTTCACCTGGTAGGCTCCGCCTTCTTCCCGTTCACTCGTACAGATCCAGCCCCTGACCAGGCTGCGGTCGACACGGTACCCGTAATTCGCGCTGGTGACCTTTCCGACGACCCTGCCGTCCCGGAGAATGTCGCTGTCGGGTTTCATGATGTCCCTGGAACCTTCGACCACGAAACCTTCGAGCTGCGTCTCGGTTCCTTCTTCCTTCTGCTTCAGCAGAGCTTCCCTGCCGACAAACCCTTCCTTGTCGAAACGGATGGTCCAGCCCACGCCCAGCTGGATCGGGCTGGCGCCTGGATAGAAATCCTTGCCCGCCAGGTATCCCTTCTCGAGGCACAGTGAAAGGACGGCCTGGAGCCCGATCGGCTGCAGTCCGAAAGGCTTCCCCTTTTCCATGAGGACTTTCCACAGGGCTTCGTTGAACTTCGCGGAACTGTAGATCTCGTACCCCAATTCACCCGTGATGCCGGCGCGTGCGATAAGGCAGGGAACCGTGGCGTTTTCCGCGGGTATTTCGACGATGACCGAATCGAAGAATTTCAGGTTCCGAGTTTCAGGGGCAAGACTGGCCATGAATTCCTTCGCTTTCGGCCCTCCAAAGCACAGAATGCCGAAATTGGCATCGGCAAGGTAGATATCGCGTTCTTCTCGATATTTCTTGAGAAGCTTCTGCACCTTGATCGCCCCTGCCGTGCTCGTGACCACCAGGTACTGGCGGGGGCGCATCATGAAAACGGTGATATCGTCGAAGACCGCTCCGGACTCGTCGCAGAGCTGCGTGTAGAGCCCCCTGCCCGGTTTCAGCCTTTCAATGTCGTTCACGGCGACCTCCTGGAGAACGTCCTTCGCCTCAGGCCCCGCCAGGATATAGCTTCCCATCGAGGAAAAATCGATGAAGCCGACCCCCTGAATGACCGATTGCACTTCCCGAACCTTGTCGCCGTAGTTGGAGACCAGTCTCCATCCCCCTTCGGGGAGGAAGTTGGCTCCCTCTGCCTTGTGCTGTTCGAAATATGGCGTTCTCAATTCCATCTTTTTCGCCTCCCAGCGAATTTTCTTTCCTATCTCATACGGGGCACGTAATCCAGGATCAGCTTGGGCAGGAAAAGCGCCACGTCGGGGATGTACGTCGTGATAATCAGGACCGGGATCCATCCAAAGAGGATCAGCCAAAGAGTCGGCATCAGCATCTCCTTGATGGAGGCGTTGTGAAGCCTGGCAGCCAGGTACAGGAGCGGAGCCGCAGGAGGAGTCACGCACCCCAGTCCCAGGTTGACGCCCAGGATGGCCGCGAAGTGGATCGGGTCCACACCGACGGCCATGACGACCGGCAGAAGAATGGGAGTACAGAGAAGGGTCCCGCTGCAGTCGTCCATCAACATGCCGATGATGATCATGAAGATGTTGACCATGAAAAGGATTACGTTCTTGTTCGAAGACACGGAAGTCAGAAGCTTCAGTATTTGCCCGGGAAGATTCTCCATGATGAAAAGACGGGCCAGCATCATCATCGCGAAAGCCATGACCATGATCACGCCCGTGGTGGTGGCCGATTCGACCATGGCTTCCCAGTAGGCCCTGCGCGTCAGTCCCTTGTAAACGAAAAACCCGACCGGGAGGGAGTAGAGGACCGCGACGGCTGCCGCCTCCGTTGTCGTCATGATCCCGCCGTAGATCCCNCCGAGGATGATGACCGGCATCAGGAGGGCCGGAACCGCGGCCCTGCTCCGTTTCCTGAAAAGGGCGATCTTTTCCCCTCGCGGAGGTTCGGGAAAGGTCTTGATGTCCTTGAATTTCCTGAGAAGGACCAACATAATCGTGGAAAAGAGGAAGGTCAGCATGAGACCCGGGATAACCCCCGCCAAAAAGGCCGCCAGGACCGACTGCCCCCCCACCCAGCAAAACAGGATCATGACTCCGCTGGGAGGGATCAGCATCCCCAGGACCGAGTTGCTGGCCATGAGCGCGGCCATGTGGCCTTTCGGGTAGTTCGCCGCATCCATGCGGGGAAACATGATGCTGCCGATACAGGACAGAGTGGCACAGGCGCTGCCGGTCACCGAGCCGAAAAGGGAACAGGCGCAGGTGGCGACGACAGCCAGCCCGCCTCGAACATGCCCGAACAGGATGTCGACAAGTCCCACGATNCTGGTCCCCGATCTTCCCCTGGACATGAGGGCGCCGGCCATGATGAAAAGAGGGATGGAAAGCAGCGTCGAGGTCGCAACCTTGGTGATCCCGTAGGGAACGAGAAACGCTGGATCATACCCTCCGGCGACCATCAGGATGACGATACAGAGCGTGAAGGCAAAGGGGACTGCCACACCGGCAAACATCGCAACCAATAGAATGGCCAGGGCGATAAAGACCATAGGGTCAATCACACCTTTCTTTCAGGGAGGGCACGTCGTTTCCCTCTATTTCCGCTCCAGCGACCGCAGGCCCCGGATCTCGTCGACAAATTCAGCCATCGTATAGACCATCATCAGGAAGAACCCCACGATCAGGGGGATGTGGGCTGTGGCCATCGGCAGATTGAAGACCGGGGTATGGGCCCCTTTTTCCAGTCCGAATATGAGCATTTCAACGCTCCACCAGCACAGGCAGCCCGCCATGGCGACGGAGACAAGGTGACAAACCGACTTGATGACCCCCTTGATCCGTGCGCTCGAAAAGATGAAATCGAGAAGTTCCGCCTTGATCTGTGTCCTCGTGTAGCTGCCGTAGGCTCCACCGACGAAGTAGAGCCAGAACCCCAGGATCATGAGGATCTCCTCGAGGCCGAAAAGGTCCTGCCTGAAGAAATACCTCAGGCTGACGGCGATGCAGATGCCCATGAAGGTCAGGGTGCTGGAAACGACCAGGATCGTTCTTTCAAGGAAGTGGATGTATCCCAGGAATTTCCTGATCGACTGAAAACCATTCTGTCCGTTCATCCGGCACTCACTCTCCCTCTCGGCCTGGTCCCGAAAAGGGGTCCAGGCCCCTGCATGGATCATGCGGCGAGGCGACCCGTATGGCAGGGAGCCCGGAAGAAGCGCGATTTTCACGCCTCTTGCGGGCTCCCTGCATTCCCCTACTTCCCTCCGAAGTGTTCCCTCATTTCCTTGACCAGTTCCGGTGTCAGGGATTTTTCCATCTTCGTCCAGACGTTGTTGACGAAGTGCTGCCGAATCGGCTCAAGCTGCTTGGCCGTGTATTCCTCCACGTGCCACTTGTCCTTCCTCATCAAGTCCATGTAATGCTTGTCCTCCGCCTGGGCGATGGCGAAACTGTCGGCCGACACCTTGCCGATCACTTCCTTGAAGATCTTCTGGTCCTCCGGGGAGAGCTTGTCCCAAACCTTCTTGCTGACCATGTAGCTCTCGCATTCCATGTAGAGATTGAGCTGGTAGTAATATTTCAGAACGTCCTTGAACATCATGTAGGAATAGGTGGGGTTTCCGCCCACCCAGGCGTCGGCCACACCGGTCTGCAGGGCGGTGTAGAGGTCGGCCCACGGGACGGAAACGGTCTGGTAGTTCATGCCCTGCATCATGATCTTCGTGATCTCGAGGGGAGCCACCCGCATGAGGATATTCTTCTTGGCGGTTGGGCTCAGGACGTCGTTGATCGCCTTCGTGGAACCGATCCCCCCGAAGCCGGCCATGTTGAAGCCCAGCAGAACAACTCCCTGTTTGTCGTTTAATTCCTTCATCTTCTTGAAAATCCATCCTCCGGGACTGTACTCTTTTTTGCATTGCGCCCAGTCGCTGACGAGGAAGGGAGTGATGCTCAGCTGCAGCCTGTTGTCGTACTGCGAGGGCGGAGCGCCCAGCGACATCTCGATCGTGCCCTTGATCATCTCTTCGTAAACCAGGGTGTAATCGCCGAGCTGGGAAGCGGGGAAGGTCTTGATCTCGATCCTTCCGTTCGTCCTCTTCTTGATCTCCTCGGCAATCTTCTCGATGGCTTTCGTTCCCTGATGTTCAACCGGGTTTTGCCCCGCGCACTTCAGGACGAGCTTGTCGGCCGAAAAAGCCGGCGCCGTCGGACCAACCTGAAGAATGGCCCAGCTGAAAACAAAGACAAGGGCTGAGAAAATCGCGAACCTGACTGTCCATTTCCCGAGCTTACCCATCCAGAACACCTCCAGTTCTCACTTTTGAAGCCTTCGCTCGAAACTCTCCCTGAAAAGCTTTCTCTCGGCATTCTTTTGGCCAACCTCTTCTCCATTCCCCCTTATCGGCGCTTTCTTGAGTACAAGCCAAGCTTTATCAGAAGTCCTTTTCGTATTACAGTTTCCTCTTTATTTGCTATATCTTATATATATGATTGGTCCGAATCATAAACGTTAACGCCCGTTTTGTCTAGTCGGAGTGCCGTATTAAATTTATGGTTCGGTGGATATGCGGTTGGATATAAAGAAACGTACAATTTTCAGGGTATTCAAGAACCTGCGGCGCCCATAACGCAAGGCGTCCCCCGGCAGGAAATGCCGGGGGACGCCTTGCGGCACCAGGAATCGGAGCGCTTATGGATTCATCAGGAGCCCGCCATTGATGTCAAGGCAGGCCCCCGTGATGAAGCTGGCCTCGTCGGAGGCGAGGAAGACGATGCCGCTGGCGACCTCCTCGGGCCTCCCCCAACGACCCATGGGGTTCATGTGGGAAACCTCGGCCACATGCTCCTCTCCCCAGGTCGCCTTGTAGACGTCCAGCATCTTCGTGTCCACTCCGCCCGGGGCGACCGAATTGGCCCGGACCCCGTAAGCCGCTCCGGTCTTGGCCAGACACTTCGTCAGGCAGATGACGCCAGCCTTGGAGGCGGAATAATCCACAGCCGCCATGATGCCGCCGGCCTCGCCGGAAAATGACGCAATGTTGACGAAACAGCCCGACTTTTGCTCCATCATCACCTTCAGGCCTTCCTGGCAGACGAAAAACTGGCCCCTCAGGTTGATGTCCAGCATGACATCCCACTCTTCCTCCGTGATCTCCGTGAAGAACTTGGACCTCAGGATTCCAGCCCCGTTTACGACGACGTCCAGTTTACCCAGCGCCTTGACTATCGCCTGGACTGCGGAGGCCACCTGAGCTTTCTTTGTCACGTCCACATGAAGCTTCGCCGGATTGGCCGACAGAACCGCCGAAACCGGATCGTCGACCGGCGGGTAGGTGAAATCGCAGCAGACGACACGGGCTCCCTGCTTCAGGAACGCCTCCGTAGTCGCCGTGCCGATGCCGCCGTTGGCCCCGGTGACCATGACAACCTTGCCTTTGAAATCGAACATGGTGCTCACCCCTCGCTATTTCCAGGATCCTGGCTAAAAACCAGGTTTACTCACTGCCACCGCAAATCGTGTGACTCTATCTGTCCCTCCGGCCCCAGGTCGACCCTACCTACGAGGAAGCATCCCCTTCGCCCGACCAAAAACGGCCCGATCAACCGGTATAAAGGGCTGACATCCTCCAGTTGATAACTTTCCAGAACGGGGATCCAGAAGATTTCTCCCTCCGGAGAAGAACGAGGCCTCCCGGAAAAAGACCGCGCGGTGAAGTAGAAACAGAGGGTTTCCCGCCCCGAAGCAGGCGAGAAGAAGGAAACGACTCCTGCAAGGAGCGGGGAAAACACCTCCAGACCGGTTTCTTCCCTCATCTCCCGGATGCAGGCGGCTTGCGGCGTCTCCATGGCCTCCTTCCTGCCCCCGGGAATGGTGACCAGACCGAGATGAGGCGATACCGCACGGCGGATCAGGAGCACCGAACCCTTTCGCTGAAGGCGGCAGAACACCACGATCCTGCCGCTATGATCCCCTTCGCCCATCCTGTTCCTCCCCCTAAACCTTGCATATATACCAATAGCGTGATATAAGTGGATAGTTGATATATATTTAGAGGCGTTTATTTCTTTTGTCAAGCGTATCTGGGATTGAACGAGTTCTATATTTAACTCGCTTGTGTTTTCTCTCGCCTATAATACGAGAACATCATTTATTCTTAATCAACCAAGGGGTGTTGGCTCTCATGCCTAAGGTGCAAGCTCTCAACCCGGTAAAACCTCGGGCTATCCGGAAAAAAACTCCGTCAGCCGGAGGAAAAACCCTGGAAATCAAGAACGCGAACCAGAAGGAAAGCATCTACGAGATCCTGCTCCACCGGATCATCAACACGGACTACAAACCAGGACAGCTGCTGAACGAACGTGAACTCTGCAAGGAGTTCAACACCAGCCGGACACCCATCAGAGAGGTCATGATCCAGCTCTCCCACGCGGGGTACGTGGAAATCAAGCCCAAGGTGGGAACCTACGTTTCCCCGGTTAACGCCACGGCACTCAAGTACATCTTCGAAGTGAAGGTCCCGCTCGAAGGGATCGTGGCCGAGCTTGCGGCCTACCGCATTACGTCGGAAGAACTTGAACAGCTGGAAAGGGTTTTCCAGAGAATCGAAACCTGCCCCAAAGAGGGATTCGCCGTTTCGTCCTACGATTACCACGAACTGGACCAGGAATTCCACAAGATCTGCAGGGAGGCCACACGGAACGCCTTCCTGATCAAGTACCTGGACGAACTGATGCTGAAAACCATGCGGTTCCTCCATTACATTCACTATGACCCCAAAGAACTCGAGTGGTATACAGACACGCTTAGAGACCTTCTCGAGGGGATCAAAAACCGCGACGGCGAGAGGGCGAAAACCGCGGCAATCCTGCATAACACAACGTTCATCAAGAAGTTGTCCGAGTTCTTCTTCGGACAAGGCCTGGCGTGAGGAATCCGGCTTGACGAGTAAAGATTGGCTTTCTGCTCTCTTCTACATCGCCGTTTTCCTTCTGGGTTTTGATTACCTGCGGGCCCGCCGCCTGGAGAGACAGAGTCTCGCGGGAAAGTTGCTGCGCCGATTGAGGAATCTTGCCGGCAGACATTCAGAGTAGGAGGGGAAACGATGAAGAGCATCGAGTATCGAGAGTGGCTCAACCAGCACGTGAAGATCGGCCGTGAAGTTCTTTGGGTGACCCAGGCGGAGGTGGAGGAGCTCGGCATCACCCGCCAGGAGGTTTTTGACCTGACCGGGAAAGCCCTCGCCTACCACGGCCGGAAAGAAGTGGAAATGCCGGCCAAGATCGGCATCCACCCCAAGACCCAGCCCAACACGCTGATGCACGCCATGCCCGGATACATCCCGGCGGAATACATCGCCTGCCTGAAATGGGGAGGCTGCTTCCCGGAAAACCGCGAAAAGTTCGGCCTGGCCCAGACCTCCGGGCTCATGGTGTTCAACGACCATGAATCCGGCCTGCCCGTGGCCGTCACCGATGCCGTCTGGATCACCAAAATGCGCACGGCGGCCGTTTCGGCCAACGGTGCGAAATACCTGGCCAACGCGAATTCGACTGTTGCCGCCATGATCGGATGCGGGGTGCAGGGCAAGGAGCACGTCAAGTTCATGGAATTCGGCCTGCCCAAGCTGCAGAAAATCCTGATCTACGACGTCAACCCCGCGGCGATGGAAGCCACGATCGCGGAATGCCAGCCCGAAGTGAAGGCGAAGATCGAGAAGGTCGGTTCCTTCGAGGAAGCAGTGAAAGGTGCGGAGGTCGTTTTCTCGGCCAGCACGATTACGGCCAGCCCCAGCCCGAAGATCCGGGACGAGTGGATCACCGCCGGACAGACGCTCGTCATGGCGGATATGCACACCCTCTACGAGGACAGGACGATGAAGAGGGCAAACAAGTACCTTGTGGACAGCATCGAGGAACACGTCTACTTCGCGGGCATCGGCTACTACCCGAACGGGCTGCCGGAGATCTACGGCGAGACCGGGGAAGTGGTGGCGGGAATCAAGAAGGGAAGGGAATCCAGGGACGAGCTGATCGTGGACAACAACACGGGCATGTCCGTCGAGGACGCCATGATGGTCCGAGCCGTCGTCGACCGGGCGCTGGAGAACAAGGTTGGAAGGCTTTTGCCCCTCTAGGCTCGATTCCGTGATCACCAGGTGAAGACTGCTGTTTCCGCCAGGGGATGAATTCGATGAAACCAGGGAAATACCGGTTTCTCAGACTCAGGGGAACACCCATTGAGAGAGGACGACAATACGGCCAGGCGTGCCGGGTGGAGATCGCCCACAGCATCGCCAGTTATTCCGCCATGTTCGAAAGCTTCCTGGGGCTCACCTGGGACCAGGCCAGACAAAGGATTTCCCGATATCTCCCCTACGCGGAGAATTTCTCCCCCAAGGCTCTGGAAGAAATCGAGGGCGTCGCTCAAGGAGCGGGGATCAGCTTCGAAGACATGTTCACTCTCAACTGCCGAAGCGAAATCGTCATGGAACAGCGGGTTGACGGCTGCACGGCCTTCGGAGTCTCGCCGCGCGTATCCGGAGACGGGAAAAGCTACCTGTGCCAGAACTGGGACTGGATCCGCCGACAGCGGAAAGCCAAGGTGATCATCCAGCTGGAGCAGCCGCCCGAACCGACCCTCCTGATGGTTGCGGAGGCCGGGATCCTCGCCGGGAAGGGGTTAAACAGCGAGGGAATCGGCATGGTGGCAAACGCCCTCTCGACCGGGTGCTGCGAACCGGGGGTTCCGGTGCACTTTCTCCTCCGCAAGGTTCTGGAATCCCCGACGCTGTCGGACGCCGTCGAGTCGGTTGCCGTGGCCAGGCGAGCCAACTGTGTCAACTTCCTGCTGGGAACACACGAGNGGGACTTCCTGGACATCGAGGCCGCACCGGAGGATTTCGGCGTCCTCACCCGTGAGGAGGGGNGCTTTTTGTGCCACACGAACCACTTCCTTGCCCCCAACCTGGTCTGCAGGGTCAGGGATTACGGAAAAGTGATCCTACCGGATACTTTCCAGAGGCTGGGACGTATAAGGGACCTCCTCCGGGAGCGAGCGGGACAGGTAGACCTGGCGGCCTGCCGGGAGTTCCTCTCGGACCACCGCAACGCACCGGACTCCATCTGCCGGCACGAGGACGAGCACGACCCTGAAGGGAAACGACTCGGGTCGGTCTACGGCGTCATCCTGGACCTGGCCGGGCGGGTTCTCTGGATCTCGGACGGGAACCCGTGCCAGGGGCGTTTTTTCCCCTATACCTTCCTGACGGAGGAATCCCTCGCTCCGGAATGAAAAAAGCCAATCAAAGAAGAGCGTAGCCCCGGCGGGGAATCCGACGGGGCTACTTGCGTTTTGGACTGAGGGGAACCGGAGTCAGCCCAGCATCCTCTGCATCCAGACGACGTCTACGGCTGTTCCCTTTTTCCGCAGTGCGGACTTGAATCGCCCGCACTCGACGAAACCGTGGCGAGCGTGGAAAGAGATGCTCGGTTCGTTCGGGGCCGAAATACTGGCCAGAACCGTGACGATGCCTTTGCCGGGAGCCTCGGCCAGCAGTCGGTCGAGAATCTTCGAGCCGATCCCCATCCGGCAGTATTCGGGAGACAGGAAATAGGAAATCTCCGCCACGTGGGAAAAAGTCGGCATGGGGTTGTGGGCGTGCAGGAAGCCGAAACCCGCCAAGGCGCCGTTTGCCGTTTCCGCCGCGTAGGCCGGGTAGCCCGCCGTCATCTTCCTGAAGAGGTCGAAGGCCTCGTAGGGCAACGGGTTTTCCGGGTATGCGGCAAAACCTTCCGTCACATAATGGTTGAAGATGTCGATCAAGGGCTTGCGGTGCTTTTCCCCGAAAGGCACGAGAACCACTTCCATGCTTTTCCCTCCCGAAAGGCCGGATTTCCCTAAATTCTATGACGGTTGGACGCGGCCGAGAACAGCCAGGGGGGTAAACCCCGGGCGATCCATTGCGGCGGGGAAAAAGCCCGGCCGGGGGTTCCGGCCGGGCGGGTAGGGAATATCGTCGCAGTTTGTATACTTATGGTCAAATTCAAGGTCTGACCCCACGCCGGAGGCGGAAGTCGTCACGGGTGATGCGGGCGTATTTTTTGAAGGCATCGAGCTTGGCGGCGGATTCGGGGTCGCGGCGGGCGTTCTCCAGAAACTCCATGAAGAACGCGGCGAAGACGGACAAAAAGAACCCGAGCACGGCGGCCAGCATCACCATCAGGGTGCGTTTGGGCTTGAACTTGAGCTGAGGGGGAACGGCCGTGTCGATGACCTGGATGACGGCGGCGTCCTTCACCTCGCCGAGCTTGGCCATCTCGAACTGTTTCTGCAGCAATCCGTAGAGGTACTCGTTGAACTTGGCCTCGCGCAGCAGGCGCATGTACTCCAAACGGGCCCTGGGCATGCCGCCCTCGGGGTTGAGGGGGTCCGTGCCGGATCCCTGACCGGCTTCGAGCTTCTCCAGTTGCCCGTACAGGGCGGCCAGTTCGTTCTGCACCTTCCTCACCTCGGGGTTTTGCCCCGTGGCGTAGGCCTTCAGGGCCCTCAGCTGCACTTCCCTGGCCGTGATCTGCGCGCGCAGGCTCGCCAGGGCCCCCACCAGCGCCCCGGTCTGGGTGCCCGCCTCCTGGATGCCCGTGCGCTCCTGGTAGGCCTTCAGGTCTTCCTCGGATTTCTGCAGGGAGATTTGCACGTCCCTGATCTGCGTTTCGTAGTACAGCCGCTTCTGGGCCGCCTCGCTGATGGCAAGGCCCGACGTCACATCCTTCAGAGCCTCCACGAAGCCGTTGGCCACCTCCGCCGCCCGCGCCGGGTCGCGATCCAGCACGGCGATCGAGATGATGCCCGTCTTCAGGTCGGCCTTCGCCTCGAGGTTCTCCGAGAGAGCCCTTCGGGCGAGATCCGCGTTTTCGCTTTTGTACACCTCGTTCAGCCTGAACCGGGCGATCACCTTGTCCAGCACCGTGCGCCCCCTGGCGATCCCCACGTACAGGTCGCCCGGGGTCTTGCCCGCCAGGGCGCTTGCCGCCCCGCCCGTGGCCATGTCGAGAAGGGCCGTCTGGTCGAACCCGGCGCTCTTCGGCGGCAGCAGGCGCGTTTCCGCCCGGTAGATCTTCGGCGTGACCAGGCTGTAGACCGCCACCAGGAAAGCCAGCCCGAACGTCATCCAGAAGATTAGCTTCTTGCGCTTCACCAGCACCAGGGCCAGGTCCAGCAGACTGATCTCGTCGTCCGCCGCACCGGCCGCCTGGACGGATCCGTATTCGATTTCCCGCACTTCGCGTTCGTCGTCCGTCATGGTCCGGCTCCTAGTCGGTCACGTTGTGGATGCTCGCCGCGCTGAGCGCGATCTTGAAGATGATGTCCACCCAGTCGCGGGTGTTGCGCAGCCCCTTGTAGCTTTGCACCTTCTGGGGCACGATGATGGCATCGCCCGGCTCCAGCGCGCGAACGACAAGCCCGCGGCCGCTGTTCGGCCTCCCGAAGGGCCAGCCGCCCCCCGTATCGAGCCGAACCGCCGTGCCGTCCACCTTCAGCAGGTAGATCCGCCCCGGAGAGGCGCTGCGCGTGTAGCCCCCCGCCATGCGGAGGTAGTCGCCCACGCCGAGCCCCGGCTGGAAAACGAAGGCCGTGGGGTTCAGCACCGCCCCNATCACCTGCACCGTGTGGGGATTCCCCGGAACGAACAGGGTGTCGCCCTCCTCCAGCTCGAGGTCGAAGGGAGAGTTCTTCATCTTGTCGGGCACGTCCAGCTTCAGGATGACCCGCCCGGCCGCCTTCAGGTTCTTCAGCTTTTCGACGAGCTTCCTCTTCTGGTCGGCCTCGAACTGGGTCAGCTTCGCCTCCTCGGAGGTGAGGGCCGCGCTCAATTCGTTGACGCTCACCGCGAGCAGCTCCGTCTCCAGCTCGTCCACCATCCGCCGGTTCTGCTCCGCCTGCAGCTTCTTCACGGAGACCCGCGAGAATTCGGCCCCCCGCAGGTAGGCCCGGTCGGTGTATCCCCCGGCCCTTGCGATGACGCTGCTCAGGGTTTCACCCTTCTTGATGGTGTAGGTTCCCGGATACCTCACCTGCCCCGCGATGGCCACGGCCTTGTACAGGTCCCACTCGGGGACGCTGCGCACGAACAGGTAGTCGTTGATCTCCAGCGCCATGTTGGCGGCGGAATCCCCGGAGAGGGCCTTCCGGAGATCCACGATGAACCGCTCCGTCACCGGCCCCTGCGGTGTGGGACGAACCCGCGTGATCTCCCCCTGGTCGGCGGCGTTGTACAACAGGCCCCCGGCCCGCATGATCACATCGCGAACCGTGGTGCGGCCGGGTTCCACCCCGTACGGCCCCGGCTTGGCCACCGGCCCCGAAACGGTCATGACGTTGCGCTTTTCCACTACCGAGAACACCCTCACGAAATCGCCGTCGGCCAGGGCGAAATCCTTGCCCGGCTTCGTGGAAAGATCCATCAGGTCGCCTTCCAGAATGCTCCGGTACTCGTTGGCCGAAACCCGGTACACCTGCACGCGGCCCATATAGCCCGTGTGGGTGAGCCCCCCGGCCATCTCCAGCAGTTCCGAAATCCTCGTTTCCGTCTTCAGCTCGTAGATGGCGGGAACGCGCACGTTGCCCGTAATGGCCGCCAGCGGACCCGAACGCCCGATATGGATCACGTCCTCGGGCTGCAGGCGGATGTCTTTCGTCTTGTCGCCCTTCATCAGGAAATCGTACATATCGAACACGGCCACGGTTTTGCCCCCGCGCTTCACCTGGATCGCCCGCAGGGTTCCCGTGTCGCCGGGCCCCCCGCAGCTGAGGAGTGCGTTCACCAGCGTGGAAAGCGCGCTCACCGTGTAGGCTCCGGGCTTCTTGGCGCTGCCCGTGACGTACACCTTGATGCTCCGGAGGGCGCCCATCGTCACGTTCATTTCGAAGCCCGCGTAGTACTTCTCCAGCTCGCGCCGCAGCGCGCCCTTCAGCTGGTCGAAGGTGAGACCCGCCACGCCCAACGTGCCCACCGTGGGGATCGCCACCTGTCCGCTGCGGTCCACCGTCACCGTCCAGGTGCCCTGCACCATGCCCCAAACGTCGATGCGGAAGCTGTCGCCGGGTCCGATCACGTAGTCGGGTCCCACGGGGATCGCGTTGCCGGGAGCGAAGGTGGAAGGCGGGTTTTTGAAGAAGTTCATGCCGTAGCGGCCGATGTTCGCCTGGAACCTGTCCGGCAATGCGCCGCTGAGAAAGCGATCCAGCTCGGACGGCCCGACGGCCGCCTCGCCCTGCTCGGTGCCCTTCTTCTGTTCATCCTCCTGCCCCGGAGCCGCCGGCTGCTGCGGTTGCACGGGCTGGCCGGGGAAGATCTGCGGAGGGCCCGAAGGCGTTTCAGGCCCCTGGGTCGCCCCCGGCACGACGATCACGGGCGGCGAAGTGTCGTAGATGCCGGGAAACCCCGTGTCGCCCGCCGCCGAACCGCCCGGCAGGCCCGATCCTCCCGCATCCCCTTCGCCCTGCGCCGGCGCCGGAAGTGCAAANGGAGAAAAGAAGAATGAAAACAATTAAAGTTTTTAGTGCGATCCGCCTTGCGTTCAAGAAAAACCCTCCCCATGTTTCCTTCATCCGGCATGCCCAAACGGTACGTGGACATTATACAGAAGGCCCCGCTCTTTGAGTATCGGGAAATCCCCGAGTTCCTTTAGGCCGAAACCCGCCGATCCGGACAAAAAAACGGGGCCCCCCTTCGGAGGCCCCGTTTTGCGGATGCTATTTTACGCCTTCCTCCGCAGCAAGGCCAAAGGAACCAGCAAAAACCCGAACAGCGGAGCGGGGACGCCCGTGCTGCACCCGCCGCCGCCGTCCGCCCCGGCAAAATTCTCCTCCCACTGCAGATAAGGGTACCCGTCGTTCACGCCCGGGCCGATCGCCCAGACGACATCGAAATCCCATCCCGAGAATGTGGATCGGGTCTTCATTTCCGAGGTGCTTCTCGGGATGCCCCAGCCGTTGTCGGACACCCCCGCAACATCCTCGTCGTAATAGGAGCCCGCGACGACCAGGCCGTCGCCGTTCCTGCCGACCAGCCCGCCGACGAAAGAAGGGGCGGTTACTAAACCCGCGGCATAGCAGTTGCCGACCGACATTTCCGTTCCGTAGCCGAGCAGGCCGCCGCAATCGGAATTACCCGCCCCGACGTCCGCAAGGGCGTAGCTGTTCAGGATCGAAGCGGCGTATTCCGCGTTCCCCACCAGCCCGCCCACAGTGAAGGAGCCGGAAACCGAGCCCTTCATGAAGCACCGGCGGATCGTCGTCTGAGAACTGACGGCGCCGATCAGGCCGCCGACATGAGTGAAGCCCGACACGCTCCCGATGACCCCGCAGTTTTCCACCGTGCCTTCAAACGTCAGCCCCGCCAGCCCTCCGCTGAAATAGGGAGAACCCACGTCCACATCCTCAAGCAAAAGGTTCTTCACGAGGAACGGGTCCGCCAGGTCCTGCGGATCCCCCAGAACGCCGAACAGGCCGATGTAGTCGTAGTTTCCGCCCGTGGTGAACAGGTTCCGGATGATATGCCAGTTTCCGTCGAACGTGCCGATGAACGGGTCGACCGTGTCGCCGATCGAAATCCAGCCCTGCCCCTCGTTGTAGGGAGAAACGTCAAGGTCGATGTCGGCCCCGAGCCTGTAGTGCGCGTTCAGGTCGTTTCTGACCTCGTTCAGCTGGTCTGCCGTCGTGATGATGTACGGATCGCCTTCCGTGCCGGCCCCCGATCCCGAAAAAGCCGCGACCGACGAGACCGGAAGGAGAGAAAGAAAGACGAGAAGAAAGAGGGAAAACCCTTTTCGCTTCAAGAAACCCATCGCCCTCACCTCTCTTTTTGTTCGATGCTTTACTTCATTAGAATAGAATATCGCCTTGATGGGCACTTTTCAACCCGACGATCCCCCCTTTTCAAACGCTCTTTTAAGAGTTATATTTTTACTCGTAAAAGACGCCGAAAGAGGGATTCCCATGCTGGACAGCCTGATCACCTCCAAAACCCGCATCAAGCTTCTGATGAAATTCTTCCTGAACCCGGGCACCCGCGCCTACCTGCGGGGCCTGGCCGACGAGTTCGGCGAATCCACCAACAGCGTGCGGGTCGAACTGAACCGGCTGTCCGAGGCCGGACTGCTTGAATCGGCCGACGAGGGGCGCACGAAGGTGTACCGGGCCAACGCCGCCCACCCCCTATACNCCGAAGTGCAGCGCATCGTGGCCAAAACCGTGGGGCTGGACAAGGTGGTGGAACAGGTGGTGAGCCGCCTGGGCAACGTGGAGCTGGCCTTCATCACGGGAGATTACGCGAAGGGCAAGGACTCCGGTCTGATCGACCTGGTGCTGGTGGGGGAGATCGACAAAACCTATCTGCAGAATCTCGTGGAAAAACTGGAGGCCCTGATCGGGCGCAAACTGCGGACGCTCGTGCTGACCGGAAGCGAATACGAAAAGCTTCGCGAAACCCTGGCCAAAAATCCGGTTCTCGTTCTCTGGAAGAGGGAAGCCGAAGAGGCCCGCCCCTAATCCCCAAAGAAACCCATCGGGAGGAATCGTCATGTCCATTTCCGAAAAAGCCAGAATCGGAACCAGCGTCACCTTCGGCGAATACGTCGTGATCGAGGACGACGTGGAAATCGCATCCCATGTCACGATCGGTCACCACGTGATCATCCGAAGCGGCGTGCGCATCGGACCGAACTGCGTCATCAACGACGGGGCCATCCTGGGCAAGCGTCCCGGCAAGGCCAGCCTGTCGGCCACCACGGGCGACGCGAAANGCCTACCCCCCCTCGTTCTGGGATCGGCCGTCACCGTGGGAGCCGGGTGCATCCTCTACGTCGGGGCCACAATCGGCGACGGCGTCTTCTTCGGCGACCAGGCCACCCTGCGCGAGGACGTGACCGTGGGAGACCTCACCATCATCGGTCGGGGAGCCACCGTGGAAAACAGGGTGACGATCGGGCGCAAGTGCAAGATCGAGACCGAAGCCTACATCACGGCCTTCTCCACCATCGGGGATTACTGCTTCATCGCCCCGGAAGCGACCTTCACCAACGACAACTTCCTGGGCCGCACCGAGGAGCGCAGGAAACATTTCGGGGGACCGACACTTGAAAAGGGAGCCCGCATCGGGGCCAACGCCACGATTTTGCCGAACCTCGTCATCGGAGAGGACGCCCTGGTGGCGGCAGGCAGCGTGGTGACGAAAAACGTCCCTCCACGGATGATCGTGGTGGGATCCCCGGCTCGGGTGCTGCGCCCCGTTTCAGAGGAGCAGCTCATCGAAAATCAGCTATTTTACGACAAGGCAGGCGACCCCAGGTGACCCTTTACGAGAAGATCCAATCCAAAACCGCCGCCGTCGGCGTGGTCGGGCTGGGCTACGTGGGCCTGCCCCTGGCCGTGGAAAAGGCCAAGGCCGGATTCACCGTGATCGGCTTCGACGTGCAGGCCGAAAAGGTGGACCAGGTGAACCGGGGGGAAAACTACATCGGCGACGTCGTCCCCGAGGAACTGTCCGCCCTGGCGACGTCCGGGCGCCTTTCCGCCACAACGGACATGGCCCGGCTTGGGGCCTGCGACGTCATCGCCATCTGCGTGCCCACCCCGCTGGACCGTTTCAAGCAGCCGGACTTGAGCTTCGTGGAATCCTCCGCCCGCGCCGTGGCCCGACACGCCCACAAAAACATGCTGGTGGTGCTTGAATCCACCACCTATCCCGGCACCACCGAGGAAGTGCTGAAACCCCTGTTCGACAAAGCGGGGTTTTCGATCGGCACCGACCTGTACCTGGCCTTTTCCCCCGAGCGGGTGGACCCGGGAAACCTCCGCTTCAAAACCAAGAACACCCCCAAGGTCGTGGGGGGCTGCACACCCGAATGCACACGCCACGCCAAGGCCCTTTACGAGGCCGTGCTGGAGGCCCCGGTGTTCGCCGTTTCCAGCCCCAAGGAAGCGGAAATGACCAAGATCCTGGAAAACACCTACCGCATCGTGAACTGCGCCCTGGCCAACGAGATGGCCGTGATCTGCGACAAGCTTTCCATCAACGTGTGGGAGGTCATCGCCGCGGCCGCCACCAAGCCCTTCGGGTTCGTGCCCTTCTACCCCGGCCCCGGAGTGGGCGGCCACTGCATCCCCATCGATCCCTACTATCTCACCTGGAAGGCCCGGGCCGTGGACTACCACACTCGCCTGATCGAACTGGCGGGCGACATCAACGACGACATGCCCGCCTACGTTGTCCATCGCCTGCAGGACCTGCTGAACGATCGCGGCAAGCCCCTGAAGGGCAGCCGGATCCTGCTTTGCGGCGTGGCCTACAAGGGCGACATCGAGGACCTGCGGGAATCCCCCGCCCTGAAGGTGTGGGACGAACTGGAGCAAAAGGGCGCGGGTGTGTTCTTCCATGACCCGTACTGCCCTCTGGTGAAGCGGCATGGGGCCCGCATCCCTTCCGTTGCCCCGGACCCCGATCTCCTGCAAAGCCTCGACGCCGTGATCATCACCACCGCCCACACCAACAACCTGGATTATCGGGCCCTGCTCGACCATGCCCCTCTGGTGCTTGACACCAAGAACATCGTGTCGGCAAAACTGGGGCTTGCCATGCCCCTGCCCGGGAACCTCGTGCGCCTTTAGGAAAGGAAGGATAGCCATGATCCGGATCGCCCTGCTGGGCTGCGGACGCATCAGCAAGAACCACATCGAGGCTCTCAAGACCCTGGAAGCCGAAGGACGCTGCAGGCTTGCCGCCTGCTGCGACGCGATCCCCGAACGGGCCCGAGCCGCCGCGAGCGCCGTCGGGCCCGACTGCACCGCCTTCACCGACTACGCCGACATGCTCCAAAACGGCGCCTTCGACCTCGTTTCCATCTGCACCCCGTCCGGCCTGCATCCCGATCACGTGATCCAGGCCGCCGAATCGGGCCGCCATGCCCTGAGCGAAAAACCGGCCGGAACAAAGCTGAGCGCCGTTGACGAAGCCATCGGAGCCTGCGACCGGCGGGGCGTGAAATACTTCGTCGTCAAGCAGAACCGCTTCAACAAGACCGTTCAACTGGCCCGGAAGGCCCTGGACGCCGGACGGTTCGGCCGGATCGGCATGATCCTTTCCAACGTTCTCTGGACCCGCCCCCAGGACTACTACGATCAGGCCAAGTGGCGCGGCACCTGGGAGTTCGACGGCGGGGCCCTCTGCAATCAGGCCGCCCACTACGTGGACCTGATGCAGTGGTTCGGCGGGGCCGTGGAATCCGTGCAGGCCTTCAGCGCCACGTTGGCCCGGCGCATCGAGGCCGAAGACACGATCGTGATGAACCTGCGCTACCGCAGCGGGGCCCTGGGCAGCCTGAACGTAACCACCCTGACCTACCCGAAAAACCTGGAGGGCAGCCTGACGATCCTCGGAGACCGGGGGACGGTGCGCATCGGCGGCGTGGCCCTGAATAGGATCACGGAGTGGAGTTTCGACACCCCGCACCCGATGGACGAAGAGCTAAAGGAAGCCGACACCAACCCCAGGAGCGTGTACGGGTTCGGGCACCTGGACTTTTACCGCCACTGCCTGGACGTGCTGGAAAACGGGGAGGACGAACTGGTGAGCGGAAGGGAAGGACGAAAAACCGTGGAGATCATCGAGGCGGCGTACCAATCGGCCCTTTCCGGGGGCCAGGTGCGCATGTGCGCCATGCCGAGGTGAAGCTTGGCAATGAAGACTACGGGACATGGCAACTGATGGAAGTCGTTTCCAGCTTTATTAATCGCTTCCTCCCTCCAAAATCCGTCATTCGCCATGTTTCTATTCTTGCCGGAGGCACTGCGCTGGCGCAATGCCTCAATATCGCGACGATGCCTCTGTTATCCCGCATCTACTCGCCGGGGGATTTCGGCATCATGGCGGCTTTTGCCTCTTTAATAGCAATCCTTTCTGAAGCGTCGGCGTTTCGTTACTATCTGGCCATTCCCTTACCCAGGGAAGAACGGGACTCCAACGCTTTAGTGGAATTAAGTCTTTTGTTGCAAGTGACTTTTGCGATAGTGCTGAGCCTTGTCTTGCTGGTTGCCGGTAAAAACCTTCTCTCTATGGTCTCAATGGAACCCCTTATCCCCTACCGGTTACTGCTTCCTGCAGGGGTAGCTGCCGTTGGGATTTATATCACCCTGACCCAATGGGCCGTTCGCGAAAAACATTTTTCTATGATCGCTCAGACAAAGGTCACCCAAAGTTTAAGCGGGATCACGACAAAACTATTCCTGGGGTTATTCGGTTTCAAGCCCTTGGGGCTACTTTTAGGAAGCATCATTGGACAGGCTGGCGGAGTCACCCGGCTTTCCATTCCTCTGCTCAAGACGTTTCGTCAAGAAGTGCCTTCCCTCAAGGACCTTAAGAGGAACGCTTACCGCTACCGGAATTTCCCCTTATTTGATACCTGGGCAGGTTTGCTTATTACCTTGGGCGGGCAGTTAACACCCCTTTTTTTAGTCGCACTCTTTGATACAAAAGTGGCGGGACTCTTTGCCATGGCCCAAAGCCTCCTCTTTCTACCAGCGGCTTTTATCGGCCAGGCGATTGGGCAAGTTTTCCTCCAGCGGGCCAGTGCAGCAAAGCATGAGGGGAATTTGGAAACGATCCTGGAAAGAGCAACCCTTGCTCTCATGAGGTTAGGTTTTTTCCCTATTCTTTCGCTTTCTTTTTTTGCTCCGCAATTACTGTCGGTTTTTTTGGGAGCAAGGTGGGAGCAGGCTGGGACTTTCGCACAGATCATCGCTCCATGGGTAGCGATAAATTTCGTATATTCCCCCTTGTCGCACCTTTTTTCAGTATTGGAAAAACAACGGATGGGTTTATTTTTTGAAATGTTCCATTTACCGCTAAAAATTGGAGCTCTATATGTGGGTTATAAAACCGGGAATCCCTTTGCCTGTATTGCTCTACTTATGCTTGTTAATTTTGGAATGTACTTGTTGAAAATTATTTACATATGCGATGAGGGTTGCAATAACTCTCACTTTGCTATCCGTATCTTTTTGAAAGAGTGCAGTTTTGCTTTTGCGCTATTGGTTCTGCCGATCATCGTTTCCTACACCAAGTCTAATGTCATATTTNTTAATTTTATCATTAGTTGTTTCGCTATATTACTATATAAAAAAGACTGTGGGCTTGGTTATCTAGATATGGTGAATCTGTCTGGGGGGCATTGGGTTTTGCTCGTAAAAATCGCCAGAGCATCGTTTTTAGTCCCAGATACTACCCTTTTTCTCTACCGAAATCTACATATGGCTTATGGGATTTCTAAAATACCGAGGCGCGATTATAAATCGGTCTGTTTTTCAACCTGTACTTTTCGGACAGTTTCTTCGGTTATGAACCTATACGAGAAATTCCATGACGGCAAAAAACTGGGGCTAGGCAAAAGGCTAATCTTGCGCCTAGCTGGGGAAAAATTGTGCCTTGTCGTTACAGATAAACAAACCCATGAGATCGCCGGTTACTCCCTTTATTACTTCAATGACAGGGACAGGACGGAAGGCACCGTTCATGAGGGAGATACGTATTTACTCCCCGAATATCGCGGACAGGGTATCGGTACGGCCCAAAGGCGCCACGCCCTATATCATTTTGCACGATGCCCCTTCCTTAAAGGGGTTTCTTCACGAGTTAGCCTGAACAACCAGGCTTCTCTAAAAAGCAACGAGAATCTAGGCTTCAAGCCAATCGAGCGGTATTTTGACCGCTCCATGAACGAAGAACGAGTTTACATGATTTGCAGCCTGGCCCCATACCAAACTCCGGTAAGAGATGATCAAAGAAGCAAACAGGATCTGGAAACGAGGGATTACCCATGATGCATGACCCGCTTTGCAATGCCCTGATGACAGCCCGCTCTGCCCTCTTCCTGGAAGGTTGGCTCAAGTTCAACGAGGAGAAGTGGGGATACAGGGCCGAACGGGTGTTTTTTCAACCTGCCGGAAAAGAATTGCCTACGCTGGAAGGGGTTTTTTACCTAAATCGGCGCGGACATGTCGTTATGCCCCCGAGGAACCCTTATTTGCCTCTACACTTCACACCGACATCTACGGAACAACCGTATCGTCTTTATACACAGTGGCTGGAAGTTTCGGAACTATTAGCCTCTGATCTTGAAAAACGCGGATTTCGCGGTACGATCTCTTTCCCCTCAGGCTTCACGGATGGCAGGAGTTTCCAATGGAAAAGTTTCTCGACAAACTTCCGCTATAGTTTCGCGACTCGCCTACCGGTTGAGCAGACGAACCAGGATCCAAGTGTCCACAAAAACATAAATAAAGCCATTCGGTTGGGTTACCGGGCTCAGGCGACAACCGATTGGGAAGCGATCCATTTTTGTCTCAAAAAAACTGAAGACGCCAAAGCGTTTTCCCACATGACTCCTCCTAAGGATCTCGCCCGCCTATCGGAGTTGCTCGGACAGGATCACTGCCTTGGATATGTTTGCCGTGATTCTGCGGGAAGCCCGGTTTCAGGACAGATCAAGATTTTCTTAGCCGACGGCATATCGATCGACTGGTCGGCAGGAACCGATCGGGAACATCTCAAGAACGGGGTCAATCAGCTTATTTACGAGGACAGCTTCACGGATATGGCCGCAAGGGGGGGACGTTTTTTCGACCTCTGCGGAGCCAACATCAAACCTGTCGCAAACGCGAAAGCAACATGGGGCTTTCCCTTGATTCCGTACCTGACATTGACGCACGAAACAGCTCAACGGAAACTGGCCAGGCTTTTGGTTCCAAAAGCCCTTCGTCCTTCGATCAGGCGATTTCTCAAGGGAGTTTAACTAGCCATGATGCATGGAGAGCGCGCGCGAATCTTATCGAAAGACTTGGATAGTCCGGCCTTTGGTTACGTTGCCAACCTCATTTTCGGTCGTTTAGGTTTGAAGGAAGTCGTCCTCAAGACATCCTCCGCAAAACAGATCGAGCTGGAGATTCCGGATTCCGGTCGGACACTGAGAATATCCCCGTTCCTTTCAGGCAATAAACCAGAGGATCTTCTGAAAACCGGCCAACTGCAGCTCTGTATGGCCGACACCGATGAATTCGTTCGAGGGCTTCTTTTTGAAGACAAACTCCCCATTCTTACCTTGAAAGGCTCTTCTTGCCCTACCCCCCTGGTCGACTGGTCCCCTGATTCCGCTTCGATCAACTTCGACCTGTTCGGCAGCGCGTTTTATATCCTCACCCGGGCTGAAGAGATGACCGACACGGAAAGGGATTTCCACGACCGTTTCCCCGCGAAAGCTTCCCACGCTTTTAAGAACAATTACCTCCATCGCCCGGTCGTAGACGAATACGTCGAAATCCTTTGGGCCTGTATGAAGCGACTCTGGCCCCAACTTGAACGCAAGAAAACCGAATTCCGCATGGCACTGAGCCATGACGTGGACGTTCCCTTCGCCGAGGCCTTTTCGTCCCCATTGCGGATAGGGCGGTCGATCGCCGGCGACCTTCTCAAACGGAGATCGCCCGGAAAGGCCGTCAAGCGCATCGGCAGCTGGCTCGCGGTCAAAAGAGGCGATTGGAGGAAAGACACCAACTATACATTCGATCGAATCATGGACCTCAGCGAGAAGTATGGCATCCGAAGCGCCTTTTACTTCAAGACCGCCTGTACAAATCCAAAATATGATGACGGGTACTCCATCGACCATCCCTATCTCCGTCAATTGATGAGGGACATTCACTCTCGAGGGCACGAGATCGGTTTTCATGCCAGTTACGAAACCTATCTGGACCCCGTTCAAACGAAAAAAGAGTTTAGGAAACTACAAAAGGTTTGTGAAGAGGAAGGAATTGAACAGGAAACCTGGGGAGGTCGCCAGCATTATCTTCGCTGGAAGGCCCCCACAACTTGGCGGAACTGGGCCGAGGCTGGGCTTTCTTACGATTCGACCCTCAGCTATGCAGATCACGTCGGTTTTCGGTGCGGAACCTGTCACGAGTTCTCCGTTTTCGACCTGGAACAAAACAAAGAGCTTCCTTTTATCGAAAGACCCTTGATCGTCATGGAGGGAAGCCTTCTTGGGGAACATTATATGAGACTAAAACCTGAGATTGCTTTTTCTAAAATTAATCAATTAAAAGACATTTGCAACATATTCCATGGGATATTCACGCTCTTGTGGCATAACAGTTCATTGCAGTCAATCAAAGATTGGGAACTATACAAAACGGCGGTTTATTGCTATCACCGATTTTTTTAAACTCCTCCAGAACTAGATGTTTTCCAGTTTCGAGGAAGCACTTGAAGAAAGGGTAGTGTCCAGTATTTTTCGCACTTTTGTTTAAATCAGGCAGACATCGCACATTATCTATTTTTACGCGATTCCTCAAGTATATATCTCATATATACCACCAGTTTCTTTATTTTAACTTGCCAATCCAGATTATCGCATGCGTATTGCCTTATTTTTCTAGGGTATTCAGGATCAGACATTATCTTTTTTCCAAAATCCAATACAGCTTCAATATCAACTGGTTCCTCATCTGAGGATATTTTCATTTTATAGATATAATTATCCTCAAAATCAGCGTCAAAAGCACTACAAATAAATGGTATACCCCTAGCGCAATATTCCCTTGTTTTTAATTCAGACGACTCAGACAAACCCTTTCTATGTATGCCCAAGCTACCAATAGCAATGTCACTTTCTTCAAATATGTCATCTAGCGTTTGTCCATAAGTCGTCTTTGAAAAAAACACTTTATCTTCCATTTTTTTTTCTAAAACTAATTTTTTTAGTGGAAAGACATCTTGACCATTTCCAACAATATTCAGATATACATCCTCTTTCCCATGGTATTTCCATATGCCAACAATAAGTCTATCCAAACCGTGCCATTTTGCTACTTGACCAACAAATAGCATCCGCACCTTTTCTTGATATAGACTTGCTTTCTTTTCTGGCACTATTTTAACAGAAATTCCATTGCCAAGGACATGAACTTTCACGTCTGTTCTGCTTGCACGATGGATCTCGTAAAGACCAATTTCTTCCGTTACTGCAACAATGCCCGCTACTAGCTTCAATACCTTTGGTCCGAATATTTTTTCTGAAATATATTTAAAACTATATTTATTTATTTCCTCAAGCTCTTTCGTTTGATGTTCTGTAACGACTGGAATGGTCATTTTTTTATGAAATAATAGAACATGGGGNTCAGACAATGGGTATCTAACATAGAGTATGTCTATATCCTCATTTTGGATAATATTCATTATTTTTTTTATAGAAAAAAACCTTTTTAGCAATATATTCGTATATTTTTCAACTTCTATTACGTATTTTCTCGTTGCGATTCTAAACTCGCCATCCTCTTGAGACCATCTAACTATTATCGGGATAATTTCAACGTTATTTTCCATAAATGCCGCTATTTGTTGTTCTATTTTGTTCTTTACTCCTACAAATGAATAATCCAAAAAAACAAGATACCCTATTTTCATTTTAACCTCACCCACATCCCTGCTATTTATTTTTATTAAAAGATTTGTTTTTTATGTTTAAAATAAACTCCTCTACTTCTTGATATTCTTTGACTTCTATTTTTGTCAGGTGTTGGCTTTGCAAATTAATCCGTCTGCCTCTTATCTTTGCTTGCCATATTAAAAACGTTTTCATCAAAGATCGTGCATAAAACATTCCTGATATGGGCCATCCTACCAAGCTTGGTCCATATCGTAGCAATGCTTTTCTCTCAGACTTGTATCCCTCCAGATAGGAATTGTATTTAGATTCATTCCCAATCCTGTAAAATAAATAATTATCTTTTATGTTGAATATTTTCGTTTGCCTGAAACATCGGAGGAATAACTCTCGGTCTTCGGCTCTAGGATAACTAGAGTCATATTTATTTTTTTTGAACCAAACAGCCCTTGCCATAACCGAAGGATGAAACACTACTCCCCACTTTAGGGCAGCTTGGACACGCTTCAGTCCTTTTAGTCTCCTTCCTGGGACGTCTAAAAATCCGATAGGATTACTTTCTTTATCTATTAATACGACTCCTGTATCAACAACATCGATAGTAGGATCACTCTCTAAAAGTTCTACCTGCTTAGCTATTCTTTCTGGGTGCATAATGTCATCGGCATCCATTCTTGCTATATAACGCCCATTTGCCATATCGATTATTTGATTTAGTCTTGGGACCAAACCAAGGTTAAGCCCGTCGTTAATGTATTTCAAACGCCCGTCCTTAACCGTTTCAATATATTCACTCGCTCTATCAATAGACCCATCGTTAATAACGATAAGTTCAAAATTCTTGTAACTTTGCGCAAATATAGACTCAATACATTCGGCTAAATATTCACCGGGGTTGTAAAATGGGACACCAATCGTTACGAGAATATTTTTCTCCATTTCAGCCTTCAACTACCTCATGCCCTTCTTTAAGTCTATTATTCTCAATGGGATTCTCTTTCTTGTTTATTATCACTAATATAAGAGGCAGAAAGAATCCTCCCGATGAAAAAAACGCTCCCAATGAATCTGATATCAATGCGAAATAACCACTTATCATAAATAGGTTCAATATGAAGAAAATATCAACTGGTATTTTTCTAGAAATATAATCCAATAGGGATAGGCAAATACAAAATAATACCGATACAACAAATATTCCAGCGTAACTGGCAGAGCTCCATGCGATAGCAAGAAAATTAGCATTTGAAGAGAATACATTTCTTGTTGCCGCATATGCTACATCGTATATTGTTACTCCCGTCTCGCCCCAAGCACCAAGAGGCATTTTTAGCAAAGTTCCAATACCTCGAAAAGATATTATTTCGGGGAAAACAATATAGTAATTATATTCAGTGATGCTAGGCACCAAAAAAACTCTTCCAAGCGTCGATATTAATGCTTCTTTTAAATTTAAACCAAATGAATACATGTATGAAAAAAGGCTTAGAAATACAATAACTAAAAACACTATAATATTTTTTCTTTTAGAGAGACCGTTAGAATAAATTAGACCAGCAACTACTAAGAATACAGATATAATTATTGGACCCTTTTGCCTTGTAGATAATGAATAAAGAAGGGGCAAAATGGAAGAAATTAAAAACAGAGTGCGTTTTTTATTGAACAAGAAGATGAGAGCACTAGCCGGGAAGAGAATCTTTGCTGCCAATGAAGCCATATATGCTCCTTGACCAAGCTCCATCATCCTTTTCGCGACGGATCTATGCGCAATCGCCTCTATGCTTGAATCAAATTTAAGCTTTGTCGAAAAAACGATATCGGAACCAGGTCCCAATACGAAAAATTTAACACTAAGCAGAATGCCTATAATTAAAAGAATGCAAGCCCATGCGGTTGGTATGGCAATTCCCTTAACATTATATTTATGTTTATCCCTTATATGGGTTAACATAAAACAAAACGAAACGCTAAAAAAAATCCAATGGGAAAAATATAACCTATAAAGATAGTTGGGTTCTTCAAATATCGGGATGTATGTATTTTCTAGATACGGAAGGTTTAAATGAATAATGTTCACCAAACCGGCACCAAGACTATCCAAAAATGCAAAAAGCAAAACAGCCACGGTTAAAAAAGAGTAGTTTCCATTTTTTATCAAGAGCCAACCAGTTAATATCATCGCAACAACAATAATTAGATGAACCGTTGCTAATCCATTGTTGAGCATCCTAAACCTCGCTTACTTGGGCAAAAGTCGCCCATAGAGTTCCTCGTGCGCCAATAGAATATTACCAATTCCGTAATCCTTGATTATCTGTTTACCTTTCATGCTCAGCGAGGCTGAGATCTTTCTTGAAAATATTACTTCTTCCATACTCCTTTTTAAGGCAGTCACATCCCGGACAGGGAACAATCGCCCGCCTCCCGTTCCCAATAAATCCCTNAGCCCTCGTATGTTGCTTGCGATTACCGGTACTCCCATGCTCATTGCTTCCATTACAACTCTCGGCAAACCTTCTCTTTCTGAAGAAAGTATTAAAGCCTTTGTCGCTTTCAAGATGACGGTGATATCCGTGCGATGGCCTAAGAAGTGTACTTTATCTGCTATCCCCAAGGCCAGACTTTTCTTTCGCATGTCTATTTCCAATGGGCCCTTTCCCACAAGGGCTAGGTGGGTATCTTCTCGATGCAGTTGAAAAAAAGCCTCAAGGGTATCAGTATGTCTTTTCCCCGGATTAAATTCTGCAATCATAACAAAAAGCAAATCCTTATTTTTCAAACCCAAGGAATCACGAAAGCTCTTAACCTTTTCATCGGATACCTTTTCTGGAGAGAAGGCTTCCAAATCTAACCCAATTCCTGGGTGAAAACTTATAGTGTCCCTCAAACCCAAGCCATATTTCAGAGCGGAATCATAATCTTCTTTGTTGATGACAATCAGGTGATCCGTCCACGAAGCAGCTATTTTCTCTATGGACAAGAAAAGAACGTTTTTAATAAAAAAGTTCCCTTTAAAAAAATGAAAACCGTGCGCAGTGTAAATAACCTTTACGTTTCTCTTCTCTCTCAGGTTTCGCAGGGCATACCTTGCTACGAAAGCTGCGACCGGTGTATGAACGTGCACTATGTCATAGCCTTCTTGCTCCACGATTCTACGAATTATTTGCGGAGTGCCAATCATATTCCTCAAATCCAGTGGGTTTCTTCTCCAACGGACTTTCCAAACTTTATCAAAATGACTAGACAAGTTTTCCAGAGGCCCTTCTCCTGTTAGGGCATCAACTTGCCAGCCCTTTTTTCGGAAATAATCGGAATAGGGCAAAAGAAAGGCATTTAGTGTGCGAGGGATAGTTGTAACGATCAGTAGTTTCGGCATACCTTGATGTAATCACTTTTCTCTTGTAGACATTTTTGAAGGAATAGAAGGATCCACTCTTGGTCGTTTTCTGAAAGACTCGACCCGGATGGCAGGCAAAGGCCGGTTTCAAAGAATTCCTTCCCGTTGCCCAGCTCTTTTTTCCCTGCGCTGAAGAAAGGGGTGTACTGGAACACCGGTTGAAGGTGCATGGGTTTCCATACCGGCCGGGCTTCGATATTGCTTTGGGATAGCTCGTCTATCACGTCCATGGGCTTCAACCCCGTGATTTCCGGGTCAAGAGTCATCACGGTCAGCCATCGATTTGCCCTCCCGAATGAAGCCTCTGGCATGAAGTCCACACCGGGAATGGAACCGAGGGCCTCCTGGTAGCGGTCGAAAATGCTCCGCCTTTTTTCGACGCGCGTCTCGATTTCCTCCAGCTGTGGACGGCCCACCGCCGCCAGCAGGTTGCTCATGCGGTAGTTGTAGCCGATTTCACTATGTTGGTAGTGGGGGGCCGGGTCTCGGGCCTGGGTCGCCCAGAAGCGGGCCTTGGCAATCATATCCTCGTCGTCGGACAGGAGCATGCCTCCGCCTGAGGTTGTGATGATCTTGTTGCCGTTAAAGGAAAACACACCCACCTTGCCAAACGAGCCACATTTACGATCTTTGTAGGTCGCTCCCAGGGCTTCTGCGGCATCCTCAAGGACCGGGACTCCGTAATGGTCACAGATTTCCAGGATCCGGTCATAATCGGCACTTTGCCCGTAAAGGTCGACGACGATCACGGCCTTGGGCAGTTTGCCGTTATTTTCCGCTGCTTCGAATGCCATTTTCAGGGCAACCGGGCACATGTTCCAGGATTGCGGCTCCGAATCAATGAATACTGGAGTGGCTCCCTGGTAGATGATCGGGTTGGCGCTGGCTGAAAAGGTGAGGCTGGAACAGAACACGGTATCGCCAGATCCCACACCCAGCAGTTTCAGGCCCAAATGCATGGCCGCCGTGCCGGAGGAAAGGGCAAGGGCTCCCTTGACTCCCGCATAAGCTGCGACTTCCTTCTCAAAGGCATCCACGTGAGGGCCAAGGGGAGCGATCCAGTTGGAATCGAATGCGTCCTTGATGTAGTCCATTTCCCGCCCCGTCATGTGGGGGGGAGAGAGGTAAATGCGCTTCTGCGCCTGTTCCATGACTTATGATTCCTTCTTTCCTGACAAGAGTGAGCGAATGGGTTTTGCAGGAACGCCAACGGCCAGCACATCGCCAGGCAGGTCAGAAACAACTGCGGCNCCCTGCCCCGACGATGACGCCGCTACCGATCGAAACACCCGGTATCACGGATACCCCGACCCCCAAAAAAGACCCCTTCCCGATGGAGACCCCTCCGGCAATGTGGCACCCCGGGGCGATATGAGCCCCGTCTTCGATAAGGCAATCNNGTGGTCGACCGATGCCCCGGTGTTGATGATGCAATGGGCTCCGATCCGGGTATCCGGCTGGATGATGGCACCCGCAAAAACGACCGATCCATCAGCTAAGGAGACCGACGGGTGAACCCAGGCACGTGGGTGGACGGCGGAAACCCAGGGAACAGTCTTATATCTTTCCACTAGGGCCAGCCTCACTCGATTGTCTCCAACCGCAAGAACGGCACCATCAAGATCGAGTTCCTGAATCTTTTCGATGGGACCATCCACAGGAACCGATAAGATCGCTGATCCCCATTTGGACTCGTCATCGTCAAGAACGATCTTGACCCGGCAACCCAGCTCCCGGAGCAGGCTGATGACGACCTTGCCATGCCCCCCTGCCCCGATGACGATCACGNNTCTTTCTGCCTAACCGACATTGGAGGACACTCCTGATCCAAGGAACTCCGACATGGTTGCGTGCCCTTCCCCGGAAATTCCCTCCCGCCTCAACACCTTAAAAAAGGTGGCAAACAAAATGCGGACATCCAGCCAAACGGAAAAATGGTCTACATACCGAACATCCAGCTTGAACTTCTCTTCCCAGGTCAGGGCGTTCCGCCCGTTCACCTGGGCCCAGCCGGTGATGCCGGGTTTCACCTCGTGGCGTCGCGCCTGCTCGGGTGTGTAGCGATCGAGGTACTGCATCAAAAGCGGTCTGGGTCCCACCAGGCTCATTTCTCCCACGAAAACGTTCCAGAGTTCGGGCAGTTCGTCGATGCTGGTGCTTCGCAGAAACTGTCCGAAGCGGGTGAGGCGCACTTCATCGGGGAGCAGGTTCTCGTTGTCATCCCGCTCGTCGGTCATGGTGCGGAACTTGACCAGCATGAAAGGATTGCCGTGAAGACCCGGGCGCTGCTGGCGAAAGAAGACGGGGCTGCCCAGCTTGATCCGCACCAGAAGTGCGACGACAAGCAAAAAGGGAGAGAGCAGGATCAATCCCGCTCCCGAACCGAGGATATCCATGAGGCGCTTCATGACGAGGTTGAAAGTTTTCAAACGAAACCTCCGGTTCGATTCTGATCCGATTCGGTACAGTCCCGCATTAGTCTATACCGCCAGGGGCGTTTTGGCTTCCGACTCTTCCGACGGCACTCCCCGGAACACCGGCACCAGGGCCTTGATGGCCTTCCTGATGGCGTGTTCGTCGCGCGTCAGGGCCGCCCTCCGGACCCGTTCAAGGTTCTCCTCGAAATCGGGAAGGATCACGCCGTTGTTGGCCACGTGGATCTTTTTGTGGTGGGTGGCCGTCACGCCCTCCTCCGCGGTCAGCAGTTCCTCGTACAGCTTCTCGCCCCGCCGAAGTCCCGTGAAGGTGATGGGAATGTCCCGTCCCGGCTCGAAGCCCGAGAGGCGGATCAGGTCGTTGGCGAGGTCCAGGATCTTCACGGGTTCGCCCATGTCCAGCACGTACACGGAACCGTTTTCGGCCTGGCCTCCGGCCTGCAGCACCAGCTGGGCGGCCTCGGGGATGGTCATGAAGTAGCGGGTCATGTCGGGATGGGTCACGGTGACGGGGCCGCCCCGGCGGATCTGCTCCCTGAAGGTGGGCACCACGGATCCCCGGCTGCCCAGCACGTTGCCGAACCGGACGGAGACGAAGGCCTGGTGGTCCTCAACTCGGCCGGAGGCGTTTTTGACCACCTTCTCGGCGATCCGCTTGCTGGCTCCCATGATCGAGGTGGGGTTCACGGCCTTGTCGGTGCTGATGTTGACAAAGCGGCTCACCCCGTATTCCAGGGCCAGTTCCGCGAGGTTCCGGGTGCCGAACACGTTGTTCAGAATAGCCTCGTCGGGGTTTTCCTCCATCAGGGGCACGTGCTTGTGGGCGGCGGCGTGGAAAACCACGTCGGGCAGATGCAGGCCGAACAGGTAGGCAAGCCGGTCGGCGTCGCGCACGTCGCACACGAGCACCGCAAAGTCCAGATCGGGGTGGCTATGGGCCAGTTCCCGCTGGATGTTGAAGAGGCTGTTTTCGCCCCGGCCCAGAAGCAGCACCTTCTCGGGGCGGAAGCGGGCCACCTGGCGGACGATCTCGCTGCCGATGGAGCCCCCGGCCCCGGTGACGAGAACGGTTTGGCCCACAAGGTAGCCGGAGATGGCGGAAGTGTCCAGGCGGACGGGCTCGCGGCGCAAAAGGTCTTCCAGGTCGACCTCGCGGATCTGCGAGACGGAAACGTCTCCGGAAAGGATCTCGTAGATGCCGGGGATGATGCGGTACTCGACGCCGGCCTTCTTGGCCAGGTCGACGATGCGGCGCACCACGTCCCCGGGCGCGGAGGGGATGGCGATGAGGACGAGATCGGCTCCCACATCCCGGGCCACGGGGGGCAGGTCGGAAACGGATCCCTGAACCTTCAGGCCCATGTAGCTTTCGATGCGCTTGGCGGGATCGTCGTCCAGGAAGGCCACGGGAACCAGGCCGGATTCGGGATGCCGCAGAAGTTCGCGGGCGATCATCGTACCGGCTTCGCCCGCACCGGCGATAAGGACGCGGCGGGCGGAGGGACCCGCCTTGACGGAGAGGGCGTGCTCGTAAACGAGGCGGGCGGCGACGCGAAGCCCGCCGAGGACCACGACCGCCAGAACGGCCTCGATCAGCGGGATGCTGCGCGGGATTTTAAGGGTGGGCTGGTAGGCGAAGGTCACGCTGGTATAGAAGACGGTGACGGCGAAAATGCTCATGGCGAGGCTTTCCAGGTCCCGCATGGAGACCCGGGTCCAGCTGCGGCGATAGAGCCCGAACATCCAGATGACGAAGGCCTTGATGAGGAAGCCGACACCCATCAGGAAGAGAATCTGCCGGGAATGATCCAGCCATGCGTGCTCGAACCGCAGAAGGAAGGCAAGAGGGGTAAAGGCCACCCCGAGGAAGAGGTCAAGCCCGAACTTGATGATTTGAAGAAGCGTCGGATGGTGGAGAAACTGGCTCCTGATGACTCTTCACCCTCTCGTCTTTTCTTCCGTCGCGCCTGTCGGAGCAAAAATAAGGTCCGGCCGGTATGCAGAGGACCGGCCGGACAGCAAAGAAAGGAGTCTCCGGCGGCCCGGCGACCTTGGCGGGGGCGAGCCCCGCTTTAGGCCCGTAGCTTTGCGTCGCCGCCTTTCGGCGGTTTTGCCATTTTCGGTTGCTTAGGAGGAGCCCTTATATTCTATGCAGAATAATCCAGCTTGTATATCAGGAAAAGCCTGATTTGTTAAAATTAATGAATAAAGAACAAAAGAAGCAAACAGGCACAAAACATCCGCATGGTTTTGTTTTTATATCCGTTTTTCAGAGTTTCGTCCCCTTGCCCGAATCGAACCGGCATCAGCACGGCAGGTTCCGGCGAAGATTCATCAAACGCCAGGGTCTCGGCTTGAGGTAATAATCCCACTCTCCCGGCAGCACTTGCCCGGGTTCTATATGGAAGTATCGGCAGAGGGCGCCGATGAGTTCATGCACGGAGGTGAACTCGCGCTCGGGGCGTTCTTTGGCCGATCGGGGCTCGTCGAACTCGTGGCGGGTTTTGTGAAGGCGAAGGCGGAGGGTGTGCAGTCCGGCCAGCCGGGCAGCGGGAAAATCCACGGCCGGGTTGTCGGCGATGTAGGCGATATCGCGGGGAGCGAGGTCCTTCCATTGCGCCGCCAGTTTTTCGATGGCCTGGTAGACGGCCCGCCTGGGATTTCTGGTGAAGAAGTCGGTGTAGACGATCGGACCGAAGAGACAGTCCAGGCGGAGGGCTTTCACCTTGTTCCGCTGATGGGGGCAGTAGGGTCCGGCCATGACCGCCGTCCGGACGCCCTGTTCGTCCAGGGCGCGGGCCAGTTCCGGGATTCCCTGGAAGGGCACGCCCACCGGAAGGGTTTTCTTTACCAGCTGGAGCAGGTCGGTGTAGCGGATCGTCTGGCGGAGGGCTGCCACGTCGTGGAAGAGCAGGGACCAGGCCCGGGATTCGAGCCCTTCCTCCTGGTACGCGAGGAGGGGCAGAAGCAGGGCCCGGCGGGAAGGACCGCCGGGGCGTCTGGAGAGCTTTCGCGCCACCTGGTGATAGAGACCCTCTTCGAGACGGATCTCGCTGGAGAGAACGTCGTCGAGCTTGAAGAGCAGCGCTTTGACCAACACCGTAGCCACCTTTCGCAGAATGTGGGAGACGATGTTGATTATGCTACGGTTAATCCGATTTTTCCCATTTCAGGCCGAAATAGGCGACGAGAGGAACCAGACCCAGGTTCAGCATCGCGAAGGCGGCGCGGTACCGGAACAGGGCAGCGAGATACCCGGTGACGACGGGCATGCCGAGATAGGAAAGTCCCATGAAGAACCAGAAGAGGGAGGTGACCCGGCTTCGCTGCTCGGGGGCGGCAACGTCGGTGATGAGGGCCAGAAGGAGCGGGTAGCCCAGGCCGATGAAAAAACCGTACAGGGCTCCGCAGATCCCGAAAGCCGGATCCCCGCGGACGATCGGAAGGGCACAGGCGGCCATCATCACTGCCGCGGCCGCGGCGGAAAGCCATGAGGTCCGCACGCGGGGCAGGCGGTCCACCAGGGAGCGGCCGAAGAAGCGGATCGAAAGCGACGTCACGGCGGAGGCGGCGAAGAAGGCCGACACGGAGAGGCCCTTTTCCCGGCCCAGTGCGGCAAGGCTGAGGAGTCCCGCGTCCACGGAGCAGAACAGGGTGACCGAAACGAGCAGCATCCGGATGTTCGGGTTTTGCATGACGGAGGCGGTTTTCACGCCTGAGCCCCGGCGAACGGGACGGAACACCTCCACCTGGGGAAGGCGGAAGGCGAGGACGCAGGTGCCGATGGCCAGCAGCACGGGCATCGCCAGGTAGATTTTCAGGAACCCGGCGGAAATCAGCGCTTCGCAGGCGGGAACGACCAGCAGAAACGGCAGGTTGGTGGTGGAGGTGATGACGGAAAGCCCCGCCCCGCTTGCCGTTCCCGTCACGGCCAGAGACTGGTAGGCCGTCAGGGCAACGGCGAACAGGCTGTAGGCGATTCCGGTGAGAATGCGGCAGGTGATCAGCGGAACCAGCGACCTCGGGTCCGTCACGAGGATCCCCAGGCTGGCGACCACCGCCAGCGCCCCCGAGAGGAACATGACCCGGCGGAAACCGGCCTCGTCCGTGAGCCAGCCCACGAACGGCCGCACAAAGGAGCTGATGTAGAAACTCCCCATCAGCCAGCCGACGCTCCCTGGATCCACCACTCCCGCCGCGGCCATGTAGGCGGGCAGCAGCATGTAGCATTTCGTGAAACCGGCGATGAAGAAATTGGCCGCGCTGATGGCCCAGATGTTTTTCCCTATCCTCGATGAGTTCATGCGTGCCATTTTATACGGAAAAAGCCGGGTCGGTGAAAAAGCGGGGACAGAAAGGACGGGGTCAGAGCTTGAATCCTGGCGGTTGTGTACAACCGCCAGGATTCAAGCTCTGACCCCGGTTCGGGTTTCGTCCTGCGGTTTGGCTATAGGGCCTCGGCCTGCTCGGCGAGGCGGATTCCTTCCTGCTCCAGGGTGTTCAGCACGGGCTCGTAGATCTCGGGCAGCACGGGAGCCATCACGCCGTAGGCCCGCACCTTCCCGTCCAGGATGAGCCGGGCGCCGATGGCGGGAGGAAGCCCCGTGGTCCGGGCGATGGAGCTGTCTCCACCCGGGATCCCGAAGTCCACCAGCGTCGACGTGTGCCTCAGGCGCTTGCCCGATTCCGGGTACACCGCCACCATCTCGTCCTTCAGGATCACCAGGTCCCGCTCGCCTTCCGTGTAGACCAGCTTCTCGCCGAACAGGTGCGAGATCACGTCCCGGGCCGAGCCCTGCGTGAACGGCAGCGGCTTGTCGTCGAACAGCCCCAGCCACGCGAACCGCTCGAAGATCGCCGAGTACCGCCCGATGCCGAGCTTTCCGCACACGGCCTCCTCCGCCTTCGCGGGGTCCGTTTCCCCGGCCGCCCGGGCCATGAAGCCCCGGTANGGTCATCCCGAAAAGTCCTGCCCGTCCGTCTCCACCAATCCGAGGGCGTTCATCGCCACGACCGTCTCGCACCAGCCCACGTAGCGGATCGTTCCCCGGTAGATCGTTTTCGCCTCGGGGATCCCGTAGCGTTCCAGGTACGGCAAGGAATCGGCGTTGGCGTAGATCTCGAACCACCCGAGCGGATCGGTTTCCTCAAGATACACGTGCTCGTAGGTCTCGCCGTTCGGCCACTCGTGGACCACGCCGTCCAGCAGAACCTTCGCGTCCCGCTTGCTGGCCCCGATCAGGCCCGACGGCGCCCAGGAAAGCTTGTATCCCCAAGGGTTCGTGTTGGCCTCCGCCGAGGGCAGGGCCCCGCAGACCGACCGGAAGCTTTCCACCCGGCCGCCCCGGTCCCGGATGAATTTCACCGTCCGGGCCGCCGACATGTGGTCGATCCCCGGATCCAGGCCCAGTTCGCAGAGGAGGGTGACTCCGGCCTCCTTCGCCGCCCCGTCCAGGGCCTTCATGTCGTCCTTGATGTACGACGGGTTCACCATGTGCTTCTTCATCTCGACGCAAAGCTTCGCCACCGGGAACATGAAGGCCGCCGGCAGCAGGTTGATCACCAGGTCGGGATTGGTCCGCAGAATCAGCTCGCGGGCCTCCTTTACGGCATCCGCCACGATCCCCTCTCCCCGGGGGTGGTTCTCCAGAACCCTCGACAGGTTCGACGGGTCCATGTCCACCACCGTCACCCGCATTCCGGGATCCTTCAGCAGGTGCTGCACGCAGGGGCGGGCCACCCGGCCCGCTCCGAACACCAGAACATGCGACATTTCGCATTCCTCCCTTTTATTCAATTTTACCTCCCCCGTCTCTCCCAGCGCCTGCCGACGACCGCAACCAGGGGCCCCAAAAGAAGGCTCGCGAGAAGAAAGGCGTTCGAGTAGCCCAGGAGGGCCGCCAAATAGCCGATGACCACGGGGATGCCCATGTAGGCAAGCCCCATGAAGAACCAGAAGAGGCTGGTGACGCGGTTCCTTTCTTCGGGGGACGCCACGTCGGCGATCAAAGCCAGCAGCGCCGGGTAGCCCAGCCCCATGAAGATGCCGTAGAGCGCGCCGCACACCGAAAAGCCGACTCCTCCCGAAACGACGGGGAGGGCCGGAAGAGCCACGAACACCGCGGCAACGGCGCCGGAAACCCAGGCCGTTTTGATCCTGGGCAGGCGGTCCACAAGCGACCGGCCAAAAAAGCGGACCAGCACCGAGGTTACCGCCGATGCGGCCAAAAAGCCGGAGATGGGAATGCCCTTTTCGCTTCCCAGCCCAGCGAAGCTGAGAAGGCAGGCATCCACCGAGCAGAAAAGGGCGACGGAAAGCAGAAGGCTCCTCACCCCTGAATTTTCCAGCACGGATTTCGCCCTGCCGCGGTTGGCTCCGAGGCTCTGTGCCGGGTTTTCGACCCGGGGCAGCATGGCGCCTCCGATGCAGGTGGCCAGGCCGAGCAGGACGGGGATGAACATGTAGGTCTTCAGGTGGCCGTGAGCCACCAGCAGCTCGCAAAGGGGAACGACCAGCAGGTACGGAAGCCCGGCCGCGGCGGTGACGACCGAAAAAGCCGCACCGCGCTCCTCGGCTTCGACGGCGGCGGACTGGTATGCCGTGAGGCCCACTCCGAAGAAGCTGAACGAGGCTCCGGCCAGGATCCTCCAGGCGATGAGAAGAGACAGGCGGGTCGGGTCGGTGAGGAACATCCCCGCCGCGGCCACGGCGGACAGGGCGCCCGAAAGCACCAGGACCCGCCTGAAACCGGCTCTGTCCGTGAACCAGCCGACGAAGGGCCGCGCGAAGGTGCTGATGTAGAAGCTGCCCACCAGCACCCCGATTCGCCCGGGGTCGACGATGCCGCTGGCCGCCATGTAGGCGGGCAGGAGAACGTAGACCCGCGCGAACGAAGCCTGGAAAAAGTAGGTCCAGGTGATGGCCCAGACGGTTTTTCCGATCCCCCGCGAGCTCATCGGGCCATTCCTCCTCCGGTCCGTATCAGGTTTTCCGCTGCGTCCCTGCGGGGAAGGGTTCCGGAGCGGGTTCCGTGCTGATCAGCACGACGGACGCGACGATGAGGATTCCCCCCAGGGCGGCCGACAGACCCACCCGTTCACCGAGGAAGATCCACGACCAGAACATGGAAAAGGGAATCTCCGCCATAGACCCGATCGCCGCGGCGGTGCCGGAGATCCGTTTCAGGGCCAGCATCAGCAGGCCGAAGGCGCCCACGGTGGGAAAGATGCCGAGGTAGGCGGCCGACAGCCAGGTCGCCAGAGGGGCCGAGAGAATCGGGCCCAGTCCGCGGGACGGGATGATGGCAAGGGCCAATGCGGCAAATCCCCAGACGAAGGTTTGGACGTACAGGCGGAATCGCCCGATGCGACCGGTCGCCCGGCTGCCGTTGTAGACGTACACGGCGTAGGAAAATCCCGTCACGAGTGCGGCCGCGGCCCCCAGGGGATCCAGCGCCTTTCCGGCGGCGGTTCCCACTCCCAGGGCGATCCACACGCCGCAAAGGCCAAGGCCCGCCGCCACAAGGCGAAGCCGCGTGACGGGCTCGCCCCGGAAAACGCGGGAGAAGGCCATGACCCAGAGAGGGGCGGTGTTGATCAGAAGAAACGTCAGGGCGATGGGGATCCGGGCCATGGCGACGGAAGCCCCGGTGGCGCAGATGGCCACTCCGAGGAGACCGTTGAAGGCCAGCAGGCCGCTGTCGCTGCGCCGGGGCCGCAAGACGGACGGGTCGCGAAAGAGCGCCACCCCGGCCAGGAGCAGGGTGGCGACCCCCGTCCGCATCAGGGCCAGAAACTCCGGGGGAAGGCCGTTTCGGGTTGCGATGCGGACCGGCAGCCCCTCGGAGCCCCACATGGCCGTCGCCGTGAGGATCATCAAAAGGCCGCCCGCCCAGGGCGGAATGCGCCGCAGGAAACCGTGCGGCCCTTCCTTCCCGGACGGGCGGCTGTCTGCAGCTAGAACCAATGCGGTTCGTCCCAGAGCTTCAGATCCTGGCCGATGCCCTTCGCGAGGGCATTCTGGTACACCTGGTATCCCCAGCCGACGTCCTCGACGGGCATGCCGCCGGTGACGAAGACGATGCGTTCCTTGTCGCAGCATCGCCCCTTGACGGAACCCGAGGCGATGTCGCCCAGGCTGCGGATGTCCTCGTGCTTCATCTTTCCATCCAGAATGAGCTTGAGGATGGGAGCCGAAGGAGCCCAGCTGAGGATGCTTTCCACGCCCTTGGGGTGTTCCTCGCCCTCGGTGAGCCAGGCCTGGTGCATCTTCCAGTTGTCGGCGATGACGGTGTTGTTCAGGTAGGTTTCGTCCGTCAGACCCGCGGTGCCGGTCAGGGTGAGAAGCGTCCCCTCCTTGAGCCATTCGTCGGGGATGTCGGCCTTGCTCACGCCCGAGGTGGCGACGCTGATGACGTCGGCGTCCACGATGGTTTCCTTCAGGGTCTCCACGGGAACGACGTCGATCCCGAGCAGGGCGGACATTTCCTTGGCGTAGGCCGAAGCCTTCTCCATGTTGAGGTCGTAGATGGTGGCCCTTTTCAGGGTCGGAACGCCTTCCTTGATGGCCATGAGGCAGGCGCGGTTGATGACGCCGGCTCCCACGCAGCCGCAGCTCTCGGCTCCCTTGCGGGCCAGGTATTTCGCCGCGACGCCCGGCACGGCTCCGGTGCGCATGGCGCTGATGAGGTTGCCGGACATGATGGCCAGAGGCTCGGAGGTTTCGCGGTCGTTCAGCATGACCGTCAGGATGGAGCGGGGAAGGCCCCGCTTCGGGTTTTCGCAGTTGGAGCCGTACCACTTTTCGCCGCAAACGTCGAAGCGTCCGCCCAGGTAGGCGATCATGGCCATGAAGCGGCGGTCGGGCCCTTCGACGGGCATGTTGGGGAACCGCTTCTCCTCGGGGAACCAGATCATGAGCCCGTGTTCGTTCTCGCGGGGGCCCCCNATGAGATAGTCGCCCTTGCCCAGCAGGTGGAACACTTCGTCGACCACCTGGACGCACTGCTTCATGTCCAGGACGCCGGCCTCGATCATGTCGGGCTCGGAAAGGTACAGAAACTTGACGGGTTTGCCTTGCATGGAAAAAATCCCTCCTTGCGGGTTCGTTCTGGTGAGGAGAGCCCGGTCCCGAGGGGACCGGGCTCCCGATCGTTCATTCTACATCCAGTGTGCGGAATCCCAGAGCTTGAGCTCGGTGCCGATTCCCATTTCCACGGCCTTCCTGTACACCGTGAGGCCCCAGGCCAGGTCCTCTACGGGCATACCGCCCTGAATGTAGACGATGCGCTCCTTGTCGCTTTCGCGTCCGGGTTTCTTGCCGGCCACGATGTCGCCGAGGTTGATGATCTGGTCCTCGGTCATTTCGCCCTTGTCGATGTGGTCGAACAGGTAGCGCGAAGTGAGGGCCGTGGGTGCGTGAAGGGGAACCTCCCCTTCCTCGAAGAAGGCCTTGTGCATGGCCCAGCAGTCGATGACGACCTTGTCGGCCCCTTTCGCCAGGAAGCCCTCGTCAAGGACTCCGCCCGCGGGCAGCGACAGCAGCGAGCCGGGCTTGAGCCATTCGCCCTTCACGTGGGGCGGGTTGGCCCCGGCGGCGGCCATGTTGACGACGTCGGATCCCACGACGGCCTCCTCCAGGCTGGACACGGGACGGACTTTCTTCCCGAGCACGCCGGTCATTTCCTCGCAGAACGCGGCGGCCTTCTCCGGGAAGAGGTCGTAAACCTTGATGTCCTCCGCTTCGGGGCAGGCCACGGACAGGGACATGAGGCTGCCGCGGCTGATCACGCCTCCCCCGACGATTCCGATGGACTTCGTTCCCTTGCGGGCCAGGAACTTCGCCCCCAGTCCCGGCATGGCCCCCGTCCGCATGGCGCTGATGAGGTTCGCGGACATGAAGGCGAAGGGAGCGCAGGTGTCGGGATCGTTCAGGACAACCACCAGAACGGATCTCGGCAGTCCCCTGGTCGGGTTGATGATGTTGGAGCCGTACCACTTTTCACCGCAGACGTGGAATTCCCCGCCGAGGTAGGCGACCATGGCCATGAAGCGACGGTCGGGCCCCGCCACCGGCATCCCCGGGAAAGGCGAGCTTTCCGGGAAGTGGATCTTGATGCCGTGGGAGTTCAGGGATTTCCCCCCNATGAGGTAGTCGCCCTTCCCGATGAGCGTGAAGGCCTTCTCCATCGTTTCGAGGCAGGCGGGCATGTCGAGCACGCCGGCCTTGATCATTTCTTCCTCCGAAAGGAAGAGAAGCTTCACGGGTTTACCCTCCACTTGGAACACCTCCTTAGAGATTTGAAGAAACGTGCGAAAGCAAGAACGCTTTCCTGCTACATCCGGAAGACGGGCTTCCGGGACGTGCCGCTATTCGATGAGCCCCGGCCTGGCCTTGGGCAAATTGGGGTACCACCACTTCATGACCCTTGAGATGACGAACCAGGTGATCGCGTAGGCCGACATGAGCCCGATGTACATCCCGAACCTGCCGGTCGACAGGAGGATCGGGCCGAAGGAGATGTTGAAGACGTCGGTCCAGGTGTTGAGAGGTCCGAGGAGCGCGGTGTCCTCCAGCGTCTTGGATTTCATGTCGGGGTCCGCGATGCGCAGCAGGGTGAAGCCGATGGCGAAGACACCCGTGAGGTAGCCGAAGCAGAAGATGCCCCGTTCGACCCAGTTGTCCTTCATCATCCTCGGCGCCAGGTAGAGGTAGGTGAAGAAAACGATGGCGATACCGGCAAGCATGAGGAGGGAGAAGGGCTGCCAGTATTTCAGGATGACGGGCAGCTTGATGGAGGCCACACCGAAGAACACCAGGTAGTCGGTGAAGCAGCTTCCAAGGCGGCCCACCACGTGGCGGTCAACGTACTTGTAGGCTCCCACGCTCTTGAGGATGAAGTAGAACAGCAGGGCGACGAGGAATCCCATGGAGAAGGTGGGGATGTTGAGGTGGAACTGGGAATCGACGATCTGGGCCAGGATGCGCCCCAGGCCGGCGGGAAGCAGAAGCAGGGCCAGGTGCCAGCCGAGCGGGTCGAGGGAGATGGAGGAAACGGTTTCCTTGCCCATCGTTTCCCGCTTCTCCTCGGGGATGAGCCCGGTGCGGAGTTCGCCCGGGAGTTCGTTGAAGTCTTTGATGTAGCTGGTCATCTTGTTCTTTGCCGCCCACTTGAGGAGGGCGATGCCGCCGAAGATACCGGTGAGAATGCCGATCGTGGCGGAAGTCATGCCCAGGTCGGTGGCGTCGGTCCAGCCGTAGGAGGCGAAGGTTTTGCCGATGGCGGCCGCCGTGCCGTGCCCGCCCACGAAGCCGGCTCCCAGCAGCATGCCGAAGCCGGGATGCAGACCCGACTGAAGCTTGGAGAGGAGGAAGAAGGCAAGCAGGAGAGGCAGGGTATACTGCAGTCCATAGGCGAGTTCCTTGAAGCAGCAGTAGCTGCCGATCCTTTCGACGTCTCCCTTGATGCCGCCCTTGGAGATCTCGAAGCCGCGGATACCGATGGAGACGAAGACGAGGACGATCAGCATGCCGGAGTAACTGCCGAACTGGCCGGAGAACGGTACCCAGCCGATGCCGCGCGGTCCGATCGCCAGCCCCAGGAACCCGGCGATCAGGGAAGCCGGAACGAAGTAGTACTGGAAGAACTTGAGCTTTGAGCGAAGAAGCTGACCCAGCAGAATGAAACCACTGGCAAAGGCAAAATCGAGAAGGAAGCTGTAAACATCAAAACTTTCTCCAAAAATCGCCATACATTGCGCCTCCCTTCAAATCAAAGCCTGAAACCACCCGGTACTGACGCGACCGATTCGTTCCGCTGCCGGTGCATCCCTCCTTGAGCGATGGGCCGTGGCGAAAATGGAATTTGTCTTTCATCGCTCCCGCCATGGCTGACGAAATATTTCTTCGCTTTTCGAGGTTAGTTTCAGCAATATGAAAAGTCAAGGTTTATCAGTACAGTCGGCTTGTTTAATTGTTATTTAGTGAAGTCACGTTATGTTATTGGCATTATACCTCGTTTTTGCTTTTATTAATATGCGCAAGGCTTTCACTATTTATTCGTTAATAAACGAACATGCATTTATACTGTATGGTGTTCACTAATTGAAAGAAACGCCTCTTTCAGTGAAATGGAGTTTTGTGTATGCTCTACTGGTGAACGGGTTTATCTTCGAAGGGAGGGTCCCACGTGACCGAACCGATTTTCTCCAAGGCTTCCCGGAACTGCGCAAAACTGCCGCCGAAGCAGAGGCTTGTCTGCCGGTTCATCATGGAAAACTCGACCCGAATTCCCTTTCTGACCGTGGAGGAATTGGCCGCAGCCGCGGGAGCGAGTCCCGCTACGGTGGTCAGGGTCGTCAACGGCATGGGGTTCGAGAAATACCAGGACTTGAAGGACGAGGTCACCCAGATGCTCATCGCCATGAAACCCGCCACCCGGACGGAATTTGAAGACGCCTGGGAGGATTCCAGCGGCGAGGACATGCTGCTGCGGGTCGCCCACGTGAACATCGAGAACATCAAGGGGATCCTCACGCCCGAACTGGTCCGTAATTTCAAGCGGAGCATCGATATCCTGACCGCCGCGAAACGGATCCGGATTCTGGCCCTGAGGTCAAGCCGGAGCGCCGCCCTCTACCTCGGGCTCCTGCTGCGGGAATTCACGCCCAACGTTTCGGTCGTGCCGAGTCTGGGCTCGGACGAGATGTACGAGGACCTTCTCGACTACACTCCGGAGGACGCCGTCTTCGCCTTCTCCTACGGCGCCCGGTTCTACGCCCGGCGGACGGTCGACGCGGTGCGGTTCATCAAGGCCCGGGGCATCCCGGTGATCCTCCTCACGGACGAGATCGAAAACCCCGCCGTGGGCTGGGTTGACTGCGTCCTGCACGTTCCCCACACCCGGCACCATTTCTCCCTCGCCGCCGTCATCACCGTGCTCGACTCCATCATCGCCGAGATCGGCCGCCGCAACCCGGACCAGTCCAAGAAAAAGCTGCGCCTCCTTTGGGACACGCTGGCCTCCGGCGACATCACCGTTCCCATGGGTGATGGGGTCAGACCTTGATTTTGACCGTATGTGTACAAAGAGGGGTTTAGGGGCGGATTTAGGGGCGGATTTCGACCCGGGTCCCGACGGAGAGTCGGGCAACAAGGCGGAGGAGGTCGGAATTTTTCAGGCGGATGCAGCCCTCCGAGGCGGCGGTCCCGATTGAAGCCCCATCATGGGTGCCGTGGATGCCGATGCCCTTCCAGCCTGGGGTGGCCAGACGGATGAACCAGGGGCCGTAGGCGCCTTTGACGATTCCCTTTCCGTCGCCGAAATCGTGGGTCCAGGCACGGGAATCTTCTATAGAAGAAATGGAAAATTCTCCTTCCGGAGTGCGAAAATCGCCGACGGACTGCTTGTCGCCCGGGTTTTTGCCCACGGCGACGGCGAAGGTTTCAACGGTGCGTTCGCCCTCGAACACTTCAAGGGTGAACACCGACTTGGTGACGACAAGGCGGAGGGGCTCAGCTTCCGCGCAAGCGGCCCGGGGCAGAAGCGCAAGTGAGAAACAGGCCGACAGCAAAAGGAGGAGCAGGAGAACCCCGGACTTTTCCTTCATGATCGGCCCTCGGAAGCACAAATGGCCGGGTTGTTTTTCAGCTCTCGGCTCGTTATCGTCCTCATCGATGTCCCCCCTGACGTCCCCACTATTCTAGCGCGAGTAACAAAAGCGGGCCCGCAGCTGCGGACCCCGAAGAAGCATTGTCATTGCAGAGACAACGTGTTTTTTTAGCCGAACGCTATTCCTGGCGGGACTGTCGATCATCGCAGAAGGGGCGCCGCCGAGAAAGGCGGGAATGCTGAACATGCCCTTCTTCCCTGAGATCCATTTGAAATCGCCATCCAGGGTTTTGACCACGTCGCCGGATTCGTTGAGCACCTCGATCCGGACGGTGTGGCCCTGACCGACGACCTGGGTGACGTCACGGTCTCCGGAGGCGAGCTCCATGGCCTCGTTCGCGTCGAAGAACGCCCTGACGGTCGCCTGTTCGGGAGCGTAGGCCTTGCCGTCGATTTCGACGGCCATGTTGTCGACGAACATCTGATGCTGCCTGCCGCTGGTGAAGAGGTAGACGCCGAAGAGGATCAGGACGATCAGCAGGCCGATCCGGAAGCCGTTGCGCCGGTTGAGCATCGCCCTATGCCTCCCCTCTCAGCGAACGCCGCGCCCGCTCGCGGTCCTTCTGGCGCTTCCAGGCGTGGAGGGCCAGCGAGATGGCGATGATGCCGTACGAGACGAACACGCGGAAGTATTCGCCGATCTGGGCCTGTCCCATGAGCTGCTTGCCGGCCATCGGGCTGACCACGAACATCAGGTGGAAGAGGATGACGCCCACGAAGACGTTCGGAATGGTGGCCTTCGACACGGTGGCGCCGCCGATGAGAAGGGCCGCGATGGCGAACATGCCCGCCTGGTCGTGGCTGTTGTAGGTGTTCATCGTCCCGATGTTCTGCAGGAAGATGATCTGCCCGTAGCAGGCCAGCACGGTGCTGATGATGATGGCGATGATGCGCGTTTTCTCCACCGGGATCCCGGCGGCCCCGGCGACGCCCATGTCCTGCCCGATGGCCCTCATGTCCTGTCCCAGCTTGGTCCGGCGGAACCAGACGATGAAGAGGCAGAAGAGGCCGATGGTGAGGTAGGTTCCCACGGGAACGTTGAGGCTGCCGATCTTGAGCGGAATGAGGTAGTCCAGGCCGTGCCGCATGCCCGCCAGGTTGATGGCGTTGCGGATTCCGTAGCCCCTGGAGAGCACCAGCTCCGCGTTTCCGATGGGGATGACCTTGCCGAAGCCGTAGAGGACGGTGAGCTGGTAGATGCCGTTGACGAAGAACCCGAGGATGTAGCTGGTGACCATTTCCCGTCCCTTGGCCCGGTTCAGCACCGCGCCGCAGACATAGCCCAGTGCGATGGAGATCGGGGTGGCGATGAGGGCGGCCAGCAGAAGCCCCCGCATGCCGACGACGGCCCAGTCGGAGACGAGGATCAGCCCGATCTGCCCCGCCATGGCTCCGAGCACCATGCCGAAGTTGAGACCCATGCCCGCGACGATGGGGATGATGAGCGAGAGCACGAGAAAGCTGTTCCGGGCGAGGCGGATGAGCATCTCCTGGACAAGGTAGTTGGTGGAGAAGCCGGACAGGGGNATGGCGATGGCCGACATCACCACGAAGATGATGGGCACCGCGTTCGAGATCAAAAAGTGCTGGATCTTCTCTTTCGTGGTATAGGCTTTCATCGCCTGACCTGCACTTTCCGGGTAAGGGCATAGAGGATCATGCCGTTACTCACGACGATCCGGATGACCTCCGACATGTCGGTCTGGAGCAGCGAGTTGATGACCGAGGGGGTCATGGTGAGGATGCCCTGGAAGAGGAACGTGCCGATGACCACGTTGAGCATGCTGGCCTTGTGGACCGAGGCTCCGCCCAGGAGGATGGCCGCAACGGCGGGGAAGGCCATGTAGAACGGGCCCATGTACAGCTGGATGAACCCGAAGCTCTGCTGGTAGACGACGATCCCGATGGCCGCCAGCACCGTGGAGAGCACGACGGAGACGACCCGCATGCGGTTGACGTCGATGCCGGAGGCCCGGGCGAAGTCGGGGTTGGACCCCACGGCCGTCATGGCCGTTCCGGTCTTGGTGTGGAGGAAGCCCACATGAGGAAGCACATGAACCCGAAGAAGATGAACATTCCCGTCGGGATGTAGAAGTAGGGGCCGATCTGCACGGACAAAAAGTCGCTCAGGATGTGGAGCCAGTATCCCTCCACGCTGATGGTGGTTCTCAGGCCGCTTCCGCCGTAGCCCCAGATCATGTTGGGACTGGTGTAGGGAAGCATGAGCCACATCATGCACATAAAGGCCACGGACGAGAATCCGACGTAGGTGGCGATCATCATCTCGTCGCCCTTGACCCGGTTCAGCAGGAGGCCGTAGGCGATCCCGAAAAGAGCCGCGAGGGGAATCGCGATGGCCAGGGCGGCGACGAAGCCGAAAATGCCGGTGAGCGCGAACTGGATGCTGGTGACCGCGCCCAGAAGTCCGGCGATGATCCCCAGGGGCAGGCCGAAGTTGAGACCGCACCCGGACTGGATCATCGGCACCATGGCGAGGACCAGGATCCCGTTCATGCCGAACCGCACGAGCGTGTCGCTGATGGAGGCATCCACCCGGACGCTGACGAAGGGGGCGGCCACGAAGAGGGAGAGGAGGAAGAGCCCGATGATGACGCGGGGCCATCCGGCTTCCTCGATGAAGGCCTTGAGCTTCTCATTCATTGTGGAACACCGTCCTGTCCGCCTCGGAGACGCCGTTCCCGTTGCCGTTGCCGGTGGTGCCCAGCATGAGGAGACCGAACTCCTCCACGGGGGCGGTGGGAGGCAGGATTCCGGAGATGCGGCCTTCGTCGACGATGGCGATGCGGTCGCAGACGGAGCGCAGCTCTTCGAGCTCGGAGCTGGTCATGACGATCGTGGTGCCGTACTCGCGGTTGGTTCGGCGCAGGGTGTCGAGGACGAGGCGCTTGGCCCCGACGTCGATGCCGCGCGTGGGCTCGGCCACGAAGAGAAGTCTCGGCTTCACCGCGAAGGCCTTGGCCAGGCACACCTTCTGCTGGTTGCCGCCCGAGAGTTCGATGGCGCGCTGGCGCCCGTTGGTGCACTTGATCTGGAGGGCATCGATGTATTCCTTCGACGCGGCGGCGATGGCCTTGTCGTCGCGCCACTTCACCAGCCCGCCCATGAGGGACCGGGTGTAGGCGTTCTGGGTCTGCATGGCCGTAAAGACGATGTTCCACTCGATGGGTTCCTCGAGCAGAAGGCCCACGCCTCGACGATCCTCCGACACGAAGGCCATGCCTGCGGAAAGCGAAAACCGGGGGTCGTTCAGGTAAATGGGGGCCGTCCCCAGGAAGACCTTGCCTCCGGCGGGGAACAGGCCCATGATGCCGTTGCCGATGCCCAGCTTTCCCTGGCCGGCCAGGCCGCCGATGCCGAAGATTTCGCCCTCGCGGACATCGAAGGAAACGTCGCGGACGGTTTCGCCGGGCATGTCGACCCAGAGGTGCTCGACCTTCAGCAGGGGCGCTCCCGGATTGCGGTCGGCCGGACGGCTCTCCGCGGTCTCTTCCATTTTTCGCCCCACCATCCAGCCGGCGATCTGGCGGACGTTGGTTTCGTAGGTTTTCGCCTCCTGAATGGCCTTCCCGTCGCGAAGAACGAGGATCTTGTCGCAGACGTCCATGACTTCCTGAAGGCGGTGGCTGATGAAGATCATCGCGATCCCCTGGGCGGCGAGCTTTTTCATCCCCTCGATCAGCACCTGGGCTTCCGACTCCGCCAGGACCGCAGTGGGCTCGTCCAGAACCAGCAGCTTCATGCTTTCGCGGTCGATCTCCCGGGCGATTTCCGTGAACTGGCGGTGTCCCACGGGCATCTCCGTGACGATCATTTCGGGATCGAGATCCACCCCAAGCGTGGTGATGGCCCGTTCCGCCCTCTCCCGCATGTGTGCGCGGTCCAGGGTTTCCAGACGGTTGCCGAACACCTCGACGAGAAAGTTGTACTTCGTGGATTCGCGGTTCAGGAGGATGTTTTCGGTGGCGGAAAAGCCGGGGATGAGGGAGAATTCCTGGTGCACGTAGCCGATGCCTGCGTCGAGCGCGTCCAGCGGATCGGTGAAGCGGACTTCCTTCCCGTCAAGGAGGATCTTGCCCTCGAAGCCGCCCGTCTGTCCGATGACCGGCATTCCGAAAAGGATGTTCATGAGGGTGCTCTTCCCCGCGCCGTTCTCGCCCACCAGGCCGAGGATCTGGCCTTTCTCGAGAGAGAACGACACGTCGGCCAGGACTCGGTTTCCGAAATACTCCTTGCCGATGTGCTCCATTCTCAGAAGCGGCGTTGTTTCCATTGCCTTCGGATCACCTCGCTTAATTCAGGAAAGGAAACTGTCGTTCACATTTTTCTTTTCTTTTGTGATCCAATCCACAATAACACAAAGCAACCAAGCCGGGTGAAAAATTACCCCAACCCTCCCCGCTTGTCAAACCCGGCGCAATGTTCCGGGCCTGATGGAGGCGAAAGATCGCTTTGCCGGATCGACGGAGCCTGAGGCAGTTTGGCGGAAGGGGGTCAGGTGCGGGCCAAAATCTAATATATCATGGATATATCACTCGTTCATTAAATTCCGTCCCTGCGGAGAAGGGCCCTTCCACAGTCGGATCACAAATGATAATGATTTTATTATATTATAAAATAAGGTATTTTGCGATATATTCTTGTTTTTTGTTGATTTGATCCGCATTTTTTGATAGGATAGCTCAAGGCTTGTCTCGGGAATGACGATCGTTTAAGACTAAACAATCTTTAGGGGGATTTCCGATGCGAATGAAGCAGGCGACGATTTGCGGCCTCATCATCGCCTTTGTGCTGGCGGCGGGATGCGCCTTTGCGGCAAGCTCCGGGGTCGGCGCGGAAACGCAGTTCGAACTGGCTCAGAAGTTCATGGAGAGAGCCGGCCTGACGGGAACCCCGGCCGAGGAACCCGTGACGGAAGAGCCGGTGGTTGAAGAGGAAGTCGAAGAAGAAGAAGTTGAGGAAACCATGCCTCCCGAGATCGCCGCGATGGTGGCCGAACGCCATGCCTTCATCGGCTGGGCGAAAATGAACGGCCTGCCCGCCAGCCGGAACATTCAGAATCAGGAAACCTGGGGAGCCGTCTGGGGCAGCGTCCAGACTCAGGTTGCGACGGGCGTCACCGTCCAGGAAGCGATCGCCGCAGCACAGGCCGCCATGACGGAAGAAGACCTTGCCGCATTGGAAACCCTGAAGGAAACGCCTCCCGGCCAGCTCAGGAAGAGCGCGGCGACGGAGGAAACGGTTTCCACCGCCTCGACCGAAACCGGCAAGGGCAAGGGAAAGAGCGAGGGCAAGGGAGAAGGCAAGGGCGGCGGGAAAGACGGCAAAGACGGAAAGGGCGGCGGCAAGGACAAGTAGATCCGCCGCGCGAAACGGGCAGCATACCGGTTCAACCATGGAGGGGCCTGACACGGCGGGCTCCTCCTTTTTTGCTCTGCTGCCGGCCCGCGGCATGGACAGGCGATCCCCCTGCGCCTTATCATCGTTGCAAAAGTCATAAAAAAGAGGTGCCGCCATGCTCACCCCGAGCCTTTTCTGCCTGGTCCTGCTTTCCCTGGCGTTCTTTCCGGCCGTCGCCCACGCATCAAGCCCTGGAAGCGCCCGGGTCGGGGACATTTCAATCGCCTGGAGCGAACAGGGGGCGGGAGAACCGCTCCTCCTCATCGCCGGTTACGGCACGACGCGGAAGATCTGGGAAGACGGCACCCTCGACAGGCTGGCGGAACGGTACCGGGTCATCGTCTTCGATAACCGCGGCATGGGTGACACGGACGCGGGAACGGCCGAATTCTCGATCCGGCAGTTTGCCGAGGACGCCCACGGGCTCATCCGCACCCTGAGCATCGAAAAGTGCCGCGTGCTGGGATGGTCGATGGGTTCGCTCGTCGCTCAGGAACTGGCCCTGGCCCACCCGGAAAGAGTCGAGCGGCTGGTTCTCTACGCCTCCTACACCGACTGGAGCTATCCGCCGTCCGAGGAAACGATCCGGCTTTTGTCCGATGAATCGGGAGCCGCGGAAGAACGGGGTATGCGGTGGGTCCAGACCCTTTTCCCGGCAAAGTGGCTTGCGGCCAACGGCAGGCGGGTGGGAGAGATCTTCATGCGCCCGCTGGGGAAGGTCCCCGGGGAATCGGTCGCTCGCCAGCAGGAAGCCATAGAAAAGTGGGAAGGGTCGAGGGCCCGCCTGGGAAGTCTTGGAACGCCTGCCCTTCTCCTGTGCGGGAAGGACGACGTCCTGGTGCCGCCGGAAAACTCGCTTTTGATGGCCGGGCTCATGCCGGAGGCGACCCTGCGGGTGCTGCCCGGAACGGGGCACGGACTCATGTTCCAGGACCCGGAGATTTTCTGCTCTCTGGTGCTGGAGTTCCTGGGAGGAAAAACGGAATAGGCGCGGCGGGGAATTCTCACATTGTATGCATACGGTCAAAATCAAGCTCTGACCCCATTAGGGGGAACTGACCCCATTAGGGGGAAAAAAGGGGGGAGCCGGATTGTCCGGCTCCCCTGCTTTTTTGCTACTTGCGGATCTTGAAGTATTTCTCGGGGACGGTGACCTTCGTCATGCCCAGGTAGCCCTTGCCGAAGACGTAGGTGTCCTGGTAGACGAGGAAGTAGTTCTTCTTCTTGACGCCGGTGCCGACATCGGTGTAGTTGCTGCCGTTCCAGGCGGCGCCGGGGGTGTACTTGGCGTAGGAATCCATCAGGGCCTTCATGTCGCCGAGCTTCGCCTTCTTCTCGACGATGCGCTTGCCGTATTCGCCGAGGCCGGCCGTGGTGGTGTAGCCGTAGGAGTAGGCCCAGGTGCCCATGCGGGCCTTGCCGCCCGCGGCAATGACGGCCTGCTCGACCTTCTTCAGGATGGCGGGCCAGTTGCCCTGTTCCTTGGAGAGGTCGATGCCCAAAGCGCCGGGATAGCCCATCAGCGGGGAGGGCAGGTCGGCTTCCACGAAGTAGCCGCCGAGTTTCGCGACCTGCTTCAGAAGGGGTTCCGTCTGGGCGTCGTTGGTGCAGAAGAAGGCGGTCTTCTTGCCGTATTTGGCAAGCCAGGCCGGGACCTTCTCGAGGATGAACTGCTGGGCTCCGGCCACGCCGACGTCGCTGGTCGGGTCCGGAGCGGTTTCGAACGCGAACTTCAGGCCGAGGTCCTTGCACGCGGCCTCCATGATGGCGCGGCGGCGGGAGAGCAGCTCATAGCTCATGTGGCGGGGGAAGGAGATGTGCACGAAGGTGTCGGCGCCCATCTTCTTGGCGGCGGCGATGATGAGGTAGCCGCGAGCCACGTTGTCGGCGTTGACGGCGATGCTCGCCACGGAGCCGATGACGTTCGGATCTTCGTGGGGTTCACCGGCGAAGAGAAGGATGTCGGGCCTCTTCTCCTTGACGCGGCGGAAAGCCTCGGTGGTTCCGGGGATGGCCTGGTTGACCACGATGACCTTCATCTTGGGATCGTCCGCGAGGCCGACGATCTGGCTGATGGTGGTCTCCATCTCGGACATGAAGTTGTCCGGGTAGGTGATGTGCTTGATCATCCCGCCCTTCGCGACATCACCGTAAGCCTTGATCAGGGCTTCGGCGCCGCGGAGGTCGTCCTCCGACTGGGAAACGGTCCCGGTGACGACGCCGATGTGGAACGGCGCCGCAGCCAGGGCGGTTCCGGCCATGAGACCCATGAGCACGAGCGCAACGAGCAGCAGTGAGGCTTTTCTCATGTACCCTTTACCCCCTTCTATGGTTTTTGAAACGTGCTTCCGGTTTTTGGGATCCGCTCGGGAGAGGTTTGAGTTGGGAATAATATATCAGTTAAACACCAATGGTTCAATCAGATCGAAACGAAACGGGGGACAGACCTTCCGGTCCCGTCCCCCGTCATGATGCGATACCTAGGCTTCGAGCTTGATCTCCCGCGCACTCTCCCACAGACCGTGAATGTTGCAGTACGAGGCGGCGATGAGCATGCCGGGCGCAGTGATCTTCATGNNGACACCGTCGCCGTGGGGCTCGGTGAAGACCGGACCCTTGTTCGGGCCCTCGACGGATTCTCCATGGACGGTGAACTCGACGNNTTTGGCGACTTCGAAGGGGAATTTTCCCCCTCGGGCACGAAAATACAGCTTGATCCAGCGAATGTGGTGCTCCGTGGTGTTCGGGTGGGCGATCTCCTTGCCGACGCTGAGGTCGACGACGAACTTCTCTCCCGCCTTGACGACTTCCGGAGCCTCGATCACCGGCGAGTGTTTCTCGGTTTTCCAATCGGCGCTTTTGATGATGTGCTCGAACTTCATCTCTTTACCCCCCTCTTTGGCCGAATCAGGTGATACATCCAGGAGTTAAAATTACCTTTTAAGGCACTTTCTGTCAATCAGCGCACGTTTCACGACAATCTCCGCCTAATGTTTGGTCGTTCCATGCTGATTGTACACCCTGTGGAAGATCCGCAGGATTGCCGTGGACAAGCGGTCCGGTTTGGTCCAGAATGAACCGGTGGAAGCGTTGCGGACACCGGAAAACAACCGAGGAGGGTTCAGCCGATGCAAAAGAGAAAGAGCGCCGTGTTCGTTTCCGCGATCCTGGCGGGCCTGGCCCTCGTCGCCCTGGCCGCGGCCCTTCCCGCCTCCGCGGCCCCGGCGACCGAAACGGAACGTGCCGCCCTCCTGAAGGAGGTTCTTGAGCGGAAATTCTCCCCCCAGTCCATGGACGTCCGCCTGGAAGGCGGCCCCGACGCCCGGGGATTCGTGAAGAAGGCGGTGGTTCGGGCGAAGGGAGCCGTGATCGACAGGCTGAGGGTGGAGACCCTCGTGATGGAGGCGGAAAACCTGCAGTTCAACCCGCCCGAGGAGTGGGAGAAAAAACTCGAGGTGAAAACCGCCGGAGAAACGAGAAGCCGGGGCGTGATCCTGGAGAAGGACATCAACGCGGCCATGGCCGAGTCCGTGAAGGGCGACAAAAAATGGAAAAGCATCCGGATGGATCTGTCTCCGCAGCAGATCAAGGCCGTCGGGGTATACGAAACGTATTTCCTTTTCAAGCTGCACCTGGTGGTGAAGCTGACGGGGCGGCTGGCGGCCTCGCCCGACGGGAAGCAGATCTACATCCGGGACTACAAGCTGAACGTGAGCGGCTTTTCGATGCCCCAGGGCCTGACGGATGACGTGATCGAGAAGGTTCAGCCGATCATCGACTTCCGCGAGTCGGTGTTCCCGGTGTCGGTGAAGAAAATCGTGATGGACGACAATTCGATCTCCTTCGTGAGCGACCCGCCCCCTGCCGGAGGCGCACCGGCGGAAGCGAGGCCCTGAATGGGCGAATGGGCGAATCTTCTGCGCTTTCGTCCGGCGGGTTCCATGGAAGGGATCGGAGAGCTGGTACCCCTGGAGCTGGAAAGGGACATCCCCTTCCCGGTGAGGCGCCTTTACACGATCACGGGCCTGCCCGCGGGCGAACGGCGCGGATGCCATGCGCACCTGAAGACGCGGCAGGTGATTTTCTGCCTGCGGGGAAAGGCCTCGGTTCTGCTGGAACGCGGCGGTTCCACGGAGGAATCCCTCCTCGAAGGCCCGGAAACCGGGCTTCTTCTCGAACCGATGGTCTGGCACGAGGTGACCTGCCTGGAGGAGGGGTGCGTGCTGCTTGTGCTCGCCTCGCTTCCCTACGACGAAACGGATTACGTTCGCGACCGCGCGGCCTTCCTGGCCCTCGAGCGGGGGGCTGAACCGTTGGAAGCCGACCGCATCCCCTTCAACACGCTGAAGCCGGTTTTCGAAAAGCACCGGGAGGAATACGAGCGGGCCGCACTGGAGGTTCTCCGGTCGGGATCGTACGTTCTCGGCATGCAGGGCGAGCTCTTCGAAAGGGAGTTCGCCGCCTTCGTGGGAACAAGTCACTGCGTTTCCGTAAACTCGGGACTCGACGCCCTGAGGCTGGCCGTCCAGTCCCTGGGGATCGGCCCGGGGGACGAAGTGATCGTGCCCGCAAACACCTACATCGCCTCTGCCCTGGCGGTTTCCCTGAACGGAGCCGCGGCGGTCTTTGCCGAGCCCGACGCCTGGTTCGCCCTCGATCCGGCTGCGGCCCGCCGGGCCGTCACGGAGAGGACGAAGGCGATTTTGCCCGTCCACCTTTACGGACAGGCCTGCGGCATGGACGAGCTGACTCGCCTGGCCGGAAAACGGGGGCTTTTCGTGATCGAGGATTGCGCGCAATCCCACGGGGCGACCTTCCGCGGAAGGATGACGGGAAGCTTCGGGAACGCGGGCTGCTTCAGCTTTTATCCCACCAAGAACTGCGGCGCCTTCGGCGACGGCGGAGCCGTCACGACGAACGACGGGTCCGTTGCGGAAACGCTGCGCCGCCTGCGCCATTACGGCATCGGGCCCGACGGCTCGCACGGGACCGCGGGCTGGAATTCGCGTCTGGACGAGGTTCAGGCGGCTTTGCTCCGGGTGCGCCTCAGGCACCTGCGGGACGACCTCAAGACCCGGGACGCCCTGGCGCAACGCTACCTGGATGGGATCGAAAACCCGGCGGTGACCCTGCCGCTCGTGCGCCGCGACGCCGTTCACACCTGGCATCTTTTCGTCGTCCGCTGCACGGCCCGGGACGCCCTACGGGAATGGCTGGCCCAAAACGGGATCGACACGAAGGTGCATTACCCCGTTCCCCCGCACGCAACCCCGGTCTACGGAAAGCCCGGTTCCCCGCAGGGCGGGCTTCCCCTCACGGAAAGGCTCGCCGACGAGGTTTTGAGCCTGCCCCTTTTCGAGGGGATGACGACCGCGCAGTCGGACCGGGTCATCGAGACCGTGAACGCCTTTTCGCCTCCTCGAACGGGTTCAGCCGGTACTCGGGAAGTTCGTCCACGCTCTTGACCGCCTTCGCGGGCGAACCCACGTAGACGCCCCCTTCGACCGCCTTTCCCTTCAGGAGGGATCCGCTGCCCAGCAGGGAATGATCTTCCATGACGGCCATGTCGAGCACCGTGGCGTTCAGGCAGATGTCGCACCCCCTGCCGATGCGGGAGTAGGAGGAAACGACCGCCCCGTTGGAGAAATGGCAGAAGGGCCCCGTCTCGACGTCGTGCCCGAAGGAGACGTTGGTCCCCACGAAGGAACAGGCCCCGATGCGGACGCCGCTCATGAGGCAGCTGCCCGGGCAGACAACGGCGCCGGGTCCGAGGGTGACGCCGGGTGCGGTGAAGGCCATGGGGTGAGCCACCGTGAGGAGGCTTTCGAGGGGAACCCCCATCCGGCCGAAGGCCTCTTCCTTCAGTTTTCCGTGACCGACCGGGTGAATGGCAAAGGCAAGGCGAAAACCGTCCCGGGCGAAGCGGGAGGCGTCGTCAAGCCTTCCCAGGACGGGCAGGCCCCGGATGGCGGCCCCTTCCTCCGCGTAGAGGGCGTCGTTCAGGAAGCCCTCCACGCGCCAATCGAAGCCGTAGCGAAGCCGCATGTCCTCGATGCAGGCCCAGACATTTCCGCCGGTGCCCTCTCCACCCGCGACCAGGATCCTTTCCATTCGGCCGGCCCCCTCTCTTTTCTGTTATGATCCGTTCGGAATGATTTTATCCTGATTGACCGAGCAGGAGGGGATCCCTTGGACAAGCTGATCGTCAACCTTGCCCCGACCGGCCTGAAACAGACGAAGCCCGTGAACCCGAACGTGCCGGTTTCCCCGGGCGAGATCATCCGGCAGGCGCTCGAATGCGCCGCCCTCGGGGTTTCGATCGTCCACCTCCACGCGAGGGAAGAGGACGGTTCCCCCACCCACCGCAAAGACCTCTTCCAGCGAATCATCGAAGGCATCCGTGAACGGAGGCCGGACCTGGTGATCTGCGTTTCCCTCAGCGGAAGGGCCTTCCCCGGCCTGGCCGAGCGGAGCGAGCCGCTCGATCTGGAAGGCGACGCAAAGCCGGACATGGCTTCCCTGACGCTCGGGTCGATGAACTTCTATCGGGAGTCTTCGGTGAATTCCCCGGAGACGATCCGGGCCCTCGCCGAAAAGATGGCCGGGAAGGGCATCAAGCCGGAGATCGAGATCTTCGACCTGGCCATGATCGACCAGATGAAGTGGCTTGCCTCGAAAGGGTTCATCTCTNCCCCGTTCTACGCGAACCTGATCCTGGGCGCCCCCATCCACCAGCCGCTCGACCCGTGCCGCCTGACGGCCTTCGTTCGGGAGCTTCCTCCGGAAACCTGCTGGGCCGGGGGAGCCATCGGCCCGGAACAACCGCGCATCAACGCCATGGCCATCGCCATGGGAGGGCACGTGCGGGTCGGCCTGGAGGACAACCTTCACTGGGATCCCGACCGGTCCCGCCTGGCCCGGAACGACGAGCTGGTCGAGCGGGTCGTCGGCATCGGGCGCATCCTTTGCCGCGAGGCGGCAACCCCCTCGGAAACACGGGAGATCCTCGGCCTGCCGCAGCGGTGACCGCCTTGGCAAGCGGCCGTCCCCTTTTTTCCGTCATCGTTCTGCTTTACAACCAGGCCCGCTTCGTGGAGGAAGCCCTGGGGTCGGTCCGGGATCAAACCTGGGACCCCATCGAGCTTCTGGTCTGCGACGACGCCTCGACCGACGGGTCGGCGGAGAGGGCCGAGCGGTGGTGCCGCGAGAACTCGGACCGTTTCGCGATCTGGAAGGTGATCCGCAGTGAGAGGAACCGGGGGATCCTGCCCAACCAGCTGGCCGGGATCCGGGAAAGCCGGNGGGAATTCATCAAGACTCTGGCGGCGGACGACCTGCTGCTGCCGGAGGCCCTGGAAGCGGCGGCCGGGTATTTCCTGAAAGAACCCGGAGTCGGCCTGGCCTGCGGAGGAGTACAGTCGTTCAGGGCCGTGGAAGGAAGAAGGGTGCTGGGAAGGAAATCGCCCCGCCCGAAAAACCTCCCCTTCTTCGCCCTGTCCGCCAACCGCCAGTACCGTGCTCTGGCCACGCGCCGATACGGCGTTTCGGCGCCCTGCGTCTTCGCGAGGAGAGCCGTCTACGAGCGGATCGACCTGGCTTCGACGGGAATCCGGCTTTACAACGACTACCCCGCCTGGCTGAGCGCCACCCTTGCCGGGTTCCGCTTCGGCGTGATCGGGAAGGATACGGGGCTTTACCGCCTCAGCCCCTCTTCGGTCTCGCACAATCTGGCGGCTCTCGGGCCGAAGATGCGGCGAAGGTGGGAATCCGACCGCGTCAAAACCTACAGGGCGATCGTGCTTCCCAATCTGGACAGACTGAGCCCGGCCGAGCGGATTGACGTCCGTTACCGGGCCCTCAAGGCCGAAAACGGCGCGTTCAACCGGAACAAACCCCTGCGGCGGCTTGCCTGCGGAGTTTGTCTCGCCGCGATGTCGGTCATCGATCCGCTCAAATGGAAGGATCTGGCCGCTTCCGCCCGCAGGCGGCTTGGGGCCGACAAAAACCGGGAAGCCTGACCCGGCCGTTTTTCACCAGTTCTTCGAGAGGATTTCCGCCTCCAGGGCGTCCAGTTCATCCCGATCGGCGGGTTCGAGGCGCGCCCGGAGGCCGTTTCGGGCCTTCAGCCCTAAGGATTCCCGGGTTTCCCCCGCGGCGAGTTCCCCCCAGCTGATTTTCTGCTTCCCCAGGTGGAGGTCGAGGTCCATGATGCGGTGTCCGTTTGCGGCGTACTCCAGGCCGACGAGGATCCGTTTCACCTCTGACGGCTCAATGGGCGTGACCATCTTCAGGCTGTAGCATTTCAGCTCGAGCAGAACCCGCGCGAAGTCGCGGCTCCAGCCCTCCCCGACCACCAGCCCCAGCTCCAGGGCCTCAAGGACGCGCATGACCCGGCGGTAATGCAGGTCGTAGAGCCCGTATTTGTCGTAGAGGCGCAGTTCGACGGAGTTCCATGACCGTTTGGACAGCCCTGACGTGACGTACCGGACGATTCCGCGGCGCATCAGTCGCAAAGCCGTCTCGTTTCTCATGGGAAGGACGACGCGCCGGGGATGCAGGTCCGACGGCTCGAGGATCTTCCCCAGCGGTTTTTCCGTGAACAGGACGGTGGTCCCCTGCTGGGCGGGGCACGAGGCCAGGTTGCTGCCCTCGATTTCCTGGGCCCCGAGCTCGTCTTTCAAAAGGTCGACGATGGCGTCGACTTCCCCGAAGGTTCGCACGATCAGCCCTCCCGGGCGGCTCTCAACCCGGTCGACCAGACCGCAGAGTCTTTCGTTCACGAGGGCACAGAGAAGATCTTCCGTGGTTTCGCTGAGGACGAAGATGCGGCAGTCTTCCAGCCAGCTCCCGGAATCCCCGTCTTCTTTCCCGGTCATGTCCTTCACGAAGACGAGGGTCTGCTGCTCGCCGGCCTTCTTCCAGGCTTCCCCCAGGTCGTAGGCGTGATCCGCCAGCTTCCGGTCCAGGAAACGTCCCAGTTCGTCGCCGTTTTTCGTCTCGATCAGGAGCAGGCGGGGTCCCCCNCTCATCAGTGAAATCATCTTCTCTCCCCCCTCAGGGCCCCTACAGGCCGATCTTCCGTTTCTTCTGCCGCGCGTCGTGGACCGAACGGGGGTAGTCGATGGAGAAAACGGAGCGGGCAGAGAGGTCCATGACGCGGATTTTCACGTTCCCGTTCAGATAGACCGTTCCGTCGACGTCCGGCGGCAGGACGCTGGTGTCGTGCCCGTAAAGGCCGAAATCGGCGGCTTCTCCCGCAACGGCCTTCCAGACGTCCTCCGCCCGGTGTGCGGCGACGATCCGAACACCGTCAAGATCGAGCCTCGCGCATCCCTCGAACACTTCGAAGCGGCCCGGAACGGCTGTCGCCAGGCTCCGCACCGCATCGGGATCATCGTGGTTGCCCATGACGAGGATGATCCGGCCGGTACAGCCCGCCGCAAGGATTCCCAGCAGGGCCTTCACCTTCGCGGCGTAAAGGCAGGCGTCCTGCGGGCAGGAACCCCGCTTGACCTCGTCGGCCAGGTCGCCTGTATGGAGGACGATCCGGGGCCGCACGGCGGAAAGCAGCCGGGCGAGGGCCGGGTAGAAGATGGAGGGGGTGTCGGACACGTGCAGCAGGGCCCCTTCGATCCCCATGGCCTCGGGGGCACCAGCCGGTTTCCGGTCACAAGCGCCAGGGTGCGGCGCAGGGCCTCCCTCACGAGCGGCGGCCTCACGGCGTTTCAGCCGACGCGGCCAGCGACGCGATGTCCCCCTTGAGGGTCCTGTAGGCCGAGAGGACTTTCTCCACGTAGCCCGATCCCCCGCCGACGTATTTTTTCAGCGACTTCGAGAGATCGCCGCCGGAGGACTTGTGGTAGCAGGAAAAAATCCAGGCCCCGGCCAGGATGTTGTTGCGGGGATCGAAGAGGTCCTTGACCGTCCGGATCGACGGGAAGGCCCTAGGGAGGTTCGAGGCGTGGGCCTTCCAGTTGACCTGCATGAGGCCGATGTTGGAGCGGCTTTGCGCCGACGGGTTGGCCCGGGATTCCCGAACGAGGATGGAGGCCACCACAAGGGGATCGACGCCGAACAGACCGGCCGCTTCCAGGACGTGGCCGGCGAAACGCTCGGCTTTTTCAGTGCCGAGTTTTTTGTTCATCCGGGAGAAGAGGGCGGCAATGGCCTTTCGCTGGGCGGTGACAAGGGGAGCTTCCGCCGGAGGCGGTTCCTCCTGAAGGGGTTCTTCCTCGACCATCGCGACGGGAGGAGGGTTGGAGGGGTCGTAAAGGGGCGGCGTGTCGAGTTCCTCGGCGAGGGCCGATCCCCCCGAGAGGGTGAGGAAAGCAAGGAGAAGCAGAACGGACAGGGTGCTTTTCATCGATCATCCCGCCTTTCGCGAATAAAAGGATAACCCCAAGAGGGCGATTTTCGCAAATCCCTCGCCGTGAACGGGCCCGGGAGCGGCCTCGGCGGGGAATCCCCCTTGCCCTTTGGGCGCCTTCCGTGGAGAATAGCCCTCATGACGCTGACCATCCGGAACCTTTCCCTTCGCTACGGCGAAAAGATCCTGTTCGACAACATCGGCTGGACCCTCTCCGACCGGGCCCGCGTCGGCCTCGTGGGCGACAACGGAACCGGCAAGAGCACGCTGCTGAAGGCCATCCTGGGGCGTGCCCAGGTGGATTCCGGCTCCATCGAGATCCCGCGCGGCGCCCGCCTGGGCTACCTGCCCCAGGATCTGGTGGAACTGGGGGACGGGTCCGTGATGGACACGCTTCGACAGCGGTGCGGCGTGGCGGAACTGGAGACGGACCTCGCGGAGTGCGAGGCGTCCCTGGCGGCACTCGGCGAGGAAAGCCCCGAACTTCCCGAAACCCTCGCCCGGCACGAGAGGCTGATCCAGGCGCACGCGGCCCTGGACGCCTACGCGTTCGAAGCGCGGGCGCGGCGGGTGCTGAAAGGGCTGGGATTCGCAGACGGGGACGCGGATCGGCCCTGCGGAACCTTCTCGGGCGGCTGGAAGATGCGGATCGCCCTCTCGGCCCTTCTGCTGCAGGATCCGGAGATCCTGCTTCTGGACGAACCCACGAACCACCTTGACACCGAGAGCATGGAATGGCTGGAGACTTTCCTGAAGAACAGCCGGTGCACCCTGGTGACGGTCAGCCACGACCGTCGGTTCCTGGACAACGTGGCGACGACCATCGCCGAGCTTTGTCGGGGGAACCTGACGCTCTACCCCGGGGACTACGAGGCCTTTCTTCGCCAGAGGGACGAGCGTGAGGAACGCAGGGCCCGGGAAGCGGAGGCCCAGAAGGAAGTCATCGAAAAGGCGGAGCGGTTCATCTCGCGGTTCCGCTACAAGGCGACAAAAGCGGCTCAGGTGCAAAGCCGGGTCCGAATGCTCGAAAAGATGGAGACGATCAGGATCGACGCCCCGCCCCCAACGGTGGCCTTCCGGTTCCCTGCGCCCCCGAGAAGCGGCCTTCTGGTACTGAAGGGGTCTCAGCTGGGAAAGGACTACGGCGGAAAACACGTGTTCGCCGGGGTGGACCTGGAGATCCGGCGCGGAGAGAAGATCGCTCTGGTGGGAGTCAACGGCGCGGGCAAATCGACGCTTTCCCGCCTCCTGGCGGGCGTGGAGAAACCGGATTCCGGCACGGTGACGCGGGGACACGGGGTGAAACTGGCGTTCTACGCCCAGGAGATGGCGGACAACATGGCCACGGAGGGAACCGTCTGGGACGAAGCCTGCTCGGTGCTCTCGAAGACGACGCCCCAGGAACGGCGAGACCTCCTGGGAGCGTTCCTCTTCTCCGGCGACGACATCGTCAAGCCCGTGCGGGTGCTTTCGGGGGGCGAGAAGGCCCGCCTGGCGCTGCTGAAGGTTCTGCTGACGGAATCGAACGTTTTGGTGCTGGACGAGCCCACAAACCACCTCGACCCGTCCACGAAGGAACGGTTCCAGAAGGCCCTGCTGGACTACGCGGGCACGCTGGTGCTGGTCTCTCACGACCGCCACTTCCTGGACAGGCTGGTCGAGCGCGTGGTCGAAATCCGCGGAGGCCAGGCCCGCATCTTCCTCGGCAACTACTCCGACTTCATCGCGAAGCGCGGCAAAATCGCCCCCGAAGCTGAGCCGGAGCCGGAACGGGACCAAAGACAGATCCCGGATTCCGGCATCGAACTCCCGAACCGGCCGCAGGAACGGTGGGGACCGCTGCCTGACGAGACGGAAAACCCCGTCCGCCGCGCGAACCGGCTGAAGAAGGAAAAAACGGCTCTGTCGAAACGGCTGGAAACACTGGAAGACGAGATCTCCGACAGGGAGGACGAAAAGGCCCGCGTCGGCGCGGCCCTCTGCGATCCCCACGTTCACACCGACCCGGACCGGATGAGGGACCTGGCCGGGGAAATGGCCGACCTCGAACAGGCCCTGGCCGACCTCATGGAACGGTGGGAAGGCCTCTCAGGCGAAATCGAGTCTCTTGACGAAGCGCTGGAGTCGATCGCCGACCGCTGACCTCCACGAAAGACCGGGGTCAGAGCTTGAATCTGACCGTATGTGTACAACCCTCGGCAACCAGGCCTTAAATGGTATACATACGGTCAGATTCAAGCTCTGACCCCATTTGGTTAGGTGCGCTGCTTCCAGCGCAGCTGGCGTTCCAGGACTTTGGCGCATTCGGCCCCGTAGAGAAGAGCCTGGTAGGCGTAGAAGATCCAGAGGAACATGAGGACGAAGGATCCGAGGAAACCTTCGATGGATGAGAAAAGGCTTTTCTGCAGCAGGCTTCCGAGAACGATCGAACCGATCCGGAAGGCCGCCGCTGCCACCGCGGCCCCGAAGGCGGCGGGGCCCCAGTCGACCCGTACGCGGGGGACGAAACGGTAGATCCCGAGCAGGGCGAAAAAATCCGAANNGAGAAATCCTCCTGCAAAATCCAGAACCCGGAAGAGATCGACCGGGAACCCCAGGAAGAATTCGCCTCCCACCAGGAAGACGAGCAGCCCCTTCAGCGAGCCGATCACCGATTTCACCAGCGGGAAAAGAAAAAGAACGACGCCGCCCGCAAAGGAAAGGACCATGGAAAGAACCCGGTCCCGGAACCACACGCCCCAGCCTTCCGCATGCTCGGGCGGGAGTCCCCACAACATGTTCATGATCCGCCTCAAGTGAAATCCCACGCTCGAAGCCCCGTAAAGAAGCACGGCGACCCCCGCCGCGCTCACCAGGAAGCGCGATCCGGGCGCCCTCGCGGCCTGAAGGAGCCGGACGAGGACGGACAGACCCTCCGGGCTCAAAAAATCCTGCAGGCGTTCGAAGAGCATGGCCTCGCCCCTCACGGTCCCGAAGAGGATGCCCAGAAGGGCCGTGGAAAGGATCAGCATCGGGAAGAGCGCGAGAACGGTGAAAAACGCCAGTGCGGCAGCCTTGACATCCATAGCGTCCCGACCGGCGGATCTCCAGGCACGCTTCAATAGCGAGGGGATCAGCAGGATCCCGTACCCGAACCGCCTCCGGCTTATCGGCATGCTCATCTCTCCTTCCCCCGGAGCTTTTCTATTTATCATCATAACGCATCATTGTGCCGATATGATGGGGTTGCATTGGGCATTTGACAGTTGGGGTAGAATAGATAAGTTGGGCCGGTATCAGCGAAGCTCCAAAGAGGTTCATTCTCGATGAAAAGGGGCGGGGAAATGAGCACCATGAAGCTTCAGCAGGCGGCGACGCCCGCCTTGATCGCCCAGGCAAGATGCCTTTTCAGGGAATACCGCGAGTGTCTCAACAACGACAATTGGTTCCCCCGGTTCAAGGATGAGCTGGACAATCTGCCCGTTCCCTATTCGCCGCCCCTCGGGCGGCTTCTGATTGGTTGCGTCGAGGGCAAGCCGGCGGGCTGCATCGCTTTCAAGGTTGGCGAAACCGAGGATTTCTGCGAGATGAAACGCCTCTACGTGCGGCCGGAATTCCGGGGAATCAAGCTCGGAAGGTCCCTGGCCGAGCTGTTGATCGTGGAAGCGGGCAACGCGGGCTACAAGGCGATGCGCCTCAGCATGATCCCGGCGATGGAAGAGGCGATGGGCCTCTACAAATCCCTGGGCTTCAAGGAGATCCCGCCTTATCGGGTTTCGTCCTGCGACGGCACGGTTTTCATGGAACTGGTTTTCTGAAGCCGCATCAACCTCGGACTCGCAAAGGGCCTTTTCGTCTAGCGCATCCCTTCCAGCAGGGCTTCCACAACGGCTTTGGGCAGTCGATCCGGGTTGAGCGGCCCGAGCAGACGGTCGGGAGGCATCCAGGTTCCCGGCTGCCTGGCGGTGTAGTATTCCCATGTGGAGAGCAGACTGAATTCCTGGCTCCGGGAGGCGTCATCCGTGGTTCCCCACCAGGCGCCCACCGGAAGTTCGAGGCTTACCCCGGCGTTGGAGTAGTCTTTCCCCTCCGTCAGGACATCCGTCCTGGCGATCCAGAAACCGACCCGCGAATCACCGAATCGGCGGTCAACCGACAGGCGGACTCCCCGATCCTCGTCCAGAAACTGGCCGACCGAAGCCATGAGGTCGAGGTCATATCGGGGTTCGTGGAAGCCCAGCTGGCCCCAGAGTCCCCACCACCAGCCGTTCCCTTCGTACTCGTTGCCGACGATGAACCCGGGGTAGGGTGTTCTCGTGACCGGGGCGTCGGACAGCCCGGCGAAACTCTGCGGGTCCCGCTCGTGGACCATCGAAAGGCGCCCCCCGGCGAACCATCGGCCGCCGCCGAAGTATCGCCGCGCCCAGGCGTTCCCGCCGAACCAGTTCTCGTCCAGCCAGCCCGCCTCTCCCACCAGGAACGTCCCGTCCCCGAGGTTCACGACCTGGCTGACGACGGCCTTCCAGATCCGCGTTTCATCGTTCGTTTCCGGCTCCCACCAGATCTCGATGTCGTTGGCGAGGGGAATCCTCACGTCGGCCATCGCCGCCCATCCGCGGCTCCCCGTCCATCCGGCGATGGCGTCGAGGCTCAGCCGGGACATGAAGACGTCGTCCAGGGTCCGGTCCACCCTCGGTTCCCAGGCCGGCTGCAGGCGCAGGACGACCCGGTTCCACGGAAGGGCGGCATCGGGGTCCGTGCTCCAGTTTTCTCCCTCGCGCTCGCCCAGGAGGCTTTTGCGGTCCACCCAGGAAGCCGTCGCGGCGCGGGGCAGGTCCGGATCGATCCGGCCCTGCCGAAGGCCCTCGAGGGCGCTTCCCGGGATCTCCAGCCGGACGGCCGGCGTGCCGCGCAAAAGGGGGACGATGGACATCGACTCGGTTCCCCTGGGCAAAAGATCCGCCGCCAGGACCGCAATCCGGGCACAGGCCTCGGGCGTTCCGTTCGCGGGGGCTTCGAAGGCGGCCAGGACCCGGTAGGGCGAAGCCAGGACCCGGATTCCCCGAAGGCCCAGTTTCTCCGAAAGGACTTCGCGCAATCCGTCCGCCAGGGCGTTGAGGTCCGCTCCCTCCCAGACGTCCGTCAGGGTTTTTTCCGCACGGGCAAAGCGGGGTTTCCGGCCGCCGAAGAAGGGCCGCCTGAGGTCGAAGCGCTGCGAAAGGCCAAGGCCCCATTCGGACCCCCGCTGCCAGCTGAGGGACAGGTCCGTTCCCCAGGGAGTTTCGACGACGAAGCCCGCGTTCCACCGTTGTTCCGGCGTGTCCACCGTGACGTTGCGGTCGCGGGAATAATCAAGGTTGCCGTACTCGGCCTTGAAGAGGATGTAGGGCGTAAGGATCCATGAAACGCCGCCGAAGAAGCCGTTGAGCCGATCGGTTCCCCATCCCGCCGAGAGGGTGAACGGCCACCGGTGCCGGGTGAGGACGACGTAGTTGGCCTTCAGAAGCCGCGTTCCGGCCAGATCGAGCGCTCCCACGGCCACCGCCGGGAAGGTTCCTTCCTCGGGGAAGAGCAGATACTTCACGTCCATCCCCTTGTCCTTGTAGTGACCGTATCCCGGCGAAACGACCGGGCCGTCGAGGAAGTTCGTCAGGCGCAGGTTGAACTCCAGGCGGGGCAGGTAACCCAGGGTGACATAGGGACAAGCGAACGGGTCGACCTCCGACCAGCCGATCCACCCCAACCCGTCGCCCGCGATTTCCGCGGCGGGGTACTCCCACAGCCCCGCGAATCCCGCGTTCGACGGCGTGGCTCCGTTGTTGCCAAGCGGCCTCACGTCCGGAAAATCCCACGGCCCGGGGAAACCGGCCAGCGGAGATTCCGTCAGGGCGAAGGCTCCTGCGCCCGGGGCGGCTGCAAGAAAAATGGCGGCCGCCAGGACGGCGGTTAGCAGGAATGCGGTTTTCGGCAGTCGGGGATCGGATTTCATCGGCACTTGTTCCTTCCTGTCGGAAAATCGGGCGTTTCCCATCATAGCGCACGCGGGACCGGGCGCGAAAAAAACGGGCGCCCGCTACAGGGGCGCCCGGATTTTCGGGCCTCGCCGAAAAGCTTCTCTAGCCGCGCCTGCGCAGCATGAGGAGGGGAGCCAGCAGGAACAGGGCCGCCGGAGCCAGGAAGGCCGCCGAGCATCCGCCCCCGCCGCCTCCGCCGGATTCGGCCGAATAGGGCTTGACCGCGATGAAGTAGGCGGCGACCAGCCCGGCCGTACCATCCGCGTCGTAGGGACCCCCATCCTGGATCGCGAAGGGGAAATCGCCCTCTGCCGGGCCGCCTTCGGTGGGAGCCGTGTCCCAGCATTCATTGGCAATGTTGTACACCAGAAGCTGCGTGGCCCCGCTGACGCCGTCCAGGTACCCGATCGAAGTGGGGTCGACCCCGTCCGAGGCGAAGAAGCCGCCGAGGATTTCCCAGGCTCCCTCGATGTTGATCGGCTTTCCTAGTTTCTCGTCGTCCGCAGGCAGAGGCGAGACTCCTCCCTCCGACAGCAGGGTGGCATAGGTGCCGAGATCCGGGTCGTAGCCCCCCGACACGTGGCCGACCTCGTGTCCCGCAGACCATGCGGCCCCGGACAGGACCAGAAGGGAGAGGCCGACGAGAATGAAGCCCAGACGTTTCAACAAAACCGCCTCCATCCATTAAATTTTTTGGACCGGAAACATACGGTCCCCATTCTATCCCAACCCGTCTTTTCCCGGTATCGGGGAATCCCTGATTTTTCTCCCCCATGTTAAAGAATAGAATAAGAGCGGCGCCCGGACGAAAAAGGCCGACCGGGTTTTTCGCGATCGCAAACGCGTTGAGTGAGCGTCTTTTTTTGCGGATTGGGGGAACGAGGGTGACGGTGACTCTGATGGAATACCGGAAGGTTTCACAGGGACTCGAGACGGCGCGGAGGCTGCTCGGACCGAACACGGTGTTCGTCGTTCCGACGAGGGAGGACGGTCGGATCCTGCGCGAGGCCCTGTCGGCGGAAAATCCGTCAGACCCGGCCCACAGCCCCTGGACGATGTCGGAATTCTACCGGAAAACTCTGAGCGGCCTGGAGGAAGCGGGGGGCTCGCCGCAGTGGCAGCGACAGGTGGATCCGCCGGACCACTGGGCGATTTTGTCGTTTTTGCTCGATCGCGTCTTCGAGGAGGCGGGGGAAACCGACGCCCCGCCGCCGGGAGCGCGCATGCCGGGGTTCATCCCGCTTCTGGGAGAGCAGTTGCGGGAGTTGCTGCGGGAGGAGGCGACCCCCGAAACCCTGGGCCTGTCCCTTGGATGCGGAACCTGCCCGGAAGGCTCCCCGTGCCGGAAGCTTTCCACTCCCGAGGGGCTTCTCTGCCGCCTTTTTCACGCCTACGGCCGCTACCTCCCGGAAAACGGCCTGGCCGACAGCGCCTCCCTGCCGACGCTGGCCCGAAGGGCCCTGGAGGAAAATCCGCAGGCGGCTGCCGGCTTCCTGGCCGGGAAACGGTTCGTTTTCGCGGGCTTTTTAAGCTTCACCCACGCCCAGGCCGCCCTGGTCCGGCATTTGCACCGAATGGGCGTATCCGTATCCGTGCTGAAGCCGGCCGTCGGCCTCGCGGGATTTGCCGACGCGATCGACCAGCTCATCCCCCTGACGGACCGCACGGGCCCCGCCCTGGAGCTGTCTTCTTCCCGCGACGAGCCCTTTTCCGTTTTCGACCTGTCCTCCGGGAACACCCCGATGGAGCCCGACACCGCGGCGCGCGCCCTTGCCCTCTGGAACGCGGGCGACGGCCCCTGGCGGCATNTTCCCTTTCCCGGCTGGGACGGGATCGCCATCCAGGCCCCTTCTTCCGAGGCGGCCCTTTTCGCCTCGTCGCTCGCGCGATACCGGATCCCCTTTTGCGAAGCGGACGGACTTGCGGTTTCCGCCACGGCGCCCTGGGCCTTCGCGGCGGCCGTCCTGGATGCCGCGGGGGCGGGCTGGCCCCCCCTCGAGACCGCCGCGCTGCTGGCTTCTTTCCTTGCCGCCGGAGACCTGCTTCCGCTTTCCGGAACCCTCTCGACCTCCCCTCGGGGGGAGAAGGGCTGGAGCCTCTTCCTCGGACGGCTTGCGGACCGGGCCCCCGCCGAAGCTTTTTCGCGGGCGGCCGCTTTCTCGCGGGTCGTGGAAAGGGGCGCGACGCCGGTCGGGCTTCTGGGCGCGCTGAAGGCCCTGTGGAAGAGCCCGGGAATTTCCGGCGGCCGGATGTCCCGGCTGGCGGAACGGCATCCGGATCTGGACCTTTTCGTCCGACAGGCCCATGAAGCCCTTCGCGAGCTTGACCGGAAGATCCTGCTCGAACAGGAACGTTATCCGTCCATCGGCCCCGCCCGCGACCGCGTGCTGCGAAAAGCGCAGGCCCGGGCCTATCTTTCCGAATGGGCCGAAGAAACGACCGTTCGGCCTCCGTCTTCCCTCGCCGGAGCCGTCGCGCTTTTCGGCAAAAATCCGCCCGTGTGGTTCTTTCGCCCCTACTTCATCCTGGCGGGCTGCACCGCCAAGACCTGGCCGGGCCCCCTGAAGGAGGCCCCTCTGCTCTGCGACGCGGCGCGAAGGATTCTGAACGAAACCCCACCGGAGGGGATGAGGTTCCGGTTGCCTCTGATGGCCGACCGCAGGCTTCAGCAGGAAGCCCTCTTCCGGCGCCTCCTGGCGGCGGGCGAGTCGCTGGCCGTCCTGTCCCGCGCGGAGAGCGACGGGCAGGGGCGCCCCCTGGACGCGACCCCGTTTTTCGAGACCTCGATCTTTTCGGGCTGGGGTCGGCTTGCGGGACGGTTCTTCCGCCCGGTGAGTGCCGCCCTGCCCCGCGAGGGGGAACCGGTTTTCCCGCAAATCGAGCCCCGAGCGGGCGAGCCGCGGGTCGTCCGAAAGCCTCTGCCGCCCGCGGCCGCACGCGAGCCGGGCCCCTCTCCGCACGCGAGCCTCGGGGAACTGGACACCTGGCTGGACTGCCCCTTCCGCTACTGGGCCCTCCGGCTTGCCGATCTGGATGAACCGGCCCGGGGCCTTTTCGACCCGGCCCGGGCGGGAACCTTCCTCCACACCCTCTGGCAGGAAGTCTGGAAAAGGCGGCTTTCGGGGCCCCGGGAAACCCTTGCCTCGCTCGTGGAGGAGCTTTGGGAGCCGGTGATCCTCGACCCGGACGAACGAAGGGGTTACCCGACCCTGGGGCTCGATCCCAGGCTCTCGCGGCGAAAGCGGCGCCTGAAGGAACTGGCCCTTCGGCTGGCGGCCCTCCAGGAGGAAACCGAGCAGGTTTTCGAACCCCGGCGGACCGTCCAGCATCGGGAGCGTTCCATGACCCTGGAGGTGGGAGGCGTGAACTTCCGCGGACGCGCCGACCGGGTGGAGGTTTTCGAGGGCGGCTTCATCGTGCTGGACTACAAGTCGGGCAGGATCGCCCCCTACAAGAGGTCGCTCCAGCTCGCGGCCTATTCGGTCGCCCTGGAGGACCTCCTGGGACTTCCCTCCTGGGGAACCGGCTTCCTGGGACACGCCGACGGCCGGCTCTACCTGGCCCTCTCGGACGATTGCCCGCTGACCTTCCCGCGGGGAAACGGCATCACGGCGGCAAAGCCCAAAACGCTGGAGGCGTCTCTGGAACGGGCACGGGAAGGGTTGTCGGCGATGGCGCGGGGGATCCTGTCGGGATCCTTCCCGGCGGCCCACCGCACGGCCTCCGCCTGCCCCCACTGCCCGGCCAGGGGGCTGTGCCGGCTGGGAGAAGCCCGTGGGGAAAGCCTGGCGGCTGAAGAGGAAACGGAGGGAATGCCCGATGAATGAAGGTCCGGGGTCCAGGGTTCTCGACGAGCTTCTTCGTCAGGCGAGGACCGAACAGCGGGAGGCCGTGACGGCCGAAGAGCCCCTGGTGGTGGTGGGAGCCGGAGCCGGAACCGGCAAGACGAAGACCCTGGCCTGGCGCTTCCTTTGGGCCCTCCTGACCTTCCCCGAAACGCGGGTCGAGAACATCCTCACCCTGACGTTCACGGAAAAGGCGGCCCGGGAGATGAAGGACCGCATCGGGAAGATGCTGAAGGCCGCGCGCGACACGGCGGAATCCCTGGGGCTGGAGGAGACCGCCCTTCGCCTGGACGAAGCCGGAAACCGCCTGGACGAAGCCTATCTCTCCACGATCCACGCCTTCGCCCTGCGGGTGATCCGCGAAAGCGGACTGGTTTTGCCGATCGACCCCNGGGCCGGGATCGTGAGCCCTCCTCGGGAGGAAGCCTTCTGGGAATCTTTTTCCTCCGCACTGGACAGCCTGGATCCGTCGGAGGCCTCGCGGGCCNTTCCCGACNCCTGGAGAAGCCGGGCGGAAACGCTGTTCGGGTCCGAAGAGCTTGCATCTGTCGTGAACGCCTGGGGACCCGAGGCGGTGGCCGATTTCGCCCGCTCGGCGGCGGCCCTTCACGGAAGCCGCGGGACGTCTCCCGAAAAATTGTGGGAATGGGATCCCTCCCAGGACGAACCGGTCCGCCTTGCCCTGCTGTCGGAGAGAACCCCCGCATGGACGGACCGGCTGGCCTCTTTCCGCGCCGAAGTCTTCCCCGGCCTGGGCGACCTTTCGAAGGACAAAACCGCTCTGGCCCGGAAGCTCGACGCCTTTTCCAAAAACTGGAGGGACCCGGAGCCCGGTTCGGAGGATCCGGCGAGGCTGCTCGCGTTCCTGGAGGAACTGGACGCGACCCTCAAAAACGCGGGCGGGAAGCTGAAGGACACGTTGACGGACCTCATGGGACAGCCGCCCACTGAACTCAGGAAGACCCTGCAGAAGGAACTGCCTCTGGCGCGCTCGCTGGTGAAGGGCCTTTCGGAGGAGGAGCAGTCGCTCAGAAAGACCCTGGCCCAAACGGCGGCCCTGGCCTGGACCCGATGGGACCACGCCAGGACGGAGAGCGGGAACCTGTCCTTCGACGACCTGATCCGGTACGCCGCTCGGGCCGTTTCGGTCAATCCCGCCTACGGGAAGCGGTTCCTCCACATCCTGGTGGACGAGGTGCAGGACACGGACCCCCTCCAGGACGCCCTCATCGGGTCGTTGTGGGAAAAAGGAGGAGGACGCCTCTTCATGGTGGGCGACCTGAAACAGTCCATCTACCGTTTCCGTCACGCCGAGCCGACGCTTTTCGCGGGCCGGATCGGGGCGGCGGCCCAGGGCAGGGCGGGGCGCTACGTCCTGCTGGACAGGAGCTACCGGATGAGGGAGGATCTGGTGCGCTTCGTGAATGACTGCTTCGGCCCTCTGTGGGGCGACGAGCTGGGACGAGGCCTGAAAGTCGTCTACGAAGCGCTCCGCGGCCCCGACGACGCTCCCTGGTGGGAAGCCCGAAACGGACTTGGAACCTCCGCGGTGACCCTGCTGCTCGAAAACCATCGGGAGGACCCCGTATCGGAGGAGAGGGAAAAGAAGGACGCCGTGCGCGGCCGCCTGGCCGCACGCCTGGCCGCGCACCTGCATTCCCTGCGCGGAAAACCCTCCTGGGACAAGGAACGGGGCGCACTGGGGCCCCTCTCGTGGAGCGACATGGCCGTTCTCGTGCCGGGAAGGACCCACTACCCCGCGCTGCAGGACGCCTTCGAGGCCGCAGGAATTCCCGCGGTGTTCCAGGATAGCCGGGGGTTCTTCTCCAGAGGAGAGGTTTTCGACCTCGTTTCGCTGCTGAAGGCCCTGGCGGACCCGGGCGACCGGACGGCCCTGGCGGGGTGGCTGGCCTCCCCGTTTTCCGGACTCTGCAAGGAAGACGTTCTGCGCCTGGCCGACGCGTCCGNNGAAAAAGCGGACCCGTCGCTTCACGAACGCTTCCGGGCGGAATTCCCGGAAGGCGGCGAAAGGTTCGGGGCGCTTCGGGCCAAAGCCCTGCTGGCCGGAGCGGCGGCGGCGTTCGACCCTCTGCTTGAAAACCCTGCGGCGCTGCTGACCGCACCCGGGGCCGACCGGCCGCGCATGGCGGCCAACCTGGCCCGCGCCGCTTCCCTGGCGAGGGAATTTTCGGCCGCCAGGGGACCCGGCCTCGCGGCCTGCGCGGATGCCCTGGGAAGCGCCCTTCGGCGGGCCCTTCCGACCGAGGAGCCGGACTTTATCTCCGAAGACGAGGACGTCGTGCGGGTCATGACGGTTCACGCCGCCAAAGGGCTGGAGTTTCCCGTGGTCGCGGTCATGGGTCTCGAGGACGCAAACCGCGGCAGCCGCGGAAAATCCGCGCTGATTCCCTCGGTCCCGCTTGTCTGCGTGACCAGCTCTCTGCCGGGGGACGAAAACGGATTGGCGCAGGCCGCAAACTGGCACAGGGCCCTGGAGAGCGATGCGCTGCAGGAGGAATGGGAGCGCCTGTTCTACGTGGCGTCCACCCGCGCCCAGGACGTTCTGCTGCTTTGCGGGATCTGCCCGGTCGAACCGGAGACGGGCCTTCCGTCTCCGGGCGAAGGAACCTGGCTTCATCTGCTCGATGACGCATTCCCGGGGATCCTCGATCGCGGCCTGGCGGAAATCCCCGAGATCCTTCCCGGAACTTCAAGACCTGAACACACCACAGAGGCCCGCGGGAGCGAAGAAAAACGGGAGCATTGCCTGCCCGGGGATCACCCCGTGCTGGCTTCCGTGTCGGCGACCGGATATGCCCTTTTTTCATACTGTCCCCACGCCTGGAGGCTGCAAGCCCGGCAGGGGATCGACCTCGTGTGGGAAAAGCCCGGGACCGCGGAGCCCGGAGGTCCGGACCCCGGAAGCCTGGCCCACTGGATTCTGGCCGAATGGGACTTCACCCCCGAGAGCCTGGACCGGCTGCTTCCCGAGGTGCCGGAAGGACCGACGGACAGAGCGCTTCTTCGCCTGCCGCCGGAGCTGAGGGCTCCCGCCCGGAACGACCTGAACCGGACAAACCTCCGCTCGACCCTGGCCGCGTTCCTCGAAAACCCGTCTGGACGAAGGATCGCGGCGGCCCACCGCCGGGGGATCCTCCGGCGCGAATGGCCCTTCCGCCTCGCCCTCGACGGCGGACCGGCCCTGGCGGGCGTGATCGACGCCCTGTGGGAGGAGGAGGGGACCGTCCACCTGGTCGATTACAAGTATGCCCATCCATCCGGCGTTTTGGAGGAACTGGGTTTCAGCCAGCTGGCCTTCTACGGGGCGGTGGCGAGGCGACTGTTCCCCGGCCGCGGGATCGATCAGTCGCTTTTGTTCCTGAAGCCGGGCACGGAGAGGACCCTTCCCCCGGACTCGGCCACGCCGGAAGAAATCGAAGCCGGAGCCCGGCTCATGGCCCGCATCGGCGCGACGGGCCCCTTCGCCCTGAATTCGGAAGGGTGCCCCGCCTGCCCCTGGCGCGCGGTCTGCGGCGCATCCCTTACAATGGGGGCATGACGAACCCGAGCCCATTCCCCCTTTATCTTTTCGTGGACTGGCTGCTTTTCGCGGGCCTCGTGCTGGCGCCTCTGGTCATTTCGCTCGCCCTGCGCCGGAGGCACCGCTGATGCCGATTCTTCTGCTGCAGATCCTCGTCTTCGGGGCCTACACGCTGGCCCTCGTCTTTCTGGCCGGCGAAGCCTTCAACTGGAAGGAGGACCGCCGCCTCTTCTACGTGGGGGGCAACCGACTCACGCTCGTCCCGATGGTGGGAACCTTCGTGGCGACCTGGATGAGCGCGGCCTCGGTGCTGGGCTACACGATGTGGCTCTACGCCGACGGGTACGTCGCCTTCACGGGGAGCGTGAACGGCTGGCTCATCGGGCTCGTGTTCATGCCGTTCATCGTCAGGAAGCTTCGGGTGAGCCGTGCCCTTTCCCTTCCGCAGTGGCTGGGGGACACCTTCAAAGACCCGCGTTTGAGGTCCCTTTCCGCCCTGGCCCTGATCGGAGCCTACACCTTCTACATGGTGATCCAGTTCCGGGCCTTCGGAACCATCGTGGCAACGCTTCTGGACATCAAGGTTCTGGTGGCTTCGGCCCTCGTCTATCTTTTCGTCCTCTACACGACCTTCGGAGGCCTTCCCTCGGTCGCCCGAAGCGACACGCTGAACCTGGCCCTCATCCTGGGGGGCGTCACGCTGGCCGCAACCTCCCTTCTGCAGCGTGCCGGTTCCCTGACGGCGATCCACGCCGCGCTGGCCGAACGGGCGCCCGAGATGCTCCACCCCTGGACGGAAGGGTGGAGTCCCCTGGTGACGACCCTGATGATGCTTTCCTGGGGATTGGGCGTGGCGGCGAACCCCCAGTACGCCATCCGCCTGCTCTCGGCCCGGACGACCCGGGACGCCTACGGCACGCTGGCCCTTTCCTCGCTGATCATCGGGGCCATCTACGCCGGGCTGACGGTTCTGGGGCTTTCGGCCTTCGTCCTGTTTCCAGGCGTGAGGGCCGCAAGCGACGAACTGGCCTTCACGCGGCTTTTCACCCTGGCCCTGCCGCCCTTCCCTGCCCTCGCGCTATTCCTGGCGGTGCTGGCGGCGGCGGTCAGCACCGCGAACTCCCAGCTTCTGCTGGCGGCCTGTTCGCTCTGCTACGACCTGAACTCGCGGGAGGGACGGAACCGGGGCGATCTGGTCACCGAGGACCGCTTCCTCTTCAAAAACCGGCTGGCCATCGCGGGGATCGCAACGGCGGCGCTGGCCCTGAGCCAGTTCCGTCTGCCGGGCGTTCTTTTGATCGGACGGTACAGCTGGACGGTGGTGGCCATCTGCTTCTTCCTGCCCNTCTACGTGATCCGCAACCCGAGGCCCCGGGCCCTGTTCGTGCCGCTTTCCGCCGCCCTGCTGCTGCACCTTTTCCTGACGGTGTTTCTGGGCCTCCTTCCAGAGCTGGCCCTGCTTCCGGCCCTGGCGCTGGAAGGCGTGCTGTACTTTCGCCCCTGGAGGAAAGCCCCATGAGAAGCTCCCGCCCGCTGAGCATCGAAACCCGGATCAAGGTGATCCTGACGGCCATCGCCATCGGGCTGACGGGCCTGACCGTCGGGACGGCGCTGACGCAGGGCTTTTTCGAGCGAACGGGAGAGGCCCGGCTGCTGCTTGAGACCGCAAAATCAGCCGCCAGCGGACTTTCCGCCGCCCAGGTGGAACCGCTCCTGATGAAGCTCGGGCCGTTCTGGAAGGAGGCCCCTCCGGGGGTCCCCGCCGAAACGGTGCACTCTTCCGACGGGAAGGTGTGGCGCTTCACCCTTGACCGCTCGCGGATCTGGAGCGCCCTCGTTCACCGGCAGCGCTACGTTCTCGTTGCGGGCCTCATCGGGCTGCTCGTGGCGGTGGAACTGGCGGTGTTTTTGGCCTACAGCCTGACCCGGCCGATGAAGATCCTGGCCTGGGGATGCGAGCAGATGCGGAGCGGGCGATGGGTTCGCCTTCCGACCCTCTCCCGGACCCCCTACGAGCTCGAAGCCCTGAACGAGGCCTTCAACGGCATGGTGGAAGACCTGAAGAGATGGCAGGATTTCCAGAAGCAGGCCGCCCGGGTGGAGCGCCTCGCGGCTCTGGGTTCGGTGGCCGCCGCGGTGGCCCACGAGGTGAAGAACCCCCTGGCGAGCATGCGGATCCACCTGGACCTGCTGCAGGGACGGCTTTCCGCCGGTGAGAAGGAAAGCGCCGCGATCCTGGGGACGGAACTGGATCGGCTGAACCAGACGGTCTCGCAGCTTCTGTCGTACGCCCGGCCGAGGACGCCCCTCTTCGGGCCGGTGGACGCCCGGGAACTGCTGGCCTGGATCGCCTCGATGACCGCCACGCCGTGCCGACTGGCCGGCGTGCAGCAGTTTTGGGGCGTCGAGGAAGGCTGCCCCTTCCTCTGGGGAGATGAACAGCAGCTCAAGCAGGTGATGCTGAACCTCGTCCTGAACGCGGTGGGCGCCCAGCCGGACGGGGGAAGCGTCCGCCTCGAAGCCCGGGGTGAAGGCCGGAACGTGTCCATCCGGGTTTCGGACACGGGGCCGGGCATCCCGCCGGAGCTTCTGGAGAGGATCTTCGACCCCTTCTTCACCACCCGGCCCGAGGGAACGGGCCTGGGCCTGTCGATCGTGCACCGCATCGTGGAGGGGCACGGAGGACGGGTGAACGTGGAAACCTCGCCGCAGGGGACGGTTTTCTCGCTCCTTCTCCCCACGGCGCCGCCGGACAAAAAGGAGAGCTGATTTCATGGACATCTGGATCGTGGACGACGAGAAAAACCTGAACCAGGGGCTTGCCCTGGCCCTCGGCGGGCAGGGCTGCGACGTGTCCCAGGCCTATTCCCTGGCCGACCTGTCAAGCCTTTTGTCCGAGCGGACCCCGGACGTGGTGCTGCTGGACGTCCGCCTCCCGGACGGGGACGGAATCTCCGCCCTCCCCTCGATCCTGCGGGCCCGGCCCGAGGCGAAGGTCATCGTCATGACCGCCTACGGGGATTCCCCAACGATCGTGCGGGCCATCCAGGAGGGGGCCTACGATTTCCTCGACAAGCCCTTCCCCCTGGAGGCGGTGAAGAACCTCGTGGCCCGCGCCTCGGAGTCGATCCTCCTGAAGCGCCGCCTGAGCCGCCTGAGCAGCGACCGGTCCGTAACCCTCGTCGGGGACTGTCCCGCCATCGCCGCCATCCGGGATCTGGTGGAAAAGGTTTCGGGACACACGGACGTGAACCTTCTGATCTCGGGCGAAAGCGGAACCGGCAAGGAGGTTGTGGCCCAGCTCATCCACGCGGCCTCGCGCGGAGCCGGAGACCTCATCGCCCTGAACTGCGCCGCCATTCCCGAGGCGCTGCTCGAGGCCGAGCTTTTCGGCTACCGGAAGGGCGCCTTCACCGGAGCCGCGCAGGACAAGATCGGGCTGATCGAGAGCGCGGACGGCGGAACCCTGTTCCTGGACGAGATCGCCGACCTCCCGCAGGCCCTGCAGGGGAAACTGCTGCGCTTCCTGGACAGCCGAACCCTCAGGCCCCTGGGGGACACCCGGGAGCGGAAGGTTTCCCTGCGCGTGGTCTGCGCCACGGCGGCGGACCTCAAAACCCGCGTCGAACAGGGATCCTTCAGGCAGGATCTTTTCTACCGCGTCTCCATGATCCCCGTCGCCCTGCCGCCTCTGCGGGAACGCGGGCATGACGTCCTCCTGCTGGCGGAGACGTTCCTGTCGGAGTTCAACCGGAAGATGAACCGCTCGGTCCGGGGGCTCACGCCCGAGGTCGCGGAGGTCTTTCTGCGCTACCGATGGCCCGGCAACGTCAGGGAGCTGCGCAACGTCCTGGAGCGGGTCTTCATTCTGAAGGACCCGGCCGACCCGGACATCCGGCTTTCCGACCTGCCCGCCGAGATGGTGGAGACCCTTGCGGAGGAGGCGAGCCCCGCGGGAGAGACGGGAACCCTGGAGGACCGCCTGCTGGCCGGCGAGAAGACCGTCCTCGAAAAGGCTCTGGCCGAGCACGACGGGAACCGGACCCGCGCGGCGGAAAGCCTGGGCATCTCCCGGTACGCCCTCCTGCGTAAACTCCAGAAGCATCATCTGGCCTAGATCATGAAAAACGGCCGTACGGAACTCCGCCTCGAACCGGCGACGCGCCTTAAAACCATCCCGCTTCCCCTCCTTTTCGCCCGGATCAGTTTGCTGGCGGCCCCTTCCGCGGACCTGGCCTCCGTGCTGGAGGAACAAACCGCGAAGAACCCGCTGCTTTACGTGGAGCCCCCGAGGGCAGCCGAACCCCGGGGGACGGGAGCCTCTTTGGACGAGGATGAGGACGACCCCTGGGAGGCCGTGCCGGCCCTGCCGAACCTCGACGAGGCGATCCGCCCCCAGCTCGCGCTGGTGCCGGAAGTGTCGCTGCTGGGCCGACGGGCCGGGGACAAGCTTGTCTCCTGTCTGGACACGCGCGGCTACCTCGCCGCCCCCGTCGGGGAACTGGCCTCCGCGATCGAAACGGACGGAGCGACGCTGGAAATCGTTTTGGAGAAGGTGCGCGCCGCGGTGGATCCCCCGGGACTGTTCGCCCGCGATCTCGTTCACTGTCTGCGGATCCAGCTCGCTCGCCTGGGCCTGGAGAATTCCGACGCCTGGGTCCTTCTCGATCGGGGCCGCGAAGAGCTTGAACGCCAGGACATGGGGGGGCTCAGGAGAAAGCTGGAGTGGGAACGCGACCGCCTCCAGAACGCGCTCTCGGTTTTGAGGCGGCTGGATCCCCACCCGGGCTTCGGCTTCTCCCATCCCGAAACGGTCTTGCCGGAGATCCAGATCCGTTTCGACGACAGGGGGAATCCTTCGGTTCGCCTGCTGTCGGAAAACCTCCCCCGCCTTCTGATGGACGCGGACCTTCTCGCGGCGGCCGGACCGGCGGCGCGCCGGGCCTTCCGGGATGCCCGGGGAATCCTTTCCGCCCTGGCCGCACGCCTCCGCACGAAGCTGCGCCTGGCCCTGCTGCTGGCTTCGAGGCAAAGCGAATTTCTGCGGGGCCCGGCGGACGCGCCCGCCCCCCTGACCCTCTCTCGCGCAGGGCGGGAACTGGGCCTTGCCCCGTCCACCGTGCAGCGGGCGGCCTCCGGAACCTGGGCAACCACACCGCGGGGCACGATCCCCCTTTCCGCGCTCATCGGAAGAGGTCTGTCCTCCCGGCCGGAGCTCACCTCCAAGGCCCTCAGGGAGGCGATACGGGCCGCCTGGAAGGACGGAAAATCCGACGCCGCCCTGGCTCGGGAACTCGCAATTCCGGCCCGCACAGTAACCTGGCACAGGCACCGGCTGGGTTTGCCGCGAATCCGGCGAGCCTGACCGCACGCTTCTTCCGCACGTTTTGCCGCCCATCCCCGCCTGAACGGCCCACCCGACAGTTTTTCGGCCCTGCCCCGGGGGTTGGGGGAAACGGGATTGTTCCTCTGCCATCCGGATTGGTTCGACTTTTCAGACAACGGGAAGTTTCCGACAGAATTTCGGCAACTTTTTTGCTTATACCTCCAGTAGAAACCCAACTTCATCTTTTCTGGAGGTGTTCGCATGTCCGATTCAACGAACCACACTCTTCCGCAGCCCGGCTCCATCGCGGATGCGGTGGCGTCCCGCAAGGAGGTCCTCAGCGTCCTGCTGGGAGCCGCGTTCCTCATGGCGACCTCGGCCATCGGCCCCGGATTCCTGACCCAGACGGCGGTCTTCACGGACAAGCTGAAGGCGGCCTTCGCCTTCGCGATCCTGGCCAGCGTGCTCATCGACGTGGTGGTCCAGCTCAACATCTGGAGGATTTTGGGCGTTTCGGGCATGCGGGCCCAGGACGTGGCCAACAAGGTCATCCCCGGCCTCGGGTACTTCCTGGCCTTCTCGGTGGCTCTGGGCGGCCTCGTGTTCAACATCGGGAACATCGCCGGAGCGGCCCTGGGCGTGAACGTCCTGTTCGGGTCCAACATGGCACTGGGCGCCATCGTCAGTGCGGCCCTGGCCATCTTCATCTTCCTGAACAAGGAGATGGGGAAGACCATGGACAAGTTCACGAAGATCCTCGGCTTCACGATGATCGCCCTGGTGCTCTTCATGGTGCTCAAGACCCAGCCCCCCGTGGGCCTGGCCCTCAAGGAATCCGTCCTGCCCAGCACGATCGACTGGATGATGGTCCTGACGCTGGTCGGCGGAACGGTCGGCGGCTACATCACCTTCTCCGGCGCGCACCGGATCATCGACGCGGGCATCACCGGACACGACAAGGTGAAACAGATCAGCTTCGGTTCCGTGCAGGGCGTCGCCATCACGGGAGTCATGCGCTTCCTGCTCTTCCTGGCCATCCTCGGCGTCGTGGCCATGGGCAAGCCCCTCGACCCGTCCAACCCGCCGGCTTCCGCCTTCCAGATCGGCGCGGGCATGATCGGCTACAAGATCTTCGGCGTCGTGCTCTGGGCCGCCGCCGTCACCTCCGTCGTCGGCGCCTCGTACACCTCCATCTCCTTCCTCCAGACGCTGTTCAAGACCGTCAAGACCTACCAGCGCTGGTGGATCATCGGGTTCATCATCGCCTCCACGACGATCTTCACGACCGTCGGCAAACCGGTCAACCTGCTGATCTTCGCCGGTTCCATCAACGGCCTGATCCTGCCCCTGTCGCTGCTTTCGATGCTCCTGGCCGCCTACCGGAAGGACATCATCGGCGACTACAGGCACCCCATGGCCCTCACCATCCTCGGCTACGTCATGGTCGCCTTCACGGCATGGATGGGATGGAAATCCCTGGGAGCCATCCTCCAGCTGATGAAATAGAATGGCATTGCGGGGGGCGGGGTTTCCCCGTCCCCCCTTTTTTTGAAACGAGGTGAACGGTATGGATGAACCGCGGACCCCGCGCCTGCTCGACGCGGGCGACAGCTGCCTGGTGGCGGAGTTCGGAACGACCGTCGACCGGGCCCTCAACGCGAAGGTCCAGGCCCTGAAGAGCGCTCTGGCGAGAAGCGGCCTCAAGGGGATCGTCGAACTGGTCCCCACCTATCGCTCCCTGGCCGTCTACTACGACCCCTGCGTCCTCGGCCGGGAGAACCTGAAAAACCGGATCGAAACCGTTTGCGAAAACCTTGACGAGGCAGGCGGCGGAAACGGCCGCGTCGTCACAATCCCCGTCTGTTACGGGGGAGCCTTCGGTCCCGACCTTGAAAACGTCTGCGCCCACACGGGCTGCTCGAAAGAAGAAGTGATTGCCCGGCACACCGGCAGGGACACGTACTGCTTCATGCTGGGCTTCACCCCGGGTTTCGCCTACCTCGGCGGGATGGACGAAACCCTCGCCACGCCCCGCCTGGAGAACCCCCGGACCGTCATCCCGGCCGGCAGCGTGGGAATTGCGGGCAAACAAACCGGAATCTACCCCATCGACAGCCCCGGGNGGTGGCAGCTCATCGGCCGCACGCCCCTCTCGATTTTCGACCCCCTGAGAACCCCTCCGACCCTCGTCGAGGCGGGGGACTGGGTTCGGTTCGAGACCATCGACGAAGCCGAGTTTCTTACTATCCAGTCTGCCGCGAGGGCAGGCGCCTTTACTCTGAAAACGTCGTTCCGGAAGGAGGGCGAGTGAGATGCCTCTCTCCNNCTGAAGATCACCAGGCCGGGGATGAGCACGACGGTCCAGGATTTCGGCCGGTGGGGGCATCAGGCCATGGGAATGCCCGTGGCCGGGGCCATGGACCCCGAAGCTTTGGCCGTCGCCAATATCCTGGCCGGGAACGATCCGGGCTCGGCGGCCCTCGAGATCACCCTGCTCGGACCGACAATGACGGCGGAAGGGGATGGAACCGTCGCCGTCGCGGGGGCCGACCTGGGCTTCTGCGTGAACGGCATCCCGGCTCCCCAATGGACCTGCGTCGCGGTCAAGGGGGGCGACGTGATCGCCTTCTCGGGACCGAAGGGTCGGGGCTGCCGGGCGGTTCTGGCGGTTTCCGGCGGAATCGGCGTTCCGCTCGTCATGGGAAGCCGGTCGACCTACACGCGGGCGGGCATCGGCGGATTCGAGGGACGGGCCCTGAAAACAGGCGATACGGTCGTCTGCGGGGAACTTCCCCCGCTCTGGAAAAGAACGGTCGGCTTTTGCTGCCCCGAGGCACTCCGCCCTCTCCGGGATCCGGAGGCCCCCATCCGGGCGGTGCCGGGGCCCCAAGACGACGCGTTCACGGAAGAGGGGCTCGAAACCCTTTTCGGCTCGATCTACACGATCTCGACCCAGGCCGACCGGATGGGGTATCGCATGGAAGGCCCGAAGGTCGCCCACAAGGCGGGAGCCGACATCGTCTCGGACGCCATCCCGCTGGGAGCCGTGCAGGTTCCGGGCCACGGTCAGCCGATCGTCATGCTGGCGGACCGGCAAACCACGGGCGGTTACACGAAGGCCGCGGTGGTCCTGACGGCGGATTTGGCCGTATTGGCCCAGCGGATGCCCAAAGAGAAGGTCCGGTTTGTCCGGTCGACCCCCGAAGAAGGGGCCGGACTTTTGGCCGAACGGTCCCGGAGGCTGGCGGAGCTCTGCCGGCTCCGGGCGGAATACCGGTCCAGGCCCGCGGAGCGTTCCGGGCCGGCCCGGGCGGCCTCGGGAGGATTCACGGTAAGGCTCGGCGGAAAAACCTCCACGATCGAATGGCAGGAACTGTAGAAGGGACGGGATGGACTCAATGGCGAAAATCGACCTGAACAGCGACCTCGGCGAGAGTTTCGGAGCGTGGAAGATGGGGATGGACCGCGAGGTCCTCGCCCACGTCACCTCGGCAAACGTGGCCTGCGGTTTCCACGCCGGCGACCCGGTTGTGATGGTGAAGACCGTAAAGGCCGCCCGCGAGGCGGGCGTGGCCGTGGGCGCCCACCCGGGCTACCCGGACCTGGTGGGTTTCGGCCGCAGGAACATGGCCTGCAGCCCCGATGAAGTTTACGCGGATTGCCTCGTGCAGATCGGCAGCCTCCTCGCCGTCTGCAGGGCGGCGGCCGTTGCCCTGCAGCACGTGAAGCCCCACGGAGCCCTGTACAATCAGGCGGCGAAAAGCGAACCGCTGGCAGGCGCGATCGCCTGCGCCGTGAAGGACGCGGGTGAAGGCCTGATCCTGATGGGGCTGGCCAATTCCCTTTTCGAAGCGGCGGCGGGGAAGGCGGGCGTTCCGTTCGCGGCCGAGGCCTTCGCCGACCGGAGCTACCAGGCCGACGGGTCCCTCACCCCGAGAAGCCAGCCGAACGCCGTGATCCACGATCCGGAAGTCGCCGCAGCCCGCGTTGTACGGATGGCGACCGAGGGCGTGGTGGAAACCGCCGAAGGCAAGCTCATCCACTTCAGGCCCCATTCCATCTGTCTCCACGGGGACAACCCTGAAGCGGTGGCCCTGGCGGCCCGCATCAAGCGCGCACTGCTCGAGGCAGGCGTGACCGTGACTCCCATCCAGGAGGTGCTTTCCGCATGACCCTGACCATGGAAGACCTGGCCCACGTTGCTCCCGCGGAGGCCCGCAAGGCGATCCGGGAGGGGAAGTGGCCCAAACCGACATCCGGCCTCTGCAGGNGGCGAGTGCAGGCCAACCTGGTGATCCTCCCCAAGGATTGGGCGTACGATTTCCTTGTGTTCGCCCAGAGAAACCCGAAACCGTGCCCGGTGCTGGACGTGACCGAACCGGGCGATCCCGAGCCTCGGATCGTTGCGCCGGGGGCCGACCTGCGCACCGACATCCCGAAGTACCGGATCTGGAAGGACGGAAGACTGGCCGCAGAGCCCGCGAACATCACGGAATACTGGCGGGACGATCTTGTCGCCTTCCTACTGGGCTGCTCCTTCTCCTTCGAGGGCGCTCTGGTGGAGGCGGGCGTTCCCGTGCGCCACATGGAACTGGGGCTGAACGTCCCCATGTACCAGACGAACATCCCCTGCAAGCCCGCGGGGCGGCTTTCCGGCCCCATGGTCGTGAGCATGCGGCCGATCCCGCACGCCCTGGTCCCGAAGGCCGTTCTCTGCACCGGCCGGTTTCCGGCGGTTCACGGCGCTCCCGTCCATATCGGGGACCCCGAAGCCATCGGCATCGCGGACGTGAACCGGCCCGATTTCGGGCAGGCCGTCCCGATCCACGAAGGGGAGACGCCCGTCTTCTGGGCCTGCGGCGTGACCCCCCAGGCGGCCCTCATGGCCAGCAAGCCGCCCTTCGCGATCACCCATGCCCCGGGTCACATGTTCCTCTGCGATCCGAAGGATTCCGATTACGCGGTGTTCTAAGAACAGGCAAAACGAAGCGGGGGCCCGAAGGCCCCCGCTTTTTTCCTACTTGCCCTTTTGCTTCACCCTTGACAGGATCCAGCGGTAGGTCTTTTCAAGCCCCTCTTCGAGGGTGACCTCGGGCTCCCAGCCAAGCCGGCTTCGCGCCATCGAAAGGTCCGCGTTTCGCCCCCTCACGCCCTGGGGAGCCTCGCAGAGGTGTTTCCTGGAAAGGGCCTTGCCGGAAATCCCGACGATCATGTCCGCGAGCCCGTCCACGGAAACCAGGCGGTCCGAGCCGATGTTGACCGGGCTTCCGCATTCGGACGCCATCAGTGCCAGGATTCCCGACACGCAATCGTCGATGTAGCAGTAGGAACGCGTCTGATTCCCGTCGCCCCAGATCTCGATCGTTCCCCCGTCGGGGGCCTCCGCGGCCTTCCGGCAGAGCGCAGCCGGCGCCTTCTCCCGCCCTCCCTCGTAGGTCCCCTCCGGGCCGTAGATGTTGTGGAAGCGCGCCACGCGGACATCAAGTCCGTAATCCCGCGCGTAGGCTTCCGCCATCTTCTCGGTGAAGAGCTTTTCCCAGCCGTAGAAACTATCAGGATCCGCGGGCAGCGCGTCTTCCTCTCTCAGGGGGACGACCCCTGGATTCGCCTGCCGGTATTCCGGGTAGACGCATGCGGAGGAGGAAAAGAAGAACCGGCCGACACGGTTGGCGATCGCCGCCTGCAGCATGTGCGCGTTAATGAGGACGTTGTCGTGGGCCACGTCCGCCCCGACGGAGGTGATGAAACCGATGCCCCCCATGTTGGCCGCAAGGTTGTAGACCTCGTCCATCCCTTCCGTGGCCGCGAGGCAGGCCGTGCCGGACCGGAGGTCCAGCGTCCTCCGTTCGGAGGCGTAATCCTCCTCCATGTACCCGTCCCACTTCACGTCCACAGCCCGCACGAAATGCCCCCGCTGCTTGAGCATACGAGCGAGATGGCTCCCGATGAAGCCGCCGGCTCCCGTTACGAGGATCCTGGCCAAGTTGCCCCCTCCTTTTCAGTTCACTCCGTCAAATCCGGGCCCGCTTCCCGGAAGAAGGCGGTCCAGCAGGGCCACAAGGCCTCCGGCAGCCCGCCTGGCGGGACTTCCCCCCGGAAAATGGACGTGAACTTTCTTCCTTCGCAATCGGAAAACGGGTTCGACCACCCCGTTTCTCAGAACATGGGTCGAATCGCTTAGGCGGAAATCCACATTCTCCGCAAGTTCAATGTTGAGGCGGTTTTCCTCCCCCTTGGCCAGGACACGCCCCGACTCGTCGACCTCCATGTCCGGCACGTGGGCATAGCCGTGGTTCTGATGGATCGCCACCACGGAGGGCGTCGCGTCCACCAGAATCCCGCCGCGCCGGATGGACTCGCGTATGAGCCAGTTGTCCCACCGCATCCGCCCGATGGAAAATGGAGGCAGGCGGTCGAGGAAACCCCGGGGAAAAACGAAGTAGTCGATCGCGCAGGGCGGGTGCAGGACCCCTTCCGCGCGAGCCCTGAACTTCAGGGTCTCGACTTCGGTTTCGCCGAAAAGCAGGTTTTCCCGTATGTCCAGGTCCCACCGCTGCCCGGCCAGCAGAAAAGGCCCGGTCAGCCTGCTCGCGATGCGGACGGCCTCCATGAAATCGCCGAAGAGAAGGATGTCCGCGTTCACGTAACAAACCAGGTCGGTCCGGGCCAGGGCCTGCGCCTTTTCGAAAATGTCGCTGGCCAGGGGCGTTCCAAAAGGGCTGCGCGAGACTTCGCCTCCGTGATGCGCGCCGGTCTCTTCGCACGCCTCCCTCGCCCCGGGCTCTTCCCCGAATACGAGGACGTCGGCTTTCGGGACAAGACCGGCCCAGGAACGCAGGGCGTTCATCTGGATGAGTCCGTCGTGTCCCTTGAAGGGTTTGGGGGTCGTGAAAAGGGTCAGCATGACCTCAAGGATAACGTACCCAGAGGGGGGAGAAAAGGGATGAAAAAGGGGAGCCCCCGGGGGCTCCCCTTTTGTTCTTCGGTCCGGCCTAGAAATTGACCGTGGTGCGGAACCACACCATGCTGTCGCCGTACTCGCCGTCGTAGTCGAAGAAGGGCTTGGCCGCCTCGTCGAGGTCGACATAATCGTACCCCAGTTCGAACCAGAGGTTCGGGGTGTAGTTGTAGCGGACGCTGACCGTGTACTGCTTGTAGTCGCAGTACATCATGGCCATCTGCCCATTATTGATCCCCAGCGCGTACCCGTTGTCCACGTCGAAATCCAGGTAGCGGACATAGGTCCACCACTGGTCGTTCCACTTTTGCCTCGCGACGATATTCAGAATTCTCGTGTCGGTAAAAGTGGACTCCAGGAAATCGTTTTTCAACGTTCCCGCGCTAAGGGTCCAGGCATAGGGATCGGCGTTGCGGAAGTAGAATCCCCGGTCGATCTGGGCGTACTCCACCCAGAGATCCGTGAACTTCAGGGCGTCCTGCTTGACCTCGAGGATCGCCTTCCACGCGTTGGCGTCCCATGCGCTGTCCTGGGCGAAGTACTGGCCCTTGAAGGCGATGTTCTCGTTGAAGTTCACGATGAGGTCGCCCCAGAGGGTGGAAAGATCTTCCCCATCCTGGTAATCGAACTTCACGTAGTTGGCCGCCAGCTTCAGGTTTTCGTTCATGTCAAAAGCCAGGCGCGCGCCGTACCGGTAGAAGTCCGAGTAAGCATCGTCTTCGTCATGGGCGACGAACATTTCGAAGCTGCCCATGGAGAAGGGCTTCTGGAACCAGATGGCCGTGGCGAGCGGGTCGTAGTCGGTGACGTAGGCGTCGTTCATGTTGTAGCCCGCGAAGTCGGTGGCGTAGAAGTCGGCTTCCCAGTCGAGCGGGAAGCGGCCCACCTGGACGGTGATATCCCAGGGGAACTGGATCGTCGCGTAGGCACGGACCACGTCGAGGGAATCGCCGCCGCCGCCCTGCAGACGGACGTTCAGCGTCACCTTGTCGTCGACGTACTTCACGATGTTCCAGCGGAAGCGGTCCACGCTCCAGTTGGAATCCTGGTCGACTCCCCACGGGTTCACATTGCCGTCGGCCCACTTCGCGGTGAAGCGGAAGTTTCCGCTGAACTTCCAGCCGCCGATCCTCTCCTCGAGGACGGCAACGCGGGCATCCAGCTTGTCCACCTTCACGCCCAGCGCGTCGAGCTCGCTCTTGAACTCGACAACCAGCTTCTTCAGCATCTCCAGGTCCTGCTTGCTGGCCTTGTTCATGTCGACGTTGGCCAGGGCGCGGGCCACAACGGCGGCCAGTTCGTAACGGGTGGCCGGCTGGGGTCCCTTGTAGGCGCCGTCGGGATAGCCGACGACGATCCCGTTCGCGGCAAGCTGCGCAACGGCGTCATAGGCCCAATGGTTCATGGGCACATCGGCGAACGGGTTCGCGGCAAACGCCGGAGCGGCGAAGGCCACGAGAACCGCGACTGCGATCAAAGCAAAAATTCTCTTCATGTGGATTTACAACCCCCTTGGTTGTGTGTGGTTTTTGCGGTCTTTCCGGGGGGCGATCCGGGTTCGGTCCGTGAAGTGTCCACGTTTCCTTCACCCGCCTTCTCCCTTTTCTCCCTCTCCGGTCCGATCCGCCTTCACAAATCCGCTCTCCCTTGCCGGCCGGGGGTTGTGCACCTCCTTTCGGGCCTTCCGGGGTTCGAAGCGGACTTCCGTTGTACCAAAAGCATAACCTCTCCTTAATTGCCCGGCAACAACCCCGGCAATCGACTTTATTTCTTCCCCCTGGGGTCAGTTCCCCCTGGGGTCAGTTCCCCCTGGGGTCAGTTCCCCCTGGGTCAGGTTCCCCCTGGGGTCAGGTTCCCCCTGGGGTCAGAGCTTGATTTTGACCGTATGTGTACAATGACCCTTTTTCTTTAGATTAAACTTGTATTTTAAAATTTCCCTGCTATGATCCTGAGTTATGGCACGGCCTCTTCGAATCGAATTCNCCGGGGCGCTTTATCATGTCACCTCCAGGGGAGACAACAAGTGCACCATTTTCAACAGCGAAAAGGATCGGGAAAAGTTCCTGTCCATCTACAGCGAGGTCAGCACTCGCCTGCAATGGATAACCTATGCCTGGTGCCTGATGGGCAACCATTTTCACCTCGTCGTTGAAACTCCCGGCCCGAACCTTTCGGAAGGAATGCGAGTTCTCAACGGAACCTACACCCAGTATGTCAACCGTTTCCACGGCCGGGCCGGACACCTTTTCCAGGGTCGCTTTCACTCTATTCTCATCGACCGAAACGCCTACCTTCTCGAAGTGATCCGTTATGTCGTGCTCAACCCCGTTCGAGCCGGGCTGGCGACGTCTGCCCAAGATTGGCCATGGAGCAGTTTTCGGGCCATGGTGGGGCTGGAAACACCACCGGAGTGGCTGGGTTTGGAATTTACGCTGGATGCTGTTTCCAACTGCAGTGGAACCCGGGAACAACAACAGATCTCTTTTGCCTCCTACGTGGCAAACGGGATTCGGGATTCCCGAAGCCCGATGGAAAACCTCAAGCAACAGATCTACCTGGGCGACGATCTTTTTGTCGCGCAGGCACAGGAGAAAATTCTTTCTGACGCAAGCCTGTCAGGGATCGTCCGAGAACAAAAACGCCCCCCTCTGGAATTCCTGGAAGATTTTGACAGAACCTACCCCGACAGGAAGGAAGCGATGGCGCGAGCCTACCTGTCGGGGCAATTCTGCCAGGCTGAAATCGCCCGTTTTTACGGAGTTCATACGAGTTCCGTCAGCAAGGCCGTCCGATCGTTCAGGCAAAACGGTATACATACGGTCAAATTCAAGCTCTGACCCCAATCGTGGGGCTAGCGGTTGTAGAAGACCTCCATGTGGTCGCCCACGACGCGGACGCCGAGCAGGCGGCGGATTCCGAGGCGGGCCATGGCCGGGGCGACGATGTTGCGGTCGAGCTCGTCTTCGACGCGCCGCCGCAGGTCCTCGCTCGTGAGTTCGTCTTCAAGGCGCCGCTGCAGTTCCTGGTTCAGCGTGTTGCGCAGGTAGTCCCGGATCCCGTTGCTCAGCAGGCCGCTGTCGACGAAGGCCCAGAAACCGTGGAGCGTGAGGTCGATGTCGGTCGCAACCAGAACGTGGTCGTAGCTCAGGCGGCCCTCCCGAACGATCGGCCTCATCCCCAGGGTGATCCGGATCCGGGTGAGGTCGAAATCGGGCGGGGAGTCGTACCAGTAGGGCCAGGTGTACTCCCACCCGCGGATCTCGTAGTCGCCCCCCGTCTCGAAGTTGATGTCCATCACGATCCGGTCCCTGTAGAAGCGGGGGGCTCCGGCCCCACCAAATTCCGCGTTGATGTCGTTAAGGTAGTACCAGCTTCGCGTCGCCCCGTCCCCGTAAGGGAAATAGGGAGGAGTGAAACGCGTCTCCCTTCCCCCGATACGGATCCATGAATCGTCCCTTCGGGCAGGTTCGTTGTCGAGCTGGAAGTCGCTTGTCGGACCGGCGAAGTTGTTGATCCGGATGGAACCCCTCAGGGCGACCCCCAGGGTCCTGAGGATCAGAGTGCCTGGAATCCGCATCATCTCCACCTGCCTCGCCAGGTAAATCCGCGAGCTCCACGGGCCGATGTTGTTCCGCTCATCCGACTCGGCGACCGCGTTCGCATCGTCGATACGGGCACGCACCCGCAGGGTCGCACCCTCAAGCCCCTCCGGGAATTTAAGCGCCAGCCGGTCGAAGCGGTGGATGCCGCGCGGGGAGAGGCTCGCCATCGAACGGTCCGCAACGGGAATGTACGCAAGGAGTCCGTACCTTGAAACTTCGGGGCCGACCCCGTCGATGATCTCGTACTCCACCTGGACGCTGAAGGGCCCGGCCGGGGCCGTCCCGCGGTTCTCCACGCTGAAGGTGAACCCTCCTCCCGAGCGGTCTTCGACGAAGTACCGATCCACTAGCCGGAAAACACCGGCGGGAGTCTGGTTCCGAAAGGTCAAATCCGGCGTCCCGGCGGCCATCCTGGCATCAACCCACGGCGTGGCATTGTTGCTCTCGTCCGACTCCCGAACGCGCCCGGCCGGATCGGCGAATTCCTCCCCCGCCGTGGAATCGGCGATCGCACGAAGGCGGATGAGGGCCGCCGAGAAAGCGCGATCCATCAGGACCTCTCCCGTGAAGGTCACGGTGCTTCCCGGCGGAGGGCCGGACGGAAGAGCGGCAACCGTCTGCGGATACCAGACATTGGCCTGGCCGGGAACACGGAAGGGGGCCTGGCCGCTTGGAGGAAGCGTCGAAACGCCGCCCGAAACGATCTCGTATTCCACGGAGACCTTGAACGGCGCAGCCGGTTCCGTTCCCCGGTTCTGCACGGTCACCGAGAAGGGAATGACCAGTTCACCGCCTCTTTCCACGGGAACCCGCGGCTTGCCACCCACGCCACCAGATCGGGCAAAGCCCATGCGGGGCCCGCCGCGAAGAGCGCCAGGCCGACCATGGCCAGACCCGCAGCACACCACAATCCGCTTCTTTTCATTGCCGCCACCTCCCTGCACTCAAATCGACAGGTTTTCCGTATAAAACAGAGCGGAAGGACCGAAAGTAGCTCAATTTAACTCTTTATCATTATAACTCGCCATGAGTCTTTATCATTGAAAAAGGGAAAGGACCACCGGAATCCGGTGGTCCTTTCCCTTTTTCAATCCGCCTGAGCCGCTTCTCTTCGCGCCGTTACGAAGCCAGGCAGGCCAGCGCGATCGAGTTGACCTTGCCGTCGGGGGGTTCGCCGCGACTCGTCAGCACGACCGGGGCGGAAACCCCCAGAACGATTCCGGCCATTTTCGCCTTCATGTAGTGAACCAGGAGTTTTCCCATGATGTTGCCGGATTCGATGTTGGGCATGAGGTAGAGGTCAACATCGCCGGAAACCTCGCTGTGCAGACCTTTCCGGCGGGCCATCTCCGGGTCCAGGGCCACGTCCATGGCGATGGGGCCTTCCACGACGCAGGGAGGGAACCCCTCCTCGCGGCTCATCCGGGCCAGCTCCGCCGCATCCACGGTGGCGGGCATTTTCGGGTTGACCTGTTCGTTGGCCGTCAGGACGGCGACCTTTGGCCGTTCGATCCCGAACCGGGCCATGGCGGAAAGGGATTCCAAAAGGATCTGCCTCTTCTCCGGGAGCCCCGGCGCCACGTTCACACCGCCGTCGGCCTGGAAAACGAGCTTTTTCTCCCCCGGGATCTCGAAGACCGCAAGGCCGCAGACCAGCCTGCCGGTCCTGAGCCCCACGTTTTTGTCCAAAACCGCCCTCATGAAGTCGCTCGTGTTGACCTGCCCCTTCACGAGGACCCTGGCTTCGCCGCTTTTGACCCTCTCCACGGCCCTGAGCGCGGCCGAAGGGGCATCGGGGCTATCCACGACCCGAACCTCCCCGGAGAGTCCCTCCTCTTCCAGGAGGGTTCGGATTTTTTCTTCCCCGCCCACGAGGATCGGCCGGATCATGCCCATTTCGACGGCGATCTTCACCGCCCGGATGACCGCCCGGTCGTCGGCCGCCGCCACGCTCACGGGAATCGGCCCCATGCCCGCGGCCCGGGCCCGCATTTCGGCGTAGTCCCGAAACATCCTCCCCGCCTCCTTCTATACCTCGAAGCCTGGGTTTTCGGGCTCCAGAAGGTGCATCACGGCGGTCCCCCCGCAGTGGCGTGACGTGAGATCCACCAGTTCCGCGGCCGCCACCTTCAGGGTTTCAAGGTCGACCGGCGGAAGCGCATCGAGGTTGATCGCCACGAGGCGGGAATCCCGGGTGATCTTGCTCGGATCCCCGTTCTTCCAGCACCAGCCCCTGCAGAAGACCGTCCTGCGCCCCGTGTCCGCAAGAACGATCTCGCCCGGGTTCGGTCTCTCCACCGCCTCCGGGTTGCCCAGAGGTTCGTAGGTCTCGTCGCCCGAAGCGGGCATCAGTCTGACGTTTCCGGTTACGCCCGCAAGGTCGTCGCCCCCGCAGGGAATCCGGTATTTCAGGCTGATGATGTTGAAGATCGCCACCAGCCGGTTGATGAACGGCAGGTCCTTTCCCGAACGGGTCCGCTTGATCAGGTTGGCGATGGACGGCGGAAACTTGTTGGGGTTCAGCCCCATCCGCTCGAACACGCTCCGCCAGGAGGCGATCCGGGGATACTCCCTGTGGTTCTCGAGTTCCGGGTCCAGCCTCGCGGAGGCCTCGGCCTCCCGGAGCAGCGCCTCCAGCTCCGGATCTTCTTCCGCGTTGTCGACATCCCGGGCGACAACGACGATCCGCCGGTAGGACGGCCAGGTTTCGAAGACTTCGCGCGCGATTTCGATCTTCATGGCCTTCAGCTCTTTGCGCCCAGAGCCCCGAAGCCCAGGTCGAAGGCCTTGAGGTTGTCATCCCGGAAACGCGCCGGGGCTAGGCTTTCCACGGCGCCTCTCAGGTCGTGGGCGGGAAACCCCGTCGCGCCCGCTGCGGCCAGCGCTCCGAGGACGAGGGCGTTGAGGAAGAGGAAGCGGCCTCCCATTTTTTCGCGCAGCAGATCGTACCCGGCGATCGGGTGCAGACGAATCGCCCTCGCCTGAAGAAACGCGACGAGGTCGGGATCCGAGAGGGCATCAGGGCGATCCGCGTTCACCAGCGCGACTGCGCCTTTTTTCAGGAAATGGAAGTTTCTCAGGCCTTCCCCCTGTTCGAAGGCCAGGAGGATGTCGGCCTCGCCCGCCCGGACGAGCGGACTGGCGTAGGGACCGATCTTGAAGTGGCTGATGACGGAACCGCCGCGCTGCGACATGCCGTGGACCTCGCTGCCGTTGACGGGCAATCCCTTCGAAAGGGCGATGTGCCCCAAGACGCGCGAAGCGAACAGGATCCCCTGGCCGCCGACGCCCGCGATGATGAACTGCATGCTAACGCACCTCCCCGATGCTCACGATGGCCCCGTGGGGGCAGGCCGACACGCAGACCCCGCAATCGACGCAGAAGCGGGCGTCGATGAAGGCCTTCCTGTTTTCGCCGTCCCAGGCCAGCCCGGGACAGCCGAACCGGTCCTGACAAATACGGCAGCCGATGCATTTGTCGGCCACGACGCTGACGGGGCGTTTCTCCGGCTTCGCCTTCAGCATCGTGACGCAGGGATGCCGGAAGACCAGCACGGCCGGTTCGCGGTTCTCCTTCGCATAGGCCCAGGCCTCGCGGATCGTGTCGAGGTTGCCCTCCACGTCGTAGGCCTCGAGCACCTTCACGTACCGGACTCCGCAGCCCCTGACGGCCCCTTCGAGGTCGACGGCCACGCCGGTTTCGCCCTTGCGCATCTTGTCGCCGGTTCCCGGATGATCCTGCCCGCCGGTCATGGCGGTGATGCGGTTGTCCATGATGGCCAGAACGAACGGGTGCCGGTTGTAGACCGCGGTGGAAAGTCCTGTCATGCCGTTGTGGAAGAAGGTGGAATCGCCCAGCGTGGCGAAGATCGGACGCTTCGGCTCGGCGCCCTCGGATCTCCAGGCGCAGGCAAGACCGGACGCCACCGTGACGGACGCTCCCATGCAGATAATGGTGTCCACGGCCTGCTGCTGGATGGACAGGCTGTAACAGCCGATGTCGCTGGCGATGATGGAATCCGGGAGGGCCTTCCGGATGGCGAAATAGGAGGGACGATGCCCGCACCCCGCGCAGAGGACCGGCTTCTTCACCGCAAGGTTCAGCTTTTTTCGTGCGGCCGCAAGGCTCTCGAGAGCCGAATCGGAGGTCGTCTCGACGCCGAGGGCCTTCAGCAGGAGGGATTCGATGACTTCGGGCACGAGTTCCCTTTCCTTCGGAACCCAGCCGTTCCACCGGCCCATGACCCTGGTTCGGTCGAGGAGCTGGTTCTCGATGACGGGGAAGGTCTCCTCCAGGATGAGGACCCGTTCGTGGCGGGCCATAAAGTCTACGACGAGCTTTGCCGGAAGGGGAACAGGCGTCCCGATCTTCAGGATCGCCACGTCGTCGCGCCCCAGGGCCTCGAGGAGATCCTTCGCGATGGCGAAGCTGACCCCTCCGGCGATGATTCCGAGCGTCGCGGGCTTCTTCGACGGAACCTCGAAGTTGTACTGCCCGAAATTTGCCTCGAACTCGCCCCGGATGGCCTCGAAGCGAAGGTTGTGGGCTTCCAGGAACGGCATGATCCGCGCCGGCATGACGACCTTGTGCCCCGCGGGGCGGGTTTTGAAGTCCGCCGGGGCGGATTCGTGGAAAACCTCCCCCAGCTCGACGTCCTGACGGCAGTGATCGACGCGCACGGCGGGCCTCAGCATGGCCATGACCCTGTGCTTCTCGGAAAGTTCGAAGGCGGAAGCCACCATGGACTTGGCCTCCTCCGCACCGGAGGGGTCGAAGCAGGGAATCTTGGCGAACAGGGCCAGCCCGCGGCTGTCCTGGTCATCCTGGGAGGCATGGCACCCCGGATCGTCCGAAACGATCACGAGCATCCCGCCTTCCAGCTCGAAATGCGCCGCGCTCATGAACGGATCCATGGCCACGTTGAGTCCCACCTGTTTCATGACGGCGCAGGCCCGTTTGCCCGCGAAGGTGGCTCCGAGGGCGACCTCCATGGCCACTTTTTCGTTGGCACCCCACTCCACGACGGTCTTCGTCCCCAGATCGTCCGCGAACGCCGCCGCGGCGGGGAGGATTTCGGACGAGGGCGTGCCGGGGTAGGCCGTGATCACGTCGCAGCCCGCTTCGACCAGGCCCCTGGCGATCGCTTCGTTCCCGAGAAGAACTTTTCTTTCACTCAAGATTTCTTCGCCTGCCTTTCTGTCCGGGAAGGCGAGCCCCCCGAAGGGCCCTTCCCCGGTTCGGTTTCGCTTCGGTTTTCACGCAGGTACCGATAGACGGTGAAGACGGAGACCCCAGCTTCCTGGGCAAAGGCCTCCACCGCCCCCTTCAGGAGGAAGAAGCCCTTTTCGTCGAGGCGCTGCACGGCTTCCAGCCTTTCGGTTCTGTTCAGGAGGTGGAACGGTTTTCCCAAAAGTTCGCGGATGAGCCGGAGGTTGCGCTCGAGCAGGTCTTCGCCGGAGGGAGCCAGACCGTCCCCGAAATGCTCGGAATAGACGGGAGAAGCGATGGTGGTGAGATGATCCAGCAGGCCCTTCGCCATTTCCGCCCGGGTCATGTCGGCGTTGAGGCAGAGATAGCCGACGATGGAACCCGTCTCGTCGCGGAGAAAGAGGGTGTTGCAGCGCATCCGGCGGCCGTCCTTCGTCCGGGCGAGAAAGTTGGAGACGTAGTCGACGTCGGATGAGGCTGCCGTTTTCAGGCTGAAGAGTCCATAATCGGTGAGGGGATCGCCGACCTGCCGGCCCGAGATCGTGCCGTTCTCGATGGCGACGATGGAATGGGCGGGATCGGAAACATCGTGGAGAACGACCTCGCAATCGGGGCCCAGGGCGACGGAAAGCCCCTTCACGAGGGGGATCAGGGCGCGGACCAGATCATGCACGGGTTGATTCCTCCTTTCCGGAACCGCCTTCAGGAGCCGGAGTCTTTTGTTTGAAGATAGCCTTTTACATTTTTTTGTCAATATGCCAAACTATTGTCATCTCTTGAAGGGATGTGGACAGCTTGGACGAAACCGGGGCGGGCCTGCAGAGGGCCCTGCGGGCCCGTTGGGAGATCTGGAGCGTCATGGCGGCGGCCTACATGGTCGTGTTTTTCCACCGGCTGGCGGCGGGCGTGGTCAGGAACGACCTGGTCCGCGACTTCGGCCTTTCCGCCTCGGCCTTCGGTTCCCTGGCGGCGATGTACTTCTACGCCTACATGGCCATGCAGGTCCCTGTGGGAATGCTCGCCGACACCCTCGGGGCCCGGGCAACGGTCTCGGCCGGGATGCTCCTTGCCGGTGCAGGCTCGGTGCTCTTCGGGCTGGCCCCCACTCCCGGCTTGCTTTTTCTCGGGCGATTCCTCGTCGGGATCGGCGTCTCCACGGTTTTCGTCTCGATCCTGAAGATCCAGTCGCAATGGTTCCGGGAGCGGGAGTTCGCCACCATGTCGGGAGTCACGGCTCTCGTGGGAAACCTCGGCGGCGTCCTTGCCCAGGCTCCCCTGGCCCTGGCCGTGGCCGCCTTCACGTGGAGGAGCACCTTCCTGGGAATCGGCCTCTTTTCGGGAATCCTGGCCCTCCTGTGCTGGGGCTTCATCCGAAACCGCCCACAGGACAAAGGCTGGCCCGCCCTGAACGAAGCCCAGGCGGGGATCGTCCCGCCCAGGGCGGAGGAACTTCTGGCCGGCCTGAAGGGTGTCGTGAGCCGGTGGCGGGTCTGGCCCGCCTTCGTCCTTTCCGGCTGCGCCTCGGGCCTGTATCTCGCCTTCAGCGGCGCCTGGGGGACGTCGTTTTTGAGGGACGTCTACGGGATGGAGAGAACGGCCGCCTCCGGGATCGTCGCCTTCTCGGTCTACGGCGGAATGGCGGGGTGTTTCCTGACGGGGTGGTTCTCGGACAGGATCGGGCGGCGGCGCCCCCCCCTGCTGGCCCTTTCGACGGGCTTCTGCGCCTGCTGGGCCGCGATCGTCCTGTGGAACGGAGGCAGGCCCCCGGTCGAGGCCCTGCGCCCGCTTTTTTTCCTGCTGGGCTTCTCGGCTTCCTCCTACATGCTGGCCTGGTCCATCACCAAGGAGACGAACCTGCCGCGGTTCACCGCGGTGGCGATCTCGGTGGTCAACACGGGGGCCTTCCTGGGAACCGCCCTGATCACGACGGCCATGGGAATGATCCTGGACCTGGCGCCGGCTTTTGACGCGGCGGGCCAATACCGGGCCATGTTCCTGTTCTGCCTGGCCTGTTCGGTGGTGGGGCTTTTCTGCGCCACCCTTTTGCAGGAAACCCGCTGCCGCAACATCACGATCCCGGAGCGGGACTGAAGCCGGAGGTTGCCGAGGAGCATCAGGCGGGAAGATCGGCGACCGCTTCAGCGCGACCATCGAAAAGGGGGGCCGGCGGAGTAAACCGCCGGCCCCCATGGTTTTCAGGAGGAGAAATCGCCAGGGTCAGAAGGCCCAGAGCAGGGAAAGCGTGACGCGTCTTTCAGGGGCGTAGTAACGGGTTCGGGTTCCCCAGCTGGTGTAGTCCTGAACGAGGACGTCCTCGTCGAAGAGGTTGGTGACGGAAAGGATCGCCCTGCGGCCGTCACCCAGGGCGCAGGCCAGGCGCAGGTCGGCCGTCGTGGCGTCGCCCTGCCCTTCCTCGTTGAATCCCTCGCGTTCGTTCTCCCGGTCCCCGAGGTAGTGAAGGGCGAAGGCCGCTTCCCAGGGACCCTGCGTCCAGGTCCACGTGCTGTCGACGGAGACTGACGGGGATCCTTCCCTCAGCCAGGGCCCCTCAGCGGTTTCCTTCGCCTCGGCCTTCATGCAGGTCAGTCCCAGTTCCCACAGCCACGCATCGGAGAGTCTGAACCCGCGACGGGCTTCCAGCCCCACGGACCGGAACTCGGAGAGGTTCACGTAGCTGGGTTCGTTCGGGGTGAAATTGTTGAACTCGATCTTGTCCTCCATGGACACGCCGAAAAGTCCCACGGCCCAATCCCCCCGGTCATCGGAGCCCTTCACTCCCAGGTCGAGGGTCCATCCCTTTTCGGGCTTGAGGTTCGGGCTGGTCAAGGTCGGCGTCCAGAGGTCGAAATACGTCAGCTCGTACAGACTGGGCATGGCGAAAAACCGTCCGGCGGAAAGGTACCAGAGGTTCCCGTCGGGAGCCTGCCAGCTCAGGGACATCTTCGGGGTCAATTCATCCTGGTTGTCCCCATCCCGGACGCTCCAGTTCTCGTAGCGAAGGCCGAGATCGAACAGAACCTCCCCGATCGCCCTGGAGAACTCCACGAAGGGCGCCACGTCGCTCCTCGACCCGTCGAGAGCCGTTCCGTAGTTGTCCCAGGCCTCCATGCTCTCGTCCCGGTAGGCGACCCCCAGGCTCACGGCCCAGTCGGCCCAGGAAAAGCGCCTGGACACCTCCGCGCCCCAGGCCGTGTCGTCATAGATGGCCTCGAATGGCCCCCAGGCCGAATCCTGCATGAAGAACTTGTTCCCCGTCTGGCGGTAGAGGGAAAAACGGGTCGTCCCGTCGTCATAGGCCAGGTGCAGCCGGCTCCAGTCATCCTCCTGACGGTTCAGGTACTTCCCGGTCCCGTACTCCCATTCCGAGGCGGCGTTTCCCCATTCGCCCCCCACCGACCAGGCGCCGGAAACGAACTTCAGGCCTCCGGCATCCTCCCGGTAGGAAAGGCTGTCGTTTTGGACGTCATTGTAGAGCAGAAGACGGGAACGCCCCTCCTCGCGATGCGTCCCNCAGACGGTGACGCCGCTGCCGCCTTCGCCGACCGCGGAAGCCCGGAATCCCCAGCGCCACCATTCCTGGGAACCTCCTTCGATGTTCACCGCAACGCCGGTTTGATCGGGCTTTTTCGTGATGACGTTGATGACGCCGCCGGCGGCCATCGACCCGTAAAGGGCCGAGCCCGCGCCCCGGACGATCTCGATCCGTTCGACCGACTCGGCCGGGATGGACCGGAGGTCCACCGCGGCAGCTCCTGCGGCGTGGCTGACCTTGTAGGTGGGAACGCCGTCGACCAGGTAGAGGACCTCGGTGACAAGGCCCCTCACCTTCAGGTTGTCCTCCTGGGTGGAACCGGCCCGGGCCAGGGAGACGATGCCGGGAACGCGGTCGAGGATCTCGCCGAGGGACTTGGCCCCGCTGCTCGCGATGTCGGCGCTGGTGATCACATCGGTTGGGGCGGGAACCTCTTCGAGGCTCGAGGCCAGCCGGCTTCCGGTGACGATCTCCGGGGCCGCGACGACGGGAGCTTCTTGGGAAAAGGCGGGCTGAACGAAGAGGATCGCGAGACAGGCAAGAAGCGGGAAAAGGACACGGGACAAACGGGTGCGGACACGCAAGAGAAACCCCTCCTCCGGGAAAAATGGTCGGGCCGCCATAAAACGGGGGGCCAAAGGAGAAGGCGTTCCACCCGTCGCGCGGACGCCCTCGCATCCACGCCGACAGCCCTGCCCGGATCGGTCTCCTGGCTTTCGGTCATCCTACTTCCGCGCCTTCCCGGCGATCTTCCGCCAGTGGCCTGCGTGCGGTTTCGTCCCGAATACAGTGGCGGGGCCGCTCCGGAGTTTTACCGGATTCCCGTCACCCGGACAGCTGTTGCAGCCAGGAAATGGTATCCCCATTCGAAAGGACGCGTCAAGGGGAAAAGGGGCGCGTTGCCGACCGCTTCCCTTCAGGCGAAACGGCGCAGCAGGGGAAAGAGGAACGGGACGATGACGTAGAGGAGGTTGCTTTCGAAACTCCCGAAAGGCGCAGTCACCAGGCCGATGAGGGCGATGGCGGGAATGATCAGGTTCAGGCGCCGGTCCATTTCGATGATCTCCTCGGGCAGTTCGGGGCTGACCAGCCTCCTGCCCCGCGTCGCGTGAATCCACTGGAGTGCGAAAAGGACGCTGATCCCGAGGATGTTGAGGTGAAAGAAAAGTTCGGCGGCATCCTTTCCCGGAAAGTCGCTCACGAGGGAGGTCGAGAAGGGAACGAGGGTGATCAGGAGAAGGGATCCCATGCCCAGCCAGAGGCCGGTCAGGTCGACCCTCCGGATGTGGTGGATCTGCCGGATATGCAGGACCCAGAAGGCTCCCAGGAGGATGAAGCTGATGGCGTATTTGGCGAGGGGCAGCCGAAGGTCCAGGATGGCTTCCGCAAGAGCGGGCCCGCTTTCCCCGGCGGGGATCGGAGGAAGTTCCAGCCCGAGCACGAGCAGGGTCATCGCGATGGCGAACACGCCGTCGGTGAGGGCTTCTAGCCGGTTGGAGGAGAAAAAGAGCGGAACCTTGGAGTTTTGCGTGTCCACGTCATCGACTCCCGGCGGAAGTTTCCCTCATATTAACATGGGGGCAAGCCGTTCAACCCTTCGGGCTGAAGGTGACGACGATCGCCACGGAGGCCAGGATGACCGCCGCGGAAACGAGCGTCCGGGCCGTCAGGGGCTCTCCCGCCGCCAGCCACCCCAGGAACACGGCGATGACGGGGTTGACGTAGGCATAGGTCGCGGCCCGGCTCGGACGGCAATGGCGCATCACGAAGAAGAATGCCACGAACCCGATCCAGGAGCCGAAGACGATCAGGTAGAGCCACCCCATGACGGAGACGGGGGACACGGTCGAAGGCGAGAACGCCGCCCAGTCGCCTTTCGGGAGAGCCAGAAGGAGCATGGCGGCTCCAGCCGCGGCCATCTCCATGCTCATGGCCATCGGGGCGCTGTCCGGAAGATCCGCGTGGCGACTCACCATCGAGCCGAACGCCCAGGAGATCGTGGCGAAGATCAGAAGCGAGGCTCCGAACGGGTCGATTTCACTGCCGTGAGCGAACAGGGAGGGGCCGATCAGGAAAACCATCCCGGCCAGGCCGCCCAGGATCCCCGCCCCCTCCAGAAGCGTCGGACGCCCCCCCCGGAACAGGAGCCAGCTCACGAGGACGATCCAGAGGGGCTCGGTGGCGACGATGATCGAGGTGATCCCGGACGGAACCGTTTTCTGGGCCCAAACGATGCTGCCGTTTCCCCCCACGAGGAGGAGGAATCCCGCGAGGGCCGCCCATCCCCACTGGCGACGGGTCGGCTTCGCGGCGCCCCGCACTCGGAGGAAGGCGTAAAGGAGGGTTCCCGCCGCCAGAAAGCGCGATCCGGCACCGAGGTAGGGAGGGATCGTCCTGACCATCATGCCGATGGCCAGGTAGGTCGTCCCCCAGATCACGTAAAGGGCGGCGAAGGCGGCGATGATCTTCCAGGCCGGGGGTTTTCCATTCATGGGGGACCCTTCCTTTCGACGAAAGGCTTTAGCGAATCATAACCGAAACCGGGTAAAAAAGGAGGGGCGTCTTTCCCTGTCGCGGAAGACGCCCCGTCTGTGGCTGTCGGGAAAAGACAGGCCTGTCTCGAATCAGAGCATGTTGCGGCGCCACAGGGCGTAGGCGGAAATGCCGGCCGCCACGGCGGAAATCGCCCCGACCGCCCAGAACCCCGCCGCCTTCCCCAGCCAGGGAACCCCGACGTTCATCCCCCAGAAGCTGGCGAACATGGTGGGAATGGCCAGGATGATCGTCATCGAGGTCAAAAATTTCATGACCATGTTCAGGTTGTTGGAGATGATGGAGGCGAACGCGTCCATCATGCCGGACAGGATCTGGCTGTACATCTGGACCATCTCGATGGCCTGGCGGTACTCGACCATGGCGTCTTCCAGCAGATCTTCGTCTTCCTCGTAGATCTTGATGAGGTGCTCCACCCTGGGATTGTTCCGGAGCCTGAGGATCTTGTCGATGACCATGTGGTTCGTCCGGAGGGAGGCCGTGAAGTAGGTCAAGCTCTTTTCCATTTCCAGCAGCTGGAAAAGTTCCTCGTTCTTCATCGACTGCCTGAGATGGCGCTCGATTTCGTCCGTGCGGATGTTGATCTGCCTCAGGTAGCGGAGGAAGAAGGTGGCCGAACGGTAGAGGATGTTGAACAGAAACCGCGTGCGCTTGCCCGTGTCGAAGAGGCGGGCCGTCATCCGGTTGAAGGAAGTCAGAACGTCGGTCTCCTCCAGACAGACCGTGACGATTGTCTCGGGAAGGAGGATGATGCCCAGGGGCAGCGTTTCGTAACGGTCGTTGTCCCGCTTGCGGGGAATGTCGATGATGACGAGGATGTATTCGTCCTCGATCTCCATGCGGGCGCTTTCCTCTTCGTCCAGGGCGGCCGTCAGAACGTCCAGCGGCAGGTCGACGAGCCGCTTGACGGTATTCAGTTCCTCGGAGCTGGGGTCCATCAGGTTGATCCAGGTTCCTTTTTCGAAGGCCCCCTCATCCAGTTCCCTGAGGAGGTTGTTTTCGCTTTTCACAATCTGCAGCATGCCCCCACCATCCCTTCCACACGCACAACCACCGCCGGTCAGGGATTTCATGCCCTCCGGCCGCGTCGTCCGTTCGTTTTTTCGTTTCGGAAAAGGGAGTGGATCGGAATCGCCTGGTCCACGCCCGGCGGGCGCCGGGCGTTTTTCCCGTCTTGAGGAATTACGCCGCGTCGCCCAGATTTCGTCTACTTAACGGCGAATCACCCGTACTCACGGGAAAACCACCATCCTTGGCCAGAATGGACCGCTGAAGCGATATTCCTACGGAGTATATCATCAACCCCGACCCACGGGAAAGGGGACGCTATTCCTCCCGGCGTCCAGCCCGACGGGCTTCCTTGCTCTTGTACATCCGGTCATCCGCCAGGCGAAGGGCCGTTCTCAGGCTTGCCGTGTCCATGGGACAGACGGCCGCACCGAAATCCAGCAGGATGCCCCCTGATTCCTCGGTCCCCTTCAGCCGGCATTCCTCCCTCACCCGTTTCATCACCTCCTGCACCCCTCCCCGGTCCGTTCCGGGCAACAGAAGGAGGAACTCGTCGCCGCCGTAGCGGAAGGCGTGGTCGCAGGCCCGGAGGTTCTTCTGGATGCAGGAGGCCGTCTCCTTCAGGAAGCGGTCGCCCACAATGTGGCCGTAGCGGTCGTTGATGGTCTTGAAGTTCGCCAGGTCTGCCATGACGACGGAGAGCGTCCCCCCAAACCGGGTCATCCGGGCTTCCTCCAGGCCGAGGACATCCTCCAGAGCCCGCCTGTTGCCGAGTCCGGTGAGGGAATCCTGCATGGCCTGCGTCTCGAGCTTTTCCATCGCTTCGAAAAGCGCCCAAAGGACGGCCATGTGGCGGGAAAGGATGAGCATCAGTTCCTCATCCTCGGGCTCGAAGGGGAGCGACCGTTCAAGGGAAAGGACGGCATAAAGCGTGTCGCCGAAAAGGATCGGAACGTCAAGCTGGCTTCCCTCCATGCCGAAGCCCACGCGGCGGTACTCGGGAAAGGCCTTCACATCCGGAACGTTGTGGATTTTCCCCAGGCCGGCCGACAGGGTCACGAGTCCGCCTCCCTCGCGGTTCAGCTGCCGGCTGTGGCGTTTCAGTTCGGAAGCCGCCAGCTTCGTGGAAGCCAGGTAGCCGAGCTTCAGGGGGTCTACCGATTCCACCGCCAGGATGCTCGCAACCGGGTAGAGCAGCTTGGTCGAAAGCAGCGAGAGGACCTTGTGGCACATGTCCCGCTTGTCCCTGGAACGGGCAAGCTCCTGCACCACATCGTGGAGAATCCGGGTGCGGGCCAGTTCGTGCGAGAGGCGCGAGGCATCCTCCATCCGGGTGAAGGTTTCCCCGAGGATCCCGGCAAGGAGTTCCATCGTCTTGCCGTCCCGGCCCGAAAACCCGCGAAGCTTCCGGGACTGGACATCCAGAACCCCGTAGACGCTGTCCTTCCACAGGATCGGAACCGACAGCTGCGAACCGGATCCCTTGATCCCGGGGAAATAGTCCGGATCCTGCTGGACATCCTCGACGAGCTGCGACTGCCTCGTCCGGAAGGCCCGCCCCTGGACGCTTCCCTCCCTCGGAACCCGGGTGAGCTCCGCCGGAAACCCTTCCGCCGCAGCCTGATCCAGGAAGGCCGCTTCCGCCTTCGCCAGGAAAACCGCGGCGGTGGGGTATCGGAACTCGTCCCGGATGAAGCGGACGGCCAGAACCGACGCCTCCTCGAAATCCGCAGCCCCGTTGACCCGCTTGACGAATTCGAGCAGCAGGGCCTTCTCCCTGTCGATCCGTTTCGTCACGACCCAAAGGAGGCTTCCTGCCGCCCACAGAACGATCAGATGGAGAGCCGCCATTTCCGGCGGAACGCCCAGGAAAAGCACCTGTACGGGAAACAGCGCGATGGCGAGGACGATGAAAAGCTGGCGTCCCCGGGGAGAACCAAAGAGGAAGAGGAGAAAAACCGCGACAAGGTTGAGGAGACAGAACGCGCCGGCTGCCGCACCCAGCGAATCCGCTTCCACAAAGCCCACAACGAGTCCCGCAAGAGGGGTGAAGCCGAGGATCCAGTCCCAGGGCAAGAAAACCAGCCCCTTTACGCTTTCTCAAATTGGCTTATTATCATACCACGCCAACACCTGCAAAAAGCAAGGAAGTGGTTTCTGTCCCTCCTTTTCGACGGATCGCTCCCCCCGGTTTTTCCCCGGCCGCGCTCGTTTCATCCCCTGTTTTTTGAATCGTTGCAAAATTTACCCCAAAAGAGACTTGGAGATTCAACTTGTCTTTCCGTTTAATTCGTACCCCGCGAGTGCTAGAATACAATATGCAACTCTGTTGCATATTTCACATTCGCCTCGTGCAAATCAAGGAGGACACACGATGGAACCCCAGGTCCCCCGGACGGACCAAGCGCCGGAAAACCGGGCCCTCGACCTCGATGACCTGTTCCGATCGACACCGCGCCACCCCCGATTCCTGCTCCCGCTTCTCCAGGACATCCAGTCCCGCTGCCGATACCTGCCCCGCACCGCCCTCAGGCTCGTCGCCGACCACCTCGGAATCCCCGAAAGCCGTGTCTATGCCGTCGCCACCTTCTACAAGGCCCTGAGCCTGACGCCGAGGGGAGAAAAAACCGTGAAGGTGTGCCTCGGCACCGCCTGTCACCTGCGGGGGCGGGCAGCGTCCTCGACGCCCTCTCCAAGGCCCTGGCGATTCCGCCCGGAGGCACCACGGAAGACCTCCGCTTCACCCTGGAAACCGTCAACTGTCTGGGCGCCTGCGCCCTCGCCCCCGTCGTCACCGTGAACGACCGGGTTTACGGACAGATGACGCCCGGCCGGGTGGCCGAGCTGGTCGAGAAGGAGAACCGCCATGAGACTGACTGATCCGAAGGCCCTCGATGAGTGGAGGGCCCGCATCGAAGCGAAGGAAAACGCCCGCGCCTCCGTCCCGCGGGTCCGGGTCTGTGCCGGAACCGGTTGCCTGGCTAACGGAAGCGCCCGGGTCAAGTCCGCCTTCGAGGCGGAGGCCTCCGCGCGCGGACTGGCCGTCCCCGTCGACTTCACCGCAGAAAGTACCGGGTGCCACGGTTTCTGCGAGCGGGGACCGCTGGTCGTCATCGAACCCGGGGAAATCCTCTACGAAAAGGTGAAACCGGGCGATGTGCCCGAGATCTTCGAAAAAACGATCCTGAACGGAGAGATCGTTTCCCGGCTTCAGTACCGGGACCCGAACACGAAAAAACCCGCACGCACCTCGGGGGAGATTCCCTTCTACGCCCGACAGCACCGGCTCGTCCTGGAGCACTGCGGGGAAGTGAACCCCTTCGAGATCGCCGACGCCGTCGGACGGGGCGCGTACAGGGGACTCGGCAAGGCCCTCTCCCTCGAGCCCGGAACGATCGTGTCCATGATCCGGGAATCGGGGCTTCGCGGCCGGGGCGGCGGAGGCTTCCCGACGGGCGCGAAGTGGGAATCCGCCATGAAGGCCTCCGGCAGACACCGTTTCGTCATCGCCAACGGGGACGAGGGCGACCCCGGCGCCTTCATGGACCGCTCCCTGATGGAAGGAGACCCCCACAGCATTCTGGAAGGGATGCTCATCGGGGCGTACGCGATCGGCGCCCGCAAAGGCTTCATCTACGTCCGCGCGGAGTACCCCCTGGCCGTGAAGGCCCTGCAGGAGGCGATCCGGCAGGCGAAGGAAAGGGGATTGCTCGGCCGAAACATCCTGGGAAGCGGCTTCGATTTCGACCTCGAGGTCTGCCGGGGCGGCGGCGCCTTCGTCTGCGGGGAGTCCTCCGCGCTCATGGCATCCATCGAGGGCCGGGCCGGAGAACCCCGGGTGAAGTACATCCGCTCCACGGAGCGGGGCCTCTGGAACTGCCCCACCGTCCTGAACAACGTGGAAACGTGGGCCAACGTTCCCCGCATCGTCCTGAACGGGCCCGGCTGGTTCAGGTCCCTGGGAACGGAAAAGAGCCCGGGCACGAAGATCTTTTCCCTGGTGGGAAAGGTCAAGAATTCGGGACTGGTCGAGATCCCCATGGGAACGACGCTGCGGACGATGATCGAGGATATCGGCGGAGGCGTGCTGAAGAACCGCGTCTTCAAGGCCGTGCAGACGGGAGGTCCTTCGGGAGGGTGCCTGCCGGCAGATGCCCTCGACCTTCCCGTCGATTTCGACAGGCTCACCGACTCCGGCTCCATGATGGGCTCGGGCGGCATGATCGTGATGGACGAGCGAACCTGTATGGTGGACCTCGCCCGCTACTTCATCGACTTCCTCGTCGAGGAGTCCTGCGGCAAGTGCACTCCCTGCCGCGAGGGCCTGAAGGCTCTCCAGCGGATCCTCCACGACCTCTGCTCGGGCAAGGGGAGGCCCGGCGACGGAACCCGGCTTCGGGAAATCGGGGAAGCCCTGGCGGACACCGCGCTTTGCGGCCTGGGGCAGACGGCTCCCAACCCGGTGCTCTCGGTCCTTCGGTATTTCCCTGAAGAGATCGCCGAACATGAAAGCGAGGGGTTCTGCAGGGCGGGGGCCTGCAGGGGCATGTACTGGCCCGAGATCGACCCCGAAAAGTGCGTCGGGTGCGGAGCCTGCGCGAAAGCCTGCGGGACCGGTGCGATCAGGGGGTCTTCACGGAATCCGCATGTCGTGGACCGGGCCCTCTGCGTCACCTGCGGGGCCTGCCTGGAAGCCTGCCCGTTTTCGGCGATCCGCCCCGTGCGAAGGGAGAATCCGGCATGATCGAGATCACGATCGACGGACAAACGGTTTCCGTCGAACCCGGGACCACCCTCCTGAAAGCGGCACGCGCAGCCGGGATCGAAATCCCGACCCTATGCGCCCACGAGGGGCTGCCCCCCGAGGGCAACTGCCGCCTCTGTTCCGTGGAAGTGACGGAGCGCGGGAAAACACGGCTGGCGATGTCCTGCATGTACCCGGCAAACCGGGATGGACTCGTCGTCCGCACCGATACGGACCGGGTGAGAACCGCCCGAAGGTTCGTCCTCCAGATGCTGGCGGACCGGAACCCCAAAGCGCCGGCCCTGAGGTCGCTTTGCGAGGAGTACGGAGTGACCCCGAGCGCACCGGAAGGGGTCGAACCGGAACTCTGCATCCGGTGCGGCCGTTGCGTCCGGGCCTGCGAAACAAACGGGACGAACGCCCTTTCCTTCGCGGGGCGAGGTTGGGAAAGGGAGGTCACCCCACCCTTCCACGAGGCTTCCGAGGATTGCATCGGCTGCCTTTCCTGCGCCGAAGTCTGCCCTACGGGCCGCATCACATGGGAGGAAAAGGGCAGGAAACGCTCCATCTGGGGGCGCGCTTTCGACATGGTGGAATGCGAGCGCTGTCATGACCGGTACGCGACCCTGGAGCAGCTTCGCTTCACCGGAACCGATCCCGAAACGGCGCGGCTGTGTCCCAGGTGCCGAAAAACCTTGCAGCAGGGACGAATTAGGCTCGGCAACCGGGAATTGTAACCAACCGAAAAGACGGACCCTTCGACCCGGCCGGTCTCCACGAGAGCGCCCGGGCAACGGGTGACGGGAGCGATCCTGCCGCCTGCCGTGATTGCGAAGAAGGGGATTCCTCCCGTTCATCGGGAAGGAATCCCCTTTTGTGTTTGACAGCGCCAGGCCCGTTGCGGGCAGGGGAGGGATTCGGCGGAGAGATTTCCAGACAGGACAGGGGCTCGGGAAGACAAAATCAAAAGGGGGGAGCGCTGATCATGGAAAAGGTGTTGCTCATCTCACCCGAGAAATGCATCGGGTGCGGGAGCTGCGAGATGGCGTGCTCGATCGGGAATGAAGGGGAATTCCGCCCGGCGGTGTCGAGAATCTCCGTCCACCGCTTCGAGGGCGGGCAGAATGTGCCCATGGCCTGTCTGCAGTGCGAGGATGCCGCGTGCATGGCCGCCTGCAGGACGGGGGCCCTGAGCCGGAACGAGCAGGGCGTCGTGGTGGTCGACAGGGCGAAATGCATCGGCTGCCGCATGTGCGTCATGGCCTGCCCGTTCGGCAACATCAGCTACAGCCGCGCGACGAAGTCCGCGTTCAAGTGCGACCAGTGCGGGGGCGACCCCGAGTGCGTCAAGTGGTGCCCGACCCGGGCCCTGGAGTTCCTGCCCGCGGACACCGTCAATCTGCAGCGCAAGCGCGCGTTTTCGGCCACGATGGCCAAGGCGCTCGAGGAGGTGAAGGGCTGATGACCGGCTGGACCGGAAATGTCCTGCGGGTGAACCTCACCGACGGGACGATCAGGAAGGAACCGCTTCGGGCGAAGGACGCCGAGGCGTTCATCGGAGCCCGCGGGCTGGGAAGCAAGTACTGGATCGACGACGTGAAGGATCTTTCCGTCGATCCCCTCTCCCCGAAAAACAACCTGCTGTTTGCAACCGGCCCCCTGACCGGGACGCTGGCCACCTCGGGCGGGCGCTACGAGGTCGTCTGCAAGGCCCCCCTGACGGGAACCCTGGCGGCCTCAAACTCCGGCGGCTACTTCGGCCCGGAGTTGAAGTACGCCGGTTACGACCTCATCATCTTCGAGGGGAAGGCCCCGAAACCGGTCTACCTGTACGTGTACAACGACACCGTTGAAATTCGCGACGCCGGGGCCCTGTGGGGCAAGAACACCCACGAGACGACCGACGCGATCCTGGCCGAGACCGATCCGGACGCCAAGGTGTCCTGCATCGGGCCCGCAGGAGAAAAAGGCGTTCTGTTCGCAGCCATCATCAACGACAAGCACCGGGCAGCCGGCCGGTCGGGCGTCGGGGCCGTGATGGGCTCCAAGAACCTGAAGGCCGTCGCGGTCCGCGGAACAAGGGGCGTCAGGGTCGCCGATGGGACCGGTTTCATGAAGGCCGTCGCCTCGGCCCGCGAGAAGCTCGCGGCCAACCCCGTCACGTCGGCGGGACTTCCGGCCTACGGGACGAACATCCTGGTGAACATCCTGAACCAGGCGGGCGGACTGCCGACCCGGAATTTCCAGACCGGCCATTTCGAGGAAGCCGACGCCATCTCGGGCGAAACGCTCTCCTCCACGCTCCTGGTGACGAAGAAGGGGTGCGCGGGCTGCATCTCCGCCTGCGGCCGCGTTTCGAGGACCACCGGAAAGTTCGCCGGTTCCGGAGAAGGCCCCGAGTACGAGACGGCCTGGTCCTTCGGCGCCGACTGCGGCATTTCCGATCTCTCCGCGGCGACCAAGGCGAACTTCCTCTGCAACGAGCTGGGGATCGACACCATCACCATGGGCAGCACGATCGCCTGCGCGATGGAGCTGTTCGAAAAAGGCCTCCTCACCGAAGCGGAAACGGGGATGGACCTCTCCTTCGGGAACGCGGACTCGATGGTGGAAATGGTGAAAAAGACCGCCCTGCGCGAGGGATTCGGAGACAAGCTGGCGCTTGGGTCCTGGCGCCTGGCCTCCGCGTACGGGCGACCCGATCTGTCCATGACGGCCAAGAAACAGGAAATGCCCGCTTACGACCCGCGGGCCCTGCAGGGCATGGGCCTGGAGTACGCCACCTCCAACCGCGGCGGCTGCCACGTCCGCGGCTATTTGACCTCTCCCGAGATCCTGGGTCTGCCCCAGAAGCTCGATCCGGACAGCATCGCGGAAAAACCCGCCTGGCTGAAGGCCTTCCAGGACCTCACGGCGAGCTTCGATTCCGCCGGTGTCTGCCTCTTCACCACGTTCGCGATCGGCGGCGACGAACTGGCCGCCCAGCTGACCGCAGCCACGGGCGTCCCCTATTCGGCCGACAGCGTCATGAAGACCGGCGACCGTATCTGGAACCTGGAAAGGCTCTTCAACCTGGCCGTCGGCTTCACGAAGGGGGACGACACCATTCCCCCGCGCCTGCTGAACGAGCCGATCCCGACCGGCCCCGCGAAGGGCAAGGTCAGCCGGCTGCCCGAGATGCTGCCGGGCTACTACGAGGTCCGCGGCTGGGACGAAGCGGGCGTTCCGACAGACGCCAAGCTGGAAGAGCTGGGGCTTGAAAGACTCTAGTCCATGATCCGCGTCCTGTTTTTCGCCACGATCCGCGACCTGACCCGCGAAAAGGAAACGACGGCCCCGGACTGCTCCACTGTTGGGGTGCTTCTGGAGGAACTCTCCCGCCGATACGGGGAAGCCTTCCGAAGGGAGGCCCTTGAGGGCGGGAAGGTTTCCGACCGTCTCATCGTCATGGTGAACGGCCGCTCGATCGCCCACACGGGCGGGGCGGCACGCCTCTCTCGGACGGTGACGCGGTTGCGGTCTTTCCCATCATCGGCGGAGGATAGGGCGCAGGCGAAGCCCAGGGGGCCCCGGACCGGGCCCCCTTTTTCGTGCTATCGTAGCAGGGGACCGACGATTCTCTTCAAGGGAGAAGCGACCATGGCAAAGCCCCGCACGAGCGAGAAAAATCAGCCCCTCGACGCCTTCTCCGCGGCGGTATGGGCGATCGCTTCCCGGGAACGCCCGGTCGGGAGGCCCGCCCTGAACGCCATGCGCCTCCGGGCCCTGAACCGAGTACCGAGGAAAACCGGCCCCGTGATCTACTGGATGAGCCGTGACCAGCGGGCGGAGGACAACTGGGCCCTGTTGTTCGCCCAGGAGATGGCTCTCGACGCGAGGGCCCCGCTCGGCGTCGTCTTCGCGCTGGACCCCTCCTTTNCCGGGGGAACGCGCCGAAGCTTCGGCTTCCTCCTTCGCGGCCTGTCGGAGACCGCACGAACCCTGCGCGAAAAAGGAATCCCCTTCTTCCTGCTGGAAGGCGACCCCCCGAAGGCGCTGGCGGCTTTCGCGGCGAAGATTTCCCCGGGAGCCGTTTTCTGCGACTTCGACCCCCTGAGGGTCAAGCGAAGCTGGAAGATGCGGGCGGCGGAAAATTTGCCCTGCCCCCTCTTCGAGGTCGACGCCCATAACGTGGTGCCCTGCTGGGCCGCTTCCGAAAAAGCGGAGGTCGCGGCCTACACGCTGAGGCCGAAGATTTCCCGCCACCTGCCGCTCTTTCTGACCGATTTCCCCGCTCTCGAGCGGCATCCCGTCCCATGGGAGGGGGAAACGGAGGAAGCCGGTTTCGAGCAAGCCCTCCTGCGCGCCGCGCCGTCGGCTGTCGTGGCGGAAGTCGGGGACGCGGTTCCGGGCCCGGAGGCGGGGAAGGCCCTTTTGAGGGAGTTCGTCGAACACCGCCTCGCGACTTACGCCACGGACCGGAACAACCCGAACAAAAACGGGGTCTCGGGCCTGTCCNCCTATCTTCACTTCGGCCAGCTGTCCNCCCAGAGAGTCGCCCTGGAAGCCGCGCGGGCCCCCGTTTCGGAGGAGAGCCGAAAGGCCTTCCTGGAGGAGCTGATCGTCCGGCGGGAGCTTGCCGACAATTTCTGCCTCCACAACGACGCCTACGACAGCCTCGATGGTTTTCCCGGCTGGGCCCGCCAAACCCTGCAGCGCCACCGGACGGACCCTCGGGAAGCCCTTTACGCGGCAGGACAGATGGAAAACGCCGAAACCGGCGATCCCCTGTGGAACGCGGCCCAGGTCCAGATGGCGACCACCGGCCGCATGCACGGGTATCTCAGGATGTACTGGGGCAAAAGAATCCTGGCCTGGAGTGTTTCCGCAGAAGAGGCGCTCGCCGTCGCGATCACCCTGAACGACCGGTACGAGCTGGACGGACGCGATCCCAACGGGTATGCGGGAGCGGCCTGGTGCATCGGCGGGGTCCACGACCGACCCTGGCCCGAGCGCCCGGTTTTCGGCTCGATCCGCACCATGACCGCTTCGGGATGCCGACGAAAATTCGACGTGGAGGCCTTCGTTCNNGCCGGTATTTGTGAAAAACCTTCCCCGTTTCCACTCTTATCGTGTGGAGGTGAGGGATAATGAACCGTTTCGAATCCTGTCTCGATTTTGTCCTGAACGTCGAAGGAGGGCTCTCGGACGACCCTGCGGACCGGGGAGGCCGGACAAACCTGGGCATCACGGAGGGAACCCTCGCCCGGGCCCGGTCGGACGGCCTCACGAAGGCGGCGGAAGTCGATTCCCTGACGAAGGAAGTGGCCGCAGCGATCTACCGGGCCTATTACTGGAAACCCTGCCGGTGCGGAGAACTGCCGAAGCCGATCGACCTGGCGGTGTTCGACGCCGCCGTCCACATGGGAACTTCCGCCGCATCGAGGCAGATCCAGCGGGCGCTGAACCTGCTCGGAGCGGAACCGCCCCTGGCCGAGGACGGGATCGTCGGGGTCCGCACGCTGGAAGCGGCCCGACAGCTGCCCCGGAAATGGCGGCTTAGGGCCGCGCGGGTCACCCTGGCGGTGCGGTCCGCCGCCCTGCTGGGTCTCGCGTCCCGTTCGGTTTCCCAGCGGCGCTTCCTGGCGGGCTGGCTGAACCGCCTCGACCGGGTGCTGGAGAGGGGCCGGCGCGAGGCCGACTAGAGAAAAGGGGAGGGTTCCCCCTCCCCTTCACCGTTTCAGGCCTCTTTCGCTCAGCTTTTGTTCTTCAGCCGCTTGAACATGAAACCTGCAAAAATGACGGCCATTATCCCAAGCCAGACCGTTGTCGCGGTGTTCATATGCCTCACCTCCCGCCCAAGAGCGGCCGCATGCGGCCGCCAAGGCTAATCCCCGGTCCGCCGGAACCCCTCGAAACTTTCCAGCCTTCCGGCCATCTTCCAGGCAGAACCCGAAGCGGCTTTCGGCCCGACTGCCGGGCGGATCGCCACGATCTTCCCAGCCCCCCCGAACATGACGGCCACGGCCGCGGAGATCGCCGCGAGGATCTCCCCTTCGTCCGCGCCACCCGGGGATGCCGCGCTTTTCGCCGCAGCCGGGATCTTCCCGCCGTCCACCGAAACGGCCTTCTCCGGCGCCTTCGGCTTGCGCTCGGACGCGTCCACGATCGCGACGAGATATTTGACCCCGAAGATGATCAGGGCAATGCCCGATAGCGCCAGGAAAACGATGCTCAGGGTGATGATCCCCATAAGGGTCCCTCCGCCGAGACCCTGAAAGATCTCTCCGAACTGTCCGGACATCCGGTTCCCTCCTCGATCGCGAGGGCACCGGCGCATTTTCCCCCGCATATTTTGTAATGTTTTTTTCCTCACATCGACTGAATCGGTATGTAATTTTTCTTACGTTTTTATATTATTTGATGATATGTAATGAGTCAACCCGGGGGGCTTGGCTTCAGCGGGGACCCGGAGGATAATGAAACCAGTCAGGAATCCGGAGAACAACGGGAGGGCAAAGAGATGGAGGTCCGGTTTTTCCAGCGCTGCCAGGAAACGGAGGGACTATCCCCATCGCAGAGGGCGGTTTGCGACTACATCCTGAAAAACACGGAAAAGGTCGCCTTCATGACCGTCGAGCAGCTGGCCCTGGCCGTGGGGACAAGCACCGCGACGATCATCCGCACGGTTGACCAGCTGGGCTACCCGAGCTACAAGTCCATGAAGGGAGAAATCACGCACCTGCTCATCGACACCAAGCCTCCGACCCGGTCCGAACTTGAATCCTCATGGGCTGACGACCGGGGGAACACTCTCGTGAGGGTGGCCAGGGGAAACGCCGGCAGCATCGAAGCCATGCTCACCCCCTACCTGCTGGAGCAGTTTCCGCGGGCCGTCTCGATCCTCACCGAGGCGAAACGGATCGCCATCATGGGCCTGCGGTCCAACCGGGGACTCGCGACCTATTTCTTCACGCTGCTTCGGGAATTCCATCCGGCAGTGCTCATGGTGGGAGGGTTCGGCTCGGACGAGATGTACGAGGACCTGCTGGATTTGGGCAAATCGGACGCCTTTTTCTGTTTTTCCTACTCCTCGGCCTTCTATGCGGGCCGGGTTATCGAAGCGTCACGGTTTTTGAGGGAAAGGGAGACCCCCCAGGTGCTCCTGACGGACAGCCTGAAGAACCCTCTCACCGCTCATGCGAAAGCCGTCCTGCACGTCCCCTGCCCACACGACCATTTCTCCCTGGCTCCAGCCATGTCCGTGCTCGACGCGCTCCTGGCCGATATCGGGCGCAAGGCGCAGGGACGCTCCAGGGCCAAGCTCCGCAGTCTCTGGAAAATCGTGACGGAGTCGGAGATCGCCGTCCGGTCCGAATCGCGCGGAGATAAACCGAAAAAAGCGATCCCATGAGGGAAGAGGGGGAGGAGCGCAAACGCTCCTCCCCCCTCTTCCCTTTCGTGTCCGGCCCTTTCGGAAGCTAGCGGTTGTCGGCCCTCCAGACGTTCCGGTAGACCCTGGCAGGGTCATACCGGTCGGACGGCCCCTTTTCCTCGGCCCCGTACCCGAGAGCCACCAGAGCAAAGGGAACGAGAGTGTCGGGAAGCTCGAGCAGCCGCCTGAACCCCTGCATGATGGGCTCCTTCGGGTAGACCCCCATCCAGACCGAACCCAACCCGCGCGAACAGGCGGCCAGGAGGATGTTCTCAACGGCGGCCGCACAGTCCTGAGGCCAGAAGTCGGGGCTTTTCAGGTCCCGGGTGTCTCCGCAGACCAGTATGGCCATGGGGGCCTCGTAAAGCATCCGGGAGTAGGGATGGAATCCCGGTACGGCATCGAGGAGTTCCCGGTTGTCGATGACGATGAAGGCCCACGGTTGCTGGTTGTGGGCCGAAGGGGCCGCCATGGCCGCCCTGAGGCAGTATTCCACGAGCGGTTCCTCCACGGGACGGTTCTGGTAACGGCGGATGCTCCGTCTCTGGAGCAGGATGTCCATTCGTCTTCCCCCTTTCGCCTGATTTCTTCCCTCTCATTGTAGGGCAAACCCCCAGGATGGGGATAGTCGCCCGGCCAGGGCCAATTGACGCAAAGATATTTTAACGCGTTATCCTGTAAAATGATGTAAAATGAACCCGTCGTTAGAATGACGATGAAGGGAAGGGGTTCCATGAAACGCTTCGGGCGCGTTTGCCTGGCGGGTTTCGTTTTTTCCCTGCTTCTGACCTTTCCGGCGCTGGCCGGGACGAAACCGTCCGGCGAGAAAGTCTCCGCTCTCCTGAAGGGAATGTCCCTCGAGGAAAAGGCCGGACAGGTCCTGATGGGGTTCTTCCGGGGAGAGACGGTCCATCCCTCCCTCAGTTCGGTGATCGGGCGAGTTCGCCCCGGCGGATGGATCCTTTATTCCTCCACAGGGAACATCGTCAGCCTGGAGCAGGTGGCCGGGCTGACCGCTTCCCTGCAGGAGGCCGCCGCTGCGGCGCAGTCCCTGCCTCCGTTCGTGGCCGTGGACCAGGAGNGGGGACGCGTCAGCAGGCTGACGAAAGGGGTTACGGTCTTCCCGGGCAACATGGCCCTCGGGGCGACCGGAGATCCCGATCTGGCCGCAAAGGCTGCCCGGATCACGTCAAGGGAGCTTCGCATCCTGGGGATCACCGTCAATTTCGCCCCCGTCGTGGATGTCCAGAGCAACCCCGCCAACCCCGTGATCGGCACGCGGTCCTTCGGGTCCGACCCGGCCCTGGTGGCCCGGATGGCAACCGCCATGGTCGCCCCGGCGGCCGAGGAGGGGGTTCTCTGCACCGCGAAGCACTTCCCCGGCCACGGAAACACCTCCGTTGATTCCCATGCCGGGCTGCCGATCGACACCCATCCCAGGGAGATTCTCGAAAAGGTCAACTTCGTCCCGTTTTCGGCCATGGTCAGGTCTGGCGTCCCGGCGATCATGACCGCCCATGTCGTCATGCCCGACCTGGATCAGGGCAACGTCCTGCCCGCCACGCTGCTGCCGAAGGCCTACGCCGTCCTGCGCGGGGAAATGGGGTTTTCGGGGCTTGCGGTAACGGACTCCCTGGGGATGAAGGCCCTGGATCGCTACTGGTCCATCGAGGAAACGGCCGTGCTTGCGCTGCAGGCGNGGGCGGACCTGCTCGTTCTCGGAGCGGACCCCGGACACGAACCGGAGGAGATCGAGAGGGTTCATCGGGCCATCGTCTCCGCCGTCCTCACCGACCGGATCCCGAAGAGCCGTCTCGACGAGGCGGTGAAGCGTATTCTCCAGGCCAAGGAAACACTGAATATTCTGGATGACCCCGGCCCCCGGNACGGAACGGCTGGGGAACTCGCGTCACACGAAAGCCTGGCCCTGGCCGACGCCATCGCCCGGCGGGCTTTGACCCTGGCGTGGAACCGCTTCGCCCGCTTCCCCGCCGCGGACGGCGAAAGGGCGGGAACACTCCTGTGGCCGCTTGAAAAGGCGGACCAGGCAAGAGTCCTTCTAGAAACGTGCCCCTCCCTCAAACCCNAGTACGTGCCCCTGTCCGCACCCGCGGAGGACATCGCCGGGATCGTGGAAGGGGTCGAAGGAGACGGGCCGGTCTACACCTGGGCGGGGGATCTCGGGAAATACCCCGCCTGGAGAGATCTGGCACGGGCTCTCGGGAAACGGTCGATCCTGCTGGTCACCGGCTCGCCCTACGGCCTCGCGCTCTGCCCCGAAGCAGGAGCGGCCGTCGTCACATACTCGGAGGTGCCGGTCTCCCTGAAGGTCCTCGGCGACTATCTTCGGGCGCCGTGGACCGCCACGGGCAAATTGCCCGTGGCGATCCACGGCCTTTAGGCCTCACCCGCGGGAAAAGACCGCCAGCCAGAGGGTCGGGCGGTCCGGCGCCGTCCAGGCGACGCGGTGCCGTTCACGAGACGGGAGGAATATCCAGTCCCCCGGAACCATCTTGCGCGACCGGCCGTCATCCCACTCCAACCGCGCTTCGCCCTCGAGAAGAGCCACCCACTCGTCCTCCTCCTGCTCGTACCAGAAATCCGGCGGCGAGGCCTGTCCGAAGGAGGCGATCCTCTCGATCCTCACCGACGGCGACTCCAGGAGGGCTTCGACGGCCTCCGCGGCCCTGCCCGCATCCCTGTTCACGAAAAGATTCCCCCGTCTTTCCAAAAAAATCCCTCCCTGGTCCGATCCAACGTTTGTCTGGCTACCCCGTTGCCGTTATCATAAAGCGAACTCAAGGCGGGTTGACGGAATCCCGCTTAAGGACGGTCCTTCATGCTCACGAACCGCGACGCCGGTCCCCTCCCCGAAGCGGGAGCGCTGGCGGCGGGCCCGCTTCGGGCCCTGCGCTCACGAAACTACAGGCTTTTCTTTACGGGACAGGCCTTCTCCCTTGTGGGGACCTGGATGCAGCGAGTCGCCATGAGCTGGCTCGTCTACCGCCTGACGAGCTCTCCCTTCGCCCTGGGGGTGGTCGATTTCGCAAGCCAGATCGCCACCCTGCTTCTGGGGTTTTTCGCGGGAGCTCTCGTCGACCGGGTCGACCTGCGGCGCCTTCTCGTGTGGACGCAGGCGCTGGCCATGGGACAGGCCCTGCTTCTGTCCGCCCTGACCCTCACCGGAAAGGTTTCTTTTCTTTCCGTCCTCGCATGCGGAGCCTTCCTCGGGATGATCAACGCCTTCGACATGCCTGCCAGACACGCTTTCGTGATCCGGATGGTGGACCGGAAAGAGGATCTGGGCAACGCCATCGCCCTGAACTCCTCCCTTTTCAACCTGGCCCGCCTGCTGGGGCCCTCCCTGGCGGGGATCGTCATCGCCGCCGTGGGAGAAGGGCTCTGTTTTCTTCTGAACGGCCTGAGCTATTTCAGCATCATCGTTGCCCTGAAAGCCATGCGGCTGAATCCGGCCCCGGAACAACGTCACACCGCCCCCGCGCTTGCCGGAATCCGACAGGGCCTGGCCTACGCCTGGGAAAACCGGTCCATCCGGGATATCCTGACCCTCCTGTGCTGCCTCAGCCTTCTGGGCCTTCCCTACGTGGTGATGATGCCGGTCTTCGCGCGGGAGGTCCTGCGCGGGGGACCGAGGACCCTGGGTTTCCTGATGGGCGCTACGGGAATCGGCGCCCTCGCGGGTTCGATGCTTCTCGCCGCCCGGAAGGGAACGAAGGGGCTGGAAAAGGGCATCCCCGTCGCCGCCGGGCTGTTCTCCGCCGCGGTGATCGGTTTCGCTTTCTCTCCCGTGCCGGCCGCTTCGTACATCCTGGTGGCCATGGCGGGTTTCGGCATGATCTCGACGCTGGCCGCCTGCAACACGATGCTCCAGACCCTGGTGGACAACGCCTACCGGGGGCGGATCATGAGCCTCTACACCATGTCCCTGGTGGGAATCGCCCCGTTCGGCAGCCTATGTGCCGGGTGGCTGACCGATCGGATCGGCGTGCGCCTTGCCCTGGCGATCGGAGGAGCCTGCTGCATGGGAGCGTCCCTGTGGTTTCGAAAACGCGTTCACGCCTTCAGGAAGCCTCTTCCCTCCGAAGGCGAAAGTCCCGTTTGAATTCGAGGTGACCCAATGAAGATCGCAGTGTTCCTCAAGCAGGTCCCGGACACGGATGAAGTCCGGATGGACGAGAAGACGGGCACGCTGATCCGAGAGGGAGTGGGAACCGTCATCAACCCGCTGGATCAGAACGCCCTGGAACTGGCCCTCTCGCTGCGCTCCGAAAAAGGCGGAAGCGTGACGGTCCTTTCGATGGGCCCTCCCCAGGCGGAAATCGCCCTTCGGGAATCGCTGGCCCTGGGAGCGGACGAGGCCGTTCTCGTATGCGACAGGGCCTTTGCGGGAAGCGACACCTGGGCCACCGCCCGGACGCTTTCCGCCGCGGTCCGGGCGACGGGGCCCTACGACCTGGTTCTCGCCGGGGCGAAGGCCACCGACGGCGAAACGGGGCAGGTGGGGCCCGAAGCCGCCGCCATGATGGGACTTCCCTTTTTGTCCAACGTCTGCGGCCTCGATGCCGGCGAAGGCGCCCTGGTGGCGACGCGGTCCGTCGAGGAAGGGACGGAACGGGCCCGACTGCCCTTCCCCTGCCTTCTGACCGTCGTCCACGAGATCAACGAACCCTCCATGCCCACTCTGGCGGGGAAGATACGGGCGCGAAGGGCCGCCGTTCGCGCGCTGTCGGCCGCGGATCTGGGGCTTGCCCCCTCCGAGTGCGGGCTTTCGGGGTCCCCGACCCGTGTCGTGCGCATCGCCTTCCCCAAAGTGACCCGAAGCGGCGAGCGTTACGCGGGGAGTGAACTGGATCGGGGGATCGCCCGCGTGGTGGAGAAGCTGGAAGCCATGGGGCTGCTGAGCCCAAGAGCCAAAGACGGAACTTTTCGGTTGACGGAGAAGCCGGAGACCCGCCCGCACACCCCGCGGAACACCTCCCCTGGACTGAGGAAGCCGCGGCCACGGCGCCCGGGGGCGTCCTGGTCTCGGGGGAATGCCGGGGCGGGACCGTTCACCCCTCGACCCTGGAACTGGTCGGCAAGGCCCGGGAACTGGCCGATGCCCGCAAGGGGCTCGTCACGGTCGTCCTGCCCTGCGACGGCCTTGCCGAAGACCCCGGGCGCTGCATCCGGCACGGGGCCGATCGCGTGGTCCTGGTGAACCACGAGGGTCTGCGGCTTTTCAACCCGGATGTCGAGAGCCGTCTTCTGTCGGTGCTGATCCGCAGGTTCACCCCAGAGATCGTCCTGGCCGCGGCCACAACTTCGGGAAGAACCGTCCTACCCGCCGTCGCCGCCCTCGTGAACACCGGCCTGACCGCCGACTGCACGGGTCTTTCCATCGACCCCGAAAACGGGGATCTGCTCCAGACCCGCCCCGCCATCGGAGGCAACGTCCTGGCGACGATCCGGACTCCATCCCGCAGGCCTCAGATGGCCACGGTGCGGCCCCGGACCTTTCGCCTGCCGCAGGAGGACCCCGCACGAGAGGGCGCGGTTTTTCGCCTCGTTCCTCCCGACGCCTTCATGACTTCCCCCGTGACCCCCCTGGAGGCGGAAGCGGGAGAGGCGGAGACCGCGCCGATCCAGGATGCCGAGGTTGTCGTTTCGGGCGGCAAGGGACTGAAGCGTCCCGACGCCTTCCGCCTCGTGGAGGACCTCGCCGCCGTGCTGGACGGAGCCGTGGGGGCCAGCCGCCCCACCGTGGAGGCCAAGTGGATCGGCTACTCCCACCAGGTGGGCCTGAGCGGGCGCGTCGTCACTCCCCGGGTCTACATCGCCGTGGGAATCTCCGGGGCGATCCAGCACCTGGCCGGGATGCAGACTTCCGAATTCGTCGTGGCGATCAACCGGGACCCGGAGGCCGGCATCTTCAGGGTCGCCGACATCGGGCTGGTCGGCGATCTCTTCGACATCGTGCCGCGCCTGGCGGGCGCGCTTTCGGCCCGAAAGGAGGCCCGTCCATGAACGAACCGTGCGGGTTCGGTACCGTCACCCCGAAAATCACCGAAGAACTGGCCCTCATCCTGGGGGCGGGCAGCGTCTCCTCCGACGGAGAAAAGATCGCGGCCTATTCTCACGACGAGGTCGCCGAACGCTTCTGGGACCACCCCTACCGGGCGGAGGTCCTGGTTTTCCCGGAGTCGACCGAACAGGTCGCCGCCATCCTGCGCCTGGCAAACGAACGGCGAATTCCCGTCACGCCCCGGGGAGCCGGGACCGGCCTTTCAGGAGGGGCCGTCCCCGCCTGCGGCGGCATCCTCCTGTCCCTCGAGCGGATGAACCGCATCCTCGATGTGGATACCGACAACCTCTGCATGACCGTGGAGCCGGGCGTCATCACGGCCGAGATCACCCGGGCGGCACGCAAGGCCGGGCTGCTCTACGCCGGGGACCCCTGCAGCGGGGACGCCTCGTTCATCGGCGGCAACGTGGCGGAAAACGCGGGGGGAAACAAGGTCATCAAGTACGGCCCCACGGGAAGCTCCGTCATGGCACTGGAGGTCGTCCTGGCCGACGGATCGGTGACGTGGTTCGGGGGCAAGCGGCGCAAGGACGTGACGGGCTACGACTTCGTCCACCTCATGGTGGGGTCTGAAGGCACCCTGGGCGTCATCACGAAGATCGTGCTGAAGCTGCTGCCCCTCCCGGCCTTCGGCGTGGACCTGCTCATCCCCTTTCCCACGGTGGAATCCGCGATCCGCTTCGTCCCGAGGATCGCCCTGGAGGGCCGCGTCGTGCCCGCCGCCATCGAGCTGGTCGATCACCATTCACTCTCCCAGGCCGAGAAGTTCCTCAACACGCGACTGCCTTTCGACCAGGCCGCGGCCCACCTCATCGTGCAGCTGGAGGGAAACGACCGCGAGGTCGTGGCCGACGAGACGGAACGGGTCGGGAAACTGGCCCTGGAAAAGGATGCCCTGGAGGTTTTCGTCGCCGACAACCGGTCGAGCCGGGACAAGCTGTGGAAAGCCCGCAAGTCCGTCGCCGAGGCCATCATGGCGTATTACAAAAACTACGCCAAAGAGGACATCGTGGTTCCCACGGACAAGGTGCCGGAACTGCTTTTTTCCGTCGACGCCCTCTGCCGAAAATGGGACCTGGAGGCGGCAAACTACGGTCACGTGGGCGACGGCAACATCCACGTGAACCTCCTGATGGCGGACGACCGGCCCCATTGGCACGAGGAGATGGAGAAGGTCCGCACGGAGCTGTACGCCACGGTGAAGGAACTCGGCGGCACGCTTTCGGGGGAGCACGGCATCGGGCTGAAGAGGAAGGCCTACCTGCCGCAGTTTCTGGACAAGGCGCAGCTGGAGCTGATGCAGCGGGTGAAGCTCGCCTTCGATCCGAAGGGCATCCTGAACCCCGGGAAGCTCGTCTTCTGGGACAAAAACGGGGAGGGCCACGAGGCATGAGACCGAGGATCGGGATCACCTGCGGGACGGTACCGGAGGGAGGCGCCATGAGGCTCGACCTGGAGTACGTCAGGGCGCTCGTGCAATCGGGAGCCATTCCTTTCGCCCTTCCGCCGGGACTTTCCGAAGAAAGCCTGCCCGAGATCCTGGAAAGCCTCGACGGACTTCTTCTTTCGGGCGGGCCGGACGTGGATCCCCTCCACTTCGGCGAGGAACCCCTTCCGGGCATGGGCCGCATCGACCCGGAACGGGACGCGGCGGAACTGCCTTTGGCGCGGAGGGCCCTGGAATCGGGAATGCCGATCCTGGGCATCTGCCGAGGGGCGCAGGTCCTGAACATCGCGGCCGGGGGAGACCTCTTCCAGGACCTTCCCACCCAGGTCGTCCCTCTCCTCCGTCACGTCCAGCAGCCGACCCCGATGACCTACCCGACCCACAAAGTCCTCATCGAGCCGGAAAGCCTCCTGGCCGGGATCACGCGTTGTGTCGCCCTCAGAGTCAACAGCTGGCACCACCAGGCCATCCGGCGTGTCGCCCCGGGCTTTGCCGTCACCGCCCGGGCGGAGGACGGGGTGATCGAGGCCGTCGAAAAACCGGGGCCGGGCTTTGTCCTGGGCCTCCAGTTCCACCCGGAGAGCATGACGGAAGGAGGATCGCCTGAGGCGACCCTCCTCTTCGAGGCGTTCGTGGGGGCCTGCGCGGAGAGAGCCCGGGACTAGGAGAGGGCAGCCTCCAGGGCCGTGAGCCGGCAGGCGTTCCCGTCCACCTCGACCCGTATTCCCAGGGGGAGGGTGAGGTTCAGTTTGCCGTGGCCGCAAGGCAGGCCGCGCAGAACCGGGATGCCGAGGCCCGACAGGTGGTCGTCGAATACTTCCTCCAGCGTCAGGCTGTCTTCCGGACCGGGTGAAACGGCCTCCGCGTTGATGAAGTCGCCCAGCACGACGGCTTTGGCGACGGCAAGCTTGCCCGCGTTGCGCAGATGGGTGATCATGCGGTCCACGCTGTAGGGCTGCTCGTTGATGTCCTCGATGAAGAGGACCCTGCCCCTCGTGTCGAGCTCGTACGGGGTTCCCATCGTCGAGCAGATCAGCGCCAGATTTCCGCCGACGATCTCGCCCTCGGCGCGGCCGGAGACCAGCGAAACGAGGCCGGATGAGGCGTCCGCCAGGATCCCCAGAGGTTCCGTCGAAGTCATCGCCTTCAGGAAGCTGTCCCTCGTCAGGGCCTTCGCCCCCTTCGAGGAAAACTCGACCGTCGCCATGGGACCGTGAAAGGTCACGAAGTTCCCCTGCTGTCCGAAGACGGTGTGGAAGACGGTGATGTCGCTGTAGCCCACGAACGGCTTGGGGGCCGCGGCAATCCGCTTCAGGTCCAGGCCCGGCAGGAGCCGCCCGGAGCCGTTTCCACCCCTCAGGCACATGACGCCCCGGATCGAGGGATCCGAGAATGCCCAATGGAGATCCGCCAGGCGGGCCTCATCGGGGCCCGCCATGAACCCCCGCTTCATGAAGCAGGTTTTGCCGCACACCGGCTCGAACCCCAGCGCCGCGATGGACTCCGTCCCTTTTTTCAGCTTGTCCTCCGGGGCGGCGCTCCCCGGCGCCACGATGGCGATCCGGTCGCCCTGGCGCAACGCTTTCGGTTTGATCCTCATGATTATTCCTCTCTTCCCGGGAAATGGCAGGCCCAGCTTCGGCCGCCCTCGAAAACGACCGGAGGGTCGACCTCCGCGCAGAGGGGCGCGGCATAGGGACAGCGCGTCCGGAACCGGCAGCCCGAAGGAAGGTTCATGGGGCTGGGAATCTCGCCCTCCAGGAGAAGTTTCTTGCGGTCGCGCCCCCTGGGGTCGGGAATCGGGACGGCAGACATGAGAAAGCGGGTGTAGGGATGCCTTGGGGATCGGAAGAGCTCCTCCGTCGGCCCCATTTCGACCATCTTCCCCAGGAACATGACCCCGACGCGCGGGGCGAAATGCCGCACCACCGAAAGGTCGTGGGTGATGAAGAGATAGGTCAGCCGGAAGGCCGCCTGGAGGTCGGCAAGAAGGTTCAGCACCTGGGCCTGGATGGACACGTCCAGGGCCGACAGCGGCTCGTCGCAGACGATGAACTCGGGTTCNAGGGCCAGGGCCCTGGCGATGCCGATCCTCTGGCGCTGGCCGCCCGAAAACTCGTGCGGGTACCGGCGGATGCAGTCCGCACGGAGCCCCACCACCTTCATCAGCTCAAGGACACGGCTCTCGCGGTCGTTCCGTGTCCCCTTCTCGTGAGTGAGAAGCGGTTCCGCGATGATGTCCCCGACGCGCATGCGGGGGTCCAGGGAAGCGTAGGGATCCTGGAAGACGATCTGCATTCGGGTCCGCATCCGCCGGAGCGGTTCGGGTTTCATGGCCGTCAGGTTCACCCCGCCCAGTTCGACGGAGCCGGAGGTCGGTTCCAGAAGCCTCAGGATCGTCCGGCCCAGGGTGCTCTTGCCGCAGCCCGACTCGCCGACCAGGGCAAAGGTCTCCTGGCGGCCGATGTCGAAGGTGACGTCATCCACCGCCTTGACGACCCGGTCCTCCGTTCCGAACATCCCGGATTTCACCGGGAAGTATTTCTTCAGGTTCCTGACCGAAAGCAAAGGCNNCCGGTCATGACTGCACCACCGCCTTGCCCTCATAGTTCCAGCAGCGGGCCGTGTGCCCGTTCCGAGGTCGAAGAGGGGCGGAGACTGCGTTCTGCATACGGGTCGGGCCATGCGGCACCTCGGGTGGAACCGGCAGCCCGTCGGGAGGTTCAGGAGGTTCGGAACCATCCCCGGGATGGTCGTGAGACGTCCGTCCAGCCCCCTCGAAGCGGCCGTGCCCGGAATGGAACCCATGAGCCCCTGCGTGTAGGGATGGGACGGCGAATCGAACAGGCCGAAAATTTCGGCCTCCTCCACCACGGTCCCCGCGTACATGACGGTGACGCGGTCGCAGAGCTCGGCCACCACGCCGAGATCGTGCGTGATCAGGATGACGGCCGTGTCGAGCTTCGACCTCAGGTCGCGCATCAGGTCCAGGATCTGGGCCTGAATGGTCACGTCAAGCGCGGTGGTGGGTTCGTCGGCGATCAGAAGCTTCGGCTCGCAGACGAGGGCCATGGCGATCATGACCCTCTGCCTCAGGCCTCCGGAAAGCTGATGGGGATAGCACCCCCAGCGGGTCTCTGGCTCGGGGATCCCCACCAGGCGGAACATCTCCAGGGTCCGTGCCCGGGCCTCGTCGCGGGAGACCTTCCGGTGAAGAAGGATGGACTCGCTCACCTGGCGTCCCACCGTGAAGACGGGGTTCAGGGAGGTCATGGGCTCCTGAAAGATCATGGCGATCTCGTTGCCGCGCAGCTCGCACATCGCGTCGTTGTCCAGGCTGGTCAGGTCGCGATCCTCGAACAGGATCCGGCCTTCTACGATTTTGCCCGGAGGNGCCACGAGCCCCATGATGGACAGGGATGTGACGCTCTTGCCGCAGCCCGATTCGCCCACGATGCCGTGAATTTCTCCCCGGCCGACGGACAGGGACACCCGGCTCACGGCGGGAACGACCCCCTTCGAGGTGAAGAACGAGGTGCTCAGGTTTTCCAGCGAAATCAGCGGTTCGTTCGGTTTCATGTCGGTTTTCTCCTCGGGCTCACTGNNTTTCATGTAGGGATCCAGGGCGTCCCGGAAACCGTCGCCCATGAAGTTGAAGGCCAAAACGGTCAGCAGGATGAAGACGCCGGGGGCGATCGCCACCCAGGGGGCGGAAAAGAGGAACTCCTTGCCGCTGGTGACGATGAGTCCCCAGCTGGGAGTGGGCGGCTGGGCTCCGACCCCGAGGAAGCTCAGACTGGCTTCCGAGAGGATCGCGCCGGGGATGCCGAGCGTGAAGAGGACGATCAGAGCGGGAAGGCAGTTCGGCAGGATGTGCCGGACCATGATCACCGAATTCTTCACGCCGACCGCCCGGGCCGCCTCGACGAACTCCTTCTCCTTCAGGGAAAGAACCTGGGACCGGACGACCCGGGCGGTGCCGGCCCAGCCGACGGCCGCAAGGGCGATGAAAATGTTCACCAGCGTCGCTCCCAGCGTGTACATGACGACCATCGCCAGAAGGAGGGACGGGAAGGCGAGGACGATGTCGCACAGGCGCATGATCACCATGTCCACCTTGCCGCCGTAGAAACCTCCCGCGAGGCCGAGGGTCGTCCCGATCGCCATCGAGAGCAGCGTGGGAACGATCCCGATCACGAGCGAAATCCGCGTGCCGTAGAGGATCCTCGTCAGGAGGTCCCGGCCGAACTGGTCGGTCCCGAGCCAGTGGGCCCACGACGGGGCCTCGGTCATGACCTCCAGGTCGATGGCGTAGGGATCGTACGGCGTCAGCCATGGGGCCAGCGCCGCCATAAGGAACAGGATGAGGACAACGGCGGCCCCGGCCATGGCCAGGCGGTTTTTCCGGTAGGCCGTCACGATGTCCTTCAGGAAGGAGGAGGGAGGAGCCAGCAACTCCTCCTCCGCGCAGGTTTGGGCGTCGCAGCAGGCGACGGACAGTTCCTTTTCGTTCAGTTCTTCCATCTTGCCCACCCTTCCGCTCAGGCGGCCTTGATCCGCGGATCCAGGAAGGCGTAGAGGATGTCCGCAGCCAGGTTTCCCAGGATGACCAGGGTCGTCTCGAAGAGAACGGCCCCCTGGAGCAGCGGCATGTCCCGGGCCTGGATCGCGTTCACCGCGATCCGGCCGACCCCCGGGATGCCGAAAACGCTTTCCGTGATGACGGCCCCCGCGAGCAGGCCCGCCACCTGGATCGCCATGACGGTAACCACGGGCAGGAGCGAGTTCTTGAGGGCGTGCCCGAAGATAACGGGCAATTCGTGAAGTCCTTTGGCCCGGGCCGTGCGGATGTAGTCGTTCCGCATGACTTCAAGCAGGCTGGAACGGGTCAGGCGGGCGATGATCCCCGCGCTGCTCCAGCCAAGGACGATGGCGGGCATGATCACGTACCGCCAGTCCTCGAAGCCCGCGACCGGCAGCCAGCGGAGCTTGACGGCAAAGAGATACTGGAAGAGGAGCGCGGACCAGAAAACCGGCATGGATACCCCCAGAAGAGAGAACCCCATGAAGAGGTTGTCCGGAAGGGAGTATTTCTTCACGGCCGAGAGGATTCCCGCCGGAATGCCCACCATCCAGGCGAAAAGGGCAGCCCAGAGAGCCAGGACCAGGGTGTTGGGGAACGCGCCCAGGATGAGCGACGTGACGGGCCGGTTCAGCTTGTAGGATTCTCCGAGGTCCCCCTTCAGGGCGCCTCCGAGGAATCGGAAGTAACGGACGATCGCCGGATCGTCCAGGTGCATCTGGGCCCTGACGCGGGCGACGACGTCGACGCTGATGTGTTCCTTCATCATCAGGGCCACGGGATCGCCGGGAACGACGTTCAGGAGGAAGAAGATGATGACGGTGACGCCGATCAGGATCGGGATGGAGACGAGCAGGCGTTTAAGGATGAACTTTTTCATCGGTCGAAGCCTCCGGGTACAATCGTTCTGGTGAAGGTCCCCCGGAGGCCCTGTGGCCTCCGGGGGGCCTTTACGCTACTCGACGCGGGTCTCGTAGACGGGGAAATCGGACCAGCCGTTCCAGGGAACGACGAACTTCTTGACCTTGGGCTGGACCACGTAGATGTGCTTCAGGGAGAACATCGGCAACCACGCGGCCTGGTCGATGACGATCTTCTTCTCGAGCTCGGCGTAGAGCTTGCCCCGCTTGGCGAAATCGGTCTCCGAACGTCCCTTCTCGAGGGCCGCGAAAACCTCGGGGCTGTTGTTGTTGTAGGAGCGTGCCACGGTTCCCTTGGGCCCGAAGAACGTGTAGAAGAAGTTGTCGGGGTCGTTGAAGTCGGCCGACCACTTGTTCGTGTACATCGGAAGCTTGCCTTCCTTGCGGGTCGCGTAGAAGGCGGCCTCGTCCATCTGCTTCAGCGTCACGCGGAAACCGGCCTTGGCCACCATGGCCTGGATGATTTCGCTCATCTTCTGCCATTGGGAGCCGGTGCTGGCCACAAGGGCGATCTCCATGTCGACGCCGTTCGGGTATCCCGCCTCGGCGAGGAGCTTCTTCGCCTTCTCGGGNTTGTACTCGATCTTCGCCTGGGCCGGGTTGTAGTGGATCAGACCCTTCGGCATGACGCCGTTTTCGAGCTGGCCGTGATTGTAGAACATCTTCTGGAGGATCAGCTTGCGATCGACGGCCATCTGGAAGGCCTGGCGGACCTTCACGTTATCGAAGGGCTTGATCGCCTGGTTGATGCTGTAGTAGTAGAGGCCGACCCGGGGACCCGACACGGTCTGCTTGCCCCACTTGGAGTGGGAGGTGAAGTAAGGGATCTGGGACATGGCGAAGTCGCAGTCGAAGAGGTCGATCTCCCCGGCCTCGAAAAGCATCCGCATCGTCTCGGAATCCGTGACGATCTTCACGACGAACTTGTCGATCTGGGGGCGTCCCCGGAAGTAGTTCGGGTTGGCCACCATCGTGTGGTGGTCGTTCAGGGTCCAGTCCTTGAGGATGAAGGGACCGGTTCCGCAGGTTGCCTTGGCGGTGAGGCCGTATTTGTTGCCGAGGGGTTTCGTGAACTTTTCGTTCAGGATGGAGGCCTGCGGGCTGGCCATGATCGCCAGGAAGGGGACGAACGGCTTGGCCAGGGTGATCTGGACCGTGTACCGGTCGAGGGCCTTGAGCCCGGCGGTGGAGGCGGCCTTGCCCTCCATCCTCTCCGCGGCTCCCTTCACGAAATCGAGGATGTCCGTGTTCAGGGCCTTTGTCTTCGGGTCGAGCATCCGGTCGAACGTGTAGACGACGTCCTGGGCGGTGAACTCCTCGCCGTTGTGGAACTTGACGCCCTTGCGAAGATGGAAGGTGTAGACCTTTCCATCCTTGGAGACGTCCCATTTCGTGGCGAGCCCCGGGACAAGAGCCGACTTGCCGGGAGCCGTGGTGACGCACTCGATGAGTCGGTCGTAGACGTTCATGGGGATCATGTAGCAGGACGTCGTCATCTGCCCGTCCGACGTCTGGGGTTCCTCGTTGTACGCGATGGTGAAGACCTTTTCCGCAGCGAAGGCGCCAACCGCAAACACGCCGGCCAGGAGCAGCGCCAGTGACAGGATCACAAAAAGCCTGGACTTTTTCACGCGAATCCCTCCCTTTACCTTACCGGAATCGGGGCCCTTTCCAGGGCTCCGTACAAAGCCTCCGCTCAACGCCCTTCATGTCTCTTCCTTTCGGATATTCCCCCTTTCCGCCTACCCGAGGATCTTCCTGAAAACACGCATCGCGTTGCCCCCNAGGATCCCCCGCACCTCGTCCTCCGGGTAGCCNCGCTCGAGCAGGACCGCCGTGAAGCCGGGAATCGCGGAATGCCCCGCCATCACGTCGTAGGTGGGAACGCTGGAACCCATGGTCAGGAAATCCCTGAACCCGTCGCAGAAATCGAACCCCAGGCAGACGTGGCGACTCCCCACGAGCTTCGAGATGTGGTCCACGTGATCCGCCAGGTCCTCCGGGCCGAGGCGGCGCTTGTCGTGATCGGGCTTCACGAAGGCGCTGCACGCGTTCATGCCGATCACGCCGTCCGACTTCGCGATGGCCCCGATCTGTTCGTCGGTGAGGTTCCGCATCATGCCGGGAACGAGAGCCCGGCAGTTCGAATGCGAGGCGATTAGCGGCCCCTTCGCGAGGGCGGAGACGTCCCAGAACCCCTCGTCGTTGAGATGGCTGACGTCGATCCACATCCCGAGGCGTTCGGCCTCTTCCACGACCTGGACCCCGAAGGGAGTCAGCCCGCCTTTTCTCCCCTCGCGCTTCGGGGCGAAATGGCAGCCGTCGGCCGCGTAATTGCGGCGGCTCCAGGCCAGCCCCACCCCGCGGACCCCGAGGGCGTGAAAGACCCGCAGCAGAGACAGGTCGTCCCCAAGCGGCTCCACTCCCTCGAAGGAAAGGAGGATTCCCACTTTGCCCGATGCGAAGGCCCCCTCCAGCTCGGAAGCGGTCCGGCAAAGGGTCATGCGGTCGCCGAAAGCCTCCTGTTCGGCCAGGAGGCAGGCGATCTGGTCCATGGCTTTTCTTAATGCCATCTCGGGGAGAAAATAGCTGTGGAGGAAGAGCGAGGAAACAATCCCCTTCACTCCACCGGCCTTGAAGGGGCCTTCGTATTCGGGCCAGAGACGGCTTTCGCCCCTGTCGAAACGGTCGCAGAGGTCCATGCCGAGGTCGAAGTGGGTGTCGAGGACGGCTGATTCGCGAACGAGCCTTTCCGCTGCCTGGAGGAATTCGGTCAAGGGAAACGATCTCCTTTCGGATCAAGCGATATTCCGCTCATCATTGAGTAGCCCTTAGTCTAGCACTCCGCCTGCGGTTGTCAACGATTCAGCGGAAAAGAGGGTGTGCGCGATGAACGAAAATTCTAAATCGAGGGACGGATTGAAACAGATCATGGCCTTCACGGGCCTCAACCGCACGATGGGGGCGATGCTGGCCATGGTCGTCCTGGTGGGCCTCGGCGAAAAGATGGCCGAACGCTTCCTGCCCCTCTACCTTCTGGCCCTGGGCGCCGGAACCCAGTCCGTCGGCTTCCTGAACGCCATGGACAACCTCCTGGGTGCCCTCTATTCCTTCCCCGGCGGACATTTCAGCGACCGCTGGGGAGCCAGAAGGGCCCTCATGGCCTTCACCGTCCTCGCCATGGCCGGCTACGTCGTGGTCATCCTGGTGCCGGCCTGGTGGGCCGTTCTGGCCGGCGCGGTGCTCTTCATCAGCTGGACGGCGGTATCGCTGCCCGGGATCATGAGCCTCGTCAGCAACGCCGTCCCGAAGGACAGGCGCGTCATGGGCGTGACCCTCCACTCCCTTGTGAGGCGAATCCCCATGGCCCTCGGCCCGATTCTGGGCGGGATCCTCATCGGTCGGTACGGCACGGTCCAGGGGGTGCGGATCGCCTTTACGGCGGCGCTCGCGATGGGAGGACTCTCCCTCTGGATCCAGTGGAGGTTCATCGCCGATTTCAGGGAACGAAAAACCGAACCGCTTCGGCTTTCGGAGTCCTGGAAGGCCTTTTCACCGGCCCTTCGGTCGCTTCTGGCCTCGGATATCCTGATCCGCTTTGCCGAACAGATCCCCTACGCGTTCGTCGTCGTCTGGGTCGTCCGGGAAAAGGGATTGACCGCGGCTCAGTTCGGAACGCTGACCGCCGTCGAGATGGTCACGGCGATGCTCGTCTACATTCCCGTCGCCGCCATGGCGGATCGGTACGGTAAAAAACCGTTCGTCCTCATGACCTTCGGCTTCTTCACGGCCTTTCCCCTGGCACTGCTCTTCTGCCGCTCGTTTTCCTCCTTTGTCCTCGCCTTCGCGCTTCGGGGCCTGAAGGAGTTCGGAGAACCCACCCGCAAGGCCCTCATCATGGACCTCGCCCCGGAGGGAGCGAAAGCCTCCACGTTCGGAACGTACTACCTCATCCGCGACGTGATCGTCTCAGGGGCCGCCCTGTCCAGCGCGACCCTCTGGAACATCGCCCCGTCCGTGAACTTTTTGACCGCCTTCGGTTTCGGCGTGGCGGGGACATTCCTTTTCGCCCTCTTCGGGAAGGACGTCCACCACAAGGATTGAGAGTTCCCCCCTTCACGACGAATGAACCTGGCGGTATGATGGCGCTATGGAGGAGCTGGCCATGCATGCACCGCTATATTGTGTCTTGAAAGTGCTGCTCGCAGCGAAAGAGAGACGGAGGAGCGTTCCAGATGGCCGGTAAGGTCGTCCCAACCCGAGGCAACCTCGTCCGACTGGCCCGTTCGCTGGCCCTGGCGCGCAAGGGGCACGACCTGCTGGAACAGAAGCGCCAGGTCCTGATGATGGAGCTGACGACGACGATCGCCGCCGCGAGGGACCTTCAGAAGGAAGTCGCCTCCGTCTTTGCGGAAGCCTACGACGCCCTCCAGAAGGCCAACGTCTCGCTCGGCATCGAGACGGTCGAGGAAATCGCCCATTCAATCCCCGAGGAGAGGCGCTTCGCCATTCGTCTCCATTCCGTCATGGGAGTGGAAATCCCCGAAGTCGACCCCATCGAGCCCAAAACGAGCCCCGCTTTTTCCTTCTGGGAAACTTCCGGAAGCATGGATGTCGCCTACCTCGCCTTCCGCAGGGTCCTGGCGGTGCTCGCCAAGCTGGCCGAAGTCGAGAACGCGGTTTACAGGCTGGCCGTCCAGATCCGGCGGACCCACCGCCGGGTGAACGCGCTTGAAAAGATCGTCATCCCGACGACCCTCACCTCCCTGGCCTCGATCTCCTCGGTCCTGGAGGAAGGGGAAAGGGAGGATTTCGTGCGCATGAAGACCGCGAAAAAAAACCAGGCGGAAGGGGGGAAATAACCCTTGTCATCGCTGCAGGAAGCGCTCGCCGTGCTGCTTGGCGCGGAGAGCGAGGGAACCCGTGAGGTCCAGGAAGCCAGGTCCGAAGCCGAAACGCTGGTGAAGAACACCCAGGAAAAGGTGACCATGGAGGGCGAAAGACGCCTGGAGGCCGCCAGGGAAAAAGCCAGCACGCTCCTGGAGAACGCCAGGGCCACCTCCGACGAGGAAGCCCGCTCCATCACCGAGCTCGGCAAATCCGAGAGGGAAAGGACGGAACGCCGCTTCAGGGAAGTCGCGGGGGATGTCGTCGGGGCCCTCGTCCAGGAGAGCGTGGAAAGCCTGCTCGGAAGGGGCGGGAGGAAGGCGTGACGGCTTTCTTCTCCCTCGGGGAGAGAACGGCGGTGGGCACCAAGGCCCACGTCCTGTTCTCGAAGCTGCTGAAGGACGAGGAAATGTGGGCCCTCCTCCAGTGCGACGACGTGCCCGAGATCGCCGCCCACCTCGGCCGAACGGAAGGTTACGGCGAGGCTCTCGCGACCCTCGTGCCGCAGGAGGCGACTCGGGCGCAGCTTGAGGACCGCCTCAAGATCATCCCGCCGAAACGCGCAGGCAGCTTTCTTCCCTACCTGACCGGAGCCCGGCGCAGGCTTCTGCTGGCGTGGATGGAAAGGACCCAGGCCGCGGCCCTCAAAAAGATCATGCGGTACGTCCTTACCCGGCACGGAGACCGCGAGGCCATCCGGGCGCGGATAGCCGGGCTTCCCTACCAGTCCCTGCCTTTCGACCTGCTGCTCTCGAGCAGGGATTTCCAGGACTTTTCCGATGCCCTGAGGGAAACCCGCTATTTCCAGCCCTTGAGGGAACCCCTGAAGCGACTGGCCGCGGGAGAAGAAAACCTGTTCCCCGCCGAAGCGGCCATCGACAGGGAAGTGCTGGTCCGCCTGCACGGGGCGGCCGAGGACCTCTCTGCCGGGGAAAGGGGCCCGGTCATGCGCATTCTCGGAGTCCGCTTCGACATGCTGAATATCTCGTGGATCTACCGTTCGCTCCGTTTTTACGACCTCACCCCCGAAGAGCGGATCGCCCGGCTCCTACCCTTCCGTTACCACCTGCAGGCAGGTTCCCTCAGGAGGATGGCGAGATCGGCCGACCTCGACGAATTCTGGCCGGTCATGAAATCCACGGCCTACGGCGCCGCGTTTTCCGAATCGCCGCCGACCGAGGAAATGGTCATGGACAGGGACCTCCGGCGATTCATCCTGAAAACGGCCGAGCGCGTTTTCAGGCGGGGAAGCCCGGACCTCTCGACGCTCATCGCCTACCTGACCCTGCTGGAATCCGAGGTCAGTGACCTGACCACCCTGATCGAGGACGTGAGGTACGATTACGACCGTCGGCACGCGGCCCTTTTCATGGCCCGGCCGCTTATACCGGGAGGCGAAGTGCGATGGCAGTGGTGAAGATGCTCGCCCTGACCCTGATCGGGCCAAAGGCGGAAATGGAAACCGTGGCACGCCTGATGGTCCTGACGGGCGGTTTCCAGCCGTTGCCGCTGGACCTCCTGCTGAAGGACCGGTCAGTCCGTTCCAAGATCTCGACGGCTTCCGACAACCCCTACGACGACCTGCTGGTCAAGCTTGCGGGCGTCTGGCAGGCCGCCGGCGAACGTGTCCCCGACCCGCTTCCCGTGCCCATCACCCCGGATTTCGGCCTTGACCGCGCGGGGAAGGCGGTCAACGAGACGGTCCATCGCCTGTCCCTCTGGGCAGACCGGCGCGATGCGCTGATGGAAGAGCGGGAGGAGCTCGAGGCGGCCCGGATCCTGACGGCATCACTCACAGAGAGGGACATGAAGCTGGCCGAGCTGGCCGACACCACCTACCTGGTCCCCCTGTTCGGGAAACTGACCGATGACAACTACCACCGGCTGGAGGAAGCCACCCTCGAAGCTCCCCTCCTGCTGGAACCCCTGTTGTCGAGGCACGGAAGCACCTGGTTTTTGGGCCTGACGGCCCCCGGATACCGCGATGGAGCGAAAAAGCTTTTGGACAGCCTCTATTTCAAGGGGTTCTCCCTGAAGGACATGGCCTCTTCCCTCGAAGGGGATCCTGAGCACATCCTGCCGAAGAGGATCGAAAACCACGAGAGGGCGATCGACGGGCTGAAAAAGGCGGCCGCCGATGTGCTGGGAACCAACCGGGAGAGCATGGAGAGGCTTTATGCCTCGATCTACACCATGCAGCGGGTTTACGATCTCTGCCGGGGGCGCGGGGAACTGAGCGGCCTGTATCTCCTGTCCGGCTGGATCCCCGAGGACACCCTGCAGAGGACCCGCGCGATCCTGGAGAAGGAAGCGCCCCGGACAGCCGTCCACATCGAGGAAATCGGGGAGATGCCCTATACCGGGATCCGGGTTCCCACTCTCCTCCGGAACCTCCCCCTTGTCAGGGCCTTCCAGGACGTCGTATCGCTCTACAGTCTGCCCACCTACGGGGAGATGGATCCGTCCTTCTTCGTGGCCGTCAGCTTCTGCCTCTTTTTCGGCTTCATGTTCGGGGACGTCGGGCATGGACTCGTCCTCATCGCTGCGGCATCGCTGTTCCAGAAGAGGAGGATCATGTCCAGGTCGATGGGGACGGTTCTCAAGTCCGCCGGGGCGGCGTCGATGATCTTCGGTTTCCTGTACGGCAGCGTTTTCGGCGTGGAGGGATGGATCCCCGCCCTCTGGATCTCCCCGATGGAGGACATGAACCGGCTTTTGGGCGTCTCGATCGGCGTGGGAGTCTCGGTCATCACCCTCGGCATGATCCTCAACATGATCGCCTGCTACCGGGCCAGAGATTTCGGGCGCCTCCTTTTCGATGGGAGGGGGCTGGCCGGGGTCATCCTCTACCTTTCGATGGCGGCGCTCGGGTATGCCGCGCTGACGGGACAGGCGATGCCCTTCCCCACCTGGGTTCCCTGGACGTTCCTTTCCGTCCTGCTGGCCGTCATCCTGCTCCGGGACATCCTGGCGCGGCTTCTCCTGCGGCAGAGGACGCACGAGGAAGGGGGCCTTTACGCGTTCGAGGTCCTGCACAACCTCCTCAACTTCCTGAGCAACACGGCATCCTTCGTCAGGCTGGCGGCCTTCGCCCTGAACCACGTGGGTCTGTCCCTGGCTGTCATGATGCTCTCGGACATGGTGCGGAACCTGCCGGGAGGGATCATCCTCAAGGGGATCCTCCTGCTGGTGGGCAACGCCGTGATCGTCGGCCTGGAAGGACTGATCGTCTTCATCCAGACCCTGCGACTGGAATACTATGAATTCTTCAGCAAGTTCTACCGCGGGGGAGGACGCGCCTTCCGGCCGGTCTCCTTCCGGGGGGCGAGTGTACAGGTCAAGGCCGGCTCCGCCAGCAACCAAGTCTCCACAAGGGGAGGATTCGTCTCATGAGTGGTTTGTTCATCCTTGTTTGTGCTTCGCTTTCGCTCGGGCTTTTAGGCACCTTCCTGCGCAACCGAACCGTGAAAAATCCGCGCCGGGTCCTCGCGGCAAGCCTGCTTGCCAGCGCGGCAAGCCTGGGGGCGGGCTGCCTGCTGGCCATGGCCGCCACTCCTGCGGCGGCCGCGGGAGCCGCATCAGCCGTCGGCACCGGGGCCGGCATGGGTTTCATCGGGGCGGCCGTGTCCACGGGACTGGCCTGCCTGGGCGCGGGCATCGCGGTCGCGGTCGTCGGGGCGGCCGCACTGGGGATCATCGGCGAGAAACCCGAGATGCTGGGAACCACCCTCATCTACCTGGGACTCGCGGAAGGCATCGCGATTTACGGGGTCATCGTCGCCCTCCTGATCCTCGGGAAAATCTGAGGCACGATGCGCGCCTTCCTGATCAGCGACAACCTGGACAGCCTCGTCGGCCTGCGCCTGGCCGGAATCGAGGGAAGAGTGGCCCGAGGCCCGGAAGAATCAAAAAACGCCATCGAGGAAGCTCTGGAGGATCCTGAACTGGGAATCCTCGTGCTCACGGAGAAAGTCGCGGAAATCGTGCCGGACCTCGTGCAGGCCCTGAGGGAAAGAGGGGAACTCCCCCTCGTCGTGGAGGTCCCGGATCGCCATGGGATGCACCGGGCCGCCGACTTTTTGACCGCATACGTCAGGGACGCGATCGGGGTGAATCTGGGATGAGCGAAGTGCGAAACGACAAGCTGAATGGCCTGAGGGAGCTCCTTCTCCTCCAGGCCGAGCAGGAAAAGATGGGTATCCTTGAAAAGGCGAAGCGGGAAGCCGGAAGCCTTGCCGCGCAGGAAACGGACCGGATCGCCCGCGAGGAGGAACTCATCCTCAGGGATGCGGCGGACCGTGCGGAAGCGACGCGCCGACGCCAGGTCATGGCCGCCGAAAGGGAAAAGTCCGCGGAGGGACTCCGACTGCAGAGCCGTTTGCTTTCCGAGGCGGTGTCGATGCTTGAGGATCGGCTGGGCCGCCTCAGGGAGCGGGAGGATTACGTCCGGATCCTGGCAGGGCTCGTCGTCGAGGCGGATTCGGTGCTGCCGGACAGCGGCGGCCTGAGGGTCAGGCTGGCGGGCTCCGATGCCGCCATCGGCCGGGCCGTCGCGAAGACGTCCGCGGAACTGAGACCCGGCCTGGATGTCGAGTTCGACCCGGACCCGGCCCCCATCATGGGGGGAGCCTGGATCTCGACGGCCGACGGGAGAAGGTTCGTGGCGGCCGACTGGCGCAACCGGGCGCACGAGGCCGCGGGTGAGCTGGCGGAACGCCTGCTGCCCATGCTCTAGGCGCGCAGGGGAGGAAAACATCACCGTGGAAAACCAGGGAACCATCGTCAAGGTCAACGGCCCCGTCATCCGCGCGAGGGGAATGCGGGCTTTCGGGATGCGGGAAATGGTCAGGGTCGGGAACCTCGGCCTCTGGGGAGAAATCATCCGCATGGAGGGCGAAGAAGCCCTCATCCAGGTGTACGAGGACACCCAGGGGCTCAGGCTCGGGGAACCGGTCGAAGGAACCGGGGAACCCCTTTCGGTCTCGCTGGGTCCCGGCCTCATCGGCCAGATCTACGACGGGATCGGACGGCCCCTGGGCACGCTCCTCGAAAAGGAAGGGGCTCTTCTGTCGCGGGGAATCCAGGTCCCCATGATCGATCCCGCCAAATCATGGGAATTCCGGCCCTCGGTCAAAAAAGGCGATGTCGTGACGGGAGGCATGATCCTCGGGACCGTCCAGGAAACTCCCCTCTTCGAACACCGAATCCTCGTCCGGCCGGGACTCGAGGGGGAAATCACGGATATCCGCGCCCAGGGAGCGATCGGCGGAGACGATATCCTGGCCCGGGTTCGTGACGCAAGGGGACGCATCGTGGAGATTCCCGTGATCCAGCGGTGGCCCGTCCGGAGCGCCAGGCCCTACAGGGAGCGCCTGCTGCCTACGGATCCCCTGGTGACGGGCCAGCGTGTCATCGACGGCCTATTCCCGATCGCGAAGGGCGGGACCGCGGCGATACCGGGAGGCTTCGGCACGGGAAAGACCGTGACGCAGCACCAGCTGGCCAAGTGGAGCGAGGCGCAGGTCGTCGTCTACATCGGCTGCGGAGAGCGCGGCAACGAGATGACGCAGGTTCTCGAGGAATTCCCGGTGCTGGAGGATCCGCGCTCGGGACGCCCCCTGATGGAACGGACGATCCTGATCGCCAACACCTCGAACATGCCCGTGGCGGCCCGAGAAGCTTCCATCTACACGGGCATCACGATCGCCGAGTATTTCAGGGACATGGGCTACGACGTGGCCCTCATGGCCGATTCCACCTCACGCTGGGCGGAGGCCCTGCGGGAGATCTCCGGGCGCCTGGAGGAGATCCCGGCCGAAGAGGGGTTCCCGGCCTACCTGCCAACCCGTCTGGCCGAGTTTTACGAGCGGGCCGGCCGAATCGTCACCCTGGGAGGGAACGAGGGCAGCATCACCATCATCGGCGCCGTTTCACCCCCGGGAGGAGACTTCACCGAGCCGGTGACCCGCAACACGAAGAGGTTCATCCGCTGCTTCTGGGCGCTGGACCGGAACCTGGCCAATGCCCGGCATTTTCCCGCCATCGGATGGCTGGACTCCTACAGCGAGTATGCGAAAGAAGTGGAAGACTGGTTCGGCAGTCATGTGGACTCCCGCTGGGCCGAAATGCGGGACAGGGCAAGATCCCTTTTGGCGGAGGACGAGAAGATCCAGCAGGTCATCCGGCTCGTGGGCGAGGATGTCCTGCCGGACGAGCAGCGCCTGATCGCCTTTACGGCTTTTTTGGTCAAGAACGGCTATCTCCAGCAGGGAGCCTTCGGCGAGGATTCATTCTCCCCGCCCGCGAAGGGCTTTGCCATCCTGGAGCTGATGCTCCACTTTCACGACAAGGCGGGGGAACTGGTCAAGCGGGGCGTTCCTCTGTCCCTGATCCGGGACGGCAGGCCCGTTTTGGCCCTGACCCACCTTCGGGAGCGCCCGCTGGACGACCCGAGGGGCGGTCCCGCTGCCCTGAAGCGAGATCNNTCGACGCCTTCCTGGAGAAGGTCGGCACGGAACGGTCCGCCACGAAAGGAAGGGGTTAGCATGGCCATCGCGGAATACATCGGCCTCGAGACGATCAACGGGCCATTCGTCCTGGTCGAGGGAGTCAAGGGGGCGGGCTACGGAGAGCTGACGGACATCATCGGGCCGGACGGGAAAACGAGGAAGGGCAGGGTGGTCGTGCTGGACGAGCGCGCGACTCTCGTGCAGGTCTTTTCCGGGACGGGGGATCTCGTGCCCGATTCGACGCGCGTCCGCTTCCTGGGAAAGGAACTTTCGATGACCCTCGATCCCGCCATCCTGGGCCGGACCTTCACCGGGCTCGGGGAGCCGAGGGACGGCTGCGGGCCCGTTTACGGGAGAATCTCCCGGAACGTGAACGGCCAGCCCATGAACCCCATGGCCAGGGCCTACCCTAGGGACTTCATCCACACGGGGATCTCGTCCATCGACATCCTGACCACCCTGATCCGCGGCCAGAAACTGCCCATCTTCTCGGGAAACGGGCTTCCCCACAACACCCTCGCGGTCCAGATCGCGACGCAGTCCCGCCTTCTCGGGGCGGAAAACTTCGCGGTCGTCTTCGCCGGGATCGGCATCAAGCACGACGACGCCGCGTTCTTCACGCGGGAACTGGCTGAAAAGGGGCACACCGACAAGATCGTGACCTTCCTCAACCTGGCCGACGACCCGGTGATCGAGAGGATCGCCACGCCGCGGTTCGCCCTGACGGCCGCTGAATACCTGGCCTTCGAGATGGGGCTCCACGTCCTGGTGATCCTGACGGACATGACGAATTACTGCGAGGCGCTGCGCGAACTGGGCGTCGCGGTCGGCGAGGTCCCGAGCCGGAAAGGCTACCCCGGGTATCTCTACAGCGACCTGGCCTCCCTTTACGAGCGGGCCGGGGTGCTGCGCGACGGCAAGGGGAGCCTGACCCAGCTGCCGATCCTGACCATGCCGAACGACGACATCACCCATCCAATCCCCGACCTGACCGGCTTCATCACGGAGGGACAGGTCGTCCTCTCCAGGGAACTGGACGCCAAGGGAATCTACCCGCCGATCGACGTGCTGGCCAGCCTTTCGCGGCTGATGAAGGACGGCATCGGGAAAGGCTTCACCCGGGACGACCACCCGAACCTCTCAAGCCAGCTGTTCGCTTCCGTCAGCCGGGTACAGGACGTGCGAGCCCTGGCCAGCGTGGTGGGATCCGACGAACTGGGGAAACAGGACAAGGCTTCCCTGGTCTTCGGCGACCTCTTCGAGGACAAGTTTCTCATGCAGGGAGACGACGAGGACCGCGACATCGGCTTTTCTCTCGATAAGGGATGGGAGATCCTCTCCGTCCTGCCCAGGGAACAGCTGACGCGGGTTTCCACGGACGAGGTCCGGAAACACCTGAAGGGTTAGCCCTCGGACCGTTGTTCCTCCATCCAGGCTTTCTTGAGTTCGCCGACCCTGACGGAACCCTTGAAGGTGCGCGGCACGGGACCGAAGCGGAGCCTGTCGGGCCGGGCCCCCTTGGAGACCGAGTCCCGGGCTTCCTGGATGAACGTCCTTTCTAGCTCGGCTTTGAGCTCCGTCGCGGCCTGGGTTTTCAGCTCGAGGGTGACGCAGCAGGCATCTTCGTGTTCGCTTTCGAGGCGCAGCCCGACAACGGCCAGGTCGACATCGCCCGAGGAAAGGCCGTATCTCTTTTCGAGGAAACGCCCCAGTTCCACTCCGACGGCGTCGCAGGCCGTGTTGGCCCCGCCGCGGATCAGCAGCGCGGAGTCTCTTTCGACCCAGTAGAAGTTCCTCTGCCCGTCCTGCGCATCCCGCAGATAGAACCCGATGTCCCGGAAACCGACATACCAGCCGTCGTGAACGGCGGACGAGGAGCGCCCTTCTTCCTGGACGGTTCCCTTCATGATGTGGCCGCCCCGGCTGATGAGGTATCCCGGGCTTCCTTCTCCGCACTCGGCCATGAAGTCGGACCCGGCGGAATCGATCCCCCGGACGACCTTCAGTTCCGTGTGCGGCGGGTGGGGCCGTCCGATGTAGTAACCCGGCTGAAAGGTTGCGTTCCAGCCCTGTTCGAAGGCCCGAAGGCGAGCCTCCTGGGTCGTCGATGCGGGAATCCCCGAAACCTGGAAGGTGCTCTCCGTGGATCCGAAGCGGACCATGGGGACGCGCCCGGACCATTTCAAGAGGCGCTGAACGGTCATCGGTCCGACCGGCGCGGAGCCGATCACGAACTCGAAGCGGCCCATCGCCCTTTTCAACCGGTCTTCGGAAACCGGGAGATCCCCCGAAGCGGCCAGCTGTTCCAGAAAGTCGAAATGCCGGGCCACCGCGAAGGCGAACCTCGGTCCGTCGGCGGGCCCGGATTCGGCCGCCCCGGCAAGAATCTGCCAATAGGCCGTTCCGTAGCGGGAGAGCATCGTCACGTGCCCGGCCGCATGGCGGAAAAAGCAGTCCGTGACCGCGCTCGAGTTCGTGTGATGGAGAGGATTGACCACCAGGACCATGGCGGGCGAGCCCGGTTTCAGCCCGAGGAGCTGTCCGCCGAGGGCCGATGCGTTGTTTTCGTAGTTGGCGTAGGAAAGACGGACTCCCTTCGGATTGCCCGTGGTGCCCGAAGTGAAGATGACGATACGGTCGTCAGAAAGGCCGAGATCCGGGCAGAATTCCCCTTCGGGCAGCGGCTCCTCCGACTCGAGGGACTCCGCCTCGAACCGCGGGATCTCCGGGAAGAGCGCCTGGAGGGCCTCCCTCAGTTTCGGGTTGAAGGAGTCGTCGTGAAGGATCAGCCGGCAATCCGTCACCCGGACCTTGTAAGCCGCCTGGTCGGGGCCGTCGGCCTGCCAGTTGACGGTCACGGGAACCGCCCCGGTCATCGTCGAGGCGAGCCTGAAAGCCAGATCCTCGAAACGGTTTTCCCCAAAGCCGCAGAGGAACCGGTCCCCCTTGCCGAGCCTGTTTCGGCGTAGAACGGAAGCCGCCTTGCGGGCCAGGTCCCAGAACTCGCTGCGGGTCCAGGTTCGTCTCGCGGAGAGTCCGGATTTTTCCAGACGGATGTACTCCAGGAACAGCCCGTCGCTCTCGAGGAATCCTCCGGCGTACGGAGAGAGGGCTTCCGAAAAACGGCTCATGCCAGAACCGCCAGGAGGATGCCCCCCGCCAGGACCGACCCGATCTGGCCCGAAACGTTGGCGCTCACGGCGTGCATGAGGAGGAAGTTCTGCGGGTCCTCCTTCTGTCCCAGCTTCTGGATGACGCGGGCCGACATGGGAAAGGCCGAGATGCCGGCGGCTCCCACCATGGGGTTCACCTTTTCCTCGCGGAAAAGGTTCAGGAACTTCGCGGACAGGACCCCCGCTCCCGTGTCCAGAATGAAGGCCACGAGCCCCATGGCGATGATGACCAGGGTCGTGGGCTGCAGGAAGCGGTCGGCCGCGAGGGTAGTGGAGATCGCCAGACCAAGAAGCAGGGTGACGATGTTGGCCAGCTCGTTCTGGGCCCCCTTGGAGAGGCGGTCGACGACGCCGCTTTCCCGGATCAGGTTGCCGAACATCAAGAATCCGATGAGGGCCACCGAGGCGGGTGCTAAAAAGCCGGAGATCAGGGTGACGGCGATGGGAAACCCGATCTTCAGGGCTTTCGAGACCTCCCTCTCGCTGTAGGTCATGGGGATGCGGCGTTCGGCCTTCGTGGTGAGGGCCCTGATGACGGGCGGCTGGATCAGGGGGACCAGCGCCATGTAGGAATAGGCCGCCACGGAAATGGGCCCCAGCAGATGCGGAGCGAACTTCGACGCGACGTAGATGGACGTGGGACCGTCGGCCGCCCCGATGATTCCGATGGAAGCCGCCTCCCGGATGTCGAAGCCGAGGACGAGGGCCAGCCCCATCGTCAGGAAGATCCCGGCCTGGGCCGTGAGGCCGAAGAGGAACATCAGGGGATTCAGGAAAAGCGGCGTGAAGTCGATCATGGCCCCCACCGCAAGAAAAATCAGAAGCGGGAAGAGCTCCGTGGCGATGCCCAAATTGAAGAGCAGACTCAGGGCCCCCTCCTGCAGCTTTCCGTCGAACATGTGGTTCACCGCGGCCGAAAGCGGGATGTTCACCAGAATCGCCCCGAACCCCATGGGCAAGAGCAGGGCGGGCTCATACTCCTTGGCGATGGCGAGATAGAGAAGAACNCCGCCGACACCAAGCATGATCGCCTGTTTGATGGTCAGGGCGGCAAACCCCGCCAGAAAAACATCCATGCTCCATTCCTCCTTCGGTTTCAAAACCGGCCGGTGAAAAATTCTCCTCTTCGGACAAGAATGTATTATCCCACAGAACCCCTCTCCGGACGATCCTCCCTTTCGCTTGACAGCCTTTCGTGCGTGAATCTAGAATGAGGCGTTTTCCAGATTTCACGAGGGGAGGGCATCGCATGATCCGCCTGATCGCTTGCCGGTGAAGCCGGATCGGTAGTGCGCGCGGCGCGCGCACATCGGTGCGGTGTTCCCTTTCCCCCGTTTTCTCCCTCTCCTGAGAGATCCCCGCACCCCATTCGGCCCGCAAAACTACCGCCTGCGTCTTGCGCGACGTGCTTCCTGCCTTCGTGGACACATCCCAGGGAGGTGCATCCACCTTGCTCAACCGTTTCCTGATGTCCCGCTTCGGTCCGACGCTTACCGGAGCGGTCGTGGGGGTTCTCGCCCCCGTCCTCGTGTTTCTCGGCAATCCCGGGAACATGGGAATCTGCGTCGCCTGTTTCGGCCGCGACATCGCCGGGGCGCTGGGACTTCACCGGGCCGCCGTCGTCCAGTACCTGCGGCCGGAGATTGCGGGCTTCATCCTCGGCAGTTTCATTTCGGCCGTCCTTTACCGGGAATATAAACCCAGGGCCGGTTCGGCGCCGATCATCCGCTTCTTCCTCGGCGTGTTTGCCATGGTCGGAGCCCTGATCTTCCTGGGCTGCCCCTGGAGGGCCTATCTGCGGCTGTCCGGAGGCGACCTGAACGCCCTGTGGGGCATCGCGGGCCTGGCCGCGGGCGTCGGCATCGGCATCGCGTTCCTCTGGAACGGCTTCAACCTGGGACGGAGCACGCCCGCCGCAAAGGCTTCCGGTCTCGTCATGCCCGCCTTGTCCGTCCTCCTCCTCGTTCTGCTGATCCTGGCCCCGCAGTTCGGCCGTGACGCGGCGGGGCTTCCCACCGGCCCGATCTTCTTCTCCAAAGAGGGCCCCGGATCCATGCATGCCCCGGCCTTCATCGCCCTGGGCGTCGGCCTCCTGGTCGGGTGGATGGCTCAGCGCAGCCGCTTCTGCACGGTCGGGGCAATGCGCGACCTGTTCATGCTGAAGGATCCGCACCTTTTCTACGGCATCATCGCCCTGGTGGTCGCGGCCGTCGGCACCAACGTCGTTCTCGGGCAGTTCAAGCTCGGCTTCGCCGGACAGCCCGTGGCCCATACGAACGCTCTCTGGAACTTCCTCGGAATGCTCCTGTCGGGACTGGCCTTCACCCTGGCGGGCGGCTGCCCCGGACGCCAGCTCATCATGAGCGGCGAAGGCGACAACGACGCGGCCCTTTTCGTCATGGGACTGATCGTCGGGGCGGGGATCGCCCATAATTTCGGTTTCGCGAGCGGACCGAAGGGACCCGGCCCCTACGCCGTGACGGCGTTTGCGGCGGGCATGATCTTCTGCCTCGCCGTGGGCTTTTTCAACCGCGGACGCGTGTCCGCCTAAGGAGGGATCCCTTCATGACTGGTAAGATACTCGTGGACGCCCGGGGGCTTTCCTGCCCCCAACCCGTCCTGGAAACGAAGTCCGCCCTGGAATCCGCGGGGAGCGGAACCGTCGAAGTGCTGGTCGACACGGTCACGTCGAGGGAGAACGTGCTTCGGCTGGCAGGCCGGCTGAACTGGAAGGGAACCTGGGAAGAATCGGAACAGGGAGGGTTCAGGCTCACCCTTGAGCGTTAGGAAACATGAGGAGGCGATCCCCGTGAGACGGTTGACGGAAATGGCACGGACCAGCGGCTGAGCGGCCAAGATCGGTCCGGCGGACCTGGAAAAACTGCTTAAATCCTTGAAACCGGACTCCGGGGGACGCCTCCTGACGGGATGGGACCACGGAGAGGATGCGGCCCTCTGGGCCATCGACGAAAACCGCGTTGGAATCATGACGCTGGATTTCATCACTCCCATCGTCGACGACCCCGAACTCTGGGGACGCATCGCCGCGGCCAACGCCCTGAGCGACGTCTTCGCCATGGGTGGAAGGCCTTTTGTCGCCCTCAACATCGTGGGCTTCCCCGTTCACTGCGAACCCCTGGAACTTCTGGAGTCCGTCCTCCGGGGCGGACAATCCAAGGTGATCGAGGCGGGCGCGGTCCTGGCGGGCGGGCACAGCGTCGAGGACGAGGAACCGAAATACGGACTCGCCGTTTTCGGGGAGGTTCGCCGCGACCGGATCTGGCGCGTGTCCGGGGCCCGGCCGGGGGACGTCCTGATGCTGACGAAACCGCTTGGAACGGGGCTTTGCACCACCGCCGTCAAGGCGGAAATGGCGGGTTTGCTCGACACGAAACCGGTGTTCGACTCCATGGCCCGGCTCAACGACCTCCCCCGGCACCTGGATGACGATCTCCACCTCGCGGTGCACGCGTGCACGGACGTGACGGGTTTCGGCCTTGCGGGGCACCTGCTCGACATGCTCTTCGGTGACGGAGTGGACTGCGTTCTCGACCCGGAGGCGCTGCCGGCCTTCCCGGGCGTCCTGGAGGTGGCGGACATGGGCTTGATCCCGGCCGGCTCATACCGAAACCGGGAGCTCTATTCCCCCAGGATCGACGGGCTGGAGAAACTGCCCTTGAAACTCCAGGACCTTCTGTTCGACCCCCAGACCTCGGGGGGATTGCTGCTGGCCGCCGACCCGGAATCGTCACGCCTTCTGCTTGAGCTCTGCCGGAGCGGATGCGCGCCCGAATGCCGGATGATCGGCCGGATCCGGGAAGGCTCGGGCAAAATCCGGTTTTGAAGCGAACCTTCCGAAAGGAGAAGCCATGATGCCTGCAAGATCCCATTACCTCAACAACGCCGCCACCACATGGCCGAAGCCGGAATGCGTGGCAAAAGCCATGGCCGCCTTCCTGGAGGGACGGGGAGCCAACCTCGCCCGGGGGTCGGCCTCCCGGCGGGACCTCGGAACCCTCGACATGGTCACAACCTGCCGCATGAAGATCGCCGCTCTTTTCGGGGGGCCGGACGCCGACCCGCGGAACGTCACCTTCACGGCCAACGTGACCGAGGCCCTCAACATCGTCCTGAAGGGCTTCCTGAAGCCGGGAATGCGGGCGGCCACCTCCTCGATGGAACACAACGCCGTCATGCGCCCCCTGCGGCGACTCGAAGGCGAGGGCGTTTCGCTCGCCGTCATGCCCTGCACGCGGGAAGGCACCCTCGAACCCGACACCCTGGCTCGGGAGCTAAAGAAGGGCCTCGACCTGGTCGTCCTGAGCCATGCCAGCAACGTCTGCGGAACGGTGCAGGACCTGGACCGGCTTGCCCCGCTTTGCGCCGCGGCCGGTGTATTCCTGGTGCTGGACACGGCCCAGACGGGGGGCGTGCTGCCGATCGACGCGACGGGCTGGAACCTGGCCGCCTGCTGCTTCACCGGGCATAAGGGACTGCTGGGCCCCCAGGGAACCGGGGGAATCCTCTGGAGGGATGATTTCGCGTCCGTGTGCCGTCCCCTTATCGAGGGAGGAACCGGGAGCTTCTCCCACGAAGAGGTCCAGCCCTCGGTGCTTCCCGACAAGTTCGAGGCCGGAACGCCGAACCTGCCCGGTCTGGCGGGGCTTCTGGCTTCACTGGACTGGCTCGGGGAAACCGGGATCGACACGATCCGCAAAAGGGAGGACGAACTGGGAAGAAAGCTGCTTTTTGGGCTCCGAGACATCCCGGGGATCACTCTCTATGGGATCGGGACGATGGAGAACCGCCTTCCCGTTTTCGCCCTCAACTTCGACGGCGTGGACAACGGACGGGCGGCCCTTGAACTGGCCGACCGCTGGGGGATCGAAACCCGGCCCGGCCTTCACTGTGCGCCCGTAGCCCACAGGACCCTGGGGTCGTTCCCGCAGGGAGCCCTCAGAATATCCCCGGGATTCTTCAACACCGAAGAGGAAATCGAACTCTGTCTGGAGGCCGTATCCACCCTGAGCCGCGAGAATCCCCACTCCTGAAGAAACCCGGATCCTGTAATTTCCATTTCGAAAATCGGGTTGACATTGTTCTTTACCATACGTACGATGAAAGTCGCCTTCCGCCCGCGAATCGGGCGGAAGGCGACTTTCATGCATCCGATCCACCGAGGTGACGGAACCAGATGATGGACGATCGAAATATCCGGGAACTCGCAGTCCTCTCCTACAGCCTCGCCAAGTGGCTTTCACTCTCCGTCCTGGCGGGTGCGGTGGTCGGAACCGCGACCTCTTTTTTCCTCCTCGCCCTTGAATGGAGCATCGATTTCGTCAACGGACTTCCCCCCTGGCGCTTTGCCCTCCTGCCCCTAGGATTCCTGGCCAGCGCGGCCCTCGTCAGGTTTCTGGCCNCCGACGCTTCCGGCCACGGCACCGAAAAGGTCATCGAGGCGATTCACCAGCGCCAGGGCCGCATCGCCTTCAAAGTCGTCCCCGTCAAGCTCGCCGCCACGATCATCACTCTCGCGACCGGCGGTTCCGCCGGGAAGGAAGGTCCCTGCGCCCAGATCGGCGCCGGACTCATGTCCGTCGGCGCATCTCTTTTCCGTTTCGGGGAACTGGACCGCAAGAAGCTGGTCATCTGCGGCATCTCCGCGGGGTTCGCAGCGGTGTTCGGCACGCCCGTCGCGGGAGCGCTCTTCGGGNTGGAGGTCCTCTACGTCGGCCAGATGCTCACCGACGTCCTCCTGCCTTCCCTCGTGAGCGGCGTCACGGCCCATCTTGTTTCGATGCATTGGGGCGTCGTCCACGGAACGCAGCCGCTCTTCCTCATCCCTGACACGTCGGGGAACGTGCTCGCATGGGCGGTTGCGGCCGGAGTTTTCTTCGGTCTGGTCTCGCTCCTGCACATCGAGATCCTGAAACTTGGCGAACGGTTTTTCGGAAAATGGCCGGTCCACCCCCTGGTCAAGCCCGTGGCCGGAGGCCTCCTTATTCTGGCGGTGACCGCCGTGGCCGGAAGCCGATATCTGGGGCTCGGAACGGATACGATCGACGCCGCCCTGGCCGGAGATCCGGTACCCAAGGCCGCATGGCTGGTCAAGTCGCTTTTGACCTCCGTCACCCTGAGCTGCGGGGGAAGCGGAGGCATCGTCACGCCTACGTTTTTCGTCGGCGCCGCTTCAGGCTCGCTTTTCGCCACCGTTTTCGGCCTGGACCGGGCCCTGTTCTCCGGGATCGGCCTGGTCGCCGTCCTGGCCGCAGCGGCCAACACCNCGATCGCCGCAATGATCATGGGCATCGAGCTTTTCGGAGCCAAGGCGGCCCCTCTCGGCGCGGTGAGCTGTATCGTCGCCTTCCTCATTTCCGGTCACCGGAGCGTCTACCCCAGCCAGATTCTCTCCCGCTCGAAATCGAAAGCCCTCATCCTGGAGGAGCCGACCCGCATCGACTCGTCCCGGTCGACCCCCGCTTTTCCGGACTCCTGATCGCGAAGACCTGGAGATTCCTGCGACCCGTCTCCGTGCAGCGATCCGGAAGATCGACCGTGCCGTCAGGCCCGACCGCCGCGACCCGAAACCCTGACTTCTTCGTTCCATTCTTTTTTCAAGTACGCTCGCTCCTTGCCTTTAATCCGACATGCGCCTAAAATGATGGGTGTAACGATACCAGGCCGCGGGGGAAAGCCAATGCAGGGACCCGGATGCAGCCGGTTTTCGACGACAAGTCAACCGAAAAGGATGTCCGCTCTCAAGGCGGCAGGGAGTTCTTCTCCCTGCCGCCTTTTCCGTTTCATGGGGAGGCGATGAACGTGGATGCGAACCAGAGGGAAAGAGCCCTGGCCATCGACATCGGGGACACCTACCTTTTCGCGATGATCTCGAACGCGCCCCTGTCCCGTGCGGTCCTGGTGAAAAACCCTCTGGACCGCGCGGCGATCGACCGTGCGCGGCGGTCGATGCAGTCGGAACCCGAAAAGTTCCACTCCGAGGTCGGACGCATCGCGGCCTGCGTGGACGCCACCTGCGACCTGGTCCTCAGGAAGTGCCTCGAATGGCAGGTCGGCTCGATCGCCATCGGCACCCGTTCCATCCGGAACCCCTTTTCGATCCGCCCCAGGGCACTCCGGGACAACCCTCTGCTGAACCTGAGCCTGCACCTCCTGGGAACCCTGAGGTTCCGCTGCGCCCTGGCCAAAATCGACGTTCACCTCGTCGACGAGACGAACACCAGCCGTATCGACGCGCTCGGGATGGAACCCGTTGCGGGAAAGGGGAAGTGCAGAAGGGAACGGGTCACCGGAAGGCTGACCCGGAAGGAATACCACAGCACCACGGGAGCGGCGATCCACCGCGACATCAACGCCGCCATCAACATCGGCCGTCTCGTCTTCGGCGATTCCTTCGCGGAGCCCATCCTCAAAGGACGGCAGTGGGAACATCCGGACGTCGAGTTCATCGAGGTCGGCAGCCAGGGAAGGGACACCTCGTCCGCCGTCGTGTCCCCGTCGCTTTCCCCGGAGGAGATCGACGNNCCCGGGTGGCGGAACTCGCGAGAATCGCCGTCGAAGAGGAAAGGGACGCCACGCTCAGAACCCTGCTGGAGGAAAGCCTGGCGGGCCTCATTCATCCGGGCCGGGAGCTCGGCGAAGGGGGAACCGGAACCGAACTTTTGACCGAGGAAATCCCGGGGCTCAACATCAAACGCCTGCGCCGGTACCTGAAACGCAGGCAGGACCTCGCGGAAAGCGCGCAACAAAGGGGATTCGTCGTCTCCGGCAGGGCGAAAAAGGTCCTGGTGGAGTGGGACCACGAAGAGGAAGAAGCCCTGCAGGCGGAGGGGGAACGCCTCGCCCTCGAGGCCGAGGAGGGCGGGATCCGCTCCCTGCTTTCCGCGGCTCTTTCCCTGCAGACCAGAAGCGAGGAAAGATCCGCCCGGAGAGGCGCGCTGGAAAAGACGCTCACCGACCAGGTGCTCCCCGGAACAACCTACCGCCTCGATTCGCCGCCCTCGCGGGTCCGTTTCATTCGCGCCAGGCGGGACCAGTACGCCTTTCCCGATATTCTGGAGGTCCTCCCGCCCAAGGCCAGGCCGCTTCTGGTCGAAACGGTCGTGCGGACGAAGGTCCGGCTCAGCGGTTGACCTGCCAGACCCCGATCGTGATCAGGACCGCGCCGGAAATCATGGCAGCGGTCAACGGTTCGCCGAGCCCGAAAACGGCCACCAGCGTCGCGGCGGCGGGGTTGAGGTACATCAGGACGCCCGCCTGAGAGGCGGGGAGGATTTTCAGCGCGTCGTACCAGAAAACGTAGGCCAGCCCCGAGCAGAAAACCCCCAGGAAAACCACTGCGGCAAATCCCGCCAGGTCCAGTCCCGCGAGGGATTCCCATCCCCCTTTGCACAGGAAGGGGAGAGTCGTCATCAGCCAGCCCACGGACATGACCTTGAGCATCATGGGAGCCGGACGATGCCGCCTCAGGAAATTGCGCGACACAACGCTGAAGACGGCCCAGTTCAGGGCGCTCAAAAGAACCAGCAGGTCGCCGAAGGATCCTGGGTCCGAAAACAGCAGACGGCCCGGGTCCCCCCGGGTGACGACAAGGAGAACGCCCATGGCGGCGACCGCGAGGCCGATCCGTCGCCGTCGGTCCATCTTCTCGCCCAGGAAAAGGGCTCCCAGGATCGCGATGAAAACCGGCATGCTGGAGATGATCCAGGCGGAGGTCGCAGCCTGGGCGGTTTTCAGGCCCGTGCTCTGGACCAGGTGATGGAAGGGAACGCCAAGGAACCCCAGGAGGATGACAAGCCCCCACTCCCGGCCCGTCAANCGGGTCCTTTTCCGGCGGAAGGCCGCGAAAACTCCCAGCACGACCACGCCCATCCCGAAGCGCGCCCAGACGAGGGGAAGAGGGGACAGGGTGCGCAGGGCAACCTTGATCGCCACGAACGACGCGCCCCACGAGACCGCCGCGGCGGCTCCCGCCGCAAGGGCTTTGAGACGACTCCGATCCAAGGCGGCACCCCCCTCCGAGAGGTCATTATGGGGAAAGCCGGCCGCCCGCGCAAGGGGAAGAATCGTGCTAGACTGGGATCATGAGGCAACCGGAGAAACCGTTCGTTCACCCCATCGCGGCCCTTTCGATCGGCATCGCGGCCATCTCGACGGGGGCGATCTTCGCTCGCGCGGCGGACGCGCCGTCCCTGACGATCGCAGCCTACCGGGTTGGCCTGGCTACGCTCATCCTCGCCCCGCTTTCGCCTGGAAATGCCCGANAGGAAATCGCCGGCCTGAATCGCTCGGACTGGAAGGCGGTCCTGGGAGCCGGGTTTTTCCTGGCGGTGCACTTCGCCACCTGGATCGCCTCCCTCGACTACACCTCTGTCGCCAGCAGCGTCGTCCTCGTCGAGACCATTCCCCTGTGGGTGGGGATTTTGACCCCGTTCGTGACCGGCGAACGTCCGGGCAAGGGAACGCTCGCCGGAATCGGGCTGAGCTTCGCGGGAGGCCTGCTGATCGGAGCAGGGGATTTCGCCCTGGGAGGCCGCGCCCTCCTCGGTGACGCCCTCGCTCTCGCCGGCGGATTTTCGGCGNCCCTCTACATCATGCTGGGGCGCAACGTGCGCCCCAGGCTTTCGCTTCTGGCCTACGTCACCACCTGCTACGGAACCGCCGGGGCTCTCCTCTGGGCGCTGGTCCTCGCGTCGAAAACCCCCTTCACCGGCTTTTCGGTCCCCACCTGGTGGGCCTTCGCCGGGATGGCTCTCATCCCCCAGCTTATCGGCCACTCCTCCTACAACTGGGCGCTCCGCTGGTTCTCCGCCGGAACGGTGGCCGTCTGCCTCCTGGGCGAACCTCTCGGGAGCACCCTGCTGGCCTGGGTTTTCTTCGGGGAAACCCTCACGGCCTGGAAGGCGGCGGGCGGCGCGCTCATCCTCGCCGGAATCGTTCTGGCGGCAAGGAGCGAACGGAGCTAAAAGGGCATCCTGGCGGGATGGTCCCCGTTTGCATAGCCCCTGTGGATGGCCAGGAGGTCCGACAGAAGAGCCTGACCCGTTTCGATGCGGCCGGCTCCCGGCCCGACGATGGTGATGTCGCCCAAGTGGTCGGTCGTGTAGGTGATGGCGTTCATCGCCCCCATGACGCCGGCAAGGGGCCGCGAAAGAGGCACCGCGACCGGCGCCACCATCGCCCTCACCTTTCCTCTCTCCCGGTAGACCTCCGCGACGAGCTTGATCCGCTTGCCCCTCGAAAGAGCGGTCTGGATGTTCTCCGGGGTCACATCCGTGATCCCCGTCCGTTCGACATCCTCCAGCTCGAGCGTGGCATCCATGAAGAGGACGGCCATGATGCAGGCCTTCACTGCCGCGTCCCACCCCTCCACGTCGGCGGTCGGATCCGCTTCGGCGTAACCCAGTCGCTGGGCTTCCGCCAGAGCGTCCTCGTAGCTCTTCCCCTTTTCCATCTCGGTCAGGATGAAGTTGGTGGTGCCGTTGACGATGCCCTGGACGTGCCCGATATCGCATCCGGCCAGGGTTTCCCTGACCAGGTTGAGCGCAGGGGTCCCGCTCATGATCACGCCTTCATAGCGGAACGCCACCCCGCTCCCCTGCGCGAGCGCCGCCAGTTCGGAAAGGGCCCGGACAAGCGGCCCCTTGTTCGACGTCACTACGTGCTTCTTCGCCTTCAGGGCCGTGCGGATATGGGTCAGTCCCGGCTCTCCGCGCTCAAGGCTGGTGGGCGTGGTCTCCACGAGGATGTCCGTGTGGGAGCTTTTGATGGCCGCCAGAGGATCGACGACCATGGCCCCCTCGCAGCCCCAGAGTCCTCCGTCCCTTTCCATGGCCTCCAGGAGCATTTCCGGATCGATGCCCCGGTCGTTCACCAGACAACCGCGCCTGGCCGTGACGACCGACGTGATCCGGTACTCGAAGCCGTATTTCGCAGCAAGGCGCTCCCGCTTGTCGGCCAGGATGCGGGCCAGCCCCTGGGCGACGTTTCCGAATCCCACAAGGGAAATGTTCCACATGCTCACTTTTCCTCCCCTTTTTCCAGGATGGACCCCTCCGGCTCCCCGGCAAGTCCCAGGCGCTTCAGGGTCGATTCCCTCGGGCGGCCCTTTTCGTCCCAGCCCCTGAGGGAATAGTAGTCTTCAAGCATGCCTTCCAGGTCCCAGGGGGTCAGGGAAACGGCGGTTTTCCCCTGAGGAGGCATGGGCAGAGGATCCTTCAGGATCCTTGAAGGCAGGGTGTCCTCCAGGCCATCGGGCCCGGCATGCCGCAGATTGAACCGCCTTGCGAGGTTCCAGATCCGTTCTCCGACCTCGAGGTAGCCGGACTCGTCCAGTTCGATCCCGGCGGACGCCTCGAGCCCCTTCAGGGCATCCTCCGTTTCCATGGGAAGAAAATCGCACACCACCAGGGAATAGGCCGCAGACCGGTCGTCCTGAAGGGTTTTCACGATCCGGGCGGTTCCCTCCGGCGAGAAACGCTCGACCGCCCCGTCGATCTCGGGCATGACCGTCCAGGCCCGCTGATGGCACCCTCCCCGATCGGCCGTGGCGTAGGCGAGAGCCATTCCCCAGCTCGACCGCGGGTCATATCCCGGCAGTTCCATGCCTTTCGCGTGAACCGCCAGGCCCGCTGCCTCCCCGCCCAGCGCCGACGACGCCCTTCTCGAACCCTCCGCCAGGAGGTCGCCGATCCCCTGCCGGAGGGCGATCGCCTTGAGGAGTCCGGCCTGTCCTGCGGCATCCCCGAAATCTGGAGCGTTCTCCAGAAGACCCCGGGATGCGGCATCCATCGCAAAGGCCACGACCCCGCCCGCGGAGATGACGTCCATCCCCATATCGTTGCAGACGGCGATCGAGCGGGCCACATCCGTCACGCCGGTTACGCCGCAGGAGGCCCCCAGCAGGGCCAGGGCCTCGTATTCCACCTTCACGTCGTGTCCGTCGACGGGCATGATCCGCCCGCAGACGATGGGACAGTTGAAGCAGCCCGCATCCCGCTTCGCATGATAGCGGAGGTTCGCTCCGTTCAGGGCGTGGGCGTCATCAAGGAATCCCCTGCCGAAATTGAAGCAGGGGAGGATTCCGGTCCGGTTCATCGGCTCCACCAGGGCCGCCGTGCCGAGGACCCGAAGGCTGTGGACCCCCGGGTTCTTCATGACGCGTTCGACGAGATCCCCTGCGAGAGCCTTCATGCCCGACTCGTCGGCCAGGGACACCGGCTTCGTTCCCTTCACCGCGACGGCCTTCAGATTCTTGGACCCCATGACCGCCCCGGCCCCTCCGCGGCCCGCCATTCCGGCCCTCCAGGGATCCCCGTCCCTGTCGATGGCGATGGAGGCAAACCGCACGAGGTTCTCTCCCGCCGGTCCGATGCAGGCCACGTGAGCCTTCGGGTCGGTTTCGCCGCGGATCCTGCCGACGGTTTCATCCACCCCGAGCCCCCGGAGGTTTTTCGCCTCGCGCAGCTCGGCCCTGTCCTCCTCGATCCAGAGGTAGACGGGAGCATCTGCCCGCCCCGTGAAGACAAGCCCGTCCCAGCCGGCCCTCCGCAGGGTGTGCGCGAAGTGCCCTCCCGCGTGGCTGTCGAGCCAGAGCCCCGTCAGCGGAGACCGGGTCGCGATCGTGAACCGGCCCGAGGTCGGGAAGGGGGTCCCCGTCAGCGGGCCCGTCAGGAAACAAAGCGGGTTGCCCGGATCCAGCGGATCGCAGGAGATGGGAGTCCGTTCCGCCAGCAGGGCGATCCCGAGCCCCTTGCCTCCCAAAAACCGGACCACGGCCGAGGAAGAAAGAAACCGCTCCCGGATCGTTCCGGTGGACAGATCGACGAAAAGCAGTCTACCGAACATGGGCCGCACCCCCCGTCAGGGGAATGATAGCATGCTAAAGCTCCATAAGTGAAGAAGCTGTTAGAATAGCCCCATGAAGGCAAAAGTTCACTCGGGAGGCGATTGACGTGGAAGTTCGACCGATANGCGATGACCTCGGGACCTGGCCAGGCGACCTCGTGGCTGTTGCGGTTTTCGAAGACGACTGGAGCGCCCTGGACCGGCTGGACGGGGGATATGCGGACCGGTTGAGGACGCTGGCCGGCAAGCGCGCCTATCGGGGGAAGGAAGGAGAGGTCCTGCTCCTGCCCCTGCCGGGGGAACCCACCCTGGCGCTGGTGGGGCTCGGGAAGAAAAGCCCGCTCCGGCAGGAAACCGTCCGACAGGCCGCCGGAGAGATCGTGCGCACAGCAGGGCGCGACCGCTCCGCCTGCGTTCTCTTCCTGCTTCCGGAAAATCCCGGGTGGGCGATGTCGAAGGCGGCGGCCGAGNGGGCGATCCTCTCCGGCTACACGTTCGACAAGTACCAGGGGCATGGTGAGGACGAGCCGCCCCGTTTCGAGGTGGAAACGTTCCTGCTGGCCGATGGGGATGAAGCGGGGCTTCAGACGGGGGCGATCCTCGGAGAAGCCCAGAACTACGCCCGTGACCTCGCCAGCGAGCCCGGGAACGTCATCAACCCCGAATCCCTGGCCGAAAACGCCCGAAAGATCGCGGAGCGGGCGGGCCTGGAGTGCACCGTCTACGACGACGAGGCCATCCGCGCCCTTGGCATGGAGGCCCTCTGGAGCGTCGGCAAGGGCTCGAAGAACAAACCCCGCCTCATCCACCTGGTCTGGAAGCCGAGGGAAACGGCCCGCGAGCGGATCGCCCTGGTCGGCAAGGGGCTGACTTTCGACAGCGGCGGACTGAACATCAAGACGGGCGATTTCATGCGGACCATGAAGGGGGACAAGTCCGGAGCCTGCGCCGTTTTGGCGGCCATGAGCGCCATCAGCGCGCTGGAACTGCCGATCGAGGTCCATGGCCTGATCGGGGCGGCCGAGAACATGCCGGGGGGCGATTCGTACCGCCCCGACGACATCCTCCGGGCGAAGAACGGCAAGACGATCGAGATCGACAACACGGACGCGGAAGGCCGACTGACGCTCGCCGACGTGCTCTGCTACGCCTCGGACCTCGACCCGTCCGTTATCCTCGACATCGCCACCCTGACCGGATCCTGCCACGTCGCCCTGGGTGACTACGCCGCCGGGCTCTTCTGCCCCGAGGAGGAACTCGTGAGCGAGCTCATGGAGGCTTCCCGCATTTCGGGCGAGCGGCTCTGGCCCTTCCCGATGGACGACGAACGGCTCAGGAAAAAGCTGAAATCCGATGTGGCCGATCTCGTCAACGCGGGCAATCGCTACGGCGGAGCCATTTTCGCCGCCATGTTCCTCCAGGAGTTCGTGAAGAAGGGCATTCCATGGGCTCACATCGACATGGCCGGAACCGACAACAGCAAGGAAGAGTACGGTTATGTCCCGAAGGGGTTCACGGGTTTCGGGACCCGCACGTTCCTGGAGTTCCTGCTGAAGCGGGCCGGTAGGGCGGGCGCATGAATCCGGACGACTGGACCTTCGAAGGCCGCAAACCGTGGCCTCTTCCCAGGGAAGGACAGGAAGGCCCGCCTCGAAGACTCTTCGGGCGCTTCGCGAGGGGGGGACGCTTTTTCTGGATCCTCCTGCCGCTTTTGCTGGCCTTCGTGGCGTGGCCGGCCTTTGCCCGACTTGCCACCGACTGGCTCTGGTTCGATTCCCTGGGCTTTTCGGCCGTCTTTCGGACGCGAATCCTGACCCGGGCGGCCCTGACCCTGGGGTCCAGCCTTCTCATGTTCGCCTTCCTGAGCCTCAACTGGATCGCCGCCTGGAGGAGATCGAAGGATGAACTGGCGGAAGCCTGGTCGGTCCGGTGGAACCCGCGCTTCCTGCCCTGGGCGATCCTTGGGGCGGCGGCCTTTCTCTCTCTCGGCAACAGCATGGGATCAGGCTACGCCTGGGAAACGATTCTCGGTTTCTTCAACGGGGGAGCTTTCGGGCAGAAGGACGCGATCTTCGGAAAGGACATCGGCTTCTACGTCTTCACCCTGCCCTTCATAACCCTGGTCAGGGGATGGCTCCTGAACGCGCTCTTCCTGGCGCTGATGGGAACGGCGATCCTGTCCCTCCCCGGAAGGCTCGGGCGGTTCTTCGCGATGGACTTCAGCCTCCGGCCGCAGACCAAAAGACACCTTCTGGGCCTCGCCTCGGTCCTCGTCCTGGTTTGGGGAAGCGGGTTCCTTCTGGACCGATGGAACCTGCTCTACTCGCCGTCCGGAATCGTCTTCGGCCCCGGCTACACGGACATCCACGCGCTCCTGCCCGCGCTGACCGTCCTTTTCGCCCTCAGCGCCGCGGCGGCGATCCTCGTCCTCACGGGAACGGGGCGTTCGAAAAGGGCCCTCTGGTGGATCCTGGGCGGCCTGGCCGCGGCCGTCTTCGTCTTGAGGAGCCTCGTCCCCGGCCTGATGCAGTCCTATGTCGTGAAGCCGAACGAGTTCGAGCGTGAAAGACCCTACATCGGGCATCACATCGCGGCCACCCTCGACGCCTTCGGGCTGCAGGACGTCACGGTCCTCAACGTGACCCCCGAAGGCGAGGTGCTCCCCGCCGAGATCGCGGCCAACTCGGACACGATCCGCAACATCCGGCTCTGGGACTACGGGCCTCTGCTTCGAACCTACAAGCAACTCCAGGAGATCCGCTCCTATTACGACTTCACCGACGTGGATATCGACCGGTACCGGTTCGACGGGCAAATGCGGCAGGTCATGCTCTCCGCCAGGGAGCTTGACCCCGCCCAGCTCCAGAACCGGACCTGGGTCAACACCCATCTGGAGTTCACCCACGGCTACGGCCTGGTGATGAACCCCGTGAACGAAGTGGGGCCATCGGGGCTTCCGCTCCTCTTCATCCGCGACCTTCCGCCGAAGGTGGACGTGCCCCTCGAGATCGCGCGACCCCAGATCTACTACGGCGAGAAAGCCGGCACCTACGCCCTCGTGAAGACGGACGTGAAGGAGTTCGACTACCCCATGGGCGAGTCGAACGCACGGAGCACCTACGAGGGGAAAGGCGGGGTCGGAATCGGCGGCGCATGGCGGCGGCTGCTGTTCGCCACCCGTTTCGGGGACACGGAGATCTTCTTCACGGGTTCCCTGAAGCCCGAAAGCCGGATCCTTTACAACCGGAACATCAAGGACGCCCTGGCACGTCTGGCTCCATTCCTTCTCTACGACGCGGATCCCTACCTCGTCGTGCTGGGAGGGCGGCTCGTCTGGGTCCAGGATGCCTACACCGCCACGGACCGGTACCCGTATTCCCGGCCGGTGGCCCCGGCCGACCCAACCCTCTCGAACTTCCAGGGGGCAAACTACCTGCGCAACAGCGTGAAGGTGACGGTGGACGCCTACGACGGAACGGTCGTCTTCTACGCGATGGACGACCATGATCCTCTGATCATGATGTGGCGTTCCGTCTTCCCCACCCTCTTCAGGCCCGCCTCGACGATGCCCGCGGAACTTCGCGAGCACCTGCGGTACCCCGAGGGGCTCTTCGAGATTCAGAGCGCCGTCTATCGGACCTACCACATGAAGGATCCCAACACCTTCTACAACAAGGAGGACGTCTGGACCATCACGCCTGAGGGCAGTCGCAAGCCGGTTTCGCCCAACTACACGATTCTGAGGCTGCTGGGGAGANAGGAACCCGAGTTCGCCCTCATCATCCCGTTCCTCCCGGTGGGACGCAACAACATGATCGCCTGGATGGCCGGCCGGAGCGACGGCGAGCGCTACGGCAAGCTCGTGGTCTACAAGTTTCCCAAGCAGAAGCTCATCTTCGGACCCGCCCAGATCGAGGCCCTCATCGATCAGAACCCGGAGATCTCGGCCCAACTTTCCCTGTGGAGTCAGCGCGGATCCGAGGTCATCCGCGGGNATCTTCTCGTCATCCCCGTCGGCAAGGGACTTCTCTACGTCCAGCCTCTCTACCTGAAGGCGGAGAGGGGCGACCTTCCCGAGCTGAAACGCATCATCCTTTCCACCGGCGGAAGGGTCGCCATGGCTGAAACCTTCGACGAGGCCCTGACCCGAGTCATCGGGAAACCGATGGCAAAACCAGCGGCGGCGCCGGCGAAATCGGGCGCCCCATCCGCTTCTCCCGCTTCGCCCGTCGCGGGAGAAGCGGATCTGAAGAACCTGGCGGGGGAAGCCCGGAAGGCCTATGAAGCCGCGGAATCCGCCCAGAGAGCCGGCGACTGGACGCGATACGGCGAAGAGCTCGGAAAGCTGAAGTCGATTCTCAACCGGATGACCGGAAATCCCGCACCCTGACAAAAACGGCGAAAGAATCTCCTTGTCGAAACACCGGCCGGCCCTCTCGCCCGAGGGCCGGCTTTTTTATCGAGTCAATGCTAAAACGAGTCAACGCTATAATGATATTGGGGGAAACACGGCTCGAGAAGCACATCCTGCATGGATTGGGGGACGGCAAATGGGAGGCTATTTCGGAACTGCGCTCATGGTGGATCTCACGGAACGGACCGCGGAGGAATCGCTCCTTCCCGGAGAGTGGTACCGGGACTACATCGGCGGGGAAGGACTCGGCGTACGCCTCCTGCTCGACCTGGTCGACCCGGAGGCCGATCTTTTGTCCCCGCAGCAGCCCCTCATCTTCTCCACCGGGTCCCTGACGGGGACCGCCGCTCCCGCGAGCGGCCGCTGCGCGGTGGTGTTCCGCTCTCCGCTGACGGGGACGCTGGGCGCCTCCAACGCGGGAGGGCACTTTGCACCGGCTTTGAAGCGGGCGGGCTATGACGTTCTGGTCGTCACGGGACAATCTGCGGAACCGGTGGTTCTGGTCATCGACGACGAGGGGGTCGATTTCATCGAGGCGCGGGAGGCCTGGGGAAAAGGCGTCGGAGCCACAGAGGACTGGGTTCGCGACCAGGTCGAGGGAACAGGCTGGCAGATCGCCTCCATCGGTCCAGCCGGAGAAAGGGGGGTACTCTTCGCGAACATCGTGACGGACCGGCATCGGGCCTTCGGCCGCGGCGGAGCGGGAGCCCTCATGGGGAGCAAGAACCTGAAGGCCATCGCGGTCCGCGGAACGGGCGAACTGCCCCTATCCGACCCCGAGGGCCTGAAGGAAGCGGCGAAGGCCGCCCGGGAGGAGCTGTTCAACGAGGCATTCGTCCGAGACGAGATGAAACCCTATGGCACCCCCTCCTTCTACGACGCCATGAGCGGGCTCGGCATCCTGCCCACCCGCAACTGGCAAAGGGACAGCTTCCCCGAATCGATTCCGACCCTCGGTTACGCGGCCTACCACGAAACCCTCGAGGTCAGGCCCTATGCCTGTTTCGGCTGCCCCATCGCCTGCGGCCGCCACACGAAAATCAGGACCGGCAAGTGGGCGGGCATGGAAGGAGGAGGCCCCGAGTACGAAACCGTGGCGGCGTTCGGAAGCAAATGCGAGGTCATGGACCTGAACGCGGTGGCCGCCGCGAACCACCTGGCCAACGACCTGGGACTGGACGTCATCTCCACGGGACAGGTCATCGCCACGGCCATGGAGTGGGCGGAAAAGGGAATCCTGGGCAAAGACCGGCTCGGTGACCTGGCCCTGGCCTTCGGCAACGCGGAAGCCGTGGTCGAGGCCGTGCGCCTCATCGCGAACCGCGAGGGTATCGGGGACCTTCTGGCCGAGGGAAGCGCCCGGGCGGCGGAAAAGCTCGGGCCTGAAGCCGAAGCCGCCGTCATGGCCGTAAGGGGAATGGAGATGGCTGCGGACGGAGTCAGGGGAAGCAAGGGAGAGGCAGTCAGCCATGCGGTCTCCCCAAGGGGAGCGGACCATCTGCGCCCCTACGCCTCCACGGTCGACGCCTTCGGCTATCGCGAGCCCGAACTGGGCATCGCCGCCGATGCGGCCATCTCGATCATCGAGGACGGAAACAAGGGATGGGTCAAGCCCCTCATGGCCAACGCCATGATCCCGAACCTGATCGGAACCTGCCTCTTCACGAACATCACCCTGGCGATCAAGCCGTCGACCTGGGCGGGACTCCATTCGAAAGCCGTGGGGAGACCGATGGGCAAGGACGAACTGCTCCTTGCCGCCGAACGGGTGATCAACCTGGAACGCATGGTGAACGCGACGTTCGGATTCGACGGAAGCACCGACATCCTGCCGGAGCGGTTCCTGAAAGAACCCGGAGCGGACGGCCCGGGGGCCGGACAGGTTGTCAACCTGAAGGAATCACTGGAAAGCTTCTACGAAGCGATGGGATGGGAACCCGAGGAGGGACTCCCCTCGGTCGAAACCCTGACCCGACTCGGGCTTGACTGGATCCTGTACGGCTGCGACTGAGAACGGACACGGACGGGTTCAAAAAACAGGGGACGGGCCGCCCGGCCCGTCCCCTGTTTTTTGTTCCTTCCCTTCAGGCCAGTTCCTGCAGAATCCGGCTGCGGGCCGCCTGGTCGTCGTCCAGGTAGGCGTTGATCTCAAAGGTGAGGTTGTAGAGCAAAAACAGCCAGTAGATGCCGAGCGTGAGCACCATGAAAATCAGGGACAGGAAAAGGTTCCGGTGGCGGATCCGGCTCGGCGGCAGGCAGGGGCCCTCGCCCAGCACGTGGGCGTAAAGTTTCTGCCTCAGCTCCTGGACCGCGTCGGTGAGCTTGAAGACCGCGTTCAGGTAGAGGGCGATGAAAACGAAGGCCACGAACCCCAGCAGCTTTCCGGCACCGCCCGGCAGGAAGAAACCCGCCAGATGGAGGAGAACATACCCCCAAAAAAGGGTCATGGAAATCCGCATTCCCGTCAGCCGTTCCAGGCCTCCCTGGAAGTTGACCCGTTCCGTTTCGTCCCCTGCGCGGGCGACAAGATGCTGCAGGAGGAGCCGCAGGTTGGCCAGGTTCGCGTTGAGCGCCCCCGCCCATTGGTAGACCACGATCAGCTGCATGATCGTCCCGATCACCCCGAGGAACAGCGAGATAACCAGGATCCCTCCTCCTCCGACGGCCCCGAGGGGGCTCGCGGCCATCATGGCCCCCATGAACCCGAAGAACCCGATCGCCGTTCCCAGGATCCCCACGATGCTCAGGATCACCGAGGCGACGGCCATATTCGAGCTGACCCGTTTTTCCACCGACAGGTCCAGCATCGCCCCCTAGGCCTCCGTCAGGAAACCGGCCCGCTCCTGGGCTTTCTGGACCAGGACCTCACGGGAAACGACCACTCGCTCATGGCGCCCGTGGCAGACCTCGCCGAGGCCATCCCAGCCCACGAATGTGAAGTGCAGATGGTTCCCGTCGATCCCCGTCAGGACGATCCGGTAATGGACGTGAACGCCGAGAAGGGACGGCGCCGTGTGCGTGATCTCGACCTTCTGTCCGACCGAGATTGTTCCCTCGGGAAGGAACCGGTCGACCATATCGATCGCCATCCGGATCATCGTGTTCGCACAGGCCGATGTGGACAAGAACTCGTTCAGGTTCGGGGAAAAGTTGCCCACCGTGTCGGAAGCTTCCACCGTCTTCGAGGTTTCCTCCGTCGTTCCGATCGCAAAAGCGTCTCTCAGGTCAAACATGCTCCACACCCCTTTCCCCGGATCATCGGGAAATCCCGGGTTTTCCGGTGGTCCCTCTTCCGGCCCGACCGGACCGGGTTTTCCATTTTCTCTCCTGCTCTATCTTAGCAGAAGAGGTGTTCGGAGTCCTCACCGCAACGTATAATGAGGAAAAGATCTCAAAGGGGAGAGAGACTTGCCAAGTCACCGGCTCAAGCTCTTCATGGAACGCCCCCAGTCCGCCGTCTGCTGAGGGGGCTTCAGCTACGGGAAGGCGGAGATGGAATCCTTCCCCATGCGGGCGGACCGTGAGTCCGCCGCCGAACTGCTCGTCAAGATGCGTGAAGCCTTCGGGGATCGGGTGGAGATCGACATCCTGGACCCGAGATGTTCCTTCTGGATTTTCGACCTGATCCGTTTCCGGGTGAAGAGCACGGAGGCGGTCTGGGTCCTTGACGGCAAGCTGATCTTCCGGGGCATTCCCCTATGGGAAGACCTGGAAAAAGCACTCAGGACAAGGGTGGATACGACATGAAAAGCTGGCGGGAAAGGGCCCGTCACATGATCGACAGCCAGATCCGCGCAAGAGGCGTCCTGGATTCGAGGGTCCTGTCCGCCATGGAACGGGTCCCCCGCACGGAATTCGTCCCGGAGGAGCTCGAGCCCCTGGCGGACTTCGACGGCCCTCTTTCCATCGGCCGAGGACAGACCATTTCCCAGCCCTTCATGGTGGCCCTCATGACGGAACTCCTTGCCCTGCCCGAGCGAACGCGGGTTCTCGAGATCGGGACCGGATCGGGATACCAGGCCGCCGTCCTGGCCGAGATGGGCATGGAGGTCGTCTCGATCGAACGGATCGAGTCCCTGGCGAATTCCGCCCGCGACCGTCTGGCCCGCCTCGGCTACCCGGTCCTGGTGATTCACGGGGACGGCTGCCTGGGCTACCCGCCGAAGGCCCCTTACGGGGCGGTTCTGGTGACGGCCGCCGCTTCCAGGGTGGAAAAGGCCTGGACGGAACAGATGGGAACGGGATCGAGACTGGTCGTTCCGCTCGCGGTGGAACCGGGGCTGGAACGCCTGCTGGTGCGGGTGAAGACGGTCGCGGGTTTTCGTGACGGCTGGTCCGAATTTTGTCGGTTCGTGCCGCTTTTGCCCGGCCTCGGGGAAGAGCGGCCGGAAGAGGACGGTCCCTCCTGAAGGGGGCCGAATTTCAAGAAGAGGGGGAAGAACCTTGCCCAAACGCATCCTGGTCTGTCTTGATTTCAGCAAGCTCGGCGACGATGTGGTCACCTACGGCCACAGACTGGCGCACCGCCTCGACGCTGAGGTCACCTTCATCCACGTCATCGAATTCACCCAGGCCTTCAAGGGGTACGGCAGCCCGGCCATGGTCAGCCTGCCGGAGGCCGTCCGCACCAAGGCCCGCGAGAAGATCGAGCTTCTGGTCATGCAGGCCGAGGCGAAAATGCCCACGGGAAAGGATCACCGCCACCCTCTGGTCGTCCGGGAAGGCGAACCCGCCGAGGAGATCATCGCCCTCGCGAAAGAAGGGAATTTCGACCTGGTCGTCGTGGGAAACCGCGGCAACAGCCGCATCACCAGCCTGGTGGTGGGTTCCACCGCCTCGAAGGTGGCCCGCTACGCCCCCTGCTCGGTCCTGATCTACAGGCCCGGCCACGAACCGATCTAGAGGATGACCGGGGGCGAAGGCTTCTCCCCGCCTCCCTCAGCATCTTCTTGAGCCTCCGGCCCGTCACCGAGAAGTAGGCCCGCTCTGCGATATTGACGGAGTGGTCGCCGATCCGTTCCAGGTGGCGGGCCACGGAGAGAAGCGCCGTGGCCGAGAGAAGGGCGTCGGGATTGCCCTGCGCGGGCCCCGCCATGATGGACAGAAGCTCGTCGAAGATCGCCCGGTAAAGCCCGTCCATCTCGTCGTCGGCCCGGAAGACGGCCTCCGCCAGGGCAGCGTCCCCCTTTTCGAACGATTCCAGCGCCTGCGAGAGCATCTTCGTGGCGATCTCCTTCATCCGGGGGATATCGATCAGGGGTTTCAGCAGGGGACGCCGGTTCAGCCAGAGGGTCCGCTCGGCGATGTTCGCCGCTTCGTCGCCGATCCGTTCGAGATCCGTGACGATCTTCAGGACCGAAAAGGCAAACCGGAGATCCTCCCGGACGGGGCGGCGCATGCCGATCGAACGGAGGCATTCGAGTTCGGCGTCCACCTCGAGCTCGTCGATGAGTTCGTCCCCGTCCAGCACCTGCCGGGCCAGCTCGTCATCCCGGCTTTCCAGGGCACGAACCGCCTCGCGGAAGGCGGCCTTCGCGCGGCTTCCCATCTCAAGCACCAGGGCGGTCAGCGCAAGACGGTCCTTCTCGTAGAGAAAGGAAGCCTGGGATTTCGCGTTTTCTCCTGAATTGAAGAGCACTCCTGATCCCCTCCCCTCGTGTCACCGGAACGTTCCCGCGACCGATTCGCTCCGTGCGATTTCCGACGCGGCCCGGACCAGGTCGTCCGCAGCAGAAAGGAACTCCCAGGCCGCCACCTCCGAACGCGAATCGAAAAGCCCTCCCCCTTCCAGAAGCTTTGCCCTGAGTCCCTCCGTCTCCTTTCCGAAGGAATCCGCCAGGTCGAGAGCCCGGCGGGAGAGGTCCGAATCGCCCAGGACAAAGGACCCCAGCGAGAACCCCACGAGCCGGACCAGGCGGCGAATCGGGTTTTCCCAGTCGCTTTCCGCCAGGCGCGACCTCAGCGTCTCGCAATCGCCCTCCATGCACAAGGGGCCCAGCCGCAGGGCGGCCACCGCCACCAGGCTTTTCATGGCGATCAGGGCATAGGAGACGCCCGCGTAGGTGGTCCGCGCAGGATCCTCCTCCGGCGGCGCGGGAATCTCGAACATGAAATCAAGGCAGGATTCCGCCAGCACCGGGAGGTCCCTCCGAAGCGCCTCCACCCGGGCCTTCGGCTCGGGTGCCAGGAGAACGCGGGTCAAGAGCTCGTCGGCGTAGCCGGCGAGCCGGGCCATCTCCCTGGCGAGAAGCTGGAGCGCCACAAGAGGAAGCGCCAGGGCCGAGTCGTCCAGGTAGAGAGGCTCAGAAAGACTTTCCCGCTCTCGGATGGGCAGTTTTTCCACAGCCCGGGCGAAAAGGCCCGCGAACGGATAGAACAAAAGCGCGTTGAGGCAGACGATGAATCCCAGCGCGAAAGACGGGGCCATCGTCGGCGAAGCGCCCGCAAGCCGCCCCCCGAGGTGAAGCCCTCCCCAGGCCAGACCCGCGGCGGCGGCTCCTGACACCCGGTAGAGCAGGTTCGCCCAGGCCAGCCGTCTCGCGTTCTGTCTCCGGGTCCCGAGGGAAACCAGCAGGACGGGGGCCGCGGCCCCCACGTGCGCTCCCAGGACCAGGGGGAAGACCATTCCCGGCGGAAGCAGGCCGGACGCTCCCAGGGCAATGGAAACGGCCACCACTGCGTTGCTGCTCTGCAGAAGGGCCGTAAACCCGGCGGCGACCAGAAGGACGAGAAGGGGACTCTCCGAAACCGAGACGATGCTGCCCCTCAGCAAAGCCCCTTCGGAAAGGGGCTGGATTCCCGCCCTGAGGAGGGCCATGCCCGTCAGGAGAATGGACAGGCCCAGCAAATTCTCGGCGGAGGTGCGGATTCTTCCCTCCGGCAGCTTCGCGCCGGCCACGCAGCAGGCCAGGAAGAGAGGGGAGAAGAAGGTCCAGTCCATGCCGAGCAGGAAGGTTACGCCCATGGCGCCGAGGCTTGCCCCCATCATCGCCGTAAGGGCGTCCGCCAGCGACAGCAGGCCCGCGTCGACCAGCCCGACGGCGAGGGAGGTGGCGACCGAGCTGCTCTGTGTCCCGCCCGCAAGAAGAATGCCGAAAAGGAAGGCTCCGGGCCGATGCGAGGTCAGCCTGGCCAGGGCCCGCTTGGCTCTCCCGCCGAACCTTCTTCGGAAGGAGTCCGTCAGGACCTGGGCCCCGTAGAGGAAGAGGGCGAGGCCGCCGATGAACAGGGTCAAGCCCAGGGAAGCGCTCACGGGAGGCCTCCCTATCCCGCCTCGAAGAGCTCCAGCGTCCTGCCGTGACGGATTCCCCAGGCCGAGGCGAGAAGCCCGGAAACCCCCAGGCGGGCCATGATTGCTTCGACGATGACCGCGCCGGGAAGGGCGAGGTCCGCCCGGTCGGCCGGAAGCCCCGGAACGGCCATCCGGCTTTCGCGGGAGAGGCCCTGGAGCCGCGCGATGATGGAACTCACCGCCTCGACGGGAAGCCTCGATCCATGAAGCTTTTCCGGCTCGAAGGCGGGGCCTCCGGCGACGATGGAAGCGAGGACCATGACGGTCCCCCCCATCCCGACAAGGCGGTCGCAGGAAAGGTCCTTGACGGGCCGTTCGACGAGCGTCGAAACGGTTTCCCTCATCCGACGGACCTCGGCCTCGCCCGGGGGATCCTTCGCGATGCAGGCTTCCTTCAACCGAAGCGCCCCGATGGGCAGGAGGGCCCTGCCTTCCGGTGCATCCGGCCTGCCGGACAAAACCTCCGTGCTGCCCCCTCCGACGTCGAGGATGCAAAGAGGCCGGTCCCTGTCTGGAAAGAGAGTCGACGCGGAGAGGAAGGCCAGCCGAGCCTCCGAGGCCGGATCGAGCACTTTCAGGGAGATTCCGGTTCGCCTTGCCAGTTCCCGGGCAAACGGCCCCGGGTCGGCAACCCGCCGCAGGGCTTCGGTTCCGAGGGCTTCCATCTCATGCACCCCAAGGCCCGCCGCCTCCGCAGCGAACTCCTCCACGGCCTGCAGCGTCCGGTTCACCGCAAGGGGCAAAAAATCCACCCTCCCGGCCAACCCTTCGCCCAGACGGGTCACCCTGGCCCGCTCCAGGATCGGGACGAAGCCTCCGCCCGGCAATTCCTCGGCCACGAACATCTTGACCGAGACGGATCCGATGTCGAAAACCGCGGTTCTCTTCACCGCGCCCTTCCTTCACCGTTCGGGGAAACCGTCCTGAGCAGCTGTTCGGCGAAACGGCGCATCTTGGTCCGGAAGGCTTCCATGGACTCGGACTTCCCGGGTTTGACCACCAGCGGCAGGCAGGCGCCCGGCTTTTTGCCGCAGGCCTTTTCCATCGCATCGAAAGCTCCCCGGTCCCCTGAGCCTCCCATCGTGCACAGGAACCCGACAGCCTTCGCGCTCCGGCCATACCGCTCGCAGAACGTCCGGACGGCCGGAGCCGCGGTGTACGCCCACACCGGCGTTCCGACGACAACCAGGTCAAAATCCTCCACCTTCGCCTTCAGGGGCCTGATCTGCGCATCCGTCTTGCTGAGCGCGTCCCGGCCCGCGCCGATCCACCCGAGAATGCCCGATCGATCCTTGAGGTCGACGATCTCCTCGGTCTCCACGAAGGCGGAATCTCCCGCCAGGGTTTTCAGTTCCGAGGAGAGGAGCGAGGCCGCAGACTTCGTGACGCCTGTCCGGGAATAGAAAACGATGAGGATCTTCACACCGGTCCCTCCTTTCAAGACTTCAAAAGCGCCCTGCCGCGCGAAAGCATTTCCCCGAAGACTTCCTCGGGCAGGAAAAGCCCTCCCGTCAGCCAGGCCACGTGGGTCGTGCCGGGGGTTCCTCCGGTCACCAGAGGCCCCATGAGCGCGCTCGCCGCGGAGGGCTCGGCTCTCCGGCCGGTGGAATCCCGAAGAAGGGCCAGCAGGCGGAAGAGGTCCGGGTCCTCGACCGTGAGGGCGCCGTCCACAAGGTCCTTCACGAGGCCCCACACGAGGGCGGAAGGCACCCCGACGGCAAGGCCGTCCGCCTCAGTCGGGCCGTCCAGCCCCAAGTCCTTCACGGAGACCTCCGGAGTGTTCCTGACGAAGGCCAGGGTCATGCAGCAGGCCTTCGTCGGCTCCACGAACCAGCACTTCACCGCATCCCCGAAGACGGACTTCAACCCGAAGGTGATCCCGCCCGGGGCTCCCCCCACTCCGCAGGGAAGGGTGACGCTCAGGGGATGCGCCGAGTCCGTGACGACACCCGCTTCCTCCAGCTGGCGCTTCAGGCGCAGGGCCGCGACGGCGTAGCCCATGAAGAGGTCGAGGGACCGCTCGTCGTCGACGAAATGGCAGGCGCCGTCCGCCTCGCACTTCCTGCGCCCCTCCGCCACCGCCTCGCTGTAGTCCGATTCGACCTCCACGACCCGCACCCCCCTCGATCGGAGCAGGGTCTTCTTCCACGCCTTGGCGTCACGGGACATGGTGACGGTGGCCCTGAAACCCAGCGCCGCAGCCATGATCCCGATGCTCATGCCCAGGTTGCCCGTGGAGCCCACCGCGATCTCCCGTCGGGAGAAAATCTCCCTCGCCCGGGAGGAGGCCAGGCATGAGGTGTCGGAACCCTCCTTCAGGAGCCCCTCTTCCAGAGCGATCCTCTCGGCGACCTTCAGGACCTCGTGGATGCCCCCCCTGGCCTTGATGGACCCGGCCACGGGAAGCTCGCTGTCCGCCTTGATCCAGAGGCTGCCCGGGATCGACTTCCCGTAGGCCTTTTCGATCGCCTCCCTGGCGGACGGGACGGGAACCAGGGGGGATTCGATGAGCCCCTGCCCGGTTTCCGGAAACACGGTCCGGATGAACGGGGCGAAGCGGGCAAGGCGGGCCTCCGCCTCTAGGATGTCGGCCATTCCCACGGGCAGGCGGGACAAGGCCTTCTCCGCGGGCGGCTTCCCCTCGTTTTTCCAGAAAACCGGCCGGGCGGCCCTCATCGCCTCGAGGATTCCCGAAACTTCAGACATCGTCCTCTCCTCCCTTGTAAACCCGGGCGACCCGTCTCGAAAAGAGGGTCATCGCCTGGGCAGGTATCGTGTCGATACGGGCCGCGTATTCCTGCGCCGAGATCTCTTCCTTCCCCTGGCGGCCGATCAGGACGACCTCGTCCCCCCTTGCCGCGTCCGGCACGAAAGCGAGATCGACCATCATCTGGTCCATGCAGACGGACCCCACCACGGGAACGCGGGCCCCCCGAATCAGAACCTCCGGGTTCTTCGTCCCCCTCAGGAATCCGTCGTTGAAGCCCATGGGGATCACCCCCAGGCGGGTTTCGCCCCGCGTCACGTACCGAAGACCGTAACCGACGGGATGNGCGGGGGGGAGGGACCTTACCGCCACAAGCTCGCTCTTGACCTCGAAAACGCGTTCCAGCGCAAACGGAAAAGAGGCGTAACCGCTCGGCAGGCCGTAAAGGAAGATCCCGCAGCGGACCGCGTCGAGGTGCATTTCCGGGCAGTTCAGGATCGCCGCGCTGTTGCAGGCATGCCGAAGGGGAGGTCGGATTCCCGCCTCCTCCAGTTCCCGCAGAACGTCCATGAAGCGCGTCCCCTGCCAGCGGGCGTAGTCTAGATTCCGCTCGTCCGCGGAGGCAAAGTGCGTGGTGATTCCGGCGATCTCGACCTCGCTCCAGCTCCGGAGCGTCCGAACGGCCGGCAGCACCTCCGGGGGGAAAAAGCCGATGCGCCCGAGGCCCGTGTCAATCTTCAGGTGGAGGCGGGCACGCTTCCCGGCGGATGCGGCGGCTTCCCGCAGGGCCCGGGCGAGTTCGAGGTCCCCGCACGTCGCGCTCAGGCCCCACTCCACCACCTCGCGGGCCTGCCTCGGGGGGATGGATCCCAGAATGAGGATCTCCCCGGATATTCCGCCACGGCGAAGCTCGACGCCTTCGGCCGCCGTCGCCACGGCGAAGTGTCCGCATCCCAGACCGGCGAGAGTCCTTGCCACGGGGACCAACCCCAGCCCGTAGGCATCCGCCTTGACGACCGCGATGATCCGGCATCCCTCCGGGAGCAGTTTCCCGACGGCCCGGTAGTTCGCTCCGATCGCGGAGCGGTCGATTTCCATCCTCACAAGATGCCGTTCTTCACGTTCGATTTCCGTTCCCTCCCCGGCGGAAGGTCCGGGAAGGGGACCCGGCTCCCGCGACGCTTTGCCCTCATTCTATGACAATCGGGCTGTCGCGGTAAAATGGGAAAGGAAAAGAAATCGGATGAGAGGAGGGAGCGCGTTGACGGTCGGCTTTTTCCTGTACAAGCTGGCAGGATCCCTGGTCGTTCCGCCGGGGCTTTTCGTGCTGGTCTCGCTCGCTCTGGCTCTGGCTTCGGCCCGCAGAAAAAACGGAAGGACCGCCGCGGCCGCCGCCCTCCTTCTGTCGATCGGACTCTACGTCTTCTCGACGCCCGCGGGAGCCCGCCTTCTGGCGGGCGACCTCGAAAACGTCGCCTCCTCGCTTCCTTCCCCGACCGAGAAGGCCGCCATCCTGGTTTTGGGGGGAGGAGTCCGCTACGGCGGAAACAGCTCCGTCGACGAACCCGGTCCCCTGACGACCGTCCGGATCGTGACCGCCTATGAAATCGCAAAGAAGCACGCCTGGCCCGTCATCGTGACGGGCGGCCTGCCATGGAAGCCCGGGGAAGCCACAACCGCCGAGGTGATGTCCGCGAAACTGCGCCGGCTGGGATTCACCGGGCCGATCCTCATGGCGGCCCGGTCCCGGACGACCTGGGAAGACCTGGCCCAAACCGGCGAGATTTTGAGGGCAAAAGGCATCCGGCACCTCGTCGTCGTAACCAACGCCTTCCACATGAGACGCGCCCTTCGGATTGCCGAAGAGTTCCTGCCGAACGTCCGTACCTACCCATTCCCCGCCGGGCACCTTCTCGACCGCGTCCCGCTTCGCCCTTTCGATTTCCTCCCGGGACCGGACGCTGCCGCGGCCCTGGTCTTCAGGGAGCGGGTGGGGCTCGCCGCCGTCCGGCTGAAAACCCTCGTCCGCTAGTCCGCGCCGTCCGTCAAAGGTTCTCCCTCAGAAAACCGAGCATGTCGAACCACGCCGCGCGGACCGCGGCGCCCGTTTGCGGGGTGGTGCCTCCGTACGCGATGGGGAAACGGGCGAGGGGATGGAAGGTGTGCCGGATCGAGGTGGGCAGTCCGGGCAAAAGGTCCGATCCGAGCAGGTGCCCGGCGCCGGGGTAGATCACATGCCGGAACGGCCGGGAATAGCGGGCCCGCTCCAGGCGCTTCTCGATCTGCCTTCCCATGTCGGCCGAGGGCATCACGGCATCGTCCCCGGGCGAGAGAAGCAGGACCGCCCCATTCGATCTCTCCAGGGGAATCCGGGCCGGGTGGTCTTGCGGGATTCCGGAAAGCGCCGCGCTGTACATGGGCTCCAGGCGAAGGGGCTCCCTGGAGCGGGGCGCCAGTCGGTCGTATCGCGGTGAAACGAAGGGAAGCGGATTCCCTCCCAGGGTCCAGGAGGGGCGTTTCTCATAGCCCCTGCCGACCCCCGACCAGAGGACGCAGCTCGGCATGAAGGCCACGACGGCCTTCACCTGCCCGAAAACAGAGGCGGCAAGCAGGGCCAGTTCCGCTCCCTTGGAGGTTCCGCTCAGGGCCAGACGCCCCGGGTCGACCCGCGGATGGGCCGCAAGCCTTTCCAGGGCTTTCCCAACCCTCTCCACGGGGATTTCCACGAGNGCCCCTGGAGAGGGAGGGATGCCGAACGTCGCCAGGGCCATGACGGCGAACCCCCGGGAAGCCAGCAAGGCCGCGAAGGGTTCGTGGCGAAGCCCTCCTCCCGAGTGGACGATGTCCACAACGCCGGGAAAGGGGCCGGGCCCCGGCGGAAGAAAGAGCGTTCCCACCAGATCGTCATCTCTCACGTCCTCCCGCGAAAGCCCCTCCGCGGCGACCCGCCGGGTCAGCGTGACCCGCGTCAGAAACCGGTCCCGGTGGAAGGCCTCCACCTCGAAGACCAGAGGAGAGAGGTCGTGCAGGGAGAATTTCCCCTGATCCCGATCCGGCGGGTCGGGGATCATGGACCAGAAAAGGCCCCAAGGCTCGACGCCGCCGTAGGACCCCGAAACGGCGGGATTTCGCGCCGGGTCGACAGTCCCGTCGGACGCGGCCTCGAATTCCGCCTCGGACACCCAGTCCGTGCCCGCCTCATCATGCAGCCGGCAAACCAGCCGGATCCGCGATCCCGGGTCCAGCCCGTCCACCCGAAGACGCACGTCTTCGTCCAGCAGGCTTTCCTCGGGAAGGGCCCATAGGTCCGCTTCGGCCAAAGATCTCACCCCTTCGGGGGGCGATTCGAGGCTGCCCGCAGGTGGTCACAGGTTCCCGACGCCCGAAAGGTTTCGCAGGTGCAGGCCCCGTGACGGACGTCGACCGCATAGGCCTCGCCGTCACTTTCAAGGACGATCGCGATCCCCCCGTGAACCCACCTCAGGGAACCCTTCGGCTTCTTCGGCCCGTCCAGGGCCCGGTTTGAAAGGGTGTCGGCCCTGGCGTTGCGCTCTCTGGGGATCCAGGAAAAACGGACCCGCTTCCCCTCGCAGAGCGTCCAGGCTCTCTCCGCAAGTTCTCTAAGCCGGGGTTCGTTGATCTTCCAAACCTTCGAAACCTGGCTGACGACCAGCCGGCTGTCGCCGAAGATCTCAAGCTCCCGAATCCCCCGCCTGCCGGCTTCCTCAAGCAGAAGGATGAGAGCCAGGTATTCCGCCTCGTTGTTCGTGCGGGTCCCAAGGGGAGTCGCCGTCTCCCAGAGCGTTTCCCCCCCGTCGTCCACCAGCAGGGCTCCGGCCCCGGCCAAACCCGGATTGCCCCTTGAAGCCCCGTCAAAATAACCCTTCATGACCTTCCCTCCTGTGGCGACCGAGCCAATCCCGCCTCGATGCCGCCGTTCTCAACCAGCTTGAAGCAGGCCCTGACCGCATCGGAATCGTATTTCGTCCCCGCTCCGGCGGCCAGTTCCCCGCAGGCCTGCTCAAGGCTCAGGGCGGACCGGTAGGGACGGTGGGACTGCATGGCCTCGAAAGCGTCGGCCACCGCGAGGATGCGGGCCTCGGGAAGGATCTCGCTCCCGGCGAGCCCTCGCGGGTAGCCGCTTCCGTCAAGGCGTTCATGATGCTGATGGACGATATCGGCCAGAGGCCAGGGAAAATGGATGTTCTTCAGGATATCGTAGCCGACCTTCGCGTGCATCTGGACGAGACGGGCCTCCATGGGACTGAGCCTGCACGGCTTGTTCAGGATCTCGGCCGGGATGCCGAGCTTGCCGATGTCGTGCACGAGCCCGGCTAGACTCAGCCCCTCCTGGATTTCCGCTTCCAGTCCCATTTCCTCGGCGATCCTCGAAGCGATGAGCGAGACCCCCTTCTGGTGCTCGGAGGTGTAGGGATCCCTGAACTCGACGGTGGAGGCAAGAACGCGAACCGTTTCGATCCAGAGGCGTCTCATCCTTTCGACGCTCTCGTTCAGGTCCCTCTCTCTGGCCTTCCGGTCTCGGATATCCTGATAGATCCCGTAAACCGCCCGCTCTTTTCCTTCCACAGGAAAACTGATCCCCTGGACGAAAACTTCGACCGGCGTCCCGTCCTTGCGGTATCGCACCGTTTCCTTCCTCACAACCTCCCCCGTGGAAACCGCGTGGGTGATCCCCGAGGCCTCCTCGTGCAGATCGGCCGGAGCGATCAGGTCATCCACCGCGGTTCCGGGCTTCACATCGTCCGTTTCCAGCCCGAACAGGTCCAAAAAAGCCCTGTTCACCCGGCGAATGCGGCTTTGCCCGTCGGCCAGCACAACCGCCTCCGGAGAGTGGTGGAAGAGGTTCTCAAAGTAGGCTTTTTCGCGACGGATGGCTTCCTCGAACCGGACTCTCTCGGTGATGTCCTTCGCGATGCCGACGATCCGGTTCGCCCCATCGAGCTCGATGAGCTCCCCTGAAACCAGGCACTCGAGGACCATGCCATCCTTCGAACGAAACCGGGTCTGGAAATCCCTCACCGATCCCTTTTCCCGAAGCGTTCCCAAAAACCGCACCCGGTCCCGGGTCTCGACCCAGGCGCCCGCCTCGATGAAGGTTTTTCCGCGGATCTCCGCCTGTGGATAGCCCGAAAGGGTTTCCGCCTTGGCGTTCAGGTCCAGGATCTTGCCGTCCAGGGCATCCAGGACGAAGACGGCATCCGGGATTGCCTGGAAAATCCGGTTCATCCTCTGCGCGGCTTCCTGTTCCACCCGTTTTCTTTCCCTGATCCCGGTGAGGTCGAGGTAGGTGACGAAATCCCGGACCGGCCCGTTTCTGCGCGTCTTGACGTTGTAGATCAAAACGGGTATCGCCGTGCCGTCCTTTCGCTGCCTCTCGGTTTCAACCCGGTAGGTGCCTCCCGCATCCGCAACGCCGGTCAACCCCAGAGCCTCCCGCCTCAAAGGCTCGGGGACGATCAGCTCATCGAGCGAACGGCCGACCGATTCCTCCGCGGAATAGCCGAAAAGCTTCTCGAACTCCGCGTTCACCTTCAGGACGGCGCCGCAGGAACCCACAAAGGCCACGGCGTAGGGCGCACCGCCGAAAAGCGCATCGAGGCAGGCCGCATCCTCCGAGGGCGTGCTTTCCTCCTGCCGCCGTCCGTCCAGGTCTTCGTAGATGGCGTAATCGATCACCGGGCCGGGCCCCGGAGGGGTCCTCACTCCCAGGCAACGGACATGGACCGGCGAGCCTCCCCTGCGCCGCCGGACCGCCCGGAAATCGAACGTCTCCCCGCTTTCCACCCGTCGGGTGATTGTGCCAGCCTCATCGCGCTCGGGCCCGAACGCGATGAGGTCGTCCAGGTTCGCTCCCTCGGATTCCTCCGGCGTGTAGCCGAAAAGGTCCGTAAAGGCGGGATTCACCTTCAGGATGGTCCCGCCCGGACCGAGGACCGCAACCGCATACGGAGAGCAGGCCCAAAATCCCTCCACTCCAAGGTTTTTCTCCATCTCGCCGCCTTTGAGGCTTTTCATCGCTGTTCCCCCGAGGGTGAAACCCGATTTTTTCCCGACGATCCGTGCGGATTGATCCGACATCCCGACCCGCCTTCCCGGCAAAGCCCCTGAGTTCGAACCCGCGACAGGGCGGCGCTCACTTTGGGGCGGGGGCGGCTACATGCGGTTTTTCACCTGCTCCGGCATCATTTCATCATTATTTTATCATTCTTGAAGAACTGGAGGCGGAGATCCGAGAGAAACAGCAGGAGGCTGACGGCTATCCCGAGATCAGGCCATCGATGGAGAGATGATGGAAGCTGTATTTCTTCGAGACGGGCGGAAGTTCGTCCAGAAAGATGAAGACCCTGATCCGGCCACCGCGGCGAAGGCGACGCCGAACACGAAGGGGTGCTCGGAAACGGCCCCTATTTCTTCCACCTCGTGCGTCTCGCGGGGGATCTCGGAGGAGGGAACAAACCGGTCAATGAGGAGAAAGAGCAGGACCCCGGGCGGGGGCCCGGGGCCGCGCACAAAAACCCATTGTTCGCCCGGCCCGCCAGGAGGGGCCTCCCGAACGCGAACGCAAAGCCGCCTTCAGGAAACCCGTTCACCGGCTTCCTCGCCGGATCGGCCCTTTTCCCCTACGCGTAGCGCCGGGGCTCTTCCTCTCCCCTGAGGACGCGCAGGGCACCCTCGGCCAGGGCCGCCGATTCGTCCTCTCCGGGATAGATCCTAACGGGCGCGACGAAGGCCACCCTGGAGGCGATGAGATCCGTGAAACGGCTGCTGTAGGCCAGTCCGCCGGTCAGAACGACCGCGTCGACCCGGCCCTTCAGGGCCGTGGCCCTGGAACCGATCTCCCGCGCCACCTGATAGGCCATGGCCTCAAAGACCAAGGCCGCCTTCGAATCACCCTCATCCGTGCGGCGAAGCACTTCCCGGAGGTCGTTGGTCCCGAGGTGGGCAACGAGGCCTCCTCCCCCAACCAGTTTCTTCATGATCTGGTCGAGGTTGTACGTCCCGCTGAAGCAAAGCTTGGTGAACTCGCCGGCGGGGAGAGAACCCGCCCGTTCGGGCGAGAACGGTCCGTCTCCGTCGAGGGCGTTGTTCACGTCGATCACCCGCCCCCGCTCATGGGCTCCGACGGAGATCCCTCCGCCCATGTGAGCGATGACGAGGTTGACCTCGGAATAGGCCTTTCCCAGGTCTCGGGCGGCCCGGCGGGCCACCGCCTTCTGGTTCAGGGCATGGAAGATCGACCGTCTTTCGATCTCCGGAATGCCCGACAGCCGGGCTTCCGCGACGAGCTCGTCGACGACGACCGGGTCGACGATGAAAGCCCGGTCATGTCCGGCCTCGGCGGCCAGGCGGACGGCCATGGGAGCCCCGAGGTTCGAGGCGTGCGAACCCCATCGGCAGTTTTTCAGGTCCTCGATCATGGCGGGGGCAACCATGTAGGTTCCTCCCGGGATCGGCCTCAGAAGGCCGCCGCGGCCGACGACGGCGTCCAGGCTCGAAACCTGCGTCCCTTGGCGCGCCAGGGCTTCCCGGACGGCTTCCAGCCGAAAGTTTTCCTGGTCCATGATGCCGGCAAAGGACCGGAGGACGTCGGTATCGTACCGCTGGGTGTCGCTCCAGCACTCCGTTTCGTTCTCGAAGAGCGCGACCTTCGTGCTGGTGGATCCGGGGTTCAGCGTCAGGATGCGGTATTTTCCCTTCTCCAAGCTCAAACCCTCCAATCGGCGAAGGGGGCCGCGAATCGCGGCCCCCTAGCGGTGAAAAACTAGCCCTTGAAGACCGAAAGGGCGACGGCCGCCGCGATGGACAGCGTCTTGGCCTCGATGGTGTCGGAGCGGCTGGTCAGCACGACCGGAGCGGAGGCCCCCAGGATCAGGCCGGCGGTCTTGTTCTCGGAGAAGTAGACGAGAGCCTTGACCATCATGTTGCCGGCGTCGATGTTCGGGACGAGGAGGATGTCGGCCTTGCCCGCCACCTCGGACACGATCCCCTTGTGCTTCGCCGATTCCTCGCTGACGGCGTTGTCGAGGGCGAAGGGCCCGTCGGCGATGCAGTTCTTGATCTGGCCGCGGCGCTGCATCTGCGTGATGGCCGCGGCATCCAGGGTCGCCGGCATGTCGGGGTTCACGACCTCGACGGCGGCCAGGACGGCGGCCTTCGGGCACTCAACCCCGAAGGAGCGGGCCAGCCCCACCGTGTTGGAAAGGATGTCGGCCTTCGTCTTCAGGTCGGGGTACATGTTGAAGGCGGCGTCGGCGATGAAGAAGATGCGGTCATAGCCTTTCACTTCGTGGAAATAGCAGTGGGAGATGGTCTTGCCGGTACGAAGTCCGACTTCCTTGTTCAGGAGGGCCCTGAGGAAGTTGTTTGTGTGGATCATGCCCTTCATGAAGATGTCGGCCTTGCCGGAGGAAACGAGCTGGACGGCCGTCATGCCGACCTGGGCCTCCCCGCGGCGCTCGTCGACGACCTCGTAGTTGGCCAGGTCGATCCCGGCCTTGTCCGCCTCGGCCTTGATCTTGTCGCCGTTGCCGACGAGGATCCCGAACGCGAACCCTTCCTTGCGGGCCGCCTCGATGGCCTCGAGAACCCCCGCGTCCTCGGCGAGGGCGATGGCCACCTTGCGGGGGCCCTTCTCCGCGCCGATCTTCTTTGCGTAATCCACCAGTGCGGTAAGCGTGCGAAGCTGTTCCATACGTTGAAACCTCCCTTAAAGGATAATTTTGACTCGTTTCAGGACATGGAAAGAACCGCCCGAAGGCGATTGAAAGAAGCTTTGTTTCGGCGTTGTCGAAGCGGCTCGTCAGAACGATGGGCCTCCTGGCGCCCAGAATGACCCCGGCTCCCTTGCCCCCCGACATGTACATCATGACCTTCCCCACAAAGTTGCCGGCCTCGATGCTCGGGACAAGGAGCATGTCCGCAGCCCCCGCGACGGGAGAATCGATTCCCTTGATGCGGGCGGCTTCCGGACTGACGGCGTTGTCGAGGGCCAGCGGCCCGTCCACGATGCACCCCTTGATCTGCCCGCGGCGGTTCATCTGCGCCAGGGCCGCGGCATCGAGCGTCGCCTGCATGTCGGGGTTCACAACCTCCACCGCCGCCAGGGCCGCGATCTTCGGGCACGCCACGCCGATCCGGTGATAGGCGCCGACGGCGTTTTCCACGATCCCCACTTTCGTGGGCAGGTCCGGATACATGGCCATTCCGCCATCGCTCATCCCGATCACGCCGGGCATCCGGGGCACCTGGAAAAGAAAGAGGTGCGAAAGCAGGGATCCGCTCCGAAGCCCCCATTCCTTGTTCAGCACGGCCTTCAGGAGAACCGCCGTCTTCACGTTCCCCTTCATGAGCAGGTGGGCTTCTCCGGAGGAAACCATCCGGACGGCCTTCTCCGCCGCGAGAGCGTCGTTGGGCTCGTCTACGAAGGAGAGTCCCGAAATGTCCAGGCCAAGGCTTTCCGCGATGGCCTTCGTTTTGCCGAGGTTGCCCACCAGGACGGGATCGACGACGCCCTCTCTCGCGGCATCCGACACGGCCTCCAGGATGTCGTCCCCCTGGGGACAGGCCACCGCAAGGGTCATCCGCGGCGCGGATTTGCACTTTTCCAGCAGAAAATCCAGGTTCTTGAGCTGCATCTCGCCCTAAGCCTCCGTTTTCACGAAATCCCCGTACCGCATCGGGGTTTCCTCTTTTCTCAAAACCCGCATGGCCCCTTCAGCGAGAGCGGACAGCTCGTCCTCTCCCGGATAGGCCAGAACAGGCGCGATCCACTGGACCCTTTCGGTCACCATCGCGACGAAGTCCGAATCGTGGGCGACCCCTCCCGTCAGAAGAATCGCATCGATCTTTCCTCCCATGGCCGCAGCGGCGGCGCCGATCTCCCTGGCAACCTGGAAGGCCATGGCCCGGTAGGCCAGCGCAGCGGACTCATCGCCGCCCGCGATCAGGGCCTTGATCTTCCGAACGTCGCTTTCCCCCGTATAGGCCACGAGACCGCCGAATCCGACCAGCCGCTTCCGCAGGTCCTGCAGGGTATAGCGTCCGCTGAAGCAGAGGCGGGCAAGGTCTCCCGCCGGGAGGCCTCCGGCGCGCTCGGGCGAAAAGGGGCCGAATTCGTTGGCGTTGTTCGTGTCGATGATCCTGCCCTGGCGATGGGCGCAGATGCTGATCCCCCCACCCAGATGGGCGACGACGAAATCCATTTTCTTCCAGTCTCCATTGAGATCGCGGGCGGCCCTGCGGACGGTGGCCTTGACGTTGAGGGCGTGAACGAGGGATCGTTTGGGCAGTTCCGGCAGACCGGTCAGACGGGCCACATCGTCCAGCTCGTCCACGGCGACGGGATCCACGATCAGCGCGGGAATCCCTCGGGGTTCGGCGATCGCGTCCGCCAGGATGCCCCCNAGGTTCGAGGCATGTTCCCAGGGCTTTCCCCGGCTCAGGTGGGCCTTCATGACGGGATCCACCGCGTAGGTGCCGCCTGGAATCGGATCCAGAAGGCCTCCTCGTCCCACGACGGCGTCGAGCTGGCTGAAATGGTTCCCGTGCTCCTCGCACGCTTTTTCGATGGCGCGCATCCGGAAATCGAACTGATCGGCCATGGCGGGAAACGCGGCCAGTTCCCCGGGGTCGTGGCTCACCGTGCTGTGCCAGCTTTCGACTCCTTCGTCGAACCAGCCGACCTTCGTGCTCGTGGAACCGGGGTTGATCGCCAGAACGTGAAAACCCATGTCAGCGCACCACGCCCGCCGTGCCAGCGCGGACAGCGGCGTTTCCGGGAACGAACTTGCCGTCGATAAAGATCCTCTTCACCGGGCAAACCCCCTCCAAAATGTTCTTCGCCCGAACCGGATCCCGTGTCCGGGCACACCAAAAAACCGAGCCTTTACAGGCCTTTTCCGAAAATTGATTATATCACCTTGGGAAAAAGGTCATTCCCATTGAAAAGCTGAAGCCTTGAAAAGGAACCAGACCTCCATTCCCGGGACCAGCCCGAGGTCTGCCGCGGAGGACCGGGTCAGGCGGGCCGTGAGAATCCGGCTGCCGCAGGAACCCTTCAGAATGATCGCACCGGAGCCGTTTTCAAGGCTCATCTGGAGGACCGTCACCCGAAGGGCGTTGCGGGTGGAAAGGCCACAGGGCTTTTCAACCGCAACCGTGATGTCCTCCGCATTGAGGAAGCCGGTCGCCCCCGGATCGGGAGGCCGTGTCGCGGTGATCGTCTGCCCGTCCTCCAGGCTCATCGTCCACAACCCCCCGCCGCTTTCGGACCAGATCCCGGAAAAACGGTTGTGCACCACGGACCGCCCGGGCCGACCGTCCTGGAACGCCAGAAGCGTGTCGGCAACCTGGCTCATCCAGGCCATGTCGTGGCTGACCACCACCAGGGTCGCCCCCCACTCCTCCCTGGCCTTCAGGGCCGCCGCTTTCAGGAGCACGGCGCTGTCCTTGTCGACCCCTGCCGTCGGTTCGTCAAGGAGAAGCACCGGCGTGCGGATGGCAAGCCTGGATGCGAGAGCCACGCGACGGGCCTCGCCGCCCGAAAGGGCCGACCAAAGGCGGCGGGCAAAGGATCCGGGATCGAGCCCAACCAGTTCGAGGCTGTGCAGGACCCTTTCCTTCACTCCGTCGCGCATTCCCCTCATCCTGAGGCCGTACGCGACGTTCTCGAAAACGGAGGTTCTCAGGAGATAGGGATCCTGCAGGAGCAGGGTGGCCTGACTTCGCCGTTCGGGAAGATCCGACCCGGTCACCGGCACGCCCCGGAAGCTCAGAATGCCGTTGGAGGGAACCTCCAGGAAGGCCAATACCCGAAGAAGGGTGCTCTTGCCGCTCCCGTTGGGCCCCTCCAGGCCCAGGATCGAGCCTTCGGCGATTTCGAGCTTCTCCACATCGAGGGCAAGCCGATCCCCGTATTGGACCTGCAGGCGATCGAGGCGGTAAAGAGGAGCGCTCATGCCGAAGCCCTCNCTCCGGAAAAGGGACAGCGCGCCGTTCAGCGCAAACGAGATCCCCAGGAGAACCAGCCCAAGGGCGATCCCCATCGAAAACTCCCCCTTGCCGGTTTCCAGCGTGATCGCCGTCGTGATCGTTCGAGTGTGCCATTTGATGTTGCCGCCAAGCATCATCGAAACGCCGACTTCGGCCACGACCCGGCCGTACGCGGTTACGGCCGCAGCCAGAACGGCATAGCGAACCTCCCGGAGAAGCCCCAGAACCATCCTCCCGGGAGGCGTTCCCAGGGTCTGGAGGGTCATGAGCATCCGGGGGTCGGCTCCTTCCAGGGCGGACGCGGTGAGCGCGATGACGATCGGGAGGGCGAGGATGGCCTGGCCGATGGCCATCCCCCTGAGCGTGAAAAGAAGATCCAGGGATCCGAGCGGTCCCTGTCTCGAAATGAAGGCGTAGACCAACAGCCCCACGACAACCGTGGGAAGCGCCAGGCAGGTGTCCACGACAACCCGGACCAGGCTGCGACCCGGAAAATTCCGGGTGCCGACGAGGATCCCGAGCGGCAGCCCCAGGACCAGGGCGACCGTCATCGAAAGAGCCGTCAGTCGGAGCGTGACTTCGATCGCGGACCAGGTTTCCGGATCCTGCTCCGCCAGAAGAACCAGCGCCTGAGCAAAACCCTGGGTGATGAACTCCATGGGCATTCCCCCCGTCTTCCCGCTGAAACGTCGCCGGACACCGGAAAACGTAGCACAGCGGGGGATCGGGTGCAAGACAACGAAGGATGGGGTCCCCTTTCCCGCCCTTTCGCCGTATACTAGCAGGCGGCGAACCATCGCCCCATTTTTTACCGAAAGAAGGTCTTTCGTTTGTCCATTGCCTATTTCGAAGGGGAGTTCCGCCCCTTGACCTCCGTTTCCATTCCCGTGACGGACATGGCCCTCCAGCGCGGCGTCGGCGTCTTCGATTCCCTGCGCACCCTTGGAGGAAAACCCCTTGCCCTGGGCCTCCACCTCGACCGCCTGCAGCTCTCCCTCCGGGATGCCGGCATTTCCGAACCGGTTTCCAGGCAGGAGATGGAGGCCGTGATCCGGGAAGGGATCGCCCGCATGGGCGAGGAAACCTCGATCCGGATCTACGTCACCGGAGGAGACCGCTATGAGGAAGGCAATTTCCCCGCCCCGAGGTGGTTCGCGCTCTTCGAGCCGATCCACAGGCTCGACCGCTCCGCGACGACGCAGGGCGTGACCCTCTGGCCCCTGCCCCACGAACGCCCCCTTCCTCTCCTCAAAAGCATCAACTATATGGCCGCCTTCGTGGAAAAGGGGCTCCACCCCGAATCCTTCGAAGTTCTCTACTGCCCGGCCGGAGAGATCACGGAAGCCACATCGAGCAACGCCTTCATGGTCATCGACGGAAAGATCCTCACCGCTCCCCTCGAACGGGTTCTTTCGGGCGTCACCCGGACCTTTGTCCTCGAAACGGCGCGGGAAGCTGGCTACAGGGTGGAGGAACGGTGCCCGAAGGTCGACGAGCTGTCCCGGGCGGCCGAGTTCTTCATCACCGGCAGCGTCAAGGAAATCGTCCCCGTGGTGAAGGTCGGGACAACACGGATCGGAGACGGAGCCCCGGGACCCGTGACCCGCCACCTGATCCAGCTTTTGAGCGCATCCCTCGACCGTCGGGTGGATTAGCCCATGGCCGTTCTGGTCGCCTCCCGTTCGGTCCCCGGAGCCGGATCCGTCGTCGACTTCCTGAAAGCGGAAGGCTTTGCCGCTCACCCGTGGGAAGTGGGCACCGAGCTCCCGAAACCGATGGAGGGACAATGGGAAGCCGTGATTCTGGACCTGCGCGAACCGTGGCCCGTGAAAGCCCGTTTTTTGCCCGCAGGCCCCCGGATCGCGGTGATCGAACCGGGGAATGAGCCCCTCCTCCGCATCGCCAGAGAACGGGGTGTGCGGCGGCTCATGTACGGTCCGAAGGCCTTCGAACTGGCGGGTGCCGTGAGACAGGTTCTTGAAGAGGGAAAACGGGCCGATCGGAATTTGCCGGACTTCTTTCTGCAGGCGGATCTGCCCATGGCCGTGGCTCATCCCCTTTACGGCATCGAGAGCGGCAACCCCGCTTTCTGCCGGTGGCTCGAAACGAAGCGGGAGGAACTCCAGGAGCTCGATCTGGTCAGTCTTTTCGGCCCGGAAGAGGCCCGCTTTCTGTCAGGGCTGTTTCTCNNGACCTCCTCGCGGGAGAACGGGAAACCGCCTGGAGGGAAACCTCCTTCCGGCTTCCCGACGGGAGGGAACAGACCATGGATGTTTCCTTCTCCGCCGTGTTTCGCGACGACCTCGAACGGGCCAGGATCCTCCTGACCCTGGGAGACGCCAGGAGCATCCGATGCGCTGAAAAGCGCCTGGAAGAGGCCAGCCGGAATCTTGCGATCCTTCGAACCATCAACCTGACCCTGAACGAAACGCTGGATCCCCGCGCCACTCTGAAGACCCTTGCCGGGTTACTGCGATCCCATGCCGAGGTCGATGCGGCCGCCGTTTTCCTGATGGACGGCGTAACGCTGAAACTGAATTTCGCGGAGGGAGAGGGATTTCGGAAAGAGACGATCCTGTCCCGAACCCCGGCCCCGGGACAGGGCCTTGCCGGGGCCTGCGCCCTGCGGCGGGAGCCGGTTCTCGTCCTGGATCTCGACTTTCCCGGGGACCTCTCGCCCGAGCCCTTCCTGAGGACGGAGGAGGGCTTTCGGTCCGCGTGCGCCGCGCCCCTTCTGGCTGCCAACCGCCTTTTGGGGGTCGTCGAGATCTTCCGAAAGGAAAAACCCGAAAAACCGGCCGCCTGGGCGGAAATGCTCTCCTCCGTCGCCGCGCAGGCCTCCGCTGCCCTGCACCGCGGTTTTCTGGTGGAGGAACTGGAACGGGCGATTCTCGAACTGAACCTGGCCTACGATTCCACCATCGAGGGATGGTCGAGGGCCATGGACCTGAAATGCCGCGAACCGGAGGGACACACCGAAAGGATCACGGAAATGACCATTCGACTCGCCCGGCGGACCGGTGTGAAGGAAAAGGACCTCCAGGCGATCCGGAGAGGGGCCGTCCTCCACGATATCGGGAAGATGGGAATCCCCGACGCGATCCTCACGAAGCCGGGCCCCCTGACCGAGGAGGAATGGAAAACCATGCGCCTCCATCCGGTCTATGCCCTGCAAATGCTGCAACCCATCGCCTTTTTGAGGGATTCGGTGGCGATTCCCTACAGCCACCACGAACACTGGGACGGCCAGGGATACCCCCTTGGACTGAAAGGGGAACAGATCCCCCTGTCCGCAAGGATCTTTTCGGTCGTGGACGTCTGGAGCAGCCTGACGACCGACCAGCCCTACCGCAAGGCCTGGAAGGCGGACCGTGCCGGGACCTACATCCGGGAGAACGCGGGGAGACTCTTCGACCCGGAGATCGTGAAGGCTTTCCTGGGGATGATCGGCGATTCCGGAGATTCCTGAGGATAAACCCCCGGCCACGTTTCCCAAAATTTCACGTAAAATCAATACATGAACCAACGCGGCTTTTTCATTAATTTTGCATGTTTTGTTTTCTATCCGTTATCAAGATCTTGTCTTAACAAAGAATGTTTTTGTTCCTACATCACATCCATTACAGATTGCGAAATTTAACGCCCCCTCTTCGAAAATTCTCCGTCAAGGGCCAGAAAGGCGTTCCAGGAACTTGGTTTGAGGGCGTTCAGGCCCCGAGTTCAGTCGGCACTCTTCCTTCCCGCATTGTCTTACAAACAAAAACTCTTTCCATTTCATAATTTTTATTAAAATAGCCAAAAAGTCTTTATTTGTAAGGCTTGACGGTTTTCTAAAGGTCTTTATAATTACCCCTACAGTTGTCTTCATAGAAAAGCGCTGAAGCAGTTGGAAGATCATTAAGGCCCGGCCCACGGAAAAGCCGGCGGTCCGGCAGAACCACAAAACCCCAGGAGGTGGACGAAATGATGAAGAAGCTGATCGGTTTGGTTCGAGAGGAAGAGGGACAGGGCATGGTGGAATACGGCCTGATCATCGCAGTCATCGCGGTTGCACTGGTCGCAGCCCTGGTCGCCCTCCGTGGCGGTATCGCGGGAGTCTTCGGGAACGCGACGACCCAGATGTCTTCCTGACGACAAGTCAGGCGGTCTCATTCAGGACGGGGGGCGGACATCCGCCCCCCTTTTCGCACCTGAAACTCCCGTTTTGCCGCAAAGCGAGGTGACGGACATGGCATCCTTCTGGATATTTCTCCCTGCCGCCCTATTCGGGGATTCTGGGACCTCCGGCATCGGAGGGTTCCCAATCTGCTGAACCTGGGAATCCTGCTGGCGGCCTTCGCGTGGCACACCCGCTGCGGGAGCGTCCCTGCAGCGTTCGGCGGCGCCGCCATGGGCCTGGCGGCTCTCCTCATGCCCTACTTCACGGGCGGGATGGGGGCGGGGGACGTCAAGTTCATGGCGGCTCTCTGTGCCGCCGCCGCCTTTCCCCGCGCCGTCGACGTCGTCCTCTGGTCGGCCCTTTCCGGCGGGCTCCTGGTCTTCGTCCTCGCGCTGGGCCCGGCCGACTGGAAGGAAGCCTGGCTGTCGACCGCTTCGGGCAAGGGTGAGGGATTTTTCAGGGCCTTCAGGACAGTCGCATCCCGGCGCAGGGAAAAAGTGCCGTACGCCATGGCGATGACCGCCGGGTTCGTCCTGTCCGCCTTCTTCCCGGTCTTCCCCTGGGGAGGCCCGTCATGAGAAACGGAAAACGCCGCGGAAGCGTCCTGGCCGAATTCGCCTTCGTCCTTCCCATCCTCCTGATCCTTGTCCTGGGGATCATCGAAATGGCCTCCCTCTTCCAGCAGTTCCAGGTTGTCCAGTATGCGGCCCGCGAAGGGGCCCGCCTGGCCGCGGTGGGGGAGTCCGCCACGGGGGTGACCAGCGCCGTTTCAGGCATCCTCTCCCTTCGTTCGTTCGCCGGGACTCCCACGATCCGGGTCGACGAGGTGGTCCTTTCCGCCTACGTGGAGTCGAGAGTCTCCGTTTCCGTCCCCCTGAAGACGATCACGCCGCTTGGAAGCCTGGTTCCCGCCTTCGCGGGTTCCTTCTGCCCGACGGCGGTGGCCACGTTCAGAAAGGAGGGATGATCATGCCGCTTCGAGGCAAAAGGCAGGGAAGCGTTCTCGTCATCGCCGCTTTGGCCCTCGGGTTGCTGCTCTCTGCGGCCGCCCTGGCCGTCGATTACGGGTATGCGGTCCTCATGAAGGAAAGGCTCCAGAGAGCCGTCGATGCCGCCGCCCTCTGCGGCGCCATGGAGCTGGCCATGGGACGCACCGGAACCGCCGCTGCGAGCGCCGTGGATATGGGAAACACCAACCTGACCGCGGACTACGTGGTCGGATTTCCCGCGGGAAACCGCTGCCTCGTGAACGGAGAAAAGTTGCTCCGGACGTTTTTCGCCGCTTTTCTCGGCCGGGACTCGATAACCGTCCGCGCCACCGCCGAAGCGATCGCGTCGCCCGTCTCCGAAGCCCGGGGGCTCCGCCCCTTCGCCATTGTTCCGCCCGAGGACGGCTTCGTCTACGGAACGACCTACACGATCAAGTACGGTCCGGGGACAGAAACCAACGCCTACCACGGCAACTTCAACGCCGTGGCCCTGGATCCGGAAGACAGGGGCGCGAAAGATTACCTCGAGAACATCAAGTACGGTTCCAACGGGTGGGTCAAGATCGGAAGCGAGATCACGACGGACGACGACTGGATCTACACTGAACCGGGCAACATGGCGGGCCCCACGCGGGAGGGCGTGAATTATCTCGTCGGACAGGACTCGCACGACTGGGCCTACTACCAGTCCATGGCCGGAATCGAACTGAGCAGCCGCCTCATCACGATCCCCGTCATCGAATCCATGGCCGACATCAACGGCCGGGAGCTCGTCCACGTCATCGGCTTCGCCAGGGTTTTCCTCGAAAACGCCGTCGGTACGGGCAACGACGTCGACGTCTACGCCCGCTTCGTGAAGATCGCCACCCCGAATTCCAGGACGGCCCTCTCGGTTCCCGATTACGGAGCCTACGGGATCCGTCTGATCGTGCCGGGGTCCTGAGGAGGAAACTATATTGAGAAGGAAGATTCTGCTGTTCACCCTGTCGATTCTCCTCGCCTTCATCGCGGCCGCGCTGGTCTACGGCCAGATCAAGGCCTATAGGAACCGCCTCTCCGCCGCCGAGAACCAGTACGTCTCGATACCGGCCGCAGCCCGGGACATCGAGGCCTTCGGCACCCTCGCCTCCGCCGACGTCACGTCCCTGAAGGTTCCCCGCGGGGCTTTCCCCGCAGGCGAAATCCTCCCCGTCGAGCAACTCGTCGGGAAACGCACCCTGTACCGCATCGCCAAGGGAGATCCTCTCCTGAAATTCAAACTGGTCGACACGAGCGGAAAGGGGAGCCTTTCCCTGGCCCTGCCCAACGGAATGCGGGCCGTCTCCATGGCCGTTGACGAGGTTTCTCTCGTGTCCGGGCACATCCGGACCGAAGACAGGGTGGACGTCGTGATCCTGGAAAAACGTCCGGGTGGAATCACTCCGGCCCGAAACCTCCTTTCCGGACTGAAGGTTCTGGCCATCGGGATCGATACGACGGGATCGTCCGAAGAAAGGAAAAAGGCCCTGGCCGCCGACCTGTCCAAATCGGTCGTCCTCGAGGTGACGCCCCAGCAGGCCCCCATCCTGGCCTGGGCCCAGCGTCGGGGTGATCTCTGGCTTTCCCTCAGGCCCGCCGGGGACGACGAAAAGACGCCCGAGGCGGTCTATGCGGGCCCCGAGCCGGAAGCCTGGAGAGAGCGATCCGCGGTTTCGGGCGGGACTCCGGTCTCGTCGGGCGGAGCCCCGGCTTCGGCCCCGGCTTCCCCGTCCAGGGAAACGAACCGGGCCGTCAGGAAAACCCAGGGCGGCTGGTCCGTCGAAGTCATGAGGCCCGGAAAGACGGAATCCGTCGCGGTTCCCCCACAGTAAGGAGGCCCCAACCATGAAGATCAAGACGAGACTGGCCATGGCAGCGCTCCTTTTCGCCATTTCGATCGTTTCCCCTGATGCGGGCTTCGCCCAAAGCGAGCGGACCTTCCACCTGGAGACCGGGGAGAACGCGCCCATGACCTTCCAATCCGTGACGCGGATCGCCATCGGCAACCCGAACGTCCTTGACGCCCAACCCGTCAACCCCAACGAGATCCTGCTCTTCGGGAAATCCGAAGGCGTTTCCTCCCTCGTGGTCTGGGACGCGAAGGGGAGGCACACGTACGACATCCTGGTCCATGCCTCACGGCGCGTGCGGACCTGGGACATCCAGCAGATGCTGCAGGTTCCGGGCATCAGGATCGCCGTCACCGAGACGACGGTCATCCTGGAGGGCACGGTGAAGACCCCCTACGACAAGCGGCGGGCCGAGGCCATCGCCAAGGCGTATGCCCCGAACGTCGTGAACCTGCTGAACGTCGAGGGCAACCCCAGGGTGAAGATCGAAGCCGTCGTGATGGAGATGGCGAAGGGCGACGGGCAGAAGCTCGGCCTGTCCTACCTCGAGGGAGGAAGCGGGCAGTTCTCCTCGGGGTCGGCCAACCTCGTGGATTCGGAGCTGGGCCAGATCGGCTTCACCTGGAACCGTGCGGCCGACGTCACCTCGAACCTCACCGGGCTTTTCGAAGCCGTCAAGAGCACCTCGAACACCAAGATCCTGAGCCGGCCCAGCGTCAGCGGCCTCAGCGGCGAAAAAGCCTTCATCAACGTGGGCGGAGAGATTCCCGTTCCCGTGGGCGTCGACAACAATCAGATCAAGATCGAATGGAAACCCTACGGCGTCATCATGACGATCGTCCCGGAAGTGCAGAGCGACGGGGACATCCTGCTTCACCTGTCGGCGGAGGTTTCCGAGCTGGACTGGGACAACAAGATCACCACAAGCGGCATCGACATCCCGGCGCTGAGAACCAGAAAGGTGGAGAACCGGGCCATCCTGAGGGACGGAGAGCCCCTGGTCATCGGCGGCCTCCTGGACAACAAGCAGACCCGCTCGATCAAGAAAATCCCGATCCTGGCGGACCTGCCGCTTCTGGGCAGCCTCTTCAGGAGCAAGAGTTTCCAGAACAGCGAGACCGAACTGGTGATCACGGTCATCCCCCAGGTGGTGAAAATCCCATGATCCGGCTTCTCCTGGCCGATTCGGAGGAGCATCGGGAGCGTTGGAAAAGCGGGCTCCCGGAATGCGAAGGGATCGAGGTGGCGGGCGAGGCGGGCTCCGTCGCCGAGCTTCTGCCCCTCGCCGAACGGACGCGCCCCCACGTGATCCTCCTGGGCTTCCCGGCGGGCGAAGAGCAGGCCGCAGATCTCCTCGGGGCCCTTGGAAGCCTCCAGTTCAACCCCGGAATCATCGTCGCGGCCCATGAAAACGACCCGGAGGCCATCCGGACCGTGATCCGCCTGCAGGCCAGGGATTTCCTTCCCGCGACCTGCGCGCCGGACGACCTCCAGAAAGCGGTGAACCGCGTCTACGCCTCCGTCCTCGAAGAAAACAGGGACCGGACCGGAATCCTTCTGGCCCTCTGGGGCTGCCGCGGCGGGGCGGGCACCACCTCACTCGCGCTCACCCTCGCCGGAGCCGCCCGCCGCAGGGGCATCAAGGCGGCCGTGGCCGACGGGGACATCGCTCTGGGAGACTCCGCCTTTCTCATGAACACTCGGCCCGCCCTGACCTGGGTCGACTGGGCCCGGGACAACGGAAGCGGCGAAAGGGACATCAACCGCTATCTCGTGACGACTGAGGAGGGATTCTCGATCCTTGCGGCCCCCAAGTCGCCGGCCCAGGCGGAGCTCATCCGCCCGAAGGCCGTCTCCGAGGCCCTGGAGCTTCTCCTGAAATCGCACGATCTCGTCATCGCCGACCTGCACCGGGGGTTCGACGAGATCACCCTGCACATCGCCGAGCAGGCCCAGAGGCTCTGGCTCGTGACGGACGCCTCGCTCTCGGGGGTCAAGGACATCAGCCTTCTCTGGAACCTCCTGGACCAGCTTCGTCTCGTCCACGAGGAGCGGGCCTCGGTGATCAACCGGGTCAACAAGGGAAACGCCCAGACGGCGGCGAAGCTGGCCTCCCTCTACAAGGGCGCGGCGATCATCCCCGAGGAACCGGGCCTCGACCGCGCCTGGGAAAGCGGAAGAACCCCCGTCCGGACGCTGCCGCGCTCCCCCTTCGTGAAGGGAGTGGACGGACTCCTCGGACGCCTTTTCCCGGAAAAGCCCTCCGGCGGGAAGGGGAAGGATAGGCGATGAGCCTGCTCAAACGGCTCGCGGGACGCTCCTCGGAGGAACAGCGGGAAAAAGTCCAGGTCTCCGGGGCCTTCAGGGCCGCGCAAAGGCGGCTTCTGGTCCGGCTTGCCGAGGAAGTGGACCCGAAGGACCTCGGCGCAGCTGAGGGAGGGCACCAGGGCAGCGCCGACCTCCGCAAGAAGGTCGTCCGGATCGTCGACTCGTTCCTTGCCGAAAGCGCAGGCCTTTCCGCCGCCGAACAGGAACGGCTCCGCGAGGAGGTCCTGAACGAGGTTTTCGGGTACGGCCCGATCCAGCCGCTGATCGACGACGAGTCGGTCAGCGAGGTCATGGTGAACGGCCCCGACGTCGTCTACGTGGAACGCCGCGGGCGGATCGAGCTCACCGACGTCGTCTTCGCGGACGACGAGCACGTCAAGCGGATCCTGGACCGGATCGTCTCCCCTCTCGGGCGGCGCATCGACGAGTCTTCGCCCATGGTGGACGCCAGGCTCCCGGACGGTTCCCGCGTCAACGGCATCATCCCCCCGCTCGCCCTGGAAGGGCCCACCATCACGATCCGGAAATTCCGGAAGACCCCGCTGACGACCGCCGACCTCATCACCTACGGGACGCTTTCCGAAGAAGCCGTCGCCTTCATCCGCGCGGCGGTGGAGGCACGCTTCAACGTCGTGATCGTGGGGGGAACCGGCTCGGGGAAAACCACTCTTCTGAACGTCCTGTCGGGGTTCATCCCCGAGAACGAGCGGATCCTGACGGTCGAGGACGCGGCGGAGCTCAAGCTTCAGCAGCCCCATGTCGTGAGGCTCGAAGCCCGTCCGGCCAACATCGAGGGAAAAGGCTCCATCCCGATCCGGAGCCTTGTCAAGAACTCCCTCCGCATGCGGCCGGACCGGATCATCGTCGGGGAGTGCCGCGGAGGAGAGGCCTTCGACATGCTCCAGGCCATGAACACGGGACATGACGGCTCCATGACCACCATCCACGCCAACTCGGCACGGGACGCCCTCGCCCGCATGGAGAGCATGGTGATGATGTCGGGGCTGGAGCTGCCTCTGAAGGCCATCCGCGACCAGATCGCGTCCGCCGTCGATCTTCTGGTCTACCAGGAACGACTCCGGGACGGCACCCGGCGCGTGATGACGGTCACCGAGATCACGGGAATGGAGGGTGAGATCATCCAGACCCAGGATCTCTTCCATTTCGACCACCAGGGTTTCGACGACCGGGGACGGTCACGCGGACGGCTTCGCTCCACCGGGATCCAGCCGAAGAATCTGGCCAAGTTCGAGCTCGCGGGCGTCGATCTGCCCACGGATTCCCTCGCGGGCCGCTAAAGGGGAGGAAACGATGCAGGATCTTCTGGTCGCCGCCCTGGCCGTCACCATGGGACTCTCGTCGGTCCTCTGCCTCGTCCGGGCGACTCGGCCGACACCGGCGCTCGATCCGTTCGAGCGGGTGAAGGCCTGGTTCGCCCACGAAGCCGGGCCGTCGGGAGAGCGGCACCGGTTTCGCCTCGTTTCCGTCCTGACGCCCAAGCACCTCCAGCGAAAGGTCCTCCGCCTGCTGCAGAGCGCCGGCGTCCCCCTCGAGGTGGAGGAGGCCCTCCTGCTCTGGTCGATCCTCACCCTGGCATGCGCCCTCTCGGGCTTCATCCTGGCCGGCCTTCCCGGGCTCTCGACGGGCCTGGCGGTCTCGGGAATCCTGCCGGTCCTCGTGCTCCGGAGCCGCTCCCTCAAGCGCCGAAGGCGGATGGAGGGGCAGATCCCCGATCTTCTGGACCTGCTGGCCTCCGGCCTCCGGGCGGGCTTCAGCTTCTTCCAGAGCCTGCAGCACGCTTCGGGACAGATGGAAGCCCCGATCGGCCCGACCCTTCAGCACGTGATCACCGAGATGACGGTCGGTTTCGACGTCGAGACGGCGCTCCGCAGATGGGTGGAGCGGACCGGAAGCCTCGACCTCGAGCTGGCGGTATCCGCCATCCTGATCCAGAGGGAGGTCGGGGGAAATCTCGCCGAAGTTCTCGACAACATTTCGAGCATCATGCGCGACCGGCGCGAAGCCCAGATGGAGATGCGCTCCCTGACTGCACAGGGGCGAATGGAAGGATGGATCATCTCGCTGCTCCCGGTCGCCCTGGGAACATTCTTCACCCTGACGAGGCCCGACTACATGGCGGTTCTCTTCAACACCCCCCAGGGCATCCGGATGCTCGGCATTTCGGCGGTGTGCGGCGTCATCGGGATCTTCCTGGTGAACCGCATCGTGAGACCTCGGTACTGAAGGAGTGACCGGACATGTCCCTGTGGTTGCCGTTTCTGCTGGTGATTCTGCTGGGCCTGAGCATCTGGCTGTTCCTTCAAACGATTCTTTCGGGGGAGGATCCCCGCCTGCAAAGAGCCTCCGAGTACCTGGAAGTCCAGCGTCGCGCGGACACCCCAGGCTTCCGCCGGAGGGTCCTGTCGCCGCTCGGTACGGCCCTGGTGAACGTCCTGTCCCGCCTCTATCCGCCCAAGACCCTGGAACGCCTCGACGGCTACTGCGAGAGGGCCGGGCGTCCCCTGGGCCTCAACGGAAAAACCCTGGCGGTCTCCAAGACCGTTTCGGCCTTTCTCTTCTGGATGGCCGCCGGAACACTCATCCGCGGGAAGATGGTGCTCCCCGGCACGATCTTCGCCGCCTGCGCCGGCTACATCCTGCCGGGACTGTGGCTGACCTCCCGGGTCAAGGAACGCGTCACTCTCGCGCGGGCCCAGCTCGCCGACGCCATGGACCTCCTCGTCGTCAGCGTGGAAGCCGGACTGGGCCTCGACGCCGCCCTGCAGAGGGTCGCGACCCGGTTTCGCAGGCCTCTCGGCGAACTCTTTTCGAAAGCGATGGCGGAGATCAGCCTCGGCTCCTCGCGAGAGGCCGCCTTCCGAGGCATTGCCGAGGCCCTCCCGTTCGACGAGATCAAGTCCTTTACAGGCAGCATCATCCAGGCCGAACGCCTGGGAACCAGCATCGCCGCGGTTCTCCGCTCGCAGGCGTCAAGCCTTCGGAAACACCGGCGTCTCAGGGCGGAGGAACACGCGAGGAAGGCCCCGGTGAAGATCCTTTTTCCGCTCGTCATCTTCATCTTCCCCAGCCTTTTCGTCATCATCCTGGGTCCGGCCATGATCCAGATCATGGCGAGCCTCAAGCCATGATCTTCGACGGAACTCCGCTTTCCGCCCTCGGCCCGGACGGAAAGACCTGGTTCGAACCGGTCTGGGTCGCCACGACCTTCAGGACCCGCCTGAGGGGACTGTCGTTCACGGACCCGAGGCCTCTCGGGGTTCTCTTTCCGGGGTGTCGATCCATCCACTCGCACTGGATGAGGTACTCGCTCGACGTCCTTTTCCTGGCCGAAGACGGGACCGTTCTCCGGAAATCGGCCCTCCGGCCCTGGTCGGGGGCCTCTCACCCCCAGGCCGCATCCATCCTGGAAATCCCCTGCGGGTTCGCCGACATGGGGAAGCTTCCCGACCGGCTCTTCTGGGCTCCCTCCCCCGGTTCTCACAAGGTTTTGCCGATTTTGGTAGAATAGGAGCGCTGCGGTTGCCAGTGCTCACATTTGATGGGGCGGTGAGAACGGATTGGCCGGTAGGATCGTATTGACGCTCCAGGACGCTTCCCCCGTGGAGCAGGCGGAATTTTTCCGGGCGCTGAAGGAAGCGGGCTTCAACATCGAGTCCGGGGGGCCGGCCGATAAGCCGGCCGCGTCCGGTGCAGCCTCGATGAAGGAAACCACCCGTGCCCTCCAGGTTCTGGCAAGGGTTCTCACCCTTGCGGACCCGGCCGCGGAGGACCTTTCAGCATTCCTCGGCACGGCGTTCGAGATGACGGGCGTTCCCGTCGCCCTCTTTCTGCCGGAGCAGGAAAAGGCCCTTCTGACCTGCAAGGCGGCAGGGGCCGGCATCCCCTCCGCCTGGAAAAGCGCCCGATTCCCGGCGGATTCACCGGGCGCCTTCCTCGATCCTGCGGACGGGATCTCACCCATGTCGATCCCGCTTGACGAAAACGACCTCTCCTCCGGACTCCTCGTGGCGGGAATCGGCGAGGGGGGGCCCGGCAAAGAGGTCCCCGCGCTGCTGGAAACGCTTGCCCGCTCGCTCGGGGAGGCCCGGTCCCGAGCCGAACGAATCCGAACCCTGGACCGTGACGCCTGCCTCCTCGATTCCTCGGTGGATGCGATGGTCGAGTCCTGTACCCGGCTCCTCGAGCTTCGCGGACAGGAGACGGAAGGGCACGGCGACCGGGTCACGGCGCTCGCGGTCAGGCTGGGCGAGAGGATGGGGCTCTCGGGACGGGAACTCGTCGACCTGCGGCGCGGAGCCCTTCTCCACGACATCGGCAAGCTCACCCTCCCGGACAGCCTCCTCCAGAAAACAGACAGCCTCACGGAGGACGACTGGAAGATCATGAGAAGCCACACCGTGAGGGCACACGAGGCCTTCATGGCCGTACGGGCCCTTCAGGGGGCACTGGACGTCCCCCTGAGGCACCACGAACGGTTTGACGGAAGCGGCTACCCCGACGGGCTCAAGGGGAAGGCCATCCCCCTGTCGGCGAGGATCTTCGCGGTCGTGGACGTGTGGGACTCGCTTCTTTCGGACAGAAGCTACCGGCGCAGCTGGACGCCGGAGAAAGCCCTCGATCACCTGCAGCGGACTTCGGGCATCCAGTTCGACCCGGATGTCGTTTCCGCCTTCGCCTCTCTCGTGAAGGAAGAGCCCTCCCTATCAGCGAGGCCCTTCTGATCCTCCCGCCCCCGATTCGAACAATCGGTCGACGGCGCTGAGCGCGGATCCGATTTCGCCCCTGACGACGAGATCCGCCCTCCCGTCAAAAGGCGTCGGGTCCCGGTTGACGATGACGACTTTCGCGCCGCAGGCGCGAGCGATTCCGGGAAGCGAATTCGCGGGGGAAACCGTCAGCGACGAGCCGAGAACCACGAACAGCCCGGCGTTCGACGCCAGCTGTTCCGCCTCCTCCAGCGCGCCTGCCGGGAGGTTTTCCCCGAAAAGGACGACATCGGGCCGCAAGGGCCCCCCGCATCTTTCGCACAGGATCCGTTCCAGCAGGACAAAGCCCGAAAACCCCGCCCCGCATCTTTTGCAGCGCGCGGTCAGAAGGGTTCCGTGGAGCTCCACGACGCGGCGCGAGCCTGATTGCTGGTGCAGACCGTCCACGTTCTGGGTGACGATCGCCGCCAGAAGGCCCTTCTTCTCCCATTTCGCCAGGGTCCGGTGTCCGCTGTTCGGAAAGGCGCCCCTCAGGGCCTCCAGCCTCATCCTGTAGAACGCGTAGAATTCCTCCGGCCGGTTTTCCAGGGCCGACAGCGTCGCCAGGCGCATCGGATCGAAACGGGCCCATAGCCCTTCCCGTGACCGGAAATCAGGAAGGTTCGATTCCGTACTCATCCCGGCCCCCGAAAGGACGACCATCGGTCCCTTCCCTTCGATCAGCCCTGCCAGTTTCACGAGATCTTCCATCCCGGATCACTTCCCTGCAAAAGGATCGGCCTTCCGTTCCATTCTAACCTTCCCGGCGAAAAGTATAATCAGGGTAGGTCAGGCTCTTCCTTCTCCTTTGCCCCCCTATTTTCTGCCTTTCCGGCCGCTAGAGACCCTTTGGGTGTCTCCCAAGCGGGAATCCTCGCGGAACGCCCCCCCTGAAATCTCTTCCTTCCGAATCCGTCGCCCCCACGCCCGTTGCCGGGGAGAGAGTCGTCCGTCCACGACCTCGTCCTCACGGGGACGGGACTTCTCGAAACAGCCGAAACGGACCCGAAAACAAGGCCTTTAAAGAGGGAGAAACGATTGACCTATCCTGATGTTTGAGCGGGGAAAGAAAACCCGCCCCCAAAAGCAAGGGGGGCCCTTCGAGGGCCCCCCTTGCTCGTTTATTGCTTCCGGCGCCGATCAGACGGCGCTCGGCGGCTTTTTCAATCCGGAACCGGTCAGCGGAATGACAACCCGCTCCGCCGGACCCAGCGTGTGTTCCTTCAACGCCCTCATCGCCGCGGCGGAAGCCACCGCGCCCGTCGGCTCGACCAGGAAACCGGCCCGCGCGAGACGCCGCTGCTCTTCCAGAACCTCCTCGTCCTCCACAAGGACGCAGGAACCGCCCGTTTCCCTCAGGGCCCACACCATCTCCTCCATCCGGGGAGGAACCGCCACGGCGATTCCCTCGGCCACCGTTTCGCGCCAGGACGTCGGACATCCGCCGCCGAGGCGGGCGAAAAGAGGGGAGCAGCGGGCGCTCTGACAGGCGATGATCCGGGGCATCCGAGCGATGAGTTGCCGCGAATAAAGCTCCTTGAAGCCCTTCCATGCCCCCAGGAGGAGGGTCCCGTTTCCGGCCGGGAGGAAAAGGACCTCCGGCGCCCGAAATCCATCCTGTTCCCACGTTTCGAAGGCAAAGGTCTTTGTCCCCTCGAGAAAGAGAGGATTCCACACGTGACTGGCGTAGAAGCGATTTTGCGCCAATCGCCAGGCTTCACGGGCCGTCGCCGTGCGATCGCCGTCCACCAGGCGAAGATCCGCCCCGTATGTCCGAATCTGGCTTTTCTTCCCCTCCGCCGTCGAGGCCGGAACCAGGATCGTCGCACTGATGCCGCTTCTTGCCGCATACGCCGCAACAGCGGCCCCCGCGTTTCCCGAGGAATCCTGGACCACCTCGCCGGCTCCTGAAAAACGGGCCTCCGCCATCACCATCACCGCTCCCCTGTCCTTAAAGGAGCCGGTCGGGAACAAAAACTCGAGTTTGTAGGCGAAATTTCCCGGCCCTTCCGCGCGGACCAGGGGGGTCCAGCCCTCCCCCATCGTCAGGCCGGCCGGAGGCTCGAAAGGAAGAGCCGCCCCATAGCGCCAGAGCCCGGGGCGGCTTCCGTCGATCCGCATTTCCTCCCACTCCACCGTCGAGGACAACGGAGAGCCGCACCCGCACCGAAGAGGGCGGCGGCCCGTTTCGTACCGTTGTCCGCAGGCCGGGCATTCCGTCCTTATCCGATCCTGCCAGTCCATCCTCTCACCTCCGGAGACGGGATGCCCAAAGCATACCCCCAGAAGACGGGGGCCTCAAGGTTTCCCCCGAGGCCCCCGTCTTCCCGTCAATCTTCGATGTTCGCTCCCGGTCGCGCCAGCCTCGGGCCGACCCTCGATGCAATGAGGGCTGCGGCCAGGCCCTTTAGGATGTCGCCCGCCACAAAGGGCAGGAGACCGACCTTGACGGCCTGCGCCCAGGTCATCGTCTTGCCCAGAACGAAATTGACGTTCAGGTAGAGCCCCGCGACTCCGATGCCGTAGATGACGCCCATCCCGGCCAGACAGGCCGCGAAGCAGACCGGAAAGCTTTGCCCCTTCGCCGACACGATCATGGAGATTGTCCAGGCCGACAGGATGAAACCCACAAGGAACCCGAACGTGGGGTGCAGGACAATGGACGGGCCGCTTTCCCCCGCAAACACGGGAAGGCCGAGCAGGCCCATGGCCAGGTAAAGAACCATCGAAAGGAGCGCGGCGCGCGGCGGCAGCAGGACTCCCGACAGAAAGACAAAGAGAACCTGGAGCGTGATGGGCACAAGCGGGAGGGGAATGCGCACCTGGGCCCCCACCGCCGTCAGGACGGCGAAGAGGGAAGCCATGATCATGGAACGGGTCCTGCTGGGCATCGAGTGTCACCTTCCTATTTTTTATGGTTGACACTCGGCATTATAGCCCCTCCCCTACCCCACCGCAAGCCCCCGACTTTGCCTCCTCAGACCGAGGTCGTGATCTCCCGGGCCAGACCCGAAAACTTGGCCAGGTATTCCCTTCTTTCCCTGCGAAGATCGCCGATCAGCTTCCTGTAGGTTTCCCTGTCCCATGTGCGGTAGGGATCGAACCGTTCTCCGCCTTCGAACGGGTAGGCTTCCGGCACCTCGTAACCGAGGATGTCGTCGTAGCGGAAACGGAGCTGCCCGCGAAGAGCGGCTTCGATGCAGCCGAAGGTCACTTCCGGGGTGATGTTCGCCCCGTCGTTTCCCCCGACCCGCCCGGTGCTCATGACATAGCAGCAGATATGCGGGTTCTCTCTCAAAATCTGGAGGATCCGGTTGCCGTTCTTCTGCGGCTGGTTCACGATGAACGGATCGAAGCCGACGACGCGCTTGGCCTGTCCGACGCGGCTGGGATCCTCGGCACTTGTGATGGTGGATTCCCCAAGCATGAAGTAGGCGGCGGCCTGCTCCGGGGAGACGAGCCTCCCGATGGGGGGGATGTCGTAGCGTCGCATGTTGAAGAGGAGGATATCGGTGTGATCAAGGTCGATCCGGCCGGTGGTGTTCGGGATGGCGTCGCGGGGAACGACGGCGCGCCCGTTCGTCGAGATGGCATGGTTGTCGAAGTTGATGTTCCCGTCGTCGTCCACCCAGCAGTTCTCCAGGATCGCCCGGCCGTCCGACGCCGCAGCCAGAAGGGGCGCCTGCTTGCTCACGTTGTCGGTCTTGATGTAGAAATTCCTCTCCGTTCCCAGGGAACGCCCGTCCGAGAGAAGCAGGTTGATGTCGTCCTGCAGGACCTCCACTCCTTCGGGATCGGCAAAACCGTGGTCCGCGGTGGTGATCGTCGTCTTTCCGGTTCCCGAGAGACCGAACACCAGGATACCCAATTCCTTTTCCCCGGTTTCCGACTGGAGGCGCACCATCTTGCTTCCCGCGTGGAGACCGATGCCGTTCATTTCCTCCCTGGCAATGTGCATCGCCATCCGGAGAGTCGCCATCTTCGCCTCGCCGTAGTAGTCGCTACCCAGAATGTAGGTCACACGCTGCCTCGGGAAGACCAGGACCTTCCTCTGATGCCATTCCGGCACCACCACGGTCACCATGTCGGCAAAATCCTCATCCACCTGCGGGAAGAAATTCCCGTGGAACATGTGGGCGATGCGCGAAAAACGGCGGGGAACATAAAGGTTGGCCTTCAGCGGACTTCCCTCGGAGGAACCGACCCTTGCGCTCACGCGGATCAGCTGCTGCCAGCGAAGATAGCCCCAGACCTGATCAAGAAGGGAGATCGTCCCCTCGTCGACATCGGTGATGTTCTCGGTGAAAGCCGCGCTCCTTGAGCGGATTCTCGTCACGTAGAGAGCCGCGTTCCGGTTGTTCGGGACGCTGTCGGCCGCGCTCAGATGGCGGAGTTCCTCTTCGGTCAGGTCCCTCAGCAGGCTGCGGCAGACCGGATGTCTCAACCGCCTGAAAAAAGAATCCTGCGTGTCTTCCATGATCACGTCGTTTCTCCTCCTTTACGGGTTTCCGCCCTTTTCACCGCCATTCCCACCCAAGGATCTGCCCCCGGGCAAGAAGAGACTCGAAAAGAGCCGTCGCCTGCCCCTCCATCGAAATCGGGACGGGCACTTCCATGATAACGCTTTCTCCAAAGCGACAGAGCAAGGCATCCCCGTCGACCCCCAGCTCCTTCAGGAAAAAGCGCAGGTTTCCCTGTTCCCCGTAGGGCAGGTCCACCTGTGCCATCCTCGTCGCAACCCTGACGACGGAGCCCGCGGCCTCGAGAACCTTTCTCGCACAGGCCCCATAGGCCTCGATGAGCCCCCTGACGCCGAGCTTGATTCCTCCGAAGTAGCGCGTGACCACGACCACGGTGTGGGTCGTTCCCGCCCTCTGGATCGCCCCCAGGATGGGTTTTCCCGCCGTTCCGGAGGGTTCCCCCGCATCCGAATAATACTCGCAGGGAGGAACGCCCACCCGGTAGGCCCAGCAGTGGTGGTTCGCATCCGGGCGAAGCGCCCCTACGGCCCGAATGACTTCCTTTGCTTCGAGCGGCGTGCGGGCCAAACGGAGGGTCGCAATGAACCGCGAACGCTTCTCGGTCATCTCGGCCTCCGCCTCGAAGGCCGGTTCGAGAAACCGGTCCTCTCCTTCACCCACGGACGACAAGAGCCTCCTTCAGTTTGGCCCAGGTGACCGGAAGCGCTTCCGGCAAAACGCGGATCTGTCCGACGACGGTTGTGAAGTTCGTGTCCCCGCTCCATCGCGGCACGACGTGGAGGTGGACGTGACCGTCGACTCCGGCCCCGGCAATCCTCCCCAGGTTGATCCCCATGTTGAAACCGTGCGGAACCATGGTGGCCTTCAGGGCCGCGATGCAGTCACCCGCGAGTCGGTTCATTTCCAGCAGTTCGGCATCCTGGAGGCCCTCGTAGTCCGCCACATGACGGTACGGGACCACCATCAGGTGTCCCGGGTTGTACGGAAAGGCGTTCAGGATGACGAAGCAGGTTTTTCCCCGATGGAGGATCAGCAGGGCTTCATCTTCATTTCTCTTCGGAAATTCGCAGAAGATGCATCCCGGCGTTTTTTCCGCAGAAGAGATATAGGCCATCCGCCACGGAGAATAGAGCGTTTCCACGATGATCCCTCCTCAATGTTTCACGTGAAACACCGGCCTAGGGGCGTGGCCGCCCCTTCCCCTTCCAAAGCGGGCGGATCATCGCCCACCCCTGCGTCATCCCCGCCACGGCTCCCACCGCCGCTCCCGCGGGAACAGCCCACCCGGGCGCCCCTCTTCCCTCGAGCTGCCTGCCGATCATCAGGCCCAGGATGATGAAACCGCAGACGAGCAGCGCCGCGGAAACGATCTTCGAAAAGGCCGCAGCATCCTCCATCCTGAAGGGCATGACTCAGGCCTCCTCCCTCAGGAAAACTTCGTCCCCCCCGGTTCGGATCATCTCCAGAAGGCGGTTCGCCTGTGATTCGGTCAAACCTTCGAGCGTCAAGGCCAGACTTCCGTTTTTCCGGCTGAGGGCGACCCTGAACCCCTTCGCCGTGAAGTAGTCCCGAATTCCGGCAGGCACCGGCACCGTTTTCCGTGCCTCCGCAGGCCTTTCGGCAGGACGCTCCTTCTCGTGCCGAACAAGGCTTTCCACCTGCCGGACGGAAAGATCCTCGCGCACGACTTTTTCGGCGATCTTCCGGATCTTCGCCGGATCCTCCAGGGCGAGGATCGCTCTCGCGTGTCCTTCGCTCAGGGAGCCCGAAACCAGAAGAGCCTTCACGGAATCCGGGAGCGCCAGCAGGCGAAGCTTGTTCGTGACGGCCGCCCTGCTGAACCCCAGCCTTCTGGCGGCTTCCTCGTGGGAGAGGGCAAACCGTGAAATCAGGTCGCGAATCCCGTCCGCCACCTCAAGGGGGCTGAGGTCTTCGCGCTGAAGGTTCTCAACCAACGCAGCCTGGATCGACTGCGATTCGTTCAGGACGAGCAGCCGCACGGGGACTTCCTTCAGCCCGGCCAGCTTCGCCGCCCTCCATCGGCGTTCCCCCGCCACGATCTCGTAGCCGCCTCCCGCGGGCCGCACTACGAGCGGCTGGATGATTCCGTGCGTCTTGACGGATTCCGCCAGCGATTCGAGCCGTTCCGGGTCAAGCGTTTTCCTCGGCTGGACGGGATTCGGCCGGATGTCCTCCAGTGGAAGGAGAACCGGCGATTCGTGCCCGGACGGCCGATCGGCCCCCGGCAGGAGCGCTCCGAGCCCGCGCCCTAGGGCTTTCTGCCCAGCCATTTTNTCCGCCACCTCCCGTGCCAGTTCCCTGAAGGCTTCCGCACCCGCACTCTGCGGGTCGTAGTAGCCGATCGGCCGCCCGTGGCTCGGGGCTTCCGACAGTTTGACGTTACGGGGGATGATCGTTCCCAGGACCAGGTCGCCGAACTGTCGGCGAACTTCCTCCACAACCTCCCTGGAAAGCCGGGTGCGCCCGTCGAACATGGTCATGACGAGACCCGAAAGGGAGAGATCCTCCCTCAGGAAGGAACGGACCAGGTCCATCGTCTTCAAAAGCTGGCCGAGTCCCTCCAGGGCAAAGTACTCGCACTGGACCGGGACAAGGATCCCGTCGCTCGCCACCAGGGCATTCACCGTCAGCAGCCCGAGCGACGGCGGACAGTCGATCAGGGCGATGTCGTACCCTTTGAGGTCCGATATCTTTCTCCTGAGACGGCTTTCCCGGCTCATCGCCCCCGCCAGTTCCACCTCGGCTCCCGCCAGGTCCAGCGTCGCCGGAAGGAGGGAAACGTTCTCCCATGGGGTTCGTCTCACGGCCTCAAGGGCCGGCAGGTCTCCCGCGATCACGTCGTAGACGCTGCGCTCGAGCGCCCCGCGGTCGACCCCCAGTGCACTGCTGCTGTTCCCCTGCGGATCCGCGTCGATCACGAGAGACTTCACGCCCAGCCGTCCCAATTCGGCCGAAAGGTTGACGCAACAGGTCGTCTTGCCGACCCCACCCTTCTGGTTTGCCACCGCCATCACCAGCATGGACTCACCTCCACCACGGTTTCCTCTCCAGCATCGCCGGGTTTCTCGGAAAAGTGCCGGGGCAGCTTTTCGCCTTCACCCACCGGACGATCACGCGCGACTTCCCGTCAAGCGGGTAGGGATGCAGGAAGGGTTCCCCAAGGCCGAGACGGGACCACTTCGGTCCCACTTCATCGAGCTCCTCGTGCACGCGGGGCCCCTTGAACGCCAAAAGCATTCCGCCGACCGACACCAGGGGGCTCAGGAGTTCGACCAGGGGACCCGCCGCCGTCACGGCTCTCGCCGCCGCCACGTCGAATCGTTCGCGGTTCGAGCGGGCGAGTTCCTCGGACCTCATGCAGGCCACGGTCGCGTTCCCGATGCCGAGTTCCCCGATGATACTTCCCAGAGCGATGCACTTGCGACTGACGCTGTCGAGAAGCGTGACCGAAAGACCCGGTCTGCAGATGGCCCACACGACGCCGGGCAACCCGCCTCCTGTGCCGACATCGACGATCCGCCCCCCACGGGGAAGCAGGGGAAGGGCCGCCGCACAGTCGAGAACATGTTCCTTCCACAGGGTTTCCGGATCACCGGGCCCCGTCAGCCTGGCGCGTTCGTTCCCTCTGGCCAGCTCCTCGCAGTAGGACCAGAGGCGATTTCGGTTCGCCTCCGCCTCTTCCATGGCTGCCTGCCACGACAAGGCTTCCTCCGTCGTCATCGACCCCGCGTCCTCTCCTTTTAAAGACGGTTTTCTTCCCTACAAGGTATCATATCCCATAGTGGTCGGGGTTCAGGAAACCCGGCCACGAAAGGAAGGAACCGCAAATGGGAAAAACCGTCGGATCGACCCGAAGTCTTTTTCTGGCCCTGGTCCTCGCCCTGGCGGCTACCACTTTCCCCTTCCGGCCCTTCCCGGCGCTCGCCGAAACCCTCCGCGGGACCGTTGTCACCGTCATCGACGGCGACACCGTGGACGTCCTCATAGACGGCGGTCGCCTGGAAAAGGTGCGTTACCTCCTGATCGACACCCCCGAGACCCACCATCCCAAAAGAGGGGTCGAGGAATTCGGCCTGGAGGCGGCGCTCGCCAACAGGGCGCTCGTTCTGGGCAAAAGGGTCCGCCTTGAAACCGACGTCCAAACGAGGGACCGCTACGGACGCCTGCTGGCCACCGTCTGGATCGACCTTCCGAAGGAAACCTTCATGGTCAACGAGCGGCTCGTCGGGGAGGGATTTGCCTTGCCCCTCACCCTTCCCCCGAACGTCCGCTACGCCGACCGCATCCACGCGGCCCTCCTGCGCGCCCGCAACGGCGGAAAAGGATTCTGGGGCGCCGCCGCGGGGCGCCTTTTCACCGCGCGGCAGGTCTGGACGGATCTCCCGCTTCTGGCGGGCGCCTTCATCACGCTCGACATGCGAATCGACGAAATCAGCCGGACGAAAACACGCTGGAACCTGTCCGAAACGGGAAGCCATACCCGTCTCGTGCTCCCCGGGATCTCTCAAAAACCTTCGAGGCGGTTCCCGGGCTCAGGGGAGCGCGCATTCGCGTCATCGGCAAGGTTCAGGCTTCGTTCCGGGGCTCGGAGATCCTGATCGACGACCCGGCGCAGATTCTTTCGGTGACCCGCTAGCCGGTACTTATCCACCGGTTTGTCCACATATCCACAACTCCGGTTCGTCTTCAGTTCGCTTATCCACCGCGTTGAATTGTTCATTGCTTTCTCGTGACAGATCGTGAACCTCATCTCGATTTATCGTAAGAAAGGGTGGTGATGCACGTGTGGCGAGTCGAGAAACCGAAAAACGACGTCGATGCGATTCCCTCCTACGCACCCGGAACCGCCGAAAGAGAACGCCTTCTCCTCGAACTGGACAACCTGAGAAACTATCCCGAGGAGATTCCCCTGTTCATCGACGGAGCCCGTCTCTGGGCGGGAGAGGTTCTGGAGATCCGTTCCCCCGCCGATCACGGGCTTCTTTTGGGAAAAGCCAGGATGGCGGGGGAAAAGGAAGTGGACGCGGCGATCGAATCGGCCCGGCAAGCCTGGGGAAGCTGGTCTGTTCTCCCCTGGCGGGATCGCGCGGCCATCTTCCGGAAGGCTGCCGATCTTTTGGCCGGCCCCTGCAGGACGCGAAACATCGCCTCCATCATGCTGAACCTCTCCAAAACGCCGTACGAAGCGGAAATCGACCTCGCGGAACTGGTGGATTTCTGGCGCTTCAACGCCTGGTACCTTCACCTGCTTTACGAGATGCAGCCCGAACAGGCCCCGGGAGAGATCAACCGTTTCGACTGGCGCCCCCTGGAGGGGTTCGTCTTCGCCGTGAGCCCCTTCAACTTTTACAGCATCGCCGGAAACCTTCCGACGGCTCCCGCGATGGCGGGAAACGTGGCCGTCTGGAAACCGGCCCGCACCGCCCTGTCCTGCAACTGGGAGATCATGAAGGTCCTCGCCGCGGCAGGCCTGCCGCGAGGGGTCATCAACTTCGTTCCCTTTTCCGCCCGCCTGGCCGGTCGGGTCCTCGAGCACCCCGATTTCGCCGGCCTGCATTTCACCGGCAGCTACGAAACCTTCATGACCCTCTGGCGAACGATCGGGAAAAACACCGATCTTTACCGGTCATTCCCGAGGGTGGTGGGGGAAACGGGGGGAAAGGATTTCGCCGTGGTGCACGCCTCCGCCGATCCCAGGGAGGTCGCGGTGAGCCTGATTCGCGGCGGATTCGAATTCCAGGGACAGAAGTGTTCCGCCCTCTCCAGGGCCTACGTCCCTGAAAGCCTCTGGCCCGCGGTGAAGGAGATTCTCCTGAAGGAAAGACCCCGGCTTCGCGTCGGCCCGACCGACGATCTGGGGTGCTTCATGGGTGCGCTTATCGACGGGGAGGCCTACGGAAAAACGATCGGCTACATCGAGTACGCCCGTGCCCATCCGGAAGAGTATGAGAAGGTTTTCGGCGGCGGGCACGACAAAGAGCGGGGCTGGTTCGTCGAACCGACCCTTTTCGTCGCGAAAAGCCCGAAAGGAAAGCTGATGACGGAAGAAATCTTCGGCCCCGTCGTCACGGTCTACGTTTACCCCGACGACCGTTTCGATGCCATCCTCGATCTGTGCGACTCCAGCACCCCCTACGCCCTGACCGGATCGATCTTCGCCCGGGACCGGGCGGCTATCGACAGGGCCGCCTGCGTCCTGCGCTTCGCGGCGGGGAACTTCTACATCAACGACAAGCCCACGGGGGCCATCGTCGGCAGGCAGCCCTTCGGGGGATCGAGGCACTCGGGGACGAACGACAAGGCCGGTTTCCTGAACAACATCACCCGGTGGCTTTCGCCCCGGACGGTCAAGGAGACGACGGTCNCCCCCCTGGACTGGAGGCGCCCTTTCATGGGCTAGGCCTTCCCCGGGGGATCCGGCCCATTTTGCCCCTTTCGTACCCCTCAAGGTCGATGAGGACTCTCATGAACCCCTCTTCCTTCAGGATCCGGACGACCCGGTCCCTCCGCGCCACGAGCCCGGAGGGATCGCCCGTTTCGACCACCGCGAACGGGCCCGGAAGCGACCGGACCCTCACCGGCGCAAATCCGAGCGCCCTGAGCGCCGTTTCCGAACGGGCCACACGGCGGAGTGCCTCTTCGGACAAGGCCGTGAAGGGGGGAAATCGGGTGGCCAGGCAGGGACTTCCCGTGCGCTCCCACCCTTCGAGCCCGAGGAACCTCGACAGCTCCCGGATGTCGTTTCTCCCCAGCAGGGCCTCCAGCAGGGGGTGTCCGACTCCGTCCTCGTCGGAAGCCTTCTTTCCAGGGCGGTCCTCCTCCAGGTCGGAGAGGGAGAATCCGTCCACAAGGACCTCGTAGCCGTTCCGCCGGGCCCATTCGAGGGCCAGGGCGTCCCGGTGCTTCCGGCACGCATAGCAGCGGTCAGGACGGTTTGCGGCGATTTCGGGTACGGAAAGGTCCAGCGACCCGACGGTCACATGCCGGATTCCGATGCACAGGGCGGCCGCCTCGGCCATCCGAACTTCACCCGGATCCTCCAGAGGACTCCTGAAGGTCAGGGCGACCGACCGGTCCTTCAGCGCCGTGTAGGCCGCATGGGCCAGCAGGGTGCTGTCGACCCCGCCTGAAAAAAGGACGACCACGCTTTCCCGGCCGGCAAGATTCCGGACAAGCGCCTCGAAACGCCCGAAAACCTCGGGCCGGATTGTCTTTCCTTCACGGACGTCACCCATCGGAAGCCCCCCGACCGATCCCTGGTAGGGTAAAATGAGGCGGAACGAATTCTCCTTCAAGAGGTGCCCGATGCCCGGAAAAACCCGGTCTCCCGCCAAGTTGGCCTTCTGGGCCTTTTTGCTTTTCGTACCCGTCATTCTCGTCGTTGCCGCCGTCCGGATGCCGTACGGCGAAGGTATTGTCCGCAACCTCGCCACAGGCGGGGCGAAAAGCGCCCTCGGCGCCGAACTCTACATCGGCTCGATGAGCGGCAACCCCATCATCGGATACCGGGCCCGCAACATCGTTTTGACGAAGGAAGGCCTTCCCGTCCTGTCGGCGGCCGAGCTCACCTTCCGCCAGGATCTCCCTTCAATTCTACAACGCCGCATTTTCATACGCCGCCTGGATATCCGCGGAGCCGACGTCGACCTGGAGCGCCTCACGGACCTCCTGCCGAAGGAACGCAAAAACCTCGACCGGCTGGACATCCCCCTCGACACGGTCAGGCTGGACGACTGCATCGTCCGGACCCGCTCCGGGCAGCTCGACCTGCGTCGGGCCAACCTCAAGATTTCCGATTACGCCATCGAGGGCAACTTCCGGGCGGCCTCCAACAGCGTGGAAGCCCGTGGGAAGGGCCGCTACCGTCTCGTGGGCGGCCTCGCCCAGGTCGAAAACTTCGAGATGGAGGTGGGGAAAGGGCGCATCGAGGTGTTCGGCACCGTCCGTCCGACCCTGGGTCTGCTCGTCCGGGTGAACGGCGTCGAACTCATGACGCTCCGCAATTTCTGGCCCGCCCTCGGGGAACGGTTTTTCGGCCCCGTCCTCACCGAGTTTCGCGTCGAGGGCAAGTGGCCCGCCCTCCGCTACGGCGGGAACCTCTCCCTCAGCTCCGGAAGGGTTGCCGGGATCGATTTCGAGAAACTGCGCGGGAACTGGACGTACGACGGGAAGATTCTTTCCTTCGAGGATCTTTCCGGGGAAGCCTTCGGCCATCCCGTCGAGGGCTCGGTGTCGACCGATTTCACGCAAAGGCCGGCTCCCTGGACCCTCAAGATCCGCGGGAAGGGGATGGAGACGGCGCGCTGGAAGGCCGTCCTCCCGTGGATCACCTTCCTGAAGGGATCCGCCCAGACGGTTTCCGTCGACCTGGCGGGCCCCCTTCGCGCCCTGACCGGGCAGGTCGAGGTCAAGGCGGACGCGATGACCGTCGCCAGCCAGGACTTGACCGAATCGAACGCCACCTTCACTTTGGCGGAGGGACAAAGAGGACGGCTTGAACTGACCGGCAAATGGCTGGGGTCCCCGATCGAAGCCAAAGGGCCCGTCCGGATCAAGCCCCGGGTCGAACTCGACCTTGCCCTGGCCATCGGCAAAATCAGCCTCGACCGGCTCTCGGAGCGCTTCCGTGGGCTGTCCGCCCTTGAAGCGAAAGGGGACCTCACCGGACGAATCCGCCTCGTCGGTCCCGCCCGGGCCCTGCGGTTCGACGGACTGATCCTTTCGGAAAACATCGCGGCCCGGGGGGAAAAACTGGGATCGGTCAGGCTCCCCTTCGCAAGCGATGGCAAAAATGCCCGGATCAGCGGGGCCACGGCCGCCTGGCAGGGCGGCCAAGTGAACCTTTCCGGCCTCGTCGCCGGGCTGTTCGACGCCCACCCCCGGCTCGACCTGTCGGGCCGGATCGCAGGAATCGAGGCCAGGTCGCTCGCGGAACGCCATGAGGCTCTTCGTTCGTTTTCTCCGGCCGGGAAGGCCGAGGGATCCTTTCGCGTCCTGGGCGACACGCAGGATCCCTCCCTTGAGGCGAAGCTGGGCGGGTTCAGGGCCAACCTGACCGCGGCCCTTCCCTCCCGCGCGATCGACACGTCCTTCCGCTTCCGCCAGGATGCTCTGGAGATCCTCGCCCTGTCCGGCAAGGCCGGGAGCTCTTCCGTCTTCCTTTCGGGCAGGATTTCGAAGCTTTCCGCCAAGCCCGAGGCAGACCTGAAGGGCCGTTTTTCCGCAACGGAGATCGCCCCGTTCCTGAACGGACTGCTCCCGATTCCCGTTTCCGGGAAGACCGAGGGCCTCCTCACGCTCAACGGCGTCCTCCCCGTACCGGCCTGGAAAGTGGAGGGAAGCGCGGACGACCTTGCCGCCGGCGGGATGAAGATCGGCGATTTCCGCTTCCGCCTTGCGGGAACGGGGCAGGGGATCCGCATCGAGCAACTGGAAGGGCGGGTCATCGGAGGAAGCGTGAAGGGATCCGGCAGCATCCGCAAAGGAACGGCCGCCCAGCCCGCGGAGCTGGACCTGGAAGCCCGCGCGGAAGGCCTGGACCTGAGGGAGATCACGAACCACTTCAACCTGGCTCTCCCCCTGAAGGGGCACGCATCGGCCCAGGCCGCGGTCAAAGGACCCGCCCAAAGGCCGATGGTGGACCTTTCAGTCTCCGTGCCGGAGCTCGCCTTTTCCGGCCTCCTTTTCAGACAGGTCCAGGTCAGGGGGGAAGGCGTCTCCACCGGAGAGACCCTTCACATCCGGGAGGCCCGGGCGCTGGTGGGAGATTCGCCGGTAACGGGCAGCGGAACCATCCTGAAAGGCAAGGAAGGCTTCGAGCTCGCCTTCGCCATGGAGGGGTCGAAACTCAGCCTGCAGGACCTCGTCCCCCGCTTCATCGGCGGGACGAAGGAACTCCTGAAGGGCTTCGTGGACGCGAAGGTCTCCGGAAGGATCAACGCCGAGGGCTTTCAGGGCTCGGGGCGCCTGAAGTCCCCGGAACTCGAACTTTGGGGATTCCGCCTGACGGACGTGAATGCTCCGTTCGTCACGACGGACGAGTTCATCACGGTCGAAAGCGGAACGGCAAAAGCCTACGGCGGCGACGTGAAGGTGGCCGGGTCCGTGGAGATGGGAAAGGCCCGCTGGGGAGCCCGGATGACCGTCAACGGGGCCGACCTTGCGCCCGCCCTGAAGGACGCGCTGCGGACGGAGGGCTCCATCTCCGGGAAGGCTGACCTCGCGTTCAGGATCTCCAATGAATACGGGAAGGCCTTCCTGATGGACGGGAACGGTTCGCTCCGGGTGAAGGAAGGAGCCGTGGAGGGCTTCTCCGCCCTGAAGAACCTCGTCCCGATCACGGGAAGCCCCTCCATCCGCTACAGCAGCGTCAACGCCAATTTCAACATCGACGGGAAATCGGTCTTTCTCCTGCCCGGGACTCGGGCCAACGCCGTTCCCGGAGACCGGTTCTACCGCTACCTCTCCGTCGACGGCTCCATCGGGGAGGGGGGCAACCTCGACCTGAAAAGCTACGGAGAAATCAACATCCGCGGGCTAAACCTCCTCCTGGGAGGACTGGAGGGATTGCTTTCCTCCGACGGCAGCTGGTCCACGGCCACCCTCCAGCAGTTCCTCGGCGGAATTCTGGGCGGTGCGGCCCGGCGGGACTTCCAGGAGGTCAGCTTCAACCTCAAGGGCCCCTGGAGGAAGCCGACGATCGGTGATCTCAAGGTCATTCAGCATCCGAAGGAGAGCCCCATCCCCACGTCACCCTCCGATCCTTCCGGCAAGGAGGACCGCGACGACTTCCGGATCACGATCACGATCCCCACGGGAGAAGGAGGATCGAAGAGCAGCGGGGACGCCGGAAGCCAGATCAAGGATCAGCTGCTCGAACAGGTGATCCGGCAGATCCTGAAGCCCGAAACGGACAATTAGGCGAAGGGACTAACCCCAGCGCTCGAGAAGAGGCAGAAGCCTCGCGTGGTCGATGTTGCCGCCCGAGATGACCACTCCGACCCGAAGCCCCGAAAGCTCCGCCGGGACCTTCCCTGCCAGGAGCGCCGCCACTCCGACCGCCCCGGCGCCTTCTACGACCTGGTGGTGCTCCCTGTGGAGGAAGGCGATCGCTTTCCCGATCTCCTCCTCCGTGACGCTGAAGCACCCCTCCATGCGGGTTTTGGCCAGATCTAGCAGGCTCTGGGGAATGGAACCGGTCAGGCCGTCGGCCAGGGAATCTCCGTAGGGGACTTCCAGGACGCGTCCTCCCTCCCATGAAGCGACCCAGGGCTGGGAAGCCACCGACTGGACGCCCCAGATGCGGATATCCGGCCTCAGCGCCTTAGCCGCGAGCGATACGCCGTTCATCAGTCCGCCGCCCCCGGCGGGTACCAGAAGCACATCAAGCTCGGGCTCGTCCATCAGCATTTCGATCCCCAGCGTGGCCGCACCGCTGATCACGGCCGCGTCCTCGTAGGAGGAAACGAAAGTCATGCCCTCAAGGGAGGCCAGCCGGTGCGCCTCGTGTTCCGCATCGTCGTAGAGTTCTCCCACGACCCTCAGTTCGACCCAGTCCCCACCCAGGCGCCGGATGGCCTCCCGCTTCGTCATGGGACAGGCCCCCGGGACACAGACGACGGCCTTCACGCCGATCTGCGACGCGGCGAAGGCCACTCCCTGCCCGTGATTGCCGCTCGATGGCGTGACCACCCCCCGGGCGCGTTCCTCCGGGGTCAGGGAGAACATCTTGTTCAAGGCTCCCCGGATCTTGAAGGATCCGCAGAACTGGGCGTTCTCCCACTTGATGTAAACATCGGCCCCGGCGAGCCCGCTCAGAACGAAGGATCGCTCCACGGGGGTGTGGCGGACCCTGGACCTCAGGAAGCGGTACGCTTTCAAAACATCGCTGATCGACGGGTTGATGACCACTGGAAAGACCTCCTCACCTGGATTTTCCTGCCTAGTTTAGGCGAAAAACCCGCGTTTCGGACACCGGGTCCGAGATTTCGCCTGCCGCCGCGCATGTGAATCTGTTAGAATACAGCAATATAAATAAGGTCCGGGGGTATCACCCCGGCCGGAAAGGGGTTGGGCCGATGAAGTCCAATCAATTGAGGATGCTGATCCAGGGTGCGTTTTTGGCCTTCATGACATGGACGGGTTATCGTCACCAGATCCTGGGAGGGGGCCCGCAGGGCGTTCCGCCGGTCGATGCGCTCTGTCCCTTCGGGGGGATGGAAAGCCTGTACGGCTTCATCGCCTCGGGGACATGGCTTCGCCGCGTAGCCCCGAGCGCGTTGGTCCTTCTCGTGATCGTCGTGCTCATGACACCCTTTCTCGGCAGGGTTTTCTGCGGATGGATCTGTCCGCTCGGCACAATCGGCGAATGGTCGGCGAAACTGTCGCGCCGATTGGGGATCCGTCCAAGGGAACTGCCCGAACCGGTCGACCGTCCGCTGAGGTTCCTGAAATACGCCGTTCTTGCCGTCATCCTCGCCTTCACCTGGAAACTCGGCACCCTGGCCTGGCGTGCCTACGACCCCTGGGTCGCCTGGATGCACCTTTCGGCGGGTTGGGAAGGCATGGCGGAGGCCCCATGGTCCTTCGTCGTCCTCTTTGCGCTGGTCATCGGGGCCGGCCTCTTCATCGAGCGGTTCTGGTGCCGGTATCTCTGTCCGCTTGGCGCACTCCTGGCTCCCCTGCAGAAACTCTCCCTCTTCAAGGTCCGGCGATCCGACGAACACTGCATCCACTGCCACCTCTGCAGCAGGGTCTGCCCGGTGAGGCTCGATCCCGAATCCGTCGAGATCACCTCGTCGGCGGAGTGCCTGACCTGCGGCCGCTGCGTCGAATCCTGCCCCAGGGAGAAAGCCCTCTTCTTCGGAACCCGGTCCCGCACGATGACCGTAACCGCACTGGGGCTGCTCGGCGTCGGGCTCTACCTTGGCGGGTACGGCATCGCACGCGCCTCCGGCCTCTGGTCCACCTACGCTTCGNCCCCCGCCTCCCAGCTGTCCGCGGATCCGGCGAGCGCGATCTTCGGCTGGATGGATATCCGCAAGGTTTCCGAGACCATCGGGCTGCCGGCGGAAAAAATTCTGGAGATCACCGGCCTCGCCGCACAGACCCCGCGAGACCGCCCCATCAAGGAGATCACCGACGACGAAGCCTTCCGGGAAAAGCTGAGGGAATGGCTGGTCTCGCAAAAGGAGATCCCGGCCGCACCCGCAGCCCCCTCTTCACTGCCGAATCCGGATGAGATCAAGGGTTCCATGACCATGGAACAGGTGGCCTCCACCTACGGGGTCAAGGGAGACACGGTTTTCGAAAAGGCGGGATGGCCCGCCGGCCTTCCCCTGGATAAACCCCTGAAGGAGATCGCCGCGGATCTCGGGAAAGAGGTTTCCGAAATCAGGAACGCGGTACGGGAACTCGTTGGGAAGCCGTAGGTCAATGTCTGTTGCTATAATGGAACCGGCTTGTACACAACGCAAAACAACGAGGGAGGGAGTTTCTTGGACAAGAAGTGCCACCTGATCCGCGGGGGAACGGTCTGGACCGGGGATCGCAGGAACCCGCACGCGGAGGCCGTCCTCTTGAGGGGAAAACGGATCGTCGCGGTCGGCCCGGCCAGGGAAGTGGAGAACCACGAATTGGCAAGGCAGGCCNACCCCCTTGACCTTTCGGGCGAAACGGTCATCCCGGGGATGACCGACGCGCATCTGCACCTTCTCTACTACGCCAAGCAGCGGGCGGGCGTTTCCCTCTTCGAAACCCGTTCGCTTGCGGAAGCCCTCCGGACCCTCAAGGCCGCCGCATCCAAAACCGGCCCGGGCGACTGGATCCACGGAGTACGGTACAACGACGCCTACTGGACCGAAAACCGGCCGCCGACCCGACAGGACCTGGACGCCACGGGCATCGACCGGCCGATCCTGCTGACCCGGGTCTGCACTCACGTCCAGGTGGCCAACAGCGCCGCTCTGGCCGCATCGGGCATGCCCCGGGAGAAGTGGGGCGACGGAATTCTTCTTGAAACCGAGGTCGAGCCGGTTCTGAAGGCGCTGGAAACCTGGAGGATGGGAACCGGGAAAAACCTGTCCATGATAGAGGAAGCCTGCCGGGACTTCGCCCGCTACGGAGTGACCGAGATCCAGACGTGCAGCGCATCCGGGTACGGCCTGGCGGACGACCTGGAGCCCTTCCAGAGGCTTCGGATCGAGGGACGCCTCCCGATCCGGGTCGTCCTCTACGAAGACCGTCTCCCGCAATGGAGGGTCATGAGCGGGCTGGGCGACGACTGGATCCGCTACGGCGGCTTCAAGCTGTTCCTCGACGGCTCGCTGGGCGGCCGCACCGCCGCGCTTTCCACTCCCTACGCGGATGATCCCTCGACCTGCGGCCTCCTCAACCATGAGGAGGACGCGCTGCTGGCCACCGTGAAGGAAGCCCACAAAAGGGGACTCCAGATGCTCATCCACGCCATCGGCGACCGGGCCCTCGACCAGGCCATCCGCGCCGTCAGGGCGGCCTATGCGGAGGGACCCTGCCCCTGCGGCCTGCCTCACCGGATCAACCATGTCATGATCTGCCGGCCGGACCAGCTCGAAGCCATGAAAACGCTCGGCGTCATCCTGGATATCCAGCCGGCCTTCGTCCCCGGCGAAATCGCCATGGCAACGGCCCGCCTGGGCGAAGAGAGGGTTCCCTGGACCTACAGCTGGAAGTCGTTCGTCGACTCCGGCCTTGTCGTTGCCGGATCCAGCGACTGCCCGGTGGAGCCGCCGACCCCCTGGCGCGGGGTCTGGGGAGCGGTGTGCCGCGTCGGAGACGACGGAATGCCGACCGAAGGCTGGCAGCCGCACCAGAAACTGACCCTGGACGAAGCCCTCCACCTCTGGACCGTGAACGGCGCCNGTCGCGGTGGGGAGGGCAACCGCCGCGGAAGGATCGCTCCCGGCTACCTGGCGGACCTGGCGGTCCTCGACCGGAATCTCTTCAGGACCGATCCCATGGAGCTCAAGAACGTCAAGGCTCTCCTCACGCTGGCGGGAGGTCGCGCGACCCACGGGGAACTTTAGGGTTCGAGGATGAAAAAGGCGAGGCTCCCGCTCGGGAGCCTCGCCTTTCTTGCGGCAGGGGGTTCCTTCCTAGAAGTTGCTCTGGGGCTTGTAGGTCTCGAGGTAGACGATCTTTCCGCCGGTCGCCTTCAGGATGGCGGCGGGCTTGTTCAGCGGGTTGTGGGTCGCTTTGTCCATGGTCAGGGTGAAATGGAGGAGCTTGAGGTTCTTGGTGTTCTCGATGGCATCCCGGATCGCCGCGCCGTCGGCTTTTCCGGCGCGCTTGATCGAGTCGGCGATCCAGTAGATGATGTCATAGGCGGCGACGGTGTTGACGATCTCGGTCGCCTTCTCCTTGAAACGCGCCTCGTATTTCGCATAGAGCGGCTTCAGGATCGGATCGTCGAAGCTGAGGTGGTAGACCCAATAGCTGCCTTCCATGGCGGGCCCGGCGATCTCGAACATGTTCATGCTGAATCCGTCGCCGCCGATGAAGACAGGCTTCCAGCCGAGTTCCCACGACTGCTTCATCATCAGGGACATTTCCTTGTAGAGGTTCGGCATGACGAGGGCCTTGGCGCCGCTTTGCTTGGCGTTCGTCAGCTGCGCGCGGAAGTCCACGTCGCCGCCCCTGAAGCCCTGATTCGAAAGGACCTTGCCNCCGAGGCCGGTGTAGGTCTTGACGAAGTTCTCGGTGAGCCCCTCCGAATAGTCGCTGCCGACGTCATGAATGATGGCGGCTTCCTTGATCTTCAGCTTGTTGAAGAGATACTCGGCCATGACCTTGCCCTGGTAAGGGTCGGTGAAGCAGATGCGGAAGGAATAGGGGCGGGCCTTGCCGGTTTTGGGATCCACCGTCACGGCCGGGTTGGTGGGGTAGCTTCCGATCTGGGGGACCTTGTACTGTTCCAGAATGGGGACGGTTGCGATGTTCAGTCCGCTGAAGTTGGTTCCTCCGATCGCGACGACCTTGTCCTCGAGGATCAGTCGCCGTGCAGCGCTGATGGCATCTTCCGCCTTCGCCTTGACGTCGTAGACGACGAGTTCAAGCGGGCGCCCCAGCACGCCGCCCTTCTTGTTGATCTCCTCGACGGCCAGGATCGCCCCGTTCTGCTCGTGGACGCCCCAGGTCGCCGCGTCGCCCGTGAGGTTGGCCAGATAGCCAATCTTGATAGGCGCGGCGGCAAGAGCAGCGGAGGAAAGTGCGAGAACCACGAGCAAGGCAATAGTTAAAACTTTCTTCATTCACCAAACACCCCCAAACCAGAATTTCCCTTGAGTATAGGGAAGGGGGTGTCTCAGTCAAGGGACAGCACTTTGCCACGCAGAAATATCAAGAGGGCGGTGCGATCTCGCACCGCCCTCCGTTCAGTTCCTGTTCCGCTTCCGGGTTTCTCTAGTCGACCCGGAAGGACTCGAGAAACCGAACGGCCTCCCCAAGGGGAACCCGTTCGATCCGCTTCCCTCCGTCAAGGGCGATCTCGGCCTCCTCCGTGCCGGACACGAGGACCCTCACGGGTGAACCCACCAGCACGGCTTCCGCCAGGCGCACCTCATCCGGCAGTAGGCGGTCATCCATGACAACGCTCCAGCCTTCCTTTTCCAGGGATTGCGCGATCTCCCCTGCGGCCTCCCGGCCCTCCGGCCCTCCGGCCTCCAGGGCCATCACCCAGGCATCCGCCGGAGCGAGCCCGATCATAAAGAGCTCATCCCCGCCGCCGGAGGCGGCCAGTGCGACCGCCTCGACCTGCACGTTCCCCGTCCAGCTTCCGGGAACGTGCCGCTTGCGGCCGGAATCCAGGTACCCCAGGGAGGGGAAGTCCCCAGCGCGGGGTGTCCCTTCGCGAAAGCGNGCAACCGGCCGCACCCATCCCTTCTCCACGGGTTTCCCGCAGACGGGGCATGGGGCCTGTAGCTCCAGTCCGGAGATGTCCGCAACCGGGGCCTCGTAATCCCTTCCCCAGCAGGCCCCCGTGTAGTGGGTCTCGGGTTGGTTGGCGCCGATCACGCGGTTTTTCGTCCCAGCGACCGTCAGATCCGCCAGGACTTCGATCGTTCCGGGCAGGCCCACGGGTCCCAGGAAGCCGGCGACATCGCACCCCGCCTGCTTGAGGTCCGCGCTTTCCGCCCTTCGCACCGCCGCGCCGCCCAGGGCGCGCGACAGCTTCGTCGCGCAAACGGAGCGGTCCCCTCTCACCAGGGCCGCCGCAACGCCCTTCCGGTCGCCCTTCTCGAAAGCGTAGAACATCGTCTTGATCGTCCGCTCGGCGGAACAGCCCAATTGCCGGCACAGCTCGACGATCGTCGTCGCCCCCGGGGTCCTCACGGGCTCCAGGGGGCGTTCCTCCTCGGCTTCCGGCGTTTCGGGCGGAAGCAGGGCATCCACCGATGCCGTCCAGCCGCACCCGGGGCAGGTCCGGGCTTCCAGGGCCCCCCGGGCGTCGGCGTCACAGCTGCAGGTAACGAGCGTTCTCTCTCCGCAGGAAAGGGCCTCCTCAAACACCGAAACGGACAATCCCCTTTCCTGCAGGAAGGAAAGAAGGCGCTCGGCGTAAAGCGGCCATCCGCTCATCTGCCCTTCCGCGTCAAAACCCTCCAGCAGGATGGACCCTCCGGCTTTCCCCGCGAGACAGAGGGGAAGCTGGTCTTCCGTCTTCAGGACCCGAACCGCCACGGGAAGGGTTCCGGAAGCGCCCGGGCCGCACTCGACGGACTGGGCTCCGGCGGCCTGAAACCGGGCACCGATCCCCCCGCGGATCCGTTCGAGCAGGGCCACTCCCAGGGGAAGCCAGAGGACCCGGTCCCCNGAGGCGTCGTAGGCGGCCGCCCCCGATCTGGCCAGGCGGATCAGCCCCTTGTCCTTCACTTTGGCCGGAGGGTTCTTGGAGGTCGGGATCAGCGTCTTCGATCTGTTCATGAGTGTCGAGGGGTCCACTTCCCTTCATTAAAAAATGGTCTGTTCGGAGATGGGGGTCGTCATGGCCTTCAGGGCCTTCAAAAGGAGCTCACGCCTGGCTTTTTTGTCGGCCTCCGGCCCCTTCGCCGGATCTCCCACCGGATGGGGAATGGCCACGCCGGGAACGATCCGGTTGGATCCCACCGTGAGCATGATCGGAACGATGGTGGCAATCTGGACCACCGGGATGCCTGCCGCCTTCTCGATCTCCCGCGTCATCGATGCGCCGCATCGAGTGCAGGTTCCTCAGGTGGAGGTCAGGATCACGCCGTCCACGCCCGCTTCCTTCAGCTGGGCCCCGATCTCCCGGCCGAACCGCTCGGCGTGGGCAACCGCCGTCCCGGTTCCCGTGGTCGTGTAGATAAAATCATACAGCTTTCCGAACACTCCTTCATGCTCCAACTGCCTCATGACGTCCACGGGGAGGACGACATCCGGATTTTCATTGGCCCAGACCCGGTCGTAGCCTCCATGGATCGACTCGTAATTCTCGGGTGTCAGATCGTCCAGCTTCGAGATGTCGTAACGGCCGTAGGTCTCGGCGGACGACACCCGGATGTGGTCGGGATTTCCCTTCGGGACGATTCCTCCCGAACAGACGAGGGCGATCGTCGCCTTCTTCATGTCCTTGATGGGAGCCGCAGGCGGAATCCGGTTGAAAACGGGCATCTCGTATTCCGTGCGGAAGGGCTTTCCGGCGATCTTGTCCAGAAGCATCGCCACCGCCCTTTCGGCGCCGTTCGTCTCAAAGAAGAAGTTCTTGCGGATCCCTCTGGAGATCGTCCCCTCCAGCCGCGCCGGACCGAGCGGCTCTTTCGCCGCCAGCTTGAGTCCGATCCGGGCCAGTCCCTCGAGGCCGACCTTCATCCCCCGGGCGCTGTCCGCAGCCTGCACGATGACGGTGTTCTTCGCGAAAAGCTCCACGCCGGGGTTTTCCGGGTAAAGGGCCGTCACGGTGGGAATGCCGAGGTCCTTTCCGGTCGACGTGCAGATGTCGCCGCAGGCGAAGCCGTAGCGCCCGGCGTTGAAGGCCGGCCCGGCCACCAGAAGGTCCGGCTTGAAGGAGGAGATGAGCCTCAGACACTCCGCTCGGGCTTCCTCCGTGTGCTCGCCGTAATAGCCGTCCCCGCAGATCACCGTGCCGACCACCGTGGCGCGGTCACCCATGAGCGCGGCGAGCTGCATGCCGGGCCCGACAACCCCTTCCCGGCCTTCCGGGAGCGCGTTGGCCGCCTCTTCGCCGCCCAGGCCGGCGTAAAACTGATTGATGTAGTGGACAACCCTGATGGTCATCGTCTTCATTCCTCCTCGACTAGATCCATTCGCAGCCGATGCGGCTGAAGCCAAGCTCGCAGGTGGACCCGATCACGGCCTGCAGTTCCACGAACATGCTGCCGTCGGGACGAAGGCTCTCCGCAGCCCCGCCCGAAAGGTTCTCGATCGCTTCGGGATGGCCGAGCACCGTCTTCATGGGAGGCACCTCGATCATCTCGTTGACGTTCCCGGAGGAGACGAAGGCGGACATCTCGGGCGTGGCGTCGGCCAGGCCCTGGCTCGCCCCATCCGTTCCCGCAGCCTCGTCCGAAATGACGACGGTGCGGATCCCCAGCACCTCGCACTTCTTCGCGTTCAGGCAAAGATCCGTGTCCGGGTTGCCGTAGCCTTCCTCGGTGACGATGACCCCATGCGCCCCCAGATTCCTCGCCAGGGCCGAGTTCATGGACGACGCCCTTTCCTTGCCGGCCAAGCGGACATCCTCCACCGTGGGCACCACGCCCAGGAAGTTCAGGTCCTTGCCGTGCCGCCTGTAAAGGGCTTCCACCACCGGGTTGTTCACGTGGTGGAAAGTCGTGTTCTTGTCGCAGGCCGAGACGCAGTTTCCGGAAACAAGAGCCCCGTCGAGAACCTCGTTGGGGTGGAGGAGGGTGGGCAGGACCGTCTTCATATCCGCGCTGTAGAGGAAAGTGTCGTGCAGCAGGCCCTGAGTGATGGCCATGCAGACGTACAGAATCCGCGGCAGGTCCGGGTATTTATCGTTCTCTTCGTTGATGGATCCCTTGTCGAAAACGCGGACCTCGTCCACAGCGGCTTCCCGGCAGGCTTCGGCCAGGTAGAGGGCCAGCTTCAGGCCAGCCAGGCGCAAGGCCTCCTCGTAGGCGTGCTTGCCCAGGCCCTCGGCGGGTTCGACGGTCAGGACCAGGTTCTGCGTCTTCGAGAACGGCGTATAGTCGGCCCCGGTTCCCGACATGTCGATAAAACCTTCCTGGAAGGCCACGATCGGCCCGCAGGTCACGACGGCGGCCCCCTTCAGGATCAGGGTCACGCCCTCGCCCGCCGTCTCCGGGGGTGCGAAGAACCCGGGGAAATATCCCCGACCGCCCTTCAGCTTGACGCGGGGCTCCACCACGTCCTTGACGGGGATGATGCGAACGCTCTCACCGGGGCGCGCCAGGTCCAGCTGGACCGACGCAAACCGGTCGTCACCGGAAACCGAAGCCAGGGCCTCCTCCCGGTTCACGCGGAGGACGTGATCCAGGACCTCCGTCCTCTGCCCCCACTGGATATCCGAAACGTGGACTTCGTGCAGTTCCAACCTCATTCGGGGTCCTCCCTTCACAGGTCCTGCTCAAGCACTGCTGCTTCAGATCGGCGTTTGGTCAGCAGGACTTCCGTCAGGTTAGTTTAACGGGTCGGGCCTCCATTTTCATTGGGCTGTAGACCTATCATTTGGGGGTATTATCCGGTTGTTTTTGTTGTATTGCACATTTCTCTCCCCTGGGGGATACTTGAAAAAAGGGGGGAGGGCTCCATGCTCAGGGGCTGTGCTCAGGAACTTGCCGAAAACACCTCGGAAATTGCCGGCTTCAGCGTGCTTCTGACCGATGAGGACGGCCTCGTGATCGGATCGAGCGACCCGTCCCGTCTCGGGACCCTTCACAGTCCCTCGCTGGGGGTCATGCAGACGCGGCGGACGGAGATCACGACACCGGAGCAGGCGAACCGGCTCCCGGAAGGAGTCCGTCCGNGGGTCACCCTGCCGATTTCCCTCGCCGGGAGGGTCGTCGGCTCGATCGCCATCGCCGGACCGCCCGAGGAAGTGTCCCGGTTCGGTCGCCTCGTTCAGAAGCAGGCGGAACTGCTTCTTCGCGAAAACGCGCTTCTCCGGTCTACCCTGATGCGGGAACAGGCGGTCCAGGAGCTGATTCTGGAGATCGCCGCCTTCGATCCCGCGAAGGCGGACGAATCCCTCCTCCTGATGCGCGGGCGGGAACTCGGGTACGACCTGAAATCGGCCAGGACCGCCGTCGTGGCGGAAATCCTCCATCCCGAAACGGTTCCCCTCGAACGGCGCAGGGAGGCTCAATCCCTGGCCCGGAGGGCTTTCCCCCACCCGCAGGATATCGTCGCCCGCCTGGGGGAGGACAAGGTGGTGATCCTCGCCTTCCTGGGCCTGGCCGCGAGGGAGGCGCAACCCCTCGAAGAGGTGAAGGGCGCGGCCGGCCTTCTGGCAAACGGCCTGAAGGAAGCGGGCCTTTCGGTCATCGTCGGGATCGGCGAGATCGCCACGAACGCCTCCCTGCTTGGCGAAGCCTACCGGTCCGCCGACGAGGCGGCCCGCCTCGGCGCGGGCCGAAAAACCTCCGGAAGGGTCTTCGCTATCGGGGACATGCGCCTGGAATCTCTCTTCTCCTGTATCCCCAGGGACAGGGGCAGAACCTTCTGCGAGCCGATCCTGAAAAAACTTTTTTCCTGCCCCGACGCCGACGAACTGGTCGAAACCTTCCTGGCCTGGTGCGAAGACCCCTTCGCACCCGCGCGGGTGGCCAACCGCCTTTCCATCCACCGAAACACCCTGGCGTACCGACTGCAGAAAGTCGGCCGCGTGACTTCTCTCGACCTTCGGGGAATGACCGGGATTCTGATGCTTCGGACGGCCCTGGAGCTTCGTAAAACGAACCCCTTTTTGACGACGTCTTGACGGGGGAAAGAGTCTGATATATCATATATCAGCGTAAGGCCCGGAATTTGATTTCCAAGAAGGGGAAAAGGCGATGAAGAGCGGCATCGTTTTCGACTTCAAGAAATATTCCATTCATGATGGGCCCGGAATTCGGACAACCGTGTTCCTGAAAGGCTGCCCCCTGTCCTGCTGGTGGTGCCACAACCCCGAGAGCATTTCCCCTCAGCCGGCCGTGCTGTACCGGCGGGAGCGCTGCATCGGGTGCGGAGCCTGCGTGCGCGCCTGCCCGAACAAGGCGATCCACGCCACGCCGGAGGGTTTTTTCGCGGAGGCCGCCCTCTGCAGCGACATCGGGGCCTGCGCAGCCGCCTGTCCGGCCCTGGCCCGCGAGCAGGTGGGCCGGGTCATGACTTCCGAAGAGGTTCTGGCGGTGATCAAAAAAGACATCCCCTTCTACGACGAATCCGGAGGCGGGGCCACGTTCTCGGGCGGCGAGCCGCTGCTGCAGCCGGAGTTCCTCTGGGAGCTCCTCGAAGGCTGCCGGAGCCTGGACATCCATACCGCCGTCGACACCACCGGTTTCGCCCAGACCTCGATCCTTCTGGAAACGGCACGGAAGACCGATCTTTTCCTCTACGACATCAAGCACATGGACCCGGAGAAACACAAGCTTTACACGGGAGTGGACAACACGCTGATCCTCGAGAACCTGAGGGCCCTGGTCGACTCGGGGGCAAATGTCGCGATCCGCATCCCCCTGATCCCGGGCGTGAACGACGACGAAGAAAACATCGAGCGGACGGGGCGGTTCGTCTCGACCCTGAAAAGGGTCGTTTCGGTGCATCTGCTTCCGTACCACGCCGCTGCGCGCAACAAGTATGCCAAGTGGGGAAAGACCTACCGTCTCCCCGACACCCTCCCGCCGAGCGCGGAGGAGCAGGAGGCGGCGGCACGAAACCTGAAGTCATTTGGACTCAATGTCCTCATAGGAGGGTAAAACCATGAACGAGCGCATCGCCAGACTCCGGAAGGAAAGTTTCGAAACGCACCCGTCCATCTCCATTGAACGGGCCCTGCTCGTCACCGAGTTCTACCAGGAAAACGCGGGCAAGGTGTCGACCCCCGTCATGCGAGCCCTGAACTACAAGAATCTCTGCGAGAAAAAGACGATCTTCATCGGGGCGGACGAGCTCATCGTGGGTGAGCGCGGTCCGGCCCCCCGCACCGTTTCGACCTTCCCCGAGCTGAACTGCCATTCCCGGGAAGACCTGGAGATCCTCAACTCCAGGAAGATGACGAGCTACTCCGTTTCCCCCGAAGATATCGACCTCTACGCGGTGAAGGTCATCCCCTACTGGCGGGGGCGCAGTATGCGCGACAAGGCCTTCGCCCTGATCCCCGAGAGGTGGAAGTCCCTCTACGAGGCCGGCCTTTTCACCGAGTTCATGGAGCAGCGGGCCNCCGGGCACACCGCCCTGGACGGGACGATCTACCGCAAGGGCATGCTGGACTTCAAGCGCGAGATCGCCGAGAGCAAGGCGAAGCTCGACTACCTCAACGATCCGCACGCCACGGAGAAATTCGAGGAACTGACGGCCATGGACATCTCCTGCGACGCGGCGATCCTCTTCGCGGAGCGTCATGCGGCCCTGGCCGAAAAGATGGCCGCCGAGGAAAACGATCCGGCCCGCAAGACCGAGCTGCTCCAGATCGCCTCAACCTGCCGCCGGGTTCCGGCCAACGCCCCCCGCAACTTCCGCGAGGCCCTGCAGATGTACTGGTTCGTCCACCTCGGAACGATTACCGAGATGAACGGCTGGGACGCCATGAGCCCGGGCCATCTCGACCAGCATCTGGCTCCCTTCTATGAGAAGGACGCGGCCGAGGGAACGCTGACCCGTGAACAGGCCAAGGAACTTCTCTCCTGCTTCTGGATCAAGGTGAACAATACCCCTGCGCCCNCAAAGGTCGGCGTCACGGCCGCCGAAAGCGGCACCTACAACGACTTCACGCAGATCAACCTCGCGNGGTTGAAGGCCGACGGTTCCGACGGCACAAGCGAGGTTTCCGTCCTCGTCCTGGAAGTTCTCGACGAACTCCAGCTGCTGCAGCCCCAGGTGAGCGTGCAGATCAGCGCCAAAACTCCGGACCGCTTCCTGAAGACCGCCGGGAAGGTCATCCGCCGCGGCTCGGGATATCCTTCCGTCTTCAACGCCGACATGGTCATCGCCGAGCAGGTCCGGGTGGGCAAGACCNCCGAGGACGCCCGCGAGGGCGGCACCAGCGGCTGCGTGGAAACCGGGTCCTTCGGCAAGGAGGCCTACATCCTGCACGGCTACCTCAACGTCCCGAAGGTCCTCGAGCTGACCCTGAACAACGGGGTCGATCCCCTCACCGGCAGGAAAATCGGGATTGAAACGGGCGATCCGCAGAGTTTTGCAACCTTCGATGACCTTTACGCCGCCTTCGAGAAACAGCTGCGCTTCGTCGTGGAAACGAAGATCGAAACGGACAACTTCCTGCAACGCATGTTCGCCACCTACGCCCCGGCACCCTTCCTCTCCGTGGTGATCAACGACTGCATCAAGAACGGCCGCGACTACTACGACGGCGGTGCCCGCTACAACGCCGACTACATCCAGTGCTGCGGCATCGGCACCATCACGGACAGCCTGGCCGTGCTGAAGAAACACGTCTTCGAGGACAACACTATCGCCATGAAGGCGCTCCTCGACGCCCTGAAGAAAAACTGGGAAGGGGAGGAACCCCTGCGTCAGTTCGTGTGGAACAAGACTCCCTTCTTCGGGAACGACGACGACTACGCCGACTCGATCATGCAGAGGGTCTACGGCTCCCTGTTCCGCACCATCGAAGGACAGCACAGCCCCAAGGGCGCGACCTACCACCTGAACATGCTCTCCACGACCTGCCACGTTTATTTCGGCAAGAAGCTCGGCGCGACCCCGAACGGGCGTTTCGCCCTTCTGCCGGAATCCGACGGCACCAGCCCCTCCCACGGAGCGGACCGCCACGGCCCGACGGCCGTCGTGAAGTCGCTCGCGAAGATGGACCAGGTCAAGTCGGGCGGAACGCTTCTCAATCAGCGGTTCCTTCCCTCGGTCCTGGCCGGCGACGAGGGCATCGACGCCCTGACCCAGCTGATCCGCACCTACTTCCGCCTGGGCGGGCACCACATGCAGTTCAACGTGGTGGATTCCGACACCCTGCGCGACGCCCAGAAGCACCCGGAGAACTACCGCGACNTTCTGGTCCGCGTGGCCGGCTATAGCGACTACTTCGTCGACCTTGACCAGTACCACCAGGAGGAGATCATCTCCCGGACGGCCCAGGAGAGCTTCTAGGAAGACTTCCCTGCAGCGAAACGGAAAGGGACCCGGGGATTCTTCCCCCGGGTCCCTCTTTTTTGCCGCTTCGGATCGAGCCTTCCGCCTTACCTGCGGCGCCTGATCAGGACCAGGCCCGCCATCAGGGCCATGGCGGACAGCCCGCCCAGGGGAGCCGCCGAGCATCCGCCGCCCAGGTTCGGATCAGATGCCTCGCTCAGGGTCGTGAAGGAATGCGGATAGACCGTATAATCTTCGTTCGGCGCCAGATGAGCAAGGATCGTCCAGTAATACTTCGTACCGTGGGAGAGTTCTCTTGTGAGATTGAGGCCAACCTCTAGAATTCCAGTATCCGGGTCGTAAAGAGCCAGTTGCTCGTCATCCACCCGCGAGGATTCATCGAAAAGATCCTGAAGTGACTTGGAAATGTAAAGATCGAAGGTCACGTCCGGTCCGATCGGCCCCGGGGTCCCGGAATCGTAAGTCCACTTGAATTCGACGTTCTGTGGGGCAACTCCCGTCAGGCCGTTGGAAGGCGTCACGAGGGTCATGGCCCGGTTTCGGCTTCGGTCGTAAAAAAGCTTGTGGCGCCGACATCACCGGACGGCGTGTGGGCAACGACCTTCCAGAAATAGGTCGCGTTCTCATCCAGAGTCCCCGATGGGGATGTCCCCTCGTAGTCCGCAAAAGCCAGGCCCAGGGACAGGGGGCTCGTGTCAAGGTTCGACAGCGTCTTGGAAAGGTAGAGATCGTAACTGACGAGGTCCGGGCTGGTCACGTCGACATCAGGCTCCAGGCTCCACAGGAAATTGAAGCTCGTGCTGACCGAATCCTCTCCTTCCCCCGGGTAGTCCAAACTCAGCGTGCTAAGTCCCCATGCAGCTCCGGCCAAAAGAAGAATCGATAAAATCACTGGAAGCAACGACCACTTTTGCGCTTTCCTCATCCGCGAAGCCCCCCTTCAGATACCTTCTGATGATGATCGTCAATCGTATTAAAGCAACATCATAAAAAGTATAGCACCGTCAGTCCGTTTCTTGGGCAAGACAGAGAAAACGGGGAGCTCGAAGGCTCCCCGTTTTCTCTTCTCACGCTACATTCCTGCTCTATCGAACCAGCTTCCGGCTTTCGAGGTAATAGCGCTTCTCGGTGGCCTCGCCGATGGAGAAGGTCTTTCTCGGGTAGGGCCCCACCTCGACCATCCGGGTGAAGAAAACCGACTTGTCGAGAGGAGGCATGTAGAATCCCGCGTTTCCTGGCTTGGAGCCCATTTCTCTGACGGCTTCCTCGCCGTGGATGTAGTCGATGGAAACCTCGCCGTGTTTCGCCAGGTAGGCGTCCAGGAATTCCTGGAAGAATTCCACGGTCATCCGGTCTTCCTTCGGGTTGAACACGAATCGGGCCAAACCCGCTTCGGAAACCACCTCGATGACGCGTCCCTCTTCGGACTTGGCCGCCGGGGCCGCGGGAGCCACTTCCATCCAGCCCCCCAGGGCCTTGGCCATTTCGGAGAAGAAGGCTTCCGCGTCGAGACCGAAAAGAACCCGGTGAATCGGATGGAAATGCAGACCCTCGTCGTGGATGTTCTCCACCTCCACCAGGGCCCAGCGGGCCGGGTCGTCTGGAGCCGCCCCCGCGGATTTCCTTTCCTCCCAAAGGCTCTTGGCTGCGGCAAGGGAGTGATTGCCGTCGCCCACGGCGAAGAGGAAACCGCCCGACGCAAGCTTCTCCAGCGCGGATGTCGCCTCCCCGAGCGCTTCGGCAGGCACGTGCCATCCCGTGATCGAGCCGCCGTCCTGCATGAGCTCGAACTCGTAAAGCTTGCGGAAGCTCTTTCTCGCGGAGAAGAGCGGCTCGACGACCGTGCGGTCCGGATCGTCAAGCAAAAGCAGGATATGCGGCAGGTCCAGGGTCGCCCCACGCCGGATGGCCATGCGGGGAGGGAGCCTTTTCAGGATCGTCCCCTCCGTGGGGCGGATGAGCGACGCGGCCCCCGCCTCGAAGCTGTAGGCCTCGAGGTCCACCGCCAGGACCAGGCCCTTGCGGGAAGGAGCATGGGCGGTCTTGCGGTCGATGAGGACAAAGCCGGCCTCAAGAGGTCTGAGGATGTTCTCCAGATAGGCCCTCATCTCGGCGTTGATCGCCTGGACGCGGGCCTCGGTGTCTCCGTCCTCGAGATAGCATTCCGGCAAAATCAGCCTCAGTGTCGAAGGCGCTCCCCCGACGATCTCGCGGGCCTTCTCCCAGTAGTGCCGCTCCGACGAAAACTGGTCGCAGGCCACCACCGACCATTTCGACAGGTCCGTGCCGGTCTTCGGGAGCAGCACTTCCGGCAGGCCGATCCCTATTTTTTCGAGTCTTGCCTTGATTTCCGCCATCGTGGTCCGCCTAAGCGTTCTTCGCGGCGAATTCCTTCATGAAGGCGGCCAGAGTCTCCGCGCCCCCGAGAGTCATCGCGTTGTAGAGGGAAGCCCTGCAGCCGCCGACGCTGCGGTGTCCCTTGAGGCCGATCATGCCCGCGGCCTTGGCCTCGTCGATGAACTTCTTCTCGAGCTCCTCGGTGGGGAGACGGAAGACCAGGTTCATGTTCGACCGATAGCGCGCGTCGACCGGAGAGCGGAAGAAGCCCCCGCTGGAATCGATGACTCCGTAGACGAGTCCCGCCTTCTTCAGGTTGCGTTCGGCCACCGCAGCCAGACCGCCGTTCTTCTTCATGTGTTCCAGGACCAGTTTGATCGTCCAGATGGCGAACACGGGGGGCGTGTTGTAGAGGGAGTTGTTGGCGGCGTGGTTCTTGTAGTTCAGGTAGGCCGGAAGCGTGTCGGGAATCCGGTCGAGCATGTCCTTCCTGAGGAGGACGACGGTCGTTCCCGCCGGGCCGAGGTTCTTCTGGGCTCCGGCGTAGATCAGCGAGAACTTCTCCACCGGAACCGGGCGGCTCAGGATGTCGCTCGACATGTCGCAGACGAGGGGAACACCGCCCGTCTCGGGCCAGCCCTTCCACTCGAGGCCTCCGATCGTCTCGTTGGCGGTGATGTGGAGGTAGGCCGCCTCCGGATCCACCTTCATGGAGGCGGGGTCCGGCAGGGTCGTGTAGCCGCTTTCCTTGCCGTCGAAGACCACCCTGACGCTGCCGAGTTTCTTCGCGTCGTCGATCGCCTTCTTCGACCAAGTGCCCGTGGCGACATACTCCGCCGTCTTTCCCTGGGGCAGGAAGTTCATGGGGATCATGGCAAACTGCAGGGTCGCCCCGCCGCCGAGGAACAGGATGTCGTAAGAATCCGGCACGGAGAGCAACTCGCGGAACAGCGCCACGGCCGCGTTGTGGACGGCCTCGTAGTTTCCGCTTCGATGGCTTTCCTCGATGAGTGAGAGGCCGGTTCCCTGGAAATCGACCATATTCTTCTGGAGTTCTTCCAGCACCTCGACGGGCAGGGTGGAGGGGCCGGCGTGGAAATTGAGCTTGCGGGTCATGTCTACAACACTCCTTCCTTCTGGGTTTCGCGAATGATGGAGCAAACCTCGTCACCGATCCGGAGTAGGTTTTCCTTGCTGTTGGCTCCGAGGTGGGGCACCATGAAGACCTTGTTCGACTTCAGGATGGGGTAGTCCGGAGAGGGCGGGTCCGTCGGCCAGACATCGGCGCAGTAATAGGCCAGCTGCCCGCTCTCGAGCGCCTCGAGAACGTCCTCGGCCGCGATGACTCCGGCCCGGGCGGTGTTCACCAGAACCGCCCCCTTCTTCATGGCGGCAAGGCTCTCCCGGTTGATGAGGTTCCTCGTGCCGTCGACAAGGGGGACATGGATGGAGACGTAATGGGCCTTCGAAAGCGCTTCCTTCAGGTCCGCAACCAGCGTGACGCCCAGATCGGCCGCGCGCTCCGCGGGAACGAGAGGGTCATAGGCGTACACCGTCATCCCGAAGGCCTGCGCCCGCTTTGCCACCTCCGCGGCGATGTTGCCGAGCCCCACCAGCGTGAGGGACTTGCCGAAAAGCTCGGTGCGCTTCAGCTCGTTCTTTTCCCACTTGCCCTGGCACATGCTGACGTGTGCCTCGATGAGACGCGTTGGAGCCGCCAGCATGAGGGCGAAGGCCAGCTCGGCCACGGTGATCGAGGAGGCTTTCGGCGTGTTCCTCACCCTGACGCCCCGTTCGGCCGCCGCCGTCGTGTCGATCGTGTCGATGCCCACGCCGCCCCGGATCACAAGCTTCACCTTCGGGGCCTGCTCCAGGACTTCCCGGGTCACTTTCGTCTTGCTCCGGACCAGGAGGACATCGGCTTCGGCCAGTCGGCCTCCGTCCGTCGTGACCTCCCCGAACTCACTCAGTTTCTCCGGCAGGGAAGGATCAAACGAATCCGCGATGTAGATCAGCACGCGCAGGTCACCTCTTTTTAAGGATTGGACGCTTCTTTTTCTGTCGTATCATCGACGACAGTCCGCCCTTTTGCAAGAGATCGCGGTATTAAGAATACAGAAGGTTTTGATCCCCTGCCAGCTTATGGGCGGCGCGGATCGGCTCGGGCAGCCTGAAGCGGGTGCAGGCTCCCATGACGAGCGAAACCGCCGATTCCAGCGAAACCAGATGTCCCGGGCTGACATAGAGGGGACGCACCCCAAAGCGCGTCCTCAGGACCGTCCCCGCGACCCGGTCCCCGACGAAGAGCGGCGCGCTCGACCCTCTCGCTTCCGAAACGGGAGCGTGCGTGCCCACGAGGCGGCTCTTGGCCACACCGACGGAAGAGCAGCCGGTGACGATCCCAAGGTGGCAGGCCAGGCCGAAGAAACGGGGGTGGGCCAGTCCCGCCCCGTCGACCATGAAGAGGTCGGGCCACCCGGAAAGCTTTTCCGCCGCCTTGAGGATGACCGGGAGTTCCCTGAAGGAGAGAAGTCCGGGAATGTAGGGAAAGCGGACCCGATCGACGGCGGTATCGACCGCGAGGATTTTCCAGGAACCCCATTCCATCGTCGCGATGCAGCCGACCGCAAGATCGCCGTTCGGTCCCCTGCGGATCGAGACGTCGACGCCCGCTACGACGCTCAAAGGCCGGTTCCTGGCATCCTCGAGGGAAACCTTCGAAGCCAGTTCGGCCTGAAGGGCCGCGGCGGAAGCGGCGGAAAGCCTCCCTTCGAGGAGCAGCCGCCCTTCTTCCGTTTCCGGCAGGGAGGTCTTCATGCGCCGTCCCTCCTCTCCCGCCTCTCCCAGAAGAGCCTGTAGACGGGGGGAATGACGAAAAGAGCCAGGCCTCCGCCCGCGAAAAGCCCCCCGATGGCCACGATCGCCATGGGGGCCCGAAGGGCTCCGCCTTCTCCCATCCCCAGCGCCAGGGGAACCATTGCGATGATCGAGGTGAGATCGGCCATCAGGATGGAGCGGAACCGCACCCGGCACGCCTCGGTGATGGCCTCCGCCGCCCTGGTTCCCGACCGCCGCAGGCCCTCGGCGAAGTCGACGATGACGATGGCGTTGTTCACCACGAGGCCGACGAGCATGACGAGCCCCATGAGGGCATACAGGCTGACGGCCGTGTTCGTGGCGACCATGGCCGGGATGACGCCGATGGCGGACAGGGGCACCGTCAGGATGATGATGAACGCGAAAGCCCAGGATTCCAGGATGGCCGCGACCATCAGGAAGGTGATGGCCACCGCCAGGCCGAAGGCGACGCCCATATCCGTGAAGGTTTCACGCATCGCTTCCACGTCCCCCTCGTACTTGACGGCATAACCGGGGGGAACCGAAAGTCCCTTCAGGCCCGAGCGGATCTCTCCGAAGGCCTCGCCCACCGTCCGCCCCACCACGTCGGCCTCCACCGTCACTGATCGGATTCGATCCTTCCGGACGATCCGGGTCGGGCCCGCTTCGATGTCGAACCGGGTCAGTTCCTTCAGGGGAACGGATCCCCGGGCGGTCATGACCGGCAGGTCCGGCGCCGCGAAAACGCTTTTCGTCCTCTCGGGCTCCATCTTCACCAGGATATCGTATTCCAGGCCGCTTTCCCGGTACTTCCCGGCCTCCAGGCCCGTGATGTACCCCCGAACGTTCGAGGAGACGGAAGCCGCGTCGGTCCCAAGGCGCCCCATACGCCAGCGGATCGGGTCCATCGCCAGCTCCGGTCTACCGATCCGCCAGTCCAGGTCCACGTCGACGACCCCCGGCACGGAGCGCATCACCTTCATGACCTCGCCCGCCACCTGCCCCAGAATCGTCGTGTCCTCCCCGGTCACGACCACCTGAAGGGGCTGCCCCCTGGAAAAGCTCGTCTTGGTCGCCTGGACGCTCAGCGTCGTGTCCGGAAGGCTCGCGAGGAACGGGCGGACCCCATCCGCGAACTCGAAGGTGGACGGCCGCTTCGGGTCGTCATCGAGGTAGGCCTCCACGCTGCCCAGGTTGACCCCCGTCCGCGCCCCGGTCCCACCGACCGAAACCACCACGTTCTTCACGTGAGGCTGCTTCAGGACATACGCCTCGATCCGCCTTACGGTGCGTTCCGTCCTCGACAGCGAGCTTTCCGCGGGGAGTTCGACGTTGATCCCCACGACCCCCTCGTCCACCCGTGGGAAGAACTCGGAACCCAGTCGCGGGGCGAGAGCGAAAGCCAAAAGCAGGACAACGGCCGTGATCCCCAGTGTTTTCCAGGGGTGCCGGACGGCGGCGCCCACGAGGCGGTGGTGCAGGTCCTCGAGTCCTTCGTATAGCCAGGTCCACCATCCGCAGATCCGGCAGGAAAACCGGGAGGGATCGGCCTGCGGCATGCGGGCCGCGAGCATCGGGGTCAGGGTCAGGGAGACCCAGAGGGAAAAGAGCGTCGCGTAGACGATCACCATGGCGTACTGGACCAAAAATTGGCCGGCCACCCCCGGCAGGAAGGCCACCGGAAGGAAGACGCCGAGGTTCGTCCCGGTCGTGGCCAGAACGGAGAGGCCGATCTCGGCGGTCCCCCGTTCGGCCGCTTCGACGGGGTCGTTCCCCATGTCCCGAAAACGCGTGATGTTCTCCAGAACCAGGATGGAGTTGTTCACAAGCACTCCCATCGACAGGGCCAGCCCGAGCGTGCTCATCATGTTCAGGGTGTAGCCCTGGATCATCATGGGGATGAAGGTGGCCAGGACGGCCGTGGGCATGGCGATGGAGACGACCGCCGTGGCCGAAAGCCGGCGGAGAAAGAGGTAAAGGACAAGGGCCGTGAGGACCGTTCCCGTGATCATGTCCCGGATGACGTTCCTGACCGAGCTTTCAACGAACCTGGAGTTGTCGTAGGGAATGTCGAGGCGGAATCCCTTCGGGAGGGTCGGCAGGACCTTTTCGAGCTCCTTCCTGACCCCCGCGCCGACCTCGACCACGTTCGCGTTCGGCCTCGCCTTGATCTGCAGCTGGAAGGCGGGCCTGCCGTCAAAACGGGCGAACTCCCGCAGGTCCTTCGCTCCGTCCTCGATCCGGGCGACGTCCTTGAGCCGGACGGAGGCCCCTCCCTCGAGCGGGATCTGGATCTCCCCCAGCGATCCGACGTTGGGTGCCTCCCCCTTGTAGCGAAGGGTGATCTCCCGGTTTCCCTGCGCGATGTACCCGGCAGGATTCGTCAGGTTGTTGGCGGCCACGATGGAAGCCACCATCACCGGCGAGAGGTTGAAATTCCTGATGGCCACCGGGTTCAGGAGAATGTGGATCTCCCGTTCCTCACCCCCGAGCAGGTCGACCCGGGCGATTCCCTCCACGCGGGTGAGTCGCCTCTTGACCCGGTCGTCCAGGATGTCCCGGGCCTTCTTCCCGTCCATGTCCGTGGTGAAGACGGCGATCATGAAGGGATCGGCGTTGATGTCGACCTTCTCCACGACGGGCTCTTCCACTTCGGAAGGCAGCTTGGAGCGGGCCGCCTTGATCCGGTTCGAGACGTCCACCACGGCCTCGGAAAGGTTGACGTCGAGTTTCATCTCGGCGACCACGAACGAGACGCCCTCGATCGAATAGCTCTCGATCTTGTCCACCCCGTCCACCTCGGAGACCGCGTCCTCCAGGGGCTTGCTCACCAGGGACTCGATCTCCGCAGGGCTTGCGCCCCGGTATGAAGTCGAGATGACGATGACCGGGATATCCACCTTGGGGTAGAGGGCCACGCCCAGTTTGAAGAAACCGTAGAGGCCGAGCAGCGCCGCCAGGATGACCGTCACCCAGGTGAAGACGGGCCGCCGGACGCAAAATCGGATCAGGTTCATGGGCTCTTCTCGCCCGAAACGGGTTCGTCGGTCTGGATCCAGATCCGGGCCCCGTCATAGAGGGCGGAGGACCCCTCCGCCACGACGGTTTCTCCCGGCTTCAGCCCCGAGCGGACCTCCACCTGATCGTCCGCGCCCTCCCCGAGTGCGATGACCCGGCGCCTGACGACATCGCCGGAAACGACATAAACAAAGCTCTCGTCCCCTTCCCTCTGGACGATGCCCGAAGGCAGGACAACCCCTCCCAGACTCCGCTTGACCAGGATCCTCGCCTCCACCGTCGCGCCGGGCAGGAGGGCCCGGTCCGGGGGCATGGACACGATCGCCCTGAAGAGCCCTGTTTGAGGGTCCGCGGCCGGATCGAGCCGTTTCACGCTCCCCCGCACGATCCGGTCCTCAAGGGGAACCTCGACGTCCGTCCCGCCGACGATATAAAGCCGGTCGGCCTGCGGCAGGAGGACCTCGATCTCCAGACTTCCCGTGTCCTGGATCACGAGGAGAACCCGGCCCGCCTCCGCGATCTCGCCCGCCTCGGCGTGCCTCTCGGTGACCACCCCGTCGATCTTCGCCCTGACCATCGTTCTGGCGGACCGCGTCCCTGAAGAGACCATCTCCGCCTCCAGGGCCCTGAGCCTCACCACGGCCTGATCCAGTTCCGACCGGGAGACCCCGCCCTCGTTGAAGAGGACCCTCATCCTCTCGACATCCCTTTTCGCCTCCGCCACGGACTCGCGGTCAGCGGCGGCCGCTGCGGCCTGCTCGCGCCCCGACAGCACGGCCAAAACCTCCCCGGCCCGGACGGGGTCTCCCACTTCGACCTTCACGGACTCGACCATCTCCCGCAAATAGGCCGTCACCTCCTGGATCTTTACCGATCGCACCAGGCCGTAATAGCTGCGCCGGATATCGAGGCTCTTCGCCTCGGCAACCGTCGTCGTCACCGGCAGGCCCTTCTCGGCCCGGATGGACGAAATGGAGACGGCCGGCACCTTACGGGGTGGGAAGGCAACCCGGAAGACCAGAAATCCCAATGCCACCCCACCGATGATCACCCAGGCCAGGGTCTTTCTGTTTTGAAACCGCGCCTTCAGGCTTTTCATCCTTTATTTTGTCCTTTCCGGATCGTTCCCCCGCTTTCCGGCAAAGGGAAAAGAGTAACGGCCGAGCGCGTAGGAAAGCTGGGCCCTCGCCAGCGCCATTTCCCTGAGGGCATCCAGATGAGCCGTCCTTGCGGCCTGCTCGCGCACCTGGGCGTCCAGCAGCTCGAGCTGGGAACCCACGCCCGTCCGGTAGCGCAGGCGGGTGATCCGCAACTCTTCCGAAGCCAGCGCGGCTTCCTTCTTCCGGCTCTTCTCGAGGGCCCGGGCCTTTTCGAGGCGGCTTGCGGCCAGGTCCAGCTCCGTGGCGATCAAGGCCCGAAGGGTCTTTTCATCGAACTCCGACGCCTTTTCCAGCAGGCGCTTCGAGGCCTTGTCCGCCCGGGTCCGTCCTCCATCGTAGAGGGGCACCTCCACCCTCACCGAGAGCAGGAGGTCGGATTCGGGAGGAATCACGGTGTCCGAATCGGAAAGGAGGGTGGAACCCAGCGACGCTTCCACGGCGGGGTGCATTCCCAACGAAGCGATCCGGGTCTCCACGGAGGCCGACTCCTTTTCGAGTTCCACCCTTCGGGCATCCGGGCGCGACTTCCATGCGGCCTTGAAATCCGGATCCGGGCCGGGTTCGAAGAGAACCGGCTCTTCGGAGGGCTCGACGGCTTCCCCTCCGGCCAGCCTGGCCATCTGGGAAAGGAAATCCCGAAAACCCGCTTCGGCCTCCGTCTTCGCAGCCCTCGTTTTTTCCACCTGCACTTCCGCCCTGAACACGTCCAGCTTCGCCGCCGTGCCCTGCTCGAACCGCAGGCGGGAGAACCTCAGGTCTTCCTCCCGCTGGGCAAGCAGAAACGCGTAAAGCGAAACCGCGCTCCTGGCCGCCGAGGCATTCCAGTAGGCCGTCTCCGCCTCCCTGAAAAGGGACGCGGCAAGTTCCCCGAGGCGGGCTTCCTGAATGCGCGCGGCAAGCTCTGCCCGGCGGACGGAAAGCTCGTCCAGCCCCCAGAGGTCCAGACGCTTCCCGAGATTCAGCGATAGCGTGCTCTCTCCTTCGCCCTCCCGCAGAACCCGCCCCGAAACCGCCTCGAAACCGAGACTCGGGCGGGTGGAAGCGATGGCGACATCGACAAGCCGGTAAAACGCCTCGACCCGGGCAGCCGAAGCCGCCAGTTCCGGGTTTCCGGCCGCCACCAGGTCCAGGTATTCGCCGCTCGTGACGGCTGCGGCAGCCGCTCCGGACCCCGCTAAAGCGAACAGCACCGCGAATATCGAGAGGACAACGGACGTGCTTCGCTTCATCGCTCGATCTCTCCTCCCTTTTCCGTTCCCGGGCCGCCGCGGGCCGAAGCCGGTTTTCACGTTCCCGCGAAAGCCCCGGCCCCTTCCGGGGACGGAACGGATCTTTGCCCGCCGCTTTAAGCCGATTAGATCAAAAGCATAAAGTTTTCCTTTTTTCTTTGCAATAGACAGCTAAAGAGAAGAATACCCGGGCGTACCGACGACCGGAACGGCCGTTTCTCCGAAAACTCGAAGGGACCCGCGGAAAACTTCCGCGGGCCCTTCATGCCTTTATCCGTCCTAGCGGCCGAACACAGCCGCGTCGTCCAGCTCGATTTCGATCTCCAGGAGCCGGTTGTATTTCGCGATCCGTTCGCTCCGGCAGGCGGAACCCGTCTTGATCTGGCCGCCTCCCATGGCCACGGCGAAATCGGCCATGAAGGCGTCCTCGGTCTCCCCNGAGCGATGGGAGATGACATACCCCCAGCCCGCCTTGCGGGCCATCTCGATGGCCTCGATGCTCTCGGTCACCGTTCCGATCTGATTGAGCTTGATCAGAACGGAGTTGGCGGCTTTTTCCTCGATGCCCCGCGCGACGAAGGCCGAGTTTGTGACGAAGAGGTCGTCCCCNACGATCTGCACGCGGTCGCCGATCTCCCGGGTCAGGGCCGCGAATCCGTCCCAGTCGTTCTCCGCAAGCCCGTCCTCGATGGAGAGGATGGGATACTTCTTCACCCAATCCGCGTACATGGACACCATCTCCGCCGAGGTGCGCAGGCCCTGTTTCGATTTGGCCAGGTCGTAGGAACCGTTCTCCCAGAATGAGCTCGCCGCGGGGTCCAGGGCAATGGCCACCTGCTCCCCCGGCTTGTAGCCGGCCGCCTCGACGGCCTGCACCAGCAGTTCGACCGCTTCCTCGTTGCTCTTCAGGTCGGGTGCGAACCCGCCCTCGTCGCCCACGCCCACGGCATAGCCCCGTTTCTTCAGGATGCCCTTCAGGGCATGGAAGGTCTCGGAGCCGTACCGCAGGGCCTCCGCGAANGCTGGGGCTCCCACCGGGAAGATCATGAACTCCTGGAGGTCCACGCTGTTCTCGGCGTGCTTGCCCCCGTTGATGACGTTCATCATCGGCACGGGCAGGCGCCTGGCGCCGCACCCTCCCAGGTAGGCGTAAAGAGGGAGGCCGCAGTCGGCGGCGGCGGCCCTGGCCACGGCCATGGAAACCCCGAGGATGGCGTTGGCCCCGAGCTTCGCCTTGTTGGGCGTTCCGTCCATCTCGATCATCATCCGGTCGATCTGAGCCTGCCGGATGGGATCCAGTCCGAGCAGCCCAGGACCGAGGATCTCGTTGACGTTGGTCACGGCCTTGAGAACGCCCTTGCCCCCAAAGCGCCCCTTGTCTCCGTCGCGAAGTTCAACGGCCTCGTTCTCCCCGGTGGAGGCTCCGGACGGCACCGAGGCGCTGACCCTTTCCCCGCTATCCAGCTCCACGAAAACCCGAACCGTCGGATTTCCCCGTGAATCCAGGATCTCCATCGCGCTCACGTCGCAAATGCAGCTCATCTTGAAACCACCCTTTCCTTTCGCGGTTTAACCCGGCAGTCTCCCGGGCACTGTTTTCGACCCTCATTGTAGCGCAGGTTCCTCCGGATCACCCCCCGACGGGATAAAATGGAACCAGGGAGGGATACGCATGCGTAGGGGAGTCGTCCTGCTTCTTCTTTTCCTTGCGGCTGCCGCGAGCGGAACCTGGCTGTTCTTCCAGGGAACCCGGCGGATCTCCGTCACCCCGCCCGAGGCGGTCCCGGCGAACCCGCTGCCCGCGCCTCCGGTCTCGATCGTCGCGATCCCCTTCGGCGTTTCGATGGAGGAGCTCAAAAACCTTGCCCGAACGCGCCTTCCTGAGGAAATCAGCGGGGCGAACCCCGTGCGGGAAAGCCTCTTCGAAGGGCGGGGAACCTACCTCGTCCGACGGGACGGCACTCCGGACGTGAGGCTTGACGGCGACCGGCTCGTGCTGTCCGTCCCCGTCTCTTTCCGGGCCCGCCTGAACGGTTCGGCGACCGCCCTGGGCATTTCGGTGCCCGTTTCGCTCTCCGCGGACGGAGCCGCCACGGCCGAGCTCTCGATGAAACCGTCGGTTTCCTCCGACTGGCAGGTCCGGACCCAGCCGCGGATCCTGCTGAAATGGCGCCGGCCCCCGGCCGCGACGGTCCTCGGGATCCGGGTGACCTTCCAGAACGCCGCCGAAGAATTCCTGAGGTCCCGCATCGAGGAGGCCCTGCCGCGGATTGACGCGGCGATCAACGAATCGCTGCACCTGAGGGAGCGGGCGGAAGAGGCCTGGACGGATCTCCAGGAGCCCCGCCGCCTATCCGTTTCCCCGGACTTGTGGCTAAGCGTCGCCCCGCTCTCGATCGCCCTTTCTCCTCTCGACCTGAAACCCGAAAGAGTCCTCCTCGACGCCCGCCTTGAAAGCCGCCTTTCCCTGGGCACCCGGCAGCCGGAGAAGAAGCCGAATCTTCCCCTTCCGGCGGTCTCCGCCTCCGACCCGGGCGGAGCCTCCAAGGGCTTTTCCCTCCAATTGCCGATTTTTCTCGGGTATGACGCGGTCAACCTGAAGCTCAAGGAGGAACTTTCCGGACGCACCCTTTCGGCGGGGGAGGGCAGAAGCATCACGATCGAAACGATCTCGGCCTCGGCAAACGGCAACCGGCTGGTCTTCGAGGTGAAGATCCTGGCCGTGGAAGGGGCCGGGCTTTTCTCCACCCGCAGGGCCGGAACGGTCTACATCATGGGGACCCCGAAATGGGACAGGTCCGGGCGGAGTATCCGCCTGGACCCGGTCGATTACGACGAGGGAACGACCCGCGGGCTTCTTCGAACCGCGGCCTGGGTCGCCCGTCCCGTTCTTCTCGAAAGCCTCCGTCAAGCCGCGGTTTTCCCTCTGTCCGGCCCGATGGACGAGGCCACGAAAGCCCTGGGCCGGTTCCTCGACAAACGCGAAATCGCTCCCGGTCTCACCCTTCGGGGTTCCGCGGGGCAGGTCGCCCTCGAGTCGGTGGCGGTCACGAAGGAAGGGCTCGCCCTTCGGGTCCTCCTGGAGGGCAACGCCGGTCTCGAGTGGATTCCCTGAATCCGTCCTGAGACCGTCCGCGGCTACATCCCGGGAACGGACATCTTCTGGTAGCCGGAAGGAATCTCGAAAAGGGCGTCGGAAACGCCGCCCTTTTTGATGTTCTTGTACTCGTGGGTCGAGAGGCCCTCCGGAGCCTTCACCTCGCCCTTGATCGGCCATCCCAGCTCCTCCGAAAGCCACTGGGTGATCACGGTCGACTTTTCGGTCACCTGGATCTTTTCGCAGACGAAACCGTTGACCGTCTCCTTCCCCAGCCGCCTGACCTTGGCCGGGTCGGTCTTTTCCACCAGGGAGGGATCTTCGGCGCTTTCCCTCATCTTCATCTCCATGTAGACCTTTTCGTCGGGCATGAGGACCCAGGAAAGCTTCTTGTCCAGGCGGAGGATCGTGATCATCTTCTCTCCGTCAGGGGTCATCTCCTGGCGGATCTTGGGCCCCTTGACGAACACCTTGCCGGTCATGCCCGAACCGTCGGGAGCCTTCATCGCCATATCGGCGGAAAACTCCGCGGCCAGCGCCGATCCTCCCGTCAGAAGAAGCGCCAGTGTCCCTGCGAAAAGAACCCTTCGAAACATCCTTCCGGATGATTGACCGATCATGATCCCTTCCCCTTTCTTCTCAAGGCGAGTATGGTCTATGATTGGCATTGTCCCCGCCCGGGGGGAATTTCGCAAGCTTTTCGAGGGAGGAAACGCCATGAAGCCGAACCCCGTCGTCGTTGTCAGTTTTCCCGTAGACACCGAAACCCGGACGCTGCTTGACCGGGAACTCGGCGAGTCGTCCCGGCTGATTTTCCTGAAGGATCTCGACGGCAGCGAAAGGCGAAGAGCCGCCCTCGAGTCCGCGGATATTCTGATGAGTTTCGTGCTGGGGCGGGAAATCCCCTCCCCGGAACTGGTCCTCCTTAAAAACCTGAAGTTCTTCCAGTCCCTTCTGGCGGGCGTGGACGCCCTGCCTTTCGCCCTGATGCCGAAGGGCGCCGTGCTGTGCAGCAACGCGGGAGCCTGGGCCGAACCGCTCGCCGAGCACGCCCTGTGCATGGCCCTGGCGCTGGGCAAGAACCTGCTGCCCCTCCATGCGAAACTGGCCTGCGGCGAGTTCGACAACAACCGGGAAAGCCTCTGGTTCCGCAAATCCACCGCGGCCGTCATCGGCTTCGGGGGCATCGGCAAAGCCGTGGCCCGCCTTTTCCGGTGCCTGGGAATGGAGATCCGGGCGGTCAATACGACGGGGCGCTCCACGGAACCCGTCGACTGGATCGGCACCCTGGACGATCTCGAGGCGGCCGTGCGCGACGCCCACGTGGTCGTCCTGAGCCTCCCCCTCACCCGCAGAACCCGCGGGATGATCGGGAAAAGGGAACTGGAGTGGATGAGAAACGACGCCATCCTCGTCAACGTGGCGCGAGGCGCCCTGATCCAGGAAAAGGCGCTCTACGACCACCTGAAGGCCCACCCGGCGTTCAGGGCGGGAATCGACACCTGGTGGATCGAACCCCCTACCCACGGCGAATTCCGAACCGACCATCCCTTCTTCGAACTGGAGAACGTGCTCGGTTCCCCCCACAACTCGAACCTCGTGAACGGGATCTTCCCGGTCGCCCTGAAGTCGGCCCTCGGCAACGTCCGCCGATTCCTCGCCGGAGAACCGCCGCTGGGCGTCGTGGACCCGGCGGATTACCTGGAGGCATGAAGCGATGAAGATCATCCTGGTCGGTGCCGGTGAAGTCGGACTGAGCGTGGCGCGGGACCTCATCAAGGACGGGCATGACCTGACCGTCGTCGAGCGTGACGAGAGCCACGCCCAACGGGTCGACGACGAACTGGACGCCCGGGTGGTCCGCGGCAACGGAGCCAGGCCGCAGGTCCTGGAGGAAGCCGGACTGGGGGAAGAGGGCGGCGTCGATCTTTTGATCTGGGCCACCGACCGGGACGAGGTGAACATCCTCGCCTGCTGGATCGCGAAGAGAAGCGGCGTTCCCCAGACCATGGCCCGGGTCCGGAGCCTCGAGTTCACCGACACCCAGTCCTGGGCAAGGGACCTGAACGTCGACCTTCTGATCTCCCCCGAACGGAGCGTGGCCCGCGAGATCCAGGAGCTGCTGCAGGTCGGCGCCTCGTTCCACGCGGCAACCCTCATGCAGGAACGGACCGGCATCTACGGTTTCACACTTTCCGCGGAATCGCCCCTGCTGGACCGACCCCTGAAGGACCTGACCGCAGCCTATAAGGACCTTCGCACGATCATCGTCTACGTGAGACGCGGCCGCAATGGTTTCGTCCCTTCGGGCGACAGCGTCCTCCTGAAGGGGGACCTCTGTTACGTGGCCACCCTCAGGGAGGACCGGGATCTCGTCGCGGGGCTTTTCACGGGAGAAGCCAGCCGTCCCCTGAAGAGGGTCATGATCGTGGGCGGGGGGAAGATCGGTTTCCAGGTCGCCTCCCGCCTGGAGCGCAACTTCCAGAAGATCGACATCCGCCTGATCGACCGGAACCGGGAAAAATGCGAGGAACTTGCCCGGGAACTCCGAAGAACGACGGTTCTCTGCGGAGACGCCTCGGACACGGACCTCCTCCGTTACGAGGGAATCGAGGAAACCGACGGTTTCGTGTGCACCACCGCCAGCGACGAGACGAACCTCGTCCTGTCCGCCGTGGGACACAGTCTGGGAGCGCGCAAAACCATCGCGGTCGTCAGGAAACAGGGCTACCTGGACCTGCAGGATGCCTTCGTGGCCGATGCCCTGGTGAACCCCAACGAGGCCCTCGCCTCGACGATCCTCCACCGGATCCGCTATCCGCGCGGAACCGGCGCCGTCTCCGTCATCGACCAGATCGACGCGGAGATGGGGGAGGTGGTTCTCGCCGGCGGTTCTCCGGCCATCGGACGGCAGGTCATGGAGCTCGACATCCCCAGGGGCGTGATCCTGGCCCTCGTCGAACGGGGCTCCGCCGTCTTCGTCCCCAAGGGGAGCACGGTGCTGATGGAGGGAGACCACATTCTCTTCTTCTCCTCCAAAGACAACCTGCAAAAAGCCCTGGCCGCCCTGGGAGCCGACTGAGACATGCGCCCCGCCATCGTCGCGAAGGTCCTGAGCCTGGTGACGACCGTCGTCTCCCTTTTCCTGCTCTGGGGCATGGCCTGGGCTGTGTGGGACGGTTCCTCCGACCTGCTGGACCTTGGGGCTTCCCTGGCGGCGGGACTGGCGGTTTCGGGCCTGCTGTTCTGTCTGGGCAGAAACGCGAAGGCCTCCGAACTTGGACCCCGGGAAGCCTTCGCCGTCGTTTCCCTGTCCTGGATCCTCTGTTCGGGGATCGGGGCGCTGCCCTTCTACCTCCACGGCTCCGTGCCCACCTACACGGATGCTTTTTTCGAGGCCATGTCGGGTTTCACCACGACCGGAGCCTCGGTCCTGACGAACATCGAGGTCAACCCGAGGGGAATCCTCTTCTGGCGAAGCCTGACCCACTGGCTGNGGGGAATGGGCATCATCGTCCTCAGCCTGGCCATCCTGCCCTTCCTGGGAGTCGGCGGCATGCAGCTTTTCAAGGCGGAGGTGCCGGGTCCCGTCCCCGAGAAGCTCACCNCCCGGATCCAGAAAACCGCCCTGCTCCTGTGGGGCGTGTACGTGATTCTGTCCGTCGCCGAGACGATCCTGCTCATGACGGCGGGCATGAACCTTTTCGACGCCCTCACCCACACCTTCGGCACCATGGCGACCGGAGGCTTCTCGCCGAAGAACGTCAGCGTGGGATTCTACGGAAGCGCCGCCGTCGACTGGATCATCACGATCTTCATGTTCCTGGCGNGGGCCAACTTCACCCTGCATTATTTTGCCCTCAGGGGCCGTTTGTCCGTTTTCTGGAAGGACGAGGAGTTCCGCTTCTATTCCTGGGTGACCCTGCTCGGGACCGCCACGGTCATGGCCGTCCTCCTCGCCGGAAAAAGCTACGCCTCCATCGGGGAAGCGCTGCGCTATTCCGCCTTCCAGGTCGTCAGCATCCTGACCACCACCGGTTTCGTCACCGCGGATTTCGAAAAATGGCCCACCTACACCCAGCTGCTGCTTCTGGTCCTGATGTTCGTGGGCGGCTGCGCGGGCTCCACGGGCGGGNGCATCAAGAACGTCCGGATCCTCCTCCTGGGCAAGCAGATGAAGAACGAAATCCAGCGACTTCTCCATCCGAAGGCGATTCTCGTTCCGCGCGTCGGCGGAAGGATCGTCGAGCGGGAGGCGATGAACTCCGTCGCGGTTTTCTTCATCGTCTACATGGGCCTTTTCGTCNGGGCCTCCCTCGTGATGGCCGGGATGGGACTCGATCTCGTCTCCGCGATTTCCTCGGTCGCGGCAACCCTGGGGAACATCGGCCCGGGGCTGGGGATCGTCGGGCCCATGGACAACTACAGCGCCATCCCCCAGGCGGGCAAGTGGGTTCTGTCCTTCTGCATGCTGCTGGGACGGCTGGAGCTTTTCACCGTCCTCATGCTGTTCATCCCGGGAACCTGGAGGAAGTAGCCCCTAGGCGGAAGCGAAAACTCCCGTGCTGAGATACTTGTCCCCNCGATCCGGGGAAACCGTCACTACGATCCCGGGCGAGGCCATTTCGTCCGCCACCGCGAACGCCGCCGAAACGTTCGCCCCGGTGGAGATTCCGCAGAAAAGGCCCTTTTCCCTTGCCAGCCAGCGGGTCATCTCGAAAGCCGCTTCGTCCTCGACCGCCCGGATTTCGTCCAGGATCGCCCGATCGAGGTTCTTCGGGACGAAATTCGCCCCGATGCCCTGGATCCCATGCAGGGAGGGCTTTCCGCCCCCNAGGACGGGGCTTTTCGCCGGTTCCGCCGCCACGACCCGAACTTCGGGNAAGGCCGCCTTCAGGCTTCGGCCCACCCCGGTCAGGGTTCCCCCNGTCCCGACTCCGGCCACGAAGGCGGACGGGGCCCGCCCCTTCAGGGCGATGAGGATCTCCGGACCCGTCGTGACCTGGTGGGCCCACGGGTTCCCCGGGTTGTCGAACTGGTTCGGCATGAAGGCCCCGGGGGTCTCCCGCACCAGATCTTCCGCCCGCTTTACCGCCCCGCCCATTCCCTCCGCGGCGGGCGTGAGGGCCAATTGTGCCCCGTAGGCGGAAAGCACCGCCCTCCTCTCGGCGGACATCGACTCGGGCATCGTCAGGATCACGCGAACGCCCATCGCCCTCCCCAGCATGGCGAGGGCGATGCCCGTGTTGCCGGATGTCGGCTCGACGATCACGGCGCCTTCCTTCAGGATCCCGTCCCGCTCCGCCTTCCTCAGCATTCCCCAGGCCGCCCGATCCTTGATGGATCCGCCGGGGTTGTTCCCTTCCATCTTGATCCAGACCTCGGATCCCCCNCGCGCCGCCAGCCGGACGACCGGAGTTTGCCCCACAAGCGGCATGGCCGCCAGCTCGTCTACCCTGGAACGCATTTCAGGCCACCCCTTTCCTTGTCTTCAAACCTGAGGAACGGCACAGGGCCGTTTTTTCCCTCAATCTCCAGACTTCCGCCTGAAGGTCCTTCACGACCGCCTCCAGCGCCTCTATCCGGGCATCCGCGACTTCCGCGGGGGAAGGGACGCGCTTCCCGCCGGACCTGACGATCCGGGCGGGAACCCCGGTTACGGTCACGTCCGCGGGCACATCCTTCACGACGACGCTCCCGGCTCCGATACGGGCCCTGGACCCCACGGTCACCGGCCCCAGGATGCGGGCGCCGCTTCCCACAAAAACCCCGGCTTCGAGGGTCGGGTGGCGTTTCCAGGCTGTTTCGTTGCCCGTCGCACCCAGGGTCACGCCGTGGTAGAGCGTCACGCCGTCGCCGACGACGGCCGATTCTCCGATGACCACCGCGGCGGCGTGATCAATGAAGACCCCTTTGCCGATTCGGGCTCCCGGATGAATCTCCGTTCCCGTCCACCAGCGGACGATGAGGCCCAAAAACCTCGGCAGCACCGGAACGTGCAGGCGCGTGTGGAGAAAATGAATCAGGCGGTGAGCCGCCACGGCCTGGAAACCGGGGGTGCAGAGCACCACCTCGAAGAAGCCGCGTATCCCGGCCGGAATGGCCGGGTCCCTTTCCCTCACGGCCCTGAAATCATCGACAAGCGTTTTCCAAGCTCCCATCCGATACTCCTCCTCTCGAAAACGAAAAAATCGGGCTGACCTCGCGGCCAGCCCGATCGTCGTTCCGAAACGGGAGTTCTCCTATGGGAGGAACCGGTTGCCCTTGCAGCCCCGGCCGCAGCGAATGTTGCCGCCGCGACCCTGCGGGCCGCGGTGGATCAGGAGAGAATCCACCGACAACAACAGCTTGACTGGGCAAACGGACGAACCATCAAGGCACCTCCCAGGAAATTGGGATGATTATAAGCAACGTCCTCCCAAAAAGCAACCGGCAAAATGGATTTCACCCGTCTTCAGTCTTTGACCCATTTTTCCAGGTCCTCCCGAAGACCCGCCACGAGGATCCGGTCTCCCTCCTCAATCACGGTGTCCGCCCGTGGGATGAACCTCTCGCCGGAGCGGTTGACGGTCAGGACGACCGCATTGTAGCGCGTCCGGAAGTCCAGTTCGGCCAGCGTCAGGCCCTCCATTTCCGGAAGGGGCCGGATCTCTCCCACGTGAAAGTGAGAACCCGGGAGTTGGGCGAAGTGGGACATCCAGGGATGGATCATCAGCAGGGCAAGCCGCTCGCCCATGTCCTTCTCGGGAAAAACAACCCGGTTCGCCCCCACCCGGGCGAGAACCCGGGCATGAACTGCATTTTCAGCCCTGGCGATGACATGGGGGATTCCAAGATCCTTCAGGATGGTCGTCGCCAGGACGCTCGACTCGATATGGCCGCCGATCGCCACCACGGCGATGTCCGCCTCCTTGGCACCCACCTTGGTCAGGGCCTCCATGTCCGTCGCGTCCGCCTGGACGGAGAGGTCGACGACTTCCGCCATCTCCTCGACGACCTGTCGGGAGCGGTCCACCGCGATGACCTGGTTTCCCTGCTCCGCAAGGGTCCTGCAAAGAGCCTGGCCGAACCGCCCCAGGCCGACGACCAGGATGACCTTCTCTTCTTTCTTCACGATTTTCCCTCCCTATCCCACCGGAATCTCGGCATCGGGGTACGACACCTTCCCCTTCGACTCCCGCTTGACGAGACCGTAAAGGAAGGTCGCGATACCCACGCGGCCCCAGAACATCATCATGACGAGCACCAGTTTTCCCCCATCGCTCAGCTTGGAGGTGATCCCCAGGGACAGGCCCACCGTCCCNAGCGCGGAAGCCGTTTCAAACAGCAGGGATTGGAACGGGAAGGGTTCGATCAGGACAAGGGCCGCCAGCCCCAGGCCAAGCGTTCCGAGATAAAGGACGAAAACCGTGATCGCCCTCTGGATGACCCGGAAGGGAAGCCGCCGGTTCCAGAGCTGGATCTCGGAACGCCCCCTGATCGCGTTCCAGGTCGAGACGATCAGAACCGCCAGGGTCGTCGTCTTGAATCCCCCTCCCGTCGATCCCGGAGAGGCCCCCACGATCATCAGCAGGACGAGGATGAAGATCCCGGAGGAGGAAAAGGCCGCAGGAGAAACCGTGTCGAAACCGGCCGTCCGCGGGGTGATGCTGGAGAAGAGGGCGTTCCAGGCCTTCCATCCCGGGGAGAACGTGCCCAGGGAATGATCCCATTCGCAGGACAGCAGCGTCAGGGTCCCGAAAAGGACCAGTCCGGCCGTGGTCGAGAGAACCAGCCTCGAATGGACCGATAGTCTGGCGCGCTGCCGGAAATGATCCCTCAGCTCGGAAAGGACGATGAAGCCAAGCCCCCCAGCNACGATGAGGCCCATGACCGTCCCGGGAACGAGAAGGCTGCTTGAGAACCCCTCCAGGTTTTCGGAAAAGAGGGAAAATCCCGCGTTGCAGAAGGCGCTGACGCTGTGGAAGATCGCGTTGTAGAGGGACTCGAGAGGAGACTGACCCGCCCGCAGGAAGCCCCAGAACAGGGGAATGGCTCCAAGACCCTCGATGGCGAAGGTCAGCAGAAGAATCCGGATCAAAAGGCGGATCACGCCGGAAGGGGAGTCAAGGCCGACCCCTCCCGCCAGGAAGAGGCGCTGCCGGAGCCCGATCCGCTCCCTCAGCAGAAGGGAAAGGGCGGTCGTCGCCGTCATCACCCCGAGGCCGCCGAGCTGGATCAGGAGGAGCACCACAAGCTGGGAGGCGTGACTCAGGGCTTTCCCCGTGTCGACGACCGTCAGTCCCGTCACGCAGACCGCGGAGGTCGCCGTAAAGAGGGCGTCGATCACATCGAGAGGACGTGAAGCGGCGTTGAACAGCAACAGCAATAGAGTTCCCGTGCCGATGAGACCCAGGAACCCTATGACGATCTTCCTTTCGATGGGCAGCGCGGTGTACGTTTTCAACGCGATCGGGCCACGGCCTCCCCGAACGGCCCCTGTTTCCCGCGGCTTGCTCCCGGGCTAGGCGTGCGGGCCATGCCGCTCAAGCCACATCAACGCTTCGCTCGTCCCGGAGTATCCACCGGATCGCAGACTCGGACGCCGTCCTTGCCGTCCAATATGACCGAACGGTCGGGAAAAATCAATCGCAGCCGTCCATCTTCGTCGAACGCAAAGGAGCACCCTTCCTCCAGGTCGCCGAACGCCACCAGCATGGTTCATCTCTCCAGTTCAACGCCATCCTGCCCGGCGGCCTCTTCATGCGGCCACCGACAGAAGCGGCAAGGATCCTTATTTTCGGCAAAAAGAACTTCACGAAACCCGTTTTCCAGAAAATCCAGGGCCTTTTCGATCGATTCCCTGGAAAGGTCCCACCCGCGCCCCTCCTGTTCACCGAGAGGCCCCCGCTCCAACCGGGCCCGAAGCTCCCGGATCCTGCCGCTTCTCGCGAGGGGATTCGCCCGCACCCTCTCGAGGCGTTCCGGAACCAGGGAATCGCCGCAGTGCCCCAGCAGGAAGCACGCCTCGACGACCTCGGGGCTAAGACCGGCCTTTTTCAGCCTGTAAAGGCTGGTCTCTTCCCGCCGAAGAAAACCGGCGACGGCCTCGACATCGGCAAGAGGGGCCTTAAGGCCCATGCGCAGGCTTTCGATCGCCGGGCCAAGCTCCGGATCCTTGCACTCCAAATGGATCCCTCCCGTTCGCACGGCGGATTTCTCCACCTTGCGAATCAAGGGTAAGGGATCGCACGTCAAGATCCCGTCAAGAAACGGGGCTTCCGCGTAAATTTTCCGTAAAGGGGGAGTTACTCGGCAGAGAAGCGGAACCCGATGCCGGGCTCCGTCCGGATGAACCGGGGAAGAGCGGGGTGGGGCTCGATCTTTTTCCTGAGGTTGCTCACATGGACGCGCAGAAGCTGCGGCTGCCTGTCCTCTGGATCTCCCCACAGCCTTTCGGCCAGCATCCGGTAGGTCACCACGCAATCGATGTTCTGGACGAGAAGGGCCAGGATTTCGAACTCGGTTTTCGTCAGGAAGACTTCCTGTCCGTTCAGGAAAACCTGCCTTTTGGCCAGGTTGACGGCCAGTTCCCCGACCCTGATCTCGGGGGGCGGCCCGACCCTCGATTCCGCCCTCCTCAGGAGGGCCCGGATGCGAGCCAGCAGTTCCCCGGCCGAAAAGGGCTTGGTCAGGTAATCGTCCGCGCCGAGATCAAGCGCCTCGATCTTGTCGGCCTCGTTTCCCCTCACGGAAAGAATGAGGATCGGTGAAACCATCCAGGTTCTCAGCTCACGGCAGACGTCAAGACCGTCCATATCGGGCAGGGACAGGTCAAGAACGACCAGTTCGGGGTTGGTCTCGATCGCGAGGCTGATTCCCTCGGCCCCCGTGGAGGCCAGGGTCACCTCGATTTTTCTGGAGGAAAGGATCGACCTGAGGGCCCGCCTGATGGACTCCTCGTCGTCGACCACCAGGATCCTGGGATGTCTCTCCGGCGTGCTCATGGCGTTTTCAAGCCTCCGTTTCCCTCACCCTGGCCGCGGGCAGAAGGACGACAAAACGGGTCCCCTTCGGCAGGTTGTCTTCGATCCGGATTGATCCCCCGTGAACCCGGGCGATCTCGAGGGCAATCGTCAGACCCAGGCCCGTCCCTCCCGGCAGAAGGCCCGAAGCGCTTCCGCGGAAGAACTTCGTGAAGACGCGATCCCTCTCCTCTTCGGGGATGCCGGGCCCCTCGTCCTCGATCCATGTTTCAAGCCCGAATTCGGTCACCCGTGACCTGACCGTCACCGGGCTTCCGGGGGGGCTGTAGGACAGGGCATTTTCAAGGAGATGCATCAACAGCCTGCCCCATTGCTGGAAATCCACCTGCATGAGGGGCAGCCCGCCGGGAAGTTCAACCCGGACCCTGTCCCTGTCGGAACGGTCCAGGCGAAAGAGGACCTCGCCCAGGACTTCTCCGGGCTCGACCCACCGGAGATCGGGTTTCCACGCTTCGGCCGCCAGCCTGGACAGGTCCAGCAGCGAACCGATCGAATGGGCCAGCCGGTCGAGGTCCTTGCGGACCGATTCCAGCTCATGGCGGGCACGGGCGGGTTCCCATGCCAGGTCCGCCTCCAGCAGGCCCGAGATGGTCGCGGTCAGGGAGGACAGCGGCGTCTTCAGCTCATGGGAAACCGAGGAGAAGATGGCCGACTTCAGCTTGTCCCCCTCCCGGACGGTCTCGGCCTGGCGTGCCGCTTCCTCCAGCCGCCTGCGTTCGAGGAAGGTGCCGGCCATGTTCGCGGCCGCGGACAGAAGCTGGATCTCGTTCCAGGTGTACGGGGTCCCGTTTCTGTGCTCGCCGGTGTGGAGGAGGCCTTCGAGGCGGGAGGAGGAAATGACGGGAAGGAAGATGTCGTTTCTCGAAACCGCAGGGAAAACCCGGGAATGGGAAACGGGGTTCCGGCTCCCGGTCGACCGGGCGTCACGGGAGGGATCCGCCGCCGGCGAGGCCACGCCCTTGCCGTTTGTCGACACCCAATCCAGGAAGTCCTCCTCCAGGGGATCGAGTTCAAGCTCCGCTTTCGTGCCGAAAAGGAGCGTCCTTTTCCCTCCGGCTTCAACCAGGTGGAACCGGACGAACCGGGGGGAAAACACCCCGTCGATCTCCGCGCAGAGCGTCTCCGCCATTTTCTCCGGGCTCCCCAGGGCGAGAAGGCGCCCGGTCAGCCTGTTCAGGAGAGCCATTTCCCTTTCCTGGGAAACCGCCAGGGCCTCTCTTTCCCGCAGGCGGCCAGAAGTCAACCCGATCAGGACTCCCACGACCAGAAAGACCCCGAGGGAGATCCAGTCCTTCGGGTCATCCACCCGGAAGGTGTTGTACGGGGGCAGGAAAAAGACGTTCCAGGCCAGAAAGGACGCCAGGGCCGCCGCGAGGGCCGGCCTGGAACCGGCCACCGAGGCCACCATGGAGATCACGAGAAGGTAGAGGAGGGCCCAATGCCCCTTGCCGAGCAGGTCCCTCCCGGGGAAGAAGAACAGGGTCGCGGCCGCAACGAGCCCCGGGGCGAAGAGGAACGGATGGGTTTCGGCCCAGTTGCGTATCGTCTTGAAAGACATGTTCCCTCCGTCGGGAAAGAATGGTTCGACCGATCGCGCTTCTATCATACCTCCCCTTGCCTGCCCTGCGTAATCTCCCGTCGATGCGTTACAATGAAGCGGCACCATGAAGAGGCAAGGGAAAGGGGGAGCGTTCCCGGGGCCGCGCACGGCAAGCGTGGGCCTGACCTGGGGGGAATTTCATTCTGACCGGTCCGGGCATGACGGATCCGCGGTTTTCCGCGGAGGAGTCCTCCCCTGCCCGGAGGTCCTCATCGAGGTGAAGAACATGAGCGACGCGCGGAAGAAAACCCCTGGAAAGACGTTCCCGAAGAGAAGTGGAATGACTGGCGATGGCAAATCGCAAACCGCATCACGACCCGGGAGGCCCTGGAAAAAATCCTCCCCCTGGCCCCCGACGAAGCCCAGGTCCTGGACAAAAGCCTGAACCGCCTGAGGATGGCGATCACGCCCTACTACGCCTCCCTCATCGACCCGGAAAACCCCGACGACCCGGTCCGCAGGCAAGCGGTCCCCACGATCGCGGAGACCGACGTGAAGGCCTACGACCTCGTCGACCAGCAGGCCGAGGTCCATCATTCCCCCGTCCCGGGTCTCACCCAGCTTTACCCCGACCGGGGCATCATCCTGGTCACCGACCAGTGTTCCATGTACTGCCGCCACTGCACGCGGCGGCGAATGGCGGGCGAAACCGACCGCCCCTTCTCCCGGACCCAGATGGAAGCCTGCTTCGACTACATCCGGAAAAACCCGACATTCAGGGACCTCCTCTTCACCGGCGGGGATCCCTTCACGGTGGACGACGACACGGTCGAATGGCTCCTGGAGCAGGCCTGGAGCATCCCGCACCTTGAGATCGTCCGCTTCGGCACCCGGACGCCGGTGGTCATGCCGCAGCGCATCACCGACAACCTGTGCCGCATCCTGGAGAAGTACCCGCCCGTCTGGCTCAACACCCACTTCAACCACCCGAACGAGATCACTCCGGAATCCAGGGCCGCCTGCGACCGGCTGGCCAGGGCCGGAGTGCCGCTGGGAAACCAGTCCGTCCTGCTCAAGGGGGTGAACGACTGCCCGTACATCTTCAGGGAACTGAACCAGAAACTCCTGACGATCCGCGTGCGCCCCTACTACATCTACCAGTGCGATCTCTCGCCGGGCATCGAGCATTTCCGCACGGCCGTCGCCAAGGGAATCCAGATCATGGAATACCTGCGCGGGCACACGTCCGGGCTTGCCGTCCCCTATTTCATCATCGACAGCCCCGGGNGGGGAGGCAAGATTCCCATCCTGCCGAATTACCTGGTCTCGATGTCGGACCGGAAGGTCATCCTGCGGAACTACGAGGGCACCTTCACAACCTACACCGAGCCCGAGGACAAGATCAGCCGCTGCCCGGAAGGCTGCGCAGGGATCTGCGAGAGGCAGAAGGCCTTTTCGCGGGAAGGGATGATCCCGCTCTTCGAGGGAGAACGGGTCGCGCTCCAGCCGGAGACAACCGCCAGGAAGAGGCGAACCGAGAGCAAAAACTGAGAACCGGCAAACAAGGGGGGCGGCCCTAAAAAGCCGCCCCCCCTTGTTTGCGTCTCCACAGGGTCAATGTTCGCGGGCAAGGCGGTCGAAGAGTCCTCCCAGCAGGCGGGGGACCACCTCGAGGGAATACCTGATTTCAAGGCGTTCCGTCTTCCTGTGGCTGTCCTTGCCCGCCGGGGCGATGTTCGCCACAGGAACGTCCAGTCGGGACAGGGCCTCGACCGGGATGTTGAAAACCGTTCCCCACCCGGGAAGGTTCCCGGAAAGCGCCTCCATGTCTTCTCGCGTTCCCTGGAAGCCGAGGAAGCTCAGGTCGGAAACCCCGCCGAAGTAATCGTTCACGTCGATCGCCACCCCGTGTCGCTCGCGCCCTTCACGGACGGCCCAGTCGACGGCACCCAGCAGGTTCCTTTCGGCTCCCGTCCGCCCGGTGGTGACCCTCTGGGGGTAGTAGGGGGGAAGGAAGCCGTAAACGACGAGGGGACCCTCCACCCCTGACCTCCGCAAGGTTTCTTCCGCAACGGCGATGCAGCGGTCCTGTTCCTCCATGCCCGGAGGCAGTCCTTCCGCAAAAGCCTTCATGATTCCTTCGTAGGCGGGACCGACACGCCTTGAAGCGGTCTGCCGCAGCTCGGAAAAGGGAAGCACTTTCCCCTGCCATTCCCCGCGCGGCGGCCACTGTCCGATGTTCTCCCCGTAGCGGAGATAGGCGTCCCGGACCTGGCGGATGGAGCGATCCAGTGCCTCTGCCGAGAACCTCCCAAGCACCTTCAGGATCTCGCCAGGCATCCGGTGGACGGGGTTCAGGTTGACGTAGGCGGCGGCCGTCTCCGGCAGGGTGCCCGAGTAGGTGTTCCTCAAGTCCTTCAGTTTGAGGCAGCCCATGGGGGAAAAGGTGTCCCGCGGGGACCGGTCGGTCAGGGAATCGTTCCCTTCCAGCAGAACCGCCAGGTGAGCGGCCGGCAGGACGGCGTTGAAACCCTCGAAGTAGGCCGTGCTGTGGGAAGCCCGGCCTGCGAAGAGGAAGAACAGGTTGTGCTTTCCCGCGGAACCCAGGGAGAAGCAGTGGTTTCTTCCCTGGGAAAAACCGGGATCGGAAGGTTCGGTGTTGAGGCAGGCGAGGAAGTCGAGCTCTTCCTGCAGGCCGGCCAGGACGGGGACGGCCGCACGCATGCCGGCCGAGCTGATCTCCTCGTCCACCAGGGCGAGGAAAAGGAGGTTCGCGCCCATCGAGGACACGTCGGCGGAGCGTTCCGCCACGAGCCCCATCCCGAGGGCGACCCCGGCCTTCATGTCGCCGGTTCCCCGGCCGAAAATGAAATCTCCGCTTTCCAGGTCGGCACGGACCTCCGGGGACAGTTCCTCCCCTTTCATCCGGGCCGTCAGCGCAACCGGGTCGAAGGCGAGATCGGCCAGCTCCCCGTAGGGTTCAGGTCCGACCACGTCCGCATGGCCGATCACGAGTACCGTCCTTCGCGTCGCCGGTTCCGCCCGGACAAGGGCCATCACGCTTTTGCGGCCTATTTTGTCGCCGGGGATGGGGATGAAGCCTAGATCCTGCGGGTTTCGCCGGAAATAGGGGAGGGCCCGCAGGCTTTCCTCGATCCGGTCCGCAATCTCGACCTCTCCGGGGGTCAGGGAAACGCTGGGAACCCGCACAAGATCAAGGAGCAGGCGGTAAAGCTCCGGGGGGTGTTCCCGATCTCCCAGGTCATCGAACGTTCCCCCTTTTCGGAAGCGGGAAGGGGCCCGAAAACCGGGCAGTCCGGGAGCCGGAATCCCCTTCCGGGGGATGGGCGCGTCCAACTTGCGCATGATCCTCACCTCGGGTGCGCCGGTTCCTCACGGGAACCGGCCAGGATGGGTTTCCCCCGGGTCAGGCCCGCGGACTTTTCTGCGGCCCCGGGAACGCTCCTCCTTCTTTTGCCTTGGGAAACGTGCCGATTTCATTTTAGCGCAACGGGGGCCCTCTTTTGAACCTAGGCCAGGATTCGGCTGATGAGGGGAGGAAGGACCAGGAAGATCGTGAAGAGGCGGACCAGGTGGAGGAAACTGACCCGAAGGGGATCGGCGCCGAGTTCCTCGGCGATGGAAGCCAGCTGGGTGACCCCTCCGGGGCACGTGGCGATGAGACAGGTCATGAGATCCCAGCCCGTTCTCTTTCTGACCGCGAAGGCCAGCAGGATGCCCCAGAACACCATGACGACGGTCACGGCCAGGGTGGGCAGAATCATGACCCGCAGGATTCCGACGACATCGGGGGTGACATTCAGGCCGATCAGGGCTCCCAGACCAATCTGGGCGGCCGTCCGGAAGGCGACGGGCAGAGGTTGGAGCTGAATCCCGGAAACCGAAGCCAGGCCGGTCAGCGCCATGGCTCCAACGAACCCGCCCGCGGGCAGGCGAATCCAAAATCCGGCGAGTCCTCCAAGAACCGCCAGCGCGAGCGCCTTTCCCATCGAACCGCGAGAGTCGGGTCCGCCATTTTCCTCCCTGGCCCGGGCAGGATTTTCGCGCCGGTTTTCTTCGGGCGTCCCCATCCTCCGGTTGATCCAGGCCGACAGGAAGGGCATGCCGACAAGAACCGCGGCAAGGCGGAAAAACTGCATCAGGGCCACGAGGGCCGCGTCCGCGTTCAGCGTCAGCGCGAGCAGGCTCATCTCGGCGATACCCCCGGGAACGGTCCCCAGAAGCGAGGTGGAAAGATCCAAGCCGAACCCTTTCGTCACGAGCCACCCGAGACCGAGGGGAAGGCTCAGCCACCAGAGCCCGGCGAACAGGGCCACCGGGGCGCTTTTCGCGAAGAGCGCCCGGGCCTCACGGGTGACCCGAACCCCGATGAAAAGGCCCAGGATGATCTGCAGAACGAGGTTCGCCCCTCCGGGAGCGCAAAACGGGGTCCATCCCTTCACCGCGCAGAATCCGGCGGAAAGCATCGCTCCCATCATCCCCGCCGCCGGAACCCCCAGTAAACGCAGAAGGAGCCAGCCCGGAATCCCGATCGCGAACAAAAACAGGAAATTCAAAACCCAGTCCATCCGGATCCTCCTCAAGGCATCCAGTGCATTGTAACAGTCCGCCGAAGTCTCGGCATCGTCTGGTATAGTTAAAGAATCAGCGAAGGTTCGCCACCATTCGAGTCCTGATGAGAAGGGGGAATCCCACCCATGGAAACGATGCTCGACGCACGCGGAAAACCCTGTCCCCAACCCGTCGTGATGGTTCGCAAGGCGTTGGAGCAGGGGGCTTCGAAGCTGGAAATCCTCGTCGACAACGCCGTTTCGGCTTCCAACGTCAAACGATACCTCGAAAGCCAGGGGTTTTCCGTCGCGGAAGAATTGCACGGAGCCGATTTCGTCATCCGGGGGATCGGCCTTCCCAGCCCCTCTCCGTCCGCGAGGCCCGAAAAAGCCCCCGCGGCCGAGAAAGGGTCCGCCGTCTTCCTGCAAAGCAGCCTGCTGGGTTCGCCCGACGAAACCCTCGGCGAGGGACTGGTCAAGGCTTTCCTGAGCAACCTCGCCGACAGGGAAGAAGCTCCCCTGGTCGTCGCCCTCATGAACGGCGGGGTCCTGCTGGCCCTGGAGGGAACGTCGACCTGCGAAAGCCTCCGGAAACTGGAAGGCAGGGGCGTCCCGGTTCTGGTCTGCGGAACCTGCACGAAGCATTTCGGCGTGACGGAGAAGATCGGGGCCGGCTGCATCTCCAACATGATGGAGATCACCGACGCCCTCCTGGCGGCTCCGAAGGTGCTGACGCTCGCCTGATGGACCGCATCGCGATCCGGCCGGCCAGACCGGACGAGGGACCGGCCCTGACCGAGATCGCCTACGCCTCGAAGAGGACCTGGGGCTACCCGGAAGCCACCCTGGACGAGTGGAACGGGCCACTGGCGGTCCTGGAGGAGCATCTCCTCAACGAAGCCTATTTCGTCGCCGAGGAAGAAAGAGCCGGCCGGATCGTCGCGGTCGGCTTTTTCTCCCTGATGCCGGTCGAAAGAACCGACACCCTGGACCTGGACCATTTCTGGGTCCTGCCCGAAGCCCAGGGGAGGGGGGTGGGACGGCTGATGTTCGAACGGGCGGTCCTCGAAGCCCGCAAGGCCGGAGCGCTCCGGTTGACGATCACGGCCGAACCCCGGGCGGAGGGGTTCTACCTGAAAATGGGCGCGGTCCGCACCGGCGGCAAGCCGACGGTCGTGGGAGGGCAACGCCACATCCTCCCTCTTCTGGAACTGCCGCTGGACTGAACCTCGCGAAACCCGCCCGCCGTCAGTCCTTCACCCGATAGATGCTGTCGAGCAGGGTCCCGTCCCGATATTCCACCACGGCGACCACCCGGTCCGTGTCCGCCTCCAGAGGTTCCGGAACGCCGGTGAACCGCTCGACTTCCTTCTTCAGGTCCCGTATTTCCTTCACCGGAAGATTGGCTTTCCGGGCCGCCTCCCAGAGATCCGCCCGACCCGGATTGATGCAGATGCCCCGCTCCGTGACGATGGCGTCCACCGTCTCCCCGGGNGTGACGAGAGTCTGGACCCGGTCCTTGATCGTCGGGACCCCGCCCCGGAAGGAAGGGGCGACCACAATGGCCATCTTCGCCCCGGCCGCGGTGTCGCTGTGTCCCCCGGAAGCCCCCCGAAGGAAGCCGTCGTTGCCGGTCATGACGTTGACGTTGAAATCCGTGTCCACGTCCAGCGCCGCCAGAATCACGACATCCAGATTGTGCACCAGGCAGCCCTGGTTCATCGGGTTGGCGTACCAGGACGGGTCGATTTCCATGTGGGCGCGGTTTTTGATCATCGAGCCGGTCACGGCCGAGTCGAAACTCTGGACGTCGAAAAGCCCGCGGAAGAGTCCTTCCTCCAGCATCTGGGACATGTAGCCCGAGATGCCTCCCAGACCGAACCCGCCCTGGATCCCCTTCGCCTTCAGGTGATCCCTGACGAAGGCGGCGACCGCCAGGCTCGAGCCACCCGCCCCCACCTGGAACGAACAGCCCGGAGCCAGGATTCCCGATGCCGAAAGCAGGCGGTAGGCGTTTTCGGCGACCTTCAGGTCAAGCGGGTTTCGCGTGATGCGGGCCGCCCCCGTGGCGATCCTCGCCGGGTCGCCCAGGCTGTCGACGACCACGACCTGGTTCACGAGATACTGGGGGATGGAAATGTGCGGTTGCAGGGGGTATTCCACGAGATTGTCCGTCACGGCGACGACGTGGCGGGCGAAGCGGGCGTCGGTGATCGCGTAGCCCAGAGACCCGCAGGCGGATTTCCCCGTCGAACCGGCGCTGTTGCCCAGCGCGTCGCAGGCCGGAGCGGCCAGAAAGGCCACGTCGATCGCGATGGAGCCCTCCTCGATTGCCCTGGCCCTTCCTCCATGGCTCCGGATGATGACCGTCTCTTCCATCTCTCCCCTCGAGATCATCCGCCCCACCTCGCCTCGTGCCCCCGAGGTCCAGATCCGTCGGATGAGCCCCTTGCGGACGTAATCCGCAACGCAGTCGTGCGAATCGGGGATCGAGCTCGGCGCGAAGGTGAGGTCCCTGAAGCCCATCCGAAGAAGCGTTTCGAGCACCAGCGGGATGACCGCGTCCCCGTTGCGCAGGTGATGGTGGAACGAAACGGTCATGCCGTTCTCCAGGCCGGATCTCTCGATCGCCGCCTCCAGGCTCGGGGCCACCTTGCTGCGGCTTGGCGGCTCGGGTTTGCGGACCGGATAGGCGGCGGGGCTGGGGTGCCCTTTCAGAATGCGGGCAAAGGCCCCNTCATAGGGGTCGAAGGCCCCCACTCCCTCAACCCCGGCGGGAACCAGCCTCCCGAGAGCGTTTTTCACGAGGTTCATCGGGCCTCTCCTCCTTCCATGCCGTAAAGCCCTGCAAGGTCGATGAGGTGGCGGGCCCGAGCGATGATGGGGCCGTCGACCATTTTCCCGTCCACGGCGACCACCCCGCGACCCTGGCGTTCGGCCTCCAGAGCCGCCGCCACGATGCGCTCCGCCTTTCGGACCTCCTTCGCGTCGGGACGGAAAGCCCGGTGGATGATCTCCACCTGGCTCGGGTGAATGGCCGCCTTGCCCGTAAAGCCCAGTTCCACGATTTGCCTTGTCTCGCGGAAGAGCCCCTCCGGGTCGTTGAAATCGGTCCAGACCGTGTCGAACGCGTCGATGCCCGCCGCCTTCGCGGCCATGACCACACGGCTCCGGGCGTAGAAGAATTCCCACCCGTCCCGCGTCTTCTGGATTCCCAGGTCGGCGGTCAGATCCTGTCCGCCGAGCGTCAATGCCTTCACGCGGGAACTCGCCGTGGCGATCGCGTAGGCGTTCTCGATCCCCAGCGCCGACTCCAGCATGGCGTGGATCGGAACTGCGCCGACGGGAAGCGCGAACCTGCCCTCGATCTCGCCCATCCGCGCGTCGACCGTGGTCACATCCGCAGGAGACTGGCATTTGGGCAGTCTGACGGCAAACGGCTTCAACGGGACGATCGCCTCGAGGTCCGCCTCGAAATGGGGTGTATCGGCCCCGTTGATCCGGACCACGACGGGAAGGTCGCCGAAATCGTAATCCCGCAGAAAACCCGCCGCGATGTCCCGGGCCGCGTCCTTCTCGGACAGGGCGACGGCATCCTCCAGGTCGATCATGACCATATCGGCTCCGAAAACCGCCGCGTTCTGGATCATCCCCGGAGAGTTGCCCGGGATGTAAAGCATCGATCTCATGGTCCTCATGGGATCAAGCCTCCGCGGTCGCCCGCTTGAGGGCCGTCTCCAGCCGCGCACGGATCACCAGTTCCAGGGCCCCCTGGTCCCGGATGGTGACCTGCACCCCTGAAAAGCCATGCCGATCGAGGGTTTCCAGCACGAGTTTCCTGGTTCGTTCCCCGAAAAGCTTTCGGTTCCCTCCCCGGTAATCCAGCCCGAACTCTTCCGCGGGGACCACCGTCACAAGACAGTCGGCGGATTCCAGAGTGCCCGCCTGCGCCATCCGAACAACCAATTTGACCACCGTCCCTGAAAATGTTTTCTGAAATTGACAATCCGGGAAAAACCGGGTAAATTTTACCACAGGATCCAGGATTTGGGATCCCGTATCCCAAAAGGAGGCTCCTCCCATGGTCACCGACCTTCAAGCCATCGACCCGAGCCTGCTCACTCCCATCCGCAACGTCGTCTACGACTCGCTCCGGCAGGCCATCCTGGACGGTTCCATTGCCCCGGGCGAACGGCTCGTCGAAAGCGAACTGGCGGAAACCCTCAACGTCAGCCGGATGCCCGTCAGGGAAGCCATCCGGAAGCTCGAGACCGAGGGACTCGTCGAGCACCAGCCCCGCAGGGGCGCCGTGGTGAAGACGTTCAGCGAGGAAGACATCCTCGAGATCTACACCCTGCGTGAAGCCATGGAAGCCCTGGCGGCCGTCCAGGCGGTCCGGCGGGCCACGCAGGAGGAGATCCTGAACCTGGAAAAGGCGATGAACGAGATCGACCGGCTTTGCGACCTGGGCAACGAAGCCGACGCCAGAGAAGTCTTCGAGGCGAACCGGATTTTTTCGGAAGGAGTCATCGCCGCCTGCCATATGCCGCGCCTGATCCAGGTCATCAACACCTACAAGGATTACCTTGAGCGGTTCCGGCGCGTCACCCTGGCCGGCCCGTCAAGGAGAGAACTCGTCCGCCGGGAGCACCGTGGAATCCTGGAGGCGATCCGCGACCGCGACGAGAAGCGGGCGGAGGCCCTGACCCGCGAACATATCCGGGGAGCCCTCGAAGCCTACCTCAGGAGCTTTTCTGGGCATCGGAGCCGCCAGGCCCATCCGGGCCGATGAACGGGGGGATGGAAGAGGACCCGTCCGAGAGAACGAACCATCGCGGCGCAGCAAGACGGCTTTTTCAGATCAAAACCGATAGAGGGGGTATCCTGATGAAGAACATGATGCGCAAGGCCCTGTTCCCGACTCTCGCAGCGCTGGTCCTCGCCGGCATCTTCGCCGGTGCGGCTTCCGCGGCCTATCCCTCGAAGCCCTTCGAATGCATCGCCCCTGCCGGACCCGGCGGCGGCTGGGACACCACGATGCGGATGGTCACGAAGGTCCTGACGGAGAAGAAGCTCGTGACCGTCCCCATGCCGGTCATCAACAAGCCCGGCGGCGGCGGCGGCGTGGCCCTGGCCTACCTGCAGAAGAAAAAAGGCAAGGATGACACGATCGTCGTCTATTCCCCGCCCCTCCTCCTCATCAACCTGACCGGTTCCACCCCGCTCAGCTACAAGAACGTGACGCCGATCTCGATGCTGATCAACGACTTCGGCGCCTACGCGGTGCCCAAGAACTCGAAGTTCAAGAACATCAAGGAAGTCCTTGAAGCGATCAGGAAGGATCCCAAGAGCGTGAAGGTCGGCGGCACGTCGGCCATGGGCAGCATGGACCACATTCAGTTCCTCGTGGCTGCCAAGGCCGCCGGCGTGAAGGACCTGAAGGCCATCCAGTACATCGCCTTCCAGGGCGGCGAGGGCCTGGCGGCCCTCATGGGCGGGCATATCGACCTGCTTTCCACGGGAATGGCCGAAACGGTCGGCCCGATGCAGTCCGGCGACATCAGGGTCCTGGCGGTCTCCTCGCCGAACCGGATCAAGAGCGGCCCCATGATGACGGTGCCCACCCTGAGGGAATCCGGGATCGACGCCGAGTTCATCAACTGGCGCGGCATTTTCGGCCCCGAGAACATGCCGGGCCCTGCCGTGAAGTACATGGAAGAGGCCCTTTCCAAGATGGTGAAGACCCCCGAGTGGCGCGAGATCGCGACCCGCAACGGCTGGACCCAGGTCTACATGAACGCGGCCGACTTCGCGAAGTTCATGGACAAGACAAACAACGAGTACAAGACCCTGCTGGCCGAGATCGGAATGCTGAAGGCCCAGTAAGGGCCTTTACCGGCAAGGGCGGGCCCGCGGCAAAACGGGCTCGCCCTGCTTTTCACCTCAAGGAGTGATCCCATGCGACCCAATGCACTGGTTGGATTCACCGCCATCTTCATCGGCGTCGTCTACGCGGTCCAGGCCCTTCACCTTCCGAAGGCCATGATCGGAAACCCATGGGCCCCCGTTTATTTTCCCGTCGGCCTGGGCATCCTCATGGCAGCCCTCGGCCTTCTCCTGGTCGCTCTCGAAGCCCGCAAGGGCCTGACGAACCTGGAGGGCGTCAAGCGCCCCAAATTCCAGGCCGCGAGCCTCAAGCTGATTTTCGGGGCGGCCGCGCTCTGCATCCTTTATGCCCTTCTCTTCGAACACGCGGGCTTCATCCTTTCCACGCTGGTCTTCCTTGGCGCCCTCCTGTTCCTGATCAACGGACCGCGGGCCTGGAAACTCAACGGGGCCCTGACGCTGGGCTTCACCTTCTCCGCGTGGTACACCTTCGTCAAGCTGTTCCAGATCAACCTGCCGTAGGGGAGGGGAGCCGGAAATGGAAATCCTGAACCACCTGATGCAAGGCTTCGCCGTCGCCCTGACCNCTCTGAACCTGGCCTGGCTGGTCGGCGGATCCATTCTGGGAACGATCCTGGGCATGCTTCCGGGACTCGGCCCCTCCACCGGCATCGCCCTGCTGCTGCCCATGACTTTCGGCATGAGGCCGGACACGGCCCTGATCGCCATGGCCGCCATCTATTACGGGGCGATGTTCGGCGGTTCGCGAAGCTCCATCCTGCTGAACGTCCCGGGAGACGGGGCGGCCGTGGCTTCATGCTTCGACGGCTACCCGATGGCCAAGAACGGCCAGGCGGAAGCCGCCCTGGCGATCTCGGCCATCGCCTCCTTCATCGGCGGGCTGATCGCCACGATCGCCTTCGTTTTCGTCGCCCTTCCCGTCGCCCGATTCGCCCTGCGTTTCGGACCGCCCGAGTATTTCTGCCTGATGATCTTCGCCCTGGCGGCGACCGCGGCCATTTCCAAGGAAGCCCTTCTCAAGGGCGTCATCTCCCTGGTGCTCGGCCTGATGCTGACCACGGTGGGGCTGGACTTCCAGTCCGGCGTGCCGCGCTTCACCTTCGGCTCGATCGAACTCCAGATGGGAATCGATTTCGTGGTCGTCATCATCGGCATCTACGGGATCAGCGAGGTCTTCGTCAACCTGGAGCATATCGCCCAGCAGATTTCGCGACCGGTCCAGACCAAGTTCGGCCGGATCTGGATCTCCATGGCCCAGTGGAAACGCAGCATCGGGCCGATCCTGAGGCAGACACCCGTCGGCTTCTTCGTCGGGGTTCTGCCCGGCGCCGGGGCGACCATCGCGGCCCTGATGGCCTACACCAACGAAAAACAGATCTCGAAACACCCCGAGGAGTTCGGCAAGGGGGCCATCGAAGGGCTGGCCGCCCCCGAAGCGGCCAACAACTCCTGTTCGGTCGGAGCCATGATCCCGATGATGACGCTGGGCGTCCCCGGATCGGGAACGACCGCCGTCATGCTGGGCGCCCTCCTGATCCTGGGTCTCCAGCCCGGTCCGCTGCTTTTCGAGCAGCACCCGGACGTCGCCTGGGGCGTCATCGCCAGCATGTTCCTGGGAAACATCGCCTGCGCGTTCATCAACATTCCGCTTGCAGGCCTTCTGGTGCGTGTCCTGTCGATCCCTCCGAAGGTCCTCTATCCCCTGGTGGTGGTTCTCGCCTTCCTGGGCGTCTACACGATCAACTTCAGCATCATGGACTTCTACCTGCTGGTGGGCCTGGGGTTCGTGGGATACCTGATGAAGAAGTACAAGGTCCCGACCGCGCCTCTCATCCTGGCTTCGGTGGTCGGAGCCTCGATGGAGTCGTCGTTCCGCCAGTCCCTCATGCTTTCGGACGGGTCGCTCGCGATCTTCTTCCGATCGGGGATCTCCAACGGTCTTTTGATCGCGGCGGTCGTTTCCCTGGCCTGGCCCTTCATCTCCGACTGGCGGGCCCGCAAGAAGCGGGAGAAGTCGGTGGACATCCCCATCGAATAACGCCTGAAAAAGGGAGGGAACCGGATTGATCCGGTTCCCTCCCTTTTTTGATTCCCGAGGTTTGCCCGGGCTCAGTAATCGATCCCCCGCCTGGAGACCATGCCCTTCGAGTAGGGATGCCGTACCTCCCGCATCTCGGTCACGAGGTCGGCGGCCTCCAGCAGGGCCGGAGGGGCCCCTCTGCCCGTGGAGAGGACTTCCACGTGCGCAGGGCGCTTTCGGAGGAGCTCCAGGACCGGTTCGATTTCGAGAAGGCCATAATCCAGAACGACGTTCAGTTCATCCAGCACGACCAGGTCGAAGGAACCGCCCTCGATGCATTCCCGCGCCAGATGGAACCCCCGTTCGGCCTCGCTTCGGTCGATGGGACTTTCATGTCCGCGGTAAACGTAATCGGGAGTTCCGGTCCTCTCGTGGCGCAGCCCGGGGAGGTTCTTCAACCCCTCGATCTCCCCGTAGAAATCCCATCCCTTCATGAACTGGATGAAGGCCACCCGCCCGCCCTGACCCGTCATCCGGAGCGCCAGCCCCAGGGCCGCGGTCGTCTTGCCCTTGCCGTTTCCGGTGTAGACCTGCAGAAGGCCCCGATCGAGGATCGGCTCCCGATGCTCCTTCTCTCCCAAGAAAACCGCCTCCTTTATCCGCAATCCATTCTAACCCCTCGACCTTTCCGCATCCCCGGCAAAAAAGGGGGAATCGCCCGCGGGCGACTCCCCCGAAGCTGCAAAAAAATCCCTGCCGTTCCTACTCGTTCCCTTCCTTCATGACCGCGCCGGTCACCCCCGATGTCACGAAGGCCCGGTAACGGTTCAGGAAGGCGCTCCGGACGGGTTGCATCCAGGGTTTCCAATCCGCCTTCCGGCGCTCGAGCTCCGCTTCGTCCACCAGCAGTTCCAGCTTCTTCCCGGGGATGTCGATGGAGATGAGGTCCCCTTCCCGGACCAGGGCGATCGGACCACCCGCCGCGGCCTCCGGTGAAACATGCCCGATGGCCGCGCCGCGGCTCGCCCCCGAAAAGCGTCCGTCCGTGATGAGAGCGACGCTCTTGTCCAGGCCCATGCCGGCAAGGGAGGACGTGGGAGTGAGCATTTCCCGCATCCCCGGACCTCCCCTGGGCCCTTCGTAACGGATCACGACGACGTCACCGGGCTTGATTTCCTTGCCGCGGATCGCCCTGAAGGCCGCCTCCTCTCCGTCGAAAACACGGGCCGGGCCCTTGTGGCGAAGCATCTCGTCCGCTACGGCCGACTGCTTCACGATGGCTCCCAGGGGCGCCAGGCTGCCCTTCAGGAAGGCCAGGCCTCCCTGGGCGTGGTAGGGGGCGTCCAGCGGCCGGATCACGTCATCGTCAAGCACCGACGCCTTCGAGAGGTTTTCCGAAACGGTCCGCCCCGTGACGGTGGTGCAGTCCCCCCTGATGAACCCCTTTTCCGAGAGACGGGCCATCACGGCCTGGACCCCGCCTGCGCGGTAGAGGTCCTGGATGTGGTGCGGCCCGGCCGGGCTCATGCTGCAGAGATGAGGAACCTTTTCCCCGATCGAGTTGAACAGGTCCAGGGGCAGTTCGAGCCCCGCTGCGTGGGCGATGGCCGGCAGGTGAAGGGCCGTGTTCGTGGATCCGCCCAGGGCCAGGTCAACGGCCACGGCGTTCCCGAAGGCCTCCCGCGTGAGGATATCCCGGGGCCGGATGTTCTTCTCGAGGAGGGTCATGACGGCGCGCCCCGCATCCTTGGCCAGGCGCTCACGGGCGGCCATCACCGCCGGGATCGTGCCGTTGCCGGGCAGGGCGAGCCCCAGGGCCTCCATCATGCAGTTCATCGTGTTGGCCGTGAACATCCCCGCGCAGGAACCGCAGCCGGGACAGGCGGCGTTCTCGACCTCGGCCAGCTCCTCCTCGGTCGCGCTGCCGGCGATGCACTTGCCGACCGTTTCGAAGACGGTGTTGAGGTCCACCTCGCGCCCCTTAAGGAGACCCGCCATCATGGGACCTCCGCTCAGGACCACGGTGGGGATGTTCAGCCGGGCGGCGGCCATGGCCATTCCCGGGATGATCTTGTCGCAATTCGTCACCATGACGAGGGCGTCGAGGGCATGTCCCTCGGCCATGACCTCGATGGAATCCATGATCAGCTCGCGGCTGGGCAGGGAGAACTTCATCCCGGCGTGGTTCATGGCGATTCCGTCGCAGACCCCGATGACCGGAAATTCGATGGGCAGTCCCCCCGCCGCATAAACGCCCGCCTTCACGGCTGCGGCCAGCCGGTTCAGGTGGACATGCCCGGGGATGATCGCGTTGTAGGCGTTGACCACTCCGATCCAGGGTCGTTCGATCTCCCAGTCCGTGTATCCCGAGGCCTTCATGAGGGAACGGTGCGGCGCCCTCTCCAACCCCTTTTTCGCGCTGTCGCTTCTCATCGTTCACACTTCCCTTCTGGGCTCACACTCCGGCCATGAACAGGCGGGGGAGCATCAATACGAGTGATGGAACATAGGTGCAAAGGAACAGGACCGCGACCAGGATCAGGACCATGGGGAGAATCGGCCTGCTGACCTCTTCCATGGAGAGTCCCGTGATGGCGCTGGCCACGTAGATGTCGATCGCCACGGGCGGCGTCGCCATCCCGATCGCCAGGCCGATCGTGATCAGGAGGCCGAAGTGGATCAGGTTTCCGCCGATCCCCAGGATGGCCGGAAGGAAGATCGGCGTGAGGATGATCAGGGCGGAAGCCGTTTCCATGAACATCCCGGCGAGCAGGATGATGATGTTGATCATCAGGTAGATCATGAAGGTGTTGTTGCCCGCGACAGCCATGAGGGCCTGCGCGATGGCCTCCGGGATCTGGTAGAACGCCAGACCCCAGCCGAACAGCTTCGCGGTGGCGATGATGAACATGATCAGCGCCGAGGTGACCCCCGCGTTGACCACGAGCTCGTAGAATTTCCTGAAGTCCAGCGACCGGTAGACCAGCCAGGCGACCAGGAGCGTGTAGTCCACGGCGATGGCCGCCGCTTCCGACGGAGTGAACACGCCCGTGAAGATTCCGCCGAGGATGATCACCGGGGTCATGAGCCCCCAGAGGGCGGAGACGAAACGGCGCCCCACTTCCGCTCCCGGGAGCTTTTCGCCGGCCGGATAACCGCGTTTGTTCGCGATCCAGAGGGCATAGGCGATGAGCCCGCCCCCCATGAGGGCACCCGGGATGAAACCGGCCATGAAGAGCTTGGCCACGGATTCTCCCGCGATCACCGCATAGAGGACCATGGGAACGCTGGGGGGAATGACCACCCCGATCGTCCCCGCAGACGCGATGAGGGCCGCGGAAAAATCGACGTCGTATTTCTTCGTTTTCAGTTCGGGCAGCAGGGCCGAACCGACGGCGGCCGTCGTGGCCGCTCCGGAGCCGGAGATTGCCGCGATGAACATGGAGGCCAGGACCGAGACGATGGAAAGTCCTCCCCGGATGCGCCCGAGCGTCGCCTCCGCGAAGGCCACGATGCGCTCGGAAATGCCCCCCCTGGCCAGGATGTCCCCCGCCAGGACGAAGAAGGGAACGGCCACGAGGGCAAAGGAATTGTTTCCCTCCAGGAGGGTCTGCGGGACCATCTGCAGGGGAATGCCGCTGGCCAGAAAGACGACCAGGGCCGCGAGGCCGATGGAAAGGCCGATGGGAACCCCGATGAGCATCAGGAGAAAAAAGGACCCGAAGATGACCCAGCCCATCAGGAACGGCCCCCCTTCAGGATTTCACCCATGCCCGCGGCAAGGTGAAGGATGACGACCGCGCCCAGGACGGGGTACATCGCATAGATCCATGCCATGGAGATCATCATGGCCGGAGTGGTCTGGCCCGCCTCGGACTTCATGAGAAGCATCCCGTAAAAAGCCACGATGGCGAAGAAGAAGATCCCGAGAAGGTTGACCAGGGCTGCCGTCGCCTTCCGAAGCTTCTCCGGCAGCTTCTGGGTCACGAAGGTCACGGCGATATGACTGCCCCGCTTGAAGGCGACGGCGGCCCCGAGGAGGGAAGCCAGGACCAGCAGAAAGCAGGATAGCTCCTCCGACCAGGTGAGGGCTTCGAAGAAGAAGCGGAAAAACACCTGGGCCGTCGTCACGCCGATCATCAGGAGCATCAGAAGAAAGAGAAGTACCTCGCTGGCCCGGTTCACCCTGTCGCTGAGAACCTGAAGGAGGGGGCTTCCCGCCCCCTCCTGCTGCGTCCGGACGTTCAAGGCGCCGCTCCTACTTCGTATTCTGGATGGCCGCGATGAAATCCTTCCCGAACTTCGGGGTGTAGGTGTCGTAAACCGGCTTCACGGCCGTGAGGAAGGGTTTCAGGTCGGGAGTCGTGACCTTCATCCCCTTGCCTTCCAGCTCCTTCACCCACAGCTTCTCGCTGGCGTTGTTGAAGGCCCTCTCGTAGACGGCGGCTTCCTGCGCGGCCTTCAGGACGGCTTTCTGCTGCTCCGGATTGAGCTTCTTCCAGGTGACCATGCTCATGATGATCGGGGCCGGGGCATAGGCATGGCGCGTGATGGCCATGTTTTTCTGGCTCTCGTTCAGCTTGAAGGCGACGATGACGTTCAGGGGGTTCTCCTGGCCGTCGATCGTCCCCTGCTGGAGCGCCGTGAGGGCTTCCGTCCAGGCCATGGGCACCGCGTTGGCGCCGAGGGCCTTGAAGGAATCGACATAGACGGGGTTCTGCATGACGCGGATCTTCAGGCCCTTGATGTCGTCGGGGGAATTGATGGCCTTCTTGCTGTTGGTCAGGTTGCGGAATCCGCGTTCGGCCCAGGCCAGGCCTTTCCAGCCCTGCTTCTCGAGGTCGGCGAACAGCGCGTTGCCGATGGGCCCGTCAAGCACCTTGTAGGCATGTTCGGGGTTCCTGAAGAGGAAGGGCAGGTCGATGGCGCCGAAACGGGGGACGAAGTTGATGATCGGGCCGTTCGTGATGATCCCGGCGTCCACGATGCCCATCTTCATCCGCTCCAGCAGCGTCCTCTCGTCGCCGAGCTTGGCGTTGGGGAAGACCGTGACGGTCACCGACCCGTTCGTGTACTTCTCGGTGAGGGCCTTGAACTTCTCAGCGGCCAGGTGGAACGAGTCCTTCTCGTTCACGACGTGGGCCAGCTTGATCTCCAGGGCAAACGCGGACGCGGCCATGGAGAGCAGAAACAGAACCACCATGAAGACGGAAAAAACCTTTTTCATCTCTGCGCACCTCCTCAAAATTGGTCCAACCAAGGACCTACCAAATCCCTGAAAGATAGTTTATCATTAGCCTCGTAGCCGGAAAAGGGGCCGGACCGTTGTCTTTCAGTTAAACAAGGGGCTTACGATGGAAAGCAAGAGAGGAGAGGTCGTACGCAAGCTTTCGGAGTGGATCGACGACCCGGACCGTTTTCCCGGAGGAAAGCTCCCGCCGGAACGGGACCTGGCAAAAGAGATGGGGGTCAGCCGAACCCTGCTCAGGGAAGCGGTCATCACCCTGGAAGCGCTGGGAGCGCTTGAAGTGAGGGAAAGGCAGGGAATCTACGTCAAGTCGCTCCGGGGCGATGACTTCGCCGTGAGCCTGAAAACGCTGTCTTTGTGGCCGGAAGAACTTCTCGTCCACCTGATGGAGATGCGCCTGGTCGTCGAGGTGCCGGCAGCCGGACTTGCGGCCCAAAGGAGGACGGAAAGCGAGCTGGAGCAGATGCGCAAGTGCGTGCTCCACCTGGAGGAAGTCCATTCCACCCCCGACGGGGGAGCCTCCTCGGGAGCCGCCTGGGACTCCCTCCTGCACGCCCTCGTGGTCGGCGCCGCCCACAACCCCATCCTGACGCGCGTTTACGAGGGGTTGACCTCGACGATGGAAAAACAGATCGTCACGAGCCGGGGACTCCTGTTGCGCTACTCGGGCCAGTCGGGAAAAATCCTGGCGGAACACGAACTTCTCGTTGACTCCATCGCCCGAAAGGACCCGGAAGGTGCCATGGGAGCCCTGAGGCGCCACCTGGAGGAGGCTCTGGGGCAGCTTGCCGAACTGAAAGCCAGCGGGATCACCAAAAAGAAAACAGATAGTTGACAAACAAGCTTCTTTCTGTCATCATGATCCTCGATGGATGTCAAATTGTTATCATTTATCGAGGGGGTTTTTCGTATGAAACGAATTCTTTCTTTCCTCGGCAAGAGAAGCGGACGCAATTCTTCACGGCTTTCCGCGCACCAGATCGAACACCTTTGCGATGGCGACATGGCTCGAAAAAATCCGGAGCTTCGCCGGCAGGTCACCCTCGAACAGGTCCTGAAAAGCGCTTCGCCGCGCTTTTCGGCCGACGGTCTCTAGCCCGCCCTGCCCGGCCGGCAGTCCCGTTCCCGGGGCGCAAGTCCCGCCGGCAAGGCCTGGCTAACGAAAAAGAGGCCCCCGAAAGGGGGTCTCCGTGTTTACTTCACCTCGATCCTGATGTCGACGGCCATGGCGGGCGGAACCGTCGCCCGGACCCTGACGAGGGCCTTTCCGGGCCCCGCAGGAACGACTTCCAGCACTTCCGGCACAGGCCCGATCTCGACGACCGTCCGGTCCCCGTTTTTCACCGTGGCCTTCAGGGCGTACCCCCCGGGAGAAACGGGCATCAGGAAGGTTATCCCCTTCAGGAGCTGGGCGAAACGGCCCCGGTTTTCCAGGACGGCACGAGCCGTCTGCGATATTCCGTCGTTTCCCTCCGGATAGGAGACCTCCAGGGTGAAGGGAACCGCGAACTCATAGGCCGTCTTGTCCCCGTCGACCGTCACGGCCAGGAACCCGAAAACGCCCAGGGCTCCGGAACGAAAGAGGCCCTTCGGATACCCGCCGCCCCGGTCGACCTCGGGATCCCCTTTCAGCAGGCTGAATTTCGGCGCAATCCCCGCATTGACCCCCGCAGGCCCCGTCACCGGACCGGAAAGGGGACCTCCTCCCGTGCCGACGGTGAAGAACTTGACCCCTCCGTGTTCCTCCACGTAGAAGAGGTGTTCGTGACCGGAGAAGACCGCCCGGGTCCTGCCCTTCGGCAGGGCGGCGACAAAGGCGTCGCGGTTGGCCGCCGTGAGGAAGCCGTGCGTCCCCTTGCCGGGAGGCGGCGTGTACGCCGGGAAGGGAGGCGTGTGGAGAAGGACGAACAGGAGCTTTCCCCCTCGGCTGAAGGCCTCGTTCGCCCAGTCGACCATGGGCAAAACGTGCATGCCGTCGTTCAGGTTGAAGAACCCGTAGTCCTTCCCNCTGGGCGCCATCCAGGCCGGGAAATTGCCGTTGAGGATCACGAAACGGGCGTTGCCGTAGGGGAAATCATAGTAGAGATGGGATCCGAAGGTTTCCCGGTAGGCCGTCAGCGCGCCGGGAGTCGCCTGGTCATGGTTGCCCGGGACGGCGAAAAACGGCACGCCCGGCAGCAGCCGGTCGATTTTTTCCTTCAGGGCGGAAAACCCGGCCCGGGCCTCTTCCAGGGAATCCCCATAGCCGGGAACGCTGTCGCCCAGGTGGATGACGAAATCCGGCCCCAGCCAGGAAATTTCCGTCAGAAGCCGTTCCAGGAGGGGAGAAGGGACCCGGCCGGGACCCAGGGGCTGGGTGTCTCCCAGCACCACGAAGCGAAAGGACTTCTTCCCGAGGCCGGCCATNGCCCCCCACTCGTCGGCCCGTTCCGAGCGGATCACCCCGCCGAGAGCCTGCGTCCCGAAAACCAGGAGAAGAAACAGGGCGAAAAGGGATGCCCGTTTTTTCATTCCCGCGCCCTCCTCACCGCTTCGTCGAAATGACGCATGCCCCTGAAGGCCAGCGAACTTGCCGCCACGAGGGCAATCGCCAGCCCGAACGTCGTCAGGTAGCCGAGAGGCGGGTAAGAGCCGGGACCTGCACCGGGAAAACGGCCCAGGATGGCGCCCGTTCCCCACTGGAAGACGATCACGCTCACCATGACCAGCATGTTGACCACCCCGAGGACGGACCCCGTTCTCGACCGGGGGGTCATTTCGTTGAGGGCGGAGGCGAAATGGACGACCAGGACGCCGGTGGCCGCCCCGAGCAGGCACCCGAGGATGCCGGAGACCGCCAGGGGAAGGCGGAGGGCGAAACCGAGCCAGAGGGCGACCCATGCCCCTAGGTTCAGCGCCAATCCCCGCCGCAGGGACTTCATCCGCTCATCGGGCCTCTGGGAACCGCTTCCGCTCAGAAGGGTTCCCGCCATGACCCCGATCCCGACGGCTCCCGCCCAGAAGCGGGCGGTCGAGGCCTCCACGCCGTAGGCCGCCTGGTACCAGGCTACGGACCAGAGCCCCTGGAAGGCGAGCAGGGCGCCGACCGAAACGCCCCACAGGGTTGCCACGCAGCGGTGCTCCCGCGAGGCCCGAAGGGCGGAAAAACCCGCCCTAAGGTGTGTCGTGAAGGGAACCACGCTCCGGTGTGCCCCGTGAACCGCCAGCCTTACGGGATCCGATTTCGCCCTCATGAAGAGAAGCCCTGAAAGAAGGAGGCTGGCGATCGACAGGGCAAGGAAGACGGAGGCTCGGCCCCACCGGTCGATCGCGGCTCCGAGCGGCCCGACGGAAACGACGGCGCCCAGGTTTCCGAAGGCGAGCGTGACCGATGAATAGAACGCGTAGCGATGGGCCGGGAACGCCGTCGCCTGGTAGACGAGCGCCCCTGAAAACATCGGCGCGAGACCGAGACCCGTCAGGAGACGACCCGCCGCCAGGGTCCAGGGGGTCGAAGCGGACATGAAGAGCGCGGCCCCCGCGGAGGTCACGACCAAACCGGCACCCACGACCCTCAGCGGGCCCCACCGGTCGTTCAATGAACCGCACAGGGGCTGCATCGACGCGTAGGCGTAATAGTAGAGGCTGGAGACGAACCCTGTCATCCCTGCCGTCATTCCCATCTCCGAAGCCAAGCGGGGAAGAACGACCGCGGCGGAGACACGGAAGAAAAAAGAGAGAAAGTAGGCCATGACAAGCAGTCCGAAAAGAAAATGCAGCAGGATGTTTCCCGGGTTCCGGTCCACGAAAAGGTCCTCCAATCCTTCTTCATTGGCGCGACAATCGGGTCGCCGAATCAAAAAGCATGTTATGATTAGGAACACTGTTTAAAAAAGACCATCCAGGATTGAACTCACACACGCAGGAGGCCTTGGTCATGAACTTTGAATTCAACACGCTGACTCTGCTCATCCTGTTCGGCATCGGAGCGGTCGGCCTTCTTTTCTGCCATAGCCGCCTTTCGGAAACCGCCCGGGAAATCCGGGAAACTTCCGCCCGCCTGCAGGAAAACCTGGATCGGCGGGTGAACGAGGCCCAGGACCGTCTATCATCGGAAACCCGGGCGCTTCGCGATTCCGTCCTGTCGCTCGGCGAACGCATGACACGGATCCAGGACGAGGTCAGCGACACTCTGGAGGAGGCCCGCAAGCGAATCCTCCAGGAGGCCGAAAGCGGAAAGGACGACCAGGAAAAGCGGCTGACCTTCTTCGGCAATCTGGTCGAATCCACCCGCAAGGAACTTCTGGCCGGGCTCGAGGAAAGCTCCAGGAAATCGGCGGAGCAGAACGGGCAGACGCAGGAATCCCTCAAACCCCTCGTCCTGGAGATGAACCGGCTCAGCTCCGTGACAAGGGAGCTGCCCCAGGACACGGGAGAAAGGCTCCGGGCCGTGGAGAAGCTTTTCCAGGAACAGTCCCTCCGGCTTTCCTCCTTCGAGGAGGCGCTCCTCCGGGACCGCCGCGACCTCCAGGGGATCTCGTCCGAACTCGTCGCGCAGTTCGGCGCCCTCGAGCGCGACCTCAGGACCCATTTCGAAAGCCGATTCAATGAATTTTACCAGCAGGTCGGCGGCGTTCTCCAGAAGTCGGACGACCTGGACAGGCAAATCAAGACCATGTCCGAAACGTTGCGGGAATCGGTCAGAGAAAACATCCAGGTCGCGGCCGGCCGCGTCTTCGCGCTGATCGGCAAAGCCTCCGAGGAAGCGCTCGCCGAGGACGCTTTTTCCCCAAAACCCAGGACCGCGCCTCCGCCGGAGGCGAAAACCGGCGTGAAACGCTACTCCTATCTCTTCAGGAAATGAACGCCCCGGGCCGGGGAGCCCGTGCTCCCCGGCCCGCACCCTAACCCTTAAGAACCCTGAAAAACCACAGCAGCACGAGTGCGAGAGCCACGCCCCCCACAGCAGCATTCAGGGCGGGCACTTCGATAGAAAACCTCTCAGGCTCACGGGGATCTCCCCCTTCATTTTTCCGTCATCTTGACGGTCTTTTCTGCTTTTTCTGAATTGAGCTGTCTTTTCAAAATCCCATTGCGGAGCTTCCCCGTTGCTGATAGAATACGCCGTCATCTGGCGAGTGGCAGACCGCCAAAGGGAGACGGGAAAAATGTCGGCAACTCAATGGAGTGCTCTGGGCCTTTTCGTCTTCACCTACGCGCTCATCGTCACGGAACGCATGCACCGCCTGAAGGCGGCCCTGATCGGACTTTCCGGGGTCCTTCTTCTGCGGTTCGCGGAGCAGCATGTCGTTTTCGGGTTCATCGACTTCAACACGATCGGCCTTCTGATCGGCATGATGATCCTCGTGGGGATCGTCAAGCAGACCGGGCTGATCCAGTATACCGCCCTGATCGCCATCCGGGAGAGCAAGGGCAACCCATGGCGTCTCCTCGTTTCGCTTTCCCTTCTCACGGCGATCGTTTCCGCTTTTCTGGACAACGTCACCACGGTCCTCCTGATCGGGCCCGTCGCTCTGGCCGTCTGCGAAACGCTCGACCTGGACCCCCTGCCGTTCATCTTCGCGGAGGTTTTCGCCTCGAACATCGGCGGAACCGCCACCCTGATCGGGGATCCCNCGAACATCCTCATCGGTTCGGCTGCGGGCCTGTCCTTCAACGACTTTCTGCTGAACGTGGGACCCGCCGCCGCCCTGTCTCTCGGAGCCATGTATCTCGGCCTTCACTTCTTCTACGCCCGGGAGCTTTCCCAAAACCGACCTATCGAAGACCTGATCGAGGGTTTCCACACTCTCAGGAAGCACCTCAACAAACCTCTCGCCACAAGGGTCCTGGCCGTTCTCGGCCTGGTCCTCGTCGCCTTCTTCCTCCACGGGTGGCTTCACCTGGAGGCGGCCACCATCGCCCTGGCCGGTGCCACCCTCGGTCTGGTCGTCTGCCCCGTCAAGGTGGAAACCGCTCTCGAAGAGATCGACTGGGTCACGATCCTTTTCTTCTCGAACCTGTTCATGCTCGTGGGCACTCTGGAGCACCTGGACATCATCGGGCTCGCCGCCCGATTCCTGGCCGGGGCGGCCGGCGAGCACCCCAAGATCCTGGCGATGTTCCTCGTCTGGGGATCGGGAGCGATTTCCGCCGTCGTGGACAACGTCCCGTACGCGGCGGCCGTCATCCCCCTCGTCAAGGACATGGCGTCCCTCGCCCATCTCGACGCCCGCCCCCTCTGGTGGGCCCTTTCCCTCGGCGCGTGCCTGGGAGGAAACGCGACCCTCGTGGGGGCCTCGGCCAACCTCGTCATGGCGGGCCTGGCCGAAAAGGCGGGACGCCCGATCTCCTTCGCGAACTTCCTTCGGAAGGGGATCCCCATCACCGCGCTGACCCTGGCAGCCTCGTCGATCTACCTCACTCTGCGCTACCTCCTGTAGCGAACGGCAGCGAAAACGCAAAAGGGCCCGGCCTTCCCGCGAAGACCGGGCCCTTCCTTTCTGTCCTTCCTGCCGTCACTCCTTCTTGCACCCTTCCTCAAGCTGCTTGAAATCAAGGTTGAAGTATTCCGGCACGAAATTCTTGGAACATCCGGGGCAGACCAGTTTGCCGTCCTTGTAGTTCAGGTAGACGTTGAACTCGGTCCCGCAGTGCGGGCACTCCACGTGACGGTTTGTCAGCACGCCCACGACACCTCCCCTGTTGGGATGACGGCCGGGCCCTTCCCGGCCCCCTTCCCTTTATCCAAATATAGCCTTAGCGGTTTATTCTGACAAGGCTTTCTCCAGGGAATCGGTGCCGGAGCCCATTCTCTCCCTGAGGAGCTCGGCCAGCCGCCGGGAGAGGCCCGGAGCATCCTGGGGCAGGCTCCCCTCCGCCAGGGCCGCCATCCCGCAGAGAAGCTCGGCGTAGGCTTCCAGGGCCGGGCTTGCCGGGTTTTCCTCCAGCAGGCCGGACATCCCCCTGATGATGGGATGCCCCGGGTTGAGCTCGAGAATCGGCCTGGACTGCGGCACTTCCCTTCCCATGGAAGCCAGGACTCGGGCGAACTGGGGCGAAGGATCCCTTTCGTCCTGGACCAGGCACGCCGGAGAATCCGTCAGCCTCCCCGAGAGGCGGACCTCCCTGATCATGGAGGAAAGCCGGTTCTTCAGGTAATCCATCAGCGGCCTCAGGTTCTTCTCCGCGGCATCCCGCACTTCCCTGGCCTTTTCCTTCTCCGTTTCGCTCTCGAGCTCCAGGTCGCCCTTGCCCGCGTCCCTCAGGCCGAAATCCCTGAATCCGTCCACGGACTGGAGCCAGATCTCGTCGACCGGGTCCGTCATGAACAGGACCTCGATCCCGCGGGACCGGAATGCCTCGAGGATGGGAGACCGTTCCAGGACCGACCGGTCCTCGCCGACGAGGTAGAAGATCTCCTTGCGGCCATCGGCAAGCCGCGAGGCCGCCTCTTCCAGGGTGACCCATTCGTCCCCCGAGATGGAGGACTTGAAAAGGCAGAGCTCCAGAAGCTTCTCGCGGTTCTTCCCGTCCAGGAAGAGGCCTTCCTTCAGAACCCGCCCGAACTCCTTCCAGAAGGTCCGGTAGCCTTCCGGGTCATTGGAGCGCATCTCCTCCAGGGTGGAAAGAATCCGCCGGGTGAGGCCGGCCTGGATCAGCTCCATCTGGCGATTCTGCTGGAGGATCTCCCTCGACATGTTGAGCGACAGGTCCTCGCTGTCCACCACGCCCCGGACAAAACGGAGGTAGTCGGGCAAAAGCTCGCGACAGTCTCCCTTGATGAACACGCGCTTGACGTAAAGCTGCAGCCCGCGGTCCACGTCTCGGATGAAGAGGTCAAGAGGAGCCTTCGAAGGAATGAAGAGGAGCGCATCGAAGGTNGACCGCCCCTCGGCCTTCCAGGCGATCCGCTTCAGCGGAAGGTTCCAGTCGTGGCTGACATGCCGATAGAACTCGTCGTAGTCGGCATCCTTGACCTCCGATTTCGGCCGGGCCCAGATCGCCTTCATGCTGTTGAGGGTTTCTTCGCCGAACCGGACGGGGTAGGCCACGAAATCCGAGTATTTCCTGACGATCTCCTTCAGGACCCATTCGTCCGTGTAATCCCGAAGCCCGTCCTCCTCCTCCGCGGGACGGAGAAAGAGCGTCACCGTCGTCCCGAAGCCCGCCCTTTCGGCCGGTTCCAGGAAATACCCGCCGTCGCCCTCCGACTCCCACTTCCAGGCCTCGTCCGTTCCCGCCTTCCGGCTGATCACCGTCACCCGGTCCGCCACCATGAAGGAAGCGTAAAAGCCGACGCCGAACTGCCCGATGAGGGCTTCCGGATCGCTTCCCCGTCCGGACTCCTTCAGGATCCGCAGGAACTCCTTCGTCCCGGATTTGGCGATAGTCCCAAGAAACCGGACCATCTCTTCCTTCGTCATGCCGATCCCATTGTCCGAGACGGAAAGGGTACGGCTTTGCGCATCCCGCTCGATCGCGATCGCGGGGTCNTGGACCGCATCCCGCAGGGCCTCGTTCGTCAGGGACTCAAGCCGAAGCTTGTCCAGCGCGTCCGAGGCGTTGCTGACGAGTTCCCGCAGGAAAACATCCTTGTTCGAGTAGACCGCGTGGATCATCAGGTCAAGAACCTGACGCGCCTCCGCCTGGAAAGAAAGGTGTTCCTTCGTTCTGCCTTCGCTCAAGGTGAATCGACCTCCCGGTTCTGGTATTCGGTTTCCCGGTGAGGTATTTTACACCATTGGTCAATATTGGTCACGATCCTGTCGAAAACCGGCGGCCCAAAAAGGCAAAATTGCCTTAAACTACGGGTGCGACATCCCGCAAACTGCCCGACGGAGGTTTCCCGATGCGCTTTCTTGCCCGCTTGACTCTTCTGACCAGGAGAACCGTGAAAAGAGAGGCTCCCGGGGTTCTGAGAGTGACGGTGGGAACCGTCCTCTACACCCTGGCCATCTCTCTGCTCGTCCTGCCCTACCGGTTTCCCAGCACCGGCTTCACCGGCATTTCCATCCTGCTGAACTACACGCTGGGATTCCCGGTCGGCCTCGTCAACCTGATCTTCAACATCGGTCTCTTCGCCCTCGGCTGGAAGGTCCTGCCGCGGCGCTTCCTGTACCTCACCGCCTATTCGGTCCTTCTCTTCTCCGGCCTGCTGGACCTGTTCAGGATGTTCCCTCCGACCCCCCTGCAGGACAAGCTGCTCGCGGTCCTTACGGCCGCCGCGATCAACGGGATCAGCGGCGCTCTCGTCTTCAACGCCGGCGGCTCCATGGGCGGAACCGACATCCTCGCCGCCATCGTCCGCAGGAAGACCGGCATGGAGATCGGAAAGTTCACCTTCTGGATCAACTCCTTCGTCCTGATTCCCGCCGTCTTCATCGTCGGCGCCGAGAACACGCTTTACGCGGTGGCGATGCTCTTTGCCGGCTCCACCTTCCTGGACGGCGCCCTCCGCTCGTTCGACCGCTGTGTCCAGGTCTTCATCATCTCCGACAAGCACGAGGAGGTCAGGCGGTACATCCTGGAGGAGCTTCGCCGCGGGGCTTCCCTGATCCACAGCGAGGGGGCCTACACCGGTAAAGAGCGCCCGATCGTCATGTCCCTCCTCCTGCCCCGCCAGGTGGCCGACCTGAAGATCTTCCTGGCCGAACACGACCCGAACGCCTTCCTGATCCAGACCGACGCCACGGAGGTTTTCGGCAAGGGCTTCAAGCACTGGAAGGCCACGGCATAAGAAGGCAGGCAGGGTTAAAGGAACTTGTCCTATTGCCCGTTTTGGTGAAAAACCCTATTATTTATGCTTCCGTTCCATTTCCCGCGAAAGGAGGGTTGACGATGATCCGGCAGAAGCGCCACTGAGCCTGCAAAACGGGCGATGCAGGGTCTGCATCGCAGTCGGGGATTGCCCCGGGCAGCGAGGACGGCGCCAAAGGACCGGTTCACTCAACCCCTTTTTCCGGTACCTTCTGACACAACCCCTCCCCCAGGACACTCCTCCGACAAAACGGTTTCCATTCAGGACGACAGGCTGCCCGACTCTCCGCCGGGAGCTACGGCTTGCCGCGATTTTTTCCGAGGAGGATTGCCCTATGGCCGATTATCACAAGATGTGGAAGGGACTGAACATGGACCTGGCCACCCACGATCAGCTTTGCGCCGCACTGCCCNCCGCGTTCGAACAGGTCTTCCTGACCCAGCAGGACCGCCCCCTGGGGATGGATTATTTCAACATGGTGATTGCCGAGGTCCACGGCCTCCGGATCCAGGAACTGCTGGAGCACAAGGCCCGCGGCGGGAAAATCATCGGGAGCTTCTGCATCTACGTTCCCGAGGAGATCGTGCTGGCCCTTGGAGGGATCATGGTCGGCCTGTGCGCCGGTTCCGAGTTCTGGGTTCCCGCAGGCGAGCAGGTTCTTCCGCGAAACCTCTGCCCCCTGATCAAGGCGGGCATCGGAGCGAAGGTTTCCCGCACCTGCCCCTATTTCCAGTCCGTCGACCTTGTTGTCGGGNAGAACACCTGCGACGGCAAGAAAAAGGCCTGGGAAGTGCTGGGCGACATGGCCCCCACCTACGTCATGGACCTGCCCAACACCAAGGGCGAGAGCGGCTTTTCCCTTTTTCGCAAATCGATGGCCGATCTGGTGAAGAAACTGGAGGAAGTCACCGGCAACCGCCTCGATTTCGACCGCCTGAATTCGGCGATCGAAACGGTGGAACGCAAACGCGCCGTGCTCGCGCGCCTTTACGAAACCCGCAAGGCCCAAAGCATCCCGATCAGCGGCCTGGACATGCTCCTGGCCAGCCAGGTGGCCTTCTACGACGATGCCGAACGGTTCATCACCCAGGCCACCGACCTGGCAAAGGAGTGCGAGAACCGGGTCAAAGCCGGACAAACCGTCTTCCCGGAGGGAACAAGGCGCCTTCTTGTCACCGGAACCCCCATCGTGGTCCCGAACTGGAAAGTCCACAAGATCATCGAAACCAGCGGCGCCGCCGTGGTGGTCGAGGAAAACTGCACCGGTACGCGATACTTCGAAAGCCGGGTGGACACATCGGGCGCTTCGACAGTTGAACAGCTGATCGACGCGATCGCCCACCGCTATTTCGACCGGATCCACTGCGCCTGCTTCTCTCCGAACGAAGGGCGTGCCGACGACGTGATCAGACTGGTCAAAGAATACGACGTCGACGGAGTGGTGGGACTGAACCTGAGCTTCTGCACGACATACCAGGTCGAAAACGAAAAGATGAGGCATCGCCTCCAGTCCGAAGGCATCCCGTTTCTGGCTCTCGAAACCGACTACGCCGCAGGAGACGAGGGACAGCTGCGTACCCGGATCGAAGCCTTCATCGAGAGCCTCACCCCCCCTGCAGGCCGATCCGCCAGGGAAAGGAGCCTCATCAATGAACAGGAATTTCGCCCTGACTTTCAGCGCCGTCTGCGTCGTGGTCAACCTCGCCCTGGGGACTTTCGTCCAGATGCTTCACATCCCCCTCATCTTCCTGGACACCCTGGGGACGATATTCGGCGCGGTCCTGCTGGGCCCCTTCCACGGGGTCATGATCGGCCTCGTCACGAATGTCGTTCAGGGAATCCTGACAAACCCCCGGGATATCCCCTTCGCTCTCGTCAACATGGCGATAGGCCTCGTTGTCGGCCTCGTCGCCAAAAGGTTTCGCTTCACCCTTCCGGTGGCCGTTGCCACCGGCCTGACCCTGGCGGTCATCGCCCCGCTCATCGGAACTCCCATCGCCGTCTGGATCTACGGAGGGCTGACGGGAGGCGGCACGGACCTGATCTTCCTCTGGCTCCTGAAGAGCGGCAACTCCATCTTCACCTCGGCCTTCATTCCGCGGATCACCGGCAACCTGGTGGACAAAGTCGCCTGCTCGGTTCTCGTGGCACTGATCCTGCCCAGGCTTGCGCCACGGACTCTGGCGCTCGGGAACAACCCGTTCCTCAAGGGAACCGTGGAAAAGTAGGAGGGACCCATGAAGCGCAGCCGCCGGATCGTCGTTCTCTGCCACTGCCTGCTGAACGCGAGCGCGATCGTGGAGGGGGAAGCCGCCTACCCGGGTGTCCTGGAGAAGCTGCTCGTTCCCCTTGCCCGCGAGGGAACGGGGATCATCCAGCTTCCCTGCCCGGAATGTTCGTTTCTTGGCCTGAAGCGGTGGGGCATGACATCGGAGCAGTACGACACCCCGACTTTCCGGCGGCACTGTGCTTCGATCCTGGAAACCGCTCTCGACCAGACCGAGGACGCCCTGGCGAATGGCGTGGACATCCTCGGGATCGTCGGGGTGAAGGGGAGTCCCAGTTGCGGAGTCCTGACCACCTGCTTAGGATTCAGGGGAGGAGTTTCCGGATGCGGACAGGCGGCCCGCCGGTCCGAAGGAGAGGGGATCTTCATCCGTACATTGAGAGAGGAACTCGGGAAGCGGCGCCTGTTCCTGCCGATGACGGAAGTGGAAAACGGGAATCCTGAAACCGCCCGGTGGGAAATGATCCGGGAAAACCTGGCGAAAGGGCGCCGGCCTTGACCTTCGCCTACGCTCTCTTCAGGACCTCGACCGAGGGGATGATTCTTCACCGACGCCTGAGAAGCCTGGGAGTGAGAGACGACATCTGTCCCACCCCCGTCACCTGGCGGACAGCTGCGGAATTTCGCTGCGCTTCGACGTTCTCCAGGCCGAAGCCGTCAGGGAAGCGGCCGAAGGCCTGGCCATTCCCATAGAATTGGTGGTGCAGCAGCCATGAGTTTGAGTATCGGCATCGACCTGGGCTCCATGGGCACCAAGGTCGTCCTCTTTGACGGATTGGTCCTGGACCGGCTCATGGTGCCGACCGGCTGGAACCCGCGGGAAACGGGCGAGCATGCCCTCCGTGAAATCGCGGCCCGAAACGGGATGGATCTCTCGGACACTTCAGGCATCGTGCTCACGGGATATGGGCGGAACAGCCTCAGGGGAATCGGCCATTCGGTCACCGAGATCACCTGTCATGCGGCCGGTTCGGCCTTTCTCTACCCCGGGGCCGAAACGGTCCTGGACATCGGAGGCCAGGACAGCAAGGCCATCGCGCTCGGCAAGGGAGGAATCGTCACCGAATTCCTGATGAACGACAAATGCGCCGCAGGAACGGGGCGGTTTCTCCAGGTCATGACCGCCCTCCTGGAAATGGATCTGGACGACTTGAGCCGTTTGCCGGAGGATCTGCCTCCCCAGCCCATCTCCAGCATGTGCACGGTTTTCGCCGAGTCCGAGGTGGTGAGCCTGCTGGCTCGGGGGGTCGACAAGCGGTCGTTGGCGCTGGGGCTTCTCGATTCGGTCGCCGGCCGCGCCTGCTCGATGCTCCAGAAGCTTGGGGGATCCGGACCCGTCGCTTTCACCGGAGGCGTCTCCAGGAGCCGCAACCTGATCCGGCTCCTGGAGAAAAAGCTCGGGCGACCTGTCGTTTCCTCTTTTGAGGCCCCTTTCGCGGGAGCTATCGGGGCGGCCCTCATCGCCGGGAACTCTCGGGGATGCCGTCCCTAGACGTAGAACAATCCCCTGGACTGGATTCCCCGAAGGCCTCCGGCTTCGCACGCGGAGGCCTTTTCCTCCATTTGTGAAAGCACCGTGTCGAGGTCCTTGTCGCCGCGCCCTGAAAGGTTCACCAGCAGGGACTGCTCCCGCTTCATCCCCGGCAGGCGCTTCAAGGCGTAAGCCAGGGCATGCGAGCTCTCCAGCGCCGGGATGATCCCCTCGGTCCGGCAAAGCCTGCCGAACGCCTCCAGAGCCTCGTCGTCCGTGACCGCCACGTATCGGGCCCGCCCCGTGTCCCGCAGGTGGGCGTGCTCGGGCCCCACTCCGGGATAATCCAGCCCGGCCGCGATGGAATGGACGGGAGCCGGTTCTCCCGAGGCATCCGACAGGACGACCGTCCTGAAACCGTGCACCACGCCCCGGCTGCCGGCCGCCAGGGTCGCGGCATGCGCCCCGAGTCCCTTCTCCACACCCTTTCCTCCGGGTTCGACCCCGGTGATGAGAACTTCCGGGTCATCCAGGAAACCCGAGAAAAGCCCCATGGCGTTGCTGCCTCCCCCGACACAGGCGGCCACTTCGTCCGGCAGGCGTCCTTCCCTTTCCAGGAATTGCCTTCTGGCCTCCCGGCCGATGACGGACTGGAAGCTCCGGACGATCTCGGGGTACGGCGAGGGGCCCACCACGGAGCCCAGCAGGTAGAAGGCCTCCGGATCCTCGACCCAGGCCGCCAGTGCCGCGTCGACGGCCTCCTTCAAAGTCGCCTGCCCTTCTTCGACCGCCACGACCCTGGCCCCCAGCACCTTCATCCGCGAGACGTTCGGCGCCTGACGCGCCACGTCGACCGCGCCCATGTAAACCGTGCATTGCAGGCCCAAAAGAGCCGCGGCGGTGGCGCTGGCCGTTCCGTGCATCCCCGCCCCGGTTTCGGCGATCAGGCGCGTCTTGCCCATGCGCTTCGCCAGGAGGGCCTGCCCAAGGGCGTTGTTGATCTTGTGCGCCCCGGTGTGGTTCAGGTCCTCGCGTTTCAGGAAGAGGCGCCCTCCCCCGAGCTCCCGGGAAAGATTGGCGCACTCGGTGACGGGTGACGGCCGTCCCACGTATTCCCCNAGCAGCCGGTCCATCTCCGCCACGAATGCCCCGTCGGACATCGCTTCGTCAAAGGCTCCCTCCAGTTCGTCCAGGAGAACGTCGATCGCCTCCGGCACGAACCTCCCGCCGTACTCGCCGTAAAACCCCCTCGTGCTCGTCTTTGCCGCGCTCGTCTGCCTCATCTCGTCTTCCTCCTCTAATGGAAATTTTCTGAATCGAAAAGCGGGGAGCCTTTCGGCCCCCCGCCTGTTTCCGAAAAAAAGGGGCCGCGGGAAAATTCTTCCCCGCGGCCCTCTCAAGCTCACGCTGAAGCGGGCGGGGGTCAGGACCCCCACCACCAAAGCGCCTTCGCGTTCGTTACCGTCATGCTGCCGCTATATCGTTTCATCATGGCGAGGAATCTATCACACCCACGCCCGGCCTGTCAAGGTGGTTTTTCGAACGGACATTCCCTGAAAGTGATCTTCGATTTCCGGATCCGGAGGGGTTCAGACGATCGCGAGATCCTTCGGAAACGCGCTCAGGGGTTCCCCGCCCTTGTCCGTCACCAGGACGATATCCTCGATCCGGATCCCGAGGCGCCCCGGGATGTAGATTCCGGGCTCCACGCTGAAGGCCATGCCTTTTCCCAGCTCCTGGAGGTTCCCCTCCATGATGTAGGGGGCCTCGTGAACCGCAACCCCAATCCCGTGCCCGGTCCGGTTGATGAAATACTCCCCGTACCCGGCCTTCTCGATGACCGACCGCGTTGCACGGTCCACGTCCTGGGCGGTGGCTCCCGCCCGGACGGCCGCCTCCCCGGCGAGATTCGCCTCCAGGACGACCCGGTAAATCGCCCGGTCCTCCTCGGAAGCCCGTCCTACGAAAACGGTGCGGGTCGTGTCCGAGCAGTATCCGCGGTAGGTGCAGCCGAAGTCGATGACCACGGGATCGCCCTCCGACAGCACCCGGCCGGACCCCATGTAGTGCGGGTTGGACCCGTTCGGGCCGGAAGCGACGATCGTCGTGAAGGACAAGCCGTCCGCACCCTTCTCGACCAGCAGGTCCTCCAGCTTCCGGGCCACCTCTCCCTCCCGGACTCCCGGGCGGATGAACGGCAGCAGGGCGGTGAAGGCCTCGTCCGCGATGCGCGCGGCCTTCCGAAGCAGTTCCATCTCCTCCGGCGACTTGACCAGGCGCATGGCTTCCACCACGGGGTGCCCGTTGACGAAGCGCGTCCCGGGAACGGACCGCTCCAGGTCGATCAAGTCCACCGCACGGATGCCGTCGTTCACCGCCACGACCTTTCCCTGGAGCCCGAAATCCTTCCAAACGGCCGTGACCTTTTCAAGAAACCCCTCAGAGTCGTCCCACAGGCACTCCGGGCACTCCGGCCCCAGGACGGTTTCCATCTGCTCGCGATAGAGCCTGGGCACGATGGAGAACATCCGTCCGTCGGAGAGGACGACAAGTCCCTTGAAGCGCTCGTCGTCGAAAAGACTCAGGCCGGCGAGGTATTGCAGGTCCGGGGAGGGCCCCAGGACGATCGCGTCGAGCTTCTGCAGCCGAAGCCGTTCCGCGAGGTTTTGCAGATGATCCTTCAGCAAGAGCGATTCCTCCTTATTGCCGGGGGATGGTCCCCCGAAAAAAACCGGGGGGAAGAAACCTCCCCCCGGCCTTTGGGTTCCGGTTCGCCTGAGGTCGGGCCTACTTGATCTTCAGGTACTTCTCGGGAACCTTCACGCTCGTGGCCCCCATGTATCCCCTGCCGAACACGTAGGTGTCCTGGTAGACGAGGAAGAAGTTCTTCTTCTTGACGCCGGTCCCGAGATCGACGTAGTTGCTGCCGTTCCACTTCGCGCCCGGCGTGAACTTCGCGTAGGCGTCCATCAGATCCTTCATGTTTCCGAGCTTCGCCTTCTTCTCGACGACGCGCTTGCCGTACTCGCCGAGCGTCGCGGTCGTCGCGTAGCCGTAGGAGTAGGCCCAGGTTCCCATGCGGGCCTTGCCGCCGGCCTTGACCACAACCTGCTCGACCTTCTTCAGGATGGCGGGCCAGTTCCCCTTTTCCTTGGAAAGATCGATCCCGAAGGCTCCCGGGTAGCCCATCAGCGGGGAGGGCAGATCGGGTTCCACGAAGAAGGCGCCGTACTTGGCGACCTGACGCAGCAGGGGTTCGGTCTGCGCATCGTTCGTGCAGAAGAAGGCGGCCTTCTTGCCGTATTTCTGGACCCACGCGGGAACCTTCTCGAGGATGTACTGCTGGGCTCCGGCCACACCCACGTCGCTGGTCGGGTCGGGAGCGGTCTCGAACACGAACTTCATGCCCAGGTCCTTGCAGGCCTGTTCCATGATGTTGCGCCGCCTGGAAAGAAGCTCGTAGCTCATGTGGCGGGGGAAGGAGATGTGAACGAAGGTATCGGCCCCCATCTTTTTCGCGGTGCTGATGATGAGGTAGCCGCGGTAAATGTTGTCCACGCCGATGGCCAGGTCGGCCACCGGGCAGATGACGTTCGGGTCTTCCTGAGGTTCGCCGGCGAGGCAGAGGATGTCGGGGCGCTTCTCCTTGACCCGGCGGAATCCCTCGGTGGTGCCCGGAACCGCGTCGTCGACGACGATGACCTTCATTTTCGGGTCGTCGGCAAGACCGGCGATCTGGCTGATGCTGGTCTCCATTTCCGACATGAAGCTGTCCGGAAGGGTGATGTGCTTGATGTACCCGCCCTTGGCCACGTCCCCGTATTCCTTGGTCAGCCGCTCGGCACCCCTGTAGGTGTCTTCCGCCTGTGAAACGGTCAGGGTGACCACGCCGATATGGAAAGGCGCATTCGCCATTGCCGTTCCCGCCATCAGGGCAAACAGCGCAAACCCTGCCAGCAGGACAACCCACGACTTCTTCATGCTTCGAACCCCCTCTAAAAATATGATAGAAATACGTCTGATATATTAGAAGAAAGAGTCCGACAATGTCAATCTTGCGCACAAAACGACCGGGCGGGAATCGTCCCGCCCGGTTTTGCCCGCTCGTCCGGTCCGGCGCAGGGCCGGGCCGTCATTCCTGCCCGAAGTAGTACAGCCGCGCATACCGCTCCTGGACCTCGAACGACCAGTGGACATCCCGGAGCTGTTCCGCCGCCCCGTTGAAATCCCTTGCCTTGAGCCTGCGGATGAGTTCATCGTGCTCGCCGATCGCCGACAGTTCCCAATCCTTGATGAACGCCTTGCTCCTGGGAAAATCGTAGAGCCTCTCCCTCATCGTGTGGAGCGTCCGGATCAGGTCCGCGTTCTGGGACAGGTTGAGGTAGATGTTGTGGAAGGCCGTGTTTTTTTCGTAATAGCCGTCGATGTCCTGGGTTTCCACAGCCACCCGCATCTGATCGTTCAGCTTTTCCATCCCGGCGATGTCCGCATCGGTGAGCTTGCGCCCTGAATGGGCGATCACCGTGCTCTCCAGGGCTCCGCTGATCTCGTAGATGTTCCGGATCTTCTCCATATCGAGCCGGTTGACCATGACCCCGCGCCTCGGAAAGATCGTCACGTACCCTTCCGCCTCAAGCTGGAAAAGGGCGTCCCGAAGAGGCGTTCGGCTCATCCCGAGCTCGGCGCTGATGGCGTTCAGGTTCAGAAAGGCGCCCTGTCTGAGGCGCCCGTCGTTCAGGCCCTTCCTAAGGTACTGGTAGACCTTTTCACGCAAGGAACTCAGGTTGTCCGTGAATTCTTCCATCGGTTAGCCCCCGCAGAAACATCAGATTTCCATCATTAAACAGCAAATGACCCCTGATCCGCAATACCGCTCGTCCCTGATGAACTCTTGCGCTGCCGTTCAAACGCTTTAGAATAAACAATCAGGTCTTCAAAGGAAAGGAGAGCCCGTTTGATGAAACTTTCGCAAATCTTCGAAACCCTCGAATCGGCTGGTCTGGCTCCGGCCTTCGCCCGGCCGCCCCAGGAGGACGACGCCGTTTCGGACGTCTGCACCCGGACGGATCAGGTCGCACCCGGCGCCCTCTACTGCTGCGTCAGGGGCTTCAAGTCCGACGGGCACGACTTCGCGCGTGCGGCGGAACAAAGCGGCGCCGGAGCCTTTCTTGCGGAGCGCCCCCTGGACACCCTTCTGCCCGTGATCCTCGTGAAGGACGTCCGCAGGGGCGCCGCAGCGGTCGCCGCAGCGGTCCACGGTTTCCCGGCCCGCAAGCTGCGGCTCGCGGCGGTGACGGGGACAAACGGGAAGAGCACCACCGCCTGGATCACCCGGTCGATCCTCCGCAGCGGGAAAGTCCCCTGCGGGCTGCTGGGGACGATCGTCTACGACGACGGAAAGGCGGAGGAGCCGGGAGACCGGACGACGCCCGACGGCCCCTCCGTGCAGCGGTGGCTGGCCAGGATGGTCGCAAACGGGGGACAGGCCTGCGTCATGGAGGCTTCTTCCCACGGTCTGGATCTTCACCGGCTCGACGGATGCCTTTTCGACGCCCTGGCCTTCACGAACCTGACCCCGGAGCACCTGGACTTCCACGGCGACATGGAGGGCTACTTCCAGGCCAAGCTCAGGCTATTCTCGGAGCATCCCCGTTCCGGAGCAAGATTCTGCCTCAACTTCGACGACCCCTGGGGGCGGCGCCTCGCGGACCTCTTCCCAAAGAGGACAGTCCCCTACGGAATCGGGGAGAATCCCGGAGTGTGGGCCAGGATCCTCGCCATGGACCTGGACGGGACGGATCTCGAGCTTTTCCTTCCCGCGCTCGGACAGGCGCTCCGCGTCAAAAGCCCGTTCGTGGGACGCCACAACGTTTCGAACGTTCTGGCCGCGACGGCGCTCGGCCTGAGCCTGGGAATGGGACCCGAAGCCATCCGGCGAGGGATCGAGAACGTCCCTCCCGTCCCCGGCCGGCTGCAGCGCTTCCGATTCGAAAACGGCCTCACCTGCTTCATCGACTATGCCCACACGCCCGACGGCCTGGAAAAGGCCCTCGATGCGGTCGGGGCAAGCTGCCGGGGAGCCGTTCACGCGGTGTTCGGCCTCGGCGGGGAGAGGACGGTGGAAAATCGGCCTCTCATGGGCCGTGTCGCGGCAGTCTTGGCCGATCACGTGGTTCTCACCATGGACAACCCCCGGAGCGAAGACCCCGGGGTCATCGCCGGACAGATCGAGGAAGGGTTGCAGGGACCTCGACTCCAGTCCCATTCCGTCATCCTTGACCGGAAGGAAGCGGTCCATGCCGCCCTCGACGCCGCCCGCCCGGGAGACGTCGTCCTCCTGGCGGGGAAAGGTCCCGAGACGACCATGATCCTGGCGGACGGCCCGGTCCCCTACAACGACGAAGAGAGCGTTCGCCAATGGAGCGTTTCCCGGGGAATTCCGATCGTCTCCTGAAGAAAACCCTTGACGAAAAATGGAGAGGCATGGTATAAGTTCTCACTAATTTATCCCGATGAAATCGCGAGATGACAACATGACGAACCCAACCAACTCAAAGATGTCCGTTCGTTTCTTTTTTACCGGCGTGGGACCCCCTCGGAGGGCCGACGCCTAGGCGTCCGTGCCGATTCGAGGCCGGGGTCCCCAAAAGGGGCCCCGGCCTTTTTTTATTTCCAACAAGGAGGAGAGAGGAATGAAAGCAGCGCATCGGAAGGAAAGCGGCCAGCAGATGGAAAAGCTTCGGAAAACGGTGAACCGCCTTTGGGACCGGGTCCCCCATTACCGGGAAAAGATGGAGCGGGCCGGAGTCGGCCCGACGGACATCCGCTCCCCCGAGGACCTGGGGAAACTGCCTTTCACGACCAAGCAGGACCTGAGGGACGCCTACCCGTTCGGCCTTCTGGCCTGCGACAGGGAAGAGCTGCTCCGGGTGCACGCGTCCTCGGGAACAACAGGCAAGATGACGATCGTGGCCTACACGAAAAACGATTTGGATGCATGGAAGGACTGCATGGCGAACTGCCTGTCCATCGCGGGGGTCACTCCGGGCGACACCCTGCAGGTCATGTTCGGCTACGGGCTTTTCACGGGAGGGCTGGGCTTCCATTACGGGGGAGAACACCTGGGAGCCACGGTCATCCCCTCCGGGACCGGATTCACCGAGCGCCAGATCCAGCTGATGCAGGACCTGGGAAGCACCGCCATCGCCTGCACGCCATCCTACGCCGTGCACCTCTCCGAAGTCCTGGCCTCCAAGCGGGAAGGACAACCCGGTCCGGGCCATTCCCTCAAGGTCGCGATCCTCGGGGCGGAACCCTGGACCGAGGCCCTGAGACAGACGGTCCAGGCGGGACTGGGTGTGCCCGCTCTCGACATCTTCGGCCTTTCCGAGGTCATGGGACCGGGCGTCGCGATCGAGTGCCCGCGCCAGGACGGCCTCCACCTGAACGAGGAGCATTTCATGGCGGAAATCATCGATCCCGTTTCGGGCGAGCTCCTGCCCGACGGCGAAGAGGGGGAACTCGTTCTCACCACCCTCACGAAGGAAGCTCTTCCGCTGATCCGCTACCGGACGCGCGACCTGACGCGGATCATCCCCGGAAGGTGCGCCTGCGGCCGGGACGGAATACGGATCGCCCGCATCAGGGGCCGGTCCGACGACATGCTCATCATCAAGGGCGTCAACGTTTTCCCCACGCAAGTGGAGGCGGCCCTCGGGAAAGTGGAGGGGCTTTCGATGAACTACGCTCTGGAGGTCTCGGAACACCGCTTCGTGAAGGATCTGGCCGTATCGGTCGAGAGCGTGTCGAGTCTGGGCGAGCTCCAGATGGAACGGCTCGAAAGGGAGGCCGTACGCGCCCTGCACGAGGCGCTGGGCCTGCGCGTCGCCGTGAAGGTTCTCCTGCCGGGGAGCCTGGAACGTTTCGAAGGCAAGGCAAAAAGAGTCCGGGTGACCTCGGGAGCCTGAGAAAAAGCGGTCGAGGGACAGGATTCCTCGACCGCTTCCCGGCCCCTTCAGGTCAGGAAGCGGTCGCTGAAATCCACCCTCATCCCCAGTCCGGTCATTTCTTCCAGAAAGGCCCCGCCAAGGGCTTCGAACCCCGGCACGCACGAACTGCAGTCCCTGAGGAGCAGGAGCCTGGAGAGATCTCCGCCCAGCGGTTCCACCAGGTCCCGAACCGTGTTGGCCACGCAGTGCGAAAGAGCCTGACCCGCCACCGCGACACGGCCGGAGGAGAGAATCCTTTCCAGGAGGGCGCGGTTGATCGCGGTCCGGGCGTCCTCCGGGTCGGGGACCTCCGCCCTCACGGCGGAGTAGTGCTCGGTCCAGGGATTTTCCCCCTTGAGGACAAGCATCGCCGCCTGCGCGTGCTCCCGCTCCCATCCCGTAACGGCCCTGAACACGCCTGGAACGATGCCGAAGCCCCAACTGCCGACCAGGCAGTGTTCCGGCCAGATGGTCAGGCGGTAGCGCCCGAATGCCTCGAGATCGGACACGTAATGCCGGAGCCGGTCCTGCCATTCGGGCCGGACCGCATTCCAGACGCCGTCTTCAAGATCTTCCAGCGAGATCTCCGTGAAGGGCCTCGGATGTTCCCCTTCCCGATCCACCCACATCATGGGGTGGGCGACGTCGAGGACATGATGGCAGTCGAGCGTGACGACAAGGTCGTCCAAAGCGGGAGAGATTCGGTCGATCAGCGCTGCCGTACGGCGCGAGTCCCCGGCGGCACCCGGCACGAACAGGGCGCCCTCCGGGTCACAGAAGTCGTTCTGGGGGTCGACAAGCAACAGCATGTTCTTCATTTTGGTCCCTCCCATCCCTGAGGCGCCGTCCCTGTTCCCGCAAGTCCGGGACGGGTTCGTCTTGACATGTGGCGGAACAACCGCTATTCTGCTGCGCTATACTAGTCAATAGTCAAACTAATTTTACACCGACGGAGCCCGGTGAATGCAGACAGAGTCCAGGATCTGGCATAGCCCCTCCCTGGGGCAGGATATGGAAATCAGGGCCTACGGGCATGGAGGACCTGCCGTCCTCGTGTTTCCCACTTCCGGAGGCCGATTCTTCGAGTACGAGGACTTCGGGATGATCGAGGCCCTGAGCTTTTTCCTGGAGGAAGGCCGTCTCAGGCTCTTCACGGTGGACAGCGTGGACCGGCAGTCCTGGCTGAACGCATGGGCATCGACCTTCGAGAAGGTCGCCAGGCACGAAGCCTACGAACGCTACATCCTCGAAGAAGTCCTGCCCTTCATCGGGAACGGGCCTCCGGACAAAAATAGGATCGCGGTGACCGGGTGCAGCCTGGGAGCCTACCATGCCGCGAACATCTTCTTCCGGCACCCCGACCGGTTCGATGCCGTCATCGGCCTCAGCGGGGTCTACAGTCTCGCGTTCAGCCTGGGAAGAAACCTCGGGGATGGGGCGTATTTTCACTCGCCCCTCGACTATCTTCCCTCCCTGTCCGATCCCTGGTACCTGGATCGCTACCGGGAAAGCCGGATCATTCTCTGTTCCGGACAGGGCGCATGGGAGGAGGAGTCCATCAGGGAGACCCTGGCCCTTGAAGACATCCTGAAAAAACTCGGCATCCCCGCCTGGGTGGATCTTTGGGGACCCGACGTGAATCACGATTGGCCCTGGTGGCGACGCCAGATGCCGTATTTCCTGGAAAAGCTCGGCATCTGAGTGCGCGACTCATGTGAAAGTCTCCATCCGAAGGGAGTGGGTGTCGATGAACATCGTCCTGGTTTCACCGCACTTTCCTCCAAATTACGTGAATTTCTCGGCCGCCCTCCGGCGTCGCGGGGCACAGGTCCTCGGCATCGTGGACCAGGCCCCCGAAGAGCTCAGAGCCGAGCTGCGGGAAGCCCTGACGGACGTCATCCGGGTCGACGACCTCCACCGGACCGACCAGGTCGCCGCCGCCGTGGCGTCGTTTCGGGACCGGTACGGCCCCATCGACCGCCTGGAATCGCACAACGAGCACTGGCTCGACAGCGACGCCCGGCTGAGGCTGGAGTTCGGCATTCCAGGCCTGAAGCCCGACGAACTGGTTCCCATGCGCCGGAAATCCCTGATGAAGGAGGTCTTTTCCCGCGCAGGGCTTTCCGTCGCCAGGGGGAGGGTCGTTCACGACCTCGAAGAGGCCCTGGGAATGGTCTCGGATGTCGGCTTCCCGGTCGTGCTCAAGCCCGACCAGGGGGTCGGCGCGACGGGAACATGGAAGATGCGGGACCGTCGGGAGCTGGAACTCTTTTTCGCTGAAAAGCCGCCCGTGGAGATGTTCATGGAGGAATTCATCACGGGGGGCATCGTCACCTTCGACGGACTCGCCGACCGCGACGGCCGCGTCGTTTTCTGCGCTTCCCTGCGATACGCCGACGGCATGATGGAGATGGTCAACGACCGCCTCGACATCTTCCTTCACACTCTCCGCGAGCTTCCGGCCGATCTCGTCGAAGCCGGAAGCAGGGCCGTCGCCGCTTTCGGCCTGAAGGAGCGGTTTTTCCACCTCGAGTTTTTCCGAACCTCATCCGACAACCGACTGGTCGCCCTGGAGGTCAACGTCCGGCCGCCGGGAGGGCTGATCCTGGACATGTACAACTTCTCCTCGGACATCGACCTTTTCGACGAGTGGGCTCGGCTGTTGACCGAAACAGCGTATGTTCCCGTCCCGTTCGAACGCAGGTACCACTGCGCTTTCCTGGGAAGGCGCGACGGCCGAAGGTACGCGCACGACCACGAAAGCGTCCTGAGGGCCTACAGAAGCCTCCTCGTCCACCAAGAAAGGGTTCCCGAGGTTTTCAGCCCCGCAATGGGAGACGTCTGCTATCTTCTCCGTTCCCCCGACATGGGGGTGATAAGGGAAGCCGCCTCGTACGTGCTCGCCCCCGAACAGGAGGCTTCCCAGGACCCCGCAGGCCCAAGAGCGTGACGCCGCCGGCCAGCGGCGCCGATTCCGCCGGACCCGGGAGACCCGCTTTGGCAAGCGGAACAATCCCTCTGACGGAAGAAGCGGGCACGGTCTCGGTAAAATCCTGACCCGCCGTTTCCATCTTGACACTTCGCTGAAAAAAGGTTATCGTTTCGCGAAATCCTCAGGTTCCAGCGAAAGGAAGATCCGCATGATCCTGAACCGACGCTTCGACATGGCCCTCCCGTGCAGCCCTCGCCCCGTGAGCAAGCATCCCGGGGGTGGCCGGCCGTGTCCTGGAGCCTGATTCGGTAATTTCCAGGGATTTCGGGCCGCCGACCTTCGGGTCGGCGGCCCTTTTTTTATCCGTCATCCATCACTCGACAAGGGGAGGAATGCTTCATGCAAAAGGAAAAACGCGCACGCATCGCCATCCTGGGAGCCGGAACCATCGGGGGGGCCCTCGCCAGGGCCCTCGCCCCGGAGTGGCCCGTCATGGCCACCCGGAGGGAACTGAAGAAGGCCCGCCCGCTGGAAGGGCTCGGCGTTCTCCTCTCGGCGGACAACACGGAAGCCGCCGCCTGGGCCGATATCATCCTGCTGTCCGTGAAGCCCCGCCAGGTCGTCCCGGTGCTCCAGGAAATCGCCCCCTTCACCGACGGCAAGCCGGTCATTTCCTTTGCGGCGGCCATATCGCTGGACATCATGAATCGGGCTGCTCCTGGAACGCATTTCATCCGGGCGATGACGAACACCGCCGTCGAAATCCGCAAAGGCTACACCGTCTACGCCTGTTCCGGCCAGGTGACGGAAGCGGAACGGAAACTGGCCGAGGCGATCATGGAGCATGCGGGCGAGATCCAGCCGGTGGACGAATCACACCTGGACGTCCTGACCGCCATGTCCGGGAGCGGTCCGGCCTACCTCTACACGGTGGTCGAATCGCTGATCTACGGAGCCCTCCGGATGGGGCTGCCCCGCGACCTGGCCCTCCGGTCCGCGGCCCACACCCTCATCGGTGCTTCCGAACTCCTCCTGGCTTCCGGCAAGCACCCGGCGGAACTGCGGGACAGCGTGGTCACCCCCGGCGGAGTCACCATCGAGGGGCTCTACGAACTGGAGGAAGGGCGCGTCCGGACCGCCTTCATGAAAGCCGTCTGCGCGGCCTCCACGCAGGCCAGGAAACTCGCCGAAGAGGCTCGCGTCCAGGCGGAGGAAGCCATCCGGCCGCCCTTCGGGGCGGATGCCTGCGTCATGCCCTCGCGTTCACAATCGAATTAACTCCCGGGGTCTTGACAAGGCGGGGACTTGCCCTGTAAGATGACGCAAATTTTCCAAAAGGTGAGGCTTCCAATTGATGAAGCGACAGAACGAACGCAGCAACCCGATTGGAACGAGGAACGGCCAGGCTTATCTTTACGTTTACGCTCCGGCGCTGTATTGCCCCGGAGGAGCCCGGTCCTGTCCTCTCACCGCCTGATTCGGATTCCGTGAGAAGGTTCAAGGCCGTCAGCCCCCAGGGCTGGCGGCCTTATTTTTTGGGAGGTGATCGGGATGGCGAATTTTGACGTGTGGGTTGGAACCGCAGTGATTTCCATGATCGTGAGCGTCGTCTGGTCCTGCTGGACGCTTGCGGCCCAAAGGAGGCAACGGGGATGAATTTCGGTTTTATTCTTCTATGGTGCGGATACGGCTTTCTGCTCGTTTCCCTGGCACGCTGGGCGAGAGGGCGGGACAACCTGCTTCCCGGACGCGTCGGTTCGGCCGTCCAGGCACTTGCGTACGTGGCCACCTATGTTTCTGCCGTCGCCCTGGTCGGTTTCGGCGGACTCTGCCACCGCTACGGCCTCCAGATGCTTCTGATCGCCGCGGGCAACATCTGGTTCGGAACGTGGTTCGTCTACCGTTTCCTGGCCTGGCCCACACGCCTCTGGCAACGCCGCCTGGGCGCGAAAACACCCGGGGCCCTGCTCGGTGCGGCCATCGGCTCGGACTCCTTCCGCGTCTTCGCGGGCCTTCTGACGNGGGGACTTCTGGTCGTGTACGCTTCCGCCGTCTTCAAAGGCGCCGCCATGATGCTTTCCGGCGTGACTCCGCTGCCGTTTTCAGCATCCCTGTGGATTCTGGTCCTCCTTGTCGCCCTGAGCGTCACCTGGGGGGGACTGAGGGGCGTCCTCTACACCGAGGCCCTCCAGGGAGGCATCATGCTGGTCGGCGTGGCCCTTCTTCTTTTCGCGGTGTTCAAGGCCGTTGGAGGCCCGGCAACCGGCCTCGAAACCCTGGCCGCGCTTCCTCCGACCGAGCTCGCGAACAGGGGCTTCACCCGGTTGAGCGAAGGGCCGCAGGGCCTGTTCGTCCTGACCCTGGCCGCCGTCACCTCCATCGGGGTCTGGGCGCAGCCTCAGCTGATCCAGCGCCATTTCGCCCTGGCCTCCCGGGATGAAGCCAGAAGGGCCGCCCCCGTGGCCATGCTGGTCATCGCGGTGGTCGTCGGCGGAACCTACCTCGCGGGGGGCCTGTCCCGCCTCCTGATCCGCCCCGACGAAATCGCCTCCCCGGACGCCGTCATCNCCCTGCTCGTCTCGAAGCTTCTCTCGCTGCCCGGGCAGCAGATCTTCGCCATGGCGATCGTTTCGGCCTCCCTCTCCACGGCCTCGGCCCTTCTCCACATCGCCGCAGGCAGCCTCGGACACGATCTGACCGGCCGGCGACTGGAGGGAGCGGCCTGGAAAGGGGCAACCGCCGCCTGCGCCGTCGTTTCCGGCCTCTTCGCGGCGAAAAGCGGCACGATCATCGCCCTGCTCTGCACAACCAGCTGGAGCCTCATCGCTTCGGCTCTCCTCGTTCCCTACCTGGCCCTCCTGNGCCGGAAGGCCGCGCCCCTGGCCACCTGGAGCTCCTCCATCGGGGGACTTGCCGCCTCCGGGATCTGGTATGCCGCAGGGTTCGCCTCAACCGCGAAGGGCCTTTTGGGCGTACAGGTTTCCCCAACGCTTTCCGCGATCCATCCCTTTTTCGTGGGGATCGCCTTCTCCGCGGGCTTCTACCTCCTCGGGATGGCTCTCGCCCAGTGGTCCGGGGCGAAAGAACCGGTTTCCCCGGCCGATTAGCCACGCAAAAACGGAGCCGGCCCCGTCGCAGGGTCGGCTCCGTCCGTTTCACCGATTTGCCGGTCTTCTAGCCCTCGATCATCTCGTCCATCCCTGCTCCGGGCGGAACCATGGGAAAAACCTTTTCCTCCATGGCGATGCGGAATTCAACCAGGGCCGGTCCATCGGTCGAGAGCGCCTTCTCGATCGCCCCGTCGATCTCCTTCTCCTGCACGACCCGGGTCCCCGGAACCCCGAAAGCCTCCGAGATCCCGGCGAAATCGACCAGTCCGTCCGTGACCGTATGGGCGTAGCGTTCCTTGTAGAAGAGCTCCTGCCACTGCCGGACCATTCCGAGTGAACCATTGTTGAAAAGGAAGATCTTCACCGGGATGGCGTAGCGGGCACAGGTGTCGAGCTCCTGGATGTTCATCAGGAAGCTCCCGTCCCCCGTCAGGCAGGCCAGTGGACGATCGGGAGATGCGAAGGCGGCGCCCATGGCCGCCGGAAGGCCGAACCCCATGGTTCCGAGACCGCCCGAAGAAAGGAAGCTCCTCGGGCCGCAGGACTCGAAATGCTGGGCCGCCCACATCTGATGCTGCCCGACGTCGGTCGTGACCAGAGCTCTGTCGCCCATGGCCTCCCGAATGGCCGTGAGGATCCGCCGGGGAGAAAAACCCAGTGATTCCAGGGCCAGGCGGGCCGCATCCTCTTCCTTCCAGCCCTCCAGGGTCTTGCGCCATTCGGCCCGGGTCCTGCCCCAGCCCGAGAGCGAATCCAGGACATGCTTCAGCACCACGTGGGAAGGGCCCACGAGTGACCACTCGGAAGAGACGTTCTTCCTGATTTCCGCCGGGTCCAGATCCACATGGACGACTTTCGCCCCCCGGGCGAACCGGTCGGCCCTTCCCGTCGTCCTTTCGCTGAAGCGCGTTCCCACCGCCAGGATGAAATCGGCCTCCTGGGACGCGCGGTTGGCGGCCAGCGTCCCGTGCATCCCGCACAGGCCCAGGAAAAGCGGGTGTTTCTCGGGAAAGGCTCCTTTTCCCCGAAAGGAGATCGCCACCGGCAGGCCGTACCGCTCGGCCAGCTCCAGCAGCAGCCGGGCGGACTCGGGATCGTTGGCTCCGCCCCCGACAAGCAGAAGGGGCCTTTCCGAGGCCTTCAGGGCGGAGATCGCTTCGGGAAGATCTTCGAAGCGTTCCGGAACCTCGGGGCGGTAACCCGGGAAGAAAACCCTCTCAGGATAGGCGAAGGGAGCCCGCGCCCGCTGGACATCGATCGGCACGTCCACGAGGACGGGTCCGGGCCGGCGCGTCGAGGCGATCGTGAAAGCCCCCTTCATGGCAAAGGGCAGACGATCCACTTCCCTGACCGGGAAACTGTGCTTCAGGATCGGCAGCGTCATGCCGATCATGTCGGCCTCCTGGAAGGCATCCGTCCCGATCACGGCGGTTGCCGCCTGGCCGGTGACCGCCACAAGGGGCACGGAATCCGCCCAGGCCGTCGCCAGGCCGGTCACCAGATTCGCGGCGCCCGGACCCGAGGTCGCCAGGCAGACTCCCGGTCGCCCCGATGCCCTCGCATAGCCGTCCGCGGCATGGGCGGCCGCCTGTTCATGCCGAACCAGGACATGCAGCGGTTTTTCCGCGTCGTGGAAGGCGTCGTAGAGCGGAATGACGGTTCCTCCCGGCAAACCGAAGACCACTTCGACACCCTCCGCCTGGAGGGAACGCACCACCATCTCGGAACCGGTCAGGTTTCCCATAGGCCTTACCCCCCCAGGGCCTCGAGGGCGCGGATCNACGCCAAGGCCCACCTCGGCCGTGGAGGCCCTGCCGCCAAGCTCCGGGGGCAGCCCCTCGGCCCCGGAGCCGGCCAGAAAGTCCATGACGGCCTTTTCAACCGCGACGGCCGCCCGAGCCTGCCCAAGGTGATCGAGCATCAGCGATGCCGTCAGGATGGCCGCGAGCGGGTTGGCTTTTCCCTGCCCCGCGATGTCCGGGGCCGACCCGTGGACGGGCTCGAACATGGAGAGCCCAAGGCCGATGTCGGCTCCGGCCGCCATGCCCAGTCCGCCCGAAAGCCCCGCCAGAAGGTCGCTCACGATGTCGCCGAACATGTTGGGGCAGAGAAGCACTCCGTAGGCGCAGGGTTTCCTCACCAGGTGGTAGCAGAGAGCGTCCACGTTCGCCTTCTCGAGGGCCAGCTCGGGGAATTCCGTCGCGAAAAGCGTTCCCGCCACCTCTTCCCAGAAACCGTAGATCTGGGGAAGGGCGTTCGATTTCGTCACCAGGGTCACGCGGGCTTCGCCGCGTTTGCGCGCCAGGGCCCCTGCGTAGCGGGCGATCCGCTCGATCCCCGGCTTCGTGGCGATGCCCAGCTGGACGGCCATCGGAACGGGTGGAACCGTCCCGGCGGAAACCGAGCCTTCCAGGGCGTAGGCCGCCCGGGCGCAGGAAAGCGGGAAATCGACCCGACCGTCCTTCGAGGCGCCCCCGATCCCCATGTAGAAATCCTCGGTGTTCTCCCTCACGACCACGGTGTCGAATTTCGCGCCCGCCGTTTCCACCGGCAGGGGGACTCGCGGGAAAGCCTTCGCGGGCCTAAGGTTCACGTACTGGTCGAAGGCAAACCGCAGGGTCAGGAGAATGCCGCGCTCAAGGATCCCGGGCTTGACCCGCGGGTCTCCGATCGCCCCCAAAAGCAGGGCGTCGAAACCCCTGGCCTCCTCCAGGAACGATTCCGGGAGAATCTCGCCCGTGGCGAGGTAATGCTCCGCCCCGAAAGGGTAGTCGACCCAATCGACGGAAAAGCCGAATTTACTGCCCGCGGCCGAAACGACCTTCTTCGCCTCGGCCGTCACCTCGATTCCGATCCCGTCTCCCGGGATGACGGCCACTCGATATCTCTTCTCGGTCAACGTGCGTTCCTCCTTCTCTCTTCAAGGCGGGCCCTCACGGCCGGGACAAGCCCCCCGCGGGCCACGAGGTCCCGCAAAAACGGCGGGAAAGGTTTCGCGGAGAAGGCCTTGCCCGTGTCCAGGTTCAATATCCGTCCCTCCGCCAGGTCCACCTCGACCCGCTGCCCGGACTCGATTCCCGAAACCGCTTCGGGACATTCCAGAATCGGCAGGCCGATGTTCAGGGCGTTCCGGAAAAAGATGCGGGCGAAGGACACGGCGATCACGCAGGAAACCCCGGCTCCCTTGATGGCCAGGGGCGCGTGCTCCCGGCTCGACCCGCAGCCGAAATTGCCCCCGGCGACGATGAGGTCTCCCGGCTCCATCTTCTTCATGAAACCGGAGTCCAGATCCTCCAGACAGTGGGGCGCCAGTTCCGCCGGGTTGCTTGTCGAAAGGTAGCGGGCCGGAATGATGACGTCCGTGTCCACGTTGTCCCCGTAAACCCAGGCCTTCCCCGAAAAACGGTCGCTCATTCGCCTTCTCCTCCTTTCGGGAGAGCGTCGTCGCCGAAAAGTTCCCTCGGGTCCGTCACCCGTCCGGTCACGGCCGAAGCCGCGGCCACGAGGGGACCGGCAAGGAGCACTTCGCTTCCCGCGTGCCCCATCCTCCCGACGAAGTTCCGGTTGCTGGTGGAAAGGCATCGCTCGCCGGGAGCCAGGATGCCGTAATGGCCTCCCAGACAGGGCCCGCAGGTCGCGGTGCTCACCGACGCCCCGGCCTCGATGAACGTTTCGATGAAACCTCGCTTCATGGCCTCGGCGAAAACCTCAACCGTGGCGGGGATGACGACCAGACGGACCCGCTCGTGGACCGTCCGGTTCTTCAGGACGGCCGCCGCCAGCTCGAGGTCTCTCAGGCGCCCGTTGGTGCAGCTTCCGATGAAGACCTGGTCCAGCTCGAGGGATTCGCACTCTTTCGCGGGTTTCACGTTGGACGGCAGGTGGGGCAGGGCAACCACGGGCTCCAGCTTCCCGGCATCGATGCGGACCGTCCGGGCGTAGGAAGCCCCGGGATCCGGATAGGCCGCCTCGAACGGCCTGGCCGCCCTGGCGGTCGCGTAGTCGATCGTCCGATCGTCGGGAACGAAAAGACCGACCTTGGCACCCGCCTCGACGGCCATGTTGGCCACCGTGAACCGGTCGTCCATGGGCAGGGCGGCGATCCCCTCCCCCCGAACTCGAGGGCGGCGTAGCGGGCTCCCTCCACGCCGATCATGCCGATCAGGGAGAGGATCAGGTCCTTGCCGGTCACCCAGGGAGAAGGCTTTCCCTCCACCTCGACCCGGATCGTCTCCGGAACCCGGAACCAGGTTTCGCCGAGGGCCCAGGCCCCCGCAAGGTCGGTGGAACCGACTCCCGTGGCGAAAGCCCCGAGGGCCCCGCCCGTGCAGGTGTGACTGTCCGCCCCGAGGATCACCTCTCCCGGAAGGATCAGTCCCTTCTCGGGCAGGAAGGCGTGCTCCACCCCTGCCCGGCCCACCTCCCAGAACAGCATCCCCTGTTCCCTGGCGAACCTCCGGGCCGCCTGGACCTGGCGTGCGGAGGCAATGTCCTTGTTGGGCGTGAAATGGTCCGGAACGATCGCGCACCGCTTCGGGTCGAAGACCCTTTCGGCCCCATGCGCGAGAATTCCTCGATGGCCGGGGCCCCCGTGATGTCGTTGGCGAAGGCGAAGTCCACGCGGACCCGGCAGATGGAGCCGGGTTCGGCGCGATCCGTCGTGTGAGAGGCGATGAGGGCTTCAGCCAGCGTTCTCGCCATTGAGCGTTTCCCCCTTTGCCGCCGCGAGGGCATAAAGCCGGTTCACGGCGTTGACGTAGGCTTTGATGCTGGATTCGATGACGTCGGTGCTGGCCCCCCGTCCCTGGGCCTTCAGGCCGTTCAGCCGCAGCGTGATGACGGCTTCGCCCATGGCGTCGGATCGCTCGCTGGTCGCCTGGATCCGGTAGCTGGAAAGCTCCGGACAGATCCCCACGAGGCGCCGGATGGTGCTGTAGGACGCGTCGACGGGGCCGTTGCCGGCCGCCGCGTCGGTGACCTCTTTCGTCCCGTCGCGAAGCGTGATGGACGCCGAAGCCCGTCCGCGGCCCGCGACCTGGACGGAGTATTCCTTCAGCTCGAAGCGGCGCTCCGGCACCACCACCAGGACTTCGTCCACGACGAGCGCCTCGATGTCTCCGTCGGATACCGTCTTCTTGCGGTCGCAGAGTTCCTTGAAGAGCAGGAAAGCCTTTTCCTTCTGGGCATCGTCCAGTTCGAAACCCAGGGAATCGAGCCGTTTCAGGAAGGCGTGGCGGCCGGAGTGCTTGCCCAGGACCAGCGCCGTCCCCGGGGACCCCACGTCCTCGGGCTTCATGATCTCGTAGGTGGCCCGGTTGCAGAGCATTCCGTGCTGGTGGATGCCCGCCTCGTGGGCGAAGGCGTTCTCGCCGACGATGGCCTTGTTCGGCGGGACCAGGACGCCCGTCAGGCGCGACACCAGCTTGCTCGTGGCGTAAAGCCGCGGCGTCTCCAGCCTCGAAGACACGCCGTACCGATCGGGTCGCGTCCTGAGGGCCATGGCGACCTCCTCCATGGAGGCGTTCCCCGCCCGTTCCCCCAAGCCGTTGACCGTGCATTCGACCTGCCTCACGCCGGCCCTGACGGCTTCCAGGGAGTTCGCCACGGCGAGTCCCAGGTCATTGTGGCAGTGCACCGACCAGATGACCTCCCGGGGGGCCTTCACCCCGTCGAGAATCGCCTTCACGAAGCGGCCGAACTCCTCGGGAGCCGCGTAACCCACCGTGTCGGGGATGTTCAGGGTGGTGGCCCCGCACTCGATCGCCAAAGAAAACACCTTCACCAGGAAATCGACGTCGCTCCGGCTCGCGTCCTCCGCGGAGAACTCCACGTCCGGCACCAGGGACCGGGCCTGAGCGACGCCCCGACGGACCTCTTCAAGGACCTGCTCGGGCGTCATCTTCAGCTTGTGCTCCATGTGGATCGGGCTCGTGGCGATGAACGTGTGGATGCGGGGTTTCGCCGCAAGGCTCACGGCGGAAGCGGCCGCCTCGATGTCGCCGGACCGGGTCCGGGCCAGGCCCGCGATGATGGGTCCCCTGACTTCCCGGGCGATCGTCGAAACCGCCTCCATGTCGCCGGGCGAGGCGGCCGGAAAACCCGCCTCGATGACGTCCACGCGCAGTTTCGCCAGCTGGTGCGCGATCTGGATCTTTTCTGCGGTGTTCAGGTTGACCCCCGCGGACTGCTCCCCATCCCTGAGGGTCGTGTCGAAAATTCGTACCCAGTCCTCCGGCATGAAAAGTCCCCCTAGGCCTCAGGCGGTCTTTTCGCCTCGAGCCAGGGCATCATGTCGCGGAGTTCGCTGCCCACCCTCTCGATGAGGTGGCACCTCTCCCGCGCCTCCCAGGCCCGCATCCGCGGCCGTCCGCACTGGTTCTCGAGGATCCAGTCCTTCGCGAAGGTCCCGTCCTGAACCGCCCTCAACAGCTCCTTCATGGTTTCGCGGGTCCGGGCATCCACGACCTTCGGCCCCGCGACGCAGTCGCCGTACTTGGCCGTGTCGCTGACGGAGTAGCGCATCCAGCGCATCCCGCCCTCGAACATGAGGTCCACGATGAGCTTCAGCTCGTTCAGGCACTCGAAGTAGGCGATCTCCGGCTGGTACCCGGCCTCCACCAGGGTGTCGAAGCCCGCCTTGATGAGCTCCGTGACCCCGCCGCAGAGGACGGCCTGCTCGCCGAACAGGTCGGTTTCCGTCTCCTCGGCGAACGTCGTCTCGATGACCCCCGCCCTGGCGCAGCCGATGGCCGCCGCGTAGGCCATGCCGATCTCCCGGGCCATGCCTGTGGCGTTCTGGTAGACGGCCAAAAGGCCCGGTACGCCCTTGCCTTCGGTGTACATCCGGCGGACGAGATGCCCCGGGCTCTTGGGAGCCACCATGAAAACGTCCGCGGTCTTCGGNGGAACGATCTGGCCGTAGTGGATCGTGAACCCGTGGGAGAAGCCCAGGGTCGTCCCGGGTTTCAGCACCGGGCGGACCTCGGTTTCGAAAACCTTCGCCTGCACGTGGTCCGGCATCAGGAACATGACGACGTCGGCCTCGGCCACCGCCTCGGAAACGCTTTTCACGATAAAGCCGTCTTTTTCCGCTACCGCCTTCGACCGACTGCCGGCGTGAAGGCCGACCACAACGGCGACGCCGCTTTCCTTCAGGTTCTGGGCATGGGCGTGCCCCTGGCTTCCGTACCCCAGGATGGCCACCTTCCTGTTCTTCAGCACTTGCGGGTTTGCGTCCTTCTCGTAAAGAACCTTAGCCATTTCCCAACCTCTCCCCTCGAATCAGAATGTGAATGCCACGGACGAAAAACTGTCCGCGGAAGAATACGCCTTTTCCCCGCGCTCGCTCTGCGCTTCCGCAAAACCGGCGCGTTCCATCGCGACGGAGCCGCTGGACGTCATCTCCAGAATCCCGTAGGGACGGAGGGCCTCCACGCAGGCCTCGACCTTTCCCTTGTCGCCCGTCAGTTCGAGGACAACCGCCTCGGCTCCCACGTCCACGACCCGGCAACGGAAGATTTCAGCCGTCTGCAACACCTGCGGCCGCATCTGGACGGGGGCCTTGACCTTCATCAGCAAAAGCCACCTCTCCACCGACCGGCCGGGAGAAAGCCTCCGGACCGACACGACTTCGATCAGTTTGTCCAGTTGCTTGACGACCTGGTCGATCACGCCGTCATCGCCGTTCACGACCACCGTGAAGCGGGAGAAGCCGGGAATGTCGGTACGGCCTACGCTCAGGCTTTCCACGTTGTAGCCGCGGCGGTAGATCAGTCCCGCCAGTCGGGTCAGCACGCCCGGGTTGTCCTCTGAAATCACGCTCAAAGTCCTTCTCATCACATCGACACCTCCCTGAAACTGTCTCTCTCTGTCTCTGGACATTTTCTTGAATTCGACTTCCTGAAGTGCTGTTGCGACTAAAAAAAGGCCGGGACCCGCTTGTTTTGCGGGTCCCGGCCTGGGTTTCAGCTCGCGCGGCGCTTAGGCACCGGCTGCCCCAGGAGGGAACCCGTGTCCAATAATCAGCGCCAGTACCAGGACGAGCTGCTTGCTGACTCGGTTGCTCGGCTTCACGGAATTCCCCTCCTTTTTTTCGGGATGCCGGTCTAAGGCTTCTGCCGTCCGGTTAATCTTTATTGGGCGGTATCATAAATGGGTTTGAGGTTTTCTGTCAAGCCCCATTTTTCGATTGATCTTTCCTGCGGTTTTTCGAGAATTTCGACAACTTAAAATAAAGGTTCTGTTTTCACTTTTTTCTTAGAAGTTCGATGACCAAAACGCCCGTTTCTTCATCATACCGGATTTCCGCCTCGTCCGTCATCATCCCGACCAGGGAAAGCTCCGTGTCGTAATCCACCGAACCCGCCAAAGACCAGAGCTCCTCTTCCATCTCCCGGCTCCGGTTCATCCGCAGCAGCCTCCGGGTCTTCTTCAGTTTCTGACGGATGTCCAGGCAGGCCTTTCCCTGAAGGGAGATGAAGAAGCGGTCCGCTTCCTCGAGGATCCGGACGTCGATCTTTGAAGCTCCCATCGAGAAGAGCACGTTCAGCAGTTCGGAAACCATGTGCACGACCCGTTCGTGTTCACGAGACATTTTTCTCACTCCCCGTCCGAAGGGCTTCGATCACAGGAACCAGCACGGCCGCCACCGTTCCTCCCGAAAAGCCGTTGTTGTAAAGGTTGAACCCCGCGTGCAGGGTCCCGATGTTCAGCACCAGGGAAGAATGGACGAAGCCCGCCGCGATGCCCCAGAGGATCCCGAACTCGCCGGCCACCGGCGCCAGGGTCGTCCCGAAGAGGGCGGCGAGCTGGATCCGCGGATCGCTCAGGCCCCATACCTTCGTGAGCCCTCCGATCGCCACTCCCGCCACGATCGGGGCCATGTTTCGCGGATGCTTGCCGAAGGCCGAAAAACCGACCACCGTGAAGACGCCGCCAAGCGTCGGCCCGTTGATGTCCCCGCCGATGGCCAGGAGGTACAGGATCGCGCAGGCGCCTCCGAGGGCCATGTTCATCAGGGTCGGGCCCACCCCGAAAAGGAGAAGGAAATCGGTGACGATCCGTCCCGGCCTTCTCATGAGCGCCGCAAGGCCGGACAGCCGCCGGCCGTTCATCACGAAGCCCAGGAGGAACATGGCCCCGAAGAGGGCCAGGAACAACGGAGCAAGGGTCGCGTTGTGCCCGGTCGACCAGATGAGGCGCGTTTCCGGAACGAAACCGTAGGACCGGAAAAGGGACAGCACGATCGAGCCGACAAACCCCGACACGAACCCGATGTTGTACAGGTTGAACCCCTGGTGGAAGCGCATCATCGCTGCGCCGAGGGGCGGCACCACGAACCCGACGGAAAGGCCCGCAAGCGTGGCGAGAGGGATCTTGACCCAAAGGGGCGCCCCGAAGCCGAAAAGGATCTGCGTGACCAGCGGGGCCAGCGCCGTCCCGAAAAGGGCGGAGTAGATGAAACGGCTGAACGGTTCCTTCCGGTATCGGGCATAGAGCCACACTCCGGCCATGATGAACCACACGTTCAGCAGGTTTTTCCCGAAAAAGGAAAACCCGGCGATCGTCCAGATGGCCGCGATCGTGATCCCCGTCACCGGCACCCGCTGAAGGCGCAGCAGGCCGATGCAGAGCAGGCAGACCAGGCCGCTGTTGACGAAGGCGGCCCCGACCCCTCCCACGCCCATGTAGTCGGTGATGAGATAGTCCGGGTCCGTGATGATCCTCAGCAGGCCTCCCGCGATTCCCGAAGGCGTGTCGAAAAAAAATCCCGTCGCGGCAAGAGCGAGGAAGGTCAGGGTCAGGATCCTGTACTGTAGCCGGTCTTGCGCCGAAACCTCCCGGGAGTTCTCCACCGATGCCCTCCTCCGTCCGGTTCAGGCCCCTTCCAGCGTGAAGGCCTCGTTCCGGAAAAGATCGAGGCAGGCGTCCACCACCTGCGCGTCAAGGGTTTTGTCTCTTTGCCGGCCGATTTCCCCGAGCGCCGCCTCCAGCCCCCTCGACGGGCGGAACGGGCGGTGGGAGGCCATGGCCTCCACGATGTCCGCCACGGTGATGATCCGGGCCTCGATGCAGATCTCCTCCCCCTTGAGCCCCCGGGGGTAGCCGCTGCCATCCAGCAGTTCATGGTGCTGGTAGACGATTTCAGCCAGGGGCCAGGGAAGGGCGATGTTCTTCAGGATCTTCCAGCCTGCCTCCACATGCTGTTTCACGATGCCCATCTCGATGGGGGAGAGGCTTCCCGGCTTGCTGAGGATTTCGGCCGGAACTTCGATCTTTCCAATGTCGTGGAGGAGGGAGGCCCGCTCCACGGCGAAGCGGGACTGTTCTGGAACTTTCAGTTTCCCGGCGATGGCCCCCGCCAGGCGGGCAACCCGCCGCTGATGGCCCGCGGTGTAGGGATCCCGCATCTCGACGGTGGTGGAAAGCACTTCGATCGTTTCGTCCCAGGCCCGGCGCATGGTCCGGTAGTTCTCCTCCAGGAGGAGTTCGAAGCGTTTCTTCTCGGTGATGTCCAGGACAACCCCCTGGAAGAAGGCGGGGTTTCCGTCGGCCGTCCTGACGATCCGGGTCTGGTCGTTGACCCAGATGGTCTGACCGTTGTTCATGACGATCCGGTATTCCTGCTGGAATTCGTCCCGCTGTTCTTCCGTGAAATCCCGGGCTTCCTGAAGGGTGGCCTCCCTGTCCTCGGGGTGGATGAGGTCCGCGTACGGCTGCCTCCGCGAGACGAGTTCGCCGGGGTCGTATCCCCAGAGGCGAACGTTCTCCGAAACGTAGTCGATGGGAGACCCCGGATCGTTCGACCATCGGAAAAGAATGACGGGGCTGCTCTTGACGACCTCGTTCGCCAGCCGGAGCTCGGCTTCCCTCTGCCGGATCTCCGTCAGGTCGTGATATAGAACGTAGAGGTGGAAATCGCCTCCCTCGAGGCGGATCGGGATGCCGATGGCCCGACAGGGGAAAAGCGTCCCGTCCTTGCGGACCCGCTCCGTTTCCACGCTGACCGACCGGCCCGAAGCCACCTGCCGCGTCAGGTTCATCCCCTCCCGTGCGTAGCCGTCCCGGGCCACGAGCGCGTCAATCTGACTTCCCATCGCTTCGCGACGCTCGTAGCCGAACATCTCGGAGAAGCGGCGGTTCACGCGGAGGATCTGACCCGAACGGTCGGTCACGACCATCCCGTCCGGGGCGTTGTCGAACAGCATGTCCAGGTAGGCCCGTTCCCGGGCCAGGGCCTCGGTGGCCCGCTTCTGCTCCGTGATGTCCCGGACGATGACCAGCGTCAGGGTTTCGGGGTTGCCCGCAAGGGGACTCGAAGAAACCATGACGGTCTTCACCACGTCCCCGCGGCAGGGGAGGAGGCGTTCCTCCTCCGAATCCACCCCTTCCAGGGCTTTCAGGATCCCGGCCATCGCCGCCGCGGATCCCTCCCCGCGCGAGAAGGAGTAGGAGATGGCCGGCGGCTGCAGTTCCTCCAGCCTCCAGCCGGTCATGGCCTCCATGGCCGGATTGAAGACGAGGAAACGGCCCGCGGCGTCGAATACGGCGATGCCCTCCCCCGCGTTCCGGATGAGGGCGTCCAGGAAGTCCCTTTGCTGCTGGGTTCGCGCCTCCTGCCGCTTGATGTCGGTGATGTCCGTGGAAACCGCCAGGATGGATCGGACGATTCCGAGGTCCGCTTTTTCGGGAACAAGGGCGGTCTGCAGATGGCGGATCGTGGCCCCCGTGTCCAGGGTCACCTCGAAGCGCATTCCCTGACCCGTCCGGAAGACCTCCCTCAACGGGTCCATCCACTGCCGGACGAAATCCGCCGGCAGTCCCGAAGCCTCCAGGGTTCTGCACTGCAGCTCCTCAAGGGTCCGGCCGAAGAACCGCTCGGTGGTCGGGTTGAGGTAAACCATCCGGAAATCCTCGTCAACCCTGAAAATGAGGGTGGGAAGGTTCTCCGCCAGTCTCTTGAACGCTTCCTCGCTGTGGAGCAGGGCCTCCTGGGTTTCGTGCTCGTGAGTCAGGTCCGTCAGGAAAACCATGTAGGCTCCCTGGGAAAGGCTGACGGCATCCCACCTCCCCCAGCCGACGTGTCCCTCCGCGGCCCGGAACGGAACCTCGACGCTCAGGTGCCCCCGTCCGGCCAGCTCACGGAGCCGTTTGCGCCCCTCGTCCACGTAGTTTGCCGGAAAAAGGTCGAGAAGCGTCATGCCCAGAAGCCGTTCCCTGGACTGGCGGAAGAGCCGCTCCGCCGACGGGCTCACGTCCTGGATGCGGCCCTGGGTCGAAGCCATGATCACGGCGCTCGGCGCGTTTTCCATGTACTGGCGGAAAAGGTCCTGGCTGACCCGCAGGCGGTTTTCCATCTCCTCGCGCTCCGTCAGGTCCTGAAGCACTCCGAAAAACCTCACGGCCCGCTCCTCCGCGTCGCGGACGATGCGGACCCGGGCGCACACGCGCCGAATCACCCGCGAACCGGGAGAAATCCGTCCGCGGAGTTCGCAGGCCGTGCCGCCACCCGCGACGGCCTTCTCAAGCTCGACTCGCATCGGGGAACGGTCGTCGGGGTGGATCCGGCTTTCGGCATCCTTCAGGAGAACGGGCTGATCGGGAGGGAAACCGAAAAGGACCTTCAGGAAAGGCGAGGCGTCGATTTCCTCCCCCCCGGCCCGGTAGCTGAAGGTTCCGATTCGGGCCAGGTTCTGGGCCTCCAGGAGGAAATCGTCCCTTGCGCCGGCGGAATTTCGGCGACGGGGGAAGAACCGGCGCAACCTCCGCTGCGGGGAGAGGGTCGTGATTTTCAGGCTTGACGATCGTTTTCCCGCAGAGCCCCCGTCCGGCGAAAAAGGCGGCGAGAGCCGCCCCGATGACGAGCCCCCCGTGACCGGCAACGGGAATCCGCTCCCGGAAGGCGCTTCCGAAGCCGAATAGCCGGCGCCGGGCAGAAAACCGAGGGAAAAGATAAGGCAGGACACAACAAAAAGAGCACGGCAACCCTGCTTGCCGCGCAGGCTCCTTCTGCACCCGGCCGGACTTGGCGCCGGCCCCTCCCTGGACGCGTCGGAGAAATCGCGATTCGAAAAGTCAGGGCCCTCGATCGGAGAAAAAGCCACGGTTCCGCACCTCGCAAAGGAGGAACAGACTTTTATGTGACTTTAACATGAATCGCCTTGCCTGACTACAGCCCGTTACAGTATCATCATTTTTCAAGGAGGGAGTCCGCCGATGGAGGAATTCCCCGCAAAGGGGTGCCCGCGTGAATGCCGGGGATGCAGCCATCGCCACCTGGACGAGGCTTCGAGCCTCGCCCAGAAGGAGGCGTGGCTGGCCGAAAGGCTCGCCCCGTGGGCGGGGACGCTTCGCCCCGTCGAAGCCCCGAGGGGCGCCGAAAGGTGGGGCTACCGCGACAAGGCGGTCCTCAGGGCCCGGTGGGATCCCCGGGACGGATGGCGTTTCGGCATGGAGGTCCGGGACGAGCTCGTCCCGCTGGAAAACTGTCCCGTCCAGAGCGACCGCGTCCGTGCCGTCCTGGCCTGGCTCGCGGAATCCCTTCCCNCCGCGGAATCCTTCCCCCTGGCGATTCTTTCGCTGGTCGGCGGCCAGGCGTCGCTCATCCTGAAAACGCGAAACGACCCGGACGACAGCTGGATGGCCGGCAAGGAGGAAAGCCTGGCCCGGACCGGCCTGGAGGGGCTGTGGCTCCATCTGTTCCCCTGCGCGGGACGACACCTTTTCGGCGCGGGCCCCATGCGGCTTCTGTGGGGCAAGCCACTCTCGCGAAACCCCCTCGGCCTGCTGCACGGTCCCCAGGGATTCCAGCAGCTCATTCCCTTCCTTCACGCCCGTTCCCTGGACGAGGCGGAAGCGTTCCTCGACCCCGGCCCGGAAGCGGCGGTGATCGACCTTTACTGCGGCGGCGGGGCCACTCTTGCCCGATGGACGGCTCGCGGGGCCCGGGCCCTCGGGATCGAGCTGTCGAAAGAGGCCCTGGACAACGCCCGCCTGAACGCCCCCGGCTCGCCCCTCCTAAGGGGACGCTGCGCCCTTCGAATCCCGCAGGCGGAAGAGTGGATCCGGCGCGTTCCGGAACCTTTCCGGCTCGTCTATGCAAACCCTCCCCGAACCGGTCTGGAACCGGAAATCACGGAATGGCTCGCGAAGTCCTGCCGACCGGTGCGGATCGCCTACCTTTCCTGCAGCGCCGGGACCCTGGCCCGGGACCTGGAAGGCCTCACCTCGAAAAGCTACTCGGTCGTCTCGATCACCCCCTACGACTTCTTTCCCCAAACCCGGCACGTGGAAACCCTCAGTCTCCTGCAGCGATCAGCAGACCTTTAGGATGACAAGGATCCATGCGCCTCGAACACCTTGACGCAAAGAGTCCTTGCCTTTTAAGGACAGAATAAAAAAACGAAGATAAACTCCGTGTTATAATGGTTCGTTTCCCATGAACCGATGAAGGGGGGGCCCGACATTGCTTCGGAAACGTCGACGCGGGGACTGTTCCGTCGTCATCCTCCTGCTGTTGGCGGTGACCGTCGGAGGATGGTTTTACCTGCAACGCCGCGATTTCAACAGGAGAACCTCACCGGAGTTCCTTGAAGAACTGAAGAAACTGACCCTCACGCTTTCCGGAACGAAGGAAACCCGACCCGACGGGAAAACCCAGGTGTACGTGGTCCTGAAGAACGGCTCTCGACGGACCTTCGACGGGAAGATCGTCGTGTTCTCCCGCGAGATCAGCGGGGTCGTCCTCGACCAGACGACGCTGACGCTCATGCCGCTCTCCCCGGGGGAGTCCATGACCCTGATCGCCTGGCTCAGGAAAAGCTCGATCCGTCCCGATTTCCAATACGAACTGGACGTGGAATTCAAATGAAGAGCGAATCCCTGCCTCCATCCCTGTCCGATTGCGACTTCATTGTCGGGCTGGTCCTTGCCGCGGACGGCACCATCCTCGAATGCAACAAGGCCTTTCAGAACCTGATGAAGGTTGAGGAATCCCCCGTCGGCCGGCCTCTGTCCATTTTCCTCTCCCCCGATCAGCCGGCCCTTCTCGAAAGGATCAAAACCGGTTCCCCGGTGCCCGAAAGAGCGACCGTGCGCCTTGCGGCCTCCGACGAAACGGCGGTTTCGCTGGACGCCTGCCTCGGCGGCGAGCCCGGAAAAACCCTTCTCTTCGCCCCCGTCAGGACTCCTCCGGAGGAAAGCCTCGTCGCCAAGATGTCCCTCCTGAATCTGGAGATGGCCCGCCTGGCCGGGGAACTGACGAAAAAGAACCGCGAACTGGAGGAGGCCAACGGCATCATCACCCGGCTCATGAACACCGACCCCCTGACGGGGATCGCGAACCGCCGACAGTTCGAAGACGTCGCCGGGAAAGCCCTCGCCTTCAGCCGGAGGCAGGGCATCCCCCTGTCCCTCATCATGGCCGACATCGACCATTTCAAGCAGTTCAACGACCGGTTCGGTCACGCCATGGGCGACGAAGTCCTCGTGGCCTTCGCCCAGATGCTTTCCCGATCCTGCCGGTTCGAGGACACGGTCTGCCGGTACGGCGGCGAGGAATTCCTCGTCCTGCTGCCCGGAACTCCGCTCGTCCCGACACGCTTCATCGCGGAACGTCTCCGCGAGAACACGGAGAAGCTCGCCATCCCCGGTCTCGAGGAAGGCGTCCGCGCCAGCTTCGGGGTCGCCGAGTTCCTGGCGGACGAAACCCTGGAAGAGCTCATCTCGAGGACCGACAAGGCCCTCTACAAAGCCAAGTCCCGCGGGCGAAACAGCGTGGAAGGCTAAAACCCCGTCCGGTTTCCCTTCCGTGTCTACGGCTTCTGGAGGACTCCCCCGAAGGAGCCCCGCTCTTCGGTGTCCGTGCGGATCCATTTCCCGCCCATCCGGTTCATCCAGTCGATCGTTCCCGTGAAAACCATCGACCGGTCGATCGTGGAGAACGTCAGCGTGCCGTCGGGATTGCAGGTTCCCGAGAACGTCAGCTCCACCTCGTTCTTGGTGGACATTCCGTTGCCCGTGATGCCGCCCGCCTCGTCCAGCGCAAGCAGGAAGGTGCCGTAATCCTCTCCGATGAACTGTCCCCTGTACGTTCCCACAAGCCGTTCCTCGATCGCCGATGCCGCCGTCGGCCGCATCAGCGGCACCGCCGCCGCCAGCACCGCGAAAACCACCAGCAGGAACCGACACTTCGCTTTTCTCATGTCCAGGCCCTCCTTCCGTGACGCGAGGGATGAGGTCCCCCGCTGTTGCATAAGGGTTCAGAAGGAATATAATAAGTCAATTGGGTGAACTGGACATTATTTTGGGATTGATGCAAGCGGGGGATGTCCCGTGAAAAACCTTTACGCGGGTTTCGACATCGGTTCCTCGTCCGTTCATTGCGCCGTGGTCGATCAAAACGGCGCCCCCTTCCTCCTGATCCCGAGCCGGGCCCACCTCGGAAATCCCCGACAATGCCTGGCCGAGCAGCGCAAAGCCCTGTTCGGCCATTGTCCGCCGGAAAGCCTGGCTTCCATCGCCTTCACCGGCATCGGCTCCCGAGGCATCCGGCGACACTTCCCGGAGGCCGTCTGCGAAACGGAAAGCGTCACCGTCCCGCTGGGAGCCGCCTGCGCCTCACCCGGGACACGATTCCTCTTCCACATCGGGGCAAGGGATTCGTTCTTCTTCAGGCTCGCGGCCATCCGGGGCGAAACGGTCGTCACCGAGTGGGCGGCCAACACGAAGTGCGGGGGCGGCTCCGGGACTCTTCTGGAGAAACAGATCCTCCGGCTTTACGGGAAGGAGAGCGAAAATCCCGGCGAAAACAGCCGGACCCGCATGGCCCGACTGTTCGGCGAGGCGGCATCGGAAGCGGCCGAACATCCCGCGGCCGGGGCCTACAATGCCCGGTGCGGCATCATCATCCAGTCCGACATGATCCACGACCAGAACGAGGGGCTCCCCCGGCCCCTCATCGTGTCGAAGCTTTTGGCCACCCTGCTGCGCAACTTCAAGAACGACGTCGTCGGGGGCATTCGGTTCGAAGGAGGCCCGGCCCTGGTTTCCGGCGGGGTCTTTTCCTTTCCGGGGCTGGCGGAAAGGCTGGAATCGCTCCTGCAGATCCCGCTTGTACGTCCTCCCTGGTTCCTCCACTCCGCGGCGATCGGGGCGGCCGTTCTCTCATGGAAGCAGGGCAACCGCTTTTGCCCCGATTTCGGGCAGATCGACGAGGCCCTTTCGTCATCGGCCGGCGAACGGGGCTGCGCCCCCCCTCTTTCCGAATCCGCCTCGCGGGTTTTCATCGTCGACCCCCTCCCGCCGAAACAGGAGGAAGCGGGCGGCGACTCCCTCGTCGACGTGACCCTGGGGGTGGACGGAGGGTCCACCACGACGAAGGCCGTCGTCCTGGACGCACGAAGCCATGCCGTCCTCGACCGTCTTTACATCCCCACCCACGGCGACCCGGAGGGAGCCTTGAAAACGGTTCTGCGCCACCTGTCCGGGAACGCCGGGCGATACCGCGTCCGTGCCGTCTGCGCGACGGGATCCGCACGAAAGCTCTACGAGCGCATCCTCACGAGCCCCGCCAGGCGCGCGGCTCTGGAGGCGAAAGGCTTCACCGTCCCGGACGGGACGGTGGACGAAATCACCTGTCATGCCNCGGGAGTGAAGGAATTCGACCCGGCGGTCGACACGATCTTCGAGATCGGTGGGCAGGACATGAAATTCACCACCTTCAGGCGGCGTTGCGGACAGGCCACCAACGAGGTTCAGGAGGCCCGGATGAACTACTCCTGCCAGGCCGGGGCGGGACAGACCCTGGAGAACATGGCCGCCCTGCTGGGGCTCGACGTGAAGACCTCGCTCCAAGACGCCGCCCTGGCGGCAGAACGTGTTCCCGTCATCGACGCCACCTGCGGCGTCTTCATGGAAATGGACGAAAAGCGCCTGATCGCCGAGGGCGTCCCCGTGGAGGAGATCGCCGCGGCCGTGGTCCGTGCGACCGTTGCGGGCTACTACTACAAGTTCGTCGGGGGATCGCGCTCTCTGGGGACGCGCTGCTCCTGCCAGGGGGGGCCTTCGCTCGGGAAGGCGGTGCTGGCGGCCCTGAGCCAGGTCACCGGAAAGGAGATCTTCGCCTACCCGGACCGGGAGCTATTCGGCGCCACCGGCGCGGCCCTTTGCGCCCTCGACGCGGTCCTGAAGGCGGAGACCTCCGGGCACAAAACGGAAAGCGCCTTCCGGGGATGGCAGGTCGCGGAAAGCGTCTTCGGCAGCGAGGCGGTGTCCTGTTCGGCCCTCTTCGGGTCCCGTTCCTGCGGGCGAAGGGACTGCAGACTCCGGGTCTACCGCATCGAGGGGGAGACGATCACGACGGGGGGATTCTGCCCGAGGGGAAATTCCGAGGCAACCGGCGTCCCCAGGCCGGATTACGTCGAAATCTACCACCGCCTTCTCGAGCGGCACTTCGCCGGAACGGTCGCCATCCGTGGGAAGCCGGTCCCGAAGGACGGCCGGCCCACCGTGGGAATCAAACGCAGCGGCGAAACCATGGGGGAGTGGGGAATCTGGTGCGCCGCCGTCCTGAATGAGCTCGGTTTCCTTCCCGTCCTTTCCCCGGTTTCGGACGAAGGGATCGTGGACCGGGGGATCCAGCTCGGACGCACGGACCTGTGCTTCGCCATGAAACTCTCCCTCGGGCACTCCGATTTTCTGGCCGACGAAGCCGCAGTCGACTTTCTCTTCCACCCGGCCTTCATCCACCACTACGCCCGGACGGGGACTTTCAGACTGAAATACTGCGTTTACACGGAGGGGGAGGGCTTCCTCTCCACGGAGACGCTCGGGCTTGGGCAGGACCGCGTCCTGGCTCCCGTCTGGACGTTCGGGAACCCGGCCGAAACGGCCAGGGCGCTCCAGGACGAACTGGCCCGGGTCGGCTTCGGGATGCCCCTGAGAAGGGTCCTGGAGGCCTTCGGAAAGGCGGACAACGCGCGGGCAGCCTTCCGGGAAGCCCTTGCCGCTTCGGGGGAGGGTTTCCTGAAGCGCGTCGCCCGGGGCAATCGGCCCGCCTACGTCGGCCTGGGGCGGGAGTACGTGCTGTGCGACCCCGCGGCCTCTTCGGACACGGCCCGGCTATTCTCCCGGGTCCGGGGGATGGACTACATTCCCATGGCTTTCCTGTGGAAGGCCGTTCGCGACATCCCGATCCACGACCTTGTGGAGAACGAGTACTGGGTCAACAACGCCGAAATCCTGAAAGCCTCGCTCTTCGTGGCGAAAACCCCGGGCCTATACCCAATCCGACAGATGAACTTCGCCTGCGGACCCGATTCCATCAAGTTCTTCATGGAGCGGGAGATTTTCGAAAAAGCGGAGAAACCGTTTCTGCACCTCGTGACGGACGCCCAGACGAACAACGCGCCCTTCGCCACCCGTGCGGAAGCGCACGAGCGGGTCGTGGCCCAGGCTTCGCCCAGGGCGGTGGGATCGTTCGCCGAACTTCTGCCGGAACGCGCCGCGCCCGTGGAAGGCAACAACCGCACCTGGCTCATCGCCTCCATGGGGAACGTGAACCGTCTCGGCGCTTCCCTGCTGCGCCACTGGGGGATTCGCGCCATGGCCATCCCGACGGCGGGGCCTTCCGCCCGGGAGTGGGCCCGCCGGACGATCCCCGTGGAAACCTGCTTCCCGCTGAAGGGAGTGGCGGGCGACGTTCTGGCCTTCCTGGAGGAGGAGTCGGCGAAAATCGGCCGTCAGGCCGTTCTGGACCGCTACGCCGTTTTCCTGCCGCGGGCCAGCGGTCCCTGCCGGCTGGGCAAGTACGACGAGGTTCTCCGGCACTGCCTGGCCCAGGCGGGCTTTGCGGGACTGCCCATCCTCGGGCCGCACAACGGTCAAAACTACCGGGACATCCCCTTCATGCCCGAGACGGCCGCGGGGAATCCGGCGGCTCTCTTCCGGTTCACCCGGGAAGCCATCCACACCCTGCTCTTCTCCGATTTCCTGGACGACCTCTGCCTCAGGCTTCGTCCCTACGCGCCGGACCCCCCGCGTTTCGAGGAAGGTTTCGAATCCACCCTGGAAAAGGCGGCCGGGGCGATCGAGGAGGAAGGCCTGTCCGAACCGGCTCTGAAAAACCGGATCCGTCAAAGCGTCGACTCCCTTCTTCCCCTGAGCCGCACGGACCATCCCCGGTTTCCCCTGGTCCTCTTCATCGGGGAGATCTACATGCGCCTGCATGACCCCTACACGGATCACGCCATCCGGCGACTGGAATCCTCGGGGCTCGAGGTCATCCGCAGCGGGATCGGGGAGTGGCTCGAGTACATGAGCGCCATGACCCGCCGGGACGGCCTCAACCTCGCGAACCTCCTGGCCGGTGCGGCCCTCGCCTTCTCCAGGAGCCGCTTTTCCCTCCTCGGCGGAAAGCCCTTCCCGGAAAGACAGCGTCTTCCCGACCCCGTGGAGGCCATCGGAAACCTCGAAAGGGAACGGCTTTTCACGGGTGAGATCGGCGGCGAATCGCCCATCAACATCGGGATCTTCAACGAGTTCATGAAGGGCCGGATCCCCTCCTTCGACGGACTGCCCGTCTGCGGCATCTTTCACTGCGGCCCTTTTACCTGCATGCACGAGACCCTCGCCGCCTCCCTCATGTCCGCCCTCGCCAAAAACAGGAGGGCATCCCGTCCGGATGCCCTCCTGCCGATCCTTCACGCCAATTTCGGCGATTCCCCGAATCCCAACCTGGAGGCCGAAATCGCGGCCTTCCGGGAAGCCTGCCGTACGAGGGCCCGTCTCGAAAAAGCCGCGTCTCACTCGTAGCGCAGGGCTTCGATCGGATCCAGCGCCGCGGCCTTTGAAGCCGGGTAATAGCCGAAAAAGATCCCCACCATGGCGGAGAAGCCGAAGGCCAGCCCGATCGAAAGCGGGGAGACCACGGTCGGCCAGCCCGCGAAGCGCGAGATCAGAAGCGAGGCCAGCGCGCCCAGGGCGATTCCCGTCACCCCGCCGAGAACCGAGAGGATGACCGCCTCCGACAGGAACTGCAGGAGGATGTCCGGCGTGCGCGCCCCGACCGCCATCCGGATCCCGATCTCCCGGGTCCTCTCCGTGACGGAGACGAGCATGATGTTCATGATGCCGATCCCTCCCACAAGCAGCGAGATGGAAGCCACCGCCGCAAGCAGAAACGACAGGGTCTTCGTGGATTCGGCGGCGGCGGCCATGAGTTCGGCCAGGTTCATGACGGAGAAGTCCTTGTCTTCCTCGGACCGGATCCGGTGCCGCTCGGTGAGGAGCGAATCGATCTGTTCGACGGCCGCGGAAATGGAGTTGCTGTCGGCCGCCTGCACCAGGATGCTCGAGACCTTCCCCTGGAAGCGCGATCCGAAAACCCGTTTCTGGGCCGTCGTGATCGGAATGATCAGGGTGTCGTCCTGGTCCTGTCCCATGGCGTTGGTGCCCTTCTTCCCGAGCACGCCCACCACGACCATCGGGATCTTCTTCACCCTCACGACCTTCCCGACGGGATCCTCGTCGCCGAAAAGGTTGTCCACGACCGTCTGACCGAGCAGGCAGACCTTGGCCGCGCTCCTCACTTCGGAGCTGTTGAAGCTGCGGCCGGAGCCGATGGTCCAGTTGCGGATGTCGAGCATCGGGGGCGTCGTTCCCTCCGCCCGGGTGGACCAGTTGCTGTTGCCGTAAACGATCTGGACCGTTCCGGCGCTCGTGGGAGCGGCCTTGCCCACGGCGGGACACTCGTTCACGATCGCGTCCGAGTCCGCGAAGGTCAGGGTCGGGGAGCCGCCCCATCCGGTCCGGGCCCCTCCGCTCGTCGTGCTGCCCGAACGGACGACCAGGAGGTTCGATCCCATGCTGGCCATCTGGGCCGACACGCTCCGGCTGGCCCCGGTCCCGATGGCGAACATGGCCACGACGGCCGCCACGCCGATGACGATCCCGAGGGTCGTCAGGGCCGAGCGCATCTTGTTGGCCCTCAGGGAGCGCAGGGAGACATGGAGGATCTCTCCGAAGGCGATCATTCGTGCATTCCCCCTTCGTCGGGATGGCGGTCGCTCACCACGAGGCCGTCCCGGACCATGATCACGCGCCTCGAGAAGCGCGCGATGTCCGGCTCGTGGGTCACCAGGACGATCGTGATCCCCGCGGTGCGGTTCAGGCCGGTCAGAAACTCCATGATTTCGACGCTGGTCTTCGTGTCGAGGTTGCCGGTCGGTTCGTCCGCCAGAAGAAGGGGAGACTCGTTCACCAGCGCCCGGGCGATGGCCACCCGCTGCTGCTGCCCCCCGAAAGCTGGTGGGGCTGGTGGTGTTCCCGACCCGCCAGTCCGACCTTTTCCAGGGCCTCCGCGGCGCGGCGCTTCCTTTCCGGCTTCGAAAGGCCCTTGTAGAGCATCGGGAGTTCGACGTTCTCCAGGGCCGAGGTGCGGGGAAGCAGGTTGAAGCCCTGGAAAACGAACCCGATGTGCTGATTCCGGATCACCGCCAGCTCGTCCTTCCCGAGACGGCTCACGTCGGAGCCGTTCAACGTGTAGGTCCCTCAGTCGGGGTGTCGAGGCAGCCCAGGATGTTCATCAGGGTGGACTTTCCCGAACCCGAGGGCCCCATGACGGCCACGAACTCGCCCGCCTCGATGGAGAGGGAGACCCCTCGCAGGGCTTCCACCGAGATCTCCCCAAGAACATAGGTCTTGCGGATGGCGGAAAGCGTGATGAGCGCCATGGCTAGAACATCCTTCGGGGCAGATTGCTTCCGGAGGATCCCTTCGAGCCGTTCCCCAGCGAACCGGTCACCACCGCTTCGCCCTCAGAGAGATCCCCCGACACCTCGGTCGAGGTGCCGTCCGTGAGCCCCACCGTCACGGGGACGCGGCGCAGATCGCTTTGCGATCCCTTCTTCTGCTCCAGCACCCAGACCGCCGGCTGGACCGTCTGAGATCGGCCCGAAATGCCGCTCGACTTTTTCGAGGAAGTCTCCCCGCCCGGCGCGCCGCCGTCCGGCGGAGGCGGAGGAGTGGCCTGGGACGTCGAGGCCTTCTTCGTTCCGTTCGTCGCCGGCTTGAACCGGAGGGCGGCGTTGGGGACCTTCAGGACATCCCTTGCCGAAGCGGTTTCGATGTTGACGTTCGCGGTCATGCCGGGTTTGAGCCGCAGGTCCGGGTTCGCCGCCGAGATGATGACGGTGTAGGTCACGACGTTCTCCGTGGTCGAAGGGCTGAGGCGAACCTGCCGGACCTTGCCGGCGAAGGTGTCCTCCGGGTAGGTGTCCACCGTGAAGGCGACGCTCATCCCTTCCCTGACGTAGCCGATGTCGGCCTCGTCCACGGCCGCCTCCACCTGCATCTTCGAAAGGTCCTCGGCGATGGTGAACAGTTCGGGAGCCGAAAGGCTCGCCGCCACGGTCTGTCCTTCGCTCACTTCCTTGCCCGTCACGACGCCGTTGACCGGAGAAAGGATTTTCGCGTACCCCAGATTGGTCCGCCGCTGGTTCAGCGTGGCCGAAGAAGACCGGATTCCGGCCCGGGCGGACTCGACCTTGGCCCTTGCGGTGGCCAGGGAGGTCTCCGCGGAATCGAGGGCGCTTTTCGCCACGAAGTCGGAGGCGAAAAGCGATTTCTGGCGCGCGTACTCCCGCGTGGCTTCCCTGAGGCTCGCTTCCGCTTCCAGGAGACCCGCCCTGGACTGGGACAGTTCCGCTTCGGCCTGCCTGGCCTGAGCGGAAAGGAGCGCGGGGTCGATCTCGGCGATGAGTTGCCCTTTCTTCACCGGGGAGTTGTAGTCCACGTAGATGCGGCTGATCGTTCCCGAAACCTGGCTGCCCACCGTGACGGTGTTCACGGCCTGGATCGTTCCCGTGGCCGAAACCACCCGCGTGAGGTCCCCGCGGACGACCTCCTCCGTCGTGTACTGGGCCGGTTTTTCCGCGAACTTCACCTTCCAGATCCCGTAGCCGCCCGCCAGGAGCGCGATGACGAGGATCCCCGCCAGGAGTCTCTTCTTCGTTTTCGATAGGCTCATCATTTCGTTTCCTCCTTCGGGATTCCCACGGGCCTGCCGAGGGCCGAGTCCAAAGCCGCCGCGGCGACCTGGCGGTCGAAACGGGCCTGGACCAGGGATTTTCCTGCCGTGCTGTACTTTTCCGCCGCGTCGGTCACTTCCAGGCTCGTGCCGACCCCGACCCGGTACCTCCCACGGGCCAGGTCGAGGTTTTCCCGGGCCTGGCGCAGGGCCGCCTCGGCCGTCTTCACCTGCTGCGAGGCGGTCTCGAGATCCAGGAGGGCCGTCTCGACTTCGAGGCGGACCGAGTTGCGCAGCTTGTCCCGGTCGCTTCGGGTGATCTCCAGATCCGCCCGTGCGGCCTCCGTCCGGGCCGCCGTCGCCCCGCCGTCGTAGAGGGGAATCGAGAGGGAGAGCCCGGCGGTCCACTCGTCATCCCAGCCGGAGGAGGAGTCCGAAAACCCCCAGCCCCCGCTCGCATAAAGGGAGGGACTCATTCCCCTGGCCGTCGCGCTGAGCGTTTGCTTCGCGGAGAGGATCCGGTCCTCGGCCGCCTGCACGTCCACTCGTGCCGACATGGCCTCGCCGACCGCCGACTCCAGCGGCGGAATCGAAATCGCGCCCTCCCGGGAACCTGCAGGGGCATGTCCCTGCCCGGCAGGNGACGTCCCGATCTCGTTCTCCAGAACGGCCACGGCGGACGAAGCGGAAGAATTGGCCTTCGCGAGGTCGAGCCTTGCCTGGCTCAGGTTGACCTCTGCAGTCGTCACGTCGATCTTCGACGAGGACCCCGCCTTGTAGAAAGCCTGGGCCTGCTTCAGCTGGGTCTCGTACAGGGCCTCCGTCTCGACCGCAACCGCGGCGTCTTCGCGGGCCCGAAGAAGGTTGAAATAGGCCTCCTTCACCGTATAGGCCCTTTCTTGCCAGGTTCGTTCGGCCTCTTTCCGGGTCGCCGAAAGATCGTAGGTCGCCCCGGCGATCGTTGCCCGGGTTTTCCCGCCGTCCGTCAGAAGCTGCTTTACGGAAATGTCGGAGGCGGAGCGTGTTTCGGCGCCCTCCGAATCCGACAGGGAAGCCCCCAGATCAAGCGTCGGCCTCCCGGAGCTTTTCGCAAGCTCCACCTGGCTCCCCGAACGGCGAACCTGCCAGGCGGAGGAAACGATGTCGGGGTGATGGTCGAAAGCCAGCTGCAGGCACTTCTCCAGGGTCAAAACCGGACCCTGCGGAGCTGCGGGGGCGGCGGCCCGGGCGGGCGCCTGGGAAATCAGCAGGAACAGGATAAAAACGAGGATTTTCTTCAACGGCCTCAGTCCTCCTTGATGCGCGCTTCGACTTTTCGTCGATCTGCTCCCATTGTAGCGGGACAAGTTTAAGCGGATGTTCCGCCTCGTTGGCTTTGGTAAAGAATCGTAAAGTGGTCTTTACACGAATCAATCTTTCTTCACGGCAGGTTTCCCGGCAAAAGGATAAAATCGGGATAGAGCCGCATCGACGGAGGTGGAAGTGATGGATCGGATCCTGCTCGTGGACGACGACAAGGACCTGTGTGAACTTCTGACCGAATTCCTTCAGACGGAGGGTTTTTCGGTCGAGACCGTGCATGACGGGGAAAGGGCGGTCAACCGGGCGCTGGCCGATCGCCATTCCCTGATCATCCTGGACGTCATGCTTCCGGGACTGGGCGGCGTCGAGGTGCTGAAGGCCGTCCGGCGCCAGTCCTCCGTGCCGATCCTCATGTTGACGGCCCGGGGAGAGGACGTCGACCGGATCGTCGGACTCGAGCTGGGCGCCGACGACTACCTGCCCAAACCGTTCAACCCCAGGGAACTGATCGCCCGCATCCGGGCCATCCTTCGGCGGGGACGGATGGAATCGCCCGGGGAAGCCCCCCCGGCGTCTACCGTGTCGCGGACCTGGCCATCGACCCGGCCGCCCGGCACGTCAGCATCGGCGGGGCGACGGTCGAACTGACCACGGTGGAGTTCGACCTCCTGGAGACCCTCGCCCAGGCCGCGGGCACGGCCTTCTCCCGGGAAAACCTGGTCCGCCAGGTGCTGAAGCGGCCGTTCTCGCCCTTCGACCGGAGTCTCGACGTCCATGTGAGCAACCTTCGCCGCAAGATCGGCGCCTATCCCGACGGCTCCGAACGGATCAAGACGGTCCGGGGGGTCGGGTACATCCTCGCCTTTCCCCGGAAGAGGGCAGATCGTGAAAAGGCACGCCCTTTTCCTGCGGATCTTTCTCTGGTTCCTCGGCGCCATGCTGCTCATGGCTGCGGTGAGCGTGACCCTCACCGTCTTCATGAGCCGCCAGGGCCTCATCCTGACCGGTCACCAGGAAGTCCTCTCCGACGCCCTGGACCGCCACGGGGAGAAGCTCGTGGAAACCTACGAGCGGAGGGGACAGGCCGCGGCGTTCGAGATGATGGACGAGATCCGTCGCGAGACGGGGCTGGCGATCCTTCTTTTCGATGAATCCGGCGCTCCGATCAGGCTGAGGGAAGGGCCCCCGATGGAGTTCCTGAAACGGCTCGGGCTGGAGGCCTCCAGCGAACTGGCCCAGGGCCGGACCTTCCAGATCCGAAGGGAAACCGCCTCCGTGTACAAGCGCATGACCTCGTCCTCCGGCAGGACCTACATCCTCGCGGGGATCTTCCGCCGTCCCCCTCGATGGCCCGGGTGATGACGGACAACCCGAAGTCCGTTCTCATCCACCTCGCGGGTTTGCTGGTGGCGGCCCTCGTCTTCTGCGGCCTTTTGGCCCACCACCTCTCGGACCCCCTGGTGAGACTGAGCCGAATGGCCTGCTCGGTCGCGGACGGGCGGCTGGATACCCCCGTCGAGCCCTCCATCCGGAAGCGTCAGGACGAGATCGGGGAACTCTCCCGGAGCCTGGAGGCTATGAAGAACCACCTGACCACCCTCCTGGAGGCCCAGCGAAGGCTGATCCGCGACATTTCACACGAGCTCCGCACCCCGCTTGCGCGGCTCGGGGTGGCCCTCGAACTGGCCCGGAAGAAGGCGGGCCCGGGGCTGCGGNAATCCCTGGACCGCATCGAGAGGGAGTCGGCGATCCTGAACGACATGATCGGGCAGCTTCTCGATCTCTCCCGGGTGGAGGCCGGTGCCGGGCACGACTCCATCGACCCCGGAGATCTTCTGGGCCTTCTCGACACCGTCGTGGAGGACGCAAACTTCGAGGCCCGCCCCGCAAACCGAGGCGTCGTCCTGAATGCCCCCGAAAATCTTCGTTCGGTCCCCCTGAACNCCGACCTGATTCGCCGGGCCGTGGAAAACATCATCCGGAACGCTCTCCGGTACACGGCCGAGGGAACGCTCGTCGAGGTGTCCGTCGAGGAACGGGAAAAGGACGGACGGGCAGGCGTTTCGATCCGTGTCCGGGATCACGGCCCGGGAGTTCCCGAAAACGAGTTGACCCGCATCTTCCAGCCCTTCTACCGCACCGAGACCGCCCGCTCCCGGGACACGGGCGGAACGGGACTCGGTCTGGCCATCGCCCAGAGGGCGGCGCTCGCCCACGGCGGTTCCATCGCGGCCGAAAACGCGCCGGAGGAGGGCCTTTCGGTGGAGCTGTGGCTTCCGGCCTGAACGCCGGGAAAGGATCAGCCGGATGAGGCGAAAACTTCCGATCGCGCTTTTTGCGACCCTCGTGCTGTTCTCCGGAACCGATCCAGCCCGGGCCGAAAAGGCGACGCTGGTCTTCGCCGGGGACACGGCCTTCGGCGAGAGCTACCGGATCCGCCCGGAACCGTCCTCTCTTTCCGGGAACAACCGCTACCTGCCCTCGTTGAAAGCGCTTCGTCCCCTGCTGGGGAAAGCTCGCGAGGTCCTGGTCAACCTCGAGACGCCGCTTGCCCTTCCCGGAGCCTCCGTCGTCAGGGGAAAGTCCTACGTGCACTGGGCCGACCCGGCCAGAACCCTGGCCGCTCTGAAGGCCGCGGGGGTCACGGCGGCGAGCCTTGCCAACAACCACACGATGGACCTGGGGGCCGGGGGGCTGGCGGAAACCCTCGCGGCCCTCGACCGGGCGGGGATCGCCCGCACGGGGGCGGGCCCTTCGCTTGAATCGGCCGAAAAACCCCTTCTCTGGCGCGTCCCTCTCGGAAGAAAAACGATTCCCGTCGCGATCCTCTCCGGGTTCGAGTACCGGACCCGCTACGACGAGAAGTTCGATTTCTACGCCGGGCCGAAAACCCCGGGCGTGAATCCCCTGGACCGGGAAAGAATGAAGGCGCGGATCCGTTCCCTCAAGGCAGGGACCCCGGGGCTTTACGTGATCGTCTTCCCCCATTGGGGACGGAACTACGCATGGAGGAGCGAGGATCAGGCCCGCCTCGCCCGGGAAATGGCGGATGCGGGCGCGGACCTGGTGATCGGGCACGGGGCGCACCAGTTGCTGGAAGTGGAGCGCTACAGGGGGAAATGGATCCTCTACGGCCTGGGGAACTTCGTTTTCCACTCTCCGGGCCTGTATGCCTCTAAGAAAGCCCCTCCCTACAGCCTGGTCGCGCGCCTCGACCTGGAGGAAAACGGCAGGACGCCGAAAAGAACCCTTCGCCTTTACCCGACCCTCAGCGACAACCGGGTGACGGACTTCAGGAGCCGACCGGTTTCCGCAAAAGAATTCGCCGAAATCCGGAACCTGCTCCTTCAGCGCGCAGACGCCGCGACCGCGGCCGCGATGCGCTTCGGGAGGGACCCCCTGGGCTTTCGCGTGGAAATCGCCCTGCCCTGAGGGCCTCTCCGGGAACCGGATTGATTCCATCGATTCCGGACGAAAGGCGGACCCGTCCCTGCTAAGATACGAGCGAAGGCGGAAACGCTCCGCTGCCGGGGGATATCCATGGAACCAGCCTGCACCGAAACGATGTGGGAAGCCATCTGCTCCTGCGACCGGTCCCAGGACGGGAGTTTTCTCTATGCCGTCAGGTCGACCGGGATCGTCTGCCGCCCCTCGTGTCCCTCGCGGAAGCCCCTGCGCGAGAACACGCTGATTTTCCGGGAGCTTCCCGAAGCTCTTGCCCAGGGGTTCCGGCCCTGCAAGCGGTGCCGACCCGACCTCGGGCCGGATTTCGATCCCCGGGCCGAGGTCGCCGGCGAAGCCGAGCGGATTCTCCGCAGGCGGTTCGGGGAACCCGGCATCCTCGACCTTCTCCCGAACCTTCTGGGCCTGACCCGTTTGCATCTCGACCGGGTTTTCAAGTCGGAACGGGGCCTGACGACCTCGATCTTCCTGACGGGCCTGAGGATCGAAAAGGCCCGCGAGGCGTTCGCCGAAAACCCGCAAGCGGCAACGGCCGACGTTGCCTTTTCGGTCGGTTTCGAAAGCCTGTCCTCCTTCTACGCCTCCTTCAGGGAGTTCTCAGGCCAGTCCCCGCGGCTCTACCGGGCTTCCCTCCTTGAACCGGACAACGGAACCCCGAGATCGCCGTCGACCGAGTCGCGGCCGGATCCTGGACTCTCANCGATCGCGGTGAGGGGGGCAAAGCTCTGCAAGGTCGCCGTCGACTGGAAAGATTGGGAAGCCTTCGCCTCCGGCCTGGCGACGCGGCACGATCCGTCCGCCTGCGCCCTTTTCACGGAGCAGCTGAACGAATATTTCGCGGGAAGAAGGAAGACCTTTTCCCTGCCCATGGAAACCCGGGGGACCCCCTTCAGCCTCCGGGTACGCGAAGCCCTTTTCGCGATCCCGTACGGAAAGACCCGGTCCTACGGCGAGATCGCCTCGGCGATCGGACTTCCCGGAGGCGCGAGGGCCATCGGGCAGGCAAATTCCAGGAACNCCCTTCCGGTGGTCGTCCCCTGCCACAGGGTTGTCGGGGGAGACGGAAGGCTCGTGGGGTACAAGGGCGCGAACACGGCCTTCAAAAAGTTCCTGCTGGAACTGGAAAGAGAGAACCCGTGAACGGGAGGGTCGCGACACTCCCCGTGATGGCCGCCCTCGGGGCCGTCTACTTTTTCTGGNGGACAACCTACCTGGGCATGAAGTTCGCCATCGAGACCCTGCCGCCCTTCTTCATGCTGAGCCTCCGCTTCACGATCGCCGGGGTCCTGCTCTTCGCCTGGACCGCGAGCCGGTACAAGCCGGAAGCCACCCCGGGGCAGCTTCGGGGCGCGGCTTTTTCCGGGGCGGTGATGCTGCTGGGCGGAACAGGCCTGGTCGCCTGGGCCGAGCAGGTCGTTCCCTCCAACGTCGCGGCGATCGTCATCGCCACGATGCCCCTCTGGATGGCCCTGATCCGCTGGGTGGCGCTGCGGGGAGACCGGCCCGGAAAAACCTCCATGGCGGGACTCGTCCTCGGCTTCGCGGGAACGCTGCTGCTCGTGAGATCCTCGACCGCGGGAGCGCCCGGGGCGGAAGGACATGCGGCCGGACTGGCCGTCTTGCTTCTCGCCGCCTTCCTGTGGGCCTCGGGATCGCTTCTCTCGCGCACGCTGGATCAACCCGCCCACCCCGGGCTCGCCACCTCGGTCCAGCTTCTGTCCGGGNGGCTCTGCTGCCTCCTGGCGGGGCTCCTGACGGGTGAAGCCGGAAAAATCCACCTCGACGCGATTTCCCTCCGTTCCGCAGCCGCCATCGCCTACCTGGCCGTGTTCGGGTCCGTCGTGGCCTTCAGCTGCTACACCTGGCTTCTCAAGGCAACGGACCCCGCCCTGGCCTCCAGCTATGCCTACGTCAGCCCGGTCGTCGCGGTCACCGCCGGGTGGGTGCTCGCCGGCGAAAGCCTGAACGCCGGCAGTCTCGTCGCGGCAGCCGTGATCCTCATCTCGGTCGTCCTCATCGTCCGGGGAACGGAGACCGCCGGGCGAAAGACCGGTGGAGGCCCAAAGAAACGAAATCCGGAACCCCGGCTTGAAGATCGCTCTTGACAGCGGGGACACGGCCGCCTATAATCCTCCCCAATATTTGAAAGATAGGGGATTTAAGCGATGATGCATGTCTTTAGCAATCAGAATTGGTGGTGGCAGGCTTTCTGAGTCTGCCGCCAAGAGCCTGAATAAATCGCGAATATTGAATTAGCGAGAGGCCTTGGAGGCGGATCCCATTCGGGATTCTCTTCTGGGGCCTTTTCTGTTTTTCCGTTTTCGGGGGGCCTGCACCACAGGGGCCCCCCGCTTTTTTCGCCGACAAAGGAGGCTGCAGGGCATGAGCAAAGACCAGGACAACACGAAAAGAAGGCTAAGCACCCGGGAAGACTTCACCGCACAGGCACGCCTGTTCGAAAGGGTTCCGCTCTTCCTCGAACGGCCCCTCGGAGGGCGGAAACCGCTCGACCTTTACAGGAAACTCCGCGATTCAGGGACACGATCCTTTCTCCTCGAAAGCGGGGACGACGGAAAGGGGGGCGGCCGCTATTCCTTCATCGGGGTTGAGCCGGACCGCTTTTTCCGGGTTTCTCCCGAAGGATGCCTCGAAACCGGTCCCGACGGAAAACGCCGTGCCTTCTTTCCCACCCAAAGCGGCCTCCGGAAAGCGCTGAAGGGCTACCTTTCGGGAACTCGCCCTCCCCGGCCGGACGGCCTCCCGCCCTTCCTGGGAGGAGTGGCGGGCTACTTCGCCTACGACATGGCCGACACCTGGGAAGAACTTTTCCACGGCCAGAAGCGCCGGCAACTTGCCCCCTCGCCGCTTCCCAGGGCGGTCCTCATGGGCTTTCCCACCGTAATCGCCATGGACCCTCTCGAAGATCGGGTTTTTTTAGCCACCAACGTCAGGATTCCCCCGGACGCGGATGAAGGCACGCGGGAAAACCTTTACCTGGAGGCTTGCCGAAAGGTGGAAAGCCTGGAACAGCGCCTCGACGAGCCCGCTAGGCGCCGGAACGGTGCGGAGGGCCCCTTCTTCCTGACGGAGGCGGGTTCCAACATGGAGAAAACGGACTTTCTGGACATGGTTCGGGCCGGACGGGAACACATCGTGGCCGGCGACGTCTGCCAGGTTGTCCTCTCCCAGCGCTTCACCGCACGGACGAACCTGCCCCCGACGGACATCTACGAAAGCCTGAAGGCCTGCAACCCCTCCCCCTACCTTTTCCTTCTCGAGCTGCCCGAGCTGCGGCTCATCGGCTCGTCCCCGGAGGTCCTGGTCCGGGTGAGGGAATCCCGCGTCCTCACCCGCCCCTGGCGGGGACCCGCAGGAGGGGGCGGACCCGGGACGAGGATCGGCTCCTCGCCAAAGAACTGCTGGCCGACGAGAAGGAGCGGGCCGAACACTTGATGCTGGTCGACCTGGCCCGCAACGACCTGGGGCGGGTCTGCCGGACCGGGAGCGTGGAGGTCACGGAACTCATGGGGGTCGAAAGCTACTCCCACGTCATGCACATCGTCTCCCAGGTGGAAGGGTCCCGGCGGCCCGAGCTCGACGCCCTCGACGTCCTGGAGGCGGCCTTCCCGCCGGAACCGTGTCGGGAGCCCCGAAGATCCGGGCGATGGAGATCATCGAGGAACTGGAGGGAAGCGCGCGGGGCCCCTACGCCGGAGCGGTGGGCTACATCGGCTTCGACGGCGACCTGGACACCTGCATCACCATCCGGACCCTGGTGCAGGAGGGAGAAAACGTCCATGTCCAGGCCGGAGCGGGCATCGTCTACGATTCCGTTCCGGACCGGGAGTTCGAGGAAACGGAAAACAAGGCCAGGGCCCTCTTCAAAGCCCTGGAAACCGCCATTGAAAGGGGAAATGCCGAATGATCCTGATGATCGACAACTACGATTCCTTCACCTGGAACCTGGTCCAGTACCTTTCGGAGCTGGACGAAGTGAGAACCGTTCGCAACGACCGGGTGAGCCTGGAGGAGATCGGGGCGATGAACCCGTCGCACATCGTCATCTCCCCGGCCCGGGAACCCCGGAGGAGTCGGGCATATCGAGGGACGCGATCCGCGCTTTCGGGGGCCGGATCCCGGTCCTCGGCGTCTGCCTGGGGCACCAGGCTCTCGGAACGGTGTTCGGCGGGAGGGTGGTCCGTGCCAAGGAGCCTTGCCACGGCAAGGTTTCGGCCATCCGCCACGAGGGGGAGGGGATCCTCATGGGGCTTCCCGATCCCTTCATGGCCACGCGCTACCACTCCCTGGTCGTGGAAGAATCCTCTCTTCCGGAAGAACTGAAGGTCACGGCCAGGACGGACGACGGAACCGTGATGGCCATGGAGCACCGCGACCTTCCCCTCTTCGGCGTCCAGTTCCACCCCGAATCGGTCCTGACCGAAGCGGGCATGAGCCTGCTTCGGAATTTCCACGGCGCCCGGGCGCGCGAANACCAGAAAGGAGTTGAGCAGGGCATGCTGAGGGAACAACTGGAAAAAGTGCTCTCCGGAGAAGACCTCCTTCCGGACGAAATGACCGAGGCCATGGAAACCATCATGGACGGCCTCGAGCCGGAAGTCCTGGTGGGAGCCTTCCTGGCCGGGCTCAGGGTCAAGGGCGAAACCATCGGAGAGATCGCCTCGGCCGCCTCGGTCATGAGAGGCAAGGCGCTGCCCGTGAACGTCGGAGGGAAACCCCTCCTCGACATCGTCGGGACCGGCGGGGACCGCACCGGCACCATCAACATCTCCTCGACGGCCTCCCTGGTGGCGGCCGCGGCGGGATCCACGGTGGCCAAGCACGGCAACCGCTCCGTATCGAGCCGCTGCGGAAGCGCGGACATCCTGGAGGCCCTGGGGGTTCCCCTCTTCCCCACGCCTGCGGAGGTGGAAGCCTGCATCCGGAGCACGGGATACGGCTTCATCTTCGCGCCCCATTTCCATCGGGCGATGAAGAACGTGGCCCCGGTGCGCAAGGTCCTCGGCCTGCGCACGATCTTCAACGTTCTCGGCCCCCTGACCAACCCCGCCCGCCCCAGCCGGCAGCTTATCGGGGCCTTTTCCGCCGACCTTGTCCGTCCCCTGGCGCAAGTGCTGGACCGGCTCGGATCCGAAAGGGCCCTTGTGGTCCACGGCCACGGGGGCATGGACGAGCTTTCCCTGAGCGGGCCCAACCGGGCCTGCCTTCTGGACCGGGGCAGGCTGGAGGACATGGAGATCCTTCCGGAGGACGCGGGCCTGGACCGGGCCCCCGAGGGCTACGCCCGGGGCGGGGACGCGGCCGTGAACCGGCGGATCATCCTCGGAATCCTCCACGGCGAGAAGGGCCCCATGCGCGACGTGGTGGTGTTCAACGCGGGCGCCGCCCTTCACGTGGACGGACTGGCCCCGGGCCTCTTCGAGGGTGCCCGGATCNGCGGAGGACACGATCGACAGCGGCCGCGCTTTCTGCAAGCTCCGGGAAGTGGCGGCCTTCGCCCCGTCCGTGGAGGCGGTGGTCGCATGATGCTCGGGAGAATCACGGAGGAGAAGGCCCGGGAAGTGGAGTTCCTGAAACGCCCCCGGCCCTCCCTTGGGGAAAGCCTGGCTGAACCCGGCATCACGGTCGTCGCGGAGATCAAGAAGGCCAGCCCCAGCAGGGGAGTGATCGCGGAACCGTTCGAACCGGAGCGGCAGCTGGAGGCCTACGTCCGGGGAGGGGCGGGAGCCGTTTCCATCATCACGGACCGGGCCTTTTTCCAGGGAAGCGGAGATCTGTTGCGGTCGCTGCGCCCCAGAACCGGACTTCCCCTCCTGCGCAAGGATTTCCTGATCGACCCGCTGCAGGTGTACGAAAGCTTTTTCCTCGGGGCGGACGCCGTGCTTTTCATCGTTGCCCTCCTTCCGGGAAACCTCCTCGGGAGGATGCTGGAATGCGCCTCCTCCCTGGGACTTGAAACCCTGGTGGAGGTTCACGACGAAGACGAACTCCACCGGGCCCTGGAAACCGAAGCCCCGGTCATCGGGATCAACAACCGGAACCTGCGGGACTTCTCGGTGGACCTGAAAACCACCGGTCGCCTGCTGCGGGAGTTCGACCGGCTGGAGCCGCGACGGACCCGGCGCGTGGTGGCCGAAAGCGGCATCTCCTGCCGGGAGGACGCGGCCTTCCTCGAGGGGATCGGGGTGGACGGGATCCTCGTGGGCGAAAGCCTCATGCGCGCGACGGATCCGGCGGCCCTGATCCGGAGCCTGCGGGNNGGTCGGGGCATGACCCGGGTCAAGGTGTGCGGGCTCACCCGGGAATGCGACGTTCGCGCCGCACTGTCCCTTGGCGCCGACGCCCTGGGCTTCATCCTCGCCCCGAGCCGTCGGCAGGTGACCCTGGAACGGGCGGCAAGCCTGGTCCGGGGTCTTCCGCCTTTCGTCTCCGTGGTGGGCGTCCTGTCCGACCCGACCGTCGAAACCCTGCAGGAAACCGTCCGAAGCCGTCTGTTCGATTGCCTCCAGTTTCACGGCAGCGAGCGGCCGTCCATCCTGGCGGGACTTCCGCTGAAAACCATCAAGGCCTTCGGGATTTCCAGCGGGGAAGACCTGAACGGGACGATGCCCTACGGGAATGTCGCGGATTATTTCCTTTTCGACACGAAAGCCGACGGGGCCTCGGGGGGAACCGGGCGAACCTTCGATTGGTCGGTGCTCGCAAAGATCCGCCCCGACAGGCCCTTCATCCTGGCCGGAGGGCTGGGGCCCGAAAACATCCGGGAAGCGCTCGATCGCGTGCGCCCTTCGGCCGTGGACCTGAACAGCCGCATCGAGGCCGCCCCGGGAGTCAAGGATCCCGATCTCATGGCCCGGGCAATCCTGGCCGTCAAAAACGACAATCAAAGAGGTGATTCCTGATGGAAAAGAAAGGCTATTTCGGCCCCTTCGGGGGAAGATTCGTTCCGGNAGACGCTGCTTCCCGCCCTCGATGAACTGGACCAGGCCTACGGCAGGATGAAGGCGGACCCGGCCTTCCAGGCCGAGCTGACCCAACTCCTGAGGCGGTACAGCGGGCGACCCACCCCGCTGACTTTTGCCGAGAGGCTGACCGCCCACCTGGGCGGCGCGAAAATATACCTGAAGCGCGAGGACCTGAACCATACCGGGGCCCACAAGATCAACAACGCCCTGGGGCAGGCACTGGTGGCCCGTCGGCTCGGAAAGCGCCGCATCATCGCGGAGACCGGGGCGGGCCAGCACGGCGTGGCCGCGGCCACCGCGGCGGCCCGGTTCGGCCTGGAATGCCGCGTTTTCATGGGGGTCGAGGACATGCGCCGCCAGGCGCTCAACGTGGACCGGATGCGCATCCTCGGAGCTTCGGTCGTTCCCGTCACCTCGGGCAGCCGAACCCTGAAGGACGCCACCAACGAAGCCATCCGCGACTGGGTCGCCAACGTGGAGGACACGCACTACATCATCGGCTCCGTCGTAGGACCGCATCCCTATCCCGCGCTGGTGAGGGACTTCCAGCGCGTCATCGGGGACGAGGTGCGCCGCCAGGTCCTGGAAGAGGAGGGACGCCTCCCCGACGTTCTCGTCGCCTGCGTGGGCGGAGGAAGCAACGCCATCGGCCTGTTCGCCCCGTTCATCGGGGACAAGTCCGTCCGCCTGGTGGGGGTCGAGGCGGCCGGGAAGGGAATCGAAACCGGTTCTCACGCCGCCACCCTCACGGGAGGCCGCACGGGCATCCTGCACGGATGCCGCTCCTACCTGCTCCAGGACGCGGACGGCCAGGTCACCGAAGCCTATTCGATCTCCGCCGGACTGGACTACCCCGGCGTCGGCCCCGAACACAGCTTCCTGATGGAAACCGGCCGGGCGGAGTACACCTCGGCAACGGACACGGAAGCCCTCGAAGCCTTCGCCCTTCTGTCGAGGCTGGAGGGGATCATCCCGGCCCTGGAAAGCTCCCACGCCCTCGCCGAGGTGATCCGTTCGGCACCCGGCCTGCCGAAGGAAACCCTTGTGGTGGCAAACCTGTCGGGCCGCGGCGACAAGGACATGGATTCCGTCCGGGACTATTTCACGAAGGGAGCTGAAGCCCGATGAACCGGCTGGGCAAGGTATTCGAAGGAGNGCAAAGCCCTGATCGCCTTTGTCGTGGCGGGAGACCCCGATTTGAAGACGACCCGGGCGATCTGTCCCGTCCTGGAGGAATCGGGGGCGGACCTCATCGAGCTGGGGATCCCCTTCTCGGACCCGCAGGCCGACGGACCGGCCATTCAGGCCTCGGGACAGCGGTCCCTGAAGGCCGGCACCACCCTGGCTTCCGTGCTGGAGCTTGCCGGGAGCCTGAAGGGACGCCTGACGGTCCCGCTGGTTCTGATGGGATACGTCAACCCGATCCTGCAGTACGGATGGGAGCGTTTCGCCCGCGACGCCGCCGAAGCCGGAGTCTCCGGGGTCATCGTCCCGGACCTGCCCTTCGACGAGGGGGAGGGCTTTTACGAGACCCTGGAAAGGGAAGGGATGGAGGGCATCCTGATGGTGGCCCCGAACTCCTCGGAGGAGCGGCTGAAGGAGGCGGGGCGCCGCGCCCGGGGCTTCGCCTACTGCGTTTCACTCCTGGGCACCACCGGAACCGGGAAAGACCTTTACGGAGACATGGACAGCTACCTTGGCAGGGTCCGGCGGCACTTCACGGTGCCCCTCGCGGTCGGGTTCGGCATCGACGGCCCCGAGCGGGCCGGGCGGGCCGCCGCCCACGCCGACGGAATCGTGGTGGGAAGCGCCATCGTCCGGCTCATGGAAAAGTACGGCGGCGATGAAAAGCGGTTGTCCGACGAGGTGCGCCGGTTCGTCGGGAGCCTGAAAACGGCGATCCGCGCTCAGGCGCCCCAGGGATAGGACCCGAGCACCCTCAGGCTGAAGCAGTGGGGTCTCATTTTCTCCAGGGCTCCGGCCAGGGGTTCTTCTTCCGCGTGCCCCTCGACGTCCACGAAGAAGAGGTATTCGAAAGGGCTNCGCGGCAGCGGTCTGGACTGGATGAAAGTCAGGTTCACGCCGGCATCCCGGAGGGGGTCCAGGGCGCCCATCAGGGATCCCGGGGTGTGGCTCACGATGAAAAGCAGGCTGGTCTTGCATCCGGGCGACGGGCGGACTCCATCCCTTCCCACCACCCAGAAGCGGGTGGCGTTGTGGGGCCAGTCCCGCGCGTCCGCGGCAAGGACCTTCAGCCCGTGGAGCTCGGCCGCGTTCTCGCTGCAGAGGGCCGCCACTCCCTCCTCCCTCGAGGCCTGAACGGCCGCGTCGCTGGTGGAGGGGGAATTCACCCGGGGAACCCCGGGCAGGCGGGCTCCGAGCCAGCCCCGGCACTGGGCCAGAGCCTGCGGGTGCGAACGGACCTCCCGGACGGCGTTAAGGTCGTCCATCATCCCCGCAAGGACATGGCGGATAGGAAGGTGGACCTCCCGGAGGATCCTGAGGTCGGGGCCGGACTCGGCAAACCCGTCCAGCGTGGCGTACACGACCCCCTCCACGGTGTTCTCCACCGGGACGACCCCNAGGTCGGACTCGCCCCGAAGGAGAGACAGGAAAATTTCCCGCGGATCCTGACACGGGATGAAGTCGACGCGGCTTCCAAGGGCGCGGACGGCGGCCGCCTGGGTGTGGGAACCCGCCGGGCCGAGGAAAGCGACGCGGGGTTTCCGCTGCGCGGTCCGGCACATGGAGATGACCTCCCGCATGACCGAAGCCGCCGCCTCGGGGTCGATCGCAGGAGTTTTCTCCTGCAGACGCCGGATCACCTCGCGTTCCCTCGCGGGATCGTAGACGGGACCTCCGTCCTTGGCCTCTCCGACGGCCCGCGCCAGCTCCAGCCGCCGCTGGAGGAGAAGCCCCAGGGCCTCGTCGAGTTCGTCGATGCTCTTTCTCAGGCGTTCCAGCTCTTCCCGGGCCACATGGCACCCCTCCCCGCACGTGTCTTCCGGCGACGGTTCGTCCCTGCCGGTGCAGTAGAGATTAACCCATATCGGGCGAAACTCAAAGGAGAGGATCCCTCCCCAATTTCTTTCTGGAGATATTTTGAATCTTTCACTTGACAAAATGACAGATGTCCGTATCATGGTCTCTCAATACGCTACGGAGACTTCAGGCGAAAGGAGGGTGAAGAACGATGACGGGCAACGTGGGAAATAAGTCGGGCAACAGGCTCTTCCAGGGTGCTTATTTCTTTAGCGGCGGCCAGTGGCGCTATTACGCCAGTGGCCTCACTCCACGTGGAAATCCGTTATCGGCATTCACCGCCTCAACCGCCGCCGCAGGATAGTCCCGGACACAGGGACGGACTGTAGACCACAGGCAGGAAAGCTAAAGCGGAACCGGATTTCCACATCCAGGTTCCGGCTTTTTTTATTACCAAAATTTCGGGAGGTGCATTTCTATGATGACCGTCATCCAGCTGCAGGAAACGAGCACGAGCCTCGATACGGCAAGAATTTGCGATTTCCTCGAGAGACAGGGCTGTCAGACGCGGGTGATTCGCGGCTTCCGCCCCGTGCNNGTTGTCGCAAGCGGCAAGATCCCGGACAAGATCGGGCTTCGGAGCCTTCCCGGCGTCCGGTCGGTCCTGGAGACGAACAGTTCCTTCNCCCTGGCGAGCCGGGAGGCCGGATCTTCCGAGCCCGGCNCCATGAACATCGCTCCGGGGCTCTTCATCGGGGAGGGCATGCCCGTCGTCATGGCAGGTCCCTGCTCGGTGGAAGGCCGGGAGCAGATCCTGGAAACGGCGCGGGGCATCAGGACCTCGGGCGCTTCCGTCCTGCGGGGAGGGGCCTTCAAGCCCCGCTCGAACCCCTACAGCTTCCAGGGACTCGGCAGCGAGGGAATCGCCCTTCTCATGGAGGCCCGTGCGGAGACCGGCCTCCCGGTCGTTACCGAGGTGATGGCGCCGGAAGACGTCGAGTGGCTCGCCNCCCACGTGGACATCCTGCAGGTGGGAACCCGCAACATGCAGAACTTCAACCTCCTGAAAGCCCTTGGAAGGGTCGACAAGCCCGTCCTCCTCAAGAGGGGCATGATGTCGACCGTGGACGAGTGGCTCCAGGCCGCGGAATACATCCTGGCCGGCGGCAACACCCGCGTCATTCTCTGCGAGCGGNGCATCCGCAGCTTCGACAAGATCACCCGCAACACCCTGGACCTGTCCATCGTTCCCCTGGTCAAGTCGATGACCCACCTTCCCATCATCGTCGATCCCAGCCACGCCACGGGACGCCGCGAGCTGATCCTCCCGATGAGCCTGGCGGCCCTCGCGGCGGGAGCCGACGGCCTGATCATCGAAGTCCACCCGCGACCCGACGAAGCCCTCTCCGACGGTGCCCAGTCCCTGGACCTGGAGGCTTTCGACAGTCTGATGCGAACCGCCCGACGGCTTTTGGCCGCCCTGGCGGCGGAAAGCGAGAGCCCGCTGTGCAGCTTGCGGATTGCCATGTAGGGCTCGACGGCCTCGGCCTCATCGGCGGGTCGATGGCCGCGGCCCTGCGAAAGTCCGGACAGGCCCGATCCGTCCTGGGCTGGGACCTTGATCCGCGAAATTTGTCCTTCGCCCAAAGGGAGGGCCTGATCGACGAAGCGGCCTCCTCCCTGGACGACCTGGCGAAACGGTCCGACCTGCTCGTCCTTTCCGTCCCGCTGGGGCAGGTGGAATCCGAGGCCCGCAAGGCCTGTTCTGCGGCGGGAGACCGACTCGAAGCCGTCATGGACGTGGGAAGCGCCAAGACATTCGTCGCAGAACGCCTGAGTTCGCTCTTCGGCCCCGCTACCTGGGGTTCCACCCCATGGCCGGCGGCGAGAAAGGCGGAGTGCAAAACGCCTCCCGGACCTTTTCAGGGACGCCGTCTGCGCCCTCGTCCCGACCGGGGAACCTCCGGGAAGTGCTCGCCCTCGGCGGACAACTGGCCGCAGCCCTTGGCGCGGAAGCCTTCGTTCTGGATCCCGTCGAACACGACAGGATCGCGGCCTGCACCAGTCATGTCCCCATGCTGGTCGCGCTTGCCCTCTGCCTGGCGGCGGAAGAACTGCTCGGCACCCACCCGGACCTGCCGCTGATGGCGGCGGGAGGATTCCGCGACACGACGAGGCCGGCCTCCAACCCTCCCTGGCTGGTCGCCGACATCTGGAGCCAGAACCGGGACGCCGTTTCCTCCGTCCTGGATCGACTCGTCGCAAGGCTCGGCGACATGAAGAACCGTTCTCCCGAGGAAATGGGGAGACTGGCGGAAAAAGCGAAAGCGTCCAGGGAAACCATCCTGGCGCAAGTTCCACGGAGGTGGAAGTCATGAAGGACATCAAAGACGCGAGAGTCGCCCCCGCGGCGGGGCTTGCAGGAACGGTGACCGTTCCCGGCGACAAGTCGATCTCCCACCGGGCCGCATGCCTGGGATGCCTGTCCGGAGAGGGAATCGAGGTGACGAACTACTCGAACGGAGAGGACTGCAAAAGCACCCTCCGGTGCCTTGAACAGCTCGGCTTCTCGGTGGTCAGGNGGGACTCGGGCGTCCGCGTCCGCCGCGGGAACGGCCCCTGCGAAGCCNCCGTGACTCTCGACGCCGGGAACTCCGGCACCACGGCGCGGCTGCTGTGCGGGCTCCTCTCGGGAACCNCGGGCGCCTTTTCCGTCATCACCGGGGACGAAAGCCTGAGCCGCCGGCCCATGAGCCGGGTCGTCGACCCCCTGCGGAACCTGGGAGCCCGGATCGACGGCCGGGAAGGGGGAAGGCTTTTGCCCCTCTCCGTCCGGGGAACCCGGCTGACGGGCGGGACCTGCACGCTTTCCGCGGCAAGCGCCCAGGTCAAGACGGCCCTGATGATCGCGGGACTTCGCAGCCAGGGCAGCGTCACGGTGATCGAACCCCTGCCCACCCGCGACCACACCGAGATCATGCTGGAACATCTCGGCGTCCCGATTCGCCGGGAGGACAAAGCCGTCACCACCTATCCCTTCGACGACCTTCCCGGCGGCTCCTGGAGGATCCCGGGGGACTTCTCCTCGGCCGCCTTCTGGATCGTCGCAGCGGCGATCGTGCCCGGCTCCGAGCTTTCGCTTCCCGGGGTCGGGCTGAACCCGACCCGAACCGGGCTGCTGGAGGCGATGAAGGCCATGGGGCTCTCCGTGGCGGTGGAAAACGCCATGGCCTCAGGCGGAGAACCCGCAGGAACGTTGCGGGTCCGCTCCTCCCGCCTGGAAGGGACCCGCGTGGTGCGCGAGCAGGTGCCGCTTTTGGTGGACGAGCTTCCCATTTTGGCGGTGGCGGCCACGCAGGCCCGCGGCGTCACCGAGATACGGNGGGCCGAGGAACTCCGCGTCAAGGAATGCGACCGCATCGCCGCCATGGCGGAGGGACTCGCGGCTTTGGGCGCGGACATCGAGGCCCATCCCGACGGATGGACCATCCGCGGCCCGCGTCCCCTGAAGGGCGGACGGGTGAACAGCCATGGAGATCACCGGATCGCCATGGCTCTCGCCGTGGCCGCCCTGGCCGCGGACGGACCGGTGCAGATCGGGAGAGCCGACTGCGTCGAAATCTCCTACCCGGGATTCTTCACGGACCTTGAAAGGATTTCGGGAGGCTCCGCGAGATGACCACCGCACGGACCCGCCTCGTCGGTCTTCTTGGAAACCCCGTTGCCCACAGCCTTTCACCAGCCATGCAGAACGCGGCTCTCCGGAAGATGGGCTTCAACGCCGCCTACCTGGCTTTCCCGGTCGATCGCGAGGATCTGCCCAGGGCTCTGGAGGGACTCCGGGCACTGGGCGCCCTGGGCACCAACGTCACTATCCCCTTCAAGGAAGAGGCCTTCAGGCTGATGGACGAGGTCGAGCCCGAAGCCGCGGTTCTCGGGGCCGTGAACACGGTGGTTTTCAGGAACGGCCGGTCGATCGGGGGCAACACGGACGTTCACGGCACCGCGAAGGCCCTGGAGGCCCTGNGCCCGAAGGAACGCAGCGCCCTTCTCCTCGGCGCGGGAGGAGCGGGCAGGGGGGCGGCCCTGGCCCTCCTCCGGGCCGGTTTCTCCCCCGTTTTCGTGGCCAACCGGCATCGCAAACGGGCTGAAAAGCTGGCCCTGGATCTGGGTCCTGAGGCGAAACCCGGCCAGCTGCGGGTCGTATCCTGGGAAAAAAACCCTCCCGAACCTTTCGGCCTGCTCGTCAACACCACCTCTCTCGGCCTTGGGGGAAACCTCTGGCCATACGAGGACCTGGACCGGTTCCTCTCCGCCGGAATCAGGGGAAAGCTGAAGGTGCTGGACCTGGTGTACGGACCCCACGGCGAAACCCAGCTCACGGTCGAAGCCTGGAAAAGGGACATTCCCGCTCTCGACGGCCTGGAAGCTCTGCTCCACCAGGGAGCGGCCTCCTTCAGGCTTTTCACGGGACTTGAGGCGCCCGTGGACGTCATGCGGCGAGCCCTTCGAAAGGCCCGGGGCGTTTGGGAAGAACCGCAGGAGGAAAAGCCATGACGCTGCGATTCCTGACGGGTGGCGAATCTCACGGAAGGGGGCTCCTCACCCTCGTCGAGGGACTCCCCTCGGGGCTGAACCTGGACGTCGCCGTGCTTTCCGCCGAACTGGCGCGGCGGCGGCGCGGTTTCGGCCGCGGCNCCCGGATGAAACTGGAGCGCGACGCCCTTGCCGTCTGGTGCGGGGTGAGGGACGGCGTGACCACCGGAGCACCCGTCGGCATGGTCCTGGAGAATACCGAGTGGGAAAGCTGGAAGGACGTCCTGGACCCCGTGTCGGTGGATCCCGAAGCCGCCGCGGCGAAATCGGCGACCCGTCCCAGGCCCGGCCACGCCGACCTGGCCGGGGCTCTCAAATACGGCCACCGCGACCTGCGAAACGTCCTGGAACGGGCCAGCGCGCGCCAAACGGCGGCCTGGACCCTGGCGGGGACCACGGCCCGGGTCCTCCTGGCCGCCCTCGGCGTGAAGGTCTGCGGGGCAGTCGTCTCCATCGGGACGGAAACGGTTCCCCCGCCTGAGAGCGAGGAGGAGTGGGACCGTGCCGGGGCCGCCGACCTGGGAGTGTCCCGCAGGGACGATGAAGCCCGGCTCACCAAGATCATCCGGGCGGCGGCCGAGGAAGGGGACACCCTGGGCGGAACGTTTTTGATCCGCCTCACCGGCCTTCCACCCGGCATCGGGTCTTACGCGGAAGCCGACCGTCGCCTGGACGGCCGTTTCGCCGCCGCCCTCATGTCCATCCCCGGCATCAAGGGGGTGGAGGTGGGGGAGGGGTTCCGCCTCGCCCGACTCCCGGGCAGCCTTGCGCACGACGAGATCGTCCTGCGGAACGGAAAGCCCGTCCGTTCGACCAACCGGGCAGGGGGACTGGAAGGCGGCATGACCAACGGGGAGGACGTCCTCATCGGAGCCGCCATGAAACCCATCCCGACCCTGCGGAAACCCCTGCGTTCGGTGGATTTCGCAAGCGGGTTGGAAGCGTCGGCCCATTTCGAGCGCAGCGACGCCTGCGCCGTTCCGGCGGCCTGCGTCGTGGGAGAAGCCATGGCGGCCTGGGTTGCCGCCGGAGCGGTCATGGAACAGTTCGGGGGAGACACCCTGGAGGAGTCCGTGGAGCGCATGGCCGCTTACCGGAAGCGCGTGGGAGGCTTTTTCGATGGGACCTGCGGTTAATCGAGCCCCCATCTTCCTGGGCGGTTTCATGGCCTCGGGCAAGACCACCGTCGGCCGCGAACTCTCGCGCCTCACGGGGTATCCTTTCCTGGACACGGACGAGGCCATCGAAAGGCGAACCGGCCTGAGGGTGCCGGAGATTTTCGCCCTTCAAGGCGAGGAGGCGTTCCGTCGCCTTGAGAGGGAGCTTCTCAGAGAAATCGTGCAGCTGGGAAACTGCGTCGTCGCCCTGGGAGGCGGCGTCCTCGCCGACGATAACAACCGAAAACTCGTCGATGGAAACGGGACCCTCGTGATCCTGGGCGTCCAGCCCGACACGGTCCGGAAACGAACGGAGGGCGGGACCGGCCTGAGACCCCTCCTCGAGAAAAACGACCTGGAAACCCTCTGGACGAAGCGCCTTCCCTTTTACCAGGGGGGCCGGCTGAGGCTTGAGACCGATTCCATGACACCCGGGGAGGCGGCGCGAATGATCCGGGAGGCCCTTGCCCTGCCTNTCCGCGGGACGGGTCAACGGATTTTCGAAGGGAGCTTTGGCCGTGTCGTCGTGGGAGCGGGCATCCTGGACAATCTGACGTCATTCCCGGGAAACGGCGGAGCGATCTTCCTCGTCGCCGACACCCTCACGGGCCCCCTTTTCGCGGGGCGGCTGGGGAAAACAAGCGGCCTGCACCTGCTTCCCCGGGGGGAGGAAGCGAAAACCCCGGAACAGGTCCGCAGGATCTACAGTGCCCTGGCCGCTTCCGGCGTGGACCGGTCGGGAACCGTTGCGGCCCTCGGCGGGGGAACCGTCGGCGATACCGCGGGCTTCGCGGCGGCCACGTGGCTCCGCGGCATCCGCCTGGTGCAGTGCCCCACCACGCTGCTGGCCCAGGTCGACAGCGCCATCGGAGGCAAGGTCGGCGTGAACCTTCCGGAGGGAAAGAATCTCGTCGGAGCCTTCCACCAACCCGCGCTTGTCCTCTCGGACGTCTCCTGCCTCGCTTCCCTTTCCTGGAAAGACTATCGCCAGGGACTCGGGGAGATCGTGAAATACGGCCTGGGGGAGGATTTCGCCTTTTTCGGGTGGCTCGAGGAACACGCGGAAGGCCTGGTGGAAAGGGCTCCCGCCGTCCTCGCGGAAGCGGTGGCCCGATGCACCGAACTCAAGCTCTCCGTCGTTGCGGAGGACGAGAAGGAAACGACCGGATCAAGGGCCCGGCTCAACCTGGGGCATACCGTCGCCCATGCCCTCGAGGGCGCGACCGGCTACAAAACCTGGCAGCACGGGGACGCGGTGGCCGTGGGGCTTTTGGTGTGCACTCACCTGGCCTGCCGCCTGGGAGATTGCGACGAATCGCTCCTTTTTCGCCTGGCGGCCCTCCTTGGAAGGCTGGGGCTTCCGCAAAAGCCGGATCTCCCCTGGGAAGCGCTGGTCCCCCACATGGCCCTGGACAAGAAGTTCAAGGAGGGCAGGCCGAGGCTGGTCCTCCCCGTTTCGGGGAATCGATGCCGCCTCCGGGACGACGTCAGCCTGGAAGACCTCCGGGAATCCTACGAGGAGGTGGGAAGATGGAAAAACGACTGATGTTTTCCGTCATCAACGGACCCAACCTGAACCTTTTGGGCGAAAGGGAACCTCAACTGTACGGCGCCTCCTCCCTCCAGGATCTCGAAAACCTCTGCCGTGACTGGGGAAGGAAAAAGGGCATCGACATCCGATGCGCCCAGACCAACCATGAAGGCGAGATGATCGACCTGCTTCAAGCGGCTCGTCTCGACTCCAGGGGAGTGGTGCTCAACGCCGCGGGCTACACCCACACCAGCGTGGCGATACGGGACGCCGTTTCTGCGATCCGGATTCCGGTCATCGAGGTCCACCTCACCAACACCGCCGCCAGGGAGCCGTTCCGGCGCCGCAGTCTGCTGACTCCCGTCGCCGCCGGGCTCGTGATGGGATTCGGCAAGGCGGGGTACCTCCTGGCGCTGGAGGGATTGCTGGCCCTCACGACGGGGGAGGAAACCGGGAAATAGCGGACACCCGCGGGCCCCGGGGGTTTTGCGGCTTGCGCCGATCCGGCCCCAGGTGGTAGGATTCGCCTGCAAGGCTTTTGACAATCGAAACGCACTGTCTTCGGGGGGGCCCCTGCGAGGGGCTGAGATTAAGGGTGAAACCCTTTGACCCCACGAACCTGATCCGGGTCATGCCGGCGTAGGGAGCGAGGCGGTTTTCTTGGCGGCACTTGCCGCAGCGAGAAGATACGGCGGGCTTCCCTCGGGGAGCCCGCCGATTTTTTTTGTTCGAGGAGGAGTTTCCATGTCCATCTACAGGGGCGTCGCGCTGACCGTCGCCGGAAGCGATTCCGGGGGCGGCGCCGGCATCCAGGCCGATTTCAAGACCTTCGCGGCCCTGAAGGTCTTCGGCACGAGCGCGCTGACGGCCCTCACGGCCCAGAACAGCCTCGGGGTCTTTGCCATCCACGGCGTTCCGCGAGGCATGATCCGCGCCCAGATGGAAGCCGTCTGCGACGACTTCCGGCCGCAGGCGGCGAAAACGGGAATGCTGGGAACCCGCGAGGCGATCCTCGAGGTTGCCGAGCATCTGGCGGGCCGCTGCCCGTTTCTGGTCGTCGATCCGGTCATGGTGGCTACCAGCGGCGACTGCCTTCTGGAGCCCGACGCCGAGAGGACCCTCGCGGAGGTGCTCGTCCCGAGGGCGGACCTGGTGACCCCCAACGTACCCGAGGCCGAGAAGCTCACGGGATTGGCCGTCCGGAACGTCGAGGAAATGATCGAGGCCGCGAAGCGCATTTCGGGGATGGGGGCCCGGNGGGTCCTCGTCAAGGGAGGGCACCTCGAGGGACCGCTCATGCGGGACGTCCTGCTCTGGAACGGCCGGGCTCGCATCTTCGAGGAACCGCGGATCCCGACGCAAAACACGCACGGAACCGGTTGCACGCTGAGCGCCGCCATTACGGCGGAACTGGCCTCGGGGTGCGGGATGGAAGAGGCCGTCGAAAGGGGCCGGGCCTACCTCAGGACGGCTCTGGCCCTGAGTTTTCGCGGCGGAAGGGGACGCGGCTGCCTTGGCCACGCCGTGACCGTCCCCTGGNGCCAGGCCATGAGCTTTCCTCGGGAACGGCTCGAGGCCGCATGGAGAAGCATCCGGGACCGCCGCCCGCTCGTCTATCACCTGACGAACGGGGTTGCCATGCCGGAACAGGCCCATGTCGCCCTGGCGGTGGGGGCTTCTCCGGTCATGTCCCTCTGCGAACAGGAGGCCGAAGAGTTCGCCGGACGGGCGGATGCCGTCCTGATCAACACCGGCACCCCTTTGCCGTCCTCCGCTGAGGCGCTCGGGAAAGCGGTGCGCGCCGCGAAGGAATCCGGCCGGCCCGTGATCCTCGACCCCGTCGGGTTCGGGGCCACCTGCTTCAGGAACCGGCTGGTCCGCCTGCTGCTTGAAACCGGCGCCGTCGCCGTCGTCAAGGGAAACGCCTCCGAGACCTGTCTTTTGGCCGGACAGGAGGCCTCCGTACGGGGGGTGGACCGGGGGAAGGCCCCGAACCCGGCAAAGGCCGTGTTCGAACTCGCCCGTGAGCGGAACCTGGTCGCCGTCGCCACCGGCGAAACCGACTGGGTGAGCGACGGGAATCAAACGTGGGCGGTCGAAGGGGGAGTGCCGATGCTCGAAAGCTTCTCGGGAAGCGGCTGCTGGCTCGGGACCCTGGTGGCGGTCTGCGTCGGGGCCTCCGGGGATCCGGTCGGGGGGACGCTTGCCGCCCTTTGCGCGTTCGGCGCCGCCGCCGAGGAGGCGAACCGGGTTTCACGCGGGCCCGGAAGCTTCCGCGCCAACCTCCTGGACGCCCTGCATGAAGCGGCCGGATCTTTCGCGCCTTTTGCCTCCGGCCGCATCAGAAGGGTGATCCCGTGATCCCGCTATCCCGGAAACTCCTCCTCTACGTCCTCGTGGATCCGGCCTGTCCCGGTGGAAGAAGCGCCGTCGAGCAGGCGCATGAAGCCATCCGCGGCGGAGCGACGGCCATCCAGCTCAGGGCGAAGGGGATCCCGGCCGGAAAACTGGCGGGGATCGGATCCGAGCTGGCCGTTCTTTGCCGCCGGCACGGCAGGCTCTTCATCGTCAACGACCGCCTCGACGCGGCTCTGGCCTGCGGCGCGGACGGAGTCCATCTCGGGACCGACGATCTTCCCCTGGAGGCGGCAAGGAGGATCGCCCCCGAAGGGTTCGTGATCGGCGCCTCGGCCCACGACCCGGGTGAAGCGGTCGAAGCGGAAAGAGCGGGAGCCGACTACCTCGGGGTGGGGGCGGTCTTTCCCACGCAAACAAAGGCGGACGTCCGGGCGACGGGCCTCGACGGACTTCGGGCCGTCGTCTTGTCGACCCGCCTTCCCTGCGTGGGGATCGGGGGCATCACCGCTCGGACGGCCCCGGAAGTCCTTCGGTGCGGAGCCTGCGGGGTCGCCGTTCACGCGGCCGTCGCCGGAGCCCGCGAGGTGGAGGCTGCGGCCCGGGAGTTCAGGGAATTCCTGGACGGAAAGGAGGCGTCCCATGCTTGAAGTTTCAGGCTTATCCCTGGACCTGGGCGGCGCCGTGGTCCTGGAAAACGCCTCCCTGAAGCTCGACCGGGGAGGCTTCGGGGTCATCATCGGCCGGTCGGGATGCGGGAAGACGTCCTTCTTCAAGGCTCTCGCGGGACTTTTACCCCGTCGGGAAGGACGGATCCGGTGGCGGGGAAAGAACGTCGAAACCCTGTCTGGGCTGGTCGCCGCCATGCAGCAGAAGGATTTGCTGCTGCCCTGGGCCACGCTTGAGGAAAACGCCCTGCTTCCGGCCCGCGTGGCGGGCCGGGTCGGGCCGGAAGAACGGCTTCGGGCGCGGGAGCTTCTGGCCCGCTTCGGCCTCGAGGGGTTCGAAAACGCCCTTCCGGGCCAGGTTTCCGGCGGGATGCGGCAGCGCTGCTCCCTGGCCCGGACGATTCTTTCAGGGCGGGAAATCCTCCTCCTCGACGAGCCGATGTCCTCCCTTGACGCCCTGACCCGGACAAGCCTCCGGCATGAACTCCTGCGGCTTCAGGCGGAGTTCGGGCGAACCGTCCTGATGGTGACCCACGACGTGGAGGAGGCGCTGGTGCTGGCGGATCGTGTCTTCATGCTCAGCGGCTTTCCCGGAAGAATCGAGGCGCTGATGGATCCGGCCGGACCCAAACCCCGGGAAACCGACGATCCTCTCCTCGTCAAAAACCGGAGGCTCCTGCTGGAAGCCCTGGAAGGAGATCCTTCCCGTGCGGNNCGTAGCGGAAGCCTGTTCCTCATTTTTGCCCTGTTCCTCTGCGTCTGGGAGGCCCTGTGCCGCCTTTCGGAAATCCCCTCCTTCCTGCTCCCATCCCCGACGGCCATCGCCGCGGCGGCGGTCGCGAACGCCCCCCTCCTCCTTCGCCACGGCCTCGTGACGATGGGAGAGATCGCCTTCGGGGTCGCTGGGGCGGTGGCCGTCGCCGTCCCCCTCGCCCTGGGCATGTTCGCCAGGCCCAGCCTCGAGCGCGGCCTGACCCCCTTCCTGGTGACCTCCCAGGCCGTGCCCGTCTTCGCCCTCGCCCCGATCCTCGTTTTCTGGCTCGGCTACGGCATGGCGGGCAAGGTCCTGGTAGCGGGCCTGGTCATTTTCTTCCCCATCACGGTGACGCTGCTGGACGGGCTGAAGTCCTGCGACCCGGACCTGGAAGACCTGTTCCTTCTCATGGGGGCATCGTTTGCCACCCGCCTGCGCCTGCTTTATCTTCCGCAGGCCCTCCCCTGGTTCCTCTCCGGCCTCAGGGTCGGGGTGACCGTTTCCACCATCGGGGCGGTCATCGGCGAGTGGGTCGGCGCCCAGCGGGGGCTGGGCTACCTCATGCTCCAGGGCAACGCCCGCCTCAGGACGGATCTGGTGTTCGCCTGCGTCGCCGTTCTCAGCCTCATGGGGCTTTCCCTCTGGTTCGGAATCGGAACGATCGAAAAGAAACTGTTGGCCTGGAGGGCGGCACCCGAACGATGCGCCCCCACGGCAAGGAGGTCCTTTTATTGAAGAGAATACTCTGTTCGCTCGTCATCCTGCTCTGCCTCGCCTCGTCCTGTCCGGCCGCACAGACGGTTTCGGTCATGCTCGACTGGATCCCCAATGTCGACCACCTGCCGCTCTTCGTCGCGAAAGAGAGGGGCTTCTTCCGCGAGGAAGGGCTGGAGGTCCGGATCCTCGCGCCCTCGGATACGGCGGATGCCCTGAAGCTCGCGGCGGCCGCCAGGGTTGATCTGGCGATCAGCTACGCGCCGCAGGTCGTCGTTTCCGCCGCGGAAGGCGTTCCGCTAGCCGTCGTCGGACGCCTGATGGAACACCCCCTGAGCACCCTCCTTTTCCTGGAAGGCAGGGGAATCCAGTCCCCTTCCGACCTCTCCGGGAAAAAAATCGGCTACACGGTTCCCGGCGTGATGGACGTTCTCCTCGACGCTTTCGCGAAGCTGAACGGGGTGAAGAAAGTTGCCCCGGTCAACGTGGGGTTCTCGATCGTCCAGTCCCTCGCTTCGGGAAAGGTGGACGCGGTGATGGGCGGTTTCCGCAACTACGAGGTTGTCGAGATGCTTCACCAGGGGATGAAGCCGGCGACCTTCCCGCTGGAAAAATGGGGCATCCCGGACTACGACGAGCTGGTTTTCGTGACCTCCCCGAATTTCGCGAAATCGAACCCGAACACCATCCGGGCTTTCAGGAAAGCCCTGTCCAGGGGGATCCACGAAGCTCTCGCGAACCCGCAGAAGGCTCTCGAAACCTACTTCAGGGCGGTCCCGGAAGCGCCGCGGGACCTTGAGCGTGACACGTTCGCGAAAACCCTTCCCTTCTTCGCGCGCTCCCAGAAACTGGATCCCGCCCGATGGGAGCGGTTCGCCGCCTTCGCCCTGCGGTGGAAGCTGATCGGCCGCCCCGTCGATGTGAAAACCCTCCTATGGAAAGATCGGTGACAGCCATGACTGTCGTGGAAAATCCTCTCCGCAAGCTCGTATTGACGGCTCTGCTCGCCTCGGTCGGCGTCGTCCTGTCGGGATTTTCAATCCCCCTGGGCCCGACGCGCTGCTTCCCCGTCCAGCACGCCGTCAACGCCATCGCCGGGGTGCTTCTGGGCCCCTGGTGGGCCGCCGGCGCCGCCTTCACGACGAGCACGCTGCGTGTCGCGCTGGGAACCGGGACGCTCTTTGCCTTCCCGGGCAGCATCCCCGGAGCCCTGGCGGTCGGTTTCGCGGCCTCCGCCCTCAAGAAAAGGCGACTTGCCGCCGTCCTCGCGGAACCTCTGGGCACCTCGATCGTCGGTACGGGCCTGAGCGCGGCGGTCATCGCCCCCGCCATCCACTCCGGCGCAACCTTCGCGATGCTGTTTCCGCCCTTTCTGGCCAGCAGCGCCTCGGGAGCGTTCCTGGGGGCCCTGGTCCTGGCCGCCCTCTCCAGGTTCGGGCAGGAGGCGGCCGTCCCGGTCCGCAGATAGGCGAAACGCGAAACGGGAGCGGCCCGAAAATGGCCGCTCCCGTCCCTTCACCTCTTTGTCCGCACCGTTATTTATCGTTCTTGTGCAGCCCCCTGTAGGGTTCGAAAATTCCGCCCCTCCAGGAATCGAAGATCCTTCGCTGCCGGCTGTCCAGGACAGAGCGGATCCTCTCCCGAACCCGGCGGCTCATCAGCAGGGTGTCCCGCCGTGCATTCAAAAGATCCCGGCGGTATCTCGTCTCCGACCGGGCGGAGTAGGGATCCCAGTTCCGGCTGAAGTACTCGCGCTCCAGTCTCATGAGACGCCTCTCCCGGTCCCTCATCTCCGCGGACGCGTCGCGAAGGATACGGTCGATCTCCTTCTTCTGGCGACCGGTCAGGTGCAGGCGCCTTTCAAGCTCCCTCGAAAGCTCCCATCGCACGCGCCCGAAGTGCCATCCCCGGTCGCCGCCGCGATCGTACCAGCTGCCCATCCGCTCCCATGCCAGCCGGCGCTGGTCGGGCTCGAGGATCTGGTAGAAGCGGTAGAGGAAGTCGTCGTCCGTCCGGAGAAGGTAGTCGAGGTCGCGCTCGAGGGATCCCTGTCTGCGGGAATCGAGCAGGTCCCCGACGATGACCAGCCCAAGGATGTCCTCCAGGTCGTTGAGATGCTCCGAACGCCGTTCGAAGCGTCCGTCGCGGCGCAGATCGCGGATGGAGTCCCTCTGGCGCGGCGTCAGGCGCAGTCCGTCCAGGAAGTCGTCCGAAAGCAGCCGCTCCACGCTGCGCCCCGTCCAGTAGAGATCGTCCCGGTCATCGTTCCATGAGCTTGCCCGGGCGGGCAGGGCGGTCCCAACACACAGCCCGGCCAGGACCAGTGCCAGGGCGGTTCTCAAAAATCTGTTCATCACACAGGCCTCCTTCCTGAAATGGGGTCCCGTCGATCGCCGGACCTTGCCTTCCAGTCTAGGGGTTTTTCCCTTAAGTTGCGCATCGAAAATGTTTAGAAACCTTTAGACGGACAGGCGGGCCGCCGTCCGGCGAACCCGCCTGTCTCTTCCGTCTCCGCCCCCGAACCGGCTAATGGTCGTTCTTGACCGGATACCGGAGCATAGGGGGCTGGCTGTTCTTCTGCTGGAACGCTCCAGGGCGTCTGTTCTCGAACATCGAGTCGAACATCTTCCGCTGCGGCTCGTTCAGGATCGGGCGAAGCCTCTCCCTGAATTCACCATCGGGCGCCCTCAATTCCCTCCTGTGCTCGAAGAGCTTCCTCCGCTGCTCCTCCCGGTCGCGCCCCGACCGGTCGTCCCAGCTGCGCCTGAAGTAATCTTTTTCCATCTCCCGATAGTTCCTCTCGCGATCCCTGAAGCGATCGTCCATGTCCCTGAACACCCGGTCCATGTCTCTCCGCTGCCGATCATCCAGCCTCAGTCGTCTGTCCCAATCCCTCGGGAGCCCGCGATACCAATCATGATCCCTCCGGTCGTCGCGGCGGTAGAGGTAGCGGTTGTCGTACCAGCGGTCGAAGTGGATGCTGAAGGTTCGGCGCTGATCCATGTCGAGGATCCGGAAAAAGAGGTACAGAAAATCGTCCAGCCGCATCATGTTGTAGAAGTCGCCGTCGTAATACCCGTCCTGCGATTCGCTGACGTAAAGCCCCAGGGCAATGAGAGCGAGGAAGGTGCGGAAGTTGTCGTCGTCGCCCCTCTCGATCCGGACGTCATAACCGCGGCGCCCGAGATCGAACAGACGGGTCAGGTCGCGCCCATCCCACCGGTCATTGCGGCCTTCGAAGCGGCGACCGTCACGGCGGTCGTCACGTCGGTCATCACGCCGGTCGTCACGGCGATCGTCCCAGTCCCTTCGGCGCAGTTCGTCCAGCGAATCGCGCTGGCCACGCGTCAGGTTCAGTGAATTCAGAACCTCCGGCGTGAGAAGGCTGTCGATGTCGCCCCTGACGCTTCGCGTGAGGTCGGCCATATCCCGGCCGTCCGTGGCGGCTTGAGCCGGGAGCGCCACGCCGAGGCAAACCCCGGCCAGTCCGATCAGCAGTGCGATTCCTCTCAATCTCTTCATCTTTCAGGACCTCCATTCCTCGGAAAAATGGCTGCGTTCCCCCGAGTGGTGGCCCCATTCTAAAACCTTTTTCGTTAAGGTGCCCTTTCGAAACGTTTAGAAATGTATAGACGCTTCAAACAGGTCGCGGCAAGGGTTTCCCCGATGCCGGGCTCACCCTCCCCCGATGACCGGGAACACCGAGACCAGGTCTTCCGACTTGAGCGGAGTCTCGAGGAACCCGGTGTGGGCGATGTGCCGGCCGTTGACCATGACGATCAGCTCCTCTGGCCTGAAGTCGCGTCCATAGTTCTCCGAGAGGAGGACCAGGAGGCTGCCGACGGTGGGACAGTCGGCAACCTCCGTTTCCTTCGTCTTCGCGATCTCCCGGATCTGCCCGAAAAAACGGACGCGGATCATGGGCCTTCCCGCACTTCCAGCCCCAGTTCCCGCAGTTTGGCCTCGGTGGGGACCCCGCGTTCGTCCCAACCCCGTGCCCGGTAGTACTCGGGCATCATCTCCGGAACCCGGCTCACCATCCCCTTCGCCGCTCCATCGGGCAAAGGCTCTTCCAGGAGGCGCTTCGGCAGGGTGTCGTCCTTTTTGGGGTCGAGCCCCTCCCTCAGGTTGAACAGCCGCTCCAGGTTCCAGATCCTTTCTCCGCACCGCATCAGCTCCTCGGTTGACCCGATTAGACCGGCGCCGGCCTTCAGGAAGGCCGCGTAATCATCCGCGGAGAGGGCGAACGAGGTGAACAGGCACATCCCGGAGGAGTCGATGGCCGCCGTCAGGTCGTTGAAGGCCTTCGTCCACTCGGGCTTCCCTTCGGTCACCCAGGGATCCAGCTTCTGTGGAACTCCCAGGACCTCCGCCGAGATCATGTAGCCCCTGACGTGGCAGGCCCCGCGGTTGCTCGTGGCGTAGGTCAGGCCGATCCCCTGGATGCCGCGCGGGTCGTAGGCCGGCAGTTCCTGTTTCTTCACGGTGATGGAGAACTCCGGGTGCCCGTAGGCCTCGCAAAGGCGGGCGCTGCCCTCGGCCAAAAGCCGCCCGAGCCGGCCTTCGGCTTTCCCCATCTTCTCCACCCAGTAAAGGAGCGCCTCCCCGGAGCCGAACCTCGGCTTTGGCCCTCCCTCCAGGTCGGATGCCGGCAAAAACCCTTTCTCGTACAGCTCCATGGCGGCGGAAACGGTCCCCCCGGCGCTGATCGTATCCAGGCCAAGCTCGTTGCAGAGGTAGTTGGCCAGCGTGATGGTCTCCAACTCGACCACCCCGCAATTGGCCCCCAGCGACCAGGTGCTTTCGTACTCCGGACCTTCGCCTTCCTTGTCGCCGACCTTCGTGCCGCGGCCGCAGGCGATGGGGCAGGCGTAGCAGGCCCTTTTCCCGGTCAGCAGGGTCGCCGCCAGCGTCTCACCGGATTGCCGGTCCGCCTCGGGCATGAAACCCGACTGGAAATTCCGGTAGGGGAAGCTACCAGCCGCGTTGACGATGTTGACGAGCACCGCCGTCCCGTAGGCCGGAAGCCCCTGGCTCGTGACCCCGTTCTCCTTGATCTTCTGCATCCCGATCCGCAGAGCTTCCTTCAACCCCTCCGGATCCACGGCAGTCCAGGTTTTCGAACCCCTGACCACGACGGCCTTCAGGTTCTTCGCCCCCATCACCGCCCCGACCCCGCTCCGGCCCATCGCCCGGGTTTTATCGTTGACGATGCAGGCGATTTTCGACCCTCTCTCCCCGGCAGGACCGATGCAGGCCACCTTCGCGCGGTCGTCGCCGACCTCCTTCGGCAGACGGTCCGTGGTCACGGCCGTGTCCTGCCCCCAGACGGCCCCCGCGTCACGGATCTCCACCCTGTCGTCTTTAATCCACAGGTAGACCGGCTTTTCCGCACGCCCCTCCACCACCAGGAAAGCGTTCCCCGTCCGGGCGAACTCGGCCCCCCACTGGCCGCCCGTATTGCTGCAGGCGATGAAGCCCGTTAGGGGGCTTTTCGTCGCGGCCATGGAACGGCCTCCGGTCGGGACGTTCGATCCCGAAAGGGGCCCCACCGCCAGAACCAGCTTGTTTTCCGGTGAAAGCGGATCCACCCCCGGGGACAGTTCCTCGAAAAGAAGCTTCGTCGCGTATCCCCGCCCTCCGATGAAATCCTTGAGCCAGGCTTCCTTCAGAGGTTCCGTAGAAACGGCTCCCGTGGTCAGGTTCACTCTCATCAGGCTCTTTCCGGACATGATCATCCCTCCGTCTCTTGGCGAGTTTCCGCCGCGGATTTTTTCGCTCTCTCGTTCCCGTTTCCCCCCTGTTGCGTGGTGCTTTCCCGTTTCCCCCGGCCCCCTTCTCTTCTCCTCCCTTCACGGGCACCGGATCAGGTTCCGGTCCCAGAGACAATCGCTGCAGGCGGGAGAATCCCCCCAACAGTCGCTTTCCGTCGTTTTCGGGTACTCGCAGACCGGCAGGAGGTTGCAGTCCAGGCAAGACGCATAAAGCGCCCGCCTGAGCCTCCACCGGAAGCCCGCGTAGGCCGGATCGTCCCAAATCGCGTCGAGCCCTTCCGAGGCCAGCGAACCGAAGGAATGGGCGCACACCCGCTTCCTTCGGCCCAGGACCCATTCGTCGTAACCGTGGGCCAGGCGGAGGCAGGGGCTGATTCGCCCGTCCCACCGAACGACCGCCGTCTCCGACCGCGCGAAGGCGCAATGACGCTCGGAGGAAAGAGCGAAGCGAGGCAGGGACACATTCAGCCCCTCCTTCTGGAACGCGAGGAAGAGGGCCTGCTGCAGACGGGCTTCCTCTTCAAGCGAGACCGGGTAGAGAACAAGGGGCCGCATCGCCTCGGAGGTCGGAACGAGGTTGCTGAGGGTCACTCCCCTGACCCCGGCCGCCCCGAGAAACTTCGGCAGCTCCAGGACCTTCTCCAGGTTCGATGCCGTCAGGACGATCGCGGCCCGGATCTCGGGAACCGGGCGACCCTCGTCGACACAGGCCCCCTTCAGGGTTCGCATCGCATCGAAAATCGAGCCCGCCGCCGATTCCCTCCCCGGGAAATTGACCGCTTCCGCCTCCAGGGAAAAATCGACGACCGCCGCACCCGATCGCGCGAGGGCCCTCGCCAGGGCCCCGTCCGCCAGGAGGGTGCCGTTCGTGGTGAGGCGCACCTTCCAGCCCTTGCGACAGGCCAGGCTGATGGCCTCGGTCGACTTCGGGTGAACCAGGGGCTCCCCGACTCCCGAGAAGTGGACCCATTCCAGGTGCGGGAAGCCTTCGGCCTGGGCAAAAAGATTTTCGGCAAGCTCCCACTCCATGTCGCCCCGGGTTTCCGGAGAGCTTTTCAGGAAACACATGGGACAGTCGAGATTGCAGCGGGAACTCAACTCCACGACGATCCTGCGAAGCCGCCGGTCCCTGGGGACGGACACGACGCTGTCGTCGAAGCATAGTCGCGTTTCATTGGACGAAGGGTTCAAGGCTCGGGATCACCTTCCTCCTGAAAAAGCTTGACATAAGGAGGGAGAAGGCATTGCGAAAGGAGGTTGGCAAAGGTATGATTTTCTTGTAGTGCGCTATTGTATTATATTGTCTTTCCCGATCAAACTAAAGCTTTAGAAAGAAGATGGAGTGACCACCAATGCCACGTTCCCCAATCAGGAGGCGGGGCAAGATCCGTCTCCGGAAAAACCTGAACTGGCGGATCTGGGAGCTGCTCCGCCGGGGCATGAGGCGCTGGAGGGGCAGAGCGATCGCGCCGAGACCGCAGCCCGGGCTCAACTCATGCGGAGCGAACGGAACCGGAAAACCTTGAAAGAGGGTGAGAGGTTTGGAACAGAACTTCAAGGATGTCCTCGACAACCTGCTCGAGGCGGTCTACGTCACCGACCTGGACCGTCGGATCGTCTACTGGAACAAGAGGGCTGAAGACCTGACCGGTTTCGTGAAGGAAGAGGTGGTCGGCAGGGTCTGCTCGGAAAACATCCTCGGCCATGTCGACAGGCGGGGCATTCCGCTTTGCAGGGGGCAGTGCCCTCTGGCCGAAACCATGGCGGACGGGAAACCCCGGGAAACGATGATCTTCCTTCATCACAAGGAGGGCTTCCGGAGACCGGTCCGCGTCCGGACCTCCCCGCTCCGCAACGCAGATGGCGCCATCACCGGAGGGATCGAGGTCTTCGAGGACGCCATGGGCTACCTGGCCCTCGAGGAGAAGCTTCAGCTCCTGGAATCCCTGACCCTGCTGGATCCCCTGACCCGGATCGGCAACCGCCGCTACCTGGAGGAACAGATGGAGGAGAAGTTCCGGGAATTCCAGATCTCCGGACTTTCTCTCGGCTTTCTCTTTTTCGACATCGATCATTTCAAACGGGTGAACGACAACTGGGGACACGTCGTGGGAGACCGCGTGCTCACCGTGGTGGCATCCACCCTCAAACACAGCCTGCGCATCTACGACGTGCTGGGACGCTGGNGGGGCGAGGAGTTCCTGCTTTTGCTCCCGAACCTGAAGGAGGGGGCTCTCGAGGAGGTTTCCGACCGTCTCCGCAAGTTGGTGGCCGCCTCCGAAATCTTCCTTGAAAGCAGCCACGAACCCCTGCACGTTACGGTTTCGGGCGGGGCCACCCTGGCCCGCCTCNGGGAAACGCCCCAAAGAATCCTCGAACGGGCCGACGAACTGCTCTATGAGAGCAAGTCGGCAGGCCGAAACTGCATCACCTTCGGATAAACCCGAAAAGCGAAGGGGGGACCCGCCGGGTCCCCCCTTTTTCGTCGCTTCTAGAGGAACATCAGCCAGGCTCCGCCGATCATCACCGTTGCCCCGACGAGGCGGTCGCGAATGGCTTCTCCGAACATCACCCGGGCCAGGACGACGGAGATCAGCGTCCCGAGCATGGACAGAGGCTCCGCCAGGCTGACCTCCATGCCCCGGAGGGCGAACAGGAGAAGCAGGTAGGCGTAGATGTTGCAGGCCACCGCGCCCAGCGCCGGAAGGGGTCTTTCCCTGAAGAGGTCGAAGGGAACCCGGGCCTTCCCCCTGAACAGCAGCGCGATGAAGGCGAAAAGGGCCATGAAGCCGCTCTGGACAACGGCATAGGCGACCGTCGGGGGATTCTCCGCCAGCAGTCCCACGACGCGGGCGTCGATGACGCGGCCGACGGCGATCAGCAGGGAGGCCGCGATCATGATCCGGCAGGCTCTGTCCGCGCAGAGCGCCTTCAGGGAGGATGCCCAGCCGAAAGCCCTGTTGAGGAAGGCGCTGCCGACCACCATGATCGCCATCCCGGCGATTTTCCAGGCCGTCAGGCTTTCCCCGAGGAAAAGGACCGAGAGCAGAAGCAGGAAGAACACGTTGAAACTGTAGACGGGGCTGACGAGTGAGACTTCGCCTTCCGAGAGAGCCTTCACGTAAAGCGTGATTCCGGTCAGGTACACGAGGGCGCTTGCCGATGCCACCGGCAGGAAGCCCCACGAGGCGACTTTCTCGCCGATGGAGAACGGCAGCAGCATGACGGCCCCCGCGAATCCGACCAGAAACAGCACGGCCAGAGAGTCCCGTCCCGTCCCCAGCCGCTTGAACACGATCTTCTCGAAACCCAGCAGGGCGATTCGCCCCGCCATGGCGGTCGCCGCCAGGCTCAGCAACGGTCGTCCAGCATGCCGCCGAGATCCGCCTGGAGGGCCGTCTTGGCGCAGAGGCCCAGAATGCCCCGCCGCACCTTCGGTTCCGGCTGAACCCACTTCGCCATCCGTGCGGCGATCTCCGCCTCCGGCAGGTCCAGGTTCACGGTGCGAGATTCGATGTCGATGGAAACGGGGTCGCCTTCCTCGATGACCGCAATGGGCCCGCCGACGAAGGCTTCCGGGGCCACGTGACCGATGGCGCATCCCTCGGTGAAGCCCGAGAAACGCCCGTCGGTCAGAACGTACACGTCTGTTCCAAGCCCGAGTCCCACCAGGGCGTCGGTGGTCATCATCATCTCCCGCATGCCCGGAGCTCCCCGGGGCCCCTCCATGCGGATCACCACGACGTCCCCCTTCCTGACGGCGCCGGTGACGACGGCTTCGTGGGCCGCGTCGTCCGAGGAGAAGACCCTGGCGGGGCCGGTAAAGCGCATCCGATCGGCCGGGATGGTCGTGGTGCGGCAGATGGCTCCCTGCGGGGCCAGGTTCCCCCGGATGACGGCGATCCCTCCCGATTCGAAGACCGGGTCGTCGGCGGAAGCCAGCGTGGTCTTGTCCAGGGAACCCCTTTTCGGCAGGACTTCGGCCAGAGGGCGCCCCGTAACCGTCATGGCGCCGGTGTCCAGCGTCCCCTCGAGTTCCTTCAGCAGGGCCGGCACGCCCCCCGCCTCGTGCAGGTCGACGACCGTCTTCCTGCCGGTGGGGATGACCCTCGAAAGCACCGGGATCTCCCGGGACAGACGGTCGAAGTCGTCCAGCGAGAGGTCGATGCCCAGCTCGCGGGCGATGCTGATCAGGTGCAAAACCGCGTTCGTCGACCCGGCCAGGGCCAGCGTCGCCTTCACGGCGTTCAGGAGGTTCGCCCGGCTCAACACCTTTTCGGCGGAGAGCCCTTCCTTGACCATGTCCACGATGCGGCGGCCCGTCCGGCGTCCCAGCCGCAGCTTCTCGGCGTAGACGGCCGGAACGGTGGCGGAACCGGGCAGGGAGAGCCCCAGCACCTCCGCCAGGATCTGCATCGTGTTGGCGGTCCCCATGAGGGAGCAGGCCCCCGGCCCGGGACAGACGTGGTCCTCCAGGAAGCGCATTCTCTCGGAAACGTCCTCCGAACCGTAGCGGGCCCCGAAGACGACCTGGTCCAGTTCGGACATGACCACCTGTCGTCCCTCGTGGCGGGACGTGAGCTGCGGGCCNCCGGAAAGGAAGATGAAGGGAAGGCCCGACCGGATCCCGCCGATGATCACGCCCGGGATGATGCTGTCGCAGGACGCCAGAAGCACCAGCCCGTCCAAAAGCTGGACGTTGGCCATGATCTCCACCGAAGAGGCGATGACGTCCCGGATGACCAGCTCGTAGCGCATGTGGGGCGTCCCGATGGGGATGGCCCCGCAGGTGGCGATGGTCCTGAACTCGAAGGGAGCTCCGCCGGCCTGCCAGATCCCTGCCTTGACGCTTTGGGCCAGCTGATCCAGGTGGAAATGGCCGAGTCCCGCGTCGTTGCCCGGGTTGACCACGCCGATCAGGGGGCGGGCCAGGTCGATGTCGTCGTAGCCGCACCCCTTGTAGATCGCCCGCCTGGAAGCCCCTCCCGCGGAGGTGAACAGCTCTTCCTCTTTTGAACGGTAGGTCATGGAACCTCCCCTCTCGATTCGGATGCCTCATCTCAACGAAAATCTTAGCATGCACCCGTTCCTTCCCGCCGAAGGAAAAACGCCGGTCACTTCCCTCCCGGGATCAGCTTCTGGAGAGTTTCGACAAGGCCATTCCTCGACCTTGCGGCCCTGAACCACCTCATCAGGATCTGCGACCGTTCCACGGCATCGTCCAGCACCAGGTAGGCCACCGGGATCACCAGCAGAGTCAGGAACGTGGAGGTGAACATGCCTCCGACGACCGCCACGGCCATCGGCTGGCGGAACTCCGCTCCCTCGCTCAGCTTCAATGCCACCGGGATCGAACCCGCCATCGTGGACACGGCCGTCATCAGGATCGCCCTCAGGCGCAGGGGCCCGGCGTTGATCACCGCCTGGACCTTTTCCACTCCCTTCGCCCGCTGCTGATTGATGAAATCCACCAGGAGGATCGCGTTGTTCACCACGATCCCGACGAGCAGGATGATCCCCATGAAGCTCATCATGTCCAGGTTGTTGCCCGCAAGGAAAAGCAGCCCGAAGGCNCCGGGCGTGAGCAGAGGCAGAGAGAACATGACGGTGAACGGGTGGAGGAACGACTCGAACTGGATGACCATCACCATGTAGACCAGAACGACCGCCACCGCAAGGGCGCCGAGAAGCCGCCTGAAGTCCTCCTGCTGATTCCTGGAACGACCCGTGGCCCGGACCGTGACGGTCCCGTCCGCAGGCAGGAATTTCCGAACGGCCTGGTTCACAAGGGCAATGCCTTCTCCCGTCGAAAAGCCCGGCACGACGTTCCCGCTGACCTGCAGCGACGGCTGGCGGTTGTAGCGCTTGACCACGTTGGGGGCCTTATCCCGTTCCACCCTGACGAGCCCCGGGATCCGCACGATGTTTCCGGAGGCCGTCTTCACGGCGATACGGCCGACGTCCAGGGAACTCTTCCTCAGATCCGGACCCGCCATGAGGCGGATATCGTACCGGAAGCCCCCGTCCTTGAACACCCCGGCCTTGGCCCCGCCGAAGACGGACTGGACCTCTGTGGAAAGATCCCGGATGTCGATGTCCAGGTCGTCGGTCCGCGCCCGGTCCAGGGCGATGTTCAGCTGGGGCTTGTCCAGGCGGACGTCGGTGTCCAGGTCGGTCAGGCGCCCGTCCCTGCCCAGGTCGGCCAGGACCTTTTCGCCGATGGCCATGAGCGACTCCGGGGTTCCCCCACGNAGCGTCATCCTCAGGTCGGCTCCTCCGAAAATGGCGAATGTGAACCGGACATCCCGGAATCCCGACAGCGCCCTGCGCATCCGGGACATGATCGTCTTGACCCCCGGTCGTTCCTTCCTGGGAACCAGGTTGACGAAAAGCCGCCCACGGTTCGATTGCTGACCTCCGCCCGTCCCGGTCTCGCCGAAGGTGTAGGCCACCGACTTGTCGGCCCGGACGATCCGGTCGACCTGCGCCAGCACGCGCTCCGTTTCGGAGAGGGAAGCTCCCGCAGGCAGTTCGAAGCTGATGTTGAACGTTCCCTGGTCGTCGGAAGGGTATAGCCCCGTTCCGATGTTGAAGGCAAAAAGCAGCCCCAACACGAATAATCCCCCGCCAGCNCCGAGCGTCACCCAGCGATGAGCGATCGCCTTCCGCAGGACTGTCCGGTAGGCCTCGTCCAGCCACGAAAGAAAACCCTCCACGACCGTCGCGAAACGGCCCGGGTGGTCTTTGTGCAGGGTCCGCGAACAGAGGAAGGGGGTCAGGGTCAGGGAGAGAAGCAGGGAGAGGGCGATCGTGAAAACCACCGTGACGCCGAAGGAGTAGAAGAACCGGCCGATGATGCCCCCGAGGAAGGCGATGGGAGCGAACACCGCGATCGTGGTCGCGGCCCCGGCCAGGACCGAGAAGGCCACCTCTCCCGTTCCCAGCTCGCTGGCCTGAAAGGCGGCCATGCCGCCCTCCAGGTGCCGGTGGACGTTCTCCAGCACGACGACGGTGGCGTCGACGACCATGCCGACGGCAAGCGACAGCCCCAGCATCGTCAGGTTGTTGATCGTGAGACCGAGGGCCTTCAGGAAGATGAAGCTTCCTAAAAGGCAGACCGGGATCGTGATGACCGCCACGAAGGTGGTCCTCAGCGTCCGCAGGAAGAAAAGCATCACCAGGGAACAGAGAAAGACGGCCTGTGCGAGATTCGTCGCGACGCCCTTCATGGATCGCCGGACAAAGTCGGCGGTGTTGGAAACCACCTGAAGCTCGATCCCCCGGGGGGCGATCCGCTTCAGCTCCTCGACTCTCGCCAGGACCGCGTCGGAGACGGCCACTTCGTTGGAGCCCCTCTGCTTCTGGATGGAGATGAGGATGGCTTCGCGCCCGTCCAGAAAGGCGCTCTTGATCTTTTCCTCGAATCCGTCCTCCACGCGGGCCACGTCGGCCATGCGGACGATCCCGCCGCTTCCCGACGCGATGGGCAGCCGCCTGAGCCCCTCGATCGATTCGACTTCCCCCGCGAGGCGGATCTCTATCTTCTGTCGATCCGTCTCGATGTTCCCGCCGGGAAGCTCCACGTGCTTCCGGTTGATGGCCTTCGAAACGTCCGAGACCGTCAGGCCCCGGGCCTCCAGCAAAGCCGGATCCAGCCAGACGCGGATCTCCCGTTTCCTCAGTCCCGGAGTGTCCACGTTGCCCACTCCGTCCACGGACTGGAATCGGGCCACCGCCACCTTGTCCACGAAAACCGCCTTTTCCCGGTAGGAAGCCGGCCCGGTCACCGCCACGGTGACGATGGGGTCGTCCCCCGTCTGGTATTTCGTGACGACCGGGGTGTCCGCCTCGTCGGGCAGATCGTTGAGGGCCAGGTTGACCCGGTCCCGGACGTCCGCGGCCGCCGCGTCGATGTCGCGCCCGAGGTCGAACTGGACAACCGTGGTGGCCCGCCCCTCGTAGCTGCTGGAACTCAGGCTTTCGATCCCGGAGATCGTGCTGAGCTTCTCCTCGATGACGTCGGTGACGTCGTTGTCCATGACCGTGGCGCTGGCCCCNCGCATCGTGGTCGTGACCGCGACGATCGGGAAATCCACGTCCGGGGTTCTCTGGACCCCCATGCCCCTCATCCCCAGAATGCCGAAAAGGATCAGGGCGAGAGTGAGGACGATCAGGCCGGCGGGACGGCGGAGGGAAATTTCGGTGATTTTCACGGGCGATCGATCTCCTTGGTTTCGGATCGGTACCCCGATAGTTTAACCGTTGGGGGGAGAGGTGAAACCCCGAAGCGGGGATTTCCGTGAGGGGTCCGGCCGCAGACTAGTTCCCGGGATCCCCGACGGAGGGAGCCTTTTCCAGCTCGCAGAGCTCCTTCATCTGCCTTGAAAAGAATGCGAAGGTAACGAGAGCCGACAGGGCATCCGCGGCGGGGAAGGCCAGCCAGACGCCCGGCAGGCCCAGTAGGCGGGGCAGCACGATCACGAGGGGGAGGAAGAGCAGAACCTGCCTCGACATGGACAGGAAGAGGGCAGGNGCCCCCTTTCCAAGGGCCTGGAAAAGCGTGGAGCCGATGACCTGGAATCCGATGAACGCGAACCCGAGGGTCATGGCGCGCAGGGACCGGGCCCCGATGGCCCGAAGGCCCGGATCCGCCGTGAACGCACCGAAGAGACTCCCCGGGAAGAGCTGAAGCAACAGAAACCCGGCGGTCGAAATCGCCGTCGCCGCAATCACGGAAAGGCGAACTGCCCGATGGGCCCGGCCCCACAGTCCCGCCCCGTAGTTGTACCCCAGAACGGGCTGGAGCCCCTGGGAAATCCCCATCATGGGCATGAAGAACACCGACAGGATCCGGGAGATCACCCCGTAGGCCGCCACGGCCAGCGGGGTGCCGAAGCGCCCCAGTGAATGGATCACGATCGTGGCCGTAAATCCGCCGGCCGTCAGGCGGGCGAACTCCGAAGCCCCCACCGCGACGATCTGCCGGATGATGTCCGTCCGGGGAACGAGGTGGACGGCTTTCAGCTTCAGGGCGCTGCGTCCCGAAAAGACGTAGTTCCCGAGCCAGACCACCACGAGAGCCTGCGAAATCACGGTGGCCCACGCGGCCCCCGCGATGCCCCACCCGAAGCCGAAGATGAAGAGCGGATCGAGGACGGTGTTGGCTCCCGCCGAGATGAGCATGGTGAACATGGCCACCCGGGCGTTGCCCTCCGCCCGGACCGCGCTGTTCAGTCCCACCCCGAGGACATGGAACGGGATCCCCAGGAGGATGATGGCGATATAGGCCCGGGCCGGGGCAAGGATCTCGCCGGAGGCCCCGAGGAGCGCCAGAAGCCGCGGCAGGAAAGCCCGGCCCAGGAAGGCCGCCGAAAGGCCCGTGGCCAGGGCCAGGGTCACGAGCGTGCCGAGAGCCCGGTCGGCCCGGTCGACATCCCCCGCCCCGAGGCTTCTCGAGACGAGGGAGGCGGCACCCACGCCCCCCATGGTGGCGATCCCCATGACGAAGAAATGGAGGGGAAAGGCAACGGCCGTCCCCGCCAGGCCCATGGGCCCGACCCCCCAGCCGATGAAGAAGGCGTCCACGATGTTGTAGGAAGCCTGGACAAGCATCCCCACCGTCGCGGGCAGGGACAGCCTCAGCAGGAGCGACCCGATGGGCTCCGTGCCGAGAAAAGCCGTTTTCCTCAATCCCCGGTTCTCCCTTCAGCCTGCACCGGATCCCCGTTTTTGAGCGCGCTGCCTCCCGAAACGACCACGAGGTCGCCGGAAGCGACGCCGGAAGTGACCTGGACCACGTCGGGCAGGACAAGCCCCGTCTGGACGGCGGTCCGGACGGCTTTCCCGTCCCTCACCACGAAGACCGTCCCTTCCCTGATGCCGTCCGCCGGGATGACGAGAGCGTCGCGTGCGGATTTCTCCACCAGGAACACCCGGGCGAACATGCCGGGCTTCAGGCGATACCCGAGAGCCCTGTTGTCGGCCGAAACCTCGATCTGCACCGTCCGCGTGGAGGGATCCACATAGGGACGGACGAGCGAAACCTTCCCCTCGACCGCCCTGTCCCCCAGGCTTTCCGCGGTGATCAGGGCCTTCATGCCCGTTCTGATGCCGGAAGCCTGCACCTCCGGGACCTGGAGCACCGCCCGGATTCGGTCGACGTTCGCGATCCTCACGACCGGCGTCGCGGTGGAAAGCAGCGTTCCGGACGTCAGGCTGAAGTCGTCCAGCACAACCCCGTCGATGGGTGCCGTCAGGGTGAACTCGGAGCGGTTCACCGACTGGGCCTGCAGACTGGCCTGCGCCTGGGAAACCGATGCGGTGGCCCTGCTGTGGGCCGCCAGGGCGGACTGGTAGGCCGTTTCGCGGCTGTCCAGTTCCTGCTTCGTCGCATAGCCTTCCTTCAGGAGGCGGGCATAGCGGTCCCGTTCGCGAAGCGCGCTGTCCAGCTCGGCCTTCGCCTGGGCCGCCCCCGCGCGGTTCACCTCGACCTGGGCCGAGAGGGCCCCGACCTGGGCATCCTGGTCCCTCCGGTCCAGCACCGCCAGAACCTGTCCCTTGCGGACCGCCTGTCCGATTTTGACCTTGACCCCGATCAGACGTCCGGCCACTTTCGGGACGAGCGTCACGTCTTCGGGAGCCTCCAGGGTGGAATTCGCCTCGAAGCCCTGCAAAAGCTCAGGCCGAACCTCGGCCGCCACAACCTCGACCCGGGCGGCTTCAGGGGGAGGAGGAGCCTGAACGGCCTTCGAGCGCCTGGAGAAGGACATCCCCAGCGCCGCAATGACCAGGATGGCGATCGTCAGGGTGATTTTGCCTCTTTTCGTTGAGATGAACGATTTCACCGACATGTCCCTTCCTCCTTTAACGCTTCAGGACCTTCTCCACAAGCGCCCCTTCGGCCTTCCACAGGCCGGCCAGGGCGACACGGTAGGACTTGAGGGCGCTGGAAAGCTTCTGCCGCGCTTCCGTGAGGGTGGTCCGGGCCGACAGAACATCGAGCTGGGTGTTGACCCCCTCGCGGTAGCCCACCTCGGCCAGGCGCAGGTTCTCCGCGGCCAGATCCAGGCTCTTGCGCGCCGCCCCCACCGTCTCGAAGGTGCTTTCCACCGACAGGACCGACTGATTCACCTCGGCCGCGACCGTTTCCTCCCTTTTCGACGCCGCCTGTTCCGCCTGGTTCAGGGTGGCCTTCGCCTGCATGACCTTGCCCCGGGTCAGTCCGCCGTCGAAAACCGGGACCTTCATCGTGACGGTGGCCACCCAGTCGTCGTCTTCCGCGGAGGAAGCGGGCGTGGAATCGTATTCCAGCTGGTAGGAAGCCGAAAGGGTCACGATCGGCTTCATGCCTCCGCGGGCGATTTCCACCGCGGATCGCTGCACCTTCGCGGCCGTCTTCAGGCTCTGCAGGTCAGGCCTGTCGGCCAGCGCCCGGGCCAGGGAACCGTCCCGGTTCAGGGCGGTTTCTCCGGCCTCCAGATCGCCGGCGACTTCGACCTCGGCCCCGGGCGGCATCCGAAGCAGGGTCAACAGGTCGATGCGGGCGGAAGCCAGGGCGTTCCTCGCGGCCGTGAAGTCGGCGGCGGCGTTCTCCCGCTGCTGGACCGCCCGGGAATAATCCAGCTTCCTCGCCAGTCCCAGCTCGAAGCGCTTTCCAAGTTCCCTGGCGGCATTGTCGTAATAGGAAAGCGCGTCCCTGGCCGTCTCTTCGTCGGCCTTCTTCTGAAGGACCGAGAGATAGGCCTCCACGACCCTGAGGGCCACCGCTTCCTCCGCGTTCCTGACGTCCTGGGCGGCCTTGACCCGGGTCTGCCGGGCCTGTTCGTAACCGGCGCTGATCACGCCCCCCGCGTAGAGGTACTGGGAAAGGCTCACGTTGGCCACGTTCTCTTCTTCATATTTGGAGGACTCTTCGTTCCTCCTCGAGGCGGTCCCGTTCAGCGAGATCGACGGGAAGAGGCCCGACCTTGCGTAGACCAGGTTGCCCTCGGCCCTGGTCAGTTCCTCGCGGGCCGACAGGACGTCCAGGTTCTTCTCGAGGGCGATCGAAACGGCCTTCTCGAGGGAGAGAGATTCGGCCGCCCGGGCCGAACCGGACGGAAGCGCCGCAACCAGCACGGCGGCCAGGAAAAGCAGGGCTGAAACGGTCTTCTTCGTCATCGTCATTCCCCTCCAGGAATCATCTGCTGCACGGTGGCGCGTACGCCCTGCCGCGCGAATTTCGACCGGAGCCACCTTGCGAAGGCCCGCACCTTGTCCCTGGCGTCGTCCATCACCAGGTAGATGACCGGGATGACCAGCAGGGTGAGCGGGGTCGCAGTGAAGAATCCNCCGATCATGGCAACCGCCATCGGCTGGCGCAGTTCCGCGCCCTCGGCCAGCATCAGGGCCACCGGGATCGAGCCCACCACGTTCGACACGGCGGACATCAGGATCGCCCGGAGCCTCAGGGGGCCGGCGTTCAGGACGGCCTTCACCTTCCCGTTGCCCTTCGCCCTCTCCTGGTTGATGAAGTCGACCAGGACGATGGCGTTGTTCACCACGGTCCCCACCAGGAGGATCAACCCGATGAAGCTCATCATGTCGAGGTTGTTCCCCGCCAGATACAGCAGTCCGAAAGCCCCCGGCGTCAGCAGGGGAAGGGCGAACATGACCGTGAAGGGATGCAGGAACGACTCGAACTGGATGGCCATGACGACATAAACCAGGACGATGGCGACCGCCAGGGCGACGAACAGCCTTCCAAAGTCCTCTTCCTGCGTCTTCGAGAATCCCGTGGCCTGGATCTTGATGCGGCCGTCGGCGGGCAGGAACTTCCCGAAGGTTTCCTTCACCAGCGCCAGGGCCTCGCCCGAGGAGAACCCCTTCGCCACGTTGGCGGTAATGGAAAGCGACGTCTGACGCCCGTAGCGGTTGATCGCGTTGGGAGACATGACCGGCTTCGTGCTCACCAGGCCGGGGATCCGCACGATCTGCCCGGAGGCGTTCCGAACGGCGATCTGTTCCACGGAGGGGGCTTCCTTCCGCAGGTCGCGCTCGGCCATCAGACGGATATCGTAACGGTAGCCGCCCTCCTTGAACACCCCCGCCTTCGTTCCGCCGAAGTAGCCCTGGACCTCCGTGGAGAGGTCTCGGACGTTGAGGTTCATGTCGTCGGTTCTCCCGCGGTTGAGCTCCAGGTCGAGGAGGGGCTTCTCGAGCCGGACGTCCGTGTTGAGGTCCGTCAGGCGCGGGTCCTTCCCGAGCACCGCGAGGGCCTTGTCGGCGATCTTGACCAGTTCCTCCGGCGTTCCGCCCACCAGGGAAAGCTCGATGTCCGCGCCGCCCCGGGTCCCGAGGGAAATCCGGGCCTCCCGGAAACCCGACAGGGCATGGCGGAGGCGGTTCATCACCGTCTTGACCTCCGGCCTCTCGCTCCGGGGAATCAGGTCGACGTAAAGGGTGCCCTTGTTGACCTCCCGGCCCATGCCCGTGCCGATCTGGGCGTAGGTGTACTCGACGTCCTGGTCCGCCCGGACGACCTTGTCCATCTTCATCAGGGTCCGCTCCGTAGCCTCGATGGACGTTCCCGAGGGCATCTCGACCTCGATGCTGAACGTCCCCTGGTCGTCCGACGGGAAGAAGCCCGTGCCGATCCGGGAGGCGATCACCAGCCCGAAAACGAAGAGCCCGACGGCGATCCCCAGGGTCAGCCATCTCAGGGAAACCGCCTTCGCCAGCAGTGCCCGGTAGCCTTTTTCGAGCCCGTCCAGAAAACCCTCGATCGCCAGCGCGACCCGGCCGGGCTTGTCCTTCTGCATGATTCTCGAACACAAAAACGGCGTCAGGGTCAGGGAAAACGCCAGGGAAAGGGCGATCGTGCAGACCACCGTGATCCCGAACGAATAGAAGAAGCGTCCGACGATTCCGCCCATGAAGGCCACGGGCGCGAAAACCGCCATTGTCGTCGTGGCCCCGCCCAGCACCGAGAAGGCGACCTCGCCCGTGCCGATCGAGCTGGCCTGCATGGCGGGCATGCCGCGCTCCATGTGGCGATGGACGTTGTCCAGAACGACGGTGGTGGCGTCGACCACCATGCCCACCGCCAGGGAGATCCCCATCATGGTCAGGGCGTTGAGGGTCAGCCCGATCCCCTTCAGGATGATCAGGCTCCCCAGAAGGCAGACCGGGATCGTGACGATGGCCACGAAGGTCGCCCTGAAGGTTCTCAGGAAGAAAAGCATGATCAGAGAGCAGAGGGCAATGGCCTGCAGCACGTTCTGGAAGGCCCCTCCGATGGACCGCCGGACGAAATCGGCTCCGTTGTAGATGACCTTCAGCTCGATGCCGCTGGGGGCTTCCGCCTTCAGCCGGTCGAGTTGCCTGACGATCGCGTCGGCGACCTGGACCTCGTTGGCGCCCCGCTGCTTGCCGACGCCGATGAGGATAGTCTCACGGCCGTTGTAGGTCGCCACACTTCGACGTTCCTCCAGGCCGTCCTCCACCCGGGCCACGTCCCCGAGGCGGACGATGCCTCCGTTCTTCGCCGTGATCGGCAGGCTCTTCAGGCTTTCCACCGAATCGTACTCGCCGGTCAGGCGCAGCTGGACTTCCCGGTTGGCGTTCTCGATGCTCCCGGCGGGAAGCTCCACATGCTTGTTGCGGATGGCCGTCGAGATGTCGGACAGGGTCAGGCCCCGGGCCTCCAGGTGCGCCGGATCCAGCCAGACCCGGATTTCGCGTTCCCGCAGGCCGGGCGTCTCGACGTTGCCGACCCCGTCCACCGACTGGAAGCGCGGCTTGGCGATCTTGTCGGCGAAGGCGGCCTTTTCCGAATAGGAGGCCGGCCCCATCACCGCCACGGTGACCAGCGACTCGTCGCCGATCGTGTACTTGGCGACGACGGGGGTTTCGGCTTCTTCGGGAAGATCCGCCACGGCCAGGCTGACCTTGTCCCGGACGTCCGCTGCAGCCGCGTCCACGTCCTTGCCGAGGTCGAACTGCACCAGCGTGACCGCCATTCCTTCGTAGCTGTAGGAATAAAGGCTGTCGATGCCCGAAATGCTGCTGAGCTTTTCCTCGATGACGTCGGTCACGTCATGATCCATGACCGTGGCGCTGGCTCCCTGCATGGTGGTCGTGACGGTCACCATGGGGAAGTCGATGTCGGGGATCCTCTGGACTCCCATCCCCTTGAGGACGAAGAGCCCGAAAAAGATCATCGAAAGGGTGATGATCAGGACGGTAACGGGTCGTCTCAGCGCGGTATCCGTGATCTTCATGGTTTCTTCTTCTCCTCCGGGCAGAACCCGTGCAGGATGAGATCCTTGATCGCCGCGACGGCCTCGCTGGGATCGGCGTCGTCGTCGGCGTGGAGAATGAATTCGTGGATGATCCCGTGCAGGGTCGCGTGAAACACCGCGTTCATCATGACCGGGTTCCCGGGCCTGAAGCGTCCCGTTGAAACGCCCTTGCGGAAGATCTCGGTCATCTTCTCGCGGATCTCGTGGCCGGGCCGCCGGTTCCTGGACTCGCAGGCCATCTCCCTCATCTCGACGTCCTCGCAGAGGGTCCGGAACAGGGCCCCCAGTGTTTTCCGCTTCTCGACCATGTGGTTCAGGAGGAGATCGAGGCTTTCCTCCAGCAGCTCGACCGGGTCCCTGCCCTCCAGGTCCAGGGCCTGGACCTGCCGGATCACGTCTTCCATGCTTCGCTCGGCCAGGAAGAACACGATTTCCTTCTTGTCCCGGAAGTAGTTGTACACGGTGCCCTTCGCCACGCCCGCGGAAGCCGCCAGCCTGTCCATGGTCAGCCCCTGCAGGCCCTCTTCCCGCAGGATGCCCACCGCAGCCTCGTATAGCGCCTCCCGGGTCATCGACTCCAGGACCGCCTTCTTCTCATCCGAAAGTCTCGGCATGCGAGCCCCCTCTTTACCTCTAAATTTGACCGTCATTCTTTATATTGACCGAAAGTCATTTTATTGACCCGTCTTCCATAAGTCAAGCGCCCCGCGCATTAAACCTTCTTGACATTTCCACAGCCCTCTTTACCGCACGTTTACAACCCGCCGGATAGAATGCCCGCATCAACGATCCGAAATCACGAGGAGGTCGATCCCATGAAGAGACTGAGAGGACTCGGGGCGTTCGCGCTCGCCTGCGCACTGGCCCTGGGGGCGGTCAATCCCGCACTCGCGCATGAAAGGCCCGGCGGACCGGGGCGGCAGGAAGGCCGTTTCGGAAACGAGGGAATGGGCGTGATGCGCCTGGCGGGCCCGAGAGCCCTCGACGGGCTGGATCTCACGGCGGAGCAGCGTGAGAAGGTGCAGGCGCTTTTCCGCGACGCTCATCGCGACCGCAGGGAAAGCCGGGACGGTTCAATGCGGGACGTCATGCGTGACCTGCGGGACGGAAGCAAACCGGACCCCTCCGCCAGGAAGAAGCTCGCGGACGAAATGGCCGGGCGCATTCTGGACGAAACCAGGACCCTTTCGAAGCTCCATGCCATCCTGACCCCGAAGCAGCGGGATCTCCTGCAGGAAAAGATGGAACGGGCCGCTGATTTCAAAGGGCTCGGAAAAGACCGGTCCGGCTTGCGTGACGGGAAGGAGCGGCCGGGCTTTCCGATGGGCCGTTTCTCCGAAAGGCTGAACCTGACGGAGGCCCAGAAGGCACGGGCGGAGATGCTGTTCAAGTCCTGGGAAAAGCCTCAGGCCGCCCGGCACGACGAACTCCTGAAGCTGGGAAGGGAGATGGGGCGCCGGGCCTTTGCCGTCAACCCCGACACGAGGCGGATCGAGGCGGACGCGAAGAAAATGGCCGACCTTGCGGTGGACGGGCTCTTCGAGAGGGCGCGGCACATGGAGGACTTCCGGTCCATGCTGACGGAGGAGCAGAAGAAAATCCTGGACGAAGGACCCCTGGGGCGACACTCCGGCAGGCGGGCCTGGTAGGGAAAGGAAAGAAAAAGCAGAGGGCCCCGGCCGGGGCCCTCTGCTTTTTCTTTCCCGGGGGAACTCAGTACTGCCGGTTTCCCCCGGAAGCAAGGTTGCGGAAAGTGACGTCGAGCGTTTCGTGCCGGACCGCCTTCGCGTCGAACCGCAGCAGGCGGAAGACCACCTGGATGCAGAAGCCGATCCCGAAGGCCGCCAGAACGGTTCCGAGACCGACCGGCCCGCCGAGGAACCATCCCGCCAGGACGGCGCTCCCCTCCACGATCCCCCGGCAAAGGCCCACGGCCATGCCGGTCTTTCTTTCCAGGGCCACCATCAGGCTGTCCCGGGGACCGGCTCCGAAACCCGAACCGATGTAGAAATACGAAGCGAACGAGATGATGAAAAGGCCCGCGAACATCATGAAAAGCCCCGGCAGGAAGCTTTCCATGCGCGGGATGACCCCCAAAGCCAGGATCCGGTCCATGAAAAGCCCGATCAGGACCATGTTCAGGAGCGTGCCGAGCCCCAGCTTCTCCCCGGCCAGAACCACGAGGACACAGATCAGGAGACCCGTGAGGATCGAGACGTTGCCGATACTCAGGCCGATCTTGAGGCTGACGCCCTGGTGAAAGACCTCCCACGGGCCGAAACCGAGGTTGGCCTTCATCGTCACGACGATCCCGAGCGCGAACAGGAACAGGCCGAACAGCAGTTCGCCCAGCCTTCTCCGGAAGCCCTTCACAGCCCGGCCCCCCGGAGCAGCGCGACCGTTCCGACCCCGAGAAACAGGGACAGAAGCACGTTGCCGGTTTTCCTCGTGACGACGAAGATCACGCAGGAAGCCACCCCTCCGGGGATGCCGGCCTCCACGATCCCGGGGCACACGAGGGCGGCGAAGATGGCTCCCGGAAGCGCATCCATCGCCCGCTTGAAGAAACCCGTCCGCGGCAGCTTCTCGCCAAAAACCAGACCCAGAAAGCGGATCCCCCAGACGAGCAGAGCCGACAGGGCGATGACACCGATCCCCTCCATAACCGTCGGGCTCATGCGGAATCCCTCTTCCCCATGAGGGCGGCCGTCATCGCTCCCGCGAGCCCTCCCAGGAGGACGTACCAGGCCCCCGGCAGCATCCTGCGGGCCAGAAGCGCCGTCCCCGCGGACACAGCCCAGGGCAGGATGTCGCCACGGCCCCGCCACATGGTCACCGCAAGCGCGGTGAAGATCGCCGTGAAGGCGAAATCCATCCCGAACCGTTCCGGGTGTCTGATCGTGATTCCCAGTCCGTGCCCCGCCAGCGTCCCGAGGGACCACGCGGCCATCACCAGGACGCCGCCTCCCAGGAGAAAGTTCGCCCCGACCGCGGCGCGCCGGTTTTCCGCCATCGTCACGGCCCAGTTCTCGTCCGTGACGAAATGCACCCTCCAGGCCCGGCCAAACCAGCCGTAGGGCTCCATCATGGGGGCGATGGCGGCGGTCAGGAGGAAGTAGCGCACGTTCACCACCGCCGCGGCCAGGGCCATCTGCCAGACGGGAAGCCCTGCCTGCCACATCCCCACGAGGACAAACTGGGCCGAACCCGAGAAGACGGCCAGGTTCATGAAGGCCAGCGTCCCGACCCCGATCCCTTTGCCGGCCACCAGCACGCCGAACACCAGCGCGTAGGCGACGATCCCCAGGGAAACGGGGACCGCGGCCCGGGCCCCGCGGGTGAATTCACCCCTCAAGGAACCTATCCCTCGAGGGCGAGGTCCACCGCCATAAGGGCATGGAGCTCGGTGGAATCGAAGACGGGGATCGTCGTGTGCTCCTGCTGGACCAAAAGGGGAATCTCCGTGCAGGCCAGAAGAATTCCCTCGGCCCCCTTCGAAGCGAGTCTGTCCATGATCTTCAGGTATTCCTCACGCGAGGCGTCCACGATCTTCCCGGCGCAGAGTTCCTCGAAGATCACGCGGTTCACCGTGACCCGGTCCTCGACCTCCGGGATGATCACGGAGAGGCCCCATTTCCTCTCCAGGCGTCCCTTGACGGTGTCCGCCTCCATCAGGGAGCGGGTCCCGAGCAGCCCGACGGTCCTGAAGCCCCTTTTCACCACCGCCGCGCCCATGGCGTCGGCGATGTGGATCACGGGAACCCCGAGCAGCTTCTCCACGTCCTCGGCGAAAACGTTCGTGGTGTTCGAGCAGATGAGGACGAAATCCACGCCGGAGCCCTTCATCCTGGCCGCCGAATCGAGCACGTGCCGCCGGTACGTCTCCTTGTCGCCCGCGTTGATGGCCTTCGCCACCGGATCGAAATCCAGCGACGTCATCACGCATTCGGCGGAATGCAGCCCTCCCAGCCGCCGGGCGACCTCCTCGTTGATGATGCGGTAATAATCCTTGCTCGACTCCCAGCTGACGCCACCGACAAGCCCGATCGTCTTCATCAACAGACCTCCCCCTGAAATCTCATGGTGCCTTCCAGCACCGTGACGGCCGATCCGCCCACCTTCACGCGCACGATAGAGCCGTCCTCGCGGCGCAGGGAAACGAACACCCGTCCCGGTCTTTTTACCTCGAAACCCGCCTCGCTCACAAGGTCGACCCCATCATCGAAATCGACCAGGCGATATTGCCCGATGTAGGCCCCCATGCTGCCGTTTCCGGTCCCGCAGACCGGGTCCTCGTCGATGGCCACGAAAGGCGCGAAGGCCCTCATGTGCGCGTTCGCGCCCTTTTCGAGGGTTTCGAGGCAGAAGGGGACCAACCCGATCAGGCCGTGGCGTTCGCTGAAATCCCTGATCGCGCCCATGTCCGGCGCCAGGGACTGCATCGCACTGAGGCTTTTGAGGCCGATCACGTACCACCACAGCCCCGTCGAAACCGCCATGGGAGGGACGTCGAGCAGCATTGACGGATCGACCCTAAGCAGCCGTGCCGCTTCCTCGCGGCTCGATCCGGTGTCCCTGAAGCGGGGCTTCGCCTGGGTCATCGTGAAGACCGGCACCTCGCCCCTGAAGGACCGTTCCACCTCCAGCACCCCCGCCTTCGTCTCCTGCGTGAAGACCGACCGGGCCGCGTCCAGACGTCCCTCCTCATGCAGGGCCGCGAAGCTGCCGATCGTGGCGTGTCCGCAGAGATCCACCTCTGAGTTCGGCGTGAAGAAGCGAACCCTGAAATCCGCCTTCTCCGACGGGGTCACGAACGCCGTCTCGCTCAGGTTCATCTCGCGGGCGATCTTCTGCATCCGCCCCTCGTCCAGCCCGTCCGCGACGGTCACCACTCCCGCCGGGTTTCCGCCGAACGGCATCTCCGTGAACGCGTCCACCTGTTTGATCCGAACCGTTTCCACCGTGAAAAACCTCCCCTTTTCTCAGACGATCGGTTCCTGTCCGTCCGCGAACGCGGTTTCCCCGGAACCGTTTTCCCTCGCTTTTTCCGCCGCCCGCGCAAGCCTGCGGGCCCCTTCTTCGATGTCGGTCTCCGGCACATGGGTGAAGTTCAGCCTGATCCGGTTCTGCCTCGGGGTCCCGTCGGCGCAGAACGCGGGACCGGGCAGAAAGGCGACCCGGTTCTCCGAAGATTTGGCGGTGAAGGCCCGCATCGGGAAGAACCCCGGCAGGCTGCACCAGAGGTAGTAGCCGCCATCCGGCAGGTCCCAGTCCCACCCGATCCGCGACCGGTAGCGGGACAGGGCTTCGGACAGGCGGTCGCGTTTTCGTCGGTAGGCCGCCCGAACCCGGTCCAGGTGCGGGGCGTAGTGCCCGCCTCTCAGGAACCGGTCCAGCAGAATCTGGGCCGGGGTGTTCACATGAAGGTCCGTCATCTGCTTCAGCCTGGAAAAACGCTCGATGACGGGAGCCGGCGCCGCAACAAACCCCACCCTGAAGCCGAGAAAAAGAACCTTGGAAAAACTGCTCAGGTAGATCACGCACCCGCACGGGTCCAGGGCCTTCAGCGTAGGCACGGGNGCTCCCCCGTAGCGGAGTTCCCCATAGGGATCGTCCTCCAGCACCGGCACCCCGAACCGGCTGGCCGCACCCAGAAGCTCGTGCCGCCTTTCGAGGGACATGGTGATGCCGGTCGGATTCTGGAAGGTCGGAAGGGTGTAGATCAACCGGGGTTGNTGGCGCCGGATCGCGCTTTCCAGCAGATCCGTGCGCATCCCGTCCCTGTCCATGGGAATTCCCACCACGCGCACGCCGGAAGTCCGGAAGATTTCCAGGGCCCCGAAAAAGGTGGATTTCTCGGTCAGTACAATGTCTCCGGGAGAAAGGAAGGTTCGGGCCGCGAAATCGAGCCCCTGCTGGGAACCCGAGAGGATCATCACGTCCCGGGAAGAAGCGTCGATCCCCCTGTCGGACAAAAGTTCCGAAACGCTTTCCCTCAGGGGACCGAAGCCTTCCACCGGGCTCGGCAGAAACTGCGCCCGGCGGTCCGCGGCCGACAGATCCCGCTCAAGGCCGGAGAAGACCTCTGCGGGGAAGAGGTCCGGATCGGGAAAACCCGAAGCGAACGAAATCACGCCCTCTCTCCCGTTCACGGACATCATCTCGCTGAAGAGATCGCCGCAGGATCCGGCATCGGGGCTGAACAGCGAGTCCCACTCCAAAGGCTCGACCCCCTCGGGNATGCACCCTCCCTCCCCCTCGACCGCGGCGACGACGGTTCCCCTGCCGACCCGCGCCTCGACGAAACCGTCCGCCTTCAACTCGCCGTAGGCCCTCACCACCGTGCTCCGGTTGACCCCGAGGCGCTTCGCAAGGTCCCGCTCCGTCGGGAGCGCGGTCCCCTCGTGGAGGAGGCCGCTCATGATCCTCTCGCGGAAGGCGGAGGCGATCTGCTCGAAAAGGGGCGTGGTCGATTCCCTCTCCAGATCCAGCCGAATCATCGTCAGTCCCTCTTTCTCAAAAAGTCGATCCGCATTGCACCATCCAATAAGGAATCATATCCCCCTTTTTCCCGGAAAAAACCCCCAATTGGACCCCTAACAAGCCATCCAATATCCCGGAGGGAAAGAAAAAAGCCCCACGCCCCCTCTTCGGGGGACATGGGGCCTTTTCCAGCGGTTTTCCTACAGGCTCGCTCTATTCGCCCAAAACCCTCGGCCGATGCACGTAGACGCTGCAGTTCGCGTGCGCCACGACCTTCGCTGCCACGCTGCCCAGAAAGAACCGCTTCCGTTCGAGGTTCCCCGGTGGCCGATCATGATCAGCTCGGCGGCCACCCCCTCTGCAAATTCGAGGATCATCTCGCTGGGCACCCCTGAACGCACCGCGATCCGAAGATCCGGGATCGCCTGCCCGAACTGCGCCGCGGATTCGTGGACCCAGTCGTGGACTTCCTTCCGAACCTTTGCGATGAGGGCTTCGTCAACCTCGCCGGAGCGGGAACGCCATCCCGTCTTCCCGGGCTCGACCACGTTGAGGAAGTAGAGGATGACGTCCTTTTCGCGGACCGCGTAACCGAAGGCGGTGTCCATCAGGTTTCGGCTGACTGCGCTGTGGTCGATCGCCACGACGACCCTTTTCATGCCGCACACCTCCTTCCGGAACGCCTCAAGCTGCTTAGCCTATCGTAGCATTGTTTTATCTCTTCGCATTAACTTCTCGGTATTGCCCTGAAGGGGCATTCTGGAATATCCTGATTCACGGGGAGGTGGTTCGAGAATGATCGAGAAACTGATGGACAAGGTGTACTGGATCGGGGTGACTGACTGGGGCATCCGGCACTTCCACGGCCACGAGTATTCCACCCACCGGGGCACGACCTACAATTCCTATCTGGTCATGGACGAGAAGATCGCCGTGGTCGACACGGTCTGGGACCCCTTCCAGGAGGGGTTCCTGAAAAACGTCCGTTCCATGGTGGACCCGAAGAAAATCGACTATATCGTGGCGAACCACGCGGAACCCGACCACTCGGGGTCACTCGGGGCGCTCGTCGAGGCGGCCCCGCAGGCGAAGGTGATCGTTTCCCGCAGGGGCCTGGAAAGCATCCCGGGACATTACCACGAAAACTGGGACTTCCAGGCGGTGAAAACCGGCGACACGATCCCCCTGGGCGAGACCACACTGGCCTTCGTGGAGGCCCCCATGCTGCACTGGCCCGACAGCATGTTCACCTACGTCTCCGGACGCAGCCTGCTTCTGCCCAACGACGCCTTCGGGCAGCACTACGCCACGGCCTTCCGCTTCAACGACGAGGTCGACCGGGAGGAGCTCTACGAGGAGGCCCTGAAGTACTACGCGAACATCCTGACGCCCTTCAGCCCCCTCGTGACGAAGAAAATCGAGGAAGTGCTCGCGATGGGGCTGGCCGTGGACATGATCGGCCCCAGCCACGGGGTGATCTGGCGGAAGGACCCGCTCCAGATCGTCCACAAGTACATGGAGTGGGCCAAGCAGGTCCCCGAAAAGAGGGCCGTCATCCTCGCCGACACCATGTGGCAGGCCACGATGAGGATGGCTTCGGCGATCGGCGAGGGCCTGGCGGAGAAGGGCGTTCCGTTCAGGATCTTCAACATGGCCCTCTCGGACCGCAACGACGTTCTCACGGAGGTCTTCCGCTCCGGCGCGGTCGTCGTCGGGTCACCCTGCCTGAACGGCGGCCTGCTCCCGACCCTCACGCCCGTCCTGGAGGACCTCAAGGGCCTGAAGTTCAGGAACAAGGTGGGGGCGGCTTTCGGTTCCTACGGGTGGAGCGGGGAGAACGTCAGGCGGATCGAGAGGGAGCTGGAAGGGGCGGGCATCCCCCTGGCGGTCCCCGGCGTGCTGGTCAAGTGGCGGCCCGACGAAAAGGGCCTCGATGCCTGCCGTGACCTGGGCCGGAAGGTGGCCGAAGCCCTGCGGTGACAGTCGGTTTCAACGTTTCCAAAAGGGGGGAAGGGCATGAAAACGAAAAACCTGGGGTTGAAAATCCTCTCCATTTTTGCGGCAAACCCGGCAGAAGCGCACTGCGACACGCTTTCGGGACCCGTGATCCGGGATGCCCGGAAGGCTTTCGCCCTCGGGAAGGCGGACCCGGTCCTCAAGTGGATCCGCCCGGAGAGCGAGACGGAGATCAAAAATGCCTTCAAGCTCGCCGCGAAGGTCCGGGAGATGGGCCCGAACGCCGCCGAACTCGCGGAAACCTTCTTTTTCGAGACCCTCGTCCGGATCCACAGGGCGGGAGAAGGAGCCCCCTTCGAGGGGCTGAAGCCTGACCAGGGCGTTCCGCCGGTCGTGAAAAAGGCCGACGCCGCCCTGGAAACCGGGGATGTGTCGGAGCTCGCGGACCGTATTGCGGGCCACATCAGGCATGCGGTCGAGGAGAGGTTCCGCGAGGCCTGGAATAGGAAGAGGACGGCGGACGAATCCGCGGAGAAGGGACGGGCGTTCGTGGAAGCCTACGTTTCCTTCGTTCACTACGTGGAGGGGATCCACGAACTGACCATGGGCGGGCATGCCCCTGGGGAACACCACCACTAAGGAAGGAATGGGCAGTGAAAGCGGGGCGGGGCGGGGCGTGGGAGGGGCCCGAACACCCTTCCTGCGCCTCGCCCCGCTTTCCGCCGCGGAGAACCAGATTCACCATCGCGATTTCCTCCGGTTTCCAGGTCAATTCCATCGGAATTCCCCGCGTTTTTCGGCTTTGCCCGAAGAGCAATGATTTCACCTGTCTCCTTGAGGGCTGATCACCGTCTCCTGAATCCCCTTTTCACGTGAATGACGCGTAATTTTTTAGTCTTTTTGCTGATAAAAAAATATTTTTTCATTGCAGCGCGGATTGTATGGATAATTTTCGACAAGCCCGTCTTTCTGAAAAACCGGCTTCCGGGGCGGTGAACGGTTCTTCAGGACTGAAGAGGTTCGGGTAGAATAACGGGGAATCGCATTGAAAGGACAGGTGGGAACAGATGTGCAGGCTGCTTCTGGCAAACCGGGAAGGCATCAGGGAGCTGAAAGGAGCGTTGTCGGAGATTTCGGGCTGTTCCACCCTCGAGAAGTACCTGAGGGATCTCGAACTGCGTGACGGCGGCCAGGGCAATGGTTACGCACTGCTGAAGGACGGCCGGGTGACCCGGCTCGAGAAGGGCGTGAATCTCGGCGTGGAGGAAATCGCCCGCGTCATGGAGACGGCCGACTACGACTGGATCCTCTTCCACACCCGGGAAGCCAGCGAGGGCGGCGTGTCCGACGCCAACTGCCACCCCTTCAGCGTTTCCGGCCGTGCCGAGCTCACGGCCGCCGTCAACGGGAACGAGAAATCCGTGTCGGATCTCGCCCGCACAGCCGGGGGCATCACGGACAGCGAGTTCATCCTGAAGCTCGTCGCCGAGATGGGGCTGCCCCTGCGCGAAACCCTGTCGATCTACGAGTCCAACTTCTTCGGCTTCTACAACGGAAGGCCCTTCGTCAGGAAGGGCAACCGCGACATGCTCACGTGGAAAAAGGGGAAGGGCCTCGTGTTCGCCAGCGACTTCCCCTTCGGCATGACCGGCCTCGAAAAGCCGGGCCAGGATTATTTCTGGATGGAGGAAGGCTAGACCAGGAACACCGGGACGCGAAATCGCCCGTATTTCGGGGGGCCCGCGCGGCCCCCTTTTCCCTGCGATCAAGAATCAACTTGTGTGTATTATTGACAATCATGTTGATTCGTGGCACGATTTCATTGGGTTGTGAAATCCAGAACAATACGGAAAGGGGAGTGCAAGGGAATGGTCAAGATTCTGCTTCTGCTCGTCGTCGCCGTCAACGGACTCTATGCGGCACGCTTCTTCGCCGACTTCCTCAAGCACAAGGAGGAAGCCATGGCCGAACCCGGCAACAACGTCTTCCTGGCGATCTGGGGAGCCGTCGTCTTTTTCCTCTCCACATTCGGCATCTCCGACTTCGCCCTGTCCACCGTCGTCTACCGCGCCCGCAAGCTCCTGGAAGACAAGAAGCTGCCCGGCACCCTGAACACCCAGTGCGCCATCCCGGTCGCCGTCATGGCCCTGGCGTACATCTCCGCCATCAGCGTCGAACCGAAAACCCTCGTCCTCCTGATCGTCGCCCAGATGATCGGCGCCTACTTCGGGCCCCGCTTCGTGGTCCGCATGCCGGTCACGCGCATCCGCCTGTTCATGGGCGTCGGCCTTATTCTGGCGGCCTTCTTCGTGGTGGCGGGCAAGTTCAACCTCATCCCCTCCGGCGGGGAGGCCATCGGCCTGACCGGCGGCAAGCTCGCCCTGGCCATCGGCCTGATGATCGTCTACGGGGCCCTGAACAACGTGGGCATCGGCTCATACGCCCCGACCATGGCCACGGTCTATGCCCTCGGCCTGAACCCCGCCGTCGCGTTCCCCGTGATGATGGGGGCCTGCACGTTCTCCGTTCCCGTGGGAGCGAGCGAGTTCGTCCGCCTGGGCCAGTACGGCCGGAAGATCACCCTCTTCTCCAGCATCTTCGGAATCGTGGGCGTTCTTGCCGCGGTTTACATCGTCAAGAGTCTCAACGTTTCGATGCTCCAGTGGGTTGTCGCCGCCGTGGTATTGTATTCTGGAGCCAGCCTGCTGAAGGGGGCCATGGCGTCGGAGGCCGTGAAGCAGGAAGCCTGATCCTGGAAGGAGGTTGAGAAGTTGCTTTTCCTCTCTCGCGAACAGATCCTGTCCTTCTTCACCATGAGGGACGCCATCGAGGCCGACAAGAAAGCCTTCGTTCTCCACACCGAAGGACGCGCAAGGGTTCCGCTCCGGATCAACCTGGACACCGAGGACAAATCGGGACAGTGTATGTTCATGCCGGCCTACGTGGGCGGACTGAACATGGCGGGGGTCAAGATGGTCTCCTTCTTCCCCGGGAACGCGGAAAAGGGGATCCCCGTGGTCCCCGCGACGGTGGCCCTGATCGACGGCGCCACCGGACTGGTGACGGCGATCGTCGAGGGCACCACCCTGACGCAGCTTCGTACCGCCGCCATCTCGGGTTCAGCCACGGAACTGCTCTCCAACCCCGACAGCCGCGTCGCGGCCCTGTTCGGGACGGGCGGCCAGGCAAGCGCCCAGCTGGAGGCCCTCATGACCGTTCGTCCCTTGAGGGAAATTCGCATTTTCGACGTGGATCCCGAGCGGGTCCGGAAATTCGTCACGAAAAACCAGCCTCTGGCGGACCGCTTCGGAACCGTTCTGGTCGGCGCGAAAAGTTCCGACGAGGCGGTGGAGGACGCCGACATCGTCACCACGGTCACCACATCCCCGAAGCCCGTCTTCGACGGGAACCGCATCAAGCCGGGCTGCCACATCAACGGGGTCGGGTCCTACACGCCCTCCATGCGGGAGATCCCCGTGGAACTGCTGCGCCGGGCAAGCCGGATCTTCGTGGACAACCGCGAAGCCGTCCTGGCCGAAGCGGGGGATTTCATCATCCCCATGGGGGAGGGACTGTTCTCCTCGGACAGAATCGCGGGAGAGCTGGGCGAACTGATCCTCGGCCGGGTCGGCGGAAGAACCGCGCCCGACGAGATCACCGTCATGAAAACCGTGGGTTTCGCCACTCTTGACGTCGTCGCCGCGGCTGCCGTTGTAGAAAAGGCGAAGGCCCTCGGCATCGGAACCGACGTTGCGCTTTAACACCGATATCCCGTAAACTGGCGAAGGGCAGGCAAAAGGGCCTGCCCTTCCTTTTTTTCCGAACCCCACCCGAGGAGGACCGCCATGTCCAGGAAATGCCATCCGCTGCTCAAGCCGCTGGTTCCCGTCGTCCGCCTTCTCGGAGGCATGCTCGGGAGGGATTGCGAAATCCTCCTGCACGACGTCTCCCGCGGGGAACCGTTCATCGTCGCCATCGAAAACGGCGAACTCACCGGCCGGAACCTGGATGCCCCCATGACCGACCTGGGGCACTTCCTCATGACCAGCCCGGAAGCCAAAACGGTCGACTTTCTGGCCAACTACCCATCCGAAGCGGCCAACGGCCGGGCCATGCGCTCGGGGGTCTCCCTGATCCGGGACGAGAACCGGGCCCTGGTCGGTTTTCTCTGCATCAACTTCGACATGACGAAGGGACTGCTGCTCAAGGACATGGGCACCTTCCTGACGACCCTCAGGCCCCTCTCCTTCAGCGCCTTCCAGGCCGAGAGGTTCCCGGGAGTGTACGGGGACCACGCCTTCGAGATCCTGGAGAAGGCCCGCCAGGACTTCGGCAAGCCCCTTCGCTACCTCGACCGGGATGAAAGGGTCGCCTGCATCCGGAAACTGGAGGAACGGGGATTCTTCAAGCTGAAGGGGGCGGTTCCCCTGCTGACGAAGGAAATGGGCAAGAGCCGGTACACGCTTTACGCCGACATCCGGTCCGTCCGGGCCGGGAAGGGAGAGTGACGGGCATGGCAAAAACGACGGTTTCGGAGGAAAAGATCCGTGAAGCCATCGCCTTCCATGGGCACTGGTGCCCCGGCCTCGCCACCGGTATTCGCGTGGCGGAACTCGCCCTGAAGGAGATCGGGAAGGCGGAGGATGAGGACATCGTCGCCGTGGCCGAATCGGACACCTGCGCCGTCGACGCGATCCAGGTCCTGACCGGCTGTACGGTGGGAAAGGGAAACCTGATCCTGCTGGGCATCGGCAAGATGGGCTTCAGCTTCTACCGCAGGCGGGACGGCAGGGCGATCCGGATCGTCGGCAGGCCCCCGAAGCCCGGGGAAGGCCCCGACGAGTACCGCACACTCCAGGCGAAGAGCAACAACGAAGGCTTGACCGAAACGGAAGCGTCCCGTTTCGAGGCCCTGCGGCAGGAACGGGGCCGCCGGATCCTGGAGGCCGACCTGGACGAGCTCTTCGAGATCAAGGAGCCGATCAGGCCCGTGCCGCCCCACGCCCCGATGAAGCGCAGTCTCACCTGCGCGGAATGCGGGGAGTCGGTCATGGAAACGAAGGCTCGCCTATCCGACGGGCGCACCCTGTGCCCGGACTGTTTCGACCGGGAGATCCTCAGAGCCTGAAACGATCCGGGGCCGCCCTTTCCGGGCTCCCCGACCTGGGAGGGATTCCATGTTCCTGCTCGTCGAAAACGCCGCCGTTTATGCCNCCGAAAAGCTCGGAAACCGGGATGTCCTTGCCGCGGGAGAAAGGATCGCCTGGATCGGGAACGACTTTTCGGCCAAAGCGACCCTTCCCGGACTCGAAATCCTTGACGGGACGGGGTGCCTGCTTCTCCCAGGCTTCATCGACAACCACGTCCACATCATCGGCGGGGGCGGGGAGGGGAGCTTCCGGACCCGCACCCCGGAAATCGCGCTGACGGACCTGACGACCGCCGGCATCACTTCCGTCGTGGGCGTCCTCGGCACCGACGCCGTCACCCGCCATACCGCGAGCCTGGTCGCCAAGGCACGGGCGCTGGAGGAAGAGGGCGTCTCCGCCTGGGCCATGCTCGGCTCCTACCAGCTCCCCGTCCGGACCCTCACGGGAAGCATCCAGGACGACATCGTGATGGTCGATCGGCTCATCGGCGTCGGCGAAGTGGCCCTGTCCGACCACCGTTCCTCCCAGCCGGTCAAGGACGAGCTCGCCCGCATCGCCGCCGCTTCCCGGGTGGCGGGCATGCTTTCCGGGAAAGGCGGAATCGTCAACATCCACGTGGGGGACGGGCCGAGGGGCCTTTCCATGCTGCGGGCCGTTGCGGAGGAAACCGAACTCACGCTGGCGCAGTTTTTGCCCACCCACGTCAACCGCAACCGTGGGCTTTTCGGGGAAGCCGTCGAATACGCCGCGGCGGGAGGGCACGTGGACCTCACCACCAGCACGACCCCGGTGTTTCTGGCGGAAGGCGAGGTCAAGTGCAGCGCGGGGCTGAAAAGGCTCCTCGACGCAAAGGTCCCCGCGGGCCGCGTTTCCTTCAGCTCCGACGGACAGGGCAGCATGCCCGATTTCGACGAAAACGGCCGCTTCTCCGGCCTCACTATCGGCCGGTGCGCCTCGCTCTGGTCCGAGGTCGTGGACGCCGTGAGGGACGAGGGCATCGCCCTGGAAACCGCGCTGCAGGTGATCACCTCCTCGCCCGCCGACCATTACCGCCTTCCGCGCAAGGGACACGTGGCGGTGGGCATGGACGCCGACTTCGTCCTGGCGGACCGCGAAACCCTCGCCGTCCGGGCCGTCGTCGCCCGCGGGCGGATCATGGTCAAAGGCGGCCGGCCGGTCGTTCTCGGGACCTTCGAAAAACACGAAAGATAAGAGAGAGATCCTTCCCGGATCTCGTTGTTTCAAAGATGAAAACCCAAGCCAACCTTTCATAATAAGGTTGGCTTGGGTTTTCATGCATGCTTGACAAGGCTCACGCCCCGCCCTAAGATTTAATGTAACTTTAGCACCGTTGAAGGATGACGATTCAGGGAGGTGAGTTCCCGTGAAAAACCGCACATCGAGAAATTCCGGCGAAAGCTGGTATTCCTATTTTTTTGGCACTTCCGGCGGGAACCCTCCTGATTCCGGCGGCAGGCTGCCGCATAGATGAACAGGATGGGGCCCCGCCGATCGAAACGGCGGGGCCTTTTTTTACCCGGGGAGGTGGGGACCGAAAAGCCGACGGTGAAACAGCGGGGCGGATACCCGCATGATGTGGACGTGCACGAGACGAGACCGAGAAAGACGGAGAGGAGAATGATTCATGGCAGAGGAGAAGAAAGGCAACTTCCTGACTTTTTTCATGGATTACGGTTGGTACAAGAAGTACCTGCTGCCCGGCTTCATCGCACAGTCGGTGCTCATCGCGGGCGGCTACGGAACGGGACGGGAGCTTGTCGAGTACTTCGTCCAGTACGGCCCCACCGGTGGACTCTGGGGCATGGGCTTGACCACGGTGCTCTGGATAGCGCTGTTCGCTCTCAGCTTCGAGTTCGCCCGGGCCTTCAAGGCCTATGATTACCGCTCGTTCTTCCAGAAGCTGATCGGGCCGGCCTGGGTCGTCTACGAGATCGCCTTCATCGTCCTCCTGTTCCTCATCATGGGAGTCGTGGGAGCCGCTTCAGGCAGCGTGCTGAAGGACACCCTGGGCGTCCCGAAGCTCGTCGGATCAGGGCTTTTCCTGGTCTGCGTCGCCTACCTGACCTACAGCGGCAGCAAGGCGATCGAAGTGGCGCTGTCCTGGTGGTCCTATCTCCTCTACGCCGTCTACATCGTGTTCCTCTACATCGGCCTCACCCAGTTCGGGGACGCCATCTCCGCCAACTTCGCGGCCCACATCGTGAAGCCCGGCTGGCAGATGGGCGGGTTCAAGTACGCCTTCTACAACATCGCGGTCACGACGACTGTTCTCTTCTCCCTGAACTACCTGGAGACCCGCAGGGAAGCCATCATCTCGGGCATTTCGGCGGCGATCATCTGCATCGCCCCGGCGTTCTTCTTCTATGTCGTCACGGCGGGCTTCTACCCGGACGTCCTCAGCATGGAGATCCCGGCCAATGCCATTATCGGGAAGATGGGATCCAAGCTTCTCCTGGCCGTCTGGCTCATCGTCCTTTTCGGCACCATGATCGAGACGGGAGTCGGGTTCTTCCACTCCATCAACGAACGGATCAGCTCCGCCCTCGTGGCGAAGGGACGGCCGGGCCTGAGCAACACGGCACGCGGCGCGGTCGGGGCCCTTTTGGCCCTCGTCGGCCTGGGCATCTCCAACTTCGGGCTCATCGGCCTGATCGCCAGGGGCTACGGCACGATCAGCTGGGTGTTCTTCATCCTGCAGGGTGTGGCCCTCTTCACGATCGGGCTCTACAAGCTCAGCAAGCTGGACAAGGCCGCGTAGAGCCAAAGCAGAACGGAGCGCACAGCGCAAAGGAAAAGGCCCTCCCCGTTTTGCGGGAGGGCCTTTTCCCATTCTTTCTCAGGCCTTCGCGAGCCTCTCCAGGAAGGCGTCGAGTTTTTCCGGCGCCGGCACCCTCAGGCGGACCGAGCGGTCGTCCATGCCGAAATAGCCGCTTCCTCCCTCGCAGGTGATCCCCACCGCGGCCAGGCGCCGGACCAGGCTCCCGGATTCCTGGGACAGCAGGAAGATCGGGACGCGGTCATCGGTGTCCGCGACCGACCAGCCCCTCTTGTGTGAAACCGCGTTCAGGATGCGGGCCTTGGCCGCCCTCACGCAGGCCCGGGTTTCCTCCAGCAAAGCCGGGTCCTTCAGGATCTCCAGCGCCAGGAGAACATCCAGCGTCCCGATCACGAACGGAGGCTGGACCTTCCGGTACAGCGCCGCGAGTTCGGGATCCCTGCAGATCGCGAAACCGGTGCGGATCCCCGCCGCTCCGGGCCCCTTCGAAAAGGACCGGCAGGTGACGAGGTTGGGAAAATCCAGCATGGCCGCCGACTCGTCGTCCGGGAGGAAATCCCCGTAGGCCTCGTCGGAGATGACCCAGGTGCCCGTTTCCATGCCGGAACGGGCCAGCAGGGCGACGTCGTCCAGGGGCAGCACCTGCCCGGTCGGGTTGTTGGGACGGTCCAGGTAGAAAACTTCCGGCTTCCTCCCGATCGCTTCGAGAAGACGGCCCGTTTCGATCGCATAATGCGAGGGAACGAGCTGCACCGGCTTGTACGACGCGCCGTTGTAAAGGGCCTGAAGAACCGTATCGGTAAATTGCGGAGAGACGCCCGACATCACGGAGCCGGGGCGAAGCAGAAGCCTGGCGAGGGTCACGAGAACCCCCATCGACCCGCCGCCCATCAGCACCTGGTCCGGAAAAACCCCNCAGGCGCCGTGCGCCGAGGCGATCGCCGCCTTCAGGTCTTCCGGTTCGGGCGCCGGGTAGTCGCAGAGGTTGCATTCCGCGCCCCTCTCCAGGAAGCGGCGGAGGCTTTCCGGCATCCCCAGGGGATTCGTCCCCAGGCCGCAATCGATCACTTCGAGCCCGTCAGGGTAGACCACCGGCTCCGCCGCCGCGTACCCCTGCTGCCCGATTTCGAAAATCTCTCTCGGAAGCCTGCCTTTCCACATAAACATCCCCCCATTTTCCCCGCATTATACCCCCCGACCCGGGGTCAGAGCTTGATTTTGACCGTATGCATACAACACGACGCGCAATTGGCCGGCCACCCTATTGAAAAGAAAAAGAACCGATGAAATAATCCGAGCAAATCATTTCAGCCAAGACCGAAAGGAGAACCCCCAGTTGAGGAAAACAACCGCTGCCCTCATCGCCTTTTTCCTGCTCGTTGCCGCAGGCACGGCCGCAATGGCCGTCGAACCCCCCGCATACGTGGTCTACAATGTCGTACCCACCTACTTCAATACGCTCGAGGATGGATTCAGGGCCTTCTCCGGAATCCGCGATCAGATCTCCACCTCGGGAGGCGAGATCAAAAGCGTCAACCTATCCAAGGAAGCCATCGTCTTCCAGGGATCCATGGGATCCCCGGTATCGATCCCGTTTCCCTCTTTGACCCTTCTTCGGCTTTTCGAGATCCCGAAAGCGGCGGAACCCTGGAAATGGGGCCTGGGCGCGAAGATTTCCGAAAAGGGAGACCCGGTCCTCCTCGCGGCGAAATCCCGCGAGGCCGCCGAGAAAATGTTCTCCATCCTCGCCAGCTTCGCCGCGGCCGCAGGCGCCCCGCTCGAACTCCGGGACGTGGGCTCCGCCGCGGTGGACCCGACAAAGAAGGACCTGAAGGACAACGGCCTGAAGGATCCGAAGGGCGGCGTCGTCCAATGGGTCGCGGTCGGGGGGCCTTCCGAAAAAGCGGGCCTCCAGGCCGGGGACCTCATTCTGTCGATCAACGGCCTGCCGGTGGACAACAACGCCGAGTTCCAGGAAAAGGTTTGGCCGACCCTCACCCCGGACAAAGGCGTCGAGCAGTACGACATCGAGATCCTTCGCAAGGGAAAGCCCATGGCTGTGAAGATCAAGCTCCCCTCCATGGAAACCTTTCCCAAGCCTCCGGCAACCCTTTCCTTCGCCCCGCCGACCGGTTCTCCAGCGGCCGGCCAGAAGTCGGCACCGAAGCTCGGGTTCACCCTCAGGAGCCTGGAGCAGGCGGAAATCACCGCCCTGAACGGGAAAACCGGCGCCGCCATTTCCGAGCTGACCTCGGGCGGGGAGGCGGAAAAGGCGAAGATGCAGGTGGGGGACATCATCGTGACCTGCAACGGCCAACCCGTTGCCGGACCCAAGGAACTGGGCCCGCTACTCGTCGCGGGAGAAAACAGCTTCGTCGTGATGCGAAAGGGTCTGCAGCTGACCTTCAAGATCAACCCGGTGGTCGCGAGCTACTGAGGGGAAAGAGAAGGGGCGCCGAAAAGACCGACGCCGATATGTGATTTTAGTACTATAATATCTTAGTAGGATTGCTTCGTTTTCCGTCTTCTTCCTTAAAGGATCCAAGTCCCGGGCAAGCGCCCAGTAGGGAGGGAACGGGTCATGAAAAGGATTGTCGTGGCCATTGACGGCAGCGAGGAAAGCAAGGGGGTCATCGATTACGCGGTCCACTATGCCAACCGCGAGGCGGATGCCCAGATGCAGTTTCTCCACGTGATCGGCACGGAGGAAAGAGGCCGGGTGTTCGTCGAGGGGTACGCGGTGGAGCTTCCGACGGTCGGGGAAAAGGTGAAGCAGGAGTTCGAACAGTTCGTCCGCGCGCAGATCGCGAAGAGCGGCATGAGCATCCCCAGGATGTCGATCACGGTCCTCCCCGGCATCCCGTACGAGAAGATCGTCCAGTTTGCCGAGGAAAACGATGCCGACATCATCATGATCGGGCATCGGGGCCTGAGCAACCTGAAGCGGTTCTTCCTGGGCAGCGTCGCGGCAAAAGTGGTCGCCCACGCGCCCTGCAGCGTGTACGTCCACAGGCCGAGGGCAAAACCGCACTAAAGAACATGCAGGAAGGGGCTCCCGATATCGGGAGCCCCTTCCTTTTCCTCCGGCCCGAGCCTCCGCTTCCCGCTTTTCATGAGGTCAGGAGGCGCAAGGCTTCGGCATAGATTCTCGTGCTTTTGGCCAGGCTCGAGATCGGCACGCACTCATCCGCCTGATGGGCCAGGTCCGGCTCCCCGGGGAACAGCGCACCGAAAGGAACCAGCCCGGGCAATTTCTTGGCGTAGGTCGTTCCGTTCATCGCCAGAAGCCGGGGCGGTTCGCCGGTGACCTTTTCATAGGCGGCTCCAAGGGCAGAGATCAGCTCGGACCCCGGATCGACGTAGAGCGGATCGAGGCTTCGCCTGACCTCGATCGAAATGCCCTGTTCCCGGAACCGCTCTTCAAGCCTGTCGCGGATCTCAAAACCGGATCTGGAGCGGGCCGGGTAGCGGATGTCCAGGTCGAATTCGATCCCTCCGGCGTCCATCCGCATCGTCGTCAGGGTACAGGTCAGGTCTCCCAGGGGGTTGTCCCCGACGTCAAGCCCCAGCTCCAAGCCGCAGCCCTCATCTCGGAAACCCCTCTTCAGCCACTTCAACAATTCCCCGGTTTCTCCGGGAAGCTCCGCCTGGCAAAGGCAATGGACCAGCCTCACGATCGCGTTTGCGCCCAGCCAGGGCATGCTGGCATGGGCGGATGTCCCCCCNATGCACACCCTGAGCCGATCCTCTTTCAGGTACTGGATCCGCAAATCCCAACCGTGCAGCGAGGCGAAGCGGAACATTGCGGAAACGGCGACTTCCTCTTCCTTCCTTGAGAGGGACAGAACCGCCTCGGCCCTTTCAGGCACGGTTCCCTGGTCGAATCCCCCGGAAAGGCAAAGAGCCCGGGGAATTTCCCTGTCGAAACGCTTCGTCCCCCTCACCTTCAAAAGCCCCTTCTCGGCGTAAACGACCGGGTATTCCCCGTCCGGGGTAAACCCCAANACGGGGAGCTTCTGGCTTTGACGGTAGAAATCCAGGTCCTCCATCGTTCCTCTTTCCTCGTCGGTTCCGAAGATGATCCGGACTCTCCGTGCGAACCTGTGCCCGTGGTCCTCCAGAGCCTTCAGGGCGAAAAGGGCGGAAAAAATCGGTCCCTTGTCGTCCTGGGTTCCCCTCCCGCAGAGCTTCCCGTCGAGGATCCCGCCGCCGAAGGGATCGAAACTCCATCCCGATCCTTCCGGAACCACGTCGAGATGCCCCACGACGGCAATCGTTTCTTCCCCTTCCCCCGCTTCCGCAAATCCAACCCTGCCCTCCAGGTTGCGCGTTCTGAAGCCCAGGGAGGAAGAAACCTGCAGCGCATGGTCCAGGGCTTCGGCGATCTTTCTTCCGTAAGGCATGCCATGTTCCGGCCGCGACCAGACGCTGCGGATCCGCACGCTCTGTCCAATGGCCTCGACAAGCTCCCCAGGNCGCGCCTCGACACGCGAATCCAGGTTCATCGGCATTGCTTTTCAGGCCTCCTTCCGAATCCGCCCACTCCGCGCGGCAACCGGAGCCGAATCCCGCCTATCGGGCTTTCTCAAGAGCCCTCGCGATCTTCTCGCCGACCTCGGACGTCTTTTCCCAACCCTTGACATAGCACCCCTTGACGGTGGCATTGAACGCCCCTTGNTCCAGGGAAAACAGCTGCTGCACGGAAATGCCTCCGGGCGTGCTGGTTTCGGTCAGGAGCTTGCCCATCTGGCCGAGATTTTCCTCCCATTCCTTCAGGCAGCCCGATATCGTGTGGAAAACAAGACTCTCGGAGGTCTTGTGATCGATCCCCAAAAGCACGCAGGCCTGAATCGCCGCTTCGCAAAAGGCAAACACCGGAGCGGGACCGGTCACGGACGTGATGACATTGATCTTTTCTTCCGGGAGGATGAAGCATTTTCCCATGGACGAAAAGATCTCCATCACCTCTTCGCGCGCGGTCTCTCCGAAGCGGCCGTCGAAGGCCAGCGCAATCACGCCGTGCCCGATCTTGCTTGGCGGGTTCGGCAGCGCCCGAACGATCAGGGCCCCGGGNATGGCCTCCCTGTAAAGGCTCATCGGAACACCCGAAGAGATGGAGACGAGGGTTTTTCCCGAAAAATCAAATCCCCTGATCTCCTCGACCACGCCGGCGACGTTCTCGGAACGCACGCAGACGAAGACCACGTCGCCGTGCTCCACCGCCTCCCGGTTGGAGGAGGCCGCATTCACGCCGAAACGTTCCGTCATTTCCTCCAAACGCCTCGCGCTCTGGTCGCCGATCATGATTCTTTCCGGAGAAACGACTCCCGGNGCGGTCATGTTGCCGATGAGAATTTCCGCAATCTTCCCTGCTCCGATGAAAGAAATCTTTTTATCCAACATGGTCAGGAATCACCTCGCAAAAGAGTTCTCGGGATGCCCCGAAACGCGGCCGGCAGGATCCGCCGGGATTTCCCGGGATTGTCGATTTTTCGATTCATGCTCTAGAATGTTTTCATCAATGTTTTCATCGCGGGCTCCCGCCCTGCCTCTGACGAAGGCGGGCCGCCTTTCCATCCGGATCCTTCGAGGTGACGCCGAATGCAAAGCAAGAAAGACCAGGTCATACGCACCCTGATGGAATGGGTCAAGAGCGGCGAATACACGGAGGGATCCCAACTGCCCTCCGAAAAGGATCTCGCCNAGAAGCTCGGCATAGGGCGCAACCTCCTGAGGGAAGCCGTCGCATCCCTCGAANGCGCTGGGGATGTCGAGGTGCGTGAGAGACAGGGCATTTTCGTCAGGAAGCTTCCTCTTCACGCCTTGCTCCAGAATTTCCAGGCCATGCATTTCTGGCCCGAGGACTTCATTTACGAACTGATGGAGATGCGGCGGATCCTGGAAGTCGCGGCTGCGGAACTGGCGGCCTCCAGACGGACTGAGGAAGATCTCAAGAAGCTGCGGACCTGTTTCTTCGAGTTTTCCCGCGCCCTTCCCGTCTCCCTTGAAGGGAAGCACGCCGGAGCGAAATGGGAATCGCTCCTTCACGAACAGGTTGTCTCCGCCGCGCACAACACCCTGCTTTCGAGGATTTACGAGGGACTTTCCTCCGTCATCGAGGAAAACCGCGACCTGCTTCACGTCGAACTGGTCCGGGAAGCGGACTGGTTCGATCACATCGCCTCCCAGCACCTGCGGATGATCGACGCCATCGAAGCACGGAATGCGGAGGAAGCCGCCAGGGCGAGCCGGGAACACATCGAGGACACGATCCGGAGAATCCGGAAACCGGACAGGCCGCCGTCGGACTTCCGCGAAGACTAACCTGCGATGTAGTCGCAGACGTATTCGGCGATCTCGCGGCAGCGGACCTTGAACACCCGGCCCGGCTCGGCGGTGTAGGATTCGCCGGCCCGCACGCGGGACCAGCCTCGATCCCCGGGGAAGAGAACCTCCACTTCCCCCGGNGTCATCTCGACGACCTCCTTCTCCTGCGAAGAGAATTCGTACTCTCCNGGAAGATAGACCCCCAGCGTCTTTCTCGATCCGTCGGCCAGGAGGATGGTCCGGCTCTGAACCTTACCCTCGTAATAGATGTTTGCCGCTTTCATGACGGTGACCTTTTCAAACACCACGAACACCTCCGGGAAATTGGGGGCGTTGCGGGGACCCTCCTGAGAGAGGAGCCCCGCAACGCCCTGTCGTTTTCTACTTGCCGATGCTCTCGAGCTCCTTCGCGGGAATCGCGACCTTCCTGTCGAGGTACTTCTGCTCGAATTCCTTCGTCAGCCTGAAGATGAGGGGCGAGAGGAAAACGATGGCCAGGAGGTTCATGTAGACGGGAATCGCCGTCTGGATATCCATGAGCAGCCAGAGAATCGAAGGCATCATGTTCTTCCAGAAAGCGTAGAGCGCGATAAGGAGGGGACAGAGCGGGCCGATGAAGCGGATCTTCTGGATGAGGGCACGGCGCTGTTCCTGCGTCTTGCGTCTCGAGAAATAGGCGATGAGCGACTCGAGGTAGGAGTACCAGCCGGTGGAGGTCGTCACCTGGAAAAGGATGAGCGACAGCGCGATGATCATCGGCCCGATTTCCCCGAACACGGTCCCGAAGGCCGTCGCGACGACTCCCGCTCCACCCTTGCCGTTTTGCCAGATCCCCGTCGTCAGGACGACGAGCCCGGTGACCGTGCAGACGATCATGGTGTCGACGAACACTTCCATGGCGCCCCACATGCCCTGCCGTGCGGGATGGTCGACCTTGGCCGCCGCGTGGATCATCGGGGAACTGCCCCAACCCGCCTCGTTGCTGTAAACGCTCCGGGCCACGCCGATCTGGAAGGATTTCATCACGACGACCCCCGCAAACCCGCCGACGGCCGCATGGGGAGTAAAGGCGTACCTGACGACATCCCTCAGGGCCGGAACGATATTGGCGCCGTGGAAAAGGATAACCGCGACCCCTCCGACGATATAGAAAAGGACCATGAACGGCACCACGTACTCGGCGAACTTGACGATCCTGGGGATCCCGCCGAAAACGAGGACATAGAGGAGGGCCGTATAGGCGAAGCAGAATCCGATGGTCGTCCCCTTGCTCAGGTGGAAGGCAGACTGTACCGATTCGGCGATGGTGAAGGTCCCAACCCCGGTAAAGAACGTCGCCACCATGGAAATCGAGAAGATCCAGGCGATAATCCGGGCCCATTTCCAGCCGCGCTCCTCGACGAGCCCCTTTTCCACGTAGAAACCGCATCCTCCATAGGAAGTCCCGTCAGGATAGGTTTCCTTGTAATGCTGGGCCAGGATGATCTCGCCCATCTTCGTCGCCATTCCCACGAGGGCGGAAATCCACATCCAGAAGAGCGCTCCAGGGCCTCCCAGGGCAATCGCGCTCGACACGCCCGCAACGTTCCCCGACCCGACGGTTCCCCCGAGCGCCGTGGCGAAAGCGCCAAAAGAGGAGACGAACCCCGGCTCTTCCTTTGCGCCGGCTCCCTTCTTCCTGAAAAGAGAAAGGATCGTGTGTTCGAATATTGCCCCGAAGCGCCTGAACTGGAAAAACCTCATCCCGATCGTGACGTAGAGCCCCAATCCGAGAAACATCATCGGGAGGAGCGGGTTCCACAAAATCGTATAGGCGAAATAATCCAGCATCTTCTCAACACTCATCTTCTTACCCCCTCTGGCTTTTGATGGACATCGGGCCCCGCGGGGTCCGCGGGGCCCCCGTTTGCCGCTCTAGTTCTTCTCCCAGTTCCGCTTCGCGTCCTTCTTGATCTCGACCTTTTCCTTGTAGAAAATGCCCCGCCGAGCCTGTTCCTCCATGACATAGCGGTAGATCGCGTCGTCCTTCGCCAGAAGTTCGGCCGCCACCATCCCGGTTCCGGAGATCAGGCCGTCGCACATGGCACGGGCGAAGATCCCGCAGGTGCAGGCCGTCACCCAGGCCATCGAGGTGCATCCCCGCTCTTCCCGCATGACGTCGGCGATCTCGTAGGTGTAGGTGACCTCGTCGTCGCCCTTGAATCCGCGCGTGACGACCCGGGCGACGGAAAGGTCGAGATCGCCGGTCTGCATCTTGTACTTCGGAGCGAAGAGATCGAACAGCAGCTGTCGGGGAACGATCTCGCAGCCGGCGAGCTTGCGGGGCTCCCAATCAAACAGGTCGAGCGCCACCATGAGCTTCATCTGCTCGGTCAGGCCGGGCCAGCGGACCGTGTACTCCGCCATGTTCTTCACATCCTTGAAGTTGCGGAAAAGGCTGCCCAGCCCGTTGCTCACGAAGGCCTCCATCTCGGGATATTCCTCGATCCGGAAAGGCTTGACCACGCTCAGGGCCGGTCTCTCGACGACTTCGCCGTTCTCCACGACCACCGCGGGCTGGACGAACTGGTTGAACAGGTCGGAAACGGACCAGGTGATGGTGTAGTTGAAGGGGGGACGCGGGTTGTAGGGGATGCCGCCGACGTAGACATCCATCTGATCGCAGCTGTCGAGCTGGTGGTATCCGCGTCCGGCGAAGAAATTGGTCATCCCCGGGGCGAAGCCGATCATCATGATCCCCAGCCCCCCGGTTTCCTTCCCGATCTTCGAGTACGGGGCGTCGTCCCTGCCGTGCATGCTGGAAACGCTCGCGATTTTCCGGCCCAGCCTCATCGTGTTCTCGATGACCTTGTAGCCGATGGTTCCGGGCATGGCCGAAGTGACGATGTCCGCATCCTTTGAAAGCCTGTCGAGCAGTTCGATGTCATCGGCACGGCCCTGGACGGTTTCGACCTCGGGGAACTGCCTCTTCACTTCCGACAGGGCATTTTCGTTCATGTCCAGGACCGTGAAATCAAAGTCCTCGATCATGTCCTTGACGATGACCCTCCCCACCATGCCTGCGCCGACCTGCACCGCTTTCCTCTTCGTCGCCATTTGCTTTTGCGCCCCTTTCCTGAATCTGGATGATTTTCGGCCGGGAAACGAAACCTTTCCCGAACCAGGCCTTGACCCCTTAAAACAGGGGCCGATTCGCACAAAGCCGGTTTCCCACCGCGCCGGGCTCTGATCCTACATAGGTGGGATCAGGAACCCTAAAAAAAATCGCCCTTCTTCCACCCCCTCATTGACGAAATTTTTACAACATATTGAATTCCTTGTATTCAATGAATACTATCCCATCGGTCTTTATACATCCCCCTCTTTTCCTGTCAATGCCCCCGAGATCGAAGGGAAAAAGAAACGCGCCGGCCGACCCGAAAAGGTCGACCCGCGCGAGGAAGCGCCTCAACTTCGCCGAACGGCGATGTCCGGCCCCATGGCCCGACTTTCCGGGCTCACTTCGCCGCCGGATTCTCCATGATCCCGACGAAAAGGGGAATCCCGGCCTTCCGGTCCATGATGCCGTAAAGGAAAGGCCGGTCGAAGGAAATCTCGCGGTCGATCGCGGGCAGGCTGGTCATCCGCATACCCACGGACGTCACGGCCGCCGCTTCCGTGCCCTTCTCGTCGACCCGGACAAAGGTCTTGTGCCGGACCGTCCCGATGAAAAGATCCCTCGTATGCCGTTCGCTCATCCCCGAAAAATCCGCCCTCCCCGGGTCGAAGGCGATGCTCATGCCGAGGCTCGCCAGCTCATCCTCCAGGGTATCCTCGTAGCGCGACTCGAACTTCGGCAGGGCCAGCTGAACCACAAGGCCCGCCTTGGGGGTCATCATCCCGGCGAGGTCCCCGAAAAGGGTCGTCCTGTTTTGTCGGGCCAGCCATTCCCTCGGGGTGGCATTGCCATCCGGCAGAAGGGCGAAGAACTCGAACCGCCCGTCATCGTCGTAGGGAAGGGCCACCCCCGTCGCCCCCCTGCCCGAGAGGAAACTCATCCTGCCCGTCCGGTGCATGAACTCCACCTCGACATCCCTTCCCGGCGCGTGAAAGACCTCCTTGCGGGTCTGCTCCTTCTCGAAGGGGACCTGCCAGTCCGACTTGAAGTAAACCGCGTTGACCAAAAACATGACCTCGTCCCGGCGGATCGATTCGATGATCTTCTCGATCGTGCCGCGGGTGGCGTTCTTCACCCAGGCGTTGATCGCTCCGGGAGCGTTTTTGTCCCTGAAATCGAGACTGCGGGCCGCCGCACCGTAGAAGTCGGCGTTGCGCTTCAAAAAAAGCCGGGAAGGCCTGTACCCCCTATCGAACCAGATCGAATCGGCGATCGAAAGGGTGGTCTTCTTTCCCGTTCTGGAAAGGAGGGCCATCCAGTCCCGGTTCGCCCGGTTCAGGCGATCGAGCGTGACCCCCCTGCCCGCCAGCAGGTTCAGCATGGCGGACTTCGTGGACCCCTCGGCGCCGTTCGCGGTCATCGCCAGCGCCAGATGGACCGAAGCGGGCGAGAGCATCAGATTGCCTTCCTTCTTTTCCGCCGAAGCCGCAAGCAGGTCGGCGGAGAAACGGTTGACCGCCGCACGGACCGCGTCTTCCGGCAGGCCCGGGCAGGCGGAAAGCGCCCTTGGGGTCAAACCGGCCGTCAGGTCGACGGCTTTCGGCGTCGCAGCCAGGGCCGAACCCGCATGAACGACGCCCAACAGACACGCTCCCGCGGCCAGCAAAGCGAAAATCCCCTTTTTCACGGAAAACACCCCCTCGCCGTGAACACTCGAGGACTTCACGGCCTTTCAATCATTTTATCCCCCGGGGTCGGAACCGGTATCCGCCTTTCTACTCACCGGGCGGTTCCGCTTCAGACGCAGATCTTTTCCACGTAGGACGACGTGGTGAGGGCAAGCATGGCCCCGTAGTCCAGCGTGAAACGCACGAACCCGCCCAGAACGGGAGGAGTGGTGCAGTCCTCCACGTCGAGGGTCAGATGGTCGCTGGAGGCCCCCAGCACGGTGATCCCCGGATCGAGGGGCGTCAGCCCGTCGATCTTCGCATCCTGTTTGCCGACCGCCGCGATCGCCCGGAGACGCCGGCCGCGGTCCTCGAACACCGGAACCTTCCCGAAGGCATCCGCCCCGATGAGTCCGATCGGTTTGCTCGGCTTGACCCGAACCTCTACGACCTCGGCCTCCAGGACGAAGGCGTCCCGGTGAAGCCCGGGGATCGCCTGCATGCGGCCCGTGTTGAACCCCAGCAGGATCGCCTCGCCGACCCGAAGATTGTTGACCTCCCGCGGCATCTGCGCGTTATCGACCAGCTCGATGGAGGAGGTGGCTCCCCCGGACACGAGCTCCACGGGACGTCCCAGCCCCGAGGCCAGCCGATCCCGGCATTCGACCAGCAGGGCCATGTTCTGCGGCGTGGGCAGAACTCCCCCGAAACAGCCGATGTTCGTGCCGACGCCCATGCAGCGGATCCGTTTGCAGGAGGCCAGTGTTCTCCCCATGGCTTCCATTTCGTCCGGCCAGAGCCCCTCGCGCAGGTCGCCGACATCGGCCATCACCATCACGTCCAGGGTCTTTCCGGCCGTCGAGGCGGCCTTCTCCAGTGCAAGGACGGTTTCGGGCATCGAGACGACCGTCCCGTCCGCCACCTCCACCAACTCCTCCAACTCAGACAGCATGGGGATCCTCAGCAGCATGAGGGGCTCGGTGAACCCGGCCTCACGCAACCGCCGGAGGTTCTTCACCCGGCTGTCCATCAGGAGACTGCAGCCGCCCTCCACCATGGCCCGGGCCACCACCGGATCGGCGCAGAACCCCTTCGTGACGCCGAACACCCCGATCCCCAGCTTTCCCGCTCGCCGAACCACCTCGGCCGCGTTCTCGCGAACCTTCGCCGGATCGATCAAAAGCCTTGGATACACGCAAGCCACCTCTTTTCTAGGGGGTCAGTTCTAATGGGGTCAGAGCTTGAATCTGACCGTATGTGTACAATAGTGGCTTTCCACGGATTAAACGGTATACATACGGTCAGATTCAAGCTCTGACCCCATTTTTTCATTTTCCTCGAAGGCCACGTTTCTATTCTAATCCACCCTGGGAAGCGCAAAAAAATGGGACGGAGCGGCAAGTCGCCGCACCGTCCCAGGGTCATCGAAAATGGGGTTTCTACACGAAATCGAAGCTGCCGCCGAGGCCCTTCGCCTTCGCCCTCTCCAGGACCACCGTGGCCACCGCGATATCCATGGCCCCCGTCCCGATGGGGATGCACAGGATGCGATCCTTCTCGGAGACCCGCCCCTGCTTTTTGCCGGCCACCACCTCGCCGATCGTCGCGTCGATGTCCTTCTCCGCGAACTTCCCGGCCTCCACCAGCTCCTTCAGCGCCCCGCGGTGCAGACACTGACCCACATGGTCCACCACCACGCGGTCGGCGCTCAGAATGAACTCGTCGTCCACTTCCTGGTAGGAGCCCATCGGGAACACGATCGTCCCGGGCTTGATCCATTCGTTCTTCACGAACTTGTCCTTCGACTGCGTCACGCACACGATCGCGTCGCCCCACGCCGCGTCCTCCGGCTTCTCCGCGATCACGATCGGACCCTTCACCACGTCCTTCATGTCCGACGCGTATTTCTCCGCCGCCGCACGGCTCACGTCGTACACCCGCACCTCCTCGATGTCGAACACCGCCGCGATCGCCTGCGTCTGCGAGTGACCCTGCGCTCCCGCTCCGTACAGCCCCAGTCGGATCGACGTGCCCTTGTGCAGGTATTTCAGCGCCACCGCCGTCTGGGCTCCCGTCCGCATGGTGGTGATCCACTCCCCGTCCATGACCGCCCTGAAGTTCCCGATCTTCGGGTCGATCAGGAGGATCAGCGAGGTGACGTACGGCAGGCCCATCCTCTTCCTCTCACCCAGAAATCCTCCCGCCCACTTGATCCCCGCGGAATCCAGCCAGCCCACGTAGGCCGGCATGGCGTTCATGAACCCCTGGTACGGCGGGTACGATGCCGTCTCACCCAGGTCGAGTCCCACCTTCGTCGGGTTGATCGTCGTCCCCTCGCCGAATCCCTTGAAGGTCTTCTCCACGATCCCCACGATTTCCTTCATGTCCGTCAGAGTCACGATGTCCGCCTGCTTCAACAGTACCGTCGACACGCTGCAGCCCTCCCTTTCAAGTTATGGATCACGACGTTTCCCGGCGATCGCCGGAACGCCCTACCGCCCTGCCGCTTCCCGCTCGAGCCGTTCCATCTTTTCCGCCATCAGGCGCTGCGCCGTCGGCGTGATGCCGAGTCCCCCCCTGGCCGAGGCCCTCAGTTCCACCGGGAGGAGTTTCTGGACGTTGCAGAGCGCCATGATCACCTCGTCGGCGGGGATCGCGCTCTCGATTCCGGCGAGCGCCATGTCGGCCGCCACGAAGGCGTTGGCCACGCCCATGGCGTTCCTCTTGATGCAGGGGACTTCCACCGCACCGGCGACCGGATCGCAGACGAGCCCCAACACGTTCTTCAGGGCAATCGCCATGGCGTGGGCCGCCTGGGAGGGTGTTCCCCCGTCCAGGTGGACGAGGGCCGAAGCCGTCATGGCCGAGGCCACGCCGACTTCCGACTGGCAGCCGCCCATCGTTCCCGAAACGGGTGCAGCGAGTGCGATCACCGACCCGACGGCCGCGGAAACGAGAAGGGCGTCCACCACCCGGGCCTCGCTTGCCCCCAGGGCCTCCGCCGCCGTCAGGAGGGCGCCGGGAATGACCCCCGCCGCCCCCGCCGTGGGAGCCGCGACGACGCGCCCCATGCAGGCGTCGCATTCCATGCAGGCCAGGGCCCGGGCAGCCGCAAGGGCCACCGTCCTGCCCGAAAGGGAACGGCCTGCCTCCGCGCGCTCCGCAAGCCGGTGTCCGGCATCACCTGGCACCAGTCCGCTCAGCACGGCGTTTTTCCCCTTGACGCCCGCTTCCACGGACGCTTCCATAACCTTCCAGATTTCTGCGGCCATCCGCCGCACCTCGGCCTCGGGCATCCCGCTCCGCTTCTTTTCGTAGGCCACGGCCGCGTCGGCCATCGTCATGCCTTCCCTCTGGCACAGGGCCACCATCTCGGCGATGCTGCCGAAGAGGGGGTTTGCGTCGTGCAGCCGATAGGCGAGAAGGTTTTGCAGGCAAACCGCCCGAGTCACCTCCGGAAGTTCCTCCGCCTTCTCGATCGAGATCGCGGAAGCCGGTCTTTCCAGGGTCCCGACGTAAAGAAACCGCCCATCCTTCTCGATCTTTTCCACGGAAAGGAGGTTTTCCCCGAAGACTTCTCCCAGGGCCGTTCCAAGGTTCCCCGAGGACGAAAAAACCAGAAAACCGTCTTCGTTTCCCTGGATGTTCACCGGGAACCCGTCGACCTCCGACATGACGATCTCGCTGCCGCCCACCGAAAGCCCCGTAACGTGGATCGAATCCCCTCCGCGCCTCAGGTCCATCTCGACCGAAATCGGCTTCGGCCCGGCATCCGGCGCAGAGGCCTCTTCGGGCCTGATCCGGATCGAAACCTTGATTCCCCGGGAAGCCGCGATCTCGCGGGCGCTTCTGATCTCGGGGGCGTCCACGGCAAAGCCCAAGAGGCCGCCGATGGCCGCCGCGTCCGTGGAGTTCCCCCGGTATTTGCAGCCGAAGGTCTCGCTAAAATACAGGTCCACCTCGTCGGGCTGTCCGCCGAGGAACATCCTCCCCATCCGGCCGATCTTGACCGCCCCCGCCGTGGCGGAGCTGGAGGGCCCCGTCATGATCGGGCCCAGCACGTCGAAGAGGCTCAGCAGCCTCGCTTTTCCGGACACCCTAAACGCCTCCATCCGCGCAGCAGTCCCGATGCTTCTTCCTGGCCGGCTCCCGCGGGATCGCGTACTCGACGTTCCCGTTCAGCTCGGATTTCGTGGCCCTTCCGCCGGCGACTTCCAGGAGAAGCTCGTAAAGGTCCGCCCCCGTCTCGGGGATGGACTTGCCTTCTACAACCACACCGGCGTTGAAATCGGTAATGCTTTCCAGTTTTCTGAATGTCGCCGGGTTTCCCGTGATCTTGATCACGGGCATGACCGCGCACCCGACCGGCGAGCCCCTGCCGCTGCTGAAGACCGTCACGTTGGCCCCCTGGATCGCGAACCCCGTCACGTTGAACGGATCGGGGCCCTGGGCCCGGTTGTCCACCACCCAGAGCCCGGGATGGGGGATCGGTTCGCCGAGACGAAGAACACCCTGCACCGGAGAATTGCCCATCTTCCGGATGTTGCCCATGGATTTCTCGACCAGGGTCGTGATCCCCCCCGCCTTGTTGCCCGGGGTGGGGTTGACCTCCTCGATGGTCTGGCCGTAGAGCTCGACATACTCCGCCCGCAGGTCGGCCACCATGTCCAGCACCTGCAGGCCGACCTTTCGGTTGACCGAGTTGGCGGCCACGATGTGTTCGCTTCCCGGGAAGCCCATGACCTCCGACATGAGGACGCTGCCGCCGTTTTCGATCACCCGGTCCGACATCGCCCCGATCGCGGTGTTGCCGGCCACCGCCGTGGTCCAGTCGGAACCTCCGCACTGGATGCCCACCACGAGCCCTGCCGCGCTGCAGGGAACTCTCTCCTGCGCATCGGCTTCCGCCTGCAGCTTCCTGACGATCTCGATCCCCCGGCGTTCGGCCTCCGGGGAACCGCCTTCCTCCTGGATCAGGAGAGCCTCCACGGGCTTGCCGGTCCCGGCAACCGCCCGCTTCACGTCCGCCATGGAGGTCTGCTCGCACCCGAGGCCCACGAGCAGGGCTCCGTAAACGTTCGGGCCCGCGCCCGCGGCGACGAGGGCCAGTTTCGTCCTTTTGTGGTCTTCGTCGAATTCTACGCATCCGTACTCGTGGGTGATGGGGATCGCCCCGGTCGCCTGGGCGATCCTCGATACAACCGTGTTCGAACAGGAGACCATCGAGATGACGACCACCCGGTTCCGGAGACCTATTCTCCCGTCCGGCCTTTCATAGGCAAGGATTTCCCTCATCGCCCGCTCACGCTCCCATTTCCCGGAACTTCTTCTCGTAGCCGTTGCAAAGCTCCTCGGTGATGTCCTCCAGGTTGTGGACATGCACGTGATCCCCCGTGCGGATCGGGGCGGAAGCCCTTCCGATCGGAACCCCGAACTTGAAGACCAGGGCTCCCTTTTCGACCGGCCCCAGCGCGATCTTGTGCCCCAGGGGAATGTCCGCTCCCGCAACCGCCTCGAACCCGAAGCAGTCGACGGCGTCCCCCTTCTTCGTGTCCTGGGCCACAACCGCCACGTTGTCCGCCTTATCCACCCGGATGGCCTTCTTCATCGGTCCTCCCCGAGCACGAGCCGACGGATCTCCTCAACGGTCATGCCCGACAGTCCCATGCTCTCGAGACCCGGCCCGGTTTCTGAAAAATCCTGCCCCATGGCGACGCCCAGCAAAAAAACGAGCGCATCCGAGGCGGGCGTCGGCACCCCCGCCAGCTTTCCGAGCGCGGCGGCGGGAACCATGGAAAACGGCGTGTCCTCCGTGAGGAAGCGGTGGTTCAGGGTGGAAGGCGCGTCGATTCCNCCGAAGGCGGGGTTGGCGTGGATGACCTCGTGCAGGTCCCGTCCCTCGACGCCGTACTGCGTTTTGATGGTTTCAAAGGTGCTGGCAAGAGTCAGACCGAAGGCCGCCCCGACGGCGACCCTTTCCCGGTCGGCCGCCTCCATCACCCGGCAGACCGACGGGGGCATTCCCTCGGCGTAGAAGCGGTACGTGCCCTTGCCGTCTTCGATGCGGCCGGCGTTCATGAGCATCGGGCCGCAGTGCGCGATGCTGTTCGTGTTGGACAGGCTGGTGTGGAGCACGTTCTCGCCCCTGACGACGGCGGTGCAGAAGGCGCCCTTCACGGCCGCCTCCACGCGCGCGTATTCGCTGTTCGGCAGCGCGGCGAGCGTCACGGACTTCTTGACGCCCTTGATGTCCACACGGCCGGGCTCACGGGCCACGCAGGCGTAGGGAAGATTGTCCGTTTCCGCGACGAGAACCTGCTTTCCCGCCTCCCGGAAGGCCCGATGCAGGGCAAAGGTTCCGAAGTTGCCCGGCGAGAGCACGAGGATCTGTCCGTCCCTGAAGTGGGGAAGGGCCAGCTCGAAAAAANNCGCCTTCTGGGCAAAGGACGGGGCCGTGAAATAGACGAGTCCGGCTTCCGCAAGCGCCAATTCGGCATCGGTGGTGGCCTCTTGCAAAAGCCCCCTGCCGACGATCTTGTTTTCAAGTTCGATGACGTTCCCCCGTTCGCGGATCGTCGCGACCCTGGACTCGAAGAGGGGGTGTTCGTAGAGGGTGACCTCATGGCCCCTCAGGGCGAGATCCCCGGCAAGGGCCTGGCCGCCGTTGCCGGCGCTCATGACCGTGATCCTGCTCATTCCGGATCGACTCCCTTTCTCTTCCTTATCGAAGGGGCGCAGCTTTTCGGCTGCGCCCCCGGCCTTCCTTCTACTTCAGGACGAACGTCGCGGAAATCTCGTTGAAGACCTTGTCGCCGAGGACCTTCTTCAGTTCGGGCCAGGCCACTTCACGGCCCCTCTTCGCGAAGGCTTCCAGCTGCTGGGGCGTCAGTTTGATGACCTTCGCCCCGGACTTGGCGAGCAGCGTTTCGTAAACATCCTGGTCCTGCTCCACCTTCACCCAGCGCCGCGTCTCGAGCTCACGGGCCTTCTCGTCCAGGATCTTCCGGTCTTTCGGGGAAAGCGAATTGTAGAGTTCCATGTTGATCGTGATCGGCCAGCACTCGAAGTGGGTGTTCGCCGGGATGTAGACCTTCATCAGGTCGCGGAAGGTGACGTAGTAATTCTCCGCGCCGCCGCCGAGGATCCCGTCAACCATTCCGGTCTGGGCCGCGGTGAAGAATTCGGAGAAGGGCAGCGGGGTCGCCTGGTAGCCAAGGCCGTTGCCCAGGGCTTCCCAGGTCTTCATCGCGGGAACCCGCACCTTCAGGTTCTGCTTGCCCATCGGGTTCGTGGGATCCGCGGGCTGCTTCAGAAGGCCGATGCCGCCGAAATACACGGGCCAGTAGCCGAGAACCTTGATGTCCTGCTTCTCGAACACCTTCGAGATGTAGTTCGCGAAGGGCGTCCCGGAAGCGTAGTTCTTCTTCGCCATCTTGTAGTCCCTCACGAGATAGGGCATCGTGAAGGCCAGGCCGCGCTTGTCAACCGCCGTGGACATGGACATGCAGCCCATTTCCACCGAACCCAGGCCGATCTTCTCCTGGACGACCGTGTAGTCGCCGAGCTGATTGGCCCCGTAGATGTTGATCGTGATCCGGCCGCCCGTCGCGGCTTTCATGTCTTCGGAGAACTTCTTCAGTTCCTTGTCGATCGTCGAGCCCTGCGGGCGAATGTGCGCGATCTTCCAGGTGTAGCTTTTGTCGGCCGCGAAGCCCACTCCCGCGAGCAACGCCAAACCCATTGCAACCACGAGCAAAAAGGCAAGTTTCTTCATCATCCGTTTCCTCCCCTTTCTCATTCTGTTGATCCGGGCGAAAACACGCCGCTTCAAACGACCCCAACCGCTGAACCGCTCCCCTGAAAAACCGCACCCCCTTTTCCAGTCTTGCTCCTTCGTTTTTTCTCAGCCCTGCTTCGCGGCGACCGCCCGGTCCCGCTCGAAGATCAGCCGGCACATCGACTCGTCCGCGTGTCCCAGCCCTTCGCGGGCCATGCGCCCCATCAGCCGGATCGTCTCGTCCGCATCTCCGCAGACGAAGCCGTCTCCACCGCGGATGGAAGAACCCCGCATCGCCAGGTAGGCGGAATCGATCGCCGCCCCGGACGCAACCGACAGTTTCAGCGCACAACCGTGCTTGGCACCATCGCAAAGGACGCCGAGGGTGCTGCCGATGACGCTCCGGATGGCTCCGTCCGTCTGTTCGGCGCCTCCGCCCAGAAGCAGGACCATTCCCCCCGCGACCCCGATGCTCGAGGCGATCGCGCAGGCGCAGAAGGCGGAATACCGGCCGATATAGCTCTTGATCTGGATCGTCAGAAGGAAGCTGAGGGCAATCGCCCGGAGCATCCGTTCCTCGTCGATTCCCAACTCCCGGGCCATGACGACGAGGGGAACCGAAGCCGTGATGCCCACGTTTCCGCTTGTGGCGCAGCTCATGGCGGGAAGGCTCTGGCCNGACATCCGGGCATCCGCGGCGGAAGCCGCCATGCTCTTGGCCTTCAGGATCGGCCCCACGGAAGGGATCCCCGTGAATCCGCTGCCGAAGTTCTCTCCGATGCCTTCCTGGAACCCCTGGTCTGCAAGGGCCATGTTCAGGGTCACGGCCTCACGAAGGAAAAGAAGGTTCTCCAGGGGTTCCTCCAGCGCGAAGGAGCGAAGTTCCTCCACCGAGTAGGAGCGGATCGGGTCTTTCGTTTCGTCGGTGACTTCCCTGAAGCCCGACGGGTAGGCTCCGCGGACCAGCTTGCCGTCCACCTCCGCGAAGATGACCTGGTCATGCTTCTTGGCCACGAGCGCGTGAGCCGTGCCGCGGTCGCTTTCCACCCAGGTTTCGATGTAGAGGCCCACTCCGTCGAAATCCCACTTGATGTCGACGCTCACCGCGGGAAGAAGGGCCTTCGCCCTTTCCGCGTCGGCCGGGGTGACCTTCTTCAAAACCTCCAGCCCGGCCTCCGAGACTCCGGCGACCGCACCCAGCGCGGAGGCGATGGGAATGCCCCTGCTGTCGATGCCCGGAATGCCGACGGCACAGTTCTTCACGTAGGTGTCCTTGTCCATCAGGACCCTCACGGAACGCGGCGTTCCCCCTACCGCATCCTTGGCCACCGCCACCGCGAAGGCCACGGCAACGGGGCCCGTACAGCCCAGGGCGGGCTTCACTTCCGAACGCAGGATTTCCAGCAGGCGACTCGTTTTCCTCACCAATCTTTCTTGTCTGTTCATTCGCTCTAGACGTATCCCAGGAGCCTGGGCAGCCAGAGAGAAAGCGTTGGCCAATACGTGGTGGCCAGCATGACGGGGATATATCCCATAATCATGACCAGCACCGGAGGAAGAACTTCCATGAACTCCACCTTNCCGACNCGCATCCCGAGGTAGAGAAGGCTGGCGTAGGGAGGCGTGACCGATCCGATCGCCATGTTCGTGACGAACATGGCCGCGTAATGGATCGGGTTCATCCCGATCGCCTGGGTCAGGGGGAGCAGAAGCGGGGCCACCAGGATGATCCCCGTGGCGTCGTTGACGATCATGCCGACGAACAGCAGGATCAGGTTGATCATCAGCAGGATGAGGGTCTTGTTCTGGGTGAGGCTGAAAACGGCCGTGACGATGTGCTGCGGCACCTGGAGCACGACGTAGGTCTGGCTCAGCATCATGCTGCACATGATCATGATCATGATCGTTCCGGTGGAGACGGCCGCGTTTTTCGAGATCGAGCAGAAGCTCCCGAACGTCAGGCCCCTGTAGACCCAGAAACCGACCGGGATTGAATAGATCACCGCCGCCGCCGCGGCCTCCGTGGGCGTCATGGCCCCGCCGTAGATGCCGCCGAGGATGATGACGGGCATCAGGAGGGCCGGCAGCGCGCTCCAGCCCTTCGTGAGGATCTGGCGGCGCTTTTCCCTGCCCGTGATGGGGGGCAGGATGACGAGGGGATACTTGCGGACCAGGAAACGGTTGATCCCGCAGAAGATCGCCACGGTCAAAAGACCCGGCCCGACGGTGGACAGAAAGCCGGCCAGGACGCTCGTCCCCGTCACGTAACCGAAGATGATCATCGGNGTGCTCGGGGGAATCAGCACGCCCAGGATCGAGGAAACCGTCACCAGGGCAGTGGCGAAGGGTCTTGGGTAACCTCGTTTTTCCATCTCGGGGATCAGGATGTTTCCGGTCGCCGCGACGCCCGTGAAAGCGCTCCCGGAAATGGCCCCGATAATGGCGGAGGCCACCGTTGCGACATACCCCAGGCCGCCCTTGACCCGGCCGACGAAGATGTCGACGAACTCGAGGAGGCGTTTCGCGATGCCGCTGTCGCTCATGAGGGCCCCCGCATAGATGAAGAGAGGGATGCACAGCAGGGCGGGGCTCAGGATCTGCTGGAGGCCCCACATCATCATGCCCTTCATGGAGACCTCGCCGACCAGGATCATGAACAGCAGGGCCCCGCTGAAGCAGAAGGCGATGGGAACGCCTACCGCGAGCAGGATCATGAGGATGCCGAGGGAAATGGCGGAAAGGGTTACGCTGTCCATGGTTAGAGTTCCTCCTCGATCGCTTTGGC